>NZ_CP109029.1:5487416-8231124 GCF_041430295.1 Kribbella sp. NBC_00662 | reverse complement strand
TGGCCGGTTTTTCTGGCTGTTGTCCTGTCCTGTGCCGCGGTCGGCTGTCTGACTGGCGGCCGGGGCCTCACCCCCGCTGCGGACGCGGTAACGTTTGTCCGATTACTGCTCTTCAGCTTCGTTAGGAGTCACCGTGGCTACGCCACCTCGCAATCCTCGCTCCGGCTCAGGGGACCGCCGCGGTTCCTCCGGAGGCGCCGGCCGTTCCGGCCGCAGCGGAGGTGGACGTCCCGAGTCCGGCGGTCGCGCAGGCTCCGGGGCCGGTCGATCCGGTTCCGGCGGCGGGCGTTCTGGCTCTGGTGCCGGGCGTTCCGGCTACAGCGGTGGAGGCACGGGCTCTGGAGCGGGTCGCTCGAGCTCGGGCGGTGGCCGTTCGGGATCTGGAGCTGGTCGCGGCGGTGCTGGTGGTCGTTCCGGTGGTGCGCCGAGTCGTCCGGGTGGGTTCGCCGGCGGGCGTTCGGGTGGTTCGGGCGGACGGTCCGGTGGGCCGAGTTCGGGCGGCGGTTCGTCGTACCGGGATGAGGGTTCTGCGGAGAAGAGGCGTGGGTACGCCGGGTCCCGTGGTGACGACAAGGGTCAGCGGGATCCGTTCCGTGGTCAGTTGAGCGATGACGGTGGTCGCGGGGCTGGGCGTGGGGATCGGTCCGGTGGATACCGGCGCGATGACCGTGGCGACGATCGGCGTGATGACCGGTCCGGTGGCCGCGGTGGGTACTCGCGCGACGATCGCGGTGGACCGCGGCGGGATGATCGCGCTGGCGATGCGCGTGGTTCGTACTCGCGGGATGACCGCGGCGGCAGCCGTGGTGGTTCGCGGGATGGCGGGGCCAACCGCGGCGGATACAACCGCGACGATCGGGCCGGCGGCGACCGCGGTGGGTACAGCCGCGATGACCGGGCCGGCGACTCGCGTGGTGGCTATCGGCGGGATGAGCGGACCGGTGGCGATCGCGGTGGGTATCGCGGTGACGCGCGGTCGGGTGAGCAGCGTGGTGGATACAGCCGGGACGACCGGTCGGGCGACTCGCGTGGCGGGGACTCGCGTGGGCGTGGGCCGGGTGCGGCACGTGGTGGCGGGCCGGCGCGTGGAGAGCGTGGGGCCTTCCGGCGGGATGAGCGTCCGGGCGGTGCGCGGCGGGACGAGCGCTCCGGCGACAACCGCAGCGGATACAACCGTGACGACCGGACCGGTGGCTCCCGTGGTGGGTACAGCCGCGATGACCGGGCTGGTGACTCGCGTGGTGGATACAGCCGCGACGACCGCGGTGGTGATTCGCGTGGTGGCTACCGGCGTGATGACCGGTCGGGTGACGCGCGTGGTGGATACAGCCGCGATGACCGGTCCGGTGGCGACCGTGGTGGATACAGCCGTGATGGTCGGTCGAGCGGGCCTCGGCGGGATGAGCGGGCTGGGGACTCGCGGGCCGGGTACAGCCGGGATGACCGCGGCGGTGATTCGCGGGGTGGGTTCCGGCGTGATGAGCGTGGCGGGGACTCTCGTGGGCGCGGGCCTGTGGGGGACTCGCGGGGGCGTGGTCGGGATGATCGGCGAGGCGCGGCGGGTCGTGATGAGCGGCGTGGCGGGCCTCGGCGGGAGGACCGGGAAGAGAAGGCTGGACCTCGGCGGGACGACCCGAAGATTCCGGAAGGGATCACGGGGGCCGAGCTCGATCGTGGTGTGAAGGCTGAGCTGCGCTCGTTGCCGCGGACCTTGGCGGATCTGGTGGCGCAGCACCTGGTGGCGTCGGGGCGGGTCCTCGACGACGACCCGGAGCTCGCGTACCAGCACGCGCGGGTCGCGCGGCGGCTGGCGTCGCGGCTCGGCGGAGTACGTGAGGCCGTGGCGATCACGGCGTACCTGGCTGAGCACTACGACGAGGCGCTGACCGAGTTCCGCGCCGTACGGCGGATGACGGGTAACCACGAGGTCATCGCGATGATGGCCGACTGCGAGCGTGCGCTCGGGCGCCCGGACAAGGCGCTCGCGCTGACCAAGGACAAGCACGTCAACGAGCTGTCCGAGCCGACGCAGATCGAGCTGCTGATCGTGGCGGCCGGGGCGCGGCGTGACATGGGACAGACCGCGGCGGCGATTCAGACGCTCGAGGTGCCGGAGCTGACCAAGCGGACGCGCGCCGAGTGGCTGCCGCGGCTGCGGTACGCCTACGCCGATGCCCTGGCCGAGGCCGGTCGTACGGACGAGGCGCTGGTCTGGTTCCACCGTGCGGCTGGTGTCGACGGTGACGGTCTCACCGGCGCAGCGGAGCGTGCTGCGGAGCTGGAGGGGCTCGAGTTCACCGACCTCGACGAAGACGACACCGTCCTCGACGACGAGTACTTCGAAGAGGAGGACGAGGTCGAGGAGGACGACGACCTGACGGACGAAGCCGACCTCGACGACGCCGAAGCCGACGCGGATGACGAGACCGCGGACGAAGCCGACGAGTCCGTAGATGAGGCCGACGAGGCTGCTGACGAGGCCGATGAGGCTGAGGATGAGGCTGACGAGGCTGAGGATGCGGCTGAGGATGAAGCCGGTGACGATCTGGATGAGGACGGAGTCGACGAGTTCGAGGACGTGAAGGACTCGACCGGCGACGAGCGCGGCAAGCCTGAGGACACCGAGGAGTAGGGCTGTGGCTGACCGGGATCTGGTGGTGGCGGAGAGCCCGGTCGGCGTGCTTGTCGGCGTGGCGCTCGCGAGGGGTGCCGGCCGGCTCGCGAAGTCGGTCGGGATGGTGTCGGCGGGAGAAGACGACGCCATCCACCAGGTGCGGGTCTCCTGTCGGCGATTACGCAGTGACCTCAAGCTGTTCCGCAGACTCCTGGCCGGCGACTGGGCGCCCGGGCTCCGGGCCGACCTGGCCGCGCTCGCCCAGGCCTGCGGCGAGGCGCGCGATCTGGAAGTGATCGCCGCCCTCGTCCGCGAGAACACCACCAGCGAGGACAACGAGGAACACGTCGACACGATCCTCACCACGCTCACCCTCGGACTCGACCGCGCCGCGGCGCGCTCCGCCGAGGTAGTGCTCGGCGAGACCACGAAGGACCTGCTCACCAAGATCGAGTCGATCGCGGCAGGCCCGGACCTGACGCCCAAGGCGGACAGACCCTGTGGCGAGGTCCTACCCGAGCTCCTCCAGTCGGCGACCGCGAAGTTCACCCAGGAAGCCGGCAAGCTCAAGCCCTGGAGCGCCGACGACGACTGGCACGAGGTCCGTCTGCTGGCGAAGCGAGTCCGGTACGCCGCCGACACCAGTGCCGCCGTACTCGGTGAGGAAGCAAAAGCCACCGCAACCCAAGCAGCCACGTACCAGGAGCTCCTGGGCCAGCACCAGGACCACTGCGCCGCAGCAGACGCCCTGACCGGTATGGCGGCCGAGGCGGCCGCTCAGGACGACCCGGAGCTCTCCTTCACCCTCGGACGGCTCACAGAACGCCACCGCGCGGCCCGCAGGCCCCTCCGCGAGCAGTTCCTGAGCCTGTACCACCGGCCCTGACCTCACAGCATCCGGAACAGCAACCCCACTCGCGGCTTCGGCCCGAACGACGTGGCCTTCTGTGGCAGTACGACGCCCTGAGCCGCGGAACGCAGTACCTGGTCCATCAGGGGCGCTGCGAGCTCTACAGCCGCATGCTGCGGCCCTGCCAACGCCAGTGCGTCCGCGAGCGTGTGGTGGAAGCTGATGTCCTCCTCCACGACGCCCCAGGCCGGCAGCAGTACCTCGTGCAGCAGCGCGACCGTAGGCGTGTCCACGTCGGAGTGGAGCGTCAGCCAGCTGGTGCCGTCCGTGATCGAGATGCGGTCCGGATCGCCTTCCACCCGACCAGGCTGCATCTGCCAGCCGGTCGGCGTATGCGTCCGTACGGTCTCCAGATCCAGACCCGGTACGACGCGGTGGATCGGGTCCAGCGTCAGCGGATGGCGGATGTAGTCGACCAGCATCGCCAGACCGGCCTCTGCGCCCGGCCGGTACGGCTCCCGCAGCTGCCTCTCCAGGTATGCCGCATACCGGTGGTGCCCGTCCGCGATAACAGCCTCATGCTTCGCCAACTCGGCGGCGATTGCCTCGAGCACCTGCGGGTCGTCGATCCGCCAGATGCGATGCTCCGCACCGTTGTACGTCTCGGCCTCCACCCACGGCTCCCCGGCCCGCGCCGCGTCCACAGCATCGCTGGCCACACTGCCACCGGCGTACGCGAGCAGGATCGGCTCCAGGTCGGCGTCCGTCGCCTCCATCAACCGCAGCCGGTCGTCGACCCAGTGCGGCATCACTTCCTCGTGCGGCAGCACCACGGTGCGTCCCGGATCCAGCCGCAACGAACCGACCAGTCCGCACAGCAGGGCGTCCCCCAGCCGCTGCTCGTAGACGTACAACGCGGGGCGTTCGTCCTGGATGACCACGCCGTCCCGTTGCCAGCGGGCGAGCCGCTGCGCGGGTTCGTCGTACCGCCCCGGGCCGAGGTCCGGATCGCGTGGAAGGATGAGCCTCACCATGTTGTGCAGATCAGAGTCAGTCAGCCGCCGGACGATGGCGGGTTCCAGCACGTCGTACGGCGGTGACGTGACCGCGCCGAGCGCGCTCACCTTGCCCGCCACGAACCGCCAGGCGCGCAGTGGGTCGAGTCTCAACACCCCCCTAGCATCCGGCATGCGCGGAATCGTACGGGGTGAAGCATGAGTACGCCGCCCGAACCGCTGTCGGCGTGTGACGAACCGCTCGCGAGCCGGTACGACGTGGCGCTGCTCGACCTCGACGGCGTCGTGTACGTCGGCCCCGACCCGGTCCCGGACGCCCCGGAGAACCTGCGGAAAGCTGCCAAGGAAGGCATGCGGATCGGGTACATCACCAACAACGCGAGCCGCCCGGCCCGGGTCGTTGCCGAGCACCTCGCATCGTTCGGGCTGGACGTGATCGCCGACGACGTGGTGACGTCCGCGCAGGCGGCCGCGAAGCTGATCGCGAGCGAGTACCCGAAGGGCTCGCCGGTCCTCGTGATCGGCGGCGAAGGGCTGTACGTCGCGCTCGAGGAGTACGGACTGACCCCGGTCCGCAGCAGCGACGCGAACCCGGTGGCCGTCGTACAGGGCTTCCACCCGGACGTGAACTGGGTGATGCTCGCGGACGGCGCGCACGCGATCAACGAGGGCGCGAAGTGGTTCGCGACCAACCTGGATCTGACCATCCCTACCGCGGCCGGCAAGGCGCCGGGGAACGGCACGCTCGTGCAGGCCGTCCGGGCCGCGGTCGACGTGGATCCGGTCGTGGCCGGCAAGCCCGAGCCGCCGCTGCTGGAGACGAGCATCGAACGGCTGAAAGCCAAGCACCCGTTGATGATCGGGGACCGGCTGGACTCCGACATCCAGGGCGCGAACGCGGTCGGGATCGCGAGCCTGTGGGTCGCGACCGGCGTCCACGATCCGTACGACCTGGCGCGAGCGCCCAAGAACCAGCGCCCGACGTACGTCGCTGCCGGGCTCGGCGCGCTGGCCGAGAAGCAGCCGGGTGTGACCGTCGACGGCGGGAAGCACTCCTGTGCGGGCTGGACCGCCGAGATCGTGAACAACGTGGTCGCGGTCAAGGGCGAGGGCAAGCCGTACGACGGACTGCGCGCGATCCTGTCCGCGGTCTGGACGGCTGTCGACGCGCCCGCCGAGCAGGCCAAACCCGCGAAGACCGCAGGCCGCACCCGGCGGCCCCGCCCGAAGCCTGCTCCCACGCCCGATTCCATTGCCATCGACGCCGCCCTGCACCGGGTGGGCCTCGACAAGTAGGTGCTGCTGGCTGGTATCCCACGGCCGAGGCGATACCGTTGCTGGGAACGATGCGAGGAGGCAGTCATGGTGATGGACGCAGTGCGCGGCTACGTACAGCTGGCGAACGGGTTGACCGAGGTCACCAAGCAGAAGGCCCAGGCGGCTGCGAAAGCGTTGCTGCAGCAGACCGGGGCGGACGCGCTGACCACCAGGGTGAGCGACCTGGCCGACGAGATCGTTGCCACCAGCAAGAGCAATCGTCAGTTGCTGCAGGCGATCGTGGCGAACGAGGTCGAGGGCGCGGTCGCGCGGCTCGGGTTCGTTCGTTCCGAGGAAGTTGCCGCGCTGACCCGCCGGGTGAAGGCGCTGGAGACCGAGCTGGCCGAGGCGCACGCCGCCGGGCCGGTTCCCGACCCGCTGGTCGGGGAGGCGCCGGTGCTGACCAAGAAGGCGGCAGCCAAGAAGGCCGCGAAGAAGGTTCCGGCCAAGAAGGCCGTGCCGCTCGCGAAGAAGGCCGCGGCGAAGAAGGCCGCCAAGAAGACGGCGAAGAAGGCCTGACGTGACCGAGCATCCTGGCGAGCAGTTCCCGCCGGACGTCGACCCGGACGTCGAGCCCGACTTCGACCCGTCGGAAGAGACGACCGCGACCCCTGATTACGACACCGAGCCCGGTGCGCAGGACGCCGCCGAGCACGTTGATCCGGCCGCGGTCGAGTTCGGGCCGGAGTTCGCGCGGCCGCCGGGCGAGGAGTACGAGCACGCCTTCGAGGCCGAGTCCGCCGAGGACCCGAGCGAAGACCCAGGTGACGTCACAGGTGACGACACAGGTGAAGGTGGTCACCCGCTGGTCGAGGAGACCATGGCGCGGCTCGACGAGCTGCGGGACCGGCCGGTGAGCGACCACGGCGAGGTGTACGCCGACCTGCACGAGCGACTGCAGAGTGCCTTGGTGGAGGCGGACGCCGAGCAGGGCGACCGGAGCTGAGTGGCCAAGGCAGCCAAGCGTTCGCGGCTCGACGCCGAGCTGGTACGACGTGGCCTGGCGCGGTCACGTGAGCATGCGAGCGAGCTGATCGCGGCCGGCAAGGTGAAGGTGTCGGGCACCGTGGCCGGCAAGCCCGCGACCGGGGTCGGCTCGGACGCACCGATCGTCGTCGACACGTCCGAACACGAGGACCCCGGCTACGCGAGCCGCGGCGCGCACAAGCTGATCGGGGCGCTGGAGGCGTTTCCGGCGGTCCAGGTCAAAGGCCGCCGCACTCTCGATGCCGGTGCGTCGACCGGCGGGTTCACCGACGTACTCCTGCGAAATGAAGCGGCGCACGTCATCGCGGTCGACGTCGGGTACGGCCAGTTGGTGTGGGCGTTGCAGACCGACGACCGGGTCACGGTGATGGACCGGACCAATGTCCGGACGCTGACGCTGGAAGACATCGGTGGTGAACCGGTTGATCTCGTCGTCAGCGATCTCAGCTTCATCAGCCTCACGCTGGTCCTGCCGGCGCTGATCGGCGTGGTGAAGCCGGACGGCGATCTGGTGCTGATGGTGAAGCCGCAGTTCGAGGTCGGCAAGGAGCGGCTGGGCAAGGGCGGGGTGGTCCGTGACCCGGAGTTGCGGGCGGACGCCGTACGCTCGGTGGCAGCGAAGGCTCACGACCTGGGGTGGGGAATCGAAGGGGTGGCGGCCAGCCCACTGCCTGGTCCGTCAGGAAATGTCGAATACTTCCTGTGGATACGCCGGGAAGCGCCGGTTCTCGATGAGACGATGCTGCAGAGTGCGATCGAGAACGGTCCTCAGTGACCGAGGCGGTGGGGCGGGGAAAGCCGAAGGAGTGGAGGCAGGGTGGCTGAGCACGAGCCGCGGCGCGTGCTGCTGGTGACGCACACCGGCCGGGAGCAGGCGGTCGAGGTCGCCCGCGAGGCGCATCGGCTGCTGACCGATGCCGGGATGCAGGTCCGGCTGCTTGGCGGTGAGGCCGAGGCGCTCAAGCTGGATCCGGTCGAGATCGTCGACGACCCGGAGAAGGCGGCGAACGACGTCGAGCTGATCATGGTGCTCGGCGGCGACGGCTCGATCTTGCGCGGCGCCGAGCTGGCCCGCCCGCACGGTACGCCGGTGCTCGGGGTGAACCTGGGCCATGTCGGGTTCCTGGCCGAGGCCGAGGTCGACGACCTCGAGCGGATCGTCCAGGTTGTCGTCGACCGCAGCTACACGGTCGAGGAGCGGATGACGCTGGCCGTCGACGTCCGGCTCGACGACGACCTGATCTTCGAGACCTGGGCGCTGAACGAGGCGAGTGTCGAGAAGGCCGCCCGCGAGAAGATGCTCGAGGTCCTGGTCGAGGTCGACGATCGCCCGCTGTCCCGCTGGGGCTGCGACGGTGTCGTCGTCGCGACCCCGACCGGCAGTACGGCGTACGCGTTCTCCGCCGGCGGCCCGATCGTCTGGCCGGAGGTCGAGGCGATCCTGATGGTGCCGCTGAGCGCGCACGCGTTGTTCTCCCGGCCGATCGTGGTGGCGCCGACGTCGCAGCTGTCGATCGAGCTGGTCCCGTCGTGGCACGGGCGCGGCGTGCTGTGGTGCGACGGCCGCCGGATGGTCGAGGTGCCGCCCGGCGCCGAGATCACGGTCCGGCGGGGCACGACGCCGGTCCGGCTGGCACGGGCGCACGAGGCGTCCTTCACCGACCGACTGGTGGCGAAGTTCGACCTCCCGGTGCTCGGCTGGCGTGGCGCCGCCGAGCGCAAACGCAACGGAAACGGAAACTAGAGCCATGCTGTCAGAGATCCGCATCACCGGGCTGGGCGTGATCGAGGACGCGACGCTGGACCTCGACCCCGGATTCACCGCTGTCACGGGTGAGACCGGTGCAGGTAAGACGATGGTCGTGACCGGCGTGAACATGCTGCTCGGCGGCCGCGCCGACAGCGGTCTGGTGCGGCACGGGACCCGCCGGGCCCGGGTCGAGGGCCGCGCGAGCGCCGTACCGAAGTCGATCGTTCAGCAGGCCGAGGATCGCGGCGGCGAGCTGGACGACGACGAGTTGCTGATCGCCCGGGAGCTGTCGTCCGAGGGGCGCTCGCGGGCGTTCCTCGGCGGTGCGTCGGTGCCGGTGTCCGTGCTGGGCGAGGTGTCCGGCGACCTGGTCGCGATCCACGGGCAGGCCGACCAGTGGCGCTTGCTGCAGCCCGCGCGGCAACGCGAAACGCTGGATACCTTTGCAGGTAAGGCGGTTCTCGTCCCATTGCAGGAGTACTCCGCGGCCTACAAGCGGCACCGCGAGGTCGAGGCCGAGCTGACCGAGCTGACCACGCGTGAGCGCGATCGCCTGGCCGAGGCGGATCTGCTGCGCTTCGGTCTGGACGAGATCGCCAAGGCCGAGCCGCTGCCCGGCGAGGACCTCGAGCTCGCCGCGGAGGAGGAGCGCCTGGCGTACGCCGACGGTCTGCGTACTGCGGCCACGACCGCCGCTGATGCGCTGGCCTCCGAAGACCTTGACTCCACTCGGCCGAACGACATCCTCGGCCTGCTCTCGTTGGCGAAGCAGGTGCTGGACGCCGAGCGCGAGCACGACGCCAAGCTGGCCGAGCTGGCGGACCGGGCCGGCGAGCTCGGATATCTCGCGGCAGACCTGGCCGGCGAGCTTTCGTCGTACGCCGCCGATGTCGACACCGACCCGGCGAGGCTGGCCGTGGTCAGCGAGCGACGTTCGTTGCTGCATGGGCTGGTGCGCAAGTACGGCGCCGAGCAAGGCACCGTGGACGAAGTACTGGAGTGGACGAAGCGGTCCGCGGCCAGACTCGCCGATCTCGACGGCAGCGACGAGCGGGTCGAGCAACTGACCGCGGAGCTGGCCGAGCTGGACGCGAAGCTCGCCGATCTCGGTCAGCAGATGCGCGAGGCCCGGATCGAAGCGTCGCAACGACTCGGCGTCGCGGTGTCCGAAGAGCTGACCGGATTGGCGATGCCGCACGCGAAGCTGTCGGTCGAGGTGCACGAGACCGCGGCCGGTCCGTTCGGCATCGACGAGGTCGAGTTCTGCTTCGCGGCGAACCCGGGCAGCCCGGCGCGTCCGCTGCAGAAGGCCGCGTCCGGTGGAGAGTTGTCGCGGGTCATGCTCGCGCTCGAGGTGATCCTGTCCGACACGCATCCCGTGCCCACGTTGGTGTTCGACGAGATCGACGCCGGCATCGGCGGCCGGGCCGCGGTCGAGGTCGGCAAGCGGCTGGCCAGGCTGGCGGAGCGGACGCAGGTGATCGTGGTCACCCATCTGCCGCAGGTCGCCGCGTTCGCGGACCGTCACGCCGTGGTGCTGAAGAGCGACGACGGCTCGGTCACGACCAGCGGTCTGGTGGCTCTCGACGACGACGCCCGGTTGAAGGAACTGTCCCGGATGATGGCCGGTCTGGAGAATTCCGATGCCGCACAGGCACACGCCGAGGAACTGCTCGCGCTGGCCGCGGAACGCCACAAGCCCCGCAAGAAAAGTCGTTCCAAAGGATGATTTGACGCACAGTGACTGTTATTTCAGTGCGTTAACAAGGGCCTGCCCGGGTAAATGAACCGGAAGGGGGCTCTTGACATGGCAGGATGAGAGGGCGATGAAACTGCCCAGCCTGCGGAGAGCACGACCCACTGAACTGCCCGGCGTCACCGGAGTGGTCCGGCTGGATCGACGTACCAAGAATCTCACCAAACGTCTCAAGCCGGGCGAGATCGCGGTCATCGACCACGTCGATCTGGACCGGGTGAGCGCCGAGGCGCTGGTCGACTGCAAGGTCGCCGCGGTGGTGAACGTGGCCGATTCGATCAGCGGCCGGTACCCGAACCTCGGCCCGGAGATCCTGGTCGAGGCCGGCATCCCGCTGGTCGACGGCGTCGGCCGTGAGGTGTTCTCGATCCTGCACGAGGGCGAGCACGTCCGCCTCGACGACGGCACGCTGTACCGAGGTACCGAGGCGGTCGCGAAGGGCATGTCCCAGGACAGCAAGTCGGTCGCGGAGCTGATGGACGACGCCCGCGCCGGGTTGTCGACCCAGCTCGAGGCGTTCACCGCGAACACGCTGGAGTACCTGCGGCGCGAGAAGGACCTGCTGCTCGACGGCGTCGGCGTACCGCATATCCACACCGCGATGGAGGGCAAGCACGTCCTGATCGTGGTCCGCGGGTACGACTACCGCGAGGACCTGGTCGCGCTGAAGTCCTACATCCGTGAGTACCGGCCGGTGCTGATCGGCGTCGACGGCGGCGCGGACGCCCTGGTCGAGAACGGCTACGTCCCGGACCTGATCGTCGGCGACATGGACTCGGTCAAGGACGAGACGCTGAAGAGCGGCGCCGAGGTGGTCGTGCACGCGTACCGCGACGGGCGCGCGCCGGGCTCCGAACGGCTGGAGCGCCTCGGCGTCGATTCGATCGAGTTCCCGGCCACCGGCACCAGCGAGGACGTCGCGATGCTGCTGGCCGACTCCAAGGGCGCCTCGCTGATCGTCGCGGTCGGTACCCACAACTCGCTGGTGGAGTTCCTGGACAAGGGCCGCTCCGGGATGGCGAGCACCTTCATCACCCGGTTACGGGTCGGTGCCAAGCTGGTGGACGCCAAGGGCGTCGGCCGGCTGTACCGCAGCCGGGTCTCTACTCTTCAGGTCGTCGCGCTCGCCGCGGCCGGCCTGTTCGCACTCGGCATGGCGCTGGTCGCGATCGGCGCCGACGACGTGCTCTGGTCGATCCTGCGGGCGCGCTGGAGCGACTTCGTCTACTGGATCCGGGAGCTGTTCACGTGATCGACTTTCGCTACCACATCGTCTCGATCGTGGCGATCTTCTTCGCCCTGGGCGCCGGTGTGGTGCTCGGCGCCGGCCCGCTGAAGGGCACTGCCAGCGAGGTCGTCGCGGCGCAGGCCGACAAGGACCGGCAGCAACTCGCCGACGCGCGGGACGAGCTGACCCAGCTGAAGGCACTGGACAAGTTCCGCGACGACTACGTCGCCAAGGTCACCGCCGGGCTGACCCACGGGAAGCTGGCGAACAAGAAGATCGCGATCGTCACGATGCCGAACGCCGACAGCGACCTGAGCGACGGCGTCCAGGCCGAGCTGGAGAAGGCCGGCGGCGTGGTGAACACGAAGGTCGCGCTGGACGCGAAGATGTTCGACCCCGGTCAGCGCCAGCTGGTCGAGTCCCTGGTCAACCAGCTCGTCACCGCGGACATGGACTTCCCGAAGGACAGCACGACGTACCAGCGGGCCGGCCTGCTGCTGGCGCGCGGGGTCGCGGCGAAGGAAGAGGGCAAGACCGCCGACGCCGACTCGACCAAGGTGATCAGCGGGCTGACCGGCGCGAAGCTGCTGTCGCTGAAGCCTTCGCAGATCAAGGACCGGGCCAGCCTGATCGTGGTGATCGCCGCCGAGCCGCCGACACCGACGCCGGACAACTCGACGTACAACGACGCGGTCGACTTCATCAAGGGCCTGGACATCGGCAGCGGCGGGGTCGTGGTCGGGGGTACGCCGGCCACGGCGGGCGACGGCGGACTGCTCAAGGCCTTGCGGAGTGACTCCGAGGCCACCAAGATCGTTTCCTCGGTGGACGTGGCCGATCTCCCCGCCGGCCAGATGACGATCGTCTTCGCACTGGTCGAGCAGGCCGGCGGCAAGGCGGGGCAGTACGGCGCGATCAACGCGAAGAACGGCGTCGCGCCGTCGGCCGTACAGACGAAGGACAACTGACGTGGGAATTCTGAGCGCTGCCGTCGCGGCGGCCGCTACTGCCGGGCTCGAGCGTGCAGCGGAGAAGCTGCCGAAGGAGAACCGGGAGCCGTTCGAGCGGACCAACCATCGCGGTGAGTCGGTCACACTGCTCGAGGGCCCGGTCGCGGTGCTCGGCGCGCTCGCCGGCGTCGCCGCGTCCCGGGGCAGCGGCAAGGTGAAGGCCGCCGCGCTGGTGGCCGGCGCGGTCTCAGGTGCCGTCGGTGCGTACGACGATCTGCGCGGGACCACGCAGGCCAAGGGTTTCCGTGGTCACCTGAGCGCGTTGAAGCGCGGCGAGGTGACCAGCGGCGCGGTGAAGATCCTCGGCGTCGGCGCCGCCGGTCTCGCGGCCGCCGCCCTGCTGCCGCGCAAGTCCCGTGGCGTGAAGGCCTTCGCCGGAGTAGTTGCCGACGGCGCCTTGATCGCCGGTACGGCGAACCTCACCAACCTCCTCGACCTGCGCCCGGGCCGCGCGCTCAAGGCGGTCACGGCGCTGAACGCTCCGCTCGCTGTCGTGAGCGGCCCGGCAGGTGCCGTCGCCGGCGCCGCCGCGGCCTCCGCACCGTCCGACCTCGGCGAGCGCTCGATGCTCGGCGACTGCGGCGCGAACGGCCTCGGCGCGATCACCGGCACGGCGCTGGCCGCGTCGCTCCCGCGCCCGTTGAAGACTCTCGTCCTGGCGGCGGTCGTCGGGCTGAACCTGGCGAGCGAGAAGGTCAGCTTCACCAAGGTCATCGCCGACACCCCGGTCCTCGACAAGATCGACCAGTGGGGCCGACGACCCAGGTGAGTCGGCTCGCCCGCGCCGCGCTGGTTGTCGCGGCGATCACCGTTCTGGCGCGGGTGGTCGGGTTCGCCCGGTGGTTGGTTTTCTCGAAGACCGTCGGGGCCGGGTGTCTGGCCGAGGCCTACACGACGGCCAATCAGCTGCCCAACATCCTGTTCGAGGTCGTCGCCGGGGGAGCGCTTGCGGGCGCCGTGATCCCGGTGCTCGCCGGGCCGGTGGCGCGCGGGGACCGGGCGGCGCAGGGACGGATCATCGGGGCGTTGCTGTCCTGGTCGTTCGTGCTGCTGGCGCCGGTCGCCTTGCTGGCTTGGGTTCTGGCCGGCCGGTACACCGACGCGATGCTCGACCCCGGCGCCGACTGCGGCAGCACGACGGCGACCGCGACCCGCATGCTCGCGATCTTCGTACCGCAGGTCTTCGGGTACGCCGTGGCGGTGATCGCGACCGCGGTTCTCCAGTCCCACAAGCGTTTCGCGGCCGGTGCGTTGGCGCCGCTGATCTCGAGCCTGGTGGTCGTCGCGACGTACGTCGTCTTCGCCGCCGCTGCCCCGAACGCCGATGCGGCCGCGCGCGGAGCGACCGACCTGCTCGCCTGGGGTACGACGGCCGGAGTCGCGGCGCTCGCACTCACGGTGTTGGTCCCGATGCTGTTCCTCCGGCTGCCGATCAGGCCGACGCTGCGCCTCGACCCCGGCGTCGGCCCGGTCCTGCGCAGACTCGCGCTCGCGGGTCTCGCCGTACTGGTCGCGCAGCAGCTGACTTTCGTGGTGACGACGTACCTGGCAAACCACCGTGGGGTGCCGGGCAGCATCGCGGTCTATACCTGGGCCAACGCCGTGTACCTGTTGCCGTACGCCGTTCTGGCGGTCCCGATCACGACCGCCGTGTTCCCGCGGTTGGCGGCCGCGTTCGACGCGGGGGAGCGGTTCGAGCACTACGCGGCGACCTCCACCCGTGCGGTGATGCTGGCCGGCGGCGCCGGTGCCGCTCTGCTGGTCGGCACGGCCGTTCCGGTCGCCCGCATCTTCGCGTACGACGACGGCGCCGTGCAGGAGTCCAGAGCAACCGCGCTCGTGGACGGGCTGCTTTTCTTCGCGCCGGCGGCGATCGGTTTCGCAGTACTCATGCACGTCGGCCGGGTGCTGTACGCGCGGCACTGCGGTCGTGAGGTGGCTGTTGTGACGTCTGGCGCCTGGGTACTGGTGGCTCTCGCCGGTGTGGTGCTGACTGCCCGATGGGCCGCGGTGCCCGCACTGGCGGCAGCGATGTCGGTCGGCATGGTGATCGGCGCGGTGGTGCTGCTCGGAGTGCTACGACGGGAGGCGGGCCCGGCTGTGCTGACCGGTTTCGGCCGTGCGACCCTTGCAGCGTTGGTCGGTGCCGCTCTGGCAGGAGCGGCAGGCTGGCTGGTCTCGGTGCCGGCCGGCGACGCAGGACCGGCGAAGGCGGTCGTGTTCGCGATCCTCTCCGGCCTGGCCGTCGTCCTGGTGTACGCCGGTGTCGTGCTTGTCTTGGATCGCGCGGACGCTCGCGCACTCGTTCGACGGGAGAAGCGATGAGGATCGGGCTGCTGCTCGCGGAGTCGCGGGGCGGCATCGGGCAGCACGTTGCCTCGCTGGTGCCGCGGTTCGTGAGTGCAGGGCACGAGGTTGTCGTGTGTGCGCCGCCCGGGACGGCCGAGCACTTCGAGTTCGGTCCGGCGACGGTTGTCACGCAGGCTGCCGGACTGCGCGGCTGCGACGTGATCCATGCGCACGGCTACCGCGCCGCCATGACCGCCCTGCGGGACCGGTCGCGACTGCGCCCACTGGTCGTCACCTGGCACAACGCAGTGATCGCCCCCGGGCCGCGTGGCCTGATGATGCGGATGGGGCAGCGGTTGGTTGCCCGAGGCGCGGATCTGACCCTGGGTGCGTCCAGCGACCTCGTCGAGCTGGCGAAGAGCCTCGGCGCTCGCAACGCTCAGCTGGCTCCGGTGGCGGCGCCGGCGATGCCGCAGGTCCGTACGCCGCGCGCAGCTGTCCGAGACGCGCTTGGTGTGGGCAACCGGCCCATGGTGCTCACCGTCGGCCGGCTCGCGCCGCAGAAGGACTACCCGACGCTGCTGTCGGTCGCTGCGCGGGTCCACGAATCCACTCCGCACGCGGTCTTCGTCGTGGTCGGTGACGGACCGCTGCGGGAGAACCTGCAGGCGCGGATCGACGCCGAGCAGTTGCCGGTCCGGTTGCTGGGACACCGCAGCGACGTGGCCGACCTGCTGGGTGCGGCCGACGTGTTCTTGCTCACCTCGCACTGGGAGGCCCGGGCGCTGGTCATCCAGGAGGCCATGCAGGTCGGCGTACCGGTCGTGGCGACCGCGGTCGGCGGAGTACCCGAGTTGGTCGGGGACAGCGCCGTACTGGCGTTCCCGGGCGACGCGGACGGGCTGGCGGACGGCGTCCGGGCGGTTCTGGCCGAGCCGGAGACCGCGAACGCTATGCGGACACGCGGCCGGGAGCTGTCCGCCAGATGGATGGACGAAGACGCGGTGGCGAAGAATCTGCTCGACATCTACGCGGGTCTCGTCGCGACCGGTGCTTGACAAGAGGTAGGCTGGAGACCCGTGGACAGGGCTTCGACTTCCCAGCAGACCAAGCACGTATTCGTCACCGGCGGCGTGGCATCCAGTCTCGGTAAGGGACTGACAGCGTCCAGCCTCGGCAGTCTGCTGACGGCTCGGGGCATCCGCGTCACGATGCAGAAGCTGGATCCGTATCTGAATGTGGATCCCGGCACGATGAATCCGTTCCAGCACGGCGAGGTGTTCGTCACCAACGACGGCGCCGAGACCGACCTGGACATCGGGCACTACGAGCGATTCCTCGACCGGGACCTCTCCCAGGTCGCCAACGTGACCACCGGACAGGTTTACTCCAGCGTCATCGCCAAGGAGCGCCGCGGCGAGTACCTCGGCGACACCGTGCAGGTGATCCCGCACATCACCAACGAGATCAAGGAACGGATGCTCGCGATGGCGGGCGCCGACGTCGACGTCGTCCTGCACGAGATCGGCGGTACCGTCGGCGACATCGAGTCGCTGCCGTTCCTCGAGGCCGCGCGGCAGGTCCGGCACGACGTCGGCCGCGACAACGTGTTCTTCCTGCACATCTCGCTGGTCCCGTACATGGCGCCGAGCGGCGAGCTGAAGACCAAGCCGACCCAGCACTCGGTCGCCGCGCTGCGATCGATCGGTATCGCGCCGGACGCGGTCGTCTGCCGGGCCGACCGGCCGATCCCGGACAGCGTGAAGCGGAAGATCTCGCTGATGTGCGACGTCGACCAGGAGGCCGTGGTGGCCGCCCCGGACGCGCCGTCGATCTACGACATCCCGAAGGTGCTGCACGCGGAGGGCCTCGACGCGTACGTCGTCCGCCGGCTGAACCTGCCGTTCCGCGACGTCGACTGGACCCGCTGGGACGAGCTGCTGCGGGTCGTGCACCACCCGAAGGACGAGGTCACGGTCGCGCTGGTCGGCAAGTACATCGACCTGCCGGACGCGTACCTGTCGGTCGCGGAGGCGCTGCGCGCGGGCGGGTTCGACAACGACGCCCGGGTGAACCTGCGCTGGATCGCCTCCGACGAGTGCGCCACGCCCGAGGTCGCGGCCCGGCTGCTCGGCGACGTCGACGCGATCTGCATCCCGGGCGGGTTCGGCGTGCGTGGTATCGAGGGCAAGATCGGCGCCATCCGGTTCGCTCGCGAGCAGGGCATCCCGATCCTCGGGCTGTGCCTCGGCCTGCAGTGCATGGTGATCGAGGTGGCCCGCGACCTGGCCGGCCTGGTGGACGCGAACTCCAGCGAGTTCGACCCCGACGCCGAGCAGCCGGTGATCGCCACGATGGAGGAGCAGAAGCACATCGTCTCCGGCTCCGGCGATCTCGGCGGCACGATGCGGCTCGGCCTGTACCCGGCGAACCTAGCCGACGGCTCGATCGTCCGCGGCCTGTACGGCGCCCCGTCGATCCAGGAGCGGCACCGGCACCGCTACGAGGTGAACAACGCTTACCGGGACAAGCTGGAGACGGCCGGCCTGGTGTTCAGCGGCCTGTCGCCGGACCACGAGCTGGTCGAGTTCATCGAGCTGGACCGGTCCGTCCACCCGTACTTCGTGGCCACCCAGGCGCACCCGGAGCTGCGGTCGCGGCCGACCAAGCCGCACCCGCTGTTCTCCGGCCTGGTCGCGGCCGCGCTGGACCGGCAGCGCGAATCCAGGCTCCCCGTCGAGGAGCCGAAGCCGGCCGCTACCAAGAAGACCCCGGTCAAGGCCCGATGACGGATCATCCCGAGCTGCGGTTCGGCGCCGGACTGGCTGACCAGCCGGAGCACTGGCCGGTCTCCTCGTCCGAGGTCGTGCACGAGACCGGCCGGGTGATCTCGGTACGTCGGGACACCATCGCGCCGCCGGCCGGCGAGACGTTCGTGCGCGACGTCGTCGTACATCCCGGCGCGGTCGGCGTGGTCGCACTCGACGAGCACAACCGGATGCTGCTGGTGCGCCAGTACCGGCACCCGGTCGGCTACAAGCTGCTCGAGCCGCCGGCCGGGCTGCTCGACGTCCAGGGTGAGCAGTACCGCCTGGGCGCCGAGCGCGAGCTGTGGGAGGAGACCGCGACCAAGGCCGCCGACTGGCGGATCCTGGTCGACGCCTTCACCTCGCCCGGCCTGACCAACGAGGCGGTCCGGATCTTCCTGGCCCGCGATCTGTCACCCGCCGACGAGTCCTTCGAACGCCTCCACGAGGAGGCCGACATGGAGACGGTCTGGGCGCCGCTCATCGACGTGGTCGGTGCGGTTCTGGCGGGCCAGCTCCAGAATCCGATCCTGGTCATGGGTTCACTCGCGACCTGGACCGCGCTCAACGGCCCCGGTTTCGACACCCTCCGCCCGGCCGACTCGCCCTGGCCGGCGAAGGACCGCTGAGGTACCGGAACTACGCGGAGATCTTGACCCGCTGCGGTGGGTGAGGGTATCTGTTGCTGACAACGATGTCACGCCCACCTCACTCCGCCCAAGGTTGGTCCCGCCCATGCGTCGTCCCGTCCGTCGTCCCCTGCTGTCCCGGCGCGCGAGCCTGCTGCTCGCCGGCGCCCTGATCGTCGCCGTCGCTCCCACCGCTCACGCCGTGCCTTCGCCGTCGCCGTCACCGGGCGGCTCCGGCGTCCGTCCGACGACTGCCACGCCGCCGGATCCGTTGGCTGCCGGTCTTCGTGCGCCTGCCGCGGCCGGGAGCAGCCGGATCACCACGAGTTCGGTCGATCCGACCGAGCAGGTGGATCCGTTCATCGGGACATCCAACGCGGGGAACGTGTTTCCCGGCGCGGTGTTGCCGTTCGGGATGTTTTCGTTCAGCCCGGAGACCAGTCGGGGGAACGCTTATCGGACCGCTGCGCCTGGTGGCTATCTGTACGACGCGAACAAGATCCGCGGATTCAGTCTCACGCACATGAGTGGGACCGGGTGTGCGGGCGGTTCGGGAGACATCCCCATCTTCCCGTTGGCGGGTGAGGTGACCAGCTCTCCGCAGAGCGATGCGAAGGACGAGGTCTACGCGTCGACGTTCAGCCACGCGCAGGAGGTCGCGAAGCCGGGGTACTACAAGGTCGGGCTCGACTCCGGTGTCACCGCCGAGCTGGCCGCCACCACGCGGACCGGGTCGGCGGCGTTCACGTTCCCGGCCGACAAGGCCAAGACGCTGATGTTCCGCACCTCGAACTCCGAGGTCGGATCGAGTGACGCTGCCATCAGCATCGACGCGGCGCACCGCACGGTCAGCGGCTCGGTGACGAGCGGCAACTTCTGTGGGTACCTGGCCAGCATCGGGCAGCGCAGCTACTACACGCTGCACTTCGTCGCGGAATTCGACCAGCCCTTCAAGAACCAGGGCACGTGGACCGACACCACAGTCACGCCGGGAAGCACCCAGGCGAGCGGCGGTACGACGTACGGCGCCGACGGCTGGATGCCGCCGAACAAGGGCTCCGGCGGGTACGTCGGCTTCGACAGCGACCGCGTGACGATGCGGATCGGTATCTCCTACGTGAGCACTGCCAACGCGCTGGCGAACCTGCGGGCCGAGAACCCGCGCGGTACGTCGGTGGCGATGACCGCCGCGAAAGCCAAGCAGGCATGGCGGAAGCAGCTCGACCGGATCGAGATCACCGGCGGTACGACGGACCAGCGCACGACCTTCTACAGCGCGCTGTACCACGCGTCGCTGCACCCGAACGTGTTCAGCGACGTCAATCACCAGTACTGGGGTTTCGACCAGAAGCCGCATTCCGTGTCGCGCGGACAGGTGGCGCAGTACGCGACGTTCTCTGGGTGGGATGTCTACAGGTCGCAGCTGCAACTAGTTACATTGCTCGATCCGGAGCGGGCCGGGGACATCGCGCAGTCGCTGCTCAACCAGGCCACGCAGAACGACGGCATCTGGGACCGGTGGACGCACGCGTCCGGCAGTACGTCGGTGATGACCGGTGACCCGTCCGCGCCCGCTGTGGCCGGCATCTACGCATTCGGTGGGACGAACCTCGACGCCCGCGGTGCGCTGCGCTCGCTGGTGAAGGCGGCGACCGTGCCGACCGCGAAGGACCTCAGCTCCGCGGGTAAGCCGGTCATGACGATCGGACAGCGGCCGTCGCTCGACAAGTACCTCGCGCTGCACTACGTCCCGACCAAGTCCAACGCTTGGGGCGGTGCGGTCGAGACGCTCGAGGACGTGACCGACGACTTCGCGTTGGCCGAATTGGCACAGCGGACCGGTGACAAGGCGACGTACCAGAAGTTCCTCACCCGGTCGCAGTACTGGCAGAACGTGTTCAACCCGGCCAACGGCGGCTACGTCCAGAACCGGGACGACAACGGTGCCTGGCCGGCGTTCACGCCGTCGACGTACGACGGGTTCGCCGAGGGGAGCAGCGCGCAGTACACGTGGATGGTCCCGCACAACCGGGCCGGACTGGTCGACGCGATCGGCGGAGTGGACGCGACGAACCAGCGGCTGGACGCGTTCTTCAAGAACCCGGACGGGACCTGGGCGCTGACGGGTGCGGGCGAGCTGCACGCCGAGATGGACAACGAGCCGTCGATCAACACACCGTGGATCTACAACTACACCGGCCGGCCGTACCAGACGCAGGAGACGTTGCGGCAGGCAATGAATCAGCTCTGGAACACCAGCACCGGCGGGATTCCCGGGAACGACGACCTCGGTGCGATGTCGTCCTGGTACGTGTGGACCGCACTCGGGCTGTACCCGGACGTGCCGAGCCGTGCGGAGCTCCAGGTCGCCGCACCGCTGTTCTCGCGGGCAGTGATCCACCGGGGCAGCCGGACGATCCGGATCAACGCTCCCGGTGCCGATGCGCAGTACGTGCAGTCGTTGAAGGTCAACGGGAAGTCGTCGACCAAACCGTGGCTGCCGGAGTCGTTCGTGAAACAAGGCGGGACGCTGGACTTCAAGCTCGGTACTACGGCCAACACCTCGTGGGGGTCTGCGCCCAAGGACGCACCGCCGTCGTGGCGGACCGGTGAGATTCCGTTCCAGACCTCAACCGACACGAGCCGGGTCGTCGTTGCACCGGGCACCACTAGCGCATCGATCGCCGTACAGGCGCACCGTCTCAGTGGGGCCGCACAGGACGTCACCTACACAGTCAACGCACCTGCTGGTCTCACCGCGACACCTACTGCTGGCACGTTCCACGTGGACAAGGTCGGCAGCGCGGCGGTGACCATCACAGCGGCAGCCGGCACTCCCGACGGCCGCTACCCGGTCACCGTGCAGCTGAAGGCCGCTGACGGCACCGCCTTGCCACAGGTCTGTTTCACTGTGGTTGTCGGTCAGCCGAACTCGTTCTTCGTACTGCGGGAAGGCGTCGGCATCTCCGACGACAACGGCGACCACACCGAAGCCGACTACGACGGCGGTGGCGTCAGCTACTCTCGCCAGGCACTGGCGGCGGCCGGCCTCACACCCGGTGGCACCGGCACTGTGCAGGGGCTCACGTTCACGTGGCCCGACGTACCCGGTGGTGACCCTGACAACGTGCCCGCCGACGGCCAGCTGCTCAACCTGAACCTGCCTGCCGGTACGACGAAGGTGTCGTTCATCGGCAGCGCCGTCAACGGCAACCAGCAGACGACGGCCACCTTGAACTACGCCGACGGCACTACGTCGCCGATCGACCTGTCCTTCAGCGACTGGACCCTCGGCGGTGGCGGTGACACCGTCCACTACGGCAACGTCATCGTCGCGACCACGCCGTACCGCAACGAGTCCGGTGGCGGGAAGGACAACGTCACCACCCGCATCTTCGCCACCGCCCCGGTGACGTTGACTCAGACGCCAGTGAGTATCACGCTGCCCGAGAACCGCGATCTACGGCTCTTCACCGTGGCAGCGGGCTGAATCGGAGGGTCTCGGTACTCCGGAGCATTTTCGCCGGTCACTGCCCTCTTGTTTCCGGAGAGGTCAGCTGACCATCGCTTCGCCGCCGTCCTCCGCGAGGGCGGCGGCGACCTGCCGGGCGTTGGCGGCGAACTCCTCGTCGGGAATCTTCGGCAGCATGTCGTCCCACGCCGCGATCATCGCGCCGCGGAGCTGCATCATGCCGAGCGGTCGCGCCATGAACCACAGATGGAAGTGCTCGCTGCCGTCACCCCACCGGTTGAAGTGCGTCCGCGCGACACTGTCGATCCCCTGGATCGCGTTGGCCACCCGCTGGATCATCGGCCCGAGTGTCGCCGTCAACTCCGGCGGCAGGTTGTCGAGCCGGTAATGCTCCTGCGGCTCCAGGATCGCCACGAACGGCAGCCCGGTCGGCCCGAACGCCTTCAACGACCACAGCTCGTCCCGCCAGATCACGTGCCCGTCCGGATCCGCGCACTTCGCGCACGGCTTCCCACCGGCCTCTCCGCCCCGCGGCGGCTCCGGCAGCACCGGCTCGCTCAACGGCACAACCCGCACGTCCCCTTCGAACGGGAAGAACGGGTGCCCGACCAGCGGCTCCGGCGACATCCGTTCGCCGTACGGGAGTCTGCGGTGGTACTCGGAAGGCAGCATGCACCGCACTCTGCCGGACAATCGGTTCATGGAGAAGCCTGAATTGGCGACGTTGCTGGGCCTCGAGGCGCATCCCGAAGGCGGGTGGTACCGGGAGACCTGGCGGTCGGGGGTCGAGTTCGAGCCGGAGGGGTACGGCGGGGTCCGGGCGAGCGCGACCGCGATCTACTTCCTGCTGGCACCGGGGGAGGAGTCGCGGTTGCACCGGGTGCGATCGGCGGAGATCTGGTTGTGGCACTCCGGCGGGCCGTTGACGCTGCAGTACGACGACGAGTCCGTCGTACTCGGACCGGATGTCCAGGCGGGGCAGCAGCCGCAGGTGGTGATCCCACCCGGCGCCTGGCAGTCCGCACGACCCGCCGGCGACGAGGCCGTGCTCGTCTCCTGCATCGTCTCACCCGGCTTCGACTTCGCCGACTTCACGATGCAGTGATCAGTGCGATATTCAGTGCCCCTGGCAACTGTCGCCAGGGGCGCGCCAAGCTACTGGAGAACTGTTGCCAGCGCCTCGTACCCGGGCAGCAGATCGATGCCTTCGCGTCCCAGTTGCTGGATCGCGACGTGGTCGGCGCCTGCGTCCAGGTGCGCCTTCAGGCCCTCGGCGACCTCGACCGCGGAGCCGTGCAGGACCATCGCGTCGACCAGGCGGTCGCTGCCGCCGTCGGCGATGTCGTCGTCGGTGAACCCGAGTCGCTTGAAGCTCGAGGTGTAGTTCGACAGCTGCAGGTACGACGCCAGCCGGTCCCGCGCCGTGGCCCGGGCGACCTCCGGATCGGTCTCGAGCACGATCATCTGCTCCGGCGCGAGCAGCACCCCGCCGCCGAGGATCCGGCGCGCTTCCCGGGTGTGCTCCGGGGTGGTCAGGTACGGCAGCGCTCCGGCGGTCCGGGTGCCCGCGAGCTGCAGCACCTTCGGACCGAGCGCGGCCAGCGCCCGCCGGTCGGCCGGCACCTTCGCGTCGTCGAGCTCGTCGAGGTACGTGACGATGGTCTCGTACGGCGACCGGTAGTCGTCGTTCCGCTCGCGGTGCCCGATACCGACGCCGAGCAGGAACCGTCCCGGGTGCTCGTCCTCCAGCCGGTGGTACGACGCCGCGACGTCGGCCGCCGGCGACTTCCACATGTTCACAATGCTGGTGCCGACGGCAACCGAAGTCGTTGCGGCGAGCAACACCTCGGCGTCGCGCAGGCCGGTGTCCGGCGAGGCGCCCAGCCACAGCGCGCCGTACCCCACCTGCTCCAGACCCGCCGCCAGTTCCGGGCCGAAGTGCTGGGGTCCGTGCCATACCCCGTACCGTCCCAGTTCGACTGCCACGCCGTACTCCTCTCGTCGACCGACCTCAGCGCGCAACCCGGGGCGGACGGGCTCCGCCCCAAGCATCCCTGACACCAACGAATGGCCGTCAATGATCGTTGCCGAATCAGCGGTGACCGACCGTAGCCGGATCACTTCTTCTCCGTGGGGTCATCTTCTGGGAAAGGTACTGTCAAGATCAGACCATCCACTCGGGTGGTATGAACCGGAGAGGCTTACACTCGGCAGCGACCTAGCGGCACACCCCTCAACCGCCGGGCCCGCGGACACAACGACGTGAGCCGCACACCTGGAACGTGAAAGAAGGGCAAGTTGTGAAGGTCGGAGTACCGAAGGAAGTCAAGAACCACGAGTACCGGGTGGCGATCACCCCGTCCGGCGTGCACGAGTTCGTGCGCAGCGGGCACGAGGTGCTGATCGAGCAGGGGGCGGGCGACGGTTCGCTGATCCCGGACGAGGAGTTCGTCGCGGCCGGGGCACGGATCGTGGCGGAGGCGGACGACGTCTGGGCCGACGCCGAGCTGGTGCTCAAGGTGAAGGAGCCGGTGGCCGAGGAGTACCACCGGATGCGCAAGGACCAGGTGCTGTTCACCTACCTGCACCTTGCCGCCAGCCAGGAGACGACCGACGCGCTGCTCACGTCCGGCATCACCGGCATCGCCTACGAGACGGTGCAGCTTCCGGACGGCACTCTGCCGCTGCTGGCGCCGATGAGCGAGGTCGCCGGCCGGCTCGCGCCGCAGTCCGGTGCGTACCACCTGATGGCGCAGGGCGGCGGCCGCGGCGTGCTGCTCGGCGGCGTGTCCGGCGTACACCCGGCCCGCGTGGTCGTCCTCGGTGCGGGCGTCTCCGGGATGAACGCGGCCGCGATCGCGCTCGGCATGCAGGCGCAGGTTCAGCTGTTCGACCGCAACATCGCCCGGCTGCGTCAGGCCGACCAGATCTACCAGGGCCACCTGCTGACGATCGCCTCGAACGCGTACGAGATCGAGCGCGCCGTCCTCGAGGCCGACCTGGTCATCGGCGCGGTGCTGGTGGTCGGTGCGAAGGCACCGAAGCTGGTCACCAACGACATGGTCAGCCGGATGAAGCCCGGCAGTGTGCTCGTCGACATCGCGATCGACCAGGGCGGCTGCTTCGAGGACTCGCGCCCGACCACGCACGCCGACCCTGTGTACCGGGTGCACAACTCGCTGTTCTACTGCGTCGCCAACATGCCCGGCGCGGTCCCGAACACCTCGACGTACGCGCTCACCAACGTGACGCTGCCGTACGCGATCGAGCTGGCGAACCTGGGGTGGCGGGAGGCGCTGAAGTCGGACCACAGCCTGGCGCTCGGCCTGAACACCTTCGACGGTCACGTCACCTACGGCCCCGTGGCCGAGGCGCACGATCTGTCACAGCTGAAGCTCGACGAGGTGCTGGTCTGAGCATCAGCAGGGCAGTTGGCACCTACCTGGACCACCTCACGGTGGAGCGCGGCCTGGCCGCCAACACCCTGGCGTCGTACCGGCGTGACCTGCGCCGGTACGGCGACTACCTCGCCTCCACCGGGATCGACGACCTCGGCCGGATTACCGAGGCCGTGGTCAGCGACTTCCTGATGCGGTTGCGCGAAGGCGATGCCGACCATCCGCCGCTGACCGCTTCGAGCGCCGGGCGGACCGTCGTAGCGGTCCGTGGGTTCCACAAGTTCTGCGTACGCGAGGGGCTGGCCGCCGTGGACCCTGCTGCGGCTGTGAAGCCACCTGTACCGCCGCAGCGGCTGCCGAAGGCCCTGTCTGTCGACGAGGTCACTCGGATCCTCACAGCGGCCGCTGGAGCCGAGGCCGAGCCGGCCGTTCTGGCCACGCGGGACGCTGCGCTTCTGGAGTTCCTGTACGGCACGGGAGCCCGCATCTCCGAGGCAGTCGGCCTGGACGTCGACGACATCGACCTGGACGCCGGTGCGGTGCTGTTGCGAGGCAAGGGCAGCAAGGAGCGAGTGGTGCCCGTCGGGTCATACGCCCGCGACGCGCTGTCGGCGTACCAGGTCCGTGGCCGCCCGGACCTGGTGTCACGCGGTCGCGGCACCCATGCGCTCTTCCTGAACGCCCGCGGCGGCCGTCTGTCCCGCCAGAGCGCCTGGACGGTACTGCGTCGTGCCGCACAGCGGGCCGGGATCTCGAAGGAGATCTCGCCGCACACGCTGCGTCACTCGTACGCGACCCACCTGCTGGACGGCGGGGCCGACGTACGCGTGGTCCAGGAGTTGCTCGGACATGCATCTGTCACGACGACGCAGGTCTACACCCTGGTGACCGTCGACAAGCTCCGTGAGGTCTATGCGACCTCGCATCCCCGGGCGCTCTCCTCATGAGGTAGACCCCGGTGCTCGGGGATCCGGGACGGTGTGCGATCATCTGGTCACGGCCGGTGACCCGGAGTGGGTGATCGGCCAGGTTCGGAGCTTTGTCGACAAACAGCCCCACCCCGGTGCGGAGTGGCTGGTTGAGAGTGCTTGAATGCACGCTTACAGTCGCTGGGATCGCCCGTATCGGTTGAAAGGTTTGACGAGTCATGAACGAGTCGACATTCCCGGGCACCGAGCACGTGACAGACCACCTTTCGGGCCGCATCCCGGGGCACCAGCCGACCCCGGAGCCGGCCCAGCCGTTCAGCACGCCACCCCGCCCGGTGACGACGCCCCGGGCGCTGCCCGACAACTATGCGGAGATGCCGAAGCCGACGGCCAAGCTCACCGCGGAGGACCTTGCACCCGTGAACGACCCGAACGGCCCGCGTCACAAGATCGGGCCGACCGGCCGGCCGCTGCCGGACCTGCCGGTGCCGCAGCCACCCGCCAAGACCGGCCCGGCGCAGGTGATCGCGATGTGCAACCAGAAGGGCGGCGTCGGTAAGACGACGACCACGATCAACCTCGGTGCGGCGATCGCCGAGACCGGTCGCAAGGTGTTGCTGATCGACTTCGACCCGCAGGGGTCCGCCTCGATCGGTCTGGGCGTACAGCCGCACGACCTCGAGCTGTCGGTCTACAACCTGCTGATGCAGCGCGACATCACGCCCGACGAGGTGATCCAGCCGACCCGGGTGGAGAACCTCGACCTGCTGCCGGCCAACATCGACCTGTCCGCGGCCGAGGTACAGCTGGTCCAGGAGGTCGCCCGCGAGTACACGCTGCAGCGGGTGCTCGACCCGATCATCCCGAACTACGACGTGATCCTGATCGACTGCGCGCCGTCGCTCGGTCTGCTCACGGTCAACGCGCTGACCGCGTCGAACGGCATCGTCGTACCGCTGGAGTGTGAGTTCTTCGCGCTCCGCGGCCTGGCCATGCTGACCGACACGATCGCCAAGGTGCAGGACCGGCTGAACCCGAAGCTCGAGATCGTCGGGATCCTCGGCACCATGTTCGACGGGCGGACGACGCACGCCCGGGAGGTCCTCGACCGGGTGGTCCAGGCCTTCGACGAACGCGTCTTCCACACTGTCATCCGGCGTACCGTCAAGTTCCCCGAGACCACGGTCGTCGGCGAACCGATCACGACGTACGCCCCCTCGTCCCAAGCGGCTACGCAGTACCGCGACCTTGCCAAGGAGGTGCTGGCGCGTTGTCCCGCCGGGTGAGCCTGCCAGGTGCCAGTGAACTCTTCGGGGGTGCGGCACCGAAGCAGACCAGACCCGAGAAGCGCACCACCACTGACGGACCGTCCACCGTACGGTCCCGTACGACGGTCGTCGACGACCGGAAGTCGAGTGGTCGGATCCGCCACGACACGAAGATCACCGTGTACGTGACGGAGGAGGAGCTGCTCGGCTTGGAACAGACCAGACTTGCGCTGCGCGCGGAGCACGGCCTGACGGCCGACCGCGGCCGGATCGTCCGCGAGGCGATCGACGTGCTGCTGGCCGACTTCGTCGACCACGGGCCGGACTCGGTGCTGGTGCGGCGGCTGCGCGCGGCCGAGGACCGGGCCGCGGAGCCCAAGGGCTCGGAGTGACGGTGTCCTCGGACTCGTTACCACTGGACCTCGGCTCCGACGACACGTCGGCTGTTGCTGAGGGCAAGGGGTTCAGCGTCCACCTGGTGAACTTCGAGGGGCCGTTCGACCTGCTGCTGCAGCTGATCTCGAAGCACAAGCTGGACATCACCGAGATCGCACTGTCGGTGATCACAGACGACTTCATCGCGCACATCAAGGCGCTGGGGTCGGAGTGGGATCTCGATCAGACGTCGGAGTTCCTGCTGATCGCGGCGACGCTGCTGGACCTGAAGGCGGCGCGGCTGCTGCCGAAGGGCGAGGTCGAGGACGACGAGGATCTCGCGCTGCTCGAGGCGCGGGACCTGTTGTTCGCGCGGCTGTTGCAGTACCGGGCGTTCAAGCAGATCGCGGCGCTGGTGCAGGAGCGGATGGCGGCCGAGTCGCGGCGGTTCCCGCGGGCTGTCGGGGTGGAGCCGCGGTTCGCGGAGCTGCTGCCCGAGGTGTTGCTGGGGCTTGATCCGGCCGGGCTGGCGGCGCTGGCGGCCCGGGCGATGGCGCCGAAGAACGACGTACCTGAAGGGGTTTCGCTCGCTCACCTGCACGCGCCGGCCGTCACGGTGCGGGAGCAGGCGATCGTGATCGTGGATCGGCTGCGGCGGCAACGCAGTACGACGTTCCGCGCGCTGGTGTCGGATTCGCCGGACACGGTGACGACTGTCTGCCGGTTCCTGGCACTGTTGGAGTTGTTCCGTGAGGCCGCGGTTTCGTTCGACCAGGTGACACCGTTGGGGGAACTGACCATTCGGTGGACCGGTTCGGACGAGGGCGAGATCGACGTCAGCGACGAGTTCGACGAGGAGTCCAAACCGTCCGACGAAACAGGTGAAGCACCGGTAGTTGCCGAGGACACCGACTTCCTCGAACCCGGCGCAATCCTCACCGACGAATCCGACATCCCCCCGCCCCCGGCATCCGACGAGACGGCAAACCAGTGACCGACCAGACCAACACCCCCCAATCCCCAGCAGACGCTGAGGAGCACGCCCTGCCCACCCCTCCCGACGCGGAGGAAACCACGCCGGACCACTCGTCCGTCGTGGACGAAGCCGCCAACGAGCCGTTCGACGCAGAGGATGCGGCGGACGACCAGGCTGGGGCGGAGGGCTCCGACGAGGACCAGGTTGACGTGGCTGACGCCGCGGAGGACTCGGGTGTCGTGGAGGGTGACGGCGGCGGCTCCGGGGAGGGGGTGGCGGTCGGCGTACTGGGTGAGGACGAGGAGCATTTGCCGCCGGGGCAGACTGAGGTGCCGGTGGGGGATGAGGTTGTCGTCGATGACGACACCATGCGGCGGGCGCTCGAGGCGATTCTGATGGTGACGGATGAGCCTTTGCCGGTGCTCACGATGGCGCGTGCGGTTGGGCGGCCTACGGGGGACGTGGCGGAGGCGCTGGGGGAGCTGGCGGCGGAGTACACCGAGCAGGGGCGTGGATTCGACCTGCGTGAGGTGGGCGGAGGCTGGCGGTACTACACCCGCGCCGAGGCGGCGCCGTACGTCGAACGCTTCGTGCTCGACGGCCAACAGGCGCGGCTGACGCAGGCGGCGTTGGAGACGCTTTCAGTGGTCGCGTACAAGCAGCCGGTCAGCCGGGCGCGTGTTTCTGCCATCCGCGGTGTGAACGTGGACGGTGTGATGCGCACGCTCGTCGCCCGAGGGTTGGTCGAGGAGGCCGGCGCCGACACCGAGTCCCAAGCCACCCTCTACCGCACCACCTCGTACTTCCTGGAACGCATGGGCATGCAGTCCCTGGACGACCTCCCGGAGCTCGCCCCGTACCTCCCCGACATGGACGACATCGAGGAGGAACTGGCCGCCCAAACCCTCCCACCCACCCCCACAGAAGACCCCACCCCACCGGAGAACGCCGAACCTGCCGACGCGACGTCCAACGCCACATCCGCGGAGGACGCCGAGAACGCCGACCTGGAGTCCACCGAGCCTGCCGAGTTGGCAGACGTCGAGGACGCCGAGGACGCGGTGCCTGCAGAGGATGCCGAGCAGGCGGAGTACGACGTGTCTGCGGAGGATGCGGATGACGCCGAGTCCGGCGACTCGGGTGCTGCGGACGTGGCGTCGGTCGGGTCCGTCGGTCAGACCGCGGATGACGTGGAGTACGCCGGGGACGGGGAGTACGGGGATGCGGCCGGTGTGAGGTCTGAGGGGGTGCGGGATGGGGGATGACCCGGGGGTTCGGTTGCAGAAGGTTTTGGCTCGGGCGGGGGTGGCTTCTCGGCGGAATGCCGAACTCCTGATCGAGGAGGGGCGGGTTGAGGTTGACGGGCGGGTGGTGACGGAGTTCGGGGTTCGGGTGGATCCGGAGACTGCTGTCATCCGGGTCGACGGGGAGCGGATCCCGCCGGTGAGTGCGAACGTCTACCTCGTCTTCAACAAACCGCGCGGTGTCGTCAGCACGATGTCCGACCCGCAGGGCCGGCCGTGCATCACCGACTACGTGCAGGATCGCCCCGAGCGGCTCTTCCACATCGGCCGGCTCGACACCGATACCGAAGGGCTCCTGCTGCTCACCAACCACGGTGAGTTCGCGCACCGCCTCGCGCACCCGTCGTACGAAGTCTCCAAGACGTACGTCGCCGAGGTCGACGGCAACGTCAAACCCGGCGTACTGCGGACCCTCCTCGACGGCGTCGAGCTCGACGACGGACCGGCCCGCGCGGACACGGTGAAGATCGTCTCCACCGTCCCGGGCCGCACCCTCGTCGAGATGAGCCTGCACGAGGGCCGCAACCGCATCGTCCGCCGGATGTTCGACGCGGTCGGCCACCCGGTGAAACGCCTCACCCGCACCGCCATCGGCCCGGTCCGCCGCGGCAACCTGCACACCGGCGAACTCCGCGACCTCAACCAGAAGGAACTGGGCCAACTCCTCGACCTGATCGACCTCTAGCCCCAGACTGATCCCGACGAGGGGAGCGCGGCTACCACCAGGCGATGCTCGACCAGGGCGTAGTCGACCGCCCGGGCATTCGCAGCGTCGTCTGGCACGTCTCCGAGGTCGGCGCCGAGTCCGACACCACCGGCTGGACCGCCCGCGACGGCGAACGCCACGACCCCTCGGACCAGCCGGCGGCGACCCACTAGCCCAGATTGGCTTCCTCAGGGAGCACGACCTGGTCGACCATGTGCTGGATCTGCTCGGCCGGCAGTGCGACCGCGAGCGCCCAGAAATAGATGATCAGGCTGAAGACGGCCGTCACGACGATGTCCCACCACAACGGGAACCACGGGTGCTTCAACGGTCCGAAGTCGCTCAGGTAGACGATCAGCCCCATCCCGACCAGGTACGCCGGCAACCACTGCGCCGCCCGCAGGTCGAGCTGCGGCATGATCGGATTGAGCTTGAACACCCGGTTGCCGATCAGGATCACGTACCCGAGCAGGATCGCCACCCCGAGCTTCCAGTCGGTCATCCACCCGGACCACAGGATCAGCAGGTTCGCGACCACGAACGCCAGCGGTGACAACCACGTTGCCCCCGGCAACCGGTACGGGCGGTGCGCGTCCGGCAACCGTCGCCGGAACACCCCGAGCGACAACGGCGCACCGGCGTACATCAGCACACTCGCACTCGTGATCAACCCGACCAGCGACCGCCAGCTCGGGAACGGCAGGAAGCAGATGCACCCGATGACGAACGCGGTGATCAGCCCGACCCACGGTACGCCGCGCTTGTTGGTCCGCTCGAACACCGACGGCACGTACCCGTTCCGGCTCAGCCCGTACGACACCCGCGAGCTGCCGGTGATGTAGATCAGCCCTGTCCCACCAGGCGAAACCACCGCGTCGATGTACAAGATCGTTGCCAACCACCCCATACTCAGCAAGGTCGCGACCTGCGCGAACGGCCCGGTCATCGTCGTGTACGCCGCGTGCGCCCAGGTGCCCTGGATCTGGTCCTTGGGCAGCGCTGCGATGAACACGATCTGCAGCAGGATGTAGATGACCGCGCCGATCACGATCGACCCGATCACCGCGCGCGGGATGTCGCGCCGCGGGTTGCTGCTCTCGCCGGCCAGCTGGTCGGCCTGCTCGAAGCCGAGCAGCGCGAAGATGATGCCGCTGGTCGACACCGCGGACAGGATGCCTTTCGCTCCGTACGGGTTGAAGCCGTCGGCGGCGGTGAAGTTGCTGCCGTGGAACTGGACCACGGCGAGCGCGAAGATCGTCAGCAGCGGGATGCCGACCTTCCACCAGGTCGCCGTGCTGTTGGTCCGCGCGAGCAGCCGGATGCTCAGGAAGTTGATCGCGGTGATCGCGGCCATCAGCAGCACCGCCACCACGATCCCGGACGCGGTCAGGATGTGCTGGCCGTTCTTGGTCTTCAGCCAGCCGCTCGCGAACGAGTAGTGCTGGCCGTAGGTGATCATCGCCAGCACCTCGATCGGCGCGACGGTTGCCGCCTGCAACCAGGAGAACCAGCCGAACGACGCACCGGCCGCGCCGCCGAACGCGTAGTGCGGGAAACGCGCCGTACCGCCGGAGACCGGGTACATGCCGCCGAGTTCGGCGTGCACGAGCGCGAGGATCAGGATCGCCGTACCGCCGATCACCCAGGAGATGATCGCCGCGGGGCCGGCGGTGGACAGGGCGCCTTGCGCGCCGAACAACCAGCCGGAGCCGATGATCGATCCCTCGGACGCCCAGATCAGACCGACGAAGCCGATATCGCGCTTCAGGCCCGGCCGGCTCTGCCGAGCGGAGGGTACTGCTGCGGAAGTGGCCATACCCAGAACCATGGCCCGGCCGGTCCGCCGGTGCAGTGAAGCTGTCCGCCGTCCCGGACCCCTGCCAGCCGGTAACCCAGCTACCCACTGACCGGCAACGGAGTTGGGTGCCTGCTGCGACGACGTGGCGCGGCGCCGATCGCATGCTGGGCAGGAGAGAACCTGCGGCGATCACGAAGGACGCACCATGCGAACACCACCGAGAGCTGTCGCGCTGGCCGGACTCACCCTCACACTGATGGCGGGGCTGGTTGCCTGCGGCAATAACAACAACAACTCGTCCGGGAGCAGCGCCACGCCGCCGCCGAACACGAAGGTCGGCGTACTGCTTCCCGACACGGCGTCCTCGCCCCGTTGGGTCTCGGCCGATCCGAACGAACTGCGCAAGCAATGCGCGGCCAACAAGCTGACCTGCTACATCGACAACGCGAACAACAGCGCGACGACGATGGAGTCCCAGGCGCAGGCGCTGATCAACCAAGGCGTCGGGGTTCTGCTGGTGACGAACCTGGACTCGGGCTCGGGCAAGGCGATCGAGTCGCTGGCCAAGCAGCACAACGTCGTGGCGATCGACTACGACCGTCTGACCACGGGCGGTACGGCGGAGTACTACGTGTCGTACGACAACGTGAAGGTCGGCGAGGATCAGGGTACGGCGCTGACGGCGTGCCCGCAGGTCGCCGGCAAGAGCGCGGTCGGGTACGTCGACATCGACGGCGCACCGACCGACAACAACGCGACGTTGTTTGCCCAGGGCTACAACTCGGTGCTGTCGAAGCAGGCCGGCTGGAAGAAGCTCGGCGAGCAGACCGGCAACTGGGACCCGGCGACCGCGCAGACCGTGTTCACCACCATGCTCGGCAAGAACCCGAGCCTGAACGCGGTCATGGTTGCCAACGACACCATGGCCCAATCGGTCATCAACGTGCTGAAGTCGCAGGGTCTGGCCGGCAAGGTGGCGGTGTCCGGGCAGGACGCCACCGCGGGCGGCCTGGACAACGTGATGGCCGGCACCCAGTGCTTCACGATCTACAAGCCGGTCGCCGGTGAGGCCGATGTCGCGATCAAGCTGGCGGGCCAGATCCTGTCCGGCCAGAAGCCGACCGCCCCGGCGACGATCAAGGACCCGACCACCGGTCGTGAGGTCCCGTCGTACCTGGCCGATCCGACGGTCATCACCAAGAAGAACGTCGCGCTGCCGGTGACGGACGGGTACGAGACCGCGGCGTCGGTGTGCCCGACTCCCGCCCTGGTGAAGCTCTGCAACGAGAACGGCATCCACACCCCGTGAAGACACTCGAACTACGAGGCGTCGGCAAGTCGTTCGGTCCGGTCGTGGCGCTGTCGGGAGTCGACTTCAGCGCCGAGGCCGGTGACGTGACCGCCCTGGTCGGCGACAACGGGGCGGGCAAGTCGACGCTGGTCAAATGTATCGGCGGCATCCACCGGATCGACGCCGGCGAGATCCTCGTGGACGGTACGCCGCAACAGCTGCACGAACCGCGGGACGCCGCCCGGCTCGGCATCGAGATCGTCCACCAGGACCTGGCCCTGGCCGACAATCTCGATGTCGTCGGCAACATGTTCCTCGGCCGCGAACGCGTCGGCCGGCTCCGCACGCTCGACGAGAACACGATGGAGAAGCTCGCGTCGCAAACCCTTGCGTCGTTGGGCGTCCGTACGGTGCGCTCGGTCCGGCAACGGGTCGCGAGCCTGTCCGGCGGCCAGCGGCAGACCGTCGCGATCGCGAAGTCGGTGCTCTGGAGCTCGAAGATCGTCATCCTCGACGAGCCGACCGCGGCCCTCGGCGTCGCCCAGACCGAGCAGGTCCTGGAGCTGGTACGCCGGTTGGCCGATCGCGGTGTCGCCGTCGTACTGGTCTCGCACAACATGAACGACGTCATGCAGGTCGCGGACTCCATCGCCGTCCTGTTCCTGGGGCGGATGGCCACCCAGGTACGGCGCAAGGATGTGACCCAGACCCAGGTCGTCGAGCTGATCACGAGTGGCCGGTCCGGAGAACTCGGGCTGCCGGCCGAGTCGAGGGGAGCGACCCAGTGAACGCCCAGGCCGAACCGGTGGCTGCTGACGAGACACCTCACCGCAAGCCCGTCCAGGGTCCGCTCGGCACCTATGTCCGCGACTACCTGGCGAGGTTGCGGGGCGGCGAGCTCGGATCGGCTCCGGCGATCGTCGGCCTGGTCGTGATCACCGCGTTCTTCGCGATCGTGCACCAAGGGTTCCTGAGCGCGTACAACCTCGAGGCGCTGGTCATCCAGGCCGCTCCGATCATCGTGATGGCGATGGGGCTGGTCTTCGTCCTGCTGCTCGGCGAGATCGACCTGTCGGCCGGCACGACCGGTGGTCTGTGTTCGGCGATCATGGCCGTGTTGCTGCTGCGGCACGGCCAGCCGTGGTGGATCGGCGTACTCGCGGGTCTCGCGACCGGGCTGGTGATCGGGTTCGTGATGGGCTGGTTGCGGGCGCGGGCCGGCATCCCGTCGTTCGTGATCACGCTGGCCACGTTCCTGGCCTTCCAGGGACTGACGCTGATCCTGATCGGCGGCCAGGGCTCGGTGATCCTGCCGACCGGTTCACCGTTGATCTCGCTGGAGAACAGCTTCGTGCCGATCTGGCTGGGCTGGACTCTGCTGGGGATCTTCGTCCTCGGGTACGCCGCGATCAAGCTGATCGATGCGCGCGGACGCCGGCAGAGCGGGCTGCCCGCGACACCGGTCGTCGTCATCGTGGCGAAGGTGGTCGTGGTCGCATTGCTCGGCAGCGCGTTCACGTACGAGATGGGGATCAACCGCAACCTCATCACCAACGCGTTCTTCAGCAACAAGGCCCAGGGTGAGCCGTGGGCCGTCGTACTGCTCGTTCTTTTGTTCGTCGTCTGGCACTTCACGCTGAGCCGCACCCGCTACGGACGGCACGTGTACGCCGTCGGCGGTAACGAGGAGGCTGCTCGCCGTGCCGGTGTCGTGGTGTCGCGGATCCGGATCTCCGTGTTCGTGATCTGTTCCGGCATGGCGGCCGTTTCGGGTGTGGTCGCGGCGTCGCTCCTGCAGTCGGTGCAGTCGAACGCCGGGGCCGGGAACACCCTGCTGCTGGCGGTCGGGGCAGCAGTCATCGGCGGTACGTCGTTGTTCGGCGGCCGCGGGCGGATGATCGACGCCGTACTCGGCGGACTGGTCGTTGCCGTGATCATCAACGGCATGAGCGATCTGATCCAGGGCTCGAACTCGTCGGGCTACGAATGGGTCGTCACGGGCGCAGTCCTCTTGCTGGCTGCGGGATTCGACGCCGTGGTACGCCGCGGCCGCTCCACCTAGACCCTGTCCAGCAACCGCTGGATCGCAGCGGCGGACAGGCTCGTCTTCGGTACGAAGCCGATCGCAGGACTCGCGGCAATCAGGTCCGCGTAGTCCTGCTCGGCGTGCGTCGAGATCAGGATCATCGGCGCCGGTGAACCGGCCGACCGGAGCTGGGTGATCAGGTCGAAGCCGCTCTCGTCGCCGAGGTCGATGTCAACGAGTACGACGTCGGGCCGCAGGTCCTCGATCAGCTCACCGGCCTCGGCGGCCGACGTCGCCGTACCGACGACTGTGACGCCTTCGCGCACGAGCAGGCCGCGCGCCGCTTCGAGGAAGTGCCGGCTGTCGTCGACGATCAGGCACCGCATGGATCAAGCATCGCAGGCCCGTAACCCGGTGGCATTCCTGCTGCCTGTACTACGAGGTGATGGGCAGCGCAACCGAGAGCGTAGTACCTGCTCCTGTTGGGCTGTCGACCACCAGCGTGCCGCCCAGAGCCTGCACCCGGTCGTCGAGTCCGATCAGACCGGAGCCTGCGGTCGGGTCTGCGCCACCACGTCCGTCATCGTGCACCGAGAGCTTCAGCCAGCCGTTGGCGATGTCGGCATCGATCAGTACGACGGACGCGTCGGCATGCTTGGCCGCATTGGTGATTGCTTCGGACACGACGTAGTAGGTCGCGGCCTCGATCGGCGCCGGGAGCCGGGTCGTGAAGCCGACCGTGACTTCCGCCGGGATCTTCGACCGGCGCGCGAGCATCCGAAGGGCCGGGCCGATACCGCCCTCCGACAGGATCGCGGGATGGATGCCGCGGGCAATCTCTCGGAGTTCGTCCAGCGTCGAGGCCAGCCCGTCGGCGACCTTGTCCAGCTCCGCGACCGGGGTGTCCGCCTGGATCGCGCGGACATCGAGCGCCAACGAGACGAGCCGTTGCTGGATCCCGTCGTGGAGGTCTCGCTCGATCCGGCGCCGGGTCTCGTCCGCCGACCGCACGATGCGCGCCCGCGACGCGGCGACGTCGGCACTGGCCGCGCCGAGCGAGGTCGCCATCGTGTTGAACGTACGCTCCAGCGTGCGGATCTCGCCGACGCCCGTTTCCGGCACGCGTACGGCGAGATCGCCCGCGGCCAGCTGGTTCGCCATCTCCGCGGTGACCCGCACCGGCCGGACGATCGCGCGCGTCAGGTAGATCGTGAAGCCCAGGATCAGTACGACGGAACCGGCCAACCCGATGACCGCGGCAACGACTGCCTGATTGGCGACCGAGTCCGAGTGCCGCTGCTCGGTCACCGACAGCTGCTGCTCGGAGCCGATCAGCTGGTCGAGCACCGAGCGGATCTGGGCCACCCGCTGCGCGCCTTCCGTGGTTGCAGCCTCGGTCCGGGCAGCGTCCGGGTCGAGACGCGCGGCCTCGATCTCCGGCATCGAGTAGTCCCGCAGGTACGACGTGACGCTCTGGCTGACCTGCTGCGCCCGAGCGAACTGATCGGGGCTCCCGGCAACCAGCTGCTCCAGCGAGGCGGTCTGCGCCGGCAGCTGGGCCTGAGCCGCCTGCCACGGCTGCAGGAACTTCTCCTGACCGGTGATGACGAAGTCGCGCTGACCGGTGGCCAGATCACTGACCAGCCGCTCCACCTGGTGTGCGCTGGTGAGCACGGCCTCGGTGTGCCGGGCCTGGTGTTCCGACGCCCGCAGACCTTGCACCGAGATCAGCAGCACCACGAACCCGGAGCCGACGAGCACCATCAGCAGCCCGCTCGCGACCAGCACCCGCCGGGCGACTCCGCCCAGCAGTGTCGCCCTCATGTCGCCCTCATGTCGCCCTCATGTCGCCCTCATGTCGCCGGGCGGTGCACACCGTCCAGGTACGTCAGGACGGCGAGCACCCGGCGATGGTCGTCGTCGGTCTCGGGCAGGTCGAGCTTGGTCAGAATGCTGCGGACGTGCTTCTCGACGGTGCCCTCGGCAACCCACAGCCGCCGCGCGACACCGGCGTTCGAGCGGCCCTCGGCGACCAGCGACAGGACCTCCCGCTCCCGCTCGCTGAGGGCGGCCAGCGGGTCGTGCCGGCGCCGGGCGTCGACCAGCTCCCGGACCAGGGCCGGATCGACCACCGACCCGCCGCGCGCGACCCGGCGCAGACTCTCGAGGAACTCGTCGACGTCGGTCACGCGGCTCTTGAGCAGGTAGCCGACCCCCTGCCCGGCAGCCATCAACTGGAGCGCGTGCTCGACCTCCACATGGGCCGACAACAGCAGTACGGCGGTCTCCGGGTGCTCCCGGCGGATGACGTCGGCCGCGTCCAGCCCCTCCGTCGACAGCCCGGGTGGCATCCGGATGTCGATGATGACGAGCTCGGGCCTGTCCAGGCGTACCAGGTCGAGCAGGTCCTCGGCGTTGCCCGCAGTGCCGAGCACGTCGAAGCCGGACCGGTCGAGCAGGCTGGCCAGACCTTCGCGCAGCAGGACGTCATCGTCCGCGATGGCCACTCGGGTCCGGCTCACGTTCTACCTCTCGATCGCCTGGTGAGTTCCAGTGTGGCACCGGAAACTCACCAGACAATCGGACTCACTCGCCGGACAGCCGGTCGTAATCCTGGGTGTCGTCGTAGTACCGCGAGTACGCGACCTCACCGAACGTGCGCGGCACCTTGCCGAGAGCCTTGATCACGGTCGCGGTCCCGTTGGCGTGCCCGATCGTGTAGAGGTACGGCGTCCCGGTCTCCTTGTCGACGCCGAGCACCATGGTGCCGGTGCCGCACTTGGAGGCGACCAGCGCCTCGAACCCCTGCCAGGTGGTCCGCCGGACGACCTTGACCACCGGCTTGCCCGACACCGGGATCCGGATCGTGTAGAGCGCCCCGGCGCGGGTGTTGGCGAGGAACGTGTCGTACGTGGCGGTCTGGCTGATCAGCGTCATCGTCTTGACCGCGCTGAATCCGGCGTACGTCGCCTTGCCGGTGAAGGACGTGCCGTTGACGGTCCAGCGCAGGATGTTGTCTCCGATGACGGCGTACGCGCTGTTCCGGACCAGCTTGCTGCCGACGATGTACCGGGAGTTCTCGATGTACCGCGCGTCGCCCCAGCCGCCGCCGACCGGGGTCCGCTTCACCGATGCCGGATCGACCTCGCCGCCGAAGCCCTTCACGTCGTACGTGAGCAGGTTGAGCGTGGAGCCCAGTACGACGTACTGACGCCGGCTGACCCCGGTCTGGTCGGCGTTGACCTGCAGACCGAGCGCGCCGGCCACCTTGATCTCGTTGTCCGGCATCAGGTCCTTGCCGCCCCAGGTGCTCGGGCTGGCGCCTGGCGGGACTGTCCCGTAGAGCCCTCGAAGGATGAGGTCGCCACCGGACGTGGTCGACCCCAGGGCGAGCTGGCAGAACGGCGGCGGCGCCGTCGTACCGGCGCTCGCCGGCGCGGCCTGGACCAGCGCCCCGGCAGCCATCACTACCCCCAGCAGCCCAGCTGCACGTTTCTTCATCCTGCTCACTCCCCGTAGAGAAGGTTGTCCGCCTCAGAGCTGCCGGCGAAGTATCGGAAGTACGTCTTGTCCTCGGGCGCGACCAGCTGGTTGCCCACCCGGCCCAGGCCCTTGATGACCGTGGCCACTCCGTTGGCGTGGCTTACGGCGTACAGGTAGCCGGTGCGCGTGTCCTTGTCGATGCCCAGCAGCAGAGTGCTCTGCTTGCCGCACCTCTCGGCGATGAGCGTGTCGAAGGTCTGCCAGGTCGACGTACGCACCTTCTTGACCACCGGAGCGCCGGTCACCGGGATCCGGATCGTGTAGAGCGCCCCGCCTCGCGTGTTGGCCAGGAACGAGTCGTACGTGGCGGTCTGGCTGATCAGCGTCATCGTCTTCACCGCCGAGAACCCGCTGTACGTCGCCTTGTTGCGCCAGGCCGATCCCTCCACGGTCCAGCGCGTCACGACGTCGCCCTGCAGGGCATAGCTGTTGGTGCGGGTCCCGGTGGGTGTGAAGAACGTGGACTGGTCCAGGTACGTCTGGTGGATCCACCCGCCACCCACCTTCGACTTCTGGTACGACGTCGGGTCGAGCTCACCGGTGCTGGTGTCGATGGCGTAGCTGAACCGGTAGAGGTCGGTCCCGATCGTCACGTAGCCGCGGCTGAGCATGGCCGACGGCGGATCGGGCTCCCAGCCGAGCGACGTCGCCAGCCGCACCTGGTCGACCGGGAACAGCCCTTTCGGGCGGACGACAGGTGTGCCGGCTGTCACCGGTGAGGTCGCTGTGATCGTCTGGAACTTGTGATCGCCCTGCACCGTCACGGTGCCCAGGGTGAGGCTGCAGGCGGCAGTTGCCTGCGCTGTCCCGGCCTGGGCCGGTCCGGACACCATCACAGCCGCCACCATCGTCGCGGAGAGCATCCCCGCCGCGACCCGAAGTCTCGTCATGCCCGCAAGGCTAGGGCTCGCCGGACGAGCTGGTAGACCAGTTTGCACTCGTCAGGCGCCGGTCAGATTGACGCCGGCGGTGTAGTAGCGGAAGTACGAGTCGGTCGCCGGGAAGGTGGTGGGGACCTTGCCGAGGCCCTTGATCACGGTCGCGGCGCCGTTGGCGTGGCCGACGGCGTACAGGTAACCCGAGCCGGTGTCCTTGTCGATACCGAGCAGCAGGGTGCCGTAGTTGCCGCATTTCTCGGCGATCAGTGTCTCGAAGCCCTGCCAGGTCGACGTGCGTACCTTCGTCACCACCGGCTTGCCGGAGCCGACCGGCACCTTGACGGTGTAGAGCGCGCCGCCGTTCGTGGTGGCCAGGAACGTGTCGTACGTGCTGCCCTGGCCGATCAGCGTCATCGTCTTGACCGCCTTGAAGCCACCGAACGTCGTGTAGTACTTCCAGCCGCTCGAGGTCACCGTCCACCGGGCGATGAGGCCGTCGGTGAACTGGTTGATCAACGAGTAGGCATTGGACCGGACAATTCCCCCGGTCGAGGACCGGCTGAGCTCGACGTACTTGTGCAGGTCGTCCCAGCCGCCACCGATCAGCGTCTGGTTCAGAGTCCCCGGGACGATCGCCGTACCGGTGCCGTCGGTCATGTAGCTGGTGCCGTACAGCTGCACGCCGACGACGGCCAGACCGGTGCGCTCCTCGCCGGCCGGTACGACGAGCTCGGTGCGGACCGCGGTCGGCAGATGGGCCTTGCCGTCCGGATACAGGTCTTTCGGGCCGACCTGGCGGGCGCCGGCCGACGGGGTCGCGGTGATGGTCTGCTGGGTGTGGTCGCCACTCGGGGTGATCGAGCCCAGTCGCATCGAGCAGACTGCGGATTGGCCCGTCGTACTCGCTGTGGCCGGTGTGGATACCAGGGTGCCGGCGGCCAGCACCCCGGTGGCGAGAGCGCCGAGCGCTCGCCTGTTCTTGGTCATGTAGTGGTCCTTCCTCGCAACAACTCGATGCGGGCGGACAACTGATTGTTGCGTCGCGAAGGTGCATCAAAGGGGTAACGCCGGAAGACGGCGCGCCTGAGATCTGGCCCGCTTGTCGGAACCGCGCCGTAGTGTGGGTGATGTGAACCGGCGAATCTTCGGTCTGGAGAACGAGTACGGCGTGACCTGTACGTTCCGCGGGCAGCGGCGACTGACCCCGGACGAGGTGGCGCGGTACCTGTTTCGGCGGGTCGTGTCCTGGGGGCGGAGCAGCAACGTCTTCCTCCGCAACGGGGCCCGGCTCTACCTCGACGTGGGTTCCCACCCGGAGTACGCAACCGGTGAGTGCGATTCGGTCACCGACCTGATCGCGCACGACAAGGCCGGTGAGCGGATCCTGGAGGGACTGCTGGTCGACGCGCAGAAGCGGCTGCACGACGAAGGCATCTTCGGCGACGTCTACCTGTTCAAGAACAACACCGACTCGGCCGGCAACAGCTACGGCTGCCACGAGAACTACCTGGTCTCCCGGCACGGCGACTTCGCCAAGCTGGCCGACGTGCTGATCCCGTTCCTGGTCACCCGGCAGCTGATCTGCGGCGCCGGCAAGGTGCTGCAGACTCCGCGCGGCGCGGTGTACTCCGTGTCCCAGCGGGCCGAGCACATCTGGGAAGGGGTCTCCAGCGCGACCACCCGGTCCCGGCCGATCATCAACACCCGGGACGAGCCGCACGCGGACGCCGAGCGGTTCCGCCGGCTGCACGTGATCGTCGGCGACTCGAACATGTCCGAGACCACGATGCTGCTCAAGGTGGCCAGCACCGACCTGGTACTGCGGATGATCGAGGCCGGCATAGTGATGCGCGACCTGACCCTGGACAACCCGATCCGGGCGATCCGCGAGATCAGCCACGACATGACCGGCCGCCGCGAGGTCCGGCTGGCGAACGGTCGAGAAGCCTCGGCCCTGGACATCCAGACGGAGTACCTGACCAAGGCGCGCGACTTCGTCGACCGCCGCGAGCTCGGGACGCCGGCCGTCGAGCGGGCGCTGTCGCTGTGGGAGCGGACGCTGAAGGCGATCGAGTCCGGCGACATGTCCGGCATCGAGCGCGAGATCGACTGGGTGATCAAGTACCGGCTGATCGAGCGGTACCGCGCGCAGAACAACCTCGGTCTGGCCAGCCCGCGGGTGGCACAGCTCGACCTGGCGTACCACGACATCCACCGGCCGCGCGGGCTGTACTACCTGCTCGAGCGCAAGGGCGCCGTCACCCGGGTCGTCGACGACCTGCGGGTGTTCGAGGCCAAGTCGGTGCCGCCGCAGACCACGCGGGCCCGGCTGCGCGGTGAGTTCATCAAGCGGGCCCAGGAGCGCCGCCGCGACTTCACCGTCGACTGGGTGCACCTGAAGCTGAACGACCAGGCCCAGCGGACTGTGCTGTGCAAGGACCCCTTCAAGTCCCACGACGAGCGCGTGGAGAAGCTGATCGCCAGCATGTAAGGAAAAGAAAAGAAGAGGCTGGGTGGGGTGCACGACGAGCGCGTGGAGAAGCTGATCGCCAGCATGTAGGTGATTGCTAAATAGAGTGCTCGGTCGCCATGCGCTGCTTAGAAAGGGCGCATGGCGATTGATATCCGGCCGATCATCGCGGCCGAGTCTTTGGAGTACCTGCGCGTCCTGCCGTACGTGAACGGCTTCCCGCAGGAGGAGCCCGAGCCGTCGGCCTGGTACGCCGGAACGGCCGCCTGGCCACCGCAGGTCCCGCGGTCCGCAGCCGACCTCGGGCGGTACGCCGAGGAGCTCCAGGCGGACTGGTTCCGCCCACAGGCGGCCTTCGTCGACGGCAAGATCGCAGGTGGGTCGGCGATCGTGTCGGTACAGGTCACTGTCCCGGGCGGCCGGCAGCTGGCGCTCGGCGGCGTGACAGCCACTGCGGTGTTGCCGACGTACCGCAGACGTGGGCTGCTGCGGAAGATCATGTCGGCGATGCTGATCGACTGCCGTGATCGCGGTGAGTTCATGGCTGGGCTCAGTGCGAGCGAGGGGACGATCTACGGGCGGTACGGGTTCTCACCTGCGACATTCCAGCACCGGTGGGAGGTACGGCGTACCGACGTCGCCTTCCGGTCCGAGTTCACCGACTCGGGTGCTCTCGAGTTGGTGGACGGTGTGGTGGCGGGCGAGGTGTGGCCTGTGCTGCATGAGCAGGTGCGGGCTCAGCGCGTGGGGGAGATCAGTCCACTACCTGGCAAGTGGGACGGGCTGCCGTCGGGTGCGTTGCCGGCGGATGGGTCGGGGCCGGCTCATCACCTGGTGCATCGCGACGCTGCGGGGGCAGTGGACGGTGCTGCGATCTTCCGGTTGCCGTGGTCGCCGGATCCGGCACAGGCCGGCGTACTGCAGGTGGAAGCGTTCGAGGCGCTGACATCTGATGCGTACCGCGCGCTCTGGGGGTTGCTGCTCGACTTCGACCTCACCAAGCGAGTGGTTGCTGCACGCCGGCCGGTCGACGAGCCGCTGCGGTGGATGCTGACCAATCCGCGAGCGTTGAAGCTCACCCGGACGCGGGACAACCTGTGGCTGCGGATCCTCGACGTACAAGGAGCTCTGGAGGCGCGGACGTACGCTGCGACCGACTCGCTCGTGCTGGATGTGTCGGACGACCTGTTCGGCTCTGGGCGCTGGCGCCTGGACGCCGCACCGGAAGGCGCGACTTGCTCAGCTACTGACCAGACTGCAGACCTGTCGCTCGGCGTTGCCGAGCTGGGATCGCTGTACCTCGGCGGCGTCCGCGCAAGTGAGTTGTCACACGCCGGCCGCATCGACGAACACACACCAGGTGCGGTGTCCCGCCTGGACGCAGTACTGCGAGCTGAGCGCGCCCCGCACAACGCAGTCGGTTTCTGAGCGCCGTGACTGTACGTGGTGTGACTCAACGGTGACGCAGCCAGCCGCCCACCCGGTTGAAGCCGCAGGCTAGGGTGGGCGGCGTTGTTGACCGGAGGCTAGCGGCGCGATGCGCCGGGATGGTTCGAGGTGCTGGTTTCGTGCGCAAATTGTTGAGTCTGGTCGTGGTTGCGGCGCTGGGGTCGTCCCTGGTGGCGTGCGGATCGGACAAGAAGGACGAGTTCGGGGCCGCCGGGGTCAAGGTGACCTCCGACTTCGGGCAGAAGCCGACCATCACCCACCGCGACGGTGAGCCGGACAAGAACCTGGTGACCGAGGTCCTCAAGGAGGGCGACGGTCCCGAGGTGAAGAAGGGCGAGCTGCTCACCGCGAACTACCTCGGCCAGATCTGGCGTGACGGCAAGGTCTTCGACAACTCCTACGACCGCGGCGCGCCGTCGTCGTTCCCGATCGGGGTCGGCGGCGTCATCGCCGGCTGGGACGAGGGTCTGGTCGGCAAGAAGATCGGCAGCCGCGTGCTGCTGTCGATCCCGTCCGACAAGGGTTACAAGTCGACCGGCAACGAGCAGGCCGGCATCAAGGGCGACGACACGCTGATCTTCGTCGTCGACCTGGTCGGCGAGGCCGCCAACGACACCCCGCTGGACGCGAGCCCGGTCACCCCGTCGACGCCGACCAAGATCTCGGTCAGCGGCCCGCTGAACGCCGAGCCGAAGGTGACGGTCGCGGCCGGCACCAAGCCTCCGGCGAAGCCGGGCAAGCCGGTCGTGTTCGCGCTCGGCAAGGGCAAGCCGATCGAGAAGGCCAGCCAGCTCATCGGCCGCTACGTCGTCTACGACTACACCGGCAAGAAGCAGGCCAGCACCTGGGACGGCCAGCCCGCCACCGCGCAGAGCCCCGCCCAGCCGGGCGCCCCGACCGACCAGCTCCAGGTCGGCCCGAGCCCGACCGGCCAGACCGGCGCCCTCGACGGCCTCGCCGGCATCCCGGTCGGCAGCCGCGTTCTGGTCGAGCTTCCGGCCTCGAAGGACCAGGCCGGCAAGACGGTCAACGCCTTCGCGGTCATCGACATCCTGAACGCGTTCCCGGCCCCGAAGCAGACGGGCCAGTAGTCACAGCTGTTCACCGAAGGCCGGTCTCCCTCACCTGGGAGACCGGCCTTCGGTGTTGAACCAGCGGGCGGTGTCGCGGTGGAAGGTGAAGAACAGTGCGCTGATCACCGCAGTGAGGTGCACGACGCGGAGCGCGGCGATCGTGACGAAGCTGACCGACCAGTCGATCGTGCTGAAGTCGCCGTTGTCGATCAACCAGCCGATCGGCTCGGTGACCAGTGAGACCACGCCGACCGTCCCGAGGACGCCGGCCAGCAGGTACCGCGACCAGCGCACGCCGCGCCGGAAGTACCGGTCGATGATCACGAACAACGCCCCGTAGATGACGGCGCGGACCGCGATCTGCCCGACGATCGCGGACGTCGAGACGTCGTCGGCCAGCGCGAGCCCTACCTGGACCACGGTCTCCACGACCCCGGCGCCGACCGCCAGCAACCACAACATCGTCGCCGACCGGGCGGTCAGCGGCGCTTCAACCCGACTAATCGTTCTCATGCTCCCAGCGTGGTCGCGAAGACCCGCAGGATCAGGAGTACTGCGTCCCCACTCCGGGTGGTGGTACATCCACCAGACCCGCCGCATGCCGCCCCGCCGCCGCGGCAGCCTCGAAGTACGCGCGGTCCTCGTCGAGGCCGCGGCCCATCGTGGACAGCTTGACCGGCGCCGCCTGCATCGCCTCGTACAACCCGTCCACGCCGACCCGGACCACCCGGTGCCGCGCCTTCAGCGGCTCAGCCGCATCCCGTACGGCGTCCCCGAAGTCACCGGACAGATCCGGTACGACGACATCCGCCGGCTGGAGCGCCACCCGGCCGTACGCGGTGAGACTGTGGTGTGAGATACCGCGGTGACGCGGACGCGGATCCGCTTCGGAGATCCGGAGCGATGCGACGGCCCGACCGCCCAGCGTGCCGACCGCGTTGACCGCCTCACCAGACTGCACACCAGAGAAGCCCCAGCGCGTGCCCGTGCCCAGATTGCCCGGTCCTTGCGTGATGACGACCACCTCTGCGGCCAGAACCTGCACAGCCGTCAGCAGTCCGGTGTGAACGGTCACGGCCTCCCGGTCCCCGCCGTACGCCTGGCCGACGGTCACCGTCCCGCTGAGCCAGCCAGCGTCCCGCAGGGTCGCCACGCTCCGCGAGAACGCCAGCGGGAGCGCTCCGCCATCCGTCATGACGTACACGACCCGAGTGGTCGGGCGAGCCTCGTAGATGCCCGCCAGCACCGCAGGCAGGGCGGAGTGCAGGTCCGCGACGACGACCGGCGTACCGAAGAGGTCGTCCGCATCCCGCAGTACGTCGTGGTCGGGGGAGTCTTGCTCGTCCGCGCCCAGCACCATCGCCTGCATCGGCGTGTAGCGGGCCTTCACCAGGTGACCGCGCTCCGGCGGGTCCTCCGGCAGCCGGTCCGGTACGGCGACGACCAGCGCGTAGCCGCCTGTGCCCAGGCCGCGGTCCAGTGCGCTCACGTTGAGCAGCACGCGGTCGCCCACGACCGGCGTACCGACCAGGTCCGGGTAGGCCAGGGCGCGCACGGTCTGCGCACCGACCGTCACAGTCAGCTCAACTGCACCGGCCCAGCTCCGGCCGATCTGCGCCACCACACCGTCCCGCCAGCGAATCACGCAGCGACCATAGCGTGTCTTCAGCGCGTCGAAGGTGTGTTCGAAGTTTCGGTGCGGAAAGGCGGGTTTTGGACGCCCGGAGGCCGTAAGGTGGTCGGGTGTCGGCGCGGAAGAGTGAGCGACTGCTCAATGTGGTCATCTGCCTCCTGGTCGCGCGCACCTACGTGACGAAGGAACGCATCCGCGAGGTCGTCGAGGGGTACGCCGGCCAGACCGACGACGCCTTCGAGAAGATGTTCGAGCGGGACAAGGACGAGCTGCGCGACCTCGGCATCCCGATCGAGATGGGCACGATCGACAAGTTCTTCTCCGACGAGGTCGGCTACCGGATCCGGCGCGACGTCTTCGAGCTCCCCGAAGTCCATCTGGAGCCGGACGAGGCGGCCGTGCTCGGCGTGGCCGCGCGGGTCTGGCAGCACGCCGGCCTGTCCGAGGCCACCACGTCGGCGGTGCTGAAGCTGAAGGCGGCCGGGATCCAGACCGACCAGTCGGCGCTGAGCGCGATCGAGCCGCACGTCGGTGCGTCGGAGCCGGCGTTCGACCCACTCTGGTCCGCTGTCGTGGCCCGGCAGGTGGTCCGGTTCCAGCACGTGCGGAGTGGTGCGTCCGAGTCGACCACCCGGACGCTGGAGCCCTGGGGCATCGTGTCCTGGCACGGCCGCTGGTACGTCGTCGGCCGCGACCGTGACCGTGAGGCCACCCGCATGTTCCGGCTGTCGCGGATCGGCGGCAACGTGAAGACGGTGGGGGAGCCGGGTGCGTTCACGGTGCCCGAGGGGACGGACCTGCGCTCGCTGGTTACCGAGCTGGCCCCGCCGCGTCCGACGTCCGAGGCGAAGGTGCGGGCGCGGACCGGCTCCTGTGTGAGCCTGCGTCGCCGCGCGAACGCGATCGAGGAGTACGAAGAGGGCTGGGACCTGCTGCACGTCCCGTACGCCGACTCGTCCGTCCTGGCCGAGGAGATCGCGTCGTACGGACCTGATGCGGTCGTAGAAGGTCCCGGGGACGTACTGGACGGCGTGCTGTGGCGGCTGCGGACGGTGGCCGGGGCATGAGCAATGCGCGTGACCAGGTGCAGCGGCTGTTGGCATTGGTGCCGTACCTGCGGGAGAACGACGGTGCGCGCGTCGACGACGTCGCCAAGGAGTTCGGCGTCCGGCCGAAGCAGATCATCGCGGACCTGAAGGTGCTCTGGTTCTGCGGGCTGCCCGGTGCGCAGATGGGCGATCTGATCGAGATCGACATCGAGGCGGCCGAGGGCGACGGCGTCATCCACATCAACAACGCGGACTACCTGGCGCGGCCGTTGCGGCTGGCCGCGGCCGAGGCGCTGGCGCTGCTGACCGCGCTGCGGACGCTGCGCGAGGTAACAGCCGGCGCGGACCGGGACGCGGTCGACCGGGCGATCGCCAAGCTGGAGCGGGCCGCAGGCGAGGCCGCCGCGGCGAACGAAGGCGCGGCAGCACACGTCCACGTCGAGCCGGCCGCGCCGGAGATCGCCGAGACCGTCAACCGCGGGCTGGCCGGCAAGCGGCGGCTCCACCTGACGTACGACGTACCGTCGCGCGACGAGACGACCGAGCGCGATGTGGACCCGATGCGGCTGGTCGTGTCCGAGGGCCGCACGTACCTCGAGGCCTGGTGCCGCCTGGCCGAGGACGTCCGCCTGTTCCGCCTGGACCGGATCGCGGCCGTGAAGCTTCTGGATCTGCCGAGCGAGCCGCCACCCGAGGCCACGCCGCGTGACCTCTCGAACGGCATGTTCCAGCCGTCCGAACAAGACCTCTTGGCCACCGTGAAGCTGAGGCCACCGGCCCGCTGGGTAGCGGAGTACTACCCCAACGAGTCCGTCGAAGAAGGCCCCGACGACTCCCTGATCGTCAAACTCCGCGTCGCGGACATCGCCTGGCTCCAACGCCTCGTCCTCCGCCTCGGCGGTGCCGCCACGGTCCTCGACCCACCCGACCTCACGAGCCAGATCGCCGCCACCGCCCGCGACGCGCTGTCGGCGTACGACGACTAACTGTGATGTCCAGGGACGTTGGTTAGTCGGGTGATGGGTGGTTGGCCGCCGATTGCGCTGTGGGGTCGGTGGTGATTGTAGAAGTGGAGCCAGCCGGGTAGGGCTGCTCGGCGTTGGTTTTCTGAGGTGTAGAAGCGGGCGTAGGCCCAGCCGTCGGCCAGGGTTCGGTGGAAGCGTTCGATTTTGCCGTTGGTTTGTGGGCGGTAGGGCCTGGTCTTCTTGGGTTTGATGCCGAGCTCCTGGCAGGCGGCTAGCCAGGCGCGGGAGCGGTAGGCCGCGCCGTTGTCGGACAGAACACGTTCGACGGTGACGCCGCGGTCGGCGTACCAGGTGATCGCCCGGTGTAGGACGCCGATCGCGGTGGCGGCTTTCTCGTCGGTGTGGATCTCGATGTAGGCGACGCGGGAGTGGTCGTCGATGGCGGTGTGCAGGTAGGCGGTGCCGATGTTGGCGTGGTACTTGTCGGTGTAGCCGGTGCGGGTCCTGGCGGTGTGCTGGGCGTTGCGTTTGCCCTGGTGGCGGCCGAGGTAGCGCCAGCCGCCGCCGTCGGGGATGTTGGCGAACTTGGTCACGTCGACGTGGATGAGTGAGCCGGGGTGGTGGTGCTCGTAGCGGCGTAGCGGTTCGGCGGTGACCCGGTCGATGCGCGCCAGCCGGTTGATCCGGCAGCGCACCAGTACGGCGTGCACGGTCGAGGCCGGCATGCCGACACGGCCGGCGATCTGGACCGGGCCGAGCCGCAGCCGCCACCGCAAACCCACGATTCGACGCACAGTCTGCGGTGGTGTCTTGGCTGGGCTGTGGTGCGGTCTCGAGCTGCGATCGGCCATCCCGGCCGGCCCCTCGCACCGGTACCGCTCGGCCCACTTGCCAGCCGTCCGGGCAGAAACCATGAACATCTTCGCCGCAGCCGCGCACGTCCAGCCCTGCTCGACCACCAGACGCGCCAGTCTCAGCCGCGTGCGTGGGGTCAGGGTCGCGTTAACGTGGGACACGAAGGCCTCCTGGTTGGTGAAGTGGTTCCTAGACAGCTCCACTTCACAACCGGAGGCCTTCACCTGTCAGACCGACTCACCGCCCACCCGATGAACAACCTCCCTGGACATCACAACTAACCCTGGCTGAGCTGCTTCTCCAAGGGGGACCGGAAGCGGGGAGTGACGCGGACGCCGGCCAGCCATGTGGTCCAACGGGCTGCTTCGGCTTCGACCAGGGCGGTAGTGTCGCGGCCGACGTCCTCGAGGAGCTCGTAGCGGACCTCGCCGGACTCCGGCTGGCCCCAGCCGCCGATGATGCGGCCGTCGGCCCAGATCGTCGGCCCGATGTTGCCGGTGTTGTCGAAGAGCTTGGACTTGTGCGGGCCGAGGAACCAGTCGCGCTCCTTCCAGCCCATCGGCGTCGGGTCCAGACCGGGGAGGAACGCGACCCACGGCTCGACCGGTACTTCGGGCGCCTCGTCGCCGGGCAGCACGTAGCCGACCTGGCCGTCCAGGTCCACGGCGACCGCCTCGACCGCCGCCAGGGCCTTCTTCGTCTGCCCGCCGGTCCATCCTGCCCACCACTGCAGGTCAGCCGCCGTACCGGGGCCGAACGACGACAGCCAGGCCCGCGCGAGCATGACCCGCGCCTCCTCCGCCACCGGCCTGTCACCGAGTCCACCGGGCAGCCAGTCGGCCGAGGGCGACCACTGGTGCTGTCCGCTCAGCCACGTCCCCAGCGGCCGTCCACGCACGATCCGCCCCTCGGCGGACAGCTGGAACAACACGCGGCTCGTCACGTACGGCTGAGCGGCGTACGTCTTGCCGGCTGCCATGCTCAGCCTGGTCCGCAGCCGGGGCTCGTCGGCGGACAGCTCCTGCGCCGTCGCCGACCCGCGCAAGGCCAGCGCGGTCGCGGTCGCCTCCTCGACGGCCGCAAGCCAGCGCCCACACGCCTCGGCGTCCTCCGCGACGCCCGCCTCGTTGAGGTGCTTGACCAGCAGCTTCCGCTGTTTGACCGCGATGTCGTCCGTGCACGCAGCCTGCACGACCGGCGCGAAGGGCGTCGGCACGACGAACACCGTACGGCGCATGCCGAGCATCCGGATCAGCGAGCGATCGTCGTACAGCGCACGCTCCGTGCCCGCGACATCACTCCCTGGCACCCGCGCGGCGACGCTCAGGTGCACCGTGGCCGGATCGGTGGCGTGCAGCGCGACCATCGACGTGGCTGCCTCGACCGGGTCGGCCGCCTGGCATCCCACCCCGAGCCGATGCCTGCGCCCGAGCCGTGCCCGCCGCTCCTCGACGCCGATCCGCGCCATTCCCGCTCCCTCACCCGGCCGATCCTCAGGCCGTTGTCGTACCAGCTGTCCCGCGCTGTCACACCGCCGGGACACTCGGTTTTACCATCACGTTCCGACACCGTTGTCCGCCGAGACGCCCCGGCGGACGTGGGCGACGGCCGGGGACCGGCTAGGCTCCTGTGTATGTTCTGGTTCCTGCTCTTCCTCGCGGTGGTGGCGGTGTGGCTGCTCGTCCTCGCCCTGCTCGCGAAGAAGCTGTGGGGCCAGGCCAAGGCACTGACGCGTGAGTTGGTCGCCGCCCAGTCCAAGCTGGACGCCGCGCAGTCCACGACCGGGTCTGGACAGACCCGCGAGGAAGCGCACGCTCCGGCGTAGTATTCGGCCACGAACTCAGGCTCGAGCTTCGAGTTGATGTTGGAAAGGGAGATCGACATGGCACCGCTCCTCGGTATGCCCCAAGGCGCAGAGTGGCTCGTCATCCTCGCGATCGTCGTGCTGCTGTTCGGATCGGCGAAGCTGCCGGCACTCGTGAAGCAGCTCGGCAAGTCGAAGAAGATCTGGGAGGAGGAGGTCGGCCCCAAGAAGAAGGACGGGGAACTGACCCAGGAGGCGTCGCAGCCTCCGGCGCAGCAGCCGGCCCCGCAGGCCCAGGCTGCTCAGCCGAACCAGGTGAACGGCCAGGCGCCGGGCGACGGTCTGCCGCCGACCCACACCGCCAACTGAGCCGAACGCCGCACCAGTGTCGATGGTGAAGTTCGGGCGGCGGAAGGACAAGCAGGACCGCCACCCGAAGGACCCAGAGGGTCGGATGACCCTGCGCGAGCACATTGTCGAGCTGCGTAACCGGTTGCTCATCAGTGTGCTCGCGATCGTGGTGTGCACGATCGCGGCCTGGTTCATCTACTACCAGGCGCTGGAGATCCTCAAGCACCCGTTCGAGACGGCCGTCAAGCCGTTCGCGGAGAACCGGGGCCTGAAGCCGCAGCTGACCTTCCAGGGCGTCGGCGACCCGCTGACCTTCCGGATCAAGGTGTCGGCGCTGCTCGGACTGATCGTCGCCGGGCCGATCTGGCTGTTCCAGCTGTGGGCGTTCATCGCGCCGGGTCTGCACCGCAACGAGAAGAAGTGGGCGTACCTGTTCGCCGCGATCGCGGCGCCGCTGTTCGCCACCGGTATCGCGCTCGGCTACTGGACCCTGCCGAAGGGCATCCAGATCCTGCTCGGCTTCACCCCCGACCAGGTCCAGAACCTGATCGAGCTCGGCAAGTACCTGGACTTCGTGATCCGGACGCTGCTGGTGTTCGGCATCGCGTTCCTGATACCCCTGGTCGTCGTCCTGCTGAACATGGTCGGGGTGCTGCCCGCCAGCGCGCTGTCCAAGTTCCGGCCGTACATCATCCTGGTGATCTTCGTGTTCGCCGCGGTGGCGACGCCGTCCGGTGACCCGTTCACGATGTGCCTGCTGGCGTTCCCGATGTGCGTGCTGTTCTTCGCCTCCGAAGTGATCGCGCGGATCAACGACAAGCGCCGCAAGACCCGCGCCGACGAGCTGCTGGCGGACTGAGTGACCCGACGGATCGCGCTGGTGGTCAACCCCACCAGCGGTCGCGGCCTGGGTGCCCGGATCGCCCCCGTGGTTCGGGATCGGTTGGCTGCGGCCGGGCTCACGGTCGACGTTCACGCGACGACCTGTGCCGAGGACGTCGGCCGGATCGCCGCAGAGGTGGTCGCGTCCGGGGCGGACGCGGTCACGTTGATCGGTGGCGACGGCACGATCCACCTCGGCGCCCAGGTTCTGGCCAATTCCGGGATGCCGTTCGGCGTGATCCCGGCCGGCACCGGCAACGACTTCGCCCGCGGCATCGGCGTACCGCTCAAGGATCCGCTCGCGGCGGCTGATCTGGTGGTGGCCGGCAAGACCCGGACGATCGACCTCGCCACCGCGAAGGACGTCTTCATCACCACGGTCGTCGCCGGCGGTTTCGACTCGCTGGTGAACAAGCGGGCCAACGCGATGTCCTGGCCCAAGGGCAGCTCCCGCTACACGGTCGCGACCCTGGCCGAGCTGCGCACGTTCACCCCGCTCGAGTACGTCGTGACTGTCGACGGCGACCCGATCGAGACGAGGGCGATGCTCGTCGCGGTCGGCACGGGCCCGACGTACGGCGGGGGACTGCAGATCTGCGCCGGCGCCACGATCGACGACGGGCTGCTGGACGTCACGATCATCCAGCCGGTGTCCCGGCTGACGCTGCTGCAGCTGTTCCCGAAGCTGTCCAAGGGCACCCACGTCGGCCATCCGGCGGTGCGCACGCTCCAGGGCCGCTCGGTCCGGATCGAGTCGCCCGGCATCACGGCGTACGCCGACGGTGAGCCGCTGGGTCAGCTGCCGGTCGACATCGGCATCGCGCCGGGCGCGCTGACCGTCTTCGCCTGAAAACCTTAACGTTCGAGCTATTCTCATTTCTGCCTTCGGTCTGATAGGAAAGCTTCCTAACAGTTGCTGCCTCGGACGCCCCTCGGAGGAGTCATGGAGAACCGCCCCACCCGCAGGAACGCACTGCTGCTCGGACTGTCGCTCGCGGCAGTCCCCGCAGGCCTGGCCGTTTCCCGCTACGCGCCGCATGCCGACGCCGCGGTGCAGGCCACCGGCCTCGACGACCCCGCGAAGAAGGAGATCGCGATGGAGATCGTCTGCAGCGCGGAGAACTCGTCGCTGGACTGGAAGGCGCAGTACAAGTACATCGAGGACATCGACGACGGCCGCGGCTACACGGCCGGCATCATCGGGTTCTGCTCCGGCACCGGTGACATGCTCGAGCTGGTCGAGCTGTACGCCGACCGGAAGCCGAACAACGTCCTGCAGAAGTACCTGCCGGCGCTGCGCAAGGTCAACGGCAGCGACTCGCACCAGGGCCTCGACCCGAACTACACCAAGGACTGGAAGACCGCAGCCAAGGACACCGTCTTCCAGGGCTGCCAGAACGACGAGCGCGACCGGGTGTACTTCAACCCGGCGGTGGCACAGGGCAAGTCCGACGGGGTTCGCACCCTGGGCCAGTTCTGCTACTACGACGCGATCGTCATGCACGGTCCCGGCAACGACTCGACCAGCTTCGGCGGCATCCGCAAGCGCGCGCTGGGCAAGGCGAAGCCGCCGTCGCAGGGCGGCAACGAGACCACCTGGCTGAACGCCTTCCTGGACGCGCGGGTGTGGGCGATGAAGCAGGAGGAGGCCCACAGCGACACCAGCCGGGTCGACACCGCCCAGCGGGTGTTCCTGCGCAACGGCAACTTCAACCTGGACACCCCGCTCGACTGGAAGGTGTACGGCGACCCGTACCACATCAGCTAGTCATCCCCAGGCGCGCAGCCGGGCTCCCATCGGACCACCAGGGAAGGGAGCCCGGCTGCGTCATGTCTTGAACACCTCGCGGCGGTCCGTGCGGGGATCCGCTTCCGCGCGCTGCCTGAGCATCGACAGGCTGGTCGCGAGCTGTTCGAGCACGTCGGCCGGTAGGACCGAGCCGACCCAGGTGTTGAGCTCGGACTCGACCGTGGGTGCCGCCGCGGCCAGCGCGTGTTCGCCCGCCGGGGTCAGTTCGACCAGGGAGGAACGCCGGTCGTGGGGGTTCGCCGTACGGCGGACGCGGCCGGCGGACTCGAGGCGGTCGACGGCCTTGCTGGTGGCGCCGACGGTGATGGCCATCGCGCGGGCCAGATCGAAGACCCGGGTCGTCCCGTGGGCGGAGATGAAGCGGAGGAACTCGAACTGGCCGAGCGGAAGATCGTGCTCCGACTTCAGCCGGGTGTCGAGGACGTTGTAGAGGCGCGTTTCCAACCGGACCAGGTCCGTGAACAATGCTGTGAGATCAGTCACGGAATTAGATTCCTCGGAATGTAGTTGGAGTGAACTATATTCCTCGGAATCTATCACCAGGAGACGGACAGATGAGCGCTGAAGAACGAGAAGCAGCACGCAGCATGATGCAGAAGGCGGAGCTCGGGCAGACGCCGCAGGAGCAACGGGCCGGTTTCGACGAGTTGTTCGCGAGCCGCCCACTCGGGGACGACGTCAAGCTGGTCGAGCGGACGCTCGGCGGAGTGCCGGCGCTGGAGGTGCACGTCGACGGCGCCGACGCGGACGGCGTCATCCTCTACCTGCACGGCGGTTCGTACGTCGTCGGGTCCGCGCGGACCGGCGCCAACCTGGCGGCGCCGTTGTCCCGCCGCAGTGGTGTTCCGGCGGTCTCGCTGGACTATCGGCTCGCCCCCGAGCACCGCTTCCCGGCCGGGATCCACGACGCGCTGGCGGCGTACCGGGAGCTGGTCGAGAGCGGTCAGAACGTCGTCATCGTCGGCGACTCGGCCGGTGGTGGGCTCGGGCTGGCGACGATGATCGCGGCGCGGGCCGAGGGGCTCCCGCAGCCGGCCGGCGCGGTCCTGTTGTCGCCCTGGACCGATGTCTCGCTGAAGAGCCCGAGCATGGACAGCCGGGGCGACGACGACCCGCTGTTCAGTCGCGCCAACATGGCCGAGTCGGCCCAGTTCTACCTCGGCGGCACGGACCCGTCGAACGAGCTGGCCAGCCCGGTCTTCGCCGACCTGAAGGGCCTGCCGCCGCTGCTCGTCCAGGTCGGTACGGCGGAGATCCTGCTCGACGACTCGCTCCGACTGGTCGCCCGCGCCGCCGAACAGGACGTGGACGTCAGCCTCGACGTGATCGCCGGCGCCCCGCACGTGTTCCAGTATTTCGCCGGCGTCATGACCGAGGCCGACGAAGCACTCGACCACGCCGCAACCTTCATCAAGAACCGGCTGGACCTGCGGTAACCCTCCGCCGAGCGATGGTCGGGGCGGGTTTTGTGGGTGCTGTCGCATAGATTGGGTTCCATGAGCACCCCGTCCGAGAAATACGCCTCGTTTCGCTCGGACCAGGAGCATCCGGCCGTGAAGGAGTTCCGGGGGCTCTACGACTTCGAGCTGGACGAGTTCCAGTTGCGCGCCTGCGCCGCCCTCGAGGACGGTCACCAGGTGCTGGTCGCGGCGCCCACCGGCTCCGGGAAGACGCTGGTCGGCGAGTTCGCCGTCCACCTCGCCCTGGAGCGGGGCCAGAAGTGCTTCTACACGACCCCGATCAAGGCGCTGAGCAACCAGAAGTACGGCGACCTGGTCAGCCGGTACGGCGCGGACAAGGTCGGCCTGCTCACCGGCGACAACTCGGTCAACTCCGAGGCCCCGATCGTCGTGATGACCACCGAGGTCCTCCGCAACATGCTGTACGCCGGATCGCAGACCCTGCTCGGTCTTTCGTACGTCGTGATGGACGAGGTGCACTACCTGGCCGACCGGTCCCGTGGTGCGGTCTGGGAAGAGGTGCTGATCCACCTGGCGGACTCGGTCTCGGTGGTCTCGCTGTCGGCGACGGTGAGCAACGCCGAGGAGTTCGGCGACTGGCTGGAGACGGTCCGCGGCAACACCGTCGTCGTCCTGGAGGAGAAACGGCCGGTGCCGCTGTTCCAGCACGTGATGGTGGGCAAGCGGCTGCACGACCTGTTCGCCGGCGAGGCGCCGACTGCGCGGGTCGGTGCGCCGAGCAAATCTGGTAACCCCGCCAAGGCGAATGCGCCGGTCAAGGCCGACGTGAAGGACCTGGTCAACCCGCAGCTGGTCCGGATCGCCCGCGACGACAACCGGATCTTCCGCGACGATTCGCGCAAGCCCCGGCGGCGCCGGGATCTGCCCAAGAGCAGGCCGTCCCGGTCGCATTTCACGCCGTACCGCTCGGATGTGGTCGAGGAGCTGGATGCCGGCGCGTTGCTGCCGGCGATCTACTTCATCTTCTCCCGCAAGGGATGTGAGGACGCGGTCGTGCAGTGCCTGCGGTCCGGTCTGCGGCTGACCAAGCCGTCGGAGCGCGACGAGATCAAGCGGGTGGTGGCCGAGCGGACGGCGGATCTGCCGGACGAGGACCTCGGCGTGCTCGGGTACCACGACTTCGCCGAGGCGCTGAGTCGCGGCATCGCGGCGCACCACGCGGGCATGCTGGCAGCGTTCAAGGAGGTCGTCGAGGAGCTGTTCGCGCGCGGCCTGATCAAGGTCGTGTTCGCCACCGAGACGCTTGCCCTGGGCATCAACATGCCGGCGCGCACCGTCGTGCTCGAGAAGTTGTCGAAGTGGAACGGCGAGGCGCACGTCGACATCACGCCGGGGGAGTACACGCAGCTGACCGGGCGGGCCGGGCGTCGCGGGATCGACGTCGAGGGGCACGCGGTCGTGCTCTGGCAGCCCGGGTTCGATCCGCGCGAGGTCGCGGGTCTCGCCTCGACCCGTACGTATCCGCTGCGGTCGTCGTTCTCGCCGTCGTACAACATGGCCGTCAACCTGGTCCGCCAGGTCGGGCGGACGCGGGCGCGGGACATGCTCGAGTTGTCGTTCGCGCAGTTCCAGTCCGACCAGGCCGTGGTCGGGCTGGCGCGGCAGGTGCAGCGGAACACCGAGGCGCTGGAGGGGTACAAGGAGTCGATCGAGTGCCACCTCGGCGACTTCCTCGAGTACGCCGCGCTGCGCCGGCGGATCGGTGATCGCGAGGCGTCCGGGTCGAAGCGCCGCAAGCTCGACCGGCGGGTCGAGGCACAGGAGTCGATCGAGAAGCTGAAGACGGGTGACATCATCCGGATCCCGGCCGGCCGCAGCGCGGGCTGGGCGCTGGTGCTCGACCCGGGGATGCGGTCGGAGCGCGAAGGGCCGCGGCCGACCGTGCTGACGCTGGACCGGCAGGTGCGGAAGCTGTCGATGGTCGACTTCCCGACCCCGGTCGAGGCGATCGGCGTACTGCGGATCCCGCGCAAGTTCAACCCGCGCAACCCGCAGCAGCGTCGCGAGCTGGCGCAGGTACTGCGGACGCGGACCGACCTGCTCGGCGAGGACGGACCGCCGTCGCGCACCCGTGGTCGTGACGCCGTTGCACACGCGGATGATCCCGAGTTGCAGGAGATGCGGGCGCAGCTGCGTGCGCATCCGTGCCATGGGTGCTCGGATCGCGAGGACCACGCGCGGTGGGCGGAGCGGTACTTCCGGCTCGACCGGGAGAACCGTGAGGTGCAGCGCAAGATCGAGCAGCGGACGAACACGATCGCCCGGCAGTTCGACCGGGTCTGCCAGGTGCTGGACGCGCTGCACTACCTCGACGGCGACAAGACGACCGAGGCCGGTGATCGGCTGGCGCGGATCTACACCGAGCTCGACCTGGTCGCGGCTGAGTGCCTGCGGCAAGGAGTTTTCGACGACCTCACGGTGCCTGAGCTGGCAGCGTGCCTGGCCGCATTGGTCTACGAGTCGCGGTCGAAGGACGAGCCGACGTCACCGCGGTTGCCGCGTGGCGACGTACGGGAAGCGCTCGAGCGGATGGGGTCGATCTGGCGCGACCTGTCCGCGCTGGAGCGGGACATGCGGGTCGACTTCCTGCGGTCGATGGACCTGAACTTCTGCTGGCCCGCGTTCCGTTGGGCGTCGGGTGCTTCGCTGGCCGAGGTGCTGTACGAGTCGGACCTCGCCGCGGGTGACTTCGTCCGCTGGGTCAAACAACTCATCGACCTCACCGAGCAGATCGCCGACGCCGCCGGCGACACCCCGCTCCGTAAAACGGCCCGCACAGTCGTCGACCAGATCCGCCGCGGCGTGATCTCCTACGCCTCGATGGTCGAGTAGAGGTTGGCGAGGTGTGCACCTCGCGGGGGGAGTAGACCCCTTGGGTGAAAGACTTCCTGCTGAGCTGCAAGAAGTCGTAAACCCCTGCCTTGAAGGAGAACGTTCGTGGAGCTGTCGCGCCGGAATTTCGGCAAGCTCGCCATTGCCACCGGAGCGGTTGCCGCCGTCGGGACCGGGGCCGGTTCGGTTCTCAGCCGGTCTGCGGACGCCGCGGCGACCTGGAAGACCACCGGGACGGCGGTCTCGGCGCTGGCCGGGTTCGACAACCAGATGAAGACCTTCATGCAGGCCCGCGGTGTCACCGCCGGTCAGCTCGCCGTCACCTACAAGGGCCGTCTGGTGCTCGCCCGGGGCTACAGCACGTCCAGCGCGCTGACCGTGCAGCCGACGTCGCTGTTCCGGGTCGCGAGCTTGTCGAAGTCGATCACGGCGGCGGCGATCGTGAAGCTCGTGCAGGACGGCAAGCTGAGTCTGTCGACGCCGGTCGGCAACATCATCCCGATCACCCCGCCGACCGGGCAGACCCGGGACGCCCGCTGGTCCGCAGTCACGATCAAGCGGCTGCTGCAGCACCTCGGCGGCTGGGATCGCGACATCTCGGGCGACCCGGAGTGGGAGGACGCCGTGATCTCCAAGGCTCTGGGCGTCCCGATGGAGCTGCACCCCGCGGACGTGATCAAGTACCAGGCCGGCCGGAAGCTCGACTTCAACCCCGGCACCAAGTACGCGTACTCCAACTTCGGGTACACCCTCGCCGGCCGGGTGATCGAGAAGGTCAGCGGCCTGAGCTACCCCACCTACGTGCAGCAGAAGCTGCTGACCCCGCTGGGGATCACGCGGATGGCGCAGGGTTACTCGATCGCGAAGCACGCCGGCGAGGTGCCGTACGACTCGCAGTACTCCGGTCCCACCGTGCTGGACATGTCCGGCACCAAGGTGCCCGCGCCGTACGGGACCTTCAGCATGCGGATCCAGGACGCCAACGGCGGCTGGATCGCCAGCGCGCCTGACATCGTCCGATGGGCACGGATGTTCGACAAGTCGTCCAGCGTGCTGAACACCGCGTCCCTGAACAGCATCTGGGCGAAGCCGGAGATCGGCGTCAACTCCGACGGCTGGTACTACGGTCTCGGCTGGCAGGTCCGCCCGGTGACGACCGGCGGCACCGGCCGCAACACGTGGCACACCGGCAGCATGCCCGGCACGTTCACGATCGTCGTCCGCACCTACAACGGGATGAGCTGGGCCGCCCTGTTCAACCGCCGCGACGACGCCAGCGGCAAGTCGTACGGCGACATCGACGCCGCCCTGTGGACCGCCGCCAACGGCGTCAAGACCTGGCCGACCAACGACCTGTTCCCGAAGTACTTCTAGAACATCAACGCCCTGAAGTGCGGCGTGCTGATCTGGGCCTCGCCGGCCATCTCGGTCAGTACGTCGCGCAGGGTGTCGATCGCCTCGTCGCCGAAGCGTTTGCGCAGGCGGCGTTCGTAGGCCTGATGGAATTTCCGCGCCGTCGACAGCGCGGCCTCACCGCGTTCGGTCAGGTGGAGCAGCTTCGCGCGCGCGTCCGACGGGTCCGGGCGGCGTTCGACGTACCCGCGGCGCTCCATGTCGTCGACGATCTGGCCCGCGCCCTGCTTGCTGATCTCCAGCCGCTCGGCCAGCCCGCTGATCGTCCGCGGCCCGGCACCGAGGGTCCGCAGGACGAAGCCGTCCGACCGGCCCTGGTCCTCGTACCCCAGCGCCGCCGTGTGCGCCCGCAGTTCGCGGACGAACTCCTGGTCCGCCAGCAGCAACAAGATCCCGATATCCGGCTTGCCCGATCGCGTCATACCGGCCATGATAGACAAGCTGGCTTGGTCAAGTCAGCTTGTCTAAATGGTTGGGGGACGAGATGCACGTCATTCGCGCGGCCGAGGCGGAGCGGTTCCAGCTGCCGGGGGTCGAGTTCACCGGGCTGGCCGCACCCAGCCGCGGTTCGGCCGGGTTGTGCACGTGGAAGCTCACGGTCGAGGCCGGGCACGGCGGCGACGCGCCGCACACGCTCGACCGCGACGAGGTGTTCATGGTCATCAGCGGCACCGTGTCACTCGGCGCGGACAAGCTCGGCCCGGGCGACGCGGTCGTCGTACCGGCCGGTGAGCCGATCTCGCTGACCAACCTCGGCGAGGGTCCGGCGGAGCTGTACGTCGCCATCACCGCCGGCTTCACGGGCTACATGGCCGACGGCACGGCGGTCCAGCCGCCCTGGGCCCAATAAGCCTTCAGCAGCGACGGATCGGTGCCGTGTAAGTCGTGTTGCTCGCTGTCGCGACGTAGTAGTCGGTGACCCAGCTACCGTCACTCAGCCGATCCCAGACCGACGTGGTGCCGACTCTGGTCCCAGCTGCCTGACAGGTGATCCACGCCAGCGACCCGGCGGGCAGAGTGCTCGGGTACGCCGCGTACGCCGTACCCGGGCCGTGTCGTCTGCTCAGGCCGTTGATCGTTGTCTGGAAGGGGAAACTGCAGCCGGGGAGTGGTGCGCTGTAGCCGGGCTTGCTCGGGGTGCGCACGTAGTAGTCGGTGACGTAGGTGCCGTCGATGAGCTTGTCCCAGACCGAGCTGGTGCCGATCTTCGGTCCGAACGTCTGGCACACGACTCGCACGCCCGCGTTCGCTGCGATCGTCGAGCGGACCGGGTACGCCGTCGACGGACCGGAGTACGAGTGGATCGTCGTACGGACGGTGTAGTTGTAGGCGACGGACGCGACCGGTGCATCGAAGCGGTCGTTGTCGATGTTGAGCGTCACCCCGCCGTACGTCTCGGTGTGGTCGCCGACGTACTGCTTGCCACGCTGTCCGACCGCCCAGAACGTGTTGGGGATGCCGGCCCAGCCGGTGAGCAGGCTGCTGTTGTCCCAGCGGGCGATCCACAGTGCGTCCGGCCGGGCGTACGACGGGGAGTTGTACGCCGCAGCGAGGTCCGGCGCACCTGAGCCCAGGTTTGCGTACACACCGGAGAGGTAGCGCTGTAGGTGCAGCTCTTTCGTCCAGGCGGACAGGTAGTGCAGTACGGCGGTGCGGCAGACCGCATTGGTGTGGTCGTAGTTCTCCATGTCGTTGTAGAGCGCACTGCCCGGCAGGAGGCCCAGTGCTTTGGCCTTCGCGACCGCATCGTCCGCGTCCCGCACCGCCTCGCGGTTGGAGGCGGTCGTCGACATCTTGTACTTCCGGGTGCCGCACGGAGCTTGTAGCCCGAGATAGATCGGCACGAGCCGCCAGCCCATCGCAGTGACAGCTGTGACCCACGCTGGGGTCAGCTGTGGCTGCGCGCAGCTCCGGTTGACGCCACCGAAGTAGATGCCGATCGCCTTGTACGGCGAGGCCTTCCATGCGGTCATCTGCGCCAGAGTCGGCGCCGTACATGTGTCGAACGCCAGCCCGGTGAACCGCGTCGCCGTAGTACCCGCGTTGTAGGTGATCGGCGTCGTCGGCTCGGCGTACGCGGGCAGGACGGCGATCGAGAGCGCCATGGCGGCAAGCAGGACTTTGAGCTTCAACATGATGACCCCCTGGTCTCAGTAGACCCTCAGGAATCGCCGGGCGGTAGGTTGAGGCCACCATCGAGTATTTGGAGGACCGATGCCGGAGATCGTCGAGTTGGAGGAACGGCCGTACGTCGCGTTGCGGGGCAAGGTCGCGATGGACGGCATCGGGGCGTTCGCGGACCGGATGCGGGAGGTGATCGACTGGCTCGCGGCCAAGGAGATCGCCCCGAACGACGCGCCGTTCTTCAAGTACGACGTGGTCGACATGGAGAACGGACTGGTCATGGAGATCGGGTTCCCGGTCGACGACCTGCGCTCCGGTGAGGGCGAGATCGTCACCGGCGTACTCCCGGCCGGCCGGTACGCGACCGCCAGCCACCACGGCCACCCCGACGGCCTGATGGCGGCCACCCGCGACCTGCTGGCGTGGGGCGAGGAGCAGGGCCTCGAGTGGGACGCCAATGGCGACCACTGGACCGCCCGCCTGGAGATCTACCGCTCCAACCCCCGCGAGGTCCCAGACATGAACGACTGGGACACCGACCTCCAGTTCAAGCTGAAGGACTGAGTGCCGACTGTCCTCGCGGGCGTCAGTCGGCTCGAGCCCGAGCGGATTCGGCATGTCGCGTCGCCGCTGATCGAGTTGGGCTGCGCTCTGCACGTGCTGGCTGAGCCCACTCACCATGACCGGGTCGAGTGGGCGGCGTCCGTTCCGTTGTCCGCTGAGCTGCGCTCCGAGCTGGCGCAGTGGTCCTGGACGGTGCGTGCGGTCCGCGCTCGCTTCTTCGCGACCACAGCTGCTACCGGCATGCCGTCCTGGTCGGATGAGCTGGCCGCGCTCCGGTCACGCCCGCCGGAGGAGGTGGCCGCTGAGCTGGTCCGGCCGTTGCGCGGTCGCCCGTTGAGCAGCCGGTCCGTCGACACAGACGCCGTACTGCACTGGGCTCGCAGTCGTGGCCGTGCGGTGGCTGCGCTGGTCGAGTCGCTCGTGACGTCTCCAGCAGATCCGGTACGGCGCTTTGTCGACCTGCTGGATGCTTGCTGGCAGGAGTGGTTTCGGGACGTCTGGTCGGCGTCACGGGATGAGCTGGCTGCCCGTGGTCGGCACGACCGCGACCTGGCGATCCGCGACGGCGTCGGAGCGATGCTGCGGTCGTTGGACAGCTCGATCGACCTGCGTGACGCCGACAGCGTCGTCGTACAGAAGGTGCAGAGCAAGCGGATCGACGTCAGCACGCGTTCGTTGTTGCTTGTCCCCAGCAACTACATCGCGCCGCACCTGTTCGTCGGCGAGATCCCCGGCGAACCGATCACGGTCATCTATCCGGTGACCGGTCGGGGTGCCGCCGTACCGACCGCTCAGCAGATCCGCTCCCGGTTGGATGCGCTGGCATCACCCGATCGCCTGCAGGTCTGCCGAGCCGTCGCCAGCGAACCCCGCACGGCCGGTGAGATCGCTGCACTCTGGGGTCTGCACCCCACGCAGGTCACCCGCCACCTCAGAGCCCTGACCAGAGCCGGTCTGGTCACGGCCGAACGGCAGGGCCGCTTCGTTGCCTACCGCCTGGACAACCAGGCTCTGACCACCCTCGGCGCCGACCTCCTGACACTGATCATGCGCTGATGGACTGACAGAAGTCGGCAATCCAACGGCGGGGCCGGACCGCGTGGCTTTGAGTGATCAGGTGACTTCTCTTCCGCCTGCAGTGCGTCGGTTGATTCTGGCAACGTTGGTGAACACGCTCGGGAACGGCGTCTACGCGGCCGTCGGGGCGCTCTACCTGACCAGAGCGGCCGGCCTGTCCGTCGCGCACGTCGGCGTCGGGCTGACCGTGGCCGCACTGGTCGGCCTGGTGACGAGCACCCCGCTCGGTGTCGTTGCCGATCGCCTCGGCCCGAACCGCGCGTACGTCGGCTTCCTGCTGCTCCAGGCGCTCACGATGACCGCGCTCACCCAGGTCCGTTCCTTCGCCCCGTACGTCGTCGTCGCCGGCGTGACTGCGATCGCGGATTCCGGCCAACGCGGCGCCAAGGGCGCGCTGATCGCGGGACTGTCACCGGCCGACCAGCGGGTGCGGACCCGGGCGATCCTCCGGGTGGCGACGAACGTCGGGATGGGTGCCGGCATGGGACTGGCCGGGATCGTGCTCGCGGTCGACCGGCGAGAGGTCTATGTGATCGCGTTGCTCGCGAACGCGGCGACGTACCTGGTCATGGCCGGGCTGGTGCGCTTCGGCATGCCCGAGGTGGACAAGGTGCCCTCGGCCGGCGGGCCGTCGGGCCTGACCGCGCTGGCGGATCGGAGGTTCCTGGCGTTCGTTGCACTGGACGGCGTACTGACGATGCATGCCGCGCTGGCGCAGGTCGGGATCCCGCTCTGGGTGGCGACCGCGACCGATGCGCCGCGGTGGATGATCTCGGTCCTGCTGGTGATCAACTCGGTCGCGGTGATCCTGCTGCAGGTACGGGTCGCCCGCGGCACCGAACAGCTGTCCGGCGCTGCCCGAGCCGGCCGCCGGGCCGGACTGCTGCTCGCCGGTGCCTGCGTCGTACTCGCTCTCACCGACACGACGTCCGGCGTGGTGACGGTCGGTCTGCTGATCGTCGCAGCGCTGTTCCATGTGCTCGGCGAGATGCTCCAGTCGGCGGGCGGTTGGGGCATCAGCTTCGAGCTCGCGCCGCCCGGCGCACAGGGTCAGTACCAGGGCGCGTATGCGATGGGCCGCCAACTCGGCGACCTCGTGGCGCCATTGCTCCTCACCACGGTCGCCGTCTCCTGGGGCTGGCCCGGATGGCTGCTCGTCGGCGCTCTCTTTCTCTTCGCCGGCCTCCTGATCCCGGGCGTCGTCGCCGGCCACCGTGCGAACGCCGAGGAGCGCGACCTCGTTGTGAGCTGAGTCGCTGGCGAGAATGCCCGCGAAGCTAAGCAGCCTGGGGTTTGAGCAGGTCGCGCAGGGAGCGTGCGGCGGTGAAGCCGGCGCGGTTGGCGCCGATGGTGCTCGCCGAGGGGCCGTAGCCGACCAGGTGGATGCGTGGGTCGGCGACGGTCGCGGTGCCGTTCATACGGATGCCGCCGGAGGGCTCGCGGAGGTGGAGCGGGGCCAGGTGGGCCAGGTCGGCGCGGAAGCCGGTCGCCCAAAGGATGGTGTCGATGTGTTCGTGTCGGCCATCTGCCCACTCGACGCCGTCCGGTGTGATGCGGGAGAACATCGGGTAGCGGGTGTAGACGCCGCGGTCCCAGGCAGCTTGTTCCTGCGGTCGCAGGTGCAGGCCGGTCACGCTGACCACGCTCCGCGGCGGCAGTCCGGCGCGGACCCGTTCCTCGACCCGGGCGACCACCTGCCGCCCGTACTCCGGCGTGAAGTCGTCACCTGTCCGCCACTCCGGCGGCCGACGCGTCACCCAGGTCGTGGTCGCGACAGCGGAGATCTCCGCCAGCAACTGCACGGCTGACGCGCCGCCGCCCACAACGAGCACGTGCTGGCCGGCAAGCTCCGCTGCGCCGCGGTAATCGGCCGTGTGGAGCTGCCGACCGCGGAACGTCTCGATCCCCGGATACCAAGGGATGAACGGCCGGTCCCACGTTCCTGTCGCATTGACCAAAGCCGCTGCGCGGTACGTGTCGCCGTCGGTCTGCACCTCGAAGCCGCCACCCACCGCGTGCACGCTGGAGACTGCAACGGGTCGGAGGACGGGCAGCGCGAAGCGTTTCTCGTAGTCCGCGAAGTACGCCGGGACGAACGCGTTCGCCCGCTCCGTATCTGCACTCGGCGGCACCGGTACACCGGGCAGGTTCGCGATCCCGTGCACGTCGTGCATCGTCAGCGAGTCCCACCGGTGCTGCCAGGCGCCACCGGGCGCCGGATTCCGGTCCAGGACCACGACCTCGTCGTACGGCGTGAATCCGAGCCGCACCAGGTGGTACGCAGCCGACAGCCCCGCCTGTCCCGCACCGATCACCGCTACTTCGAGCACACCATGGTCAACACCCGGTCGCGTGTCCGTCTTCCCGGCTACCGTGGCGTCGCATGGACCTCAACGCGGCGTACGGCTTCCGGATGGACTGGATCGTGAGCTTCGTAGCCGTCGCGCGGTACGGCGGGTTCTCCGCGGCCGGCAAGGCGGTGTACCGCGGTCAGTCGCGGATCAGCGAGCACGTGGCCGAGCTGGAGCGCGCACTCGGCGTACAGCTGTTCGACCGGACCCATCCGACCAGTCTGACGCCGGAGGGCCGTGCGTTGCTCCCGCGTGCCGAGGAGCTCCTGCGCAACCTCCAGAGCCTGAACGGCGGGGGAGAGGTTCGCTTCGGCGCCTACCCGAGCGCGGCCGCCTGGCTGTTCCCACGCGTCGTACGCCGCCTGCCGGACAGCATCCGGCTCCTGCTCGTCGAGGGACCGAGCATCGACCTCGAGAGCGCCCTGCTCCGCGGCGACATCGACCTCGCGATCCGGCCGGTGCACCCGCTCGTGACCGACGAATCGCTCGTCCACGAGGTGCTCTGGCGCGAACCGCTCACCGCCGTCTTCCCGGCCAAGCACCCGCTGGCCGAGGCTTCATCGGTGAGCCTCGAAGAGCTCGCCGAGCTCCCGCTCATCTCGATCGGTGAGGCGGACGGGCCGCGGCAGTTCGAGTCCCACCTGGCGTTCGCGTCCGCCGGCCTCAGCCCCGAGTCCGTCTTCCGCACCAACCAGCCGCAGACGCTGCTGTCCCTGGTCCGTCACGGTCTCGGCGTTGGCGTGACCAACCAGTTGGCGGTCACGACGGCCAACCTCGACGGCGTGAAGCTCGTCCCGATTCACGACGCCGGTGTGGACCGCCAGGTCGGGTTGTTCACCCGCGGCGACCGCGTGCACTCGCCTTCGCTGGACCAGGTGATCGAGGCTGTGCGGGAGGTCAGCGGATGAACTGGTCCACGTAGTCCGCGCCGAGTCCGTTGGCGCCGTAGTGGTCGCGGCAGAGCTGGATCTTCGTGAACGTGTCCTCGTAGCCGATCTGGTTCCCGGCCTCGTCGACGTAGATCATCGCGCCGGAGATGTTGAAGAACGTGATCATCTCGGTGCAGTCCTCGGGCACGCGCAGGGTGTGGATCTCGCCCGGCGGTTCGTACACGAACGATCCGGTGTCGGCGACCCAGTCGTGTTCGTCGTACTGCCATTTGCCCTTGATCACATAGCCGAAGACCGCGCTGGGGTGGCGGTGCCGCGAGACGATGCCGGCCCGGGTGACCTTCAGCAGGTTGCACCACTGGCCGGTGATCGTGTTCAGCATCAACGGCCGGAACCAGACGCCCGGCGCCTGCTGCACCCAGAGCCGGTCGTCGTCGGGGACTGCCTGTACCGCGATCTCCGGCGGCACGCCTGCGGATACGGGGATCATCGGGTTCTCCTCACATGCTCAGGTAGCCGCCGTCGACGGGTACGACGGTGCCGGTGACGAAGCCCGCGTCGGGGCCGGACAGGAAGGCGATCACGCCCGCGACCTCATCCGGCGTACCCCAGCGAGCCATCGGCGTACGGGACAGGATCCGCTCGGAGGCGACCGGATCGGACTGCAGCGCTGCAGTCAGGTCCGTGGCGATCCAGCCGGGCGCGACGGCGTTCACGCGGATGCCGTCCGCCGCCCACGCCACGGCCAGGGACTTGGTCAGCTGCACGATCCCGCCTTTGGACGCGCTGTACGCCGGTACGAGTGGACCGCCGAAGTAGCTGAGCATCGAGGCCACGTTGACGATGCAACCGCTGCTCGCCGCGAGCAGGTCGTGTGCGGCCTCGGCGGCCCGCATCGCGCCGGTCAGGTTGATCTCCACGACCTCGCGAAACACGTCCGGCTGGTGCTCGTCGCCACGCCGGATGATGCCGGCCGCGTTCACCAGGACGTCGAGAGCCCCGAGCGAACTGATCAGTCCCTCGAGGTCGCCGGGCTGGCGCAGATCCAGCTCCACTTGGACGGGATGGGGCGCGCTCGCCTCTGGCGTGTGGGCGTTCAGGCCGGCTGCGATGACGTGCAGGCCGTCCGCCGCGAGGCGGCGTGCTGTGGCCGCACCGATGCCACTGGTGCCTCCGACGACCAGCGCGGTCCGTGTCATGCCTCGCATCCTGCAGGCTCCTCAGAGGTCCGACAAGCGTGACCCGGACGGCGGATCAGACTCATCCGCCGTCCGGGTCACCGGTTGTCAGCTCACGTCGATCCGCTTGTGGTACCGCTGTCCGGCCAGGCTGCCGACCACGGCCGCCAGCAGCGTGAGCACGACCGCCGCGATCATCATGACGACTCCGCCGGTCGTCAGCGCGCGGTCATCGATCGGTACCGACGGCAGGTCAACCCGGTCGAGTACGTCGTACTGCGAACCGGCCAGCGCCGCGAGCCCCGCGACGACCGCCGTCACCACGACACCGATCATCCAGACGCCGAAACCCTGCCGGGCGCCGTCGAAGCGGGCCAGCCGTCCGGCGACGTACCCGCCGTTGTAGTAGGCGATCACCAGGATCACCAGCAGTACCGCCGCGGAGGCGATCCCGATCGTGCCGGCGGAGTTGTTCCAGTCGATCGTGAGCGCGTAGTCGGCGGCGGCCGCGAGCGCTCCGACGATCCCGGTGAGCAGCGCGATCAGCCCGATCGCGACGATCCAGCCGAAGAAGGCCGCGCCGCCCTTGAAGCCGCGGTACAAGGGGTCGACCCGATCCTTGGTCGCCCTGGTCGCCGGCGTGCTCCGGTCGGTGGTTGTGGTTCGGTCGTCGTCGTAGGTCTCGGACGGACCGACCCGGTCGATACGTGTGTCTTCCTGATGCTGCTGGGTCATAGCAGTCTCTCCTCACCAGACAGCCCCGTGCAGCCGTCCGGTACCCCGCAGCGAAACCCTCTAGTTCAGCAGTTCGTCGATCCGGTCGTGGTACCGCCGGCCGTTCTTGCCGCCGAGGATCGCCATCAGCAGCGTCAGGACCAGCAGCGCGGCCGCGGCGACGATGCCGCCGAGCAGGAGCGTGTTGTCGGCCAGCGCCACGTCCGGCCAGTTGATCCGGCCGACCAGGTCGTACTGGTTGTCCAGCACCCAGCCACCGGCGCCCGCGATCACGCCGACCACCAGCGCGATCATCCACACCCCGAAGCCCTGGCGTCCGCCGTCGAAGCGCGCCAGCCGGCCGGCGACGTACCCGCCGGTGTAGAACGCGATCATCAGCATGAAGATCGACACCGCAGCGGCGGTGATCAACGCCGCGCCGGGCTGGGCCTTCGCGTCGCTGGTGGTGTAGTCGAGGATCTCGGCGGTCCCGAGCGCGGCCGCGGACACGGCTGCCAGCAACAGGACCGACATCGAGATCGCGATCAGCCAGCCGAAGAACGCCGCACCGAACTTGAACCCGCGGTACGACAGCAGTTCGGGTGCGACCTCGGGCTCCGCGGCGACCGCGCTCGACGGCTCCGGGATCGAGATCGTGCTCATCGCCCGGCTCGCCGCGGCCCGGGCTTCCTCGTACCGCTGCGTGGTGGTGTCTTCGCCGACGGGTGTGGCGATCGTGGCGGTGCTGCCTTGGTCGCCCGGGTACTGCTGAGTCATGTCCGCTGGCTCCTCACTGGTCGGCTTCCGCGCGGGTCCCTACCCGTCCGTACGGCGCCTGACACAGCCCGGGAGCGGATTTAACCGGCTCCTGGCGTGGGCTCACTCACCGTGCCCGGATAGCGGCGGGGAGTGAAGACCAACGGACCATCGGGGCGGAGCACGGTACGGGTCTGTGACGAGCCGATCAGGAGCAGACACCGCATGTCAACCGTCTGTGCGTCGAGTTCCGCCAGTGTTGTGACAGTGATCGCTTCCTCCGGGCCGCCGACATCCCGGCCGACCACCACCGGCGTACCGGGGGAGCGGTGCTCGAGCAGCAGATCGCGGGTTGCCGCCACCTGCCAGGTGCGGGACTTCGAGGCCGGGTTGTAGATCGCGATCGCCAGGTCGGCTGCTGCCGCTGCGGTCAGCCGTTGGGCGATCACCTCCCACGGCTTCAGGCGGTCCGACAGTGACAGGACGCAGTAGTCGTGCCCGAGCGGCGCTCCGACCCGGCTGGCGACGGCCTGGGCGGCAGTCATCCCGGGCAGCACGCGTACGGCGATGTCGGCGTACTCCGGCTCCGAGGCGACCTCTGTGACCGCACTGGCCATCGCGAACACGCCGGGGTCACCGGACGAGACCACAACCACGTTTGAGCCCTTACGGGCCAGGTCGAGCGCGAAGGCGGCCCGCTCGGACTCGACGCGGTTGTCGGAGCCGTGCTTGCGCTGACGGGCGCGGTCGGGGAGGCGGTCGACGTACGTGGTGTAGCCGATCACGTCGTCGGCGCTCGCGATGGCGGCGCGGACCTCAGGGGTCATCCACTCGGCTCCGGCCGGTCCCAGGCCGACGACCGTCACTGAGCCTTCGGTCGCGGTTCGGGTCTGCGGGGGAGTGAAGGTGTTGTTGATCGGGCTGGGGAGGAGGGCGAGGGAGAAGTACGGGACCTCGTCGGGGTCGACGTCGTTGAGGGGCGATGTGCGCTGGGCGTCGGTCGTGGCGCGTTCGACGTACCAGGCCTCGTCCGCACGCCCGGCCAACTCGAAGGCTTCGCGGACGTTGGCGAAGGTGCGTCCTAGCTTCATCACGGCCGCTGCGTCGGTCTCTCTCAGCCGGTCCGCCAGCACATCCGGCGGCAGGGTGCCCGGGAGGACGGTGAGGATCTCGTCCCGCTCACACAACGGCCGCCCGAGCACGGCAGCTGCCGCACTCACCGACGTGACGCCCGGGACGACCTCACACGGGTAGCGGTCCGCGAGACGTTTGTGCATGTGCATGTAGGACCCGTAGAACAGCGGATCCCCTTCCGCGAGCACGACGACGTTGCGGCCGGCGTCAAGATGCGCTGCGAGCCGGCCGGCGCAGTCTTCGTAGAAGTCATCCATCGCACCCTGATACCCGCCCGGGTGGTCCGTCGTCTCCGTCGTCAACGGGTAGACCAGATGCTCCTGGATCTGCCCATCTGTCAGGTAGGGCGCCGCCACCCCGCGCGCAATGCTCCGCCCGTGCCGCGCACTGTGAAACGCGATCACGTCGGCCGCGCCTATGAGCCTCGCTGCCTTCACGGTCACGAGCTCGGGATCGCCTGGTCCGAGCCCGACGCCCCACAACCGCCCGGTGGACCTTTGCTCGGTCATCACTCTTCCTCGCTTGCGATTGCGTTGACCGCGGCGGCGGTGATCGCGCTTCCGCCGCGGCGGCCGCGGACGATCAGGTACTCGAGACCGAGCTCGTTCGCCGCCAGCGCGTCCTTCGACTCGGCCGCACCGATGAAACCGACCGGGATCCCGAGGATCGCTGCAGGCCGCGGTGCGCGTTGGGAAAGCCGGTTGAGCAAGTGGAACAACGTCGTCGGAGCGTTGCCGATAGCAACAACCGCTCCGGCCAGGTGCTCGTCCCAGAGCTCGACCGCCGCGGCGCTCCGTGTGGTTTGGAGGCGTTGGGCGAGCTCGACGGTCCGAGGATCCTGCAACGTGCAGATCACCTCGTTGTCCGCGGGTAGCCGCCGCCGCGTGACACCGGCCGCCACCATCTGCGCATCACACAGAATCGGCGCACCACCCTGCAGCGCAGCCCGCGCGCTCTTCACGACGTTGGGCGACCAAGCGAGATCGCCAACCAGATCAGTCATCCCACAGGCATGAATCATCCGCACAGCAACCTGCGCCACATCCGCCGGCAGGCCGTCCAGCGCCGCCTCACGCCGGATCGTCGCAAACGACCGCCGATAGATCTCCGCGCCGTCCCGTTCGTACTCGAAGCTCACACCCGTTCCCCATCCACCAGATACCCATCGCCCACCGCAACCACATCCACAAACTCACCGCTCGGCTTCCCACACCGCCGCTCACACCCAGCCCAATGCACTCGCCGCCCGTCACGCGGGAACGCAGGCATGAGCCTGATCGCGTCACGACGCACATCAGCCAGCGCCTTCGCACACCCCGGCCTCCCGGCGCACGCCGTCACACCCTCCCAGACCGAGCCAGGCGCAGTAGCCAACCCAACGCCCTCGAGCCCTACTACCCCAGTCCCCACCACAACGGACCGCCAAGGCGTAATCCGAACCCCACCCGCCGCCCCCGCGACACCGCCGGTCCCAGCCGCCCCCACAGCTCCGCCCGCACCGCCGCCGACTCCACCGACCCCGGCGGCTTCGACCAGCGCAGTTGCTTGGTCCTGGGTGAGGCTTCCGAGGGGGACGGTTACCACCAGCGCCTCGCCGTGCACACCAGCTGTCACCCGCGTGGTGCTGGTGTCCAGCGCCTCATCCGCCCGCAGCCCGAGCCGCTCGAGGATCCGCTCTTCGCCGCCAGGCACCTCAGCGATCCGCCACTCCTGATCGCGCACCGCCAGGAACGCCTCCGCCGCAGCCAGCATCAGCCACGGCGCATCAGCCCACGCCACCCGCACACCACGACTACCGAGGCTCAGCACACCACTCTCATCGTCCAGCGCACGCACAGCAACGTCCGCCCGCACCTCCGCCAGATCTCCCCGCCCATCGTCCAGCGCGAACAGGAACCGCCCCGGCAGCTCCGCCAACCCCGGCCGCCCACACAGCTCCCGGTCCAGCGCAGCAGCCACCGGAAGTACGTCGTACCGCGACTCCTCATCCAACCCGGACAGCGGCGACGCAAGGATGTTCCGCACCCGCTCATGCGCCATCGACGGCAGCAGACCCGCACCGAACAACCGATCCGACAACTCCCGCGGCCCCCGCGCATCCAGCCCGCGGATCTGCACATTCGCGCGAGAGGTGAGCTCCAGCCGCCCATCACCCAGCTCAGCGGCAGCAACCCGCAGTACCTCGAGCTGCTCCGCACTCAGCCACCCACCCGGCAACCGAACCCGCGCCAGACCGCCATCAGCCGCCTGATGCACCGCCAGCACACCAGGGCATCGATCGGTCTCGGTCCGCGCCATGCCCGCGATGCTACGTCCCCGGAACCTCCTGTGTTCTGGACCACAGCAGCACCGCCACCGCCACCACCGCACACCCACCACCGGCCACCATCGCCACCGGTATCGACCACGCATCCACCACCAGCCCGCCGAGCAGCGCACCGATCGACAACACCGCCTGGTACGACGACGTGAACCACACCGTCGCCGCCTCCCGCGACTGCGGCGCCGCCTGCGCGAACATGCTCATCGAGCACACCGGGATCCCGCCGTACCCGAGCCCCCAGACCACGAGCACCACCAGCGCCCCAGCCGCGGTGTGACCCGCGACCGGCAGCAGCAGAGTCGCAGCCGCAATCAGCCCCGCACAGGTGGCGAACGTCGCCCTCAGGTTCCGCACAGCCGCCGTACCAGCGATGACATTGCCCACCAGGCCCGCAGCCCCATAGATCAGCAAGAGCAGCCCGATGAGCTCCGGCCGCACCACATCGCGCAGGAACGGCGTGACATAGGTATAGGTCGCGAACTGTGCCGTGACGATCAAACACGTCACGATGAGCGCATTCCGACTACCTCGAAGAGCATCACGCAGTACTGCAGCCCGCGTGACCTGCAGCGGCGGCAGCGGAGGCACCGTGGTTCGCAGTACGACCAGCGCCAGTAGACCGAGCACCCCGAGCGCAGCAAACGACGTACGCCACCCCGCGAACTCACCAACGAACGTGCCAGCCGGTACGCCGAGCACCGAGCCAAGCGGCACCGCGGAGAAGATCACGGCTGTAGCGCGCGGCGCCCACCGCTCCGGGACCAGTCTCCCCGCCAGCCCGGCTCCGATCGACCAGAAGCCGCCGATGGTGAGCCCGACGAGGAATCTGGCTACCAGTTCGAGCCAGAACACCGGTGCGATCGCCGCGACGAGTCCTGCGATCGCCAGCAGCACCATGAGCACGCAGAGCATCAGACGGCGGTCCAGCCGAGCTGTTGCGACCGTGACGACCGGTGCGGCGACTGCTGCGACCAGTCCGGGCATTGTCATCAGCCAACCGGTGCGTCCGGCAGTGAGTTCGAAGTCCGCGCCGATAGGAGTGAGGAGACCGATCGGGAGGATCTCGGTGGTCACGATCGCGAAGATCCCGAGCGTCACCGCGACGACTCCTAGCCAGCGGACCGTCGGCGTACGGGTTTCCAGAAGAGTCATAGTGTCGAGCGAACTAGTTGCAATAACGCCAGGCTCGCGGTTTTGCGACACCGCGGTGGTCAGCGAGCAAGCCGTCGCATTCCCGCGATTGTCGGTGCCGGGTGAGAGGCTGCCGCGCATGGTGCTGAGAGACCGGCCGTGGCCGGATACCGACCTGACACTCGCGCAGTCAGTGATCGGGTACTTCGAGTTCATCCACACCACCGCGGTGAACAAGCTCGACGGGCTGGACGAGCAGCAAGCCCGCGCGACGCCGCTCGCCACCTCGCCGGTGATGAATCCGCTCGGGCTGATCAAACACCTGACTGCGGTGCAACGGCAGCACATCCAGCGGACGATCGGCGGACAGGACCTGCCGTCGTTATGGCGGTCCGACGACCACGACTACGAGTTCCGGATCGGGCCGGACGAGACGGTCGCGTCGGTCGTCGCGGCGTACGACGCGGAGTGGGAGCGGTCGCGGGAGACGCTGAGCAAGGTGGACTGGACCGGGTTCGTCGACGGGTACCGCGGGCCGATCCGGGTCGAGCGGCTGCTGCTCGACGTACTGCAGGAATCGGCGCGGCACCTCGGCCACCTCGACGTGGTCCGGGAGCTGATCGACGGCGCCCGCGGAGAATGATCTGACTCCGGATCATCTGCGGACAGACGATCCCGCGCTACTCTCGAAGGTATGGCGCAGCTTCCAGAACGTACCGTGCCCGACCTGACCGGCTACCTCACGCACGCCGGCCATGTCCTGGAGACCCAGCTGTCCGCGGCGCTGGCGGAGATCGGCCTGACGCTGCGGATGCAGTGCGTACTGCGGCATGCGCTCGAGGCGGAACGCACCCAGATCCAGATCGCGGAGCTCGCGTACATGGACAAGACCACGATGGTCGTCACCGTCGACGCCCTCGAGGAAGCCGGCTACGCCGAACGCAAACCCGCCGCCACCGACCGCCGCGCCCGCATCATCGCCGTCACCCCCGCCGGCGCCAAAATCGCCGCCGAAGGCCAGAAAATCGTCGACCAGGTCCACGCCAACGCCCTCAACACCCTCGCCGCCCCCCAACGCAAGCCCTTCGTCGACGCCATCACCACGCTGGTCGACGGCCCCCTCTCCACTCCCACCACAGCCCAACCCGTACGCCGCTCCCGCCAACGCACCAGCTGACCGAACAGACCCCGCCCGGGATGTGATCAGCCCATCCCGGTGCCACGCGCGGCTCCTTCGTCGCCGTGCTGCGCGCCGCTTCCCACCCACCCCCGGGCTCATCGCCCGGAGCATCCTTTCCGGCTATCGCCGGACCTGCGGGCTACCGCCCGCACCCGTGCGCGCTGCCGCGCGTGCGACCGCCCCGTGGTGGGGCTGGTTCGTACCTGTCGAGGAGACTGCTGCCGGCCTGCCTCGCCGCGTCATGCCTCCTGAAGATCGTTGCTGTCGGCACTCACTCGCCCTTGTTGCAAAGGCAGAACGGGCGGCCGGCGGGGTCGGAGTACACAGAGCCGGCCATTGTGCTGTTCTGACGGTGGCGATGCGCTGTAAATGCCTGAAATGTCAGCGAAATCAGGGCAGGATCGGTGCGTGACCATCCAGGACCGACTCGCGCGGCATTCCGCCTTCTCGGATCCGGGCCGGCACGGTCGGCTGCTTCGTGAGCTGTCCGGGATCGAGGAGATCTGCACGGCGGTCAGCAATCTCGTCCTCCACTATCGCGCCGAGGCACACCTGCTCCGCGATCATCGTCGGGGCGAGATCAACTCGCGGTGGGCGTCAACCATCCTGGATCTTGATCAGGCCAGGCATCCCGGGCCGTTGTCGGATCCGCGCCCGCCCGGCGACCGCGTAGCGGGATGCTGTCGTGATCATTCGTTGCTCGCAGTCGCCGCTCTACGCGAGCAGGAAATCCCGGCTCGGACCCGGGTGGGCTTCACCGGCTATTTCCCGGGACCTCCGGACTTCCGCGGTGATCACGTCGTGGCCGAATGGTGGAACGGCGACCGGTGGCAGCGGTTCGATCCCGAACTCGAGCCTGGGAGCCGTTCGTTCGACGTCCGGGATCTGCCGACCGGTGAGGGGGCACTCTTCGAGACCGCCGCGGAAGTCTGGACGGGCTATCGTGCCGGTCGCCTCGATCCGGCGCGTTATGGCGTGGCGCCCAACTCGGAACTGTCCGGTCCGGGATTCATCCGGACGTACGTGATCATGGAGGTCCTGCACCGGTACGGCCACGAGGCACTCCTGTGGGACGAGGTCGGCACTGGGATCACAGATTCCGATGCCGACGAGGTCGCCCGGCTACTGCTCGCCGCCGACGCAGGAGACTTGGCGGCCGAGGATCACCTGGAGCGACAGTTCCAGACCGACCCAAAGCTCCGACCGGCTCCAACGGTCACCCAACTCTCGCCGTACGGGGATCCACCGATCACGATCGACCTCACCCAGCGTCCTCGCCGCTGAGCTCGCTGCGGGGGTGGAACTGTTTTGCATCGTCCTGATGCTCGGGCTCCGAGGTTCTCGGATCGGGGATCCGCAGGAGGGAGATGGTCAGGGCTGGTCTCGAACCGCTGACCTTGCGCTGTCAGATCGCGGCAATCGTGCGACGGTGCCGATCGACGCTGGGCCGGCCAGCGGCACAAACCGTTGGCCGAGCGTAGTTGTATCGGTAGCGACTGTACGGCCGTGCCTTCTCTGAACCGTTGCTGTCGGCACTCACTCGCCCTTGTAGCAAAGGCAGAACGGGTGGCCGGCGGGGTCGGCGTACACCGGGCAGCTGCCGCCCTGCGGCGGGAGCCGTCGCCCTCCGAGCTCAAGGGCGACGCGTTCCTTCTCGGTTCGGTCGTCGAAGCCGATGTCGAAGTGCATCTGTGGTGGGTGTTCGGGGTCGGGCCAGCGTGGCGGTTGGTAGTCGGGGACGCGTTGCAGGGCGAGCATCGGCAGGCGGTTGTCGGCGCGGGCGATGACGATTCGGTCGGGTGAGTCTTCGACCGTGCGAGGCAGGTCCAGAACGGCGCTCCAGAATCGCGCCAGCGGTGGTGGATCGGCGCAGTCGATGACCACGCGGACGAGGGTTCCGAGTCGGTCCGTGGGTTTGGGGAGGCCGGGGTACAGGCAGAACGGGTGGCCCACCGAGTCGGCGTACACGCGCCAGTCGGGGAAGTCCTCCAGTTTCGTCGCGCCGTGCTCCAGTACGGCGTGCTCGGCGGCCTCCAAGTCGGCTACCTGCACGTCGATGTGGATCTGTGTTGGGTTTGCTGGGTCGCGCCAGCCTGGAGGGCGCATCGCGCCCTCGCCTGGCCCGATCCGTCCGTCGGTGAGCATCGTGTAGAACGCTCGCAGTTCGTCCTCTCGCTCCTCGGGGCAGCCGACGACGACCCAGAATCGTCCGTCCTGCTCGTCGGAGTCGATCGACGTACCGACGACCTTGCCGGCCTCGTCGAGCACCACGCTCGCGAACGCCTGTCCGCGGTTGCCGGCCAGGACGACACGAACCATGTGGTCGTTGACCTGCCGCGCACCGCTCACCGTCCGGTCCGAACCCGCGAGCTCCTCCACTCTCGGCTGCCACGCCTCGGCGATCCATGGACCTGGATCCCATCCATCGAGACCGCTGACCGCGTTGGCCGCTGGTACGTCCGCTTGCTCCAACGCGTCGACCCAGCGGCGTGCGACTTCGACGAGATCCTCCGGCATCTCGGTAGTCTCACGCCGCCGAGCCACCCGATCAAGACTCGGCCAGCCCGAGGTGCCAGCGTGTCAGCTGGGCAGATAATCCGTCAGCTCCTGCCAGGACTGTTTGCTGTCCTCGGAGTCGGTGTGTGGTTGGCGGAACAGGTGGACGTAGGAGGCGATCTCGGCGAGGGACCACCAGATGTCGAAGAGTTCGAGGGCTGTGGGGCGTGGAGTGAATGGGCCGGCCTCTGATTGGTACGCCGGGAGTACGTCGGCTGCTCCGTCGAGGATTGCGGCCAGGTCGCGTTCGCGGGGTGCCAGGCGGACGGTTTCCCAGTCGATGAGGCGCATGCCGGAGGGGGTGCGGAGGACGTTCGCGCTGTGTGGCTCGCCGTGTGTGATGACCCAGGGATCGTCCGATGCCTCGATCTCGCGGACCAGTGCGTCGTAGTGCTTCAGCTTGGTGAGCACGTAGTCGTGTGCGCCGATCAGACGCAGGCGGGTGGGTTCGGCGTACGGACCGGAGCTCCACGGTTGGTCGAGATCGGCGAGCGCGGCGAGGAGTGCGGCGCGGTCCGGTACGGCGAAATCCCAGCGCTGCAAGGCTTCTGGAACCGGTGCCGTATGCAACTGGCCGAGGATCCGGGCGATCTGCTCCCGCTCTGCGGGGTCGTCCCAGGCGCCGTCGGGAGTACTCCATCCCTGTAAGTAAGGCAGAACGGTGAACGCCCAGCATTGCGGCCCGTCGTCCGTCGAGGCAATCCAGTGGTAGCTGCCGAAGCCCACCGGCGCGTAGGTCACCTCCGTGGCCTCGAAACCCCAATGCTCATTGAGGATCCCAGCCACCAAGTCAGATGAGATCTCCGCCGGCTCATCTCTCACCTCGCGACCCTAACCGCTGGGAGCCGCGGTGGTCAGGTGGTTTTCGACGGCGATCGGATGCGCTTGTCCGAGCGAGTCACTCACAAGGGCGGTCGCACGCGCAGCACCGCGATGGGCTGATCACCCCCGCCGGAGCACCGCGATGGGCTCGTTCCCCGCATGGCCAGAATTTTATCTGATAAGAGATCGTCTGTTACAGGACGATCTGTTATGGTCTTTCTGAACGACCAAACTGAGGAGACGACCTGTGAGTGTGGACGTGGTGGTGGAGGCGGCGCGAGGGCGAGGTAGAGCGCTTGTCGTGCTGTGTGTGATGCAGCTGATGATCATTCTCGACGGGACCGTGGTGACGGTTGCGTTGCCGACGATTCAGGGGGATCTGGAGTTTTCGCAGGCGGGGCTGGCGTGGGTGATGAACTCGTATCTGATCGCCTTCGCCGGCCTCCTCCTGCTCGCCGGCCGCATCGGTGACCTGATCGGGAGTAAGCGGATCTTCCTAACAGGCCTCGGGTTGTTCACCGCGGCCTCGCTCCTGTGCGGCTTGGCGGCCGACAAGGAGGTGCTGATCGCCGGGCGGTTCCTGCAAGGAGTCGGTGGCGCTCTGGCCTCGGCGGTCATCCTCGGGATGATCGTCAACCTGTATCCCAAGCCGGGCGAGCAAGCACGAGCCATGGGCGTCTACAGCTTCACAGCCGCGAGCGGTGCCTCGATAGGCCTCATTCTCGGCGGCGTCATCACGCAGACCATCGGCTGGCATTGGGCGTTCCTGATCAACGTCCCGATCGGAGCCATCGCCCTGGCGTTCGCCGTACGGCTGCTGGCACACCAGCCAGGACTCGGCCTGGCGAAGGGCGCCGACGTAGTAGGTGCCGTCCTGGTGACCGCAGGTCTATCGCTAGGCGTCTACACGATCGTCCAGACCGCAGAGCCCACGGCGACCCTGACCCGCACGCTGCTGCAGGCTGCGGCGTCACTGGCACTCCTGGCAGCGTTCGTACTACGCCAGGCACGCATCGAGAACCCATTGCTTGCCCTGCGCATCTTCCGTCGCCGTCAGCTCAGCGTGGCCAACGTAGTAGTCGTACTGCTCTTCGCCGCCGGCTTCGGCTTCCAGTTCACCACTGCGCTGTACGTCCAGCGCGTACTCGGCTACGACTCACTCACCACCGGTCTGGCCTTCCTGCCGGCGCCGATCATGAACGCGCTCATGTCACTCTCGATCGCCCCACGCCTCACAGTCCGCTTCGGCCCCCGCAAGATGCTGATCGCCGGACTGGTCGTCTTCCTCCTGGCGCTGCTGTGGATCAGCCAGGCACCAGTGGACGGCTCGTACGTCGTCAACGTCGGCCCAGTGCTCGCAGTCATGGGCGCGGGCATCGGAGTCGCCATCCCGGCCGCGATCATGCTCGCTATGTCTGGCGCCGACGCCAGCGACGCCGGACTCGCCTCAGGCCTCAACAACACCGCACAACAGGCCGGCGCGGCCATCGGCACCGCAGTACTCGCCACACTCGCAGCATCAACCACCGCGCACAGAGCGACCGAAGGCACCCTCCAAGCGCTCAGGGACGGGTACGGCGCAGCATGGCTCGCCGCGGCCGGATTCGTGTTCGCCGCGGCGGTCCTGTCGATCAGCCTGATCCGCGAACGACACACCTGACGGCTACTCTTTCGGCCGTGAGTACGACGAGAGACCCCGACCGCCTGGTCCTGTTCACCGACGCGGTCGTGGCGATCGCCATCACGCTGCTGGTGCTGCCGCTGGTGGACCTGGTGCCGGAGGTGAGGGCGGAGGGCGGCGACGCGGTCAGTGTGGTCACCGACCACTGGCAGGAGATCTTCACGTTCTTGCTGAGCTTCGTGGTGATCGCCAACTTCTGGCTGGGTCATCACCGGCTCTTCGAACATGTCCGCGTCTACAACACCGCGATGATCCGTCTGAACCTGCTCTGGCTGCTCACGATCGTCGTCCTGCCGTTCCCGACCGAGATCATCGGGGCCTTCCCGAGCGGCCGGTTCACGGCCGGGTTCTACACCGGCACGATTCTGGCGCTCAGCATCTGCCAGTCGGCGATCGCCTGGATGATCCACGGGCATCAGGAGCTCGAGAACCCGGACAACCCGGTCAGCAGAGAGGGACTGGTCGGCTCCCTGATCCTGACCGGGTTGACCGTGGTCGCCTTCCTGCTGGCGGCCTTGGTTCCCGGAGTCAACTTCTACGCGTTGCTCCTGCTGCTCCTCTCGCCGATCCTCATGCCGATCTGGAGAAAAGCGTCAGCCAAGGCGTGACCAGAACCCGCACTGGTGCTCAGCGCTCAGGCTGACCTGCTGGATGCCGGTCTGCTCAGTCGGCGCGAGTGAGAGGCCCTTGACCTCACGTACGCCGGTCGGCGACCAGTGCGGCCGATCCGGTCCGTTCGGGTTGCCGGTCCGGGCGAACGCTGTCCAGTAGTCAATCATCTGGTTCGACAGCGTCTGCTGCGTCGCCGACATCGGGAAGTCGTACCCACCGAGCCGGAACAGGTACGGCAGCTCCATCGCGTGTGCGGCTCCCAGTCCGGGCGAGGCGATCGGCGAGTGCTTGTCGGCGAACTCGTACGCGTACACCGGCACCTTCCCGGCCGCGTGCTGGTCCGAAGCGACCTGTGTGCACGACCAGATCCGGTCCGTCGTGACTGCGCCCCACGCTGCGGCGGGAGAGTCGTACCGAGCCTGCGGGTAGTGCTGCAGTACCTGCGGAGCCTTCCGAGCGCCGACCATGTTCTTGACCAGTTGCGGGTAGTCCTTGATGTCGCCGAAGGCAGCCAACCAGCCGTTCGCCTCGTCGTGGTTGTTGCCGGAGATGATCGGCACCCGGTGGAACAGTCCGGCCTTCAGCGCGCGAGCAGGTGACAGCGGTACGACGGCAGTCCCGCCGTACCCGATCTGGGTGAAGTTGAGGGTGTCGTCGACCAGTACGTCGGACTTCGCGGCGCGGAGGCAGTCGAGCATGGACTGGCCGGGCTTGCAGCCGAGCTTGGTCTTGTTGTCGGCCGCCCATTCCTTGCCGTTCGACTGCACCGTGCCGGCCGGGATCCAGGGGGAGTCCGCGGCCTGACCGGGGTACTGGCTGTTGGCGGCCCAGTTGAACTCGCACGAGCCGCTCTGCATGATCGCCTTCGAGAACAGACCCGTGGAGGTCGGAGACGTCAGCTGGGCGCAGACACTCATGCCGCCGGCGGACTCACCCGCGACTGTCACGTTGCGCGGATCGCCGCCGAATGCGCGGGCGTTGCGCTGGACCCAGCGCAGCGCGGCCTGCTGGTCCTGGATGCCGTAGGTGCCGGATCCCGGCAGACCCGGGTACCCGAAGAAGCCGAAGATGCCGAGCCGGTAGTTGACCGTCACGACGACCACATCGCCGCGGGCGGCGAACTTCGACGCCTCGTAGCTGTTACCGGCGCCCGAGAAGAACCCACCGCCGGGGATCCACACCACGACGGCTCGAGGCTTCGGGGAGGGCTTGGCCGGGGTGGTGACGTTCAGATAGAGGCAGTCCTCGGTGGACGACCCGTCCGGAGCCTCTGAGTTCGCCTGCTGCGGACAGACGTTGCCGAGCTTCGACTCACGTACGCCGGTCCATGGTTTGGCGGGTGCAGGGGCCTTCCAGCGCAGCGGGCCGACCGGGGGAGCGGCGTACGGGATCCCGTCGAAGACCCTTGCGTCCCCGACCGTCTTGCTCGCAACCAGGCCGCCATCTGTTCGTACGACGTCCTGCTGGGCCGCGTCACTCGGCCCGGCGAGGCCCACCAACAAGCCCGCCGGCGCCAAGGCGGCCGTCATGATCACCAAGAGTTTCTTCATGCCTGCAGCGTCGTCGAGCCGCCGCCGTCGCCGCTTCGGCCCGAAGTCCAGACCGCCTACACCTTTGGTCTAGGTCGCCGCACTCTCCCACCCGGCGTGCTTTTACCTAGGCCGTCGTAACAAGTAGGTGTCCATGATCCAGCCCTTGCGATCCCGGGCCTCGGCGCGCACCTTCTCGATCTCGCTCGCGACCTCCCGCAGCGGTCCCGAGATGAGAATCTCGTCCGGCGTGCCGAGATACGCGCCCCAATAGATGTCGGCGTCGAGATGCTCGGTGAACGCCGTCTGCGCGTCGAGCATCACGACGACGTCGTCCACACCCTCCGGCCAGCCGGCGGCGAGCCGTCGTCCGGTCGTGATCTGGATCGGCCGGCCCACCTGGTTCAGCCCGACCTTGTGCCGGGCGGCGAGCGTCGACACGCTGCTGATCCCCGGAATCACCTCGACCCCGAACTCGAGCTCACCCCGCGCCAGGATGTCGTCGAGAATCGCCAGCGTGCTGTCGTACAGCGACGGATCGCCCCAGACCAGGAACGCGCCGACCTGGTCCTCGCCCAGCTCGGACGCGATCATCTCCGCGCACACGTCGGCCCGTCGGCGTCGCCAGTCGTCCACAGCCTCGACGTACGCCGAGGCCGTGCGATCCCGCTCCGGGTCGCGGCCGACGACCACCCGGTAATCCTTCGACGTCGCGTACCGCCGCAGGATCTCGGACCGCAGGTCGACCAGCTCCTGCTTCACCTCGCCCTTGTCGAGCACGAAGAACACATCGACCCGGTTCAGCGCCGACACGCCCTGCATCGTCACCTGCTCCGGATCGCCCGCCCCGACACCGATGACCAGAATCTCCCGCATGCGCGGCAGCCTAGCCAAGGCCCTTGCTACTCCCGCCACTCGCGTTCGAAGGGGAGCCGCCAGGCGCGCGGCGCGATCAGCTGGTGGATCGCGTTCGGGCCCCAGGTGCCGGGCTGGTACGGCTTGACCGGCGGCGGGTCCTCGAGGAGATGGGCGGAGCGGTCCCAGAGCGATTCGATGCCCTCGGCGGTGGTGAACAGGGTGTGGTCGCCGCGCATCGCGTCCAGGATCAAGCGCTCGTACGCCTCGAGTACGTCGCCGGCGCTCTCGGTCTCCTGGGTGGAGAACTGCATCGACAGCTTCTCCAGCCGCATGCCCGGGCCGGGCCGCTTGCCGTAGAACGACAGTGACACCCGGGACGAGTCGGCCAGGTCGAAGGTCAGATGGTCCGGACCCTCCGAGCCGACACCCGACCCGGACGGGAACATCGTCTTCGGCGCCTCTTTGAAGGCGATCGAGATGATCCGCTGGCCCTGGGCCATCTTCTTGCCGGTGCGCAGGAAGAACGGCGTACCGGCCCAGCGCCAGTTGTCGATCTCGACCCGCAGCGCGATGAACGTCTCGGTGTCGGAGTCCGGCGCGACGCCCTCCTCGTTGCGGTAGCCGGAGTACTGACCGCGGACCACGTCGGTCGGGCTGATCGGCAGCATCGACCGGAAGACCTTGTTCTTCTCCTCCGAGATAGCCCGCGGCTCCAGGGCCGTCGGCGGCTCCATCGCGACGAACGACATCACCTGCATCAGGTGCGTGACGACCATGTCCTTGAACGCGCCGGTCGGCTCGTAGAAGGTGGCGCGCTGGTCCAGCCCGAGCGACTCCGGGATGTCGATCTGCACGTGGTCGATGAAGTTCCGGTTCCAGATCGGCTCGAACAGGCCGTTCGCGAACCGGAACGCGAGGATGTTCAGCGCCGCTTCCTTGCCGAGGAAGTGGTCGATCCGGAAGATCTGCGACTCGTCGAACGTCTCGTGGACGAAGTCGTTGAGCTTGATCGCGCTGGCCAGGTCGTCGCCGAACGGCTTCTCCATCACCACCCGGGCCCGGTCGACCAGGTCCGCGTCGCGCAGCATCGCGATCACCGACTGGGCCGCCTTCGGGGGCACCGACAGGTAGTGCAGCCGGCGTACGTCGGGGCCGAGCGCCTCCTCGGCCGACTTCACCGCCCTCGCCAGCGCCTCCGGGCCGGCCGTCACCGGGACGTAGTCGAGCGTCTCGGAGAACTGCGACCACTGCTCGTCGCTCAGCTTGTGCATGCCGAACGTCTCGACGGCCTCCCGGGCGCGCGCCCGGAACTCGTCCGACGTCAGATCCTCGGTCGCCGTGCCGATGATGCGTACGTCGGGCGTGAACCGGGACTGCTGCAGATAGGCCAGCCCGGGCAGCAGCTTGCGCTTGGCCAGGTCGCCGGTCGCCCCGAACAGCACGATCACGTGCGGCGCGAGCGGATCCGGATCCCGCCGCGAGGGCCGCGATCCCGGTGCCGGATAGGCAATGGTCTGGATACGGTCAGGCATTCAGTCCTCCCGAGGACGCCACCGGAGCCAACACACCCCGCAGTCTAGGCACTCGACCGTGAACTACCGATGTACGCCGACCTGAACGGCCAGACAGAACCTAGGCGGTCTGCCACAGACCGAGGACGTTGCCTTCGGGGTCCTTGAAGTACGCCGCGAAGCCCATGTCGCCGACCGGGAGCTTCTCGCCGACGCGCTCGCCGCCGAGGCTCTCGATGGTCTTCCAGGCGGCGTCGATGTCCGGGACGTCGACGGTCAGGATCGGGCGGGTGAGCTCGCCGCTGCGCCGGTACATGCCGCCGTTGATGAAGCCGGGCTCGGCGGGCATCGACTGCTCGTTCACCGGCCCGGTCGACACCATCGTGTAGTTCATCTCGGGCATCTCCAGCAGCTTCCACCCGAACGCCTCGCGGTAGAACGTCCGCGCTCGCTCGCCGTCGTCGTACGGCACCTCGAAGTGCACGATCCGTCCGGTCATCACATGCCCTCCCGCCTGAAGGTCCTTGCCGTCGACGCTAGACCTGCGACGATGGCTGGGTGAAGTACCTGCTGATGATCTGTGGCGACCCCTCCGGGACCGAGTACGCGAACGACGGGTGCGGCGGCTGGTCGGAAGAGATGGAAGCCCGGGGCGTGGTGGCGGGCGGCGCGGGGCTGCGGCCGCCTCATGAAGCCACCACGGTGCGGGTGCGGGACGACGAGCTCCTGCTCACCGACGGGCCGTTCGCCGAGACGAAGGAGCAGATCGGAGGTTTCGTCCTGATCGACTGCGCCGACCTGGACGAGGCGATAGAGATCGCGTCCAAGCACCCTGCGGCCGGCTACGGCACGATCGAGATCCGTCCGGTGCTGGAGCCACCGGTGTGACGCTGGAGGACATCTACCGGCAGGAGTGGGGACAGGTGGTCGCCACTCTGATCCGGGTGACCGGTGACTGGGAGCTGGCCGAGGAGTGTGCGCAGGAGGCGTTCGCGGCGGCGCTGCAGCGGTGGCCGGTCGACGGCGTACCGGACCGGCCTGGTGCCTGGCTGACCACAACCGCACGCAACCGTGCGATCGACTGGATGCGCCGCGAGGCGGTGGGTGCCGCCAAGCTGCGTCAGGTCGCTGCGCTGTCGTACGACGACGATCCGCCGTACGACGTGCCGGACGACCGGCTGCGGTTGATGTTCACCTGCTGTCATCCCGCCCTGGCGATGGAGGCCCGTGTGGCGTTGACGTTGCGCACGCTGGCCGGTCTGAGTACTGCGGAGATCGCCCGGGCGTTCCTGGTCCCGGAGACGACCATGTCGAAGCGACTGACCCGCGCGAAGCAGAAGATCCAGCACGCCGGCATCCCGTACCGCGTCCCGCCCGCGCATCTGCTGCCGCAGCGGACGCCCGCAGTACTCGCGGTGCTGTATCTGCTGTTCAACGAGGGGTACTCCGATGTCGTACGGAGCAATCTGAGCGGTGAGGCGATCAGACTGGCCAGATTGCTCGTCCAGCTCCTACCTGAACCAGAGCCCACCGGCCTGCTTGCTTTGATGCTGCTGCATGACGCCCGACGCAACACGCGGCTGGCCGACGACGGTGCCCTCGTCACCCTCGATGACCAGGACCGAACCCGCTGGGACCACAGCCAGATCAAAGAGGGCGTCGACCTGCTGGACTCCGCGCTCGACCGCGGCGCTCCGGGCCCGTACCAGGTGCAGGCCGCCATCGCCGCCTGCCACGCGACCGCCCGCACCGCGGCGGACACGGACTGGCCGCAGATCGCCGGGCTCTACGCCCGACTCCCACAGACTCCGGTCGTCACCCTCAACCGTGCCGTAGCCATCGGCATGGCAGACGGCCCGGCCGTCGGCCTCCGGCTCGTCCAGGAGCTCGCCGAGGGACCGCTCGCCGGCTATCACCTCCTCCCAGCGACCCGAGCCGACTTCCTCCGCCGTCTGGAACGCTGGCCCGAGGCGAAGACGGCGTACGAAGAAGCCCTCGAGCTCGCGACCACCGATGCGGAGCGGTTGTACCTGCAGAAAAGATTGCACGAGGTGTCTGTGCGGGCCTGAGACGTTCGTCGGTGGGGTATGACGGATATCAGAACTGCGGTTGCGGCCGAGCGCACCGAGCTGGCCGACGTGCTGGCCGGACTGCCCGCTGCTGGACTGTCATCGGCCCAGCTGGTCGAATGCCTCCGCCAGAACGTCAACCACCCATGGAAGCCACCAGGCGGCGGGTACGTAGGCGCGCTGTCCCACGACGTCATCCACGGCCTCGACGTGACCGTTGCACTGGGCATCGACCGCCAGGTCCCCGCCGAGCGACTGCACTACATCCTCGACGCCGCCCGATTCACCGCAGGAGTGACCCGATGATCATCGGCCTCGCGATCGAGGACCGGCCCCGGTCGTACGCCTTCTACCAGGAGGCGCTCGGCCTGACACCCGTAGGCGAGCCCGACGAGGACGGCATCCCCGAACCCCTGCAGTTCGCACTCGCGGAGGACGTCCGACTGATGCTCATCCCGACCGAGGGCTTCGGGTGGGTACTAGGTGACCAGCCCGCCGCGCCGTACGGCCAGAGCGAATGCATCCTCACGGTGACCGTCGCCAGCGAGCAGGCGGTAGACGCGCAGACCGCCAAGGCGATCGCCGCCGGAGCGGTGCAGGTGACTGCGCCCATACGTAAGCCCTGGGCGTACCTGGCCACCTTCACCGATCCGGACGGGCATCTGTGGATGGTTACTGCTAACGACTGAGCAAGCGGAGGTTGGCAGCGCGGGCCGTGGTCGCGCGGGCTCCGGCAGCGTGGTGACGGAACAGACGTCCGCCGTACCTGAACCACTCCACTGGTCCGGCCGCGCCGCGGACGAAGTTGGCGCGGGTGTGGGTCGGTGTGCCGTCGGGGTTCAGGGCGAGCACGTAGTCCTTGCGGTAGAAGGCGAGACGCAGCAGCGCCTGCCCACCCGCGCCGGCTACCAACTCGCCGTTGTGGGCAGTCACGTCGAGCGCCAGATCTTCCGGCTTGCCGTCGAGGCCGATCTGCTGGGAGACATAGGTGCCTTCGTACTCCGCGAGTCGGCGCGGCGGCAGCTCACGCGGTACGGCGGGAAGGTTGTTGACGCCGGCGAACTCCTGCAACGCCCAGTCGTCCGCGAACAACTCGGCCACCAGCAGGGGACCGCTCTCGGAGTTCGTCAGCAACGTGATGGCGAAGTCCCGCCGCGGCACGAACAGGAAGCCGGAGTGCTGACCGGACCAGTCACCACCGTGCTGCACGACTGTCGGACCCTGCGCTGTCGGACGCAGCATCCAGCTGACGCCCACGCCGTTCAGCTCGACGAACAGAGTGCCGCCGGGACCCGGGTGAGACTGCATCGCCAACCTGCTGCGGTCGCTGAGCAGGTGGGGGAGACCGCGGTGCCCCAGGTGGTAACGGGCGTACCGCAGCTGGTCGCGGGCGCTCGAGATGAGTCCACCGATCGACTGCAGACTGCGCGGGATCGCATCGAAGGCCGGCTCCACAACCGCCTTGCCGTCAACGATGTTGTGCGAGGCAGCGACGCTGAATCCGCCCAGCTCACTCCGGAAGAAGCGGCTGTGGTCGAGACCCAGCGGATCGATGACCAGTTCGCGCGCGGCGAGCTCGTACGGCTTGCCGGTCACCACCTCGATGATCCGGCCGGCCACCCCGAGCGAGGCGTTGTTGTACGCGAACACCTTCCCGAGCGGTGTCAGCTGCGGGACCTTCGTCATACCGGCGACGTACTTCGCGAGCGCGTCGTCGCCATCCCCGTAGTCCTCGAGGTAGTCGCCCTGCCAGCCGGCGGTGTGGTTCAGCAGCTGGCGCACGGTGACCCGAGCGGCGACCGACGGGTCAGCCGTCCGGAAGTCGGGCAGGTACGCGCGCACCGGCCGGTCGAGACTGACCCGCCCACGCTCGACGAGCCGCATGATCGCGGTCGCGGTGAACGTCTTCGTGGTCGAGCCGATCCGGAACACGGTGTCGCCGGACACCGGCTCGTTGGTGTCGACGCTCGTGACCCCGAAACCGCGGACGTACTCGCGGCCGCGGTACCACAGGCCCAGACCGACGCCAGGGATCGCGTACTTCGCCATCCCCGCCTCGATCTTGTCGGCCAGCCGCCCGATCGCGACCGGTTCACGGGTAGTGGCGCCCGCGGCGGGCAAGGTGGACAGCGCGGCCACCGGAACAGCGGCAGCGGCGGATTTGAGCACGGTACGACGGGTGAGCGACACAGCACGTTCTCCTTGGGCGACGGGGAAATGCTTCCGTTCACGCTATTATTACCAAACTTGGGACCAATGGAGACCCGTGAGAACCCTGGAGCGACCCTGATGGCCGAGTCATCCACTCCGGTGTCGGACCTGCTCCTGCACCCGATCCGCTGGCGGATCGTCCAGCGCGTCCTCGGCCGTGAGCTGACCACGACCGACCTGAAACGCGATCTCCCCGACGTGCCGACCACGTCGTTGTACCGCCACGTCGCCGTACTGATCGACGCCGGTTTCCTGACCGTGGTCCGCGAGCGGAAGGTCCGCGGTACGACCGAGCGCACGCTCAGCCTGGACCAGACCAAGGTCGGCCGGATCGACGAACGCGAGGCGCGCGCGATGACGCCCGAGCAGCACCGCCAGGCGTTCCTGATGATGCTCACCCGGCTGGCCGCCGACTTCGACCGTGCCGTCGAGCGCGGCGATCTGGAGACCCGGCTGCCGCAACTCGGCTACAGCCAACTGGCCGTGTACGTCGACCCCGCGGACCTGGATGCGATCCGCGAGGGCATCAACGCCGTCCTCGAGCCGCATCTGACGGCGTCGCCGGGAAAGGACCGGGTGGTGTTGTCGTTCGTGGCGCTGCCCGACGTCTGAGGACGCGGCCGGCAAGGCCTCAGCGGCGCCGCAGGTGTGCGTGCTCGATCGCCGGCGGGGTGGCGGCGTAGTTGTCGGCCGGGTCCAGTTCGGTGCCTGGTGCAACGATCTCGTCGATCCGGTCGAGGATGTCGTCGGTGAGGTCGAGCTCGGCGGCCGGGAGCAGGCTGTCGAGCTGGTCCTGCGTGCGCGGGCCGATCAGGACCGAGGTGACCGCCGGGTGCGCCCGGACGAACGCAACCGCGAGCTGAGGCAGCGTCATACCGGCCTCGGCGGCCAGCGGACCCAGCTTCGCGACGGCCGCGGCCTTCGCCTGACCGGTCGGAGTGCTCGGGTCGTAGCTGGACGGCCGCGCCGACGCCCGGTGCGACGACGCCTGGTTCGCCCGGCCGGAGAGCCAGCCCCCGTTGAGCGGCCCGAAGGTCAGCACGCCGAGATCGTGCCGCTGAGCCACCGGGAACACCGACGCCTCCGGCCGCCGGGTCAGGATCGAGTACATCGTCTGCTCGGTCAGGAAGCGGTGTGTACCGCGACGCTCCGCTGTCCACTGCGCCTCGACGATCGTCTCGGCCGGGAACATCGACGAACCGAAGGCGAGGATCTTCCCCGCCTGGACGAGATCCGACAGCGCGGACAGGGTCTCACCCGGATCGGTGTCGTGATCCGGACGATGCAGCTGGTACAGGTCGAGGTGATCGGTGCCGAGCCGCCGCAGGCTGGCCTCGACCGCCTGCCGGATCCAGCGGCGGGAGGCGCCGCGCCGGTTGGGGTCCTCGCCCATCGGCAGGCCGAACTTGCTCGCCAGTACGACGTCGTCGCGCCGGCCGCGGATCGCCGTACCGACGATCTCCTCGGACTCGCCGCCCGAGTAGACGTCGGCGGTGTCGATCAGGTTGATGCCCGCGTCGAGGGCGCGGTGGATGATCCGGACCGAGTCCTCGTGGTCTGGGTTGCCCATCGCGCCGAACATCATCGCGCCGAGGGCGACGTCACTGACGGAGATGCCGGTGGCGCCGAGGATTCTGCGATTCACGGGTGGTGCCTTTCTGGTGGTGGTCCTTCCATCAGAGCACCGGGATGCGTCGCGGCGTGAGCATCATCCTGGCGCCGGCTTGCGCGATCCTGCCGAAGTCGCTCCACTGGAGAGGTGGATCTGCTCGACGAACTCCGGATTCTGATCATCCGGCACACGGCCGGCCAGCGCGGCAACAGCGTGCACCTGATCGACGGGGTACAGGTCAGCCGGCGTGACGAACCGACCGAGCTGACCGCGAGCATGGCCCAGCCGTCGGTCGCGATCGTTGCCTCAGGCGTGAAACTGACGATGCTCAACGGCGTCGCCTACGAGTACGGCGCCGGCCAGTTCCTCGTCACGTCACTGGATCTCCCCGTCGTCGGCCAGGCGCTGAAGGCGACGCCGGACGAACCGTTCACCGTCGTCAGCCTGCGGCTCGACCCGGTCGAGATCGCCGCGCTGCTGCTCGACGACGCTCCCGAGCGGAAGTCGCAGTACGCCGGTCTCGTGGTCAGCGACGCGACCTCTGACTTGCTCGATCCCGTCGTGCGGTTGTTGCGGATCGCGGACCGTCCGGACGACGTGCGCGTGCTCGCGCCAGGCATCCGGCGGGAGATCCTGTGGCGGCTGCTGTCCGGTGAACAGGGTGGACTGGTCCGGCAGATCGGTCTGGCCGACGGCATGCTCGCTCACATCTCCCGGGCGATCAGCTGGATCCGCAATCACCACAACGAACCCCTGCTGGTGGCAGACCTCGCCGACCTGGCCGGCATGAGCGCGTCGACCTTCCACCGTCATTTCCGGGCAGCGACCTCGATGACACCGATCCAGTTCCAGAAGCAGATCCGCCTGCAGGAGGCCAGGGTCCTGCTTCGCACCCAGTCATTGACCGCGGCCGAAGTCGGCTACCGGGTCGGCTACACCAGCTCCGCCCACTTCACCCGGACCTACCATCAGGCGTTCGGCCGGACTCCCGGCGAGGACCGGACCGCCTGAGCAGCAGCTGGCCGACGTCCAGATAGCCCGACGCGAAGCCGGCCTCGCTGTAGGCCAGGTAGAACTCCCACGTACGCCGGAAGCTCTCGTCGAAACCCTGTGCGCGGACGGCCGGCCAGCTCGCGACGAACTGGCGCCGCCAGCGACGCAGGGTCTCGGCGTAGTCCGGACCGAAGCGAAGATCGGCCTGCACCGCCAGGGCGGTATGGCGCGCCAGCGTCTCGTCGATCGCGGTCCTGGACGGAATCAGACCACCGGGGAAGATGTACTTCTGGATCCAGCTGTACGAGTGCCGGGTCGCGAGCATCCGGTCGTGGTCCATCAGAATCGCCTGCAGTGCAACGGATCCGCCGGGCGCCAGCAGCCGGTCGAGCGTGCCGAAGTACTCCGGCCAGAACTCCTCGCCGACGGCCTCGATCATCTCCACGCTGACGATGGCGTCGTACGAGCCGGTCACCGCGCGGTAGTCCTGCAACCGCAGGTCGACACGATCGGTCAGCCCGGCGTCGGCGACCCGTTCGCGGGCGAGCGTCAACTGCTCTCTCGACAACGTGATGCCGGTGACGTGGGCGCCACGACGTGCGGCGGCGATCGCGAGCGTGCCCCAGCCGATGCCGATCTCGAGCACCCGGCTGCCACGCCGTACCCCGGCCAGGTCGAGGATGTGCTCCACCTTGCGGGTCTGTGCTTGCTCCAGCGACTCCTCGGCGCTCTCGAACATGGCTGAGCTGTAGGACATCCCGCGGTCCAGGAAGGCCGCGAACAAGGCGTTGCTGAGGTCGTAGTGCGCACTGATGTTGCTGCGGGCACCATTCGGTGTGTTGCGCAGCCGGTCGGGGACCTGTTGGTCAACCAGGCTGCGGAAGCGGACCAACGGACGCGGCACGAGCTTGGTGAGCCGCTCGGCGAACGGGGTCAAGAGTTCGCCTAGGTCGGTGCCGTCGCCCGGCTCCCAGTCGCCGGCCGTGTACGCCTCGCCCAGTCCGATCTTCGGGTTCTGCGCGAGCCGTTCGTACAGCGAGTCGGGCCGAATGACCCGCAGGATCGGCGCATCCGGTCCGCCGCCGCCGCGGACGGTGCCGTCCGGGTAGACGGCGCGTACCGGCACCCGGTCGAGAACGCGATCCACGATCAACCGGGCGATCCGGCCGCGCAAGGTCCTCCGCGTCGACCGCTTCACGACAGGGAGGCGCCGCGCCCACAGCCACAATCCGTGCAGCCGGATCAGCCCGGACACCCGCTGCGGCATCAGTGGCATCCGTACGGCGGCTGCGAGCACCGCACGTCGGGTAGCCGGTCGTGGTACGCCGTCGAAGCTCGCACCGAACACGGTGCGATGGCCTCGGGTCAGGCTGACCTGGACCCGCACCCGGCTGCGGTCGAGCTCGAACCGGAGCTGGTAGTCGCCGGACACGTCGTTGAACGGCGAGACGTAGAACTTCTTCGCGGTCTCGGCCGTGCCGTCCGCGTCCGGTGTGAGCAGGTAGGCGTGCCGTTCGCCGTACGTGTTGTGCACCTCGGCGACGACGTACGGGCTGTCGACGCACCAGAACACGGTGATCGGGTCGAAGACATGGCCGAGGACGCGGGCGTTCGCGAGCATCACGATCCGGCCGTCGTACTCGATGCCGTGGCCGGCCAGGTAGCGACGTACTCCGGCCTTGATCGTCGGACCGTGGCCGCCGAGGTGGTCGCGCACGTCGAACCCGCCGAGCGGCCGCAGGTACCAGGGCAGCCGGGGCAGATCGTCGAGGTCGACGAGCCATTGGTAGACCCGGTGCCGGAACGCGTGCCGGATCGGGATCGACCGCGCGTGCCGGACGAAGCCGGTGACGACCGCCGGGAGGGTGGGGATCTCACCGACGATCGTCACCAGCGCACCCCGAGGGACTCCGCCGCCGCGACACCGGCGCGACAGCCGTCCTCATGGAAGCCCCAGCCGTGATACGCCCCCGCGAACGCGATCCGGCCGGTGTTCAGCGCCGCCAGCTTGCTCTGCGCGGCCACCGCCTTCGGGGTGTAGATCGGGTGCTCGTAGTCCATCCGGGCGATCACCTTCGCCGGATCGACGGCCTCGGCGCCGTTCAGCGTGACGAGGTAGGTCTCGTCGGTCTCGAGGCCCTGCAGCCGGTTCATCCAGTACGTCGTGAGCGGTGCGTCGCCGCGGACGACGTAGTTCCAGCAGGCACGGGCGTTCTTCGTTGTGGGAAGCAACGACGCGTCGGTGTGCAGGACGGTCTCGTTGCGGCTGTATTCGAACTGCCCGAGCACGGACTTCTCGGCCGGCGTCGCATCCATGAGCAGGTCGAGCGCCTGATCGGCATGCGTCGCCAGCACGACCCGGCCGAAGTCCATCGTGTTGCCGTCGGCAACGGTCACTGTGACGCCGTCGGGATGGCGGTGCACCGCCCGCACCGGAAGGCCGGCCCGAACCGCGTCCAGCCGGGCGGCGAGCGCATCGACGTACTGCCGGGAACCGCCGGTGACGGTCAGCCATTGCGGCGAGCCGCTGACCGAGAGCATCCCGTGGTGGTCGAGGAACCGGAACAAGTAGCGCGCCGGGTAGCTGAGGGCCGAGCCGCCGCCGCAGGACCAGACGCAGGAGACGACCGGGACGGCGTACAGGCGGATGAAGGCCGGGCTGAAACGCTCCGCCTCGAGGAACTGGCCGAAGGTCGCGAGGTCGTCGTCACCGGTCCGCTCGATGTAGGCGGCGGCGCGGCGGTGGAAACGGCGTACCTCGGTCAGCAGGCGGAGGAAGTGCGGATCCGCGAGGCGGCGGCTCTGGGCGAAGACTCCGGTCAGCCCGCGGCCGCCGGCGAACTCCAGGCCGCTGGCCGGGTCGCTGATGCTCATGCTCATCTCGGTCGGCCGGGTCAGCACGCGCAGTTCAGCGAACAAGCGGCGCAGCAGGGGATAGGTATGGGCGTTGTGCACGATGAAACCGGTGTCGATCGCGAGCGGATGCCCGGCCGGGTCGGTGACGTCGTGGGTGTGGGCATGCCCGCCCAGACGCGGTTCGGCCTCGAACAGCGTCACGTCGTACCAGGGGGTCAGTAGATATGCGGCGGTCAGCCCGGACACTCCGGCGCCGACCACCGCCACGGTCTCTCGCATCGGCACTACCTCACGTTTTTGTCTAAGGTCTGTCTAGAGATTAGGCAGATCGGCTTGACTTCGTCAAAGGTATGTCTAGAGTTTGTATAGTGTCCTTGTGGAGACTTCGGTGCCGAGCGGTCTGCGGATCGGTGCGTTGAGCAAACGCGCCGGTGTCAGTGAGCACGTCCTCCGTGCCTGGGAGACCAGGTACGGGCTGCTGACGCCGACGCGTTCGCCCGGCGGTTACCGGCTGTACTCCGAGAGCGACGTACGCCGCGTGCAACGCATGCGGGCGTTCCTCGCGCAGGGGCTGTCCGCGGCCGAGGCTGCTCGTGCAGTGCTGGCCGAACGCTCGACCGTGGCTGCAGACCCGGTCTCCGTACGCAAGGTGGAGGCCGGGGGTGCAGCCAACCTCCGGTCGGCGCTGGACGAGCTGGACGAGCGGGCCGCGCACCACGTGCTGGACGAGCTGTTCGGCACGCTGACCATCGAAGCTGTCATCCGGGACGTGCTGATTCCTTACCTGCACGACCTGGGTGACCGGTGGGGCCGCGGTGAGGTTTCTGTCGGGCAGGAGCATTTCGCCAGCAACCTCATCCGGTCCCGGCTGGCGGGCCTGGCCCCTGGGTGGGGTGGGGGCCAGGGGCCGCGAGCCCTGCTGGCCTGTCCGCCCGGCGAGCTGCACGACATCGCCCTGCTGTCGTTCGGACTGGTACTGCGTCGCTCCGGCTGGCGGGTGATCTACCTGGGCACCGACTCGCCGATGGCCGATGTCGAACACGCGGCGGGGGTGCTGCAGCCGGATGTGGTGATGCTGTCGGCCTCCGATCCCGAGCGGTTCGAGCGGGTCCAGTCCGACCTGACCCGGCTGTCGCGCGACTGGCCCGTGGCTCTGGCTGGGCCTGGCGCGTCCAGCGAGCTCGCAGGCGCCGTCGGCGCGCAGTACGTCGACTCGGATCCGGTGACCGCCGCCGAGCAGTGGGCCGACCGATGACGCGTGTGCTGGTGACGGGAGCTACCGGCTACATCGGCGGCCGGCTGGTGCCGGAGTTGCTCGCAGCCGGGTACGACGTCCGCGTCCTGGCGCGGAATCCGCAGCGGCTCGACACGCGTCCTTGGCGGACCCGGATCGACGTCGTCGAGGGTGACGCCTCCGACCCGGCCGTGCTGACCAGGGCGCTCGACTGCGTCGACGTCGCGTACTACCTGATCCACTCGATGGGTGCCGGCCGGCGGTTCGAGGAGCGTGACCGGCGTACGGCGCTGGCGTTCGGCGCGGCGTGCCGCGAGTCCGGCGTCGGGCGGATCGTCTACCTGGGCGGTCTGCACCCCGACAACGAGGAGCTGTCGCCGCATCTCGGCTCTCGTCGCGAGGTGGGGGAGATCCTGCTCGCCAGCGGCGTACCGACGACGGTGCTGCAGGCCGCGGTGATCATCGGCTCCGGGTCCGCGTCGTTCGAGATGCTGCGCTATCTGACCGAGCGGTTGCCGGTGATGATCACGCCGCGCTGGCTGGACACGCGGATCCAGCCGATCGCGGTCCGCGACGTACTGCACTACCTCGTCGCGTCCGCCCGGATGCCGGCCGACGTGAACCGGGGCTTCGACATCGGCGGGCCGGACGTGCTGACGTACCGCGCGATGATGCAGCGGTACGCCGCGGTGGCGGGCCTGCGTCCGCGCCGGATCCGGACGGTGCCGTTGCTGACACCGCGTCTGTCCAGTCACTGGGTCGGTCTGGTCACACCTGTGCCTACCGGCATCGCACGGCCACTGGTCGACAGCCTGGTGCACGAGGTGGTCTGCAAGGACCACGACATCGACAAGTACGTCGAGCCGCGCCCGGCCGACGGAATCGGCTTCGACCGCGCCGTCGCGCTGGCACTGAAGAAGGTGCAGGACCTCGACGTGAGTACGTCGTGGGCATCCGCCTCGACACCGGGCGCACCGAGCGATCCGTTGCCGAGCGATCCGGACTGGTCGGGCGGTTCTTTGTACGTCGACGAACGCGACTGTGCGGTCGACGCGCCACCGGAGCGGCTCTGGAAGGTCATCGAGGGTATCGGCGGCCGCCGCGGCTGGTATTCGTGGCGCCTGGGCTGGTGGACCCGCGGACTGCTCGACCGGGTCGTCGGCGGGCCCGGGCTGCGGCGGGGCCGGCTGCATCCGGACACGCTGTCGGTCGGCGATCCGCTCGACTGGTGGCGGGTCGAGGCCCTCGAGCGCGGCCGGTTGCTGCGGCTGCGGGCCGAGATGCGGTTGCCGGGGGAGGCCTGGCTCGAGCTGCGGGCGGGGACCGACGAGCACGGGCGCACGCTGTTCCGGCAGCGCGCGCTGTTCCATCCACGGGGTCTGCCGGGGGAGCTGTACTGGGCGGCCATCCGGCCGTTCCACGACGTCGTCTTCGGCGGCATGCAACGCAACATCGCGCACGCCGCCGAACGAGCCGAGGAGACCCGATGATCGTCATCGAACGCGAAGTACCCGTTGCCGCCGACCCGGAACGAGTCTTCGACTACTTGGCCGATTTCACGACCACGGAGGAGTGGGACCCAGGTACGGTCCGGACCGTGCTGCTGCAGGGCGACGGCGGCGTCGGTACGACGTACCGCAACACCTCCCGCTTCGCCGGCCGGGAGACGGAGCTGATCTACGAGGTCGTGGAGTGCATCCGGCCGGACCGCATCGTCCTGCGGGGTGAGAACCGCACAGTCGTTGCCCACGACACCATGTCGTTCCGCACCGAGGCGAACATCACGCGGGTCGTCTACCGCGCCGAGTTCCAGCTCAAAGGCCTTGCCCGCTTGGCCGAGCCCTTCTTCCGCAAGCCGTTCGACCGGCTCGGCGAAGAAGCCGAGCAAGGTCTGCGCGACGCTCTGGGGAAGCTGGCGGCATGAGCGTGCTGGACACGCTCCTGGACCGGACTGTCATCCCTGGGTACAGCAAACTCGGCTATCGGCTCCGCAGCCGCGGCTGGCCCGACAACGATCCCGCCCGGGACGCCCTGCAAGGTAAGACCGTCGTGGTCACCGGTGCACGCAGCGGGCTGGGCAAAGCAACCGCGTCCGGCCTGGCCGGTCTGGGCGCAACCGTCCGGCTGGTAGTCCGCGACGCCGCGAAGGCAGCACGCGCTGTGGCGGACCTGCGCGGTGAGGTCCCCGGCGCCACCTTCTTGGTCGACGAGTGCGACATCTCCGACCTGGACGCCGTACGCCGCTACGCCGGCCAGCTGACCGAGCCGATCCACGCCCTGATCCACAACGCCGGCGTCATGCCTCCTGAACGCACCGAGTCGCCCCAGGGCCACGAACTCACGCTGGCCACCCACGTCCTCGGCCCGTTGCTTCTGACCGAGCTCCTCAAACCCCTGCTGACCAACGGCCGCGCCGTCTTCGTCGCGTCCGGAGGCATGTACACGCAGCAGCTACCGACCGACGATCCGGAGTACCGCCGCGGCACCTACCGAGGTGCTGTCGCCTACGCGCGCTCCAAGCGCATCCAGGTAGCCCTGACCCCACTCCTGGCCGCCCACCTGGCCCCCACCTTCGTAGCCACCATGCACCCCGGCTGGTCCACCACCCCCGGCCTGACCAGCTCACTCCCACTCTTCACCAAACTCACCCGCCCCCTCCTCCGCACCCCCGCCGAGGGCGCCGACACCACCACCTGGCTCACGGCAACAACCCAAGCCCTCCCCACCGGCCACTTCTGGCACGACCGAGACATCCGCCCCACCCACTACCTCACCCGAACCCAGGACACCGAAGCAGACCGCCTCAAGATGTGGTCCTACTGCAGAACAGCAGCAGGCCTCGGCGCCTGACGAAGGCGACCACCGAGGGGGTCCGGGGGCGAAGCCCGGCCGGGCGGGGACCGGGGGTTGCACCCCCGGAAAACACGGCGGCCGATCCCACGTGCGCGCCTTCTGCACACAAGGATCGGCCGGATCGGTCGCGCCCCCGGCAGGATTCGAACCTGCGCACCCGCCTCCGGAGGGCGGTGCTCTATCCCCTGAGCTACGGGGGCTCAGGAACGTGCAGAACAGTAGCAGGAAGTGACCCGGAATCCCGAATTGGGGGGACACGTCGATCGTCGTACGGGGGACCCCTGAGCGGACCCTGGAACCGGGGTGCGGTGGGATCGGATCGGGTACCTGCACCGTCATAGTGGTCGTAAGCCCAACGGTGGAAAGGAAAGGTACTCATGGCAAGCACTCTGGTTCGCCCGTCAAATGATCGCTGGATCGGCGGTGTCTGTTCCGGACTCGCTCGCCGGTTCGGTATCTCGTCCAACACGATGCGGCTGATCTTCGTGGTCAGCTGCCTCCTGCCCGGCCCGCAGTTCCTGATCTACATCGTGCTGTGGGTGCTGATGCCGTCGGAGCGCTGACCCTCCGGCACCGTACGCCGGGCCGCATGGCAACCTGCTCTGCATGAGAGCAGGCAGCTGGCGAACGGCCGTCACGGCAGCCGCTCTGCTGCTCACGAGCAGCGTGGTGGGCGGCTGCCAGGTCGGCCCCGCTCCACCGGCAGCCGCCGTACTGCGGACCACCGCCCCGCCCTGGGACGCCCCGCGGGACGCGGTCTCGTACATCGACAAGGCAGGCTTCGAACGCCTCCCGCTCGACTTCTCCGGACCTTCGCCGTACACCGTGACCATCGCAGTCACCGTCGACGGCAACCCGGTCCAGGTCCCGGCCGGCATCGGCATCGACAAACTCCGCGCCGAACAAGCCGCCGTCCACACCCACACCACCGACGGCCTCGTGTGGGTCGAATCCAAAACCACCTCCGACCACCCCACCCTGGCTCAGTTCTTCACCCTCTGGGGCCTCAAGTACGACGCCCACTGCCTGGCCGACGCCTGCAAGAGCCTGAAGATCACGCTGAACGGCGCACCCGCCCCCTGGGACACCCCGCTGACTCCGAAAGCGAAGATCGCCATCACAGTGCGTCACTGAGATGCAATCATTTCCGGCCTCTTCTGCTAGCATCGGATGCAGAGGGGGTGGTCGATGATGGCAGCGATCACGGTGCGAAATCTGGATGATCACGTCAAACAGCGGTTGCGGGTCCGCGCCGCCCGGCACGGCCGGTCGATGGAGGCCGAGGTGCGAGCCATCCTCATTGATGCGGTCGGCGAAGACGAGCCCAAGAACCTTCTGATGGCACTGCACGAGCGGTTCGCCGAGCTCGGCGGCGTCGATCTCGACATTCCGCCGCGGAACAGCGCCCCGAGGATCGTGGAATTCGACTGATGATCGTGTTCGACACCAACGTCGTGTCAGAGCTGATGAAGGCGACGCCGGATGAGACGGTGCTGAGCTGGGCCCTGGCGCACAAGGAATACGGCATGTACACGACCGCGATCACCGTGGCCGAGATCCGGCTGGGGATCGAGCAGATGCCGGACGGCCGGCGCAAAACGCGGATGGCGGAGGCCGCGGGCGAGGCCTTCACGGCGTTCTCCGCCACCGTCCTGCCGTTCGACGTGGTAGCCGCTGTGCTCTATCCACAGGTGGTCGTCGGCCGGTTCAAAGCCGGGTTGCCGATCGACGACGCGGACGCGAAGATCGCCGCGATCTGCCGGATTGTGGATGCGACCTTGGCTACCCGGAACACCGAGGACTTCGCCGGGACGGGTATCCGGCTCGTCAACCCGTGGGAGTAGCCCGCGTACCGGGCTGTGGATAGCGAGTCAAGGGTTTGGGGGGTGGGCCATTAGGCTGAGGCGGTGACTCCGGAACAGCTCGCTGAGAAGATCCTGCAGGCCCTGGCCGCGCTCGCCGACGATGGTGCGATCACCGTCGAGGGCGGGCTGCCGCGCGAGCTGAAGGTCGAGCGGCCCAAGAACCCCGAGCACGGGGACTACGCAACCAACGTCGCGATGCAGCTCGGCAAGCGGGCCGGGATGAATCCGCGGCAGTTCGCCGAGCTGCTCGCCGCCCGGCTCCGCGACGACGACGCGATCACCGCGGTGGAGATCGCCGGGCCGGGGTTCATCAACCTCCGGGTCGCGGCCGACGCCCAGGGCAAGGTCGCGCAGTCGATCCTCGACGCGGGTCCGCAGTACGGGACGAGCGACAGCCTCCAGGGCCGCACGGTCAACCTCGAGTTCATCTCGGCCAACCCGACCGGCCCGCTGCACCTCGGCCACACCCGCTGGGCCGCCGTCGGCGACGCGCTCGCCCGGGTGCTGTCCGCGGCCGGCGCGAGCGTCACCCGCGAGTTCTACATCAACGACCGCGGCGCCCAGATGGACAAGTTCGGGGCCAGCTTGAAGGCCGCGGCGCACGGCGAGCCGATCCCCGAGGACGGGTACCACGGGGAGTACATCCTCGACCTGGCCAAGCAGATCGTCGCCGAGGTGCCCGGGATCACCGAGCTGCCCGACGACGAGCAGCTGATCGCGTTCCGCGAGGCGGGGTACGAGCGTCAGCTCAAGGAGCAGCAGTCCCAGCTGGAGCACTTCCGGACCAAGTTCGACGTGTGGTTCTCCGAGCGCAGCCTGCACGAGCAGGACGGCGTCGGTCACGCGATCCAGAAGCTCCGCGAGCAGGGCCACCTGTACGACGCGGACGACGCGCTGTGGATGCGCACGACGGACTTCACCGACGACAAGGACCGCGTGCTGATCCGGTCGAACGGCGAGCCGACGTACTTCGCCTCCGACGCGGCGTACTACGTGAACAAGCGCGAGCGCGGTTTCGAGACCTGCGTGTACATGCTCGGCGCCGACCACCACGGGTACGTGAACCGGCTGAAGGCGATCGCGGCGTGCGCCGGTGACGACCCGGAGCACAACATCGAGATCCTGATCGGCCAGCTGGTGAAGATCCTCAAGGGCGGCGAGGAGATGAAGCTGTCCAAGCGCGCCGGCACGATCGTCACGCTCGCCGAGCTGGTCGAGGAGGGCGGCGTCGACGCCCTGCGCTACACGCTCTGCCGCTACCCGACCGACTCCCCGCTGACCCTGGACATCGAGGAGATGACCCGCCAGGCCAGCGAGAACCCGGTGTACTACGTGCAGTACGCGCACGCCCGGCTGGCCTCGATCCTGCGCAACGCCGACGAGCTCGGCATCAAGCTGGACGAGTTCGACCCGGGCCTGCTCAGCCACGAGCGCGAGGGCGACCTGCTGCGCGCGCTGGCCGAGTTCCCGCGCGTCGTCGCGACCGCCGCCGAGTTGCGCGAGCCGCACCGGATCGCGCGGTACCTCGAGGACACCGCGTCCGCGTTCCACAAGTTCTACGACAGCTGCCGCGTCCTGCCGCGCGGCGACGAGGAGGTGGAGCCGGTGCACAAGGCTCGCCTGACCCTGGTCTCGGCCACCCGCACCGTCATCGCCAACGGCCTCGAGCTCCTCGGCGTCACCGCACCGGAGCGGATGTGAGGGCGCACGAGGCGGGCGCGCTGCACGCCGACATCGGCCACAAGGCTCCGCCGTGGCTGCGCGCGCCGCGGGACCCCAACGACCTGGTCACCGCGCTCTGGTCGATGAACGCCAAGAAGAACGCTGAGGGCGCGCTCGAGGTCGGCGGTGTCGACCTGCGCGACCTGGTCGCCGAGCACGGCAGCCCGGCGTACGTGCTGGACGAGGACGACTTCCGGGCCCGGGCGCGCGCGTTCAAGCACGCCTTCAAGGATTTCGACGTCTACTACGCCGGCAAGGCCTTCCTGAGTACGACGATTGTCCGCTGGGTGATGGAAGAGGGCCTGAACCTCGACATCTGCAGCGGGGGAGAGCTCGCGGTCGCGCTCCGGGCGGGCGCCGACCCGAAGCGGCTGGGGTTCCACGGCAACAACAAGTCCGAGTCCGAGCTGGCCCGCGCGCTGGACGCGGGTGTCGGGCGGATCATCGTCGACTCGCAGTACGAGATCTCCCGGCTGATCGAGCTGGCCGGCGAGCGCAACGTGGTCGCGCCGGTGATGATCCGGGTGACGGCGGGCGTCGAGGCGCACACCCACGAGTACATCGCGACCGCGCACGAGGACCAGAAGTTCGGCTTCTCGATCACCTCCGGCGCGGCCTTCGAAGCCGTTGCCCGGGTCAACGAAGCGCCGGAGCTCGAGCTGCTCGGGCTGCACTCGCACATCGGTTCACAGATCTTCGACTCGTCCGGTTTCGAGGTCGCCGCGAAGCGCGTGATCGCCTTGCATGCAAGGGTTTCCGAGGAGCTCGGCGTGGACATGCCGGAGCTCGACCTCGGCGGCGGGTTCGGGATCGCGTACACCACGCAGGACGACCCGTCCGACCCGGCGCAGCTCGCGACCGAGATGGGCAAGATCGTCGAGCACGAGTGCCGCGCGTTCGACGTCGACGTGCCCAAGGTCTCCATCGAGCCAGGACGCGCGATCGTCGGTCCGGCGATGTGCACGGTGTACTCGGTCGGCACGGTCAAGGAGGTCGAGCTCGACGCCGGCGCCGCACGGACATACGTGTCCGTCGACGGCGGCATGAGTGACAACATCCGCGCCGCGCTGTACGACGCCGACTACTCCTGCACGCTCGCCAATCGGTACTCCGAGACCGAGCCGACGCTGGCGCGCGTGGTCGGCAAGCACTGCGAGGCCGGGGACATCGTCGTGAAGGACGAGTTCCTGCCGGCCGACGTGCAGCCCGGCGACCTGATCGCGGTCCCGGGGACGGGCGCGTACTGCCGGTCGATGGCGAGCAACTACAACCACGTGCCGCGGCCACCGGTGATCGCGGTCAAGGACGGTCGAACGCGGGTCGTCGTACGCCGTGAGACCGAGGACGACCTGCTTCTCCTGGACATGGGGGCCGCCGAATGAACGACGCTGTGAACGATGCGAAACCTCTCAAGGTAGGCCTGCTCGGTTGCGGAGTGGTCGGCACCGAAGTGGTGCGGATCCTGACCGAGCAGGCGGACCATCTGGCAGCCCGGGTCGGCGCCCGCCTGGAGATCGCAGGCATCGCCGTACGGCGTCCCGGCCGTGCTCGCGACATCGCGGTCGATCCGGACCTCATCACGACCGACGCGCAGGCACTGGTGTCGCGCGGCGACCTCGATCTGGTGATCGAGGTGATCGGCGGTCTCGAGCCCGCCCGCAGCCTGATCCTGACCGCGCTCGAGCACGGCGCCTCCGTCGTCACGGCGAACAAGGCGCTGCTCGCCGAGGACGGCCCGACACTGTTCGCCGCCGCCGAGAAGTACGAGCGCGACCTGTACTTCGAGGCCGCCGTCGCCGGCGCGATCCCGATCCTGCGGCCGCTGCGCGAGTCGCTCGCCGGTGACGACGTGATCCGGGTGATGGGCATCGTCAACGGCACCACGAACTACATCCTCGACAAGATGGACACCACCGGCGCCGGTTTCGACGAGGCGCTCGAGGAGGCCCAGGCCCTCGGGTACGCCGAGGCCGACCCGACCGCGGACATCGAGGGCTTCGACGCGGCCGCGAAGGCGGCGCTCCTGGCCAGCCTGGCGTTCCACACCCGCGTCTCGATCGCCGACGTACACCGCGAGGGCATCACCGAGGTCAGCGCGACCGATATCGCGTCGGCCCGCGAGATGGGCTGCGTGGTGAAGTCGCTGGCGATCTGCGAGCTGGACGAGACGACCGATTCGGTGAGCGCGCGGGTGTATCCGGCGATGATCCCGGTCACGCATCCGTTGGCCAGTGTTCGGGACGCGTACAACGCGGTTTTCGTGGAAAGCAAAGCGGCCGGGCGGCTGATGTTCTATGGTCGTGGTGCCGGCGGCGCCCCGACGGCCAGTGCAGTCCTCGGGGATCTCGTGTCCGCCGCGCGCAACCGGCTCAAGGGCGTGCCGGGTGTCGGCGAGTCGTCGTACACCCAGCGGTCCGTGCGGCCGATGGGCGATGCGATGACCCGCTACCACGTGTCGCTGGACGTGGCCGACAAGGCCGGCGTGCTGGCTGCGGTGGCCCAGGCCTTCGCGGAGCACGACGTGTCGATCCAGACCGTCCGCCAGGAAGGCCGGGGCAGTGACGCGGAGCTGGTGGTGGTCACCCACACCGCGACCGACGCCGCGTTGTCCGCGACCGTGGAGGCCTTGCGCGACATGGACATCGTTCGGGAAGTCAGCAGTGTGATGCGGGTGGAAGGCGAGTAGAACTATGGCTCACCAGTGGCAGGGCGTGATCGAGGAATACCGAGACCGGCTCCCCGTGTCCGCGGACACGCCGGTCGTCACGCTCGGCGAGGGCGGTACGCCGCTGGTGGCCGCGCAGTGGCTGAGCGAGCAGACCGGCTGCGAGGTGTGGCTGAAGGTCGAGGGCAACAACCCGACCGGCTCGTTCAAGGACCGTGGCATGACCGTGGCGATCTCGCTCGCCGCGCAGGCCGGTGACAAGGCGGTCGTCTGCGCCTCGACCGGCAACACGTCCGCCTCGGCCGCGGCCTACGCCGTGCGCGCCGGGATGGTCCCGCTGGTGCTGATCCCGGCCGGCCGGATCGCCAAGGGCAAGCTCGCGCAGGCGGTCGTGCACGGCGCCAAGCTCGTGCAGATCGACGGCGGGTTCGACGACTGCCTGCGGATCGTTCGTGAACTGGGCAAGCACTATCCGGTCGCCCTGGTGAACTCGGTCAACCCGGTCCGCCTCGAAGGGCAGAAGACCGCGGCGTTCGAGGTGTGCGACGCGCTCGGCGACGCCCCCGATCTGCACCTGCTCCCGGTCGGCAACGCGGGCAACATCGCGGCCTACTGGAAGGGATACCAGGAGTACGCGAAGGACAAGCTCGCGAGCCGGACCCCGCGGATGTGGGGTTTCCAGGCCGAGGGCGCGGCGCCGATCGTACGCGGCGCGATCGTGGAGAAGCCGGAGACCGCGGCCACCGCGATCCGGGTCGGCAACCCGGCGTCCTGGACGCTGGCCGAGGCCGCCCGGGACGAGTCCGGCGGCCGGATCGAGATCGTCACCGACGAGCAGATCCTGAGCGCACAGCGTGAGCTGGCGGCCCGTGAAGGCGTGTTCGTGGAGCCTGCGTCGGCGGCCGGAGTCGCCGGGCTGCTGCACGCCAAGGCGCAGGGCTGGCTGCCGGGCGGCTCGACCGTGGTGATCACGGTGACCGGCCACGGCCTGAAGGACATCGACACAGCCCTCGACCACGCAACCGTCGACGAGTCGCCCGTCACGCCGGCCGACACCGACGCGGTCGCCCGCGTCGCCGGTCTCGCCTGAGGTCAGGGCGATGGGGAGCGACGTGGACGCCACCACCGGACCTGCGGAAAGCGCGCGGCGACCTTGTGACCAGGTGCGGGTGCGCGTGCCCGCGACGAGCGCCAACCTCGGACCGGGCTTCGACGCGTTCGGGCTCGCCCTGACGCTGTACGACGACCTGATCGTCACCCCGTGCGGATCCGGCGTGACCGTTCAGGTGAGCGGATGCGGCGAAGGCGAAGTACCGCTGGACGAGTCGCATCTCGTGGTGCGGTCGATCCGGGCCGGGCTCGAGGCGTTGGGTGCCTCGGTGCCCGGATTCACGTTGCGGTGCGAGAACCGGATCCCGCACGGTCGCGGGCTCGGGTCGTCGTCGGCCGCGATCGTCGGCGGTCTCGCGGCGGCGTACGCGCTGGCCGGCGAGCCGGTCGATCGCGAGCGTCTCGTCGTACTGGCGAACGAGCTCGAAGGGCATCCGGACAATGTCGCGGCAGCAGCCCTTGGTGGGTTCACGATCGCTTGGACGGAAGGCGAAACCGGCCGGGCCATCAAGCTGGAACCGGCCGAAGGATTGGCTGCGGTTGCTTATGTACCTGACAATCGCGTGCTGACCAAAGAGGCGCGCGGACTGCTGCCGGGCGTTGTTTCCCACACCGACGCAGCGGCGAACGCGGGCAAGGCCGCGCTGCTCGTCGCGGCGATGACCGGGCGGTCCGAATTGCTGCTGACCGCGACCGAGGACCGGCTGCATCAGGAGTACCGCGAACCGGCCATGCCCGAGAGCCTCGCGCTGGTGCACAAACTGCGCGGCAGCGGTCTGGCCGCGATCGTCAGCGGAGCCGGCCCGACCGTTGCCGTGCTCGGCGGTCAGACCGGCAAAGGCGCAGGTCAGAGCGATCTTTACGGCGGTACGCCGGAGCCGCCGGACGGCTGGACGAGGTACGAGCTGGGCATCGATCCAGTCGGCGTGCAGGTCTGGTCGATGGAAGCCGGCTGAAGCGAGGGAATCCTGGGCCGCTGACACGCGTTGTACAGACTGAGTCAACCGGACGACCCGTAGTGGTGCTAGTCTCGACTCACCCGATCCCCTCCAGGTGATCGGTGAACTCTCGTCACGATCCGGGCTGTGCTCCCGGCACCCTGTGTTGTGTGGCGACCCTCCTGTGGATGTGACCTTGCGCCGCCTGCGTCGGAGAAGTCCGGGGGGACTCAGATCGAGCGAGAGCCTCTTATACCCCGCGTGCCCGTTGTGCGGCCGTGGGTGGAATGAAATTGGTCGATGAGCCGTATCGGCATCGACGATCCGTGTGGGAAGGACCTCACGTGACAGAAACTGTTGAAGCCTCTAGCGCAGCTGACGCCGCGGCTACTACCGCGCCGCGTCGCCGCAAGGCTGGCGGCGGCCTCGAGGGCATGCTGCTCCCCGAGCTCAAGCAGCTCGCCGGGACGCTCGGCATCAAGGGCACCGGCGCGCTGCGCAAGGGCCAGCTGATCGAGGCGATCAAGGCCGCTCAGGCCGGCGGTTCCACCGCCGGGGGCGGCTCGACCGGTGGCTCCCGGGCGAAGGCGACACAGCCGACCCTGGACGAGGCCGCCGAGTCCTCCGCGCCCGCGGCGAAGACCGCGGAGGCGCCGGCCAAGCGCGAGGGCGGCAGCCGCCGGACCCGCGCCGCGGCCCAGAAAGACACCCCGAAGGACGAGCCGGCGCAGAACGGCGCCGCCCCCGAGGTGACCGCTCCGGCCGCCGCTGCCGCCACGGCTCAGGCCGAGGCGCCGGCCGTGCACGCCGGGACTGCCGCTCAGAACGGCGCCGCCGAGCGGGTCGAGACCCGTGGCGACGACCGCGGCGACGACCGTGCGGACGACCGCGAGGCCCGCAACCGGGGTCGCGACAACAACCGGGACAACCGCGACGCCAACCAGGGCCGCGACAACCGGGACCGCAACCGCGACAGCCAGAACCGTGATGGTCAGCGTGATGGTCAGCGTGATGGTCAGCGTGATGGTCAGCGCGACGGTCAGGGCAACCGTGACGGCAACCGTGATGGTGGCCGCGACGGCAACCGGGACCGCAACCGCGACAACCAGAACCGTGACGGTCAGCGCGACGGACAGCGCGACGGTCAGCGCGACGGTCAGGGCGACAACCAGCGGAACCGCCAGGACCAGAACGACCGCGGCGAGGAAGGCGACGGACGCCGTCGCCGCCGCCGGGGTCGTGACCGGGACCGCAACCGCGACGGCCAGCCGAGCAACCGTGACGGTGGCCGGGACGGCGGTCGTGACGGTGGCCGCGACAGCAACCGCAACCGCGGCCGCGGCGAGCGGTTCGACGCCGAGCCGACGATCAGCGAGGACGACGTCCTCGTCCCGGCGGCAGGCATCCTCGACGTACTCGACAACTACGCGTTCGTCCGGACCAGCGGCTACCTGCCCGGCCCGAACGACGTGTACGTCGCACTCTCGATGGTGAAGCGCTACGGCCTGCGCAAGGGCGACGCGATCACCGGTGCGGTGAAGCAGCCGCAGGAGGGCGAGCGCAAGGAGAAGTTCAACCCGCTGGTCCGGATCGACACCGTCAACGGCGCCGACCCGGAGATCGCCAAGCAGCGGCAGGACTTCAACAAGCTCACCCCGCTGTACGCGACCGAGCGGCTCCGGCTGGAGACCGAGCCGGGGATCCTCACCACCCGGATCGTCGACATCGTCAGCCCGATCGGCAAGGGCCAGCGCGGCCTGATCGTCTCGCCGCCGAAGGCCGGTAAGACGATGGTGCTGCAGGCGCTCGCGAACGCGATCACCACGAACAACCCCGAAGTGCACCTGATGGTCGTGCTGGTGGACGAGCGGCCCGAAGAGGTCACCGACATGCAGCGCACGGTCAAGGGCGAGGTCATCGCCTCGACGTTCGACCGGCCGGCCGACGACCACACCACGGTCGCGGAGCTGGCGATCGAGCGGGCGAAGCGGCTGGTCGAGCTCGGCCACGACGTCGTCGTACTGCTGGACTCGATCACCCGGCTGGGGCGTGCGTACAACATCGCGGCACCCGCCAGCGGCCGGATCCTGTCCGGCGGTGTGGACTCGTCCGCGCTGTACCCGCCGAAGCGGTTCTTCGGTGCGGCCCGCAACATCGAGGACGGCGGCTCGCTGACCATCCTCGCGACCGCGCTGATCGAGACCGGCTCGAAGATGGACGAGGTGATCTTCGAGGAGTTCAAGGGCACCGGCAACATGGAGCTGCGGCTGCGCCGCGAGTTCGCCGACCGGCGGATCTTCCCGGCCATCGACGTCGTCGCCTCCGGCACCCGCCGCGAGGAGCTGCTGATGTCGAAGGACGAGACCCAGGTGGTCTGGAAGCTGCGCCGGGTGCTGTCCGCCCTCGACGGTCAGGCGGCGCTGGAACTGCTGATCGGCAAGCTCAAGGAGAGCAAGTCGAACATCGAGTTCCTGCTGCAGGTCAACAAGACCACCCCGTCAACTGGTACGTCGCACAGCACCACCAACGGCGACTGACCGCGACTGAACGACCCCTCGATTACCAGTTTGCCGCCGCACGGTGGCAAACTGGTACGTCGGTTCCGGTTCACGTCCGCACCGTGCGGGCGACCCGGGGCGCTTGATACTTCCTAGGAGACTTGTTGTGAAGGCTGACATTCACCCGACGTACGTCGAGACCACGGTGACGTGCACCTGTGGCGCGACGTTCCAGACCCGCTCCACCGCGGAGAACGGCGTGATCCACGCCGACGTCTGCTCGCAGTGCCACCCGTTCTACACCGGCAAGCAGAAGATCCTCGACACCGGCGGCCGGGTCGCCCGCTTCGAGAAGCGGTACGCCAAGAAGTAGCTTTCCTGCCGCGCGCCGGTTCCGCCTGTCATGGGCGGGACCGGCGCGCGGTTTGTGTTGTCAGCGGTGGTTCCGAGAGGAGGAGTGCGAGATGTTCGAAGCGGTCGAGACGCTCAAGGCGGAGTACGCCGACCTCGAGCGGCAGATGGCTGAGCCGGAGCTGCACTCCGACCAGGCCAACGCCCGCCGGGTCGGCAAGCGGTACGCCGCGCTGGCGCCGGTGGTCCGTACGTACGACGAGTGGCAGCAGACCGGCGACGACATCGAGGCCGCGCGCGAGCTCGCCCACGAGGACCCGACGTTCGCCGAGGAGGCCACGCGGCTGACCGCACGCCGCGAGGAGCTGGCCGAGCGGCTGCAGACGCTGCTCGTGCCGCGGGACCCCAACGACGACAAGGACGCGATCCTCGAGATCAAGGCGGGCGAGGGCGGCGACGAGTCCGCGCTGTTCGCCGGCGACCTGTTGAAGATGTACCTGAAGTACGCCGAGTCGCAGAACTGGAAGACCGAGGTGCTCGACTCGGCCGAGTCCGACCTGGGCGGGTACAAGTCGATCACGGTCGCGGTGAAGGCGAAAGGTACGCCGGAGCCGGGCGATGCGCCGTACGCGAAGCTGAAGTTCGAGGGCGGCGTGCACCGGGTGCAGCGGGTGCCGGTGACCGAGTCGCAGGGGCGGATCCACACGTCGGCGGCCGGGGTACTGGTGCTGCCGGAGGCCGAGGACGTCGACGTCGAGATCGACCCGAACGACCTGCGGATCGACGTGTTCCGGTCGTCGGGTCCGGGCGGGCAGAGCGTGAACACGACGGACTCCGCCGTACGCATCACGCACCTGCCGACGGGCATCGTGGTGTCGATGCAGAACGAGAAGTCCCAGCTGCAGAACCGTGAGCAGGCGATGCGGGTACTGCGTGCGCGGTTGCTGGCTGCCGCGCAGGAGGCGGCCGACCAGGAGGCCTCCGACGCCCGCCGCTCGCAGATCCGGACCGTCGACCGGTCTGAGCGGGTCCGCACCTACAACTTCCCCGAGAACCGCTTCTCGGACCACCGCGTCGGCTACAAGGCCCACAACCTCGACCAGGTCCTGGGCGGCGAGCTGGAGCCCGTCATCACGGCCCTCACCGAAGCCGACCTGACCGCCCGCCTCGAGGCCGTCGAATCCCAGTGAGAACTCTGCTCGCGGAGGCCGCAGCGAAGTTGGCTGCGGCCGGGGTTGCTTCGCCTGAGTACGACGCTGCCGAGTTGCTCGCGTTTGTGACCGGGTCGAGTCGGATGCATCTGGCTGAGCCGACGGTCGAGCAGCGGCGGGTGTACGACGAGCTGATTGCGCGGCGGGCGGCTCGGGAGCCGTTGCAGCATCTGACCGGTACTGCGGGGTTCAGGTATCGGGAGTTGGCGGTCGGGCCGGGGGTGTTCGTGCCGCGGCCGGAGACCGAAGTGATGGTCGGGTGGATCCTGGAGCGGATCGCCGGGGTGGAGAACCCGTTGGTGGTTGATCTGTGTTCCGGGTCCGGGGCGATCGCGGGCGCGATCGCGACCGAGCGGCCGGACAGCATCGTGCATGCCGTCGAACTGTCGCCCGAGGCGTGTGTCTGGGCCAGGCGGAATCTGGACGGCACGGGCGCGATCCTGCATGAGGGGGACATCGACGGGTGTCTGCCGGAGTTCGACGGGCAGGTGGAAGCGGTGATCTCCAACCCGCCGTACATCCCGTTGACCGCCTGGGAATCCGTGACCGCCGAGGTCCGCGACCACGATCCCGCGCTCGCACTCTGGTCCGGTGACGACGGCCTCGACGAGATCAAGGTGGTCGCCGCGACCGCCGGCCGTCTGCTCAAACCCGGCGGCTGGTTCGCCTGCGAACACGCCGACGTCCAGGGCGAGTCGGCCCCCGCCGTCTTCACCACCACCGGCTCCTTCACCGAGGTCCGCGACCAACTGGACCTCGCAGGCCGCCACCGCTTCACCACCGGCCGCAGGATCTAGCGACTCTGGCCGCGGCGCGTACTGGGTGGGCAGCGTCGGGTCGTCGGTCTGATGAGGTCCTGTTCGCGGACTCGACCGATGACTGACTCGGGAGCTCGTCGGGTGACTCGGCAGACGACGGGGTAGTGGTCGGCGCCGGGGAGTTTGACTACCTCGACGTCGTGGACCACCAGGTCGGGAGTTGTGAAGAGGCGGTCGATGGAACGGCCGTCGGGGGTCGTGGCCGGTGGCGGGGTGCCGAAGGCGTCTATCAGGCCTAGGGAATTGCCGAAGAAGTCCTCAGGGTTGGGCATGTTGAGGTCGCCGGCGACGATCGCACGCTGCAACCCCCGGGCGGCGAACTCCTCCCGTAAGTACGCTGCCAGTTGGTCCCCGGCCTCTCGCCCCGGGCCCTCGCGGTACGTGTACTCGACCCCCTCAGCGCTCCGGAACATGTGGATCGGGCACACCTGCCCACCCACGATGTCGATCGATCCCTCCGCCCCGAAGTCGCCCCGCACCACCAAGAACCCCTTGCCATGGGCAACGAGCGGTTCGCCGGTCCGCCAATGCAGGAAGTCGATCGACGGGTTCGGCAGGTCGATCCGCTCCAGTTCGACCAGCGGGTACGTCGACGCGATCCCGACCCCCAACCGCGCCACCCCGGGGATATGCGACTCCGAGAACGCATGCCGCACCAACTGCGCGCCGGGCATCGCCGCCGCGGCCAGCCGCTCGAGCTGATCACCGTCAGGATCGAGCTCGGTCACGATCAGCACATCCGGCCGCAACCCGGCCAGCGCCCGCCCGAAGTCCGCCGTACGGTCCTCGTCCACGTACCTGCCGGACGGGTCGACGAACCGCCCACCCGCAACGTTCGCGAAGGCGATCGAGATCACTCGTAGATCACCAGCTCCGGGCGCGGCTTCAGCGCGAGCACCTGCGGCGGTGTCATCAGCGGACCGTGCCGCGTGTCCTCGGTGTAGAAGAGTTTGAACCCCGCATGCACCCCCGGCGGCAGACTCGTCGTCAGCTTGGTCCAGGTCTTGAGCTTGTCCGTCCGAGCACCGATCCCGTCGACCGACTTGATCGTCACCACGCCCGGATGCGGCTTCAGTGCCTTCTCGTTGCTGACGATCCGCGCCGACAGCTGATGGAACACGAACACCTTCTCCGGCAGGTCGTTCGCCGTCACCAGCCCCGAGAGGTACGCCGCGATGCTGTCGAGCTCCACGCCCGTCGTATGCCCGAATACCCGCCCCGGCACCTGACTCGGACCGACCGCCCACTCCGGGTCGAATGCCAGCCCGACGTCCGGCTCCTTCAGCCATCGCTCGAGCCGCTTCACCTCAGGCAGGATCTTCGCCCGCCCCGGCTGGATGTCGAGCAGCAACAGCATCTTGTGCTTCCGCGCGACCGTCAGGTACGGCTCGATCGCCGAGTCGTCCAGCCGCCCGCGGTACATGCCGTCCTTGCCCCGGGACCCCCGCGCCACCACGGCGATCAGCTCCATCACCGGCTGCGGTGTCCGGCCGCCCGCGTACGACTGCGCCAGCTTCTCCAGCTTGGCTGCCTTCGCATCGAGGTCCTTGTCCAGGGGCCCGAGTGCAGGCGATCCCGGCAGACCGACGTACCCGACGAGTTGGTACTTCGGGAAGATCACCCGCCCGCCCCGCGGCAGCTCACCATCCGCCGGCGGGGGAGGGGGCGTCGGCGTGGTACGCACAGGTGTTGGCGACGGCGAGCCGGCCGGTGCGGGTGAAGGTGTGTCGCTACAGGCAGCCAGGCACAAGAGCCCGACGGCCAGCACCCCACAGACCTTCCGCACCGCACCAGCCAACCACACACTCACGCAGCCGGGTTGGTCCGAGCGAGCCCACTGGCCGCGCGCAGGATCATCGACTCCTGTCCCTCGTCGACCGCGAGCTCCATCACCCGGGCGAAATGCGGCCGTGCACGGGCGAGGTCTCCCTTGGCCAGCAGCGTTTCAGCCAGTCGTACGTACGCATTCTGCTGCGAGTGCATCGAGTCGCCGGCCTGCGCCAGCTCGACCGCCCGGCGCCCGACCTCGATCGCCTCGGTCCACTGCCGCTGCCGCGCGTACGCCGTACCGAGGAAGGCATAGCTGTAGACCAGGCTGTAGTCGGCGCCACGCTCGATGCCGAGATCACGCGCAGTCGTCAGCGCGGTGACGGCCTCGTCCACCCGGTCCAACTCCAGCAGGCACTCACCGATCCCGTTCAGTACTTCGGGCTGTACGCCGGGATCGCCCTGAGCCAGCGACTCCCGGTACGCCGTCAAGGCCTGCCCGAACTCGAGTCGATCGCTGTACGTCACCCCGACGTACGCCAGCACCCGCGCCGCGATGCTCGGGTCTCCCGCCTGCCGGGACGCTTCCAGCGCCTCGTCGAGTACGGCGAGAGCCTCTTCGTCCGGCCGCAGCTTCGCCTGGCTGTAGCCGATCGACGCCAGCAACCGGGCGCGCAGCGTCAGGTCCGCGTCTTCCGGCAGCTTGTCGCGCGCAGCCAGCAGCGTCCGCAAACTCTCCTCCGCGCCGATCCGGTAACGCCCCAGGCTGCCGATCGACAGCAGCACGCGGGACTCGGCCTCCGCGTCCCGTTCCGCCGCACGCAGGCCGAGCTGGAGCGCCTCGTCCATCTCGTAGAACCGGCCGCGCTGGAAGAAGCACGGCGCCACCGCGAGACCGGTCCGCCAGGCGTGCTCCATCGAACCGCGCGCCTCCGCGTACCGAATCGTCTCCAGCACGTTGGCACCCTCGGCGTCGATCCACGCCAATCCGTCGGCCACCGAGGCGAAGTCAGGTAACCGGACCGTGGCCGGCTCCGGCAACGGATGCAGCCTGCTCCCGAAGATCGCGGCACTCGCCTCCGCGGTCGCGTAGAGGTAGTAGTCGAGCAAACGCCGCACTGCGTCCGGCTCCGGCACCAGCGTCCGTGCGTACTGCCGCAGCAGGTCGTGGAACTGGAATCGCCCAGGACGCAGCTGCATCAGCAAATTGGCGTCGACGAGCTGCTCCAGCAGGTCCTCAGCTTCCACCACGTCCAGATCGGCCAGTGCGGCAGCGGCGTACATCTCGATGTCCTGACCCGTCATCGCACCGAGCAGACGGAAGAGCCGCTGCTGGTCGGGCGGCAGACTCTCGTACGACAACGCGAACGCGGGGGAGACCCCACCGCTGTCAGTGCTGAGCTCAGCCAGCCGCCTGTCCTCGGCGTCGAGTCGTTTCGACAGGTGCTCGATCGTCCAGCTCGGCCGATGCCGCAGCCGCGACCCAGCAACCCGGATCGCCAGCGGCAGATGACCACACTGGCTCACCACCTCGGCAGCAGCGGCTGCAGAGCCGGCGCGGTCCGGTCCGACGATCTCCGCCAGCAACTCCCGCGCGTCCTCAGGCCCCAGTACGTCGAGCGCCAGCCGTGCCGTGGCATCCAGACCGGTCAGCTGCCGTCGACTCGTCACCAGCACGCCACAACGCGGACCACCGGCCAGCAACGGCCGCACAGCCGCACTGTCCGGCGCATTGTCGAGTACGACGAGAATGCGTCGCCCAGCTAACTCAGAACGCCACAGTGCAGCCCGCTCCTCGAGGTCCGCCGGGATGCGGTCAGCCGGGACGGACAGCGTGCGCAGCAACCGATCCAGCGCCTGCAACGCCGACACCGGCTCATGCCCGGGGGTGTACCCGTGCAGGTCGATGAAGAGCCGTCCGTCCGGATACACGTCGCCCAGCTGTCGTGCAGCGCGCACAGCGAGCGCCGTCTTCCCGACACCCGCCATACCGTCGATCGCAACAACCGCAGGACCCGCAGTGTGCAGCGCGTCGACCACCTGCTTCAGTACGCCGTCACGCCCGACGAACGCCGCACCGTCGTACGGCAGCTCGTCGCGCACGGCCGGACGCGCAACCGGCTCGTCGTTCTGCAGGATCCGCTCGTGGATCGCGCGCAGCTCCGGACCGGGCTCCACACCGAGCTGCTCGATCAGCTCGTGCCGGGTGCGCGTGTAGGTGTCGAGTGCCTCGGAGATCCGGCCGCTGCGCCAGTACGCGAGCATCAGCTGCCCGGCGAAATGCTCCCGCAGCAGGTCCTCCTCCACGAGCTCGACCAGCTCCGGCACGAGGTCGCCGTACCGGCCGCGTTCGAGGTCCAGCTCGATCCGCTCGGCCAGCACCTTCAACCGTCGCTCGGTCAGCCGATGGCGCTGGACGCTGAGGTAGTGCCCGGCGAGCCCGCTCAAAGGCTCGCCGGTGAACAGCGCCAGCGCCTCGGACAGCCTCGCAGCGGCCTGGTCCTTGTCCCGATCCGAATGACCTGCACTGACGAGGCTCTCGAAGCGATCCAGGTCCGAAGCGCCGGGTGCGAGCCGCAAGCTGTACCCGTCCCGCGTGTGCACCAGCACGCCCTCCGGCAGCACCTTGCGCAGCCGATAGACGTACGGCGGAACGATCTTGACGCCCGTCGACGGCGGCGCATCGCTCCAGACGAGCTCGACCAGCTCGTCCGCCGTGATCACCTGGTTCGACCGCAGCGCCAGGACGGCGAGCAGGGACTGCTGACGGATCGGCCCGAGATCGAGCCGGTGGTCACCGGACCAACCGCGCAGCGGGCCCAGGAGGTCCAGCCGCAGGTCATCCGTCACGGTGCATAGTCTGGCAGCTACTCCTTGTTCTGTTCGAGGTAGGAGTCGATCTCGGTCAGCAACGAGTCCTTCACCGAGTCCTCTGCGAACGACACCCGGACGGCGGTCTTCGCCAGCTCGGCAGCGCCGGTCGCGTCCAGGTCGAGCAGCTCCGACGCGACGACGTACTCGTTGGTGAGGTCGGTGCCGAACATCGGCGGGTCGTCGGAGTTGATCGTGACCACCAGCCCCGCGTCGACCATCGCGCGCAGAGGGTGCACGTCGTACGACGCGACCGCGCGGGTGGCGATGTTCGACGTCGGGCTGACCTCCAGCGGGATCCGGTGCTCGCGCAGGTACTCGACCAGCGCCGGGTCCTGCATCGTCGACGTACCGTGGCCGATCCGCTCGGCCTTCAGCACCCGGACCGCGTCCCAGATCGTCTCCGGCCCGGTCGTCTCGCCCGCGTGCGGCACGCTGTGCAGCCCGGCCGCGAGCGCCGCCTCGAAGTGCGGCTGGAACTGCGGCCGCGGTACGCCGATCTCCGGCCCGCCGAGCCCGAACCCGACCAGCCCTTCCGGACGGATCTTGGTCGCGATCCGTAGCGTCTCGTCGGCCGCCGGGATCCCCGCCTCACCGGAGATGTCGAAGATCCACCGCAGCACCAGGCCGAACTCCTTCTCGGCCGCGACCCGCGCGTCCTCGATCGCCTCGCAGAACGCCTCGGCCCGGATCCCGCGCACCACCGAGGTGTACGGCGTGACCGTGAGCTCGGCGTACCGCAGGTTCTGCTGCTCGGCCATCTCGCGGGCGATCTCGTAGGTCAGCAGCCGCACGTCCTCCGGCGTCTTGATCAGCTCGACGACGGACAGGTAGATGTCGATGAAGTGCGCGAAGTCGCTGAACCTGAAGTACTCCGTCAGCGCGCCCGGGTCGGCCGGCACCGGCGATCCCGGGTGCCGCGCGGCGAGCTCGGCGACGATCCGCGGCGAGGCGGACCCGACGTGGTGGACATGCAACTCGGCCTTCGGCAACCCGGCGAGGAACTCACGCGACGCGGTCATGGGGCCTCCCGGCCTGGACTGAGGAGCGCAGCGAGCGGAGCGACCGGAGCGACGAGGGAAGGCCGGGAGTCACAGCCCCATGACCGCGTCGCGACGGAGTCGCGACAATTCAATTCAGTCATGACCGGGATCTTAGAGAAAGCCGCGGGCGGCCGTGGCCAAAGCTGACAGTTCTTTGTCAGCATCGACCCGGTTAGGGGTGGGGCCCGCCTGAGTGGCACGATTCACCCCGTGAGTGAGCGCTTCGACTTCACCGGGGACGAACTGGCACCGGCGTACCGCGCGGCAGTGGACGCCATCGAGGCCGGCGACCTGGTCGTCCTGCCGACCGACACCGTGTACGGCATCGCCGCGGACGCCTTCAAGGCCGACGCCGTCCAGCGGCTGCTGGACGCCAAGGGCCGCGGCCGGGACATGCCGCCGCCGGTGCTGATCTCGGTGGTGGAGTCGCTCGACGCGCTCGCCACCGACGTGCCGGACAACGGCCGCAAGCTGGCGCAGGAGTTCTGGCCCGGCCCGCTGACGCTGATCTGCCACGCGCAGACCTCGCTGATGTGGGACCTGGGGGAGACCCAGGGCACCGTCGCGCTCCGGGTGCCGGACCACGAGAACACCCGCGAACTGCTGTCCCGGACCGGACCGCTCGCGGTCAGCTCGGCGAACAAGTCCGGTCAGCCGGCCGCGCTGGACGTGTACGACGCCGAGGAGCAGCTGGCCGAGTCGGTTGCGGTCTACCTCGACGGCGGCCAGGTCACCGGCGGCGAACCGTCCACGATCGTCGACATCACCGGCGACACCCCGCGGGTCGTCCGCGTCGGCGCGCTCTCGCTCGAGCAACTGCGCGCCGTCGTACCCGAGGTAAGCACGGAGGACGACGAACCCAAGCAGGACGAAACCAAGTCCGACGAACCCAAGCCCGACGAAGCCAAGCCCGACGAAACCAAGCCAACTGAAGAGCCGGTCGCAGCGTCCAACCAGGACGACGAGAACACGACCGATCCCAATGTGAGGCCTGCGGACTAGTGCGCGAGTACCTGCTGGTCCTGTTCGTGGCGATGGCCACGACCTTCTTGCTGACCGGCGTCGCCCGGCAGATCGCGTTGCGGTACGGCGCGGTCGCCAAGGTCCGGGCCCGGGACGTGCACAAGGTACCGATCCCGTACTTCGGCGGCCTGTCGATCCTCGGCGGCCTGATCGCCGGGTTCGCGGTCGCCTCCAGCCTGCCGTTCCTCGGCAACAGCCTGCAGGTCGCGCACGACGCCCGGGCGATCCTGGTCGGCGGCGTGGTGATCTGCGCGGTCGGCGTGGTCGACGACCTGTACGAGCTGGACGCGATCACCAAGCTGGCCGGCGAGGTCCTCGCGGTCGGCGTACTCGTTGTCCAAGGCATCCAGTTGTACTGGCTCCCGCTGCCCGGCGGTGTGATCTCGCCCTCACCGGCACAGCTCGCGGTGCTGACCGCCGGCATCCTGCTGGTCTCCTGCAACGCGGTGAACTTCGTCGACGGACTGGACGGCCTCGCCGCCGGCGTCACCGCGATCGGCGCGACCGCGTTCTTCGCGTACTCGTACCTGCTGAACTTCCACGAGAACCTCGACCGGGCGACCACCTCGACGCTGATCACGGTCGCACTGGCCGGCGCCTGCCTCGGCTTCCTGCCGCACAACTTCTTCCCCGCAAGGGTCTTCATGGGCGACTCCGGCGCCCTGCTGATCGGCCTGATGCTGGCCGCGTCGACGATCAGCCTGACCGGCCAGATGGACCCGAACGCCGTCCCGTACGAGGTCGGCGGCTCGAGCCTGCTGCCCGCTCTGCTTCCGTTGGTGCTGCCAATCGCGATCCTCGCGATCCCCGCGCTGGACCTGACGCTGGCCTACATCCGCCGGACCAAGGCCGGCCGCTCGCCGTTCGCGGCCGACAAGCAGCACCTCCACCACCGCCTGATGCAACGCGGCCACTCGCACCGCCGCGCCGTCCTGCTGATGTACCTGTGGACCGCCCTCATCGCGTACGGCGTGGTGGTGCTCGGACTGGTCCTGTACTGGTGGACGGCCCTGATCGTGCTGGCCGTCGCGGTCACCGCGGTCCTGCTCACGACCGGTCTTCCGAGACGATCCCGGAAACCGCTCGCCAAGGTTTGATCCCCGCGGGCCGGGACCAGACCACTCGCCGTCCTGGCATACCGATAAGGTGTGGCTGTACAGCGGGAGGGAACCTCGTTTTGCTGACTGTGCAGACTTTGTGCTAGTTTTCACAAGCACCAGCAAAGAACAGCGACACCCCTGACCCCGCCCACCCGACGAACTGGCCGCGAGCCAGTATCGCCAGCAGGACGGAACCACCAGATGGCTCCTACGGCCCACAGCCCGAAACCCGCCGGACAAGCGACAAAGCACCCGGCGCTGGCAATGCTGCGTGGCGCTCTGATCGCCGCGCTGGTCGTCGGAGTGAATGCGACCGCGGTGTCCACGGTCGCGGCCGGCGTCGCCGGTCTCTGGGGCGCGCTGCTCGGTCTGCTGATGGTGATCGTCTTCTCCGGCGCGGGCCTGATCGCGCTGCACCTGTCCCGCAAGACCTCTCCGACCGTGCAGCTCGCGGTCGCGATGGCGTCGTACACCGGCCGGATCGCGATCTTCGGCGGTCTGCTCGCGGTCGCGCTGAGCTCGGACGGCCTGGCCAGGCACGTGAATCTGACCGTGCTCGGCGTGGTCGCCCTGGTCGTCGTGATGGGCTGGATGGCCGGTGAGATCTGGGCCTGGTCCCGGCTCCGCGTGCCGATCTACGACCTCGACAAGGAGGTGACGGCGTGAGCACCGTAAGTAACGATTTCCCTGCTGTGGTGGAGATTACGGGGCCCGATGTGACCGCATCTGTCGCCAACTGGTACGTTTCGGGTGCCAATGAGCGAGCATCAGGATCCGAAGCCATCACCCCCGAATTCGGGCGACGGCTGGCGGGTCCTGTCCTACTTGATCGGCGGTGTCCTGGTCTACGGGGGCATCGGGTTCGGGCTGGATCGGCTCTTCGGCACCCAGTTCTTGCTTCCGGTGGGCATCGTCCTCGGTGCCGGGCTCACCATCTTGATGCTGCACTTCCGGTACGGAAAGTCCTGATCCCTTCGGGGTCTGGCGCGATCCGCACCGGGTCTGACGTTGTTGACCGCCATGCCCTGAGCCGCCCTGCCCTTACGTACAAGGCGTCCGACTTGAGCACGACGCGAGAGGAGACCCGGTGACCGCCGGCGTTCCGACCGAGTTCATCGCACCCGGTCCACAGAACTTCGAGACCCCGCCCATCATCGACGGTGTGGCCTGGTTCACCAAGCCTGTGCTGGTGGCCGCGCTGTCCGTCGTCGTGATCGTATGGTTCTACTGGGGTGCGTCCCGCAAGGCCGCCATCGTCCCGAGCAAGCTGCAGTTCGCCGGGGAGCTGGGCTACAACTTCGTCCGCAACTCGATCGCGCGGGACGCGATCGGCAGCCAGGAATACATGAAGTACGTGCCGTACCTGTGCGGCCTGTTCTACTTCATCCTGCTGAACAACGTCGCCGCGACGATCCCGCTGATCCAGTTCCCGACCTTCAGCCACATCGGCTGGGCGTACGTGGCCGCGATCATGAGCTGGGTCATCTACAACGCGGTCGGCATCCGCAAGCACGGCGCCTGGGGCTATTTCAAGCACCAGACCATGCCGGCCGGTGTGCCGATCTGGCTGATGCCGCTGATGATCCCGATCGAGTTCATCTCGAACATCCTGGTCCGGCCGATCTCGCTCAGCCTGCGGCTGTTCGCCAACATGTTCGCCGGCCACATCCTGCTGCTGGTCTTCGTGCTCGGTGCCGAGTACATGGTGTTCGAGTCCGGCAGCATCGCGCTCGGCGGCGTCGGCGTCATCACGTTCCTCATGGGCATCGCGATCGCCGGGCTGGAGCTGTTCGTCCAGTGCATCCAGGCCTACATCTTCGTGGTGCTGACCGCGCAGTACATCGGCAGCGCCATCGCCGACGACCACTGATCCGCAGTACCGCAGTACCCCTAGACCCGTAGTAAACGGACACCGGATTTCGATCCGTACCGAAAGGAAGCAGTGCACATGAGCAACATCGCTCTCGAGATCTCCGGCAACATCGCGGTCCTCGGCTACGGCCTGGCCGCGATCGGCCCGGGCGTCGGCGTCGGTCTGATCTTCGCCGCCGTGATCAACGGCACCGCGCGTCAGCCCGAGGCCCAGAGCAAGCTGCAGTCGATCGCGTGGATCGGCTTCGGCGTCACCGAGGTGCTGGCGATCATCGGTATCGCCCTCGCCTTCGTCTTCCGTTCTGCCTGACCTATTTCGACTGACTGACAGGATCCAGACATGACGACGTTGGTGCTACCGCTGGCGGCGGAGGGCGAGCAGGTCAACCCGCTGCTGCCACACACCGCCGAGATCATCTTCGGCTTCGTCTTCCTGATCCTGCTGGCCGTTCTCTTCGCCAAGGTCGTCGTCCCGAAGTTCGAGAAGGCGTACGCCGATCGGACCGCGGCCATCGAAGGCGGGATGGAAGAGGCCAAGCAGGCCCAGGCCGAGGCGAAGGCTGCTTTGGAGAAGTACAACGCGCAGCTGGCGGAGGCTCGCCAGGAGGCTGCGAAGATCCGCGAGGACGCCCGCGAGCAGGGTGCGGCGATCATCGCGGAGATGCGCGAGCAGGCGAACGTGGAGGCCGAGCGGATCGTCACGCACGCGCGCACCCAGATCGACGCCGAGCGGGCCCAGGCGGTCGCCTCGCTGCGCAGCGAGGTCGGCACGATGGCGACCACCCTGGCCGGCCGGATCGTCGGTGAGTCGCTCGAGGACGAGGCGCGTCAGCGCCGGACCGTCGAGCGCTTCCTGGCCGAGCTGGAGGAGTCGGAGTCCGCTCGTCAGGCCGTCGGAACGGACGGCTGATGCGCGGCGCGTCGCACGAGTCACTCGCCCGGGCCGAGGAGGCCCTGGCGAGTACGAGCCCGTCCGAGTCGCTGGGCGGCGAGCTGTTCTCGATCGCCAAGTTGCTGGACGGCAGCGGTGCGCTCCGGCGTGCGCTGACCGACCCGGCCCGGCCGAAGGACGCCAAGATCGGCCTGGCGCAGCAGTTGTTCGGCGGCAAGATCTCCGCCCAGGCGTTGGAGATCCTGTCCGTCGCGGTGTCGGGTCGCTGGGTCAGCGGTCGTGACCTGGGCGATGCTCTCGACCAGCTGAGCGTCGAGGCCGAGGTGGCGTACGCCGACAGCCGGCGCAAGCTGGACGACGTCGAGGACGAGCTGTTCCGGCTGGACCGGATCGTCGCGGCCGAGCGGGGACTGAGCGAGACGCTCAGCGACCGCAGCATTCCGGTGGACGCCCGGCAGGAACTGCTCGGCGGACTGCTGCAGGGCAAGGCCGACGCCGTCACGGTGCGGCTGGCCGAGCGTGCGGTGGACGGCCGGGGCCGCAGCTTCGCCGCCGCGATGCGGTCGTACCAGGTCGCCGCGGCGGCCCGGCGCAACGCCAGCATCGCGACCGTGCGGGTGGCAACCGACCTGAGCGAGGCCGAACGTACCCGGCTCGCGACGGCGCTCGGACGGCAGTACGGCCGGGACATCCAGCTGAACGTGATCGTCGACCCGAACGTGGTCGGCGGCGTCCGGGTGGACATCGGCGACGAAGTGATCGACGGAACCATCGCGGCCAGGCTCGACGAGGCGCAACGGCGCATCGCGGGCTGAACCCCCTTAACGACATACAGCGGCGCTAAGGGTCGGGAAAGCCTTTAGAGCCACAACAGGCCAGCAAGGGTCAAGGAAGCAGGAAACACAATGGCTGAGCTCACGATCAGGCCGGAGGAGATCCGGGACGCCCTGGATCGGTTCGTCACCGAGTACCAACCGGCCGAGACGGCCGCCGAAGAGGTCGGCACCGTCGTCGACGCGGGTGACGGTATCGCGCACGTCGAGGGCCTGCCCTCGGCGATGACCAACGAGCTGCTCGAGTTCGAGGACGGCACCCGGGGTATCGCGCTGAACCTGGACGTCCGCGACATCGGTGTCGTCGTTCTCGGTGAGTTCGACGGGATCGAGGAGGGCCAGCAGGTCCGCCGGACCGGTCAGGTGCTGTCGGTGCCGGTCGGCGAGGGCTACCTCGGCCGGGTCGTCGACCCACTGGGCAAGCCGATCGACGGCCTGGGCGAGATCCAGGGCCTCGAGGGCGACCGCGCGCTGGAGCTGCAGGCCGCCGGCGTGATGGACCGCCAGGAGGTCCGCCAGCCGCTGCAGACCGGTATCAAGGCGATCGACGGCATGATCCCGATCGGCCGCGGCCAGCGCGAGCTGATCATCGGCGACCGCAAGACCGGCAAGACCGCGATCGCGATCGACACGATCATCAACCAGAAGGCGAACTGGGAGTCCGGCGACCCGGACAAGCAGGTCCGCTGCATCTACGTCGCCATCGGCCAGAAGGGCTCGACGATCGCCGCCGTCCGCGGTGCGCTCGAAGAGGCCGGCGCGATGGAGTACACCACGATCGTCGCCTCCCCGGCGTCCGACCCGGCCGGCTTCAAGTACGTCGCGCCGTACACCGGCTCGGCCATCGGCCAGCACTGGATGTACCAGGGCAAGCACGTGCTGATCGTCTTCGACGACCTGACCAAGCAGGCCGAAGCGTACCGCGCGATGTCGCTGCTGCTGCGTCGCCCGCCGGGCCGCGAGGCCTACCCGGGTGACGTCTTCTACCTGCACAGCCGCCTGCTGGAGCGCTGCGCGAAGCTGTCCGACGAGCTCGGCGCGGGCTCGATGACCGGTCTGCCGATCATCGAGACCAAGGCCAACGACGTCTCGGCGTTCATCCCGACCAACGTCATCTCGATCACCGACGGCCAGATCTTCCTGCAGTCGGACCTGTTCAACGCCAACATCCGGCCGGCCATCGACGTCGGTATCTCGGTCTCCCGGGTCGGCGGCGCCGCGCAGGTCAAGGGCATGAAGAACGTCTCCGGCTCGCTGAAGATCGACCTGGCCCAGTTCCGCGCGATGGAGGCGTTCGCGATGTTCGCGTCCGACCTCGACGCGACCTCCCGCCGGCAGCTCGACCGCGGTCAGCGGCTGGTCCAGCTGCTCCGTCAGCCGCAGTACTCGCCGTACCCGGTGGAGGACCAGATCGTCTCGATCTGGGCCGGTACCCGCGGCCACTTCGACGACGTACCGGTGAACGACGTGCTCCGCTTCGAGCGGGACTTCCTGGACTACCTGCGCCGCGAGAGCAAGGTGCTCGACGGCATCCGTGAGTCCGGCCTGTTCGGCGACGACGAGGCGCAGGCCGTCACCGACGCGCTGCAGGCGTTCAAGCCGACGTTCCAGACCTCCGAGGGCACCCTGCTGGGCACCGAGGCCGAGGCCGTCGCGATGGACGAAGAGGACGTCGAGCAGGAGCAGATCGTCAAGCAGAAGAGGGGTTGACCGATGCCGGCCAACCTGCGGGAGCTTCGCGATCGGAAGGCTTCGGTCTCCACGATCAAGAAGCTCACCCGCGCGATGGAGCTCATCGCGGCGTCCCGGATCGTCAAGGCGCAGCAGCGCGCCCAGGCGGCCGGTCCGTACGCGCGTGAGCTCACCCGCGCCGTGTCGGCGGTGGCGACGTTCTCGAACGTCGACCACCCGCTGACCACCGAGAAGCCGAACCCGAAGCGGGCCGCCGTCCTGCTGATCACCTCCGACCGCGGTCAGGCCGGTGCCTACTCGGCGAACGTGATCCGCGAAGGGGAGCGGCTGAACCAGATGCTGCGCGAGGACGAGAAGGAGATCGTCTCGTTCCTCAGCGGCCGCAAGGGCATCGCCTACTACCACTTCCGGCAGCGTGAGGTCGCGCAGTCGTGGAGCGGTGACTCCGACGCGCCGTCGTTCGCCCGGGCCCGGGAGATCGCCGACGCCCTGATCGAGTCCTTCCTGACCCCGACCGAGGAAGGCGGCGTGGACGAGATCCACATCGTCTTCACCCGGTTCGTGTCGATGCTGACCCAGCGCCCGGACGTGATCCGGCTGCTGCCGTTGGAGGTCGTCGAGGGCGAGGAGGCGCCGGCGGCCGACGACGTGCTGCCGCTGTACGAGTTCGAGCCGTCCGCCGAAGAGGTTCTCGACGGGCTGCTGCCGAAGTACGTCGCCAGCCGGATCCACTACTGCATGCTGCAGGCGGCGGCCTCCGAGCTGGCCAACCGGCAGCGGGCGATGAAGTCCGCGACGGACAACGCGCAGGACCTGATCGAGAGCCTGACCCGGGACCTGAACCAGGCCCGGCAGGCGCAAATTACCCAGGAAATCAGCGAGATCGTCGGTGGCGCCAGCGCGCTGGCCGACGCGAGCGCCGGGAGCGAGTGAGAGAGATGACTGCCACGGTTACCGAGAAGAACAACGAGGCGGGTGCCACCGGCATCGGTCGCGTCGCCCGGGTGATCGGCCCGGTCGTCGACGTCGAGTTCCCTGTGGACGCGATGCCCGACATGTACAACGCGCTCGAGGTGGACATCACCCTGGGCGACGTGACCCAGACGATCACCCTCGAGGTGGCGCTGCACGTCGGCGACAACATCGTCCGGGCGATCTCGATGAAGCCCACCGACGGCCTGGTCCGCGGCGCCGAGGTACGCGACACCGGCGCGGCGATCTCCGTGCCGGTCGGCGACGTCACCAAGGGCCGGGTCTGGTCCGTGACCGGCAAGTGCCTGAACCAGGACGAGTCCGAGTTCGAGATCACCGAGCGCTGGCCGATCCACCGCAAGGCTCCGGCCTTCGACCAGCTCGAGTCCAAGACCGAGATGCTGGAGACCGGCATTAAGGTGCTCGACCTGCTCACGCCGTACGTGCAGGGCGGGAAGATCGGCCTGTTCGGCGGTGCGGGTGTCGGCAAGACCGTTCTGATCCAGGAGATGATCTACCGGATCGCCCACAACTTCGGTGGTACGTCGGTGTTCGCCGGCGTGGGCGAGCGGACCCGTGAGGGCAACGACCTCATCAACGAGATGGAAGAGGCCGGCGTCTTCAAGGACACCGCGCTGGTGTTCGGCCAGATGGACGAGCCGCCGGGCACGCGTCTTCGCGTCGCGCTGTCGGCGCTGACCATGGCGGAGTACTTCCGCGACGTCAAGCAGCAGGACGTGCTGCTGTTCATCGACAACATCTTCCGGTTCACCCAGGCCGGTTCCGAGGTCTCCACGCTGCTCGGCCGGATGCCGAGCGCGGTCGGTTACCAGCCGAACCTGGCTGACGAGATGGGCGTGCTGCAGGAGCGGATCACGTCGACCCGCGGTCACTCGATCACCTCGATGCAGGCGATCTACGTGCCCGCCGACGACTACACCGACCCGGCGCCGGCCACCACGTTCGCGCACCTGGACGCGACCACCGAGCTCTCGCGTGACATCGCCGCCCGGGGTCTGTACCCGGCCGTCGACCCGCTGACCTCGACGTCGCGGATCCTCGACCCGCAGTACATCGGCCAGGAGCACTACGACGTGGCCGTCCGGGTGAAGCAGATCCTGCAGAAGAACAAGGAACTGCAGGACATCATCGCGATCCTCGGTGTCGACGAGCTCTCCGAAGAGGACAAGATCACCGTCGCGCGGGCGCGCCGGATCGAGCAGTTCCTGTCCCAGAACACCTACATGGCGGAGAAGTTCACCAACATCCCGGGTTCGACCGTGCCGCTGAAGGACACGATCGAGTCGTTCAAGAAGATCACCGAGGGCGAGTACGACCACGTCGCCGAGCAGGCCTTCTTCAACGTCGGTTCGCTCGAGGACGTCGACCGCAAGTGGGCCGAGCTGCAGAAGGAAAACTGAGATGGCTGACCACTTGGAGGTGGCGCTGGTCGCCGCCGAGCGGACGGTCTGGCAGGGGCAGGCGAAGATCGTGATCGCCCGGACCACGGACGGCGACGTCGGCATCCTGCCCGGCCACGCGCCGCTGCTGGGTCTGCTGCAGGGCGGCACCGTCCAGGTGCGGACCGTCGACGACGAGTACTTCGTCGCGGCCGCGCCGGACGGCTTCATCTCGGTGGCGAACAACCGGGTCTCGATCCTGGCCGAGAACGCCGAGATGGGTCACGACATCGACCTCGAGGAAGCCCGGCGCGAACTCGAGGAGGCCCTGGCCACCGGCAGCGAAACCGACGAGGCCACCGACGAGGTCCGGCTTGCCGAGGCCAGGGTCCGGGCCGCCGAGCAGACGTCCTGATCTCCCTGCCATAATCGAATATCGTCACTGACAGTACGGTTCTCCTCCGGTGCCCGGGGTGTACCGGACATTGGGCACCGGAAAGGGTCGGCAAGGTATGAGGACAGTCCTCGATGTCGTCGGGGTCTGTCTGCTTGCCGCCGTATTGTTCATCGTGCTTGTCGCGTTCCGCCGTCGCTGGTTGTCCAGGGACGGCGGAACTTTTGATTGCAGCCTCCAGCTCGCCGAGAAGGAGCACGGCCGCGGCTGGGCCCTCGGTCTGGCCCGCTACGTCGGCGACGAGCTGCAGTGGTTCCGGGTCTTCAGCCTGGCCTGGTGGCCCAAGCTCGTCGTCAACCGCCGCCAGCTCGACGGCATCACCACCCGCCGCCCGATGGGCAACGAGCCCCTCGTGACGTACGCCGGCCACGTGATCGTCGACGCCGACCTGCACGAGCGCACCGTCCACTTCGCCATGACCGAAGAAGCCCTCACCGGCGTCCTGGCCTGGATGGAATCCGCACCTCCCAGCACACAGACCTACCTGTAGCCGCTCGTCCTGGGAGTGTCAGGGCCACGATAAGTACGCCGCGGCCGCGCACACTGGACTCGTGCAAGAGTGGGAGTTCGGCCGGGCGGTCCGTCGGTGGCGTGACCGGGTGTCGCCCGGCGCGGTCGGTCTGGCGCCGGGCAGCCGTCGACGCGCAACCGGGCTGCGGCGCGAGGAGCTCGCCGGTCTGGCGGGTATCTCGACCGACTACCTGACCCGGCTGGAACAAGGCCGGGCGACATCCCCGTCGCCACAGGTCGTCGAGGCGCTGGCTCGCGCGCTGCGTGTGTCCGACTCCGAGCATGACCTGCTCTTCGAGCTGGCCGGGTTGTCCGCGCCGGGCCCGGGCGTCGTGCCGTCGCGGATCAGTGCCAGCGTGCAGCGACTGCTCGATCGGGTCGCAGATACACCGGTTGCCGTGTACGACGCGACGTGGACGCTGCTCGACGCGAACCCGCCGTACGACGCGCTGATGGGTGAGACGACGTCCTTGCAGGGGCTCGAACGGAACGCGCTCTGGCGCAACTTCGTCGGCCCCGGTACCCGGGTGGTCCATTCGCCCGAGGAGAAGGCAGAGCTGCTGGCCGGGCAGGTAGCCGACCTGCGCCGGACCGCGGCGCGCTACCCGGCGGATCAGCACCTGCGGACCCTGGTCCGCGAGCTCACCGCGCACAGTCCCCGGTTCGCCGAGCTGTGGGCGCGGGACGACGCGGAACCGGACCAGGCGCAGTCGAAGCGCAAGGTGGTCGACCATCCGTCCGTCGGGCCGATCAGTCTCGACTGCGACGTCCTGTTCGTCGCCACCGACGACGTACGGCTGATGGTCTACACCGCCGAACCCGGAACCGAGGACGCGGAACGGCTGGCCCTGGCCATCGTCCTCGGCACGCAGCAGCTGATCGAGTGACGGTCCGGTCCTGGTCCTGTCAGTCCTACGAAAACCGGACCGCTGGTTGAGCGATGACGACCGACCGAGACTCGTCGCATGAACTCGCAGAGAACCTGGATCATCACCGGGCCGACGTCCGGTATCGGCCGTCGTACCGCCCTCGAGCTTGCCGCGCACGGCACGGTCGTGCTGGTCGGACGCGATCCGGCGAAGCTCGCCGTGATCGAGCGGCAGATCGAGGCGAGAGGCGGACGCTCGGTATCGGTCGTCGCCGACTTCTCCGACCTCGGGAGCGTACGGCGGGCCGCGGGTGAGATCGTCGCCCTCGGCCTGCCCGTCGCGGGCGTGCTGAACAACGCCGGCATCTTCCCGCTGGAGCACCGTACGACGTCGCAGGGGTGGGACCTCACCTATGCGACCAACCACCTCGGTCCGTTCGCGTTCACGCAGGCCCTCGTGCCGCATCTGCCGGACGGCGCCAACGTCGTGTTCGTCTCCTCCGGAGTCGAGGACCCTGACCGTAAGCCTGCCGTCATGGCCGGCTTTCGTGGCGCGCGGTTCATCTCGGTCGAGGCGAGTGCGCGCGGCGAGTGGAAGCCGGGCGGCTCCTCACGACCGGGCTTCGACGCGTACGCGACCTCGAAGCAGGGCAACCTCGCCACCGTGCTGGCGTTCGCGCGGGAGACGCCCCGGCTGCGGTTCAACGCGGTCGAGCCGGGATTCAGCCCCGGCAGCGGGCTCGGCCGTGACGCCGGACCGGTGGTGAGGTTCGTGTCGAAGTACGTGCTGTCGCCGCTGGCGCCGATGATTAAGTACTGGAGCACGCCGAAGCGCGCGGCGCGGGTGCTCACCGAGGTACTGACCTCCGACTCCGAGGCGTCGGGCATCTACTACGACGAACGCGGTAAGCCGATGCTCGGCTCCCAGCAGGTGCGCGATCCCGAGTTCACCGATCGGGTTGTCGCCGAAACCCGGGCTCTGCTCGCTACCTGCGTAATTCAGTAGGACGCACCATCCGGCGCATGCCATCATCTCCGCCATGGAGCCATACTTCTTCCGCGTGGGCTAGCCTTCCGCTGGCCTGTTCGAGGTTTCCCGCGGTCAGCGATGCGGGAGTGACCAGTTGGTTGTTCCCGGGTGCTATCCGGGAGATTCTCCATGCACTTGGTGCTGGTGCGGACTGTCACGGGGTTGGAAGGACTGGCGGCTGAGGAGGTCGTCGCTGCGGGGCATCGGGTGGTCGAGGTGTCCAAGCGGCAGGTGGTTGTCGAGTGGGCGTCAGGCGAGTGCGGTCCGCCGCGGCTGGCGGACGATGTGTTCGTCGTACACGGCGCTGTGGTTGATCCTGGGCGGACCAGGGATGCGCTGGCGGCGGCGGTTCGGTCGTTGGAGTTGCCGGCGGGGTCGGGTGCGTTCGCGGTCAGTGCGTCGTTCGTGGGGGCTCGGAACTTCAATCGGTTCGACGTCGAGGACCTGGTGGGTGCGCGGCTCGGTGGGCGGTACCACTCGCGGCGCGGTGGTGCTGTGCCGCCGGTCGAGCGGTCCGAGTGGCGGGTCGTGCTGGACGGGAAGACGTTGTGGGTCGGGCTGCGGCCGTACGCCGTACCGCTGCATCGGCGGGCGTGGCGGACGCGGACCGTGCGGGGGAGTCTGCATCCGCCGGTTGCTGCCGCGATGGCTCGGCTCGCTGGCATCGCGCCGGGCCACACGGTCCTCGATCCGTTCTGCGGTGCCGGGACGGTGCTGCTCGAAGCACACGCGATCGAGCCGCGAGCTGCGTACGTCGGCATCGACCGCGACCCCGCCGCGGTCGATGCCGCCAGGGCGAACGCGCCCGCGACGGGCGCCGCGGAGACAGGCGGCGGAAAGGCGGGCGGCGGGGTGTTGTGGCGGCTCGGGGATGCGCGGCGGTTGGACGTGACCGCTGATCGCATCATCACCAACCCGCCCTGGGACGTGCGGCTCAGCATCGGGGACCTCGGGCCGTACGTCCGCGAGTGGCGCCGGGCGTTGCGTCCGGGAGGGCGGCTGATCGCCGTCCTCAGCCAGACGCAGGCCGCTCAACTGACCCGCGGTTGGCGGGTGCAGGCCATCTACGACCTGTCCGTCGCGGGGCAGTATCCGCGAATTGTCGTTGCTGAGCCGTCTCGGTCTTGACATGCGCACGTAACGTTCGTAGGTTCCTGCGCATACGTAAGAGCAACCCGGAAATAGCTCATACCCGAGTGCTCATACGTATGAACGTGCAGCCGCTCTAGTTCTGGGGTGAGAGATATGCGCAGTCGATGGCGGGTCTTGCTGGTGGTCGGTGCGGTGCTGGCGGCGGGATGCTCAGGTCCCGCCGCCAAGCCGGCCGGCAGTGGCGGCGGTGCGGCGGAGGCGTCGGTCGTCTACGGCAAGACCGACGGCGGTACGACGTTCGTCCGCAACTACAACGTGATGGGCCCGGCGACCGACAAGGCGCCGAACATGGAGCTCGTCTACGAGCCGCTGATGCGGGTCGACTACGGCGAGGGCGGCGTGGTGAAGCCGTGGCTGGCGGAGAGCTGGACGTTCTCCGGGCAGGGCAAGCAGCTGACGATCAAGCTGCGCAAGGACGTGACCTGGTCCGACGGGCAGCAGTTCACCGCGGACGACGTCGTCTACTCGCTGGGTCTCCCGATCGAGAAGCCGGACTTCAGCATCGCGGGTGTCACCTACAAGTCGGTGCAGAAGGTCGACGACAGCACCGTGAAGGTTGTCTTCGCCGAGCCGTCGTACGCGACGCTGAACCAGTTCGCGAACATCCTGCTCCCGATGGTCCCCAAGCACATCTGGTCGACGCAGAACCTCAACACCTGGACGAACCCGGACCCGATCGGCACCGGTCCGTTCACGCTCGAGGAGTTCAAGCCGCAGCAGATCACGCTCCGGGCCCGCACCGACTACTGGGGCGGGAAGCTGCCGATGACGACGTACAAGATCATCCCGACCAGCGCCGACGCTCTCAAGGCGCAGCTGCTGAAGGGGGACATCGACTGGGCGTCCGCGAGCTGGCCGAACGGCGAGAAGGAGTACGTCGCCAAGGACCCGGACAAGCACCTCTACCAGCTCTACTCCAACGGCGGCGCGATGTCCGTCCTGTTCAACACCGCCAAGGCGCCCTTCGACGACGTGCACGTACGGCGGGCGCTCGCGCTCACGATCGACCGCACCGCCGTCGTCACCACGCTGCAACGGCCCGGTACCGAGGCCGGCCCGACCGGACTCTCCGACCAGCTGTTCGCCGACTGGCTCGACCCGGCGTACAAGGGCAAGGTCCAGAAGGTCGACGCCGCCGCGGCGAAGGCCGAGCTGGCCGCCGGCGGCTGGACGATCGACAACGGAGCGCTGGTCAAGGACGGCAAGCGGTACCAGCCGAGCATCCTGTTCAACTCCGACTGGGGCTGGGGCAACTACGCCGACATCCTGATCAACACCTGGAAGCAGAACCTCGGTCTGCAGGTGAAGGGCGCCGGCCAGCCGAGCGCCGGGTACTACGACAAGCAGAACCTCGGCCAGTTCGACCTGGCCGCCGCGTCCACCGGCGGCTCCGGGGTGTACGGCGTCTACCGCTTCCTCAGCAGCTCGTTCAAGGTCCCGATCGGCAAGTCGGCGACGCTGAACCAGGGCCGCTGGAGCGACCCGACGACCGACTCGATCCTGGCCTCGATGGAGCGCACCGACAACGTCGACCAGCTGAAGACGCTCGGCCGCGAACTGCAGAAGATCGTCGTCGACAAGGTCCCGTTCAGCCCGATCTACAACAACTTCTACTTCGTCGACATCAACGCGACGCGCTGGACCGGCTGGCCGACGCCGGACGACTTCGACCACATCCCGTTCGTCGGGATGGGCCCGGACACGATCCTGACCATGCTGAAGCTCCAGCGCCGGGGGAGCTGACCCATGCGGTGGGCTTTCCTGGCCCGGCGGCTGGGTTTCTACCTGGCCGCCGCGGCCGCCGCGATCGGGCTGAACTTCCTGCTCCCGAGGCTGATGCCCGGCGATCCGTCGTCGGCGATCGTCGAGGAACTCGAACGGGTCAGCGGTCAGCAGGTCCCGGCCGAGACGCTGATGTCGATCCGCGCGATCTTCGGCAACCCGCACGCCAACCTGGCCCAGCAGTTCGCCGACTACCTCCGCCAGCTGTCCCACGGTGACCTCGGCGTCTCCGTGGTCAACTTCCCGGTCCCGGTCGCCGACCTGGTCCGGCAGGCGCTGCCGTGGACGCTGTTGCTCGTCGGTACGACGACCGTCACCGCGTTCGCGATCGGCACCCTGCTCGGCGTCGTGGCCGGCTGGAAGGCCGGCAGTCGTCTCGACGCGATCCTGACCCCGTTCACCACGTTCCTGAGCAGCGTCCCGTACTTCTGGGTGGCCCTGCTCGCCCTCTGGATCTTCGGCTTCGTCCTCGGCTGGACGCCGCTGTCCGGCGGGTACGACGCCGACCTTTCCCAGGGCTTCAGCCTCGCGTACGCCGTCAGCGTGCTGCATCACGGAGTGTTGCCAGCAGCAACGATCGTGTTCTCGGCCTTCGGCGGCTGGCTGCTCGGGATGCGGAACATGACCGTCACCACGGTCCGCGAGGACTACGTTCTGCTCGCCCAGGCGAAGGGCCTCTCGCCTAAACGGGTGATGTTCAGGTACGCCGCCCGCAACGCGATGCTGCCGAGCTTCACCGGGTTCGCGATGGCGCTGGGCGGAGTCGTCGGCGGTGCGCTGCTGACCGAGATCGTGTTCAGCTATCCGGGCATCGGCTACCTGCTCTACGAGTCGCTGCAGAAGCGCGACTACCCGATGATGCAGGGCGTCTTCCTGCTGATCACGCTCGCCGTACTGCTGGCCAACCTGGTCGCCGACCTGGCCTACGTCCTGCTCGATCCACGGATCCGGGCGAGGGGATGATCATGCTCAAGAGCTGGAAGGTTCGTTTCGGTCTCGGCGTGCTCGCCTTCTTCGTGCTGCTCGCGATCGTCGGCCCGCTCCTGCCGCTGGATCCGCGCGCGAACGACATCAGCGCGATCTCGCAGCCGCCCAGCGCGCACCACCTCTTCGGTACGACGCAGTTCGGCCAGGACGTGCTCGCACAGACGATCGCCGGCGCGCGCGGTTCGATGCTGGTCGGGATCCTGGCCGCGGCGATCGGCACGCTGATCGCAATCCTGGTCGGCGTGCCGGCCGGGTACTTCGGCGGCGCCGTCGACAACGGCCTGAACTTCCTCACCAACCTGTTCCTGGTGATGCCGGTCCTCCCGCTGATCCTGATCGTCGCGGGGTATGTCCAAGGCACCGGCCCGTTCGTGATCGCGCTGATCATCGGCCTGTTCGGCTGGTCGGGTGGCGCGCGGACGCTGCGGGCGCAGTCGCTCAGCCTGAGCAGCCGCGACTTCGTGCTGGCGATGCGGATGGTCGGCGAGCCGCACCGGCGGCTGATCTTCTTCGAAGTGCTCCCGCATCTGACCGGCTGGATCTCGGCGATGTTCCTGCACGGGATGATCGGCGGCGTGATGGCCGAGGCCGGGCTGGCGTTCCTCGGCATCACCGACTCCGGCTCGATCAGCTGGGGCACGATGATCCAGGCCGCGCAGCAGCAGAGCGCAGTACTGCGGGGTCTGTGGTGGTGGTTCGTGCCGCCCGGGTTGTGTATCGCGCTGATCGGTACGGCGGCGACGCTGGTGAACTTCGGCGTCGACGAAGTGTCCAACCCGAAACTGCGACAGGCCCGCCGGTCGGTGCTCGTCCGGGCCAGGAAGGCCGTGGAAGCATGACGATCACGGAACCGCGGACGCGGACGACGGTCCTCGCGGTCGAGGGGCTCACGGTCGACTACGTGACCGGGGACCGGCCCGTGCGGGCGTGTGACGAGGTGACCTTCGAGCTGCGCCGGGGCGAGATCCTCGGGGTGGCAGGGGAGTCGGGGTCGGGGAAGTCCACGCTGATCACCGCGCTGACCAGGCTCCAACGGCCTCCGGCCGTCACCACGGCGGGCCGGATCACCTTCCACCCGCACGACGGCGAGCCGACGGACCTCGTCGGCCTGGCGCCGACCGAGCTGCGGTCGCTGCGGTGGACCTCGCTCGCGATCGTCCTGCAGAGCGCGATGGACGCTCTCAACCCGGTGATGCGGGTCGGCGCCCAGTTCGTCGACGTACTGCGCGCTCATGACAAGACCCTCAGCAAGAAAGCTGCCTGGGACCGCGCGGCCGAGCTGCTCGGGATGGTCGGGATCTCGGCGGACCGCGTGCGCAGCTACCCGCACGAGCTGTCCGGCGGCATGCGGCAACGGGCCAGCATCGCCCTGGCGCTCGCCTGCGGTCCCGAGCTGGTCGTGATGGACGAGCCGACGACAGCCGTCGACGTGGTGATGCAACGCCAGATCCTCGCCCAGGTACTGCGTCTGCGCCGCGAGCTCGGGTTCGCGGTCGTCTTCGTCACCCACGACCTCTCGCTGCTCCTGGAGCTCGCCGACCGGATCGCGATCATGTACGGCGGCCGCATCGTCGAGATCGGCACCGCCGAGTCGCTGTACACCAAGCCCCGCCACCCGTACACGCGCGGCCTGCGCGACTCGTTCCCGCCACTCCGCTCGCCGCTCCGCAAGCTGAGCGGCATCCCCGGCAGCCCGCCGGACCTGCGCAACCCACCGCCCGGGTGCCCGTTCCACCCGCGCTGTGTGGACCGCTTCGACGGTTGCGACGAGCAACGACCCGAACTACTGACGATCGAGGACCACGCCGTCGCCTGCCGGCTGTACCCGTCGGGAGATGATCAGCTATGAGCCAACCTGTTCTCGAGGCCCGGGCGGTCTCGAAGCATTTCCCCGCGGGCCGGTCGACGGTTCGTGCGGTGGAGGACGCGACGCTCGCGTTGCAGCCGGGCCGGATCGTGGCGCTGGTCGGTGAGAGCGGGAGTGGGAAGACCACGCTCGCGCGGTTGCTGGCGCGGTTCTACCCGCCGACGTCGGGCGAGATCCGGCTGCACGGTGAGACCGTGAAGGGCAAGCCGCGGTCGTACTACAGCGACGTACAGCTGATCTTCCAGGACCCGTTCGGTTCGCTGAACCCGCTGCATCGGGTCCGGTACAACCTGGAGCGAGCGGTCAAGCTCCACCACGCCGTACGGACTCGCGCCGAGCTGGACCAGAAGGTCACCGAGCTGCTGGAGCGGGTCAGCCTGACGCCGGCCGAGCAGTACCTCGACAAGTTCCCGCACGAGCTGTCCGGCGGGCAGCGGCAGCGGGTGGTGATCGCGCGGGCGCTGGCGGTCGAGCCGAAGGTGCTGCTGGGTGACGAGCCGATCTCGATGCTGGACGTGTCGATCCGGCTGGAGATGCTCAACCTGCTCGACCGGTTGCGGACCGAGGACGGCCTGGCCCTGCTGTACATCACGCACGACATCGCCAGCGCACGCTACCTGTGCGACGACATCGTCGTGATGTACGCCGGACGCATGGTCGAAGGCGGTCCGAAAGAGGACGTGATCGCCGATCCGCTGCACCCGTACACGCGGTTGCTGATCGACTCGTCGCCCGATCCCGAGCGCAGGGACCGGCCGGATCTGTTCGGTGCGGAGGGTCTCGGCGAGCCGCCCAGCCTGATCGACCCGCCGACGGGGTGCCGGTTCCACCCGCGCTGTCCGTTCGCGATGGATGTCTGCCGGACCGAAGCGCCGCCGCGGACCGAACTGCCCAACGGTCGATGGACCCACTGCTGGTTGCAGGAGAACGCATGAAAGCGCCACGACAGTCCGACGTCGCCCGCCTTGCGGGTGTCTCCCAGTCCGCCGTGTCCCGGGTGGTCAGCGGTGACATCGACCGGATCCCGGAGGAGACCCAGGATCGGATCCGGGCCGCGGTCAAGGAGCTCGGCTATGTCCCGAACGCGGCCGCCCGCAACCTCCGCAACAAGCGCAACCGGCTCCTCGGCGTCCATACCTTCGAGGCCGTGTTCCCGCACGCCCGCGAGGACTTCTACTTCGAGTTCCTGCTCGGGATCGAGGAGCGCGCCGAGGAGATCGGGTACGACCTGGTCCTGTTCACCTCGACCGGGACGAGCGACGGCCGCCGCCGGATCTACCGCGACGGCACGAACCGCCTCAATCTCGCCGACGGCACCGTGCTGCTCGGTGCCGCGACCGATCGCGAGGAGCTGGCCCGGCTGTGGCACGACGGGTATCTGTTCGTCCACATCGGCCGCCGCGAGGTCGCCGGCGCGGAGATCCCGTGCATCATCCCGGACTACGTGTCGGCCGCCGACAGCCTCGTCTCATCGCTCGCCGAGCGCGGTCACCGGCACTTCGCGTACCTGCGCTCCGGGATCGAGCAGGAGGCGTACGCCGATCGCCGGGCCGGCTACCGCAACGCGATCGAGCGGCTCGGTCTGCACGACCGCTCGCCCGGCTACCGCGGCGAACCGGAGCTGAGCGAGGAGTGGCTGGACGAACTGGCGTCCGGACCGGAGACCGCGGTGGTCGCCGAGAACATCGGGCTGGCCGAGCAGTTGCGGAGCGGGCTGGCAGCACGTGGGCTGAGCATCCCGGCGGACGTGTCCGTCGCAGTCCTGGAGGGATCCGGCGACGAACCCGGTCACCGCTGGGACTGCCTGGTCATCCCGCGCAAGGAGATCGGCCGGATCGCGATCGACGCCCTGGTGGCGCGGGTCGAGAACCCGGACGCGGAACCGGTCAGCCAACTGGTGGCCTGTGATCTGGTGGCCGGCGAAACCGTCGCCGCGCCCCGAGTAGAGGAGTGAACGGGTGGAACTCGAGACGGATGTCCTGGTCGTCGGCGGCGGACTCGGAGGGGTCGCGGCCGCGCTGACCGCGGTACGGCTGGGTCACCGCGTCGTACTGACCGAGCCGACCGACTGGCTGGGTGGCCAGCTGACCAGCCAACTGGTGCCACCCGACGAGCACCCGTGGATCGAGCAGTACGCCGCCGGCGGGTACGCCGAACTGCGCCGCCGGATCCGCGACTACTACCGGCGCAACTACCCGTTGACGCCCGAAGCCGCTGCGAATCCGCTGCTCGACCCGGGGCTCGGTGTCGTCAGCCGGTTCTGCCACGAGCCCCGCGTTGCTGCGGCGGTCCTGGAGGAGATGCTCGCTCCCTGGCGCGCGTCCGGTCGGCTCCGGGTGTTCCTCGAGCACGAGGCGATGGTTGCCGAGGCCAACGGTGACGAGATCGAGGCGGTGACGTTCAAGGATCTGCGCAGCGGCGGCGAGTTCGCGGTCTCCGCGACGTACGTCGTCGACGCGACCGAGCTCGGAGACCTGCTCGAGCTCGCGAATGTCGAGCACGTGATCGGTGCGGAGGGTCGCGATCAGACCGGTGAGCTGCACGCGCCGGAGGTGGCGAATCCCCTTGATCAGCAGGCGTTCTCGTGGTGCTTCGCGCTCGAGCACCGGGCGGGGGAGGACCACACCATCGACCGCCCGGCCGGCTACGCGCACTGGCGGGACACGGTCGCGCCGTTCTGGCCGGGGTCGCAGCTGTCCTGGACCGACGTCGTACCGGTGACGCTGGAGCAGCGTGAGTGGAAGCTGCTCGAAGCGAATCCGGATCGGCGAGCGCCGTTCTCGCTCTGGCGCTATCGACAAATCCTTGCCAGCAGCAACTTTGTCGACAAGGCGATCCCGGACGTCACGGTGGTCAACTGGCCGCAGCTCGACTACTGGGAACAGCCGCTGCTCGGCGGGCCCGACCCGGCGAAGGCGCCGGCCGCGAGCCGGGACCTGTCGTTGTCCTTTCTCTACTGGATGCAGACCGAGGGCGGCTATCCCGGGCTGCGGTTGCGCCCGGACGTCACCGGTACGGCGGACGGCCTGGCCAAGGCGCCGTACATCCGGGAATCGCGTCGCATCCAGGCCGAGTTCACCGTGCTCGAGCAGCACGTCGGGGTCGAGGCCCGGCCCGACGGCGCGGGCAGCGAACTGTTCGCGGATGCCGTCGGCCTCGGCCGGTACCGGATCGATCTGCATCCGAGCACGGCGGGCCGGACGTACGTCGACATCGAGGCGTACCCGTTCCAGATCCCGCTCGGCGCGCTGATCCCGGTCCGCGTCGACAACCTGCTGCCCGCGAACAAGAACATCGGCACGACGCACATCACCAATGGTTGCTACCGCCTGCACCCGGTCGAATGGAGCATCGGCGAGGCGGTTGGCGCACTGGTCAGCTTCTGCCTGACCGAAGGCCTGTCACCACGCAAGGTCCGCAACGATCCCACTCATCTGGCCGACTACCAACGTCTCCTCACCGACGGCCTCGGCACCCGGATCGCCTGGCCGGAGGAGATCCGCACCCATCGCGACTGAAAGGGATGATGCTGTGCCCCATCATGCGCTCCGAAAGTCTTTGGCCGCCCTGTGTACCGCATTGGTGTTCTCCGCTGCCTCCCTGGTGAATGCCACGGCGAGCACCACCGCCCTGTCCGCCCTGCACACCGAAGGCAATCGCATCAAGAACAGCGCCGGGACCGCCGTGACCCTCAAAGGTCTGTCCGTCATCGCTCCCGAGCAGAACGACGTCTGCACCGACTGCAACTCCAAGCCGATCGACGACCTGATCGACATGACCGTCTCGAACGGCTGGAACTCCAAGGTGCTGCGCCTGCTCGTCACCGAGGCCATCGGCAAGGACCTGAACGCGTACGACGCGACCTACATCAAGCCGTACGTCGACCACGCCGTTGCCAAGGGCCTCTACGTGATCATCGACCTGCATCTGGTCCGCAACTACGGCGACGCGGCCGGCGCCGTACCGCAGTCCGACGTGAAGGGCTTCTGGGACTTCATCGCGCCGCGGTACGCGAACAACCCGAACGTGTTGTTCGAGGTGTTCAACGAGCCGATCGCGCCGGACAACTGGGCCACCTGGAAGTCGTACATCCAGCCGGTGGTGGACTCGATCCGCTCGGTGGCGTCGAACGTGATCCTGATGGGCAGCCCGTCCTGGAGCACGCGGCTCAACGGCGCGCTGACCGACCCGATCACCGGCGGCAACATCGCGTACGTCTACCACCTCTATCCGAACCAAGGCCCGGCAACCGCAGCCAGTCTCGATCCGAAGTTCGGCAACGCCTCGGCGACCTTGCCGGTGGTGTTGACGGAGTTCGGCTGGGACCCGTCGCCGTCGGCGAACCAGGTCACCGCCGGTACGACGTCCGGCTGGGGACTGCCCTTGCGGCAGTACCTGGACGCGCGTCCGCAGATCGGGTGGCTCGGCTGGGTGTTCGACAACTTCTGGGCTCCGGTCATGTTCGACAAGAACTGGAGCCTGTTGTCGGGCGAGTACGAGGGGGCGTTCATCCGCGACTGGCTGGCCGGTGCGCCGGCGGTCTCACCGTGCTCCGATCACCTCGCCCGCGGGGCGACGGTGACCGCGTCCTCGACGTACGACGCGAACTCGGGCGCGCCGAACGCGGTTGACGGGTCGTGTCTGGACAGCGGACGCTGGATGTCGGCGGTGGGTGACACGGCGCCGGTGCTCACAGTGGATCTGGGGACCTACAAGGATGTGAGTCAGGTGGACGTCTACAGCGGGTACGGGTACCCGAATGTTGCCACCGGCACCGTTCTGACCGCGTTCACAGTCGAGGGCCACACCTCGGCGGGCTGGGTCCAGCTCGGGAGCTACACCGCGAACACCCGCGCCCTGGTCTCGACCCCGGTGACCTCGGCGGCGATCGACCAGATCCGGCTGACGATCACCGATCCGTCCAGCACGACTCCTGATATCGCCCGCGTCTACGAGGTGGCCGCCCACTAGGAGGAGGACTCGTGATCGGTTCCCGACCAGTTCGGCTGGCCGTCGTCCTGCTCGCCAGCGCGCTCGTCCTGCCCGCGGTTCCGGCCGTGGCGTCGCGGGAGGTGAAGCTGGAGATCCTGTCCGGCCGCCCGGACAAGATCACCGGCGGCGACGCGCTCGTCCATGTCGAGGCACCGGACGCTCACGTCCGGGTGACGCTCAACGGCAAGGACGTGTCGTCGGTGTTCAGCGAGGACGAGGACGGTCTGACCGGACTGGTCGGGGGCCTGCGGCTGGGATCGAACGTGCTGCGGGCCGAGGCCGGAGGACGGCGGACGACGCTTGACGTGCGCAACTATCCGCGCCAGGGGCCGGTGTTCTCGGGGCCGCACGAGCAGCCGTTCGTGTGTGAGACGGCTCAGTTCACGATCCCGGTGATCGGCGGGACGCTCGGCGCTCCGCTCGACGCCGACTGCACGGTCAAGCCGCGGGTCGACTACTTCTACCGGACGACCGCGGGCGCGTTCGTGAAATGGCCGGCCGGGTCGACGTCGTACCCGGCTGATCTCGCCAAGACGGACGCGGGCGATCCGTTCATCGTCCGGATGGAGACGGGGAGCGCGAACCGGGCTGTCGTCCAGACGACGATGCTGCACGATCCGTTGCGTGAGGCAACGCCGACGCCGGCGCGGCGCTCGTCGAGCTGGAACGGGCGGGCGATCTTCACGCTCGGCGGCGGCTGCGCGGGCGGGTGGCACCGGTCGGGCTCCACGACCGGCGGCGTGATCGATCCGTTCCTGCTGGGCCGTGGGTATGCGTTGATGTCCTCGTCGCTGAACGTCTTCGGTCAGAACTGCAACGATCTGACCGCGGCAGAGTCGGCGATGATGACGAAGGAGTTCTTCGTCGAGCACTACGGCAAGCCTGCGTTCACCGTCGGTTTCGGGTGCTCCGGCGGCTCGTACCAGGCGCATCAGATCACCGACAACTACCCGGGCATCTTCGACGGGATCATCGTCGGGTGCTCGTTCCCCGAGGTCGGGTTCGGCACGATCTCGTTCATCAGCGACTCGTGGTTGCTGGACTCGTACTTCGACAAGTCGAGCCTCGCCTGGACCCAGGAACAGAAACGCAAGGTGGCCGGGTTCGCGACGTACGCGACGCTGCCGAGTATGGCGGTCAGCGCGAACCGGATCGACCCGCGCCGCAACTGCGACCTCGTCCCGGCCGCGCAGCGCTACGACCCGGCTTCCAACCCTCACGGCGTCCGGTGTGACGTGTTCGACCACGCGATCAACACGTACGGCGTGGATCCGTCGACCGGGTTCGTTCGGCGGCCGTTGGACAACGTCGGCGTGCAGTACGGCCTCGGCGTACTGAAGTCCGGCGTGATCACGCCGGCGCAGTTCCTCGACCTCAACGAGCACATCGGCGGTTTCGACGCGGACGCGAATCTCGTGTCGAAGCGCACTGTCGCAGACCCGCAGGCCGTGCGTACGGCGTACCGCACCGGGCGGCTGACCAACGGCGGGGGAGGCCTGAAGGACGTCCCGATCATCGACTACCGCGCGTACTTCGACACCCAGTCGTACGGCGACATCCACGTCCGTTACCACACGTTCTCGGTGCGAGCCCGGCTCGAGAAGGCGAACGGCACGTCGGCGAACCAGGTGAGCCTGCTCGAGGACGCGCGCTACGGACTGTTCAGCACGGACAGCCCGTTGCTGCAGCACGCGATCGACTCGATGGACCGCTGGCTGACTGTCCTCCACGCCGATGGCACCGCGCGGCCGCGGATCGAGAAGATCCTTGCAGCGCGGCCCTCTGAGCTCGTCGAGGGCTGCCGTGGCCCGTCAGGCTTCATCGCCGAGCCGCTGAACCGGGATCCGTCGTCGCGGTGCGAGCAACTGTTCCCGTCGGCCTCATTCCCGCGCGAGGTGGCGGGGGCCGGCGTGGCCGCGGACATCATCAAGTGCAAGCTGCGCGCACCGGTCCGGTCGGACTACCCGGGCTTCACCGACGCGCAGTGGAGCCGGCTTCGAACGATCTTCCCTGGTGGCGTCTGCGACTGGTCCAAGCCCGGCATCGGACAGCAACCACTCGCCGGGACCTGGCAATCCTTCAACTGAAGCCTATCCGTTTCCCGGTGCGTGTGCGGTGTGAGGTTTCCCCTTGTGGATAAGGGGTTCTCGGCGTCTGCTCGATTTGGCCGAGGGATGGTCGGGGCGTAGTCTCGAACGCATGTTCGAGGAAGATCTGGATGCGTTGCCGACGGCCGACCTGCTGGAGTCGGCCGCCGAGCTCCGCGCGTCGGCGTATCGTGCCGAGGCCCGGCTCCTCCAACACGCCCTGTCCTACGCCGACCGCTACCACCCCTCGGCCCACCCGGGTCGCCGCGCGGGTCGCCGTACCTGCGACGGGCGCGAACGAGCGGTCGTGCTGGGCGGGGACGGCTGCCCGGAGATCCTCGAGTTCGCGATCGCCGAATTCGGCGTCATGCTGGGCATCTCACCCCACGTCGCAGCCGACTACCTCGGCCAGGCGCTGGCGCTGCGGCACCGGTTCCCGTTCCTGTGGGCCCGGGTCCTGTCCGGTGAGGCGACGCCGTGGAAGGCCTGCCGGATCGTCGCCGACTGCAAGAAACTGTCCGAAGAAGCGGCCGCTCGCGTCGACAAGCCAGTAGCGGGACTGGTGGACTCGATCACCCCGGCCCGGCTCGACAGGATCATCAAGGCCGCCCGGATGCATGTCGACCTCGACCAGGCCCGCGCCGAAGCGGCCGAGAAGGCCCGCGAGCGCGGTGTGTTCGTCGGGCAGTCGAACGAGCACGGCACCAAAACCATGGTCATCAAGGCCGCCGCGGGCGCGGTCGCCCGCAACGACGCGACCCTGGCCGCGATCGCGGACGCGTTGAAGATCTTCGGCGACACGCGGCGGGTCCAGACCCGCCGTGCGGAGGCGGTCGGCATCATCGCCGACCCCCGTTTCACCGAAGAACTCCTCACCCAAGCCCGCACCTACCGCCTCACCAACCCGGATCCAGACAGCACCGACACCCCGGACAGCGTCGCGCCGAACAATCCGGCCTCGGGTAGGGCCGCCTCGGTTCAGGCTCCGGCCGATGACACCCCCGCCGGACGTGCACGTGTCGCCCAGGATCCTGGTACACGCTCGGCTGGGTCGTGGGTTGATGACGACCTGCTCGATGGCCTGCTCCACGACCCAGCGACTGGGTGGGATGAGCCGGCCTGGGACGACGAGGCCGAGGTCCCCGACCCACTCGACACAGCCGGCAGAGACCCGGTCGAACCCTTCGACCTACGCGACCCGCACCTCCACATCGACCCCGACTGCGAGCCCATGGACGCCGCCGCCGAGCGGGTACTGAACGCGCGCCTGGCCCAGATCAAACACGACGCCTACGCCAACCAATCCCACCCCCACACCACCGGCGCGGGCGGCAGTGGTGGCAGTGGCGGTGTGCGGGTGCGGCCCGGGCAGACCGAGGTCTATGTGCACCTCACCGACCTCACCCTCGACACCGGCACCGGGGTGCTGCGGGCCGAGACCCTGGGCCCGATGCTCGCCGAGCAACTCACCGAGCTGGTCGGGTACGGCCCCTACACCGTCAAGCCCGTGATTGATCTGAACGATGCGGTGAGTGTGGACGCCTACGAGATCCCCGACCGGATCCGTGAACGCGTCAAACTCATCCACCCCGTCGAGGTCTTCCCGTTCGGCACCCAAGAGACCCGCCGCTCCATGGACCTCGACCACCTGCGGCCCTACGACCCGCTCGGTCCACCGGGACAGACCTCGACCACAAATCTCGCGCCGTTGGGTCGCTACCCCCACCGGGTGAAGACCCACGCCCCCGGCTGGGACGTCCGCCGCATCGACCACAAGACGCTGCAATGGACCACACCCCACGGATTCCGGTTCCACGTCGACCCCACCGGCACACACCGCATGCCAACCCCCGGACAGGCGCCTGCAGAGCCCCACTAGCCGATGCCAACAGCAACGGTCTCCGAGCGACCGACACGACGGCCTGGCAGGCTGACGAGCACCGTGGGACTGCTCGACTGCCCGGCGCACCCGTTAGGTCTGTTAGGCCTGTGTCGCGAAGTACTCGTGAGGCCACGAACACCAACGCGCGCTCACGACGCAGCACGATGTCGCGCTGCGTCGTGAGGTCGCCGGGTTCGCTGACTGTCCGTGACCCTGACCGATGCTGTCGGCACCGAGTTCGAGGTGCGCGTCGGCATCAGCCGGCGGGCGATCCGGATGACCCGCCCTCGGACCACCCAGCCCCCGGGCTCAGGTCGAACCCCGCTGGCATCACCGCGACCGATCACGCGACCGACCGCGCGACCCGCAGCGGATTTACCGGATGACACTCCCAATTCCCGGGTGACGCTCCGAGCGGAGCTGCGCGATTCCCCAAGACACGACAGCATCGAACAAAGGGGAACGGAAAACGCTCTCCGTTGTGGGAGCGACGACAACCACCCAGGGAGTCTCGCGTGGCTCGAACAGATGCAATCAACAGCCTCCAGACCGACCGGACCACCCCCAGCGATACCACCGGGGCGACCGGTTCCGGACCACCGGGCGCGGCCACTGAGAGTGGCATCGGACTGCGCTCGGCGAGTAAACCGTTGTCCTGGTGGGCGCGCGCCCGCCGGGACAAGGTCCTGTTGCTGATGGCCCTTCCCGGGCTGGTCCTGCTGCTGGTGTTCCACTACCTGCCGTTGCTCGGCAACCTGATCGCGTTCCAGGAGTACCTGCCGTTCGTCCCGTTCGGACGCAGCGCGTGGGTCGGCCTGGACAACTTCGCCGTGATCTTCAACGGCGACGCGGAGTTTCTCAACGCCCTCAAGAACACGTTGCTGATCACCCTGGTGCAGGTCATCTTCGTGTTCCCGGCGCCGATCGCGCTGGCGCTGCTGCTGAACAGCCTGCTGTCGGAGCGGATCAAGCGGATCGTGCAGTCGGTGCTGTACCTGCCGCACTTCCTGTCATGGGTGATCGTGATCGCGATCTTCCAGCAGATCCTCGGCGGCAGCGGCCTGATCAACAACTTCCTGCGCTCGCACGGGATGGGCACGATCGACTTCCTCGGCAACCCGGACGGTTTCATCGCGCTGCTGACCAGCCAGGTGATCTGGAAGGACACCGGGTGGGGAACGATCCTGTTCCTGGCCGCGCTCACCCAGATCGATCCCGGGCTGTACGAGGCCGCCCGGGTCGACGGAGCCTCGCGCTGGCGGCAGCTGTGGCACGTCACGGTGCCCGGCATCCGCGGGTTGATCATCCTGCTGCTGATCCTGCGGCTCGGCGACTCGCTGACCGTCGGCTTCGAGCAGATCATCCTGCAGCAGAACCTGGTCGGCAGACCGGCCAGCGAAGTACTCGACACGTACGTCTACAACAACGGCGTGCTGGCAGGCCAATGGGGTGTCTCGGCCGCCGTCGGGCTGGTGAAGGGTCTTGTCGCCGTCGTCCTGGTGATCGGCGCCAACAAGATCGCGCACATCTTCGGTGAGGCGGGGGTGTACCAGAAATGAGCACGGTTCAGAAACTCCAGAACGGTATCGACGACGGACCGGCGATGTCGTCGCGAGTGCTCAAGACCGTCGTACTGGCGGTCTGCTGCGCGGTGGTCATCGTTCCGTTCCTCGGCGTGATCTCGACCAGCATCGCGAGTCAGCAGCACGTCACGAACTCCGGCGGCTTCGTGCTCTGGCCGGACGCGTTCAACCTCGACGCGTACAAGTCGATCTTCAACGGCGGCGTGGTGCAGCGCGCGCTGCTGGTCAGCATCGTGATCGCCGGCGGCGGCACGCTGATCAGTCTGGCCGGATCGACGATGCTGGCGTACTCGCTCAGCCGGCCGGGGTCGTTCGGGCAGCGGCCGATCCTGATGATCGTGCTGTTCAGCATCCTGTTCAGCCCGGGCCTGATCCCGAACTACCTGGTGGTGAAGCAGTTCGGGCTGCTCGACTCGCTGCTGGCGCTGATCCTGCCGACGGCGATCAGCGGCTTCAACGTGATCGTGCTCCGCTCGTTCTTCATGGGCATCCCGGAATCGGTGCTGGACTCGGCCCGGATCGACGGCGCCGGCGACTTCCGGATCTTCTGGTCGATCGTGCTGCCGCTGTCCCGGGCGGTGCTCGCGGTCGTCGGGCTGTTCTACGCGGTCGGGTACTGGAACGCGTTCTTCAACGCGATGCTCTACATCAGCGACACCGCGAAATGGCCGCTGCAGCTGGTACTGCGGACGTACGTGATCAACAACACCGAGCTCAGCAGTGGTGATCTCGGTGGCGCGGCGGCCGATCAGCTGCCGCCGCAGGAGTCGATCCAGATGGCGATCCTGGTGGTATCGCTCGTCCCGATCCTGATCGTGTACCCGTTCCTGCAACGGCACTTCGCCAAGGGCATGCTGACCGGGGCGGTGAAGGGATGACGATCAGCAGAAGGAGTTTCCTGGGCGGATCGCTGGCCGCGGTCGCGACGGCCGGCGGGCTGAGCGGCTGCTCGACGGTGACGAGGTCGACCGACATCGCCGCGTTGAACAAGCCGGTCGCGTTGCCGACGTACAAACGGTTCGACGGGCCGAAGCCGGATCTGCCGCGGAGTCATCCGCTGATGCCGGACTGCTTCTACCGGTTCCCGCAGCATCCGGCCAAAGTGACCAACGGCGTACCCGGCGACGGCCAGCCCGTCAGCGGTACGACGCTGACGTCGAACCCGATCCCGCCGACGGCCGACCGCAATCCGTACTGGCAGGAGCTGAACCGGCGGCTCGGAGCGCCGCTCGAGCTCAACATCACCGCGGCGACCGACTACCCGAACAAGTTCGCCACCTCGGTCGCGGGGGACACGTTGGGCGACCTGTTCAACGTGGACAGCGGGTTCGCGTACCTGCCGCAGTTCCTCGAGGCGCGGGCGCAGGACCTGACCGAGTACCTGTCCGGGGACGCGATCCTCGAGTACCCGTTCCTGGCGAACGCGCCGCAGGCGTCGTGGCGCGGCTGCGTGTTCTCCGGCGGCATCCGGGCCGTGCCGATCCAGCGCGGGATCATGTCGTCGAACACCTTGCTGGCCCGGCAGGACCTGCTGGACAAGTTCGGTGTCGAGCTCGTGTCGCCGACGATCGACGACCTGCAGAAGGCGGCGAAGGCGGTCACCGACGGCAAGAAGAACCGGTGGGGCTTCGCGGTGCCGCCGACCGCGATCGTCAGCGCGATGCTTGGTCTGCCCAACGGTTGGGAGGTGCGCGACGGCAAGCTGGTGCACAGCCGGGAACTGCCGGAGCACAAGGAGATGCTGGCGATCACCCGGCAGATGGTGACCGACGGCGTGATCCACCCGGACGGGGTCGCGAAGAACAACCAGAAGGTCTGGTTCACCCAGGGGTCGGCGGTGATGACGCAGGACACCTACTCGTCGATCCAGAGCTTCTACCGGCGGGCCACGAACGCCGACTTCAGTATCTCGATCCCGGTTCCGCGGGCTGCCGACGGCAAGGTCGGGCGGGTGCTGCTCGGTTCGCCGAACAACTCGATCGCCGCGATCCGGCCGAGTTCACCGGAGCGGACGAAGGCACTGCTACGGGTGCTGAACTGGATGGCAGCGCCGTTCGGGACGGAGGAGTACCTGTTCCGCAAGTTCGGCCTGCCCGGCCGGCACTACACCTTGAACGGCACCGACCCGGTGCTGACCAAGGACGGCGGCAGCGAGGTGTGCCTGGGTGAGTTCCCGATCCAGTACCTCGCCGACGGGCCGTACCCGACGTACTTCCCCGGCCATCCCGAGGCGGTCGACACGGCGTACAACCACTTCAAGGCGATCCTGCCGACGGCGATCATGCCGCCGACGTACGGCCTGTACTCACCGACCCAGTCCACCAAGGGCAAGATCCTCGACACCCGGATGGACTCCATCACCAAGGACATCCAGCTGGGCCGGGCCGACCTGAACTCCTGGGACGAGGCGGTCGCCGACTACCGCAAATCCGGCGCCGACGCGATCCGTGACGAACTGGAGCAGGCCATGGCCATCAAGGGCGACAAGTAGACCCGCCCGCGTGCGTCGCCTGACCGGGCGGCGCACGCGGCACCCGGCGGAGCCTGCTGATTGGCCGTTCGGGGACAATGGGTGACGATGACGCTGACTGAGCAACTGCCGGGGACGACCGAGCCTGACGACCTGTACGACGTGTTCGCGCGTTGGGTGGGGGAGCAGGGGATCTCGTTGTACCCGGCTCAGGAAGAGGCGTTGATCGAGGTGATGACCGGGTCGAACGTGATCCTGTCGACACCGACCGGCTCCGGGAAGAGTCTGGTCGCGACCGGCGCGCACTTCGCGGCGCTCGCGCACGGGCAGCGGACGTTCTACACGGCGCCGATCAAGGCCCTGGTGTCGGAGAAGTTCTTCGCGCTGTGTGATGTGTTCGGCGCGGACAAGGTCGGCATGCTGACCGGCGACGCCTCGGTGAACGCCGGCGCGCCGATCATCTGCTGTACGGCGGAGGTCCTGGCCAACATCGCCCTGCGCGAAGGAGCAGAGGCGGACGTCGGCCAGGTCGTGATGGACGAGTTCCATTTCTACTCCGAGCCTGATCGCGGCTGGGCCTGGCAGGTCCCGCTGCTCGAGCTGCCGAAAGCGCAGTTCGTGCTGATGTCCGCGACCCTCGGCGACGTCGACCGGTTCAAGATCGACCTGTCGCGACGGACCGGCCGCCCGACCGCGATCGTCGCGTCCGGCGAACGCCCGGTCCCGCTGATCTACAAGTACGTCACGACCGCGCTGCACGAGACCCTCGAAGAGCTGCTCACCACGCACCAGGCTCCGGTGTACGTCGTGCACTTTACCCAGGCGGCCGCACTCGAACGCGCGCAGGCGCTGACGAGTATCAACGTCTCCTCCAAGGAGGAGAAGGACAAGATCAACGAGCTGATCGGCAACTTCCGGTTCAGCAAGGGTTTCGGCCGGACGTTGCAGCGGCTGGTGAAGCACGGCATCGGCGTCCATCACGCCGGCATGCTGCCGAAGTACCGCCGGCTGGTCGAGCAGCTGGCGCAGGCCGGGCTGCTCAAGGTGATCTGCGGAACCGACACGCTCGGTGTCGGGATCAACGTGCCGATCCGGACCGTCGTACTGACGGCGCTGAGCAAGTACGACGGACGCCGGCAGCGGATCCTGAAGGCACGCGAGTTCCACCAGATCGCGGGGCGGGCCGGCCGGGCCGGGTACGACACGTCCGGCACCGTCGTCGTACAGGCGCCGGATCACGTGGTCGAGAACGTGAAGGCACTGGCCAAGGCCGGTGACGACCCGAAGAAGCAGCGCAAGGTGCAGCGGAAGAAGCCGCCGGAGGGGTTCGTCACCTGGGGCGAGGACACGTTCGACCGGCTGGTCGCGGCCGAGCCCGAGGCGTTGCAGTCGCGGATGCGGGTCAGCCACGCGATGCTGCTGAACGTCATCGCCCGCGACGGTGACGCATTCGCGAGCATGCGGCACCTGCTCCGCGACAACCACGAGGACTCGCGGGCTCAGGTGCGGTTGATCCGGAGGGCGATCCAGATCTATCGCACGCTGCTCACCGCCGGTGTGGTCGAGCGGCTGGACGAGCCGGACGAGAACGGCCGGTCGTTGCGGTTGACCGTGGACCTGCAGAAGGACTTCAGCCTCAACCAGCCGCTGTCGACGTTCGCCCTGGCTGCACTGGATCTGCTCGACCCGGAGGACCCGTCGTACGCGCTCGACGTGGTGTCGGTCGTCGAGGCGACGCTCGAGGATCCGCGGGCGGTGCTGTGGGCGCAGGAGCACCACGCGCGTGGCGAGGCCGTGAACGCGATGAAGGCCGAGGGCATCGAGTACGAGGAGCGGATGGAGCTGCTCGAGGACGTCAGCTGGCCGAAGCCGCTCAATGAGTTGCTCGAGGCAACGTTCGAGATGTATCGGCAGACGCATCCGTGGATCGCCGACACCGGGCTGTCGCCGAAGTCCGTCGTCCGCGACATGTTCGAGCGGGCGATGACGTTCGGGGAATTCATCGGGTTCTACGGGCTGGCGCGGTCGGAGGGCGTCGTACTGCGGTATCTGAGCGATGCGTACAAGGCGCTCAAGCAGACGGTTCCGCCGGACAAGGTGAACGAGGATCTGACCGACCTGATCGAGTGGCTCGGTGAGGTCGTGCGGCAGACCGACTCCAGCCTGCTCGACGAGTGGGAGGAGCTGACCAACCCCACCGACGAGCCGGAGGCCGAGGTCGCGCCGGTCGGCCCGCGCCGGATCACCTTGAACACCAGGGCTTTCCGGGTCCTGGTCCGGAACGCGATGTTCCGCCGGGTCGAGCTCCTCGCCCTGCACCGCTGGGCGGAGCTCGGTCAGCTGGACGCCGACGCCGGCTGGGACGCCGCCCGCTGGGCCGAAGCGGGTACGGCGTACTACGCCGAGCACGACGTCGTGAACACCGGCCCGGCCGCCCGCGGCCCCGCCCTGTTCCTGATCGAGGAACACCCCGGCTACTGGGAGGTCCAGCAGATCATCGACGACCCCGAAGGCAACCACGACTGGCGCATCACCGCGTCCGTCGACCTGGCTGCCTCCGACGAAGCCGGCGATCTCGTCCTGGAACTGGCCGCGTTCAAGCCTTTGTAGGCCACTCCACGTCGACCTCGGTCTCAGCTTCGTAGTCCACACCCGGTACGTCGAAGCCGTACAGGCGGCGTACTTCGGCCAGGAACCACTCGGTGTCGGCCACCTCGCCGATGTTGGCTGCGGTGGCCGACTCCCACTGGGTGCGGATCGCGGACTGGACGTCGTCGGTGAGTTCCCAGCGGTCGAGGCGGATGCGGCCCTCGTCGTCGAGGTCCAGCGGGGCCTCGCCGGTGAGCTGGTCCCAGAGCGAGATCGACTGCTGCACAGGAGTCTGCAGGCCGTGGACCTTGTGCAGGATGCTGACGTAGAGACCGATGCCCGGGATCGCTGACGATGCCTGGGTCACGGCCGCGCCGTTCACCGACGTCATCGCGCTGACGCCGTCCTTCGCGAGGTTCAGCGCGGTCTGCTCGAGGTCGGCCTTCGCCGCGCCGATCGAGCCCTGGCGGTAGATCGGCCCGGTCAGCTCCGATCCGATGTAGGTCAGGGCAACGGTGTTGAACCCGGGCCTGAGCAGGTCACGCTCCTGGAGCGCGGTGATCCAGCGGGCCCAGTCCTCGCCGCCCATCACCTTCACGGTCTGGGCCAGCTCGTCGTCGGTGGCGACGTCGATCCCGACCTCCTGCAGCACCGGCTCGCCGTCCTCGTACGCGAGGCTCTTCGTGGTGTACGGCGCACCGATCGTCTTGAGCGCGGACTGGTACGTCTCGCCGTTGCGCGGATCGACCCGTCGCGGTGCGGCCACGCTGTAGATCAGGTGGTCGATCCCGCCGAGCTCCGCGACCAGGTCGAGGACGTCGTTCTTCGTGTCGTCGGAGAACGCATCCGCGTTCACGAAGCTCCACGACCGGCCGAGCTCGGCCGCCAGCGCTGCCGTCTCCGCGGTCCGGTACCACCCGGCGGTCGCCGTCCGGCGAGCGGTCGGCGCCTTCTCGAACGACACCCCGATCCCGTCGACGCCGTACCGGGCCAGACCCGCGATCGTGGTGGCCAGCCCGTAGCCCGAGCTGGACCCGATGACGAGCGCCGTACGGCGTCCCGGCGTACGGGCCTCGACCTGCTCGGCCATGTCGCGCACGATGCGTGCGCAGCCGGCCGGATGCGAGTCGAGGAAGAGGAAACCGCGGCCGAGGGGCTTGATCACGCGCTCAGTCATGCGCCCGACCTTAGCTTCCGTGTCAGTTCCAGTACATTTCCGCGTCGTCCGGCTCGACCACGACGTCGGCGCCGAGGCGGCGGAGGTTGCCGGCGAAGTCGGTGTAGCCGCGGTGCACGTGATGCGCGGCCGACACGAGCGTCTCGCCCTCGGCCGCGAGACCGGCGAGCACCAGCGCCGCGCCCGCGCGGATGTCGGAGGCGACCACGGGCGCACCGGACAGCCGCGGTACGCCGCGGACGACCGCGTGATGCCCGTCGGTCTGGATCTGCGCGCCCAGCCGGGTCAGCTCCTGCGCGAACGTGAACCGGCCCTCGAACAGGTTCTCGGTCACCATCGCCGCGCCGTCGCTGAGCGCGTTGAGCGCGATCACGAACGCCTGGAGGTCGGTGGCGAACCCGGGGTACGGCAGCGTCACCACGTCCACCGGCTTCGGCCGGTCGTGCATGCGGACCCGGAAGCCCGGGTTCAGCACGGTGATCTCCGCGCCGGCCTTGTGCAGCTTGTCGAGCGGCAGCTCCAGGTGCTCCGCGTGCCCGTTCGCGATCGTGATGTCACCCTTGGTGATGGCGGCCGCGAACGCCCAGCTCCCGGACACGATCCGGTCCGGTACGACGGTGTGGTCGACCGGGTTCAGCAACCCGTCCACGCCGGTGATCTCGATCCGCGGCGAGCCGGCGCCGTCGATCTGGGCGCCCATCTCGACCAGCATCTGGGCGATGTCCTGGATCTCCGGCTCGCGGGCGGCGTTCTCGATGATCGTCGTGCCCTTCGCGAGCACCGACGCCATCATGATCGTCTCGGTCGCGCCGACACTCGGGAAGTCCAGCCAGACCTCGGCGCCGTGCAGACCCTGCGGCGCCTCGGCGATGACGAACCCGTGCTCGATGTGCACCTTCGCGCCCATCGCCTCCAGACCGGCGACGTGCATGTTCAGCCCGCGGGAACCGATGTTGTCGCCACCCGGCAGCGCCACCTCCGCCTGGCCGCAGCGGGCCAGCAACGGGCCGAGCACCGAGATCGACGCGCGCAGCTTGCGCACCAGGTCGTAGTCGCACTGGTGCTTGACCGTGGCCGGTACGGCGATCGTCGCCAGCCGTCCGTCCGGGTCCACCTTCACCGAACACCCGAGGGTGTCGAGCAGTTGGGCCATGAACGTGACGTCCAGGATCCCCGGCACCTGCCGCAGCGTCGTCGTACCCTCCGCCAGCAGCGCTGCCGCCATCAGCTTGAGCACACTGTTCTTCGCCCCGGCCACCTCGACAGTGCCGTCGAGCCGTGCCTCACCCGCGATCCGAAACCGTTCCACCGGTCGACTGTAGCGTTTGACGGTCCGAGGCTTTGCGTAGAGTCCTGGCATGGCTGTGAACTTGACGCGGATCTACACGCGCACCGGTGACGCCGGCGAGACCCGCCTGGGCGACAATTCCACGACCTCGAAGACCGATCCGCGCCTGGCGGCGTACGGCGAGGTCGACGAGGCGAACTCCGCCATCGGTGTGGCCATCGCGGCCGGCCACATGAACAGCGCGATCGTGGTGCTGCTCACCCGGATCCAGAACGATCTGTTCGACGTCGGCGCCGACCTGTGCAATCCGATCGCGCCGGACCCGGAGTACCCGCCGCTGCGGATCACCCAGGACTACATCGACCGGCTCGAGGGCTGGTGCGACGACTACAACAGTCGTTTGACCAAGCTCCGTTCGTTCATCCTGCCCGGCGGCACCGAGGGCGCTGCGTACCTGAACGTCGCCCGTGCGGTCGTACGCCGTGCCGAGCGGGCCGGCTGGGCCGCCGTCGAGGCGCACGGTCCGTCGGTCAACCTGCTCGCGATCACCTACCTGAACCGTCTGTCCGACCTGCTCTTCATCCTCGGCCGCGTCGCCAACCTGTCCTCCGGCGGCGACGTCCTCTGGGTCCCCGGCGGAGAACGCGACTAGCTGATCTCCCAGTTGAACGGCATCCGGAGTACGCCGGCCGGCGGGAGACCCAGCGCGCTGTAGAGACCGGTGGTCAGGCCGTCCAACGTCAGCGGCGCCGCACTGACTGCCAGATCATCGGTCGTCACCGGCGCGCGCAGCTGGCTGAGCAGATTGCGGTGGGGAACCGCCGTCACGCCGATCTCGTCGCGGTCCAGACCGGCGCGATTGCAGGCGAGCGTCAGGGCGTGCTGGAACCCACCCAGCTCGTCCACGAGTTTGTGGCCGTGCGCGTCGGCGCCGGTCCAGACCCGTCCGCGCGCCAGGGCCTCGAGCCGCTCCTCGGGGAGTCCGCGGTCCTGCGCGGCCTTCGCGACGAAGTCCTTGTAGATGCGGTCGAGTGTCTCCTCAAGCCGCGCCCACTGCTCGTCGGTGAACTCCTCCTGCGCCGAGTACATCTGCGCGTTCGCACCCTCGGACACCGCGTCCCGTGAGATGCCGATCCGGCCCAGTGCGTCGCGTACGACGCCCTTGCCGGTCAGTACGCCGATGGACCCGGTGATCGTGCCGGGCTGGGCAACGATCACGTCGGCCGGCATCGCCACGAAGTACCCGCCGGACGCGGCCACGCTGCCCATGGACGCGATCACAGGTCGTCCGGTCGAGCGGAGCCGCAGTACCTCGTTGCGGATCGCATCGGACGCGACGTACGAGCCGCCTGGGCTGTCCACTCGCAGTACGACGGCCTTCACGTGCTCGTTGTCCGCTACGGCACGCAGTGCGGCGCCGACGGTGTCCGAGCCGGATCCCGGGCCGCCCATCGGGCTGTTGGAGTTGCGGCCGACCGAGATACCACCAGTCACGCGGACCACGGCCACCAGCGGCTTCTGCGGCCACGGGAGCGTTCTGCGGAGGTCCTCGAGATTGCGCGGACCACGCCGGATGTACCGCTCGGCCAGCAGCCGGTCGTCGTACTGGAGCTGCTTCTCGAGCTCGTCGTACACATCGGAGCGGTAGCCGAGTCGATCGACCAGTCCGGCGTCCAGACCGTCCTGTGCGGGCAGTGGAGCGCTGTCGACGAGCTCCCGGACCCGAGTGGTGTCCAGACGCCGCCGTACAGCGATGCCCTCGACGATCTGCTCGTACGCCGATTCCGCGAGCCGCGATGCCATCTCGCGTCCCGGCTCGGTCATCTCCTTCTCGGTGAACGTGTCGGCGGCGGTCTTGTACTCACGCCGCTTGCCGAACTGCGGGATCACGCCCGCCTTGTCCAGCGCGCCGCGGATGAAGACGGCTTGCACGGTCACACCGGTGATCGCGAGGTCACCCGACGGCTGCAGCCAGATCTCGTCGAACGCGGTAGCCAGGTAGTAGGGAACCGTTCCCTGACCGGACTCGCCGAACGACTCGGACCAGGCGACAGCCAGCTTCCCCGACGTACGGAAGTCGGCCACCGCCTCGCGCAGTTCCTGCACCTGCGCCAGCGAGAGTCGCTGACCGCCCAGGTGGGCGACCACGCCGACGACCGAGTCGTCCCGCGCACCCTTCCGCAAGGCAGACACCAGCTCGCGCAGCGTCGGCAGATGACGGGCCCGGAAGGCCGCCACCGGAGAGGCAGGCGGCGTCTCGAGAACACCACGGGTCAGATCCAGCTCCAGGAGAGTCCCCATGCACCCAACCTAGACGCTGGATCCAACCGGTCAACGGACAGCGGCGGAGGGAGGAGTCGGCCTGTCGTCGGTCCAGCCGGACTCCAGCACGACGGTCGAGCCGGGCTTCGGCCCGCCGAGAGTGGAGCTGAGCAGCCGTCCCGTGGTCGGGTCGATGATGTACGTCGCTCCGCTCCAGAACAGGCTGGTCCGGTCGCCGCTCGGCTTGCTCAGCGCAGCAGCGAGGCTGACCTCGGTGCCCACGCGGCCGATGGGGTCCTTCACCCCGGTGCGGATGTGTGTACCGGGCAGTGCGGCGAGCACACGGAGCGCGGCGCCGCGGAGCTTCGGGGGAGCGGGCATCTCGAACAGCAGCCGGCCGGCAGCGGCGAAGACGGCGTACTCGCGGTCCGCTGCAGGCGCGTCCTTGGCGGCGGTGTTGTCGAGGTACTGGCGGAGCTGGACCGGGCTGGTGGGGAGGTGCGCGATCTGCTCGGCGCTGAGCGGCTTGTCGCCGGTCAGGTAATACCCGGGCGGGACGTCGCGGAACGACATCTTGTTCACCACGGGTACGCCGTCCGACGTGCTGATCGGCGTGTCCTCGTACGGCAGCTGCCAGGACGTGGGCGAACCCTGCGCTCGCCACTTCGCCACATCGGCCGGGCCGGCGAGCTGATAGCCGAGATTCACCCAGCCGAACCAGGACTCCACGCCCGGCTTCATCGGCATCCAGCTCTCGGTGATCGACCGGCGTACCAGCGTGTACTTCGGGCTGCCGACCCGGGTCGTCGGGTTCAGCTGCAGACTGCGCACCCGGTAGTACTTCCCGGACACCTTCTCGTCCTTCTCCTGGCCCACCGCGGCCGCGATCAGAACCTCTGCCGCTGCAGTCAGTCGGGGCGCAGTAGTGGTGGTCGGTCCACCTGGCACTGACCCGCCACCGCCGCCTCGCCCCGCGACCAGCGCCCCACCCAGCCCGGCCACCGCCACCAGAGCAGTGGCCGCGGTGACAGCAGTGCCTAGCCACCCTGCCCGGACAAAGCTCGTGAAGGACCTGGCCGGCTTCGCCTGGTGGATCAGCTCCTCCACCTGACGCCGGGCGGCATCCGTCGCCTCCGGTGTCGGACCATCGGCTTCCGGGAACGCCTTCCGCAGTACGTCGAACTCGTTCATGCCGGATCCTCCGCGGGGTTCGTCACGGCTGCGCGTACTACCCGCCGCGCTCGCGACAGCCGCGAGCACACCGTCCCGTACGCGATCCCGAGCGCCGCCGCCACCTCGTCGTACGTCAGCTGTCCGAGCGCCACCAGCAGGAGGACCTCCCGATCCTTCGCGTTCAGCTTCGCCAGCGCGGCCGCCAGTTCAGGTGAGGCTCCCTGCGCCGTCACCTGAGCGGCGACCCGGTCCTCGTGGGTTGAGGCCGGGACCGGCAGCGGGAGCTTCGCTGCGGCGCGCCACGCCCGTACTTCGTCGCGGCGGTGCCGGCGGATCAGATTGGTCGCGATGCCGTACAGCCACGCCCGCACCACACCGTTGCGCCGGTCGAAGCGCGCACGCTGCCGGAACGCGATCAGGAACGTCTCCGCGGCCAGATCGTCGGCGACATCGCTCCCGAGGCGGCGGGCGACGTAAGAGTGCACCTGGCCGAAGTACCGGTCGAAGATCGCCGCGAACCGCTCCGGCTCGCGCACCGACGCCTCGAGCTCCCACCCGTCGTCGTCTGCGGGTACGGCGTCACGGCGTACCCGGCTGGGCAACGTGACGGCCGCGAGGGCCACCTCGGGCGTCATGGTCCTCCTCGTGGGCTCACTCTGTTCTTGTCCGATGTCCCCAGGCCCCTTCTCGCGACCCCCGTCGTCGCTAGAGGACGCACGAGAGCGCTCTCCGGATGACAGCGATCGAGCAGCGGGCCGGGATCAGGAGTGGTCGAGCAGCCCGCGCGCCGCGGCCTCGTCGCGCGGCCAGACGTAGATCGTCCAGCCGTCCTTGGTGTGGGCCGCGGTCGCCTTGATACCGAAGTCCTTCAGCCGCGACACCAGCACGCGGGCCTCGTTGTAGTTCGCCACCGTCCGGATGTCGGTGAGCAGGCCGAACGCGTCGCGCTCGGCCGGGCGGTGGTCGACGCGACGCACCAGCGATCCGCCCTTCGCCTTCGAGAACGCCCAGCGGCACAGCAGCACCATCACGCCGGCCAGCGCGAGGGCCACCACCGGGAACAGGAAGTAATGCTCGGCGAACACGGACACCATTGTCTCGCGAAACAAAAGATCGCGAGGTCTTGGCAACCTTCCGTGTCTGCGGGGAGTCTTTACCATCAAGACGCTGCCACGCGGCCGATCACTCGGGGGCCGCCGGAAGAGCGGAGGGCACGGACATGTCGGCACCGACCCACTCAGCTGAGCCTGACAACGTGGTACACCTCACCGGCATCCTCGACGTGCGTTCGGTCGGCGATGTCCGCCAAACTCTCAACCACCTCATCGACACCTCCGACGGTGACGTGATCGTCGACCTGGAGGAGGTCGACGCGGTCGACGCGACCGGCCTCGGTCTCCTGGTCGCGACCCACCGCCGGACCCAGTCCCTCGGCCGCCAACTGGTGCTCTGGCACCCGGTACCGTCGGTCGTCCGGATCCTCGCCGTCACCCGCCTGCACCGGGTCCTCAAAGTCGAACGGACACCCCTGCCGCTCAGTGCTTGAGTGTGATCCACGCCCCTGGTGACACCAGTCACGAGAGGCAGACTCACAAGGGCACACAGTCCTACTCTCGGGTACATGGCGACCTCGGATCGACCCTGGGTGATGCGCACGTACGCGGGCCACTCGTCCGCGGCTGAGTCCAACGCGTTGTTCCGCCGGAACCTGGAGAAGGGGCAGACCGGCCTCTCGGTCGCGTTCGACCTGCCGACGCAGACCGGGTACGACGCGGATCATCCGCTGGCGAAGGGTGAGGTCGGGAAGGTCGGCGTACCGGTCGCGCATCTCGGCGACGTACGGGCGCTGTTCGACCAGATCCCGCTGGCGCAGATGAACACGTCGATGACGATCAACGCGACCGCGATGTGGCTGCTCGCGCTGTACCAGGTCGCGGCACAGGAGCAGGGCGCGCTGCCGTCCGAGCTGACCGGGACCACGCAGAACGACATCGTGAAGGAGTACCTGTCGCGCGGGACGTACGCGTTCCCGCCGGATGCGTCGCTGCGGCTGACGACCGACGTGATCGCGTACACGGTCGCGCAGATGCCGAAGTGGAATCCGATCAACATCTGCAGCTACCACCTGCAGGAGGCCGGTGCGACGCCGGTGCAGGAGTTGGCGTTCGCGCTGTCGACGGCGATCGCCGTACTGGATCGGGTCCGGGACGGCGGGCAGGTGCCGCCGGAGCGGTTCGGGGACGTCGTACAGCGGATCTCGTTCTTCGTGAACGCCGGTGTGCGGTTCATCGAGGAGACCTGCAAGATGCGCGCGTTCGTGCAGCTGTGGGATCAGCTGGCGCTGGAGCGGTACGGCGTGACCGATCCGAAGGCGCGGCGGTTGCGGTACGGCGTACAGGTGAACTCGCTCGGGTTGACCGAGGCGCAGCCGGAGAACAACGTGCAGCGGATCGTGCTCGAGATGCTCGGCGTGACGCTGTCGAAGAACGCTCGGGCGCGGGCGGTCCAGCTGCCGGCGTGGAACGAGGCGCTCGGGCTGCCGCGGCCGTGGGACCAGCAGTGGTCATTGCGGATGCAGCAGGTGCTGGCTTACGAGAGCGACCTGCTCGAGTACGACGACATCTTCGACGGCTCGCATGTGATCGAGGCGAAGGTGGCTTCGCTGGTCGAGGGTGCGCGCGAGGAGATCGACCGGGTGCAGGCGATGGGCGGTGCTGTCGCGGCGGTCGAGAGCGGGTATCTGAAGCAGGCGCTCGTGGCATCGCACGCCGAGCGTCGTCAGCGGATCGAGTCCGGCGAGCAGGTCGTGGTCGGAGTGAACCGCTTCGAGAACACCGAGCCCTCGCCGCTGACCGCTGACCTCGACACGGCGATCCAGACCGTCGACCCCGCCGCCGAGTCTGCTGCGCTTTCGTCACTGGAGAGCTGGCGTGCGTCGCGCGACGCGGCTGCGGTCGAGGCCGCGCTGGGCAAGCTGCGCGCTGCCGCCAAGGGGACCGGCAACCTGATGCCCGTCACGCTCGAGTGCGCTCGCGCCGGCGTGACCACGGGGGAGTGGGCCGGTGTGCTCCGCGAGATGTACGGCGAGTACCGCGCGCCGACCGGTGTGTCCGGATCAGTGGGCGTCTCCGGCGGCGGCGCTGAGATCGCCGCCGTACGCGCGAAGGTCACCGCCACCTCCGAGGAACTCGGCGGTCGCCTCCGCCTCCTCGTCGGCAAGCCCGGCCTGGACGGCCACTCGAACGGCGCCGAACAGGTCGCCGTCCGCGCCCGCGACGTCGGCTTCGAGGTCGTCTACCAAGGCATCCGCCTCACCCCCGAACAGATCGTCGCCGCCGCCGTCGCGGAGGACGTGCACTGCGTGGGTCTGTCCATCCTGTCCGGCTCCCACATGGAACTGGTCCCACAGGTCGTCGCGGGCCTCCGCGAGGCGGGCCTGGAGGATGTCCCGGTAGTTGTTGGCGGCATCGTCCCCGACACCGACGCCAAGTCCCTGCTCTCCGCCGGCGTAGCCGCCATCTACACCCCCAAGGACTACGACCTCACCGGCATGATGGCGGATGTCGTCCAAGTAATCCGCCACGCCAACAAGCTGTAGCTCGCGCGTGGTAGAAGAAGTACATGACTGCGAACACTCTTGAGCTCTCGAACGGAACTGAGATCCCGGTGCTGGGGCTGGGGGTCTGGCAGGTTGAGGACGGTGCGCAGACCGAGCAGGCTGTGACCTGGGCGCTCGAGGCCGGGTACCGGCTCATCGACACGGCTCAGGCGTACGGGAACGAGGCCAGTGTCGGGAAGGCGATCCGGGAGAGTGGGGTTCCGCGTGAGGAGATCTTCCTGACGACGAAGTTCTACCCGGGCGGCAAGGACGCGCGGGTCGAGGCGGAGAAGAGTCTCGAGCGGCTCGGCACGGAGTACCTCGATCTGTATCTGATCCACTGGCCGCAGGGCGGGCCGACCTGGGCGTGGCCGGGGATGGAGGCTGCGGTCGAGGCAGGGCTGACCAAGGGCATCGGCATCTCGAACTTCGGCGCCGACGAGATCCTCGAGCTGTCGAAGGTCGCCAACATCCAGCCGGCCGTCAACCAGATCCAGTTCAGCCCGTTCGAGTACCGCGCCGGCCTGGTCGCCGCCGGTAACGACGCGAGCATCGTGTCCCAGGCGTACAGCCCGCTCGGAACCGGCCGCCACCTCGACGGCCCGGTCGTCACCCGCCTCGCGGAGGCCACCGGCCACACCCCGGCGCAGGTCCTGATCCGCTGGGCGATCCAGAAGGGCCTCTCGGTCATCCCGAAGTCCACCCACCAGGACCGGATCATCGAGAACTTCGACGTCTTCGACTTCGAGCTCGACGACGCCGCGATGGCCGACCTGGACTCTCTCGACACCACCAACCGGACCGCGGACGCCCTGTCCAGCAGCGGGAAGTGGTGGTCCTGATTCAGGAGGTACTGCGTGAGCCCGCGAAGGCGGCGGTCTTCCTGGTGCTCGCCGTACGTCCCGGATCCGAGGACACCGCGCTGGCCCTGCTGGAGGACGTCGCCGGGCTCACGCGTGCTGTCGGGTTCCGCGCGCCGGACGACCAGCTGAGCTGCGTCGTCGGCATCGGCGCGTCCGCGTGGAGCCGGCTCTACCGTGTGCCGGCCCCACGCGACCTGCATCCCTTCCGGGCGTTGTCCGGCGCGAAGCACACCGCGCCGGCGACGCACGGTGACCTGCTGTTCCACTTCCGCGCCCGCCGGCTCGACCTGTGTTTCGAGCTCGCCCGCCAGGTGATGGCGCGGCTGACCGGTCACGTGAAGGTGCTCGACGAAGTACAGGGCTTCAAGTACTTCGACGAGCGCGATCTGCTCGGCTTCGTCGACGGCACCGAGAACCCGACCGGCCCGAAGGCCGTCGCGGCGATCACGGTCGGCGACGAGGACCCGGCGTACGCGGGCGGCAGCTACGTCGTCGTACAGAAGTATCTGCACGACCTCGACGCCTGGCAGGCGCTGCCGGTCGCCGAGCAGGAGCGCGTGATCGGCCGGGAGAAACTCAGCGACTTCGAGTTGTCCGACGAGGACAAGCCGGCCAACTCGCACGTCGCGGTGAACACGATCGTCGACCCGGACGGCACCGAGCGGCAGATCGTCCGCGAGAACATGGCCTTCGGCTCACCCGGCGCCGCCGAGTTCGGCACCTATTTCATCGGGTACGCCGCCACCCCGGACGTGATCGAGCGGATGCTGCACCGGATGTTCGTCGGTGAGCCGCCCGGGAACTACGACCGGATCCTTGACTTCTCGACCGCGGTCACCGGCAGTCTGTTCTTCGTGCCGACCGCGGAGTTCCTCGAAGACCCGTCGCCGGCTCCCGCAGCGACCACGCCCGCCCGGACCACTACGAACCCGGCGGACGGATCGCTGGGAATCGGCAGCCTCAGAAGGAGTCGCACATGACGAACAACCTGCACCGCGAGCTGGCCCCGGTCTCGGACGCCGCCTGGGGCGAGATCGAGGAGGAGGCTCGCCGTACCTTCACCCGCGACATCGCCGGGCGCCGGGTGGTCGACCTGGTCGGTCCGTCCGGGCCGGAGCTGTCCTCGGTCGGCACCGGCCACCTCGAGACGGTCGAGGCGCCGGGCGACGGCGTGATCGCGCACCGGCGGCTGTCCCAGCCGATCATCGAGTTGCGTGTCCCGTTCACCGTCACCCGGCAGGCCGTCGACGATGTCGAGCGCGGCGCGAAGGACTCCGACTGGCAGCCGGTCAAGGACGCCGCGAAGCAGATCGCGTACGCCGAGGACCACCTCGTCTTCCACGGCTCCGGCGCGGCCGGGATCGAGGGGCTCGCGCCGAGCAGCTCGAACGACGTACTCGCGTTGCCGGCCGAGGCTCGCGAGCTGCCCGACTCCGTCGCCCAGGCGCTACGGGCGCTCCGGCTGGCCGGGGTGGACGGGCCGTACAGCCTCCTGCTGTCGGCCGACCTGTACACCGCCGTCGCGGAGACGACCGACCACGGCTACCCGATCCGCGACCACCTGGCCCGGCTCGTCGGCGACGGCGAGATCATCTGGGCGCCGGCCCTCGAGGGCGCTCTGCTGGTGTCGACGCGCGGCGGCGACTACGAGCTGCACCTCGGTCAGGACCTGTCGATCGGCTACCTGTCCCACGACGCCGACAGCGTCCAGCTGTACCTGCAGGAGTCGCTGACCTTCCTCGCCCTGACGTCGGAGTCCAGCGTCGTACTGCGCTAGTCGTCGAGGAGCTCGGCGAGTACGGCGGCCTGGCTGATCGCGAAGTCCTTGGTCGCGGTCAGCAGCGTCAGCGTGCCGCTCCCGGCCAGCTCACGTAGCTGACCGAGGGCGGCAGCACGGACCGGGTCGTCGAGCTCGCTGCGGTACCGGCGCGCGAACTCGTCGTACTTCGCCGGGTCGTGCCCGTACCACTCGCGCAGTTCGGTCGACGGGGCAACGTCCTTGCACCACTCGTCGATCCGCGCCTTCGACCTGCTGAGCCCGCGCGGCCACAGCCGATCCACCAGCACCCGCTGCCCGCCGTCGTCCTCCACCGGGTCGTACACCCGCCGAACCCTGACCGACATCAGCCCTCCTTCAGCTCACGGGCCACGGTAGTTCCTTCGCCGCTGTAGCGGAGGAGCGGTGGCGTCCAGATGGCGAGGGCGGCGACCATCACGACAAGCAGAACGGCGCTGACGAACGTGGTGATGTCGACGCCGTAGCGCTCGGCGAACGCACCCAGGACGAGCGACGCCGCGGGCATGATGCCGATGGCAAGCTCCTGTACTCCCAATGCGCGACCGTGCAGGGACTCGGGCGTGGTCATCAGGAGCAGGGTGGTTTGGAGTACGCCGAACGCCGCGCTCATCACACCGATGGCCGTCATGAGGACGAACGACGCGATCACGCTGTGGGATAGACCGAACAGCGCCCAGAGCGTTCCCCACACAGCCGTGCCGACGACGAACATGCCGCCCTTGAACCGGAAGTCGCCCAGCCAGGCGATCACCAGCGAGCCGGCCAGACCGCCGACGCCGGCGCAGGTCAGCAACCAGCCGAGACCGGCGGCGTCGAGGCCGAGCGACTCCTGCGCGAAGACCGGCATGAACGACTGCGCGACCGGCCACAGCAGAGTGTTCGCGGCCAGGGTGATCAGGAGGACGGTGGAGGCGAGCCGATTCCGGGCGATCGCACGCAGGCCGCTCGTGACCATCCGCAGCGCCGACTCGGTGTGCCCGCCGACCACCTGGCCGTACCGGCGCAACGGCAGCAGGGTGACGAGGGAAATGGCATACCAAACTGTCGAGACCCACAGCGCGGTCGGCGCACCGAGCCCGGTGATCATCAAGCCGCCGATCGCCGGCCCGATCACCTGCGTCATGTTCAGCGCCATCGCGTTGAGCGCATTGGCATTGCTGAGGTTCTGCCGTCCGACCAGGTCGAGCACGAGCGAGGCACGCGCCGGCTGCGACGGCGACTGTGCAAGCCCGATCGCGAACCCGCCGAGCACGAGCACCCAGTACGTCGCGCGCCCCAGCGACGCCAGCGTGGCCACCGCGCTGACGGCGACCAGCGCCCACGAGGCCGCGATGATCAGCAGCCGGACCCGGTTGTGCCGATCGGCGAACGCGCCCGCGAACGGCCCGAACAGCAGGGGCGCCAACCGCACGGCACCGAACACCGCGACGAGAAAGTCGGAGTGCGTGGTCTCGTACGCGAGCCAGCCGAGCACCAGCGTCTGTGTCCACACGCCGCCGAAGAAGAACAGATTCGAGAACCAGAACAGGCGAAACGCCCGGTTGTCCCGCAGTGAGCCGAGCGTCCGGTCGACGACAGAGTTGGTACTCACACCTGGAGTTCGCCATCGCGTACGACGACCTGGCCGCCGGCGATGACCAGCTCACGACGCGGTGCACGGACGAGGACGTCCGGCACGTTCTCGGCGTCGAGCAGTACGACGTCCGCGCGGGCGCCCGGCGTGAGGCCGTAGTTCTCGCGGTGGACGAACTCGGCGCTACAGCTTGTCGCGAGCTCGATCGCATACGTGAGGTCTTCGTCGGCGCGCAGCCCATGCAGCCGGGCGAACTGCCGAGCGATCTGGAGCAGGTCGCCGTCCCCGTACGGCGACCACAGGTCGCGGATGCCGTCGGTGCCGAGCCCGATCGCGACGCCCGCCGTACGCATCTCGCGCCAGGGCAGCGGCGCCGAGTTGATCGGCGCGACCGTGGTCCACGAGATCCCGGCCTCGCCGAGCTGGTATACCATTTCCGCCCGTCGCTGCTCGGGCAGCTCCCCGAGGGCGAATCCGTGGGAGACGTTGACCTTGCCGCCGAGGCCGGCCTGCTTGGTGCGCTCGATGATCAGCTCGTACTGGAACGCGCCGAGGTCGCCGCGGTCGTGCAGGTGGATATCGATCCCGACCTCGCGCCGTGCCGCGATCTCGAACAGCGCGTCCAGTTGGCCGACCGGATCGCGGTCGATCGACGCCGGGTCGAGTCCACCGATGCTGGTCGCGCCTTCCGCCGCGGCCTTGTCCAGCAGCTCGAGTACGCCAGGACGCCGGAGTACGCCGTCCTGCGGGAACGCGACGATCTCCACCTCGACCGCGCCGTCGAGCGCATCGACCGCCTCGTGCACGTTCGCGATCCCCTGCAGCCCGACGCCGAGATCGACGTCGACATGCGTGCGGGTCGCCGTCGTGCCGTGACGCAAGAACTCCCGCAGTACGGCGGTCGTGCCCGCGACGCTCGGGATCCCGTACTTGTCGCGCTCGGCGCGCTCGTGGGCGATCCGGCCCTGGGTCGTCGGCTCGCCGCCGTACGAGACCCACGGCTGGCCCCACCAGCTCTTGTCGATGTGTGCGTGCGCGTTGACGAAGCCCGGGAGCGCGAGGAGACCGCGGCCGTCGACGACCTGCTGCTGATCTGCCGCTGCCTGGCGTCCGGCGGGGGTGATGTCTGCGATCACACCATCGGCGATCACGAGGTCGACCGGGTCACCGCCCCACGGGCGCACGTCGGCAAGCAGAAAGGAGGTCATGAGCAGAATGGTATACCAAATTGCCTCCTGCTCTGACTGATCCGGCGCCGCGTCAGTCCATGCCGCGGCTGAACCGGAACAGGACCTGCGACTGGGCCAGATGTTCACCCGCCAGACGCTCCGCCTCGTCGACGTCGCGGTTCGCGATCGCCCGGTACAGCTCCAGATGCTGACCCGCGACCGCGATCAGATCGTCGTGCTGGGTCAGCAGCCAGCGCATCCGGCTGCGCAGCGGGCGCTCGATCTCGATCAGCAGCTCGTTCGAGGCCAGTTCGGTGACGAGCTCGTGGAAGTCGGCCGCCTTCCGCCGGGCGACCACGGCGTCCTTGGCGCGTGCCGCCACAAGCTGTTCGTCCAAAGTCTTTCTGAGCCGATCGAGCCCTTCGCGGGTACGGCGCTCGGCCGCCAGCCGGAACGTCAGCGGCTCGAACGCGGTCCGGACCTCGGTCAGATCCGCGATGTCGGAGTCGGTGAAGGTGCGGACGACCGACCAGGACCGGGGCCGCGGTGTCACCAGCCCCTCGCTCACCAGCGCCTTGAGTGCCTCCCGGACGGGCACTCGGCTGACATCGAGGGCGGCCGCGAGTTCCCGCTCGACCAGCCGCTCACCGGGTGGCCGCACGCCGTCGAGGATCTCGTCCCGCAGCTGCCGCGTCACCCGCTCGGTCTCGGACTCCCGGCTGTCGTTCATCGACTTCTCCTGGGTTTGGTATACCACCACCCAAGGATGCCGCACGCCGCCGACAGGTGGCCGCACCGGCTGTGATCAGCCCGCGCTCTTCGCCTTGATCAGGTCCTCGACGGCCTGCGGGATCGTGGTCTCGAAGTCGAGCAGCTTGGCCCAGGTCGGCGTGATCGTGATGACGGCCATCTCGTCGTACAGGCTCTGGACGCCCGCGGCCCAGTCCGGGTACTGCTCGTCGGTCATCACCTTGTGGCCGGCGGTCAGGTAGCCCTCCGTGACGCCCGGGACCAGTTCCACCACGGCGGTGCCGCGGATCAGCAGGGCCTTGGGCGGGAACGCACCGGTGTCGATGGTCAGCGCGACCTTGGGGTGCTTGCGGATCGCCGCGACCTTGGCGGCCTTCGGCACCGTGGCGACCAGGATCTGCTCGCCCTCGACCCAGAAGCCGATCGGGATGACGCGGGGGTCGCCGTCCAGGCCGTCGTACGCGAGACGCGCCGGCTCGGCGCCGTTGAGGAGCTGCTGTGAGTACGGCTTGGCGAGGATCTCGGCAATCTGCTGCTTGTTCATCGGAGTCGACCTTTCGTCTGAGCGTGTTCTCATCAGGGGGACGGAGCCACCCAGCGGTTCTCGACATCGATAGGTTGGCGAATCGTGGAGAGTTTCGGATTCGGTGCGGGCGAGGTTCAGGTCGGCGACGACGGAGCGGTCGTACAGGTGCTGCACCCGGACGGCCGGCGGGTGCTGCTGGACGACGGCGTCGTGCACGACAGCCTGCATGCCTGGGGCAAGGGATTCGTGATCACGGACCACGCGGCATACCGTTTCGACAACCCTGCGTTCACTCGGTGGCGGAGCAGCGGTATCGACCTGATGTACCGGTTCGGCGAGCTGGAGCTCCGCGTCGGCCGTCGCTTCGGCCAGCACTGGACCGAGACGTACGAGCTCCGCAACACAAGCGCCGAGTCCATCGAGATCGGCTCGCTCGCGATCAGTACGCCGTACCGCGATGTCTACACGTCCAGCCGCGAGAGCCTGACCGGCGCCGTCCACGCGCACGTCTGGACCGGCGGCGCGGACGCGTGGGTCTGGGCGGTACCGATGGACGGCAGCGGACCGGGTCTCGGCCTGCAGCTGAAGGAGGGCGAGCTCTGGGCGTACTCCGTCGAGTCACGCGAACCCGGCACGAGCAGCAACATCCGCGGGCACATCTACCTGCACGTCACTGACCACGCCCGCGCCCCGCACGCGATGGGAGGCCAACCGGCCATCACGCTCGAGCCCGGCGCCTCGTACCGGTGGACCTGGCAGCTCGGCTGGTATACCAATCTCGCTGCCTTCCACGCAGACAGGCAGCCGCTGATCGGGGCAGACCGCCTGGCGGCCGCAGTCAACGAGACGATCCGGCTCCACGACGGCCGCGAGATCACCGCCGCCGAGCCCGGCATCAAGTACGTCGAAGCACCCGACGGCAGGTCCCGGATCGCCGTCCTCTTCCACGAGCCGCTCCAGCAGGTCGCCGAACGCCGAGTCCGGTTCATCCTCGACCACCAACGCCGTCCCGAGCTGGACGGCAGCCGTCAGTACGCCTTCGTGCCGTACGACAACGACAGTGGCCTCACTGTCCTGTCCAGCGCGTGGCGGGACTGGTCGGACGCGCGTGAGCGAGTAGGGATGGCCCTTCTCCTGCAGGAGGTCCGCGACCGCGGTTGGGGCGACCGCGCCGAGTTGGACGAGGCGCTCAACGGCTACGAGCAGTTCGTCCGCGAGTACCTCCTCGACGACGCCGGCACGATCCAGGACGACAGCATTCACCAGAGCGCAGTCCGCCTGTACAACTTCCCGTGGTTCGCGCGCTTCCTGCTCGGCCAGGGCGACCGGCCCGGCGCGACCAGCATCCTCAACCGGTACTACGAACTCGGCGGCGACCACTTCCTGGCGTTCGACCTCGGCCCGCTCCTCAGCGAGCTCGGCCTCCACGAGCACCTGATCCGGCATACCAAAACCTTCATCGGGTACGGCGACGAGCTGCCGCCGCACGAGGTCAACTACGAGCAGTCGATGGTGGCCCCGCTCCTCGAGCTGCTCGTTTCGGCATACCAAATCGCGCCGGACGAGATCGACGGTGCCGAGCTGACCCGGCGGCTGCCCTGGTTGACCGCGTTCGCCGCCGACCAGCCCGACGTACGGTTGCGCCATGTCCCGATCCGGCACTGGGACGGCTACTGGTTCGGCCGGCTGCGGTTGTGGGGCGACGTCTTCCCGCACTACTGGTCCGCGCTGAGCGCCGTCGTGTACGCCGCCTGGCCGCGCGAACTCGTGACGCCCGAACAGGCCGCCTGGCTCGACGCCGCCAAGGAGGCGATCCTCCGCGCGAACCTGGTCAGCTTCAACGCGGACGGATCGGCCACCTGCGCGTTCGTCTACCCGAGCTGCGTCAACGGCCAGCCCGCGCATGTCGCCGATCCCCTCGCCAACGATCAGGACTGGGCCCTCGTCTACGCGCTCAGGAGCGCCGCGTTCTGACGCTCGAGAGCCTTCACCGCACCGTCAGCCCAACTCGGAGCCAGCATCGCCGACAACGGATCCGGGAAGATCTCCTCCTCGCCGGCCGCGACCCCGTCGAAGATCGCCTGAGCGACCGACTCCGGTGACGCCTTCGGCACGTCGAGGTCCCGCGACATGTCGGTGTCCGTCGGCCCGGTCAGGACGGCATGCACCCGCACACCTTGCGGCGCCAGCAGCGCACGCTGCGCCTGCGTGAGCGAGAACGCGGCCGCCTTCGAGATCGAGTACGCCGGGATCATCGGCAGCGACGCGAGTGCTGCCACGGACAGCACGTTGACGATCGCGCCACCCGACTCGACGAGCCGCGGCAGGAACGCCGAGGTCATCGCATGCGGCCCGAAGAGATTGACGGCGAGGTGTCGTTCCAGCTGCGTCCGGTCCGACAAGTTGTCGTACGCCGCCAGGCCGGCGTTGTTGACCAGGACATCGAGGGACTCGACGGCCTTCGCCGCCGCCTCGATCTGGGCCTGGTCCGTCACGTCCAGGCTCAGGTGGGTCACCCGTTCATCCGGATGCGTGAGTGCGACCCGCGTTCCGGCGTACACGTGCTTGGCGCCGCGGCGTAGGGCTTCCTCGACCAGCGCGCGGCCGATACCTCGGTTGGCGCCGGTGATCAGGACGGTGCGGTTCTCGATCGACATGGTGTGTTCTCCGTTCGGTTGTCCTTGCACAGAGGACAGACCACGCCGTCGACCGGAACTGCTCGCTCCGGGACCGATCAGTTCGGACCCATGCCGGTGTCACAACCAGTGCGAGGATGAATGACGACGGAGGTGACTCATGCCGGACGACCTGCTCCAGCGTGCGCGGGAAGGTGACCGGGAGGCGTTCGCGGCACTGGTCGAGCCGCATCGCGGGGAACTGCAGCTGCACTGCTACCGGATGCTCGGCTCGTTGCAGGACGCCGAGGACGCGCTGCAGGAAACGTTGCTCTCGGCATGGATCGGGTTGAGCGGGTTCGAGGGCCGGTCCTCGGTCCGCACCTGGCTCTACCGCATTGCGACCAACCGCTGCCTGAACGTACTGCGCTCCTCGTCGCGCCGACCGTTGCCGACGGCACCACTCCCGGTCCCGGCGCCGGAGCCCTACCGATCGGGTGAGGTGCTGTGGCTGCAGCCCTATCCCGACCTCCTCCTGGATGGCATACCGGATCAGCTGCCCGGCCCGGAGGCGCGGTACGAGTCGCGGGAGGCGATCTCACTCGCGTTCGTCACCGCAGTACAACTGCTCCCGCCGAACCAACGGGCGGTGCTCCTGCTCCGCGACGTACTGGGCTATCGAGCCAGCGAGACCGCAGAGTTGCTAGGGCTCACCGAGGCCGCGGTCAACAGCGCACTTGCTCGCGCTCGGTCGACCATGGACGCTGCCGATCGGCCGTCGAGTGTGGGCGGCGCGAAGGAGCGTGAGCTGACCGACCGTTTCGTCGAGGCGTTCACCGCGCAGGACGTCGATGCGCTGGTCGCGTTGATGACCAGCGATGCGTGGGTGCGGATGCCGCCGCTGCCGTTCGAGTACCACGGCACCGAGGCAGCCCACCGATTCTTCACCGCGCTGGCCGCGCACCGCCGCTTGATCGCGGCGATGGTCCCGGTCGGCGCGAACGGTCAGCCGGCCTGGGGCGAATACATCCGTGATCCGGTCACCGGCGGCCTCCACCTGATCGGGGTGGTCGTGATCAGCATCGCCGGCGACCGGATCGACGAGATCATCCACTTCGACACCACAGTCGCGTCGTACTTCGGTCTGCCCCGCACCCTCGACGGCTAACGCAGTGTCGGCAGCAGCTCCTGCAGCTTGGTCATCAGGTAGGCGTGCACGCTGGTCCCGTAAGAGATCCGCGTCGCGCCGGCCGCCGCGAGCTCGGACGGCGTCGGTCCACTCGGTGCAGCGTGCGCGTTGATCGGTCCGCCGACGCCCTCGACCACCTGAGCGAGTTGGTCCACCGGCGCGAGGATCGGGTAGACGCAGTCGACTCCGGCGCGACGGTACTCGCGCCCCCGGCGTACTGCTTCGGCGACGGGATCGTCGACCGGCCGGATGAACGTGTCCACCCGGGCGTTGATCACCAGCTCGGCTCCCGCGGCGGCCCGTACTTCGGCCAGGTAGTCGGCCTGCTGTGCCACATCGACCAGCCCGCCGTCGAGCGAGTCCTCCAGGTTGCAACCGACCGCACCGGTCTCCAGCAACCTCTCCGCGAACTCCTTCGCCGGCAGGCCGTACCCGGCCTCCATGTCAGCAGTGACCGGTACGTCGACCGCGCGGACGATCTGCGCGACCGCGGCGAACATCGTCGCCGCCGGCGTCAGCTGCCCGTCGTCGTACCCGAGGACGCGGGCGACCGCCCCGCTGCTGGTCGCAACAGCGGGGAAGCCGGCCTCGGCGACCAGTCGGGCGCTCACCGGATCCCACGCGTTCGGAAGGACGAGGAGAGTGCCGCCGTGGTGCAGTGCTCTGAACAACTCGGCAGTCATCGTGCTGACCTCACGGCTTGTAATGTCCGGGCTCCATCTTCCCGGTGACGCCGACCCGGGTCCACATGTTGATCGTGATGATCAGCGCGATCAGCTGGGCCAGTTCCTTCTCGTCGAAGGCAGCGGCCGCGACCTCGTACACGTCGTCCGGGACGTGGTCGACGCTGATCAGCGTGATCGCCTCGGTCAGGTGCAGAGCCGCCTTCTCCTGGTCGGTGTAGAACTTCTCTGCCTCCCGCCAGACCGGGAGCAGGGCGATCCGCTGCTGCTGCTCGGCGCCGAACTCCATCAGGTCGAGTGAGTGCATGTCGGTGCAGTACGAGCAGCCGTTGATCTGCGAGGCCCGGATCCGGACCAGGTGCGCCAGCTTCGGGTCCAGCCCGGTGTCGGACACCCGGTCCAGCTCGATCATGGCCTTGTAGAAGTCGGGTGCGAGATTGGCGAGCTTGACCCGCCGCGTCGTTGAACTCATACCCTCACGCTATGACGGGATCGGCCCAGGTACGTGGTCCATTCCCACGGCAGATCCCTGGGCCAATCCCGTCCGCGACTACGACAAGTCGTCAGGCCTTGTCGCGGCGGACGAGGTTGCGCAGCTGGGTCCACGCGGTGCGGAACGGCGTCCGCGGCGCCCGCTTGGTCAGCGGCTTCATCAGCTCGTCGACGGGCGACGGCGGCGGCGTGACCGGGGCAGGGGTCTCGGGCGTGCTCTGAGGATCGGACATGACGTTCCCTAACGGGAGGGCCGGTTTGGCTTCACCACGAGGTGGGATGTCGTCGTTCCGGAGCTACCGCCACAGTACGCCTGTCCGGACCGGAAAGCGCTAGCCGTCGCTGGCCGGGTGCAGCGAGCTGCTCAGGCCGTCGAGGATCAGGTTGAGTCCGAAGTCGAACTCGTCGGCGAAGTCGTAGCTGGTCTTGAAGTAGTAACCGGTCGCCATCTCGACGAGATGCGGATAGTCGCCGACGGGGAACTGCTCCATGATCGAGTCCGCGACCGGCGCCACCGTGTCGGGACCTTCGAAGGGAAGGCCGGCTTCCTGAAGTGCGAAGCCGTAGGTGTAGCTGTCGATCAGGGCGTAGGCGTGCGCCGTCATCTCCAGCGAGAAGCCGGCCGCCCGAAGAGTCGCGATGACCGCGTCGTGATGGCGGAGCGTCGCCGGGCCCGGGGTGGTCCGCGACTCCATCAGCCCGATCGCCCAGCGATGCCGCCGCAGCACCTGCCGGGCCGACGCGGCCCGGCGGCGCAACTCCGAACGCCAGTCGCCGCCGGGCGACGGCAGATCGATCTCGCTGAAGACCACATCGACGATTCCGTCGAGAATCGCGTCCTTGTTGGCCACGTGGTAGTAGACCGACATCGGCTTCGTTCCGAGCTCCTGGGCCAGCGAACGGATCGTGAGCGCCCCGATCCCGCCCGCGTCGGCGACCCCGACGGCGGCAGCCAGCACACGCTCCCGGCTCAGCCGCTGGCGGCCTTGTGCTGTGTCACCAGTGTCACCAGCTGACTTCTCCACCCCCGGACCATAGCAGTTTCGTACAAAGTACGATACGGTCACCGTACTTAGTACGAAAGGCCATCGGCGCTGGGGGCTCCGACATCCAGCACACCAGGGGGAAACACCATGGCCAGCACGACCACGACCACCATGCGAGCGATCGTGCAGGACCGGTACGGCGATGCCGACGTCCTGCAGGTCAGGCAGATTGCCCGTCCCGAACCTTCCGCAGAGGAAGTGCTCGTCCGCGTGCACGCCGCCGGCCTCGACCGCGGCACCTGGCACCTGATGACGGGTACGCCGTACCTGCTCCGGCTCGCCTTCGGCTTCCGCGGTCCGCGGAACCCGGTGCCCGGACGCGATGTCGCCGGCACAGTCGAGGCCGTCGGCTCCGCGGTCACCAGGTTCGCCGTCGGTGACGAGGTGTACGGCGAAGCGCCCGGCTCGTTCGCCGAGTACGCCGTCACTCGTGCGGACCGGCTCGCCCACAAGCCGGCCAACCTCGCCTTCGAGCAGGCCGCCGTGGTCCCGATCTCGGCGCTGACCGCCCTCGACGCATTGATCACCGGCCGGGTCGAGGCCGGCCAGCATGTCCTCGTCATCGGCGCATCGGGTGGCGTCGGCAGCTTCGCCGTACAGCTGGCCAAGGCGTTCGGTGCGAAGGTCACCGGCGAGGCCAGCACGTCCAAGCTAGACCTGGTCTCGGCGCTGGGCGCCGATCATGTCCTCGACTACACCCGCGACGACTTCGCCGCGACCGGCGATCGCTATGACCTGATCATCGACATCGCCGGCAACCCCACGCTCTCGAGGCTCCGCCGCGCGCTGACGCCGACCGGCACGGCCGTCATCACCGGCGGTGAGGACGGCGGCGGCCCGAGCGGCGGGATGAACCGCCAGTTCCGCGCACTGGCCCTGTCGCTGTTCGTGCGCCAGCGGCTGACCTTCTTCGTCAACAAGGTGCGCGGCAGCGAGCTCGAACGCCTCACCACCCTCATCGAGTCCGGCAAGGTCACCCCCAGCCTCGACCGCACGTACCCACTGGACGAGGTCCCCGATGCCATGCGCCACCTGACCTCCGGCCAGGTCCGCGGCAAGATCGCGATCACCGGGATGTCCGCATGATCACCGTCGAAGGACTCTCGAAGAGGTACGGCGCAACGCTCGCGGTCGACGACGTCAGCTTCACCGCCGCCGCGGGCCGGGTGACCGGATTCCTCGGCCCGAACGGCGCCGGCAAATCGACCACGATGCGGATCATGGTCGGCCTCACCCGCGCCACGTCCGGAACCGCGACGATCGCCGGGCGGAGGTTCGCGGACCTGCCGAACCCGGGACGCGAAGTAGGCGTCCTGCTCGACGCGTCAGCACAGCACGCCGGTCGCACCGGCCGCGAGATCCTCACGCTGGCCCAGCGCCTCATGGGTCTGCCGCGCATGCGAGTCGAGGAGATGCTGACCACGGTCAGCCTGACCCCGGACGAAGCCTCCCGGCGAGTGGGGGAGTACTCGCTCGGCATGCGTCAACGGCTCGGCATCGCGTCCGCGCTGATCGGCGACCCGGACGTGCTGATCCTCGACGAGCCGGCGAACGGGCTGGACCCGGCAGGCATCCGCTGGATGCGCGACCTGCTCCGCGGGTACGCCGACCGCGGCGGAACCGTCCTGCTGTCCTCGCATCTGCTGCACGAGATCGAGGTCATTGCCGACGACATCGTGATGATCGGCCACGGCCGGATCGTCTCGCACGGCGCCAAGACCGAACTGCTGCAGGCGGCCGGCACCATCGTTCGCGCCGCAGACCTGGCCCGCCTCGAGCGGGCGCTGACGGAGTGGGGACTCACCGCGAGTGCGACCGGCGACGGCGCCCTGCGCACCGACGCGGATGCCGCCGTCGTCGGGACGGTGGCACTCGAGTCGGGTGTCGCGTTGACCGAACTGCGGGCCGCCGAAGGCGCCGGCCTGGAGGAAATGTTCCTCGAGCTCACGTCCACGACCCAGCGCGAAGGAGCACCGGCATGACCGCCGTCGCAGTAGAAGCAGTCCGGCCGCAACGGGCAGTCGTCCTTCCGGTCCCACTCAGCCGGATCATCGCGGTCGAGCTCCGCAAGATGTTCGACACCCGATCCGGCTTCTGGTTGATCGCCAGTATCGCGATCACCGCCGTACTCGCGGCGACCGGGGTGATCCTGTTCGCCTCCGACGATCAACTCACGTACTCCACGTTCGCGACCGCGATCCGCTTCCCGGTGGTGATCATCCTGCCGCTGGTCGCGATCCTGGCGGTCACCAGCGAGTGGAGCCAGCGGACCGGTCTGACCACGTTCACGCTGGTCCCGCATCGCGGCCGGATCATCACCGCCAAGGCGATCTCGTCGGTCGTCATCGCGATCGCGGCGATGGCGCTGACGTTCGCGGTAGGTGCCCTCGGCAACTTGGTGGGCGCCGCCGTCACCGGTGCCACACTGGTCTGGGACGTGACGATCACCCAGTGCCTGTATTACGTCCTCGGCATGGTGCTGAGCCTGCTGGTCGGCTTCATGCTGGGCGTCCTGATCCGGGCCTCGATCGGGGCGGTCGTGACGTACTTCGTCCTCACGTTCCTCCTGCCCACGATCTTCAGCCTGCTGGCGGCGGGCTCACACTGGTTCCACGAGCTGCAGCCGTGGGTCGACATCCAGTTCGCACAGAGCGGCCTGTTCGTCTTCGACAAGTCCCTGACCGGCGAGCAATGGGCCAATATCGGCGTGACCGGGATCGTCTGGCTCGTCGTACCGCTCCTGATCGGGCTACGCATGGTGATGCGAGCCGAGGTCAAATGACAACCGGCCACGGGGGCCGGATGACCGGGCGAACAGTCCTGGTCACCGGCGGGACCGGCGGCATCGGCAAGGCAACCGCCACCGGCCTCGCCGTCCTGGGCGCCCGCGTCGCGATCACCGGCCGCGACCGCAGGCGAGCCGAGGCAGCCGCGGACGAGATCCGTACGGCGTCCGGAGTGCAGGTGGACGTATTCGTGGCCGACCTGTCGTCCCAGATCGAGGTACGGCGCTTGGCTGCCGCCGTACTCGCGAAGCTTCCCCGGATCGACGTACTGGTCAACAACGTCGGCGGCTACTGGGACACGCGCCACGTCACCGCCGACGGCCTCGAGCTGACGTTCGCGCTGAACCATCTCGCCCCGTTCCTGCTCACCCAGCTGCTCCTCGACCGGCTCGACGAGAGCGCGCCGGCGCGGGTGGTCACGGTGTCGTCCAGTGCCCAGGCCACCGGACACATCGACTTCGGCGATCTCCAAGGCGAGCGGTCGTACTCCGGTGCGGTCGCCTACAGCCAGTCCAAGCTCGCCAACCTGTTGTTCAGCTACGAGCTGGCCAGGCGAGTGCCATCCGGGCAGATCACCGCCAACGCGTTGCACCCCGGTGTGGTGAGCACCTCGTTCGGGGCGGAGGACCCCAGCGGAGTACAGCGGATGGTGGTCCCGTTCCTGCGGCCGTTCATGAGGTCGCCGGCGAAGGGCGCGATGACTTCGATCCACCTGGCGTCGGCGCCCGGGCTCAGCCGGGTAACGGGTGGGTTCTTCACGAACGGCAGACCGGGCAGGTCCTCGGTGCGCAGTTACGACGAGGGGGCCGCGGCGCGGCTGTGGGGGATCAGTGAAGGACTGGTCGCGGGCTGACGCGCGATAAAGTCCGGTTTCATGGAGGATTCCGAGGCGGGGGCCGACCTGCATCTGGATCTGGCTGCGGCGCGGGGGCGGAACGAGCTCGTGCACGCGTTGCACGAGTCGATCCGGACGGGGCGGCTGCCTGCTGGGACCCGGCTGCCGTCGTCGCGGTCCCTGGCGAAGGATCTCGGGATCGCGCGGAACACGGTCGCGGACGCGTACGGGCAGTTGGTGGCCGAGGGCTGGCTGACCGCGCGGCAGGGGTCCGGGACGGTGGTCGCCAACCGGGCCGCCGTACCGTCGACGCCGGCGGTGGTGCTGCCGCAAGAGCGGTCGTTCCGGTACGACCTGACGCCCGGGTCGCCGGATGTGGCGACGTTCCCGCGGACCGAATGGCTGGCGGCGGCTCGGAAGGCGTTGATGCTGGCGCCGAACGAGGCGTTCGGGCTGGGCGATCCGCGCGGCCGGATCGAGCTGCGGCGGGAGCTCGCCGACTACCTCGCGCGGGCTCGTGGCGTGCGCGCGGATCCGGAGCGGATCCTGATCTGCTCGGGGTACGTGCAGGCGCTGAGTCTGCTCAGCGAGGCGATCAAGAACCTCGGCGGTACGACGATCGCGGTCGAGGAGTTCGGGTACGGGCTGCATCGGGACGTGATCCGGGCGCGCGGGCTTTCGGCCGCGGCTGTGCCGGTGGACGAGCTCGGTGCGCAGACGTCACAGCTGACCGGGCAGGGGGTGCTGCTCACGCCGGCGCACCAGATGCCGACGGGCGTGCCGCTCGCGCCGGAGCGTCGTACCGCTGCCGTCGAGTGGGCGCGGGAGACCGGCGCGGTGCTGATCGAGGACGACTACGACGGCGAGTTCCGGTACGACCGGCAGGCGGTCGGGGCGCTGCAGGCGCTCGATCCGGAGCGGGTCGCGTACACGGGTACGGCGAGCAAGAGCCTCGCGCCGGGCCTGCGACTGGCGTGGATGGTGCTGCCACAACGCCTGATCGAACCGGTGATCGCAGCCAAGCGCACCGCCGACTACCAGACTGCAACCCTTGATCAGCTGGTCCTCGCGGAATTCATTGCCTCCGGCCACTATGACCGCCACGTACGCCGCTCCCGCCTGCACTACCGCCGCCGCCGCGACCGCCTGGTGGAACTCCTGGCCGTCCGCGCTCCGAACGTCCAGGTAGCCGGCATCTCCGCCGGCCTGCACGTCCTGCTCGACGTCCCCGGCGACGCCGAAGACATCGTCACCCGAGCCGCCCGCCAGGGCCTGGGCCTGGCTGCGCTCAGCGCGTACCACTTCAACCCGACCCCAGCCACCCGCCAAGCAGTGATCGTCGGTTATGGCACCCCACCCGACCACGCCTACCCCGGAGCCCTAGATCTCCTCTGCCAAGTGCTTGGTGTGTAGCTCCCGGATGTCGTCCGGGCCGACCCGGCAGCAGCCGCCGATGTAGATTGCCCCGGCTGCCAGCCAGTCGCGGGCGAAGGTTGCCGGGCTGGTGCCGTCGCCGATCCATTGCCGCGCGGCGGCGTCCCAGGACTCGCCGCGGTTGGGGTAGGCAACTGCCGCCATGCCGGTCACAGCGACCGCGGTTTCGACGGCGGGCAGGACGTCGGCGGGCCGGCAACAGTTGATGCCTACGGCAACCACCTGGTCGATCGCGGCGATCGCGAAGGCGTCCCGCAGCGGTTGGCCGGCTCGGGTGTGCGCGCCGTCGATCGAGTACGAGAACCACGCCGGGAAGCCCAGCTCGGCCAGCAGCGCCGCCAGCACCTCGGCCTCGTCGGTGTCGGGGATTGTTTCGACGGCCAGTAGGTCGGGACCGGCATCGATCAGCAGCTCGAGTCGCGGCCCGTGAAAGTCGCGAAGGACGGATGCCGGCACGCCATACCGACCGCGGTACTCCGAGCCGTCCGCCAGCATCGCGCCGTACGGACCGACCGAGGCGGCGACCAGTCGCCCGGGGAACTCGTCGCGTACCTCGCGCGCGATCCGCACGCTGCTCGTGATCAGCCGTTCCGCCTCGGCCCGCCCGACGCCGGCTCGCTCGAAACCGACCACGCTCGCCTGATAGCTCGCCGTGGTCGCCACCATCGCGCCGGCTTCGTAGTACGCGCGATGAACTGCCGCGATCTCCGCCGGATCGTCCCGCAACAGCCGTGCGGACCACAACGCGTCGGACAGGTCGTGACCGCGCTCTTCGAGAGCGTTCGACATCCCGCCGTCGAGGATGATCAGGCGGTCAGAGGCCTTGGACAAGTTCGAAGACCTCGTCCGCGCAACCCCACGACAGCGTCACGCCCGACCCGCCGTGCCCGTAGCAATGGATCACCGGCTCGCCGGTCCGCGTACGCACCAACTCGCACCGGATCGTCGGCCGGCTCGGCCGCAACCCCACCCGCTGCCGGATGATCTTCGCCTTGCGGAGTTGCGGAACGAGCTCCGCGGCCCGCTCGAGGATCTCCGAGCTGGTCGAAGGATCGACGGCCAGATTCCAGTCGCCCGGCCGGCTCGTGCCGCCGACAACGACGTCCTTCTCCCGCGGGACCACATACGTCAGCTCGGTCGGCGACCGATCCGCGAGCAGCCATTCGGTCAACCCGCACGGCTCGACGGTCATCACCTGACCGCGGACCGGCGTCACCGTCGGATCGCCCGCAGTCAGTCGCGCACCGAGCCCGGCGCAGTTCACGACCAGATCGGCCCCGGTCGGCAACGCGGACAACGCCGCGCGTGTCAGCGTCCCGCCCGCCTGCTCGAGCCGCTTCACCAACGCCGGCAGGTACGACGGCATGTCGATCACCGGAGCCGTGAACCACCACCCGTCGACGAATCCCTCCGGCGGTGACCCGACCCGCGTGAGATCAGGCAGTACGTCCGCCCACCGCGGATCCGGCGTACGTTCGGTCAGGAATTCGCGCCCGTGCCGCAATTGCACCGACGGCTCGATCTCCGCCAGCTTCGCGAACTCCTCGTACGACGCCCGCGACCAGCCGGCCACCCGGTCCTCCGGCGCCGACAGGTACGGGTACCAGATCGCGGCCGCCACGGACGACGTCGTCTCCAACGGCAGGTCCCGGGCGAAAACGGCCACGTCGTACCCGCCCTCGGCGAGCCGGACGGCACAGCTCAGCCCGATCACGCCCGCACCGACCACGATCACGCGCATTCACACAGTGTTACCCAAGCACCGTGATCACGCCAGCGTGCTAGAGCTTGACCGCCAGCGAGTAGAAGCGGGTGATCTGGGTGGCGCCGTTGTTGTCGTCGGACATCAGGTACAGCTGCCGCCGTCCGCCCGGCAGGTATCCACCCAGAGCAAGCGCCTCGACGTTGTCCAGCAGCGGGTTCGGCTGCGGCTGCTTGGCGACCGCGCCCGACGGCGGGCAGTCGACCAGGTCGAACAGCAGCTTCTTCTGCAGGAAGACCTTCTCCGGCGCATCGGCCAGCGACGCCAGCTTGGTCACGTCCGTCGCCCGGCGCAGCGACACCGTGAACACGCGGATCGTGTTCCCGACACCGGCGGTGAACGTCCGCTCCATCGACACCAGCTCCGTCGGGCTCACCCACGCGAGCTCGACCAGCGCGAGTCCCGGATCCGGCTTGTAGGCGTACTGCGCGATCGGCCGGTACTCGTGCCCCGGCAGACCGAGGTACCGGATGATGCGGTTCCGGGTGCGGTTGTTCGAGTCGGTGCCGTCCGGTGCGAGCGGGCCCTCCATGCCGGCGAACAGCGACAGTCCGTCGCGGCTGACCGCCAGCGACTCGAACGTCGCGTTGCTGGTCGCCTCGCCGGCCGGCGCGACCTGGAACCGGCTCGGGACCGGTAGCGACGCGATCTCCTTGCCGTCCGACAGCCGGAAGCGGCGGATCGACGGCTCACGCTCCGAGGTCGCGAGGATGGTGCGGTCGCCGCGCTCGACGACCAGGCCCTCGCCGTCGAAGTCGCCGCCGTTGTACGGCGTACCGTCCGGACGCTTGAGGATCGTCATCCCGTCGACGCGCACCGAGGTCGGCCTGCTGTTCACCTCGAGGTCGAACACGCGGGCCGGCGTGGTCCCGACGTTGTCCACCAGCGCGACCGCGCTGTGCGGGCCGGTGACGTTGAGTGCGGACAGGCCGGCGACCGGCTGACCGTCGAACGTCGTCTTGTCCAGCGCGTCGCTGAACCCGAGGAGGTTCGCGTCCGGCGAGCACGCGCCGCCGCTACTACCGCCGGTGCCGTGCGTGTCGGGTGTCGCGGACGCGGTCAGCGTCGTGGTGAGAGCGGTCAGCACAACGGCTGCGGCGAACGGCTTCTGCCAACGCATTCCAGACTCCTAGCGAGAGACGACGGCTCCGATCAAAACCTATCCTGCACAACAGCAGTTGAACGCCTGGTTACTCGCTCACACCGCGGCTCAGCAGCACGGTCGCGATGAAGGTCCGGTAGAGCTCCAGTGGATCATCGTTGCGCAGAGCAACAACTTTGTCCTCCCGGCGTTCGACGTTCCGCAATGCACAGGCGAGCTCGGCGAACGCGCGGCTGTGGAACCGGACGGTCAGCTCGGCCGGCAGCGAGATGCTCGGCGGCCTGATGTCGGTCAGCCGCGCCAGGGCCCGGCGGGCGCCGTCGTGGATCAGCTCGCGGGCCAGCTCGGGATGCACGGATCGGGCGGCGTTGTGCGAGATCGAGTCCTTGATGACGACCGACTCGATGTCCGGGCAGAACGGCTGCGCCTCGTCGATCGTGATCCGGTCGCCGGAGATCAGTACGACGGGAACGCCGTGCGCGAGCGCCACCAGCGCGTTGATTCCGGCCTCACCGGTGATCGTGCCGTTCAGCCGTACTTCGGCGATCGCGCGCGGGTTGTACGTGTGGTGCAGCACGGACCCCGTCGACCCGGCCGATCCGTGGTACGAGACGAAGAACGCCGCGTCGTACGAATCGTCGAGGCCCTCCATCATGTACAGCGGCTTGTGCTTCCCGGACAGATAACTCGCGCGTCCGTGCAGCTCGTCGGGACGCAGGTTCTGCATGGTCGAGTGCGAGTCGTTGACCAGGAACTCCGTACCGCCGGCAGCCATCGCGCCGTCGATCGCGGCGTTGACCTCGGCCTGCAGTTGACCCCGGTAGTACTCGTACTCCGGTCCGGGCCCGCGACACTGACTCCAGTCGACGACCCCCGCCGTACCTTCCATGTCCGTTGACAAGAAGACCCTCATCTAGCGCACCATACAGGGCTGTTTCGGGTCGAAGATCCAGTCCTTGACGAGGTACTGCATCGCGATCGCGTCGTTGCGGGCGCCGAGGCCGTGCTGCAGATAGAGCTCGTGAGCTGCGTCCAACGCGTCGCGGTCGAGTTCGACGCCGAGGCCGGGGCGCGTGGGTACGGCGATCTCGCCGCCGACGATCTGCAACGGCTCCTTGGTGAGGGCCTGTCCGTCCTGCCAGATCCAGTGGCTGTCGAGCGCGGTGATGTCGCCGGGCGCCGCCGCGCCGACCTGCGTGAACATCGCGAGCGAGATGTCGAAGTGGTTGTTCGAGTGCGAACCCCAGGTCAGCCCGAAGTCGTTGCAGAGCTGCGCGACCCGCACGGATCCGGCCATCGTCCAGAAGTGCGGATCGGCCAGCGGGATGTCGACGGCGTCCATCCGGATCGCGTGCGCGAGCTCGCGCCAGTCGGTCGCGATCATGTTGGTCGCCGTCCGCAGTCCGGTATACCGCTTGAACTCGGCCATCGTCTCCCGGCCGGAGAACCCGGCCTCGGCGCCGCACGGGTCCTCGACATACGCGAGTACGTCGTCCAGCCCCGAGCAGACCGCGATGGCTTCACGGACCGACCACGCGCCGTTCGGATCGACGGTGATCCGCGCGGACGGGAATCGGTCGTGCAACGCGCGCACCGCGTCGATCTCCACCTGCGCGTCGAACACGCCGCCCTTCAGCTTGAAGTCCGCAAACCCGTACCGCTGCTGAGCTGCCTCCGCCAAGGCAACAACTGCTTCAGCGGTCAGCGCCGGCCGCCGCCGCAAGTGCGCCCACTCACCGTCGCCGTCATCCGTCGTGTAGGGCAGATCGGTCTGCGCCACGTCGCCGACGTAGAACAGATAACCCAGCACTGGGACCGCGGCACGTTGTTGCCCGTCGCCGAGCAGTTCGGCGACTGGTACACCAAGATGCTGGCCCAGCAGATCCAGCAGTGCGGACTCGAGCCCCGTCACCGCATGAACCGTCGTACGCAGGTCGAACGTTTGCAGACCGCGGCCACCGCTGTCGCGTCCCGCGAAGGTGGCGGAGACGGTGCGCAGCAGACTCCGATGGTGGCTGAGCTGTTGTCCGACGAGAAGCGGCGCGGCCTCGCGGATGGTCGACGCGATGTTCTCGCCGGCCGGCACCTCGCCCAGACCGGTATTACCCGAGCTGTCGGTCACGATCACGACGTTTCGGGTGAAGAACGGACCGTGCGCGCCGCTCAGATTGAGCAGCATGCTGTCGTACCCGGCGACGGGCACGACCTCGACAGACGTGACGGTCGGCGTCATTTGACCTTCCCGATCAGCTCGGTCAACTGCGCCAGCTCGTCATCGGTCAGGTCCTGCAACGGCGGCCGCACCGGCCCGGCCGACCGTCCGATCGCGTTCACGCCGGCCTTCACGATCGAGACGGCGTACCCCTTCACCCGATCCCGGATGTCCAGGTACGGCAGCACGAACTCGTTCAGCTTTTGGTATACCGAAGTTCGGTCCTGCGCGACCACGTCCGCGTAGAACCCGAGCGCGAACTCCGGCACGAAGTTGAAGATCGCCGACGAGTACGTGCTGTACCCGAGCTGCAGCAGCGGCAGCGCGAAGGTCTCGGCCGTCGGCAGGCCGCCGATGTACGTGAGCCGGTCACCCACCCGCGCGTACGTCCGCGTCATCATCTCGATGTTGCCGACGCCGTCCTTGAGACAGACCAGGTTCGGATTCCGCTCCACCAGCTCGGCGACCGACACGTCGTTGAGGATCGCATTCGCCCGGCTGTAAACAGTGACGCCGAGGCTCGTACTCCGGCATACCGCCGACACGTGCTCGATCAGACCACGCTGCCCCGCCTCGGTCAGGTACGGCGGCAGGAGCAAGATCCCGTCCGCGCCGGCAGCCTCGGCCGCTTGCGCCCCCGCGACGGCAGTCGCCGTACCGCCAGTGGCCGGCGCGATCACCGGGACCCGCCCGTCCACCTCCGACACGGCTGTCCGTACGACGGTGTCGATCTCAGCCGTGGTGAGCGAGAAGCCCTCGCCGGTCCCGCCCGCGGCGAACAGGCCCGCGACGTCGTACTGACTCAGCCACGACAGGTGCTCGCGATAGGCGGTCTCGTTGAAGCTCAGATCCGGGTAGAAGTGCGTGACGGGGAACGAGAGCAGCCCGGTCTTCAGCTGCGCTGCCAGTTCGCTGGGGGAGTAGTGGGTCACTCTTGTCAGAGTAGGAAGGGCGGTGGATACCTGTCCAAGATCGATTTTGGATCTAGTGATGCTCTGGGAGCATCGTGAGCACCCGGCGCAGGACCGGACCGGTCGCGTCCCGCCGCCAGATCGCGTGCAGTTCGACCGGATCGTCGGCGCCGTCGAGCTCGCAGTACGCAACGCCCTCCACGCCGAGGCTGCGGGCTGATGCCGGCACGAGCGCGACGCCGCGCCCGGCGGCGACGAGCAGGATCACCGTCAGGATCTGCTGGACCCGCTGCTCGATCCGTGGATGCGACTCGGCGAGGAACCGCACCGTGAGCTCGTGGAAGTAGCGCGCCTGCGTCGGCGAGTAGCTGATCACCTGCTCACCGGCGAAGTCCTCCGCGGTCAGTGGCCGGCCGACTGCGGCGAGGCGATGGTTGCCGGGGACAACAGCGCACAGCGGCTCGCGGTATACCACCCGGGACTCGAGTACGTCGGTGTCGAACGGCGGTCGCCCGAGGCCGAGATCCAGTTCGCCGCGCAGCAGGCCGTCGAGCTGCGCGGGCGTGACCCGCTCGTGCAGGATCACGTCGACATCGGGCAGCTCCTCGGACATCCGGCGCAGCAGCGGGCCGAGAGTACGAATCGCCGAGGTCGCGGTGAAGCCGAGCCGCAACGTCCCGGCCGCGCCCCGGTCGACGCGCCGCGCGAGATCACCCGCGGTCTCGACCAGCGCGAGCAGCCGGCGAGCCTCGACCAGGAACGCCTGCCCGGCCTCGGTCAGCTCGACCTTGCGGTTGTCCCGCTCGAGCAGCCGCACCCCGACGGCCCGCTCGAGCTTCTGCACCTGCCGGCTCAGCGGCGGCTGAGTCATGTTCAGCCGCTCCGCGGCCCGCCCGAAATGCAACTCCTCGGCGACGGCGACAAACGCGCTCAACTGATCGAGCGAGAACATGATTCCCAAAAGGTATCACCCGCCGCCGCATCCACCTCGGGCGTGCATGAACACCGCGGCCGAAGCCCGACACGATGCCTGCCGACGCGGTAGCGGTCTCGCTCCTCGGTTCGGACTGCCCCGCGTGACTACTGCCCGTTGGTGAGGCGGTGGCGGGTGTTCGAGAGGTGGACGCGTGCTGCGGCACGGGCTGCCTCGGGGTCGGAGCGGGCGATCGCGGCGTAGATGTTCTCGTGTTCGAGGGCGACGCGGTTGACGTGGGTCGCGTCGGACATCTCGTACGCCGGGTCGAGTCGCGTCCGCGGCAGCATGATCATCATCGGGCCGAGCTCCGCGATCAGGTCACCGTAGAACCGGTTGCCTGAGGCAACCGCTACCTTCAGGTGAAACGCGAAGTCCGCCTCCACCGACCGGGCCGGGTCGTCCCCGATCCGCCGGTAGTCGTCCAGCGCCCGCTCGATCCCTTTCAGCTGGTATACCGTCCGTCGGCCCGCCGCCAGCGCGGCCGCCTCGCTCTCCACGCCGATCCGGAACTCCATCAGCTCCAGCACGTCCCGATGCGATCGCACCTCGCGCAGTCCCGGCGTACGCTCCGGAACCTCGAGTACGAAGGAACCCCGGCCCTGGAACGTCTCCACGAGACCGGCCGCCTGCAGCCGGGAGACGGCTTCGCGTACCACGGTCCGGCTGACTCCGAACTCCTCGACCAGGCTGTTCTCACCCGGCAGCTTCTCGCCCGGCGCGATCGCCCCGCTCAGAATTCGTTGCTTCAGCTCCTCGACGATTTGGTATGCCAAACCGCCGCTCATCGGAACTCGCAGCTGTCGACCGTCCATCGCGCGCACTGCTCGCTGGTGGTGAAGCCGAGACCGGGACGGTCCGGCACGAGCATCCGGCCGTCGACCGTCTCCAGCCTCTCGTTGAACAAGGGATTCAGCCACTCGAAGTGCTCGACCCAGGGCTCGCGCGGATAGGCAGCCGCCAGGTGCAGGTGAATCTCCATCGCGAAGTGCGGAGCCAGTTGCAGCCCGTTGTGGTCGGCAAGCGTCGCCAGCTTCAGGAAAGGCGTGATGCCACCGATGCGTGGTGCGTCCGGCTGGATGATGTCGGCAGCCCGCGCCTCGATCAGCCGGACGTGTTCGCCGACGCTCGACAACATCTCGCCGGTCGCGATCGGAGTGTCCAGCGCCGCCGCGAGCTCCGCGTGGCCGACGGCGTCGTACGCGTCGAGCGGCTCCTCGATCCAGACCAGGTCGAACTGCTCCAGCACCCGCCCGAAACGTAGCGCGGTCGGGCGGTCCCACTGCTGGTTCGCGTCGACCATCAGCGGTACGTCGTCGCCGAGGTGCTCGCGGACGGCACGGACCCGTTCGAGATCGATCCGGGTGTCGGGCTGGCCGACCTTGATCTTGATCCCGCCGATGCCGTCGGCGAGGGACTTCGAGGCGCGCTCCTTGACCTCTTCGATCGGCGCGTGCAGGAACCCGCCGGACGTGTTGTAGGCACGGACCGAGTCCCGATGCGCGCCGAGCAATTTGGCCAGCGGGAGGTCGGCCCGCTTCGCCTTCAGGTCCCAGAGTGCGATGTCGATCGCCGCGATCGCCTGCGTCGCAACCCCGGATCGTCCGACCGATGCACCGGCCCACAGCAGTTTGTCGTACACCTTCGCGATGTCCGACGGATCCTCGCCGATCAACCCGGCCGCGATCTCCTTCGCATGCGCGTACTGCGCCGGACCGCCGGCGCGCTTGGAGTAGCTGAACCCGATCCCGTGCTGGTCCTGCTCGGTCGCGATCTCCGCGAACAGGAACACGATCTCGGTCATCGGCCGCTGCCGCCCGGTCAGCACCTTCGCGTCGCTGATCGGCTGATCCAGCGGGAGGACCACGGACGAGAGTCTGACCTGGCGGGTGCGATCCATGACCAGTGATCGTACAAGTCACCAACTTGTCCGACAAGAGCCCGGTTGACGTCGCCGTAACACCAGGTGACTCGCGCGGAAACACGATTCGGCGAGGCTGCTCTTTTCGCCGACAGCGTCGTCGCGTGACCACATCTGCCTGGGGAAGGACGTTGCGATGGATGTGTCGGAGTCGGAGCTCCTGCGGACGTTCACGTCGGTGGACAAGGACGACAACGGCCGAATCTGGGCCTGGGAGCTGCTCGCGAAGCTGGGACAGGCGGGGATCCAGCCCGATGACGCACGCGTCCGCGCGGCCCTGGCCGATGTGCGTATCGGTGACGGGTCGGGCGTCAGGGTCGACACCCAGCCGGTCGAGATCGACTTCCGGCAGTACGCCGGGATCGCGGAGCACGGCGACGGGATCGTGCACCGGGCTCTGGCCGGCGAGCTGGCCGTCCCGCCGGACGAGTTCCGGGAGTACGCACGGAGCATCGAGGCGATGTACGCCGACCTGCTGCCGAACCGGGACGGGAACGTCGCCGACTACATCCCCACGCTGCGGGACGCGGATCCGGAGCGGTTCGGGATCGCGATCTGTACGGCGGACGGACAGATGTTCTCGGTCGGTGATGCCGCCCAGGGGTTCAGCGTGCAGTCGACGTCGAAGCCGTTCAACTATGCGATGGCGCTCTCGCAGGTGGGGCCGACCGAAGTCCATCAGTGGGTCGGTCAGGAGCAGAGCGGCGGGACGTTCAACGACTACCGGTTGTCGCTCGGCGAGGGGCGGCGGCCGCACAACCCGATGATCAACGCGGGCGCGATGGCGACGCTCGCGTTGGTTGATCACGGCAAGCAGACCAGCGACCGGTTCCGGACGGTGCGGGAGACCTGGACGGCGATGATGGGCCGGGCGCCGGGGTTCGACCAGGAGACGTACCTGGCCGAGAAGGCGACCGGCGACGGGAACCGCGGGCTGGCGAGTCTGATGAAGGCCGCCGACATGCTGAAGGCCGAGCCGGGTGAGGACGGCGCGGCGCGGACGGCCGATTTCTATTTCCAGATCTGCTCGCTGGAGGTGGATGCGCAGGGGTTGGCCGCGGCGGGCGCGACGCTCGCGAACGGCGGCATCGCGCCGTACTCCGGTGAGCGGGTGTTCTCGCAGGAGACTGCTGGGCGCGTGTTGTCCGTGATGGGGCACAGCGGGATGTACAACGACTCCGGGAAGTTCTCCGACCAGGTCGGGTTGCCGGCCAAGAGCGGTGTGTCCGGCAACGTGATGATGGTGGTGCCGTCCAGGCGGCTGGCGGTGGTGACGTTCTCGCCGCGGCTGGATGCGGCCGGGAACTCGGTCCGCGGCGTCGAGGTCTGCAAACGCTTCGTCAACGAATTCGGCCTCCACCCGTACCGCGGCCTCGGCGCCGAACGCACGCGCGCCGGACAGCAGCTGACCGGCACCTTCAACGAGGCAGACAGGCGCGCGGAGGCCGCGAGCGCCGCGGACCGCGCCCTGGGCGGCTTGGCCAGACCGGGAACCGGAGGCGCCGTCCACAGCACCGACGGCGAACGAACAGGCGCCGCAACAACCCGTCGTGCGGCACAACCGACCCAGCACCTCTGAAAAGAGGAACGGCCCCCACCAGATGGTGGGGGCCGTTGGTGCTATTCGACGGTGACGGACTTGGCCAGGTTGCGGGGCTTGTCGACGTCGTGGCCGAGGGCAACGGCTGCGTAGTACGCGATGATCTGCAGCGGGATCGTCAGCAGGATCGGGTCCAGTTCGGGCTCGTTCTTCGGTACGACGATCTTCGCCGCGACCCCGTCCGGTACGTCGACGCCGGGATGCGTGACGACGTACAGCGGACCCGAGCGCGCCCCGATCTCGTGCAGGGCGCCGATGTTGCGGTCGAGCAACTCGTCGTCGGGGACGATCGCGACGCTCGGAACATCCGGCGAGATCAGCGCGAGCGGACCGTGCTTCAGCTCGGAGGTCTGGTACGCCTCCGCGTGCCGGTACGAGATCTCCTTCAGCTTCTGCGCGCCCTCACGCGCGACCGGGTACCCGCGGGTCCGGCCGACGAAGAAGAGCGACTCGTGCTGCGCGAGCCGGCCGGCGATCTTGGCCAGCTCCTCTTCCTGCGCGACGATCGCGGCGATGTCCTCCGGCAGCTTCTTCAGGCCGTCGATCAGTCGCCGGCCGTCGGCGGGGGAGACGTCGCGGATCCGGCCGAGGTGGATGCCGAGCATCGCGAACCCGACCGCCATGTTCGTCAGCGCCTTCGTCGACGCGACCGAGACCTCCGGGCCGGCGTGCAGGTACACACCGCCGTCGACCTCGCGGGCGATGCTCGAGCCGACCGCGTTCACCAGGCCGATCACACGACCGCCCTTGCGCTTCAGCTCCTGTACGGCGACCAGCGTGTCCAGCGTTTCACCGGACTGCGACACGGCGACGTACAGCGTGTCCCGCTCGACGACCGGGTTGCGGTACCGGAACTCCGACGCGGGCTCGGCGTCGGCGGGGATCCGCGCGACCTCCTCGATGAACTGCGCGCCCATCTGACCCGCGTAGTACGCCGAACCGCAGCCGAGGATCTTGACCCGCTTGATCTCACGCGCCTCGCGGGCGTCCATGTTCAGACCGCCGAGGTGCACGGTGTGGAACCGCTCGTCGAGGCGGCCGCGCATGGCCCGGCCGACCGCGTCCGGCTGCTCGTGGATCTCCTTCATCATGAAGTGCTCGTGCAGGCCGCGCTCGTACTCGTCGGCCTCCCACTCGACCGTCTTGGCGGTCTTGGTGGTCGGCGCCGCGTCCTGCGTGAAGGTGCGGTACCCGTCGGCGCGGACGGTAGCCATCTCGCCGTCGTCCAAGTACACGACCTGGCGGGTGTAGCGGATCAGCGCGGCCGCGTCGGAGGCGACGTGCATCTCGCCGTCGCCGATGCCGAGGATCAGCGGGCTGCCGTTGCGGGCGACGACGATCCGGTCCGGGAAGTCCAGGTCGATGACGGCGATGCCGTAGGTGCCCTCGATCCGGCGCAGCGCGGCCATCACCTTGTCCTCGAGGGTGGCGCCCTCGGACTGCTCGATCAGGTGGGCCAGGACCTCGGTGTCGGTCTCGGAGCGGAGCTTGACGCCCGCGTCCTCGAGCTGCGTGCGCAGCGCGCCGGCGTTGTCGAAGATGCCGTTGTGCACGACGGCGATCCGCTCGTTGCCGCTGGCATGCGGGTGCGCGTTGTCCTTGCTCGGACCGCCGTGGGTGGCCCAGCGGGTGTGGCCGATGCCGAGCTTGCCGCCGAACCGCTTGGGCAGCGACGCCTCCAGCTCACGGACCCGGCCGGCGTCCTTGTGCACCTTCAGCTCGCTGGACCCCAGTACGGCGACACCCGCCGAGTCGTAGCCCCGGTACTCGAGCCGGGCCAGTCCGTCCACCAGGATGGGCGCGGCCGGCTTGGTGCCGACGTACCCGACGATTCCGCACATGTAGTGGGTGCCTTTCGTATGGGTTCGGTCCCGCGTCAGCCGTAGACGATCCGTCGCAGCTGGCGGGCGGAGAGTTCGGGTGAGCGGACCGGCCAGTGCCGGAGCTCGGTGCCGAGACGCGCGAAGATCTCGTCGTTGCGGGCGCCGTAGGTCTGCAACTCACGGTGCCGGCGGCGGACGTACTCCTCGGTCGTCTCGGTGAAATAGGCCAGTACGTCGGCGACCACGCGCCGCGCGACATCCGCCGACAGTCCGGTCGTCCGGCTGACCTGATCGGCCAACTCGTCGACCGGCTCCACAGCCGCCGCCTCACTGATCACCCGTCAACCATGCAGTCTTTCCGGGGTCAGCGCAAAGCTTCTGCCCGAAATCGGGCAAATTCTCTGATTTGTCAGGATCTAGAACAGTCGGAGGACGTCGGATTCCATGCCGCGGAGGGCGTCGTAGTCGACGGTGACGCATTCGAGGCCGCGGTCGGTGGCGAGGAACTGGGCCTGGGGTTTGATGAGTTGGGCGGCGAAGATGCCGCGGACCGGGGCGAGCAGCGGGTCGCGGTTGAGGAGTTCGACGTACCGCGTGAGTTGTTCGACGCCGTCGATCTCGCCGCGGCGTTTGATCTCGACCGCGACGTGTTTGCCGTCGGCGTCGCGGCAGAGCAGGTCGACCGGGCCGATCGCGGTCGGGTACTCGCGGCGTACCAGCGTCCAGCCCTCGCCGAAGGTCTGGACGTGCTCCGCGAGCAGTTCCTGCAGGTGCGCCTCGACGCCGTCCTTGATCAGGCCGGGGTCGGTACCGAGCTCGTACGAGGTGTCGCTGTGCACCTCCTCGAGCGTGATCCGGAGCTCCTCACCAGCCTTGTTGGTGACGCTCCAGACCCCCTCTTCCTCGGTCAGCTTGCACGGCGGCGACATCCAGTTCAGCGGTTTGTACGACCCGCCGTCGGCGTGGATCAGCACGGACCCGTCCGCCTTCACCATCAGCAGCCGCGGCGCCATCGGCAGATGAGCCGTCAGCCGCCCCGAGTAGTCGACAGAACAAGTAGCAATCACCAAGCGCACGAGAAAGCACCGTAGTGCACTGACCATCCGGAGTGGGAGGGTGGATGCGTGAATCTCATGTGTCCCGCCCGCATTCTGCTGCTGCCCGGTGATGTCCAGGAGGCGGCGGTCGGTGAGCGGGTCGCCCAGGTGTACGCCGGCACGTTCGAGGCGGCCGCGGGATCGCGGCTCGCGGAGCGGCTCGGCGTTCGGCTGACCGTCGTACCGGAGCTGACGCAGCGGCCGGACGAGGAGCTGCAGGCGATCGCGGACCTGCATCGCGGCGAGACGGTCGTCGTGCTCGGCGTGGATCTCGGCCTCAAGCTTCCGGCAACCGTCGAGCACACCGGCGACGGCTGGACCCGGGTGGCGACCGACAACGAGGTGACGTTGTCGGCGTACGAGCAGGCGGCGGAGAAGTTCCGCGACTCGATCCCGCTCGAGCCGAACCACGAGCTGATCGATCTGCTCGCCGAGCTGGTTCAGCCCGGCGGTCGCGTGCTCGAGCTCGGCAGCGGGACCGGGCGCGACGCTCTCGAGCTCGAACGCCGCGGCTTCGTCGTACGCCGGACCGATGCGACCCAGGCGTTCATCGACATGATGCGGGCCGACGGGTACGCCGTCGACCGGTTGAACGCGATCACCGACGACTTCGGCGGACCGTACGACGCGGTCTTCGCCGACGCGGTGTTCCTGCACTTCGACCGTCCCGACCTGGCCCAGGTACTGCGCAAGGCGGCGCGATCGGCCCCGGTGCTGGCGTTCGCGACCCGCGAAGGCAAGGGCGAGGAATGGTCCGACCGCAACCTGGATCTGCCTCGGCACTTCGTCCTCTGGCAGGAGGATGCGTTGCGCGAGCTGCTGAAGAGCACCGGCTGGACAGTGCAGGGGCTGGAACGCGGCGAGGGCAAGTTCGGGATGTGGTTCTACGTGCTGGCGACGCGCGCATGATCCGGGCCGGCGTCGTACTGCTCACCGAGGACGGGATCGCGGCGATCGAGCGCGTCCGGGACGGGAAGACGTACTACGTTCTGCCCGGCGGCCAGGTCGAGGACGGGGAGAGCCCGGCCGAGACGGCCCGCCGCGAGATCTACGAGGAGCTCGGGCTGCTGGTGAAGATCCGCAGCGTCGTCGCGGTCGTGCACTTCGGCGACAGCACGCAGCACTACTTCTGCGCGGACGTGATCGGCGGCGAGTTCGGCACCGGCGACGGTCCGGAGCTGGCGAGCCCGGCCGAGTCCGAGCGCGGGAGCTACCGCGCGGTCTGGCTGCCGCTGCCCGAGCTGGCCGGGCTGGATCTGCGGCCGCGGCCGATCGCGGCGGCGCTGCTGGCGGCGCCGGATCCGCTCTGGTTGCTGGACGGCTGGACGGAGACGCCGGTCGTGTACGACGAGAACGTGTGAGGTTGGCCTCCCCGGTGATGCAACTCATGGGCGGACCACCAGCCGGACTGGCATAGTGCAGAGCATGGCTCGGGAATTGACGACTGTGGGTGTGGTGGGTCTCGGCACGATGGGCGCCGGGATCGCCGAGGTGTTCGCGCGCAACGGGCTGACGGTGGTCGGCGTCGAGCGTGACGAGGAGGCCGCCGAGCGCGGCCGCGGCCACATCCAGCACTCGACCGACCGGGCCGTGAAGCGCGGCAAGCTGTCGGTCGAGGACCAGCAGGCGCTGTTCGACCGGGTCACGTTCGCCACCTCGATGGAGGCGCTGGCCGACTGCGACCTGGTGATCGAGGCCGTCGTCGAGCGGCTCGAGCTGAAGCGCGAGATCTTCGCCGCGCTGGACAAGATCGTCGGCGAGGACGCGATCCTGGCCACCAACACGTCGTCGTTGTCGGTCACCGAGATCTCCGTCGCCACCCAGCGCCCGCGCCGCGTCGTCGGCATGCACTTCTTCAACCCGGCGCCGGTGCAGGAGTTCGTCGAGGTGATCAAGACCGTCGTCACCGAGCCGGACGTGGTCGACGACGTCCAGGCGCTGGCCCGCCGGCTCGACAAGGTCCCGGTGGTCGCCGCCGACCGGGCCGGTTTCATCGCCAACGCGCTGCTGTTCGGCTACCTGAACCACGCCGTCTCGATGGTCGAGTCGCGGTACGCCACGCGTGAGGACGTCGACGCGGCGATGCGGCTCGGCTGCGGGTACCCGATGGGTCCGCTGGCGCTGCTCGACCTGATCGGGCTCGACACGGCGTACGAGATCCTCGACACGATGTACAAGCAGGGCCGCAACCGGCTGCACGCGCCGGCGCCGATCCTCAAGCAGATGGTCACCGCCGGACTGCTCGGCCGGAAGACCGGACGCGGCTTCTACACCTATGAAGGTCCGGACTCGCCGGTCGTGGTGGACGACGAGCACACCCCGTCGACCGCCGGCGGTGCGCCGGCCGTCCGCGCGATCAAGCAGGTCGGCGTGGTCGGCTCCGGCACGATGGCGGTCGGGATCGTCGAGGTCTGCGCCAAGGCCGGGTACGACGTCCTCTATGTTGCCCGCGGCACCGAAAAGGTGGACCGCGTCCGGGCGGCGCTGGAACGCTCGCTGGAGAAGGGCGTCCAGCGCGGCAAGCTGTCCTCGGAGGAGCGCGACGCCGCGCTGCGCCGGGTCACCGGTACGGCGAAGCTCGACGAGCTCGCGTCCGTCGACCTGGTGGTCGAGGCCGTGGTCGAGGAGCTCAGCGTCAAGCAGGCGCTGTTCGAGACGTTCGACGAGATCTGCAAGCCGGGCGCGATCCTGGCGACCACGACGTCCTCGCTGCCGGTGATCGACCTTGCGATGGCGACCAAGCGGCCGTCCGACGTGGTCGGTCTGCACTTCTTCAACCCCGCGCCGGTGATGCAGCTGGTCGAGGTCGTCAGCACGGTCAGCACCGCACCCGAGGTCGCCGACACGGTCGCTGCCGTGGCCGTTGCCGCAGGCAAGCACCCGGTGCGCTGCGGCGACCGGGCCGGCTTCATCGTCAACGCGCTGCTGTTCCCGTACCTGAACGACGCGGTCCGGATGCTCGAGGCCCACTACGCCGGCGTCGACGACATCGACGCCGCGATGAAGCTCGGCTGCCGCCTCCCGATGGGCCCGTTCGCCCTCCTCGACGTGGTCGGCCTGGACGTCGCACTCGCGATCCAGCGCACCTTGTACCTGGAGTTCCGCGAGCCCGGCTTCGCCCCGGCCCCGCTGCTCGAGCACCTGGTCACGGCCGGCTACCTCGGCCGCAAGACCGGACGCGGCTTCCGCGACTACGCGAGCTGATCCCACGCTACGCTGCGTGCATGCCGGACGAACCGAACAAGCACATCACCGAGGCTCTCGGTGGTGAGTTCATCCCGCCGCTGAGCCACGAGGAGCGCAAAGAACGCGAGCGCGTCCGAAACCTGATCCAAGGTGTGGCGACGCGTTACAACTCGCTGGTCCACCTGGAGACCGACGACGCACGCCGCGCCGAGCTGGTCGCGCAACGAGCCTACTACGACGAAGAGTTCCGCCGCCAGGAATCGATGTCGCCCGAGGAGCGTCAGGAGGTCCTGCGCACGTACCCGGACATCCTGGCTCGGCTCCGGGCCGACCTCGGGGAATGAACGCCCTCGCGCTGACTCCGGCCGAGGCTGCCGAGGTCACCGCCCGGCGACTCAACCAGATCACTCCGCCGTTCCCGCCGTCGCGGGCACCGGGGATGCGCCCGATGGCAGTCCTGATCGGCGGCCAGCCCGGCGCCGGCAAGTCGACCACTCAGCGACTCGTGCATCGGGCGCTCGGCGAGTTCACCACGGCCTCGTACGACTTCGACGACAACGCCGTCGCGCATCCGCGGTACGCCGCGATCCTCAGCAAGGGGCGGATCGACGCGCATCGGGACGTCCACGAACACCTGCCGCCGGATCTGCATCGGCGCTGCGTCGACCACCTGACCACGGGCGAGACGCAGTACGACCTGGTCGCGAGTGCGCCGCTGTCGTGGGACCAGGGGGCCAGGCCGTGGGTGGACGGCCTGGCCAACGAGGGGTATCGCGTCGCGGTCGTCTACATCGCGACCAACGACGCGAACAGCCTGCTCGGCGTCGCGGACCGTTACCAGGAGGCCGTCGACGCCAACGGGATCGGCCGTTGGGTGGAGCCACGGCTGCATGATCAGGCCTACCGCGGCGTGCCGGACGCTGCACATGCGCTGGAGTCGGAGGCGTACGTCGACGACATCTATGTCGTGGACCGGGACGGGAACGTGCTGTTCGAGAACCACCGGTTGCCGGACGGGACGATGGAGCGCGAGCCCGGTGCGCGGCAGGCGATCATCGACGAGCGCGAGCGTCCGCCGACGCCGGCCGAGCGGGAGCACTTCCGGCAGACCGCGATGGGGCTGCTGCGGCACGAGCCCGAGGTGGCCGAGCCGGTCCGCGACGCGGTCAGTGAAGCGATGCAGCGGGAGGTGGCGCGGGCCGCACCTGCGGACCACGGTCGCCAGGCGGGCACGCAGAGCCGGATCGACGCCCGGATCGCCCACCATGCCGCTTCGTCCGGCGTCGGTCCGCCGAGGGGAATCACCGCACCACCGCGGCCGGACGGCGCCCACAGCCCCGGGTCCCGCCGGCCGGGCTCGGGACATACCCTCGACCGCTGACCTGCTACGGCTCCATTTCGGCGTAGTCGCCGCATGGGCCGCCGCCGATGGCTTCGGGGAGGACTGTTTCGCGGCGGTCGAGTTTGACGAGCGGGTTGTAGAAGGCGGCGATCTCGACGCTGTCCTCCGGGATGTAGTGGAAGATCAGCGAACGCCGGAAGCGGTCGTCGGTGCTGTTCGGACGCGATCCGTGCACCACACTGCCGTGGAAGAACAGCACGTCGCCGGCCTTCATCTTGGTCTGCACCTTGCTGAGGCCGTCCGGCACCGGGACCTCGACCGTGGTGAACGACTCGGTGAGGTCGGCAGGCTCCGGGCAGACCAGTTCGGTCTTGTGCGAGCCGGGCACGACGGCGAGCCCGCCGTTCTCCTCGTCGACGTCGTCGACCGCGATCCACGCCGCCAGACAGGTCTCCGGATCGGCGCGCAGGAACGTGTTGTCCTGGTGCAGCGCCTGCCCGCGGGCGCCCGGGGGCTTGAAGTAGAACATCGACTGGGCACCCAGTGCAGGCCCGATCAGCGCCTGGACGACATCGAGGATCCGGCTGTCCAGCATCAACTCGAGCGAGAGCCGCCCGGCCTCGACGTCGGTCCGCCGGTGCGGGTGCACGAACCGCGGATACTTCGCCAGCGGGTCGTCCGCCGGTACGCCGTCGTCGATCGCGAGCGAATGATCGACGGCGACCTGCTCCATGAACACGGTCTTGATCCGCTCGACCTCAGCGGAATCGAGCAACTGGGGAACCTGGACGATGCCGTCCCGCTGGTAGATGTCGACGACGGTCATGGGGCCTCCCGGCCTGGACTGAGGAGCGGAGGGAGCGAAGCGACCGGAGCGACGAGGGAAGGCCGGGAGTTACAGCCCCATGACCCGCCGCGCCGGAGGCGTGGCATATGCACTGTCATGTCTCCAGGGTGCGACGGCGAGCGCTTGCCGACGATACGCTAATGAGCTGTGAACCTTCGAGATCCTGCTGACTCGCCGATCCCGGTCGTGCGCCGGGTGGCGACCGGTGAGTTCGAGGAAGGCCCTGACTACGCGACGTACCGGCGCCGGGGTACGACGGACTGGCTGCTGGTCCAGACCCTCGACGGCCAGGGACGATTCGGTCATGTCGCCGCCGTTCCGGGCAGTGTCACGCTGGTCCGCCCCGGCACGCTGCACGACTACGCCACAGTCGGCGACCGGTGGCACTTCCTGTACGCGCACATGAACCCGAAGCCCGACTGGCTCCCGCTGCTCGACTGGCCGGAAGTTGCTCCTGGCATCGTTCAGCTGCAGCCGGCCGGCCCCACCTTCGACCGGATCGCGGACCATCTCCGCGACGCCGTACGCCATCAGCGCAGCGTGCTCCCGCAGGCCGAGCAGCTGAGCGCAAACTCGCTCGAAGCGGCGCTGCTGTGGTGCGACACCCAGAACCCGAAGGCCGTCCAGATCGACGACCGTCTGCTCCGCGCGATCGAGCTCGTCGACCAGGATCTGACCGCCGACCTCGACATCCCGCGGCTCGCGCGAGCGGTGAACCTGTCGGTCTCCCGCTTCGCCCACCTGTTCCGCGACCAGCTCGGCGTCAGCCCGCAACAGTTCGTCGAACGCCGCCGCCTCGACGCCGCGGCCCGTCTGCTCGAACTGACGGGCCGCTCGGTCGCGTCCGTCGCCGCCGAGGTCGGCTATGCGGACCCGCTCTACTTTTCGACACGCTTCCGTCTACACACCGGATCGAGCCCCACTGCTTACCGCAAGAGGTCTTAGGCTTCTCCGCATGAGAACGCGTGCAGTGGTGGGGCTGGCGGTGCTGGCTGTCGTGGGGCTCGGGGCGTGTGCGCCGGAGGACAACTCGTCGTCTGGGTCCTCGACGCCGTCCGGGGCGGATGCCTGTGCGAAGGACAAGCTGGCGGTGAAGACGGCCGGCGCGCTGACGGTCGGCACCGACAAACCGGCGTACGAGCCGTGGTTCAGCAACAACGACCCGAGCAACGGCAAGGGGTACGAGTCGGCTGTCACCTACGCGGTGGCGAAGAAGCTCGGCTTCGAGCAGGCTGAGGTGAAGTGGAAGACGGTGCAGTTCAACACCGCGTTCGCGCCCGGACCGAAGACGTTCGACCTGGACGTGAACCAGGTCTCGATCTCGGAGGACCGGCGCAAGGCCGTCGACTTCTCGTCCGGGTACTACGACGTCCGGCAGACCGTGATCACGACCGCGGGCAGCAAGATCGCGAACGCGAAGTCGGTCGCCGAACTGGTCGACGCGAAGCTCGGCGCCCAGGTCGGTACGACGAGCTACACCGCGCTGCGCGACCAGGTGAAGCCGAAGCAGACCCCTGCCGTGTTCGACACCAACGACCTGGCCGTGCAGGCGCTGAAGAACAAGCAGATCGACGGCATCGTGGTCGACCTGCCGACCGCGTTCTACATGACCGCGGCGCAGCTCGACAACGGCAAGATCGTCGGTCAGCTGCCGTCGACTGGGACTACCGAGCAGTTCGGGTTCGTGCTCGAGAAGGGCTCGAAGCTGACCGGCTGCGTCACGCAGGCGGTCGACGCGCTCAAGTCCGACGGCACCCTGGCCAACCTGCAGAAGCAGTACCTGACCCAGTCCGGCGCTCCCGAGCTCTCGTGAGTACGTGGCAACCGTCCGAGTTGCAGCGTGAGCGGATCGCGTACCGGCGCGGCCGAGCCCGGCGATCGACGCTGATCGCGGTCGCCAGCTCGGTGGTCCTGCTCGCGCTGGTTGCCATCGGCATCGGTTCCACCCCGGGCTGGCCGCGGGTCCGGGAGACGTTCTTCGACGTCCACCGCGGCTGGGAGGCGCTCCCGGTCGTTGCCCAGGGTCTCTGGCTGAACATCCGGGTGATGCTGAGCTGCGCCGTACTCATCGTGATCTTCGGCATGACGCTGGCGATCATGCGGACCTTGCGCGGCCCGATCTTCTTCCCGCTGCGGGTGTTCGCGGCCGCCTATACGGACATCTTCCGCGGACTCCCGCTGCTGCTGGTGATCTTCCTGCTCGGCTTCGGCGTACCGGCCCTGCAACTGCGCGGGTTGCCGAACCAGGCAGTGATCTGGGGCGGCGCGGCGCTGGTCCTGACCTACTCGTCGTACGTCGCTGAGGTCTTCCGCGCCGGCATCGAGTCGGTGCACCCGTCGCAGCGGGCGGCAGCGCGCTCGCTCGGCCTGACGTATCGCCAGACACTTCGCTTCGTCGTACTCCCGCAGGCCGTACGCCGCGTCCTGCCGCCGCTGCTGAACGATTTCGTCAGCCTGCAGAAGGATTCCGGCCTGATCGCCGTCCTCGGTGTGATCGACGCGATCCGGGCCGCCCAGCTCGAGACGGCCGAGGACTTCAACTTCACGCCGTACGTCGTGGCCGGTCTGCTGTTCGTCGCGCTGACGATCCCGCTGACGCGATTGACCGACTACGTCGCCCGCCGCCAAGGCTGGTACGGCGGGGGAGGTGGTCTGGTATGAGCCTGTTGTCGTTGCGCGGAGTCCGGAAGGTGTACGGCGAGAACGTCGTGCTCGACGGGTTCGATCTGGATGTCGACGCGGGGGAGTGCGTCGTACTGATCGGCGCCTCCGGGTCCGGGAAGTCGACGTTGTTGCGATGCGTGAACCTGCTCGAGACGGTCGACGACGGCGTGGTCGAGCTGGCCGGCGTCGACATCACCGATCCGCGGGTCGACGCGGACAAGGTGCGGTCGGGGATCGGGATCGTGTTCCAGGCGTACAACCTGTTCCCGCATCTGAGCGTGCTCGACAACATCACGCTCGCGCCGATCCGGGTGCACGGCGTACGGCGCGAGGTCGCGCGGGCACGGGCGCTGGAGATGCTGGAGCGGGTCGGGCTCGCCGACAAGGCCGTGGCGAAGCCGGACGAGCTGTCCGGCGGTCAGCAGCAGCGGGCCGCGATCGCGCGCGCGATGGTGAACTCACCCCAGCTGATGCTGCTCGACGAGGTCACGTCGGCGCTCGACCCCGAGCTCGTCGGCGAGGTCCTGGACCTGCTCCGCGAACTCAAGTCCGAAGGCATGACGATGCTCGTCTGCACGCACGAGATGGCCTTCGCCCGCGACGTCGCCGACCGGGTCTGCTTCCTCCACCACGGCCGCCCGCTCGAAGTCGGCCCACCCGCCCAGGTCCTGGACGCACCCCGCGAGGTGCGGACCAGGGAGTTCCTGAGCCGGGTCAGCGGGACGACAGGTAGGTGAGGACCGCGATCACGCGGCGGTTGTCGTCCTCGGACGGGGGCAGGTCGAGCTTGGCGAAGATGTTGTTGGTGTGCTTGCTGACCGCTTTCTCGGTGACGAAGAGCGCGCTCGCGATCGCGGCGTTGGAGCGTCCTTCGGCCATCAGGCCCAGGACCTCGGACTCGCGGGGCGTGAGCCGGCCGATCGGTTCGTCGCGGGTGTTGCGCGCGAGCAGCTGACCGATCACGTCCGGGTCCATCGCAGTACCGCCGGCCGCGACCCGGCGGACCGCGTCCAGGAACTCGGCGACGTTCGACACCCGGTCCTTGAGCAGGTACCCGACGCCGCCGCCACCGCCGGTGAGAAGCTCGCGCGCGTACAGCTGCTCGACGTACTGCGAGAGCACCAGGATCGGCAGGCCGGGGACCTGGCTGCGGGCCTCGATCGCCGCCTTCAGACCCTCGTCGGTGAAGGTCGGTGGCAACCGGACGTCGACCACGGCAACGTCCGGCCGGTGCTCCACGAGTGCGGGCACCAGCCGGGGTCCGTTGTCGACCGCCTCCACGACCTCGAAGTCGTGCGCCTCCAGCAGGCGGATCAGGCCGTCCCGGAGGAGGGCGTGGTCTTCAGCGATGAGGACTCGCAAGGCAGCTCCATGATCACGGTGGTCGGCCCGGCGCTCGGGCTCACCACGGTCAACGTACCGTCGAAGGCGGCCAGCCGCCGCTCGATACCGTACAGACCCCCACCGGGCCTGACCACGGCACCGCCGATGCCGTCGTCGCCGACGATCATGTGCAGCTTCTCGTCCTCGTGGGTGATCTGGATCCACGCAGTGGTCGCGGCCGAGTACTTGACCGCGTTCGCGAGGCATTCGGCGACCGCGAAGTACGCCGCGGACTCGACCGGCGCGGGCGGCCGGCCAGGTACGTCGTACGTGACGTCGACCTTGAACGGGCAGGACATCGCCAGCGCCTTGACCGCGCCATCCAGACCGCGGTCGGCCAGCACCGGCGGGTGGATCCCGCGGACCAGGTCGCGCAGCTCGGACAGCGCCGTACTCGCCGACTCGCGGGCCTCGGTCAGCAGGGCAGCCGCCTGGGCCGGGTCGCGGGCGACCATCTCCTCGGCCATCCCGAGGTTCATGCTCAGCGCGGCCAGGCGGGCCTGGGCGCCGTCGTGCAGGTCGCGCTCGATCCGGCGCAGCTCGGCCGCCTGGGTGTCGACGGTCTCCGCACGGGACTCGGCCAGCTCGCGGACCCGCATCGCCAGCTTCGCGCTCTCGGTCGGGCCGAGCAGCGAGCGGGCCAGGAACGCGTTCGCCTTCAGCAGCCGCTCGCCGGCGGCCTGCCAGATCAGGAACGCGATCAGCGCGACCGGCATCAGCAGGAAGCTGGTCCAGAAGTTCACGGTCAGCAGCCCGCCGAACGGCTCGGTGAATACGCCCTCCGGCGTCACGCCGACGAGCAGCGGGTAGACCAGATAGAACAGTGTGGCCAGGAACAGGACGGCGCTCAGCAGACACAGAGTGAACCCGAGTACGGCGTTCACGAGCAGCCAGATGATGTCCCGCCAGGTCTGCGGGTCGGTGAGGATGGTCCGCAGCCGCATCAGCATGCCGGGCATCGGCGGCTTCTTGTACGGCCGCGGGATCCGCTCGCCGAGGAAGCCGGCCAGGATCGTGCGGTGGCAGTTCGCGAACCACCGGGCGGCCGGGACGACCACCAGCAGCAGCGGGATCCCGACCCACACCGCGATCAGCGGCACGGAAACCACGCTGAGCACGAACAGGGCGATCCCCAGCTCCGCCAGGATCGCGAGGAAGAGCGCGATCCACGGCTGCGCGAGCTTGGGGTACCGCATCGGCGGCGCCTCGGTGGTGGCCACGGTAGTCATGCCTCCATCATGACCGAGGGTGAGGCGAGCAGCAGTGGAGTTATCCCCACTCTGTCCCGGGCTCCAGCTCCCCGGTCACTCCGGGTAGTAGCACTCGTGTGCGCGGCCGCTCGGGCGACAAGGCTGGAGCCATGACAGCGACAATTCCCATGACAGGGACCAAGGGTAGCGATTTCGCACCCCTGCTCCGGGAGATCAAGGCCGCCGGGCTGCTGGAGCGCCGTACGGCGGCGTACGCGATGGCGATCGGGATCAACGTGGCCCTGATGGCCCTGACCTGGGCGGCGATCGCCGCGGTCGGCGCCTCGTGGTGGGTCGTGCTGCTCGCCCTCCCGCTGGGCATCCTGACCACCCGGGCGGCGTTCTTCGGGCACGACGCCGGTCACCAGCAGATCGCCAGCTCGCGCAAGCTGCACGACTGGATCGGGATGCTGCACGGCAACGTCGTACTCGGGATGAGCTACGCCTGGTGGAACGACAAGCACAACCGCCACCACGCCAACCCGAACCACACCGACAAGGACCCGGACGTCGGCGAGGGCGTGTTCGTCTGGACGCTCCAGCAGGCCGAGGGCCGCAAGGGTCTGGAGGGCTGGCTGACCCGCAACCAGGCGAAGGTCTTCTTCCCGCTGCTCACGCTCGAGGGTTTCAACCTCAAGGTGTCGAGCATCCGCTTCCTGCTGGCGCGTCGCCGTACGCATCGGCTCGAGCTGGGTCTGATGGCCGCGCATGTGGTGCTGTACCTGACCGCGCTGTTCCTGATCATGTCGCCGGCGCAGGCGCTGGTGTTCGCGCTGGTGCACCACATGGTGTTCGGGCTGCACCTCGGCAGCGTGTTCGCGCCGAACCACAAGGGCATGGAGATGCCCGACGACGACAGCAACTGGGGCCACCTAGAGAAGCAGGTACTCACGTCCCGCAACGTGAACGGCAGTCTGGTCACCGACTGGATGATGGGCGGACTCAACTACCAGATCGAGCACCACCTGTTCCCGAGCATGCCGCGAGCCAATCTCCGGTTCGCCCAGCCGATCGTGCGCGGGTACTGCGAACGCATCGGAATGCCCTACATTTCAACGGGTTTGATCGATTCGTACCGAATGGGGTTGCGCCATATGCACGAGGTCGGCGAGCAACTTCGTGCCAATGCCTAGCAATCGCCAGGAACCTCTAGGCGACTCAGTCGCAGGTGGGTTACGGTCTGGCTTCTCGGGGCCGCCCACCTGCGTGAGGAGACCTTCATGACCGACAGATCCGATCGATCCGGTCTGAGTCGCCGTGGATTGCTCATTGCCGGCGTTGCCGCCGCAACCGCCGTACCGGTCGCACCCGCATGGGGTGCCGACGACCTTCGGCCGGGGGCGGTGACCCGGCCGAAGCTGGACAAGTACGACCGGCAGATCGTGTCGGGACTGTCCTCCGACCGTGCCCTGCAGCACCTACAGGTGTTGTCGGAACGCATCGGCCCGCGCATCGGCGGGACGCCGAGCGAGAAGCGCGCGGCCGACTACATCGCGGGACAGCTCGACAAGTTCGGCTACCGCACCAGGCTCGAACCGTTCCCGGTGGCGGACAAGTTCCTTGCCCAGATCACCGACGTCCGCGGGATGCTGCCGGACGACCTGTGCTGGCAGGCCGGCGCTGCCCCGGGCGGCAAGCTGGACGTCACCGTCGAAGGTCCGGTGCGCGACGTCGGCCCTGCCACTGCGCCCGTCTGGCCTGCCGAGGTCGCGGGAACGATCGTCATCGCGGACGACACCGCCGCGGCTCGGCCGACGTTTGTCGCGGAGGCTGCTGCGCGGGGTGCGGTCGGCGTGATCCTGCTGCCTGCCGACCAGGTGTACCCGCGGCGCGCGTCGGCGTTCTCACCGAGCGGTCTGACCGGCGCGCCGATCCCGGTGATCGGTGTCGCTCAGGTGCAGAAGCGGTTGATCCGCGAGGCGCTCGCGGTCGTCACCTCGCTGCCACTGCGGATCAGTACGGCCGCCCACCGCGGCCTGATGTCGAACAACGTGATCGGCGAGCGCCGCGGCAAGTCCGGCGCCGCCGGGCCGATCGTGTCGGTGAGCGCCCACTACGACTCGGTGATCGGTGCGCCGGGTGCGAACGACGACGGCTCGGGCACCGTACTCACGATGGAGCTCGCGCGGGTCTTCAGCCGGATCCCCACGAGCGCGACCCTGCGGTTCTCGCTGTGGGGATCGGAGGAGCAGGGTCTGATCGGCTCGCGGTACCACGTTGCGCAGCTGCCACAGGAGCAACGCGACCGCCATCTGGCCGTCTTCCAGAACGACATGGTCGCGACCAGTTGGGACCCGGCAGTCACCTATTGGCTGCTGTCGTTCACCGGTCTCGCGAACACCGCGACCGACGCGGTGCGGGCCGCCGGTCAACGGCTCGGATACGACGCGCAACTGGTCGGACCGGTCGAGCGTGGCGCGTCCGATCACCAGTCCTTCCAGGAGGTCGGGATCGCGTCGGCCAACTTCTCGTGGCGGGGTGAGATTGCGCCGTCGTACCTCGAACCGCCGTACCACTCGCCCGAGGACACGATCGCGAAGAACGTCAGCCTCGAGCGGCTGCAGGTCTCGATGGAGCTGATCGGGTGTGCGGCGTACTCGGTCGCGCGTGGCTCTTCGTGAGGGTGAGCTAGGTCATACGACTAGCCTTGAGGGGCTATGTCGCGCAGAAGGCCTTCCAAGTGGCAGCGGCCGGTCAGTGACCGGCCGCTGCTCGGTGGTACCCAGAGCCGTGAGGCGAAGGCCGACGGCGAGTGGAACGTGCGGCGGGTGTCCGGCTCCGCGTCCGCGAAGTCGTACCGCTGCCCGGGCTGCGACCAGCAGATCCTGCCGGCCACCCCACATGTCGTCGTCTGGCCGGAGAACCCCAGCCTGCTCGGTGCGATCGGCGGTGCGCAGTCGCTGGACGAGCGGCGCCACTGGCACACGGCCTGCTGGCAACGGAGCCGTTGAAAGGTGTCTGTATGAAGCTTCCGGTCACGTCTTACGGCGACGCCGGTACGCCGGTCGTCGTGATGCACGGGCTGTTCGGCTCGGGTCGGAACTGGATGACTGCAGCGCGCCGTCTCGCGGACAAGCACCGCGTGTTCGCGTTCGACCTGCGCAACCACGGGACCTCGCCGCACGTCGACACGATGAGCTACCCGGAGATGGCCGCCGACGTCCGCGAGACGATCGAGTCGCTCGGGGTCGGGCCGGTCGCGCTGGTCGGGCACTCGATGGGTGGCAAGACCGCGATGCTGACTGCGCTGGTGTACCCGCAGGTGGTCGAGCGGCTGGTTGTGGTTGATGCGGCTCCGGTCGTCTATCCGCCGGCCTTCGTCGAGTACGCGCAGGCGATGCGGAACGCCGATCTGTCGTCGGTGAGCCGTCGCGCCGAGGTGGACGCGCAGTTGGTGTCTGCCGTACCTACGCCGGGGACGCGTGCGTTCCTGCTGCAGAACTTGATCCTGGATGCCGATGGTGCGCGGTGGCGGCCGAACCTGCCGGTGATCGAGGCCGCGTTGCCGGCGATCTCGGGCTGGCCCGCGGAGGCTGCCGGGCTCGTGTACGACGGGCCGACGCTGTTCATCTTCGGCGGGAAGTCCGACTACGTGCAGCAGGACCATCGCGAGACGATCGCCGCCTACTTCCCGCAGGTCCAGTACGCCGAGGTCCCGGAGGCAGGTCACTGGGTCCACGCCGAGCGGCTCGACGACTTCCTGGCAGCGCTCACGCCGTTCCTCGGCTGACGTTGGTAAACGTTTGTCCGTAATCCATTGACCTCCGCCTGACATCATCGGTAAGTTTTCAACCCAGTTCCTGCAGGATCCATGATCTGGGTTTGGTGGTGGCGGCGATGGTGGTCCGGACCGGCGCGCAGCGTCTGGCCGAGGACCGGGGGCTGGTGCCCGACGGGCGCCTGGGACTGATCACGAACTTCACCGGCGTACTGCCGGATCTCACGCCGACCTCGGTCGCGTTGCGTGCAGCCGGTCTGCCGTTGACGGCGTTGTTCGGTCCCGAGCACGGCCTCCGGGGTACGGCGCAAGCGGGTGCGAGTGAAGGCGAGGGTGTCGATCCCGATACCGGGTTGCCGGTCTTCGACACCTACCTGCGGCACGGGCGGGAGCTCGACGACCTGTTCTCCGGCGTCGATGTGCTGCTGTTCGACATCCAGGACATCGGGACGCGGTTCTACACCTACATCTGGACGATGTACGACTGCCAGCAGGCGGCCGCTCGGCTTGGCATGCCATTTGTCGTCCTCGACCGGCCGAACCCGCTCGGCGGTGTCCGGGTCGAGGGACCGGTGCTGCAGCCGGGGTTCGAGAGCTTCATCGGGCGGGCGCCGATTCCGTTGCGGCACGGGCTGACCGTCGGCGAGCTCGCGCGACAGTTGGGTGAGGCAACGGTCATCCCGGTCGACGGCTGGACGCCCGACTCGTGGGGGACCGGTATGCCATGGGTCCCGCCGTCGCCGAACATGCCGACGCCGGACACAGCTTTGGTATACCCCGGGACGGGCCTGTTCGAGGGCACGAATCTCAGCGAGGGCCGCGGTACGACGCGGCCGTTCGAGACCATCGGGGCGCCGTACGTCGACGATCGGCTCGTGCCGGCGCTGTCTGACTGCGCGTTGCCTGGCGTGATCTTCCGGCGGACGTGGTTCGAGCCGGTGTTCAGCAAGTACGCGGGCCAGGCGGCGTCCGGCCTACAGCTTCATGTCGTCGATCGGGACGCGTTCGAGCCGGTGCGGACCGCGCTGGTGATGCTTCGGGTGCTGAACGAGCTGTATCCGGACAGTTTCGGGATGCTGCCGTCGCTGGACCGGCTGTGGGGCTCGGACTCGTTGCGCAAGGCGCTCGAGGCCGGCGACGACCCGGTCGATCTCTTGCCCGCGGCAACCACGCCTTCCGGCTGGGTGCGACCTGACGTACTGCTCTACGAAGGGACTGCCCGATGACAGCCTCCGGCTCGACGCCGCCCTCCGGTGTGACGGTTCGGTCGTTCCAGGTCGGCGACGGGCCGGCTCTCGCCGACGGCTGGACCGCCGCGGCGCCTGCCGACCCGATCTCCTATCAGCGGTTCCGCGACTTGTTCCTGCTCGACCGCAACTTCGACGCGGCCGGTCTGCAGGTGGCCGTGGTGGATGACCAGATCGTCGGCGCGGCGTACGCGGTGCGGCGGCTGATCGCGGTCGACGCCGACGACCTCGAGCCTACGGCCGGCTGGATCCCGTTCTTCTTCGTGCATCCGGAGTACCGGCGGCGCGGTGTCGGTCGCCTGTTGTTGACAGCGGCAATGGATTGGCTGCGGTCGCACGGGCGGTCCGACGTCTTCTTCTCGTCGTACACGCCGAACTACTTCCTCCCCGGCCTCGACAGCGTGCGCTATCCGGCTGCCGCCCGGCTGCTGGCCGGCCTGGGGTTCGAGCGGCAGTACGACGCGGTCGCGATGGACCGCGGCCTGGTCGGGTATGCCATTCCGGACGAGGTCCGGAAGCGGATCGATGCCCTGACCGCCGAGGGCTACAGCTTTGGTATACCAACCGATGACGAGCTGACCGCGCTGATCACGATCGCCGGCGCGGAGTTCAACCCGGACTGGGCGCGCGCGATCCGCGAGGGCGTCGTCTCCGGTCTGCCATTGGAGCGCATCGTGGTGGCGCGCAACCCCGGCGGGGCGATCCTCGGCTGGGCGATGCATGGCACCTATGAAGGGGTGATCGACCGCTTCGGGCCGTTCGGCGTACTGCCGGCCTCGCGCGGCACCGGTCTCGGGAAGGTGCTGCTGCACCTGACGCTCGAGCGGATGGTTGCCGCCGGCGCCCACTCTGCCTGGTTCCTGTGGACCGGCGAGAAGTCCGCGGCCGGGCAGCTGTACCTGAAGACGGGGTTCGACATCACCCGCACGTTCACCATCCTCCGGGCGCCCCTGCGCCCGGCTGACTTTGAGGAGTGACATGCGCATTGCCAGATGTGTGCGGCTTGCCGTCGTCCTGGGGCTCCTGGCTACGAGCGCCGCCTGCGGAGGCGGAAGCGACTCCGGTAGTGGCGGCAAGGTCGAGCTGACACTGCTGAGCCACTACAGCGACGGCCCGTCGAAGGACGGGCTCGACAAGATGATCGCCGAGTGGAACAAGGACAACCCGAAGATCCAGGTGAAGGCGCAGGTGGTCAAGTTCGACGACCTGCTCACCACGATGACGGTCCGGCAGACCGGCGGCCGCGGTGCGGACATCGTCAGCGCGTACGGCCTGTGGGGCGGCCAGTTGATGAAGGCGAACGTCGTGGCGAAGGTGCCGGACGACATCGCGACCAAGATCAAGGCGGAGTACAGTCCGGCCGCGCTGGGCGCCGTCACCACCGGCGACACGCTCCTCGGCTACCCGACCGAGTTGAACACCTACGTGCTCTTCTACAACAAGTCGATCCTCGCCGCGGCCGGCATCGCCAAGCCGCCGACGACCTGGGCCGAGCTCGCCGACGCCGCGAAGAAGACGGTCAAGCGCGATGCCAAGGGCAACATCCAGGTCGAGGGCCTGAGCCTGATCCAGGACGGCGACAACAAATCGGTGCACCCGTTCCTGTCGCTGCTCGACTCGGCCGGCGGCAAGTTCCTCGGCCCGGACGGCACGCCGCAGTTCGACAACGACCAGGGCAAGGCGGCGCTGAAGTTCGAGGGCGATCTGGCGGCCGCGAAGGCGTCGAACACCTCGATCTCGCCGACCAAGCAGTTCCGCAGCGGCGGTGTCGCGATGGCGATCCAGGCCGGCTGGTGGATCGGCAGCCTCAAGACGCAGATGAAGGACAAGTACGCCTCGGACGTCGGCGTGACCGCGATCCCCGGGCCGACGCCGGGTAGCAAGGGCTCGCTGGCGTACGGGTTCTTCATGGGCGTGAACCAGCGCAGCAAGCACGCGGACGAGGCGTGGAAGTTCCTGACCTGGCTGAACGAGCACAAGGCAGAGGGCAGCAACGTCACCGAGACCGGTAAATGGCTCGCCGACCAGGGCCTGATCCCGCCGCGGACGGCCGACCAGGCGGAGTACAAGAAGACGCTGTCCGACCCGAACCTGGCTCCGATCTACGACGCGGCGACGTACGCGATGGCGGAGCCGAACCAGCCGGGTGCGTACGAGGCGAAGACCGCGCTGCACAACGCGATCATGACGGTTCTTGCTGACGGCAAGAATCCGGACGACGCACTGGCGCAGGCGGCGAAGGCCGTCAAGCCGCAATGACCACCGCGGTCGGCAGGGTCGGCGCTGACGGCATGGCCGCGGCGCCGGCCCGGCGGGTCGGCAAGCTGCATCGCGAGGGGCTCGCGGCGTACCTGTTCCTGTCGCCGGCGCTGCTGTTCTTCTGCGTGTTCCTGATCCTGCCGTTCATCTTCGCGATCGTGCTGGCGTTCTCGGACTGGGGCGGGTTCGATCTCGGCACGCTGAAGTGGGCCGGGTTCTCGAACTTCGGCGACGTCCTGAGCTTCGACGGAACCTTCGTCAAGCCGATCCTCGTGAACACGTTGCTGTTCGCGTTCGGATCGGTGTTCCTGGCAACGTTCGGCTCGGTGCTGGTTGCCTACTGCATCGACCGCTTGTCGTTCCAGGGGTTCTGGCGGGTGCTGTACTTTCTCCCGGTGGTCGCGACGGTGGTTGCGATCGGCAACGTGTGGAAGATGATGTACCAGCCGGCCGGCCTGATCAACGCGGTACTGAACAAGCTCGGGGTGAACAGCGTCGGCTTCCTGTCCGATTCGTCGTTCGCGCTGCCGTCGGTGACCGTCGTCCACGCGTGGGCCTCGATCGGCGGCGCCGTACTCATCCTGACCGCCGGCCTGAAGGCCATCCCGGAGATGTACTACGAGGCCGCCGAGGTGGACGGTGCGAACTCGTGGCACACGTTCTGGTCGATCACGTTGCCGTTGCTGCGGCCGGCGTTGCTGTTCGTGCTGATCACGCAGTTCATCGGCGGGTTGCAGTCGTTCGCGCTGATCATCGTGATGACCGGTGACGGCGGGCCGGTGAACGCGACGAACGTGGCGGCGTTCGAGATGTACCAGCGGGCGTTCAAGTTCGGCGCCTGGGGGACGGCGAGCGCGATGGCGATGGTGCTGTTCGTGATCATCCTCGCGATCACGTTGCTCCAGTTGTGGATCGCCCGGCGGCGTGGAGAGGAGACCTCGTGAAGCGGCGCGGCAAGTTCCCGTGGTTCGCGTACCTGGTGGTGATCCTCGGCGCGGTGGCGATGGTGATGCCGTTCCTCGACATGGTGATGAGCTCGTTCAAGGGCCCGGGGGAGTACGGCGTGATTCCGTACAAGCTGCTGCCCTCGTCGTTCAACCTCGACAACTACCGCGATGCGTTCTCCCAGCTGGAGTTGGGGCGGCTGTTCCGGAACAGCGTGATCGTCACGGTCTCGGTGACGATCTCGGTGCTGGTGACGTCGTCGATGGCCGGGTACGCGCTGGCCAAGCTGCGGTTCCGCGGGCGGGCGGTGATCTTCCGGTTCATCCTCGCGACGATGATGCTGCCGCCGTTCCTGCTGCTGATCCCGACGTTCCTGATCATGCTGAACTGGCCGCTTGCCGGTGGCAACGACATCCTCGGCCGCGGTGGTGACGGCGGACTGACGACCAGTCTGGTGGCGCTGATCCTGCCGTTCGCGGTCAGCGGTTTCGGCATCTTCCTGATGCGGCAGTTCATGGTGTCGCTGCCGGACGAGATGCTCGAGGCGGCCAAGATCGACGGCGCGAACCAGTGGCAGACCTGGCGGCTGATCGTGCTGCCACAGACCAAGCCGGTGGCGATCACGCTCGGGCTGATCACGTTCATCGGCACCTGGAACGAGTACATCTGGACGCTGCTGATCTCGTCCTCCGACCCCGACCTGCAGACGTTGCCGGTCGGCATTCAGCTGTTGCAGAGCTTCCTCGACCCGGACCGCACGATGCCGATCGTGATGGCCGGGCTGGTGATCAGCACGCTGCCGGTGCTGGTCGTCTTCCTGCTGTTCCAGAAGTACTACGTGCGCGGCGTCGTACTCAGTGGCCTGAAATGAGGAGACGGTTGTGACCCTTGTGAACAGAACAGTGCTCGCCATCGGAGCGCACATCGGCGACATGGACCTGACCGCGGGGCCGACGCTGGCCAAGCTGGTCATGGAGGGCGCGTCGGCCACGATCGTCGCGCTGACACCGGGCGAACGCGGTCACCCGCGGCTGACGCCGGCGGAGTACAAGAAGCAGAAGATCGCCGAGGGTACGGCGTTCGCGGACGCGATCGGCGCGGACTTCGTGATGTTCGACCAGAGCGACGGCTTCCTGCCCGACACCGACGACGTGGCGCTCGAGCTGGCCCGGATCATCCGCGAGAAGCAGCCCGACACGATCATCACCCACTGGAAGCACTCCATCCACAGCGACCACGAGAACGCCGCCGCCCTGGCTGAGCGTGCCCGCTTCCTGGCCGGGCTGCCGATCGATCCGTCGGACGACTTCTCCACGCCGTACCCGGATCTGGTCGCCAAGCTCGCCGCCCTCCCGCGGCACGGCGTCCGCAGCTTCCTCCACGCCGAGAACTGGGAGGACATGGAAGGCTTCACGCCGTCGTTGTATGTCCCCATCCCCGACGAGGCCTTCTACCGCTGGGTCTCCGCCATCCGCCACCAGGCCTTCGCCCGCGGCGAAACCTACGGCTTCCGCTACATCGACTACTACACCGCCCTGATGACCACCCGAGGCTGCCTCGCCTCCTACCCCCGAGCCTGCGCCTTCCACACCAACCAAGCCCCGGAAGTCACCAAACTCGCCGGCCCGTAGGGGACTGTCAACCCGCTGTCAATGACATTCGAAAACCGTCGAAGTCTCGCGTCAGTAAAGAACTTCCGGCCGGTCGTGCGAGACATGTATCTCCACGGCCTGCCGGTGCATCTGGATAAGAGAGGCGGCTGTTTGGCCCAGGGCTGAGCGTAGGTGGGGTTGAGATGGACGACAGGATTGATCAAGAGCCGATGGAAGGACAAGGCGATCTGGTCGCCGTGTCGTCCGGCAATCCAGAGCGTCAACCCTCGCAAGAGGAAGTCAGGGAGAAACTGGTCACCCTCGAGGCAAGCTTCCGCAAGGCCGGTTTGCCATCACTCAGCCGCGGGCTCGACAGCAAGTACAGGCGCCATGCGCTCCTGATCACATCCGCCCTCGCCGGGACGCTGTATCTTGGCTACCTTGCGATCCTGCTTCTCCCGCCCGTGTCGTATGAGCCCGGAGTGACAACTTCTATCGCGGTCAACGTTGTGATCGTAGTCCTGGTCGTGTTCGGCTGGCAGGAGTATCGCGGTCCGGTCAACCGTCGCGGGACGCTCATGATATCGAGAGCGCCATTTCTCGCCGTTGTCCTCGGCGTAGCGTCCGGAGTGGTTGCTGCAGGGATCACATGGTTTTTTGACGACAACCCGAGGCCTCTTCGGGCTGCCGTGCTCGCTGCGGTGTGGACGATTCTCTTCGAGCCCGTGATGATGCTGCTGGGTTCTGTTGCAGTGGTTCTGCTGCACGTGCTGCAATCCCTGCGGAAGGGTCTGCCGAGCGGGGCCGGCCGCAGCTTCGTTGTCATGCCCACGGTCCTGGCGGTGCTGTTGATCGTCTTCGTCACGGAGGACGCGTGGCGTTTGTTCGGGGATGTTTCCACCGGTGCTCTGGTGTCGACGATAGTATTGCTGTTCGCGCTCGCATTGTATCTTCAGTATTTGAAGGTGCGATCATTTTGTACGCAGATGCGTGATCTGCCGGAAGATTCGGTAGAAGTATCCGAGGGTACGTCGCACCTGAGCGACGTCATCGTAAAATTCGTTGGCACGCCGGGCCTGGCGCCGCTGACGCGAGCCCAGCGTCTGAATGTCTCCGCCCTCCTTCTTGCCACCGCGCTGGTGAGGCTGCTCTTCCTCGGACTCTTCACCGCTGGCATTCTGACTTTGTTCGGTATCATTCTGGTTGATGAGCGGCATGGCAATTCGTTGATGGGTAGTGAAGCCATTCATGTCGTCGGGCACTTAGATATCCCCATGCACGGCTCCGTGTTGACGGAAGAGCTTCTTCGCCTGGCCGGCGTGCTTGGCGCGTTCGCCGGACTTGCCTTCTCGGCTGAACCACGGGCAAGTTCTGTGGGGGCCGACGCCTCTACTTCGTCTGAGCTGATCTCAGAAGAGGAGTTGGATCGAATCAGGGTGCTTATCAAGTCGTACGCCTACTATCGGAGCGCTGCTGCACGGGTTGGTTAGTGTCGACATGTGATCCCACCGGGGCACAGCCGTCCGGTTACGCCGTAGGACGTGCCCTCGGCAGATACTCGTATCTGAGGGCCACTGTCGTGGAGGTTCGGGTTGCTGGATGGGCCGCGAGGATCGTGGCTAGGGTGACCAGGAGGATGGTGCCGAGGGGGACCACCACGGGGACACGACTCGGTCTCGGGGTGCCGCCTGAGATGTTGTAGCCGGCGATGTAGAGGAGGACGCCGTCGGGGATCGAGATTAGGGCAGGGCCTTGAGATCTAGGATCGCCCGTTCGACCAGCAGCTCCGCGACCACCTGGTTGCCGTCGGCCACGAGGGTCGTGTCAAGGTTCCACAGCGACCGCAGGTACTCGCGCCGCTGCCCGGCCTCGGTGAGTTCGTACATCCGCTTGCGCCGTCCGTCGCCTTCGACGCTCTGCCCGACGACCAACCCGTCCCGCTCGATCCGCGCTAGGGTCGAGTAGATCTGCCCGGCGTTCATCGCCGGCAGCAACTCGCCGAACTCCTGCCCGAGCGTCTGCCTGATTTCGTACCCGTGCCGGCTCTCGTCCGCGAGTACGGCGAGGAACAGTGAGGCTGCATAGATAGCGAGGGATATATGCCTGCTATCAGTCTGTCCAGGTTGAGTGTCCCCGGGCGGGGTACGGTCGTGGTCGGCTCTGTCGGCGGATGGTGGGAGTGGGCGTGGCTGAGGTTCGGTTGGTTGTGCAGTCGGATGACTTTGGGATGCTTCACGCTGTGAACGTCGGGACGGTGCAGGCGTTTCGGGACGGGATCGTGACGCAGGTGTCGACGATGGCGGCTTGTCCTTGGTTTACCGAGGCGGCGGCGTTGGCGCGGGAGTACGGGATTCCGGTCGGGGTGCATCAGACGCTGACGTGTGAGTGGGACTTTCTGCGGTGGCGGCCGCTGACGGACGGGGCGTCGTTGGTGGGGGAGGACGGGACGTTCCTGCGGTCGGTGGCCGAGGCGCAGGCGTCGGTGACTCATGAGGACTCGGTGCGGGAGCTGAACGCGCAGGTTGCGAAGTTCGCGGCGGAAGGGCTGGCGATCGAGTACCTCGACGTACACATGGGGCAGTCCGCGACACCCGCGGCGTACGACGAGGTGTCGAGTGCGGCGGGGAAGCCGTTCATCTACGGGGCGGTGGAGTCGCAGCGGTTCGGGTCGATCGAGACGTTGAGCGACCGGGACGCGGATGTGAAGAGGGCGTGGCTGCTCGAATACCTCGACAAGTTGACGCCGGGAGTGCATCTGCTGGTGACGCACTGCGCGGCTGCGGAGCCTGAGCTCGGCGCGCTGCACAGGCCCGGGTCCTACACGTACCGGTGGGCCGAGGAGTACCGGCTGTCCGACCAGGAGCTCGTCATGGATCCCGAGATCCGCAAGGCGATCGAGGAACGCGGCATCGAGCTCACGACGGTCGCCGCTGCCTTCTCGTGATCAGCGCGGGCCGGCTGCTGCTGCGGCCGTTCACGGTGGCGGATGTCTCGTGGGTGTACGAGGTGTCGCAGGATCCGCTGCTGCAGCAGTACGTCGGCGTGCCCTCGCCGTACCTGATGGAGCACGCGCAGTACTTCGTGGAGCACCTCGCCATCGGGAATCCACGGCGGGTCGAGTTCGTGGTCGAGGAGTCCGGTGAGCGGCTTGCGCGCGTCGGGCTCGGCCTGCGTGGGGACGGTACTGCGGAGGTCGGCTACTGGACTGCCCCCGCCGCACGTGGCCGGGGCGTCGCGCCGGCAGCGGTGCGGGCGGTCTGTCGGTGGGCCTTCGAGACGCAGGGCCTGGAGCTGATCGAATGGCGTGCGGAGATCGGGAATCACGGCTCGCGTCGCGTTGCGGAGAAGGCCGGCTTCGTGATGGAGGGGCAGTTGCGCAAGCGGCTGGTGCATCACGGGCAGCGGGTCGATGCGTGGATCGGCTCACTGCTCAAGGACGAACTCGGTACTTCGGAGGGCGCCGGGCGGTGAGCCGGTCGCTGCCTTGATGTGGCGGGTCAGGTGGCTGACGGAGTGGTAGCCGGTGAGGTCGGCGATCGCCTGCAGCGGCAGTGTCGAGTTGCGGATGTGTGAGAGGGCGTGGCGCAGGCGTACCGCTTGGAGTGCGGCCTGCGGGCTCGTACCGCGGAGGCGGGTGAAGGCGGCTCGCAGGCCGGACGGGGAGATGCCGAGGTCGGCGGCGGCGGTGGCGATCCGGAGACCGCTCGCGAAGCGCTCCTCGAAGATGCGCTCGGCTTCGATGACTAGTTGCTCGGCCGGGGTTGTGGGTGGAGCGGCCGCCGCGCGGCGTAGGCGGAGGTCCAGCTCGGACAGGAGCAGTGCGCGGAGTTCCTCGTTGTTCTCGCGTACGAGGGCGTCGAAGACCCGGCCGAGCGTGTGGTCGGCGTCGTCGTAGCAGAGTCGGGGCCACGGGTGGGTCGCAGCGGCGTCGACCTGGAGGAAGCGGTTGGCGTACCCGGTGCGGCTCTGCTCGGCATGCCAGGTGCTCGGTGGGGTCAGCAGTACGGTGCCGGGCGTCGCGGCGTACGTCTCCTCGCCGACGGGGCAGGTGATGCGGCCGCGAACGTAGTACACGACCTCCCAGGAGGTGTGCGCGTGCAGCGGGTAGTCCTTGCCGGGGGCCGCCGTGTGTACGCCGGCGCCGAGCAGCCGTAGCGATTTGTGCATAAGCCCTGTCGCCTTCTGCATTGTTTCCTGGGTACGCCGGATTGATGCTGGCATCGATTCGTGCATCTTGGGAAGGAGAGCTGTGATGGATATGGCGACCGCATTACGCGATCTCGGCGTGACCGACGACGTACTCACCCAAGCCGAGAAGGACCAGCTCGACCGCGACGGGTTCCTCCCGCTGGAGGGGATCCTGACGCTCGAGGAGGTGTCGGCGCTCAACAAGCGGCTGGCGGAGCTGACCGCGGCCGAGGGGGAGCGGGCCGGCCTCGAAGTACATCAGGAGAAGGGCACGGACCGGCTCGCCGATCTGGTCAACAAGGACCCGAAGTTCGAGGTGTGCTTCAGTCATCCGCGCGTGCTGGCCGCGATGCAGCACGTGCTGGGCGAGTTCAAACTGTCGTCGCTCAACAGCCGCGCGGCTCTACCTGGTGAGGGGCATCAGGGGCTCCATGCGGACTTCGGGCACCCCGTCCAACCGGGCGAGTACCAAGTCTGCAACTCGATCTGGCTCCTCGACGACTTCACCCCCGAGAACGGCGCCACCCGAGTAGTCCCCGGCTCCCACCGCCGCGGCACCATGCCCGGCGACGAGATGCCCAACCCCGGCGACCCCCACCCCGACCAGATCCAACTAACCGGCCCAGCCGGCACCGTCGTCGTCTTCAACAGCCACCTCTGGCACGGCGGCACCCAGAACCAAACCCAGTCCCCCCGCCGAGCCCTCCACTCCTACTTCGCCCTCCGCCACCTACCGCAACAGCTCGACCAGCAGTCCTACATCCGAGTAGAAACCTACAAACGCCTAACCCCAGCCCAACGCTTCATCCTCGACGTCAGCGCCTGAACCCGTACTAGGAAGCGTCGGCTTTGCGGACCCAGACTTCTCGGATGATGAGGAGGATGGCGGCGGCTGAGGGGATGGCTAGGAGGGCGCCTACTACGCCCAGGAGGGCGCCGCCCAGGAGGGCGGCTATGACTGTTACGGCGCCGGGGATGTCTACCGCGCGGCGCATGATGCGGGGGGCGACGATGTAGTTTTCGACCTGTTGGTAGCAGATGCCGTAGATGAGGCAGCCCAGGCCGGTCCAGAGGCCGCCGGTGAAGCCGATCAGGGCGACTATGACGACGCCGATCAGGCCGCCGACCATCGGGATGAAGTCGCAGAACATCACCACGATCGCGAGCGCCACGGCGTAGTCGCGCAGGCCGATGATCTCCAGGAAGATGAACATGCAGACGCCGGCGCACAGCGCGACCAGGAACTGGCCGCTGACGTAACCGCCGACGCGTCCGAGGACCTCGTCGCCGAGGATCGAGACGCGGGTACGCCGGGTGCGTGGGACCAGGCTGTACGCCGCTCGCTTGACCGACGGGAGCGACGCCAGGAAGTACAGCGTCAGCACCAGGATCGTGAACGTGTTGAACAGCGCGTTCGCGACCACCTTGCCGACGCCGAGGATGCCGCCGAACGCGCGCTGCGCCAGCGCCGGGTCCTGGATGTAGTCCTGGGCCTTCTGGATGAAGTGGTACTTGTCGTCCAGCTGGTTGAGCGTCTTCGACTTCTGCAGCAGGTCGAGGTAGCCCGGCGCGTTCTTGATCAGGCTGTCGATCTGGTCGGTGACGACCGGGACGATCGCGAAGCCGACGCCGACGACCGCGAGGATCATCAGCAGGAACACCACGCCGACGGACAGGCCGCGCTTCAGGCCGCGGCGCATGAACCACTCGACCAGCGGGTTCAGGCCGACGGCGATGAACATCGAGACCAGCAACAGGATCAGCACGGAACGGGCTTGGCCGGCCGCGTTCCACAGACCCCAGGCGACGAGTACGCCGAGCGCCGCGAAGAACCCGAACGTGAACGGATTGCCGCGCCGCAGCGGCGGACCGGGGACACCCATCCCGACGGACGGGTGCCGTTCCTCGATCAGCATCTCGTCGGCGAGGTTCTCGTCGCCGTCCGCGGCCGCCGCAGCAGCCGCATTCTCCGCAGCTTTCTCAGCAGCAGCATCCGCTTCCGCGGCCGCCGCCTCTGCCTCGTCAGCAGATTCGTCAGCCTTCTCGGCAGAGTCATCAGCCTTGTCGGCCGACGAGTCAGCTTCGTCGGCGGACGAGTCGGCTTTGTCGGCGGAGGTGTCGGCGGCCTGCGCCGAGCCGGCGGCTTGTCCAGCAGCAGCTTCCGCCTCGTCGGCCGCGTCGTCGGCCTTGTCGGCAGACGAGTCTGCCTTCTCGGCGGCGGCTTCGGCCTGGGCGGCGGCGGTCTTCGCTTCGCGAGTGGCTTCGGCGAGATCCGGGTCGGTCGCTGTGGAGGTGTCGTCGCCGGCTGGCGTCACATCTTGTCCTTCGGGGATCGTGCGCTCGAGGTGGCCGCATCGGTCTTCTCGTCGTCTGCGGACGACTTGCCTCCGGAGGACTTCGCGGAGGCGGTCGGCCGCGTCTGGCCCCGAGTCTCCTCGTTCGCGAGGTCATCGAGCCGGAACTCGTCCACCTTCGTCGAATCCTTCGGCTCGTCGTCCTCGTCGGAAGCCGCATCGGCGTCGGAGTCGGCAGCCGCCGAGCCGTTCAGCGCGGTGACGGGGGAGTCGGCCGGGCCGCCGCCGGTCTTGCTCGTCTTGTCGGCCAGGTCGGACGCGTCCTTCGGGTCGACGCGCAGAGTGGTGTCGATCCGGGTCTCGTCGACCCGCGCGTCGCCGGCGCCGATCCCGACGAACGGGCTGGATCCGGTGAACGGTCCGTCTTCCTCGTCGTACGCCGAATCGCCCGCGAGGCTCGCGGCGCCCGACGGCCCGTATCCGCTCGCCGCCGGCGTCGCACCCGGGAACGGGTTGTCGTCGGAGCTGGACCCAGGCGCCGAACCGTTCGCATTGGAGCCGAGCGCGGACTCCGACTCACCCGCGCCGAACGTGCTGTCGGCCGAGGACGCCGCACCGGCGCCGAGCCGGCTGTCCGAATCCGAGTCCGAGTCGAGCGAGCTGTCGCCGGCGCCCGATCCACCAGGGGTGAACGAGGCGTCCGACGGGTCGGCGGCCGTGAATGGGCTGCCGCTCGCCGAGCCGGGCGCCGAGCTGAAGGGGCTGGATGCAGACAGGTCGTCCGCGCTACCGGTGGTGCCGGCTCCACCAGTGGTGGGGCCGGTCGTCGGGCGGGCGAAAGGGTTGACGTACGGCCCTGCGGCTGTCTCGGAGTCGAGCTCCGCCGCCTGGCGGGCGATGTTGCTGGCGATCTCGTTCAGCCCGGCGATCTGGGTGAGGATGCCGTCGCGGCGCTTGGCCAGCCGCTCGGTCTCGCGGGCGACGACGGTCCGGGACCGCTCGGCCTCGTCGGCGGCGTTCGCCAGCTCGGCCTCGGCGCGGGTCCGCGCGGTGGTGAGCAGCTGCTCGGCCTCGCGCCGGGCGCGGGACAGCGTCCGCTCGGCCGACTCCTCGGCCTCGGCGCGGATCTTGCGGGCCTGCTCGGTCGCCTCGGCCACCCGGCGCTCGGACGCCTCGGCGGCCTCCTTCATCTGGGTGGTCAGGCTGTCGGTGTCGGCCGCGATCTGCTGGTGCTTGTCGGCGAGCTCCTTGGCCTGCTGCTCGCGCTCGTCCGCCAGCCGCGCCCGCAGCGCCGCCGACTCGCGCTGGATCGCGGTCCGGATCTTCTCCGCCTCGTGCAGCGCGCCGTTCTTCAGCGTGCTCGCCTGCGACTCGGCCGTCAGCTGCAGCTGCTCCGCCTTCCGCCGGGCCGCCGCCAGCACCTCGGCCGCCTCGGTCTCGGCCGTACGCCGGACCTCGGCGGCATCGCCCTCCGCGGTACGCCGCATGCTGTCCGCCTCGTTGAGCGCGACGGTCCGGATGTCCTCGGCCTCGCGGTCACCGGTCGCCCGCGCCGCGGAGGCCTCCTTGGCCGCGTTCGCCCGCAGCTCCTCGGCCTCGCGCTTGGCCTCCTCGAGCGCCTCGGACGCCTGGTCCTGCGCGAGCCGGAGGATCTGCGCGGCCCGGTCGCCGAGTCCGGCGTACGACGGGTTGGCGCTGGCCTCGAGCTGGCGTCGCGTCTCCTCGAGCTGGTGCTGCATCGGCGCGACACTGTGCTGGAGCTCGTCGGCGCGGTTGCGCGCCTGGACGAGTTGCATCTCCAGCGCGCGGACATAGTCGTCCACCGCCTGTTTGTCGTACCCACGACGGCTGACCGGGAAGCCCCCGGCCGCGGTCGCCGTGCGGTCGAAGAACGGCAGGCTCGACTCGTCAGGCATCTCCCGAGATTCCCTTCTGGCGGCTCAGCGTGAATCCCCCACCATAAGCCTGTCAGAACCCACCCGAAACCAGCCAATCGAGTGCTGGGGACAACTACCTGTTGCGGAAGCGATTAATAGCGTCCAGATGCTCCGAGCGCAGAGCTGGGTCGCGGACGCCGAGGCCTTCGCTCGGCGCCAGGGTCAGCACCCCGACCTTGCCCTGGTGCAGGTTGCGATGGACGTCGTACGCCGCCTGCGCGGTGTCCTCGAGTGCGTAGACCTTGCTGACCGTCGGGTGCACCATCCCGCGGGCGATCAGCCGGTTCGCCTCCCAGGCCTCGCGGTAATTGGCGAAATGCGAGCCGATGATTCGCTTCAAGTTCATCCACAGGTACCGGTTGTCGTACTCGTGCATGAATCCGGACGTCGATGCGCACGTCACGATCGTCCCGCCGCGCCGCGCGACGTACACCGACGCCCCGAACGTCTCCCGCCCCGGATGCTCGAACACGATGTCCGGGTCGTCCCCACCGGTCAGCTCCCGGATCCGTGCGCCGAACCGCTTCCATTCCTTCTGGTCCTGCGTCACCGGGTCCGACCAGAACTTGTACCCCTCCGCCGACCGGTCGATGATCAGCGAGGCGCCCATCGCGCGGCAGATCTCGGCCTTCTCCGGCGACGAGACCACGCAGACCGGGATCGCCCCGCCGTTCAAAGCAAATTGAGTCGCATAAGATCCGAGCCCGCCCGATGCGCCCCAGATCAGTACGACGTCGCCCTGCTTCATGTTGGCGCCGTTCGCCGACACCAACTGCCGGTACGCCGTGCTGTTCACCAACCCCGGCGACGCCGCCTCCTCCCACGTCAGGTGGGCCGGCTTCGGCATCAGCTGGTTCGACTTGACCAGCGCGAGCTCGGCCAGACCGCCGAAGTTCGTCTCGAAGCCCCAGATCCGCTGTTCGGAGTCGAGCATCGTGTCGTTGTGCCCGTCCGGCGACTCCAGCTCGACCGACAGGCAGTGCGCGACCACCTCGTCGCCCGGCTTCCACGCGTTCACGCCAGGCCCGGTCCGCAGTACGACGCCGGCCAGGTCGGAACCGACCACGTGGTACGGCAGGTCGTGGCGGGCCGTCAGCGGCGACAGCTTCCCGTACCGCTTCAAGAACGAGAATGTCGACACCGGCTCGAAGATCGAGGTCCAGACGGTGTTGTAGTTGATCGCGCTCGCCATCACCGCGACCAGCGCCTCACCCGGCCCCAGCTCCGGCGTCGGTACGTCGTCCAGGTGCAGACTCTTCCGCGGGTCCTTCTCCTTGCTCTCCAGACCCTCGAACATGCCCGCCTCGTCGGCGTGCACGGTGATGCCGCGGTAGTGCTCCGGTACGTCGAGCTCGCCGACGGCGGCGGTGTCACCGGACAAGATCGCTTCGAGGATCTGCTTCACGAAAGTAACCTCCTGCAACGGCGGCCTGGTGAGCGGAACTTACCGCTGAGTATGCACGCCTGGCTGTGCCCTGTAACACAGCGAGCGACGGTTGAGACGACCGTCACTTTTGCAGTCCACCGTTGTCAGTGGTCTTATCGGAGTCTGGTGTACAACCTCACCTGCGTGAAGTCGTCACCGGATCGCAGCTGGACCAGGTCGCACAGCTGATTCGCCAGCCAGACACCCCGCCCGCCGAGCCCGTCCAGCGGCGGTAGCACGCGCCCGACGAGCAGGTCGTCGATCCGGCCGTCATCGGTCACGTCGCAGATCAGCGCCCCGCCCGCGATCCACACCGCCAGCGCCCCGCGCCCGCCGCCGAACCGGATGCTGTTCGTGCAGATCTCGTGCAACGCCAGCGACAGATCCTCGAGCCGGTCCCGCGACACTCCGTGCGACGACGCCTGCCCGCTGACCCACTGCCGCACCTGCCCGAGCTCGTCCGGACCGAACTCCCACCGCTCCGCACGATCCGGTACGTCGCTCAAGGCTGTCCGGAACGCCTTGTCCGCAAGGGCTTCGGTGCCGGAATGGCCGGCATGCGTGGCCGTCGGGTCGATGCCGACCGACGCCTCGTACGCGCAGCAGAGCCGAAACGAACGGTCGGCGGCGAAAGCGATATCGCTCAACGCCTCGTGCAACGACACCTCGTCGTACTCCGCGGCGCTCCGGCCCGGGTACGCGGCCTCGCCGAGACCGCGCACCCGTCGGCCGGGTTCCTGTTCGAGGATCGCGCGCCAGAACGGGATCAGCCGCGCGGGGTTGCCGCCGGCAACAGTCACGTCGACGAACGTCACCTCGGACGACTGCTGTTCCAGGGCGTCACGCAGTACCGCGATCCGCTCCGGTGGTAGCGCGGCCACGACCTTTTCCCCCGCCGCCAGCCCTTCGCGAACGAACGCGACCGCGCGCAGCACGAACTCTTCGTCTGTTCCATGGACGAAGGCATCATGCTTGAAGCCGGCCGGCGCACCGTGCAAGGAGTCGGTGGCGCTGTCCTTCAGCACCTGAACAGAGTAGTCCGCCGAGGGCTACCGAGGAGGGTCTCAGCGCGCGCCGTCACACCCTGTCGGTGACCCGTAACACTAGGCCCCGGCCGTTGCTGCTAGCAGGCGGCGATCTTCTTGTAGCCGATCCAGAACTCGCCCCTGGTGTTCACATTGGCGTTCGTCCCCAGGTGGAGATACGTGTGCGCGCCGACGATCTGCTTCAGCCGGCCCTGGGAGACGCTGTCGATGGTGACGAACGGCGCCCCGACCGGACCGCCGTGGAAGGTCGCCGAGGTGTCACCGCCGGGCGCGACCGCGGTCCCGCTCGCCCAGCACGCCGCGTACGCCGGAAGGCCGGAAGCCACCGCGACACCCGCGAGCAGTGCTGTTGCCCCGAGCCGCTTCATCGTTCGAACCTGCATGATGTTTCACCTCTCGTGCCCCGAGAATCCCGATCGGGTGATCGGGCTGACGTTTCCCAGAGTCACGAAGAGCGCTTTCAATCGGCTTTCACAGTGCTGTCAGGCTGGTTCGACCAGTTCTACGAGGACTCCGCCGGCGGACTTCGGGTGGATGAAGTTCACCCGCGATCCGGCCGTCCCGCGCCGCGGTTCGTCGTACAGCAGCCTGGCGCCGCGCTCCCGCAGTACTTCGGACACCGCGTCGAGATCGCCGACCCGGTAGGCGAGCTGCTGGATGCCCGGGCCGCGCTGGTCGAGGAACTTCGCGATCGGCGACGCGTCCGACAGCGGCGCCAGCAACTGGATCGACGAACCCGAGTCGCCGACCGAGAGCATCGCCTCGCGGACGCCCTGCTCCTCGTTGATCTCCTCGTGTGCCACGGTCATGCCGAACACGTCCGCGTAGTACCGGACGGCCTCGTCGAAGTCGGCGACCGCGATGCCGACATGGTCGATCGCGTCGAACAGCTGATCCATCCAGCCAGGGTGGCGTAAACCCGGTTCCGCAGGCCATCGAAAGTGGCCCAGCCGACACGATCCGTGTGACCCGTCTGACGCGTCCGGGCAGCGGCGTACCAGTGCCGCCGCAGGTATCGTGACGATATGTCTGACACGCGGAACACCACCGTTATCGTCGCCGGCGCGCGGACCCCGATCGGGCGGCTGCTGGGCGGACTCAAAGGCTTCACCGGCGCCGAGCTCGGTGGCTTCGCGATCAAGGGCGCGCTGGACAAGGCCGGCGTCGCGCCGGACCAGGTCGAGTACGTGATCATGGGCCAGGTGCTGCAGGCCGGCGGCGGTCAGATCACCGCCCGCCAGGCCGCGGTCAAGGGCGGCATCCCGATGGACGTTCCGGCCATCACGATCAACAAGGTCTGCCTGTCCGGGCTGAACGCGATCGCCCTCGCCGACCAGCTGATCCGCGCCGGCGAGTACGAGATCGTCGTGGCCGGCGGCATGGAGTCGATGACGAACGCGCCGCACCTGCTGCCGAAGTCCCGTGAGGGCTTCAAGTACGGCGATGTCCCCTTGGTGGACTCGATGGCGTACGACGGGCTGTGGGACGCGTTCACCGATCAGGCGATGGGCGCGCTGACCGACCAGAAGAACAACGCGGACGAGAAGCTGAGCCGCGAGGAGCAGGACGAGTTCAGCGCTCGTTCGCACCAGCGCGCCGCGGAAGCGTGGAAGAACGGCGTGTTCGCCGACGAGGTCGTCCCGGTCGAGGTGCCGCAGCGCAAGGGCGACCCGATCGTGGTGGACAGCGACGAAGGCGTCCGCGGTGACACGTCGGTCGAGGTGCTGGCCAAGCTGCGGCCCGCGTTCGGCAAGGACGGCACGATCACGGCCGGTTCGGCATCGCAGATCTCCGACGGCGGCTGTGCTGTCGTCGTGATGAGCAAGGCGAAGGCCGAGGAGCTCGGGCTGAGCTGGATCGCCGAGATCGGTGCGCACGGCTCGGTCGCCGGCCCGGACTCGACGCTGCAGAGCCAGCCCGCCAATGCGATCGCGAAGGCGTGCAAGAAGGAAGGCATCGAGCCCGCGGACCTCGACCTGATCGAGATCAACGAGGCGTTCGCGGCGGTCGGTATCGCGTCCGCGCGCGAGCTGAACGTCGGCGAGGACAAGGTCAACGTGAACGGCGGCGCGATCGCGCTCGGCCACCCGATCGGGATGTCCGGTGCCCGGCTCGTCCTGCACCTGGCCCTCGAGCTGGGCCGGCGCGGCGGCGGAGTGGGTGCGGCCGCGTTGTGTGGTGGCGGCGGTCAAGGTGACGCCCTGATTGTTCGCGTGCCGAAGAGCTGACGCAGAGCTGATGCCGAGACGCACCGCGCCGGTGGGCGAGTTGGTCGAGCGTGCCCGGGAGGGGGACTCCCGGGCGGTCGCTCGACTCATCTCGCTGGTCGAGGACGAGTCCCCGCTGCTGCGCGAGGTGATGGCCGCGCTGGCCCCGCATGCCGGCCACGCGCACATCGTCGGCATCACGGGCTCGCCCGGCGTCGGGAAGTCGACGTCCACGTCGGCGCTGGTCTCGGCGTACCGCGAGACCGGGAAGCGCGTCGGCGTACTCGCGGTGGACCCGTCGTCGCCGTTCTCCGGTGGCGCGCTGCTCGGGGACCGGGTGCGGATGCAGGACCATGCGACCGACCGTGGTGTGTTCATCCGGTCGATGGCTTCTCGCGGGCATCTCGGTGGACTGTCGTGGTCGACGCCGCAGGCGCTGCGGGTGCTGGACGCGGCCGGGTTCGACGTGGTGCTGGTGGAGACGGTCGGGGTCGGGCAGTCCGAGGTCGAGATCGCCGGAATGGCGGACACGACGCTGGTCCTGCTGGCGCCGGGGATGGGCGACGGCATCCAGGCTGCCAAGGCCGGGATCCTGGAGGTCGGCGACATCTACGTGGTGAACAAGGCCGACCGTGACGGCGTCCAGACGGTCACCCGGGACCTGCGGTCGATGCTTGCGCTGGCCGAGCGGGCCGAGGGCGCCTGGACGCCGCCGATCCTCAAGACGGTTGCCTCCCGCAATGAAGGCGTCGACGAGGTGGTGCGGGCGATCGAGGACCGGCTCGTCTGGATGCGGGGGAACGGCGTCCTCACCGAGCGCCGGCAGTCCCGGGCCCGGGACGAGATCGAGGCGATCGCGACGACGGCGCTACGGGCCCGGTTCGCGCATCTGCACGGGGACGCGCGGCTCGACGTACTGGCGGCCAAGGTCGCGGACGGCGGCACCGACCCGTATTCTGCGGCGGACGAGTTGATCGCGGCTTTGTGACCTCGGTCGCATGCTTGGAACACTCGAACACGCAGTGTCACATTGTGTCTTTGCTTTCCGTTCATCGGATGTTGTGCCGAATTCGGGCAAATGCCGCAGGATTTACGCTCCGCAAGGCGATAGGCGTCTCGGGGCGGCGCGCCGGTGGCTGCCGTGCCCCCGAATCCGTTACAGAATGGACCTTGTAGCTGGTGAGCATTGTGCGGTGGGCTGTGTTCAGTCAGTGACAATTGGTGACGGTCCGTGATACAAATTCCAACACAGTCGACCGAGTGGTTAGGAACAAGGAGTGGCGACATGCCGAAGAAGCTGTTGATCTGGTCGCTCATCGCCTTTGCCGGCTTCTATCTGTTCACTCAGCCGGCGAACGCCGCCAACGCGGTGGGAGGCGCGTTCTCGGCCGTCGGTGACGCGTTCGGGAGCGTCATCACCTTCCTGACCGCGCTGTTCAGCTGATCTGCCGCCAGAGTGTCCCGTTGCGAGTCATCGTGCGGGACACTTGGCTGTACGGGGTCACACAACAGCGCGCCAGGAGAGTGAGTGCATGGCCGGAGTAGGCGTGTTCCGGATCTTCGACCCGAAGGTCCGGCGCCACCTGATCTCGGACGAGGGCGAGGTCGTCATCGACGAGGTGCGGCAGCACTGGGTGGTGTATTCGGTGCCGATGCTCGAGGTTGCGCTGGCGGCCGCGCTGCTGCTGACGATCGCCGCCACCGCGATCGGTGGGCAGCCGGTGCTGCTGGCGATCGTGCTGGTGTTGCTGACCCATGCCTTCTGGCAGTTCCTCACCCACCATCGGGACCGCTTCGTGGTCACCAACATGCGGGTGATGCGGATCCGCGGCGTCTTCTCCCAGACCGTCGCGACCACCCCGATCGCCCGGGTCCTCGACATCACGCTGCAGAAGCCGATCATCGGCCGGATGCTGGGCTACGGCCACTTCGTCTTCGAGTCGGCCGCGCAGGACCAGGGCTTCCGCGAGATCAAGTGGGTCAGCCGGCCCGACGACCGTGACCTGACCATCCAGCGGGTCATCCAGCGCACCGGTCTGCGGGCGTCCGCGAGCGTCGACGTACTGCAGGGCGACGAGGACTCCGACGACGACGGCACCGGTCCGATCGGCATGGACTCCGCGCAGGAGGTCACCGCCACCGCACCGGTCATCACGACCACCGCGCCGCAGGCGCGCCCCTCGTCGTCCCCGTCCGCGACCAAGTCGATCTTCAACAGCGAACGCGGCAACTGGACCGACGAGGATTAGTCGCCCGGCTGCGCCGGAGTGGTTTGCTCGGTGGCCAGTTGGTGGAAGTGGGATCGGCGGCGTTCGCGGTGAGCGCGTTCGGGGTGGGGTGCCGGGGCCGTGGCGAGGGCTTGGTCGAGTTCCTTGACGGCTTCGGCGTAGCGGTGCTGGCGGGCCAGCAGTTCGCCGCGGATTGCATGCGAGCGTGAGCTGCTCGGGATGGCGTCCAGGAGGTCGAGGGCGGCGTCGACCTGTCCGGTTTCGGCGATCGCGACGACACGGGCCAGTTCGGCGGCCGGGCTGGGGGAGACCTCGACGAGCAGGTCGTACAGCCGGACGATCTCACGCCAGTCGGTCGCCGTGTAGCTGGGAACGCGGGCGTGCTCGGCCGCGATCGCGGCCTGCAGCTGATACGCGTCGGCCTGACGATCCGAGCGCTCCAGCGACTCGTTCAGGAGCGCGACGCCGCGCTTGATCAGGCTCTGGGCCCAGCGGGAGCGGTCCTGCAGGTCGAGCGTCACCACCTCGCCGGACTCGTCGACGCGGGCGGGCCGGCGAGCCTCAGTCAGGAGCAAGAGAGCCAGAACCGCCGTCGGCATGGGCTGGTCGGGCAGCAGCGTGTGCAGAAGCTCGGCCAGCCGGATCGCCTCGGCGCAGACGTCGACGTCGTACGCCGCCTCGCCCTCGGCCGGAGCATGCCCTGCGGTGTAGAGGCTGTGGATGACCGCGCAGACCGCCGGCAGGCGTTCGGGCAGCTCGTCCTCGGGTGGGACGCGATACGGGATGCGGGCAGCGGCGATCTTCTGGCGGGCGCGGACGAGTCGCTTGGTCGTCGCCACTTCGGTGGTGAGCAGTACGTCGGCGATCTGTGCGGGGGAGAGTCCACACAACGTGCGCAGAGCCAGCGCGACCCGGGTGGGCGGCGAGAGCGAGGGATGGCAGCAGGTGAAGATGAGCCGCAGGAGGTCGTCCTGGACGACCTCGTCGGAGTCGATCGCGGCCTCCGGGTCGAGGGCGCCGAGCGACCCGACGGAGTCGCGGCGAGTGAGGTCGAGCAGTTCGACACCGGCCCGTTCCTTGCCGGCTCGGGCGCCTTCGCGGCGGATGATGTCGATCGCCTTCCGGCGGGCGGTGACGGTCAGCCAGGCGCGCGGCTCCGGCGGTACACCGGTCACCGGCCAGGCGCCGAGCGCCGCAAGAGCTGCCTCCTGGACGGCGTCCTCGGCGAGCTGGACGTCGCCGACCGTCCGGATCAGGGTGGCGAGGATCCGCGTCCCCTCGATCCGGATCGTGTCGGCAACGACGCCGAACCGCTCGTTCATTTGGCGATGATGACCGGACGCACCTCGACCGCTCCGCCCCACGCCGCCGGGATCTCGGCCGCGATCTTGACCGCCTCCTCGAGGTCGTCGGCCTCGATCAGGTAGTAGCCGGTCAGCGCTTCCTTGGTCTCGGCGTACGGGCCGTCCGTGGTGATCACCGGGCCGCCGCGCGCGCCCTCGACCCGGACGACGGTCGCCGTCGCGGTCGGATGCAGCACGGCGCTCGCCTTGACCCGGTCGGCGTACTCGGCGCCGAACTTCCGGTACTCGGCCAGCTCCTCGGCCTGCTCGGGCGCCCACCAATCGACGTCCGCGGTGTAGGTCAGTGCAAGGTACTGCGCCATCGGAGTCCTCCTTCTCGCTGAGACCACTGTGGTCTCTCGTGAAAGGAACGAACAGCCGGACCCGCGGAGGACATCGCTACTGGGTGGCTTCCGAGATCCGGCCGCGGAAGGCGCGGATGACGTTCGGATCGCCGACGGTCTGGATGGCGTCCTCGCCGACCCGACCCCACAGCCACAGGTAGATCGGCGCCGGATCCCCGAAGATCTCCGCCGCCGTCTCGCCCTCCGCCCCCTGCTGTACGTCGATGCTCGTCGCGTCGGCCGTGATCGTCCAGGACCGGCCGGCCGCGGTGATGCGGAGCGTGGCGTCGATCGGGTACTCGGTGTCGCCCTCCTCCCACCACGGGCCGGCGAGAGTCGGGTACAGCACCTCGTCGATGCCGTCGAGCGCCAGGTCGGCGTCGATCGGCGTGACGACGTCGTGCGCCTGCTCGACATCGATGCGGTGGACGAGACTCTCGTGCGCCATCCGCCGGTACCAGAAGGCGGAGGTCGTGTCGCGCGGGTTGAACGTCCACGTCTCCGTGTCGGTCCCGGCCGCCTCGAGCGCGGTGACGAGAGCCGCGCGCGCCTCGTCGTACCACTCGAGGGTCTCGTTGCCGGAGAAGTCCGGCGGCCAGGGGTCGGGGCGGGCGCCGAGCTTCAGCACCTCGACCTTGTGCGCATAGACCATCGCCACATGGCGGACCACGTCGTCGACGGTCCACCCCGGACAGCTGGGCACAGGCGCGTCGAGCCCTATCCGCGCCACCTCACCCAGCCGCGCACTCTCGGCGCGCACATGCTCGAGAAATCTCATGCCCGCACCCTCGCAGATTCCACAGACACTTTCACACGCTCCGGGCCTTGAGCGCCTCCTCCCAGTCGGACGTCTCCGAATGGCTGATCTCGACCACCCGCTGGGTCAGCAGCTTCCCGGCGTCGTCGGTGGTCGCGTACTGCCCGGCGCGCTGGACGTACAGCCACGCCTCGTTCCGCAGATCCTCCGCGGTCCGGCGATAGGTCGGATACGAATCCTTGAACCCGAACAACGTCCGGATCCCTTCGGCCAGCGCGATGACGCCGCCCAGTGCGGGCGCCAGCCACTTGGGTACGTCGAACGCGACCGAGATCGCGATCAGCAGGGCGGCGACGAGCTGCACGGTCCCGAGGCCGCGGTACGCGATCCGGGCCCAGTTGGCCTGCCGGTTGTACCACTGGAACCGGAGGCTGATCAGCTGTTCGGCGGGGGTCTCGGTCCCGAGGGCGGGGAAGTCCGAATCTCTGAGTTTCGACATGGTCTGCCTAGTGTCGGGCTAATCTTCGGCCCATGGCGAGGAAGAGGGCGTTGCCGTTCGATCCGATCGACGAGGCGTCGCGGCAGTGGGGGCGGCGGTGGGGTGCGGTCGAGCAGATGCGGGCCGTCACGTCGCTGATGCGCGCGCAGCAGATCGTGATCAACGAGCTCGACGACATCCTCCGCAAGCACGGGCTGACGTTCGCGCGGTTCGAGGCGCTGGTGCTGCTCACGTTCTCGCGGCGCGGGTCGCTGCCGCTGGGCAAGATGGGTGAGCGGCTGCAGGTGCATCCGACGTCGGTGACCTCGATCGTGCGCCGGCTGGAGGCGGCCGGCCTGGTGACACGTACGCCGCACCCCGACGACGGCCGCGCGATCCTGTGCGAGATCACCCCCGAGGGCCGGGACCTGGTCGAACGCGCCACCGCCGACCTGGTCGCCGCCGACTTCGCCGTCTCCGGCCTCACCGACGAGCAACTCAAGATGCTCTGGACCGTCCTCGAGCCCCTCCGCCACAACGCCGGCGACTTCTGAGCCTCCCCGCAGCGGGTTCCCCGTGTTACGCGCGTGCTAAAAATTCATTTCCTACTGAAACTTCCCAAGTTTCCCTATTGCCAGGCACGCTGGTCGGCGTCCAGGATCAGAGCCAAGTCGGCCCACCCTGCGGGCCGCGACGTACCTGGAGGACCTCCCATGAAGCGTGCTGCCGCTGTTCTCCTCGCCGGCACCGTCGCCGGCGCCCTCGCGCTGGCCGGCTGTTCCGGCGGCGGCTCCGACGGTTCGGCCGACGCCGGGACGAAGTCGGTCTCGTACGCCGTCTCCGACCCGGTGACCCTCAACCCGGGCCGGCAGACGATCGCGTTCGCCCAGGTCAAGGAGCTGTTCTCGAGCCTGACCTTCGTCAAGAGCGACGGATCCCTGACCTACCTCAACGCCGAGTCGGTGAAGTCCACCGACGCCGTGCACTGGACCATCAAGCTCCGCCCGGGCTGGACCTTCCACAACGGCGAGAAGGTCACCGCCGAGAGCTACGTGCACGCCTGGAACACCGTTGCCTACGGCCCCAACGCCTGGGAGAACAGCGGCCAGCTGGTGAACATCGCCGGGTACGACGCGCTGAACCCGGCCAAGGGCAAGCCGACGACCAACCAGTTGTCCGGCCTGAAGGTGGTCGACGACCTCACCTTCACGGTCACGCTGAAGAGCCCGGACGGCCAGTTCCCGGTCCAGTTGTCGCAGGCGCAGACCGGGTTCTTCCCGATGCCGGAGGCGGCGTACAAGGATCTCGACAACTTCGCGAAGGACCCGATCGGCAACGGCCCGTTCGAGATGACCGCGCCGTACGCCGAGAACGAGCCGATGACGGTCAAGGCGTACCCCGACTACAAGGGGCCGAAGCCGACCGTCGACGAGATCGTCTTCAAGCCGTACACGGACATGACGACGGCCTACACCGACGTCCAGGCCGGCAACCTCGACATCCTGTTCGTGCCGGCCGCGCGGATGGCGCAGGTGAAGAAGGACTTCGGCGACCGCGCGTACGTGTTCCAGGGCCTCGGCATGAACTTCCTCGGCCTGCCGCTGTGGGACAAGCGGTACGCCGACATCCGGGTCCGCGAGGCGATCTCGATGGCGATCGACCGGCAGGCCGTCAGCAACGTGATCTACGGCGGCATCTGGGAACCCGCCACCGCGCTGACCCCGCCGGGTGAGCCGGGTACGCCGAAGGGCCTCTGCGGCGAGCTGTGCACGTTCAACCCGACCAAGGCCAAGCAGCTGCTGGCCGAGGCCGGCGGCTTCAGCGGCAAGATGGAGATCCGCTACCCGGGCGGCTCCGGTCTCGACGATCTCTACAACGCCTACGCCAACCAGCTGCGGCAGAACCTCGGGATCAAGGACGTCACCGCGACGCCGACCACGGACTTCCCGGAGTTCCAGAAGCTGCGCAACGAGAAGAAGCTGAGCGGTCCGTACTTCTCCCGCTGGGGCGCGCTCTACGCCAGCCAGCAGAACACGCTGCGCTCGTTCTTCACCAAGGCCGGCGGCTGCGTGAACTGCGTCCCGTACTACACCCCGGAGGTCGAGCAACTGCTCGCCAAGGCCGACGCGCAGGTCGACCCGCAGAAGGCGATCGACGGGTACGTCGACGTACAGAAGGCGATCATGAAGGACTTCCCGGCGCCGCCGATGTTCTTCGAGAAGTACACCTACGCGACCTCGGACCGGATCGCGAAGCTGGCCGAGGGCGCGGGCAGCCTCGAACTCGAGAACACCACGCTGGCGGACAACTGATGCACTACCTGGAACGCGCCCGCCGCGTCCCCGACCTGACCTACTTCCCGGGCGTCGACGAGATCAACACCCGCCTCGACGACCTCGCCGCCCGGCATCCGGACCTCGTCACCCGCCGCCGGATCGGTACGTCGAGACTCGGCGACTCGATCACGATGTACTCGATCGGCGACGGCCCGGACCAGGCTCTCGTGTACGCCGGTGTGCACCCGAACGAACCCATCGGCTTCTGGACCGCGATCCAGCTGGCCGAGGATCTTTGCGCGGACGAACAGTTCCGGCGCGGCTGTCGGTGGAACATCATCGGTTGCATCGACCCGGACGGCACCCGGCTGAACGAGGGCTGGTTCGACGGGCCGTTCACCCGGATCCACTGCCTCGAGGAGTTCTACCGCCCGGCTCCGGCCGAGCAGGTGGAGTGGTCGTTCCCGTTCCAGTACAAGAACGCGTACTTCGACCAGGTGATGCCGGAGGCGTTCGCGTTGATGCGGGTGATCGACGAGCTGAAGCCGACGATCGCGGCCTCCCTGCACAACACCGAGCTCGGCGGCGTCTACTACTACGTCACCCGGGAGGTCGGCGGGTTCGTCGAGGACCTGCACGTGATCGCCGCCTCGTTCGGTCTCCCGCTCGACCTCGGCGAGCCCGAGACCCCGGTGGTCAAGGCGCTCGGCCCGGCCGTCTACGAGATGATCTCGGCGAAGGCGACCTACGACTATGCCGAGAATCTCGGCCTGCCGACGCCGAACGAGTCCGGTGGTTCGTCGGCGGCGTACGCCGAGCGGCACGGCACGGTCAGCCTCGTCGCCGAGCTGCCGTACTGGACGCACCCGTCGATCGACGACCCGTCGCCGACGGATCTCTCGTACCAGCAGCTGCTGCGCGAGGTCGCCGACGAGCTCGAGCAGAATCTGCGGGATATCGACGAGGTCTTCCAGGACACCCGTCCGTACCTGTCCGACGACTCCCAGCTCGTCCGCGCGGTCGCGGCCTTCCTGCCGTACCTGCTCAGACGGCCGGACCGGGAACGGCGCCGGGCCGAGGAGGTCGATCCGGACCGTCGCGCGACCGTCGCGGAGGCGTTCGGACTGCGCGACGTGAACCGGTCCTTCCGGCTCCGGTACGGCGGGATGCTCGTCCGCGCGATCGAGGGCGAGATCGCCCGGGGCAGCGCCGCGGCCGCGCTGCACCCGGCGGCCAAACGGCTGCGCGCGGTCTATCGCGAATGGCAGCACGAGGCGGCATCGCTGGACGACGAACTGCACACGGTTCCGATCAAGGACCTGGTCGGGGTCCAGTACGCCGCCACGCTCGCGCTGCTCGACGCCGTACGGCGGGAGGCGGGCTGATGGCGCGGTTCACCCTCCGGCGGTTGATCGAACTGGTGCTGGTGTTCTTCGGCGTCACGTTCGCGATCTACGCGGCCGTGTTCGCGTTGCCCGGCGACCCGATCTCCAGCTTGGGCGGGGATCAGCCGCTGTCTCCGGCCGTGGTCGAGCGGATCCGTGCGGCGTACCACCTGAACGATCCGCTCTGGTCGCAGTACCTGCGCTACCTCGGCCATCTGCTCACCGGTGATCTCGGCGTCGACTTCCGCGGCCGGTCGGTGGCTGAGCGGCTGGCCGCGCGCTGGCCGGTGACGATCCGGCTCGCGCTGACCGCGTGGGTGATCCAGGTGGTGATCGGTGTCGGCCTGGGTCTGGTCGCGGGCCTGCGGAAGAACACCTGGATCGATCGCGGCGTGCTGATCCTGACGATCCTGATCGCGTCCGTGCCGATCTTCGTGATGGCGGTGACCGCCCAGCTGGTCTTCGGCGTCAAGCTGTCGTTGCTGCCGATCGCCGGCGTGACCGACGGGTGGCCGCGGTCTTACTTGCTGCCGGCAACTGTCCTGGCGATCTACGGGCTGGCCGCGGTGGCGCGGCTGACCCGGGGGAGCGTCGTCGACACGATGAGCTCGGACTTCGTCCGCGCCTTGTGGGCGAAAGGGCTGTCACGTCGCCGCGTGATCGGTGTGCACGTACTGCGGAACTCGGCGATCCCGGTGCTGACCTACCTCGCGATCGATCTCGGCGCGCTGCTCGGCGGGGCGGTCGTGACGGAAGGGATCTTCAACCTGCCGGGGGTCGGGCAGCTGCTGTTCGAGTCCATCCGGGTGCACGAAGGACCGACGGTGGTGGGGATCGCGACCGCGCTGATCCTGATCTTCCTCGTCACCAGCGTGATCGTCGATATCCTCAACTCCCTCCTCGACCCGAGGATCCGCCATGACTGATCAGGTGCTCGCGCAGACCGTCGAAGAAGATGTGCTGGCCAGGCGTGGCGTCTGGGCGACCGTCCGCCGCCGGGTGCTGTTCTGGCTGCCGCTCGCGGTGCTCGCCGTACTGTTCCTGATGGCCGTGCTCCCGCAGCTGTTCACCAGCACGGATCCGCGCGCCTGCGACATCTCGGCCAGTGCGCGCCCGTCCTCGCCCGGTCACCCGTTCGGTCAGGATCTGCAGGGATGCGACGTGTACGCGAGCGTGGTCCACGGCGCCCGCGCGTCGCTCTCGGTCGGTCTGGTCTGCACCGTGATCGCGCTCGTCATCGCGGTCCTGGTCGGAACGATCGCCGGGTACGTCGGCGGCTGGGCGGACTCGTTGCTCGCCCGGCTGACCGATGTCTTCCTCGGCTTCCCGTTCCTGCTCGGCGCGATCGTCGTACTGAACAGTCTCGGGCAGCGATCGGTGCTGTCGGTGTCGCTGGTCCTGGCGTTGTTCTCCTGGCCGACCCTGGCGCGGATGGTCCGTACGACGGTCCGCGCGACCAGGGACGCGGAGTACGTGCAGGCAGCGAAGGCGATGGGATTCCCGACCGCTCGCATCCTCACCCACTACGTGCTGCCGAACTCGATCGGTCCGGTGCTCGCGGTCGCGACGCTGACCGTCGGCGGGGTGATCGTGGCCGAGTCGACGCTGACCTTCCTCGGCCTCGGTCTGCGCGCGCCGTCGATCTCCTGGGGCCTGCAACTGGCCACCGCACAGTCGCGGTTCCAGCAGGCGCCGCACACACTGATCTACCCGGGCATCTTCCTCGCCGCGACCGTACTGAGCCTGATCACCCTCGGCGATGTACTGCGCGACGCGGTGAACCCGAAGGGACGCTCCTGAATGACCACCACACAGAGAATGGACGCCGCCTTGTCCTATGACGTCGAAACCGCCCGTGAAGCCGTCCCGGCGCTGCTGAGCTGGCTCGACTACCAACGCCGCTACCTCCGCACACCCGGGGTGCAGGCAGCGATCCGGGTCGGCGACGAACTCGTCCTCTCGACCGCCCTCGGCCACAGCGACGAGGTCGCCGGGACGCCCCTGCGCACGGATCACCTGTTCCGGATCGCCTCGCACAGCAAGACCTTCACGGCCACCTCGATCCTGCAGCTCGTTGAGCAGGGCAAGGTCCGGTTGGACGACCCGATCGACACGTATGTCCCCGAGCTCGCGGACACCGCGCTGGCGCCGGTCACCGTGCGCGAGCTGCTCGGTCACCAGGCCGGCGTGATCCGCGACGGCGTGGACAAGGACTACTGGCAGCTGATGGACCCGTTCCCGGACCGCGCCGCGCTGATCGAGCTGTGTCGCGTCAACGGGCAGGTGTTCGAGCGCAACGAGCACTTCAAGTACACGAACATCGGCTACTCGCTGCTCGGCCTGGTGATCGAGTCGGCGAGCGGTTCGTCGTACGGCGACTATGTCGCGGCCAACATCGTGGAGCGGCTGGGCCTGGCCAACACCGGCGCCGAGTGGGACCACCGACGCGCGAGTGAGTACGCGGGCGGCCACACCGGGCTGCTCGACGGGACCGACGTACGCGAGGTGATCCCGCACGTCGACACCCGCGCGATGGCCGCGGCCACCGGGTTCTACTCGACCGCCGAAGACCTGACCGTCTACGGCGCCGCGCACTACTTCGGGGCGGATCAGCTGCTGGGCGACGCGAGCAAGCGGTTGGTGCAGCGTGACGAGAGCCTGGTCAACGCCCACGGGCGCGAGATCGGCCGGTACGGGCTCGGGATGGACATCGTCACGATCGGCGGCCGGCGCCTGGTCGGGCACAGCGGTGGATACCCGGGGCACATCACCCGGACCTTCATCGATCCGGTCGACCAGCTCGTCGTGTCAGTTCTCACCAACTGCATCGGCGGTCCGGCCGGCACTCTGGCGACCGGACTGGTGAAGCTGCTGAACCTCGCCGCCGAGGCGCCGCAGGGCACCCAGGTGCCGAGCGATGTCGACGCGACCAGGTTCTGCGGGAACTTCGCGAACCTGATGGGCGTGATCAGCATCGCGCTGCTGGGCGGGCGGCTGGTCGCGTTCTTCCCGGCCGCGCCGGACCCGGTCGACAGCTACGAGGAGCTGCAGGTCATCGACGAGAACACGCTGGCCGTCGTGCCGACGGCCGGGTTCGGGTCGATCGGCGAGAAGGTGGAGTACACCTGGGACGCGGACGGACAGCCGTCGGTGGTCCGGTACGGCGGGAGCTCACGCTGGCCACTGGATGCGTTCCGGGCCCGGCGTACGGCGCAGCTCGCCGAGGCCGACGTACACGAGCGGGCGAGGAGGTCGTGATGGACGACGATGCGTGGGAGGAGGACTCCCGCCGCGCCGACTTCGTCGAGCAGTTCGCCCTGCTCAGAGAGTTGGCCGGCTCGCCCCGGATGGAGGGGCGGGTCCTCGGCTACCTGATGGTGAGCAACAAGCCGTACGTGTCGTCGGCCGAGCTGACCCGGGCGTTGTCCGCGAGCGCCGGCTCCATCTCCAGCGCCACCCGGCGGCTGATCGATCTCGGGTTCGTCGTGCGGCACGCCGTACCGGGGGATCGCAGCCACTACTTCAAGGTCGACGACGACATCTGGGGCAGCTTCCTGGCCGGTGAACGCCGGTCGCTCGGCAAGCAGCGGCAGCTCTTCGAGGACATGCTCGCCGAGCTGCCCGACGGTATGCCGGGACCGCGCAAGCGGCTGCGGAACGCGCGCAACTACATGGAATGGCTGGCGTCGTACCACCGGAAGATGCTCGCGGACTGGGAGGAATACAAGGAGAAACTCGACGCCGCGTCGGATCAGGGGGACGGCGAATGAGTGACGAGATCCTGAGCTTCGAGGAGCTGACGGTCGACTTCACCGTCGGGGGTACGACGCACCGTGCGGTGGACCGGGTGAGCTTCGGTGTCCGGCCCGGCGAGGTGCTCGCGGTCGTCGGTGAGTCCGGCTCCGGGAAGAGCGTCACCGCGTTGGCGGCGCTCGGACTGCTGCCTTCGAACGCTCGGGTCGGCGGCCGGATCAGCTTCGGCGGCGACGACGTACTGGCGATGTCGCGCGCTGAGCTGACCGCGTTGCGCGGGCGGCGGATCGCGATGATCTTCCAGGACCCGGCCGGCGCGCTCGATCCGGTGTTCACGATCGGGGCGCAGCTGGTCGAGATGATCCGTACGCACCAGCCGGCCCTGTCGCGTGGCGAGGCGAGGGCCCGGGCGATCGAGCTGCTCGGGATGGTCGAGATCCCCGAGACGCGGATGAGGTACTACCCGCATCAGTTGTCCGGCGGACAGTGTCAGCGGGTGATGATCGCGATCGCCGTGGCGTGCGATCCTGAGCTGCTGATCGCGGACGAGCCGACGACGGCCCTCGACGTGACCGTGCAGCAGGAGGTGCTCGACGTACTGCTGGCGATGCGGTCGAAGATCTCCGGCGCGATCATGATCATCACGCACGACATGGGCGTGGTCGCGGATGTGGCCGACAGGGTCGTCGTGATGCGCAAGGGTTCGGTGGTCGAGACGGCGGAGGTGCACTCGCTGTTCGACAACCCGGCCGAGGAGTACACGAGAGCGTTGCTCGACGCCGTGCCTCGCGGCGGCCTGCGGGACGAGTCCGAGGGTGGCGAGACCGGCAGCACGCCGGCGTTGTCGATCGAGGATCTCGTGGTCGAGTACCGCGGCCGCCGGGGCAGGACCGTGCGCGCGGTCGAGCAGGTGAACCTGGTGCTGAGCCCGGGGGAGATCACCGGGCTGGTCGGCGAGTCCGGATCCGGGAAGTCGACGATCGGCAAGGCCGTGCTCGGGCTGGCACCGATCACCGCGGGCGAGGTCCGGGTCGACGGTCAGGCGCTCACCACCGCGTCGTCGTCAGTACTGCGGCAGACGCGCGCACGGATCGGGGTGGTGTTCCAGAATCCGGCCGGTTCGCTGAACCCGCGGGCCACGATCGGGCAGTCCATCGGTGAGCCGCTGGCCGTCCACCGCGGCGTACGCGGGACGGCGCTGCGCAGCCGGGTCGAGGAGCTGCTCGACAGCGTCGAGCTGCCACGGGCCTGGGCAGGCCGGTACCCGCACGAGCTGTCGGGCGGTCAGCGGCAGCGGGTGTCGATCGCGCGGGCGCTGTCGCTCGATCCCGGGTTGCTGATCGCGGACGAGCCCACGTCGGCGCTCGATGTCTCGGTCCAGGCGACCGTGCTCGAACTGCTCCGCTCGCTGCAGGACCGCCTGCACTTCGCCTGCCTGTTCATCAGCCACGACCTGGCTGTGGTCGATCAGATCTGCGACCGGGTGGCCGTGATGAGCCGCGGGCGACTGGTCGAACAGGGCTCGCGTGAGTCGGTCCTCCGCGATCCCCAGGACCCGTACACGATCCGCCTCCTGCAGGCGGCGCCGGTCCCCGACCCCCGGGAGCAGTCCCGCCGGCGGGGCCTGCGACTGGCGGGCTGAGGGCGGACGCCCCGCACTGACCAAACCGGTATGCCGGCCGGCTCCCACGCTCAGCTCGCGATTCTCGGCGGCGTTCGCGGCCGGTTGGTCAGTGCGGGGCGTCCGCAGTTGGAAATAGTTGGACGTCCTAGTATTTTGGGACCAGTTCCCGAGGAGGTCTGACTGATGGATGCCGATTCGATTGCGGCCGGCCGGAGCCGGTGGCAGCAGCGGTACGACGCGGCGCGCAAGCGGGAGGCGGATTTCACCACGCTCTCCGGCACCCAGGTCGAGCCTGTCTACGGGCCGCCCGAGGGGGTCGACGACCCGCGGATGGAGCGGATCGGCTGGCCGGGGGAGTTCCCGTTCACCCGCGGGCTGTATCCGACCGGGTACCGCGGCCGGACCTGGACGATCCGTCAGTTCGCCGGCTTCGGCAACGCCGAGCAGACCAACGAGCGGTACCGGATGATCCTGAACGGCGGTGGCGGCGGGCTGTCGGTCGCGTTCGACATGCCGACGCTGATGGGCCGCGACTCCGACGACCCGAAGGCGCTCGGCGAGGTCGGGCACTGCGGCGTCGCGATCGACTCGGCGGCCGACATGGACCGGCTGTTCAAGGACATCCCGCTGCAGGACGTCACGACGTCGATGACGATCTCCGGCCCCGCCGTGCCGGCGTTCTGCATGTACCTCGTCTCCGCCGAGCGGCAGGGCGCGGACATCACCAAGCTCAACGGGACGCTGCAGACCGACATCTTCAAGGAGTACATCGCGCAGAAGGAGTGGCTGTTCCCGCCGGAGCCGCATCTGCGCCTGATCGGCGACCTGATGGAGTACTGCGCGACCACGATCCCGGCGTACAAGCCGCTCAGCGTGTCCGGGTACCACATCCGTGAGGCCGGCTCGACGGCCGCGCAGGAGCTCGCGTACACGCTGGCCGACGGCTTCGGGTACGTCGAGCTCGGGCTGTCCCGCGGGCTCGACGTCGACGTGTTCGCGCCCGGCCTGTCGTTCTTCTTCGACAGCCACCTGGACTTCTTCGAGGAGATCGCGAAGTTCCGCGCCGCCCGCCGGATCTGGGCCCGCTGGCTGCGCGACGTGTACGGCGCGAAGACCGACAAGGCGCTGTCGCTGCGCTTCCACACCCAGACCGCGGGCGTGTCGCTGACCGCGCAGCAGCCGGTCAACAACGTCGTACGGACGGCCGTCGAGGCGCTCGCCGCGGTGCTCGGCGGGACGAACTCGCTGCACACCAACGCGCTCGACGAGACGCTCGCGCTGCCGACCGCGGAGTCCGCCGAGATCGCGCTGCGGACGCAGTCGGTGCTGATGGAGGAGGTCGGGGTCACGAACGTCGCCGACCCGCTCGGCGGTTCCTGGTACGTCGAGGCGCTCACCGATGCCATTGAGGCCGAGGCCGAGCAGATTTTCGCCCGGATCAAGGAGATGAGCCCGGACGAGACGATGACCGGCGGCATCCTGCGCGGGATCGAGGACGGCTGGTTCATGGCCGAGATCGCCGACGCCGCGTTCGAGTACCAGCAGAAGCTCGAGAAGGGCGAGAAGAAGATCGTCGGCGTCAACACGCTGACCGACACCGTGTCCGGCGACCTGGAGATCCTCCGGGTCTCGCACGAGGTCGAGGTCGAGCAGTGCCGGGTGCTCGCGGAACGCAAGGCGCACCGTGACGAGGACCTGGTACGGCGTACGCTAACGGCTCTGGTGGAGGCGGCCAGCGGTACTGGCAACCTGATCGAACCCATGCTGGAGGCAGTGCGTGCGGAGGCCACGATGGGGGAAATCTGTCACGTTCTTCGGGAACAATGGGGCGAGTACCGAGAGCCCGCCCGATTCTGAGGAGCCGTCACCGCCGGCCGATCTCACCGCTGCGGCGACCAGTGCGATCGGGCCGGCCGACGGGCGCCGCGTGGTGGTCTGCGGTTCGGACCGCACGATGCTGCGGGTCACCACCGAGCTGGTGAGTTCGGGTGAGCGGGTCACCGCGATCGTGAACCCGGACTCGCGTCACTACGACCGGATCAAAGAGCTGGGCGCGAATGTGATGGGCGCCCGGGTGATCAGCGAGTCGCTGCTGCGGCGCGCCGGGGTCGACGCCGCCGACGACGGGACGCCGTCCACTGCGCGCGCTCTGGTCCTGCTGGACAACGACGACGTCCACAACGTGCATACGGCGTTGACCGCGCGCGACATGGATCCCGAGCTGCGGATCGTCGTACAGATGGTGAACCCGCGGCTGGGCAAGCACATGAACCGGCTGCTCGGCGACTGTGTGGTGATCAACGGGCCGTCGCTGGCCGCGCCGGCATTCGTGTCGGATGCGTTGGAGGACGACGAGCTGACCTGGCTGGATCTCGGTGGGCGCCGGCTGGTGGCCGGGCAGGCCGACCTGATCCGTGAGCCGCATCTGACTGTGCTGGCGGATACGAGTTCCTCCGCGACGCCGACGCTGCTGCCGTTGTCGAGTTCCGATCCTGATGGTGACATCGTGTTGGGCACCGGCGTACGGACGGTTTGGCGGAGTCGTGATGTCCGGCCGGCGGGGTGGTTCATGGCGCTTCGGGACATTCTCGACAGCCGGGTGCGGAAGATCGCGGCGGTGATGGCGTTCCTGATCGTGGCGGGGACCGGGGTCATCCACTTCTTCGGCGGGATCGAGTGGTGGCGGGCGCTTTACCTCGCGGCCGGTGTGGTGACGTCGGCCGGGATCGATGACGACAAGTTCAACGACGCGCAGCCTTGGGTGAAGGTCAGTGCTGTTCTGGTTCAGTTGACCGGGATCGTGTTGATGGCGCTGCTGACGGCTGTCGTGGTCGACTCGCTGATCGGTGCGCGGTTGTCGCGGCTGATCGGTGGGGTTCGTGGGCGGCCGCGGAATCATGTGGTGGTGTGCGGGCTGGGGACGGTCGGGTCGCGGGTGCTCGAGATCCTGACCGAGCGCGGTGTTGCGGTGGTGGGGGTCGATCAGGATGACGAGGCGCCCGGCGTCCAGACCGCGCATCGGTTGAAGATCCCGGTGGTGGTCGGGGACAGCAGCAACGAGGAGACGTTGCGGTCGGCCGGTGTGCAGCGGTGTCAGTCGGTGCTCGCGATCACCGATGGGGACATCACGAATCTGGAGTGCGCGATCATGGCGCGGGATCTGAACCCGGATGCCTGGATCACGATGCGGATGTTCGACCACGACCTGGCACAGCGCGTGGAGCGGCGGCTCGGGCTCGGGCACAGCCGGTCGGTGTCGATGCTCGTTGCGCCGGCGGTGGCCGCGGCGGTGGCCAATCGGCGGAGTCAGGTGACCGTGCCTGCCGGTCGCCGGGTGCTGCTGCTGACCGAGGTGACTGTCGAGCCTGGCTCGATCGCGGTCGGGAAGCGGATGGGCGAGCTGGACGAGGCCGGCGGCCTGCGCGTGCTCGCCAGACAGGACCTGGGCGAACCCTGGGACTGGACCCCGACCTCCGGCCGCGAGTCCCGTCCGAATGGGCGGGTGCCGGCGGTGGAGCGGGAGCTTCAGGCGGGGGATCGGCTGGCGGTCGCGGGGACCCGGAGTGGGCTGGCACGCTTGTTGATGGCGACCCGGGCGCAGCAGAGTTCGGCATCGTCGTAGAGGATGGACCTGTGAACAACGGTAGTGCGCACGGAATGCGAGGACAGTGGTGAGCCAGTCCAACTTCTCCCGTCCCGGGGCGATCGACCTGTCGGGCCTGCGCAAGCCGGCCGGTGCAGCGCCGGGTGCGCCCGGTGCTCCGGGTGCTGCCGGCGGTCCCGGCGCTTCGGCCGGCGCTGCCGGCGCGTATGTGCTGAACGTCACCGAGGCGAACTTCCAGACCGACGTGATCGAGCGTTCCCTCCAGGCGCCGGTGGTGGTCGAGCTGTGGTCGCCGCGCTCGCAGGGCTCGAACGCCCTCGGTGCGGTCCTGGCCCAGCTGTCGACCGAGTACGCCGGGAAGTTCCTGCTGGCCCGGATCGACGTCGACGCGAACCCACAGGTGGCGCAGGCGTTCGGCGTCCAGGCGGTGCCCGTGGTGATCGCGATCCTGCGCGGTCAGCCGGTCCCGTTGTTCCAGGGCGTCCTCGGTGAGCCAGAGGTCCGGCAGTACCTCGACCAGCTGCTGACCGTGGCGGTTGCCAACGGCATCACCGGCCGCGCCGAGCCGGTCGGCCAGGCCGCCCCGGACGCCGATTCGGAAGAGGAGCCGCCGCCGAACCCGCGGTACGAGAAGGCCGAGAACGCTGTCGCCGAGGGCGACCTGGACGGCGCGATCGCGGCGTACGAGGAGCTGCTCAAGGAGACGCCGGCCGACGCCGAGGCGAAGTCCGGGCTGGCCCGGGTGCAGCTGGTGAGGCGGACCCAGGACGTGCCGGCCGACGTACGGGCGCGTGCGGCGGACAACCCGACCGATGTCGAGGCGCAGATGCTGGTCGCCGATGTCGACCTGATGGGCGGGCATGTCGACGACGCCTTCGCGCGGCTGATCAGCACGGTCCAGGCGACCTCCGGCGACGAGCGGAACACCGTCCGGCTGCACCTGCTCGAGCTGTTCGAGGTGGTCGGCGCGGATGACGACCGGGTGGTCAAGGCCCGCCGTCGGCTGATGTCCGCCCTGTTCTAACCCTTCAGGATCGGATCTGTTGTCAGGGTCTCCGAGACCCGGGCGAGGAGGGCGCGGAGCGTCTCCGCCTCCTCCTCGCTGAACGCCGCGGCCAGTCGACGCTCGACGGCCGTGGCGCGCTTGTCCGCCTGATCGAGAGCCTTCCGCCCGGCGTGCGTCGGTCGGGTCTCGATCACGTGCTTGTGCAGCGGATGCGGCGTGCGCTCGATCAGGCCGCCGGCCTCCAGGTTGCGCAGGATCGTCGTCATCGTCTGCGGGGTGACGGCGCAGCGGCGGGCCAGTTCGGCGGCCGAGATCCCCGGCTGCTCGTCCAGCACGAACAGCGCGGCGTACTGCGGAACCGTGAGGCCGGCCGGTTTCACGGCCGCTGACTTCGCCGCCTGCAGCTCCTGCTCGACCCGCTTGAAGTGACTCCCGAGCCGTTCGTCGAAGGACATCCGCATGCGGACCATCCTACGAACGGCGCTGGTGATATATGCATTGATGACTATCAGAGCTCTGATTAATCTCTGTGCTCGTATCCATCCGGAGAAGGGGTTCTCGATGAAGTTTCGTGTACTGGCCGTGGCGCTGCTCGCTCTGGCGGCGTCGCCGGCCGCAGTTCCCGTCACGGCCGCTGCCTCGCACGGGATTCCCGTGCAGCTCGACGGCCGGACGGCTGACAGGTATCCGGAGGGGATCGCCTGGGATCCGACCCGCCAGGCGTTCCTGATCGGGTCATTGGCCACCGGGCGGATCTCGGTGGTCGGCCGGGACGGCGTACCGCATCCGTTCGGTGTCGCGCCCGGTGTGTCGACGTTCGGGCTGCATGTCGATGCCGTGCGCAACCGTGTGCTCGTCACGTACGCCGACATCGGGAACGGCGAGCGGTCGTCGGATGCCACGCTCTACAAGCAGTCCGGCGTGGCGATCTACAACCTGCGCACCGGGCGGCTCGAGCGAAAGGTGGATCTGAACACTCCGCGGCTGAACCCGGCCGGCGGTCGCCACGGTGTGAACGACCTGGCGATCGATGCCGTGGGCAACGCCTACGTCACCGACCCGTCGGGAGACGCGATCTACCGGATCACGCCCGGTGGCACCGCGTCGGTTCTGGTCCGCGACGAGCGGCTGCAGAGCGACACGATCGGGCCGAACGGCATCGTCTGGCACCCGGGCGGCTACCTGCTGGTGGTCCGGTACGACGTGGGCACACTGTTCCGGATCTCGCTGCGTGGTGAACTCAGTATGACTGGTCTGACCAGTGCACTGGTCGGGGGAGACGGCTTGGCGCTGGCGCGCGACGGTCGGCTGATCGCGATCACCAACAAGCTCGGTGCGGCCGGGGTCGAGCGGGCGACCGTGCTGAGCAGCCGGGACAACTACCGGACCGCCCAGGTGCGGGCGGTAGAGCCGTGGCCGGTGTCCGGTCCGACAACGGCTGCGATCACGCCGTACGGGACGTATGTGCTGAGCGGGCGGATCGATGTGCTGATCGCGGGTGGCTGGTCCGACCAGTTCACTGTCCGGCGGATGGAGGTGGGGTGAGCTGGCCGGAATCGGACAGTGTGAATTCTTGTAATTGGCACTGAAGTGCTCCGAGAATTCTTCACATGAGTGCTGTCGCGTCGCCGCCGCCGAGTCTCGAGGCGCGGATCCACGGCCTGCTGCCGGCCTTGAGTCCGGCGCAGGCCCGGATCGCCGCCGAAGTACTGCGGGATCCGGCGGCGGTGGCGGGTTCGACGATCGGTCAGCTGGCAGCCCGCTGCGGTACGTCGCTGCCGAGTGTCACGCGCTTCTGCCTCGCGCTCGGTCTGTCCGGGTATGCCGAGCTCCGGCTCGCGCTGGCGGCCGAGACTGGTCGGACCAGTCTCAGCTGGGAACGCGGGACGGGATCCGAGGTCGGCCCGGACGATTCACTGGACGACGTACTCCGGACGCTGCTGCGCGCGGACACGCGGGCACTCGAGGACACCGTCGCGTCGCTGGACGTCGACGCGCTCAGGCGTGCGGTGCAGGCGATCTCGGACGCGCGACGGATCGATCTGTACGCCGTGGCGGGTTCGGCGGCGGTGGCCGAGGATCTGCGGTTGCGACTGCACCGGATCGGGCGGAGCGCGAGTACCTGGAGCGACGTACACACCGCGCTCGCCAGCTCCGCTCTGCTCGGGACCGGCGATGTCGCGATCGGGATCTCGCACAGCGGCGAGACGCTCGAGGTGCTGGAACCGGTGGTCCGGGCCGGGCGGCAAGGCGCGACGACTGTTGCCATCACCAACTATCCGCGATCGCCGTTGGCGCGGGCCGCGGACATCCTGCTGGTCACCGCGGCTCGCGACGTGACGTTCCGGACCGGGGGAATGGCCGGCCGGCACGCCCAGCTGATCGTGCTGGATGCGCTCTATCTCGGCGTCGCGCAGCGCGACTATCCGTTGGCCGAGCAGGCCTTCGACGCCACTGCCGAGGCGGTTGCCGATCACCGTCAACGCTCCTGAAACGTCTTCTGCCGCACGCTCCGTTCGTCCGCCTTCCGAAGGAGAACCATGCAGAGTCCGCACCAGATCCTCGGCCCCAGCCGCCGAACCCTCCTACTCGGCGCCGGCGCCGGTGCGTTGACGGCGGCGGCCGCAACAGCCGCGTCCACGTCGACGGCAGCCGCCTCGACCACCTCAGCCGCGGGAGCCGGCTCGGCGGCCGGAGCCGCGTCGGGCGCAGCGGGTGGTGTTGCGGCTGCCGCCGTACCGTCGCCGGACACGTTGCCGTTGACCGGTGGGCCTGACTTCCCGATCGGGTTGTTCTGGCCGCCGCACCCGTACGCGAGCACTACCCAACGGTTCGCGGAGATCAAGAACGCCGGCTTCGACTTCATCGTCTCCGGCAACTACGCCGGCGACGGCAACATCTTCCAGTACCAGCTCGGCCTGGCCCGCGACGCCGGCCTGAAGATGCTGATCTCGGACGACATCCAGATCCGCAACATGTCCCGCTGGTTCTCGATCTCGGACACCACGACCGATTTCCTCAGCGTGACCCCGGCCGAGGCCAGCGCGCTCTACATCCGGGCCCGCGACGCGTACGGGCCGTACTCGTCGCTGGCCGGTTTCAACTTCTACGACGAACCCGGTGCGGGCTGGTTCGCGACGCTGGCGAAGGCGCTCGCGATCTCACGTGAGCTCGCGCCGCAGTTGCTGCCGTACATCAACCTGCTGCCGTCCGACGACGCGACGTACTACCGCAGCTTCGTCGATGTGGTGAAGCCGTCGCTGATCTCGTTCGACCGGTATCCGCTGCTGTCCGAAGGGCGCGAGGACGAGAACTACTTCCACAACTGGGCCATCGTCCGGGACGCGGCGTTGTACGGCGACATCCCGTCGTGGGTGTACATCCAGACGCTTGCCTACAACAACCATCGCGAACCGACCGCGGCCGAGCTGCTCTGGCAGATCAACATCAGCCTCGCGTACGGCGCGAAGGGTATCCAGTACTTCACGTACTGGACGCCGGAGGCTGCTCGTGGCGAGGGATTCGGGCCGGCGCTGATCACGGTCGACGGCAAGCGGACGTCGCGGTACGACGCCGCGAAGCAGATCAACACCGGTTGGTTGCACCAGGTCGGGCGCGAGCTGAAGCCGCTCGTGTCGGAGTCCGTCGTCCACGCGAACGAGACTCCGTTGCCGAACGGGGCTGTCGGGTTCACGCCGACGAGCCTGGTGTCGGCGGTCTCCGGGGATTCGGTTGTCGTGGGCACCTTCCGGCCGCGGGACGCTGCGTCGGGTGATCGCTGGGTGCTGGTTGCCAACCGGTCGCACAGTGCGCCGGCTCGGGCGGTTGTGGCGGTGAATGCGCAGGCGGTCGGATCGGTCGGGGTGTTCCAGCCGGCGCGGCAGAAGTACGTGTCGCAGCGGGTCGGGCCGATCCAGGTCTCGCTGGCTCCTGGTGCGGCGACGTTGATCAAGCTCGGCGCGAAGTAGTCAGGTCGTTCAGGTCCTGTCTGGTGATCCAGACAGGACCTGGCCGGTGTAGACACCCATCGCGCGGAAGCGGAGGGCCGGGGCCGCGTACTCCTCGAGGGCGTGCGCGGTCCAGCCGATCATCCGGGCGAGCGCGAAGAGGGCGTCGCCGGCGTCCGGGCGGAAGTTGTAGGCGTCCATGACCGCGGCGATCGCGAGGTCGCTGTTCGGGAAGGTCGGGGTGCGCTCGGCGATGGCGGCGATCGTGCCGACGATCGGGTGGTCGCCGAGCAGGCCGAGCAGTACGTCGGCGCGCGGGTCGCGCTGCTGGTAGATCTTGTGGCCGAAGCCGGGGATCGGTTCGCCTGAGCGCAGTTGGTCCGAGAGTGCCTTCAGTGGGTCTTGCCGCGCGCGTTGGAGGAACTCGTAGGCGAGGGTCGGCGCGGCGCCGTGGTACTGCCCGTCGAGCGCGCCGAGGCCGGCGGAGATGACGGCGTACAAGTTCGCGCGCGCACTGGCGGCAACCCTCGCTGCAACCGTCGACACCGCGAGCCCGTGATCGGCCAGCAGGATGAGCGCCGCGTCGAGCACCTCCGGCCGGGGCGGTTCGGCGGAGAGCTTGGACCAGAGCCGCGCGCCGAGGGTCGCGTCGGAAGGCGCGTCGTCACCGGGGTCCGGCGGCTGCTCGGTCACGTCGGGCAGCGCGGTCACCAAGGTCCCGATCAGCCGCCCGGCCGCGGCAGTCACGGCCGGCACCGACAAGTCGAACCGCAACGCATCAGCAGCCCCGAGCACAGCCACCGCAACCCGCAACCCATCCGTCAACCGAGCCCCCTCCGGCACCACCCCCAGAGCCCTCCGAGCAAGCTCCACCCCCTCCCGCGAACCGGCAAACGCCGCCATGGCGGACGAGGCGGGGCTCGCGGCGGAGGCCGCATTCCTCGGTGGGCCTTCTGGGGTTCGGGCGGTCCAGAGGAGGTGGGCTACCTGTTCGACTGTCCAGGTGGTGGCCAGGCGGCTGGCTGGGTGGCCTCGGTAGTAGAGCTCGTCGTTCTCGAGGAGGGTTAGTTGGGATTCGATGCGTTCCACTACGCCCGAGTGGTCCACCGAGCGGCTGGCGAGGCGTTCTACCTCGGTGGCTGAGAAGAGGCTGCCGCGGCGTCCTCGGGCTCGGGTGCTGGTGAGGAGACCCCGGCTGACGTAGGCGTAGATGGTTTCGGGTTTGACCTGGAGGCGGCGGGCGACCTCGGCGGTGGTCAGGTAATTCTCGTCACCTTCGGCTGCCATCCACGCTCCTCTACGGATTCATATTGACTGGATCAATATTGACAATAGTTGATTGGCTGTCAACTCTGAAGATATGTCAACAGTGATCAATGTTCCGCCCGGTCTGCGCAACGTCGTCGTCACCGAGACGACCCTCGGTGACGTCCGTGGGGACGAGGGGTTCTACCACTACCGCCAGTACTCGGCGATCGATCTCGCCAAGTCCAAGACGCTCGAAGACGTCTGGTACCTGATGTTCGAGGGCCGCCTCCCGACCGACGCCGAGCGCGACCGGTTCATCGCCGAGGTCGCGCCGCTGCGCGTCCTCCCCGACGAGGTCAGCGCGGTCCTGCCCGCGATCGCGGCCGCCGGCGCCAAGTTCAACCCGCTCGCCGGTCTCCGCACCGCGCTCTCGCTCCTCGCGGCTGTCCGCGGTCTCAAGCCGCTGTGGGATATCGACCCGGCCCGCCGCAAGGCCGACGCGATGCTGGTCTGCGCGGTCACCCCGACGATCCTCGCCGCTCTGTACCGCCTCCGCGAAGGCCGGCAGCCACTGGAGCCACGCGCCGACCTCTCGGCCGCGGCGAACTGGCTCTACCTGGTCACCGGCACCGAGCCGAACGCCGTACACGCGACCGCGATCGAGCACTACCTGGTCTCGACGCTCGACCACGGGTTCAACGCCTCCACGTTCACGGCCCGGGTGATCGCCTCCACCGGCGCCGATGTCGTCTCCGCCGTCGCCGGCGCGATCGGCGCGTTCTCCGGCCCGCTCCACGGCGGCGCTCCGGACCGCGCGCTCGCGAGCCTCGACGAGATCGGTACGCCGGACCGCATCGACGCCTGGGTCCGGGCGAAGGTGTCCGCCGGCGACCGCATCATGGGCTTCGGCCACGCGGTCTACCGAACCGAGGACCCGCGCTCGTTGATGCTCCGCGACATCGCCCGCGGCATCGGCGGCGACCTGGTCGACTTCGCGACCACTGTCGAGCAGCGCATCGTCGACGTCCTCGCCGAACTGAAGCCCGGCCGCAACCTCTACGCGAACGTCGAGTTCTACGCCGGCGTCGTGATGGAGCTCTGCGGTATCCCACGCGCGATGTTCACGCCGACGTTCGCCGTCAGCCGCATCATCGGCTGGTCGGCCAACATCCTCGAACAAGCCGAGGACCCGAAGATCATCCGCCCGATCGCCACGTACGTCGGCCCGCAACCACCGGCCCCGATCAACTAGCCGACGAACTGCATGACCCCGTCCTCGACCGGCCCGAACCGCAACGTCACCAGATCGCGCGGGTAGTTCTGCCGCAGGCGCCAGGGCCCCTGACTGCCCTGGCGCGGGAGGATGGCGGCCGCCCGGCGGATGTACCCGGACGACAGGTCCACGACCGGCCGAGGCGGAGCGTCGTACTCGGCCGGGTCGACCTCCGGGACGCAGATCCGCGCGCCGGTCGCCGTCAAGTGGTTCAAGAGCCGGCACACGTACTGCGAGGTCAGGTCGGACCGCAACGTCCAGGAGTTGTTCGTGTACCCGATGCACCAGGCAAGATTCGGTACGCCGCTGAGCATCATGCCCTTGTAGACAAAGGTGTCGTGCGGCTCCACCGACCGACCGTCGACCGTCACCTTGATATTGCCGAGTGCAACCATCCGCAGCCCGGTCGCGGTGACCACCAGGTCGGCGGGCAACTCCTGGCCGGACCGCAGCAGCAGACCGGTCGGGGTGAAGCGAACGATCTCGTCGGTCACCACCGACGCCGACCCGTCCCGCAACGCCTTGAACAGATCGGCGTCCGGCACCAGACACAACCGCTGGTCCCACGGCTTGTACTGCGGGGTGAAATGCGGATCGACCGGGATCGACTCCGGCAACTCCCGAGCCACGCCGGCGTTCAGCAACCACGCCGCATGCGCCGGCCACTTCCGGAACGCACTGTAGAGCGCGGTGCTCACGGCAACGTTCTTCCCGCGGATCAACCGGTGCGCGAGGTTCTCCGGCAGTACGGCGCGGAGTCGGTCCGAGAACGCGTCGCGGGCCGGGCGAGAGGCGACGTAGCTCGGCGTACGCTGCAGCATCGTCACGTGTTCCGCCGTACCGGCCATGGCGGGCACCAGCGTCACCGCAGTCGCACCGCTGCCGATGACGACCACTCGCTGCCCGGTGTAGTCCAGGTCGGCCGGCCAATGCTGCGGGTGCACGATCCGGCCCTCGAACGAGCTCTGCCCGGGGAAGTCGACCACGTAGCCCGAGTCGTAGTCGTAGTACCCGCTGCAGACGTACAAGAAAGAGCACGTGTAGAGGGAGTCGCCAGTCTCAACAGTCCACAGCGCGTCCGCGGACGACCACGACGCGCGTACGACGCGTTGCCCGAAGCGGATGTGCTTGTCGATGCCGTACGTCGACGCCGTCTCGTGCAGGTAGTCGAGGATCGCGGGCCCGTCCGCGATCGCCTTCGCCGCCTTCCACGGGTGGAACGGGAACCCGAGCGTGAACATGTCCGAGTCCGACCGCACTCCCGGATAGCGGAACAGGTCCCAGGTGCCGCCGAGCGCGTCCCGCGCCTCGAGTACGGCGTACGTCCGGTCCGGGCAGCGGGTCTGGAGACGGTACGCCGCGCCGATCCCGGAGAGGCCGGCGCCGACGATCAGCACGTCCAGGTGCTCGATGGAACTCACAGTACTCAACAGTAATGAAGATTCTTCCCGGGTGTTGTCGATTCCGTGTGGCGGCGATCGTCAGCAAGATGTTCAGTACAAGCCCTACACGAGGGAGAGCCTGAGATGGCGCAGTACATGTTCCTGCTGTACGACAGCGAAGAGTGGTACGACAACGTCACGCCGGACGACTGGCAGCAGGCGATGAAGCTGCACGGGGCGTTCGCCGAGGCGGTGGAGAAGGCCGGGGCGCGGATCCTCGGCGGGGAGGCGCTCGAGCGGTCGACGACGGCGAGCACGGTGAAACAGCGCGAGGGTGCCGAGCCGCTGGTCACCGACGGCCCGTTCATCGAGACCAAGGAGGCGCTCGGCGGTTTCTACGTCATCGAGGCCCGCGATCTCGACCAGGCGCTGGAGCTGGCCAAGATCTGCCCGTCCGGCAACGTCGAGGTCCGTCCGGTGATGGACACCTCGCCGGACTCGCAGCCGTCGGCCTGACATGCCTGACGCGGGTACGCCGACGTTCCGTCCCGTCGGCGTACCCGCGGGGGACAAGCGATGACTGAGGCGGTAGAGGTCACGCGAGTGGTCGACCAGGCTCATCGCGAGAGCTGGTCGACCGTGCTCGCGTCGGTGGTGCGCCTGACGCGGGACCTCGACCTGGCCGAGGACTGCACGCAGGACGCGTTCGTGCAGGCGCTGCGGACCTGGCCGGACGGGATCCCGTCGAATCCGGGTGGCTGGCTGACGACGGTCGCCCGACGACTCGCGCTGGATCGGCTGCGACGGGAGACGAACCTGTGGCGGAAGCTCCCATTGCTGGTAGAGGAGCCAGGCGAGGTCGAGCAGCCGACAGACCCGCTGCGGCTGGTGTTCACCTGCTGCCACCCGGCGCTCGCGCGCGAGTCACAGGTCGCACTGACCCTGCGGCTGATCTGCGGCCTCACGACCCGTGAGGTAGCGGCGGTCCTGCTGATCAGCGAGTCGACGGCAGCGGCGCGGATCACCCGGGCCAAGAAGAAGATCGCGGCCGCGGGCATTCCGTACCGGATCCCGGCGGATCACGAGCTGCCCAAGCGGTTGGACGTCGTGCTGACCGTCGTACATCTGGTCTACACGGCCGGGCATGTGGCGGCGGGGTCCGAGCTGACGCGGACCGATCTGACCGGACGCGCGGTGGAGCTGGCCCGGATGCTCGAGCGGTTGATGCCGGACGAGCCGGAACCGCAGGCGTTGCTCGGCCTGCTGCTGATGACCGAGGCGCGGGGCGACGCGCGAGTCAGCGCCGACGGTGAGCTGGTGCTGCTGGCGGACCAGGACCGGTCGCGGTGGAACGCACAGCTGCTGGCGGAGGGCGTCTCGCGGGCGACATCGGCCCTCCACAGAGGCCATGGGCGCTTCGCCTTGCAGGCGGCCGTCGCCGGGCTGCACGTGACTGCGCCGACGTGGGAGAGGACCGATTGGCGTCAGGTGGTCCGGATGTACGACGCGATGATGCTGAGCTGGCCGACGCCGATCGTCGCCCTCAACCGGGCGGCCGCGCACAGCCTCGTTCCCGGCGCGGACCTGGCCGCGGTCCTCGACGAATTGGATGCCTTGAGCAAGGAGCCCGCGCTGGCGGCGTACGCGTATCTGCCCGCGACCCGGGCCGACGTGCTCACCCGCCTCGGTCGGGCTGAGGAAGCCGCCGAGGCTTATCGAGAGGCGATCGAGCTCACGGCCAACGAGACCGAGCGCCGCTTCCTGACGGCGAGGCTTCAGGCGCGGGGTGCCCAGAGCTGATCGGCGTCGCCGGCTTCCATCCGGCCGCGGTACACGTCGATCTTGTGGTCGATGAGCTCCAGACTCTCCTGCAGTTCGGCGAGCTGGGTGAGTACGTCGGAGCGGTGAGCCTCGAGCAGTTCGAGGCGGTCCTTCTCGTTGCCACGCCCGGCGAGGACGAGCTCGGCGTACCGGCGGATGATCCGGATCGGCATCCCGGTGGCCCGGAACTTGGTGCAGATCTTGATCCAGTCCAGGTCGATCTGGCGGTAGCGACGGCGCCCGCCGGCGGTGCGGTCGACAGTGGTGACGACCAGTCCGGCGCGTTCGTAGTACCGCAGCGTGTGGACGCTGACGCCGGTGCGTTCGGCCGCCTCGGCAATACTGATCCCGCGTTCATTGACTTCGAGCACGCTCTAAATCCTAGCGTGGTCGGTATGACCCTCTCAACGCTCGAGGACACTGGTCTGACCAGTGCCCGCCGGTACGCCGTCCTCGTGATCTGCTGCGCGAGCCTGCTGATCTCGGTGATGGACATCTCGATCGTGAACGTCGCCCTGCCCGCGATCCGGGACGGGCTCGGCGCCTCGACGGCCGGACTGCAGTGGACCGTCGACGCCTACACGCTGGTGCTCGCGAGCTTCCTGTTGCTGTCCGGGTCGACCGCGGATCGGTTCGGCCGGCGCCGGATGTTCCGGCTCGGGCTGATCGTGTTCGGGGTCGGTTCGCTGCTGTGCAGTCTGGCGCCCGGGATCGGCTGGCTGATCGCCGCCCGTGCCGTGCAGGCGGTCGGCGGGACGATGCTCAACCCGGTCGCGATGGCGATCGTGGTGACGGTCTTCCCCGACCGCGCCGAGCGGGCGCGGGCGATCGGGATCTTCGGCGCGACGGCCGGCCTGTCGCTCGTCCTCGGCCCGATCCTCGGCGGCGCGCTGGTCGACGGCCTGGGCTGGCGGTCGATCTTCTGGGTGAACCTTCCGATCGTCGTCCTCGCGGTGATCTTCACCAGCCTGTTCGTCCCGGAGTCGCGCGCTGCCCACGGCCGCCGGTTCGACCCGATCGGCCAGCTCCTGGTCATCTTCGTCCTCGGCGGCGTCGTCTCCGCGATCATCGAGTCCGAGAAGCACGGCTGGGGTACGCCGCTGATCGTCGGACTGCTCGTGATCGCGGCGGTGTCGGCGGTCGCGCTGATCGCGTACGAACGCCGGCGCCAGGAGCCGCTGCTCGAGCTTCGCCTGTTCCGCAGCGTCCCGTTCAGCTCCGCCGTACTGATCGCGATGTCCGCCTACAGCGGCTTCGGCGCGTTCCTCTTCGTCACAACCCTCTACCTGCAGAGCGTGCGGAACCTCTCCGCCCTCGACGCGGGCCTGTCCCTGCTCCCGGTCGGTCTGCTGATCTGTGTGCTCTCGCCACTCACCGGTCGTGTGGTCGGGTCGGTCGGTCCGCGTCTGCCGCTTGTCGTCGCGGGTACGGCGCTGACACTCGGCGCGGCCGCATCGATGAGGATCGGCGTCTCCACCCCGCTCCCGGTGATCCTGGCGATCTTCCTGCTCTTCGGCGTGTTCCTGGGCACGATCAACCCGCCGATCGCGAACTCGGCGGTCTCGGGGATGCCCGCGTCGATGACCGGCCTCGCGGCGTCGCTCGCGTCGGTCGGCCGGCAGACCGGTACGTCGCTCGGCGTCGCGATCGCCGGATCGATCGTCGGCGCCAAGGCGACGACCGATCCGCGGGCGTTCGTCCACGCCGCCCACCAGGTCTGGTGGCCGATCATCGCGATGGGACTGGTCGTGCTGGCGTTGGCCCTGGTGAGCACGAGCCGCCGGGCCCTGCTTACGGCGCAGGCGGTGTGAGCGGCAGACCGAAGTACGTGACGAGACTCGGTGTGCTGAACACGTGGATGTGGGTCAGACCAGTGGCCGTCGGCGTGAGTACGGCGACGCCGTACGCCTCGCCCTTGAAGTAGGCGCCGACCGCAGGCTGGCCGTTCGCGACGATCGGGAGCATCCTCCAGTCGCCGGGCTCACCAACCGCGGACGCCAGCAGTTGCAGGCACATCACCCGGCCGTCGAACCAGGCCGTCGTACCGACCATCTCGATCGCCGCGTCCGCGCGCAGCGCTCGCTCGAGAGCGGCCAGGTCGGCGTTCTCGAAGCCGGAGATGTAGTCCGCGAGCAGGGCTTGGGCCCGTGGGTCGTCCGGCTCGACCACCTCCGAGGGCGGGTTCTCGTCGAGTCGTGCCCGCGCTCGCTGCAGCGTGCTCTTCACCGCCGCGACGGAGGTGTCGAGCATGGTGGCGACCTCGGCGGCGGGGAACGCCAGCACCTCGCGCAGGATGAGTACGGCGCGCTGCTTGGCCGGCAGGTACTGCAGCGCCGCGATGAGCGCCAGCCGCAGGCTCTCCCGCGTGGTCACGATCGTCGCCGGGTCGTGTACCAGCGATTCGGCGATCGGCTCCACGAAGAGCACGGACGGGTCGTCGGGCGGTGAGCCGGGGGAGAGGTCGGTGGCCGGAGCGCCGAGGCCGGACGGCAGCGCGCGGCGGCCGCGTTGCTCGAGTGCGGTCAGGCAGACGTTGGTCGCGATCCGGTACAGCCAGACCCGCACCGACGAGCGTTCCTCGAACGCCGACCACGAACGCCATGCCCGCAGGTACGTCTCTTGTACGGCGTCCTCGGCCTCGTGCACTGACGCGAGCATCCGGTAGCTGTGCGCGAGCAGCTCCTTGCGGAACGGCTCGGTTCGGCTGCCGAAATCACTCACCACTACCTCCTCGATCGTCATAGGCCGAGCACCGGCCGAGCCCAGCGTCCCATCCGCTGGATCGCATCGTCGGCTTCCGGCGCGCGACCCGCCGCCATCTGGAACGTGTGCTGCATCTCCGGGAAGACATCGAGCCGTACGTCGATCCCCGCCTTCTCCGCACCGTTGGCCAGCATCTGCGCGTCGTCCAGCAGTACTTCGTCCCCGCCGACCTGGATGTAGATCGGTCCGAGTCCGGTCAGGTCGCCGTACAGCGGATTCACGAACGGATCGTGCGGTGAGCCATCAGGCCCCAGGAACGTCCACGCGAGTCCGCGGACCAGGTCCCGGTAGAAGAACGCGTCGCGATCCCGGTTGACGTCGTACGACGCTCCGGTCGCCTCGAAGTCCACCCATGGCGAGAACGGCATCGCGCCGGCGGGCAGGGGCAGTCCGACGGACCGGGCGCGCAGCTGCGTGGTGATGGCCATCCCGCCGCCTGCCGAGTCGCCGGTGAAGATGATGTGCCCGGGCGCGATGCCCTGGTCCAGCAGCCAGCGGTACGTGTCGACCGCGTCGTCGAGCTGGACCGGGTGGAGGTAGTCGGGCGCGAGCGGGTAGTCGAACACCAGCGCCCGGGCCCCGACTGCGCGCGCGAGGTGGGCGAAGAGCTTACGGTGCGAGTACCGGGATCCGCTGATGTAGCCGCCGCCGTGGAAGCAGAGCAGCACCCGGTCTTCGGTCGCGTTGTGCGGCACGATCCAGAGCGCCTGCCGTCCCGGGACCGACAGATAGTCGACGTCCGGCGGTTCGGCGGTCAGCTCGGCCCAGCGGTGGTTGGCCCGCTCCGGATCGTCCTGCACCGTCGAGACCTTCGCCGCGGCCCAGTGCTGCTTGACCGCTTCCGACTCCTTGCTTGCCATCGTGATCCCTTTTCGTTGCTGGTCGTTATCGGTACTGACCAGCGCTGCCGCGAAAAGGAATCGGCGTGCTTCACTGGGATCATGAGCACTCCGGGCTCAGGGCCGGCGTTGTCGGCCTCGGAAGAACGCACCTGGGCGATGATCGCGCATGTGGGGGTGTTCATCGCGGCCTGGTTCGCGATGGGGTTCCTGTGTCCGCTGATCATCTGGCTGCTGTTCCGCGGGCGGTCCGAGTTCGTCCGCAAGAACGCGGTGGAGTCGCTGAACTTCCAGATCTCGCTGCTGATCTACACGGCGATCGCGGTGGTGCTGGTGCTGATCACGTTCGGTCTCGGGGTGCTGATCATCGTGCCGCTGATCGTGATCGGCGCGGTCGCGGCGTCGAGCGGGCAGGAGTACCGGTACCCCTTGACGCTCCGGTTCGTCCGTTAGCGGTCGGTTAGAGTCGGGCCGGTGGAGCTCATCGGCCAGGGGATGGAAGGCGCGGTCTACGACCTCGGGGACGGGACCGTGTGGAAGGTCTGGTTCGACCGGCGGCCGGAGGATGTGCTGCCGCTGAAGGCGTTCCTGGACGAGGTGCCGGAGTTGCCGTTCCGTACGCCGCGGATCCGCGAGGTCGGCGTGGGCGAGAACGGGCTGGCGGTCAGCGTGGAGGACAAGCTGACCGGCGTACCGCTGCACGAGGCGGGTCTACCGGAGGAGCAGGCCCTCGAGGCGTTCGTGCTGGTCGTCGAAGCGCTGCGATCCACGCACCCCGGTCCGGCGGCCACGGCAATGACCGTGATCAACGAGCCTTTCTGGAAGCAGTCCTGGGGCGAGAGCCTGGCGGGCTTGGTGGGGCGTCGCGCGGCGGCCTCCAAGGTCCACCTCGAGCGGGACGTGCCTGACTTCGCCGGACTGCTGGAGGCGGTGGTCGAGGGGCTGCGCAGCCTGGCTGGTCTTCAGCTGAGTGTGGTGCATGGGGACATCTGCCCGCCCAACGTGCTGATGGACGGGGCGCGGGTTGCGGCGGTGCTGGACTGGGGATTCTTGTCGACCGCGGGCGACAACACGTTCGAGGCGTCGTTGGCGGCGGGGTTCTTCGACATGTACGGGCCGGATGCGCGGCGGCTGGACCAGCTGCTGCTCGGACGGTTCGAGAAGCTCGGACACGACCGCGAGCGGATGCGGCTCTACCGGCAGGCGTACGCGATCACGACCGCGACCATCTACGACGAGAATGCCGGCGACGGGCACTACCTCTGGTGCGTCAACCAGCTCACGAAGTGATCGGTACGCCGGCGCGTAGGTTGTGGAGCTGATTCGGCGCGGCCAGGAGCATCGGGAGCCGCCGGGCATTCAGCGGCGAGACCAGGCCCTCCAGCTCCTCGGGCGCGTGCCATGACAGGCCGCGGATCTCGAAGCCGTCCGGTTGCAGTTCGTCGATCAGCGACGGGTCGTGGACGCCACCGTCGTACAGGATCTCGACTGCGTCGCCCCAACCCTCCCAGCGCGGCAGCCAGTCGATGGCGAGCACGGCGAGCAGCGGCAGCGCCGTACCGATCTCTTCCTGCATCTCCCGGGACGCACCGGTCGCCGGGTCCTCGTCGGGCTCGACCACACCGCCGGGCAACTCCAGGTCCTTCTTGTAGCTGACCTGACACAGCAGGACGCGCCCAGCCGTGTCGCGTACGACGACGTGCGCGATCACCCGCTTCTTGGGCAGTGTCGAGTCCATCAACGCCGTCCAGCCGGTCACCGAGTCAGGACGCGGGTCGTCCTTCCGCATCCCGTAGATCGCGACGTCCCGGCGCTCGCCGTCGACCAGCGCGCCGCCACGCAACACGCCCTCACGCCGGAAACCGGAACGGATCGCGACCCGGGCGCTCGAGTGCAGCTCGGGGTCGACCTCGACCTGCAGCCGCTCCAGCCCAAGCTCGGCGAACGCGTACTCCGACACGAGTCGCAGCGCCTGCTGGGCCGGTCCGGGACCGCCGTCGAGCGACCAGACCACCAGCGCGACGCCGGGCGTGGTCCGGCGCACCTCGACCGTGCCCAGGGTGTCTCCCGCGTTCTCCGGGCCGCCTGGATGGACGTGCTCGACGGTGAACGTCGTCACCTGTCCGTTCGGCGGCGAAGGTCGCAGCGTCAGCTCACCATCTGACAGGGGGTCCACGGCGGTCACCCCTGAACGCTACCCGGTGAAGCGCAGGTACACCGTCGCCAGGGGTGGCACGGACAGCTCGGTGCTCGTGGTCATCCCGTGCCACTCCGGCCCGTCGGCCTCGACCGCGCCGAAGTTGCCGACGCCGGAGCCGCCGTACGTGTTGGCGTCGGTGTTGACGACCTCCTCCCAGCGGCCGGCGTACGGGAGGCCGAGGCGGTAGCCGTGGTGCGGGATCGCGGAGAAGTTCGCGATACACGCCACGGTCGGCTCACCGTCGTCGCCGTACCGGACGAACGAGAAGATGTTGTTGCTGGCGTCGTTCGCGTCGATCCAGCTGAACTTCTCGGCCTCGTGGTCGGTGCGCCAGAACGCCGGAGTGTCCTTGTAGACCCGGTTGAGGTCGCGGACCAGCTGCTGCAGACCCTGGTGGTCGCTGTGGTCCAGCAGCCACCAGTCGAGCTCGCCCTTCTCCGACCACTCCGACTCCTGACCGAACTCGCAGCCCATGAACAGCAGCTGCTTGCCCGGGTGCGCCCACATCATCGCCAGGTACGCACGCAGGTTCGCCAGCTGCTGCCAGCGATCGCCGGGCATCTTGCGCAGCAGCGATCCCTTGCCGTGCACGACCTCGTCGTGGGACAGCGGGAGGACGAAGTTCTCGGAGTACGCGTACATCATCGAGAACGTCAGTTCGTGGTGGTGGTACTGGCGGTGGATCGGCTCGTGCTCCAGGTAGCGGAGCGAGTCGTTCATCCAGCCCATGTTCCACTTGAAGCCGAAGCCGAGACCGCCGAGATGCGTCGCGCGGGTGACGCCCGGCCAGGACGTCGACTCCTCCGCGACGGTGATGACGCCCGGGACCCGCTTGTAGAGGGTCGCGTTCATCTCCTGCAGGAACGAGACGGCCTCCAGGTTCTCGCGGCCGCCGTACTGGTTCGGGACCCACTGGCCGTCCTGGCGGGAGTAGTCGAGGTAGAGCATCGAGGCGACCGCGTCCACGCGCAGGCCGTCGATGTGGAACTCCTCGGCCCAGTAGATCGCGTTCGCCACCAGGAAGTTCCGCACCTGCGGCCGGCCGAAGTCGAAGACCAGCGTGCCCCAGTCCGGCTGCTCGCCGCGGCGCGGGTCCGGGTGCTCGTACAGCGGCGTACCGTCGAAGCGGGCCAGCGCCCAGGCGTCCTTCGGGAAGTGTGCGGGCACCCAGTCGACGATCACGCCGATACCGGCCTGGTGCAGCCGGTCGACGAGCAGCCGGAAGTCGTCCGGGTCGCCGAAGCGCGAGGTCGGCGCGAAGTACGACGTGACCTGGTAGCCCCACGATCCGCCGAACGGGTGCTCCATCACCGGCATCAGCTCGACGTGGGTGAACCCCATGTCGTTGACGTAGGCAACGAGTTCGTCGGCCAGCTCGCGGTACGAGCGGCCCTTGCGCCAGGACCCGAGATGTACTTCGTAGACGCTCATCGGCTCGGCGTACGCCTCGGCCTGCGCGCGCCGCTCGAGCCAGGCGGCGTCGCTCCACTCGTACGACGACTCCGTGACGACCGATGCGTTTGCCGGGGGAGTCTCGGCCAGGTTCGCCATCGGGTCGGCCTTCTGCCGCCAGACGCCGTCGCGGCCGCAGATGTCGAACTTGTACCGCGTACCCGCGCCGACGCCGGGTACGAAGATCTCCCAGACACCGGAGGACCCGAGCGAGCGCATCGGGTGTGCGCGGCCGTCCCAGAAGTTGAAGTCCGCGGTCAGCCGGATCCCTTGCGCGTTCGGGGCCCAGACGGCGAACGACGTACCGGTGACAGTCGCCGTCGGGCCGTCGTAGCGGCGGACGTGGGCGCCGAGCACGGTCCACAGCTGCTCGTGCCGGCCCTCGCCGATCAGGTGCAGGTCGACCTCGCCGAGCGACGGGAGATAGCGGTACGGGTCGTCGACCACGGTCGCGGGGCCGTCGGTATAGGTCACCTCGAGGCGGTAGTCCGGGACCTTGTCGACGTCGAGTACGCCGACCCAGATGCCGTCGTACTCGTGCCGGAGGTCGAGGCGGTGGTCGTCGTACAGCACGGTGACGCTCTTCGCGAACGGCCGCAGTGCGCGCACGGTGACACCGTGCTCGCCGAGATGCGGGCCGAGCACCCGATGAGGATCGTGGTACGTACCGGCGACGAGTCTCTCCAGCTCGGTCCGATCGACCGGGACCGCTGTCACCACAGGCTCCTCAACCGCCACCACAGGCTCCTCAAAAGCTTCGCGCTCTCCCATGAATCCCATCCTGCCCGATCAGCACCGTCTTCACTGCACCCCGTACCCGCCGAGTCCCGACGTACACAATCCTCAGTCGGTCAAAGCTTCTCGTGCGGCGTCGAGGTCGGCGCGGGCGATCGCGATCACGCCGCGAATCACCTCGTTGAGCGGCAGGAGCTGGCGGTCGTCACTCCAGCTCGAGCGACCTCCACGGCGTGACCCAGCGCCAGCTCGGCGTCCAGGAGTTCGATCTACTGTCCGGCCAAATGCGCCGCTGCGGACAGCGGGATCTGCAGCCACGTCGGCCTGTTCCGGGCCTCGTAGAGGACCTCGTAGATCACCTTGTCGGCGAGGAACGAGTTCAGCAGCACGGTCTGCTCGCGCGGATCGGTGCCCGCCACCTCGGCGTACCCGTCGCAGAAGGCCTCCTGGTTGCGAGCCGCCCACTCGGCTGCGCGGTACGCGATCTGCTGGTCGCCGCGGTGATCGGCCAGCAACGACCGGGCCGCGTAGTCGAACGAGCGCAGCATGCCGGCGATGTCCTTCACCGGCGTGTCCAGCGCCCGCCGCTCGATCAGCGACTTGGCCGGCTCGCCCTCGAAGTCGATCAGCTTCCAGCCGTCGATCGTCCGCAGCACCTGGCCGAGATGGAAGTCGCCGTGGATGCGTTGGACGGTGACGGGTTGGTCGTACGCCGCGAGCGCGTCGAACGCCCGGGCCAGACCGTCGGCGTACGGCGCGAGCTCCGGGATCGCGGCGGCCGCGGCGTCGAGCCGGCGACGCATCGCGTTCGCGTGCTCGACCAGCTTGGCCGGCTCCCAGATGTCGGTGCCGAGCGCCTTGGCCAGCTCGGAGTGCACCTGCGCGGTGCTCGCGCCGAGCCGGTGCGACTCGGCGGCGAAGTCACCGCCGACCTCCTCGGCGTGCAGGTCGGCCTCGGCGTACAGGTCGCGCACCGACGACGTCGCGAACGACCAGCCGTCGGTCGCGCTCTTCTGGAACGCCGTCATCATCGCCAGCTCGCCCGAGTCGGTGCCGCCGCCGGCGCGCGGCCACCTACCGCGCGCAGACCCCAGCACCTCCGGGACCAGGTCGGACCCGTACTCGGTGAGCGCCGACTCGATCTCGACCCCCGGGTTGCTCCCGGGCTCGAGCCGGCGGAACACCTTCAGCAGCGCCACGTCGCCGAACACCAGCGACGTGTTGCTCTGCTCCACGGTGAGGACCAGCGACTGCGCGTCCTCCGGTACTTCGATGGTCCGGTCCGGAGCCTGGACGGGATGGAACTCCAGCCCGTCCAGCTGCCGTCCGTGGGTCAGCCCGTCCAGCCAGTACGGCGTCGCTTCCTTGTCGTGCAGCGCGTCGTACACCCAGACGTCGGCGTCGTCGAGATCCGGCTCCGCCCACTCACCGACCAGCGCATGGCCGAGGTTGTCGACCGGTGCGCGGTGGTAGCTGAGCGGCAGCTGGTACACCCGGATCGGGATCTCCACCCCGGGCGGACCCGCACAGTAGACGAACCCGATCCGGACCGCCGGCCAGGCGCCCTCGTCCGACAGCCACACCGAGGTGGCCATCGCTTCGACGCGGACGTCGTGTCCCTTCTCGCCGAACCACCTCTGGCTCGCGCAGAAGGACTGGACCTGGTCCAGATGCGAATTCACTACATGCTCTCCTCGTGGTCAGCCGGCTTCGCCAGCCGGAACCAGTAGAAACCGTGGGCGCCGAGGGTCAGAAGGTAGGGCAACTCCCCGATGGTCGGGAAGTGCACACCGCCGAGCAACTCGATCGGCTCCACTCCTTGCCACTGCCGAAGATCCAGCTCGATCGGCTGCGGGAAGCGGGACAGGTTGTTCACGCACAGCACCACGTCGTCGCCGAACTCGCGCACGTACGACAGGACGCTCGGGTTCGAACCGCCGAGATCGGTGAACGTGCCCATCCCGAAGCAGGGGTGCTGCTTGCGGGTCTGGATCATCCGGCGGGTCCAGTGCAGCAGCGACGAGGCGTTCTCCATCTCGGCCTCGACGTTCACCGCCTGGAAGCCGTAGACCGGGTCCATGATCACCGGCAGGCTCAGCTTGCCGGGCGTCGCGGTGGAGAACGAGGCGTTGCGGTCCGGGGACCACTGCATCGGCGTCCGAACACCGTCGCGGTCGCCCAGCCAGATGTTGTCGCCCATGCCGATCTCGTCGCCGTAGTACAGGATCGGGGAGCCGGGCAGGCTCAGCAGCAGCGCGGTGAACAACTCCATCTTGTTGGTGTCGTTGTCCAGCAGCGGCGCGAGCCGGCGGCGGATGCCGATGTTCGCCTTCATCCGCGGGTCCTGCGCGTACTCCGACCACATGTAGTCGCGGTCCTCGTCGGTCACCATCTCGAGCGTGAGCTCGTCGTGGTTGCGCAGGAAGATGCCCCACTGGCAGGTGTCGGGGATCTCCGGCGTCTGGGCCAGGATCTCCGAGATCGGGAAGCGCGACTCCCGGCGTACGCCCATGAAGATGCGCGGCATCACCGGGAAGTGGAACGCCATCTGGCACTCGTCGCCGCCGGAGTCGCGGTCACCGAAGTACTCGACCACGTCGGCCGGCCACTGGTTCGCCTCGCAGAGCAGGACGCGGTCCTCGTAGTTCGCGTCCACCTCCTTGCGGATCCGCTTCAGGAACTCGTGGGTCCGGGGGAGGTTCTCGCAGTTCGTCCCGTCGGTCTCGAACAGGTACGGCACCGCGTCCAGCCGGAAGCCGTCGACGCCGCGGTCCAGCCAGAACTTCAGCGCGTCGACGATCGCGTCGCCGACGGCCGGGTTCTCGAAGTTCAGGTCGGGCTGGTTGGCGTAGAACCGGTGCCAGAAGTACTGGCCGCGGACCGGGTCCCAGGTCCAGTTCGAGCTCTCGGTGTCGACGAAGATGATCCGCGCGTCGGAGTACTTGTCGTCGGTGTCGGACCAGACGTAGAAGTCGCCGAACGGGCCGTCCGGGTCCTGCCGGGAGGCCTGGAACCACGGGTGCTGGTCCGAGGTGTGGTTCATCACGAAGTCGACGATCACCCGGATGCCGCGCGCATGCGCCTGGACCAGGAACTCCTCGAAGTCCTGCACGGTGCCGACCTCCGGCATCACGCCGGTGTAGTCCGAGACGTCGTAACCGCCGTCGCGCAGCGGGGACGGCTGGAACGGCGGCAACCAGAGGCAGTCGACACCGAGCCACTCGAGATAGTCGAGTTTCTCGGTCAGACCCTGCAGGTCGCCGATGCCGTCGGCGTTCGAGTCCTTGAAGGACCGCACGAGGACCTCGTAGAAGACGGCCCGCTTGAACCACAGCGGGTCACTCTTCGTCAGTCCGTGGTGCTGCTCCGGCAGCATGTCGGTCACGCTCACCTCCATCGGGTGTCTCCAAACCTAGCGGTACTGCGGCTTGTACTACGGCACGCCGCCACGAACGCGACGACGGTGGGTGGACCCGTCCTGGACATGCACTGATCTCTGGTACCCCACCAGGGCGCACCTAAAAGGAGCAGTACGTAGATCCGGACGCTTCCGGTGATGTGGTGACGCCGTCGGTCGGACGGTCCCGCAAGGCGTTCCGCATAGTCTGACGGCCCTTTGCCAGTACAAGCAAATAGGCACGCACTCACGTGCTTCGGCAGGCCCGGCACTCAGCGCCGGCGGTCGCGTTCCTGCTCTCGTTGCGTGTACTGCGCTGCCCCGCGCCGCCCTCCACCGCGAAGCCTGCGGGGCCTTCGCTTCACCGCCTCGGTCGCGGGCGGTTGCCCTTTGTCGTAGGGGAACAGCCGGTCGTCAGGGGTGATGACGGCATCCGGCGTCAGCACGTCGTCCGGCTCCGCGGGATCGCCGGCCGCCGGAATCTCCTTCGCCATGTCTCAGCGCTCCCTGCCGCGTTTCTTCCCATGTCGCTGGGTCACCGGTTGGTCGCGTCGACCGGACCCGGAGGCGCCACTGGTGCCAGGAGCCGGGCTGCCGTTGTTCAGCAGGTCCATGGCCTTCTGCTGGTCCGGCGGCTGCCGGTCGGGCTCACCTTTGCCGTTGAGGTTCGCCTGCCTCTGGATGCTGGCCCAGGTGCCGGTCTTGATCTCGTCGTGCTTCGGCACCGACACCGTTCGCTTGCCGCGTTGCCAGATGACGTGGTCGCCGTGGCCGCGCTTCTTGCCCGGAACGGGCCGGTAGCCGGCCGCCCGGAGCTCGGCTTCGGCGTCCAGGCGCTTCTTCGCCATCAGTCGTCCTCGAGCGTCACGACCAATTGCTCAGGGATCCCGACGACGTCGGCGAGCGCGACGAGGGCGGCCTTCAGATCCTCGATGGCGGCCTCACGGGTCTCGCCCTCACCGTTGGCGAACGCGTCCGGTGTCAGCGCCGCCGAGGCTGTCCAGCCGCCGTCCTCCGTGTCCTCGGTAACGACGAAGGACACTGTGATGTCTCGCTGCAACTTCGCCTCCTGGCTACTGAGTGTTGTCGCGATCGTAGGACCGGGGGTGGGTCAGTCGGGGAGGTTGATCACCAGTTGGTCGGGGATGCCGGAGTCGGCTGCTGCTTGGGTGATCGAGGTGCGCAGGTCTTCGAGGGCGGCCTCGCGGGTTTCGCCTTCGCCCTGGAGGAAGAGGTCGGGGGTCAGGGCTGCTTCCGCGAGCCAGGTGCCGTCCTCGTCCTGTTCGACGACGTAGGGGACGTGGAGCTGGGGCACTGCGTCTCCTCGTGGGTCAGTCGCGGGGGTCGGCGGACTTGCGCGGGCGGCGGGTGTACTTCGTGAATCCGGCCCGCTCGGCATCGGCCTCGGTGCGGAACCAGACCTCGGGTTTGGTCCGGCCGTAGTACGGCGAATCCGGCGTGTGGAACAGCTTCGACTGTGCGTTCCCCTTGATCGTGAACCCGTCCGGCGGCCCCTGGTGCGGCACCGCCTCGGCCGAACCTTCGCCGTACCGCCCGGGCTGCACGACGGCCGTCTGCGGCTCAGATGCAGTCATCTCGGCGTCGAAGAGGGTCGGCTCAGAGTCCATCACCCGAGAGAAGACCGGCTCGGCCCTCTCCGGGACCGGGGCGGCGGGCGCGGCCGGGGTGACACGCGCGGCCGGTGCGGCCGGAGTGACGCGTGCGGCCGGTGCGGCTGGCGCTGGCGGGGTGGCTGGTGCGGCCGTGGTGGGTCGTGTTGCGGGGGCTCCTTGGGTTGCTGTGGCGCCTACCAGCACCGGCTCTTGCTCGACCGCGGGCTCTTCGAGCGGGGGAGCGGTGGCGAGTTTGCGGCGTTCGAGCAACACCCACGTGATCGCCGCTCCGAGGAAGAACGCGAGCAGGGACCACAGCCAGTTGTGGCGTAACAGCCAGCTCATCCGCGCGCCTCCCTCACCAGGCGATGTACGAGCCACGCGGCCGCGCTGCCCAGGACGAAGGCGACCAGTAGCAGGATCCAGGTCTCGGCGATCAGCCAACTCATTCAGTTCCCCTGCACTACTCGGAGCTCGGCCCGGCGGTTCGCGATCCGCCCGGCGCCGGTGGCGTTGGAAGCGATCGGGAAGGCCTGCCCGTACCCGTGCGCGAGGATGCGGTCCCCGTTGACCCCGAGCCGCACCAGCTCCGCCTTCACCGCGGCGGCGCGACGCTCGGACAACGGCAGGCTGGTCGCCGGCGAACCCAGGTCGTCGGTATGACCCGCCACCTCGACACGCACCGTCGTACACGACTTCAGTACTGCGGCCGCTCGCACCACCGACGGCTTCGACGCGTTGTTGACGATCGACGTACCGGACAGGAAGTTGATCTTGTACTGCCGGCTGAACTCGGCCAGCCGGGTCGGGAACGTACGGCACGGCTCGCTCACCGCGGACTTCGGCGGTGTCGGCAGCTTCAGCTCGTCGGCCACGACCGCGCCAGGCACCGCCTTCGCCGCGGCCCGCCCCACCGTCGCCTTGGTCGCCTGGTCCGGCACCTCACCGGACAGCGTGACCTTGTCCCCGTCGTACCGCACCGAGGCGTCGCCCGTCCCGATCGCGAGCGCCCGCAGCAGCGGGGAGATCGTCGCCGCATCGGCAAGCCCGTCGGCCTCGATCGTGGTGCGGTCGTCGTACTCACGGTCCGGGCCGAGCAACTGCTCGACCTCGGCAGAGATCGCGTCCTTGACCGCCTGGCTCTTCACCGGCGCCTGCACCCGGATCGACCGGTCCGTGCGCCCGACCTCGAACTCCGGTACGCCGGACTCCTCCGCCGGTGCACTCGTAGGCGTCGGCGTAGGGGGCGACCCACCCTCGACCCGTACGGCGCGAACCCCTTCGATGCCGGCAGCGATCTCCTGCACCTGCGCCGGATCCACGTCACCCGGTACGACGATCTTCGCGTCCCGGCCGTCGAAATCGACCGATGAGGTCTCGATCCCGCGGGCCTTCAGCGCGGCGACGGTACGGTCCCGCAGATCGTCCTCGGTGGTGCCGGCCTTGGCGGGAATCAGCACAGCCGTCAGCAGTACGGGTACTGCGAGGGCCGCGAGCAACCAGATGACGAGCGGCCGCCGAACCAGACCGGGCACTGTTCCTCCGTGGATGCGGTCAGAGTGGCCGTGCGCGAGGAGACTACTCCGCATCGCCCCGCCTCCGCACACTCCAGGAGGGAGCGTCGCCGTTTTTCCTTCTGCGGAAGCCGTCTGGGGAGCTGTCCGGGGAGCTGTCTGGGGAGCTGTCCTGTCTCGGACAGGACGCATATGTGCCAGCGCGGTGCGCGAGGAATCCCTTGACTTAGTTCGTGCCGTGAACCGTACTTATGGCGGGCCGGTTCGACTGGGAGGGGCTTGCTGTGGTGTCGATGGAGTCGATGGAGAGGTCGTCCGATTCGTCATTGATCATCGGCGTGGCCGCGTCCACGGCCGAACGAGTACACCTGGCTCGTCTGCTCGGTGAGGCCGACGCACTGCTCCTGGTGTCGAGCGCGGACCAGGCCCGCGCGTTCCTGGAGCTGACCGGGGCCTCGATCGCGCCGAGCTCGGCGGTGCTGGCTCCGACCGTGATGCCGGCCGCCAAGCCGATCCGGGCGGTGCCTGAGCCGGTGGCCGAACTGCGGCTGGACGTCGACCGCCGCGTGGTCCGCTGGAAGGACCGCGAGATGCCGCTGACCCGGCTGGAGCACGACTTCCTGCACTGCCTGGTGACCGAGCCCGGCCGGGTCTGGACGTACCAGCGTCTGCACCACGCCGTCTGGGGCAACGAGCACCTCGGCCACGGCTCGCACATCCACTCGGTCGTCAAACGCCTGCGCCAGAAGCTCGCGAACCTCGGTGCCACCGTCACGATCCACGCCGTCCGCGGCGTCGGCTTCCATCTCCTTCCCACTGCTTGACCCCCTTTCCGGGAACTGTTCGCCGCCTGCTGACGAATTGTTTCCGGAAAGGGCTCGGCCCCCGGACCATGCGGTCCGGGGGCCGAGCTTCTTACTGCCTGACTACTTGATCGACTTCAGTGCGAAGTTCTCGGTGACCGGCGTGCCGGCGACCAACTTCGTCGTACGGGTTTGTGGCTTGTAGCCGTCCTTGGCGGCGATCAGGGTGAGCGGGTTGTTGCGACGGTCGAGCCAGTAGGCGTACTTACCGTCCTTGTCGGTGATGAAGGTGTACGACTGCGCCCACGAGTCCACCTCGACGATCGCACCCGGGAGGGCGGCGGTGGCGCCGGACGAGCTGACGCCCGTGACGGTGCCCTGCAGCTTGCTCCAGGTGTTCGGCGGGGTGACGTTCATCGTCACGCCGACCGCTGCGACGTTGTACGGCGTGTTCTCGCCGATCGTCACGGCGCCGGTGTAGGCACCGGGCTGGTCGACGTTCGCGGTGAGCGTGACCTTGACGGTCGTCGACTGTCCCGGGGCCAGCGTGGCCTCGGTCTTGTCGAGCGACATCCAGCTCACGTCCGCCGACGACTCGGCGCAGTCCTCGAGACCCGGCAGGGCCTCACTGTCGACGGTGGCGTTGAAGCTGCCGGACGAGCCACCGATCTTGTAGAAGCCACACGCCGCACCACCGCGGTACCGCGGCAGGTTGGCGTTCGGCAGCGCGGTCCAGCTGTCCGACGCCGGGTCGTACGAGAACCCTGCGTTGGTCACCGCACCGGCCTGGACACCGCCGACGACGAGGAGCTTGCCGCCGGCGACGGCGTACGACGCCGCCCAGTGGTCGGACGGAGCGTCTGCGATCGCGGTCCAGGAATCTGCACTCGGGTCGTAGACGTAGGCCGACTTCAGCGAGTTCGTGCCGTCGTTACCGCCGGCGCAGTACAGCTTGCCGTCGATGGCGCCGCAGGATGCGAACGCGACCGACTGCGGGTAGTTCGCCAGCGTCTCCCAGGTGTTGGCACCCGCGTCGTAGCGGACCACCGTGTTGCTCATCGGCAGACAGCCGGACGTGGTGCACCCGCCGACGGCGTACAGCTTGCCGTCGAGCACAGCCTGACCGGCGGCCGCACGCGGAGCCGGGTTGGCAGCGACCGCGGACCAGGCGTTGGCGGCCGGGTCGTACGACCAGGTCTCCGGCGCCGGGCCGGCGTCCGCCCAGCCGGAGCTGGCGATGATCTTGCCGCCCACGACGCCGACGGTGATGGCGTTGCGAGCACCCGGCAGCGGGGCGATCGCGGTCCAGGCGAGCGTGGCCGGGTCGTACACGTAGCTGTTGGCCGTCGACGCGCTGCCGTTGCCGCCGCCGATCGAGTAGATCTTGCCGTCGAGGTTGACCACCCGGTTGTCCATCACGGTCGCGGGGTAGTCGGCGATGTCGGCCCACGGAGCCGCCTGCGGCTTCGCGGCGACCGGCGCGGCGCCGGTCTTGCCCGACAGCATCCGGGCGAACGAGGTGTTCACGGCGAGCCGCTGCAGCGGTGCGCCGACCCCGCTCTCCACCTCGGCCTTGGTGGTCTTGGTGCCGTTCGCGTTCTCCAGGACGAAGCCGCTGTCCTTCTCACCGAACTTCACGTCGACATCCGCGCCGCCGGTGTTGGTGACCTTGAACGACTTGGTGACCGTGCCGGTCGGCAGCTTCAGGTTGCCGGTGATGCTGGTCGGCGTGACCGACAGCTGGCCGGCCTTCAGCGTGTAGTCGGCCGTCGTGGTCCAGTCGGCCTCGACCGGGACGGTCGCGGTCGAGCTGACGTAGTTACCGGCCTTGGCGGTGAAGTTCTGGTTGCCGTCGGCCGACGAGTACAGCCAGTAGAAGCCGTCGTTCAGACCGGTGTCCTCCGGCGTCGCAACGGTGGTCGCGCTCTCCGACGTGCCGTCACGGGTGACGACCGCGCCGTTCACGAAACCGCTGGTGTTGGCGTCCTTGACGTTGCCGACGACGATGCCGCCGCCGGTCGGCTCACAGGTGACCTGGCTGCCGATCAGGACGTTGTCGACCTCCCACCACCATGCGTACGACGCGTCCCAGTAGTGGAACCGCACCTGCACGGCGGACTTGCCGGCCGCCTCGGGAATCGCGATCTCCTTGACTCCACGGACGTCCGCGATCTGGGTCAGCGCGGTGGTCCAGGTCGCGCCGCCGTCGACCGACAGGTCCACGTCGGCTTTCTCGCCCTGGTACCAGTTCAGGTCCTGGTTGAACCGGATCACCGGAGCAGTGACCGAGCTCAGGTCCACGACCGGGCTGACCAGCGACGTGTCCTGCAGGCCGCCGCTACCGTACTTGTCGCTGTCGACGACCGCGAACTTGCCGCTGCCGCCGGTCAGGTTGCCCCGGTTGCCCGGGTCGTCGAACTTCCACACCTGTCCGTTGCCCTTGTTGTCGACGACGGTCCAGCCGCTCGGCGCGGCCCCGGAGTCGAAGGTCTCGTAGACGCCGTCCGAGCCCCACTTGTAACCGGGCGCAGTGGTGCACGAGTTGGCGTCGGCCGGAACCGAGATGTTCTTGGTCAGGTTGCCGCTGCCGACCGTGATCGGCTGGCTGACGGTCTGGTAGCCCGGGTACTTCGACTCGACCTTGAGCGAGTACGCCGCACCGGACGGGACCTTCAGGCTGTAGCGGCCGTTGCTCGGGGTGGTGTAGTCGAACACGCCACCCGGGCCCTCCACCGACACCTTCGCGTACAGCGGCCAGCCGTGGCCGGAGCCGTCCGTGACGGTGCCACCGACACTCACCTGCGGAGTGCTCTCCAGGGCGAAGTTCTTGGTGGTGGTCTGACCGGTCGTGATGGTGGCCGTGGTGGTCTGGGTCTTGTACCCGAACGACGCGACCGTGAGCGTGTAGTCGCCGGCCGGAAGCACCGACGAGAACGTGCCGTTGCTGCTGGTGGTCAGCGACTTGTCGGCCTGACCGTCCTGGTGCACCGTCACGCTGGCGCCGGCGAGCGGAGCGCCGCCGGTGGCGGCGGTGACCGTGCCGGTGAGCGTGCCGGTGTCGCCGATCGGGGCCGCGTTCAGCAGTGCGAGCGCGTCCAGACGACCCTGACCAAAGACGTTGTTGTTCGCGTCGGTCCCGCCGCACTGGCTGTTCGGCGTGTCGATCGCGGTCTGGTTCAGCAGCGCCCGCGTGGCCGCGACGTCACCCTTCAGGGACGGCGACGCCGACCACAACAGGGCCACGGTGGCCGTCAGGTGCGGTGTGGCCATCGACGTACCGTTGAACGCGCCGTAGGCGTTACCCGGCAGGCTGGACCGGACGTTGACACCGGGGGCCGAGATGTTCGGCTTGATGGTGCCGTCCTGGCCGACCCCGCGACCGGAGAACGACGCGATGTTGTTGTTGATGTCGTAGGCGCCGGCCGAGTAGTTGCTGGTCAGGCTGCCCGGCGAACCGGAGGTGTTGCAGCCGCCCTCACCACTGTTGCCGTTGGCGAACGCACCGAAGATCCCGGACGCGGTCCAGGCCAGGGTGATGTCCTCCATGAACGGGTCGTTCGACGGCAGGGTCGAGCCCCACGAGTTGTTGATGACGTTCGGCCGCTTGCTCGCGTCCGGGTTCTGCCCCTGCAGATCGGTCGGCTCGAGCATCCACTGGCCGGACGAGATCAGCGCGGCGTCGCTCGGGCAGCAGCCGTTCGCGGCGATCCACTTCACGCCCGGGGCGACACCGATCTGGTTGCCCGCGCCGTCGTCGCCGACCATGGTGCCCATCGTGTGGGTGCCGTGGCCGTTGCCGTCGGACGGTGCGTTCGGCGAGGTGCCGGCCGCGTCGAACCAGTTGTAGTTGTGGTTGAAGGTGCCGTCACCGTTGTTGCCCCGGTACTGCTTGACCAGGGCCGGGTGGTCGTACTGCACACCGGTGTCGATGCTGGCGACGACGATGCCCTCGCCCTTGTCGCCGTACTGCGACCAGACCTGGTTCGCCTTGATGTTGGCGACGCCCCACTCGACGGCCTGGACCGCCTTCTCCTGCTGGCCCGGCGTGACCTTCGGTACCTCGATCTGGACCGGTGCGTACAGGCCCTCGACCTCGTTGTGGGTGGCCAGGTCCTGGGCCAGGGCAAGCGATCCGCTCTCGATCCGGATCGCGTTGGTGCCCCAGAACGCCTGGTACTTCACGTGCTGCGCGTCCAGTTCGGCGCGGATCGACGCCTGGCTGTCCGCGGCGGCCTTCTTCAGCGCGGCGGCCACGGCCGTACCGCGCTCGTTCCAGTTGGTGATCTTGCTGGCGGCGGTCAGATCGGCCTTCGCGGCGAAACGGACCCAGTAGTCCGTCTCGGCCTTGGCCTCCTTGCCCTCCAGCTGTGCCTTCAGCTCCGGCTTGATCTTGGCGGCGGGCGATGGCGTGGCTTCCGGTTTGGTCGGCGGTGACGCCTGGGCCTGGCCGGCGGCGGCCATCCCGGTCGCGACGACGGCCAGCGCCGCCAGGGTGCTCACCACGGATCTGGTGAGTCCCTTTCGTGGATATGACATCTCTGCAGCCCCTCACTTGAACGACCCCGAGCTCGACTCCCCCGAGTCAACTGCTGCAGGAGGGCGTGAAGACGCTCTGTGCCCCCCAGGTCGCGGCATGTGACACCGCAAGCCTGACGAGGAATCTATGTGTCAGAACAACGTGGTAACAAGCACACTTGGTGAGCAAGACGTGACTAACTGTCGCGCGGATCGAGGCAACCTGGGCAAAGGCTGGCAATTCGTTGACGATCTGAGGCAAGGATTGACATCGTGACCAGATGGTCACCGCCCGTATAGACCTGACCACTACCGGACCTGATGACGAGCCGTTCCCGCTGCTGATCGCGGTCGCGGCCTCTACCGAGCAGCGCGTCCGTCTGGCCGAGCTCGTCGACGACGTCGCGCCGTTGCTGCTGGTCTCCAGCCTCGACGAACTGCGCAGGCTGCTGGTTCCTGCCCACCAGCCCCCGCCCACCGCGCCCGAACAGCCCGAACCGCCGGAGCCCGATGCGGTCGATGCCGCCGCGGTCCGGAGTACGGGTGAGGAGCCGGACGCCGACGTACTCACCATCGACCGGGCCCGCTCGGTCGCGCGCTGGCGTGACCGCGAGATCCAGCTGACCGAGCTCGAGCACGACCTGCTCACCCGGCTGATGTCGGCCCCGCTGCGGGTCTGGTCGTACGACGCGTTGCACCAGACCGTCTGGCGCGACCTCAACGACCGCGGCACGGCCGACGTCCACTCGGTGGTGAAGCGCCTGCGCCGCAAACTCGACGAACTCGGTACGACGGTCACCATCGACGCCGTCCGCGGGATCGGCTTCCGTCTCACCGATCACCAACGCCCGATGATCACCGATCTGCGCGCGGGGTAGTTTCTTCGGATGTGACCTCTTTCTCTGCGCTGAGTCATCTCGAATGCCCTCGTTGTGGAGCGACCCACGACGCCGACCAGATCATCGGGCTGTGTCCCTGCGGATCGCCGCTGCTCGCGCGGTACGACCTGCCGTCCGTGACGGTGGCGCCGGCCGCGTTGGCTGATCGGGCACCGAACCTGTGGCGGTACCACGAGCTGCTGCCAGTGCGCTCGCCCGAGAACGTGGTGACGCTGGGGGAGGGGATGACGCCGCTGCTCCCGTTGCCGCGGTACGGCGCTGAGCTCGGGGTGGATCGCCTGCTGATGAAGGACGAGGGGCTGATCCCGACCGGTACGTTCAAGGCGCGCGGCGCCGCGGTCGGGGTGTCGCGCGCGTACGAGGTCGGCGTACGGAAGATCGCGATGCCGACGAACGGGAACGCCGGCTCCGCGTGGGCCGCGTACGCCGCGCGCGCCGGGATGGAGGCGCTGATCGCGATGCCGATCGCGGCGCCCGAGATCTGCCGGCGCGAGGTGACCGTGGTGGGTGGTCGGCTGCAGTTGATCGACGGGTTGATCGGGGACGCGGCGGCGTATGTGCGGGAACAGCCCGGGTACTTCGACGCGTCGACGCTGAAGGAGCCGTACCGCATCGAGGGCAAGAAGACGATGGGGCTGGAGATCGCGGAGCAGCTGAACTGGCAACTGCCGGACGTGATCGTCTACCCGACCGGTGGCGGTGTCGGCATCATCGGCATCTGGAAAGGACTTCTCGAGCTGCGCGAACTCGGCTGGATCTCCGGTCCGTTGCCGCGGTTGGTCGCTGTGCAGTCGACCGGCTGTGCGCCGATCGTGCGCGCATGGGAGAAGGGCCTGCCGGAAAGCGAGCCCTGGCCGGACGCTCGAACGGTTGCCTTCGGCATCACCGTCCCCAAGGCGCTGGGCGATTTCCTCGTCCTACAAGCGATCGCCGAGACCGACGGCTGCGCAGTCGCCGTCGACGACGAAGACATCCTCGCCGAACAACACCAACTCGCCCACCTGGAAGGCTCCTTCATCTGCCCCGAAGGCGCCGCCAACTTCGCCGCCATCCGCACCCTACGAGAGTCCGGCTGGATCCGAGCCGACGACCAGGTAGTCGCCCTCAACACCGGCGCCGGCCTGAAATACCCCGAAACCGTCCCGCTCTAGGAAGCCGGCCCACGCGTACTACGCAGCCGCACTGAGCCATGGAGGGGAGCGGGGGGCTAGGGCCGCCCGACCATCGCCACGACTTCGCCGGCCGCTGTCGGGGGGACACTGGTGTTTTCCGCGCGGACTTTCAGATACGCCTTGATGGCCCGCTCGTTGCGCCGGAGTATGTCGATGCGGCGCTTGATGGCAGCGAGGTGTCGACGCAGCCCGTCCAGCTCCGTCACGTCGATGTCCGGGCAGGTCGGAGCCTCCCCATCCTCGTTCTGCGCATCGAGACAGGGCAGGACCTCGCGGATCATGTCCGTCGTCAAGCCCGCTTCCAGCAGTTCGCGGATCTGCAGGACGCGGTCGACGGCGGGCTCGCCGTAGCTGCGGTATCCGTTGGGTGCCCGCCACGGGGTCAGGATGCCGACCTCTTCGTAGTAACGCAGCAGCCGCGGCGCCACTCCGGTCTTCGCCGCCAGCTCGCCGATCTTCATCGTGTTCTCCCTCGCCAGGTGTCGCGATGCCGTCGCTCCGAGGCTGCCTGTCCGCCAGAGCTCCACCTTTACATCAGTGTAAAGGTTCAGAGCGGGCTTGACCTTCACACTAATGTCAATCTTTAGCTTCGGTGCGTAGCTGAAATGCAGCTCAGCAGCGCATAAGGAGTTATCAGCATGTCTACGTTGTCCAAGACTCTGACAGGACGCACAGTGCTCGTGACCGGAGGGTCACGGGGTATCGGTGCGGAGATCGCGCGTGAATGCGCCCGCGAAGGCGCGCATGTCGTGATCACCTACCAGAAGTCGCGCGAGCGGGCCGAGGCCGTTGTCGCCGAACTGACCGACCTCGGCGCGAAGGCGCTCGCCGTACAGGCGGATCAGGCCGTTCCGCACGAGGCGTCGACCGCGGTGGAGAAGGCCGCCGAATTCTTCGGGGGTCAGATCGATGTACTGGTGAACTCGGCCGGCATCGCCGTCGTGGGCACCGTCGACCAGATGGACCTCGAACTCCAGGAAGGGATTCAGCGGATGATGGCCACCAATGTGATGGGAACCATCGTCACCACACGCTCCGCGTCGCGCTTTCTGACCGACGGCGGGCGCGTCATCCTGGTGGGAAGCACTGTCGCCCACCACGTCCCCGTCCCCGGTGTCGCCGAATACGCGGCGAGCAAGGCGGCGATCGATCAGCTCGGCCGGGGGTGGGCGCGCGACTTCGGCTCCCGGGGCATCACCGTCAATGTCGTACAGCCCGGGGCCACCGACACGGACATGAATCCCGCGGACGGACCGAACGCGGCCCCCCAGGCAGCCATGACCGCACTCGGACGCATGGGCACCCCCGGCGACGTCGCCAAGGCGGTCGTGTTCCTCGCCGGTGAGAAGGCCGCCTACATCACCGGCGCGCTGCTGACCGTGGACGGGGGAGCCAGCATCTGACCCCGGCGGCGGACGGGCCCTGGCACGGCGACGGAGACGTCGTGCCAGGGACGCGTCGTGTTCGCGAGTCTTGTGTTGGGTCATGAAGACCAAGCCCGCGACCACGCCGATCGCGCGGGCGGTACCAGTGCCACAACATGCCTGCCGCAAACTCCGCCACGATCATCCCGTTGGTCCAGAGCCGCTCCGCGCGGGCTTCTCTCACACCCGCGTGCTCACACCGGGCGCGTCGCACCCGCTGCGTCACACAGTTAGGCCTGTCCGCGGCGTACGGCGAGGATGTGGGCGGGCTCGCCGTTCGGGTCGAGTTTGATGTAGTTCTGTTGGCCCCAGCGCCAGGTCGCGCCGCTGATTTCGTCGTACACCGTGAAGGTGTCCTCGGGCCGCATGCCGAGCGCGGCCATGTCGAGGTGGACCATCGACTCGCGGACCGAATGTGGGTCGGTGTTGACCACGACGATCACCGTGTCGGTGTGCCCGTCCGGCGCCGTGGAGCGCTTCGAGTAGCACATGATCGCTTCGTCGTCGACCGTGTGCAGGGAGAGGTTGCGCAGTTGCTGCAGTGACGGGTGGCGGCGGCGGATGTTGTTCAACAGAGTGAGGTACGGCGCCAGCGAGCGTCCCTCCGCCTCAGCTGCTGCCCAATCCCGCGGCCGCAGCTGGAACTTCTCGGTGTCCAGGTACTCCTCGGAGCCCGGCCGCAGCGCGACATGCTCGAACAGTTCGTACCCGGCGTACACACCCCAGGCCGGCGACGACGTCGACGCGATCGCCGCGCGGATCTTGAACGCGCCCGGTCCGCCGTACTGCAGGTACGCCGTCAAGATGTCCGGCGTGTTCACGAAGAAGTTCGGACGCAGGTAGTGCCCCGTCTCCTTGGTGAGCTCGGTGAGGTACTCCTCGAGCTCCCACTTCTCGTTGCGCCAGGTGAAGTAGGTGTACGACTGGTGGAAGCCGACCTTCGCCAGCTCGCGCATCATCGGCCGCCGTGTGAACGCCTCGGACAGGAACACCACGTCCGGGTCGGTCTTGCGGATCTCGCCGAGCAGGTACTCCCAGAAGTTGACCGGCTTGGTGTGCGGGTTGTCGACCCGGAACACCGTGACGCCCTTGGAGATCCACAGCTTGACGATCCGCAGTACTTCGGCGTAGATGCCTTCGGGGTCGTCGTCGAAGTTGATCGGGTAGATGTCCTGGTACTTCTTCGGCGGGTTCTCGGCGTACGCGATCGAGCCGTCGGCGCGTTTCGCGAACCACTTCGGGTGGTCCTTCACCCACGGGTGGTCGGGCGACGCCTGCAGGGCAAGGTCGATCGCGACCTCGAGTCCGACCTCGCGGGCGCGGCCGACGAAGTACTCGAAGTCCTCGAACGTGCCGAGCTCCGGGTGGATCGCGTCGTGGCCGCCGTCCTCGGAGCCGATCGCCCACGGCGAACCCGGGTCACCCGGCTTCGGGTCGAGGGTGTTGTTCGGGCCCTTGCGGAACGAGTGGCCGATCGGGTGGATCGGCGGCAGGTAGAGGATGTCGAAGCCCATCTTCGCGACGGCCTCGAGCCGCTGCGCCGCGGTACGGAAGGTGCCGGACTTCCAGTGACCGGATTCCTCGTCGTACGTCGCACCCTCGGACCGCGGGAAGAACTCGTACCAGCTGCCGTACAGCGCACGCGTCCGGTCGACCCACACCGGGTAGGTCTCCGACGACGTGATCAGCTCGCGCACCGGGTAGCGACCGAGAGCGGCCCGGACCTGCGGCGAGATGCCTGCCGCCAGCCGCGCTTCCGGCGGCAACGCGCCGTTCGCCAACGCGTGCGCCGCATCGCTCAACGTCCCGCGGTCGGCACGCACCGCGGGCGGTACGCCGGCCGCCGCGCGATCGAAGAACGCTGCGCCCTCGGCGAACATCAGGTCGACGTCGAGGCCGGCCGGGACCTTGATCTCGGCGTTGTGCCGCCACGTCCCGTACGGGTCGCTCCAGCCCTCGACCGCGAAAGTCCACGCGCCCTGCTCCTGCAGCGTCACGTCGACGGTCCAGCGGTCGGAGCCCTGGCCCACAGGGCTCATCAGCATGCGTCTGGTCTGTCCCGACGGCGACGTCAGTACGACGTTCGCGTTCACCGCGTCGTGGCCTTCGCGGAAAACCGTGGCCGCGATGGTGAACGTCTCGCCGACCGCCGCCTTGGCCGGATACGCTCCGGCGTCGACGGTCGGGCTGACCTCGGTGATCGGGATGCGCCCAGTCATGGCGTAGGTGAACTCGCTTTCCGAATGTCGATCCGGCGGGTGGGTAACTACGTCGGGAACTACAGGACTGACGTTATCGGTTCCCAGTAGTCGTCTGTGCCACACGGGCCTGCAAAATCTTGCTCGCGTTGCAAGATCGATGCATCCCGAAGGTGTTTTGCGCACCCCGGCCCGGTACGGTGTCCCGGTGCGAGCGATACGACGATTTTCCGTCCGCCCTGTCCTGCCTGCGCCGCTGACCGGTCTGGGCACCCTGGTGAACAACCTCCGCTGGGCCTGGCACCCGGAGACGCAGGACGTCTTCGAGGCCGTCGACCCGCAGTTGTGGCGGTCCACCGGCGGTGACCCGGTCAAGCTGCTCGGTGAGGTACCGGCGGCCCGGCTCGACGAGCTGGCCAACGACCACGCTTTCCTGCGTCGGCTGGAACTGGCAGTAGCCGACCTGGACAGCTATGTGACCGAGGACCGGTGGTTCCAGAGCGCGGGATCCCCGCTGAACGCGGTGGCCTACTTCTCCCCGGAGTTCGGCATCACCCACGTCCTCCCGCAGTACTCCGGCGGTCTCGGCATCCTCGCCGGTGATCACCTGAAGGCGGCGAGTGACCTCGGCGTACCGCTGATCGGCGTCGGCCTGCTGTACCGGCACGGGTACTTCGCGCAGTCGCTGAACCGTGAGGGCTGGCAGCAGGAGCGGTACCCGCTGGTCGACCCGGACGGCCTGCCGATCAGCCTCCTGCGCGATGGTGACGCGCCGGCAACTGTGACGCTGACTCTCCCCGGCAACCGCGAGTTGCACGCGCAGATCTGGGTCGCCCAGGTCGGCCGTGTCCCGTTGCTGATGCTCGACTCCGACATCGAGGAGAACGAGCCCTCCGAGCGCGAGGTGACCGACCGGCTGTACGGCGGTTCGACCGAGCACCGTCTGCTCCAGGAACTGCTGCTCGGCGTCGGCGGTGTCCGCGCGGTCCGTACGTACTGCCGGATCACCGGTCACGCGGCGCCCGAGGTGTTCCACACCAACGAGGGCCACGCCGGCTTCCTCGGTGTCGAGCGGATCCGTGAGCTCGCGGCCGAGAAGGACCTCGACTTCGACACCGCGCTCGAGGTCAACCGCGGCGGCACCGTGTTCACCACCCACACGCCGGTCCCGGCCGGTATCGACCGGTTCCCGGTCGAGCTGATCCAGCAGCACTTCTCGGCCGACGTGTTCGGTCCCGAGGTGCCGATCGACCGGATCCTCGAGCTCGGCGCCGAGGACTTCGAGGGCGGCGACCCGGCGCTGTTCAACATGGCGATCATGGGTCTGCGGCTGGCGCAGCGGGCCAACGGTGTGTCGAAGCTGCACGGCGTCGTCAGCCGCGGGATGTTCTCCGGGCTGTGGCCGAGCTTCGACTCGACCGACGTGCCGATCACGTCGATCACCAACGGCGTCCATGCCCCGACCTGGGTCGCGCGTGAGATCCACGACCTCACCTACGCGAACTACACCGCCGACCAGGACATCTTCGACGGCCTCGACAAGACCACCGACGCGCAGATCTGGGAGACGAAGCGGCTGCTCCGGCAGCGGTTCATCGACGACACCCGGTCGCGGGTCCGGCAGTCCTGGATCAACCGCGGTGCGAGCGAGGCCGAGCTCGGCTGGGTCGACTCGATCCTCGACCCCGACGTCCTGACGATGGGCTTCGCGCGCCGCGTTCCGTCGTACAAGCGGCTGACGCTGATGCTGCGTGACCCGGCCCGGCTGAAGTCGCTGCTGCTGCACCCGCAGCGGCCGGTGCAGATCGTGATCGCCGGCAAGGCGCACCCGCACGACGAGGGCGGCAAGAAGCTGATCCAGGAGATGGTCCGCTTCGCCGACGACCCGGAGGTGCGGCACCGGATCGTGTTCGTGCCGGACTACGACATCGCGCTGGCGCAGCCGATGTACCCGGGCTGCGACGTCTGGCTGAACAACCCGCTGCGTCCGTACGAGGCCTGCGGTACGTCGGGGATGAAGGCGGCGCTGAACGGCGCGCTGAACCTCTCGATCCGCGACGGCTGGTGGGACGAGTGGTACGACGACGAGTTCGGCTGGGCGATCCCGTCCGCCGAAGGCATCGAGGACACCGAGCGCCGCGACGACCTCGAGGCGCACGCGCTGTACGACATCATCGAGAAGCAGGTCGCGCCGCGCTTCTACGACGGTGAGGTCCCCGGCCGCTGGATCGAGATGCTCCGGCACACCATCAAGGAGCTCGGCCCGAAGGTGCTCGCGACCCGGATGGTGCGGGACTACGTCGAGCAGTTGTACGTGCCGGCCGCGCAGTCGTCGCGTTCGCTGAACTCGACGTACGACGGTGCGCGCGAGCTCGCCGCGTGGAAGCAGAAGGTGGTCGCGGCCTGGCCGCAGATCCGCGTCGACCACGTGGAGCTGCAGGGTCTCGGCGATGTGCCGCAGCTCGGCACGACGGTCGGGATCCGGGCGTTCGCCGCACTTGGTGATCTGGCGCCTGCTGACATCTGCGTCGAGGTGATGCACGGTCGCGTCGACGCCAACGACGAGATCACGGACCCGGTCCGGGCATCGCTGTCGCTGGCCGAGACGTACGAGGGCAACCGCCACCGCTACGAGGGCGAACTGAAACTGGACCGCACCGGTCCGTTCGGCTACACGGTCCGCGTCGTCCCGAACCACGCCGGCCTCGCCTCAGTCGCCGAACTCGGCCTCGCCGCCGGCCCGTCCGACCCCGACGACCCCTCCACCCCGGACCTCCCGGCCGGCTCCGAGTTCTGACCCCACAACAACACAACAGACACGGCCCCGCCTGCCTCACCAGGCGGGGTTGTTTGTTTGTCAGCCGCGCGCCGCCGTGCCTCGGGTGCGGATGATGCCGTAGGCAACTAATGCCGCGGCGAGGGCGGTGAGGGTCAGGGCTGCGGTGGTGGTTGCTTGGTGGAACTGGGTGGTTTGGTGAGTGGTCCAGTGTGGGGTGGTGATGGGGCCGGTGAAGATGAGGGCCAGGAGGGTGCCGGTGACGGCTATGCCGGCGGCGGAGGTTACTTCGGTGGCGGTGTCGGTGAGCGCGGCGCCGATTGTGGTGCGGTTTTCGGGTAGGCCTCGGAGGACGTTGACTCCGGCAACTACTCCGACGACGCGCATGCCGGCGGCGACCAGCACCAAAGCGACCGCGACCCAGAGGTAGCCGAAGCGGTTCAGTGAGCCGTAGACGGCGAGACCGAGCACCACAGCGGCAGCGCTGATCCACGCAGCCCGCCCGAGGCCGACGCGTCGTACGAACGGGCCGATCAGTGCGCCGCCGGCGACGAGGACTACCACCTGGGGAAGCATGCCGATCGCGGCCAGCGCGGGGGACCAGCCCCAGTCGAGCTGCAGTTGCAGCGTGACGAGGTAGCCGAGGCCGGCGGTTGCGAGCCCGGCAGCAGCCTTGAATGCGAGTCCGCTGGAGACCAGCGGATGGGCGACGAGTTTGGGATCGAGGAGCGGGTAGCGAGCCGACCGCTCGCGCAGGTAGAACAGAACAGCCCCAGCAACAGCACCGGCCGTCGTCATCCACGCAGACCACGACCGAGCCCCCTCGTTGACGAACAGCGTCGGCGCGACCAGCGCGAGCACGATCGCCGCCGTACCCAACACCGCGCCGGCGATGTCGATCGGATCGCGGTGCAGCTCTTCCGCGACATCCGCCGTGATGCCGAGACGCACACCGACAAGAGCGAGTACGGCGATCGGCACGTTCACCAGCAGCAGGACCTGCCACGGCGCGATCGCGAGCACGAACCCACCCGCCGTCGGACCGACCGCCAGCCCGACCAGCCCCACGGTCGAGATCAGCGTCGTCGCCCGGACGCGCAGTTCGTCCTCCTCGAACAGCCGGAACGACAACGCGAGCGACCCCGGCGTCGTCATCGCAGCGGCCACACCCATCGCGACCCGTACGGCGATCAACTGCTCCACGTTGGACACGAACGCAGTCGCGAGACTCGCGACGCCGAGCAGAGCCAGCCCGATCAGCATGATCCGCCGGCGCCCGAACCGGTCGGCGATCGCCCCGAACGCCAGCATCAGCCCGCCGAACACCACGGCGTACGCGCCCGTCACCCACTGCAGCGCGGTCGTCGAGGCGTGCAGTTCGCGCCCGATCGTGGGCAGCGCGACGTTCAGGATCGAGTTGTCGAGCATCTCGAACAGGAACACCGCGGACAGTCCGGCCAGCGCCACCCACGCGTCTCGCAGCGAGTGGGGCCGGTGAGCTGCTATGACGGTTGTCGGTGTGGAGGTCATACCACTAGGTTATCTGACTAAGCTTAGTGACACAAGAGAGTGAGGTCGCGATGCCCAGAACCGATGCGCGAGGCGGACCGCAGACGCGGGCCCGGATCTCGGACGTCGCGACGCAGCTGTTCCTGGAGCACGGGTTCGACGGGGTCACGGTCGCCGAGGTCGCGCGCGCGGCCGGTGTCTCGAGCGTGACCGTCTTCAAGCACTTCCCGCGCAAGGAGGACCTGCTCCTCGACCGCACCGACGATGCCGTCGAGGTACTGCGTTCCGCCGTGCGCGACCGCACCACCGACGTACTGACGTCCTTGCAGCAGGCAACCGTCCGTCTCCTCGACGAGCAACACGCGCTCTCCGGGGTCAAGGACGGATCCGTCCCGTTCTACCGGACCGTCGCGGCCTCGCCGGCGTTGATCGCCCGGTCGCGGGAGATCGCGGCCGAGCTCCAGCAGGTCCTGAGTGAAGAGCTCGCCCGCGACCCGGACTTCGACGGCGACCCAGAGCTCCTGGCCGCGTTCTTCATCGCCGGCTACACCAGCGTCCTTGTGGGTACGGCTCGGCGCATCACCGCCGGAGATGCGCCGGCCGAGGTGGCAACTGACCATCGCGCCCGGCTGGACCGGATGTTCGACGCTCTCCGCAACGGGATCGGCTAGCGGGCTACGCTTCCGGCATGGAGTTCGTGCAGCTGGCCGACGGCCGCAAATTGGAGTACTTGATCGAAGGGCCGGCGGACGGCGTACCGCTCGTGTTCCATCACGGCACTCCGGGTGCGGCGGTCCGATTCGCGCCGCTCGCGGAGGCGGCCGAGCGGCACGGGCTGCGGCTGGTCAGCCCCGGCCGGGCCGGGTACGGCGCGTCGACGCCGCACCCTGGTCGTTCGATCGCCGATGTGGCCGCCGACACCGCCGGCCTGCTCGACGCGATCGGCGCCGACCGCTTCTACAGCATCGGCATGTCCGGCGGGGGACCGCATTCATTGGCGTGCGCGGCGCTCCTCCCCGGGCGCTGCATCGCGGCGGCCTCGGTGGCCGGCGTGGGACCGGCCAACGTTGACGGGCTCGACTTCATGGTCGGCATGGGCGAGGAGAACCTGGCCGAGTTCGGCGCCGCGTTCGAGGGCCGCGATGCCCTCGAACCGCTGCTCGAGGAGCAGTCGAGCGCGCTGGCTGGTGCTGAGCCGGAAGACCTGGCGGCCGCGTTCGGCGATCTGGTCTCCGACGTCGACAAGGCCGCGATGACCGGTCCGATCCTGGACTGGCTCGCGGCCTCGTCGCGGCGTTCCGTTGCCGAGAGCATCGCCGGCTGGCGGGACGACGACCTGGCGTTCGTGAAGGACTGGGGCTTCCGCCTGGACCAGATCACCACGCCGGTGGCGATCTGGCAGGGCGATCAGGACCGCATGGTTCCCGCGGACCACGGCCACTGGCTGGCCGCGCACGTCTCGGGCTGCACGTTCCACTTCCTGCCGGGCGAAGGCCATCTCTCCCTGCTGAACAGCATCGACCAGGTCGTCGCGGACCTCGTCAGCTGACGTCCACCCACGCGAACGGCGCGCCGGTGGGAGAGGTGATGAACGACCGGCCGGCGAAGGTCAGCTCGGGATCGGTGCGGTAGAGCTCGTCGACCTCCTTCGTCGCGGTCTCGTCTCCGTTGTCGGAGGCAACCATCAGTCGCGCGATCCGGTCGGTCAGGTCGACATCGGCGCCGTCGAGCCGGTCCGACATCGCACCCCAGTTGTCCCAGAGCAGCAGCTCGTCGCCGTTCAGGTGTGCGAGTTGATAGTGCACGTAGTTCCGCACGAACCACGCGCCGCCGATCGGCGATCCGGGGTCGACACCGAAGAGCTCAGGGTCAAGGTCCCCGGCGCGGATCCCGAGCCAGACCTCGGCGGCCGACCGGAACGGCCCGCTCGGCATGTCCTGCACGTCGAACGGACGGTCTTCGGCCGGGTCGAGCTGCGCGTCGATCATCACCCAGCGGTCGCCGTTCCAGTACTCCGCGACCACGTGGTCGGGGTTGAACCCCTGCGCGAAGTAGTCCGCGAACCCGATCCGGCTGCGCGCCGGGATCCCCTTGTGCCGCAGTACGGACACGAACGTCAGCGTGTAGTCGCGGCAGCACCCGACGACGCGATCGACGGGCTCCCGGGGCTCGGTGAGCGCCGTACCGTTGCGCTTCTGGTCCGTGGCGAGGATCGCCGCCACCCAGCGGTTGTCGATCTCGGCGAGGCGTTCGCCGGTGAACTCGATGCCGCCGCCCCGGTAGTGGATCAGCAGGTTGCGAACCACCGCGGCGATTCCGGGGATGTCGTCCGGCAGCGCGTCGAACAGTCCGGCGTGGTCGCCGGGGTCGCTGAACCGGCTCTGGGTCTTGTAGTCCATCAGGCGTTCCTCTCGAGAATGGGCAGAGCGATGTCGACGGCCGGTTCGTCGCGGGGGATCAGGTGGCAGTCCGGGAGGTACACCTCACGTGGCGGACCCGCCTCGGGTACGCCGGTGGCCCGGACCCAGTCCGTCACGAGGTCGTAGGCGAGCATGATCCGCGGGTACGCGCACTCGTTCATCGTGATCGTGCAGTACGCCTCCCGGTGCGCCGGCTCGACCCGGATCGCGATCCGGCCGGTCGGGTCCACGAGGCCGTCGAACGGCACGCACACCTCGACCGTCGCCGCGCCCTCCGGCGTCACCGCGCCGTGGTAGATCACCCACGACCCGGTGGTTGCGCTCGCCCCGGCCGCGCGCAGGTACGACAGGATCTCGTCGGTGCACGTCACGATGACGCCGACCAGCAGCTGCTGATCGGTGTCGGCGCGGATCGACGCGATCTTGGTCGCCGGTACGTCGCGGGTCAGGACCGGTCGCGGCGCGAGTCCCGGCGTACCGGATCGGGACAGGCGGTCGCGCAGGTACTGCAGCGTCGCCCGGCGGGCTTCCGTGGTTGCCTCCTCGGCGGCCCACCAGCGATCGAGCCGGATCAAGCCCTCCTCGTCGGATCCCGCCAGTACTTCGGCGATCGTGGTCAGCGGCATGTCCAACTGCCGCAGCACACTGATCCGCCGAGCCCGCTCCAGCTGCGCCTCGTCGTAGAAGCGGTAACCGTTGGCCGGGTCGACCTGAGCGGGCGCGAGCAGCCCGGACACGTCGTACAGCCGCAAGGCCTTGTGCGAAAGCCCGGCCCGCTTCCCGAACTCACTGATCGTCAACACACGATCATCAAACCCTCTGCCCTAAGGGCAAGGTAAAGACCGCCACTCGCTTCGCTCGTAGCGGTTGTGGGGTGTCACACCGGGAACGGCCTCACATCGGGCTCGACCCACCCTGAACGTGCGGCCTGCGACGCCAGCGTCCGCGGCTCGTAGAAGTGCGTCAGCAGGCGCTTGTCGAGCAGACCCGGGCTGCGCTCTACAAGCTCGTCGAAGCTCTCATCGGGCGCCTCGTTCATGTGGTACGCCGTCAGCTCGACCCAAGCCCGGCTCACCGTCGCGTTGTACTTCTGCGGCGCGCCCGCGTACCGCGCCGTCTGCTGGATCCCGTTGCTGACCAAGTCGACCGCTCCGGCCGTCCCACACCGCCGTACGGCGAGCCAGGTCAGCCGCACGTGCTCCTTGTGGCCGAACCGCTCGGCGGTCGACAGCACTTCACCCATCAGTTCCTCGAAGGTGTCCATCTCCCCACGCTCGGTACGCCGGGGTCCGCCCGCAACCGAGTTTCGGGGAGGGGTTGTGTTGAAGACAGTAACGATATATCGTTAGTGTCATGAACAATATCGAGGAGGATATTATGAACACCCCCAACGAGATCCGGGGCCGCCGCCGAGGCGGCCACCATCACCCCCGCCGCGGTGGACCGCGGATGGGAGAAGGCATGCCCATGCATGGTGGGCATAGTGGGCATGGTGGGCACCGCGGACGCGGTGAACGAGGCGAACGTGGCGAGCGCAGTGAGCGTGGCGAACGTGGGCCCCGACGCGGCTCAGGCCGTGGTCGCGGCCGGGCCCCGCGCGGCGATGTCCGAGCGGCTGTCCTGATGCTGCTTGCCGAGGAGCCGATGCACGGCTACCAGTTGATGCAGGCCATCGCCGACCGCAGCGACGGGCGCTGGACCCCCAGCCCCGGCGCGATCTACCCGACCATCAACCAACTCGAGGACGAGGGCCTGGTCACCGTGACCGCGGAAGCCGGCCGCAAGCTCGTCACGCTCACCGGCGCCGGTCGCGAGTACGTCGAAGGCCGCCGCGAGACGTCCATCGACCCGTTCGCGCCGTTCGCAAGCACCGGTGCCGGCGCCGACCTCCGCGGACTGCTCGACGAGCTGGCCTCCGCCACGCGACAGGTCGCCCGCACTGGCTCTGAAGAGCAACGCACCGCCGCCGCCAAGATCCTGGCCGAGGCGCGCCGCGCGCTCTACCTGCTGCTGGCGGACGCCCCGCTCATCCCCGAACCACCGAAGGACCCAGAGGCCTAAGGCTTCAGCACGCCGGCCGGTAGTGCGGCGAGGAGGGCGTCGGCGTGGCGGCGGTAGCCCAGGTTGTTCGGGTGGAAGGCGTCCGGCGCGAGCATGCCGCGCCATGGCGGCCGGGCGTAGCGGGAGACCTCGGCGACGGGCAGTCCGCGGGATGTGGCCGTGTTGCTGATCAGCTGGTTGATGCCGGCGACGTACGGACTGACTGCTCCACCGACTCGCCAGAGTCGGTCCGGAACGGTCAGGTCCATCACGACCGACGATGAGGGCAGCCGGTCGATCACCTGGCGGAGGTGATCCCGTAGCCGCTTGGGTGGGGTCGCAAGGATGTCGTTGCTGCCGATGCCACAGGTGACGAGTGCAGGCGCCAGTCCGTCCAGCAGCGGCAGTTGGTCGTCCAACACATGCCGCGTCTGCGCTCCGGACCGCGACAGGTTGAGTACCCGCCACGGCGTGCCCTTCCGGCGCAGTGCATTCAGCACCTGCCCGACGTACCCGTGCAGCGGCGACGACGCGCCCAGCCCCTGCGCGGTCGAGTCACCCAGCACCACCCAGAGCGGCCCGTCAGCTGACAGGGCCGCCGAGTTCTGCCGGTTCCAGTACTCCGCAAACGTCCGCGCCTGCACGTCGACGTACGCCACCCCGTCCACCCACCGCTGGATCGCGAGCCGCGAACTGGTCCGCTCAGCCTCTCCCCACCGCATGATCGCGTGATGCAGCGCCCCGATAGGAGTCGTCCGCTCACGCCCGCGCTGCAGCAGAAACATCGGTCCCCCCAGAGATGAACAGCAGGTGACCGAAGAATGTACAGGCGAAAGGTTAACGACCTCGGAGAGCCGGCCGGGCCCCGGCAAGGGGCCCGGCCGGCTGTCCGGTTCATGCGGAGTGGTCGCGGCGACGCTGGATTCCCAACGTGACGCCGAGCCCCGCGCCGGCGAGCGCGATACCGGCCAGGGCTCCGAGACCGGCCGAGCTGAGGTCGACCGAGTCGGTGACCTCTGCAGAGGCCGGCGGCTGTGGTGGCAGAGGCTCCGGTGTCGGCGCGGGCGGCAGCGTCGGAACGGTCGGTGTCCCGGGGTCCTCCGTGGGCACATGCGATCCGGGCGGAGCGGGATCCCGCGGCTGGTATGCCATCGCCGGAGCCACCGTGGTCAGGGCGGCGGCGACGAGCGCTCCACCCGCGGCCAGCCGGCTGAGTCGGCTGGTCATGTTGTGCTTCGAGCGACCTGCGTGCTTCGTGTTCATCGTTTCCTCTCCTCTTCCGGCGGGACCTCCGTGGTCGGTGGTCCGGTTGCGCCTCGAGGTTCGGATCCGTTGTCCCGCGCACCGGTATCGCCCCGGCGGACGCCGGTATCAGCCCGGTATCAGCCGGCAACCGGTGCGCTTGACGCCTGCCCGCAGCGGGTGGAGTGTCGAAGAGTGGGTATCGCCGTACTCGGCCCACTAACCATCGAGGGGGAGTGGAAGAACCTCGCACGACGCGAGCGGATCGTCCTGGCCGCTCTCGCAGTGCACCCGGGGGAGGTTGTCAGCGCTGGGGTTCTCGCTGACGTTTTGTGGGGAGAACGACCGCCCGCCTCGGCGGCCAAGGTCATCCAGGGCTGCGTCGTCCGATTGCGCAAGCTCCTAGGCAGCCATTCGATCGAGACATCAGGTGACGGTTACCGGCTGACGATCCCGCACGACCAACTCGACAGCCAGCGCTTCGAGCGAGCGGTCGACCGGGCCGGCGTACTGCTTGCTGCTGGTGAGGCAGAGCGTGCTGCCGTGGTGCTGTCCGACGTACTGACGCTCTGGCGCGGCACGCCGTTCGACGAGGTCGCAGAGTGGGACACCGCCCGGATCGAGGCTGCCCGGCTGACCGAGCTACGGCAGGTCGCGGAGGAGATGTACGTCGAGTCGTCGTTGCGTTCTGGTGGTCAGGACGGCGTGCTGGCCAAGGCACAGGTGCTGACCGCGGAGGCGCCACTGCGCGAACGGAGATGGGCTCTGCTGGCGACGGCGCAGTACCAGACCGGCCGGCAGGGTGAGGCGCTGGAGACACTCCGACGGCTGCGGACGGTGCTCGGCCGGGAGCTCGGACTCGACCCCAGTCCGGAGATCGACGCGCTGGAGCAGGCCATCCTGCGCCAGGACCCGGCGCTGCTCGGACCGGCTGCACTGCCGGAACCGAGTGCGACCTGTCCTTACCAAGGCCTGAAGCCGTACGACGTCGACGACGCCGAACTGTTCTTCGGCCGCGCGGCGGAGATCGCGGCGGGGCTGCGAAGGCTGTCGGACCACTCGATCGTCGCCGTTGTCGGTCCTTCGGGGTGTGGCAAGTCCTCGCTGATCCGGGCCGGAGTCGCCGCAACCTTGCGACGCGACGGCGGCCAGGTCGTCACCATCGCGCCAGGACTCCATCCGATGGCCGCATTGGCCGCCGCGCTGCCCGGCACCGGACCGCTGCCCACGCTCGTCGTCGATCAGTGCGAGGAGGTGTTCTCGGTCTGCCGCGACGAGGCTGAGCGGACCGCGTTCCTCGCCAGGCTGACCGAGCACGTCACCCAAGCATCGCTGATCCTTTCCTTCCGTGCGGATCGGCTCGCGGACATTGCCGCCCATCCGGGATTTGCCCGGGTCATCGAGAGCGGGCTGCACCTGCTCACCGGCATGACCGAGACCGAACTGCGTGCAGCGATCACCGAGCCCGCGCGCTTCGCGTCCCTGGTCGTCGAACCGGGGTTGGTCGACCTGCTGGTCGGTGAGGTCGCAGGCCAGCCGGGGGCGCTGCCGTTGATGTCCCACGTCCTGGCGGAGACCTGGCAGCGCCGCGAAGGCCGCACTCTGACGGTTGCGGGCTACCGCGCGTCCGGCGGCATCCAAGGGGCCGTCGCGCAGTCCGCCGAACAGGTCTATGCGCAGGTCACTCCGCATCAGCGGCCGGTGCTGCGGGCGCTCCTGCTGCGCCTGGTCACCCCAGGCCCGGACGGGCAACCGGTGCGCAGCCGGCTCCCGCGGCGAACGGTCATCACCGGCCCGGAGTCGGAAGCGCTCATCGACCTGCTGATCAGCTCCCGGCTGGTCACGAGCGACGACGGGGTCGTCGAACTGGCCCATGAGGCGCTCGCCCGAGCCTGGCCACGACTCCGCGGCTGGCTCGAGGACGACTTGGAAGGCCAGCAGATCTTCCACCACCTGACCCAGGTCGCCGACTCCTGGCAATCGCTTGGCCGCCCCGACAGCGAGCTCTATCGAGGCGTCCGTCTCGCCAAGGCGGTGCAGTGGCGAGACCAGGCAGCTCCCGACCTGACCGCCACCGAACGAGACTTCCTCACCGCGAGCGAACGGCTCGCCGACGCGGAACTACGGGCGGCCGAGACCCGCGCCCGCCAGGAGATCCGGATCAACCGGCGTCTGCGCGCGGCGCTGAGCATGGCCGCCGTACTCCTGGTCGGCGCGCTCATCGCCGGATTCCTCGCGACCGTCCAGGCCCGCCGTGCCGACCACCAGGCAGTGGCGGCGGAACAGTCCGCAACCGTCGCGGCAGCCGGCCGAGCAGGTGCGAAGGCCGTCGTCGAGACCGATATCGACACCTCGCTGCTGCTTGCTGTGGCCGCCGTCCGTATGCACGACTCACCGGAGTCCCGCTCGAACCTCCTGGCCACGATGGCAAAACACCCGCAGCTGATGAGTTCGATCGTGACCGAGCGGGTGGATTCGTACGGTCTCGAGGTGAGTGCAGACGGCCGGCGAGCGTACATCTTTGCCGCGAACGGCCATGTCCTCAGCTATGACCTGACCACCGGCGAGCCGCTCGCGTCGTACAAGCCGCCGAACCGGTCGAGCGGTGCGGACCATCTGGACTACCTGGATCCGATCGGTCTCAGCCCGGGCGACCGCGAACTCGCGGTCGGAACCCCGCCCCCGAGCACCGAGCCAGTGGTGTTACTCGATCCCACGACGTTGAAGCCGAGCGGTCGCCACCTGCCCGGGTTCACCAAGACACCCGCCCGCGCGACGCATGTCACCTACAACCACGACGGTCGCTCCCTCGTCGCAATGCTGCACTACTACGGCAACGGCGTGACGAAAGATTTCAGCAGCGGTGCAGTCTTCGTCTGGGACGTCACTCCGGGCCGCGAGCCGTCCGTACGGCGAGTCATCCCGCTGCCGGCCGCGTCCGTTCAGGACGCGGTGCTCAGTCCCGCCGGCGACCGGCTCTATCTGAGCAAGCCGGCCGCGGCGTACGACGTTGCCAGCGGCAAGCAGCTGTGGTCGGATCCGAACTCCGTCTTCATCCAGGCCGATGTCGCTCCGGACGGAAAGACCCTGGCGTTCGGAGGAGAGGCGAGGGACACCTCGGGGTCCGATTACGACGTCGTCCTGCTGGTGAACGCGGCGACCGGCGCGACCGTGCGCCGGATGGACGGACACGGGGCGAATCCCCTCAATGTCCATTTCTCCCATGACGGAAAGTCGCTGGTGTCGGTCGGAGCCGACTATCGGTTCGTCGTGTGGGACACCGCCGGCGGGGCGTCGCGGGAGACGATACCGATCGCCGAACGCGATTCCTTGACCGCCGCCTTCAGCCCGCGCGACGACAAGCTGTACACCTCGGCAGGCGACGGCGCGTTGCGGAGTTGGGACCTGACCGGCAGCAACCGGCTCCTGAGTGAGCAAACGGCTCCGCCCGGGTTCGCCTATGGATGCCGCTTCATCGCACCCGGCGGTAGCAGCTACTTCCGGCTGCTCGACTTCGATGCCGCCTACCTGGATCCGGGGCCGCCGGCCGGAGGCTTCGTCAACGCCGGCACCGGAAAGGTCGTCCGGTTCGACGCGAGCCACCTCGGTGAGACGACGAACAGTTGCGGTACCTGGAACCCCGGCGGAGACCGGTTCGCTCTCGGCAACGCGGCCGGAACGGTCTTCGTCGAGGACGCCCGGACCGGTCGCCTGGCGGTCCAGCGCAAGGTCACGGCTGCCAAGATCCAGGACCTCGACTACAGCGGCGGCGACGGCAGCCGATTGGTCGTCGGTGACGAGTCCGGCCTCGCAACGCTCCTGGACAGCGCCACGCTCCGGCCGGTGAGCAAGCCGGTTCAGGTCGGTGCACCGATCGCCTGGTTGTCGGCGAGCCCGGACAACCGGTCCGCGTTCCTGGTCATCGGAGGCCGCCACATCTCGAACTGGCTCGACGTGCCGTCCGACCGTTGGGCTGTGGTCGACCTGGTGGCGGGCCGCGTGGTCCGGCGAGGGAAGTTCCCGATGAGCTTCCCGAGCATCGCCGCCTTCGCCCCGGACGGAAGCCGGGTCGCGGTCGGCAACGAGAAGGGAGACGTGCTGATCGTCGATCCCACCACGGGCGAGAATGTCTCCGCGCCGCGGACCGTCCACCAGGGCCTGGTCAACGGGATCGCCTTCTCGCCGGACAGCGCGCTGCTGGTCTCATCGGGGTGGGACGGCGGTGTCGCGCTCTTCGACGGCAAGACCGCCTCGCTGCTCGGCACGATCATGACGCCGAACCAACAGTTGGCGACTGCCGACTTCCTCCCGGACGGCCATACCGTCGTGATCGCGACGTACGACGACGGCGTCTATCACTGGGACACCCGGCTCGCGCACACGATCGAGCTGGCCTGCCGGATGGCCGGGCGTGATCTGACCGAGCCGGAATGGCGGGAGAACTTCGGTGAGCGGCCGTACGTGAAGACGTGTTAGAGGGCGCGCAGTAGGACCAGGCAGCGAGGGGCGAGAGGGACGGTGGCGCCGGCTTCTACTTCGGTGACCATGCTGTGGCTGGTGTCGAGGACTACCTCGTAGGCGGGGGCCCAGGAGGCGTCGGGGACGACGACGGGCTGGGTTTGCGGGGTGGCGTTGAGGGCGAGGAGGAACGAGCTGTCGGTGAGGGCGTTGCCTTCGGCGTCGGTGGCTCGCAGGGCGTCGCCGGCCAGGAACATGCCGATGGTGCGGAGGTTGCCGTCGAACCAGTCGGCGTCGGTCATCTCGCCGCCGTGCGGGGCGATCCAGGACAGGTCCTTGCGGCCGCCCGGGACGACGGGCCCGCCGGAGAAGTAGTGCCACTGGCGCAGGGCGGGGTGCGCGGACCGCAGTGCGATCAGCTGCTTGGTCAGCTCGAGTTGGTCGGACCATGCCGCGGGCAGCGACCAGTCGAACCAGGAGATCTCGTTGTCCTGGCAGTAGGCGTTGTTGTTGCCGTGCTGCGTGCGGCCGCACTCGTCGCCGGCGGTGATCATCGGTACGCCGGTGGACAGGATCAGCGTCGACATCAGGTTCGCCATCTGGCGTTTGCGTAACGCGATCACGCGCCGGTCGTCGGTCTCGCCCTCGACGCCGCAGTTCCAGGAGCGGTTGTCGTCGGTGCCGTCGCGGTTGTCCTCGCGGTTCGCCTCGTTGTGCTTGTGGTCGTAGCTGACCAGGTCCCGCAGGGTGAACCCGTCGTGCGCGGTGACGAAGTTGATCGACGCGTACGGGTACCGCCCGTCGTCGCCGTACAGATCGCTCGACCCGGACAGCCGGTAGGCGAGGTCCTTGACGCCGTCGGAGGTGTTGCGCCAGACGTCGCGGACGCTGTCGCGGAATTTACCGTTCCACTCCGACCACGGCGGGCCGAAGTTGCCGACCTGGTAGCCGAACGGGCCGACGTCCCACGGCTCGGCGATCAGCTTGACCCGGCCGAGCACCGGGTCGGCCGCGACCTCGGCGAGGAACGGGTGCCCCGGGATGTCGACCTCGTGCCGCTCGTTCCGCACCAGCGTCACGGCGAGGTCGAACCGGAACCCGTCGACGCCCATCTCCTCGACCCAGTAGCGCAGCGAGTCCATCACCAGCCGCCGTACCTGCGGGTGCGAGGTGTCGACCGAGTTGCCGGTGCCGGTCACGTCGTACATCGCGGCCCCGTGCGCGAGCCGGTAGTACGCGCGGTTGTCGATACCGCGGAAGCTCAGCGTCGGCCCGTCGAACCCGCCCTCGGCGGTGTGGTTGTAGACCACGTCGAGGATCACCTCGATACCCGCGGCATGGAACGCGGCGACCATCGCCTTGAACTCGGCGACCTGCTCACCGCGCGAACCGGACGACGAGTACGGCGCATGCGGCGCGAAGAAACCGAGGCTGTTGTAGCCCCAGTAGTTCGGCAGGCCGCGCGCGGCGATCGACGGCTCGGTCAGGAAGTGGTGGATCGGCAGCAACTCCACCGACGTCACGCCGAGATCGGTCAGGTACCGGATCACCGACGGATGCGCGAGCCCGGCGTACGTGCCCTGCTGATGCTCAGGTACGTCGGGATGCCGCTTCGTGAAGCCCTTCGTGTGCAGCTCGTAGATGACCGTCTCGCCCCAGTGCACCGGTCTGCTGATCGGAGGCGGCGGATCGGAGTCCGCGACGACGACCCCGACCGGGACGTGGCCGGCCGAATCGCCGTCGGACGAGTCGTAGATCAGCGGACTGGAGAAGTCCAGCGAGCCGTCGACGGCCCGCGCGTACGGGTCGAGCAGCAGCTTGGACGGGTTGAAGCGCAGCCCGTGCGACGGGTCGAACGGACCGTGCACGCGGTACCCGTACCGCTGGCCGGCGCCGACACCGGGCACGAACCCGGTCCAGAACTCACCGGTGTGGCTGAGGTCCAGGTTCCGCTGGCTGCCGTCGTCCGCGATCAGGGCCAGCTCGACCCGTTCCGCGGCCGGGGCCCACAGCGTGAAGGTGGTCCCATCGGTCTGGACCACTGCGCCCGGACGCGGACCAGTGCCGGCGCTCGGGCCGGAAGCACTCGGGGCGGCGGTCGCTTCTTTCACCGGCACATTCTGCACAGTTCGGGGTGAGTTCTCGATAGTGAGGTACTTGTGTTCGTGAGACGGTGGTTGCGAACGCCTGTGCGCAGTGATACGCAGGGACCGTTACTAATTTACCCACAGGGTTGTAGGGGATCTCATGTCGGAAGAGCTTGCCGGTCTGACCGTGGGTCTGATCGGTGCGGGCAACATCAGCCATGTGCACGTGGCTGCGTGGAAGGCCCTCGGGGCCCGGGTCGTGGTGCACTCGCTGGAGGGCGCCGAGGACCTGTCGGAGCAGTACGGGCTGGAGGTCGCGGCGTCGCTGGACGGTTGCCTGGCCGAGGCCGAGTTCGTCGACATCGTCACACCGTCGGCGACGCACAAGGAGATCACGCTGGCCGCGATCAAGGCGGGCAAGAACGTGATCTGCGAGAAGCCGCTGACGCTCACCGCGGCCGACTCGCACGAGGTGATCGACGCGGCGCGGGCAGCCGGCGTTCGGTTGTACCCGGCGCACGTGGTGCGGTTCTTCCCGGAGTACAAGGCGGCGTACGACGCGATCCAGGCCGGACGGATCGGTGAGGTAGCGGTGGCGCGGTTCTACCGGCAGGCGTCCTCGCCCGCCGGCGCCGGCTGGTACCGCGACGTGGCCCACTCCGGCGGCGTGATCATGGACCTGATGGTGCACGACCTCGACCAGGCACGCTGGCTGTGCGGCGAGGTCACCACGGTGTACGCCGTACAGAACCCGCCGACTGTCGACGGCATCAGCCCGGTCAACGTCGCGGCGCATGTCACGCTCACTCACGAGAGTGGGGCGATCAGCCACTGCCGGGCGACCTGGGGTGCGACGGGTACGACGTTCCAGACCGGGTTCCAGGTGGCAGGGTCGACCGGCGTACTGAAGTTCACGTCGGCCGGCGACACGGGCTACAAGGAGGAGCTGCAGGACGGCGGTGCCGGCGGCGACCTGCTGATCCCGGCGTCGACGCTGGGGGAGAGCCCTTACCTCACGCAACTGCGTGAGCTGGCCATCGCGCTGCGCGGTGGACCGGAGCCGCGGGTGCTGGCGTCCGACGGCGCGACCGCCGTCTATCTGGCCGAGGCGGCGCGTGCGTCGATGGAGTCCGGCCAGCCGATCGACATGAAGACCTTCGTCTCGAGTGGAGCAGTGGCATGACCCTGAAGGTTGCTCTGGCTTCGTTTGCCCACGTCCACGCCGGGTCGTACGCGCATCTGCTGGCTGCGATGCCGGACGTCGAAGTACTGTCCGCCGACCCCGACGGTGCATCCGCACCCGACGAAGGTCCGCGGGGCGCTGAACTCGCCAAGCTGTTCGGCATCCCGTACGTCGACACGTACGACGAACTGTTCGACTGGGGACCCGACGCCGTCATCGTGACGTCCGAGAACGCCGGCCACCGCGCACTGGTCGAGCGGGCTGCCTCGGTTGGTGCACACGTGCTCTGTGAGAAGCCGCTGGCCACCGAGGTCGCCGACGGAGAGGCGATGCTCGCCGCGTGCGAGGCGGCGGGTGTGATCCTGATGGTCGCGTACCCGGTCCGGTTCGCGCCGTCGTACCTGCAGCTGCGGGCGAACGTCGAGGCCGGTCGGCTCGGCGACGTGTTCGCCGTACTCGGGACGAACAACGGCAAGATCCCGTATGCCGCGCGCCAGTGGTTCGTCGACGCCAAGCAGGCCGGTGGGGGAGCGATGGTCGACCACACCGTGCACTGCGCGGACCTGATCGACGGCCTGACCGGCGGTGCGTCCGCCACCCGCGTGTACGCCGCGTCGAACCGGATCCTGCATCAGGACAAGGGGGTGGAGGTGGAGACCGGCGGTCTGGTGACGATCAACTACGACAACGGGCTGCTGGCAACCATCGACTTCTCCTGGAGCGTCCCGGACAACGGCCCGACCTGGGGCGGCGTCTCGCTGCAGGTCACCGGCACCAACGGCTCGGTGGAGATCGAGCCGTTCCTCCCGCACGTCGGCGGCACGGATGCCTCCGGTGAGGTGTTCCTGGGAATCGGCGGCAACCTGGACGCCGCCATGGTCGACACCTTCCTGGATGCGGTCCGCACGTCCGGCCCTGCGGTCACCGGTCAGCCGCCTGCCGTCGTACCCCAACCAGACGGCGCCGTAGGCCTTCGCACCCTGAAGATCGTCGACGCCGCCCGCCGCTCCGCGGCGTCCGGCCAAGCAGTCGATCTTTAGCAGCCCGTAGTACACCCGCTTGCTGTGGTCCGGTACGGTTCCCGGGGATGTGACCGATGGGTAGTCCCCGGGAACCGTTAGGAGCTGGGTTATGGGTGAGTTCGTCAACCTGACCGTGAGTGATGGGGTCGGGACGATCCGGCTGGATCGGCCCAAGATGAACGCACTGAACGTCCAGGTCCAGGAGGAGATCCGGGCTGCTGCCACCGCGGCCGCCGAGGACGACGCCGTACGGGCCGTAGTCATCTACGGCGGCGAGCGGGTGTTCGCGGCCGGCGCGGACATCAAGGAGATGGCCGACATGTCGTACGCCGACATGGCCAAGCGCTCCGGTCCGTTGCAATCCTCTCTCTCCGCGGTCGCCGCGATCCCGAAGCCGACCGTTGCCGCGATCACCGGATACGCGCTCGGCGGCGGTTGCGAGCTCGCGCTCTGCGCCGACTACCGGATCGCCGCCGACGACGCCAAGCTCGGCCAGCCGGAGATCCTGCTCGGCATCATCCCGGGCGCCGGCGGTACGCAGCGCCTGTCCCGCCTGGTCGGCCCGTCCAAGGCCAAGGACCTGATCTACACCGGTCGCTTCGTCGACGCCGCCGAGTCGCTGGCGATCGGTCTGGTCGACAAGGTCGTCCCGGCCGCTTCCGTCTACGAAGAAGCGGTTGCCTGGGCGTCGCAGTTCTCGCGCGGAGCCGCGATGGCACTCCGCGCGGCCAAGGAATCGATCGACTCCGGACTGGGCGTCGACCTGGCCACCGGCCTGGAGATCGAGCGGCAGCAGTTCGCCGCGCTGTTCGCCACCGAGGACCGTGGGATCGGCATGAAGTCCTTCGTCGAGAACGGTCCCGGCAAAGCTGAGTTCAAGGGAAAGTGATGTCTGCTACTTCGAAGCCCGCCGCGTCCGCCGAGGACATCGAAGCGGCCTGGAACGACAACAAGCTCGCCCAGGTGCTCTACCACGACTGGGAAGCCTCGACGTACGACGAGAAGTGGTCGATCTCGTACGACGAACGCTGCGTCGACTACGCCCGCGACCGCTTCACCGCGGTCGCCGGCGCACGCGGCTGGCCGTACGGGAAGTCGCTCGAGATCGGCGCCGGTACGGGCTTCTTCACGCTGAACCTGAAGCTGGCCGGCGTGCTCGACGAGGCACATGTCACCGACCTCTCGCCGGGCATGGTCGAGGCGGCGAAGAAGAACGCGAAGACGCTCGGGTTCGCGATCGAGGGCCGGGTCGCGGACGCGGAGAAGCTGCCGTACGACGACGACACGTTCGATCTCGTCATCGGGCACGCGGTGATCCACCACATCCCGGACGTGGAGCTGGCGTTCCGCGAGATGCTGCGTGTGCTCAAGCCGGGCGGCCGGTTCGTGATCTGCGGCGAGCCCACGCGGTACGGCGATTTCGTTGCGCGGCGACTGTCCCGCTTCACCTGGTGGGCGACGACGAACGTGACCAAGCTGCCCGCGCTGGCGCATTGGCGTCGGCCGCAGGAGGAGCTGGACGAGTCGTCCCGGGCGGCTGCTTTGGAGGCCGTCGTCGATCTGCACACGTTCGACCCGGACACGCTGGCGCGGATGGCGACGCGGGCCGGTGCGGCGCAGGTCAAGACGGTGACCGAGGAGCTGCTCGCGGCGTGGGTCGGCTGGCCGATCCGGACGTTCGAGGCCGCCGTACCTGAGCAGAGGCTCGGGTTCGGCTGGCGGATGTTCGCGTACAAGTCGTGGCTGCAGTTGTCGAAGGTGGACAAGGTGCTGTCCTCGGTTGTTCCGGACGAGCTCTACTACAACGTCTCCATCACCGGGGTAGCGCAGTAAGGTGTGTTGATGCGGTTGCTGTCCGTGGCGAATCTGCGCTGGGTGGTGCGCCATCGGGCGTGGACGCCGTACTACCTCAAGCGCTACTGGCGGTTCGCCTGGTTCAAGCTGCGCCACCCGCAGGTGATCACCGAGGGTTTCGTTTTCCTGGGCAAGCACCTGGAGATCGTGGCGCGGCGCGGTCACGGCCGGATCATCCTCGGCAAGTGGGTGCACCTCGGTGACGAGACCCGGTTGCGGGCGCACGAGGGGACGTTGCGGATCGGCGACAAGGTCGTGTTCGCCCGCGATGTCACGGTCAACTGCTACCTGGACGTGGAGATCGGCGCGTCCACGCTGATCGCGGACTGGACCTACATCTGCGACTTCGACCACAAGACCGAGGATCTCGACCTGCCGATCAAGGACCAGGGCCTGGTGAAGTCGCCGGTCCGCATCGGCCCGGACTGCTGGCTGGCCACGAAGGTGACGGTCACCCGCGGCGCCGACATCGGCCGCGGCACGGTGATCGGCGCCAACAGCGTTGCCCGCGGCAACATCCCGGCGTACGCCGTGGCCGTCGGGATCCCGGCTGCCGTGGTAGCCGACCGGACGGCCCGCTTCACCGCCGGCGCCGAACGGCGCAAGTACCTGGCCGGCCTGGCCGCGGCCAACGACCGGACCAGCGCTCAACTCCGGGCCGGCGCGGTCCCGACCCCTGCGAAGGCCGTTCCCGAGGACCCGGCGGCTCCTGACAACGCTCCGGAGACCGCTCCGGAAAACCTGCCGGAGGCTCCTCGGAGCGTCGCGGCGGCGGATGCGGGTGGTGATGAGGTAGAAGCAGGTGGTGAAAAAGAGAACCGTGAGGGGTTCTCAAGTTACTCACCAGTCGGGCACTATGGCCCCCACGTCCGGTCGGACGCCCACGACCGGTTGAGCGTCGGAGAGGAGAAGTAGCGTGGCGGATCCGGCTGCGATCGATCCGGCCGATCCGGCTGCCCGGTCGCTGCTCGACCAGGCCGCGGCCGACGGCTCGATCACGCAGGCCAGGACGCGCGCGGTCGACCCGGTGCCGGTCGTCGCGCCGATCGTCCCAGAGCCGATCGTCCCAGAGCCGATCGTCGCAGTGCCGCTCGGCGGAGGGCAGTCAGCACCTGCCGGCGCTACGTTGGAACCAGTGCTTGAAACGAACGAACCAGACATGGGCGTGAACGGACGGATGAACACCGAAGCACAGGCAACGGATGGCAGCACAGCGGCACCGGCACCGGTAGCGGGCGCCCGCCGCCGGCTGTCGCCGCGCCCGGTCCCGGTCAGCCGGCGTAGGAGACCGCCGGTCGCAGCGACCGAGGTGACCACCGGCACGGTGGCCACGGACGAGGAACGGACCCCGGCTGAGGAGATGGACGACGTGGGTACGCAGGACGAGAAGGGCACGGCCGGCGCGACGCCGGGCAAGGACGCCGACACGGCTTCCGGCGTGGGCAGCGACGCGAGCACTGACGCGACCGGTGGAGCGGGCGCGGCGAGCGGCTCGGGTGCGGCGACCGCGACCAAGACGGCTCGCCCGAAGACCGCGGCGGAGATCGTGGCGGAACAGCGTGCGCGGGAGAAGGCGGCGGCCGAGGCCTCGTCAGGTGCGGCCGCCTCGGAGGATGCCGCACCTGAACAGCCGGCCGCCGAGCCCACGACCGGTTCCACGACCGGTTCCACGACTGGTGCCGCGACTGGTGCCGCGACCGGGACTGCGGCTTCGGCAGCCGGGGCCAGGCCGGGTGCGAAGCCCGCCGGCCCGACCGGTGCCTCAGGCAACAAACCGCCGACGGCCCGCGGCGGCTCGTCCGGATCGTCGGGTTCCGGCAAGGGCAAGCAGGCGCTCTCCTCGGTCGGCTCCGGCGTACGGAAGCTGCGCAACCTGATCGCCTCGCTGATCTGGCTGATCGCGGTGCTCGCGGCTGCCGTACTGGCGCTCGGCGCGCTGTTCACCGCGCTGGACCAGACCAACCAGAGCAACGAGATCGTGCGCTGGATCCTCGAGCGCGGTCACGATCTGGTCGGCCCGTTCAAGGATCTGTTCCGGCTGGAGACCGCGAAGAACACCCTGCTGGTCAACTGGGGTATCGCGGCGCTGGTCTACCTGATCGCCGGCAAGATCGTCGAACGCATCATCCGGCCGTAGCCACCAGGATCAGATCGAGAGATCCGTCCAGGTCGCCTGGGCGGATCTCGAAGTCTGTGTACGTCGTACTCCGCACGAGTTCAGCCAGGTTGTCGTCCCACTGGTCGTGCTCGGCGGCGAGCTGAGCATCCACACACGAGCCGTACTGCGTCTCCCAGGACGTCAGCCGTTCGCCGTGGTGGAGTCCGAGCGCGTGCGTGATCTCGAAGTACGGCTCGAGCAGTTCGACGAACTCGGCGGCGGTCAGTTCATGTGTGTGGTACCAGTTCCCGCTCGGGAAGGTCAGGCGGTTCGGCGTACTCAGGACGACCGTCCCGCCCGGCGCGAGGATGCGCGCGCACTCCGCGATGAACCGCGGCTGCTCCCACAGGTGCTCGATCGTCTGCATCGAGGTGAGGAAGCCGAACGCGCCGTCCGCGAACGGCGTCTGGACGAGATTGCCCTGGACGACATTGGTCTGTGGATAAACCCGGCCGACGTGGCGCAACGTCGTATGTTCATAGTCGAGACCGGTCACGGAGTCCGCGCCCGCCAGGCGGAGCAGCTCCGCGCCGTAGCCCTCGCCGCAGCCGGCGTCGAGGATCCGGCCGGTCCGCTCGATCGGCAATCGGGCCGTGATCCAGCGATAGGCCGCGTCGTGGCGCGCGAACCAGTAGTTCTCGTGCCAGATCCCGGGTGCGGTCCTCTCGCCGGTGAGCGGTAACGTCTCGGTCACCCGAGTCAGACTACTGAGTCAGGCCGATGGCCGGACTGTGATGGGACTCGCATGCAGCGTATGTTTCTCGCGAGTAACATCCGTGGCAGGCTTGGGAGAGACCGTTAACCAGAAGGGGTCCCACACGCTATGAAGATCGTCGTCTGCGCGAAGTTCGTGCCGGATGCCACGGCGGACCGCCGCTTCCGCTCCGAGGACAACACGGTGGATCGTGCCGGTGTCGACGGGCTGTTGTCCGAGCTGGACGAGTATGCCGTCGAGACCGCATTGACCGTGAAGGAGTCCGGGGACGGTGAGGTGACGATTCTCACCGTCGGTCCGGAGCAGGCTGCCGACGCGGTGAAGAAGGGCCTGCAGATGGGCGCCGACGCCGGCGTGCACGTGGTCGACGACGCGATCCACGGTTCGGACGCGGTCGCGACCTCGCTGATCCTGTCGAAGGCGCTGGCCAAGCTCGAGGCCGACCTGGTCGTGTTCGGGATGGGTTCGACCGACGGCGGTATGGGCGTGGTCCCGGCGATGGTGTCGGAGCGGCTCGGGCTGCCCGCGGTGACGCTGGGCTCGGAGGTGACCGTCGACGGGCAGACCGTCCGGATCCGCCGCGACGGCGACACCGCGAGCGAGACGATCGAGGGCACGCTGCCGCTGGTGCTGTCGGTCTCCGACCAGGCGAACGAGCCGCGGTACCCGTCGTTCAAGGGGATCATGGCCGCGAAGAAGAAGCCGGTCGAGACCTGGTCGCTGGCCGATCTGGAGCTGACTGCCGACCAGGTCGGCGGTTCGTCGGCATGGACCGAGGTGGTCGAGGTGACCGCCCGTCCGCCGCGGAGCGCCGGCACGATCGTCACCGACGAGGACGGCAGCGGCGCCGCCGAACTGGTCGAGTTCCTGTCCACGAACAAGTTCCTCTGAGGAGCGGGGTCTTAGTTATGTCGAACGTTCTGGTTCTGGTTGACCACGCCGCGGGCAAGGTCCGCAAGACGACCGCCGAGCTCCTCACCATCGCCCGCCGTCTCGGTGAGCCGGTCGCGGTGTTCATCGGTGAGGGCGTGCAGGACGCACTCCCGGCGCTTGGGCAGTACGGCGCGACGAAGGTGATCGCGCTGACGAACCCGGAGCTCTCGCAGTACCTCGTCGCGCCGAAGGCCGAGGCGCTGCAGCAGGTCGCGGCGAAGGTCGAGCCGTCGGCGATCCTGATCTCGTCGAACGCCGAGGGCAAGGAGATCGCGGCCCGGCTGGCGGTCAAGCTCGAGTCGGGTCTGATCACCGATGCGGTTGACGTGCAGGAAGGTCCCGTCACCACGCAGTCGGTGTTCGCGGGCAACTACACGGTCAAGTCGAAGATCACGCACGGGACGCCGATCATCACGGTGAAGCCGAATGCCGCCACCCCGGAGGCCATTGGTGACGGGGCGACCTCGCCGGAGGTGGAGGAGTTCGACGTGTCGATCTCCGACGCGGCGAAGACGGCGCGGATCACCGAGTCCAAGCCGCGGGAGGCGACGGGTCGTCCGGAGCTGACCGAGGCGGCGATCATCGTGTCCGGTGGTCGCGGTACAGGTGGTGACTTCGGTCCGGTCGAGGCGTTCGCCGACTCGCTCGGCGCGGCGGTCGGTGCGTCGCGTGCGGCGGTCGACTCGGGTTGGTACCCGCATGCGTACCAGGTCGGTCAGACCGGCAAGACGGTGTCGCCGCAGCTGTATGTCGCGGCCGGCATCTCGGGTGCGATCCAGCACCGCGCCGGTATGCAGACCTCGAAGACGATCGTCGCGGTGAACAAGGACCCCGAGGCACCGATCTTCGAGCTGGTCGACTTCGGCGTCGTCGGCGACCTGCACAAGGTCCTCCCGACCGCCACCGAAGAAGTCACCAAGCGCAAGTCCTGATCCCGCGCTAGGCGCTGCAGCGGGCCGGCCCGGCTCCCCTCCCGAGCCGGCCCGCTGCACGTATCAGGCGATCGGCTCTGAAATGCCCCGGCTAGCATGCGGTAGATGCGGATCTGGGTCAGTGGAGCACGAGGCAAGCTGGGCGCGGAGGTCTGCCGGCAGTTGGTTGCTGCCGGCCACGAGGTGATCGAGGCGGACGTCACCGGGCCTGACCCGGTCGATCTGATGGACCGGGAGGCGGTCGCCCGTTCGCTCCGCGGTGCCGATGCGATCGTGCACTGCGCCGGCATCGCCAGCCCCGAGAACATCGAGCCGGTCCGTCTGTTGGAGCTCAACACGATCACGACGTTCAACGCTCTCGAAGAGGCTTGGAAGCAAGGCATCCGCACGGCCGTGCTCGCCTCCAGCGGTTCGATCTACGGCACCGCCTGGTCACCCGAGGAGCTCGGCACGCCGGACGTCCCGATCGACGAGAACACCGAGCTCCGTTACGTCGACCCGTACGCGCTCACCAAGGACGTGCTCGAACGGATGGGCCAGACGTACGCCCGTCGCGGCGTACAGGTCACCGCTCTACGCTTCCACTGGATCCTTACCCCCGACGAGGTACGCCGCTACATCGCCGACGCCCCACCCGAGGAAAACCGCCGCAACCTCTGGGGCTATGTAGACCTGAGCGAAGCCGCCCGCGCCTGCGTTCTCTCCCTCCATCCCCGCAGCCACACCCCCTTCGCCACCCTAGTCATAGCCGCCGAAGACACCGGCCGCCGAGAACCAACCGCAGACCTCCTCGCCCGCTACTCACCCCACACCAAAACCCACACCAAAACCCACACCGCCCTGACAGGCACCACGTCGCTCTTCAACAGCCACCTAGCCGCCGAAATCATCAACTGGACCCACCACAGCACCTGGCGCACCCAGTAACCCATCCCACCTGCGGGTGAGCGTGGCCCCGGTGGGGCTGGTGGGTTAGTTGGTGAGGTGTTGGCGGATGGTATTGAGGTCGGTGGTGACGGAGGTTTGGCGGGACTCGGTGGACTTTGTGTAGTCGGCCAGTTGGGTAGCGGCGGTGGTGCAGCGGTCGGTGAGGCGGGTTGCTCGGTCGGCGGCTGCGGTTCGGTCGTTCTTGGCGGCGGTGCGGATGTTCCAGTAGCGGAAGGCGCCGATGCCGATCAGGATCAGGCCGGCGACGATCCAGATCGCGTTCACAAAGCCGAGTCCGATCGCGAGGACCGCGCCGACGCCGACGAGGACGGCCGGTACGGCGTACTTGCCGGCTGACACGGTGCCGGCGGACTGCTTGATCGACGACAGGGCTGTGTTGAGTTGGAGCTGGTCGGGGCCGTCGGGGTGGATCGCGATCGTGTGTGATTCGCCGGTCACGTCGATCTGCGTCGGGCTCGGCCGGCCGGCGATCTGTGCTAGATCTTCGATCGCCGGGAGAACTGACGGGCCGATGACGCGGAGTACGGCGGCTGCCAGGTGTGGGTCATCGGTCTGGGCGAGGTCGTCGGCGAGCAGCTCCTCGACCGTGCCGACCGAGTCCTCGAGGCGCTCGACGGCAGATTCACCGGCGCCGCTGATCTGACCACGCAGTACGGCGACGCGCGCCAGCGACTCACGCTCCGGCTCACTCCCTTCGGAGATCAACAGCCGCAACAGCCCCGCGGTGCTGTCCGGTGCCGCCGCTCCCTCCACACCCGAACCCCGCTCACGCCCGCCTTCCCGCCCCCTGGAACCACGCCCCGAGCCACGCTTGAGGTCACGAGTGGTGTCGTGCCGGGTGGTGCGTGGGGTGTTGGGTGCCGAGGCGGTGGGGGCGTGCCCGCGGTCGCGGGTGGTGTCGTGCTCGAGGGGGTTGGTGGAGGCGTCGTTGGGTGGGAGGTAGTTGAGGGTGGGGGAAGGTTCGCGGGCTTCGGTGTTGCTGGCTATTGAGTCGATGGCGGTGCGGATTCGGGTGAGGCGGGTGCGGGCGGTTTCCTGTTCGGCTACGGCTTCGAAGCGGGCGCTGGAGGTGCGAGGGGCCTCGCCGCGTTTCTCGAGCTTGGGGAGCCAGCCGTCTGCGGGTGGTGCGACCGACTGCAGCCGCTTGACCACGAGCGCCAGTCCGTCCGCCCCGAACCCACCCCGCGCCGCAGTAGCCCACAACACCCGCTGCACCCGCGTAACAGTCCCATCCGAAGGCAGTACGCCGAACGCCACATCCAGCCACTCGGTCCGCACCCGATGGCGCTCCCCGAGCGCAGCCAGCGCCAGCGCGAGGAACGTCGACGTACGACGCTCGTCGAGCCCCATCGCCGTAGCAAGCGCCTTCTCGTCCTGCCCGCCGTTGACCAGCGCCTCAGTCGCCGGTCCCAACCAGTACTCCGGCACCGGCTCGCCAACCGGCGGAAGCGGCGCACCAGAAGCCATCGCAGTCAACACGCGAGTCGCGTAGCGCCGCAGCTCAGCAGCCTCCAAGAAGCCGGCCATCTCATACCGGAGATCAGATAGCTCGACAAACGCGTCAAACGCGGTGGAGAGGCGATTGACCCGCTCCTGCAGACCGCCCTGGAGTTGAGACAGCTGCGACTGCAGTCGCGACGTCTGCTGCCGCGCGTACGACATCTCGCTCTGCAGGTCCTCGAGTTGTTCGTTCTGCCGCCGTTCCCGCCACCAGTCGGTCATGTGCCCCGTCCCCTCGTCCGCGATTGCTCTCCGGAAGGATGACGTGCCAGCGGGTCATCAGGTGGTGGGGACGAGCCGGAGTTGCAGCATTGCGGCGAAGCGGGAGTCGGGGTCGTCGAGGTCCAGCCCGCCTACTTCGGCCAGCCGGCGGAGGCGGTACCGGAAGGTGTTCGGATGCACGTAGACCGCCGCGGCAGCGGCTGCGACGTCGCCGAAGGCGTCGAGCCAGGCCCGCAGGGTCTCGACCAGGTCGGTGTTGTGCCGGCGGTCGTACGCGACGAGCCGGGCGATCGGACCGGTCGGCTCGTCGCCGCGTGCTTCGATCAGGTCGCGCAGTTCGAGCAGGAGGGTGTCGACGTGGACGTCAGCGAGTCGGGCGACACGGGGTGCGCCACGGCCGGTTCGCAGTACCCGGAGAGCGCGGTCGGCACCGGCACGTGCGTTGGGCAGGTGCGCGGCCTCGGCAACCACCGGGCCGACTCCGATGCTGGCGGTGACGCGGTCGCCGATCCGTTCGAGGAAGTGCTTGCCGATCCGTACGGCGCGCTCCTCGCCGTCGGTCCGGTCGGGGCGGACCGGAATCAGTCCGTAAGCGACATCGCCGACCAACGCAGCTGCTGCCCGCGGGTGCACAGCCCCCAGGTGCATGGCGAACGCATCGGCCAACCGCTGACGCTCCCCGGCGAGCCCGGCCTGGCTGACGAGCGATTCACCCGCGAGCTCGGCGACGACGGACTCGTCCGAGTCGAAGGCGATGATTCCCAGAGCGAGTACGACGAGGTGCTGGCCGGCCAGGCCCAACCGGTCCAGGGCCGCACGGGCGCCGGCGCCCCCCTCCAGCGCCGTACTGACCAGATCGGCGCGCAGACGACGCTCGACATCGGCACCCGCGCGGATGCGAAGCATGTGCAAGGCAACCAACTTCGCCGCGTCGCACAGCGCCTGCGAACGCTCAGCGGTGAGCGGATCGCGTACGGCGGCCCAGATCGACCCGAGGATCTCGTCCCCGGCGCGGACCGCGACCGCGACCCGCGGGATGGTGAACGTCTCGCCGTTCGTCGGCAACGGCGGCACGTGGACCGGCCGGTCGGTGCGGTACAGCTCGCGGAAGATGCCGTACTCCGTCAGCAGCCGGAAGTACCGCTGCGGCACCTGACGGCCGAGCACGGTCTCCACCCGCGCCGTGTCGGCCTCGTCCTGGCGTCCCGAGAACGCGAGTACCCGCGAGCTGCGGTCCTCGATCGTCACCGGCGCATCGAGCAAAGCCGCCGTAGCGTTGGCGAGCGCGAACAGATCACCGGACGGCATACCGGCGAGGGTCTCCACCTCACCGACATCACCGTCGGCGAGGAGGGACCGCAGCAGTACGGCGAGCTGGTCCCACGACGCGCCGCGAGTCAGAGCCAGCAGCGCGACGCCCGACTCGGCCACAGCGGCGGCCAGGACGTCGCCGGCCGCGATGGGGGAGCGGACGACCAGCCCGGCGGCCTGCTGCCGGCCGAGATCATGCAGTACGTCGGCGATCCGGTCGGGCTCGTGGAGACCGACGCCGAGGACGAGCGCGTGCGAGGGGAGCACGGGCTCGTCGAGTGGATCGTGGATGACGATCCCGCCGATCTCCGCCGGCCGATCCGGGTCCCCGTGCACGAGCTCCAGCAAGGTCGCGCCCAGGTCGTCGAGAACCCGGCCGAGGCTTGCCCGCGGTCGATTCGTCACCGCTCACCTCCGAACCCCCAGCGTAGGTCCTGTCCAAGCGTCAAATCGGCAGCCATTCGGTACTTGTCGTCACCGCCGCCAGTTCGGCCTCCAGGGGCTCGATCCCGATGCCAGGGCTGGTCGGCACCGGCAGATGCCCGTTGTCGAGTGTGAACGGCGGCGTGATGTCGGTTCGGTAGTAGCGGTCCGAGGCCGACGTGTCACCGGGCAGCGTGCACCCAGGTAGGGCGGCCAGGGCAACATTCGCGGCGCGGCCGATGCCGGTCTCCAGCATGCCGCCGCACCAGACCGGGATGTCGTTGGCGACGCAGACGTCATGGATGCGCCGGGCCTCCAGATAGCCGCCGACACGACCCGGCTTGATGTTGACGATCGCGCAAGCGCGCAGCCGGATCGCGGCGGCCGCGGCGCGCGCCGACGTGATCGACTCGTCCAGACAGACCGGAGTCCTGATCTGCTGGGCCAGATCCGCGTGCCCCAGCACGTCCTCCTCGTCCAGCGGCTGCTCGATCAGCAACAAATCGAACGGATCGAGCCGAGCCAGGTGCCGCGCATCGGCCAGTGTGTACGCCGTGTTGGCGTCGACCTGCAGCAGGATGTCGCCGAACTGCTCGCGTACGGCGCGCACCGGCTCGACGTCCCACCCCGGCTGGATCTTCAGCTTGATCCGCACGTAGCCCTGCTCGAGATACCCGCCCACCGCATCGAGCAGCTCGCCGATCGAGTCCATGATGCCGACCGACACACCACACGGCACCCGATCCCGCACCGCACCCAGTTCACGTGCCAGCGGACGGTTCTCGGCCCGCAACTCGGCATCGAGTACGGCGGTCTCCACCGCGGCCTTGGCCATCCGATGCCCGTGGAACCGGCTCAACGCGGGCCCGACCCCCACAGCGGAGTCCACCGAAGCCAGCGCGGGTACGAAGAACCGCCGCAGTACGTCGGCCGCCGCGTCGACGTACTCCGACGAGTACAGCGGTCCGCTCATCGCGACGCACTCGCCCCACCCCTCGGACTCCGTACTCACGGCGCGCACGAGCAGCACGTCCCGCGTCGTCTCGGTGCCGAACGACGTCCGGAACGGCGACACCAACGGCATCGAGATCCGCCGCAGTTCGAATCCGGTCAGCTTCATCACAAACCCTTCTGCTCGACGACGTACCATCCGGCCCGATCGAACCCGGTCACCCGCGCACCATTCGCCAGCAACCCGCCCAGCACCTCACGCAACGCGGCCCGCCACGCCTTCGCGGCGCCCGGATCCGTACGCCGCAACCCCTCGACATCAGGCGGTACGGCGACCAGCACCACGTCGTCGCCCGCGGAGCCGGCAACCCTCGGCCGCCCGTCCGCCCCGCTCGCCAGCGCAACCGTTGCCCCAGGCATCAAACCGATGTCGGTGATCGCGGACCGCCGAGCCGCTGCGGCGCCGACAGCCGGAGCGTCCAGCTCCCACCGCACCAGCAACCGATCGGTGTCGTCGCCGCTGTTGATCCCGTCGCGCATGTCGCCGTAGAAGTTCGTCAGGTACTCCGTCGGCCGTGCCGCGAGCTTCGCCACGTTGAAGTACGCGTTGCGCCGGATCAACGGATCGAACGTCCACGAGATCGTCGACACACCTCTGCGCAAGGCCCAGGCTCGCTGATGCAGTTTCAGGGCGAATCCGACGTTCCGGCCGCGCGCCGCCCCCGACACACCGGCGACGTGGCTGTGCATCGAGACCTCCGCCGGCGCCGAGAAGAACCCGACGCAGGCGCCGATCAGCTCGTCCCCGTCGTACGCGCCGCCGACGTAGTTGCCGGCCTTCGTCAATGCCCGGAGCAGCTCGGTCGTCACCGGGGGATTGCTCGGATCCGGCCGCCAGATCGAGTCGTACAACCGGTAGACCTCGTCGAGCTCCGCCAGCTCCCGCAACTCACGTACCCGTACTCCGGCCGCTGCCGCCGCGTCGATACCCGCCTCGGTAGCGGCGGCAATCGACGGGCTGAGATCGAGCGTCATGGCCGGTCCAACAGGTCGGTCAGCAGGGCGGCCAGCAGAGCCGTCCGCGGGGCGAGTTCGGCGACCACGACGTGTTCGTCGTCGGCATGTGCGCCACCACCGACGGCGCCCAGTCCGTCGAGGGTCGGCGTACCGATCCCCGCGGTGAAGTTGCCATCCGATCCGCCGCCGACAGCGACCGAGCGCATGGCCGGCAGGCCCAGATCGACCGCGAGCCGGGAGGCTCGCGTGTACAGCTCCTCGGACATCTTGCGTTCCAGCGGCGGCCGGTTCGGCCCGCCGATGATCTCCAGCGAACTCCCGGGCAACACCGGTCGGAGTGCGTGCATCGCCTCGTCGACCCGCAGCTGCTCCTCGACGGTCCAGGCACGGGCATCGACGAAGAACGCCGCGGCGGCGGGCACGGTGTTTCGTGTCGTCCCCGAGGTCAGTGCTGTCGGCGTGACCGTCGTACCCCGCCCGGCGTCGCCGAGGTTGCTGATGGCAAGGACTTGGTGTGCCGCCTCGACCGAGGCGTTGACGCCGAGCTCCGGCTCCATCCCCGCATGTGCGGCCCGCCCCGTGATCCGCACCTCGTAGACCGACACGCCCTTCCGCTCGAGCTTGAGCGCACCGGCATCCGCCGACGCCTCCAGCACGAGAGCGGCCGAGCATCCCGCCGCCTCGGACTCGATCAGCTCTCGCGACGACGGTGACCCCAGCTCCTCGTCCCCGGTCACCAGCAGGGTGACAGTTGCCGATGACAACGTGGAGATCGCATGCAGAGCCATCACCAGGCCGGCCTTCATGTCGAAGCAGCCCGGCCCCCGCAGTACGCCGTCCTCGTTCGTGAACGGATGCGTGGTCAGCGAGCCGAGGGGCCAGACGGTGTCGTGGTGTGCGAGTACGAGCACCCGCCGCGGCCCGTCACCGAGCCGCCAGCGCAGATGCGTGCAGCCGTCGACCACGACGTACTCCGGTTCGGCGCCCAGCCGCTCCGCTCCGAGCTGGGCGACCACGTCCGCACTGTGAGCCACCGCCGCGACATCCGACGACGGCGACTCACACGTCACCAGGGTTTCGAGATCCGCGAGCATCTGCGGCAACCGCGCCGCGAACCGCTCGACCAGCTCGGTCATCCGCTGACCTTCGGCGTAGCGCGGACCCCGAAGTGCAGGTACTTCTCGCCGGTCGGCAGCGAGTAGAACGTCACCGGAGTCCACGTGAGCGCCCCGGGCGCACGGACCACGAACAGGTCGCCGCTCTCGTCGACCGGCGTCATCCGCAACTCCTCCGTCGGCTCCGGCAGCAGTTCGGCCAACGGACCGGTGATCGTCATCCGCAGCAGCGGACCTTCGTCGTCGACCAGCACCTCCTGGATCGTGCTGGCGCGCTCGTACCGACCGACGTGCCGGCGTACGTCGACAACCGGCGGCTCCGCGGGAGGAGCTAGCGGCGTCGGCATCGAGACGCCGGCCAGCTCGTCGAAGATCTCCCGGTAGAGGTCCTGGTACAGGTCACGCGTGTGACCGCCGTTCGTCAGCAGTACGACGGCCAGTCCTTCGTCCGGCAGCACCCGCAGGAATGCAGCCTGGCCGATCGTGTTGCCGTCGTGCCCGATCAGCCGCCGGCCGTCCCAGCCGAACCGGATCCAGCCGAGCCCCCACGAGTCACCCAGCGAGTACTTGTCCGGCAGCTCCGCCTGCTGCGCGGCCATCGCCGCAACCGAGGCCTCGCTGAGCAAACGAGACCCGTCCGGTGCGACGCCATCGTTCAGGTGGAGTCGTGCGAACGCCAGCGCATCCGCCACGGTCGACGTGATCAGTCCGGCCGGTCCGAGCGAGCGGGGAAGTCCCCAGACCGGTGTGCGTTTCGGCTCTTCTTCGCCCTCGCTGACGTGTCCCACCGCGGCCGACCGGAGCAGCGCCTCTTCTGGCAGCGTGACTGTGTTCTGCAGGCCGAGTGGTGTGATGAGCCGGTCCCGCAGCGCCTGGTCCCAGGTGGACCCGGTGAGCTTCTCGATCACCCGACCGGCCAGCGAGAAGCCGGAGTTGCAGTACGACCACGTCGCGCCGAGCGGATGGTTCTGTACGACCTCTGCCAGCAGATCGACGTACTTCTCCAGACAGTCGTCACCTCGACCGGTGTCGGTGAAGACGTCGCCGTCGATCCCGCTGGTGTGGGTGAGCAGATGCCGCATCGTCACCTGCTTCGCGACGTCCGGATCGCCCAGCTGCAACTCGGGGAGCACCTGGCTGATCGGTGCGTCCAGGTCGAGCAGTCCTTCGTCCACCAGCTGCAGTGCGAGCGTCGCCGTCCAGACCTTCGACATCGAACCGATCTGGAAGACCGAATCGGTCGTGGCCGCGACTCCGGTGTCCTTGTTCAGTACGCCGGTCGCCGCCTCCACCAGCTCGTCGTCCGCTCCCGGCCGCACCCGCAGGATGCCGAGCGTCGCACCCGGTACGCCGTGCCGTGCCGCCAGCGTCGTCAGTCGACGCTGCCAGTGCGCCGCGTCGATCTTCGCCCGGCGCGGACCGCTCGCGTCACCGGCGTACTGCTCGACCCAGTCGCGGATGCGACGGTTGAAGTCGAGGCGATGGGACGGCCGGCCCTCCACGATGAACAGGTGACTGGCCTCCGGGTAGAGCACCAGTTGACTCGGTACGCCGTTCTCGCGGAGCGCGGTGTGCCACTGCTGGGCCTGTCCGATCGGGCAGCGTACGTCGGCGTCGCCCTGGAGGATCAGTGTCGGCGTCGCCACCTTGCTGACCTCGGCGAACGGCGACATGGAGCTGTAGTCGGTGGAGCTGTTCAGCTCGTAGACGTCGAGGAAGTGACCCATGTCCGACGTACCGGCCATGCTGGTGAGGTCGCTGACCACGCCGCCAGTGACTGCGGCGGCGAACCGGTCGTCGCGGCTGGTCAGGTAGCAGGTCATGAATCCGCCGTAGCTGTAGCCCGCGACGGCCAGGCGGTCGGCGTCGGCGATGCCTTCGGCAACCAGTTCGTCGAGCGGCTCGAGGAAGTCGCGCGCGTCCGCCGTACCCCAGGCTCCGAGTGCTGCGTTGAAGAACTGCTCGCCGTATCCGTCGCTGCCGCGGGGGTTGAGCAGCAGCACGGTCCAGCCCTGCGCCGCCAGCTCCTGGTGGTACAGGTGCACCTCGTCGGCTGCGGCATTCCACGCGTTGTGCGGACCGCCGTGGATGTCGAGCAGCAAAGGCTGAGGTCCGTCGGCGGCCGGGTCGCGGACGAGCCACCCGGACACCACGGTCCCGTCGGAGATGGTGAACTCGCGCTCGACCCGGACGAAGCTTTCGGGCACCTTCTCGCCGTACGTCGTCCGCGTTGTCGCCGTGCCGGTCGCCAGGTCCAGCGTGACGATCTCCCCGAACGACGTAGGCGTGCTCAGCGCGAACGTCGCCACACCACCGGAGACGGACAGCCCGGACACGACCTGTCCCGGTTCGCCGAACACATGCTCAGGGACGCCGCCCTCAACAGGCACCGAGAACAGGTGCGTGCACCCACGATCCCGCGCAGCGAAGACGACGGTGCGGCCCTCGTCCACCAACGTCGGTAGAGCGCCGGGGTACGCAGCACCTCCAGACATCACGTTGCGGTCGAGCGGTGCCGCAAGGTTCGCCACGTCGCCCGTGTCCAGCGAAAGCTTCAGAAGACCTGCATGACCGACCGGCCCCGAGAGCATGCCGACGATGAGCAGTGCGGCGCCGTCCGCGGTCCAGGTCACCGTGCCGGCCAGTCCGTCGGTCAGACCGACCAGCTGCGGCTTGGCCTTGGCATCCGATGCGTCGAGCACGTAGGCAGGGGCGGTGGGAGTCAGATCCGCGTCAGGTGCGGTAGCAGCTCCGAAGGCGAGCTTCGCACCGTCAGGTGACCAGGCCGGGTCGCCGGCGTGCCAGTCTCCCTCGGTGGCCTGTCGGCACTCCTTTGACTCGATATCCACGAGGTGTAGATGCTTGCGGATCGTCCGCAGCCAGCCGGCGCCGTCAGCCTGGTAGTCCAGCCGCTCTGTGGTGATCGGCGCGTGCTCACCGTCGCTACCGGCCGCGATGTCGACCGGCGCAGCGAAAGCGATCCGCGTCCCGTCCGGACTCCACTTCGGAGCTCCCGCACCGAGTGGCAGCTCGGTGAGCTGCTCCGGCTCACCACCTCCGGCCGGCAGCAGCCAGATCTGCGCAGGCCCGTCCTTCGCCCGCAGGAACGCCAGCTGCGTCCCGTCCGGCGACCAGACGGGTGTTGAGTCCGCGTCGCCGCGGGTGAGCTGCTGCGGCGTACCGCCGGCGGCCGGGATCCGCCACAGACTCCGGAGCGTGCGATCGGCCTTCGCGTCGGTGGTCCGGAGGACGTAGACGAGCTGGGTGGCGTCCGGCGACAGCGCCGGCTGCTCAGGTACGGCAAGCTCGGTCAGGTCGTCGATGCGCAGACGTCGGGTCACTGGGAGTCCTCCTTGAGTTCCTGCAGTACAGGCGGGTTCGAGCCGACGGCCCGCAGTACGCCGGCTGCGTGGTGACAGGCGGCGCGGTGCAGACGATGGTCGGCCTCGGCGGTGGGATCGAGGGTCAGACAGTGCTCACGGTCGGTCCGGATCAGCGGACCGATCGGGCACCTCGGATGGAACCGGCAGCCCGCCGGCGGATGATGCGGATCGGCCGGCTCGGCGTCCGCGACCAGAGCCTCGTCCGGCGGCGGCAACGAGGTCGAACCGCGTCGCGGAGCCGCAGCGAGAAGCTCTTTGGTGTAAGGGTGTTGCGGGTTGCCGAGTACGTCGCGCGCCGGGCCGACCTCGACGATCCGGCCCAGGTACATGACCGCGACGATGTCGCTGACGTAGCGCACCACGGCCAGGTTGTGCGAGATGAACAGCATCGACAACCGCAGTTCGCGTTGCAGCGTGCGGACGAGGTTCAGCACGGTGCCCTGGATCGACACATCCAGTGCGGAGGTGATCTCGTCGGCGATCAGCACCTCCGGCTTGCCGGCCAGCGCCCGCGCGATCGCGACTCGCTGCCGCTGACCGCCCGACAACGCACCGGGGTACGCCGAGACGCGGTCGGCGTCGAGCCCGACGAGCTCGAGCAGCCGGACCACCTCGTCGCGTCGACGATCCGCTCTGGGCATCGCCTCGGCGATCGAGTCCCCGATGGTCATCCGTGGATCCAATGATGAGTACGGATCCTGGAACACCATCTGCAGCGGCCGCCGCGCACCCGGCGGATGCAGCAGCGGTACGCCGTCCAGCAGGATCCGTCCGCCCGCAGGCTCGGCCAACCCCACTGCCGCACGGGCCAACGTCGACTTGCCGGACCCCGACTCGCCGACGAGTCCGACCACCTGACCCGACGGCACGGTCAGGTCGACGCCGTCGACAGCTGTGAGCGTGCGGCCGTACCGGACCGTCACGTCTTCGAAGCGCAGTTCGCTCATCCCTGCCCCGTCCGGAAGCTCGAGTACTCAGCCTGCGCCTGCGGATGCCAGCACGCCACCTGATCGATCAGCACCGGGTCCTCGGCCCGGCACCGGTCCGACGCGAACGCACACCGCGCCGCGAACGCACACCCGTCCGGCAACCGCGCCGGATCCACCGGACGCCCGGGGATCACGGCGAGCGGTTCGTCGAGCGCTGTGTCCAGATCGGGTACTGCGGCCAGCAGCGCCCGCGTGTACGGATGCCGCGCACCGGTGGCCAGCTCCGTCGACGGCAGGTCCTCGACGATGCGCCCGGCATACATCACCAGGACGCGGTCGCAGATCTGTGCGACCACGCTGATGTCGTGGCTGATCAGCAGCACCGCGACGTCGTCCTCGGTGCGGATCGTCTCCAGCAACCGCAGTACCTGCCGCTGCACGGTGACGTCCAGGGCAGTGGTCGGCTCGTCGGCGACGATCAGTGCCGGCGCGCCCATCAGCCCCATACCGATCATGGCCCGCTGTCGCATGCCGCCGGAGAACTCATGCGGGTACTGCCGCGCCCGGCGCTCGGCCGCAGGTACCCGTACCGCCCGCAGCCGGTCGATCGCACGGTCCATCGCAGCACGACGGGTGAGGCCCTGGTGCTCGCGTGCACCCTCGGCCAGTTGTACGCCGACCCGCTTGGTCGGATTGAACGACGTCATCGGGTCCTGGAACACCATGGCGAACGACGTACCCAGTAGCCGTCGCCGCACCGCCGCTGTACTGCGCACCGGCAGACGGCCGAGTAGGGGAGCACCCAGGAACGACAGCTCAGCCGCACGCACTTCACCCGGTGGCTCGATCAGCTGGGCGACTGCAAGCGCGGTCAGGCTCTTCCCGGAGCCGGACTCGCCGACCACGCCGACGATCTCGCCTTTGTGGATGGTGAAGCTGACACCACGGACCGGAGTGACCGGCGTGACCGGACCGGGGAAGCTGACGTGCAGGTCCTCCACCACGAGCACGGCGTCGCTGCTGTCGTCACGCGCGGGCGTCGCTTCCGGTGTACGGTCGGCCCACCGCGCGCGAGGAACCTGTACGCCGAGACCCTTGGCCACTGCCTCGCCGAAGAGGTTGAACGCCAGCCCTGCAATGACCACAGCGACTCCAGGAGCGAGCGCTGCGGCTGGATGCACGTAGATGCCGCTGAGGCTCTCGCCCAGCATCCGGCCCCAGTCGTATGCCGGCGGCTGCACGCCCAACCCGATGAACGACAGCCCGGCAAAGGCCAGCAACGTGCCGCCCGCGCCGATGGTCGCGTTCACCACGAGCGGTTCGGCGATGTTCGGCAGGATGTGCCGCACGAGCATCCGGAACCGGCCGACCCCGGCGATCCGCGCGGCGGCGATGAAGTCCCGCTCCGCAACCCCTGCGACCAGCGTCTGGGTCAGCCGCGCGAACGACGGCGCACCCGCGAAGCCGATCGCCAGCACGGCGCCCTTCGCGCCCACACCGAACACGACCGCGAAGAACAGCGCGAGCAGCAGTCCGGGAAAGGCGACCGCGATGTTCACCACGGCCGTCGCGATCCGCCCGCCACGCATGCCGAGGATCGCGGGCGCACTGCCGAGCGCAAGCCCGGTGACCACCGCGATCGACGTCGCGATCAGTGCCAGCAGGATCGACGTACGTGACGCGACGAGTACCCGGTAGAAGATGTCCCGGCCGAGGTTGTCGGTGCCGAGCCAATGCTCCGCCGACGGTCCCTGCAGCAGGTGGTCGGTGTCGATCGCGTTCGCCTGATGTGACCAGAGGATCGGGGCGAAGACGGCGAGCAGCAGTACACCGAGCAGCAGCAGGCCGGCGCCGGCGCCGACCGGGGTCCGCAGTATGGCGGTCCAACGGCGCATCAGCTCTCCCTGATGGTGGATCGGGGATCGAGCAGGGCCAGCGTGACGTCGACGGCCAGATTCACCAGCAGTACGCCGACCCCGTACACGAGGACCACGCCCTGCACGAGCGGGTAGTCCTTCGCGATGATCGAGGACACGATCGTGCTGCCGAGCCCGGGCCAGCCGAAGACGTTCTCGACCAGCACGGTCCCGGCGACCATGCCACCGAGCAGCAGTCCGCCGAGCGTGATCGTGGCTGTTACCGCGTTAGGCAGTGCATGGCGCAGGTAGATCGCTGCGGCAGGCAGTCGCTTCGCGCGGGCGGTGCGCAGGTAGTCCGTCTGTAGTACGGCCAGCAGTTCGACGCGGCAGATGCGTGCGAGCACGGCGGCCGGACCGACAGCCAGCGACAGCACCGGCAGCACGTACGACGCGACACTGCCGCGCCCCGCGACCGGGAACCAGTGCAACGTCACCGCGAACACATAGACGAGCCCAACCGCCAACAGGAACTCAGGAATCGCAGCAAGCACCACAGCGGTCGAAGTGAAGCCCAACTCGGCTCGCGGCCGGCGTCCTCCGCGAGTCAGGACCCCCATCACCAGACCGAGCGGTACCGCGATCAGCACCGCCACCAGGAACGCTGCGACGGCCAGCTCGACCGTGGCAGGTAGGCGGTCCCGGATCACGTCGGAGACGGGCAGTCCGGTGGTGATCGACGTACCGAGGTTGCCGGTGAGCAGGTGGTGCAGGAAGTTCACGTACTGCTGCCAGAGCGGGTCGTCGAGGCCCAGCGAGGCACGCTGGGCATCGACGAGGCTCTGTGCGGCTGCAGGTCCCAGTGCGCCCCGAACCGGGTCACCAGGGATCAGGTGGATCATCAGGAACGCTGCGCTGACCAGGATCAGGACAGAGCCGACCAGCCGGCCCAGTCGCCGTACGGCGAAGCCGAGCCACGGGTGAGTGGTGAGAGTCGGAACGCTGACCGTCGTCGTCGTCACCGGCTCACCCCTGCATCTTGATCGACGACGGGATCACGCTGCCTTCGCTCAGGTCGAACGTCGCGCCCTTGCCGAAGATCGGCACGGTCGAGTTGACGAACGGCACCAGGTTCACCTGCTTGAACAGCGCGCGCTCGGCCGTCGCCCAGTCCGCGCAGCCATCGGCGCCGGGGATCGCGGCGGCCTTGGCGACCGCAGCGTCGTACTCCGGGTTCTTGATCGAGGAGAAGTTGCTGCCGTTCGGCGGACCGGTGCCGGACAGGAAGCTGACCAGCTGGCTCGGCAGGGACACGGTCAGCGGGATCAGACCGGCGTGCCAGGTGCCTTGACCGGCCAGGACGACCGTGCTGATCTCGGCCGTGGAGACAGCCTTGAGCGACACATCGACACCCAGCTCACTCCACGCCTTCTGGAGCAGCTCAGCGCCGGACTGCAATGTCGGGCCGAGGCTGGTCGGGTAGTAGAAGACCAGCGACAGCTTCGTACCGGCCTTCTCGCGGATGCCGCCCGCGCCAGGTTTCCAGCCGGCCGCGTCGAGCGCCGCCTTGGCAGCGTCCAGGTCGTGACCGGGCAGATTGCCGGTGACGGTGTCGTCGGAGCACGGACCCATGCCAGGGGCAACCAGCCGCGTCGCCGGCGAACCGGTGCCGCTGGTGATCACCTTGCCGAGCTGGGTGAGGTCGAGTGCTTGCGTGAGCGCCTTGCGTACGGCGAGATCCGCGGTGGGCAGACCGGGCTTCTGGTTGAACCAGAGCTCACCCAGTGGCGTACCGGCTTCCCGCTGGAACGTCTTCTGGGCCTGGAGTCGCTGTTTGTCCGGACCGGCGATCGCGACGATGTTGACCTGTCCGGACAGCAGCAGGTTGGCCGCAGTGGTCTCGTTGCTGACCACCTTCAGCACGACCTTGTCCGGCAGACCGGCCTGATCCTGCTTGAAGTCGCCCGGCCCCCACGCGTACTCCTTGCGTCGGGTGAGCGTGTAATGGTCGCCGGGGACAGCCTCCGCGACCGTGTACATCCCCGTGCCGTCGGAGCCCTGCTTGAGGATGCTGCGGTCCTTCATTCCCTTGCTGCACACGATGTGCAGCCCACCGACGTTGCGGACCAGGAACGCGTCCGGAGCCGGCGCAGTGACGGTGACCGTGCCGGTTGCGTCGTCGGCGGTCGCCTTGGCGCCCGGCGGGATGAACACGCCGATGCGCGTGGACTTGTTGGCCGGATCTCCGACGAAGTTGATGTTCTGCGCGACCGTGCTGGCCGTCAGCGGACTGCCGTCCGCGCAGGTGACCCCCTTGCGGAGTGTGTACTTCGCCGTGGTGCTGTTGCCCTCGAACTTGTCCGCCAGACCGGGCACCTGTTTGCCGTCGGGGGAGATGCCCACCAGCGAGTCGTACAGGAACCAGTCGACCTGCATGGTGACCGACAACGAGGTGAACTGCGGATCGAGGTTGCCGGGATCGGCGCTGATCGCCATGGTCATCGTCTTGCCCTCGGCGGTCTGACCGGTACGGGCGGTCTGCTCGCCCGAGCTGCAGGCGGACAGTGCCAGTCCGGTGACGAGGGCTCCGGCCGCGAGGGCGGTGCGTACGGATCGCATGTTGCCTCCGGGAATCAGACGGCTGCGCGGCGGAGGGCCCGCCCGCTGTGCAGGTACAGGGCACGGCCGGAGCCGTCGTCGCCGACGAAGACGTGCGGCTGGTGCATGCCGTGCTCGGCCTTGACCGCGATCAGGCTCTGCTCGTCGCGACCGATCAGCTCGACCGGGTCGGGTTTCGGACCGAGCTCGGTGAAGATGCCCTTGGGGGTCTGGTCGAGCCAGATCTTCCCGTCCTCGTCCTGGCGCACGGTGATGTCGGCGACCTCGCAGCTGTATGTGCCGAGGACCCGGTCCACGTCCACCGGCACAGGCTCGGCGGGCGGTGTCGGCAGCGGTGGCAGCGTCAGCCCGGCGAGCTCCTGGACCAGGTGGCCGAAGACCTTCTTGTAGACCTCGATGGTCTCGCCGCCGTTGGTCAGCAGCGCAACGGCGAGCCCGTGCTCGGGAACGACGCGCAGGAAGGCGTTCTGGCCGATCGTCCCGCCGTCGTGGCCGATCACCTTGGTACCGCCCCAGTCGAACAGCTCCCAGCCCAGGCCCCACGACTCGCCCATCATCCCGAGCGCGGGCAGCTTGACCTGCGGTTCCTGCATCGCCTTGACGCTCGCGGCGCTCAGGACGGCCTTGCCGTCGGCCGCAGTACCGGAGTCGAGGTGGAGCTTGGCGAAGGCCAGCAGGTCACGGGCGCTCGTCGCGAGCATCGCGCCGGCCGGAGCCATGCCACGAGTCATCGCCCAGATCGGTGCGGGTACCGGCGCGGCGTCGGTCTCCGGCTGGATGTGTCCGACGGCGGCCCGGTGCAGGATCGCCTCGTACGGATCGGTCGCGGCGTGGGCCAGGCCGAGCGGCGTGAACACGTGCTCCCGCAGCGCGGCGTCGTACGGCGTGCCACGCAGTACCTCGACGAGGCGGCCGAGTACCGCGAAGCCGGCGTTGTTGTAGGAGAACATCTCGCCCGGCGGGAACAGCTGCGTGGTGGTGGAGAGCGTGGCGACGAACTTCTCGACGGCGTCGTCGCCCTTACCGGTCTCGTTGAAGATGTCGCCCTCGAACCCGGCGGTGTGGCACAGCAGCTGCCGTGTGGTGATGACAGCGGCCGCGGCCTCGTCCGCGATGACGAACTCGGGCAGGTACGAGCGGACCGGCTGGCCGAGGTCCAGCTTGCCCTCGTCGACCAGCTGCATGACCAGCGTGGTCGTCCAGACCTTGGTGATGGACCCGATCTGGAACACCGAGTCGGTTGTCGTCTCGACCCCGGTCGACTTACTCAGTACGCCGGCCGCGTGGTCGATCACCTCGCCGCCCAGCAGTACGCCGACCGCCGCACCGGGGACCTGATGCTCGGCGAGCAGCGCCGCCAGCCGGTCTTGTAGCCACGTCTCGATCTCGCTCAGAGTCGCCATGCGCCGACGCTAGGCGTGCCGCCCCCTCGCGGTATTGGTGTTGCGGCACAACGGGCCGACCGGAATTCGTTCGATCCGACGAAGCAGCTCTGCCATGATCAGCCGGTGTTCAGGTGCAGCTGGTCCACCTGACAGGCCCAACAGGCGGGAACATCCGTGGCGGACATACTCTTGAAACCGACATGACTGCTTCCGACCGCCGCACGGTGTACCTGGACCATGCGGCGACGACTCCGATGCTCCCGGCTGCGATCGAGGCGATGACCTATCACCTCGCCCGCACCGGCAATGCGTCGTCCCTGCACGGCTCGGGCCGGTGTGCCCGGCGGACGGTGGAGGAATCGCGGGAGTCGATCGCTGCGGCGCTCGGCGCGCAGCCCAGCGAGGTGGTGTTCACCTCCGGCGGCACCGAGGCCGACAACCTCGCGCTGAAGGGCCTGTGGTGGTCCCGCCTGGCCGAGGACCCGCGCCGCCGCCGCATCCTGCTGAGCGGTATCGAGCACCACGCCGTTCTCGATCCGGCGATCTGGCTCGGTCAGCACGAGCAGGCCGAGATCGAGTGGCTGCCGGTCGACGAGCTCGGCCGGGTGAGCCCGGACGACGTACGGCGGGCTGTCGAGAGCGATCCGGAGTCCGTGTCGTTCATCACGTTGATGATGGCGAACAACGAGGTCGGCACGCTCCAGCCGGTCCGGGAGATCGCAGAGCTCGCCCAGCAGTACGGCGTACCCGTGCACACCGATGCGGTGCAGGCGATCGGCCAGGTGCCGGTGGACTTCGGCGAGCTGGGTGTCGACGCGATGACCGTGTCCGCCCACAAGCTCGGCGGTCCGTACGGGATCGGAGCGCTCGTCGTACACAAGGAGACGAAGCTGACCCCGATCCTGCACGGCGGGGGACAGGAGCGCGACGTACGGTCCGGCACGCTGGACGTGCCGGCGACCGCTGGGTTCGCCGTGGCGATGGAGCACGCGATCAAGCACCAGGCCGACGAGGCGCGCCGGCTGACCGAGCTGCGGGACGCGCTGATCGAAGGCATCACCAGCACGGTCGAGGGCGCGCAACTGTCGGGTGACCCGGCCGGCCGCTTGCCCAATAACGCACACTTGTCCTTCAGCGACTGCGAGGGCGACTCGCTGTTGCTGCTGCTCGACGCACGCGGCATCGAGGTGTCCACCGGGTCCGCGTGCAACGCCGGGGTCGCCGAGCCGAGCCACGTCCTGCTGGCCATGGGGTACGACGACCAGCGGGCCCGCGGCTCGCTCCGGTTCACCCTCGGGCACACTTCGACCCAGGCCGACATCGACGCCGTCCTGGACAACATCGGGCCGGTGGTGGAGCGCGCGAAGTCCGCCGGTCTGCAGAACGTGGGAAGGAACACCTGATGCGGGTACTCGCAGCCATGTCCGGCGGAGTGGACTCCGCGGTCGCGGCGGCGCGGATGGTCGAGGCCGGCCACGACGTGACCGGAGTACACCTGGCACTCAGCCGGAACCCGCAGTCGTACCGCAGCGGCGCCCGCGGCTGCTGCACGATCGAGGACTCCCGCGACGCCCGCCGAGCCGCGGACGTGATCGGCATCCCGTTCTACGTCTGGGACCTGGCCGAGCGGTTCCACGCCGACGTGGTCGAGGACTTCGTCAACGAGTACGCCGCGGGCCGTACGCCGAACCCGTGCCTGCGCTGCAACGAGAAGGTCAAGTTCAGCGCCGTCCTGGAGCGGGCGCTCGCGCTGGGCTTCGACGCGGTCGCTACCGGTCACTACGCGCGGATCGTGGACACCGCGTCCGGGCGTGAGCTGCACCGGGCGGTGGATCCGGCAAAGGACCAGTCGTACGTGCTCGGCGTACTCACGCAGGAGCAGCTCGCCCATGCGTTCTTCCCGCTCGGTGACACGGTGAAGACCGAGGTGCGGGCGGAGGCGGAGCGGCGTGGGCTGTCGGTGGCGGCCAAGCCGGACAGTCACGACATCTGCTTCATTGCCGACGGCAACACCGCGGGCTTCCTCGGCCGGCAGCTGGGCGAGGCGCCGGGCGACATCGTCGACGCACAGGGCAACAAGCTCGGCTCCCACCAGGGGACACACGGGTTCACCATCGGGCAGCGCAAGGGGCTCAAGATCGGTACGCCCGCCGCGGACGGCAAGCCGCGGTTCGTCCTCGACATCAGCCCGGTGGACCGCACGGTCACCGTCGGCTCCCGCGAGGAGCTCGCGGTCTCGGAGCTGACCGCCTCCAAGCCCCGTTGGTGCGGACCCGAGCCCACCAGCGAGCTGCAGGCGGCGGCCCAGCTCCGCGCACACGGAGAGGAAGTCGCCGTGACCGCAACGGTCCAGGGCGACCAGGTGCGGGTCTCGTTCGACGAGCCCACCTCCGCCGTCGCCCCGGGACAGGCGGTCGTGCTGTACGACGGAACCCGAGTGATCGGCTCCGCCACCATCGACTCGGTCCAGCGAGTCGCGGCCGCCGTATGACGACCACGGGGCTCGGATCGGTCCCCGGAGACGACATTCGCGAGTGGATGCGCGCCGTACTCGAGCTGGTGGACATCCCGTTCCTCCCGGAGCTCCCGGCCCGGCCGTACGGCGACATGCTGAGCCGGACCGTCGCCGTACTGACCGAGCTGGCTGCTGACCTGCAGCCTGCCGGGTGGCGGCTGACCGGTGGTGGCGACGCACGGGCGAGTCTGGACCAGCGGCGTGCGCGCGCGTTGCTGCAGGAAGACCTGGACGTGCTGGAGGAATACGCCTACGAGTACGAGGGGCCGCTGAAGATCCAGGTCACCGGGCCGTGGACGCTGGCTGCGTCGATTGAACGGCCGCGCGGCGACAAGGTGCTCGCGGACCACGGTGCACGGCGGGATCTGGCACAGGCGCTGGCTGATGGAGTGCAGCAGCACGTGGCCGAAGTACGGAAGCGCGTGCCGGGCGCCGAGCTGGTGTTGCAGGTCGATGAGCCCGGACTGCCCGCCGTACTCGCTGGAGCGGTGCCGACGGCCTCTGGCTGGAGCAAACACCGCTCTGTCGACGGTCCGGGTGCTGTGGAGCTCCTGAGCCTGTTCACCACAGCCGCGCCCACGGTCGTGCATTGTTGCGCAGCCCGCCCGCCCATCGAGGTCTTCACCAAGTCCGGCGCCGCTGGGATAGCTGTAGATGTCTCGCTCCTGAACAACGCCGCCTGGGACCAGGTCGCCATCGCAACCGAGGCCGGCACGACCCTGTACGCCGGAGTCGTCCCGACCACCGGCCCGATCCCGGAGCCCGATCACGCCGCCGCACCGCTGGTACGACGCTGGCGCGAACTCGGCCTGGACCCTGAGCTGATGAAGCAGATCGTGATCACCCCGGCCTGTGGACTCGCCGCCGCTCCGTCACCGGCCGACGCCAGAACGCGACTGGAGCTGCTCCGCCGGATCGTCGACGTGGTCGGAGAAGCCGCCGACGCTTAGGTCCGGTCTGGGCAAAATAGTCGGTCGGCCCCTGTAAGTTCTGCTCATGGGCACGGAGGAGAAGGGCACTGAGCAGCCGGTCGCGACGCCCGAGGCGCGGGTGCGGCACGCGGAGCTGAGCACCGAGATCGACGACCACCGGGCGCGGTACTACCTGGCCAGCCCGATCATCTCGGACGGCGAGTTCGACGCGCTGATGCACGAGCTGCAGGACCTCGAGGAGCAGTACCCCGAGCTGCGCACGCCGGACTCGCCCACCCAGAAGGTCGGCATCCCGATCTCCACGCTGTTCTCCCCGGTGCAGCACCCGATGCGGATGGAGAGCCTGGCGAACGCGTTCTCCGCCGAGCAGATGGAGGCCTGGGCCAAGCGTCTCGAGCGCGAGGTCACGCTGCAGCAGATCCACGACAGCGGGTTCATCTGCGAGCTCAAGGTCGACGGCCTCGCGCTCGACCTGGTGTACGAGGACGGCAAGCTCGTCAGCGGCGCGACCCGCGGCGACGGCCGGACCGGCGAGGACGTCACGCCCAACGTCCGCACGATCAAGAGCATCCCGAACCAGCTGAAGGGCAAGGACCTGCCGTCGTTCCTGGAGGTTCGCGGCGAGGTCTACTTCCGCGTCGAGGACTTCGAGGAGCTGAACGCGCAGCTCGTCGAGGCCGGCAAGGACGTCTTCTCCAACCCGCGCAACAGCGCGGCCGGATCGCTGCGCCAGAAGGATCCCCGGGTCTCGGCAGGCCGTCCGCTGCGCTTCGTCGTCCACGGTCTCGGCAAGGTCGAGGGTCATCACATCGGCCGCCTGTCGGAGGCGTACGAGCAGCTGAAGGCCTGGGGCCTGCCGGTCAGCGACCGCGCCCGCCGCGTCGGCACGCTCGAGGAAGTCAACGAGTTCATCGCGTACTACGGCGAGAACCGCCACTCCGTCGACCACGAGATCGACGGCGTCGTGGTGAAGGTCGACGAGGTCGACCTGCAGCGCGCGCTCGGATCCACCTCGAGCGCACCGCGCTGGGCGATCGCGTTCAAGTACCCGCCGGAAGAGGTCAACACCAAGCTGATCGAGATCGAGGTGAACGTCGGCCGCACCGGTCGCGTCACCCCGTTCGCGCACATGGAGCCGGTCCGCGTCGCCGGCTCCACCGTGGAGTACGCGACGCTGCACAACGCCAAGGAGGTCGCCCGGAAGGACGTCCGCCCCGGCGACACCGTCGTACTGCGGAAAGCGGGCGACGTGATCCCCGAGGTGCTCGGACCGGTGGTCGACCTCCGTCCGAAGGGACTGCCTGCGTGGGAGATGCCGACGCGGTGCCCGTGGTGCGACACCGTGCTGGCGCCGGCCAAGGAGTCCGACGTCGACATCCGCTGCCCGAACTCGCAGTACTGCCAGGGGCAGCTGCGGGAGCGGCTGTTCTACCTGGCCGGGCGGTCCGCGTTCGATATCGAGGGGCTCGGGTTCAAGGCGGCCGACGCGCTGATCACCGGCGGCCTGATCGCCAACGAGGCCGACCTGTTCTCGCTGACCGAGGAGAAGCTCGTCGAGAGCGCCTTCTTCACGACCAAGGCTGGCGCCCTGTCGGCGAACGCGCGCAAACTGCTCGCGAACCTGGAAGAGGCCAAGACCAAGCCCCTGTCCCGGGCGCTGGTCGCGCTCTCGATCCGGCACGTCGGCCCGACCGCGGCTGCCGCGCTCACCGAGGTGTTCGACAACATCGACGACATCCGTTCGGCGAGCGAGGAGCAGCTGGCCGAGATCGAGGGCGTCGGGCCGACCATCGCGCAGGCGATGATCGAGTGGTTCCAGGTGCCGTGGCACCAGCAGATCGTGGACAACTGGCTCGCCGCAGGCGTGGTGATGCGCGAGGAACGCACCGGGCCGAGCCTTCCGCAGATCCTGACCGGACTGTCGGTCGTGGTGACCGGGACCGTCGAGGGATTCAGCCGGGACGAGGCGACCGAGGCGATCGTCGGGCGCGGCGGGAAGGTCGCGAGCTCGGTGTCGAAGAAGACGTCCTTCGTCGTGGTCGGTGACTCGCCCGGATCGAAGTACGACAAGGCGGTCCAGCTCGGCGTACCGATCCTGGACGCGGCTGGGTTCGAGGTGCTGCTGGCGGATGGCGCCGAGGCGGCGAGCGGGGTCGCGACGACCGGTTCGGCGGACGCGGGATAACGATTCACAACTGCCTCGTGCGAGGTGGATCCGGCGGCTGTGCTGAGCCGTCGGACTGTTAACTTTGCACGTCGAGACGTGGGTCAGAAGGAGCAGATATGACGACGCCGCCGCAAGGGCCATGGGGTCCTGGGCAGCCGGGGGGCCAGCCAGGCGGGCAGCACGGGGGACAGGACGGGCAGGGCGGCCAGCACGGCGGCCAGTCGCCTCAGCAGGGCAACCAGCAGCAGGCGGGCTGGGGGCAGCAGCCCCCGCCGCAGGGCGGCGGGTGGGGCCAGCGCCCGCCACAACAGGGCCAGCCCCCTCACCAGGGCCACCCGCCACAGGGACAGCCTCCCCACGGCCAATCGCCGCACGGTCAGCCGCAACAAGGTGGCTGGGGTCCGCAGCCGGGCCAGGGCGGCCAGCAGGGTGGTTGGGGGCCGCAGCCCGGCCAGGGTGGTCAGCCTGGTCAGCCGCCGCAGGGGTGGGGACAGCAGCCGCAGCAGTACCAGCAGCAGTCGTGGGGCCAGCGTCCCCAGCAGCCACGGCAGGGCGGATGGCAGCAGCAAGGGCAGTCGCCGTGGCAGCCGGGCAACCTGGGCAGTGGTCCGGGCGGTGGTCCGGGCGGTGGTCCGGGCGGTCGCGACAAGGGCCCGCTCGGCATCAGCAAGGACAAGCTGCCGTTCGTGGTCGGCGGCGGTGTGGTCGGCATCATCGTGATCGCGCTGCTGGTGTTCCTCGGAATCCACCAGTTCGGCGGTGACGACACCCCGGAGTCGAACCCGACCGCCACCGGGCAGCCGACCGGCGGCGAGTCCAAGGGCGGCGAGAACGGCGAGCTCGGCAACGCGACCGGTCAGGCCAAGAACGCCACCGAGAAGTTGCAGGGCAACGGGTTCGGCTGCAGCGACCTGTTCAACACCGCGCAGGGCGCGCACCGCGGTTGCTTCAAGTACGAGGACCGCTCGCAGGCCGAGGCGCTGTTCCAGTTCAAGCCGGACGGCACGATCATCGCGATCGAGTTCGAGTCGGTGAACGAGGACAACAACAACAACGCCGCGGTCGTGTTCGACCAGGTGCTGCAGGCGGTCGGCAACGACACGTTCGGCGGCGACCAGGTGAAAAAGGTCCAGGACGCGGTCAAGCAAGGGCAGAAGTCGGAGAAGATCGACAGCAGCTGGGGTGAGTTCCAGCTGCGCAACGACGGCGACACCTACGAGCTGACCGGCGCGAAGTCCGGCGAGGAGTCGCTCGACATTCCGGACAAGACCTTCGACACGACCAAGCCGCAGATGGTCGCCGCGCTGAAGTCGAAGGCGTACGTGTGCACGAGCTCCTGCACCAAGGAGATCGGCAAGTACGGCCAGCAGCGGGTGTACTTCTACGCCAGCGACGGCGAGGGCATCAAGGACATCCAGGTCAGCGCCTCCGGCGACACCGCGGATGTGAAGAAGGCGCTGCCGACCGCGCTGAACGACGCCTTCGGGGTGCTCAAGGGCGGCGATACCGCGGCGCTGAAGTCGTACATCCAGGCGCACAGTGACGGGAAGTCGTACGCTTCTTATGTGGCCGGTTGGCGGGTCGAGATCCGCGGGAACAGCTCGGACAGCTATTCCTCCCAGCAGGTCGAGATCACGTACGAGTCGTTCTACGTCTGAGAAGTAGTTGGTCGGAGGCCGGATGAAGTTCCCCCGGGAGAAGCGGGAGTCGCGGACGGTGGTCGCCCCACCGCCCGAGGCGGGCCGGCGTGTCGACGGCGGCGGGGCCTGGGGCCCCACGCAGTTCGACCTCCCGGATCAGAACGGCAGCAACAGCCAGGCGATCCTGATCGTCGCCCTGGTCGGCGTGGTGGTCCTGCTGATCATCGCCGCGCTGTGGGTGCTCGCCTACTTCCAGTTCACCTGATCCCACGCAGAGCGAAGCCCCCGCCACTTGGCGGGGGCTTCGGCATGTCGGTGGGGCGTCAGGCGGTGGCGCGGATCGTGACGGCCAGTGAGGCCAGGTAGGACAGGCGGGCAACTTCGGAGCCCAGGAACTCGGGCCCACCGCGACGGCCGATCACCAGGACACGGTGATCGGACTCCAGCGGCGCCGCGACCAGTACGGACTCCGCAAGGCCCTTGTGGTCCGGCGCTTCCAGCGTGGTCGCCTTCTCCATCGGCAGCCACCGGCCGGCGATGTCGCCGAACTCGGGCGTCGCGCTCGTCTCCAGCGCGACCTTCACCTCGCTGCCCGTGCCGTCGAGCAGCGCGGCCCAGTCGGCGTGCAGTACGGCGGGGGACTGCTCGACCAGGATGTCGATCGCGTCCGCGGGAGCAGACGTCATCTGCTCGACCGCTTCGAGGTCCATGTGCAGTCCGCCGCCGGCGCCGTACCGCGAGAACCAGATGACCTCGACGTCGGGCACGCCGTTGCACGCGGAGACGAGGCGGTCGGGCAGGACGCCGGGCGGGAGGTCGACGACGATGTCGTCGACGGCCGTGCCGTTCTCGCGACGGTGCTCGACGATCTCGATCGCGTGGATGTCGGCATTCACCTCGCCGAGAGCCGTTGCCACGGTGCCCAGCGAACCGGGCCGGTCGGGGATGATCAAGCGCAGCAGAAACACCGAACGATCATCTCCCAGCCGATCACCAAGCGCGTAACGCCCTGTCGCCGCCCATGTTACAGAGCGGTAGCCACAAACACGCGCGCCCATCTCATCGAGGTCTTGTCCACAGGCCGGGGGACGGCGAAACATCACTGTCATCTCGCCCCCTAAGATGGCGGGGGTAACACCGAGAACCTCTCGGTCTTGCACCTCCGGTTACTGCACTCATTGGATAGTTCATGCCATCGATTACCCGCGAAGAGGTTGCGCACCTGGCGCGACTGGCGCGGATCGAGCTCAGCGACGACGAGCTCGACCACCTTGCGCCGCAGCTCGACCAGATCATCGGACTGGTCGGGCAGGTCAGCCAGGTGGCGGCGGACGACATCCCGCCGACCTCGCACGCCCTGCCGCTGACCAACGTGATGCGCGCGGACGAGAACGTTCCGTGCCTCACGCCCGAGCAGGCGCTCTCCGGCGCGCCCGCCCAGGAGGAGCAGCGCTTCCGGGTGCCGCGGATCCTGGAGGAGGACTGACATGTCAGATCTCACCAGGAAGACCGCGGCCGAGCTCGCGGAGCTGATGACGTCCGGGCAGGCCAGCTCGGTCGAGATCACCCAGGCCCATCTGGACCGGATCGCCGCCGTCGACGGTGCCGTGCACGCGTTCCTGCACGTGGACACCGAGGGCGCGCTGGCGCAGGCGAAGGCCGTCGACGACAAGCGGACGGCGGGCGAGCAGCTCGCTCCGCTGGCCGGCGTGCCGCTGGCGCTGAAGGACGTGCTCACCCAGGAGGGTGTGCCGACCACGGCCGGTTCGAAGATCCTCGAGGGCTGGAAGCCGCCGTACGACTCGACCGTCGTGCAGCGGCTGAAGGCGGCCGGGATCGTGATCCTCGGCAAGACCAACATGGACGAGTTCGCCATGGGCTCTTCCACCGAGAACTCGGCGTACGGCACGACCCACAACCCGTGGGACCTGGCCCGGATCCCGGGCGGTTCCGGCGGCGGTTCGTCCGCGGCCATCTCGGCGTACGAGGCGCCGCTCGCGATCGGTACCGACACCGGCGGCTCGATCCGCCAGCCGGGTGCGTTCACCGGCACGGTCGGCGTCAAGCCGACGTACGGCGGCACCTCGCGGTACGGGCTGATCGCGCTGGCGTCCTCGCTGGACACGCCCGGTCCGTGTGCCCGGACGACGCTCGACGCGGCGCTGCTGCACGAGGCGATCGCCGGGTACGACCCGATGGACTCGACGTCGATCAACCAGCCGGTCCCGGCCGTGGTCGAGGCCGCCCGCAACGGTGATGTCGCCGGTCTGCGGATCGGCGTGGTGAAGGAGCTCGGCGGCGAGGGATACCAGCCGGGTGTCGAGGCGCGCTTCCACGAGGCGGTCGAGCTGCTCACCAAGCTCGGCGCCGAGGTGGTCGAGGTCTCCTGCCCGCACTTCGAGTACGCGTTGCCGGCCTACTACCTGATCCTGCCGAGCGAGGCCTCGTCGAACCTGGCCAGGTTCGACGCGATGCGGTACGGCCTGCGCGTCGGCGACGACGGCACGAACAGCGCCGAGAAGGTGACGAGCCTGACCCGCGAGGCCGGCTTCGGCGCCGAGGTGAAGCGCCGCATCATCCTCGGCACGCACGCACTGTCGAGCGGGTACTACGACGCCTACTACGGGCAGGCGCAGAAGGTGCGGACGCTGATCGCGCGCGACTTCGCCAAGGCCTACGAGCAGGTCGACGTCCTGGTCTCGCCGGCGACGCCGACGACCGCGTTCGCGATCGGCGACCGGATCGACGACCCGATCGCGATGTACAAGAACGACCTCTGCACGATCCCGTCCAACCTGGCCGGCAACGCGGCCGCGTCGTTCCCGTGCGGCCTCGCCGACGAGGACGGCATGCCGGTCGGCTTCCACGTGATGGCGCCGGTGATGCGCGACGACCTGTGCTACACGGTCGGCGCCGCGCTGGAGTCCGCGCTGGCCGAGCAGTGGGGCGGCGTACTGATGACCAAGGCTCCGGAGCTGGAGGTGACCCGATGACCGCCGATGTTCTCGAAATCAATGACGCGTTGACGCAGTACGACCCGGTCATGGGTCTCGAGGTCCATGTCGAGCTGAACACGAAGTCGAAGATGTTCTGCGGCTGCCCGACCGAGTTCGGCGCGCCGCCGAACACGCAGACCTGCCCGGTCTGCCTCGGTCTGCCGGGTGCGCTGCCGGTGGTGAACGCGCGCGGTGTCGAGTCGGCGATCAAGATCGGCCTGGCGCTGAACTGCGAGATCGCCGAGTGGTGCCGGTTCGCCCGGAAGAACTACTTCTACCCGGACATGCCGAAGAACTTCCAGACCTCGCAGTACGACGAGCCGATCGCGTTCAACGGCTGGACCGAGGTCGTCGTCGACGGCGAGACGTACCGGATCGAGATCGAGCGCGCGCACATGGAGGAGGACACCGGCAAGTCCACCCACGTGGGTGGCGCGACCGGCCGGATCCACGGCGCGTCGCACTCGCTGGTCGACTACAACCGGGCCGGTATCCCGCTGATCGAGATCGTCACGAAGACGATCGAGGTGCCGGGGGACAAGGCCGCGGCCGTCGCGCGCGCGTATGTGAGCATGCTGCGTGATCTGCTGCTCGCGCTGGACGTGTCCGACGTGCGGATGGACCAGGGCTCGCTGCGCTGCGACGCGAACGTGTCGCTGAAGCCGCGCGGGTCGTCGGTCCTGGGCACGCGGACCGAGACCAAGAACGTGAACTCGTTCCGCTCGGTCGAGCGTGCGGTGACGTACGAGATCACCCGGCAGGCGGCGGTGCTGTCGTCCGGTGGCAAGGTCGTGCAGGAGACGCGGCACTGGCACGAGGACACCGGCATCACCACGTCCGGCCGGGAGAAGTCCGACGCCGAGGACTACCGGTACTTCCCGGAGCCCGACCTCGTGCCGGTCGCGCCGTCGCGTGAATGGGTCGAGGAGATCCGGGCGACGCTGCCCGAAGCGCCTTCGCTGCGCCGGGTCCGGCTGCAGGAGGAGTGGGGTTTCACCGACCTCGAGATGCGCGACGTCATCAACGGCAACGCGCTCGAGCCGATCGTGGCGACGATCGAGCTGGGCGTGACGCCGGCCGCCGCGAAGAAGTGGTGGTTGGGTGAGCTGGCCCGCTCGGCGAACGAGTCGGGGCAGGACCTGGACGCGCTGGGCGTCGGCCCGACGCAGGTCGCGGAGGTCCAGAAGCTGGTCGACGAGGGCACGCTGAACGACAAGCTGGCGCGTCAGGTCTTCGAGGGCCTGCTGGCCGGCGAGGGTACGCCCGCGGAGATCATCGAGAAGCGCGGTCTCGCGCTCGTGTCGGACGACTCGGCGCTGATCGAGGCGATCGACCGAGCCATCGCCGCCAACCCCGACGTCGTCGAAAAGGTCAACTCCGGCAAACCGGCCGCCGCCGGCGCCCTGATCGGCGCCGTCATGAAGGACATGCGCGGCCAGGCCGACGCCGCCAAGGTCCGGCAGCTCCTCAACGAGAAGCTGGGTATCTAGTAGCTGCTGAGGTGCCGGCTCCGACCGAGCCGGCACCTCACCAACTCAAGCCGCGTTCTTGTGGTGGGTGGCTTGAGGTGCGTCTGCGATGACCTCGCGTTCGACCCGGCCGTCCTCGACGTCGGTGGCGTCGGCGAGGAGGGTTTGGGCTACGGCTAGTTCGTCGGTGGGGCAGCGGATCTCGTAGCTGGTGGGGAGGACCTGGGTGATGGTGGCCTCGGGGCGGTTGCGGATGAGACCGCGGAACAGACCCCAGAGCGTCCCGACGAGGACGCCGTACACGAAGCCCCACACCACGACGGCCAACCCGTTGAGCGTGGTCTCGGCGACCAGCGTCACGAAGACGGCCGCGAGTACGCCGAGTGCCGCGCCCTTCAGCGCGCTCACACCGGCGAGTCGCGCGACCGGGACGGTCCGGTGTCTGGTCGCTTGGCGGAGTCCGGCGCCGACCACCTCCAGGCGAGCCGCGTCCATCCCGTAACTTCGCAGGTAGCTCACTGTCTGCTGAGCATCCTCGTAGGTGCTCACCGCAGCGATCACACTGCTGGGAACGCCAGGCCCCTGGCCGGTCCGCATACCGATCTCCTCCTCAGGTCGTCTGCTTACTTCACAAGTACCAGACGACCCAAGGTCTGAAACGGTTGACGACTCAAGACGTGCCCCATCTCTCAACTGCTCAGCGTCACCCGGAGAATTCGGTCGTCGCCGTCGTGCGGCTGGCCGCGGCCGTCGGTGTTCGACGTCGTCACCCACAACGAGCCGTCCGGTGCCGCCTCGACCGTGCGCAGACGCCCGTACTTGGTGGTGAAGAACGCCTGCGGCTCGCCGATTCGCTTGCCATCGGCAACTGGTATCGCCCACAGCCGCTCACCGCGCAGCGACGCCATGAAGATGTGCCCCTGTGCGAACGCGATCCCCGACGGTGACGCGTCGGCGGTGTGCCACTGCGCGATCGGGTCGGTCATCCCGTCCAGCCGGCTGATCCCCTCGGCGGCCGGCCAGCCGTAGTTCGAGCCGGGCTTGATCGCGTTCAGCTCGTCCCAGGTGTTCTGCCCGAACTCCGCGGCGTAGAGCTGGTTCCCGTCGAACGCGAGCCCCTGCACGTTCCGGTGCCCCTTGGTGATCCACACCCGCCCGTCCGGATTACCCGGCGCGGCCTTCCCGTCGGTGGTGATCCGCAGGATCTTCCCGCCGAGCGAGTTGTCGTCCTGCGAGTTCGGCCGGTCCGAGCCGTCCCCGGTCCCGGCGTACAGGAAGCCGTCCGGCCCGAACCGCAGCCGCCCGCCGTTGTGGATCGCCGCCTTCGGGATCCCCTCCAGAATCACCTGCTGGTCGGACAGCTTCCCGTCCTGGTACGTGATCCGCGCGATCCGGTTGTCGTCCCCGCCCGAGTAGTACGCGTAGATGTGGGGCTTCCCCGGATACCCCGGATCCACCGCCAGCCCCAGCAGCCCGCCCTCGGACGACGCCTTCACGTCCTCGACCGTCCCGACGTCGGACACCTGCCCACCGACGATCCGCTTGATCTTCCCGGAGTCCCGCTCTGCCACCAACGCACTCTTGTCCGGGAGGAACGCCAACCCCCAAGGCACCTCGATCCCCGTCGCCACCGTCGAGGCCACGGTCAGCGTCACCGCGGCCGGCCCGTCGACCGCGCTCGCACTCGTCGGCGCCGACGCAGACCCCGAACTGCTCGGAGTCGCCTCCGAACACCCCGTCGCCAACGTCAACGCCGCAACCACCACAGCAGCCCGACCGCGCACAGCAATCTCCTCCGTTAGACCTGCCTACTTACTACACCGCAGGTCAACGAATGGTTCAGCTTCCCCAGGTGGGGCGGAGGGGGAAGTGGGAGTTGCCTCGGGCGTCGGGTTTTACGGCGAGGACCTGGTGGAGCTGGATGGTGTTGTGTTCGAAGCCGGCGCGGCTGGCGGCCAGGTAGAGGCCCCAGATCTTGGCAGTCGCGGGGCCGACCTCGGCCACGGCCTCGTCCCAGTGGGTGACGAGGTTGTCGTTCCAGGCGGCCAGGGTGAGGGCGTAGTGCTCGCGGAGGTTCTCCTCGTGACGGACCTCGAAGCCGGCGTCCTGGGCCTCGGCGATGATGCGGCCGGAGCCGATCAGTTCGCCGTCGGGGAAGATGTAGCGGTCGATGAAGGCGCCGGTGTGACGGAACCGGTTGTCGGGCCGGGTGATGCAGTGGTTGAGCAGCCGGCCACCCGGCTTCAGCCGGTCCAGCAGGAAGCCGAAGTACGACGGGTAGTTGCGGACGCCGATGTGCTCGGTCAGGCCGATCGAGCTGATCACGTCGAAATCCCGCTCGGGTACGTCGCGGTAGTCCAGGTACCGGACCTCGGCCCGGTCCTCCAGCCCGTCTTCCTTGATCTTGGCCGCGGCCCACTCCGCCTGCGCCGCCGACAACGTGACGCCCAGCGCCTGTACGCCGTACTCGCGCGCCGCGTGCCGGACCATCCCGCCCCAGCCGCAACCGACGTCGAGCAGCCGCATGCCCGGCTTCAGGTCGAGCTTGCGCGCGACCAGGTCGTACTTCTCGTACTGCGCCTCTTCCAGCGTCGCATCGGCGCTCGGATAGACGGCGCAGGTGTAGGTCATCGACGGCCCGAGCACCCACTCGTAGAACGTGTTCGACACGTCGTAGTGGTGGTGGATCGCCGACTTGTCCCGCGCCTTCGAGTGCCGCAGCCCCTCGAACGTACGACGCCACTTGGGCAGGTGCTCCTGCGGCGGGGGAGGCGGCGGCTTCAGGTGGCTCCAGCCCAGACCGCGGACGATCCGCAGCGCCTCCGCGGCGGACGGCCGCTGGAAGTGGAAGCTGTCGAGGATCAGCCGCATCAGCTCGTACGGGTTGCCCGGGTGGACGCCGGTGATCTCCAGGTCGCCCATCACGTACGCGCGGACCATGCCGAGGTCACCGGGCGCCGTCAGGACGTACGACAGGCCGCGCTCGGTGGCCAGGTGCATGTGGATCTGCGAGTCCTCCGGCCCGGCGGAGCTGCCGTCGTACGCCGTGAAGCGGAACGGGAGCCCGTCCGGGAGCACCGTGGTGAGGGCATCAGCGATCGAAACCTGATGTGCGAGCGTCGTCATCGGCGCGTCACCGCCTTCTCGTAGAGCCCGGTGAGCCGGGCGTCCGGGTCGTAGCGTTTCTTCACCTCGGCCAGCGCTGCGACGTTGTAGAGCCGGTCGAACGTGTCTCGGTCGTAGTAGGCGTCGGAGTACAGCGACTTGTGCCCGCCGAACTCGGTCACGGCAGCCTCGATGCGCCGGTTGACGTCGCCGTCCGCAGCGCCGGGGGCGATCGGCACGGTGCCCCAGAAGCCGACGTTCACGTACGTCTCACCGGGCGAGAGTGGATACAAAGGCCAGGCCGACGAGCCGCGCAGCCGCAGCGGGCAGAGCCAGACCGGCCGCATACCCACCTCGGCGTCGAACCAGCGCAGGAACTCCGCGAGCCGCCCGACCGGGATCTCGACATCCTGGACGACGCGCTCACGATCCGGCTGGCCGCGGCGCCGCGCGAGCCTGGCCGCGAAATGATGCCGGTTCTCGAAGCCGACGATCTTGTGGAACACGTCGCTGCGCCGCCACCGTCGGGGCCACAGCCGCCGTACGACGGGCTGCTGTGCACCGAAGGCCGCCGAACACCAGAACCAGTCGGTGTCCCACCGCCACAGGTAGTCGTGCGCGGTGAGGAAGTCCCGCTGCCGCTGCTGGATCGAGCGGTAGTAGATCTGCTGGCCGGTGTAGTCACTCGTCCGGGTTGCCGCGTCGCTGTTGCGGCCCAGCGTCAGGTACGCCTCGGCGGGGCTGAAGGCGACCCCGTCGACGAAATGCACCGGCTCGCCGTCATACGTGCCTGAGGCAACCACTTCGTCGACTGCCGGTGCCAGCTCGTCGAGCCCGAGCCGGACGTGCCGGAGCGCGACGTACGGCGAGATCCTGTCGAGCTCGATCCGCAGCCGGGTCGCGTAGCCGAGCGTGCCGTAGGAGTTCGGGAACATCCGGAACAGGTCCGCGTGCTCACCGTCCGGGCGGGCCGTGACGAGGTCGCCGGCGCCGGTGAGGATGTCGAGCTCGAGCACCGACTCGTGCGGCAGGCCGGCCCGGAACGACGACGACTCGATGCCGAGCCCGGTGACCGCGCCGCCGAGCGTGATCGTCTTCAGCTGCGGTACGACCATCGGGGTCAGCCCGTGCGGCAGGGTGGCCGCGACCAGGTCCTCGTAGGTGCACATGCCCTGGACGTCGGCCGTCCGCGCGGCCGGGTCGACGCTGATCACCCCGGTCAGCTTCGACACGTCCAGACCGGGCCGGTCGAGCTCGGTCCGCGGGCGGAACAGGTTCGAAGAGCGCTTCGCCAGCCGGACCGGGTCGCCCTGCGGGATGCGCTCGTACGACTCCCGCAGCCGCCCGACGGCCTGATCGTGTGCGAGCGTCGCCGCCAGATCCGATGTCGAAGGCACCGATCCAGAGTACGACGATGCGCCCGCTCCGGCACGGGATAGTAGGTTCGTCACATGGCTGACGTGAAGGCTTGGCTGCCCTGGGAGGACCCGGACGATTTCCTCCGCGGCCTGCCCGAGGGGTACGACGTGGATTTCTACGCCGGCGGTCCGCGGCCGGCGTTGCTGGACCAGGTGGAGTTATACGTGCCGAGCTACATGGGCGGCGGTGAGGTGCTCGACATCGTCCGCGAGATGCCCGCGCTGAAGGTCGTGCAGCTGCAGACGGCCGGGTTCGAGCACGTCCAGTCGCGGCTCGCCGAAGGCGTCACGTTGTGCAATGCCCGCGGCGTCCACGACGCGTCGACGGCCGAGCTCGCGGTCGGGCTGATCCTGGCGTCGTACCGGCGGCTGCCGCGGGCGGTCCGCGACCAGGAGCGGGAGCTCTGGCCGGACTCGTACGACGAGGTCGACGACTCGCTCGCGGACCGGACCGTGCTGATTCTCGGGTACGGCGCGATCGGCGAGGCGCTCGAACGGCGGCTGAGCGGGTTCGAGTGCGAGGTGATCCGGGTCGCCCGGCGGGAGCGCGACGGCGTACACCCGACGAGTGAGCTGCCGGAGCTGCTGCCGCTCGCGGACGTCGTCGTACTGCTGACGCCGGCCACGCCGGAGACCACCGGGATGGTCGACGCCAAGTTCCTGGCGAGCATGAAGGACGGCGCGCTGCTGGTGAACGTCGCGCGGGGTGTCGTCGTGGACACGGACGCGTTGCTGGCCGAGCTCGGCACGCGGCGGATCAGCGCCGCCCTCGACGTGACCGACCCCGAGCCGTTGCCCACCGGACATCCGCTGTGGTCAGCTCCGAACGTGCTGATCAATCCGCATCGCGGCGGCGCGTCGACGGCGTTCGCGCCGCGGGTGGCCCGGCTGGTCCGTGCGCAGTTGGAGCGCTACGCGACGGGCGAGCCGCTGATCAATGTAGTGGCAGGACCTCAACGCTAGGAGGACGACGATGTCCGAGGCCGTACTGCTGATCGGGACCAAGAAAGGTCTCTGGATCGGCCGGAGCGACGCCGCGCGCAAGGTGTGGCGGCTGGACGGGCCGGTGCCGGAATTCGAGATGCAGGGTGTGTACGCCGTGGGCATCGACACCCGTGGCGACCGGCCGCGACTGTTCGTCGGCGGCACCAGCGAGCACTGGGGGCCGGCGGTCTTCCACTCCGACGACCTCGGCGCGACCTGGGCCGAGCCGCCGGAGGGCTCGATCGGTTTCCCGGCCGATGCCGGGGCCTCGCTCGAGCGGGTCTGGCAGATCCAGCCGGCGCCTGCCGGTCAGCCCGGAGTCGTGTACGCCGGGTCGCAGCCGTCCGCGCTGTGGAAGTCGACCGACGGGGGAGTGACGTTCGAGCTCGTCCGCGGGCTGTGGGACCACCCGCACCGGACCCAGTGGGACGCCGGGTTCGGCGGGCAGGCCGTGCACACCGTGCTCCCGCACGCCACCGATCCGGACCGCGTCAGCGTGGCGATGTCGACCGGCGGCGTCTACCGGACCACCGACGGCGGTACGTCGTGGTCGCCCGCGAACCACGGGATCAAGGCGTACTTCATGCCGGATCCCGACCCCGAGTTCGGTCAGTGCGTGCACAAGCTCGCCGCCCATCCCGACGTACCCGAGCGGCTGTTCGCGCAGAACCATCACGGTGTCTACCGCTCCGACGACGGCGGCTCGATCTGGAAGTCGATCGCGGACGGGCTGCCGTCGGACTTCGGCTTCCCGATGGTGGTGCACCCGCACGAGCCGGACACGGTCTACGTCTTCCCATTGGTTGCGGACGGCAACAGGATCCCGACCGAGGCGAAGTGCCGCGTCTACCGGTCCCGGGACGCGGGCGCCACCTGGGAGCCGCTGTCCGCCGGGCTGCCCGACGTGTCGTACGTTCCGGTACTGCGGGACGCGATGGCCACCGACGCCGCGGACCCGGCCGGCGTGTACGTCGGCACCCGCGACGGCTGCGTCTACGCGAGCGCCGACGCCGGCGACAGCTGGGTCGACGTCGCCAGCCACCTGCCCGACGTACTCACGGTGCGCGCCGCGGTGGTCGGATGATCGCAGTACGCCTGCCCACCGTGCTCCGCCCGTTCGCCGGCGGCGCCGAGCGGGTCGAGGTCGAAGGTACGACGGTCGCCGAGGCGTTTGCGGCGCTGGACGCGCCATTGCGCCGACGGCTCACCGACGAGCAGGGCGGTCTGCGCCGGCACGTGAACATCTATCTGCGTGACGACAACATCCGTGACCTCGACGGCCTCGACACCCCGCTCGCCGACGGCGACGAGCTCCTGGTCCTGCCGAGCGTCGCCGGAGGGTGACGACCCGCTGTCACCGGCCGATGGCGCTGCGGTGACTGTGGGTGCCGAAGGGTTGTGGGCCTGCCCGGTGCCGATTTAGATTCGCCCGAGGGGCCGACGGCTGGGCCGTCGCCTGGGGGGTGCCCGGGGGAGGGGCACCTCATGCATGCGTTTCTGGATCGGCTCGGTCGTGGGGCAGCACGTTTTCACTGGTTCGTGATCGCCGGCTGGCTGGTGGTCGTGGTCGGACTGTTCGTCCTGCGGTCCGCGTTCGGCGGTACGTACGTCAACAACTACACGGTCCCGGGCAGTGAATCGTCCGCTGGTTTGAACATCCTGAACAAGGACTTCGCCAGCGCCGGCGGCTACTCGGGCTCGATCGTGTTCCACGCGAAGACCGGCGCGGTGTCCGAACACGCCGATGTGGTCAAGACGTCGATGGAGGCCGTCGGCAAACTGCCCGACGTCGTCACCGCGGTCGATCCGCTGGCGACCTCGCAGACGGCGTACATCTCGAAGGACGGCAGCATCGTCAACGCGCCGGTCTCCTTCTCGGTGGTGCCGGCGTCGCTCGACAAGTCGTACGTCGACAAACTGGACGCGGCCGTCGAACCTGCCCGCGCAGCCGGGCTGCAGGTGGAGTACGGCGGTGGCGCCGGCCAGATCGGGAAGCAGGCCGACGACGGTCCGTCGGAGGCGATCGGTCTCGCACTCGCGTTGTTGCTGCTGTTCCTGATGTTCCGGTCCGTGGTCGCGTCCGGACTGCCGCTGGTTGCGGCGGTCTTCAGCGTCGGCGGCGGGCTGGCGGTCCTCGGGCTGCTCGCGGCCGTCAAGGACTTCCCGGTCTCGGCGCCGACGGTCGCGACCCTGCTCGGGCTGGGGGTCGCGATCGACTACGGCCTCTTCCTGGTGTCGCGGCATCGCGAGCAACTGGACGACGGCATGGGTGTGGTCGAGTCGGCCGGCCGGGCCGAGTCCACCTCCGGCGCGGCGATCCTGGTCGCCGGCGGCACCGTGGTGATCGCGATCCTCGGGCTGTACGTGTCCGGCGTACCGTTCGTCGGCGCGCTCGGTCTGTCGTCGGCGATCGTCGTCGCGGTCACCGTGCTGGCTGCGCTCACGCTGATCCCGGCGCTGCTCGGCCTGGCGAAGTTCACCGTGCTCAATCGCAAGGACCGGCATCACCTCGCCGAAGAACGCGAGCTGGAGTCGTCGCTGCCGGACGAGACCGCGATCGCGGAACACCGCGCGGAGGAACGCGAACGCCGCGACGCCAAGCACGAGCAGAGCGCGTTCGCCCGCTGGGGGCGCAAGGTGAGCGATCGGCCGTGGCCGTACGGCATCGCCGCGACGCTGGTCTTGCTCATCCTCGCGATCCCGTTGCTGTCGATGAACCTCGGCCAGCTCGACGCCGGCACCGATCCGGCCGCCGATTCCAGCCGGAAGGCGTACGACCTGATCGCGCAAGGGTTCGGCCCCGGCGCCAACGGCCCGCTGACGGTCGTCGTACAACTGCCGTCCTCGGGTGACAAGCAGACCTTGCTGACCGGGCTCTCGTCGACCTTGCAGAAGACGCCGGGCGTCGCCGCGGTCCAGCCGCCGAGCACGAACAGTGCCGGTACGACGGCCATCATCAACGTCATCCCGACCACCTCGCCGTCGGCCGCGGAGACCGAGGACCTGGTCAACCGGATCCGCGACGACGTGCTGTCCGGCCAGCAGGAGCCGACGTACGTCGTCGGCACCACGGCCGGGTACGTCGACTTCACCGAGAAGGTGGGCAGCCGGATGCCGTGGCTGATCGGGGCGGTCGTCGTGCTGGCGTTCCTGCTGCTGACGGTGGCGTTCCGTTCGCTGCTGATCGGGGTGAAGGCGGCGGTGCTGAACCTGCTGTCGGTCGGGGCGGCGTACGGCGTGATCGTCGCGGTCTTCCAGTGGGGCTGGGGGTCGTCGCTGGTCGGGATCGACGAGAACGTGCCGATCCCGTCGTTCGTGCCGATGCTGATGTTCGCGATCGTGTTCGGGTTGTCGATGGACTACGAGGTGTTCCTGTTGTCCCGGGTGCACGAGGCGTGGATCGCGACGAAGGACAGCCATCGCGCGGTGGCGATCGGGATCGGCGCGACGGCCCGGGTGATCACCACCGCGGCGGCGATCATGATCGTGGTCTTCCTGAGCTTCGTGCTCGACGACGACCCGACGGTCAAGATGCTGGCGGTCGGGATGGCGGTCGCGGTGCTGATCGATGCCAGCGTGGTCCGGATGATCCTGGTGCCGTCGGTGATGACGCTGCTCGGCGATCGGGCCTGGTGGCTGCCGCGCTGGCTCGACCGCATCGTCCCGGACATCCAGCTCGAGGGCGGTCCGCAACCGCCGCCGTCGCAACCGGCTCGCGAGGTCGAGCACGTGTAACCGGGTACGGGCGGTCGGCATGAGCGATGTGCTTCTGCTGACCGGCCCGTCCGGCTCGGGCAAGACCACCGTGGCGCGACTCGTCGCCACCGACGCCTCCGGTCCCACGGTGCATCTGACGACCGACGAGTTCTACCGCGCCATCCGCACCGGTTTCGTCGCGCCGTGGCTGGCCGGGGCCCAGCACCAGAACGAGGTGGTCGTCGACGCGATCGTCGCCACTGTGGGCGTTTACACGCGCGGCGGGTACGACGTGGTGGTGGACGGGATCATCGGCCCGTGGTTCCTCGGCCCGTTCCGCGCGGCCGCGGCCGACTGGCGGATGTCGTACGTCGTACTGCGGCCCGACCTGGACACGACGCTACAGCGGGGTCAAGCACGCGACGGAGTCGAGCTGACGGACGTCGACGCGCTGACCGGGCTGCACGGCGCGTTCGCGGACCTCGGCGAGCTCGAGCCGCACGCGATCGACACCTCGACCCTCGATCCCGCCGCGACGGCCGCCGAGGTCCGCAAAGCTGTTGCCTCGGGCGACTACCTGCTCAGTGCCTGAACAGCCGTACGCCGGTCGCGTGCCAGCTGATGCCGTACTCCGCGCACGCGGCGGCGACCTCAGCTGAGCGGATGGAACCGCCCGGCTCGGCGATGTGCGTGACGCCGTACCGGTGTGCTTCCTCGACGTTGTCGGCGAAGGGGAGGGCGCCGTCGGACACCATCGACACACCGGTCAGCGGCTCCCTCGAACGGCGTGACCACCAGAGCGCGGCCTTCTCGCCTGCCAGCCGGGTGCAGTCGACCCGGGACTGCTGGCCGGCCCCGACGCCGATGGTCATGCCGTCCTTCACCAGCACGATTGTGTTCGATTGGGTGTACCTGGCAACGATCATGCCGAGCTTCAGATCGTCGGAGAGGCCGTCGGGCAACGGCAGGTCGTCACGCTGTTGCGTGAGTCGCATGCCGTAGATCTCGCGCACTTCCTCGGCCGGCGGTTCGAAACCGGGATCCGCCTCGAGGACGAGGTACGTCCCGCGTTTCTTCGCGGCCAGGATCTCGACCACACCGTCGTCGTACCCGGGCGCGATGATCCCGTCCGACACGACCCGCTTCAACACACCCGCCAGCTCGGCGTCCACCGGATGCGAGACCGCCACGAAGTCGCCGTACGACGACTTCGGATCCGCGTCCCGCGCCCGCGCATAAGCCTCGGCCACACTCCCACCGAGAGCCGCCCCGGCCGGCGACACATGCTTGTACGACGCGGCCGCCGGCGTACCGAACGCCTTCGCCGCCTCCCGAACCAATTGCCACCCGGTCAACGCATCAAGCACGTTGATATACGACGGCGCACCCGCAACAACCGCGAACGGCGCCCGTCCAACCGGCTCCATCACAGCCGACTGATGCGGATTCATCCCATAACGCACGACAACCTCCGAACCCACTCGGAGGCGCCCAGGCGGACGACGCCCTACTCTTCGCTCCCCGGTGGTACCCCACCCTCGCCAGTCGCGGTGCCCTCAGCCTACTTCGTCGCGTGAACCACCAGCAGGCGCGAGTCGCCGGCCAGTGGCTGCTGCTGCCAGCCGCTGTGGATCGTGATGTCGGTGAAGCCCGCGGCCGCGAGGTCGGCGGTGATTGACTCGGGGGAGCGGAAGTGCAGGGTATTGCGGTAGACGGCGTCGTGGCCGTCGGGGAAGACGTTGTGGGCGTCGAAGATCACCCGGCCGTCGGCGACCTCGATCAGGTCGAGCCATTCGACCAGGTGGCCGACGGTCGTGTCGCGTTCGCCGTACGTCGCCTCGCGGGTCCACTGCTCCCACGCGCGGGCCGCCGGGTTGCGCGACTCGAAGCTGATCACGCCGCCGGGCCGGAGCGCATCCGCGAGCGCGCTGAATACCTCGGCCTGGTTGCCGATGTGCATGATGGTGTTGCCGGTGCTGATCACGAGGTCGGCGTCGTGAGTCGGCTCGACGGCGCGGAAGTCTCCCTCGACCCACGTGACTGCGTCCGCACCCGGCTGACGACGTGCGTAGTCGAGCATCGTGGCGCTCGGGTCGATCCCGACCACCACCCGACCCGGCGCGACGAGCGAGCGGGTCAGCAGACCCGTGCCACAGCCGAAGTCCACGACCTTGCGGGCACCGGAGGCCAGCGCGCGGTAGTAGGCATGGTCATCACCGGGAGGGTTGTCGAGGTCGTACAACTCCACCAGCTGTTCGTCGCCGTACGGATCGTCGCTCACCCGCGAATGCTAGAAGCGGCCCGGGAAGACGACAACGAAATTAAGCCCGGGCATAGAGTGAACCGCATGGTCGATGTGAAGCCCCGTAGCCGGACAGTGACCGATGGGCTGGAGGCCACTGCCAGCCGTGGCATGCTCCGGGCGGTCGGGATGGGTGACGACGACTGGGCCAAGCCGCAGGTCGGAGTCGCCTCCAGCTGGAACGAGATCACCCCGTGCAACCTGTCCCTCGACCGGCTCGCCAAGGCCGTCAAGGAGGGCGTGCACGCGGCCGGTGGGTATCCGCTCGAGTTCGGCACGATCAGCGTCTCCGACGGCATCTCGATGGGCCACGTCGGCATGCACTACTCGCTGGTCAGCCGGGAGATCATCGCGGACTCCGTCGAGACCGTGATGGAGGCCGAGCGGCTCGACGGCTCGGTGCTGCTCGCCGGTTGCGACAAGTCGCTGCCCGGCATGCTGATGGCGGCCGCGCGCCTGGATCTGGCAAGTGTCTTCCTGTACGCCGGTTCGATCATGCCCGGCCGGCTCGGGGACAAGGACGTCACGATCATCGACGCGTTCGAGGCGGTCGGCGCCTGCGTCCGCGGCCTGATCACGCGCGACGAGGTCGACGCGGTCGAGCGCGCGATCTGCCCTGGCGAGGGCGCCTGCGGCGGGATGTACACCGCGAACACGATGGCCGCGTCCGCCGAAGCTCTCGGTATGTCGCTGCCGGGCTCAGCCGCTCCGCCGGCCGTCGACCGCCGCCGCGACGGGTACGCCCGCAAGTCCGGCGAGGCCGTGGTCGGCCTGCTGCAGAAGGGCATCACCGCCCGCCAGATCCTCACCAAGGAGGCGTTCGAGAACGCCATCGCCGTGGTGATGGCGCTGGGAGGTTCGACGAATGCCGTTCTGCATCTGCTGGCCATCGCTCGGGAGGCGGAGGTCGAGCTGACCCTGGCCGACTTCAACCGGGTGGGCGAGAAGGTTCCGCATCTCGGTGACCTCAAGCCGTTCGGGCGGTACGTGATGACCGACGTGGACCGAGTCGGCGGGATCCCGGTCGTGATGCGGGCGCTCCTCGACGCCGGCCTGCTGCACGGAGACTGCCTGACCGTCACCGGCAAGACGATGGCCGAGAACCTGGCCGACATCGCGCCGCCGGACATCGACGGCACGATCATCCGCGCGCTCGACAAGCCGATCCACCACACCGGCGGCATCACGATCCTGCACGGCTCGCTCGCCCCCGAGGGCGCGGTCGTGAAGAGCGCCGGCTTCGACTCGGACGTGTTCGAGGGGACCGCCCGCGTGTTCGACGGCGAGCGTGCCGCGATGGACGCCGTACCGGATCTGAACGCCGGCGATGTGGTCGTGATCCGCTACGAAGGACCGAAGGGCGGTCCGGGGATGCGCGAGATGCTCGCGGTCACCGGCGCGATCAAGGGCGCCGGCCTCGGCAAGGACGTGCTGCTGCTCACCGACGGCCGCTTCTCCGGCGGTACGACGGGACTCTGCGTCGGACACGTCGCGCCCGAGGCTGTGGACGGCGGGCCGATCGCGTTCGTCCGCGACGGCGACCGGATCACGCTCGACGTCGCGAACCGCACGCTCGACCTGCACATCAGCCCGGAAGAACTCGAGAGCCGCAAGCAGGGCTGGACCCCCAAGACGCCGTCGATCACCAAGGGCGTGCTCGGGAAATACACGCGGCTGGTCCGATCGGCGTCCGAGGGAGCTGTCTGCATCTAGGGACGGCTGTATCAAATGATGAGACACGGAGACGCCCAACTTGACCCGGTCGCGGTCTGCGGGCGAATAATGCCTACATGCGATCGATTCTCCTCGTACTTGTGCGGCGCGCCGACTGACGCGACCACCGAGTCGAGCGCGCCCCTTCAGCCAACCCGGCCGAAGGGGTTTTTTGTTGCCAGGGCGACTATCTGTGACCCAGTAGAGCCAGGACGACAGCCACAAGCGAGGATGGATCGGTCGCGACAGCACCGTTTCTTTGGGCAAAATTCGTGACAGGACAGGAAGGCTCTCTCATGAGTGAGCAGCTGACCGGGGCACAGGCTCTGATCCGCGCACTGGAACATGCCGGAGTGGACACCGTCTTCGGCATCCCGGGCGGCGCGATCCTCCCGGCGTACGACCCGATGCTCGACTCGACCCAGATCCGCCACATCCTGGTACGTCACGAGCAGGGCGCCGGCCACGCCGCCCAGGGGTACGCCGCAGCGTCGGGCAAGACCGGCGTGTGCATGGCGACCTCGGGCCCGGGCGCGACCAACCTGGTGACGCCGATCGCCGACGCCTACATGGACTCGGTGCCGATGGTGGCGATCACCGGTCAGGTGGCCGGTGCCGCGATCGGCACGGACGCCTTCCAGGAGGCGGACATCCGCGGCATCACGATGCCGATCACCAAGCACAACTTCCTGGTGACCGACCCGGCCGACATCGCCACCACGATCGCCGAGGCGTTCCACATCGCCTCGACCGGCCGGCCCGGACCGGTGCTGGTCGACGTGACCAAGGACGCGATGCAGACCCAGGGCGTCGACTTCCAGTGGCCGACCGAGCTCGCGCTGCCCGGCTACCGGCCGGTGACCCGCCCGCACCCGAAGCAGGTGCGCGAGGCGGCCCGCCTGATCGCAGCGGCCGAGAAGCCGGTGCTGTACGTCGGCGGCGGCGTGATCCGGGCCCAGGCCAGCGCCGAGCTGAAGGAGCTCGCCGAGCTGCTCGGTATTCCGGTGGTCACCACGCTGATGGCCCGCGGCGCGCTGCCGGACACCCACGAGCTGCACTTCGGGATGCCCGGTATGCACGGCTCGGTGTCCGCGGTCGGCGCGCTGCAGCGCTCCGATCTGCTGATCACGCTGGGCGCGCGGTTCGACGACCGGGTGACCGGCAAGCTCGACTCGTTCGCGCCCGAGGCGAAGGTCATCCACGCCGACATCGACCCGGCCGAGATCGGCAAGAACCGCGCCGCCGACGTCCCGATCGTGGGTGACTGCAAGGAGGTCATCACCGACCTGATCGCGGCGCTGCGGACCGAGATCGCGAGCTCCGGCCGCACCCCGTCGTACGACGCCTGGCGCAGCCAGCTCGAATCGGTGCGCGCGAAGTACCCGGTCGCGTACGACGAACCCGAGGACGGCACGCTGTCCCCGCAGTACGTGATCGAGCGGATCGGCAAGATCGCCGGACCGGACGCCGTGTACACCGCGGGTGTCGGCCAGCACCAGATGTGGTCCGCGCACTACCTGCCGTTCGAGAAGCCCCGGCACTGGCTGAACTCCGGCGGCCTCGGCACGATGGGGTACGCCGTGCCGGCCGCCATGGGCGCCAAGGTCGCGCGGCCGGACAAGACCGTCTGGGCGATCGACGGCGACGGCTGCTTCCAGATGACCAACCAGGAGCTCGTCACCTGCGCGCTGGAGGGCATCCCGATCAAGGTTGCCGTGATCAACAACCAGTCGCTGGGCATGGTCCGGCAGTGGCAGACGCTGTTCTACGACAAGCGTTACTCCAACACCGACCTGCACTCGGCCCGGATCCCGGACTTCGCCAAGCTGGCCGAGGCGATGGGCGGCGTCGGGCTGCGCTGCTCGGACAAGGACTCCGTCGACGCCACCATCGACAAGGCGATGTCGGTCACCGACCAGCCGGTCGTCGTGGACTTCGTCGTTCACCGTGACGCGATGGTGTGGCCGATGGTCGCGGCCGGCACCAGCAACGACGACATCCAGATCGCCCGCGACATGGCGCCGAAGTGGGACGGGGAGGAGCTGTAGATGTCCAAGCACACGTTGAGCATCCTGGTGGAGAACAAGCACGGTGTGCTGGCCCGGGTGGCCGCGTTGATCTCGCGGCGGGGCTTCAACATCGACTCGCTCGCGGTCGGTCCGACCGAGCACCCCGAGGTTTCCCGGATGACCATCGCGGTCAGCGTGGACGAGCAGCCTCTGGAGCAGATCACCAAGCAGCTGAACAAGCTGGTGAACGTGATCAAGATCGTCGAACTCGAGCCCAGCCAGACGGTTCAGCGTGAACTGCTGCTGGTGAAGGTGAAGGCGGACACCCTGACCCGCGGACAGGTGCTGGAGACCGTCCAGCTGTTCCGTGCGAAGGTGGTGGACGTGGCACCGGACGCGATCACGATCGAGGCGACCGGCAATCCCGAGAAACTCGAAGCCATGCTCCGGGTGCTGGAACCCTTCGGCGTCCGCGAGCTGGTGCAGTCCGGCATGGTGGCGATCGGCCGGGGCAGCCGCTCCATCTCCGACCGCACGCTGCGGCCGGTCCCGGTGCCGCCGCCGCACGTCCAGTCGGGACCCCCGACAGTGCAGGCACGACCCGCCGAACGTTCTCACCACCCGGTGCCGGGCCCGCCGCCAGGCCGAGCCGCCGCCGCCGTACCGAATCAACACTGAACGCGTTCAACGCCCCACCTGGGGAGTATGGCCCGCAAGGCCAGAACTCAATGGAATGGAGAAGTGCCGCAAGTGGCAGCTGAAATGTTCTACGACGACAACGCCGACCTGTCGGTGATCCAGGGCCGCCACGTGGCCGTCCTCGGCTACGGCTCCCAGGGCCACGCCCACGCGCTCTCGCTGCGCGACTCCGGCGTCGACGTCCGGGTCGGTCTGCCGGAGGGTTCGAAGAGCCGGGCCAAGGCCGAGGCCCAGGGCCTGCGGGTGCTCACCCCGGCCGAGGCGGTCGAGGAGGCCGACGTCATCGTCGTGCTCGCCCCGGACCCGGCCCAGCGCAAGCTCTACAAGGAGGCCATCGAGCCGAACCTGGTCGACGGCGACGCGCTCGTCTTCGGTCACGGCTTCAACATCCGGTTCGGCTACATCAAGCCCCCGGCCGGCGTGGACGTGTTCATGGTCGCCCCGAAGGGTCCGGGCCACCTGGTCCGCCGTGAGTACACCGAGGGCCGCGGCGTACCCGTGCTGGTAGCGGTCGAGCAGGACGCGACCGGCAAGGCGTGGGACCTCGCGCTGTCGTACGCGAAGGGCATCGGCGGTCTGCGGGCCGGCGGTATCAAGACCACCTTCACCGAGGAGACCGAGACCGACCTGTTCGGTGAGCAGGCCGTCCTCTGCGGTGGCGTGTCGGCGCTGATCCAGAACGGCTTCGAGGTGCTGACCGAGGCCGGCTACCAGCCCGAGGTCGCGTACTTCGAGTGCCTGCACGAGCTCAAGCTGATCGTCGACCTGATCTACGAAGGCGGTATCGCCAAGCAGCGCTGGTCGGTCTCCGACACCGCCGAGTACGGCGACTACGTGTCCGGCCCGCGGATCATCGACGCGTCGGTGAAGCAGCGCATGAAGGAGGTCCTCGGCGACATCACCGACGGCACCTTCGCGGCCCGCTTCATCGCCGACCAGGACGCCGGCGCGCCGGAGTTCGCCGAGTTCCGCAAGCAGAGCGAGGCGCACCCGATCGAGGCCGTCGGCAAGGAACTGCGCGGCCTGATGGCCTGGGTCAAGTCCCACGACGACGACTACGTCGAGGGCACGTCCGCCCGCTGACCTCCGCGTACCCCGCAGGATCTGAGGGGCCCGGACCATCCAGGTGGATGGCCCGGGCCTCATCTTTTGACACAATGTGTGACGGTTGTGGTTCGGGCAGGTGATTGCGGGGGAGGTGACCGGCGGTGGAGGACGGCAGGAACGGGCTGCCGCGGCCGCCTCGGCGGATCCCCGCGAACGCCGGTTCGCTGACCCATCTGGAGGCTCCCAGCCGCCGTGCCGCGCCCCAGCCGCCGCCCCGGCGGCCGTGGATCTTCGGCCGGATCCTGGCCGGGTTCGTCGTACTGCTGGTGATCATCGCTGCCGGCGCGGGCGCGGGCTGGTTCGTCCACGAGCAGCGCCTGGCCATCAAGACCGACGAAGTACTGAAATCTGCCGGTCCGGCGGTGGTCCGGGTGCTCGCGACGACCTGCGGTTCGACCGGCGAGGCATCCGGCGTACTGATCGACAACGGGCGGGTCCTGACCGCGGCGTCGGCGGTTGCGAACCCGAGGTCGATCGTGATCGTGACGGAGGACGGCCGGATCCGGCGGGCCAACCTGCTGGGAACCAGCTCGGACGGCGTCGCCGTACTGCAGTCGATCGGCCTCGACGGTACGCCGATGCACCTCGCGGCCGCCGATCCCGACCCGAAGGCGCAGCGCGCTCTGATCGGTTACACCGCCGCGGGCAAGCAGACGATCAACCAGGTCGGCTCGACGGACGACCCGAGGGCCCTGAGCGAGGTCATGAACACGGCCAAGCTCGGCGGCCCGGTCGTCGACAAGTCCGGCAGCCTGATCGGGCTCGTCACCGGCGCCACGGTGCAGGCCAGCGCGATCGTCCCGCTCGAGAACCTCCGCGGGTACGTCGCGGTGGCGCCGGCGGGCCTCACCGTCGCGACGGCCGGCGACTGCCCCCATTCGCGCGGTCCGCAGATCGCGGTCCAGCCGGCGCTGCAGGTCGCCGGGACGCCGCTGAACGTCGAGGTGCAGCGGCTGCTCGGCAACTACGTGACCCTGGAGAACCAGCAGGACTTCCCCAGGCTGCAGTCGCTGTACTCGGCCAGATACGCCAAGGGCATGACCGAGGACCGGGATCGGACCAACCACCAGACGACGTACTTCTTCAATCCGAAGCTCACCGACGTGGCTCCGGACGGCGCGTACGCGCGGATGTCGTACAACGTCCTGTTCGCGCCGACCGCCAAGGGTGCGGACGGCCAGAACTGCAACCGGCTCGACGTGCGCTTCCAGCTGGTCCGGGTGGACGGCAAGCTGCTGATCGACCGGACCGTGCCGATGGCGACCCCGGTCAGCTGCGACACCGACTAGCCCGCTATCTGGGTGCCCACCACACTCTGCGACCGGAGGAGGTAGGCTGGGCCTCAGCGGGCACAGCGCGGTGCTCTGTAGATCATGAGCCCCTACCGCTTCTGCAGGAGATCCCTCCATGTCATCCCTGACTGACGTAACCCGGCCCGTCGTCCTGATCGCCGAAGAGCTCAGCCCGGCCACCGTCGAGGCGCTCGGCCCCGACTTCGAGATCCGGCACGCGAACGGCGCCGACCGCGCCGAGCTGATCCCGGCCATCGCCGACGTCGACGCCATCCTGATCCGCAGCGCCACCAAGGTCGACGCCGAGGCGCTCGCCGCCGCGAAGAAGCTGAAGGTCGTCGCCCGCGCCGGCGTCGGCCTCGACAACGTCGACGTGAAGGCCGCCACCCAGGCCGGCGTGATGGTCGTCAACGCGCCGACCTCCAACATCACCAGCGCCGCCGAGCTGGCGGTCGCGCTGCTGCTGGCGTCCGCGCGCCGCGTCCCGGCCGCGAACGAGTCGCTCAAGAAGGGCGAGTGGAAGCGCAGCAAGTACTCCGGCGTCGAGCTGTTCGAGAAGACCGTCGGCATCGTCGGCCTCGGCAAGATCGGCGTCCTGGTCGCGCAGCGGCTGGCCGCCTTCGGCATGAACGTGATCGCCTACGACCCGTACGTGCAGGCCGGCCGGGCCGCGCAGATGGGCGTCCGGCTCGCCACGCTGGACGAGCTGCTGGCAACCAGTGACTTCATCTCGGTGCACCTGCCGAAGACCCCGGAGACGATCGGCCTGATCGGCGACGAGCAGCTGCACAAGGTCAAGCCCGAGGTCATCATCGTGAACGCGGCGCGCGGCGGCATCGTCGACGAGCAAGCGCTCTACAGCGCCCTCAAGGAGGGTCGCGTCGCCGGCGCCGGTCTGGACGTGTTCGCGAGCGAGCCGTGCACCGACTCGCCGCTGTTCGAGTTCGAGAACGTCGTCGTCACCCCGCACCTCGGTGCGTCCACCGACGAGGCCCAGGAGAAGGCCGGTATCGCGGTCGCGAAGTCGGTGCGCCTCGCGCTGTCCGGCGAGCTGGTCCCGGACGCGGTCAACGTCCAGGGCGGCGTGATCGCCGAGGATGTCCGCCCGGGTATCGGGCTGACCGAGAAGCTCGGCCGGATCTTCACCGCGCTGGCCGGTGGCGTCGCGCAGCAGCTCGACGTCGAGGTGCGCGGCGAGATCACGCAGTACGACGTGAAGGTGCTCGAGCTCGCGGCGCTGAAGGGTGTCTTCGCGGATGTCGTCGAGGACAACGTCTCGTACGTGAACGCACCGCTGCTGGCGGCCGAGCGGGGCCTCGAGGTCCGGCTCGTCACCGACCACGACAGCCCCGAGCACCGCAACCTGATCACGCTGCGCGGCACGCTCGCCGACGGTGTCCAGGTCTCGGTCTCTGGCACGCTGGTCGGCGTACGGCAGTCGGAGCGGCTGGTGGAGATCGACGGGTACGACGTCGAGATCGAGCTCGCCGCGCACCTGGCCTTCCTCACCTACGAGGACCGTCCGGGCGCGGTCGGCCAGATCGGCCGCATCCTCGGCGACGCCGATGTGAACATCGCCGGCATGCAGGTCAGCCGTGACCGCAAGGGCGGCAAGGCCCTGGTCGCGCTGTCGGTCGACTCGAAGATCGCGCCGAACGTGCTGGACGACATCGCCGTCGCGGTCCAGGCCGACACGGCCCGCACCGTGGACCTCGAGGCCTGAGTCACACGAACGACTGATTTACTGGAGGCGGTCAGCCGCCCGCAGGCGCATGGCGGCTGACAAGGGCCCGGGCTCAATAGCCCGGGCCCGCTTCTGTTCCTGGTGCCGGGTCTTCTAGTGCCGGGTGGCGAGGAGTACGGCGGCGTCGGGGGCGACCATCACCTCGACGGTCGTGAAGCGCTTGTCCATGAGCCACTCCTGGCGGAGCGTGTCGACGCGGCCCTCGTACATCGGCGGCCAGACCGCTGACGGCGTGAAGTCGTCCAGTACGACGAAGCCGCCGGGCTCGACCACGTCCGCGATGATGTCGCGGGCCGACAGCTTGGCCTCGCGCGCGTCCACGAACAGCAGCGCGAACGGTCCGCGCTCGATCAGCGCGGTCCAGTCCGCCGAGACGACCTCGATCCGCTCGTCGGCGGCGAACAGCTCCGCGACGGCCTGCGCCAGTTGCGGATCGCTCTCCGCGGTGACGATGTTCGTCGACTCCCCGGCGCCGCTGCGCAGCCAGGCCGAGCCGACCCCGCAGCCCGTGCCGAGCTCACCGAGCAGACCGGTCTTGGACGCGGCGAGCGCGGCGAGCAGCCGGCCGGTCTCGTTCCGGGTGGAGCTGACGAATCCACGCCGGCCGGACAGGCTGAGGGCCGCCGAAACCAGCGGCGGCAGTTCTGGAGGAGCGCTCACCGGCTGAGAGTTGCACAGGTCAGGCCCAGGACCAGCACCGGGATCTCACATTCCGGGACAAGCTGCCCGCATAGTGGTGAAATAGTCGGACGTGCGAGTAAATTCGTGCGCATCCTGCCGCCCACGACATATTTGGGAGCAGCGCATGTACGACATGTATCCAGCCAACTGGCCCGCGATCGATGCCCGGGAGCGGAAGGCGGCCCGCCGTCGCCGTACCGTCCGCCCGGCCGGTGACGAGGTCAAGGCTGTCCAAGAGGCCATGAACCGCCGTGACAATGGGGGAGAACCCAAGAAGTGAGCGAGAACAAGAACTTCACGCTGGCCGTCGTTCCCGGTGACGGGATCGGACCCGAGGTCACCACCGAGGCCCTCAAGGTCCTCGACGCGGTAGCCGCGCAGCACGGCGTGACGTTCGAGCGGACCGAGTACGACCTCGGCGCGAAGCGCTGGCACGCCACCGGTGAGACGCTGCCGGACGCCGAGCTGGAGGAGATCCGCAAGCACGACGCGATCCTGCTCGGCGCGGTCGGCGACCCGAGCGTGCCGTCCGGCGTACTCGAGCGTGGTCTGCTGCTCAAGCTCCGCTTCACCCTCGACCACTACGTGAACCTGCGGCCGTCGAAGATCTACCCGTCGGTCGGCTCCCCGCTGGCCAACCCCGGTGAGGTCGACTTCGTCGTCGTCCGCGAAGGCACCGAGGGTCCGTACGTCGGCAACGGCGGCGCTCTCCGGGTCGGCACCCCGGCCGAGATCGCGACCGAGGTGTCGGTCAACACGGCGTACGGCGTTGAGCGGGTCGTCCGCGACGCGTTCGCCCGCGCGCAGGCCCGGCCGCGCAAGAAGCTGACGCTGGTGCACAAGAACAACGTGCTCGTGCACGCCGGTCACCTCTGGAAGCGGACCGTCGACAAGGTCGCCGAGGAGTTCCCGGAGATCACCGTCGACTACCTGCACGTGGACGCGGCGACGATCTTCCTGGTCACCGACCCGGCCCGGTTCGACGTGATCGTCACCGACAACCTGTTCGGCGACATCATCACCGACCTGGCGGCCGCGATCAGCGGCGGGATCGGGCTGGCCGCGAGCGGCAACATCAACCCGGACCGGACCGCGCCGAGCATGTTCGAGCCGGTGCACGGCTCCGCGCCGGACATCGCCGGCCAGCAGAAGGCCGACCCGACCGCGGCGATCCTCTCCGCGTCGTTGCTGTGCGAGCACCTCGGCCTGACCGAGGCCGCCCGCGCGATCGAGGCAGCCGTCGAGGCGGACATCGAGGAGCGCACGGGCGCGGCCCGCAGTACCTCGGAGATCGGTGACGCCATCGCCAAGCGCGCGGCGGGCTGACCCGTGCCGGCGTACGACGCTCGCATGACCAGTTGGTCGAGAGGTACGGTGCGGCTATGAGCGAGTTCACCGTTGAGCCAACCACCACACCGGCCAGCGACGACCAGCGCGCCCAGATCCTGGCGAACCCGGGATTCGGGCAGTACTTCTCCGACCACATGGCGATCGCCACCTGGACGGCCGAGAAGGGCTGGCACGACGCGCGGATCACCGCCTTCGGACCGCTGGAGCTGTCTCCCGCGACCGCGGTGTTCCACTACGCCCAGACGATCTTCGAAGGGATGAAGGCCTACCGGCATCCCGACGACTCGATCCACCTGTTCCGGCCCGAGGCCAACGCGGCCCGGTTCCAGCGGTCCGCGCAGCGCCTCGCGCTGCCCGAGCTGCCGACCGAGGTCTTCCTCGACTCGCTGCACCAGCTGGTCGAGCTCGACAAGGCCTGGGTGCCCGGCGGCGGCGAGACCTCGCTGTACCTGCGGCCGTTCATGTTCGGCTCCGACCCGTTCCTCGGCGTCCGTCCGTCCAGCCACGTGACGTACTGCCTGATCGCGTCGCCGGCCGGCTCGTACTTCGCGAAGGGCGTGAAGCCGGTCCGGATCTGGCTGAGCGAGGAGTACACGCGGGCGGCCCCCGGCGGCACCGGCGCGGCGAAGACCGGCGGCAACTACGCCTCCTCGTTGCTCGCCCAGGCCGAGGCGATCGAGGAGGGCTGCGACCAGGTCGCGTTCCTCGACGCGGTCGAGAAGAAGTGGGTCGAGGAGCTCGGCGGGATGAACCTGTACTTCGTCCTCGACGACAACACCGTCGTCACGCCGGAGCTGTCCGGCACGATCCTCGAGGGCGTCACCCGGGACTCGATCCTGAAGCTCGTCACCGACCTCGGCTACACCGTCACCGAGCGCAAGATCTCGGTCGACGAGTGGCGCGAGGGCGCGGCCTCCGGCAAGGTCAAGGAGGTGTTCGCCTGCGGCACCGCCGCGGTCGTCACCCCGGTCGCCTCGCTCAAGTGGAAGGACGGCGAGACCCAGATCGGCGACGGCAACGGCGGCCCGGTCACCGCGGCCGTCCGCAGCGCTCTGCTGGACGTCCAGTACGGCCGCGCCGCGGATCCGCACGGCTGGATGACCCGCATCGTCTGAGTGGTTTCGGTTGGTGGCCCGGCGCAACGGTGCCGGGCCACTGCTGTTTCACAGGATCTTCTCAGGTGTGCTGCCTGGACCGGTGGTCGCTGCCGGCAACCTCGGTTCGGTAGGGTCGGGCGGCATGAGCGGGTTTCCGGATGAGGTCGAGGGTTACTACGTCGAGCTGGCCGAGCGTCGGGGATGGTCGGACGAGACGGCGGCCGCGATCCGGGCGACGGTCGAGCTGATCCGGGATCTCGATCGCGGTACGGCGCCGCGGACGTACGGCGCGGTCGTCGACGACCACGGGACCGACTGGCTCTACGAGGCGGTCTGGCACGAGCGCGAGTGGGTCGTGATCCGGCAGCTCGGGTCGGGCGAGGACGGCGAGGTCACCCGGTACTGGTGGCAGCGGCTCGAGGACGACGAGGGCATGCTCACCGACCAGGCCCTCGACCGCGAGGAGTGGGGATTGCGGCCTTTGTCACGCGAAGACTTCTACACCGCCTGGGACGATCCCGGATGGTCCCTTACGGCCTGAACTCCAGTACGCGCCGGAGTACTGAATGTTCGTGATGCGAGACAGTCACGCCATCGTTCGGACATTGTGTGGCAGACTGCAAAACGTCATGAAGAACTACCAGGGCATTATTCCCTAGGCGCGCTCAGCAAGCTGTACCTGAGCGCGCAGACCTCTCGCACTTTGCGGGAGGTTTTTTGTTTGCCCAACACCCCTTCTGGAAGGCCGGCCCCCTATGAGCATCTCGGACGATTTCCACGTCTACGACACGACTCTTCGCGATGGCGCGCAGCAGGAGGGGCTGGCGCTGTCCGTGGCCGACAAGATCGTGATCGCGCAGTACCTGGACGAGCTGGGGGTCGGGTTCATCGAGGGCGGCTGGCCGGGTGCGGTGCCCAAGGACACCGAGTTCTTCGAGCGGGCGCGGACCGAGCTGCACCTGAAGAACGCGACGTTCGCGGCCTTCGGCGCGACCCGCAAGCCGCAGACCGCGGCCGCCGACGACCCGCAGGTCGCCGCGCTGCGTGACTCCGGCGCCGGCGTCGTCACGCTCGTTGCCAAGAGCCACGATGCGCATGTCGAGCGCGCGCTGCGGACGACGCTCGACGAGAACCTCCGCATGGTCGCCGACACCGTCAGGCATCTGCGCGAGCACGGTCAGCGGGTCTTCCTCGACACCGAGCACTTCTTCGACGGGTACCGCGCCAACCGGGCGTACGCGCTGGAAGTAGTACGGGTAGCCGTCGAGGCCGGGGCCGATGTGGTCGCGCTCTGCGACACCAACGGCGGGACCTTGCCGCGGGAGTTGCAGGACGTCGTCCGGGATGTTCTCGATTCCACCGGGGCCCGGCTCGGCATCCACTGCCACAACGACGCCGGCTGCGCGGTGGCGAACTCGATCGCCGCTGTCGAAGCCGGCGTCACGCACGTCCAGGGCACGATCAACGGGTACGGCGAGCGCACCGGCAACGCCGACCTGCTGGCGATCGTCGCCAACCTCGAACTGAAGCGCGAGCACGAACTGCTGCCGCCGGGGAACCTGGCCGAGTCGTTCCGGATCGCGCACGCGATCGCCGAAGTCACGAACGTGCCGCCGTCGACCCGGCAGCCGTACGTGGGCCTGTCCGCGTTCGCCCACAAGGCGGGCCTGCATGCCAGCGCGATCAAGGTGGACCCGGATCTCTACCAGCACACTGATCCGGCGCTGGTCGGCAACGACATGCGGATGCTGGTGTCGGAGATGGCCGGGCGGGCGAGTGTCGAGCTGAAGGGCCGCGAGCTCGGGTTCGACCTCGGTAACGACCGGGACGTGGTCAGCCGGGTGACCGAGCGGGTGAAGGAGATGGAGTCGCGCGGGTACACGTTCGAGGCGGCGGACGCGTCGTTCTCGCTGCTGCTGACCGAAGAGGTCACCGGGAAGCGGGCATCGTTCTTCGACGTCGAGTCGTGGCGGGTGATCACCGAGTCGCGCGCCGACGGCGAGGCGGTGTCCGAGTCGACGGTGAAGCTGGTCGCGGGCGGCGAGCGGGAGATCGTGACGGGGGAGGGGAACGGTCCGGTCAACGCGCTCGACCATGCGCTGCGGACGGCGATCGAGCGGGCGTACCCGGTGGTGAACAAGTTCGAGCTGGTCGACTACAAGGTCCGCATCCTCGACTCGGGTCATGGCACGGACGCCGTTATCAGAGTCCTGATCGAGACCGCGGACGGCGAGGGCTCGTGGGTGACGGTCGGGGTCGGTCACAACATCGTCGAGGCGTCGTGGGAGGCGCTGGTCGACGGTGTCACGTTCGGTCTGCTGCGCCACAAGGAGGTCGCACGATGAGTCTGCTCGCGGTCGAGCGAACGATGACGGTCTTCACCGCCGAGGTGGTCGAGACCGGCGGCATGCTGGCGCGGATCGCCGTACTGCTGAATCCGTACGACGTACGTGAGCTCGAGCTGTCGCTGGACCGGGGTGAGCTGCGGATCGTTGTCGAGGGCAATGGATTCGACGCCGGGCGGGTGGCGGCGCGGCTGGAGAAGGTGATCGGGGTGCTGGAGGTCGCGGTCAGCTGACCTCGGCACCTGCCAGATAGACGGCTTCTACGGTGAGGTCCGGCGAGAGCAGGACCAGGTCGGCTACGTTGCCGGTGGCAAGCGTTCCGCGGTCGTGCCAGCCGTAGTGGCGGGCTGCGTTGCTCGCTACCAGCCGGGCAGCTTGTGGGACTTCGACACCGAGGATGCGTGCGGCGGTCGCGAGTGCGTCGGCGAGGAAGTGGACGGAGCCGGCCAGGGTGTCGGTGCCGCGCAACGTGGCGACGCCGTTGCGGACGTGGACGTGGCGGTCGGCGTACGAGTACTCGCCGTCGCCCAAGCCGGTCGCCGCCATCGCGTCGGTGACGAGGATGGTCCGGTCGGGGCCGGCGGTCCGGGTCGCGACCGTCAGGGCCTCGGGTGAGAGGTGGGTGCCGTCGGCAATCAGTTCGCACGCTATGCGGTCGTCCGTCAGTGCAGCGCCGACCGGACCAGGCTGCCGGTGCGTCATCGGAGGCATCGCGTTGAACAGATGCGTCGCGGTCCGCGCCCCGGCGTCGAACGCCCGCCGGGTCCAGGTCCCGTCGTCATCGGTATGCCCGACCGCAAACGTGATCTCGTCCCGATGCCGCCCGATCAACTCGATCGCCCCCGGCAACTCAGGCGCAATCGTCATCGCCATCGCGAGCCCACCGGCGGCCGCGATCAACTCCTCAAACACCCTCTCATCAGGCTCGAGCAACGCATCCGCCGTCTGCGCCCCACGCCGCCGCTGCGACAAGAACGGCCCTTCCAGGTGAATCCCGCGAATGTTCGGCGCCGCCCCGCTCGCCACCGCGCGGGCAACCGCCGACGCAGCCTCGATCATCCGATCGAGCCGCATCGTCGCCACCGACGCAATCAGACTCGTGGTCCCGTGCTCGAGATGACTGCGAGCCGCCCGCACAACATCCGCCACCTCACCGGAGTACAGCGCCGCCCCACCACCCCCGTGACAATGCGTATCAACAAACCCCGGCAGCAACCACCCATGCCCGACGTCGACAAGCTGCTGGGTCATGGGTGGTCGCCCCTGGCCGAGGGCGGCTATCCGCCCGTCCTCGACCTGGAGCCAGCCTTCGGTTGGTTCTGGTGTGCAGAGGCGCGCATTGACGAAGGTGATCACGGGGCCAAGAGATGGCGGGCTGCTGCTTCTGCGCAGACTCGGGCGCTGCCGAAGGTTTGGAGCCAGCCGGCGAAGCCTGAGTAGTCGACGCCGGGGACGCCCATGTCGACGACGATCATGTCCGGGTGTTGGGTCTGCAGTTCGCCGATCAGTTTCTCCTGCCAGTCGAAGCGATGCGCCCCACGGACCAGCAGCACCACCTGACTGTCAGCGCCGTACTCCGACCGGAACTCACCCACCCCGGCCCGCGCCATCCCCGGTCCGTTGTACGTCGACCCCGACAACCCGATGCTCTCGACAACCTTCCCCGCATCGCGCAGCAACGTCTCCACGCCCCACCCGGACGACCCGGCGGCTGGCGAGTGCGTCGGCTCCAACCGGATGATCAGTACGGCGTCACTCCGCACCCGCGGATCCCCATGCGTCACGACGACCTGCTCGGCCAACCGCACGCCCAACTCGTTGTCCCGCTCCGCCACATCCGCCTTCGGCCGCGTCCCGAGCCGAGCCAACCGCTCGTTCGCCTCCTCCAACCGCTCCAACGGCAACCGACCGCTCTCGACCGCATCGACCAACGCGGCCGCCGCCACATCGACGTCGTCGAGGAACGCCCAAGACCCCAGACACAGCGCGTCAGCCCCAGCCTCGATCGCCCGTACGGCGGCCTCCGGCAGCGGCGCCACGTCCGCGATCCCGTACATCTCGAGCGCGTCCGTGATCACCACCCCGTCGTACCCGAGCTCACCCCGCAGGATGTCCGTCAGCAGCACCTTGCTGATCGTCGCCGGTACGTCGTCCACCTGCGGCACCAGATCGTGCGACACCATGATGCTGTCGACTCCGGCCTCGATCGCCGCACGGAACGGATCGAGGTAGCTCGCCAGCAACTCCTCCCGGGAAACGTCGACCAGCGGCGTCGCGAGATGCGCATCGGTCCCGCTCATGCCGTGCCCCGGGTAATGCTTGGCACACGCACTGACCCCCGCCGCCTGCAGCCCCGCCACCCAAGCGGCCGTATGCCGGCTGACCAGCTCACGATCCGCGCCGAAGCAACGGATCCCGTTCGGGCTCATCGGGTTGACTGCCGTGTCCACTGCCGGAGCCAGGTCCCAATCGATCCCGGCCTCGACCAGCGACAGCCCGATCTGGAACGCCGCCTGCCGGGTCAGCTCCACGTCGTTCAACTCGCCCAGCGCGCGGTTACCCGGCATCGAGAAGCCACCGAGATCGGCGATCCGACTGACATCACCGCCCTCTTCGTCGATCGACAGCAACACGTGATCGCGCAGACCGTGCAGCTGAGCCGCCAACTGCCGGAACTGCGGCCCGTCGACGGTGTCCCTGCCGAAGATCACGAACCCGCCGAGGCCGGCCCCGATCCGCGACGGAACCCAGTTCGGGACCGAGGGCCGGCCGAGCGCCGGGAACAGCACACCATGGGCGAGCCGGTTGAGCTCTGCGTTCACTACATCCTCCAGGGGAAATCAGCCTTTGACCGCGCCGGCCGTCATCCCGCCGACCAGCCGGCGCTGGATCAGCAGGAAGACGATCAGCACCGGGAGCGAGAAGATTGCCGACGCCGCGATGGTGGCGCCGTTGTCGATGCCGTCGGAGGTCTGGAACGAGACCAGCCAGACCGGCAGCGTGTAGTTGTTCTGCGACTTCAGGAACACGTAGGCGAACAGGTAGTCGTCCCACGCGCTGATGAAGGCGAAGATCGAGGTGGCCACGATGCCCGGCGCGAGCAGCGGGAGCTGGATGTGCCAGAACGCGCCGAACCGGCCGCAGCCGTCGACCATCGCGGCTTCTTCCAGTTCCAGCGGGATCCCGGCGACGAACCCGCGCAGCGTCCAGATCGTGAAGGGCAGGACGAACGTCATGTACGTGATGATCAGTCCCGGCACGAAGTCGATCGCGCCGACCGACCGCAGCATCAGGTAGAGCGGGATCACCATCGCCGAGCCGGGCACCATCTGGACCAGCACCAGCCCGACGAGGAACGCCCGCCGCCCGACGAACCGGAACCGGGCCAGCGCGATCGAGGCGCCCAGGGCAACCACCAGCGCGATCAGCACGGTCGACACCGAGACCAGCAACGAGTTGCGCACGTAGTGCAGGAACGGCCCGTGCGTCAGCGCCGTACGGAAGTTGTCCAGGCTCAGCGGCCAGGGGATGAACTCCGGCGTCGCCGACAGGATCTTGCCGGGCTGCTTCAACGCGGTCGCGAACATCCAGTAGACCGGGAAGATCACCACCAACGAGACCAGCACGGCGATGGTGTTCGGCAAAGCCCGCTTGCGCCTCATGCGATCGCCTCGTCCTGCGCGAACAACCGCCGTACGTAGAGCACGGACAGTACGGCGAGCAGCAGCACCGTGATGATCGCGATCGCCGCGCCGCCGCTGTAGTCGTTACGGGTGAAGGCCTCGAGGTACGAGTAGACCCCGAGCGTCGTCGTACCGCCGTCCGGACCGCCCTGCGTCAGCACCCAGATCGGCGTGAACGAGTTGACCGACCAGATCACTTCGAGCAGGACGAGTACGGCGAGCACCGGGCCGAGGATCGGCATCGTGACGTGTCGCGCCACGTTCCACCGCCCGGCGCCGTCGAGCGCGGCGGCCTCGTACAGATCACCGGGGATCTGGCCCATCGCGGCGTACAGCGTGAGTGCGACGAACGGCAGACCCTTCCACACGATCAGCGCGATGATCAGGAACAACGCCTGACTCGGTGACGAGAACCAGTCGTGCGCCGAGAAGTCGCCGAACACCTTGAGCTGCGTGATCACCCAGTTCAGGACGCCGTACTGCGGCTCGAACAGCCACCGCCAGATCATCGTCGCCGACACCATCGGCATCGCCCAGACCAGCACCAGGCAGACCGACAGCATCACCCGCGCCCACCCCGACACCTGCATCAGCAGAGATGCCAGCAGGAAGCCGATGACCATCAGGCCGCTGACACAGGCGACGCTGACGATCAGGGTGCGCAGCAGCGTGAACCAGAAGTCGCTGTCGCCGAGCACCCGGGTGAAGTTGTCGAGCCCGACGAACGGCGCTTCCCCGGTGAACAGCGACCGCGGCCCGAAGTCCTGCAGCGACAGCCAGATCAGCCGCACGATCGGATACCCGAGCACAGCGGCGAACGCGATCAGCGCCGGTCCGATCAGGCCGTACGGCGTGAGCCGCGCCAGCCGGTTCCCGCGCACCGCCTGATGGGTCGGCGCCGTGACCGAGGCGGTCTCCTGGGTCAGCGAGGTCATCGGACGTCAGCGCTGTCCGGACTGGGCGTTGAACGCCTCGGTCGCGTGTTTGTCGTAGTCCTTGGCGGCTCCGGCGATGTCAGCGCCCTTGGCGATCTTCGAGAAGAACTGCTCGTTGTAGCTCTCGGTCTCGAGCGTCGCCTCGCCCGGTGTCGACGGCAGCGCCTGGCTCACCGTGGCTGCCTGTGCGCCGAGCTTCAGCACCTCCGGCACGTTGCCCGTCGGCAGGAAGGAGGCGACCACCGGGAGTTGGTGGATCGTCCGGGTCATCGTCTGCTGGAACGTCTTGCCGGTGATGATCTTCAGCCAGTCGACAGCCATGTCCTTGTTCGGGCTGTTCTGGGCGATGCCGATCGTCGAGCCGGCCACGATCACCGGCAGCGGCTTGCCCGCTTCGTAGCCGGGCATGATGAAGTACCCGGCGTCCGAGGCTGCCTTCGCGTTCTTCTCAGCGACCGCGCCGGGCTCCCAGGCCTTGACGTAGATCATCGCGGCCTTCTGGTCGGCGAAGATCTGATCCTGGTCGGGGCTGTCGGTGTTCGCGCCGATCGAGGACGGCGTCGAGCAGGCGTTCTGGAACTTCTTCCACTCGGCCAGGCCGGCCTGGTTCTCCGGGCTGCTCATCTGCGCGGTCCATTTGTTGTCCTTGTCGGTGGCGATCGTGCCGCCCTTGCCGAACAGGAACGGCATCCCGGCGAACCAGTACTGGCCGGGCATGTAGAACGCCGAGAAGTTCGGCGTGGCGGTGTGCGCCTTCGCGAGCTTCCCGCAGTCCGCGACGAGTTCGTCCACGGTCGCCGGAGGCTTGGCGATCCCCGCGGCGGCGAACATCTTCTTGCTGTACATGACGACTTTGGTTCCGCCGTACAGGGGAGTGGCGTAGAGCTTGTCCTGGTACGTCGACGGTCCGGCCAGGCCCGCGAGCCATTGGTCGGACGACTCGAACTCGCCCTTCTTGTCGGTCAGCTCGGCCAGGGCGCCTGAGGCGGTCAGCATCGGGGTCTGGGTGTTGCCCATCTCGACGATGTCGGGTGGGTTGTCGGAGGCGAGCGCGGTGGTCAGCTTGGTGACGATGTTGTCCCACTGCTGTACCTCGACGGTCACCTTCACGTCGGGGTGCTTCTCGTTGAACTGCTTGGTGACGTCGCCGATGATCTTGTTGTCACCGGGGCCGCCGGTCATCATCCAGACCGTCAGTTTGTTGGTCGGCGCGGCCTTGCTCGGGCCGGAGCCTCCGCACGCGGCCGCGCTGAGCGATATCGCTGCGACGAGAGCCACGGTCTTCCAGGGCTTCATGCGAGTTCCTCTGTGTCTGATGGGTCGACAGCGCAGCCGTCCAGCTGGGCCACGACACCGGGGGCGGACGTAGTGATCGAGGCGACCTGGTGGCGAGCCACCCCGATCGCGGTGTAGTAACCACTCAGGGCGGCGGCCATCGCGCCCAGCAGGCCGCCGGAATCCCCGAGCACAGACCGGCGCAGATCGCTGTGCACGCCGACCGTCTCGTACGTCTCGGCGCTCACCGACTCCAGCACGGAGTCGCTGAACGCACCGGAGAAGCCGCCGGTGAAGACCACCGTGCTCGGCTCGTAGGCCAGGGCAACGATCGACACCAGATGCAGCAGCGCCTCGTGGATCTCGTCGACCAGGCCGCCGAAGCGGTCCGGATCGGCGAAGACCTCGTCGGCCTTCCTCAATCGATGACCTGCGGTATGGGCGAGGGCGAGCAGGCCCGCGCCGGACAGGAGATCCCGCAGCCGTTCCTTGCGGCCCGGCAGCCGGAGCCGGCCGAACTCGCCGAGCAGACCCTCGGGTCCGGCGAGCACCTGCCGGTTGAACGCGACCGCCGAGCCGAGACCAGTGCCCAGGCTGAGCAGGACGACGGTCTCGTCCCGGGGTAACTCGCCGTAGTGCAGCTCACCCAGCAGCGCCAGGTTGGAGTCGTTGTCGATGATCGTCGGTACGCCGAGCTCCGCGGCGACCGTTTCGACGAACGTGGTGCCGAGGATCTGCGGCAGGTTGAACGCGCCGACCACGCGATCCTTGGTCGAGGCAACGACACCGGGCAGTCCGATCGCCACCGACGTGAGCGGTACGCCGTCGCCGTACCGCTCGACCAGCCCGAGGACGCGCTTCGCGATCCAGGACGCCAGCTCGGCGGCGCCCAGGTCACGCGGTGTCTCGTCCCGGCAGCGGATGATCGCCGTACCGATGCCGTCGGCGATCACCATCCGGCAGTAGGTGCCGCCGAGGTCGATCCCGCACACCAGCCCGGACTGCGGGTTGAACCCGAGTGCGGCACCCGGCCGGCCGGGGCCGTCCCGGACGATCTTGTGCTGCTCCAGGGCCAGCCCGTCGGCGAGCAGATCGTCGACGATCCGGGCCACCGTGGCCCAGCTGAGTCCGGTCTGCTGCACCAGTTGCCGCCGGTCGATCCCGGCGCCGGACAGCAGCGCGGCGATGACCGCCCCGCGGTTCGCGGTCCGGGTGCCGACACTGCCTCGTTCGAGCTTCGCCATTTATTCTCACGGTGAATAGAATTGGTTGAGACTGAGACGCTAGTCCGGCCCGGCGGGCCGTGTCCAGGGATTCCGAAAACTTCCTGCAGAGCCGTTTGTGCGGCTAATGACAGCCTGAACTGATCAGTCTGGACTGATGAGTTATGGTGGGCGGTATGGAGATTTCGGCGTCCGCCGCGCAGGCGGCCAGTGAGGTCCGGGTGGTCTTCGGCCGCGTCAAAAGACGGCTGAAGGCACTGGCCGACACCGATGATCTGACGCCGTCGCAGTCCTCGGTGCTGAGCCGGCTCGACAAGGACGGACCGGCGTCGGCGAGCGAACTGGCCACGGCGGAGCGGATCCGGCCGCAGTCGATGGCGGCGATCCTGGCCGCGCTGCGGCAGGCCGATCTGATCCAGCGGCACCCCGATCCGCAGGACGGCCGCCGGCAGGTGGTGTCGCTGACCTCGGCCGGTCGGCATCGCCTGCAGGGTGATCGCAAGGTCCGGCAGGAGTGGCTGGCACAGACGTTGCAGGACCACTGCACGGAGGCCGAGCGGCAGAAGATCATCACGGCCCTGGCGCTCCTCGATCGGGCGATCGAGGCAGCCCGGTGAGCGCTCGGATGGCTGCTCCGGTGGCTGCTCCGGTGGCTGCTCCGGTGACTGCTCCGGTGACTGCTCCGGTGACTGCTTCGGTGACTGCGCTGTGACTTCGGAGCCGTTGAGGTTCGACCGGCGCCTGATCGCGCCGATGATCGTCGGTTCGGTGCTGAACCCGATCAACTCGTCGATGCTCGCGGTCGCGCTGATCCCGATCGGCGCGGCGTTCGGCGTACCGCCGTCGCAGACCGCCTGGCTCGTCACCGGGTTGTACATCGCGACCGCCGTCGGTCAGCCGGTGATGGGCCGGCTGGTCGACCTGTTCGGCCCGCGACCGCTGTACCTGATCGCGACCTCCCTCGTCGGTGTCGCCGGTCTGCTCGGCGCACTGGCCCCGAACCTCGGCGTACTCGTCGGGTCCCGGGTCCTCCTCGGCCTCGGTACGTCGGCGGCGTATCCGGCCGCGATGTCGTTGATCCGCAGTGAGGCCGACCGGACCGGGATGGAGACGCCCGCCGTCATCCTGAGCAGCCTGTCGGTCGCGAACCAGGTGATCGCGGTGATCGGCCCGACGCTCGGTGGGTTGCTGATCGGGCTCGGCGGATGGCACCTGATCTTCACGATCAACGTGCCGTTGTCGGTGATCTGCGTGGTTCTCGGTTCGCTGTGGCTGCCGCGCCGGGCGCGGTCGCGCGGCGCCGGGGGACTGGACTTCGCCGGGATCGCACTGTTCGCCACGACGTTGATCGCGCTGATGTTGTTCCTGATGCAGCCGCGGTTGTCGCGGTGGTACGTACTGGTCCTTGCACTGGTCCTGGGTGTGTCGTTCGTGATCACGCAGTTGCGGGTCGTCGAGCCGTTCATCGACCTGCGGGTGCTGGGCGGCAACCGGCCGCTGATCCTGACGTACACGCGCCAGGTGCTCGCGTACGTCGGCGCGTACTCGTTCCTCTACGGCTTCACGCAATGGCTGGAGGAGGCCCGCGGCCTCAGCGCGTCCTCCGCTGGTCTGCTTCTTCTACCACTGTCCCTGGCGGCGGTACTCGTCACGCTGCTCACCGGTCGTCGCGCCGCGATCCGCGGGAAACTCGTTGCCGGCAGCATCTGTCTCGTGGCGGCCGCGGCGGGTCAGCTGTTCATCGGTCCGGGTACGTCGATCTGGATCCTGGCGGTGGTCGGTGTTGTCGCCGGTGTCCCGCAGGGCCTGAACAACCTCGCCAACCAGACCGCGCTCTACCAGCAGGCCGATCCGGCCCGCATTGGTTCGTCCGCCGGCCTGTTACGGACCTGCGTGTACGTCGGTGCACTCATCTCCGCGGCAGCCAACGCCCACTTCTTCCAGCACGGTGCAACGACGGCCGGACTGCACGAGATGGCGATCTTCCTGCTCGTCATCGCCGGTCTGCTCGTGCTGGTGACGTTCGCGCAACTCCCCGAATAGAAGGGCTTCACCCGTGTCAGTCACCACCCTCGACCCGAAGACCGCGCTGGTCGTCATCGACCTGCAGAACGGTGTCGCCGCCCTCCGCGGCGAGCCCCACAGCACCGCCGACGTGATCGGCAAGACTGTCGAACTCGCCGACGCGTTCCGCAAGCACGACCTCCCGGTGGTCCTCGTCCGGGTCAGCTTCGCGGCCGACGGCGCCGACCGGCTCACCGGCCGGACCGAGCGGCCTCCCCGGTCCGGCGGTGGTACGCCGCCGGCCGGCGCGGACCAGATCGTCGACCAGCTGTCCGGCCACCCCGAGGACATCGTCGTGACCAAGCGCAACTGGGGTGCGTTCCACGGCACGGACCTCGACGTACAGCTGCGCCGCCGGGGCATCACGCAGATCGTGCTGACCGGTGTCGCGACCAGCATCGGCGTCGAGTCGACGGCGCGGGCGGCGTACGAACACGGCTACAACGTCACACTCGCGACGGACGCCATGACCGACCTCGCCACCGAGTCCCACGACCACGCCCTGACCCGCATCTTCCCCCGCCTCGGCGAGTCCGGCACCACCGCGGAGATCATCGACCTGCTCGGCGCCTGAAGACCCTGACCCACGCGAACAACCCCGCGGTGACCGATCTCCTCGGATCGCTGGTTGTCGAGGGGTGCCACGGCTAGCATCGCGAGCATTCGAGTCTGAGGAGGGGGACTATGTCGCTGACTGATCGCGAGCGGTCGGAAGTCGAGCAGGCAAACACGTCCGGCAAGCAACCCGTGGTGTTCATCCACGGGTTGTGGCTGTTGTCCAGCAGCTGGGACCGCTGGCGGAGGCTGTTCGAGGAGAACGGCTACAGCACGATCGCACCGGGTTGGCCGGACGACCCGGAGACGGTGGCGGAGGCGCGGGAACACCCCGAGGTGTTCGCGCACAAGATGGTGCAGGCGGTCACCGACCACTACCTCGAGGCGATCCGCGGACTGGATCGGAAGCCGGCCGTCGTCGGGCACTCGTTCGGTGGGTTGATCGCGCAGAAGATCGCGGGGGAGGGCGCAGCGGCGGTCACCGTGGCGATCGATCCGGCGCCGGGACGCGGCGTGCTGCCGTTGCCGGCGTCGGCGTTGAAGGCGGGCTCGCCGGTGCTGGGGAACCCGGCGAACGCGCGGCGCTCGGTCACGCTCACCTTCGACGAGTTCAAGTACGGCTGGGCGAACAACCTCGACGAGGACGAGGCCCGGCAGTTGTACGACGAGTTCCACGTCGCGGCGTCCGGCGTACCGATCTTCCAGGCCGCGGTCGCGAACCTGAACCCGTTCAGCGAGACGAAGGTCGAGTACAAGGCGGCGGACCGCGGGCCGATCCTGCTGGTCTCGGGGGAGAAGGACCACACCGTTCCGCACGCGATCACGCACGCGGCGTACAAGCAGCACTTGAAGAACGACGGCATCACCGAGTTCACCGAGCTCCCGGGCCGGGGTCACTCGCTGGTGATCGACCACGGCTGGGAGGAGGTCGCCACCACGGCGCTCGACTTCATCCGCAAGTACGACCCGCCGTCAGCCGGCTGACAGGACTGACAGGACTGACAGGCCTGACAGCCGGCTGAGCGGGCCGGGCGAAGACTGATAAAGGAAGGCCCGCGGGGCGGCGAGTAGCTCCGCGGACCTTCCGTCTGTGTGGATCTCGTGTCAGTCCCAGCTGAGTCCGCTGGCGGACTGGTACTCGATCACCCGGGTCTCGAAGAAGTTCTTCTCCTTCTTCAGATCCATCACCTCTGACATCCAGCCGAAGGGGTTCCGCGTTTCACCGAAGATCGGATCGAGACCAATCTGTTCTGCACGGCGGTCGGTGATGAAGTGCATGTACTGCTCGCACAGCTCCGACGTGAGGCCGAGCATGCCGTTCGGCATCGTGGCCCGGCCGTACGCGACCTCGAGCTCGCACGCCTCGGTCAGCATCTGCCGGACCTCGGCCTGGAACGCGGTCGTCCACAGGTGCGGGTTCTCCTGCTTGATCTGGTTGATGCAGTCGATGCCGAAGTTCAGGTGGATCGACTCGTCGCGCAGGATGTACTGGTACTGCTCGGCGATGCCGACCATCTTGTTCCGCCGGCCGAGCGACAGGATCTGTGCGAACCCGGTGTAGAACCACATCCCCTCGAACACCACGTAGAACGCGATCAGGTCGCGCAGGAACGCGGTGTCGGCCTCCGGCGTACCGGTCCGGAAGTCCGAGTCCTCGAGGTGCTGCGTGTACTTCAGCGCCCAGGCGTCCTTGTCGGAGATCGACGGCACCTCGCGGTACATGTTGAACAGCTCGCCCTCGTCGAGCCCGAGCGACGTGCAGATGTACTGGAAGGTGTGCGTGTGCACGGCCTCCTCGAACGCCTGGCGCAGCAGATACTGCCGGCATTCGGGGTTGCTCAGCTGGCGGTACACGGCGAGCACGATGTTGTTCGCGACCAAGGACTCCGCGGTGGCGAAGAAGCCGAGATTGCGCTTGAGCATCAGCCGCTCGTCGTCGGTCAGGCCGTCGCGCGACTTCCACAGCGAGATGTCCGCCTGCATGGAGACCTCGGTGGGCATCCAGTGGTTGTTGCACCCGGCAAGGTACTTCTCCCAGGCCCAGGTGTACTTCAGCGGCAGCAACTGGTTGACGTCCGCCCGCGAGTTGATCATCGCCTTGTCGGCAACTTCAACTCGTGCCGCTCCAACAGAGATGGTGGTCACTGGCAGGCCTCGCAGTCAGGGTCATCGATGGAGCAGACCGCTCCGGTGGCTTCGGGAATCGCTACTGGTACGGCGTTCAGCCGGCCGTCGGTGCCCTTCAGCGTGGACTTCTCCACGTGGGTCGCCGACTGGGAACGCAGGTAATAGGTCGTCTTGAGGCCATAGCGCCACGCCGACCGGTACAGCTCGTCCAGCCCGCGACCCGACGGCTTCGCCATGTAGAGATTCAGCGATTGCGCCTGGTCGATCCACTTCTGCCGGCGCGACGCCGCCTTCACCAGCCACTGCGGGTCGATCTCGAACGCGGTCGCGTACAGCTCCCGCAGCTCCGCCGGGATCCGCTCGATACCGCCCAGCACCCCGTCGTGGTACTTGAGGTCGGACACCATCACCTGGTCCCACAACCCGCGCGCCTTCAGGTCGGCGACCAGGTACGGGTTGGCGACGGTGAACTCGCCGGACATGTTCGACTTCACGAACAGGTTGCTGTACGTCGGCTCGATCGACTGGCTCACGCCGCAGATGTTGGAGATCGTCGCGGTCGGCGCGATCGCCATCACGTTGGAGTTCCGCATGCCGTCGCGGAGCACCTTCTGCCGCAGCGACTCCCAGTCCAACGTGGTGCCCTCGTCCACGATCACGTCGCCGCCGCGAGCCGTCTTCAGCAGCTCGAGCGAGTCGATCGGCAGGATCCCCTTGCTCCACAGCGAACCGTCGTACGTCGAATAACGGCCGCGCTCGGCGGCGAGATCGCTCGACGCCTCGATCGCGTGATAGCTGATCTGCTCCATCGAACTGTCCGCGAACTCGACCGCGGCATCCGACGAGTACGGGATCCGCAGCGCGAACAGCGCGTCCGCGAACCCCATCAGCCCGAGCCCGACCGGTCGGTGACGCTGGTTCGCGCGCTCCGACTCGGGGGTGGTGTAGAAGTTCACGTCGATGACGTTGTCGAGCATCCGGACCGCGGTCTTCACCGTGTCGCGGAGCAGTTCGGCGTCCAGACCGTCGGCGGTGAGGTGCGCGACCAGGTTGACCGAGCCCAGGTTGCAGACCGCGGTCTCCTCGACAGTGGTGTTGAGGGTGATCTCGGTGCACAGGTTCGACGAGTGGACGACGCCGTCGTGCTGCTGCGGCGAGCGCAGGTTGCAGGCGTCCTTGAACGTGATCCACGGGTGCCCGGTCTCGAACAGCACGGTCAGCATCCGCCGCCACAGCTCGACCGCCTTGACCCGCTTGAACACCTGGATCTCACCCCGGTCCGCGGCCGCCTCGTACGCGACGTACGCTTCCGCGAACGCCGTGCCGTACAGGTCGTGCAGATCGGTCACCTCGTTGGGCGAGAACAGCGTCCACTCGCCATCGGCCTCGACCCGCTGCAGGAACAGGTCCGGCACCCAGTTCGCGGTGTTCATGTCGTGCGTACGCCGCCGCTCGTCGCCGGTGTTCTTCCGCAGATCGAGGAACTCCTCGATATCGATGTGCCAGGTCTCCAAGTAGGCACAGACTGCGCCCTTGCGTTTTCCGCCGTTGTGAGCCAGGCCTGCGACGGTCATATAGGACTCGTCGACGTCAACCTCGAGGTCGTGAACGACCGGCGCCATGGCCGTGGGACTGATCTGGCGCACCCGCGAGAAGACCATGCCTTGGTGACTGATCCAGTTCAGCTTCGTCACCGGTTCGGCGCCCACGAGCTCGGCGATCTCCGGAACCGCCGGGACGCGGAGATCGAAAACATGAACAGGTTTCGTGAAGCTGATCTCCGATCCGTCGGAGCGCCTGCCGACGTGACCATCTTCTCGTACCCGGAACTGTCCCGCAGTGGGAATGCCGAGGCGGAGCAGTTGGTAACGCATATCTGCGGCGAGACGTCGGGAGGTCGTCGTGAAGTAGATCTCCTTGCCACGCGATACTCCGCCGTCGGTCTCCAGCAGACCACGAACAAGTGCGCGCGTCTGGGGAAGTGGCAGGTGAGAAAGCCGACGAGCGACGTGTTTGGAATGCTGCTCGTCGTAGATGTCCTCGGTGGTGAACGGCAGTGTCGGATCACCCGGACCGACGATTCGTCCCGTCACCGGGTCACGCCTGGGACCGCGGCCCGACGCCCAATGGATCTGAAGATAGGCATCTCCGCGACCGCTCTCCCAGAAGTGGATCCCGCGTGAGGTGAGGTAGTCGCGGACGAAAGACAAGTGGGTGTCGACCTGCGGGTTGCCGGATACGCCCCACTGGCTGCCGTTCTTCGAGAGATGGCCGTCGCCGAGGAGGACGCCGTACAGCCGCGCGTCGTCCTCGGTCAGTCCTCGCACCGGGACGATCTCCTGCGGAATGACCTGGCCGACATAGTCGCCCTTGCTGAGCATGGCGGCCTCGACCCAGCCTGCCTTCACTTTCTCCTTGGCAAGCCACTCGTGTGTGCGCTGGTTGGCCTGCTCCATCGGAACGCCCTGGATCGCGTAGAACGGATGCCCTGCGGTGACGACGAGTGGCTCGATCGAATGCTTGACGTCGATCTCCACCATCGGACCGTCCTGGCTGTATTCGAACGTCTTGGTGACCTCCCGGTAGCGGCCGCTCGCTCCGAGCACCAGATCTCCCACCCGGATGTCACGAATCGGGGTAGCCCCGGCGGCGGTGTAGACCAGGGTTCCCGGCGCAAAGCACTGGTTCACAGCTACAGCCGTGTCGTTGGCGATTTTCAGGAAGGGGACGACGCCCTGGGACTCGCCGTTGGTGCCACGGATCTTGGCGCCGATGCCGCGGACCGGGGTCCAGTCGTTGCCCAGGCCTCCGGAGTACTTCGCGAGCAGCGCGTTGTTGCGGATGCCGTGGAAGATGCCGGCCAGGTCGTCCTCGACCGTGGTCAGGAAGCACGAGGAGAGCTGCGGCCGGGTGGTGCCGGAGTTGAACAGCGTCGGCGTCGACGACATGAACCGGAACGAACTGAGCAGCTCGTAGAACTGGATCGCCCGTGCTTCGCGGTCGTCCTCACGCAGCGCCATCCCCATCGCGACCCGGAGGAAGAACGCCTGCGGCAGCTCGTACCGAACCTTGTCGATGTGCAGGAGATACCGGTCGTACAGCGTCTGCAGGCTGAGGAATGTGAAATCGAGATCGGCGTCCGGCCTGATCGCCGCCGCGAGCCGCTCGAGGTCGAAGGTGCCGAGCTCGGGGTCGAGCTGGCCGGCCTCGATCCCGGTGCGGACGTACTGCGGGAAGTAGGTCGTGTACGCCTCGGCCATCTCGGCCTGGCTGGCCTGCCGCGGCTCGCCGTGGACACGGCCCAGCGCCTCGCGCCGGATCTGGTCCAGCAACAGGCGGGACGCGGCGAAGCTGTACTGCGGCTCGGTCTCGACGAAACCGCGCGCGGCCATCACCAGCGCGAGCTCGACCTCGTGCTGTGCGATGCCGTCGTAGCAGGCGCCGAGCGTCTCGTCCAGGATGAGTTCGGGGTCGACCGCGTCGAGCCCGGCTGCGGCCTCTGCGACGATCACCCGCAGCCGGTCGACGTCGAGCGGCGACCGGGTGCCGTCGGCCGCGCGGACGGTCAGCGCCGGCTTCTCGGCGACGCCGGCCGCGTCGGCAGGTGTGCGAGCCTTGGTCCGCTCCTCGCGGTACAGCACGTAGGCGCGGGCGACCTGGTGCTCGCCGGCGCGCATCAGCGCCAGCTCGACCTGGTCCTGGATGTCTTCGACCTGCACGCTGCGGCGTGAGTCACCGCGGCTGGTCAAGGCGCCCACGACCCGGCCGGTCAGGTCGGTCACCAGGTCGCGGACCCGGTGGGTGGCGCCGGCGTCGGCGCCCTCGACCGCGAGGAAGGCCTTCGTCATGGCGACGGAGATCTTGGTGGCGTCGAACGGCGTGCTGCTGCCGTCCCGACGGATGACGGTGAGCTCGACCGGCTGATCCGCCGCGACGGACGCGGAGCCAGCCGTTGAGGAAGCCGTTGAGGAAGCCGTTGAGGAAGCAATGGTCACAGGTGTGCTCTCCACAAGAGTTCGGAGGCCTGGGACCACGCGAGCAGGCGCACGACGGGACCGGCAGCACCGGCCGGGAACACTGCCGTCACGCCCTGCGACCCACCCGCGAGGTCTCGGACCACGTGCACCGGCGGTGCACGTACCGGTGGCAGGTATCCGGACTTGCGGACGCCTCTCGACAGCACGTCCGTTCACCGTTGCGGGGCAGCTCCGGACTCGCACCGGATTCCCCTGTTGCCTCGAAGTGGCCCACATCTTGTGGTGCCGGCCACTCCGAACCACCAGCAGTAGTGATGCTAGGCCGAGAGATCTAGATCTTGTGGTAGCGCCACGCCGCGTGTCGCACATCTTGTGGTCCTCACGCCGCGACCGCGTAGAGATCCTGGAGCGTCATGATCTCCGAGCCGTGGTGGATCAGCTCGCGATTGAGCCGCAGGACGACGTGACCGAACGGCTCGCCGGCGTCCAGCTCGTTGGCCTGGCTCAGCCCGACCGTCATCACCTCGTCCTCGTCGAGTGCGGCGATCGCGTCGCGCCAGGCCTCGACCCAGTAGGTCAGCCAGGCGACCGCATCGCGCGCGTTGCCGTGCAGGTTGATGTCCGCGCGACCCTGCTGACTCGCGCCGAACGTCCACTCCCAGCGCTCGAAGAATGTCTCGGTCAGATGCGCGATCAGCCAGGCGATCGTGCGCGGGCCGCGGTGGTCGGGCTCGTCCGGCCACTGCGCGACCCACTCGCCCGAGCCGAGTGATCGGAAGTGACCGGCGTAGTGCCGCCGGACGACGGTCAGCGCTTCACTGCTCGGTCGCCAGAAGTACTGCTCGTCGGTCAGCTGCGCGAGTCGCCCGGACAGCACCATCCAGCTGAAGCCGAGCTGGCCGCGCACCATGGCCATCGCCGATGGCTTGTGCAGGATGTCCCAGTCGAACGCCTCCGACATCACTTCTCCCCTGTACGATCGAACATGTGTTCGAATTCTCGCTCGCCGGAGAGACGAAAGTCAATTCACTGGTGTGTCGGTTCTGGCCTCGACGGAACGGGTCTGCTAGGCGGCTCGATCCGGGTGTCCGCGGCCGGGCTGGCGAAGCGGCGTTCGAGCAGGGTGAAGGCGTCGATCAGCTCGGGTGCCTCGTAGACACGGTTGCGCCGGCCGTCGGTGACCTCGCGCAGGATGCGTGCCTCGACCAGCCGCGCGAGCCCTTGGTTGGCGGCCTGCTGCGAGCGGTCGATGAGCTGCGCCGCGGCGGCGAGCGTGAGGACCGGCGCAGCGGGCAGCGCCTCGATCAGAAGCTCGGTCGCGGAGCCGGCCCGGACCGGCGCGGCACGTTCCCGCCAGGCGGCCTTGAGGTCGACCGCGGCCTGTTCGAATCGTGCGGCCTCGGCCGTGGCGTGCGTGCAGGCCATTGCGAACATCCGCAGCCACGGGTTCGCGGCGGCGCGTGCCTTCGGGGTCGTCGCGCGTCCGACGTACCGGAAGGCGGTGAGTGCGTCGACGTACTCCGATGCGTGTGTGGCGAGCGAGAGCGAGACCGGCGGCACGGTGCGCGTGACCAGGCCCTCGGCGCGCAGGATCAGGTGGATCAGCGCTCGTCCGGTCCGGCCGTTGCCGTCGGCAAAGGGGTGGATGGTCTCGAACTGCGCGTGCGCGATCGCGGCCTTCGCGAGCACCGGCAGCCGCGACTCGCGGACGAACGAGACCAGGTCCTCGAGCAGTTCAGGAATCAGCTGTGCCGGCGGCGGGACGTAGTACGCCTCGGCGGGGGAGCGGCCGCCGATCCAGTTCTGCAGGTAGCGGATCTCGCCGGCGAACTCCGCGTGCGGCGACTGCGCCATCAACCGGCGATGCGCCTCGAGCAGGTGATCCACCTCGAGCTTGTCGCCGGCCTGCACGGACTCGGTCACCCACGTCATCGCGTCGACCGCGCCGAGCACCTCCTCGGCGGTCACATCCCGCGTGCTGGCGCGCAGAACGTCGGCCTTCAGCAACCGTCGCGCTCCGACGACGAGCCCCTCGATGTGCGACGAGCCGACCGCCTCGGCCCGCAGCAGGAGCCGCGCCAGCGCCTCGCTGTTCGTCAGCACGGCCGCGGTCGCGTCGAGCCGCGCCAGATCGCCGGCGGCGTCCTCGAGCACCGCGAGTACGTCGTCGCTCAGGTCGAACTGGCGGCCGACGAGCGGATCGGGGAAGTACAGCTCGTACGACCCGCCGAGCCGCTCCGCCCGGGTGAACCCATCGGGGTGTCCGGGCCACCGATGTAACTCCACCCGTGCCATACCCTTATTCAACCTTATCCACAAACCTTGAACAAGAGCTGTGGATGTGAGCGTGGCCGCCTGTGGCCCACCTGTGGACCTGCCTGTGGGCAGACTGCTCGTTGTGACCCTCGACGCACAGACCCAGGAGATGGTGGCCGCCAATGAAGCCGACTGGGACGCCCGGGCTCCGTTGCACGCGGCGAGCGACTTCTACGACCGGCCCGCGGAGTTCTGGTTCGCCGACTACGAGTGGGAGGACCTCGGTCCGCTCGACGGTCGCGACGTACTGCATCTGCAGTGTCATCTCGGCACCGAGACGATCGCGTTCGCTCGGCGCGGTGCACGGACCAGCGGGCTCGATCTGTCGGCGACGTCGTTGGCAGCGGCCCGCGACATCGCGGCCGAGGCCGGCGTCGAGATCGACTACGTGCACGCGAACGTGTACGACGCGGTCGACGCGGTCCAGGGCCGGCAGTTCGACATCATCTACACCGGCAAAGGCGCGCTCTGCTACCTACCTGATCTGAAGGAATGGGCCGAGGTCGTCCGCGACCTGCTCAAGCCCGGTGGCGTGCTCTACATCGTCGAGTTCCACCCGCTGCTGAACTCACTCCGCGAGGTCTCCCTCCCCGGCGAGCCCGACGACCTGGTGCTCCGCGCCGACTACCTCGAAGGCCGCGGTCCGATCGCCCACGACTCCACCGTCACCTACACCGGCGACGAGGTCCCCGGCCGCCAGACCAGCTACGAATGGCGCCACGGCCTCGGCGAGCTCACCACCACGCTAGCCACCGCCGGCTTCCACCTCACGACCCTCCGCGAGTCCGAAGTACTCCCATGGCCCCGCTGGCCAACGATGCAACAAACCCCCGAAGGCTGGTGGCGCCTCCCCGACGACGCGCCCCGCATCCCCCTCCTCTTCGCCCTGAAGGCCACCAAGCCATGAGCCGCAGCGAACGCGAGCAGGACCTGATCACCTACTACTCCAACGAGATCCAGGCACGAAGCGGCCGCGCTCTGCCGGAGCCGCGCGTGGCTCGCCGGACCGCCTTCCTCGAACGACTACGCGACGAGGGCCGGCACACCGTCATCGAACTCGGCTGCGGCCCCGGCCGCGACGGCGAGGCGATCGCCGGAGCAGGTTTCGCCTACACCGGCGTGGATCTCTCACCGGCGAGCGTCGAGGCCTGCCGGGCGCTCGGGCTGGATGCGCGGGTGGCGTCGGTGCTGGAGCTGCCGTTCGAGGACGGTGCGTTCGACGCGGGCTGGACGATGAGCACGCTGCTGCATGTCGCCGACGAGGATCTCGATCGAGCGCTGAGTGAGATCGTCCGGGTGCTCAAGCCGGGTGCGCCGCTGGCTATCGGGTTGTGGGGGAGTGCTGCCGGTGGTGAGCAGGTCTGGGAGGACGGGACGGGCTTCGGGCCGGGGCGGTTCTTCAGCATTCGCACCGATGAGGTGCTGCGTGCGGCGCTCGAGCGGTACGGCGTGGTGGAGGAGTGGGTTACCTGGGACGGCGACCGCGCGATGCACTACCAGTGGGCTGTGGTCAGCGTTTCTTGGGGCCGCGGAAGGCTACGTAGATGAGGGCTACGCCGAAGGCGGCGACGATCGGGCCGACGGTGGCCCAGACGGTGCTGCCGGTCATCGAGCTGCCCTTGACGTAGCCGAGGCCTTGCAGGGTCCAGACGCAGCCGATCGCGATCAGGAGTGCGGCGATGGCGGTGGCGACGATCTTTCCCATGGTGCGAGGTTAGCCGAGGAGCTCGTCGCAAAGGGTCACGAGTTGACGGCGGAGTGGGCGGGCGCGGTCGGCGAAGGACCGTTGCGCTGCCGTGTATTCGGCTTTGCCCTCAGGCGTCTCGATGCGGACGGGCGGGTAGCCGAGCGGAGCCAGGTCGTACGGCGACGCTTGCATGTCGAGCGTGCGGATGTCCCGGGCGAGCTCGAAGCAGTCCAGCAGCAAAGAGCTCGGCGTGAAGGGCATCAGCTTGGCCGCCCACTTGTACAGATCCATGTTCGCGTGCAGGCACCCGCCTTGCTCCAGCACCGGCTGGGACTCACGCGTCGGCTGCAACACGTTGAGCGGCCGCGCGGACGGCGTGAAGAACCGGAACGCGTCGAAATGCGAGCACGCGACCTTGTGCGACTCGACGACCCGATCAGTGCCCTCGGCCCCTAACCGCAGCGGCCACTTCTCGTGCCGTACGTCGGAAGTCCGGTAGACCATCGCCCACTCGTGCAGACCGAAACACCCGAACTGCGGCTGCCGATCCAGCGTCGACGCAAGCAGCCGGCGGATCCACGCGATGTTGTCCGCCCGGCGCGCGATCTCAGCCGGGTCGAGCGACGCAGCCCCGTCCACCACCACATAGCCCCGACGATCGCCGTACTCCGACGCATCGAGCAACCGCACCCCCGGCCCGGGATGCCAGACGCGGAGCTGGTTCGGGCGGGTGGAGTAATAGGTGAAGAGAAAGTCCTCGACCGGGTGCGCCTCACGCCGCTGACGCCGCTCGAGATGCCCGGCCACCAACCCGTCGACACGGGCCGCGTGGTCCATCGCGTACGACGACCACTCGGCAAAGGTGAGCGTGGCGGTCATAGGTCCAGGCTGAACGCGTACAGATCGACGCCTGGGATAGGGGACCAGTCGCGTTCGGGGAGGCGGGTGAAGCCCAGCCGCTCATAGATGCGGTGGGCCGTGGTCATGTACTCGGCACTGCTGAGGACGATGCGGCGGAGACCCTGTTCGCGGGAGCGCTCAATACAACGTTCGGTGAGCGCCGTACCGATGCCCAGACCACGCGCCCGGCCGGCTACGCCGAGCATGCGGAACTCGCCCTCGTCGTCGCGGCCGATCTCGCGGTAGACCGAACCGACAGGGCAGTAGGTGACCGTGCCCAGCAGGCCGGCAGAGTCCACCGCCACCCACAGCTCGGCCTTGGCGGCGCGGTCGGCGGCAGCGCGCAGCGTCATCGCGTACTGACCACGGACGAAACCGTCGTGCGAATACGCCTCCACGGTCAGCTCACCAACGGCGTCGTACTCAGCCGGAACAGCCAGGCGGATCTCCAAAGTCACCACATAACTGTCTCATCCTGTGCCGACGGTAGGCTCGGCCCGTGCGTATCGCCAGATTCTCTGTGGATGACGAGCCGAAGTACGGCGTGGTCGAGACCGATGACCCCGAGGGACTCGTCGGGACGGTCAACGTTCTCGACTCGGACCCGCTCTACCGGCCGGTGCAGTTCACCGGCGAGCGGTTGCAGCTCGCCGACGTCCGGCTGCTCGCGCCGGTCATCCCGCGCAGCAAGGTGGTCTGCGTCGGCCGCAACTACGCGGCGCACGCGCAGGAGCTCGGCAACGACGTGCCCGAGCAGCCGTTGATCTTCCTCAAGCCGAACACCAGCGTGATCGGCCCGCGGGACGGCATCGTCTACCCGGAGCAGACCAGCGACCTGCACTTCGAGGGTGAGCTGGCGATCGTGATCGGCCGGATCTGCCGCGACCTGCCCCGGGAGCGGGCCGACGAGGTGATCTTCGGCTACACGGTCGCCAACGACGTCACCGCGCGCGACCTGCAGAAGTCTGACGGTCAGTGGGCCCGGGCCAAGGGGTACGACACGTTCTGCCCGCTCGGCCCGTGGATCAGCACCGAGCTCGACGCGTCCGACCTGCGGGTCACAACCGAGCTGAACGGCGAGCCGAAGCAGGACGGCCGGACGTCGCAGTTCATCTTCGACATCCCCGAGGTGCTGGCCTACATCACCTCGTTCACCACGCTGCTGCCCGGTGACGTGGTGCTCACCGGCACCCCGGCGGGCGTCGGCCCGATGCTGCCCGGTGACGAGGTCTCGGTCACCGTCGAAGGCATCGGAACCCTGACGAACAAGGTGATCGTCCGTGACTGACGACGTACTGGGAGATCTCGAGCCGAGCAAGGTCAGAGTGCGATTCCCACCGTCGCCGACCGGCCTGCTCACCGTCGGCAACATCCGCAGCGCGCTGTTCAACTGGGCCTTCGCCCGGCACTACGGCGGCACGCTCGTGCTCCGGATCGAGGACACCGACACCGCCCGCAACACCGAAGAGGGCTACCAGTACACCTACGACTCGCTGCGCTGGCTCGGCCTCACCTGGGATGAAGGTCCGGGCGCCGGCGGCGACTACGGGCCGTACCTGCAGTCCGAGCGGATGGACGTGTACGCCGACGTCGTCGCCAAGCTGCTCGCCGCGAACAAGGCGTACCACTGCTACTGCTCGCAGGAAGAGCTCGACCAGCGCCGCGAGGCCGCCCGGACCGCCGGTGAACACAGCGGATACGACGGCCACTGCCGCAACCTCACGCCCGAGCAGATCCAGGCGTACGTCGAGGAAGGCCGCCGCCCCGTGGTGCGGCTGCGAATGCCCGACCGCCCGATCGTGTTCGACGACCTGGTCCGCGGCGAGATCACGTTCCTCCCGGAGAACCTCGGCGACTACGTCCTGGTTCGCGCGAACGGCTACCCGCTCTACCCGCTGGTGAACCCGGTCGACGACGCACTGATGGAGATCAGCCACGTACTGCGCGGCGAGGACCTGCTCTCGTCGACGCCGCGGCAGATCGCGCTGTACGAGGCGCTGGCCGAGATCGGCGTCGGCAGCGGCCGGACGCCCCGGTTCGGGCACCTGCCGTTCGTGATGGGCGAGGGCAACAAGAAGCTGTCCAAGCGCGACCCGGGCTCCGGCCTGGGCGAGTACATGCAGCGCGGCTTCCTGCCCGAGGGCCTGCTGAACTACCTGGCCCTGCTCGGCTGGTCGATCGCCGACGACCGCGACGTGTTCACGATGGACGAGATGGTCAAGGCCTTCGACGTCCGCAAGGTCAACTCGAACGCGGCCCGGTTCGACCCGAAGAAGTGCGAGGCGATCAACGCGGCGCACATGCGGATGCTGCCGCCGGAGGACTTCGCCCAGCGGATGGTCCCGTTCCTGGCCGGCGCGGGCGTGCTCCCGGCGGAGCCGTCGGCAGCCCAGCTCGCGACACTGCAGGCCGCCGTACCACTGGTGCAGGAGCGGATGAACACGTTGTCCGAGTCGGTCGACATGCTCGGGTTCCTGTTCGTCGACGAGGACGCGTTCACGATCGACCCGGATGCCGGCGCGAAAGTGCTGACCGGTGACGCCGGCGCCGTACTGGATGCCTCGGTCAAGGCGCTCACGGACTGCGAGTGGACCACCGAAGCGATCGAGGCGGCGTTGCGGGCATCGCTGATCGACGGCCTCGGGCTGAAGCCGAAGAACGCGTTCGGCCCGGTCCGGGTGGCGATCTCCGGTCGCCGGATCTCGCCGCCGCTGTTCGAGTCGCTCGAGCTGCTCGGGCGGGAGAAGTCACTGCACCGCCTCGAGCAGGCCCGGCGCTCCGTGGCATCGCTGTCATGAGCGAGGTCGCCCCGCGGACGCCGTACCAGCGGCTGCTGCGCAATCCCGATGCCCCGAGCGGGTACGTCGTCCTCGGCGCGCTGACGATCCTGGTCGGCTGGATGGTCGCGAGCGTGATCATCCTCGGCATCCAGCAGGCGATCCGGAAGGATCCCGAGGGCACGCTGTCCTGGTTCGGACTGCTCGCGACCAACCTGACGCTGGTCGTGCTGATCCCGCTCAGCATGCTCGTCGCCCGCAAGCTCAACCGGCAGGCACCAGGGCTGCTGTCCTCGGTGGCCGGCGGGCTGCGCTGGCGGCCGCTGGCCTGGTTCGCGCTCGCGGCGATCGTGATCGAGCTGATTGCACTCGCCGTCGTCCAGGTCGGTGACATCCAGCTCGCGACCGGAGAGCGGCACAGCGGCGGCGCGGCGCCGGATGCGATCGCGGTCATCGTCGTCACGCTGCTCACCTCGACGTTCCAGGCCGCGGGGGAGGAGTACTACTTCCGCGGGTACCTGCTGCAGGCGATGGGTGCGCTGGTCCGCAGTACGGCGATCGTGGTCGTGGTGACCGCGCTGCTGTTCACGGCCGCGCACGGGATCTGGCCGTGGCAGAGCCCGGCGCTGTTCGTCGACCGGCTCGCGTTCGGGCTGGTCGCGGCGGTGCTCGTCGTACGCACCGGTGGTCTGGAGGCGTCGATCTCCGCGCACGCGGCGAACAACGTGGTGACGTTCATCTTCGCGGCGTTGACCGACACGGTCGGCGCGAGCCTCGGCGTGAAGGATGCGCCGTGGTCGCTGGTGACGGTCGACGTGGTGAAGTTCGTCGCGTTCGGTGCGGTCGCACTGGTGATCGCGCGCCGGCTCGGGCTGACCGCGGACAATCAGAAGAGTCTGGTGTGACGGGAGTGACAACGCGCCGGAGGGGGCCCGTTTTGGCGTCCGGTCCTCGCCTCGGGTAAGCTCTCCGAGCCGGGTTGGTGAGGGCGGAAACAAACTCCCAGCAACGGTGAAATGCCTTTGGGGTATGGGGTAATTGGCAGCCCGTCTGATTCTGGTTCAGTTAGTCTAGGTTCGAGTCCTAGTACCCCAGCGGATTGGACCGCACCGATGAGAATCGGTAGAGTTCAACCTCGTTGCCCGGGCCGCAAGGTCCGGCTGACAACACTCTGGCCCCGTTGTGTAGCGGCCTAGCACGCCGCCCTCTCAAGGCGGTAGCGCGGGTTCGAATCCCGTCGGGGCTACCAGAGAACAAGGCCCCCGTCCTCACGGACGGGGGCCTTCGTGCGTTCTGCCCCGATTGCTGGACACGGCGAGATCTAACCGCTTAGAGTCTAAGCGCTTAGACCACTTCAGAAAGGGGACCGCCGTGCGCCGGAACCTCTTACCCGCCGCAGCCGTTGTCGCTGCCGCGGCCATGCTCGTCGCCGGCTGCGGCTCGTCCGGCTCCTCCGACCAGCCGGCCGCGACCGACTCCGGTCCGGCGACCGGGACCGTCACGTTCACCGGCACCGACAACGCCGAGACCTACCAGCCGGTGATCAAGGCCTTCGAGGCGAAGAACCCGGGGATCAAGGTCGCCTACACGCAGATCCCGTTCGACCAGTTCAACGCGACCATGCAGCAGCGGTTGAGCGCGAAGGACGCGGGCATCGACGTCTACACGGTCGACGAGCCGCGGGTCTCGCAGCTCGCCGCGAAGGGCTTCCTCACCGATCTCAGCGACCTCGACGGCCAGGTGAAGACGAAGTTCAGTGCGGCGGCGTACAAGACCAACCACTTCCGCGACAAGCTGTGGTCGTTGCCGATGTGGAACTCGACGCAGTTCCTCTTCTACAACAAGACCGCGCTCGCGAAGGCGAAGGTGACGCCGCCGACCGCGGACCCGCAGCAGCGCTGGACCTGGGAGCAGGTCGAGGCTGCCGGCCGCAAGGCGATGCAGTCGGGTGGCACGAAGTACGGCCTGTTCATGGAGCAGCCCGAGGCGTACTACCAGCTGCAGCCGCTGGCCGAGTCGCTCGGCGGCGGCTCCGGGATCGAGGGCGACGACGCACTCACCCCGGCGGTCGAGACCGACGGCTGGAAGAAGGCGATGCAGTGGTACGGCGCGACCTTCGCGAGCGGACTGTCGCCGCGGGGGATCGGCGGCTTCCAGACCGGACCGGTGTTCGCGAACGGCAACGTGGCGTTCTTCGTCGGCGGGCCGTGGGACCTGAAGATCTTCGGCAGCTCGAAGATCGACTGGGGCGTCGCGCCGCTGCCGTACTTCCAGGGCGGCAAGCCGGTCACACCGACCGGGTCGTGGTCGCTCGGCATCAACCCGGCGTCGAAGCAGCAGGGGATGGCGCGCAAGTTCCTCGAGTTCGCGACACTCGATGCCGCCGGCAATCTGGCCACGACCAGTACGACGACGATCATTCCGGCCAACCTCGACGCGCAGAAGCAGTACACCCCGAAGATGGACGCGTTCTCCGGCGCGAAGACGGCCGGCGCGGCGGCGATCACGGCGTACGAGAGTGAGCACACCGCCGTGTCGCGGCCGGTGAGTGTCGGCTACATCCAGTTCGAGGAAGTCATGGGCAAGGCGTTCGCCGACATCCGCAACGGCACCAACTCCGACACGCGGCTGCAGGAGGCGACCCGCCAGCTCACCGACGCTTGGAAGTCGATTAGATGAGGAAGCGTGGGCAAGGGCTGATCGCCCTTGCCTTCCTCGCGCCGGCGCTGCTGTGTCTGGCTGTGCTGCGGATCGTCCCGGCGATCTCGGCCGTGGTCGAGAGCTTCTACACCGAGAGCCTGCTGCGCGGCGGGCGGGTGTTCGCCGGGCTGGGCAACTACACGGATCTGCTGTCGAACAAGGACTTCCGGCAATCGGTCGGCGTGACGCTGCTCTTCACCGTGCTCGTGAACCCGATCCAGGTGGTCGTCTCGTTCCTGTTGGCGGTGCTGTTCACCCAGCGCGCGGCTGGCTCGAAGCTCTGGCGCACCTTGGTCATCCTGCCGATAGCCACCCCGCCTGCGGTGTCGGCAGTGATCTGGAGCGTCATCTACCGGCCGGACGGCCTCGCGAACGGCGTACTCGAGCGGCTCGGTCTGCCCGCGCAACCGTTCCTGACGTCGTCCGGCCAGGTGTTGCCGTCGCTGATCGTGCTGCTGTCGTGGATCGGTGTCGGGTACTGGATGCTGTTCCTGATCGCGGGCATCCAAGAGGTGCCGGTCGAGGTCCGCGAGGCCGCGCTGCTCGACGGCGCCGGTGCCTGGCGCCGGATGGTGTCGGTCATCCTCCCGCTGGTACGCCGACCGCTGGCGTTCGTCCTGGTCGCCGACACCGTCTCCAACCTGCTCGTGTTCGCCCCGGTGCAGATCCTCACCAAAGGCGGCCCGAACGGGGACAGCAACCTGCTGATGTACGACGTCTACACGCGCGCATACGCAATCGGCGACATCCACGTTGCCCAGGCCGAGGTCGTCATCCTGGTCGCACTGACGCTGGCGATCGTGGCCGGGCAGTTCCGGCTGCTGCGAGGTGACCAGTGAAGCGGGCCGGCCTGTCGGTGCTCGGTGGAGTCATCGGCATCCTGTTCTTCCTGCCGCTGCTGTGGGTGCTGACCAACTCGCTCCGGCCCGGCTCGGAGACGTTCGCCCACCTGACACTGTCGTGGCAGACGTTCTTCGAGTTGAAGCCGACGTTGCACAACTACTCGGCCCTGCTGAGCAGCGATGTCGGTCGGGCGACGCTCAACTCGATCCTGGTCAGCGCGGCCACGGTCGTGATCGGCCTCGCGGTCTGCGCGTCGGCGGCGTTCGGGCTGGCGGCGTTCGAGTACCGCGGGCGCGGGCTGGTGTTCGGCATCGTCGTACTGAGCTTCCTGGTGCCGTTCGACGCGATCGCGATCCCGCTGTCGACGATGTTCCGCGACTGGCACCTGACGAACACGTTCACCGGGCTGGTGCTGCCGGGGATCGGCAACGGGATGGCGATCTTCCTGCTGCGGCAGTTCTTCCTCGGCATCCCGGCCGAGCTGGTCGAGGCCGGCCGGCTGGACGGGCTGGGCTGGTTCGGCGTGTTCCGCTGGATCTACCTGCCGCTGTCGCGGCCCGCGCTGATCGGCGCCGGTCTGATGCTGTTCCTCTTCCAGTGGCAGTCGTACGTCTGGCCGCTCCTGATCGGCACCGACGCCAAACACATCCTCGGCCCGGTGGCCCTGTCCAACCTGCAAGGTCAGAACTTCGCCGACTACGGTCTCGTGTTCGCGGGCGCCGTCGTCCTCACCGTCATCCCGCTGGCGGTCATCGCCGGCTTCCAGCGGTACTTCGTCCAGTCCGTGTCCAGCACGGGCCTGAAATAGGGAGACCATGCACCAGCTCATTCTCGACACCGATATCGGCTCCGACGTCGACGACGCCATGGCACTCGCCCAGATCATGGGCAGCCCGGATCTCGACCTGCTCGAGGTCCACACGGTGTACGGCGACACCAGGCTGCGCGCGCAACTCGCCCGCCGGTACGCCGCACTCGCCGGGCGCGACCTGGTCGTCGTACCGGGTGCTGTGGAGACCTTGTCGGGACGGCAGGTCTGGTGGGCCGGGCACGAGGGCACGCTGCACGACGACCTGGCCTCTGAGGCAGTCAGTGCGGAGAGTGCGCCGGAGCGGTTGGTGGCGCGGCTACGTGAGCAGCCTGGTGAGCTCGACGTTGCCGCGATCGGACCGCTGACCAACGTAGCCAAGGCATTGCAGCTGGAGCCTCAGGTGGCCGGGTGGATCCGGCATCTGTGGGTGATGGGTGGGTCGTTCGGCGACGACAAGGCCGAGCACAACTTCAAGTCCGATGATGTTGCTGCGCAGGTGGTGCTGAGCGCGGGGATTCCGACGACGATCACGGGGCTCGAGATCACCCAGCAGGTGGCGATCGAGGCGTCGCGGCTGGAGCGGATCCGGGCCGCTGGCGCCTTGGGTGCTGCGTTGGGGGCGGACATCGAGCAGTGGTGGGCGTATTGGAGTGAGACCTGGAACGTGCCGCATGACCCGGTTGCGGTGCTTGTGCTGAGTCGCCCGGAACTGTTCGAGACCTCGGAGGTCGGGCGGGTGGCGATCGAGGTCGGTGGGGACGGGGCTGGGCGGAGTGTCTTCACGCCGGACGCGGGCGGCTCGGTGCGGATCGTGACCGCTGTGGATGCCGAGCAGGTGGCTGAGGAGATCACGGCACGGATCGTGGCGGCTGGGCGGGCATACGCTGCTGGTCATGGGGAGATCGATGGCGACGGCTCGTGATGTCGCGGAGCGGGCCGGTACGTCGACCGCGGTCGTCAGCTATGTGTTCAACAACGGGCCCCGGCCGGTGTCCGCGGAGACCCGCCGGCGTGTGCTCGAGGCCGCGGCGGAGCTGGACTACAAGCCCAACATCCTTGCCCGCGCGCTGAGCGCGGGTCGCACCTACTCGCTCGGTCTGCTGATCCCGCAGATCCGCAACCCGTACTTCGCCACGCTCGCCGAGCACCTGGAGAACTTCGCGCGCCGGCACGACCACCTGCTGCTGATCGGTGACTCGGCGGGCGATCCGGAGCAGGAGTCCGCGCACATCGGGTCGTTCATCGAGCGCAAGGTGGACGGCGTCGTACTCGTCTCGCTGCTGGTGGAGCCGGCGATCCAGCGGTTCGCGGCGGCCGGCGTACCTGTGGTTGCGCTGCATCCCGTGCCTGAGGGGGTGACGGTGTCGACGCTCTCGATCGACTACGTCGCGGCCGCCGAGGCGTCGACGGATCACCTGCTGTCGCACGGCTACCGCGCCCTCGGCGTCGTCACCGGCCCGGAAGATTCACCTGGTACGTCGGAACACCGTCGCGGGATCGAACGGGCGCTGGAGAAGCACTCGCGGGCGTCGGCGCGGTACGTCGCCAGCCCGGTGTCGCGGTTCGCTGCACGCGACGCCGTACAGCCGTGGTTCAAACAGAAGCGGCCGCCGCGGGCGATCTACTGCTCGACCGACGAGCAGGCGTTCGGCGTACTGTTCGCGGCCTGGGAGGCCGGGCTGCGGGTGCCGGAAGACGTTGCGGTGATGGGATTCGACGGCACGAGCGAGTGCACGGTGACGATCCCACCGCTGGCCAGCGTGCGCCAGCCGATCGAGGAGACCGCACGCCGTGCCGTCGAACTGCTGCTGGACCGCTCGAACAGCCAGGCCGCCCGTCACGTCCTCGACTATCAGCTGATCCCGAGCACGTCCTGCGGCTGCTAACCGCTGAATGTCGGGTGAGCGGACTCGTCGCGGCAGGCTGCCGATCGCGTCGCCGGTGTCGGGCGGGGCAACGCGACCGGCTAGCTGCAGCTAGTTCCAGCTAGTTCCAGCTGGTTAGGCCGGTGAAGGGCTGGAGTGGGCGGGGCCGCTGTGGAGTTCTCGGCGTACGGAGAAGCCGACGCCGATGAGGACCACGCCCCAGACGAGGGCTGTGACGCCGAGGACCACGGCGACGCTTACCGCGCCCGCGCCGGGGTTGGCGGCGAACAGGACGCCGATGAGGATGGACAGCAGCCCGCTCAGCACCAGGAGCCAGCGTGGCACCACCTGTTGGCTGCTGAACGCACCCGCGAGTTCGAAGATGCCGCGGATGATCAGCCAGATTCCGAGGATCCAGGTCAGCGTGGTCGCTGCCATCCCCGGGCTGGTGATCGCGAAGAACGCCGCGAGCAGCGCGATCACCCCGAGCACGACCAGCCACAGCCGGCTGCCCTTGGACTCGGGCTGGAACGCCTGGACGATCGAACCGACACCGTCGAACAGGGCCCAGAAGCCCCACAGCAGGGCCAGCGCGATCGCCGTGTGGATGGGCCATACGATCGCCAGGATCCCGAAGATAACGGCGATGACACCGCGGACGAGCAACATCTTCCAGCCGAGAGTCAGCCAGTCCCGCTCCATGTCGGACCTCCTTTGAGGGGCTTTCCATCCTCATGGTGATCCTGGTGGCGCTACGTGACAACCACCAACCCAACTACCGGTGCAGCTACTCCGATGCGCGGCGCAGAGCCTCGGAGAGCCGCTCGGCGGCGGCCATCACGGCCGGGGCGTGCATCCGGCCGGGCTGGCGGGACAGGCGCTCGATCGGGCCGGAGACCGAGACGGCGGCGATCACCTTGCCGCTGGGGGAGCGGACCGGGGCGGAGACGGACGCGACGCCCTGCTCCCGCTCACCGACCGAGTGCGCCCAGCCACGACGCCGTACGCCGGCCAGCGCGGCCGCGTTGAACGACGCGTTGTGGAGGCCGCGGTGCATCCGCTCCGGGTCCTCCCAGGCAAGCAGTATCTGAGCAGCCGAACCAGCGGCCATCGTCAGCTGGCTGCCGACCGGCACGGTGTCGCGCAGACCAGACGGACGCTCGGCGGCGGCGACGCACACGCGGTACTCACCCTGGCGGCGGAACAGTTGCGCCGACTCACCGGTGATGTCCCGCAGTCGCGCCAGCACCGGGCCGGCGGTCGCGAGCAGCCGGTCCTCACCGGCGGCGGAGGCCAACTCGCTGAGTCGCGGACCGAGCACGAACCGTCCCTGCATGTCACGGCCGACCAGACGGTGGTGCTCCAGCGCCACTGCCAGCCGGTGGGCGGTCGGGCGGGCCAGCCCGGTGGCCGCCACGAGACCGGCCAGGGTCGCCGGCCCGGACTCGAGGGCCGACAGAACCAGGGCTGCTTTGTCGAGAACGCCGACTCCGCTAGAGTTGTCCATGAGACGATACTGCCGTCTCGAATCGTGGAACGCAAGTCGCTTCAGGGGAGCAATCCGGAGCACTGTGAGCGAAAGCACCTCACCACAAATCTCAAAGGAGAGTCTGATGGGTAGGACGTTGTCGGAAAAGGTCTGGGACGCGCACGTCGTGCGCCATGCCGACGGAGAACCCGACCTTCTCTACATCGACCTCCATCTGGTCCACGAGGTGACCAGTCCCCAGGCCTTCGACGGTCTGCGGCTGGCCGGTCGCGGCGTACGGCGTCCCGATCTCACCATCGCGACCGAGGACCACAACGTCCCGACGTACGACGTGGACAAGCCGATCGCCGACCCGGTGTCGCGCACCCAGGTGGACACGCTGCGGAAGAACGCCGAGGAGTTCGGCATCCGGATCCACACCCTCGGCGACCCGGACCAGGGCGTCGTGCACGTGATCGGCCCGCAGCTCGGACTGACCCAGCCCGGGATGACCGTGGTCTGCGGTGACAGCCACACCTCGACGCACGGTGCGTTCGGCGCGATTGCCTTCGGCATCGGTACGAGCGAGGTCGAGCACGTGCTCGCCACCCAGACGCTGATGCAGGCCCGGCCGAAGACGATGGCCGTCACGGTCGACGGCGTACTGCCGGACGGTGTTTCCGCGAAGGACCTGGTGCTGGCGCTGATCGCCAAGGTCGGCACCGGCGGCGGCCAGGGCTACATCGTCGAGTACCGCGGTGAGGCGATCCGGAGCTTGAGCATGGAAGCCCGGATGACGATCTGCAACATGTCGATCGAGTGGGGCGCCAAGGCCGGCATGATCGCGCCGGACGAGACCACCTTCGAGTACCTGAAGGACAAGCCGCACGCGCCGCAGGGCGTCGACTGGGAAGCCGCGGTCGAGTACTGGAAGAGCCTGGCCACCGATGAGGACGCGACGTTCGACCGCGAGGTCGTCCTGCGGGCGGAGGACATCGCGCCGTTCGTCACCTGGGGCACGAACCCGGGCCAGGGCATCCCGCTGTCGGAGAGCGTGCCGTCGCCGGACGACTTCGACAACCCCAACGACAAGGTCGCCGCCGAGCGTGCACTGGAGTACATGGGCCTCACCGCCGGTACGCCGATGCGCGAGATCCACGTGGACACGGTGTTCCTGGGCTCCTGCACCAACGGCCGGATCGAGGACCTGCGCGCCGCGGCCGGGGTGCTCGCCGGCCGGAAGGTTGCCGAGGGCACCCGGATGCTCGTGGTCCCGGGCTCCGGCCGGGTCCGGCTGCAGGCCGAGGCCGAGGGCCTGGACACGATCTTCAAGGACGCCGGGGCCGAGTGGCGCGGCGCCGGATGCTCGATGTGCCTGGGCATGAACCCGGACCAGCTGGCCCCGGGTGAGCGCAGCGCCTCCACCTCGAACCGGAACTTCGAAGGCCGCCAGGGCAAGGGCGGTCGCACCCACCTGGTGTCGCCGCTGGTCGCCGCCGCGACCGCCGTCACCGGCACCCTGGCCGCACCGGCCGACCTGCCGCCCGTCGCCGTACCTGCGAACGCCTGAGGAGCAAGGGAATCATGGAAGCCTTCACCCAGCACATCGGTACGGCGGCCCCGCTGCGCCGCAGCAACGTCGACACCGACCAGATCATCCCGGCCGTGTACCTGAAGCGCGTCACCCGGACCGGCTTCGAGGACGGCCTGTTCGCTGCCTGGCGCAACGATCCCTCGTTCGTCCTGAACCAGCCGGAGTACGACGGCGTCTCGGTGCTCGTCGCCGGACCGGACTTCGGCACCGGATCGTCGCGTGAGCACGCGGTCTGGGCGCTGCTCGACTACGGGTTCCGCGTGGTCGTGTCGTCGCGGTTCGGCGACATCTTCCGCGGCAACTCCGGTAAGGCCGGGCTGCTCGCGGCCCTGGTGGAGCAGGACGTGGTCGAGCAGCTGTGGACCACGATCGAGTCCGACCCGGGCACCAAGGTGACGGTCGACCTGGAGAACAAGACGATCTCAGCCGGTGACGTGTCGGCACCCTTCGAGATCGACGACTACACCCGCTACCGGTTGCTGAACGGCCTGGACGACGTCGGCATCACGCTGTCGCACGCGGACGACATCGCTGCGTACGAAGCAACCCGGCCTTCCTTCAAGCCGGCAACGCTTCCGGCGAAGGCCTGATCATCCACCAGAGTTGTCGCTGCCGTAACGCTGGGCGGGTCGATGGCGATAACTCTGGTGTTACCCTTGCGTGGTTGTCAGAACAAGGCTTGCGAGACCAAGGAGGTGGGGCGCTGATGAGCGAACCCTCCAGACATACGGGTCTCGCTCGACCTTCGGGGGCCTTCTCCTTCAGGGAATGGCAGCTCCTCTAGCAGTTGTGGGGTCGGGCAGACGTGTGTTCATCACTCACCTGATCCGCCGCATCACATTGCTGGAGGAGGACTCATGTCCGACCTGCGCCTTCGCACGATCCGTGCGTTCAGCCGCACCCCGTCACTGCGTGCCGCCGCGCGCAAGCACGCTGCTGCCGTCTCCGCCGCCGCTGTCGTCGAGCCGGCCGAGAAGCAGCCCCGCGATCCGCAGATGCCCAAGGGGCACAGCGTCGTGGACAGCGCGATCTACTGCGACGGCCGCCGGGTCGCTTCTCCTGATTCGCTCGCCGAGACGTACGGCGAGCTGCACCAGGCCCCGCACAGCCTGGCCTGGATCGGCCTGTACCGGCCCGATCGCCGCGAGCTGGCCTCGCTGGCGCAGGAGTTCGACCTGCACGAGCTGGCGATCGAGGACGCCAACGAGGCGCATCAGCGGCCGAAGCTGGAGCGGTACGGCGACACGTTGTTCGTCGTACTGAAGGCCGCGCGGTACCGGGACGCGACCGAGGAGGTCGAGTTCGGTGAGGTGCACGTGTTCGTCGGACCGGACTTCGTGGTGACGGTCCGGCACGCCGAAGCGCCCAACCTGGCAGCGGTCCGGCGCCGCGTCGAGCGCGACCCCGAACTGCTCAGCCGAGGTGCCGAAGCGGTCCTCTACGCGATCATGGACAAGGTCGTCGACGGCTACGCTCCGGTGGTCGCCGGTCTCGAGAACGACATCGACGAGATCGAGACCGAGGTGTTCCGCGGTGACCCGAAGGTGTCGCGGCGCATCTACGAACTGTCCCGTGAGGTGATCGAGTTCCAGCGCGCGACCCGGCCGCTGGTCGGCATGCTCGAGCAGCTCCGCGGCGGATTCCAGAAGTACGGCGTGGACGAGGAACTGCAACGTTCACTGCGCGATGTCGCCGACCACGTCACCGAGGTGGTGGAGAAGGTCGACGGATTCCGTGAACTGCTGCGCGACATCCTGACGGTGAACGCGACCCTGGTCGCCCAGCAGCAGAACGAGGAGATGAAGAGCCTCGCGATCGCCAGCAGCGAGCAGAACGAAGAGGTCAAGCGGATCTCTGCCTGGGCGGCGATCCTGTTCGCCCCGACCCTGATCGGCACCGTCTACGGGATGAACTTCGACAAGATGCCCGAGCTGCACTGGCAGTACGGATACCCCTTCGCGATCGGCCTGATGGCCTTGGTGTGTGGAGGTCTGCACCAGATCTTCAAACGCCGCGGCTGGCTGTGAGTTGGCCGTGAGCCGGCGCTGAAAAGAGCCCTCAGGGCCCGGATCGGGCCAAATTGTGGCACGAATCGCCCAAAACAAGGGCGAATTGCCGCGTTGGTGTTTGTGAACGGCGTGTTGAGTCCATAACGTTCCTGTGAGATCGAGCGCTGTGCTCGACGCCTAGTGTTCACGGAGGGAAGCAGTGAACAAGAGCCAGTTGGTCGAAGCGCTCGCAGTGCACTTCGACGGAAACCGCCGCCAGGCCCAGCACGCGTTGGAATCGGTGATCGACACCGTCCAGCGTGAGCTGACCAAGAAGGGTGGCAAGGTCGCCATCACCGGTTTCGGTGCCTTCGAGGCCATCGAGCGTGGCGCGCGCATCGTGCGCAACCCGCGGACCGGTGAGACCAAGCGTGCCAAGAAGACCACGGTGCCGAAGTTCCGCGCTGGTGCGGAGCTGAAGGCCGTTGTCTCCGGCGCCAAGAAGCTGCCGAAGCTGGTGGCCCCGAAGCCGGCCGCGACCGCCACCAAGGCGGCCGCCCCGGCGAAGAAGGCTGCACCGGTGAAGGCCGCTGCAACCAAGACCGCCGCTGCGAAGAAGACGGTCGCCAAGAAGGCTCCGGCCAAGACGGTTGCCAAGAAGGCTCCGGCGAAGACCGTTGCCAAGAAGGCCCCGGCGAAGAAGGCCCCGGCCAAGACCGTTGCGAAGAAGGCGCCGGCCAAGAAGGCCCCCGCCAAGAAGACCGCGGCGAAGCGTACCGCTCGCTGATCTTCACGCACTGCGGCACCTGTAGTACCGCGAAGGCCGGTCACCCCACTCCAGGGGATGACCGGCCTTCGCCGTTGTCGCTGGCAATCAAAGCCGGCAATTAGAGCCTGGTCCCGAACTCCACCTTGGTGATGCTCAGGTCGGCGCCCGACCCGCTCGTCTCGATCCGCACCCGCTGTCCTACCCGCAGATGGCGGACCGGGGTATCGGCGACGGCATGCACTGTGAACGGAAGCTCGACGCCGGTGTCAGTGAGCACCGCCCCGGAGAACGTCTCGCCGTCGTAGCGGCTTACGGTCGCTTGCATATCAGCAGGCTAGACCTTCGGTCCCGGTCGCGGCACCGAGAACCAGGGACATCACCTCGGCGGTCGCCGGCCCCACCCCGAGCTGCACCGCGTGCGCCAGATCGGCAGCCGTGTCGACATCACGACGTACCGACTCGATCCCGGGCAGCTCGATCGGGATCGCTCCGGACGCCTGGTGTGCCAGGGCGGAGCCGACCCCGAAGCGCGGATCCAGCGGTACGCCGGGAGCCGCCGCGAGCAACGTCGTACCGGTCCCGGGCTGGTCGACCACGAAGGACCGCGGTGCCGTACATGCTGCGAGCACCGCGGTGAGCTCGGCCGGACGCAGCGCGGGAAGATCGGCGGACAGCGCGGCGATGCCGTTGTCCGGGAACTCCGCGGCGGCAACAGCGGCTCCATGCAGCAAGGCCTCGTTGAGCCCGGCGGCCGGGAGATCGGGTACGACGTACGCACCGGCCGCGGTCACATCCGCGGCGACCAACGGGTCGTCCGTGACGACCAGGACCGCCCGGACCAGGGGAGAGGCGAGCGCGGCCGCAGTAGTGTCGAGAGCGAACGCACGGGCCAGCTCGGGACGGTGCTGCGGGTAGGCCGGAGCGAGCCGGCTCTTCGCGATCGCCGTACGCTTCACCGGGATCGCCAGGGTCCAGGGAGCGACCTGTAGGTCTGCCATCAGGCAGGATTCTCCCATGACGGATGGCAGCAACGAGCAGCAGGAGGCCCCAGTGGACAACCGGCCGGACAATCGGCACCGTGATCCGCGTCCGCCGCGTGGCTTCTGGTTCGGCATCATCGTCGCGATCGTCAAGCCGTTCATGATCGTGTTCACCAAATGCCGGTTCACCGGCCGGGAGAACATGCCGCGGACCGGCGGCGTGATCTACGTGCCGAACCACATCTCGCATTTCGACCCGGTGCTGCTCGGGTACTTCATCTGGGAATGCCGGCGGATCCCGCGGTTCCTGGGCAAGGCGTCGCTGTTCAAGATCCCGGTGCTCGGCACGATCATCACCAGCGCCGGCCAGATCCCGGTGTACCGGGATTCCACCCAGGCTGCGGACGCATTCCGGGATGCCGTGGCCGCGGTCGAACGCGGTGAGTGTGTAGGCGTTTACCCGGAGGGCACCATTACGCGTGATCCGGACATGTGGCCGATGACCGGCAAGACCGGCGCCGCCCGGATCGCGCTGATGACCGGCTGCCCGGTGATCCCGGTCGCCAACTGGGGCGCGCAGGAGATCGTGAAGTCCTACACCGGCAAGATCCGGATCCGCCTGCTGCCGCGCAAGACGCTGCAGGTCCGGGCCGGCGCACCCGTGGACCTCAGCGCGTTCGAGGGCAAGCCGCTGACCAACCAGCTGTTGCACGAGGCAACCGAGGTGATCATGGCCCGCGTCGCCGAGACGCTCGGCGAACTCCGCGGCGAGACCCCGCCCAAGGAGCTCTACGACCTCCGCAAAGCAAAGAAGGCTGAAGGCGAGGAGACGGCATGACGAAGGTTGCGGTGTTCGGTGCCGGATCCTGGGGTACGGCGTTCGCGGTGGTGCTTGCGAACGCCGGGAACCAGGTGTCCGTCTGGGGCCGGCGTGAGTCGCTCTGCGAGTCGATCAACGCCGGCCACGAAAACGCCGACTACCTTCCCGGCCTGCGGTTGCCGGACGCGATCACGGCAACCCACGACCCGGCCGCGGCCGCGGATGGAGCGGAGGCGATCGTCCTCGCGGTCCCGTCGCAGTCGCTGCGGGACAACCTGACCGACTGGGCCGGCGTGCTGCCGAACGCCGTACCGCTGGTCAGTCTGATGAAGGGCGTCGAGCTCGGTACGACGAAGCGGATGAGCGAGGTGATCGCCGAGCTCACCGGCGCCGGGCCGGAGCGCATCGCGGTCGTCTCGGGGCCGAACCTCGCCCGCGAGATCGCCGAAGGACAACCGGCCGCGTCCGTCGTCGCGTGCGCGGACGAGGGTACGGCGGCGCGGTTGCAGAAGCTGTGTCATTCGCCGACGTTCCGCCCGTACACGAACAACGATGTCGTCGGCTGTGAGCTCGGCGGCGCCTGCAAGAACGTCATCGCCCTCGCGGTCGGCATGGCCGTCGGGCTCGGTTTCGGCGACAACGCCCGCGCCTCGGTGATCACCCGCGGCCTCGCCGAGATCGCCCGCCTGGGGACGGCGCTGGGCGCGGACGAGCACACGTTCTCCGGCCTGGCCGGGCTGGGCGATCTGGTCGCGACGTGCTCGTCACCGCTGTCGCGGAACCGGACCTTCGGCGAGAAACTCGGCCAGGGCATGAGCGTCGCGGAGATCGCCGGCGGGACCCGGCAGGTCGCGGAGGGCGTGAAGTCCTGCGCGTCGATCTCCGAGCTGGCACACCAGCACGACGTCGAGATGCCGATCGCCGAACACGTCACCAAGGTCATCGCCGGCGAGATGACCCCGAAGGACATGCTGTTCAGCCTGGTCTCCCGCTCGGCGAAGCCGGAGCGCTGGGGATGATCCCGGCCGCGTTCGCCAAGGCCACCATCGATCGTGAAGGTGCCGTCGGCGAGGCCTGGCTGGCCGAGCTGCCCGGGATCATCGACGAGGTTCTGACGGGCTGGGGATGTACGCCGACCGGTGAGGCGATGCACGGCCAGGTCGGCGTCGTCATCCCGGTCGAGGACGATCGGGTCGTGAAGATCTCGTTCCCGCATCCAGGGAACGACTACGAGGCCGACGCCTTCGCGGCGTGGGGCGGCCGCGGCGCAGTGCAGCTCTATGAGCGCGACGACGACCGCTACGCCATGCTCCTGGAACGCGCCCACCCCACGACACTGTTCGACCACAACGAAGATGTCGTGGCCATCGCCGGCGAGCTGCATCGCAAGCTGAGGATCCCGGCCCCGAACGACCTGCCTCGGATGTCGGACCAGGCCGATGCCTGGGAGGAAGAACTTCGCAAGGACGCCGCCGAGCTCGACCATCAGTTGCCGCCGTACGTGCTGGATGCGGCTCTCGCCGTCGTCGACGAGCTCGGTCGCGAGCAGCCGGAGATCCTGATCCACGGCGACTTCCACCCGCGCAACATCCTCCGCGCGGACCGGGAGCCCTGGCTGGCGGTCGATCCGAAGGGGTACGTCGGTGACCCGGCATACGACGCGACTACGTTCCTGCGGACCCGGGCCGCCCATCAGCTCGGCGCCGACGACCTGATCAGGATCCTGAACCACGAGCTCGAACTCTTCGCCGAGACAGCCGAGCTCGATCCTGACCGGATCCGGCGCTGGGCCCAGCTGAACATGGTCCAAACGGCGTTCTGGGGCCGGCGCTACGGATTCGGTCGCGCCCGCAGCGGCGGCCGCCGCGACGCGATGGTCGAGTTGGTCGACGATCTCGCCGTCCACTGGACGGATCCGGTCAGAGGCTGAGGGCGTGGTGCAGGACCAGGATGGCGGCGCCGCGGAGCGCACCGTCCTGGCCGGTCCGGGAGGTACGGACCTGCAGGTCGGTGGTAGCCAAGGGCAACGATCTGGCGTAGACGGTCTCGCGGATGCCGGCCAGCAGGCTGTCGCCGGCCTGGGACAGTGAGCCGCCCACGACGATCACCGACGGGTTGAGCAGGCTGACCGCGGCGGCGAGGACCGTGCCGATCTCACGGCCTGCCTGCCGGACGGCGGTCGTCGCGGTCGTGTTGCCCGCGCGGACGAGGTCGACGATGTCCCGGCTGGTCCCGACGCCCAGCGTGTTCGCGAGTGCCGCCGCCGAGGCGATGGCTTCGAGGCAGCCGATGTTGCCGCAGCGGCAGCGCTCGGTGTGACCCGGCGCCTGGATGTGGCCGATGTCGCCTGCCGCGCCCTGGGCGCCGCGGTGCAACCGGCCGCCGCTGATCACGCCCGCACCGATGCCGGTGGCAACCTTCACGAACAGCAGGTGCTCGACGTCCGGGTATGCCGTCGCGTGCTCGCCGAGCGCCATGATGTTCACATCGTTGTCGACCAGCACCGGGCCGGGGAGTTCACGGCTCAGCCGGCCGACCACGTCGTACGAGTCCCAGCCGGGCATGATCGGCGGATGGTTCGGGCGGCCGGTGCTGTGCTCGACCGGGCCGGGCAGTCCGACCCCGGTGCCGGCGAGATCGTCCGGCGACCTGCGCGCCTCGTCCAGCAGTGCGTGGGCCGCGCGGGCGACGGCGTCGAGGACGACCTCAGGTCCTTCGGCGATCTTGAGCGGTGTCGTCGACCGGTGCAGGATCTCGCCGGCCAGGTCGGTCAGGGCGACGGACAGGTGCGTCGCGCCGACGTCCGCGGCGAGCACGAGTCGCGCGGTCGGGTTGAACCGGAAGCGGGCCGGCGGCCGTCCGCCTGTCGAGGCGGCCTCACCGGACGGTACGACGAGCCCGGCCGCGAGCAGCGCCTCGATCCGCCCGGTGACCGTGGATCGGGCCAGACCGGTGACGTCGATCAGCTCGGCGCGGGTCCGGGCCTGCCCGTCGAGGAGCAGCCGCAGGACCGCGTCCGCAGTACCGAGATCGCTGCCGAGATCGCTCATCACCGGACTTTCGTCGTGCTGGCCGTGGACTTTTGCTTGACAGGGTTCAAAAGGGTCCCATAGCGTCCTTCGACGTGTCCACCAATGCGCGCAAGCTCAGGGTCGGGATCGTCGGCGGCGGGTTCATGGGCCAGGTCCACGGCCGGGCCGCATTGGTTTCTGGAGCAACCGTTGTCGGTGCAGTCGGCTCGTCACCCGCGAGGGCTGCCGCGGCCGCAGAGGCGACCGGCGCCGAGCGCGGGTTCGCGACTCTCGACGAGCTGCTCGCGTCCGACATCGACGTCGTCCACGTCTGTACGCCGAACAACACCCATCGCGACGTCACACTGAAGGCGCTCGAGGCCGGCAAGCACGTGGTCTGTGAGAAGCCGCTGGCCACCTCGGTCGGCGATGCGACCGGTCTGCAGACAGCCGCCTTCGAGGCAGGCCTGGTCGGGGCCGTGCCGTTCGTGTACCGCTACCACCCGATGGTCCGCGAGCTGCGGACCCGGATCGCCGTCGGCGACGCGGGAACGATCACCAGCCTGCACGGCTCGTACCTGCAGGACTGGCTCGCCGGTGCGGATGACCAGAACTGGCGCGTCGACGACACAACCGGTGGCCCGTCGCGGACGTTCGCGGACATCGGCTCGCACTGGTGTGACCTGACCGAGTTCGTCACCGGCGACCGGATCGCCGCGATCAGCGCACAGCTGCGGACGGTGCGGGCCCAGCGCGGCGGAGTCGAAGTACGCACCGAGGACCTGGCCACTGCGCAGTTCCGGACCGAGGCCGGAGTGGTCGGGACGATCGTCGTCAGCCAGGTTGCGGCCGGCCGGAAGAACCGCTTGTACCTGGAGGTGTCCGGCACCGAGTCGAGCTTCGGCTTCGACCAGGAGGACCCGGACCGCCTCTGGGTCGGCCGTCGCGACGCCTCGCAGCTGCTCACTCGCGATCCCGAGACGCTCAGCCCGCCCGCGGCGCGGGTGAACCGGCTGCCGGCCGGGCACGCGCAGGGGTACCAGGACGCGTTCGACTCGTTCGTCGCCGACAGCTATGCCGCCGTACTGGGGGACCACCCGGACGGCCTGCCCGATTTCGCCGCCGGAGCGCGGTCCGCTCGCGTGGTCGACGCCGTACTGCGTTCGGCGGCCGCGGACTCTGCCTGGATCACGGTAGACAACTCTGTCGACAACTCTTAGGAGCCTTGAGATGCCACGCCCGATCACGCTGTTCACCGGTCAGTGGGCCGACCTGCCGTTCGAGGAGGTCTGCCAGTTCGCGTCCGAGGCCGGGTACGACGGCGTCGAGATCGCCTGCTCGGGCGACCACTTCGACGTCCAGCAGGCCGTCGACGACGACACCTACGTCCAGGGCCGCAAGGACATCCTGGAGAAGTACAACCTGCAGGTGTTCGCGATCTCCAACCACCTGGTCGGCCAGGCGGTCTGCGACAACCCGATCGATTTCCGGCACCAGGCGATCGTGCCGTCCCGGATCTGGGGCGACGGCGACGGCGAGGGCGTCCGGCAGCGCGCCGCCGAGGACCTGAAGAACACCGCCCGGGCGGCCAAGAAGCTCGGCGTGAACACGGTCATCGGCTTCACCGGCTCGTCGATCTGGCAGTACGTCGCGATGTTCCCGCCGGTTCCCGCCGAGAAGATCGAGGCCGGGTACCGCGACTTCGCCGACCGCTGGAACCCGATCCTCGACGTGTTCGACGAAGAAGGCGTCCGGTTCGCGCACGAGGTGCACCCGTCGGAGATCGCGTACGACTACTGGACCACCACGTTCGCGCTGGAGGCGATCGGTCACCGGGAGGCCTTCGGGCTGAACTGGGACCCGTCGCACATGGTCTGGCAGGACATCGACCCGGTCGCGTTCCTCTGGGACTTCAAGGACCGGATCTACCACGTGGACTGCAAGGACACCAAGATGCGGGTCGGCGGCGGCCGTAACGGCCGGCTCGGTTCGCACCTGCCGTGGGCCGACCCGCGGCGCGGCTGGGACTTCTACTCCACCGGTCACGGCGACGTGAACTGGGAGGACTGCTTCCGGGTGCTGAACTCGATCGGCTACGACGGCCCGATCTCGGTCGAGTGGGAGGACGCCGGGATGGACCGCAAGGTCGGCGCCGCGGAAGCGGTCAACGTCATCCGCGCGCTCGCCTTCGACAAGCCGACCGCCGCCTTCGACGCGGCCTTCGCCACCGACAAGTAAGCCCTAGCGCCGGTCGCGACCGGCGACGAATCCCAGCGTGACCTGCATGGCTGCGAGTACGGCGAACACGACGAGCGTCGTACTCCAGCCGCCGGTCACCTGGGTCAGGTAGCCGGCGACGACCGGCCCGGCCCCAGCCAGCGTGTAGCCGACCGCCTGCGCCATCCCGGACAGTTGGGTGGTCTCGTGGTGGCCGCGGCCGCGAAGACTGATCAGCGACAGTGCGGCGACCAGCCCGGCACCCTGTCCCAGACCGCCGACGATGGCCCAGACGATCGCCAGGTGCGGCGCCAGCAACAGACCGAGCAGCGCGACGAGGATCGGCGTACTCGCCGTCATCAGACCGGCTCGCTGGTTGGTCGGGTGCTTCAGCAGGAACGGGATGCTGAGCCCGCCGATCAGACCGAACACCTGAAACAGGAACAGATGTACGCCGGTGGCGCGCTCGGACACCCCACCGGTCGAGATCTCGATCGTGGGTAGCCAGTTCACGAACAGGTAGAACGCCGTGGACTGCAGCCCCATGAACCCGGTGACCAGCCACGCCGTCGGCTGCCGCCACACGCTCACCGGGGGAGCGCCGTCCTCGGTGGTCGCTGCCGGCATCGGCTCCGGCGAGAGCGTCCGCGGCAGCCAGATCACCGCGACCAGTACGGCGAGACCGCCCCAGACCGCGAGTGACAACCGCCAGTCGACCGCATCCGCGATCGGTACGGCGAGGATCGATGCGATCGCCGCACCGCCGGTGATGAACGCGGTATAGATCCCGGTCGCCCGGGAGACGCGGTTGGCGTAGTCCCGCTTGATGATGACCGGGACCAGCACGTTCCCGATCGCGATCGCTGCGCCGACGACCGCCATACCGATCCAAAGACCTGCCTGGCCCGTGTACGGGCGCGCTGCGCTGCTGAGCGCCAGCACCAGGAGCGAGACGAAGACCGCTCGCTCCATGCCGAAGCGGCGGGACGCCAGGTGGACGAGCGGCGATGCGACGGCGAACGCGAGCAGCGGCAGCGTGCCCAGCAGGCCCTGCGCAGCCTCGCCCAGGTGGAGGTCGAGACCGATCCGCGGCAGCACCGGACCGACCGCGGTCAGGGCCGGCCGGAGGCTCAGCGCGACCACGAAGGCGGTCGCTGTGATCAGCGCCGACCGCTCCCGAGTCACTGGTTCGGTCAACACCGCCACGACACACCTCTCCGCTCTGTTCCCGAACAGCTCTCTGCAGATGTCCTACATTTACACTGTACGCTACTCGGGAACGGAGGCTGATCCGGTGTCACTCGAAGGACCTGTGCGGCAGGTGCCGCTCGTGCTGCAGGTGTCGGAGCGCTTCCGTGCGCAGATCGAGTCCGGGGCCTGGCCGCGCGGCTCGCGCATCCCCGGCGAGAACCAGCTCGCGACCGAGCTGGGCGTCAGTCGCGGAACGGTCCGGGAGGCGCTGCGTTCGCTGAGCCTGACCGGCCTGCTCGAGCCACGCGTCGGCGACGGCACGTATGTCCGCGCGACCAACGAGATCAGCGGTGTACTGGTCCGCGACGAGCTCTCCGCGTCATTGACGCATGTCCTCGACGCGCGCGCCGGTATCGAAGCCGCAGCCGCCCGCCTGGCCGCGCAGCATCCGGATCCGGACAGCCTGGCTGCCCTCTCCGCCATTCTCGATGCCCGGGCCGCCGCTCTGGTCGCCGGTGACTTCGAAGCCTTTGTTGCCGTGGACGCCGACTTCCACCGCGGCGTCGTCGCCGCCAGCGGGAACCCGTTGCTGCTACGGCTGTACGACGCGATCGCCGAAGTACTGACCGAGTCGATCCACCAGACCGCGACGATCCCCGAGGACCACCGGATCCTCGACGCCCACGTCGTCGTCCTCGAGGCGATCCGGGCGGGCGATCCCGAGGCGGCGAGTCAGGCGTCGTACGCGTTGATCGAGACCATCAAGCAAGAAGCGAAGGATCCGGCCAGTAGTACCTGAAGCAGGCCGGTGTGCCGTTGAGTCGCCGCGCCTCACCACCTGGCGGCGGGACGTCCTTGCGGTCGCCGCGGATGCCGCCGCGCGCTTCGTAGAACCCTTGAGCGGCGGTGTTCTGCTCGAGGACCCACAGATACAGCCCGGACCCGGGCTCCAGCTCCTGCAGGGCCTTGGCCGTCAACGCGAGCAGTTGCGTCCCGATGCCCTGCCGCTTGAGCGGCGCGCGGACGTGCAGATTGTCGACGAGCGCACCGAACTTCGGGTCGGCGCCGAGCACGAGATGCGAGAGACCGACGAGCTTCCCGTCGTACTCCGCAACCGTCGTCCGCGTGCCTTCCCGCGCCGCAAGCCGCTTGGCCCACATCGCGCCGAGGTACTCCGCCGACTCGTCGTCGAGGAACGCGTCGGCGTACGCACCGCGGTAGTGGCGCCGCCAACTGTCCCCGTGCAGTTCAGCCACCGCTGCCGCGTCATCTGCCCCAGCCGTCCGGAACCGCAGCTCATTCATTCTCGAATTCGTATCACTCGCGGTCGTTGTCATCGGGGCTTGTCCGAAGGGTGAACCCGGCGTCCGCGAGCCGGCTACGGATCAAGGTGTCAAGCTGCTGCCAGCCTGGCGAGGATGCATTGAGGGTGCTTTGCAGGAGGTCGGGGATGGCGGGATCGGCGGAGGCGCCCGGTGATTCGGTTCCGTAGCGTTGGATGCTGGCGGCAACGATCCGGTCGGCGAGCTCGGTCAGGAACGGGTCGTCGGGGTCGAGGTCGTGGGCGCGGTCCGCGGCAAGGTAGAGGCTCCGCAGCTCCGGATCCGTGAGCGCCTGCGCCTGGTCCTGGAACCAGGTGCCGGCGAGGTCCGGGTGGGTCGCGTAGACGATGATCCACAGGTCCCGCTCCATCGCGATCCACCGCTGCGTGAAGCCGAGCGCGGACAGCCCGGCGAGATGCTCCTCGACGTCCGCGGGCAGGATCCGGATCTCGCCGGCGGCCAGCATCCGGAGCCGGCGCTGGGTCTCGCGGAGGCGTTTGATCCGGGTGGTCAGCTCGGCATCGATCTGCTCGAGCGCGGGACTCAGGGCGTCGGTTGAGCTGAGCTCGCGGATCCGGGCGAGCGGTACGCCGGCCTCCGCCAGCATCCGGATCCGGACCAGCTCGACGACGGCCTCCGCGGAGTACCGGCGGTATCCGGACGAGTCCCGCTCGGGCTCCGGCAGCAGGCCCTTCGCGTGGTACACGCGGACGGTCTTCGTCGAGACCCCGACGTACCGCGCGAGCTGTCCGATGGTGAGCACGACCCCATTCTTGACCTTGCCCCAAGGGCAATGTCGCACGATGGCTGTATGACCGACTGGGACACCCTGCGCGCACTCGCCGACGAAGGCAACGAGAAGGCGCTGGACCGACTCGCGGATCTGGCCGACGAGCGGGACGACGTCGAGACCCTGAGCGAGCTGCTCGACGAAGGTTCCGACCGCGCCGGCGAACATCTCACTCGCCGGGCCGCGGCCGCGAAGGATCTGCTGGAGCTTCAGCGCATCAGCGACGCCGGGTACGACGAGGCCGGCGACGTACTCAACCGCCTACTGGGCTGAGCGGACACCCGGTCCCGATGCGCTCGGTCAGGTCAGCGCGCAGCGTGGTCAGCTCGGCCATCCGCTGATCGATGATCTCGACCTTGTCGGCGAGCAGCGCGGACAGAGCGCTCGCCGAGTCGGGGGAGTCGCGGACCTGGTCGCCGAGCTTGGCGATCTCGGCAAGCGAGAAGCCGAGCGCCTGCGCCGTACGGACGTAAAGCAACCAAGGCACCATCTCCGCGGAGAAGTCCCGATAGCCGTTCGGCCGCCGCTCGCCTTCGACGAGACCGATCCGCTCGTAGAAACGGATGGTGTCCTTGGACAGATTCGTCTGCTGGGCGAGCTCACCTATGCGCACGGGGATCCTCCGTCGGCTTGACCCTTGGCTTGACATTGGACAGCACTCCACTGTTTACCTTCGAACGCGTGTCTCCCCAAACCAGCGGGTATCTCCGCATCGTCCGCGCCAGCGCCTGGTACGACCTGATCGTCACCGCAGGCTTCGCCACGCCCTGGACGTACGTCCTCGTCCACCGCGCCCTGTCGTCACTCGGGACCTTCCCGCCGACCGACACCATCCAGACCCTCTACGCGAACCTGATGGGCTCCGTCGTGGTTGTCTGGGCGCTTCTCCGCCTGTTCCGCACGCTGCCGCTCCACGGCCTGTACGACGGGATCGCGCGCGTCCTGTTCGCGGCCTGGCAGACGTACGCGCTGACCCACGGCGCGACCAAGGTCCTCGCGCTGTTCCTCGTCTTCGAGATCAGCTTTGGAGTGGTCCAGCTCCTGCCGTGGTTGACGGACGCGGCGCGAGCACGCGCGCGAACACAGCCAGCCCGGCCGCCAGCGCGGTGACCACGATGAACGACATGGTCAGGTTGCTGGCCTGCGCGATGCCGCCGATGATCGACGGCGCCACCAGGCCGGACGCGTAGGTGATCGTCGCGACGCCCGCGATCGCCTGGCTCGGGTTCGGCCCTGTGTGCCCGGCCGCGGCGAAGGCCAGCGGTACGACGACCGCGATCCCGACGCCGATCAGGCCGAACCCGATCATCGCGACGGCCGCCGTCGGCGAAACGACCACGAGCAGACTGCCCAGCGTCGCGATCACACCACTCCAACGAACCGTCCGTACGGCGCCGAACCGGTCGACCACCGCATCGCCGGTCAACCGCGCGATCGCCATCGTCAGCGCGAACCCGGTGGTCGCCCCGGCCGCGACCCCCGCCGAACTGTCCAGGATGTCGCGCAGGTAGACGGCCGACCAGTCCAGGCTCGCCCCCTCGGCGAACACCGCGCAGAACCCGACCGCCCCGATCAGCAGCGCCGATTTCGGCGGCAGCGCGAACCGCGCCGGCGGCTCCTCGTCCTCCTCGGGATGGATGTTCAGCACGAACTGACACACCACCGCACCGATCACCGTCAGCACGACGGCTGCCACCACGTGATGGACCTGCGCGCTGACATTCGCATGCGCCGCCACCGTGCCGACCGCCGAGCCGAGCAGCGCGCCCACACTCCACAGACCGTGCAGGCCGGACATGATCGACTTCTTCAGCCGGTGCTCGATCTCGACGCCGAGCGCGTTCATCGCGACATCGGCCATACCCGCCGTACCGCCGTAGATGAAGAGGGCGACGCACAACGTCAGGAGACCGGGTGCGAACGACGGCGGGATCAGCGCGAGGGTCCAGAGCGCGAGCAGACCGCGCAACGCGTTCCGGCTGCCGAACCGGTGACTGACCCGGGCGGCGAACGGCATCATCACCGCCGCGCCGAGCGCCGGGAACGCGAGCGCCAGCCCGAGCTGGCCGGCCGAGACCCCGGCGTGCTCCTGGATCCACGGCACCCGGGTCGCGAACGACCCGGTCACCGATCCGTGCACGCAGAAGACGGCGGCCACGGCGTACCGGGAGCGCTTGACGAGGTCGGTGTCTTCAGTCACAAGCAAACACACTATCTGTTTGAACGATCAGGCGGATGGTAGTTTTTTGCACGTGAGAAGTGCAGAACGGCATCAAGTGATCGTAGAACGACTACGAGTCGTCGACCGAGTGTCGGTCCAGGAGCTGGTCGAGGCGACCGAGGCCTCGGATATGACGGTCCGCCGCGACCTCGACTTCCTGGCGGCGCAGGGCGTGCTGAAGCGCGTCCACGGCGGCGCGGTCGCGTCGCTGCCGTCCGGCCTCGAGCCGCCGCACTCGCTGCGCGCCCAGGCCGCCGTCGCCGCGAAGCAGGCGATCGCTCGCGCCGCCGTCGAGCACCTTCACGACGGCGAGACGATCGTCCTCGACAGCGGTACGACGGCACTCGAGACCGCGCGGCTGCTGCACGACCGCGCTCTCACGGTCATGCCGCTGTCGCTGCACGTCGCACACGAGCTGGCGGATGCGCCGCGGATCCGGCTGCTGATGCCGGGTGGAGAGGCGCGCAAGGGTGAGCTGTCGCTGGTCGGTCCGCTGACGGTCGCCTCGCTGCGGGCGCTGCACTTCGACGCCGCCGTCCTGAGCCCGTGTGCATTCAGCCTCGACGCAGGACTGACTGCCTTCGACCTGGGGGATGCGGAGGTCAAGCAGGAGGCGATGAAGGTCGCCACGCGCACCGTCGTACTCGCGGACGGCGCCAAGTGGGACCGGGCCGCTCTCGCCTACGTCTGCCCTGCCGACCGGCCCGACCTGATCATCACGGACGAGTCCGCTCCGGAAGACCAGCGCACCGTCCTGACCCAGCGCGGCGTACTCGTAGAGGTGGCCTCTTGACCGCGACCGACACGCGATCGCGGACAGCTCCACCCCGGGCTGCACGGGTCGCCACCTGGATGTACTTCGGTCTGAACGGGTTCGCGGTCGGGATGTGGGTCGTGCACATCCCGAGCATCGAACAGAAGACCGGTATCACCCACAGCACGCTCGGCCTGCTCCTGCTGGTGCTCGGCGGCGCCGCGTTCACCGGTATGCAGGTCGCGGGTCCGCTCGTCGACAAGCTCGGCCAGCGCCGGCTCGTCCCGGCCGCCGGCATCCTGCTCGGCGTCGCGCTCGCCGGGCCCGGCCTCGCGACGAACTGGTGGACGCTCGGCCTCACGCTGATCTTCATCGGCTTCGGCAACGGTTCGATCGACGTCGGCATGAACGCGCAGGCCGTGGTCGTCGAACGTAATTACCCGCGCCCGATCATGGCCGCCTTCCATGCGATGTGGTCGATCGGCGGCGCGATCGCGGCGATCGTCGGTGCGGCGACGCTGCGGGCCGACGTACCGCCGGAGGTCACGCTCGCCTCGGCCGGTGTGTTGTGCATCGTGCTGTCGCTGGTCGCCAGCCGGTTCTTGCTGGAGGCAACCGTTCCTCCGGAGGACGACCTGGCCGAGGGGGAGCAGCGGGCGAAGCCGCCGGCCAAGCTCGTCTGGGCTCTGGGCGGACTCGCGTTCGGGCTGATGCTGTCCGAGGGCGTCGCGAACGACTGGGCCGCGCTGCACTTCCGCGACATCCTCGGGACATCGGTCAGTACGGCGGCCTACGCGTACGGCGCGTTCGCGGTCGCGATGACCGTCGGCCGATTCCTCACCGACCGGGTCGCGGCCGTCGTCGGACCGGCGGCGATCGTGCGCTGGGGTGCGGCGATGGCGGCGGTCGGGCTGACGCTGGTGATCGTCGTACCGTGGGTGCCGGTCGCGCTCGTCGGCTGGGCCGTGTTCGGGCTGGGCCTCGCGGGCGGCGTACCGCAGCTGTTCACCGCCGCGGGCAACCTCGACCCGCGGTCGTCCGGCGCGCTGATGGCGCGCGTCGTCGGCCTCGGGTACGTCGGTCTGCTCGCCGGGCCGGCGCTGATCGGCGGGCTCGCGCACTGGATGCCGCTGAACATCGCGTTCATCCTGCCGGTCGTGCTGTGTGTGCTGACGTTCTTCGGCGGCCCGGTGCTGAAGAAGGGCATCAGCTAAGGGCTTGCTCGAGGTCCGCCCAGAGGTCGTCGGGGTGCTCGATGCCGACCGACAGGCGGATCAGGTCCTCGGGGATCGTCGGGACCTCCATCGGCCAGCGGCGGCGGCGTTCGAGCATCGACTCGACGCCGCCGAGACTGGTCGCGTGCACCCAGAGCTCGGTCCGCTCGCAGACCCGCTGGGCGAGCGCCGCGTCACCGCCGAGCTCGACGGCGAGGATCGCGCCGAAACCGGACATCTGTGCCGCCGCGCGGGCATGGCCCGGGTCGCTCGGCAGACCGGGGTAGCGGACGCGGCTGACGCGGGGGTGCTCGAGGAGTCGCTGAGCCAGGAACGCGGCGTTCGACTGGGCGCGCTCGAGCCGAAGGGCGAGCGTACGCAGACCGCGCAGCGCGAGCCAGGCCTCCATCGGGCCGGGGATCGCGCCGAAGCTGCGGCGCCGGTGCTCGATCGCTGACCACAGGTCGTCGTCCGCGGTGATGACGGCGCCGAGGACGACGTCCGAGTGACCGGAGATGAACTTGGTGGCCGAGTGCATCACTACATCCGCACCGAGCTTGAGCGGCTGCTGGAGCAGGGGAGTCGCGAACGTGTTGTCGACGACAACGATGGCATCGGTCGCTTCCGCGAGTGCCGGAATGTCGGCGACCTCCATCGCCGGGTTGGTCGGCGACTCGATCCACAGCATGTCGGCGCCGACGACGGCCTGCTTCACGGCCTCGGTGTCCGCGACATCGACGTGCTCGACCTTCAGTCGGCCGGTCTCGGCCTGCTGATCGAGCAGCGCGACGACTCCGGAGTACGCGTGCTGCGGCGCCACCACCCGCCCGCCGACCGGCACCAGGTCGATGACGGCAGCTGCCGCCGCCATTCCCGACGCGAACGCGACGCCACGGCCGCCCTCGAGCTCGCCGAGCGTCTCCTCGAGCGCCGACCACGCGTCGTTGCCGAACCGCCCGTACCCGCGATCGCCGCCGGCGACGTACGTCGAACTGAACACCGGCGACTCGCCGACGGGAGCATTCGGCACCCGCTCCGGCCGACCCGCGTGGACGACGACCGTGGAGGGATCAAGAGTCATGTGCTGAATTCTCGCTGACGCGGTAGGTAGCAGCGGGGAGGGGGATCCCGCCCGTGCGCAGGAGGCTCATGCCCTCGCGGGCGAGCGACTTCGCGTCGGTGGTGTCGGGGCTGTCGACCCACACGCGGACGACCGTCTCGATGATGTTCATCGCGATCCCGGCCGCCAGCGCGCTCGTGAACTCGGCGCGGTTGTCAGCCGGCAACCGCAATACCAGCTCGTCGGCGAGGTCGGTGCGGAAGCGCCAGATCAGCTCGTTGAGGTGGGCACTCACCGACGCGGTCTGCGCCGCCAGGTCGAACACCGCCCGCACCCGGTCCGGGTTGGTCTCCAGCTGCTCCAGGACCCGCTCGATCACCGCCTGCAGGCCGGCCGTCAGCTCCAGGTCGGGCTGCTCGCGGAACCAGCTGACCGCGTCGCCGAGGCAGTCCTCGACGAACTCGAGGACCAGCGTTTCCTTGGTCGGGAAGTACCGGTACAGCGTGCTCGGCCCGACCTCGGCCGCCGCCGCGATCTGCTCGACCGTGGTCCGGCCGAAGCCGTTGTCGTTGAACAGCTCGAACGCTTTGTCCGCGATCAGCCGGCGGGTCCGCTCCCGCTTCACCTCGCGCAGTCCCATCAGCACCTCCGCGGGCAGGGTACCGGTTCGCCGACTCGCCGGATGTTGCTCCTCTTTGGAGGACTCAGTCATATGGTAGTCACTACCAAAATTGATCGGGAGGGTTCATGACCGAGAGCTTCCCCGTCGGCCGTCCGACCGGGTGCCCGTTCGACCCGGCGCAGGCGTACGCCGGCTTCCGCCGTACGCCCGAGCTGGCCAAGGTCTCCACGCCGGCCGGAGTCGACGCCTACGTCGCCAGCCGGTACGACGACGTACGCACACTGCTCCGGGATAGCCGGCTCAGCTCACGGTCCGCGCCGTCGGACCACGTCGTCCCCGGCGCCGACCTGGACCGGGAGGCCGACTCGGGCTCGATCCTGCATGCCGACGGTGCTGCGCATAAGCGGCTGCGGCGGATGCTGGCGACCGAATTCGCGGTGAAGCGGATGGAGGCGATGCGGCCGCGGATCGCCGCGATGATCGAGACACAGCTCGACACGATGCTCGCCACCGGCGGGCCGGTCGATCTGGTGCAGGCATTCGCGTTGCCGATCCCGTCGCTGGTGATCTGCGAACTGCTGGGCGTGCCTTATGCGGATCGCGCCGAGTTCCAGGAGCGGAGCGCGACGCTGGTCCGGGTCGACGGCGATCGGGACGAGATGATGCGGGTCAGCGACGCGCTCAACCAGTACATGGTCGGTCTGGTACTGGCGAAGCAGTCCGAGCGCTCAGATGACCTGCTGTCGCGGCTGATCACCCGTGGCGAGGAGTTGGGTGAGCCGCTCAGCCTGCCGGAGCTGGTGTCGATCGGGATCACGCTGCTGATCGCCGGGCACGAGACGACCGCGAACATGATTGCTCTCAGCACGCTCGCGCTGCTGCGGAATCCTGCGCAGCTCGACGCCTTGCGAGCCGACCCGGAGCTGGCGCCGGCGGCGGTCGAGGAGCTGCTCCGGTATCTGTCTGTCGTCCAGTTCGGGCTGTTCCGGCACGTCACAGACGAGCTGCCGGTCGGCGCGGCGACTCTGCAGGCGGGGGAGTTCCTGATTGCGGCGCTGTCCTCGGCGAACCGGGACTCGCAGGTGTTCCCGGACCCCGATCGGCTGGACGTGCGGCGGCAGGACGCGGCCCATGTCGCCTTCGGATTCGGGCCGCATCAGTGCCTCGGCCAGCAGTTGGCGCGGGTCGAGCTGCACGAGGTCTTCACCCGGTTGTACGCGCGGATCCCGACGCTGCGACTCGCCGTACCGTTCGAGGAGATCGAATACCGGAACAACACGCTCGTGTACGGAGTGACAGCGTTGCCAGTCACCTGGGACTGAACTCGGGCCGGTTGTTACGGAGTGCGATCTGAAGGGCTCTTAACCGAACCCTGGTCGGAACCTGATCCCCGGGCCGCTACAGTCGAGCCGGTGAGTGAGTACTCGAACGAAGAACAGCGCAAGCCCCGCGTCGCCGTCGTTTTCGGTGGCCGGTCGAGCGAGCACGCCATCTCCTGTGTCACCGCGGCCAACGTCCTGCAGGTGATCGACCGGGACAAGTACGACGTGGTCCCGATCGGCATCAGCACCAGCGGCCACTGGGTGCTGGAGAGCGGCGACCCCGAGCGGCTGTCGATCACCGACGGCAAGCTCCCCGAGGTCGACGTGACCGCGATGCCGGTGCTGTTCGGCGCGAACCGCGAGCTCGTGATCAGCGAGCCCGAGCAGGTCCCGAGCACCCTCGGCCAGGTCGACGTGGTCTTCCCGCTGCTGCACGGCCCGTGGGGCGAGGACGGCACCATCCAGGGCCTGCTGGAGATGTCCGACATCCGCTACGTCGGCTCCGGCGTACTCGCGAGCGCCGTCGGCATGGACAAGCACTACATGAAGGTCGTCTTCCAGGCCGCCGGCCTCGAGGTCACGCCGTACGTCGTGATCCGCGACCGCGACTGGATGCGGGACCCGGCCGCGTGCCGCGAGGCGGTCGACGCGCTCGGCTACCCGGTCTTCGTGAAGCCGTGCCGCGGCGGTTCGAGCCTCGGGATCAGCAAGGTGAACAGCCTCGACGAGCTCGACGAGGCGGTCGCGGTGGCCCGCGCCCACGACCCGAAGGTGATCGTCGAGGCCTCCGCGAAGAACCCGCGCGAGATCGAGGTCGGCGTACTCGGCGGCCTGAACGGCGCCAAGCCCGAGGTCAGCGTCTGCGGCGAGATCGCGGTCTCCGGCGGCGGCCACGACTTCTACGACTTCGAGACCAAGTACCTGCCCGAGGGCGAGGAGTACACCGCGCTGTCGGTCCCGGCCGACCTGCCCGAGGAGATCGCCGCCGAGGTCCGCGCCAAGGCCCTCACCGCCTTCGACGCCATCGACGCCGAGGGCCTCGCCCGCGTCGACTTCTTCCTCGACGCCGACAACCGCGTGATCATCAACGAGATCAACACCATGCCCGGCTTCACCCCGACCAGCATGTTCCCCCGCCTGTGGGCCGCCTCCGGCAAGGACTACGCAACCCTCGTCGAGCACCTCCTCTCCCTCGCGATGACCCGCCCCACCGGCCTGCGCTGACCCCGTACCGGTCCGTGCCCGTCACGTGCCCGTCCGTGCCCGTCACGTGCCCGTTCGCGCCCGTTGGGTGGCGCGGACGGCTGGTGGCGGGCTTGGTTGAATAAGGCAACTACTCCAACTGGTTGCCGGATGCATCGACAGGGCGTTGACACTGCGTCAGCATTGACATAACGTCAGCTTTCAGTAACGAATAGTGATCGGCCCGAAACAGTCCCGTACTGTGGCCGCCGATCCAACGGGGTGCGACCACGCCATCAACGCGCCAGGCTCGGGAAAGTCCTGTCCTGCCGCTCGTGGCGGTCTCCCGATGTCCTGTACCGGGCCCTGGACCTGTCCCGGATCGCTCGATGTCGTTCTTGCGACCGCGGATCCTCCTTCTCCACGAACCGCTCGGGTAACGAGCCGCGCCGATCCACCGGATCCGGCCGCGGTTCAACGATGGACTGAGGGTGAAACCCAACGATGAAGTCTTCCACCTACGCGACACCCGGCCGCCGGTTGCGGCTGAGCGCACTCGCCGTAGCGGCCACGCTCGTCGTGTCCGCCGGCGGTCTCCTGGCCACCAGCGGCAATGCGCAAGCGGCAGCCGTGGCGGTCCCGCTCGGCACCGCCGAGAGTTTCGTCGTCCTCGGGGGCGCCGGAATCACCAACACCGGACCGACCGTGCTGACCGGCGACATCGGCAGCTTCCCGAATCCCGCGATCAGCGGCACCGGAACAATGACGATCACCGGTACGAACCACGCCGGCGACGACGTGACCCAGGAGGCGAAGAAGGACCTGGTCACGGCGTACAACGTCGCCGCGGGGGAGTCGCCGCGGACGCCGATCACCGACGATCTGGGCGGCAAGACGCTGACCCAGGGCGTCTACAACTCGGCCTCCTCCATCGGGCTGACCGGCGCGCTGACGCTGGACGCCGAGGGTGACGCCGGGGCGGTCTTCGTGTTCCAGGCCGGCTCGACCCTCACGACCGCGAGCAGCAGCAGCGTGGTGCTGACGAACGGAGCCCAGGCCTGCAACGTGTTCTGGCAGGTCGGCAGCTCAGCCACCATCGGCACCGCGACCAGCTTCCGCGGAACCGTCCTGGCACTCGCCTCGATCACCATGAACACCGGCGCCACCGCCGTCGGCCGAATGCTGGCCCGCAACGGCTCGGTGACCCTAGACACCAACACCCTCACCAAACCAACCTGCACCACCCCACCCACCACGCCACCGACGACGCCACCGACGACGCCGCCCACCACGCCGCCCACGACGCCGCCAACGACCCCGCCAACCACGCCGCCAACCACGCCGCCCACCACGCCGCCAACGACCCCGCCAACGACCCCGCCAACCACGCCGCCCACCACGCCGCCGACGACCCCGCCAACCACGCCGCCAACGACCCCGCCCACCACGCCACCGACGACGCCACCGACGACGCCACCGACGACGCCACCGACGACGCCACCGACGACGCCACCGACGACGCCACCGACGACGCCACCGACGACGCCACCGACGACGCCACCGACGACCCCGCCCACCACCCCACCCACGACCTCACCCACGACCTCACCGACGACCTCACCGACGACCGTGCCGACTACGCCGAGGCCGACCACGCCGACGCCGACTGTCTCCCCGAGGCCGCCGCAGGTCACCAGGACCCCGCAGGGCTCGGTCGGGACGGGTGATGCCTCCGGCCTCTCAATCGTCCTGATCAGGCCGCCGAGCGCCCCCGGGCTCAACTGGTTCAGCTGGAGCGGGACCAGCACTCCATGAGGACCGGCGTCACCGTCCTGCTCCTCGCGACCATCTTGACGGCGGCCGGCTGCACCGCTGAGTCAGGCACGGGGCCGACTCAGCCCGACGCGATGCCCGCCGACACCGCCCCCGGCGGGACTACCGCCGCGCCAACCGCCACCACCCCAACCACCACCGTCATCACCCCCACACCGAGCGCACCGGCAGCGGGCACGCCGCAACACACCACCGCAGGCACCCACACCCCAGCGCTCCGCTCGGGGCCATCCACTGCACCGTCCCAACGGCCATCACCCCCCGGCCGCGGACGCGGGCAGTCGGCTCCGATGCGGAAGTCCACCCCGATCCGGGTCAGGATCCCCGCGATCGGGGTGGATTCGGGCCTGATCCGCCTCGGCCTGAAACGCGACGGCACTCTCCAGGTCCCGCCGAACGGATTCCCGGCCGGCTGGTTCACCGGCGCCCCCACACCGGGCGAGCGCGGCCCGGCCGTCATCGCCGGTCACGTCCACTGGTCGGGCCGGGCGGGGGTGTTCGCCCGACTGGCACAGCTGAAGCCCGGTGACTCGATCGTCGTCAGCCGGCAGGACCACTCGAACGCCGTGTTCCGGGTGAACCGGGTCCAGCAGTACCCCAAGACCAGCTTCCCGAGCGCCGCGGTCTACGGCGACATCGACCGCGCCGGCTTGCGGCTGATCACCTGCGGCGGCCTCGACTACGAGTCGGCGAAGTACGAGGCCAATCTCGTGGTGTTCGCCGACCTGATCAGCTGACCGGACGGCCCCGCTGCGCCGACCACACTCAGGCGGCAACGACGCTCGACCTCCCTCCGACGCCCCCGCGGCCAAATGCTCCCGTCCCGCAGTCATAGCCGGCTCGCCCGGGCCCGGAGGTAACGCTGCTGGGGAAGACTCGTCGCCCTACCCGCGGCCTCCTCGTACGCCACGCGGGCACCGGCAGCATCGCCCGACATCTCGAGCAAGTGCGCCCGGACCGCCGCCAACCGGTGGTCCTTGGCGAGGTGGTCGTCGTTCTCGATCGTGCCCAGCAGTGCGAGCCCTTCGTCCGGGCCGCGTGCCATCGCGACGGCGACCACGTGGTTGAGCGCGACCATCGGGTTATCGGTCAGCTGCAGCAGCACCTCGTACAGCGCCACGATCTGCGGCCAGTCTGTCTCCTCCGCGCTCGGCGACTCGTCGTGCACCGCAGCAATCGCTGCCTGCAGCTGATACGGCCCGACCGGCCCCCGCGGCAGCGTCGCCGTGATTAGCTCGACGCCCTCCCGGATCAGCTCCGGGATCCACAGCGACCGGTCCTGCTCGGCCATCGGCACAAGCTCGCCCAGCGCCCCGGTCCGCGCCGGCCGACGCGCATCCGTCAACAGCATCAACGCCAGCAACCCCGCCACCTCGGTGTCGTCCGGCAGCAACCGATGCAACATCCGCGCCAACCGGATCCCCTCGGCCGCCAGCTCCACCCGCTGCAGGCTCGAACCCGTCGTACTCGCATAGCCCTCGTTGAAGATCAGATACACAACCTTCAACACCGCGCCCAACCGCTCCTCGCGATCGACCGGCATCGTGAACCGCGCGCCGCTGTCCTTGATGCTCGCCTTCGCCCGGGTGATCCGCCGCGTCATGGTTGCCTCCGGCACCAGGAACGCCCGCGCGATCTCCGTCGTCGTCAGACCACCCACAGCCCGCAGCGTCAACGCGATCTGTGACGCCGCCGACAGCGACGGATGACAGCACAGGAACAGCAGCACCAACGTGTCGTCCGCACCCGCGACCGGCTCACCCTGCGGCGCCCACTGCGCGACCCGATCCTCCCGCCGCTGACGGGCCTGCTCCCGCCGGAGCAGATCCATCAGCCGACGAGAAGCCACGGTGATCAACCACCCGCGCGGACTGTCCGGCACGCCATCGACCGGCCACTGCTCCGCCGCCGCCAGCAGCGCCTCCTGCACCGCGTCCTCAGCCGTGTCGAAGTGCCCGTACCGCCGCACCAACGCTCCCAACACCTGCGGCGTCAGCTCCCGCAGCAACTCCCCAAGCGCAGCGGTCATCCCGTTCACCCCACCTGAACCTCGAGCGCGACGGCCATATCGGTCACCTCACCGCATCCCCGAGAGCCCCAATCACTCCACCATCTCGTCCCTGCCCTCGACGATCGGCCGGATATCGGCATACGCCGTCGCGCGCAGGAACTCAGGCGCCGGCGTATCCGCGAGCCGGGACGCGATCTCGGTCGCCCGATCGAACGACTCGCACTCGACGATCCAGTACCCCGCGAGCACCTCCTGGGTCTCCGCGTACGGCCCGTCCGTCACCACCGACTGCCCGTCCTTCGACCCGAACCGCCGCGTCAGCACCGGCGCCGCCAGCGCCCGCGTCTCGACCAGCTCACCCGACTCGGCCAAGTCGTTGTTGAACTTCTCCATGAACGCACCCATCGCCGCGAAGTCCTCCGGCGTCCACGCCGGCTTCCCGGTGTCCTTCCCGGCCATTCCGTCATAGTCCTGCTGCGACGCATACGTCAGGATCATGTACTTCACAGCTGTCTCCCATCGTCCGGACGCCCACCGCAGGCGCCTCCACCCGAGACGTCGCCCCCGCGGCCCCCAACCGGACACCACCAGCAGACGAATTTCGATCTCGCCAGGGAGTATGCACTCGTCAGGTACAGGGCGTGACGAGTTTGTCGTGGTTGTGGATAGCGTCGGAGACGTCGGTGAGGGCGTTGGCTTCGGGGGAGTATTTCGAGGGGACGGCCATCTCGAGGTAGAGCTCGCGGCCGATGGTGGTGAAGATGTAGCCGTTCTGGACCTGTTTGGCGAACCAGCCGACGCCGTTCACCTGGAAGCACTGGGACTGCGCCTCGGCCATGCCTGCCGGGGGCGCGACGCCGCAGGTGACCTCGATCGGCGGGTCGCCGTACGCCGTGGTCAGCGAGCTCTCCGGCGAGGTCTTCCGCTTCTTCTGGTCGAGGACCTTGGCGGGCATCGCCTGGATGAGTTGCGTGCAGGCGGCGGCGACCTCGGGCGCGGGGGAGGGCACCGGGATCGGCGTCGGCCCCGGGCTGCACCCGGCGAGCACGATCACGCCGAGCGCGGCGAGGATGAATTTGGGCATACCGAAAACAGGCGGGTCCTCGTGTGGACGGTTCAGATGTGGACGACGGGACAGGTCAGCGTACGCGTGATGCCGGGAACGTTCTGGACCCGGGCAACCACCAGCTTGCCCAGTTCGTCGACGTTGCGGGCTTCCGCGCGGACGATCACGTCGTACGGACCGGTGACGTCCTCGGCCAGGGTGACGCCCTGGACCTCGGCGATCTGCGCGGCGACGTCGGCCGCGCGGCCGACCTCGGTCTGGATCAGGATGTAGGCCTGGACCACCACGTCGTTCTCCACTCAGTCGTCCTCAGCTGGCTCCGGGCCGACCGCGAGCACTGCTGCGACGGTGATGCAGCGGTACTGCGAGACTGCCGGGCGTACTCATAGTTGCCCGGTCACGGTACCGCCTAGACTCCGGTCAGCGATATGGGAGGTCTGCTGACGTGACAGAGACGTTGGGGAGCACGGGTGAGTTCGGCCTGATCGCGGCCGTCACCAAAGGGCTGTCCACAGGTGAGGACGTCCTGGTAGGTCCGGGTGACGACGCGGCTGTGATGGCGGTGCCGGACGGCCGCATGGTGATCACCACCGACCTGCTGGTGGAGGGACGCCACTTCCGCCAGGACTGGTCGTCCGCGTACGACGTGGGCCGCAAGGCCGCCGCGCAGAACCTGGCCGACGTGGTGGCCATGGGTGCCCGGCCGACTGCGCTCGTGGTCGGCTTCGGCGGCCCCGCCGACCTGCCGACCGCCTGGGCGCTGGAGCTCAACCAGGGCATCGTCGACGAGTGCGAGCTGGTCGAGGCGAGCATCGTCGGCGGTGACACGGTCCAGTCCGACAAGGTAGTCGTGTCGGTCACCGCGTTCGGCTCACTGGACGGCCGCCAGCCGGTATTGCGGTCAGGCGCCCGACCGGGCGACGAGGTCGCGTACGTCGGCCGCCTGGGCTGGGCCGAGGCGGGCTGGGCCGTGCTCGCCCGCGGGTTCCGCTCGCCGCGAGCCGTCGTCGAAGCGCATCGCCGCCCGCAACCGCCGTACGCCGAAGGTCCGCGCGCCGCGCTCGCCGGCGCCTCCTCGCTGTGTGATGTCAGCGACGGACTGCTCGCCGACCTCGGCCACATCGCCGAAGCGAGCCAGGTGATCATCGACGTCCACACGAAGGCGCTGACCGTGCCGGAGCCGCTCCAGGCCGTCGCGGCCGCGACCGGTGTGGACGCGCTGAAGTTCGTGCTGACCGGCGGCGAGGACCACGCGCTGGTCGGCACGTTCGAGCCGGCCGACGTGCCCGAGGGCTGGACCGTGATCGGGTCGGTTGCTGAGGGCAACGAGGAACGCCCGGCCGGGACCGTGACCGTGGACGGCGCGCCGTATGCTGACGAGACAGGCCACGCCCACTTCAGGAGTTGAGATGCCGGTCGGGAGTGCACCGCCGCGAGTGCTGACGATCGCCGGATCCGACTCCGGCGGCGGCGCCGGGATCCAGGCGGACCTCAAGGCGATGCTGGCGAACGGCGTGCACGGCATGAGCGTGCTGACCGCGATCACCGCGCAGAACAGCCTCGGCGTCCAGGGCGCGTGGGAGCTGCCGGAGCAGCAGGTGCGCGCCCAGTTCCACAGCGTGGTCGACGACATCGGCGTTGACGCGGTGAAGACCGGCATGCTGGCCTCCGAATCGATGGTCCGGGTCGTCGCCTCGCTGCTGCGCACGCTGCCGGACGACGTGCCGATCGTGGTCGACCCGGTTTCGGTGTCCAAGCACGGCGACGCGCTACTGGCCGCTGACGCGATGGACGCCGTACGCTCCGAGATCGTCCCGCTGGCCACCGTCCTCACTCCGAACCTCACTGAGCTCGGCCCGGTCGCCGGAGTCGAGTTGGAGACCATCGAGGACCGGGAGCTCGCGGCCAAGCTGCTGCTGGACGCCGGTGCGCGCTGGGTACTCGTGAAGGGCGGCCACGACGTCGGTACGGCGGCGGTGGACGTGCTGCACGGTCCAGGCGTACGGCGTTCGTACAGCGCGGTCCGCGCCGACAACCGGCACACGCACGGCACCGGATGCACGCTGGCGAGCACCATAGCGTCGTACATGGCACGTGGGTACGACGTACCGGGTGCGGTCGGCGCTGCGAAGGAGTACGTGACCGGAGCGATCGCAGCGGGGTTCGCGCTCGGCGACGGGATCGGTCCGGTCGATCATGCGTGGAGATTTCGAGGGAGAAGCAGTTGACCAAGCAGCAGCCCCCGGTCGACGGGTACTGCGAGCAGTGCGGCTTCAACTACGACACCGGTGACCTGCAGGGCACTGTGACCCTGCTGATCCGGCAGTCGGCGGACTGCAGCATGGCGCTGACCAAGGCCGCGGCCGGCCCGGATGCCAACGTGGTGCGCCTGCGTCCGGAGCCGGACGTGTGGTCGGCGATCGAGTACGCGTGCCACGTGCGCGACGTACTCGAGGTCCAGCGGCTGCGGATCGCGCAGTGCCTGGCGGAGGACCGGCCGGTGTACGCGCCGATGGACCGGACCGGTCGGGTGAAGCAGGAGAAGTACGAGAACCAGGACCCGATGGAGGTGGCGGCCGCACTGGTGCGGAACGCCAAGGACTTCGGTGCGGCGGCCCGGGTACTGCGGCCGCAGGAGCTGGGGAAGCTGGGCCTGTACAACTACCCGGTGCGGGCACCGCGCACGCTGGGCTGGATCATCCGGCACACCGCACACGAGATCCAGCACCACCGGCACGACATCGTCGAGATCCTGGCGAAGGTCGAGCCGCCGATCGTCCCCAAGCCGAAGGTCGAAGAGGTCGACGAAGAGGTCGACGAACAGGTAGTGGACGAGGTTGTGGAAGTGGCCGACTAGCGCTGGGCCACCCATGCGGCGATCGCGGGCTCGGTGGTGAGCTGGTCGAGCGCCAGCGCGGCGGCGCCCCGTAGCGGACCGTCGGACAGCGTCGCAGGCAGCACCGGCGGGGGAGTCCCGCGGTGGAACGTCATCAGCCCGCCCTCGTACGCCTCTTTGAAGGTCCGCTCAGCAGCCGCCCGCAGTGGGATCGCCAGCCCGCCGATGGTGACCACATCCGGGTCGTGCGCGTTGACCAGACCTGCGATGCCGCTGCCCAGCGCTGACACCACCTTGGTCACCGCAGCGCGCGCAGTCCGGTCCGTACGGCGCAGTACGTCCTCGGTGTAGGCGTACGGGTCGTCCGGCCGCCCCTGCTTCAGGTGCCGCGCCAGCGCGCGACCGTCGATCTCCAGGTCCCAGCACCCGCGAGCGCCGCACGGACACAAGCGCGACCGGTCTCCGAACGGCATATGGCCGTACTCGCCACCTGCTCCCGAGGCGCCCTGGGCCGGTACGCCGTCGATCAGCAGCGTCCCACCGATGCCCACCTCGATGATGAGGTGCAGCGCCGTACCAGCTCCCGCTGCAGCCCCCGTACGCGCTTCCGCTACGCCACTCAGCGTCGCGTCGTTGCCGGCCAGGAGCGGCAGCCCTGTGCCCTCGGTGATGGTCTCCAGATCGAGCTCGGCCCACTCCAGCGTCGGCGCCTGCATCAGATGGTTGTCGCGGATGGTTCCTGGTACCGCGAGGCTCACCATCCGCAGCCGGTCGCCGTACTGCTGCCGTGCCTGCTCCACCTGGCGTCGGAGGTTGTTCAGCACCACCTGCGGCCGCCTGCTCCGGTGACGTCGGTACTCCGGATCCAGCAGCGACCCGTCGAGCGTCACGACCGCACTCCGCCAACTGCTCTGCCGCAGGTCGAGCGCGAGAACCACGGGGCCTTCCGGATGCGCACGCAGCAGCGTGGTCGGCCGACCACGCCCCTGACTGGGCGCCGGCACTTCGGTCACCAGGTGTACGTCGCGTAGCCGAGCGGTCACCTCTGTCGCCGAACCCGTGCTCAATCGCAGCGTCCGCGCCACCGCCGCCCGGGTGATCCCCGGCTGACGGGTGAGTTGGGTCAGCACATCCGAAGCGGTCTGCCACTGTCCCCGGCGCACAGGATTCATCGCTGCCTTTCGTTCTGTCCCCGGAGCAGTTTATGCTCGTGGGACGAGTTTAATGGGAGGGGTCATGGAGATCCGGGACATCCGCGCCGTGCTGTTCGACATGGACGGCACCTTGGTCGATTCCGACGCGGTCGTCGACCGGAGTTGGAGCCAGTGGGCGACGGAGTACGGCGTGCCTGCCGCCGATGTGCTCGCGATCGCGCACGGGAGCCCGGCCGAGGCGACCATCGCGCGGATGCGTCCCGACCTTTCACCGGCTGAGCGCGCGGTCGCTGTCGCGCGGGTGCTGGACATCGAGTGCGACGACGTGTCCGATGTCGTGGCCACGCCGGGTGCGCTCGAGCTGACTGCTCTGCTCGATCAGATGGGTCTGCCGTGGGCGGTCTACACGAGCGCGTCGACCCGCCTGGCGAAGGTCCGGCTGGGTGCTGTCGGGATCTCGCCGTCGATCCTCGTGACGCTGGACGACGTCAAGCGCGGCAAGCCGGACCCGGAGGGATACCTGCGGGCCGCGGAGCTGCTCGGCGTACCGGCTGTGCGGTGCTTGGTCGTCGAGGACACCGTGGTCGGCCTGACAGCGGGGCGGGCGTCTGGTGCGCTGACCGCTGGGCTCAAGGGCATTGCCGCTGACATCGAGTTGGCTGACCTCCACCAGCTCGGCAGGCTGTTCAGAGGATCGGTATGACCGCGGGCACGGAGACGCGGCCGGAGTCCGGGACTCGCGGTGACGAGATCCGGATCGGCATCGCGCTGTCGGCGATGGGGTTCGTGCTGGCCGGGCTCGGCGCGTGCGTCGCCATCCTCGCCCGCGACCTCGACGAACCACCGAGCCGGCTCGCGCTGTTGTCGTCCGGCTTCGCGGTCGGTCTGCTGGTTGTCGCGTTGGTCGGCCCGAGGTTGCTGCGGTCGTGGTCGATCCCGACGGCCATGGCGTTCGGCTCTGTTGTCTGCGCGTTCGGCGCGGCGCTCATCGCGGTCGCCCCGGCGTACGCCGTCGTCATTGCAGGCACACTGTGCGTCGGACTGGGTGGGGCGATGCTCACGCTGGTCGCACCGCTCATGCTCAACGGACCGACAGCCGCAGTGCGGCTGAGCCGCGTCAACGCGGTCGCCAGCGGGACAGGCATCCTCGCACCACTCACGATCGGCGCCATCGACGGCCTCGGCCCCAGTGGCCGCCTGGCTATGCTCGCCGCCGCGCCACCCCTACTCCTCCTCGCCGTACTAACCCGCCGCACGAGCACAATCCCTCCGGTCACAGCCGCCGTCGGCCGACCCGCGGACGAGCCGTTCCGGCCGGAGAGTGGGCGCGTGGAACAGCCGGTGGCGGTGTTGATTGATTCCGCGCCGGCGGTGGGCCTGGGGCGCAAGTGGCGCGGGCGGGTGGGGCGGCAGGTCGTCATGGATGTGGGGATCGGGTGGCTGCGGGTCGTGCTCTCGGTCTCGGTCGAGTTCTGTTTCGTGGTGTGGGCGGTGGCGCGACTGGTGGCCACCGGATTGCCGACGGCAACGGCCGCCTTGCTCGGGAGCGCGTTCCCGATCGGGATGGCGGCCGGGCGCGCGATCGGCCCCATCCGTTGGCGCGGCTGGTCGCCCGTACTGCCCTCAGGCGCGCTCGCGGCCTGCGGCACGTTGATGGTCAGCCTGTTCGACTCCCCGGCGATCGTGGCCCTCGGCCTGGTCGTCGCCGGTCTCGGCGTCGCGCCGCTCTATCCGGTCACGCTCGCATCCCTGGTTGCGACACCCGGCCTCAGCTCGGCCCGCCTGTCGGCGATCGGCGCGATGGCCTCCGGGACGGCGATCCTGCTCGCGCCGGCGATCCTCGCCGTACTGGCACGAGCCGTCGATCTGCGTACGGCGTACCTGGTGACGCTGCCGCTGATCGGCGTACTTCTTCTGCTCAGCCGTCGATCCGGCCGCACCTCGTTCGTGTAGGGGGTGAAACGACCCGATCGACGAATGAGGTGACGTGATGTCCGAACCGAGCATCTTCCTGGACGGCCTGGCGATGCCCGAGTCGGCCCGCTGGCACGACGGGCGGCTGTGGTTCTGCAACTGGATCGAGCAGCAGGTGGTCGCCGTCGACGCCGACGGCAAAACGGAGTACTTCCCGGTGCCTGTCGAACAGCTCATGGGCTGGTCGATCGACTGGCTGGCCGACGGCCGGATGCTGACCACCGGCGAGAAGCTGCGGCGCTACGAGCCCGACGGATCGGTCACCGTTCTGGCCGAGCAGAAGGCCAACGAGCTCGTCCTGGATGCGCACGGCAACATCTACCTCAACGGCGCGGGCTTCAACTTCGCCGGTGGTGAGGCGCCGAAACCCGGCTACATCAAGCTGGTGACGCCGGACGGGCAGGTCCGGCAGGTCGCGGACGAGATCCAGTTTCCGAACGGGATGGTGCTCACGCCTGACGGCCGAACGCTGGTGATCTCGGAGTCGTTCGCCGGCCGCCTGACCGCGTTCGACGTCGAGCCGGACGGCGGGCTGTCCAACCGCCGCGTCTTCGCCGAGAACCTCGGCCCGGACGGCATCTGCCTCGACGCCGAGGGCGCGATCTGGGTCCAGACCGGCGGCAACGCGGTAGTCCGTGTCACCGACGGCGGCGAGATCCTGCAACGCTTCGACCTCCCCGAGCACCGCGCGCCGTTCTCGCTGACCCTGGCCGACTTCAACGGCCCGACCCTCTGCATGCTGACCTCAGAGTGGCGGGCCGACGACAGCATCACCGACAACCTCGACCGGCTGAAGAACGGTCCGCGCACCGGCCAGATCTTCACCGTCCCCGTCAGCGTCGGTCGGTAAGCTCCTCTGCATGGAGTGCTTCGCCGCCGGGCGTATCCGGCGCTGACACCGGCCCGCCGTTGCCGCACGCGCGGCGCGCCGGTGACGCCTGCCCGGATTTCACCTTCGTTGTGAGAGGCACACTCCATGCAGATTCGTCCGTACGTCGACGCTGACCTGGCCCGGCTCATCGACCTGACCATCGACACCTTCGGGCCGTTCTTCGAAGACTCGTTCCGCCCGCTGGTCGGCGAGACGATCTTCACCCACCAGCACGGTGACTGGCGGGGCGACTACCACCGCGAGGTCGCCGCGCTGCACGACCCGGAACAGCACAAGTACGTCGCGGTCGCCGAACAGGACGGCGTACTCCTCGGGTACGTCGCCTGGAACGTCGATCCAGCTCGCGCGAAAGGAACCGTCGAGCTGCTGGCGGTCTCAGCGCCGTACCGGAGGTCCAACGGCGGGACCGCGCTGTGTGAGCACGCCTTTGCTGCGATGCGCGCCGAGCAGGCGGAGTACGTCGAGATCGGCACTGGTGGCGACGACTTCCACGCGCCCGCCCGTGCGTTCTACGAGAGCCTCGGCTGTGTGAAACTCCCGGTCGCCGTGTACTTCCGGAAGCTGTAGGTCCGCTTGTCGATGAAGCGCTTGAGCTAGCGCGTGATCGTGCTCCGGCCCGTGGACGAACACCGTGGGCCGGAGCATGATGAACAGATCAAGGCTGGGGGCTCAGAACGTCTTGAGGGGGAGCTGTGAGCATGGATGACGTGCGGTCCAACGGGGGACCGTATCAGGACGACCCGGACGAGATGTCCCAAGAAGAGCAAGCCCGACTGCTCACCGAGCCGAGCTTCGATCACCGGCTCGACGACGAATCCGAACTGCTGGAAGAGGAGTTCGGCCCAGCCGAGCGCGGTGGCTACGGGCGGCCGCCAGTAGCCGACCCGGAGTACAGCGGGAGCGCGGGCTCATGAGCGGCATCGAGGACATGGTCCACCAGGCTGAACTCGACCTCGGCCTCGGCGAGCCGAACAAGATCCAGAAGTGGTATCGCGACCAGAACGGGTCGGCGTTCAGCGGCAACTTCCCGTGGTGCGATGCCTCGATCACGTACTGGGCGTGGCATTCGGGCAACCAGAACGCGGTCACCTACGGCGGGTACTACGCGCTGACGACGGCACACGCTCACGCATTCAAGAACCACAGCCAGTGGCACAAGGATGTCGCCGGCATCCAGCGCGGTGACATCGTCTTCTTCGACTGGGGCGGCACCGACGTCAAGTCGAAGATCGACCACGTCGGCATCGTCACCGGCGTCAGCGGCGCGAACATCTACACGATCGAGGGCAACTTCGACGACAAGTGCGACCGCCATACCCGGAGGGCGGACGTGATCGCCGGGTACGGGCGCCCGTCGTACGTGCACTCGGCCGGCCCGCGCACCGGGTTCGTCACATTCCCCGGCAAGTCGTTCTTCGTGATGGGCCGCAAGAGCCCGATCATCGCCGCGATGCACGCCCGGTTGATCGCCGTCGGCTGCAACAAGTACGAAACCCAGACCAACAAGGACACCTGGGGAACCGGCGACCTCAAGTCCTACTCAGCCTGGCAACAAAAACTAGGCTTCCACGGCTCGGTATCACAACCCGGCAGCGACGCCGACGGAATCCCAGGCCAACAAACCTGGGACAAACTCAAAGTCCCCCGCACCTGACCCCAGGCCACCGTCACGCTCCTCGACCACCTCACCGAGGAGCGTCACCGGCCGCTCGGAAGACGACGTCTACTGCGCCGACGTGAACCATCGACAGCCCTCGGCGGGCTCACCCACGTGCGTCGCCGATGGACCGCCGTCGCGCGGTCGCAACCGACTCACCCACGCCTATTGACAATCGGACTGCACTCGCGCGGCCGCAGACGGATTGTTCTCGCCTGGTCACAAACGGACTGTTCTCGCGCGGCCGCAGACGGACTGCCCACCGCGTGGTCAGAACCCGCCCTGCCCACGCGTGGTCACAAACGGACTGCCCGTGCGTGGTTGACCCGGTCCTGGCTGCTCGATCTGCCGGTGTCGACGGGCTCTTCCAAGCTGTGATCTCTCGCGGGCTCTCCGCACGCGTGGTTGCCCGCGGACTCCCGACCACGCGTCCGCACCAACCCACAGCACGCGGAGCTGTCCATCGAAGGAGCACTTGCAATCGCCGCGGCGACGAACCGCAGATGGATTGCTGTCGGCAACCATTTACGAGGCACGCTGGAAGCTGGTCGACACCGACTCGTCTGACGGCACGCCGGTCGGCACTGGATCGCTTGACGGCGCGGAGGCCAGCACCGGATCGCTTGACGGCAGGCCGGTCGGCACCGGATCGTCTGGCGGCTTCGCGGACTGCTCGGTGCGCGGATCGAGCGGGATCTCAGACCGGGGAGCCGCGATCGAGACCTGTCCGGCGCTGGTCTCCCGATCCAACTGCGGCGTGATCGGCTCACCCCAGATCGCCTGGTATGCCGCCTCCCGAAACAAGCTCGCCGACGTCTGGTCCGCACCGCTCTCGCGCACACCGCTCTCGCGCACACCGCTCTCGCGCACACCGCTCTCGCGCACACCGCTCTCGCGCACACCGCTCTCGCGCACACCGCTCTCGCGCACACCGCTCTCGCGCACACCGCTCTCGCGCACACCGCTCTCGCGCACACCGCTCTCGCGCACACCGCTCTCGCGCACACCGCTCTCGCGCACACCGCTCTCGCGCACACCGCTCTCGCGCACACCGCTCTCGCGCACACCGCTCTCGCGCACACCGCTCTCGCGCACACCGCTCTCGCGCACACCGCTCTCGCGCACACCGCTCTTGCGCACACCGCTCTTGCGCACACCGCTGTCGTCCGCACGGCTGTCGTCCGCACGGCTCTCGGCGGCACCGCTCTCGCCTGCGCCGCTCACGTCAGCACTGCCCTCGCCTGACCGCAGCTGCCGAAGCAACTGGCGTCCCAGCGCGGACCGCCGAACGACCGAAGCAACCGCAGCCCTCGCCACAGACCGCTCGGTCGAGCCACGGTCATCGACCTCCCTGCTATCCACGTCGCGTTCGTTGGCCTCGCGATCTGTTGGGCCGCAGTCCCTCAGCTGAACGCCGTTCGACGGGCCGTGGGTCGATGTGTCCTCTGGTGCACGGCGCGTTGATGTTGCGTCGCACGACGACAGCCACGAGGGCGTCGGCGCGTTTGTCATGTGCCGTTCGCGCGAGTCATCCCGCGGAACGTGCATGGTCGGGCCGCCGCCGCCGCCGTCGTCGTCGGACGCGACATGGGTCGGGCTTCGATCGGCTCGGTCGTGCTGGGGCGAGGTGTTGGCCGACGGATTGTGACTGGGCGTGGGTGAGTGGCGCGCGGCCTGGGGCGGCGGCGTCGGGGCGAGCGGGCGCTTGGGGATCGTTGGGGGTTGTGGTGGAGGGTCGGCCCAGGTGGGGCGGGCTACGTGGACTTCGCCGTTGAGGATGGTGATGGTCCACTCGCCGGCGTGGAGGTCGATGTGGTGGCGGCGGCAGAGCAGTACGAGGTTGGAGATCTTGGTCTCGCCGCCGTCGATCCAGGAGACCAGGTGGTGGGCGTCGCACTGGATCGGCGGAGCCCCACAGACCACGCAGCCACGGTCGCGAGTGTTGAGGGCGCGGCGCATGGCGCGGGTCACGAGGCGTTCGGAGCGGCCGACGTCCAGTGGTTCGGAGTTCGTTCCTAGGACGAGGGGGATGACCCTCGCATCACAGGCGAGACGCCGGATCGCGGCCGCTGACAGACCGTCGCCGTACACGGTGTCCCCGATCGCATCCGCCGCCGCCGACTTGAGGTCCTGCAGGTCGATGGTCACGGTGATGTTCGCCTTCGCCCCGAACCCGGGCACCTCGCCGGCTCCATCCATCCCGCGCCCAGCGCCGCCACCGGTCGACCCTTCCCGGCCGACTGCGCGCCCGTTGACATCGTCGGCTGATGCACCGCTCGCACCGGATGCACAGATTCCGCCGAACGGCCCGGACGCGCCGGCCCCGGACATAACGTGTGCACGGGTTGCACCGGGCGCAGGAGTTGCACCGGACGCACGGGTTGCACCGGGCGCAGGAGTTGCACCGGACGCACGGGTTGCACCGGACGTATCAGCTGCCGGGGATGCTGCGGGTGCGGTACGCGCGGGGGATGCTCCGGACCTAGGCAACGCGTGGGACGTGGCGGATTCATCACACGCGGAGGACCCGTCGTGGGCAGTGCCTGCTTCGGTCGGATTGGGCGTGTGTGATTGAGGTAGGGATGGTGCTGGCGGTGTCGATGCGGTGTCTGGCTCGGGTGTGTGTGGTGGGCTCGGGGGTCGGTCTGGGGATGTTGATGGGCTTGTGGTGTGGGTGGGGCGAGGGGTGCGCGGGGTTGGTGTGCCTGCGTCTAGGGAGGTGGCGGCGATGGTGAGGGTGGTGGTCAGGGCGTCGGCTTGGCGTTTTTCGCGGGAGCGGGGGTCTGGGGCGCCGTCGACGGTCTTGTGGGGGCGGGCGCCGGCGTGGATGAGAGAGCGGAGGAGTTCTGCGTTCTCGTTGGCGAGGTAGCCGCGGAATTTGACGCCCCGGTCCGCGGTGGTGAGGGTCAGGGTTTCGCGGGCGAAGGCCTTGTGTTCTTCGGGCTCTGGGCCGTCGGTGTCGAGGACGTCTCGGATGCGCTGGCCGGCTCGGCGTAGTTCGAACGGGGACAGGTGGCGGGCCAGGCCGACCAGTTCTCGTTCGGCCACGGCGACGTCGTCGGCTGGAACCTTTGACGGGACTTGGTCGAGGGCGGACACGATTGCCTCGGCCTGCGCGGGACGCAGTACGACCGCTGTAGCTTCATCGGTTTCTGGGTCTGCGTGGGGATCGGGGAGGGCGGACGACACGGCGTCGTACTTGGCGAGGGAGCGGGCCAGGCGTACGTCGCGGAGGGCGCGGGAGCGGTCGAGGCGGTAGCGGAATTCGAGTAGCTGGGCGGTGTTGTGTGCGCCGATCTCCTGTGCGTGTTCGAGAACGTCGACCCTGGCGATCAGGTGGAGACGGTACGTCTCGAGGCGGGCGAGGGCAGCATCGACCTGGTCGAGAGTCGACAGCACTTCTGCGCCGCTCATCGACCATGCCGGTCGCTCGCCCAACAGTTCCATGCCGATGACTCTAGACATGGCCACCGACAGTTCTCAAACCCGAAAGCCCTTTATTTCAAGGGATTTCTGTTATCCACAGATTTGAATCTGTGGACAACCTCGATGTTGTTGCTGCGGGCAACGAAGCTAGGGTTTGGCGTACTTGCCGACCATGCGGACCAGGGTGTCCGGTGGGATGACCTTGACGTGAGGGGCGAGATTGTTGACGACGGACAGTACGTTGTCGACGGACTTGCTCCAGGCGTGCCAGACGACGATCGAGTAACCGGCGGTCGAGTGCGGATTGCGGGTGGCGGCGTTGAGTTCGGCGGTGACGGATGCCTCGTCGGCGCCGTCGAGACCGTCCCACAGCATGGTGCGCGCCGAGATGACCGGCTTGCCTTCGGACCAGACGACCTTGCCCTTGAGGCCGTCGTACCGGGAGTACTCGAGGTAGATCAGGCCGTCGATCTCGCGGCGCTTGAGGTACGACGACCAGAGGCGGGTGTTCTCGAAGGCGTTGAAGTCGATGATCTGGGCAACGGAGAGGTCGGCTCGGCCCATCGCGTTGGCCAGTGACGCGGTGTGCTTGTCGAGGGCGGCGGCGGGGTAGCGGCTCGGGTACATGTAGCCGGCGCCGGACGGGCCGACGACCCAGCGGTCTTTGTCGGACTGTTCGTAGAACCAGCGCATCACCGACGGTGCCAGATCGATCAGCGAGGGGGAGATGCCCCAGCCGAGGTCGACCTCGCCGCGGCGCGGGCTGCCGAACCAGCGCGGGTCGGTCGGGAAGTCGCCGAGCGCCCATTGGATGTTGTCGCCGTCGGTGATCAGGAAGCTCACGTAGTGGGCGTTGGGGTCCGGCGCTGGTTCGAGGGCCCTCCCCCCACCCCCTCCGCTCTGTGGTCCGGTCGTCGGTTGAGCGGTGGACGTCGCTGGGCGTAGGGCGGGGTCGAACGCGCGGCCTTGTTGGCGCAGGTGGTCCTCGCGTATGCCTGACAGCACTGACAGGTTGCGTGCGTGGTCGGCGGGCAGGGCTTTTACGCCCGTGCTCGAGTTGACCCCGATGAATGCGTCCTCGCCGTTCGAGGCGTCGCCCCAGCCGATGACCGTGCCGTCGTCGGTCAGGGCGCTGACTACCTCGGCGCGGAAGTCCGAGTTGCCGTCGAAGAAGGCGAGCGTCCCCGCCATCGTGACGTAGTCCCGGAGCCGCTCCGGGAAGTCGGCGCGCTGCTCGACCACGACGTCGTGTCGCAGGCGGGGCCAGTACGTCTCGAACACCCAGCGGTCGTCCTTGTCCCGCACGTCCAGGACTTTGCGCAATCCGTGCTGGATTGCCAGTGCCTCCAAGCTCTCTTCGATGGCGACAGCACCCGTCACGCCGGCGAGCGTGGTCGCGACGTTGACCGACGGAGTGCCTGTACGGAAGAGAACATATCCGCGGATGCCGGACCGGCCGACGGTTTTCCACAGGTCTTCTGTCCGGATCCGGACGCCGTACTGCGAGACGAGGCCGTCGAGCCAGTGCTGGTAGCCGAGTGTCGGCAGGTTCAGGTACAGGGACTCGCCGCCGCGGCGCGCCATCAGGCCCTGGAGTGTGGTCGCGAGCGTGCGCTCGGCGGAGGAGAGGGAGTCCTCGGTCAGCACGTTCAGCACCCGCGGCCGCTGCCCCTTCGGATACGCCGAGGACGTCGCGGATGCCAAGGAGGCCGATGCCAAGGCGGACGAGGGCGCCGAAGACGAGGACGATCCGAAGGCGAGTGACGGCGAGACGGCCGAAGCAACACCCAGGCCAGCAGTCAGACCGAGCAAGCGTCGACGGGAGAGCGCGAAGCGATCGGACACGGGAGGCCTCCAGGGAGCGGCTGGTGGATGTCCTTCGTTGTCAACTGTCCGGCGACGATGCCACAGCCGTCACTCCATCACAAGACCTCAGGCCGGAATCGGCAGTCCGTAACGGCGAAGCAGCTCCGCCAACGCCGGCACGCCCGCCGACAGGTCGTACAGCTCCGCCCGCAGTCCGACCCCAGCCGCAGCCTCCACATTGGCGACGTTGTCGTCGATGAACAGCACCGAGGAGGCCGGCAGGTCCAAGGCGCCGAGGATGGCCCGGAAGTACGCCGGATCCGGCTTGGCCAGCCCCAGGTCGCACGAGTAGAACGTCTGGTCGAACCACTCGCCGTACCCGCGCTCGTCCTGCATGATCGCCCGCCGGTACGCCTGCTGGTTGGTCGCCAGATGGCACCCCACCCCAGCAGCCCGCAAGGAAGCGATCAAGGACACCACCTCAGGCTCAGCCGCGAACCAGCTCCACGGCTCCAGCGCCTCGTCGACAGACGCCGGCGAGTTCCACCGCCGCAGTACGTCGGCCAGCGCATCCCGGAAGTCGACCTTCCCGACCAGAGACGGCTTCTCCGCCGCCATCAGATCCGCGACGAATGCCTCGCCGTCCGCAGGGACGAGCGACGACAGTCGCGACCACCAGTCGGACGTCGGACGCTGGACGACGCCGTCGGCATCGAAGAGGACGGCGGTGACGCCACGCATCATCATGAGCCCAATCTTGTCACCGGAACCTTGACCGGTTCAGTCGGTATGCGCTTACCTAATGGCTACGTAAACATATCTGGACACCTTCCGGCGAAATCCAACAGAAAGCGCCAGGTGAGGCTATGACGTTGAGTAGAAGGCACTTCCTCGCGGTCGGCGGCTCCGCAGCCGCAGCCGCCGCGGGACTCACCGGCTGCGGTTCCCGCAGCTCACTGGGCGGATCGAACGAGCTCAGCATGTGGACCTGGGTCGGGTCTGTCAACGACGGCCTGATCGGTCAGGCGGAGAAGGCGATCCCGGGGTACGACGGCATCAAGCTGGCGATGACCCGGATCGGCAGCAACTACAAGACCAAGGTGCTGACCGCCCTGGCCGGGAAGTCCCTGGTCCCGGACATCGTCGCGATCAACGACGACGTGGCGACGTACTTCCCGAACGCGGACCAGTTCCACGATCTCAACGATCTCGGGGCCAAGGACCTCGCGAAGGACTTCCTGCCCTGGAAGTGGAAGCTCGGGATCACGCCGGACGGCAAGATGATGGCCTACCCGATGGACACCGGGCCGACCGCGCTGTTCTACCGCAGCGACGTCTTCACCAAGGCCGGTATCGACATCGACCCCGCCGCCGTTGCCGAGCTGGCGCCCGACTGGGACACCTACATCGCGCTCGGCAAGAAACTCAAGCAGGCGGTCCCCGGATCCGCGATCACCGACAACATCACCGGGATCTACGGCTACCGGATGGCGCAGCAGTCCAAGCGCTACATGACCGCCGACGGCCAGTACATCGGCGATCAGGACCACGTCCGGGAGGCGTTCGACCTCTCCGTCAGGGTGGTGAAGGAAGGACTGTCGGCCAACGCGCAGAACTCGACCGACAAGAACGCCGTGGTTACCAACGGCAAGCTCGTCGCCTACAACGCCGCCGTCTGGTGGGCGCAGCTAGGACCGAAGAACGCGGCACCGAAGACCAAGGGACTCTGGCGGGTGACGGCGGCTCCTGGTGGCGCCGGCAACAAGGGCGGGTCCTTCCTGGCGATCACGAAGTACTGCAAGAACCCGAAGGCCGCGTTCGCGTTCATCAGCTGGCTCGAGTCGGCGAAGAACCAGGCCCAGGCGTTCCTCGACCCGGTCCTGTTCCCGTCCACGCCCGCGACGTACACGGACAAGACGCTGACGGCGCCCGACCCGTTCTTCGGCGGGCAGCAGATCGTCGACGTGTTCGCCGACTCCGCGAAGAAGTACCCGGGCGCGTACTTCTCGCCGTACGACACGATCATCGACACGCCCATCAGCTCCGAGCTGGTCAACATCGAGGCGGCCGGCAAGAACCCCGACCAGGCCTGGGCCGACGCCCAGCGCCAGGTGCAGCGCGAACTCACCCGAGCGGGGGCGATCTGACATGGCAGTCACCAGCAAAGCCGTCCCGGCCGCAGTGACCACGGCCGCCGCGACGGCCGACAAACCGCCGAACAAGTACAAGCAGGCGATGCCGCAGTACGCCGCCGTCGCGCCGTTCTTCATCCTGTTCGCGGTCTTCGGTGCGTTCCCCGTGCTGTTCTCGATCTGGATCTCGTTCCACTCCTGGGACGGCATCGGGCAGATGAAATGGGTCGGCCTGGAGCAGTACCACTACCTGATCACCGACGCCACGTTCTGGAAGACGATCGGCAACACGCTGATCATCTGGGTGCTGTCCACCGTGCCGATGCTGCTGCTCGCGCTGGTCATCGCCAACGCGCTGCACAACGCGACCCGGCTCCGCACCTTCTACCGGATCGCCTACTTCATCCCGAACGTCACCTCGGTCGTCGCGATCACGCTCGTGTTCGGCTCGATCTTCAGCAACAACTTCGGCCTGCTGAACGCGTTCCTGCAATCGATCGGCGTCGGCCAGGTCGCGTGGCTGACCTCGCCGTGGGGCATCAAGATCGCGATCGCGACCATCGTCACCTGGCGCTGGGTCGGCTACAACGCGATCATCTACCTGGCCGGGCTGCAGGCGATCTCGGCCGACGTGTACGAAGCGGCGAAGGTCGACGGCGCGAGTCCGCGGCAGACGTTCTGGCGGATCACCGTGCCGATGATGCGGCCGGTCATCCTGTTCACCGCGGTCACCTCGACCATCGGCGGACTGCAGATCTTCACCGAGTCCCGCGTGCTGTTCGGTGACACCAGCAACATCGGCGGACCCGGCGACGCCGGCCTCACGATCGTCTCGTACCTGTACCAGTCGGCGTTCATCAAGAACCAGTTCGGGTACGGCGCCGCCGTCGGCTGGGCGCTGTTCATCCTGATCGTGCTGTTCAGCATCATCAACTGGCGCCTGATCGGCGGAAACGACGACGAACGACTGACCCGACGCGCCGCTCGGCGGGTGGAACGCAAGATCGCAGCCCAGAATGCCAAGAGGGAGGCCGCAGATGTCCATTGAGCGCCTACGCACCGCCGTCGGCCACGTCGTGCTCATGCTCGGCGTCCTGGTCTCGCTCTTCCCGTTCTACTGGATGGTCGTGATGGCCTCCAACACCACGCCGGACATCTTCACCTACCCACCCCGGCTGTGGCTCGGATCGCACCTGTTCGAGAACATGGGCGAAGTGCTCGACAACATCGACTTCTTCGGCTCGATGCTGCTCACGCTGATCGCGTCGCTCGGCGTCACCGTGCTGGTGCTGTTCTTCGACTCGCTCGCCGCGTTCGCGTTCGCGAAGTACGACTTCCCCGGCCGGAACGTCCTGTTCGCGATCCTGCTCGCCACCTTCATGATCCCGACCCAGCTCTCGCTGGTCCCGCAGTTCGTCACGCTCGCCGAGTTCGGCTGGATCGGCTCGCTGAAGGCACTCATCATCCCCGGCGCCGCCAACGCGTTCGGGATCTTCTGGATGCGTCAGTACGCCCGCGGCGCGATCCCCGACGAACTCATCTCGGCCGCCAAGGTCGACGGCGCCGGGTTCTTCCGGCAGTACCTCACCGTCGGCCTGCCGGTACTGCGGCCCGGACTCGCCTTCCTCGGTATCTTCACCTTCATCAATGTCTGGAACGACTACCTCTGGCCGCTGATCGTGATGACCGACCCGAACCGCCTCACCCTGCAGGTCGCCCTCGACCAGCTCAACGGCATCTATGGCACCGACTACTCGATGGTGATGGCCGGCGCCCTGATGAGCGTCATCCCCCTGATCGGCGTCTTCCTGATCGGCGCGCGTTCCTTCATCGCCGATCTCGCTGCAGGCGCCATGAAGTTCTGACCTGAAACCACAATCACAACGGGACTCCTTTTGACTGACCAAACGCTCCGCTGGGGCATCCTCGGCACCGGCAACATCGCTTCCCGGTTCGCCAGCCAGGTGCCGACGTCGAAGACCAACGAGGTCGTCGCCGTCGGCAGCCGGTCCCTCGACTCGGCCAACGCCTTCGCCGACAAGTGGGACATCGCGCACCGGCACGGCTCGTACGACGACCTGCTCGCCGACCCCGATGTCGACGCCGTCTACATCGCCACCCCGCACCCGATGCACGTCGAGTGGGCGATCAAGACCGCCGAAGCCGGCAAGCACGTGCTGTGCGAGAAACCGCTCGCGATCAACCGGGCCTGGTCCGAGGCGATGATCGAGGCCGCGGTACGCAACGACGTCTTCCTGATGGAGGCGTACATGTACCGGTGCCTGCCGCAGACCAAACTGGTCGCCCAACTCGTCCGCGACGGCGAGATCGGAAAGGTCCATCAGATCCAGGCCACGTTCGCCTTCGCCGCGGGCTTCCGGCCCGAGTCCCGGATCTTCGCCGACGAACTCGCCGGCGGCGGCATCCTCGACGTCGGCGGCTACCCGGTCTCGTACTCGCGGCTCATCGCCGGGATCGCGGCCGGGCAGCCGTTCGCCGACCCCGCCGCCGTCAGCGCCGTCGGGCACGTCGGCGAGACCGGTGCCGACGAATGGTCGGTCGCCACGCTGTTCTTCGACGGCGGTATCACCGCGCAGGTCAGCACCGGCGTACGGCTCAGCGACCAGAACCAGGTCCGGATCTACGGCAGCGAGGGGTACCTCGTCGTCGAGGACCCGTGGTTCGGCGGCGACGGCAAGCCGAACCACGTCACCCTGCACAAGGTGGGGGAGGAGCCGCGGGAGATCTCCGCGGAGCCCGCCCTCATCTACACGGCCGAGGCCGAGGCCGTGCAGGCGGCGATCCAGGCCGGCGCGAAGGAAGCGCCGGAGATGAGCTGGGCCGACACGCTCGGCAACCTCACCGTCCAGGACCAGTGGCGGGCCGCGATCGGGCAGCAGTACCGGAGCGAGCGGGACGACGCCACGATCCCGACCGCGACCGGTCGTCCGCTCGCCCGGCGCGACGACGCCCCGATGACGTACGGGAAGGTGCCGGGCCTCGACAAGCAGGTCTCCCGGCTCGTCATGGGCGTCGACAACCAGCAGACGCTGCCGCACGCCGCGGTGATCTTCGACGACTTCGTCGAGCGCGGCGGTACGACGTTCGACACGGCGTACATCTACGGCGGCGGACGCGGCGAACGGCTGCTCGGACAATGGATGAAGTCCCGCGGCAACCGCGACGAGGTCGTTGTCATCGGCAAGGGCGCGCACACGCCGTACTGCGACCCCGAGTCGATCACGCGCCAACTGCACGAAAGCCTCGAACGGCTGCAGACCGACCACGTCGACCTGTACCTGATGCACCGCGACAACGAGGAGATCCCGGTCTCCGAGTTCGTCGACGTCCTCGACGAGCACTTCAAGGCGGGCCGGATCAAGGCCTTCGGCGGATCGAACTGGTCCACCGCGCGCTTCGATGCAGCCAACGCGTACGCCGAGGCGAACAGCAAGCAGCCGTTCACGCTGCTCAGCAACCACCTCAGTCTCGCCCGCGCCTACGACGTACCGTGGGCCGGCTGCCGGCACGTCTCCGACGACGAGTCGCAGGCGTGGCTGCGGGAACGCCAGGTCGCGCTGTTCCCGTGGTCGAGCCAGGCCCGCGGGTTCTTCACCGGACGCGCCAAGCCCGAGGACACCTCGGACCAGGAGCTCGTGCGCTGCTTCTACTCCGACGAGAACTTCCGCCGGCTCGACCGGGCGCGGGAGCTGGCGAAGGCCAAGGGCGTCGAGCCGACCGCCATCGCTTTGGCGTGGCTGCTGCACCAGCCGTATCCTGTATTTCCGCTGATCGGGCCGCGTCACGTCAGCGAAACCCGCACCTCGACACCGGGCCTGTCGGTGTCGTTGACCGAGGACGAAGTGGCCTACCTCACGTCCTGAAACCGAGTCTGAGCCGAATTGGTGGCTCGCTGACACCCATGTAACATGGTCTGTCGGTGTCACGACCCTGAACACGGAGAATCATGTCTAAGAAGTGCGATGTCTGCGGCAAGCAGCCGACGTTCGGCAACAGCGTTGCCCGCTTGGGTAAGGGCGCGATGATCCGCCGGGTCAAGGCTCGCACGCCCCGGCGGTTCAACCCCAACATCCAGCCGGTCCGGGCGCTCATCAAGGGCACCCCGACCAAGCTGAAGGTCTGCACGTCCTGCATCAAGGCCGGCAAGGTCCAGCGCGTCGTCGGCTGATCCCCAGCTTTTACTCCGTGTAGGGCCTTTCGACAGGCGCCCGGGAAACCTCCCGGGCGCCTAGTCGTGTTTACGCGCAACGACCGTGATCTCGTTGCGGTTGTGGTGCAGCTGACGCGCGTGCAGTACGTCGTACCGCTCGCGGAGGACGTCGATCGCGTGCCGGGCGCCGTCGAGCGGGTTCTTGCCGCCGCCCTTCAACGTGACGATCGCCAGACCGCCGCGGCGTAGCTGAACCGCCGCGTCGACCATCATCCGCGCGCTCATGACCTGGTCCATCCGCATGTCGTTGACCACCACGTCGAACCGGACCCGGTTCGCCGCGAAGAACCTGCCCGCGGTCGTCGCCTCGTGATGGATCCGCCGATCGCCGCGCAACCGCGGATCCAGCGAACCAGGGTCCACCGACCACACCTCCTGCCCGTGCTGCCGCAGGATCCGCGTCCAGCCGCCCGGCGAAGCGCCCAGGTCGACAGCCTTCCCGCCCGCCGGCAGCTCCAGCCCGAAGGTCGCGATCGCCTCCTCCAGCTTGAACTCCGACCGCGAGACCCGCTCCTCGCCACGGGCCAGCCGCATCCGCCCACCCGGCCAGTCCGACAAGCTGTCCGCCAGCCGGTTCACGCCGATCAGCAACTGCTTCCCGGCGACGACACCCGACACGACGACGTCCTGCCCGGACCGGGTGCTCGTCACCCCGCGGCTCGCCAACGCCTCGACGATCAGGTGGTGGTACGAGCTGCCGGTGCCGTCGACCCAGGTCTGCACCGCGACCGACCGGGCCGAGATCTCCTCGAGCAGCGTCGTCGCGAGCTCGGACTCGGTCGGCAGGTCGTCCAGCGGGTAGCCGGCGATCTCCCGGGTCAGATGCCGGACGAACATGATGCGGCCTTCGTCACACGCCGCCGCGAACTCCTCGACCGGTACCGCGGTGTCGGCCAGCCGGGCCACCTCGGCTCCGAGGCGCTCGAACCGGTGCTCGCCCGGGAACGCCTCCCGGATCTCGCGGACCGCGTACCGGTAACTGTCGGACGCGAACGAGAACAGAACGGAGCGAGGCACAGCACATGGTAAACGGACCCGTACTAACCTTCCGGGCGTGGAGGAATTGACCGTCGAGGTATTGCGCGCCTGGGCCCGGACGGCGCTGGCGGAGCTGGCGCGGGCCCGGACCGAGATCGACGAACTGAACGTGTACCCGGTGCCGGACGGCGACACCGGCACGAACCTCTACCTGACCTGGGAAGCCGCCTGTGACGCCCTGCCCAAGGGCGAGCTGACCTTCACCGAGGCGATCCAGGCCTTCGGCCGCGGCGCCCTGCTCGGCGCCCGCGGCAACTCCGGCGTCATCACCTCCCAGCTGATCCGCGCCTGCGGCCTCCGCCTCGACGAGAACCTCCCGCGCGACCGCGAGAACGGCGTACTCGCGGATCCCCGGATGAGCGAGGCGGCCGCCTTCGCCGACGCGCTCAAGTACGCCGCAGACGCCGCGTACGGCGCGGTCGCCCAGCCCGTCGAGGGCACGATGCTGACCGTCGCCCGTGCCGCCGCCACCGGCGCGATGACGGCTGCGAACGACGGCAAGACCCTCGCCGACGTCTGCCTGGCAGCCGTCGCCTCCGCCCGGCAGGCCCTCACCAAGACCACCGAACAGCTGGACGTACTGCGGCGCGCGGGCGTCGTCGACGCCGGGGGAGCTGGCCTCGTGGTGATCCTCGGCGCGATGGAGTCGGTCCTGACCGGCCGCCACGTGCGCGTCGACGTGCCGGCCAGGGTCGAACCGCAAGGTGAGAGCGCCGAGAGCCAGGACGGACCGGCGTACGAGGTGATGTATCTGCTCGACGCGCCCGACGACAAGGTCGGCGACTTCCGGCAGAGCCTCGCCGGGCTCGGCGACTCGGTCGTCGTGGTCGGCGGCGACGGGCTCTGGAACGTCCACGTCCACACCGACGACGTCGGCGCCGTGATCGAACACGGCATCGACATCGGCCGCCCGCACCGCATCCGCGTCACCCACTTCGCCGACCAGGCCCACCACCACGAGCCCGCCCCGGGCCGCGCGGTGATCGCGGTCGTCGCCGGCGACGGGCTGGCCGACCTGTACGCCGAAGCCGGCGCCCGGGTCATCCGCGGCGGCCCCGGCCGGCGCTGCTCCACCGGCGAACTGCTGCAGGCGATCGAGCAATCCCAGGCACCCGAGATCGTGATCCTGCCCAACGACCAGGACTCGATCGCGGTCGCCGAGGCCGCGGCCACCGCCGCCCGCCAGGACGGGATCCGGGTCGCCGTGATCCCGACCCGCGCACAGGTCCAGGGGCTGGCCGCGATCGCCGTTCACGACCCCGAACGCAGCTTCGACGACGACGTCGTACACCTCTCCGCGGCCGCCGGGCAGACCCGGCACGGCGCCGTGACGATCGCGACCAAAGACGCGTGGACGATGGCCGGCCGCTGCCGGATCGGCGACGCGCTGGGAGTGGTCGACGGAGACTTCGCGCTGATCACCGAGGAGCTGGAGACGGCCGCGGTCGGGGTCGTCGACCGGCTGCTCGGCGGCGGCGGCGAGCTGCTCACGATCGTCACCGGCCGTGACGCCGACCCCGCGCTGGCCGAGGCGGTGGAGCGCCACGTCCGCCGGCAACGCAAAGATGTCGACGTCGTGGTGTACGACGGAGGGCAGGACAGGTACCCGTTGCTGATCGGGGTCGAATAACTGTGTCGAATCATTTGGCCGATGTGGACCGCAAGCTCCGTGACTTCCTCGGAGCCAAGACGGCCAAGACCTTCGCCGACGTGCTCGAGATCGAGACCGTCGGCGAGCTGCTGCGGCACTACCCGCGGCGGTACCTGAAGAAGGGTGAGCTGACCCCGTTCGACGAGCTCGAGGTCGGCGACCAGGCCACCGTCAACGGGCGGGTGAAGAAGGTCACCGCCCGCGCCCTGGACAGCAAGGTCGAGATCCGGCCGGACGAGGTCCACAAGTACCGCAAGCGGCGGACGATCACCAAGGTCGTCGTCACCGACGGGCGCAACGACCTCGAAGCGGCGTTCTTCAACCAGCCCTGGCTGCTGACGAAGCTGACCCCCGGCACCTCCGCGCTGTTCTGGGGCGAGGTGTCGATGTTCCGGACCACCATGCAACTGAAGAATCCCGGCACCGAGATCCTCGACGAGGAGGACCTGACCGAGGCCGAGATCGAACGCCGGGCCCGGCCGTTCCGCCCGCTCTACCCCGCGACCGCGAAGTTGCCCACTGCAACGATCGAGCGGTCGGTGAAGATCGTCCTGGACAGTCTCGACGAGCAGCTCGACGACCCGATCCCGGACCTGGTCCTGCGCAAGGAGAAGCTGCTCGGACTGCGCGAAGCCCTGCAGCTGGTGCATCTTCCCGATACCGAGAAGGACATCCGCGACGCGCAGCAACGGTTCCGGTTCGAGGAAGCGTTGGTGATGCAAACGATTCTCGCCCAGCGGCGGGCGGTGACGGATGCGCTGAACGCCGTACCGCGGCCGCGGGTCGCCGACGGCCTGCTCGACGAGTTCGACCGGCGGCTGCCGTTCGAGCTGACCGAGGGACAGGCCGAGGTGGGCGAGGAGATCTTCGCCGACCTGGCGCGACCACACCCGATGCATCGGCTGCTGCAGGGCGAGGTCGGCTCCGGCAAGACCGTGGTCGCGCTGCGGGCGATGCTGTCCGTGGTCGACAACGGCGGTCAGGCGGCGCTGCTCGCCCCGACCGAGGTGCTGGCCGTCCAGCACCACAAGACGCTGACGAAGATGCTCGGCGACCTGGCCGAGCAGGGCATGCTCGGCGGCGCGGAGCACGCCACCAAGATCGGTCTGCTGACCGGCTCGCTGAACGCGGCCGGACGCCGTACGGCGATGCTCGATGCCGCCAGCGGTGCCGCCGGGATCGTCGTCGGGACGCATGCGCTGCTCGAGGACAAGGTGCAGTTCGCGGATCTCGGGCTCGTGGTGGTCGACGAGCAGCACCGGTTCGGCGTCGAGCAGCGGGCCACGCTGAGCGCCAAGTCCGGCGACAACACCCCGCACGTGCTGGTGATGACCGCGACGCCGATCCCGCGGACGGTGGCGATGACGGTGTTCGGCGACCTCGCGGTCTCCACGCTCACCCAGCTCCCGGCCGGCCGGTCGCCGATCCAGTCGTCGGTCGTCCCCGCCAAGGAGAAGCCCGAGTGGCTGCAACGCGCCTGGACCCGGGTCCGCGAGGAGGTCGGCAAGGGACATCAGGTGTACGTCGTGTGCCCGCGGATCGGCGACGACGTCAAGAACGCCGGCGACGAGGAAGGCGAGCTGCTCGAGACCGACGAAGGCGGGAAGAAGCAGGCCCGGCCGCCGATCTCGGTCATGCAGGTCGCCGAGGCGCTGGGCGAGATCCTGCACGACCTGCGCGTCGAGATCCTGCACGGGCGGCTGCCGGCCGAGGAGAAGGACGCGGTGATGTCGCGGTTCGCGGCCGGCGACATCGACGTACTGATCGCGACCACGGTGATCGAGGTCGGGGTCGACGTACCGAACGCCTCGACGATGGTGATCATGGACGCCGACCGGTTCGGCATCTCCCAGCTGCACCAGCTCCGCGGCCGGGTCGGCCGGGGCAAGGTGCCGGGGCTGTGCCTGCTCGTCACGGATCTCTGGCCGGGATCCAAGTCGTACGGGCGACTCGACGCCGTCGCCTCCACGACCGACGGCTTCGAGCTGTCCCGGATCGACCTGGAGACCCGGCGCGAGGGCGACGTACTCGGCGTCGCGCAGTCCGGGCGCCGCACCAGCCTGAAGCTGCTCAGCGTGCTGCGCGACGAGGACATCATCCTCGCCGCCCGTCACGTGGCGAACTCGATCGTGTCGGTCGACGCGGAGCTGGCCGAGTACCCGGTGCTCCGGTCCGTCGTACGCAGCGCCCTCGAGTCGGAGACCACCGAATACTTGGAGAAGACGTGACTGTGCTGAATGCCGCGCCTCCGGCGCGGGGGTCACGGGGCTTTCGCTCCCGTTCTTCCCTCGTCGCTGCGGTCGCTTGGCTCCCTCCGCTCCTCAGTCCAGAACGGGAGGCCCCGTGACGCGGATCGTCGGGGGAGCGGCCGGTGGGCGGCGGATCGCCGTGCCGGCGGGGAGTGGGACCAGGCCGACCGCGGACCGGGTGCGGGAGGCGCTGTTCTCGTCGCTGGAGTCGGAGTTCGGCAGCTTCGTCGGACTGGCCGTGCTCGACCTGTACGCCGGATCGGGCGCGATCGGGCTCGAAGCGCTGTCCCGCGGTGCCACGACCGTGCTGCTGGTCGAGTCCGACCGCAAGGCCGCCGAGGTGATCGCGGCCAACCTCAAGGTCGTCGGGCTGCCCGGGGCGAAGCTCGTGACACGCCCGGTCGAGAAGATCACTGCGGGTGAGGTTCCGGCGCGGTTCGACCTGGTGTTCGCGGACCCGCCGTACAAGCTGGAGACCACCGAGCTACAGGACGTGCTGACCGACCTCGCGGCGCGCGAGTGGCTCGCGGACGACGCGGTGGTGGTCGTCGAGCGGGGCAAGCGGGAGCCGTGGGAGTGGCCGGACGGATTCGCCGCGCTACGGGACCGCAAGTACGGCGAGGCCCGGCTTTGGTACGGTCACCGGCATGGCTAAGGCGGTCTTTCCAGGGACCTTCGATCCGCCCACGGTCGGGCATCTCGACATCGTCACCCGGGCGGCCGCCGCCTTCGACGAGCTGATCGTCGCGACCGGCGTGAACCAGTCGAAGAACCGGCTGTTCGGGCCACAGGAGCGGATCGACATGCTCACTGAGCTGATTGCGCCGTTCCCGAACGTCCGGGTCGGCACCTTCGACGGGCTGCTGGTCGACTACTGCCGGGCCGAGGGCGCCGGCGTGATCGTGAAGGGCCTGCGCTCGGCCGCCGACTACGACTACGAGCTGCAGATGGCCCAGCTCAACCGGCGGATGACCGGGGTCGACACGCTGTTCTTCCCGACCGCCCCGGAGAACGCTTTCATCTCGTCCAGCTGGGTCAAGGAGATCGCCCGCCTCGGCGGCGACGTGAGCACGTTCGTGACCCCGGCCGTTCACTCCCGGTTACTGGCGAAGTTCTAGCCTGACCCCGAATTGGGCGCAGCGCCGCGGAGTTGGTAATGTAGAGCACCGGTCTCGACGAGACCGAGTTCTTGCCTGCCCACGCCTGAAAGGTTCGCTCTGAGCGTCTTGGACCCGCGGTCCCCACTCGTGATCGATACGCACGAGCTGACACGCCGCGCCGGGTCCCAACGCGAAGTCACTTTCACGGCGCCGGCGCCGGCAGATCTCGGAATCGACGTGATCGGCGTCCCCGAAGGCGATCCGATCCAGTTCGATCTACGGCTGGAATCGGTGGTCGAAGGGGTGCTCGTCACCGGTACGGCCCGCGGCCGTCTGGTCGGGGAGTGCGCGCGGTGCCTGGTCGATATCGAGGACGAGTTCCTCGCTGACGTCCAGGAGCTGTACGTCTACCCGGAGAGCGAAGCCGAGCCGGACGAGGCCAGCCGGATGGAGGGCGATCTGATCGACCTCGAGCCGGTGCTGAGGGACCAGGTGGTGCTCGCACTACCGTTCCAGCCGCTGTGTACGGACGACTGTCCGGGTCTGTGCCCCGACTGCGGGGCACGCCTGGCGGACGAGCCCGGCCATCAGCACGAGGACGGTGTCGACCCGCGCTGGGCCGCCCTCGGCGGTCTGCTCCAGACCGACGAACCACCGCAGCACAACTGAACACCAACGTCAGCTAGCCGGCCGGGTCCACCAGCCCCCGGCCGAACCGAGGAGTCATAACCGTGGCCGTTCCGAAGCGGAAGATGTCGCGCAGCAACACCCGTAGCCGCCGGGCCCAGTGGAAGACCACTGCCCCGTCGCTGGTGACCTGCGTGAACCCCGCCTGCCGCGCGAAGCACCTGCAGCACACCGTTTGCCCCAACTGCGGCCAGTACGGCGCCAAGGGCGAGCGTCGCCAGGTCGTCGAGAGCTAAACGGCACCAACCCAGTGAACTCTGCCAACGAAACGGGGCTCTACGCCGAGCTGAACCAGCGGCTCGGCGTATCGCTGGCTGACGAATTGCTGGAGCACGCCTTCACCCACCGCTCGTACGCGTACGAGAACGGCGGGTTGCCGACGAACGAGCGGCTGGAGTTCCTCGGGGACTCCGTGCTCGGCGTCATCGTCACGGAGTCGCTGTTCCGGAATCACCCGGACCTGTCCGAGGGCCGGCTGGCCAAGCTACGGGCCGCGGTGGTCAACATGCGTGCGCTCGCGGGTGTCGCCCGCGAGCTCAAGCTCGGCAAGTACCTGCGGCTCGGACGCGGCGAGGAAGCCACCGGCGGCCGGGACAAGTCGTCGATCCTGGCCGACTGCGTCGAGGCACTGATCGGCGCCGTCTACCTGGACCGCGGGTTCGAGACCGCGGGCATGGTCGTGCACCGGCTGTTCGACGACCTGATGGAGTCGTCGGCCCGGCTCGGCGCCGGCCTGGACTGGAAGACGTCGCTGCAGGAACTGGTCGCCCAGCTCAGCGTCGGCGTCCCGGAGTACGTCATCGCCGAGTCCGGACCGGACCACGCGAAGACGTTCGAGGCCCGGGTCCGGATCGGCACCGACACGTACGGTCACGGCATCGGCCGGAGCAAGAAGGAAGCCGAGCAGCAGGCCGCCGAGACCGCCTGGAAGGCCCTGCGCGCGGCGCATCCCGACAGCACGGACCCCTCGCAGCAGCCCTAGGTGCCCGAGCTTCCCGAGGTAGAGGTCGTCCGCCGGGGTCTGGCGGAGTTCACCACCGGCCGCACCATCGACGCGGTCGAGGTGCTGCATCCCCGCCCGGTACGGCGTCATGCCGCCGGACCGGACGACTTCGTGGCCCGGCTCAAGGGTCAGGTGTTCACCGAGCCGGCCCGCCGCGGGAAGTACCTGTGGCTCCCGCTGGCGTCCGGGGACGCCGTCCTCACCCACCTCGGGATGAGCGGTCAGTTCCGGGTCCAGCCGGTCGGGGCGCCCGACGAACCGCATCTCCGGGTCCGGTTCCGCTTTGCGGACGACCGCGGAGAGGTCCGTTTTGTGGACCAGCGGATGTTCGGTGGTCTGTCGTACTCCGAGGGCGGCGCCGAGCTGCCCGCCGAGATCGCCCACATCGGCCGGGATCCGTTCGATCCTCTGTTCGATCCGGACCTGGCGACCGCGAAGATCCGGCGCCGCAGGACCGGGTTGAAGCGGGCGCTGCTGGACCAGACCGTGGTCAGCGGGATCGGCAACATCTACGCCGACGAAGCGTTGTGGCGGGCCAAGCTGCACTACGCGCGGGCCACCGAAACGCTGAAACCCGTGCAAATCAAGGGGATCCTGCACCAGGCCCACGAGGTGATGGCCGAGGCGCTGAACGTTGGTGGCACCAGCTTTGACGCGCTTTACGTCAACGTCAACGGGGAATCCGGGTACTTCGAACGCGGCCTGAACGTCTACGGGCAGGAGGGATCGCAGTGCCCCCGGGACGGCCGGCCGATCCGTCGCGAGCCGTTCATGAACCGTTCGTCGTACCGGTGCCCGAAATGTCAGCCGGTTCCGCGCCATGTTCGCTGGTGAGCGAGGTATCGTTAATAAACGTGGCCCAGGTTGACCCGTCGCCCCCGCCGGTGTCACCCTGAAAGACGGCACACATTTTCAGCGCTCCTTCATGACCAGGACCTGGAGCGCACCCGGCCAGAACCCTTCCGGAGGACAGCACAATGGCCAAGGCTCTTCTAGGGCATCTTGGAGGCACTGACCCGCGCATGCTCGAGCAGGTTCGTCTGCTCAACCGGCGTGTCGCCGACCTGGAGGCGCACGTGATGCGTCTGCAGGCAGAGAACGACCACCTCGTCGCACAGATTCACGAGGGTCGCCTGCTGACCGTCGACGAGGCTCTGCGCGCCCCCGCTTCGGTCTGAGGACCCTAGCCGCGACAAGAGAGAACTGCATCTCGACCGTCCGCACAACCACGGCGGTGGCCCCCGTCCGGGCCTCCGCCGACTGCGTTCTGGACAAGCCTTTTAGACAAGCACCGCATGTTCAAATTCTGTTGCCCTTGCAGTCGGCCCCTTCTTCACCGGTCGGCCTCCACAAGTTCACGCGCATCTGTTTGTAGACTGCGCAGCGGAACTACTTCCCCCGGGTAGCGGCACGAGCAGTTACGACGGTTCCTTAGGTATCGTCTGTCCTTTCACGGGTTTGGAGAGCTTCGCCTTGTACCTGAAGAGCATGACGCTCCGGGGATTCAAGTCGTTCGCGTCCGCGACGACGATGAACTTCGAACCAGGCATCACCTGCATCGTCGGACCCAACGGCTCCGGCAAGTCGAACGTCGTCGACGCACTGGCCTGGGTGATGGGTGAGCAGGGCGCGAAGTCGCTGCGCGGCGGCAAGATGGAGGACGTCATCTTCGCCGGCACCTCCGGCCGCGCCCCGCTCGGGCGCGCCGAGGTGGTGCTCACCATCGACAACACCGACGGCGCGCTGCCGATCGAGTACGCCGAGGTGACGATCAGCCGGACGATGTTCCGCAACGGCGGGTCCGACTACCAGATCAACGGCCAGAACTGCCGCCTGCTCGACGTCCAGGAACTGCTCAGCGACTCCGGTATCGGCCGCGAGATGCACGTCATCGTCGGCCAGGGCCAGCTCGACTCGATCCTGCGCGCCACGCCCGAGGGCCGGCGCGGGTTCGTCGAGGAGGCCGCCGGCGTCCTGAAGCACCGCAAGCGCAAGGAAAAGGCGATCCGGAAGCTGGAGGCCACCGAGGGCAACCTCCACCGGCTCGGGGACCTGATCGCCGAGATCCGCCGCCAGTTGAAGCCGCTCGGACGCCAGGCGGAGGTGGCGCGCCGGGCGGTGACGATCCAGGCAGAGGTCCGGGACGGTCGCGCACGGCTGCTCGCCGACGACATCGTCCAGGCCCAGTCCGCGCTCGAGGCCGAGCTGCGGGACGAGGCCGCACTGACCGAGCGCCGGTCCGAGACCGAGGCGAAGCTGCGCGAGGCCCGCGAGCTGGAGGCCGAGCTCGAGGACGCGCTCCGCGAGGACGCCCCGGCTCTGCAGGCCGCCCAGGACACCTGGTACCAGCTGTCCGGCTTCGGCGAGAAGATCAAAGGCACGGCGCGGATCGCGGCGGACCGGATCCGCTCGCTCAACGACGAGGCCGACGACGGCCCGCGCTCCGGCAGGGATCCCGAGGAGCTCGAGCTCGAAGCGGCCCGGGTCCGCGAGACCGAGGCGCAGATCGAGGCCGAGGTCGAGGCCCACTCCGAGCTGCTCGCCGAGTCCGTCGAGCGCCGCCAGCAGCTGGAGTCCCAGGAGGCCGAGGAGGAGCGCCGGATCTCCGCGCTGATCCGGGCCGCCGCCGACCGCCGTGAGGGTCTGGCCCGGCTGACCGGCCAGGTGAACGCGCTGAAGAGCCGCGCGGCCGCCGCCGAGTCCGAGATCGGCCGGCTCGCCAGCAACATGCACGAGGCCGAGGTCCGCGCCGCCAAGGCGCAGCACGACTTCACGGCCCTGGAGACCCAGGTCGCCGGGCTGGACGCCGGCGAGAAGGGGCTCGACGACCAGTTCGAGGCCGCCCAGGCCGTTCTCGACGAGATGGACGAGCGGCTGGCGAAGCTGCGGGCGGAGGAGCGTGACGCCGAGCGCGAGCGCACCGGTCTGGCCGCGCGCAAGGAAGCGCTCGAGCTCGGCCTGAACCGCAAGGACGGCGCCGGCGCCCTGCTCGCCGCCTCCGAGCAGGTCAACGGCCTGATGGGCTCGGTCGCCGCACTGCTGAGCGTCCGCTCCGGGTACGAGACCGCCATCGCGGCCGCCCTCGGCGAGGCCGCTGACGCGGTCGCCGTCACCCATGCCGACGCCGCACTGGAGGCGGTCGGGCATCTGAAGCAGCACGACCTCGGCCGCGCCGGGATGCTGCTCGGTGACGCTCCCGCCGACGACTACTCGATGTGGCCGGTCCTGCCGTACGGAGCGTCGTACGCTGTCGACGTCGTGGACTGCCCGGAGACGCTGCGGCCCGCGTTGCGGCGGCTGCTGCGCAAGGTCGCCGTGGTGGACGACGTACCGGCGGCGCAGTCTCTCGTGCGGAACCTGCCCGACGTCACGTGCACGACGCGCGCGGGTGACGTGCTGGGTGCGCACTTCGCGTACGGCGGGTCGGATGCGGCGCCGAGCCTGATCGAGGTGCAGTCCGCGGTCGACGAGGCCTCGGAGAAGCTGCTCGAGGCGACGGCGCGGAGCGAGCGGCTGCGGTTCGAGCTGCAGGGGCTGGAGGACGAGCGGGCTCGGCAGAAGGAGTCCGTCGAGATCACGCTGGCCCGGCTGCACGAGTCCGACGCGGCCATGGCCGCAGTGGCTGAGCAGTTGGCGCACTTCGGGTCGCTGGCGAAGGCATCTCGTGGTGAGGCGCAGCGGATGGCCGAGGCGATCGCTGCGGCCGAGGAGGAGCGCGACAAGAACCTGTCCGGCCTGGCCGAGCTCGAAGAGCGGCTGATGGACGCCGAGGCGTTCGAGGACGACGGCGACGAGCCGGACACGTCGGAGCGCGACCGGCTGGCCGAGGCGGCCAAGGCTGGGCGTGCGGCCGAGATGGAGGCGCGGCTAGCGCTGCGAACCACCGAGGAGCGGGCCCGCGCGCTGTCCGGCCGGGCCGACTCGCTGGAGCGTGCTGCCCGTCAGGAGCGCGAGGCGCGGGCCCGGGCGATCGCGCGGGCGGCGCGGCGTGCGCGGCAGGCAGACGCGGCGCAGGCCGTGCACCTGGCCGCTGGTCACGTGCTGGCCAGGCTGGAGTCTTCGCTGCAGCAGGCGGCGGCCGAGCGGTCGGCGATCCAGGCGCAGCGGGCCGACCGGGAGCAGGCGCTCTCGCAGGCCCGGTCCGCGACCCGGAACCTGAGCTCCGAGCTGGAGCAGCTCACGAACACCGTCCACCGGGACGCGCTGGCCCGGGCCGAGCAGAAGATGCGGCTCGAGCAGCTGTACGAGAAGGCGCTGGGCGAGCTCGGTATCGAGGTCGAGGCGCTGGTCACGGAGTACGGACCGGACCAGCTGGTGCCCCCGCTGCCCAAGGACGGTGACGACGGCACTCTGGAGCTCGAGGGCGAGCCGTTCGACCGGGCCAAGGTGGAGAAGCGGCTGAAGCAGGCGGAGCGGGCGCTCAACCAGCTCGGCAAGATCAACCCGCTCGCGCTCGAGGAATTCGACGCGATGGAGGAGCGGCACCGCTTCCTGTCCGAGCAGCTCGACGACCTGAAGAAGTCCCGCCGCGACCTGATGGACATCGTCAAGGAGGTCGACGAGCGGGTCGAGCAGGTCTTCACCGAGGCGTACCGCGACGTCGAGATCGCGTTCGAGCACGTGTTCAGCCGGCTGTTCCCGGGTGGTGAGGGCCGCCTGGTCCTGACCGACCCCGACGACATGCTCGGCACCGGCATCGACGTCGAGGCCCGCCCGCCGGGCAAGAAGGTGAAGCGGCTGTCGCTGCTGTCCGGCGGTGAGCGTTCACTGGTCGCGGTCGCGTTCCTGGTGGCGCTGTTCAAGGCCCGCCCGTCGCCGTTCTACATCCTCGACGAGGTCGAGGCCGCGCTCGACGACACCAACCTGGGCCGCCTCCTGGAGATCTACGAAGAGCTCCGGGAGAACAGCCAGCTCCTGGTCATCACCCACCAGAAGCGCACCATGGAGGTCGCCGACGCGCTGTACGGCGTCACCATGCGCGGCGACGGCGTCTCCTCGGTCATCTCCCAGCGGATCCGCGAACCCGAACCCGTCTAGGCCGTGATCGTCATCGAGGCGAGTTGGTCGTCGGCGATGGCGAAGGTGAAGTGGGACGGGCCGTTGAAGCCCTTCCCACCGACCTGGGTGAGGATCGTCAAGGGGTTGCCGGAGACGGTGACCTGGGTATCGGTGAAGGTGGCTTGCTTGCCGATCAGCTCGTTCTGACTCCAGGAGCGGATCTGGTCGGGACCGCGGAACTCCCGGCCCCAGTCGTTGACGTAGCCGTCCGGGGCGAAGGCTGCCACGAACGCGTCGTTGTCCTGTTCGTCGATCGCGGTGAGTGCGCGCTGGACCGCTGCTGGGATCTCCTGACTCATGCCGGTGACGATAACCCTCCCGGTTGAACCTGTCCGTCGATCCGTACGTATGGCGGGGTGACGGACGGTCGACCTAGGAAGGTTCCGGCAATGGCGGTGGCTGAGTCGGCGTGTGCTGCCGGTATCAGCGCTCCCGGCATCAGCGCTCCCGGCATCAGCATGGTGTGGGCGCCTGCTGATGCCGGTATCGTGCGGTCGGTGGGTGACACCCCAGGGCCGCAGGACGCCGAGACGCTGATCCGCACGCTGTACGCCGAACACGGGCGCAGTCTGCTCGCCTACGCGACCCGCCTCACCGGAGACCGGGCTGCCGCCGAGGACGTCGTACAGGAGACTTTGGTCCGGGCCTGGAAGCACGCCGGCGACCTGACCACCGGCAGAGGGTCGGTGCGGGGCTGGCTGCTGACGGTGGCGCGCAACATCGTCACCGACCGAGCCAGGGCCCGGGCGGTGCGCCCTGCCGAGGTGGCAGACGTGGTGGACAAGCCGCCGGTCCAGAGTGACCACTCCGAGTCCGTGGTGAACACCATGGTCGTGATGGACGCCCTGGACAAGGTGTCGCCCGAGCACCGTGAAGTACTCGTGCAGCTCTACTACCGCGGGCGGTCCGTGGCAGAAGCTGCCAAGGAGCTGGGTGTCCCACCCGGTACCGTGAAATCGCGTTCGTACTACGCCCTCCGAGCTCTGCGCGCGGTGATGGCCGGAACAGAAGCGGAGGTGTCCCGATGAACGAGCATGACCGTACGCAACTCGGCGCCTACGCGTTAGGTGCTCTGGAACCCGGAGAGGTCGCCGAGGTGGACGAGCACCTGGCCACGTGCGCGGAGTGCCGCGCTGAGCTGGCCGAGCTCGAGGAGATGAAGGAGTTCCTCGGTGAGGTGCCGCCGGAAGCCTTCCTGGAAGGCCCGCCGGAGGGCGGTGACTTGCTGCTGCAACGCACGCTGCGCGAGGTCCGTGAATCGGCGCCAGAGCCCGTCGTCGTCGCGGCTCCGGCCAAGCGCCGCAGCTCGCGCTGGCTCATGGTGGCCGCCGCATTCGTTGCGGTCGCCGGGGCCCTGGGCGGTGGCGTTGCACTCGGCCGGTCCACGGCACCGCCGCAGGCGACCGAGCCCGCCGCGGGCTACAAGGAAGTCAGTGCGACCGATACGACCACTGGCGCCAGTATGGCGACGACGGTCGAGCCGCGAACGGGCTGGAGCTGGGTGCAGGTGCAGGTCAAGGGCCTGACGGCAGGGGACCAGTGTCAGCTCCTCGTCACCGACAAGGCCGGCAAGATGTGGACGGCGGGCAGTTGGGTCGTGTCGGAGAAGGCCGCGAAGAACGGCAGTACGTTCGGCGGCGGTGTGCTGGTGCCGCTGGATCAGGTGCAGTCCGTGGAGATCAGAACGCTGCAGGGGAAGCACGTCGTCACGACAACGATCTGAAAGTAGTTGCGGGACACGAGAGGATGGGGCCGTGGCTACAACTACCTCAGAGGACCTGCGGGAGCGCCGGAAGAACGCGGCGGACAACTGCGAGCGCTGGCTCGGCACCCGGCGGGTGCCGGCACCGGATCGGCTACAGCGGCTCGCGGAAGTCGCCACGGACGACCTCGCCGACATGTACGGCAACGGCGGCGAGGTCGCGGCGCTGGAGCAGGAGGTAGCGGATCTGCTGGGCAAGCCGGCAGCAGTGTTCCTGCCGACCGGCATCATGGCGCAGCAGAGTGTGCTCCGCGTGTACGCCGACCGCGCGGGCACGAGTCGCGTCGCAGTGCACGGGCTGTCTCACCTCCTGGTGCACGAGCTGAACGCGCTGGAAGAGGTGCACCACCTGAGGATCGAGCGGCTGACGTCAGATCCGCGCCAGCCCCGGCCCGACGAGCTGGCTGCGATCCCGGGCAAGTTGGCCGCGGTCACGTTGGAGCTGCCGCTGCGCGATGCCGGGTACGTTCTGCCGACCTGGGACGAGCTGGTCGTCTTCTCCGAGTACTGCGCCGAGCGCGGCGTACCGCTGCACCTGGACGGCGCGCGCCTGTGGGAGAGCACGCCGTACCTCGAGCACAGCCTGGCGGAGATCGCTGCACTGGCTTCGACTGTCTACGTGTCGTTCTACAAGGTGCTCGGCGGCATCAGCGGTGCTGCGCTGGCCGGGCCTGAGGACGTCATCGCCGAAGTACGCCGGTGGCAGCGCCGGCTCGGCGGCAATCTCTTCTCGCTCTTCCCGTACGCCGTCTCCGCGCGCGACGGTCTGCGGACGGTGCTCCCGCTGATGGACGACCTGCATCAGCGCGCGGTAGAGGTCGCAATGGCCTTGCAGAGCGAGGGTTTCCGCGTCTTCCCGGAGCCGCCGCACACCAACTCGTTCCGTCTCTACGCACCCCGTGCCGCGGACGCCATCGAGCGGACGGCGGTCGAGCGGATGGAGCGGACCCGTGAGGCGTTGTGCGCGCCGTGGCAGCCGGCCGACGTACCAGGGTGGTCCTGGATCGAGGTCGTGGTGACGCCGCATTCGCTGACCTGGCAGGTCGACGAAATCGCCAAGGCGTTCGGGGAACTTCTGACGCGTTGAGAGCGTCAGGCCTTGTGTTGGGTGTGGGATGTGGGGATTCGGGGAGAGAAGTGCTGACGTTCGTTGTAACGATGGTTGTTCTGCTGGTTCTGTCGGGCCTGGTACTGCTGGCTGTGGCAAGGGGAGAGGGTAAGTACTTCGGGTAGTGTCGCGGGACATGAGGCGGCTGATCTTCCAGGAGTACGTGACGCTGGACGGCTACGCTGCCGGGCCTGATGGTGGACTGGAGTTCTTCGACTCCATCGCGGGTCAGGCAGACGACGACAATCTCCAATTGCTCGAGAGCATCGACACGATGCTGCTCGGTTCTGAGACGTACAAGCTGTTCGCGGGGTACTGGCCGACCGACGCGTCGGCCGACCAGCCGATCGCGCCGAAGCTGAACTCGCTGCGTCTGGTCGTCGTGTCGACCAGGCTGGAGACTGCGCCGTGGGGATCCTACGAACCGGGGCTGGTGGTCCGTGACCTCGACGGTGTGCGCGCGCTCAAGGCCGAGGACAGCGGCAAGGACATCATCCTGTGGGGCAGCATCACGCTGTTCCAGTCGTTGCTGCGCGCCGGACTGGTCGACGAGGTCCAGCTGCGCATCTGCCCGATCCTGCTCGGTGCGGGGAAGAGTGCGTTCCCCAGTGGCGAGTCGCCGGTCCGGCTGGAGCTGATCGAGGCGCGCCCGTGGGCGAACGGCGGCGTACTGGTGCGATACCGGCCGGCTAGCTGACGGCGTCCACGATCGCCTTCACGATCGGGGCGGCGATGGTGATCGTCGGCAGGACCAGGAGCGTGACTGCCCCGGCGTACGTCAGTGTGGCGAGCACGCGCTCATCAGGAGCGGGGTCGGCGAGCCGTTCGACCCGGAGGACTGTGGCGGACTTGGCTGCAGCCAGTGCCGCTTCGGGCGCCGGTGAGCCGGCCAGCGCGACCAGTGCGCGGGCCAGTGGTCGTGGACCGTTCCGCCGACGTGCGTCGTCGTCAGCCAGCAATTCCACCAGGGTCCGAGCCTGCTCCAGCGCGACGTCGCTGCGCACCCAGCGTGGGAACGCGTGGTGTAACGCGGTGAACTCCTCCAGCACCAGATCATGACGTGCTCGGAGATGTGCTTGCTCATGTGCCAGCACTGCCTTCAGTTCGCTGTCGTCCAGCCGGTCCAGCGCACCGACCGACACAACGACCCGGGCGCCGCGCAGCGCGGGTAGGCAGTAAGCGAGCGGAGTCTCCTCGGCCAGCACTCGCAGTCCGGGGATCAGTCCGTCCGGAGTGGCCAGTACGTCGACCAGATCGCGGTGCCGTTTGCGACGGGCTCTCGTACCGATTGCCACTCGTCCGACCGCCCAGAGCAGTCGCACCACGACCAGTGCGGTCATCGCGAGGATCAATGCTGCCACGAGGTCCCGCGGCGACGACGGATCGAACTTCGGCGTACCAGGCTCGCCCGCGATCGAGTACGAGAGCGCTATGCCGGCACCCAGTGCGGCCAGTACGGCGGCCAGCGCGATCGCCTGCCAGAGGATGACTGCCGCGCGGGGGACCCGATAGGGCCAGTCGGAGCGAGCCAGTACGGCCGGTGCCGGGCCGGTCAGGACGAGCGCGAGGACGGCCAGCAGGACCGGGGTGATCACCCCGCCCGCTCCTGGCTGTCGAGCCGGGACAGGGCCTCGCGCAGGAGTGCTGCTTCCTCGTCGGAGACCTGGCCGACGAAGCGGACCAGTGCCTCTCGGCGGTCGCCGGCGCGGTCGAGCGCGTCGCGCATCAGATCGGCGGCGAGCTCCTCACGTGGTGCGGCGGCGCGGTAGCGCCAGGCCTTGCCGTCGCGCTCGCGGTCGGTCAGCTTCTTCTTCGCCAGCCGGTCCAACACGGTCATCACGGTGGTGTACGCGAGGTCCCGGGTGCCGGCCAGCTGCTCGTGCACCTCGCGCACGGTCAACGCCGTCGGCGCAGCCCACAGCTGCTCCATCACGAGCCGCTCCAGGTCACCGAGCGGCCGTGGTGCTTTGTCCTCACTCGCCACGTGACCAGTATAACTACACGTCGTAGTAGATCCGCGCTAGCATCTACTACGACACGTCGTAGATGGCTGGGGAGGCCTTCCGATGGACACGCTGGATCTGGCCCGGTGGCAGTTCGCGATCACCACCGTGTACCACTTCTTCTTCGTGCCGGTGACGATCTCGCTGGTCGCGATCACGGCCGGCCTGCAGACCGCGTGGTACCGCACCGGCAAGGAGAAGTACCTGCGGCTGACCAAGTTCTACGGGAAGCTGTTCCTGATCAACATCGCGATGGGTGTGGTCACCGGCCTGGTGCAGGAGTTCCAGTTCGGGATGAACTGGAGCGACTACTCGCGGTTCGTCGGCGACGTGTTCGGCGCCCCGCTCGCGCTCGAGGGCCTGCTGGCGTTCTTCCTCGAGTCGACGTTCATCGGGCTGTGGATCTTCGGCTGGGAGCGACTGCCTCGACTGGTGCATCTGGGCTGCATCTGGATGGTCGTGCTCGGCACGCAACTGTCGGCGTACTTCATCCTCGCGGCGAACTCGTGGATGCAGAACCCGGTCGGCTTCCGCTACAACGCGGCTCGGGGTCGCGCGGAGTTGACGGATCTGTGGGCGGTGCTGACCAACAAGGTCGTGCTGGTGACCTTCCCGCACACGATCTTCGCCGCGTTCATGGTCGGCGGCGCGTTCGTCGCGGGCGTCGCGTTGTGGCATCTGATCCGGCGGCCGCTGGTGGACAAGGACGTGTTCCGGTCGGCGCTGAAGATCGGCGCCTCGGTGGTGCTGGTGGCCAGCGTGGGCGTTGCGATCAGCGGGGACCTGCAGGGCAAGGTGATGACCGAGGTGCAGCCGATGAAGATGGCCGCGGCCGAGGCGCTGTACGAGACCGAGAAGCCGGCGTCGTTCTCGGTCTTCACCGTCGGCACGCTGGACGGTTCGAAAGAGATCTTCTCGATCAAGCTGCCGTACCTGCTGTCCTTCCTGGCCACGGGCCACTTCGACGGTGAGGTCAAGGGCATCAACTCGCTGCAGGACGCGTACGAGCAGCTGTACGGCCCGGGGTCGTACAAGCCGAACATCCCGCTGACCTACTGGACGTTCCGGCTGATGATCGGTGTCGGGATGCTGTCTGCGGCGGTGGCGTTGTGGCTGCTGTGGACGACGCGCCGCGGTCGAGCACCAGCTCCCTGGTTGATCTGGCTGGCAGCCCCCTTGCCGCTGCTGCCGCTGATCGCGAACACCTTCGGCTGGATCTTCACCGAGACCGGGCGGCAGCCCTGGCTGGTGTTCGGGTTGTTGCCCACGGCATCGGGTGTGTCACCCAGCACGACGAGCGGCGAGGTGATCACGTCACTCGTCGGGTTCACCCTGCTGTACGGCGCGCTCGCGGTCGTCGAGACCAAGCTGATGCTGCGGACCATCCGCGGCGGGCTGGCCGGGACCGACGATCCACCCGAGGTCTCGCCGGACCAGCCCGACAAACCACTGTCGTTCGCGTACTGAGGGGCTCGAGATGGAACTGACGACGGTGTGGTTCATCGCGATCGCGATGCTGTGGACCGGGTACTTCGTGCTCGAGGGTTTCGACTTCGGTGTCGGGATGCTGTTCGGCTTCCTCGGCCGGAACGAGCCCGAACGCAAGGCGGCGATCACCACGATCGGGCCGGTCTGGGACGGCAACGAGGTCTGGCTGATCATGGCCGGCGCGGCGACCTTCGCGGCGTTCCCGGAGTGGTACGCGACGCTGTTCAGCGGTTTCTACCTGCCGCTGTTCCTGATCCTGGTCGGGCTGATCGTCCGCGGTGTCGCGCTGGAGTACCGCGGCAAGCGCGACGATCCGGGCTGGCGCGGGCGAATGGATCTCATGATCACGATCGGCTCGCTGCTGCCGGCGCTGCTCTGGGGCGTTGCCTTCGGCAACATCGTGCGCGGCGTACCGCTGGATGCCGATCACGAGTACGTCGGCAGCTTCGGGACGCTGCTCAACCCGTTCGCGTTGCTCGGCGGGCTCACCTTTGTGGCGGTGTTCGTGACACACGGCGCGATCTTCCTCGCGCTGCGCACCACCGATGACCTGCGTGTCCGCGCCAACCGGCTGGCCACGCGCACCGGCGTTGTCGCCGCAGTGCTCACGATCGCCTTCCTGGCCTGGGCGCAAGCACTGCGCGGCGACACCATCTCGATAGTCGTCACGATCGCGGCCGTGGTCGCGTTCGCCGGCGGACTGGTGGCGAACCTGTTGCGCCGCGAGGGCTGGGCCTTCATCGGTACGACGGTTGCCATCGGACTGGCCGTCGTGTCGTTGTTCATCGCGCTGTTCCCGGATGTGATGCCGTCGACGCTCGACCCGGGATCGACGCTGACCGTGGTCGAGGCGGCGTCCTCGTCGTACACGTTGAAGGCGATGACGATCATCACGGCGATCTTCTTCCCGCTGGTGCTGCTGTACCAGGGCTGGACGTACTGGGTGTTCCGGAAGCGTGTGATGGTGGCGGCGTCGTGAAGCCGCTCGACCCGCGGTTGCTGCGGAGGGCCCGGGGCGCTCGGGTCTTCCTGGTGGCGTCAGTACTGATCGGTGTCGCCAGTGGCGTGCTGATCGTCGTACAGGCCGTTCTCCTGGCGCATGGCATCACAGGCGTCGTACTGCGGGGCAGCGGGGTGGCCGGCGTGGCGCTGGGGTTGGCGGTGGTGGTTGCGGGGCGGGCGTTGCTGGTGTGGATGCAGGAGGTGGTCGCGCAGCGCGCTGCGGCGGCGGTGAAGTCGACGCTGCGACGGCAGGTGCTGGAGCACTCGCTGAAGCTCGGACCGGTGTGGCTGAGCGGTGAACGCAGCAGTGCGCTGACAACCCTGCTCACCAAGGGACTTGACGATCTGGATCCGTACTTCGCCCGCTACCTGCCGCAGCTGGTCCTGGCGTCGACAGTGCCTGCCGGAGTGATCGGCTGGATGGCGACGGGTGATCTGATCGCTGCCGGGACAGTGCTGGTCACACTGCCGTTGATCCCGATCTTCATGGCGCTGATCGGTTGGGCGACGCAGGCGCGCAGCCGGCGGCGTCAACACGCGCTGGCGGTGCTGGCTCATCACTTCGCCGATGTGGTCGGCGGACTGACCACGCTGAAGCTGTTCGGACGCGCGAAGGCCCAGGAGTCCGCCGTACGTCGGGTGACCGATCAGCACCGTGCCGCGTCGATGGGGAGTCTGCGGTTGGCGTTCCTGTCGTCGTTCGCGCTGGAGCTGCTGGCGAGTATCTCGGTGGCGTTGGTTGCCGTCGGCGTCGGTCTGCGGCTCGTCGACGGGAAGCTGGGGCTGGAGACGGCGTTGATGGTGCTGATCCTGGCGCCGGAGGCGTACCTGCCACTGCGGCAGGTCGGTCTGCAGTTCCATGCGAGTGCGGACGGGGTGGCGGCGAGCGAAGATGTGTTCCGCGTGCTGGAGACGCCGTTACCGGTGCGGGGAGACCGGACCGATGTGCCTGATCTGCGGGTGAGTCCACTGCAGCTGTACGACGTGACAGTGCGGTACCCGGACCGGGACGAGCCGGCGCTGGACGGGTTCGACCTGGAGCTGCGGCCGGGGGAGGTCGTGGCGCTGACCGGACCGAGTGGTGCCGGCAAGTCGACGGCTCTGGCGGTCTTGCTCGGTTTTGTCGAGCCGGAGCGCGGTGTGGTCGTGGCTGGTGGCAGTGCGGCCGATGAGTTCGATCCGGCAGAGTGGCGGCGGCAGTTCGCGTGGGTGCCTCAGCGTCCCGGGCTGCGGCTCGGCACCGTCGCGGACAACGTCCGGCTGGGCCGCCCGACCGCCTCGGACGACGAGGTCCGCCTGGCTCTCCTCACCGCAGGCGCCGGCGAGCTCGCGTTGGACAAGCCGGTCGGTGAGCAAGGCCAACTCCTGTCCGGCGGTCAGCGACGCCGTGTCGCCCTGGCCCGCGCACTGCTCACAGACGCTCCCGTACTCCTCCTGGACGAACCCACCGCAGGCCTGGACCCAGACGCCGAAGCAGCCGTCATCACCGGCCTCCGCTCCACCGGCCGCACGGTCCTCATGGTCGCCCACCGCCCGGCCTTGATCGCCGCCGCGGACCGAACAGTCTCCGTCGGAGCACGAGAGCTGGTGAACGCATGACGAGTATGTCGGGCATGGACGTGCGACCTCAACAGGCGTGGCAACTCGTGCGACCGGAGGCCAAGGTGCGTTGGCGGCTTCTGCTCGCGCTCTTGTTGGGGGTTGCTGCAGCAGGCTCGGCTGTCGCCTTGCTGGCTACGTCTGCCTGGCTCATCACCGCTGCCTCAGCTCAGCCGCCTGTGCTGCTGTTGCTGGTCCCGATCGTCGCCGTGCGGGCGTTCGGCGTGGGCCGGGGTGTCTTCCGGTACGTCGAGCGCCTGGTCGGGCACGACGCCGCCTATCGGGTCCTGGGCGAGACGAGGGCCCGCATCACCGGCCGGCTGGAGAAGATCGCTCCGCTCAGCTCCCACCGGCAGGGCGACCTGCTGGCGCGGCTCGTGCTCGATGTGGACGCAGTCCTCGACCTCTGGCTGCGCGTACTCCTGCCGGTCGCCATCGCAGCCGTCACAGCAGCCGCGACGGTAGCCCTCCTCGCTCTCCTCCTTCCAGCAGCCGGCGCAGCAGTCGCGCTAGCAGTCCTCATCGCCTGCACCGTCGTACCGTGGCTGACCGCCCAGACCGCCCGGCGAGCCGAGCGCAACATCGCCGGCGCCCGCGGCGATGTCGCAGCCACCACCACCGAGACCCTACTCACCGCAGCCGACGTACTCGCGTACAACGCAGTCGACGCCGTTCTGGACGATTTCTCCCGCCGCGACGCCCGTCTCGCAGCCGCCGAACGCCGCTCCGCCTGGAGCACCGGTCTCGGCAGCGCCCTCCTCGTCCTCTGCATCGGCGGTGCCAGCATCGCCGCTCTGCTCCTCGGCAGTACGGCGAACATCACCGGCGCAGTCTTCGCAGTACTGGTCCTCACCCCGCTCGCACTGGCTGACGTCCTCGGCGGCATCCCGGCCGCCGCCCAACTAGCCATCCGAGTCCGAGCCTCACTAGGCCGCGTCCAGGAACTCGTGGACACCCCGGACCCGGTGACCGAGCCGACCGACCCACTCCCGCTCCCAGCCGGCCGAGACCTACAGGTGAAGCTGCTGCGCGTCGGGTACGACGACACCGACGTGCTGGACGGTCTCAGCCTGGACATGCCCGCCGGTAGCCGCGTGGTGATCACCGGGCCGAGTGGTTCGGGTAAGAGCACGCTGGCCGCAGTACTGCTGCGGTTCCTCGAGCCGCGCGGGGGAGAGGTGCTGCTGGACGGCGTGGACCTGGCCAGGCTCGAAGGCGACCAGGTGCGGTCGGTCGTCGGCCTGCTGACCCAGGAGAGCCACGTCTTCGACACGAGCATCCGGGAGAACCTGCTCCTCGCAAAGCCGGGTGTCAGCGACCTGCAGCTGTGGAAGGCGCTCTATCGCGCCCGGCTCGGGGTCTTCGTGGAGAAGCTGCCGGACGGCCTCGACACCATGGTCGGCGAGCACGGTGCCCGGCTCTCCGGTGGCGAGCGCCAGAGGCTCGCGTTCGCGCGGCTGCTGCTCGCCGACCGCGACGTCCTCGTCCTGGACGAGCCGACCGAGCACCTGGACGAGGAGACCGGCCGGGCGTTGCTCGCCGACCTGTTCGCGGCGGCCGGCGACCGGACCGTCGTACTGCTCACGCACCGGCCTGAGCTGGTGCCTCCTCACGTACCGCGACAACTGGTTTGCCTGACGTGACAAATGCGGGCGGCGGGCCGGGTGTCTGTCAAGATGGGGAACCGTGTTGACCCCATTGCTTGTCCCGCTCCTGACAGACCAGGCTCTGATCACGATCGTCGTCGTGATCGCGGTCGTCCTCGTCGTCGGTACGACCGGTCTGGTCGTCGCCCGGCGGCGCCGCTCCGAGCTGCCCGCGGCCACCAAGCCGGCCGTGGAGGCACCGGAGCCGAAGGTCGGTGAGGACGCCGAGGAACCCCGGGACACCCCGACCCGGACGCTGGAGGACGCGGAGCTGCCGGAGGCGGAGGTGCCGGCGGGGGAGGTGCCGGCGGGGGAGACCGCGCCCGCCGCGACGCTCGAGAAGCCTGAGTCCGCACAGGGCCGGCTGGTCCGGCTGCGGGCCCGACTGGCGCGTTCCCAGGGCTCGCTCGGCAAGGGGCTGCTCGCGCTGCTGTCGCGCGACAAGCTCGACGAGGAGGCGTGGGAGGACATCGAGACCACGCTGATCACCGCTGACGTCGGTGTCGCGCCGACGCAGGAGCTGGTCGAGAAGCTGCGCACCCGGATGCGCGTGGAGGGCGTCGGCGCCGCACAGGCCCGGGAGATTCTCCGCGAGGAGCTGGTCGCCCTGGTCGACCCCTCGATGGACCGGTCGCTGAAGGCGAGCCGGAAGGACGGCCAGCCCGCCGTCATGCTGATGGTCGGCGTGAACGGCACCGGCAAGACCACGACCGTCGGCCGCCTGGCCCGCGTACTGATCGCGGAGGACAAGCGCGTCGTGCTCGGCGCCGCCGACACGTTCCGTGCGGCCGCCGCGGATCAGCTGCAGACCTGGGGTGAGCGGGTCGGCGCCCGTACGGTGCGCGGCCCGGAGGGTGGAGACCCGGCGAGCATCGCGTTCGACTCGGTCAAGGAAGGGATCGCGGAGGACGCGGACGTCGTACTCGTCGACACGGCCGGCCGTCTGCACACCAAGACCGGTCTGATGGACGAGCTCGGCAAGGTCAAGCGCGTCATCGAGAAGACGGCCGAGGTGGACGAAGTCCTGCTGGTCATCGACGCCACCACCGGTCAGAACGGTCTCACCCAGGCGCGGGTGTTCGCAGAGGTCATCGACGTCACCGGACTGGTCCTGACCAAGCTGGACGGTACGGCCAAGGGCGGCATCGTGATCGCGGTGCAGCGGGAGCTCGGCGTACCGGTGAAGCTGGTCGGTCTCGGCGAGGGACCGGACGACCTGGCCCCGTTCGACGCCGAACAGTTCGTTGATGCGCTGCTCGAATGAGGAGATGAGATGACCAAGTTCATGCTGCTGGTGAACATGGACGGCGGTAACTGCGAGACGCCGATGCTGGAGTGGGACGAGGCCGACATGAAGGCCCACATGCAGTTCCTGACCGACCATCTGGAGCGGCTGCGCCAGAGCGGCGAGCTGGTCGAGGAGACCGCGCTGACCTGGCCGTCGCACGCCAAGGTGGTGCGGGCCGCCAGCGTGAGCGCGCCGGTGCTGACCGACGGGCCGTACGCCGAGTCCAAGGAGGTCCTGGCCGGGTACCAGATCGTCGACGTCGAGTCGGAGCAGCGGGCGATCGAGATCGCCGCGGAGCTGTCCTCGGCGCCGGGCCCAACGGCGTACCGATCGAGCAGCCGATCGAGATCCGCCGGGTGATGGAGTCGGAGGCAGATCTCCACGACTTCTGACCCGGATCACGGCCTCGAGGACCTGCTGCGCGAGCTGACGCCGCAGGTCCTCGGCGCGGTCGTGCGCTGGTCCGGTGACTTCGCGGCGGCCGAGGACGCGGTCCAGGAGGCGCTGCTGGCTGCCGCGACGACCTGGCCGCGGGACGGTCGCCCGGACAAGCCGAAGGCCTGGCTGATCCAGACGGCCTCGCGCCGGCTGATCGACGAAGTACGGCAGGAGCAGGCGCGCCGGCGCCGCGAGGAGCGCGCCGCACTGCGAGAGGTGCCCGGCGGGGAGACCGAGGAGCACGACGACACGCTCCGGCTGCTGTTCCTGTGCTGCCACCCCGCGCTCACCCCGGCCTCGGCGATCGCGCTGACGCTGCGGGCGGTCGGCGGTCTGACCACGGCCGAGATCGCCACGGCGTACTTGGTGCCTGAGGCAACCATGGCGCAGCGGATCAGCCGGGCCAAGCAGAAGCTGAAGAGCGCCAGCTTCGAACTGGACGCCGACCCGGACCGGCTGCGCAACGTGCTGCATGTCCTGTATCTGATGTTCAACGAGGGTTACACGAGTACTAGCGGCCCCGAGCTGCACCGCAGCGACCTGTCCACCGAGGCGATCCGGCTGACCCGAGCAGTACGCGCCCAGCTCCCCGGCGACGGCCAGGTGGCCGGATTGCTCGCCCTGATGCTGCTGACCGACGCCCGCCGCGCAGCGCGGACCGGTAAGAACGGGGAGCTCATCCCGCTGGCAGAGCAGGACCGGTCGCTGTGGGACCACGACCACATCGCCGAAGGCGTGGCACTGGCGGTCGAAGCGTTCGGGACGCCGCCACTGGGTGAGTACCAGATCCAGGCCGCCATCGCCGCACTGCACGACGAGGTGGATCGCGCCGAGGACACCGACTGGCCACAGATCCTTGCGCTGTACGGGCTCCTCGAGGACCTGTCCGGCAACCCGATGGTGAAGCTCAACCGCGCGATCGCGGCCGCCATGGTGGATGGCGCCGACGCCGGTCTGAAGCTCCTCGAACCACTGGACGACGAGCTCGCCGGCCACTACCGCCTCGACGCCACCCGCGGGCACCTCTACGAGATGCGCGGCGACCACGAGACCGCCGCCGAACACTTCCGTGCGGCGGCCCGTGGTACGACGAGCCTGCCCGAGCGGGACTACCTGATGACGAAGGCCGCCTCGCTCAGCTAGACGTACTGCGCGAACGCCGCGGCGATGTCGTCATCCGTTGCCAAGAGCAACCGAAGCAGCACCCGCGCCTTGTACGGATCAAGGAATCCGCCGTCGATCAGGCCGCGCTGCAACAGATCGGTCTCCGAGCCGGGGGAGTGGTACGTGTTGCGGACGACCGAGCCGGCGCCGGTGCGTGACGTGAGGACGACCGGCATCCGGGCGGCGAGGTCGCCGAGCACGGGGGCGAGTGCGGCCGGCACGTGCCCCACGCCGTACCCAGCGACGACCAGCCCCTGATGTGTGTCGGCCAGTCCCTGCAAGAGCAGGCCGTCGTCGTCCATGGTGAGTGTGTAGAGCGCCACCTTCAGGTTGTCGAGCTCCGCGGGCTCGGCGCTGCCCTGCACGCCGTCCAGCCGGAGCGGGCGGGTGAGGACGCTGACCCGGTCCTCGACGACGTGGCCGATCGGTCCGGTGTTCGGTGACACGAACGTCGCCGTACTCGTGCTGTGGGTCTTGCGGACCCAGCGCGCGGCGTGGATCTCGTCCTTGAACACGACCAGTGCGCCCAGGTCGCGCGCCGCGGGGGAGCAGGCGACGCGCAGCGCGGCCAGGAGGTTGGCGGGTCCGTCGGGACCGGCCAGCGTCGGGTTGCGCATCGCACCGGTGAAGACGAGCGGCTGCGGGTGCGGCCAGACCAGGTCCGCGAGGAACGAACTCTCCTCGAGGGTGTCGGTGCCTTGTGTGACCACGGCACCCGCCGCGCCGGCGGTGACGGCCTTCGAGGCGGCGTCGACGACCTCGAGGACCTTGGCGGCGGTCAGGTTGGCGCTGGGGATCTTCTCGATGTCCTGGATCTCCACCGGGTGACCGAGCCCGGACGGCCCCGTCAGTCCGGGCATCGCCGCGGTGAGGTCGTCACCGGTCAGGCGCTGGGTGCCTGCCATCGAGATCGTTCCACCCAACGTGAACAACGCGACGCTCACTACGAGTCTCCTGTCATGTGGTGCGGGCTCTGACGTGCATCCGCTCCCCCTGCGGGCCGTAAAGACATAGCACCTCGGTCGGTCCAGGACCGGGATTGGCGAACCAGTGCGGCACCCGGCAGTCGAACTCGGCCACCTCACCCTCCTTCAGGATGAAGTCCTTGTCGCCGAGCTTCAGCCGGACCCGACCGGACAGCACGTACAGCCAGTCGTAGCCCTCGTGCGTCTTCTGCACCATGTCGTTGCCCGGATACCCCTCCGGCAGGATCTGCTTGAACGCCTGCAGGCCGCCCGGCCGCCGGCTCAGCGGGATGTGCACCGTGCCGTGACGGTTGATCGGCTTCGCGTAGATCCGCGGGTCACCCGTCGGCGGCGCATCCACCAGCTCGTCCAGCTGCACCTGGTGCGCCCGGGCGAGCGGCAGCAGCAGCTCCAGCGTCGGCCGCCGTTGACCGGACTCCAGCCGGGACAGCGTGCTGACCGAGATGCCGGTTGCCTCGGACAGCTGGGCCAGCGTCGTCCCGCGCTCGACCCGCAGCGCCCGCAGCCGCGGTCCGACCGACTCGAGGACGTCCTCATCGTTTGCCATACCGGCAACATTACTTGTCGAAAATGAAAATCACCACGCATCCTCGGATCACACCCTGAACAGAGGAGTCCGAGCTATGACGAAGTACGACGTGATCGTGATCGGCGGCGGCGCCGCCGGCCTGAGTGGAGCGCTGGCCCTGGTCCGGTCACGCCGCTCGGTGCTGGTGGTCGACGACGGTACGCCGCGCAACGCGCCCGCGGAGGGCGTGCACAACTTCCTGACCCGCGACGGCACGCCGCCGGGCGAGATCTACGCGCTCGGCCGCGAGGAGGTCATCGGGTACGGCGGTGAGGTCGCCGAGGGCACTGTGACGACTGCCCGCCGCGACGACGACGGCTTCACGGTCGAGCTGGCCGACGGTACGACGTACCGGAGCCGGCGGCTGCTGGTGACGACCGGGCTGACCGATGTGCTGCCCGACGTACCCGGACTGGCCGAGCGGTGGGGGATGGACGTGATCCACTGCCCGTACTGCCACGGCTGGGAGGTGCGCGACCAGGCGATCGGAGTACTCGCGACCAGTCCGATGGCGCTGCACCAGGTGCAGCTGTTCCGGCAGTTGAGTGATGACGTGACGCTGTTCCTGCACATGGCGCCGGAGCCGACAGACGACCAGTGGGAGGAGCTCGCTGCGCGCGGAATCTCCGTAGTACAAGGAAAGGTCGAGCAGATCGAGGTATCGGGCGACCGCATCACCGGAGTACGGCTGGAAGGCGGCAAGGTCATTCCGCGGCAGGCACTGGCGATCCAGACCACTGTGCGCGCCCGGGCCGGCTTCCTGGCCGATCTGGGCCTGGAGCCGACGCTGATCGAGAACAACGGCATCGAGATCGGTACTGCGGTCCAGGTCGACGCCATGGGTGCGACCGAGGTGCCCGGTGTGTTCGCGGCCGGAAACGTCACCAATCCGATGGCGCAGGTGATGCCGTCTGCTGCCGCGGGGCTGATGGCGGGTGCCGGGATCAACTTCGACCTGATCACCGAGGAGACCCGTCTGGCTCGATCACGCACTGGCTCTGGCCGCCTGGAGTAGTTGAGGAGTTGAATAGAGGGGGGAGGGTGGATGCGCGACACGGTCGACCCGGATTTCGCCTCGTTCGTGGATGCACGACAAGGCAGATGGCTCCGTACGGCGTACCTGGTGTACGGCGACCTTGAACGAGCCGAGAAGTTGCTGTTGCGCGCGTTCACGCAGCTGTCGCTGCAGTGGACCAGGGTCGACGACCCGGACGCGTTCGTGCAGCGGGTGCTGTACCTGCCGGCTTTGAAGCCGTGGAACCGGGCGCCGGCCTTCCCCGACGAGGACGATCAGGTGAAGGCCGCACTGGGCGAGCTGACGCCCGCACAGCGCACAGTGTTCGTCCTGCTGCACGTCGAGGAGCTGACCGAGTTCGAGGTGGCCGATCTGCTCGGGATGTCGCAGACCGCAGTCCACGCGCACGGTCTGACCGCCTTCGGCCGGTTCCGCGCGGCGCTGGGCGCGGGGGACTGGCGTGATGCCCAATGAGGCGTGAAGACGTCCCGCCGCTGCTGTTCCAGGCAGCCGACGAACTGCCCGAACCGGACCTGGCCGACGCGGCCTGGGCTGCCGGCCTGAGGGTACGACGTCGCCGGAAGCGCGCCGTTCTGATCAGCGCGCTGGTCGTACTCGTCGCACTGCTCGTCGTCTCGATCACGATCGAGGTGGGCTCGGGCGGCAACGCGGACATCACACCTCCGAACAGGCTGTTCAACACCGCCGCACCCGAGGCCGTCGAACCGGCCGGGCAGATCGCCGGTCTCGACTTCTGGCTGGCCCCGCCGCCTGGCAGCGAGAAGTTCCTGGACCGGCTCGACACTCCACTCGGTGATCGACTGGAGCTACCCGGCAAGGTCCATTCGCTGGCCAAGAACAAGCTCGACCGCGTCGCCGCCGTCGTACTCGCGAAGAACGGCGATGTGTACGTGCCGCTGCTGCTCGGCCGCGACTCGTCCTGGTCGCAGGCAGCGGTCGAACTGGCAGCGGTCGACGGCCGCCCGCCGCTGAGCCCCGGTGCGGTGTCACCCGACGGCAGCGTCGTTGCCTTCCCGCAGCCCGGTCACCTCGTCACGGTCAACGCTTCGACGGCCCAGATCTCGCAGTACCCCTTGCCGGCCGGTGACTTCCGCAGCGTGTCCTGGCTCGAGGATGCGCAGCGGATCCTCGTCAGCGGGCCGGGTGTCGCCTATCGCGTGCTGGTCGGTGAGGGCGGTGATGGTGAGCTGCCCGTTGCACGCATCGAAGGGTCGAACGACCCGGAGGCGGTGACTGCGCCGTTCCGGCTCGAGGCCGGTCACGTGGATCGCTACCTGGTCAGCGGCCAGTGGACGGAAGACAACACGTTCAGGCTGCCGGTCCAGTCGTGGGTGGGCCAGACGTTCTCGTCGGACGGCGGTGTGGCGAGGCTGTTCGTCGCCAGCAAGCTCCCGCAGGTCCCGACGCTGGTCTCGCAGCCACAGGGCGTGGCCGTCATCTCCACGTTCCGGTCGCTGCCCAGCCGGCTGCTGATGCTGGGCGAGCCGTTCATGGGCTCGGGTCGTACACCCAGAGCGGCGGACCTCGCTGAGGTCCGCCAGCCCGGCTGTTGCGCGGTACTGGGCTGGTACGACGAGCAGAACCTACTGGTAGAGGTCCGAGGCTGGGTCTTGGCCTGGGACCTCTACTCAGGACGGGTCCGGCGCGTTACCGAACTCGCGGTCGGCGAGCTGGCTCTCGGGCCCGGTGTGCGGCCATGAGCCGCTCCAGTCGTCCAGGATGGCCCGCAGGGTGACGTCGGCCAGGCGCTCGGCGTCCTCCGGCGGCGGCATCGGACGCCCGGTCAGCGCCCGGACGACGAAGACACCTGCCATCCACTCCACCATCAACACTGCGTCCGCGGTGCCGCGGATCCGTTCTCCCCGGGATCTGGCCCGGTCCAGTGCGGCCTCGGTCAGCTCGATCCGCCGGTCCAGGACGTCCCGGTAGATCTGCGCGGACCGCTGGTCGCGGTTCGCCTCGGCGACTGCGAGGCGGATCAGTGCGAGTCCCCTTTCACTGTTGGCGAAGGCCAGTGCGGTCCGGTAGACCTCCAGCAGGTCGCCGGCGATCGAGCCGGTGTCCGCATCCGGTATCTCCAGGTCGAACAGGTCGGCCATCGCGTCGTTGGCGAGCAGTTCCTTGCTGGCCCATCTGCGATAGATCGTCGCCTTGCCGACCCCCGCGGCCTCGGCAACGTCGTCAACCGTCATTCCGTCGAATCCCCGCTCCAGCAGCAGCTGCACGGCGTACCGGCGGATCCTCGGCTCCGCCTCCGGGTCCCGTGGTCTGCCGCGGCGCGGCCTCACCCCGTAGATCGGCTCCATTTCTACGTCCCCAGCTAAGACGGGTGCAGTGGCGCGGCTGCGGTCCCGTGTGGTCCAGGCCAGAGTGCCACAAGTTGGCCCGCGGTGAGTCATGTCACCTCGATGTCACCTGGGAGCCCGCTTTGTCACACGCCTGAAACAAACGGACCGATCGGCTGAAACGGCGCGCCGACACCGTTTGCGGTGTGGCTGGGCGCGGGCTCCCCGGCGTTGTGGAGTTCTCCCGACTGAGGACGTCGGCCACCCCCTGTATCGATGGAAGGGATGACGTTGATGGAGATCAACGCCGGCGATACCGCCTGGGTCTTGGCCAGTGCCGCCCTGGTGATGCTGATGACACCGGGCCTGGCTTTCTTCTACGGCGGCATGGTGCGCATGAAGAGCGTGCTGAACATGATGATGATGAGTTTCATCACCATCGCCGTCGTCACCATCCTCTGGGTGGTGGTCGGCTACTCGCTGACGTTCGCCGGTGACACCGGGCACGTGATCGGCGACTTCTCGGAGGTCGGCCTGAAGGGCCTGCTCGCACCGGAGGCGGTGAGCGGGACGACGCCCACGCTCGCTTTCGTCGCCTTCCAGTTGATGTTCGCGATCATCACCCCGGCGCTGATCTCCGGCGCCATCGCGGACCGGGCCACGTTCCGCGGCTGGATCGCGTTCGTCGTCGGCTGGACGCTGCTGGTGTACTTCCCGGTCGCCCACTCGGTCTGGTTCCTGGACGACGGCAACGGCGGCTGGATCGGTGACAAGCTGAAGGCGGTCGACTTCGCCGGTGGTACGGCGGTCCACCTGAACGCCGGCGCCGCCGCGCTCGCACTGGCGATCGTGCTCGGCAAGCGCGTCGGCTGGAAGAAGGACCCGATGCGGCCGCACAGCCTGCCGCTGGTCCTGCTCGGCGCCGGTCTGCTGTGGTTCGGCTGGTTCGGGTTCAACGCGGGCTCCGCGCTGAGCGCCGGCACCACCGCTGCTGTCACCTTCGTGAACACCCAGGCCGCCACCGCCGCGGCCGTGATCGGCTGGCTGATCGTCGAGCGGATCGTGCACGGCAAGGCCACCACGCTGGGCCTCGCGTCCGGTGCGGTCGCCGGTCTGGTCGCGATCACCCCGTCCTGTGGCGCGGTCTCGCCGATCGGCGCGCTGATCCTCGGCCTCGCGGCCGGTGCGATCTGCTGCTTCGCGGTGTCGCTGAAGTACAAGCTGGGCTTCGACGACTCGCTCGACGTGGTCGGCGTGCACTTCGTCGGCGGCCTGTTCGGCTCGCTGGCCATCGGCCTGCTCGGTACGGCGGCGGCCCCGTCGGCCGTGGACGGGTTGTTCTACGGCGGCGGAGCCACCCAGCTCGGCCGGCAGGCGGTCGCCAACGTGGTCGTCGGCCTGTACTCCTTCACCGTCGCCTTCATCCTGGGCAAGGTGATCGACAAGACGATCGGCTTCCGGCTCAAGGAGGACGACGAGGTCACCGGTGTCGACCAGGTCGAGCACGCGGAGACGGCGTACGACTACCTCGGCTCGTCCGGTCTGCGCGGCGCGCTGTCGGCGCGCCCGGTGCCGGCGGAGACGGAGAATGGCACCACTGAGGCCTCGGAGAAGGAAGGTGTCAAGGCATGAAGCTGGTCACCGCGGTGGTCAAGCCGCACAAGCTGGACGACGTCCGGGCCGCGCTGGAGACCTTCGGCGTCACCGGTATGACGGTCACCGAGGCGAGCGGCTACGGCCGGCAGAAGGGCCACACCGAGGTCTATCGCGGCGCCGAGTACGAGGTGGACCTGGTGCCGAAGGTCCGGCTCGAGGTGGTCGTCGAGGACGGTGACAGCGCCGACGTGGTCGATGTGATCGTCAAGGCCGCGCAGACCGGCAAGATCGGTGATGGCAAGGTGTGGGTCACCCCGGTCGACACCATCGTCCGGGTTCGCACGGGCGAACTGGACGGAGACGCACTGTAGATGGTTGATCGAGCAGAGCAGCGGCGCGTCCGTGCCGAAGAGGCCGACGCGCTGCTGTACCTGCTCCTCTCCAAAGCCTGTGACGCCCTCGGTGTACCTACCGAGGGCGTCGCGCTGGTCGCGGTCGGCGGCTACGGCCGGGAGGAGCTGTCGCCGTACAGCGATCTCGACGTGATGCTCGTGCACGTCGAGGGGTACCCACGGGTGGACGAGCTGGCCGCACAGATCTGGTATCCGCTGTGGGACTCGCGGACCAAGCTGGACCACAGCGTCCGCACACTGGCCGAGGCACGTGAGGCGGCCGCAGCCGACGACCGGGTCGCGCTCGGTCTGCTGGACGCACGCCACGTTGCGGGGGACTCACACCTCACCCTGCAGCTGCGGTCCGTGCTGATGGCCGACTGGCGTCGTACTGCGCGTTCGCGGCTGCCCGGATTGGCCCAGGCGTGCCGCGACCGCGCGTCCAATGTCGGAGAGCTCGCGCATCTCGCGGAGCCCGATCTCAAGGAGGCGTACGGCGGTCTGCGGGATGCCGTCGTACTGCGTGCGCTGGTCGCGTCCTGGCTGGTCGACGTACCGCATCCGGTCGTCGAGCGGGCGCGGCGGGATCTGCTCGAGGTCCGCGACGTACTGCACGAGGTGGCCGGCCGGGCAACGGACCGGCTGGTGGCTGATCTGGCCGGTGAGGTGGCTGCTGGGCTCGGTCTGTCCGGGCGGGACGAGCTGCTGCGGCATGTGTACGCGACGGGCCGGACGCTGGCACATGTGTGCGACGTGTCCTGGCGACGGGTCGAGAGCCTGATGACCAAGCCGCCGCGCTCCCGGCGCCGGCAGCGGACCGGTGGGCCGCTGCTGCTCGCGCTGGACGAGGGAGTCGGTCAGCACGAGGGCGAGGTCGTGCTGATGCCGGACGCACGACCGGAGCGGGACCCTGTGCTCGGTCTGCGCGCTGCTGCGGTCGCTGCGGACCGTGAGCTCGTTTTGTCGCCTGCTGTGTGTGCTCGGTTGGCTGCGTCGGCTGCTGACCTACCGGTGCCGTGGCCGGGGGAGGCGCTTCGGTTGCTGTGCGCTCTGCTGGGTGCTGGCAGCGGACTGCTTGAAGTGTGGGAGGCCTTGGACCAGGCCGGGTACATAACGCGCATCCTGCCTGAGTGGGATTCGGTGCGGTTCCGGCCGCCGCAGTCGGCGGTCCACCGGTTCACCGTCGACCGGCATCTGCTGGAGACGTGTGTCGAGGCGTCGTCGATGGTCCGCGACGTACGGCGACCTGACCTGTTGCTGGTCGCTGCACTGCTCCATGACCTCGGCAAAGCGCTCGACGGCGATCACAGCGTCACCGGTGCTGCGATCGCGGCGAAGGTGGCGCGGCGGATCGGATTCAACGAGACGGACTCCGACACGATCGCCCTGCTGGTCCGGCAGCACCTGATGCTCGCCCAGGTGGCTACTCGGCGCGATCTGGATGACCCGATGACGGTGGACATGGTCGCCGGCATCGTTCGCAGTACCGAGACTTTGGACCTGTTGGAAGCGTTGACGTACGCCGATGCGCGGGCGGCTGGACCGGCAGCATCGTCGCCGTGGCGGATGCGGCTGGTGGGTGAGCTGTGCCGGCGGGTGCGCGGTGAGCTGTCCGGCGGCGGCGAGAGCATGTGGACCGAGGCACCTCCTGTTCCGGTGCCCGTGCTGCATCAGGTGGTTGGAGTGGGGCGGCTTGGCCTCACCGTGTCCGACCACCACGGCGATCTGCGGATCAACGTCGCAGTACCCGACCAGGTCGGCACGCTGTCGACAGTCGCCGCCGTACTTGCTGTAGAGCGACTGGCAGTGCGGTCCGCGGTCATCACGTCGGTAGAGGGTCTTGGTATCTCTCAGTGGACCGTTGCTGGGTCGGCGCCTGATCCGGTCCGGTTGCGGGACCGGCTCGCTGTGGCGTTGCGCGACTCGAGTGACGTCGTACGCCGGTTGGCGGCACGGGACTCGTCAGCAGCACGGGTTGCCAGCAGGGTGGATCTGCTGCCGGAGGCGTCCGAGACTGCGACTGTTCTCCAGGTGCGAGCGCATGACCGTCCGGGACTGCTGTACGACGTGACTGCGGCGATCGCGGCTACTGGTGCGGATATCCGCTCCGCCCACGTCAGCACGCTCGGTGCGGAGTGCGTGGACGTCTTCTACCTCACCGACCGTCACGGCGCTCCGCTCGAGCCGGAGGACGCGCGGACGACGGCGAAGTCTGTCCTCGATCGGCTGACGTTCTAGTCTCAGCGCTGTGCATGTCGTAGAGGCTTTACAACGCCAAGCGGTCGCCTGCGAGGACCTCGGGTCGCCGATGTACGCCGAACTGCTCCGGCTGCTCGTGGACGACTACGAGGTCGGTGGGGTGTCGGTCGAAGTACTGGAGGGGTACGAGGACAGGTCGTTCGGTGAGGCGATCGGTTTGCGGTTGCTGGGCGCCGTACACGGACTGGTGCTGTCCGGTACCGTGCCTGAGCTCGCGGCGTTCTACCCGAGCGTCGGCGGCGCGTGGGACCCGGTGCTCGGCTGGGAGGCGTTCGAGCAGGTGCTGCAGTCGCGGGCGGGGGAGATCCGGTCCCTGCTGACGCAGCCGCCGCAGACGAACGAGGTCAACCGGTCGGTGGCCTTGTACGGCGGTCTCCTGCAGTTGGCTCAGACCGTGCCGCTACCGGTGCGGTTGTTCGAGATCGGCGCATCGGCCGGGCTGAACCTGCGCGCGGACCACTTCCGCTACGTCGGTGACGGGGCGTCGTACGGACCGGTGGACAGTCCGGTGGTGTTCGATCCGGCCTGGGTCGGGGAGATCCCGTCCGCCGACGTACGGATCGCGGAACGGGTCGGGTGCGACATTTCGCCGGTGAACCCGCTGACCGAGGAGGGGGCTCGCACGCTGGCGTCGTACGTGTGGCCGGACCAGTCCGAGCGTTTGACGCGTCTGCGAGGGGCGGTGGAAGTGGCGCGGGAGGTGCCGGCCGACGTACGCCCGGAGGACGCCGTGTCGTTCCTGCGCGCGCTGGAGCTGTCCGAGGGGCACGTGACGGTCGTGTGGCACTCGATCATGTGGCAGTACCTTCGCCGGCCGGATCGAGCCGCGATCGAAGCCCGGCTGGAAGAGCTCGGCGCCCAGGCGACCGAGTCCGCACCGCTCGCGCATCTGAGCCTCGAGCCGCACGCCACGATCAGTCATGCCCGCGGCGCCGAGGGCTGGGAGTACCGCGTCGACCTCCAGACCTGGCCCGACAGCAGCCGGCGCACGCTCGGGGCGATCGGGCCGCACGGCCAGGCGCTCGTCTGGGACCTCAGCTGAGCGCCGCGACCAAGGTGTCGGTGAGCTCGGCGGCGTAGACGCCGTCCTGGTCGAGGTCGGGGTCGAAGATGCCGATGTCGATCCCCACACACTTCGGTGAGGCGAGCAGCGGGCGCAGGAGTGCTTGCAGTTGGGCGTGGTCGATGCCGCCGGGGTCCGGGCTGTCGACCGCGGGCATGATCCCGGCGTCGAGGATGTCCACGTCGAGGTGCACCCAGAACCCGTCCAGCTCGTCCCGCTCGAGATGCTCGATCGTGCCGTCGGCTGCGGCGGTCGCGTCTTCGGCGATCTTCAACGCCGGCCAGACCGGGATCCCGGCCTTCACCACATCGGCCGCGTACTCGTCGTCCTCGCGGATCCCGAGCAGCGCCGCGTCGGTGTCTCGCGTGTACGGTCCGAGCCCTTCGAGGTCGGTCAGATCCGCTTGCCCGCGTCCTGTGACCAGTGCGAGTGCCTCGCCGCCGGCAGCCCCGACGTACGGCGAGTTGTCGACCGTCCGGAAGTCCGAGTGCCCGTCCAGGTACACCACGCCGTACCGCCCCAGGCGCTTCAACGCCAACGCCGGCCCGAGCAGGTTGCTGCACTCACCACCCAGCAGCACGACGAACTTCCCCTCCTCGACGAACCGAGCCACCCGATCCGCCAACTTCACCGTGTACTGCGCCATCGCGGCCGCGTTGAACACCCCGTCACCCGGCTTCCACGCACCCCGGTCGTACCGCGGCGGCGTCACACACCCACCGTCCTCCGCCCCGATCCGCCCCACAAAGCCCCGATCCCGCACCGCCCCCGCCAACTTGTAACACCCCGGCACCACCCCCACCCCCGGCGGCCGCAACCCCAAGTTAGAAGGCCCATCCACCACAACCCGCATCCCGAGCTCCTAACCAGTAAAGGCCAATCAGTCGGTTAGATCCTCGATGTGTTCGTCGCAGCTGTCAATCAACACCTCACTACCCGCGCGCAGGCTCACCAGGACGATGCATCGCAGGCCCCGATGCACCCCGCGCCACCCCTGCCGCGCGAGCCGCCGCCCGCGAACCGTCCCCAAGCGCTGACCCCCGCCCCACCGCCCCCGCAGCCGGCGCCACGCCGCTCAAGAACCGAGCTGCAGCCAGCTCCTCCGTCCCCTCCGCAGCCGCACGGGTTGTCCCACCTGCCGTCTGCTCGGGCAGCAGCCGCGGCTGCTTCTCCGCAGGATGTCGAGCCCCGTCCGCCGATGCCTGCCGATCTGCCCACGGACGCCTTCTCCGAAGCTCTTCAACCTTCGCGTTGAGCGCCCGCCCGATGTCCTCGGCCACCTGCCGCCCAGCCTCCGGCGACCGCTGCGCCAACGAATCCCACCGCGGATGCAACATCGTCGCAATCAACTGCCGCCGAACCTCCCGCCGATCCGGCCCCTCAACCGGCGCGACCTCAGCCAGCCGATTCCGCACGACAGCTTCAGCCAACTGATCGAAATGCATCACCGCCGGCCCGTGCGTGAGTCGGTCGATCAACGTCTCACGATCGACATTCGGACCGGACGCCTGCTGGATCAAACCGTTCGCCGCTGCGAAGGCGCCCGTCTGTTGAGCGTCGTCGAATGCGAGGCTCAGATATCCGGCCTGTCTGCTGAAGGTCCGCAGGTCGGCTGCCGCCCGGACCGACGCGACGCCGTCGTGCAGGCCCCGTGACTGGGTCGTTCGGATGACGTTGGCCTCGCCCGGCGCCTCTATCGGCATGCCCGCTTGCGTGACCTGTTCGAGAACCGTCGCCACTGCGCGCGCCTGCATCCGACGGTTGGCTGCCGGATCCCTCGTCAGCCCCTCACGAAGAAGCGACCCGTGGATCTGAACCGCGCCGGTCTGGTGGTCGAAGCCGCCGAGGCTGCTCGTCGCGTACAGCTCACGGTTCCAGCGGTCGACGCCAGTCGGCCGGAGTTGGCGCGCGAGGTCGTACAGCCGCCTGAACTCGCGATACGTCGGCGAGTCCTCAGGGACGCGCTGAGCCGTCTCAGGCATCGGGGAACGGAGTGTCGGTCAGCGGGAACGACGGATTGCGGAGCCAGTTCTCCATGGACTCCAGATCCCCCGTCATCGCACGGATGTCCCACTCCTCGTCGGCCGAGGCGCGATCGGCGAGCTCCCAGATCCTGCGGCGCCCATCCGCCAGCATCGCGATCTGCTCTTCCGTCGTGCCCTTCGGCGGATAAACGGCGACGTGGATCTGCACGGCTTCGCGGTAGAGGTCACTTCGCGCCGGAGGTGGAGGAGGCGGCTCGGCGAGGTCGTTGATGAGATGGCCGGTCCAGGTGCGGTCGTGCTCTGAGGCATCGGCCGGCACCAGCTCTCGCAGCTTGTCCTGTTCGGCTGCGAGGTCCGCGGGCTGTGCGCCGCGGTGGACTCGGTCGTAGGCCCGGTTGAACGCCGCGTTGAAGGCTGGGATGTCCAGTGGCATGGCGTTCACGGTAGCTAGGAAGGGTGCTGTGCCGCCGGAGTTATCCACAGGTTGTGGGGCCGGTAGACTCGGGGAGTTCATCGCTTCGACGAAACGGACTGTTTCTCGTGTTCGACACGCTTTCCGATCGGCTCTCCACCGCGTTCAAGAATCTGCGGGGCAAGGGCAAGCTGACCGACGCCGATATCGACGCGACCACCCGGGAGATCCGGATCGCGTTGCTGGAGGCCGATGTCGCGCTGCCGGTGGTGCGGGAGTTCATCGCGGCGGTGCGGGAACGCGCCAGCGGGGCCGAGGTGCGCGGCGGGCTGAACCCGGCGCAGCAGGTGATCAAGATCGTCAACGAGGAACTGGTCAAGATCCTCGGCGGCGAGACCCGCGAGCTGCGGATGGCGAAGCGGCCGCCGACGGTGATCATGCTCGCCGGTCTGCAGGGTGCAGGTAAGACCACCCTGGCCGGCAAGCTAGCCAAGTGGCTGCGCGAGACGCAGCACCAGACCCCGATGCTGGTCGCCGCCGACCTCCAGCGGCCGAACGCGGTGACCCAGCTGCAGGTCGTCGGTGAGCGCGCCGGCGTGCCGGTGTTCGCGCCCGAGGCCGGCAACGGCGTCGGCGACCCGGTGGACGTCGCCCGCAAGGCGATGGACGAGGCCCGGTCCAAGCAGTACAGCGTCGTGATCGTCGACACCGCCGGCCGGCTGGGTGTCGACGAGGAGCTGATGAAGCAGGCCGCGGACATCCGCGACGCGGTCAGCCCGGACGAGATCCTGTTCGTCGTCGACGCGATGATCGGCCAGGACGCGGTCACCACCGCGCAGGCCTTCCTCGACGGCGTCGGCTTCGACGGCGTCGTACTGTCCAAGCTCGACGGTGACGCCCGCGGTGGCGCCGCGCTGTCGATCGCGCAGGTCACCGGCCGCCAGGTGATGTTCGCCAGCAACGGCGAGAAGCTCGAGGACTTCGACGTCTTCCACCCCGACCGGATGGCCTCGCGCATCCTCGGCATGGGCGACGTGATGAGCCTGATCGAGCAGGCCGAGCGCTCCTTCGACGCGGAGGAGGCGGCCAAGACCGCCGCCAAGCTGCAGAAGAAGGGCGGCAAGGACTTCACCCTGGACGACTTCCTCGCCCAGATGCAGTCGGTCCGCAAGATGGGCCCGCTGACCAAGATCTTCGGCATGCTGCCCGGTGCGAACCAGTTCAAGGACCAGCTGGAGAACTTCGACGAGCGCGAGATCGACCGGATCGAGGCGGTCATCCACTCGATGACGCCGGCCGAGCGGAACGATCCGAACATCATCAACGGCTCCCGCCGGGCCCGGATCGCGAAGGGTTCCGGCACCGAGGTCGCCACCGTGAGCGGTCTGGTCGAGCGGTTCTTCGAGGCCCGCAAGATGATGTCCGCGATGGCCTCCGGCAAGGGGATCCCGGGGATGCCCGGCATGCCGGGTATGCCGGGTGCGGGCGCCGGTGGGGCGCGGAAGGCCAAGCAGCAGGCGAAGAAGGGCAAGAAGCGCGGCTCCGGCAACCCCGCCAAGCGGGCGAACCAGGGCAACCCCCAGCCGCAGGCGCCGCAGCCGGGCCAGCTCCCGGCCGCGTTCGGCGGCCGCCAGGACGGCGGCGACTTCGAGCTTCCCGACGACCTGAAGAAGATGCTCGGCGGCAACTGAACCGCACTTCCCGAAAGGGCAGTGTCCGTAGTGTGAACTTTCGGCGACCACAGGCTGCACACGCCTGCCGGAAAACCCTTAACAGCGCGCAGCGGCGCACTGTGACCGGTTGATCACGACCCCACGGCGGCTAAGATCGTGCCTACGCCCGAGAGACACACCACCTGCGGAATGCGTCGAGGACGGTTCGGATGAGGCAGCAGTTCAAGAACCTGGACACGTGGCGGGGCAAGTTGTCCGCCGCTTGCACCTGCTTGGCGCCTCCCACTGCCATGGTCGCCGTGTTCGTCGTCGGCGGCGTCACCTCGAACACGTTCATCGTCGACGCGCACGCGCTGGCCGCTCCGCGCCAGGACGCGGTCTTCGACGACCTGGCCAACAACGTGCCGACCCAGCCCGGTGTCGACGGCAGCCTGCCGACGCAGGAGAAGTCCACGATCGGGGTCCCGGTGACCGGGACGACCGACGGCACCGTGCAGCCCATCCCGGGCGTGATCGGTGACACCTCGGGCATCCCGGGCACGGTGCTGGCGGCGTACCAGAAGGCGGCCCGGGACCTCGCGCTCTCGATGCCCGGCTGCCACCTGACCTGGCCGCTGCTGGCCGGCATCGGCAAGGTGGAGTCCGGTCACGCCAGCGGGGGCAAGGTCGACGCGAACGGCAACACCCGCGGCAAGATCCTCGGCCCGGTCCTCGACGGCGGCCCTGGGATGGCGGCGATCGCCGACACCGACCAGGGTGTGTACGACGGGAACACGACCTGGGACCGCGCGGTCGGGCCGATGCAGTTCATCCCCGGCACCTGGCGGGCGTTCGGCGCGGACGGCAACGGCGACGGGATCAAGGACCCGCACAACGTCTTCGACGCGGCCCGGGCGACAGGGGACTACCTCTGCTCCGGCGGCGCGAACCTGGCCGACCCGGCGGGCCTGGTCCAGGCAGTGCTGCGCTACAACCACTCGATGGACTACGTCTCGACGGTGCTGCGGTGGATGCAGTCCTACAGCAAGGACACCGTGACGGTGCCGGACCGGCCGGGCACGATCGACACCCCGGGCGACGGCGGCAACAACGGCGACGACGACGAGCGTACGGCGACCACGCCGCCGCCCACGACGCCGCCTCCGACCACCGCCCCGACCACCGTGCCGACCACGGTGCCGTCGACCACGCGGCCGGTCGTCCCGACCACGTCCCGGCCGACCAGCAGCCGCCCGAGCACGACGAAGCCGACCGTCGCTCGGCCGACGAACGGCCCGGGCTCGACGTCGACGTCGCCCACCAAGCCGCCGTACACGCCGCCGACGACTCCGCCCACCACCCCGCCGACCACGCCGGGTGACCCGACCTGTACGCCGACGACGCCGCCGACCTCGCCCACGACGACGCCGAGCGAGTCGCCGACGACCACCCCGTCAGGCGAGCCGACGACGACGCCGAGCGACCCGCCGACGACGCCGCCGACCACGTGCAGCTCGACCGGTCCGGAGTCCGACCCGACGAAGACCGCGGCGGCCACCCCGGGCGACGCCCCGTCGGCGGGCAACTGAGGCGAGCTGTACGCTCACTCCCGAGGCGTCGTCAGGTAGCCGCGATCGTTACCTCGGTGCCGGTTTTCCGAGAGGTTTCTGTGGCCCGTAACTTTGCGTCGTCTTGATGTAACTTTGTGGCGCATGGTTCGTTGAAGGGGCTATGCGCCTAACCCGTAGTGGTAACCGTCGGGTCAAAATAATCATCGCTTCACTGTGCACGGCCCCGCTCCTGGTCGGGGCCATCGTGACAGTTGCTTCGGGCGGGGCCGGTGCCACCGGCCAGCTCGCTGGTACCAACCCGGTCGCCCCATCGCCTGGAGCCGGGCTGAACAGTGGTGAGTTCGACGAGCTGACGATGATCGTGCCGCAGCGTCCGGGAGTGGACGGCCGGCTCGGATCAGACCAACCCGCCCGTGCCGACGTCCCCGTGCAGGGGGCGACCGACGGCCGATCGGTCGTCCGTCCCGGCCGGCCGGGAGCAGTGAACGGCATTCCCCGCGGGGTGTTCCCCGCCTACCGCCGCGCCACCGCCAACCTCGCGGTCGTCCGGCCGAACTGCGGCCTCACCTGGCCGCTGCTCGCCGGCGTCGGCAAGGTCGAGTCCGACCACGCCAGCGGCGGCCGCGTCGACGTGGCCGGCACCACCCGCGGCCGCATCCTCGGCCCGGTGCTGAACGGCCGGCACGGCAACGGCCGGATCATGGACTCGGACAAGGGCAAGTTCGACGGCGACGCGACGTACGACCGGGCCGTCGGGCCGATGCAGATCATCCCGCAGGTGTGGGACGAGTTCGGGGCCGACGGCAACGGCGACGGCTTCCGCAACCCCAACAACGTGTACGACGCGGTCACCACCGTCGCCGTGGTGCTCTGCTCCGAGGGCGACGACCTGAAGCAGCCGCGGGACCTGGTCGAGGCCCTGCTGCGCTACCAGCACTCCAAGGACTTCGTCGCCACCGTGCTGAAGTGGATGCGGGTCTACAGCAAGAACGCGGTCCTGATCCCCAACGCGACCGGCAACATCGCCGCCGCGAAGTGGACCGGCAACGCCGACCGCAAGGTCGACCCGCGGCAGGTCCCCGACGTGCCGGACGACACCAAGACGACCACCGCGACCGCGACGCCCACGGCGACCGTGCCGCCGCCGGTGCTGCCGTCCACGCCGCCGTCGACGGAGTGGGACAAGCCCACCGTGCCGAAGCCGATCGACACCCCGACCGGTACGCCGACGCACCGGCCGACGTCGACACCGACCAAGACCCCCACCAAGACGCCGACGAAGACTCCGACCAAGACGCCTACGGAGACTCCGACGCAGACTCCGACCCAGACGCCCACGGACACTCCGACGCAGACTCCGACCGGGACGCCGTGCGCGGGCAACGAGCCCACCACCCCGACCTGTACGCCGGGCGGCGGCTCGCACGGCTGAGAGGTCCCCGATACGGTCGGATCCATGACCGTTCTCAAGCTCGTCGGCACGGTGTTGCCGGCCGGTGAGCAGCAGGAGCTCCATCTCAGCGGTGGGCTGGTCGTCGACCGGCCCGCCGCTGGTGATGTGACCACAGTGCACACCGGTGGGTGGATCGTGCCCGGCCTGGTCGATGCGCATTGCCATATCGGCCTCGACCAGCACGGCGCCGTCGACGCGGACATCCAGGAGCAGCAGGCGATCGTCGACCGCGACGCCGGCGCGCTGCTGGTCCGCGACGCCGGCTCGGCCGCCGACACCCGCTGGATCGACGACCGCGAGGACCTGCCGAAGATCATCCGTGCCGGCCGCCACATCGCCCGCTCCAAGCGCTACATCCGCAACTACGGCTGGGAGATCGAGCCGGAGGAGCTGGTCGCGTACGTCGAGCAGGAGGCCCGTCGTGGTGACGGCTGGGTCAAGCTCGTCGGCGACTGGATCGACCGCGAGGCCGGCGACCTGACCCCGTGCTGGCCGGCCGAGGCGCTGACCGCGGCGATCGCCCGCGCGCACGAGCTCGGCGCCCGCGTCACCGCGCACGTCTTCGGCGAGCATGCCCTGCCCGACCTGCTTGCCGCCGGCATCGACTGCATCGAGCACGGCACCGGCCTCGAGCCGGACCTGCTGGCCCAGATGGCCGACCGTGGCGTCGCGGTCGTCCCCACGCTGATCCAGCTCGAGAACTTCCCGGAGTACGCCGACCAGGCTGCCGCGAAGTTCCCGGTCTACTCGGCGCACATGCGCGACCTGTACGACCGCCGCCTGCACCGGCTGCGGGACGCGTTCGAGGCCGGCGTACCGGTCTATGCGGGGACCGACGCGGGCGGCGTCCTCGGGCACGGTCTCGTCGCCCAGGAGATCCAGGCGCTGACCGGGATCGGCATGTCGGGGGAGCAGGCCCTGGCCGCGGGATCGTGGGCGGCTCGGGCCTGGCTCGGTGCCCCGAGCGAGCTTCGGCCCGGCGATCCGGCCGACCTGGTCGTGTACGACGAGGACCCGCGCGCGAACCCCGCCGTACTCACCCACCCGCGCTTGATCGCGCTCCGTGGTCAGGTGTTGTTCCGACGGTGACGGGAAAAAATTCACTCAAACACTGGATCGGACGGAAGATCTTCCCTTAGCGTGACTTCCGGGACCGCCGACGCCCCTCGGCGGACCAGACAGAGGGAAGGACCGCCGCCCATGCGGAAGACCGCCACGATTCTGCTTGCTGTCGGAGCACTCGCGCTGACAGCCCTTCCGAGCAACGCAGCCCAGCCACCCCAACCCACCGGTCAGCCGGACCTCGCGTCCGCGTTCCAGACCGCCGCCGCGAAGTACGACGTACCCCGTGAGGTCCTGGTCGGCGTCGGATTCGCCGAGACGCACCTGGACGGCCACAACGGCATGCCGAGCCAGGCGAACGGCTACGGCGTCATGCACCTGGTCGCCAACAACACCAACAAGACGATGTCCGAGGCAAGCAAACTGACCGGGCTACCGGTCGCCGAGCTGACCAAGGACGACACGTCGAACATCCTCGGCGCCGCCGCGGTCCTCGATGCGTACGCCGATCAAGCGGCTCTGCAGGACCGCTCCGATCTCGGCAAGTGGTACTCCGTGATCGCGAAGTACTCGCATTCCGCCGACGGCCCGACCGCGCGCCTGTACGCAGACGAGGTCTACCGGGTGATCGCCCGCGGCGTCAGCACCGCCGGCGTCTCGACCGAGCCGAAGAAGGTCACACCGGACCTCGGCGCCTACGCGAACGTCTCCCCGCTCGGCACGAAGAGCAAGTCATCGGTCCAGGCCGCCGACTACCCGGGCGCGATCTGGAACCCGGCCTGCACCTGCAACTACGCGGTCGGCCGCACGCAGGCGATCACCACGATCGTGATCCACGTGACCCAGGGCTCGTACGCCGGCACGATCAGCTGGTTCAAGGACCCGGCGGCCCAGGTCAGCGCGCACTACGTGGTCCGGTCGAGCGACGGCCAGATCACCCAGATGGTGGCCGAGAAGGACACCGCCTGGCACGCCCGCAGCGCGAACCCGTACGCGATCGGTATCGAGCACGAGGGGTTCATCGACCAGCCGTCGTGGTTCACCGACGCGATGTACCGGTCGTCGGCCGCGCTGACCGCGAACATCGCCGATCGTCGTGGCATCCCGAAGGATCGCAACCACATCAGGGGCCACAGCGAGATGCCCGGCAACGACCACACCGACCCGGGACCGAACTGGAACTGGAACTACTACATGCAGCTGGTGAACGGCGGCGACCCGAACCCGCCGGAGTACAACTTCACCACCTGGGGCAACGGCGTGAACGTCCGCTCGGGGCCGCACCTGACCGACTCGGTGGTGACCACGCTGGCCGGTCCGACGCAGGTGTTCGTCGAGTGCCAGGTCCAGGGCGACACGGTGACGGCGAACGGCTACACCAACAACTGGTGGGCCAAGCTCCGCGATCAGAACGGCTACATGACCAACATCTACATCGACGATCCGAACGCCAAGCTTCCTGGCGTTCCGGACTGCTAGACGGCAGAAGGTAGAGCCTGCTGTACCGACACGTGCCCGGCCGTCCCGGAAGATATGAGTCATGGTCAACAAGATCCTGGCTCGGGGCGGGCGGGCATGTGCCTACCTGGCGGTTCGCTACCTACGGGCGCTCCTGCTGTTGCTGGCGCTGCCGAACGGTGTGCTCCTCGGCTGGTTGATCACGCCGTTCACCGGCGCACTGGTGAAGCTGGCCAACAGTGAGCGCAGGAGAGCGGCCAAGTACCTCGGCGTGCCCGAGGGTGCGCCCCTGCCGGCCGCAACACCGCGTCAGCCGGGCGATGTCGTCACGTTGTTCCGGGACAGGTCGTTCAAGCGCAGCCTGTGGCTGCTGCTGATGCCGCTGGCCATGGTCCCCGAACTGCTCGTCGCGGTCTTCGGACTGGTCGGCGCGCCCGCCGCCGTCGCCGGCATGGTGCTGTGGAGCACCGACCCGGGCAACTTCTCGCTGATGGGTGCCGACGTCGACAGCTGGGCCGAGGCGCTCACACTCGGCCCGCTCCAGATCCTGGTCAGCATCGCGGTTCTCGGCTGGGGAGCTCCGGCGCTGGCCCGCGGACATGCTCGTGCGGCGCGCCACCTGCTGGCTCCGAGCACGGACGAGGTCGAGATGCACCGGCTGTCGCAGCGGGTCGAGGAGCTCACCAAGAGCCGCGCTGGTGCTGTCGACTCGCACGGCGCGGAGCTGCGGCGGATCGAGCGGGACCTGCATGACGGGACGCAGGCGCAGTTGGTGTCGCTGGCGATGCGGATCGGCATCGCGAAGCAGACCATGGCCGAGGACCCCGAGAAGGCCGCCAAACTGCTCGACGACGCCCGCGACGGCGCAGAGCAGGCCATGACCGAGCTGCGCGGCGTACTGCGGACCATGTACCCGCCGATCCTTGCCGACCGCGGTCTGGTCGGAGCGGTCTCCGCACTGGCCGCCCGGTGCCCGCTGCCGGTCCAGCTGCGCATCGGCGAACTGGGCGAGGTCCCAGCCGCAGTAGAGGCCGCTGCGTACTTCGTGGTCGCGGAGTCGCTCACCAACATCACCAAGCACAGTGCGGCCGGGCACGTCGACGTACAGCTCGAGCGGCGTGGCACGGAGCTCTATCTGGCCGTCATGGACGACGGGATCGGCGGGGCGCGGATCAGTGAGCAGTCCGACCTGCTGGGCCGGGGGAGTGGGCTGCATGGCATGCTCCACCGCGTGCAGGCGATCGACGGTCACATGGAGCTGCAGAGCCCGATCGGTGGGCCGACCACCGTCGAGGTGATCCTTCCGTGCGGGTGATCATCCTCGAGGACAACCCGATCCTCGCCGAGGGCCTGAGCCTGGTGCTGAACAACTCCGGCTTCGAGGTCGCCGCGGTCGCCACCGACGCGGACGAGTTCGCAAAGGCGATCGCCGAGCACCAGGTGGACATCGCAGTGGTCGACGTACGGCTGCCACCCACCTTCACCGACGAGGGCCTGCGCGCCGCGATCGAGGCCCGCCGTGTCCGGCCGGGGCTCCCGGTGCTGGTGTTCTCGCAGTACGTCGAGGAGGTCTACGCGGCGGAGCTCCTCGCCGGCGGCAGCGAGGGCGTCGGGTACCTGCTGAAGGACCGGGTGTCCCGCGTCGACGAGTTCCTCGAAGCGGTACGCCGGGTTGCCGCCGGCGGGACTGTGCTCGACCCGGAGGTGGTCAGCCAGCTCATGGTCAAGCGGAGCAGTCCGCTCGACCGGCTCACGCCACGGGAACGCGAAGTACTCGCACTGATGGCCGAGGGGCTCGGTAACACGGCGATCGGGGAGAAGCTGGTGATCTCCGAGGGCGCCGTACACAAGCATGTGGGCAACGTCTTCCTCAAGCTCGACCTGCCGCCGACCGATTCCGGTCACCGACGCGTGCTCGCCGTTCTCGCCTACCTCGGGCTGTGAGCAATTCCTGAACCCTCGCGTCGGCTATGTTCGCGGTCGTGCAAATGCGGAAAGCGGTTGTTGTCGCGCTGGTCGTAGCGAGTGTCGGAGCCGTCGCGGCGTGCGGTGGGCAGAAGAAGGACGATGCGGCCGCGTCGCCGGTGGTGGTTACCTCGGCAACGCCGACGCCGACGCCGTTGAACGACGCACGAGCGGCCGCAGCGCTCGCGACCGGCGGCCTCGGGGTCAAGGACGTGCCAGGGATGCGGCCGTTGGGTGCGCCGATCACGACTCTGAACTCGCCGACCGTTGCCGGCCTGTGCGGGACGACCGCCACGGGGCTGACCAGCGAGAAGTTGCGGATGGCCCGGCGGCAGCTGGTGTGGAGTGCGGGTCCGTCGGAGTTCGTGTCCGAGGAGCGGATCGTCTACCAGCAAGGCGGCGTACAGGCTGCACTGAAGGATCTCCGGACCTTGAGCACGATCTGCCCGGACCGGATCGGCGTACAGCCGGCGCCGACCGGTGCGAAGCTGCCGGCGGGCTCGATGGCGATCTCGTCCCACGGCACGGCGCAGGGAGGGGACTCCTACGCGGTGCCAGTCGGGAACCGGCTGCTCGTGGTGTTGTGGTCGAACTGGACCAGGTCCCCCGAACCGGCCGCCATCAAGACCGCTCTCGCCACCGCGCGCACCGTCGTCGTCCAGCGCGAGCAGCCGACCCTGCAGGCCCTGGCCGGCTGACAACGTCGGTCAGTTGCCCTTGACGGACCGCGCCCAGTAGGCCACTCTCGATCGCGAGAGCGCTCTCATCCACCGAACCGCCCCTAGGTGAGGAGAGTTCAGATGAAGGTCCTATTGGCCGCCGTGATCACGGCAGGTCTACTGACGGTGCCTGCCCAGGCAATCGCCCAACCGCTGGCAGTGGCCGGGCAAGCAGCCGCGATGCAACGTGACTTCGGGCTGAGCGACCAGCAGCTGCAGCAGCGGCTGAGCGCAGAGACGTCAGCCGCGAAGCTGTTGCCCGCAGCCCAGAAGGCCGCCGGAGCTTCGTACGGCGGAGCCTGGTACGACGCAACCACGCAGAAGCTGGTGGTCGGGCTGGTCGGTCCTGACCGAGCAGCTGCTGTCAGGGCGACAGGTGCCACGACGACGTCCGTACCGGTGACATCCAAGACGTTGGACCACCGGAAGGCTGCCGTCGACAAGCTGGCTGGGAAGGCCGTGCCGAATGCGGTCAGCGGCTGGTCGGCCGATCCGAAGACCGGCAGCGTGGTCATCAACGTCCAAGCCGGTCAGCGATCCCCGGCCGTCGACGCGTTCGTGGCCAAGGTCGCGACGACCGGTGCCGTGACGGTCAAGGAGGTGGCAGCGCAAGCGCCACGCACGTACGCCGCGGGAACGGTCGGCGGCGACCCGTACTACGTCAGCAACATCCGCTGCTCGATCGGCTTCTCGGTGTACGGCGGGTATGTCACCGCGGGCCACTGTGGCCGGAGCGGCATCGTGCGCGGCTGGGACGGATCGGACCAGGGCTCGTTCCAGGGCTGGTCGTTCCCGGGCAACGACTACGCGTGGGTGGCGACCGGCTATGGCTGGTGGACCGTCCCGGTCGTCCTCGGCTGGGGACAGGTGAGTGACCAGCTGGTCCGCGGGTCGTGGGAGGCGCCGATCGGCTCGTCGGTGTGCCGGAGCGGCTCGACGTCGCACTGGCACTGCGGCACGATCCTGGCCAAGAACGAGACCGTGAACTACGGCAACGGTGCACTGTTCTACGGCGCGACCAAGACCAGCGTCTGCGCCGAGGGTGGCGATTCCGGTGGGTCGTTCATCACCGGCGACCAGGCGCAGGGCGTGACGTCGGGCGGCTGGGGTGACTGCACCAGCGGCGGCGAGACGTGGTTCCAGCCGGTCAACGAGATCCTGCAGGCGTACGGCCTGACGCTGCAGACGGCGTAGAAACGACTGTGGATCCCCTTGCGTGCAAGGGGATCCACAGGTCTGCGATCAGGCCGGGTTGTCCGGCACCGACTCGAGCGCCGGCTTCTCGTTCTCGTCCTTCTTGGTGGCCAGCGATTCGATCAGCTGCTTTGCCAGCGCGAAGCCGGAGCCGCCCATCGTGATCGTCTTGACCAGGGTGTCCTCGATGCCCTGCGCGCCGTTCAGCACGACCATGTTGCCGACCTTGTCGAACGACGACGACGCGGCCCGGACGATCTCCGGGTAGGCCTCGGCCAGCTGCTGGGCGACGACCGCGTCGGTGTTCGTGGCCAGCGCCTCGGCGCGCGCCTTGATACCTGCCGCCTCGGCCATCGCCTTCGCCTGGACGGCGGACGCCTCGGCCTTACCGGTCAGCTCCGTCGCCTTCGCCTGCGCCTCACCACGCAGCTGGACCTCCCGGGCGTTCGCCTCGGCGGCCGCGATCTGCGCGTCGCGGGCAGCCTGGGCCAGCGTGCGCTGCTTGTACGCCTCGGCGTCGGCCGGCTTCAGCACCGACGACTCCAGCTGCTTCTCGGCCAGCGAGGCGTTCAGCTTCGCGGTCTCCGTCTCGGCGACGACGACCTCCTGCTTGGCGAGCGCGGCCGCGAGCGGTCCGGCCTGGAACGACTTCGACGTGGCCTGGTCGACCTCGGCCTGATAACCGGCCTTCGCGATCTCGCTCTCCCGGATCGCGGCCGCCTTCGCGGCGGCGGCGACCTGCTCGCGCTCGGTCGCCTCCCGGTCCCGCTCGGCCTGGGCGATCCGGGCCGCGGCCTCGACCGCGGCGGCCTGCGGACGGCCCAGGTTCCTGATGTAGCCGGACTCGTCGTCGATCTCCTGGATCTGCAGCGAGTCGACCACCAGGCCGAGCTTCTCCATGTCCCCGGCCAGCGAGCCGCGGATGTTCGTGGTCAGCGTCTCGCGGTCGTGCAGCATCTCCTCGACCGTGGTCGAACCGACGATCGCGCGGAGGTGACCAGCGAACAGCTCGTGGATCGTGCTCATCACCTGCTCGTCGCTCTGCTCCAGGAACCGCCGGGCCGCGTTCGCGATCGAGCCGTAGTCGTCACCGACCTTGTACGCCGTGACGCCCTTGATGTGCAGCGGGATGCCCTGGCTGGACACGCAGGTCACGGTCAACGGCGTCGCGCGGATGTCCAGCGGCAACCGCCGTACCGTCTGGAAGCCCGGCAGTACCGCGGTGCCGCGGCCGACCACGATCTTGAAGCCGAGGGTCTCGTTGACCTGCTCGGTGCTGGAGTGCGCGCCGAGGCCGGAGATGATCAGCGCCTCGTTCGGCTCCGCCACCCGCCAGACCATCCGGAACACGATGAGCAGGACCACCACCGCGACAGCGGCGACGGCCACATACGTCCAGAGCATTTCCCCTCCAAGGGAACGTAATTAGATGGCGCGAGCAACGTAGACGGTCCGGGGTGGGTCGTAGTCGACGACGACGACCTGCGTCCCCACCTCGAGCACCTCGTCGGTCGCGGGGTAAGCGTAGAAGGCCTCGGTGGCACCGCGGACCGGCAGCATCACCTCACCGACGATCCCGGGTGCGATCCGCCCGATCACCCGCCCCCGTTTGCCTACCATGGTGCCCCTCCGACGTCGCAGCGCACGATCCAGTTCCCGAAGCCTACGTTGTCACGCCTTGTGGCTTGAGCGCGACGGCTGCATTGTGGAGACGTCGGCCTGGGGGTGGGAGGGGCGATGGGGGACAGCAAGGTCGACGGGGTCTCGGGGGGAGTCTCCGCGGGAGTCTTGGTGGGGGTCACCGAGGACGGGGCGGACGACGCGCGGCTCGAGGAGCTGGCGCTGCTGCTGCGGCAGGAGTTGCTGGTGCTCGACGTACGCGCGGTCGAACCTCTGCGCGACGGTGAGGCGCCGGATGGCACCCGTGGCGCTCTCGCCGCGGTGGCAGGCGTGCTGAGCGTTTCGCTGGCGCCCGGTCTGCAGGTGCTGGGTTCGGTCGTTGCCGTCGTGCGCGAATGGCTCGGCCGGGTCGGTGACGGGCGGACGGTGAAGCTCACGATCGACGGCGACGTGATCGAACTGACCCGGGCGAGCGGCGACATGCAGCAGCAGCTGGTCGATGCCTTCGTACGACGGCACGCCGGGGCGGACGGGTGACATGGACGGCTCGCGTGTCGCGCTCGTGGTGGCGAACGACCGGTACGACGATCCCGGTCTGAAGCGACTCGTCGCCCCGGCGCAGGACGCGGCCGCGCTGGCCGGCGTACTCGCGGATCCGGCAGTCGGCGGGTTCGAGGTCCAGGTACTGCGGAACGCGCCGGCGCAGGACATCCGGTTCGCGGTCGAGGACTTCTTCGCCGATCGGAATCCGGAAGACCTGCTGTTGCTGCACTTCTCCTGCCACGGGCTGAAGAACTCGGCCGGCGAACTGTTCCTCGCGGTCGCCGACACCAAGCCCGCCCGGCTCGCGTCGACCGCGGTGGCCGCGGACTTCGTCAACCGGCAGATGGCGGACAGCCGGGCGCAGCGGATCGCGTTGTTCCTGGACTGTTGTTACGGCGGGGCGTTCCCGCGCGGCATGGTCGTCCGGGCGGCCGGTGAGGCCCAGGTGCAGGATGCTTTCGCCAAGCAGGCCGAGGTCGGTGGCGGTCGTGGGCGAGTGGTGATCACCGCGTCGAGCGCGATGGAGTACGCGTTCGAAGGTGGGCAACTGGCGTCGGACGCCTCGAAGCCGGCGCCGTCGGTCTTCACCGGCGCCGTGGTCGACGGGCTGACGACCGGCGAGGCGGACCGGGACGGCGACGGCTGGGTCGGGCTGACCGAGCTGGTCAGCTTCGTCACCGATCGGATCCACCGGCTCACACCGAACCAGAACCCGCAGATGTGGACCTTCGGCTCCCAGGGCGAGCTGCTGATCGCCCGCAGCCGGGTACGCCGGATCACGCCGGCGCCGCTCGCGCCGGAACTGACCCAGGCGATGGAGAGTCCGTTGCCGGCGGCAAGGTTCGGCGTGGTCGACTACCTGCGCGAACGTCTGTACGACGCGGACCTCGGGCACGCGTACGCCGCCTGGCAGGCGCTGCACCAGATGACCGACGACGACAGCCGCAAGGTCTCCGAGGCCGCGTCCGAGGCGCTGTCGACAGCCGAACTCCGCGTCACGCCCGAGTCCGTCGACCTCACCGACGCCACCTCCGCCGACCTGCAGCTGTCCGGCCCGCCGATCGCTTTGACGGCGGCCGCATCGCCCGGTGACCCGTGGCTGAAGCTGGAACAGGAAGGCGAGGTGATCCGGGTTCGCGCGGAGCAATCCGCTCCCGGTGTCCATGACAGCTCGGTCATCCTGGCCGGGCCGGTCGGCGAACGCGTCGTACCCGTGCGCCTGACCATCCCCGACACGGAGTCCGAGCCACCAGCTCCACCCCCGGAACCCGAGCCCCAGCCCGACCCCACACCCGCCCCCGTCCCACAACCACCCCGAGCCAAGCCAACCCAAGCCGCACGGCCCGAACCGGCACCGGCGCGAGCCGAGCGGCCGGCGGCAGAACCTCAGCCGGTGGCGGCATCTCTTCCCAGCAGCCCACCCCTCCCACCTTGGTGGCTGATCGCCGTACTGATCGCCGGCAGCGCATTCCTCGTCTACCTGAACTGGCCCGGAGCGGCCTACTCCCGCAAGCTCTGGTACGACTCGAACCAAGGCTGGTACCTGTACCGGACCTGGTACGACCCAGCCATCTGGGGCTCCCTCATCGCTCTCGTCGCGGCTCTCGTCGCACGCTGGGCCGGGCCGATCGCCCTCGGCGTCGTGGCGGGTTGCGCAGTCTCCGCGGTCGAAGGCGCAGTACTGATCGTCGGCGGCGGGATCTCGGCCGACGAGACCGCCGCGTGGTCCCTCTCGGCCCTGATCGCGGCCGCGGTGGGCGTCGCACTCGTGTTCTGGCTGAGGCCGTCCATCGGATCACTCTGGCCGGTCTGGCCGCCGGCCGCTGCCATGGTTGTTGCCGGCGGCATCTTGCTGGTACTGAGCGCGGTGGTCCCGCACAGCGACGGCGTCTCGTTCTTCATGGTCACACCGCTGGCGCTGCTGGACCCGATCGTGGCGGTCGGGCTCGCCTGGCCGGCCCTGGCCGCGGTCGACACCAGGACGAAGACCTGGCTGACCGCGGCCGTGGTGACCTACTCGGCGATCGGCATCATCGGCGGGATCCCGGCGCTGACCCAAGGGCACTCGCCGGCCGACTTCTTCACCGGTCTCTTCGGCAGCGTACTGATCGCCGTCGGTGTGCTCGTCAGCCGCGGACGGCCCCTTCCGTCGCACCCTTGATGAACTGGCGGGCGAAGATCCCGAAGATGATCACCAGCGGCACCATCGCCATCAGCGCGCCGGTCATCACCATGCTGTAGTCCACGCCGTGCGACCGGTTCAGCGTCGACAGCGCAACCTGCAGCGTCACGTGATCCGGGTTGGTCAGCACGATCAGCGGCCACATGTAGTCGTTCCACGAGCCGACGAACGTGAAGATGCCGAGGAACGCCAGCGCCGGCCGCGCCGACGGCAGCGCCACGTGCCAGTACGTGCCGAAGAAGCCGCAGCCGTCCAGCGTCGCGGCCTCGATCAACTCGTCGTGGATCGAGTTCTGGAAGTACTGCCGCATCCAGAAGATGCCGAACGCGTTCGCCGCACCCGGAATGATCAGCGCCTTCAACGACCCGACCCAGCCGAGCAGCGCCATCGTCTGGAACTGCGGTACGGCGGCCAGCTGCGCCGGCAGCAGCATCGTCGCCAGCAGTACGACGAACAACGCGTTCCGCCCCGGGAACCGGAACTTCGCGAACGTGAACGCCGCCAGCGAATCGAAGAACAGCACGAGCAGGGTGGTCGAGATCGCCACCGTCGCGGTGTTGGCCATCGACTGGAAGAACGCCACGTTGTCCAGCACGTGCCGGACGTTGTCGCCGAAGTGCCCACCGAACGTGAACTTCGGCGGGAACCGGTAGATGTCCGCGGTCGTGTTCGACGCCATGATGATCGTCCACAGGAACGGGAACATGAACACCAGCAGCGCCAGCACGAGTGCGGCGTGCAGCGCGATCCCGCGCAACCGGTAACGCATCATCTGTCCTCACCCCGGCCCCGGAAGATCCGCCAGTTGATTGCCGTGAACAACAACACGAGCACGAAGATGCTGAGCGCGATCGCGGCGGCGTACCCGTAGTCGTTGTCGAGGAACGCGGCCCGGTAGAAGAACAGCACCACGGTCATCCCGCTCTGCCCGGTGCCGCCGCTGTTGCCGACCATCACCTGCGGCTCGGTGAACGTCTGCAGCCCGCCGATCGTCGACATGATGACGGTGAACAGTACGACGGGACGCAGCTGCGGCAGCGTGATCGAGAAGAAGGTCCGGACGGCGCCGGCCCCGTCCACCTTGGCGGCCTCGTACTGGTCCTTCGGGATCGCCTGCAGTCCGGCCAGGTAGATCAGCGTGTTGTACCCGACCCACTGCCACACGATCATCGTCGAGATCGCGATCTTGATCCCCCACGGCTGCCCGAGCCAGTCCTGCTGCGGGATGCCGAGTGAGCGCAGCGCGGCGTTCACCAGACCGAAGTTCGTGCTGAAGATCGAGCTGAAGAAGATCGCCATCGCGACCAGCGACGTGACGTTCGGGATGAAGTACGCGATCCGGTAGACGTTGGTGAACCGGACCGCCGACTGCAGCATCACCGCGAGCAGCAGCGCGAGGACCAGCGTCGGGACCGTCGACATGAAGAACAGCACGACGGTGTTCTCCAGCGCGGTCCAGAACGTCGGGTCCTGGATCAGGAACGCGAAGTTGTCGAGCCCGGTGAACCTACGGGCGCTCAGACCGTCCCAGCGCTGGAACGCGAGCACGATGGTGGACACCATCGGGTACAGCCCGAACACCGCGAACAGCACATAGAACGGCGACAGGGCCAGATAGAACCGCCAGTACGACCAGATACCCCGGCGGGGCCGCTGACCCCTTCCGGCCAGCGGCTCCGTCGCGGCAGCCGACACAGTCGCCGTACTGGTCACTGAACCCCCTGCCGCTTGGCGATCGCCTTCGCCTTGGAGACCGCGCTGGCCCACGCGGCGTCCGAGGTCTTCGAGCCGGTCTGCACGGTCTTGAGCTCGTCGTGGAACGGTGCGGCGACCGAGTCGTCGTACGGGCTCTGGTACGCGACCGGGATCGACTTCGCGGCCGGGCCGAAGACGTCGATCGGGACCTGGCCGCCGAAGAACTTGTCCGCCGCCTTCAGCTCCGGCTTGTCGTACGCAGCCGGCGCGGACGGGAAGATCTGCGCGTCGGTGAACGCCTTGGCCTCGTTGTCGGCGCTGAGCATGTACTTGATCACGTCGAACGCCTTCTGCGGGTCGGCCGCGTTCTTGGTGATGGCCAGGAACGAGCCGCCGAAGTTCGCCGGGCCGCTCGGCGTCGGCGCCAGCCGCCACTTGCCGGCGCTGGTCTTCACCGCGGACTTGATGTCCAGGGCGACCCAGGCGGCGCCGATGTGCGTCGGGATCGTGCCCTGGTCGAGCCCGGCGTTCCAGTCCGGGCTGCCGCTCGGGGTCTTGCCGTCGATCTTCAGCGTCATCGCCTTGACCGAGGTGTCCCACGCCTTGCGGATGTGGTCCTGGTCGCCGATGAACTTGTTGTCCTTGGAGATGTACCGCTCGGTGCCCTGCCCGACGACCATGTCGTAGAGGTCGGTCGCGTCCCAGACCAGCAGCGCCTTCGGGTTCTTCGCCTTCAGCTGGACCCCGGCGGCGAAGTAGTCGTCCCAGGTCTTCAGCTGGTCGGCCACCTTGGCCGGGTCGCTGGGCAGACCGGCCGCAGCGAAGATGTCCTCGCGGTAGAACAGCCCGGTCGGGCCGACGTCGATCGGCAGACCGATCACCTTGCCGTCCAGCGTGGTGGCCTGGTTGACCTTCCACTCCAGGTAGTCGCCGAGGACCGAGTCCGCACCGACGGACTTCAGGTCCACGAACCGCGACGCCTGCGGGAGCAGCGAGGCGATGTCCTCGCCCTTGATCCCCGTGATGTCCGGGATGCCGGTGCCGCCGTTGAACGTGGTGACCAGCTTCTGCTTGAAGTCGCCGCCGATCTCGGAGTACTTGATCTTCGGGTCGGGGAAGTGCGCGATGGTGTCGTCCAGCACCGACTTGCCCAGACCGCCCGGCCAGCACCACATGGTCAGCTCGGTGGTGGTGTTCTTCTTCGTCGTCGACCCGGTGTCCATCCCGGACGAGCAGCCGACGAGCGTGCCACCAGCTACGGCTGCGAAGCCCCCGAGCAAGGTCCGACGTGAGAGCTCCATGGTTCTTACCTTCCTGAGTTTGCGCTGATCAGCGCGTGGAGGTGTTGGTCTTCGGGGTGTGCCGCCTGCCAGGCGGCCAGGTCGTCCCAGCGCGGGGCGGCGTCCGCACCGCCAAGCCGGGTGACGGACAACGCCGCGGTGAGCGCCGCGAACCGCAACCGCTGCTCGAGCGGCAGCTCCCAGAGCGTCGCGGCGATGAAACCGGCGGCGAACACATCACCCGCCCCGGTGGTGTCCGCCGCCGAGACCGGATACGCCGGTACGGCGACGCGCTCGCCGGTCGCGGCGTCGAGTGCTTCCGCGCCGTCGGCGCCCTTCGACACCACGACCAGCGGGACCTTCTCGGCCAGGGCGTCGAGCGCGTCGGCCGGTGACATCGTACGGGTGTAGGCCATCGCCTCGCCCGCGTTGGGCAGGAAGACGTCGCAGTGCTCGAGCTGGTCGAGCACCGCCGGGTCCCACTGCTCGGACGGGTCCCAGCCCACGTCGGCGAACACCACGCTGCCGGCTGCCTTCGCCTTCGCCAGCCACTCGTTGCGCCAGGGTCCGATGTGGGCGGCGACGGCTCGGGCGGTCGGCAGCGTGGTGATCAGCTCGTCGGCCGACAGCAGGGGGTCCGACCCACGCGTGACCAGTGCCCGATCGTTGTCATAGGCAAGGGCCACGGTCAGCGGGGTCTGCCAGCCGGCGAGTCTTCGGGACAGAGTCAGATCGATGCCTTCGTCGTCGACCAGCCGGCGCCAGACCCGGTCACCCAGGTCGTCGGCGCCGAACACGGCGGCCATCCCGGTCCGCAGACCGAGCCGGGCGAGCGCCACGGCGAAGTTCGCGATACCGCCGGGGCTCTCGTGCGACTCGGTGGCCCAGACCTCGGTGCCCGGCCGCGGCGCAGAGGGCAGGCCGAGCACCAGGTCTTGGAAGACCAGACCGGACACCATCACGTCCAGTTCGTGCATGCTCAGCACACTCCTGCAGGGTCGATCAAACTCTTTCGTGAATCTAAAGTGGGTTGCGCAAGATCCGCAATACCTGATCAAAGATTTGACTGAGAATGACGGAGTTTGCGTGATACTGTCTGCGATGTGTTGCCGAAGCAGCGACAGGATCAGATCGTCCGCGCGCTCCGTGCCGACGGGGCCGGGGGCGTCAAAGTGCTTGCCGGCAAACTCGGCGTCAGCGAGGCGACCATCCGGCGCGACCTCGAGCAACTGCACGCCGAGGGCCGGCTGACCAGGGTGTACGGCGGTGCCCTCGCCGTCGACGGCGGTGACGAGCCCTTCGCGGACGTCAACGCCGTCCATGCCGAGGAGAAGGACCGGATCGCCCGCCGCGCCGCCGAGCTGGTGCACGACGGCGAGTCCGTCCTGCTGGACATCGGTACGACGGCACTCCGGGTCGCGCAGCACCTGCACGGGCGTTCGCTGACCGTGGTGACCAGCAACCTCGCAGTACTGGAGGAGCTGCAGAACGACGAGCAGATCGAGCTGATCGTGCTCGGCGGGTTCGTGCGGCGCAGCTACCGGTCCCTGGTCGGATACTTGACCGAGGAGAGCCTGCGGCAGATCCACGTCGACTGGCTGTTCCTGGGGACGAGTGGGGTGCGCCCGGACGGCCGGGTGATGGACAGCACGATGATCGAGGTGCCGGTCAAGCGAGCGATGATCAAGGCGGCCGACCAGGTCGTGCTGCTGGCGGACAGGACGAAGTTCCCGGGCCATGGGGTCGCCCGGGTGTGTGAGCCGGGGGAGCTGACCATGGTGGTGACCGAGCCAGGCGCCGACGAGGCAACCCGGACCCAATTGACCGAGGCGGGAGTACAGGTGGTGCTGGCATGAGGCTGACGATCCTGGGCGGGGGCGGCTTCCGGGTTCCGCTCGTGTACCACGCGCTGCTCGGCGACCGCGGCGCCGGACGGATCACCGACGTGGTCCTCTACGACACCGATCGCACCCGCCTCGGCGCCATCGGCGCCGTTCTCCGCCAGCAGGCGGCAACCACCGACCATCCGCTCCCGCCGCCGGTGGTGACGGAGACGACCGACCTGGACGAGGCCCTGCGGGGTGCCGACTTCATCTTCTCGGCCATCCGCGTCGGCGGCCTCGAAGGGCGCACGATCGACGAGCGGGTCGCGCTCGGCCTCGACGTACTCGGCCAGGAGACCGTCGGCGCCGGTGGGATCGCCTACGGCCTGCGGACGCTGCCGGTGGCCCTGAAGATCGCCCAGCGGATCGCAGCGGTCGCGCCGGAGGCGTGGACGATCAACTTCACCAATCCGGCCGGCATGGTGACCGAGGCGATGATCCCGGTCCTCGGCGACCGGGTGATCGGCATCTGCGACTCACCGTCAGGGCTGGGGCGCCGGGCTGCGCTGGCAGCCGGTGTGGACCCGTCGACCGCCTTCTACGACTACGCCGGTCTCAATCACCTCGGCTGGCTCCGCGGTCTGCGGTCCGGCGGCGTGGATCGGCTGCCTGACCTCCTGCAGTCGGACGACGCGCTGAGCTCGTTCGAGGAGGGGCGGCTGTTCAGTCCGGACTGGTTGCGGTCGATCGGCTCGATCCCGAACGAGTACCTGCACTACTACTACTTCGCCCGCGAGACGCTGGCCGCCGTACAGGCTGTGCGACAGACGCGTGGCACGTTCCTGCTGGAGCAGCAGTCCGCGTTCTACGCCGAGACGGGGCAGCACCCGGAGCAGGCGCTGGAGCTGTGGCAGAAGACGCGGGCCGAGCGCGAGTCGACGTACGGCGTGGAGAGCCGTGAGGTCGCGGACGCAGGGGAGCGGGACGAGCGCGACATGGAGGCGGGCGGCTACGAGCAGGTCGCCCTGTCGCTGATGCGGGCGATCGCGCACAACGAGCGGGCCTCGCTGATCCTGAACGTGCGGAACCGCGGCGTACTGCATCATCTGGACGACGACGCCGTCGTGGAGATCCCGTGCACCGTGGACGCCAACGGCGCCTTGCCGGTGACTGTGTCCCAGCTCACCGACCACCAGGCCGGTCTGGTCTGCTCGGTGAAGGCAGTCGAGCGCTCCACGATCGAGGCGGCGACAACCGGCTCCAGGTCGGCAGCCCTGAAGGCGCTCGCCTATCACCCGCTCATCGACTCGGTGACGGTGGCGCGTAGCCTCCTGGACACGTACGTCGAGAGTCTGCCGGACCTCGCGTATCTAAGGGCCTGACGCCGATTGGTCTCGGGCGCGCCGGATCTGGCACAATGGCCTGCTGAGTCCGTCCAGGTTCGTGCAGCCCTCTAACTCCACTGCCCGGCCGGCCCATCCGAGCGGTCACCCCGTTGTCCCCACGACGACCCGTGCTGCTCACCCAGACGTAATTCCGAGGGAGACCACCCGAAAGTGGCAGTCAAGATCCGTTTGAAGCGCATCGGCAAGAAGCGCACCCCGCACTACCGCATCGTCGTGATGGACGCCCGCACCAAGCGGGACGGCCGGGCGATCGAGGAGATCGGCATCTACAACCCGAAGACCGAGCCCTCGTTCATCCGGGTCGAGTCGGAGCGGGCGCAGTACTGGCTGGGCGTCGGCGCGCAGCCGAGCGAGGCCGTCGAGGCGATCTTCAAGGCCTCCGGCGACTGGCAGAAGTTCAAGGGCGAGGCCGCTCCGGCGCCGCTCCGCGTCGCCGAGCCGAAGCGGGACAAGCAGGAGATCTTCAACGAGGCGCTGGCCGAGGCCCACGGCTCGCTGAAGACCGAGGCGGTCACCGCCAAGAAGTCCGCGGCGAAGAAGACCGCCGAGAAGAAGGACGACGCCCCCGCCGAGGCCAAGGCCGAGGAGGCTCCCGCCGCCAAGGCTGACGAGCCCAAGGCCGACGAGGCGCCGGCCGAGACCACCGAGGCCTGACGATGATGGAGACCGAGGCGCTCGAGCACCTGGTCCGAGGCATCGTGGACAACCCCGACGACGTCAGTGTCCGGTCCCGGAACCTGCGCCGCGGACGCACCCTCGAGGTGCACGTCCACCCCGACGACATCGGCAAGGTGATCGGCCGCAACGGCCGCACCGCCACTGCGATCCGCACCGTCGTCGGCGCCCTCAGCTCGGAGTCCTCGCTGCGCATCGACTTCGTCGACGAGTTCAACCGGCGCCCGCGCCGCTGAGCTCAGCAGTCCTTCGAAGGGCCGCACCCGGTCTGGGGTGCGGCCCTTCGTCCTATTCTTCCCTCAACTGTCCTCCAACTGTCTTCGTACGAAGGGTTTGTGCAGGTGCTGGTTACTGTCGGGCGGATCGGCCGCGCGCATGGGATCAAGGGTGAGGTCGGGATCGACGTCCGGACCGACGAGCCGGACCGCCGGTTCGCCGACGGCGCGACCCTGGTGACGGACGCCAAGGTGTCCCGCACGCTCACGGTGGCGTCCAGCCGCTGGCACAGCGGGCGGTTGCTGGTGAAGTTCGCCGAGGTGCCGGACCGGACCGCCGCCGAGCAGCTGCGCAACCTGGTCGTGCAGTCCGAGATCGACGAGGACGAGCGCCCCGAGGACCCCGACGAGTACTACGACCGCGAGCTGATCGGCCTCGCCGTCCGCACCACCGACGGTGCCGAGGTGGGCGAGGTGATCGACGTGGTCCACCTCCCGTCGCAGGACCTCCTCGAGATCCGCCGTCCCGCCGGCAACGCAGTGCTGGTCCCGCTGGTCGAGGAGCTGGTCCCGGAGCTCAACCTCGAGAAGCAGTACGTCGTCGTGGCCGACCGGCCCGGTCTGCTGGACCCGGACGGCGCCGAGGTGGTCCCGACCGATGAGGCTTGACGTCGTCACGATCTTCCCGGAGTACCTGGCCGCCCTGGACGTCTCCCTGGTCGGTAAGGCGGCCAAGAGCGGCCTCCTGGACGTCCACCTGCACGATCTGCGCGAGTGGACCTACGACCGCCACCGGACCGTAGACGACACCCCGTACGGCGGGGGAGCGGGCATGGTGATGAAGCCGGAGCCCTGGGGCCTCGCTCTGGACGCGATCGCTCCCGCGGACGGTCCGGCGCAGCCGCGGCTGATCGTGCCGACTCCGGCGGGCCGACCGTTCACCCAGGAGCTCGCGTACGAGCTGGCGGCCGAGCCGTGGCTGGCCTTCGCCTGTGGCCGGTACGAAGGCATCGACGCGCGCGTGGCGTCGTACGCCGGTGAACGGATGCGCGTGGACGAGGTGTCCATCGGCGACTACGTGCTGAACGGCGGCGAGGTCGCCGTACTCGTCATGGTCGAGGCAGTCGCCCGCCTGCTGCCCGGTGTCATCGGCAACCCGGAGTCCCTGGCCGAGGAGTCGCACTCGGGCGACGGACTGCTCGAGTACCCGGTCTACACGAAGCCGCCGACCTGGCGCGGGCACGACGTACCTGAGGTGCTCCTGTCCGGGAACCACGGGCTGATCGCCGACTGGCGCCACGAGGAGTCAGTCCGACGTACTGCGGAGCGCCGGCCGGATCTGTTGGCGGCGTGGGGCGACGTACTCGCGGGCAAGGACGACTCCGACGCGGTCCGCATCCTCCCGGCGACCGCAGCAGACGCGGGCGAGATCCACGTACTGCAGCTGGCGGCGTTCCTCTCCGAAGCCCGGCTGTACGACGACTACACGATCCCGCCGCTGACTGCGGATGTAGCCGACACAGCAGACCGCCTGGAGCGCTCTATCGCTCTGAAGGCAGTGGCAGGCGCTCGCATCGTCGGCTCCGTTCAGCTGACCGTCGACGGCGCGCTGGGGCACATCGAGCGGCTCGTCGTCGCGCCCGACTGGCAGGGGCGCGGGCTCGGCGCCCGCCTGCTCCGCGCGGCCGAGCAGCTGGCTCCGGCCGACGTCACGTCGTACGCCTTGAACACCGGTGCCCAGAGCGACCGCAATCTGGCCCTGTACCGGAAGGCGGGCTACCGCGAGAGCCACCGGGAGGCGCAGACTCCGAAGGTGGATCTGGTCTACCTGACCAAGCGTCGTCGCCGAAAGTGACGGGTGTCACGCTCGGGTCGCGCTCACCCTGCGCTGATGCGCCGGGCGGATTTCGTCACGGTGTGGGGCGTGTGGCAAGATTGTCTGCTGCTGCCCTTCGGTGCTCCTGCCACAGGGGGTGACCACCGACCGGCAGCCTTCTGATGACTTCATCACCACCGACATTCGTGGGTGACCTGTGGCACGCGCGAGGAAGAGACACCTGATGAGCAACGTCCTGAATGAGCTCGACAACGCGAGCAAGCGTGACGACATCCCCGCTTTCCGGCCCGGCGACACCGTCAACGTGCACGTCAAGGTCGTCGAGGGCAACCGGTCCCGCGTCCAGGTGTTCAAGGGTGTCGTGATCCGGCGCCAGGGTGGCGGCCTGCAGGAGACCTTCACGGTCCGCAAGGTCAGCTTCGGCGTCGGCGTCGAGCGGACCTTCCCGCTGCACACCCCGATCGTCGAGAAGATCGAGGTCGTGACCCGCGGCGACGTCCGCCGGGCCAAGCTGTACTACCTGCGCGAGCTGCGCGGCAAGGCGGCGAAGATCAAGGAGAAGCGCGAGATCCCGGCCTCCTGACGCCGCGTAACGACGACGGTCTCCGATGGCGCCGAGCACTGCGACTCGAGCTCGCCCTCGCCCGGTAGCCACGAGGGCGCGTCGCAGCAAGGGACGTCACCGCAGGCTGAAGCAGCGGAATCCGCTGCTCAGCCTGCTCGTCGAGATGAGCACCGTCACGGTGCTCGCGCTCGTCATCACCGTGGTCCTGCGGCTGTTCGTCGCGGAGGCGTTCTACGTCCCGTCGGAGTCGATGTACGACACACTGACCAAGGACGACCGGATCCTGGCCGAGAAGATCAGCTACCTGCACCGGGACGTCGACCGCGGCGACATCATCGTGTTCAAGGACCCGGGCAACTGGCTGAACGAGGCGCAGGCCCAGCCCGGGACCCTGCGCCGGATCGGTGAGTTCGTCGGCATCCTGCCCCGCAGCGGCGAGGGTCACCTGGTCAAGCGGGTGATCGGCATCGGCGGCGACCGGGTGATCTGCTGCAACAAGCAGGGCCAGATCACCGTGAACGGGATCGCGCTGGACGAGCGCGAGTACCTGCTCAAGGACGCCAAACCCTCCGAGGTGCCCTTCAACGTGCTGGTTCCGGCCGGCCATCTGTGGGTGATGGGGGACAACCGCGCCGAATCCGCCGACTCGCGTGCCCATATGGGCGGCCCGGGGGGCGGATTCGTGCCGGTCGAGAACGTGGTTGGCCGGGCCTGTTGCGTAATCTGGCCGTCTGACCGGATGACGATGCTGCGTCCTCCGGAAACCTTCAAGAAGCCGGGGCTGAAGAAGTGACCGATACACCGACCAAGACGGACCCAAAACCCGCCCATCGTTCGGGCTTCGGAGCCGCAGCCCGGGAATTCGTGCTGATCGTGGTCGGGGCCCTGATCGTCTCGTCGATCCTGCGGGCGTTCGTCGGTCAGATGTTCATCATCCCGAGCGAGTCGATGGAGAACACGCTGCTGGTCGGTGACCGGGTCGTGGTGGAGAAGCTCACCGACGTCAAGCGTGGCGACGTGGTCGTGTTCGAGGACCCGGGCGGCTGGCTCGGCCCGGAGGAGAGCGGCCAGAAGCGCGGATCGGTCGGCCGGTTCTTCGAGATCGTGGGTCTGCTGCCCGACTCCAGCCACGGTCACCTGATCAAGCGCCTGATCGGTATGCCCGGTGACAAGGTCGCCTGCTGCGACTCCAAGGGCCGCCTGCTCGTCAACGGTCAGCCGCTCGACGAGACGAAGTACCTGTATCCAGGGGATGCCCCGTCCCAGATGGAGTTCCAGGTCACCGTCCCGGCCGGGCGGATCTTCGTGATGGGCGACCACCGATCCGCCTCCGGAGACTCCCGTGTGCATCTGCAGGACCTCGACGCGAACGGCGGCAACCAGGGCGACGCGGCGTTCGTGCCGCTCGACAAGGTCACCGGGCGGGCGATCGCGATCGTCTGGCCGGCGGGACGCTGGAGCAAACTCGGCGTACCCGACACGTTCAAGGCGGTCCCGGCCCCCGGTCCGGCCCCGGACAAACCGTCGATATCGCTCACGCCACCACCTAAGTGAGAACCTGTCGCCTCTGACGCCTAGGGTGAGTTGTGTGATGCGGAGGGCTGAATGAGCGCGTTGCCGCGCGGTAGCACGGTACGGCGAGACGCCGGTCTGTACGGGTACGAGCGTGCCCTGCGCCGCGTCGGCCTCGATCCGATCGCCGGCGTCGACGAGGCTGGTCGCGGGCCGTGTGCGGGCCCGCTGGTGGCGGCGGCGGTGATCCTGCCGGAGGGTAAACGGGGCCAGATCCCCGAGCTCGCCGACTCCAAGCTGCTGACCGCCAAGGCGCGGGACCGCTGCTACGAGGAGATCCGCAAGCGTGCCCTGGCCTGGTCGGTGGTGTCGATCGAGGCCGCCGAGTGCGACCGGCTCGGCATGCACGTCGCGAACGTGGAGGCGCTCCGCCGGGCGCTGTTCCGCCTCGACGTGCGCCCGTCGTACGTGCTGACCGACGGGTTCGGTGTCGACGGTCTCGGCGTACCGGGGCTGGCGATCTGGAAGGGCGACCGCGTGGCGGCTTGTATCGCCGCCGCCTCCGTGATCGCCAAGGTCACCCGGGACCGGGTGATGCAGCACTGGGACAGCGTGTACCCGCAGTACGGGTTCGCGATCCACAAGGGGTACTGCACCCCCGAACACCAGGCGGCACTGGACGAATACGGCCCGTGCCCGCAACATCGACGGCGGTTTGAGAATGTCCGCCGCAGTCTGCGGCCCGATATGGGACAGAATGTGACCAGTCCCACCGGAGTGGAGAGCAATCGATGAGTGCCGATGACCTCGAGAAGTACGAGACCGATATGGAGCTGCAGCTCTATCGGGAGTACAAGGACGTCGTCGGGATCTTCAAGTACGTGGTGGAGACCGAGCGGCGGTTCTACCTGTGCAACGCGGTCGACCTGAAGGTGCGCACCGAGGGCGGCGACGTGTACTTCGAGGTGACGATGGCCGACGCGTGGGTGTGGGACGTCTACCGGTCGGCCCGGTTCGTGAAGAACGCCAAGGTCGTCACCTTCCGCGACGTCAACATCGAAGAGCTCGCGAAGTCCGACCTGGAAGTCCCGAAGGACTCCGACTTCGGCCGCTGAGCTTTTCCACATTCTGAAGCGGAGGCCCGTTTCGACGGCCTGATCCCGGCATCTTCTCTGCCGGAGGTGGTCATCGATGCGGACCAAGGACACCGTCGGACGGTACGGCGAGGATCTCGCCGCGAGGTATCTCAGCGAACACGGTCTCGCGGTGCTCGAGCGCAACTGGCGCTGCGAGCTCGGCGAGATCGACATCGTCGCGCGCGAAGGCGACACGCTCGTCGTCTGTGAGGTGAAGACCCGGCGCGGGCTCAACTACGGCAGCCCGCTGGAGTCGATCACCTACCGGAAGCTGGCCAAGCTCCGGAAGCTGTCCGGCCGCTGGTTGCAGGCCCACGAGCTCAGACCGGCGGCGATCCGGATCGACGTCGTCGCCGTCCTGTTCGACCACAACACGCCGCCCACCGTGGATCATGTGCGAGGTGTGGCCTGATGGCGCTCGCACAGACCTGGTCGGTCGCCCTGGTCGGTCTGGAGGGCCACCTCGTCGAGGTCGAGGCCGACATCGCCCAAGGCCTGCCGAAGACGACTCTGATCGGTCTCCCCGACACGTCCCTGTCCGAAGCCCGCGACCGCGTCCGCGCCGCCGTGGTCAACAGCGGCGAGCGATTCCCCGACCGCAAGGTCACCATCGGACTCTCACCCGCCACCCTGCCCAAGACCGGATCGCACTACGACGTCGCCATCGCGCTGTCGCTGCTCACAGCAGCCGGTGTCGTCGATCCCAGCGCCCTCCGCCGGACGGCGATCATCGGCGAGCTCGGCCTCGACGGCCGCATCCGCGAGGTGCGCGGCGCCCTGGCGATGACCCTGGCCGCCGCCCGAGCCGGCTTCGACCGCATCGTCGTCCCGGACCTCAACGTCGGCGAAGCACGCCTGGTCCCAGGCATCGAGGTGTACGGCGCGCGCTCGCTCCGCCAGGTCCTCGCCCTGCTCCGGGGGATCGAGATCCCCGACGAAGCACCGCCGCGCGCCGAGCCACGCCTGGTGTCGGAGTCGCTGACCCGAGTGCCGGCAGTCGATCTCGACGACGTCATCGGCCAACGCGAAGGCCGCCGCGCCATCGAGGCCGCAGCCGCCGGCGGCCATCACCTGTTCCTGCACGGGCCGCCGGGCTCCGGCAAGACGATGCTCGCCGAACGCCTCGCCGGGCTGATGCCCGACCTGAGCACGGACGATTCGCTCGAGGTGTCGGCCGTGCACTCGCTCGCCGGTCTGCTCACCAACGACGCCGAGCTCGTCGTCCGGCCGCCGTTCATCGCGCCGCACCACACGGCGTCCCTGGCCAGCCTCGTCGGCGGCGGGTCCGGCGTGCCTCGGCCCGGTGCCATCAGCTGCGCACATCGAGGCATCTTGTTCATCGATGAGGCTCCCGAAATGCACCCGCTCACGCTCGACACCCTGCGTCAGCCCCTCGAGTCCGGGTTCGTCGAAGTCCACCGGGCGGCTGCGGTCGCGAAGTTCCCGGCCCGCTTCATGCTCGTCCTGGCCGCGAATCCGTGCCCCTGCGGCCTGTCCGGCACCAACCAGGGCATCTGCAGCTGCACGCCCCAGGTCCTGGCCCGCTACCGCCAGCGGATCAGCGGCCCGATCAAGGACCGGCTCGACATCCAACGGCAGATCCTCCCGGCGGCCCGCACCGTCGCCAGCGGCGAGCCCGCGGAGTCGACCGCTGTCGTTGCCGACCGGGTGCAACTCGCCCGAGACCGGCAGGCGCACCGCTACAAAGACACAGCCTGGGTGCTGAACAGCGAGGTCCCCGGTCCCATCCTGCGCCGCGAACATCCGTTGGATGCCGCGAGCAACAAGCTCCTCGAGGACCACTACACCGCCGGCCGCCTCACCGCCCGAGGCTTCGACCGCGTGGTCCGGCTGGCCTGGACCTTGGCCGACCTCGCCGGTGCCGGCATCCCGACCGTCGAGCTGACCCACGAAGCCTTCCAGCTCCGCGCCGGCGAGCCGTTGGCGCAACTGTCCGACGTCCGCTCTCTCAGAGGAACCGCCTGATGACGAACTACGCACCGACGACCGACGCCTTCGGCTCCGGAGGAGGAGCGGGCGGCGCCGAGGTGATTGCCGGCGGCAACGGAGACCGTGAACGCCTGGCCCGCGCCGGCCTGTCGCGCGTCGTCGAGCCGGGCGACCTCGCCGCCCTGAAGGCCTTCGACGGCATGCCCGCTCTCGAGATCTGGGACCGCCTACGGCAGAAGTCGTCCGGTCTGGATCGCTGGTCCACCCGCCTGGCCGAGGTCGACCCACAACGCGACCTCGAGCGCGCCGCGGCCGCCGGAGCCCGGTTCGTCATTCCCGGCGACGACGAGTGGCCTGACGAGGTGGAGGTTCTGGCCGAAGCCGGGCAGCTGACCCGGCGTGCCGGCGTCCCGTTCGGCCTCTGGGTCCGTGGCCGGGCGAATCTCCGGGACGCGCTGAAGCGTTCTGTCTCCGTAGTCGGTGCCCGCGCCTGCTCGTCGTACGGTGAACACGTCGCCACCGAGCTCTCCGCCGGCCTGGCCGACGCTGGTGTGACCGTGGTGTCCGGCGGAGCGTTCGGGATCGACGCGGCCGCCCATCGCGGCGCGATCGCAGCTTCCGGCACGACGATCGCGGTCCTGGCCTGCGGTGTCGACGTCAGCTACCCGAAGCGCAACTCGGCCCTGCTCAGCCGCGTCGCCGAGACAGGACTCGTGGTCGCCGAGCTCCCGCCCGGCTGCTCACCGACCAAGCTCCGCTTCCTCGCCCGCAACCGCCTCATCGCCGCGGCCTCCCAAGGCACGGTCGTCATCGAAGCCGCCATCCGCAGCGGCGCCCTCAACACCGCCGGCTGGGCCGAACAGTGCGGCCGCGCCGTAATGGCCATCCCCGGCCCCGTCACCTCCCGCATGTCCGCCGGCAGCCACCTCCTGGTCCGAGAACGCAACGCCGTACTGGCTACCAACGTCGCCGACATCGTCGAAGCAATCTCCCCATACGGCTCCGGCCTCACCCAACTCCCACGCGCCCCCGAATCCCTGACCGACACCCTCGACGCCGACCTCCAACGCACCCTGGACGCCGTCCCGGTCCACAACCCCGCCCCCGCCACCCGCATAGCCGTCACTGCCGGCCTGGACCTCCCCACCACCCAGCAATCCCTGGAGGCCCTCACTGCCCTAACCCTCATAACCCAAACCCCAACCGGCTGGCACCTCACACCCCACCCACCTGAAGCTCATGGTCTGGGTGAGAACAGGTGTTAGGAGGTTGGGGTGTAGCGGGTGGCGATTGTGGTGGCTCGGGTGTGGAGGGTGGTGCGTAGCGAGTCGGGTGCTAGGACTTCTGCGTTGGTGGCGAGTTGCCAGAGGGCCCATTCGGCGTGGCGGGTGTCTTGGAAAGTGACCTCGAGGCGTAGCGAGCCGTCTGGGTCGACCTGTTCGGTGGTGACGGCCAGCGCGGTGGTCACCAGGTCCTCGCGTCGCGCCGGGTTGACGCGAAGGAGCACGGTGATCTGGTCGCCGCCGGCTCGGAAGTTTGTGCTGCGTTCCTGCCAGGTGCGGTGCAGATCGACTCGGTCCGGTCGCTCCGCGGGTTCGTCGAGTTCCTCGGCGGCCAGCACTCGGGACAGCCGGTAGGTGCGGTCGTCACCAGACCTCGTGGCCAGCAGGTAGCCCTGGTCTCGCACGGTGACCAGACCGATCGGGTCAACGGTGCGCCACCTCGGGGTCTCGTCCACGGCCGCGTAGTGGATCCGCAGCTTGTGCCCGGCAAACACGGCGCCCCGGATCTCGGCTGCGATGGCGTCAGGCACCTCCTCGGCAACCTGCCGGCGGGAGAGGAGATCCGTCTCCGGGTCGATCAACAACCGCTGTACTGCGCCGGCGGCCGTGTCCCGATACCCCTCGGGCAGGGCGTCCACCACCTTGAGCATCGCCGAAGCGAGCGCCGAGCCGAGGCCGAACACCTGCGCCCCGCGGCGGGATCCGGCGACCAGCAGCGCGAGCGCCTCATCGTTGTTGAGCCCCGTGAGCTCGGTCTGGAAGCCAGGCAACAACTCGAACCCGCCGTACCTCCCACGCTCGGCGTAAACCGGTACGCCGGCCGCAGACAGCGCCTCGATGTCACGCAGCACGGTGCGAGTGGAAACCTCCAGCTCGCGCGCCAGCGTCGGCGCGGTCAACCTACCGCGTTGGCGCAGCAGCAGGACCAGTGAGACCAACCGGTCGGCGCGCATCCGAAAACCCTACCGCCATACACGACACAAGATGTCGCGATTCGTTGGCAGGCTCTCAGTACGAACTCAGAGTCGATCAATCGAATGGAGCTGATGTGGCTGTGGAGCGAACGACGGTCAACCCGTGGACGTGGTCGCTGGAGTTGGGCTACAACCAGGGCGAGCTCATCTCCGGACAGACCCGCACCCTGTACTGCGCCGGCCAAACCGCGATGAGCACCGACGGCAAGCCCGAGCATGCGGGCGACATGGCGGCACAGCTGGCGCTGAGCCTCGACAACCTGGAAGCCGTTCTAGCCAACGCCGATATGTCCCTCACGAACCTCGTCCGCCTCAACGTGTACTCAACCGACGTCGACCAACTGTTCCAGCACTACGGGATCCTGGCGTCGCGCTTGGGAACTGCCGGGGCAGCGCCCCCAACGACAATGCTCGGCGTGACACGACTCGCCATCCCCACCCTCTTGGTCGAACTTGAGGGCACCGCAGTCGCATGAGCCGCTCCCCTGAAGGACCCCAGGCGCTCCAGTCGGCCGACTGGCATTCCACCAGGTCCGAGAACCGACGTTCCCGCGACTCGTGGGACTGGCGTTCTCCCGGGTCGGAGACCTGGCGTTGCGGGTCGGAGGATTGGCGTTCTCCTGGTTCGGAGAATTGGCGTTTCCCGGGTCGGAGGATCGGCGTTCCCCGGATCGGAGGACTCGCGTTGCCCCGGGCCGGAGGATCGGCGTTCCACCGGGTCGGGAGACGTTCCACCCGTTCTGGTGTGCCATGGAGATGAGGCGCGGAGGTGGTGATTCCGGTGCTCAGGATGGTGACGATCGGCGTCTACGGGTTCGACGGTGAGTCGTTCCTGCGATCGCTGCGGGGTGCGGACGTCCGGTTGCTGCTCGACGTACGGCAGCGTCGCGGTGTCCGGGGACCGGAGTACGCCTGGGCGAACTCGCTCCGACTGCAGGCGGCTCTCGCAGACGCGCGGATCGCCTACGAACATCACCCTGAACTCGCCCCGACCACCGAACTGCGGCACCTCCAGTACGCCGAGGACGACCGGCAAGGCGTGGGCAAGCGTTCCCGCCGCGAACTCGCAGCCGAGTACATCCGCCGCTACACCACCGAGATCCTCGACCCCGCTGACCTCACGTCGATCGTCTCAGCACTACCGAGCAACGGAACCACAGCGCTGCTCTGCGTCGAGGACGACCCCGCAGCCTGCCACCGCTCACTACTCGCCGACCGCCTCCGCGCCCACCACGACGTGACGATCGAGCACCTACGCCCCTCATGATCCGTACGCTCCGGCGCTGCTCCTGATGATCACCGAGTTACCGCAATCTGCTCCCAGCGAGCGAATCCAGCCGAGGGGCGAATCCAACCGGCGGGCGAGTGCAGCCGGCGGGCTGGCGTGGTAGGCGAGCAACTGCGGCGGGCGAGCGGGCGCAGCAGGCGTGCGCCTGCAGCGGGTGCCGCAAGCCGCAATGTCGCTCCTGGTCGAGCTGGTGGACGCCTGCTGCCGCTGCTTGCATCGGCAGTGCGTGAACGCGTTGTTCGCAGCTGCAGCCGACGCGCTGGTCTAGCGGGTTAGTTGCGCATGTGTTTGCCGCGGGTGGGTTTTTGGGGGTGTTGCTGGTCGGGTGGAGTGCGGATTGCGCGGAGTTCGCGGTCGGGGTCGGGGCGGATGGCTTGTAGGCCGCCGGTGCCGGGGTCGGTGTCGCCCAGGTCGAAGTCCCAGCTGTCCTCGTTGGCGAGGCGGCTGTGCCAGCGGCCGTAGAGGGCGTAGATCGCGATGCCGAGGAGCATCCAGACGCCGAACTTGGTCCAGGTGCTGGTCTTCAGGTTCAGCATCAGCCACACCGTCGAGGCGAGCGACAGCAGCGGGATCAGCGGGACCATCGGCACCCGGAAGCCGCGCTCCAGGTTCGGCTCCGAGCGCCGCAGCGTCAGTACGCCGACCGCGCAGAACGCGAAGCAGAACAGCGCGCCGATGACCAGCAGCTCCTCGAGCTCGAGGACCTTCGGGTAGAGCGTGAGCGCCAGCGCGGCGAGACCTGCGAAGCCGGCGGCGCGGGCGGGGGAGGAGTACACCCGGCTGACCCGGCCGAGGCTCTTCGGCAGCAGGCCGTCACGACCCATGTTGAACAGGACACGGCTCTGCGCGATGAGTACCACCATGATCACCGTCATCAACGCGAGCAAAGCACCTAGATTGACCACCTTCGCGGCCCATCCGACTCCGACCGCGGCTAATGCTTCGGATACCGGAGCGGCTCCGCCGAGCTTGCCGTACGGGCGCATGCCGACCAGGACGACTGCCATCGCGATGTACAGGATGGTCACCGCGCCGACGCCGAGCAGCATTCCTTGCGGGACGGTCTTCCGCGGGCTGCGGGCGTCTTCCGACGCGGTCGCGATCAGGTCGAAGCCGATGTACGCGAACACGATCGTGCTGGCGGCGGTGAAAATGCCCATCGTCCCGAACGATCCGAACGACGAGTCCAGGATCCAGCCCAGCAACGTCGGACTCGCGGTCGCGGGCGCGGCCCGGGCCGGCGGCACGAACGGGTGGTAGTTCGACATGCTCACGTGCGCCGCACCGACGATCACGACGAGCAGGATCACCGCGACCTTCGCGATCACGACGACGGTCAGCACCCGGGCCGACAGCTTGGTGCCGGTGACGATCAGCGCGGTCAGAACCAGCAGCAGCAAGGGGGCAACGAGGTTCACCTTCGCCTCGGGACCGAAGAACTGCGCGATGCCGTCCGGCAGTGTGACTCCGAATCCGTCCAGCGTGGCCAGGAAGTACGCCGACCAGACGCGAGCGACGATCGCCGCCGCGGTGACGAGTTCGAGCACGAGCGCCCAACCGACCAGCCAGGCCCACATCTCGCCGAAAGTCACGTAACTGAAGGTGTACGCGCTACCGGAGACAGGGATCGTCGAGGACAGCTCGGCGTAACAGGCCGCGGCCAGCACGCAGACGATCGCGGCGATGACGAACGACAGGATCACTGCCGGTCCGGCGACATTGGCCGCCTGGACGCCGCTGATGCTGAAGATGCCGGAGCCGATCATCACGCCCAGGCCGAGTACGACCAGGTCGCGACGACCGAACAAGCGCGGCAGACGGTGCCGCGCGTCCTCGACTCGAGTGAACGCCGACTCGACCGGCAGGCGCCGGCCTACGGTCTGTCCGTTCGCTGAGGGGGCCATGGTCAGGGGTGCCTCCGTTGCTACTAGGGCAATCGGGCCGAACAGTAGTCGACCGTCGGGCTATCGACCAGACCTCCTCTCGCCGGTCTCCGCGCGGTGGCTTGCGATGCCGGGCCACCTCACGCATCGTCGAGACATGACGCCGGACGATGTCAGTGGGAACCCTTCCTGGCCGGAAGGCTTCACTCAGTTACTGGCTGACTACGAACGGCATCTGACGGCGGAAAGGGACCTCAGCACTCACTCGGTCAGAGCCTACATCGGGGATGTCGCGGATTTACTCGAACATTTGATTCGGCTTGGTCACGATGATCTGGGCGGGCTGGACATCCGGGGGCTGCGGTCCTGGCTGGCCAAACAGCAAAGTCTGGGGAAATCCCGCAGCACGATGGCTCGCCGGGCGACGGCCGCAAGGGTGTTCACCGCGTGGGCGCAGCGGACCGAACGAATCGGTACGGACCCGGGAGCATTGCTCGCCAGCCCCAAACCGCACAAGACGCTGCCGGGCGTGCTGGGTCAGGCGGACACGCGAGCCGTCCTCGATGCGGCAGCCGTTGCCGCTGACGACGGAAGTCCGGTCGGGTTGCGTGACCTCGCGATCATGGAGCTCCTGTACGCAACCGGGATCCGCGTCGGCGAGCTGTGCGCGCTCGACGTCGACGACATCGACCGGTCGCGCCGCGTAGTCCGTGTGTTCGGCAAGGGGCGCAAGGAACGGTCGGTCCCGTACGGCGTACCCGCTGGGGAAGCGCTCGAGCGATGGCTGGCCGAGGCGCGGCCGCAGCTGGCGCGTGCGGGAAGCGGACCGGCCGCGTTCCTCGGCGCGCGTGGTGGCCGGATCGACCAACGAGCGGTACGGCGGATGGTGCACGAGCGGGTCGCGGTCGTCGACGCACCGGATCTGGCCCCGCACGGACTGCGGCACACGGCGGCGACACATCTGCTCGAAGGCGGGGCGGACCTTCGGAGCGTGCAGGAACTGCTCGGGCACGCGTCGCTGGCGACGACGCAGGTCTACACCCACGTTTCGAGCGATCGGCTGCGGAAGGCGTACCAGCAGGCGCATCCGCGCGCCTGACCACGACACCCGGCGCAGAACGGGTCTGTCTGCGGGGGATGCGGCGCGTGAGTGGCCCGATGCGGCAGACTGCGGGACATGCGGGTTTCGGCGAAGTCTGACTATGCGTTGCGAGCTCTGATCGAGATCACCCAACGGTGGGTGGCCGACGATCCTTCGGTGGTGTCGGCCGAGGAGCTCAGCCGGGCGCAGGGCATTCCGCACGGCTTCCTGCAGGGCATCCTCGCCGACCTGCGCCGGGCCGGCGTGCTGTCGAGTCAGCGCGGGCAGTCGGGTGGATGGCGGCTGGCCGTCGACCCCAACGACATCTCGGTCGCCGACGTGATGCGGGCGGTGGACGGTCCGATCGTGAGCATCTCCGGTGTCCGGCCGGAGAGCGTTTCGTACAACGAACATGCGGTGGTCCTCCAACGGGTCTGGATCGCGGCTCGCGCCAGCCTGCGCGACGTACTCGAGAACACGACGTTGATCGATCTCGCCAAGAACAAGCTCCCGGCCGGCGTCGAGCGCCGCTCGAAGGACGAGGACGCCTGGCAGGCCCGCGTCCCCGGCAGCTGAGCATTCGGGCGCGGGTGACGGCTACTCGCGTCTGATCAGCAGGCCGGCGGTCAGCGTCAGCGCTGCCGTCGCGGCGATGATCAGCTTGGCCGTCCGCCGGTCGGCCTCGCCGGCCGCTGGTGGCGCGGATGGTGGTCGGGCAGCCGGGGCGTGCGCCGCCGGAACGGGGTCGGCAGGTGGATCGGCGAGGGGGAGTAGGCGGACCGGTCGGTTGGGCACGAGGGTTAGCGGATTCAGGTATTGCTTGGCGTCGAGCAGGCCCCAGTGCAGGCAGGTCCTCGGCCGGCAGTGTGAGCCGGCGGCGGACAGGCGGCCTATGACGGTGCCGGTCTGGACGGTGGTGCCGACCGACACCGCGGGCACGACCGGTTCGTACGTCGTGCGACGGGTGCCGGTGGTGATCGTGATGACGCCGCGGCCGGCCAGTGGTCCGGCGTACGTGATCGTGCCGGGGGTCGCGGCGAGGACGGGTTGGCCGGGGTGGCCGGCCAGGTCGACGCCGCGGTGGCCGGGGAGCCACGGTTTGGCGGGTAGTTCGAAGCCGTGGACGACCTCCGGACGGGGCTGGAGCGGCCAGTCGGAGGCGGTGGTGGGCAGGATGGCGAGGGAGAGCAGGGCGAGGTTCATGCCAGGGAAGATGCCGTCGTCGGCGTCGGCCGGAGGCCCCGAAGAAGAGGTTTGTGGATAACCAGGGCCGGTTCGCGTTGCCCGCGGGTGGTCACGTACACTTCCGGTGGCGCCCCATCTAGGTGGGGCGACTACGCATGCCCGCACAAGTGCTGTCGTTCCAGCGGTCCCGGAGTGATCCGGGCGGAGCGGCGCGACGGGCATCAGGAGCTGCGGATCATCCGATCCGACGCGAGACAACCGAGTAGACCCGGACGAATCAGCCGGGTCGCCAAAGGAGACCACCTCATGGCCGTCGTGACCATGAAGCAGCTGCTCGAGAGCGGCGTGCACTTCGGGCACCAGACCCGGCGCTGGAACCCGAAGATGAAGCGCTACATCCTCACCGAGCGCAACGGCATCTACATCATCGACCTGCAGCAGTCGCTGTCCTACATCGACCGCGCGTACGAGTTCGTCCGCAGCACGGTCGCGTCGGGCGGGGCGATCCTGTTCGTCGGCACGAAGAAGCAGGCCCAGGAAGCGATCGCCGAGCAGGCGACCCGGGTCGGGATGCCGTACGTGAACCAGCGCTGGCTGGGCGGCATGCTGACCAACTTCCAGACCGTGAACAAGCGGCTCCAGCGTCTCAAGGAGCTCGAGCTGATCGACTTCGACGACGTCGCCGCCTCCGGTGTCACGAAGAAGGAGCTGCTGCAGAAGCGTCGCGAGCACGACAAGCTGCTCAAGACCCTCGGCGGTATCCGCGACATGGCCCGGGTTCCGGCCGCCGTGTGGATCGTGGACACCAAGAAGGAGCACCTCGCCGTCGACGAGGCGCGCAAGCTGAAGCTGCCGATCATCGGCATCCTGGACACCAACTGCGACCCGGACGAGGTCGACTACCCGATCCCGGGGAACGACGACGCGATCCGCTCGGTCGGCCTGCTGACCCGGGTCGTCGCCGACGCCGTCGCCGACGGTCTGATGGGCCGCTCCGGCCAGGGCGCTGCCGCCTCCGGCGAGGAGCTGGGCCAGGAGGAGCCGCTGGCCGCCTGGGAGCGCGAGCTGCTGGAGAGCCAGAACGGCACCGCCAAGACCGAGGAGAAGGCCGCCGAGGCTGCCCCGGCCACCCCGGCCGCCGACGTCCTGACCGAGCCGGTCGCGACCGACGCCGTCATCGAGACCGCGCCGGAAGCCGCCGAGGCCAAGTCCGAGGAGACCCCGGCCGAGGAGGCCCCGGCCGCGACCGAGGCCGCGACCGAGGCGAAGGCCGACGAGACCCCGAGGGCCGACGAGGCCTGACAGCCGTGGATGCCGCCCGGTCCCGCCGGGCGGCACCCAGCTGCGTCGCACGGTCCGCAACCGGGCCTGCCCCGCCCATCCAGCCGCATCGACAAGACGAGAGAACGAGGAATGGCGAACTACACCGCCGCTGACGTGAAGAAGCTCCGCGACGCCACCGGCGCGGGCATGATGGACGCGAAGAAGGCGCTCGAGACCACCGACGGCGACTTCGAGAAGGCGATCGAGGAGCTGCGCATCCACGGCGCGGCCAAGGCGGCCAAGCGCGGCGCCGAGCGGTCCGCCACCAACGGCCTGGTGGCCGCGGCGGAGAACGCGCTGGTCCAGCTGAACTGCGAGACCGACTTCGTCGCCAAGAACGAGCAGTTCCAGCAGCTCGCCGCCGACATCGTCGCGCACGCCTCGGCGAGCAAGGTCGGCGACGTCGAGGGCCTGCTGAACGAGAAGCTGACCGACGGCAAGTCGGTCGCCGAGAACATCGAGGCCCTGGCCGCCGTCATCGGCGAGAAGCTGGAGCTCGGCAAGGTGGCCGTGTTCGACGGCCAGGTGACCGCGTACATGCACAAGCGTGCCGCGGATCTGCCGGCCCAGGTCGGCGTGCTGGTCGAGTTCGAGGGCGACAACGTCGAGGCCGCCCGTGGCGCTGCCATGCAGGCCGCCGCGATGCGCCCGCTGTACACCACCCGCGACGAGGTCCCGGCCGAGACGGTCGAGAACGAGAAGCGGATCGCCGAGGCGACCGCCCGCGAGGAGGGCAAGCCGGAGCAGGCGTTGCTGAAGATCGTCGAGGGCCGGGTGAACGGCTTCTTCAAGGACGTCGTTCTGCTCGAGCAGCCGTCGGTGACCGAGAGCAAGAAGTCCGTGAAGGCCGTCCTGGACGAGGCCGGTGTGACCGTGAAGCGGTTCGCCCGCTTCGAGGTCGGCGCCTGATCCCGACGAGGATCTGAACAGGACAGCAACGAACGAGGAGGCCGGAATCGTGACGGAAACCCTGGGTACCGAGACGAATCCGGCCTCTTCGCCGTTCGCCCCGGCCTACCACCGGGTGTTGCTCAAGCTGTCGGGTGAGGTGTTCGGCGGCGGCAAGCTGGGCGTCGACCCCGACGTCGTGAACTCGATCGCCAAGCAGATCGCCGACGTGGCCCGGGCCGGTGTCCAGGTCGCCGTGGTGGTCGGCGGTGGCAACTTCTTCCGCGGCGCCGAGCTGCAGCAGCGCGGCATGGAGCGGAACCGCGCCGACTACATGGGCATGCTCGGCACGGTGATGAACTGCCTGGCCCTGCAGGACTTCCTGGAGAAGCTCGGTATCGAGACCCGGGTGCAGACCGCGATCACGATGGGCCAGGTCGCCGAGCCGTACATCCCGCGCAAGGCTGAGCGGCACCTGGAGAAGGGCCGCGTGGTCATCTTCGGCGCCGGCTCCGGGATGCCGTACTTCTCCACCGACACCGTCGCCGCCCAGCGCGCGCTCGAGGTCGGCGCCGAGGCGTTGCTGATGGGCAAGCAGGGCGTGGACGGGGTCTACGACTCCGACCCGAAGAAGAACCCGGACGCGGTCAAGTTCGACCAGCTGTCGTACGACGACTTCCTGGCCCGCGGCCTCCGGGTGGCCGATGCCACCGCGATCAGCCTGGCCCGCGACAACGCGCTGCCGATCGTGATCTTCGGCCTCGAGGAGGGCAACATCGCCCGGGTGATCCACGGCGAGAAGATCGGCACGGTCGTCTCCCGGGGGCAATAACCCGGCGTACGGCGGCGTACCACTAGGATCGGTTGTCACAAGGCGCAGTAGGAGTGGCCGCATCGACGCGGCCCAGAGGAAGCGAGGAATGTCGTGATCGACGAAGCTCTCCGCGAAGCCGAGCAGAAGATGGCGAAGGCCGTGGAGGTCGCGAAGGACGACTTCGCCGCGATCCGCACCGGCCGGGCGCACCCGCAGATGTTCGCGGGCATCCTGGCCGACTACTACGGCAGCCCGACGCCGCTGCAGCAGCTGGCCGGTTTCCAGGTCCCGGAGCCCCGGACCGTGCTGATCTCGCCGTACGACAAGGGTGCGATGGCGGCGATCGAGAAGGCGATCCGCGACTCGGACCTGGGTGTGAACCCGGGCAACGACGGCGCGGTGATCCGGGTGGTGATGCCGCAGCTGACCGAGGAGCGGCGCAAGGAGTACATCAAGGTCGCCAAGACCAAGGGCGAGGAAGCCAAGGTCTCGGTCCGCAACATCCGCCGGCACGCCATGGACCAGGTGCACAAGTCGGTCAAGGACGGCGATGCGGGCGAGGACGAGGGCAAGAGTGCTGAGAAGCGGCTCGACGGGTTGACGAAGAAGTACGTCGACTCGATCGACGATCTGCTCAAGCACAAGGAAGCCGAACTGCTCGAGGTGTGATGGGCGTCGAGAGCACGCCCGCGCCGAGTCCCAGCCCGAGCCGTGCCGGGCGTAATCTGCCCGCGGCCATCGCGGTGGGAGTCGGGCTCGGCGCACTGATCCTCGGATCGCTGTACTGGCAGAAGGTCCTGTTCACCGTCCTGGTGCTCGTCGTCGTCCTGGTGGCTGTCGACGAGATGATCAAGGCCCTGCGCACCGGCGGCGCGGCCATCCCGCGGATCCCGATGTTCGCCGGTACGACGGCGATGCTGGCATCAGCCTATTTCGGCGGACCGATGGCGCTCCTGGTCGCGCTCGCGCTGACAGTGCTGGCGACCATTTTCTGGCGGATGCCGGGTGGTTCGATCGGATTCGTTCGCGACGTCAGCGCCGGCGTCTTCCTGGTCGGCTATGTGCCGTTGCTGGCCGGGTTCGCGATCCTGCTGGTCCAGCCGGACGCGGACGGCCCGGGGCGGGTGGTGACCTTCTTCCTGGTGGTGGTCGCCAGCGACGTCGGCGGCTATGTGGCCGGCGTGCTGTTCGGCAAGCACCCGATGGCGCCGACGATCAGCCCGAAGAAGTCCTGGGAGGGCTTCGCGGGCTCGGCGCTCGCCTGTGTCGGGGCGGGCATTGCCGGGGTTGTCTGGCTGCTCGACGGGCATTGGTGGGTCGGTGCGATCGTCGGCGCCGTCGCCGTGCTGACCGCGACGGTCGGCGATCTCGGCGAGTCGATGATCAAGCGTGACCTGGGCATCAAGGACATGTCGAACCTGCTGCCCGGCCACGGCGGTGTGATGGACCGGTTGGACTCGCTGCTCGCGACCGCGCCCATCGTCTGGCTGGTGCTGCATCTCCTGGTGAAGGGCTGACACCATGACGATCGCACCGGACGGGCGGTCCCTGGTCGGCGACGTCGTACGGCTGGATCGGATGCAGGAGTCCGATATCGACGAGCTGTACGCCGCGATCGCCATCGAGCAGGTGTACGCCGGAGGCTTCGGCGGCGGCCCAGCCGCAATGCCGAAGAGCGCCGACGAGATGCGGGCGAAGTGGATCCCGGCCGCGGAGAAGCGGTTCGCGTACGTCGTCCGGATGGTTGCCGACGGCACTGTTGTCGGTACGTCGAGCCTGGCCGACGTCGACCTGGTGAACGAGCGGATCCACCTCGGCTACACCGGCTACGCGCCCGCTGTCTGGGGGACCGCGGTCAACCCCGCGGCCAAACTGCTGCTGCTGGAGCACGCCTTCGAGGTGTGCGGATTCGGCCGCGTGAAGATCCAGACCGGCTCGAAGAACACCCGCTCGCAGGCGGCGATCGCCAAGCTCGGCGCGACCCGTGAGGGCGTGCTGCGGCGGCACATGCTGATGGCTGACGGCTCGTTCCGCGACACCGTGGTGTTCTCGATCCTGGCCGACGAGTGGCCGGATGTCCGGAAGCGGCTCGAGGCCAGGATCAGCCGATGAGTTTCGCCAACGAGGCGAGGAGATCGTCGCGGTCGTAGGTGTTGGTCGTGATCAGCACTTCGTCCGCGGCTGTCCGCTGCACGAGGTCCTCGACGGCGGCGTGCACCTCGTCCGAGGTTCCGTAGTACTGGCCGCGCAGCGCGTTCTCGAAGAACTCCTGCTCGCGAGCGTTCATCGTCGCAGGCACGTCGGGCTGCAACGCCGGGAAGACGCCGCGAGTGCGTGAGTAAGCGCTGGCCCATGCCTCGGGCAACAACAGCTGACGGGCCGCCTCCGTGGTGTCCCCGACCGCGGCGGTGACGGCGAGGATGACGTAGGGCTGCGGAGCCCACGCCGACGGCTGGAAGGATGCCCGGTAGGACGAGACCAGGTCCACAGCGTCAGGACCGGCAGCCAGGACGACAGGTAGCCCGAGCGATGCGGCGATGGAAGCGCCCGAGCCGACGGCCAGGATGAACGGCGGGACCTTCAGCCCTTCGCCCGGACGCGCGTGCACGTCCGACGTACCGGCCAGATAGCCGAGCAGCTCCTGCACCTGTGCGCTGAAGTCGTCCGCAGCGTCCTTCTCGACGCCGAGCGCACGCCGTACCCCGTTCGTGAAGCCGACCGAGCGGCCGAGGCCCATGTCGATGCGGCCCGGGTACAGCGACTCCAGTACGCCGAACTGCTCCGCCACCACTAAGGGCTGGTGGTTCGGCAGCATCACGCCACCAGTGCCGACGCGGATGTGCGAGGTGCGAGCAGCAACCGCCGCAGCCAGGACTGTCGGCGCCGAGCCGACCACCCCAGGCACGCTGTGATGCTCTGACACCCAGAAACGCTTGTAGCCAAGGTCTTCCACCTGCTGGGCGAACTCCACTGTCGCGCGCAGCGTCTCCGGCTCCGTCTCACCAACGCGCGTCCGAGAACGGTCCAGGACTGACAGCGGGACGGAGGGCATATTCAGTCCAACGGGTGCGCCGGAGCCCTCATTCCCCGAGCAGCAGCCGCAGATCGTCCCGGAAACGGTCCGGAGCCGGCAGGGGAGCGAGGAACTCACGCTCGACCTCCAGCCGAACCCGCTCCGCCTCGTCGAATGTCGACTGACCCAGAGCCGTCAGTACTACGACATTCCGCCGCCGGTCCTCCGGGCTGCGCCGGCGCTCGACGAACCCACGCTCCTCCAGCCCGTCCAGCAGATCGCCGATCGACGTGCGGTCCACCCGCAGCCGGGCCGCGACCTCGAGCTGGGACAGCGGCTCACCGGCGACGATCGCGGACAGGACCGCCAGGTCACGCCCGTTCAGACCGTGCGGAGCCAGCGCCTTGGTCTGAGCTTCGGTGAGCTCCGCGAAGACGTGTTTCAGCAGATACCCGAGCCGATCAGACATGCCACCTAATCTACCGCCACACTGATCGTCAGTAGCCCTGATCATCAGTTACCCTGACGATTATGCAACCAACCTTCGGTCTGAAGACCACCCCGATGCACGTCCCGTACGCCGATATCCGCCGCGTCTGGCTCGAGGCCGACGAGACCCCGCAGATCCGCGACGCCTGGCTGTGGGACCACTTCCTCCCGCTCGCCGGCCCGAAGAACGGCGACGTCCTCGAGGGCTGGACCTTGCTCGCCGCTCTCGCCGCGCAGACCACCCGGCTCCGCCTCGGCCTGCTCGTCACCAGCAACCGGATCCGCCCGCCGGCCGTGCTCGGCAAGATCGCCAGCACCCTGGACGTCATCTCCGGCGGCCGGCTGATCATGGGCCTCGGTGCGGGCGGAACCCATCAGCCGACCGGCCCGAACCCGGCGATCGAGGAGTACGCCGCCTACGGATTGACGCTCGTGCCGCCGGGGGAGGGGGTCGACCGCCTCCGCGAGACGATCGAGATCCTGCGCCGGATGTGGACCGAGGACGAGTTCGACTTCCACGGCAAACACTTCACGCTGGAGCGCAACCGTAACGCACCCAAGCCGATCCAGCCCGCGGGTCCGCCGCTCCTGATCGGCGGCTGGGGCAACCGCATGCTTCGGCTGGTCGCGGAGTACGCCGATATCTGGAACATCAGCGGCCCGCCACACACCGACCTCGACACCCTCGCCGATCGGGTACGCCGGCTGGACGCGGAGTGCGCCCGGATCGGACGGGATCCGGCCACGCTCAGCCGGTCGCTGCAGCAGATCGTCGCGTACGACGACCCGGCCGGCACGCGCGCGATCGTGCAACGGGCGGTCGAGCTGGGGTTCGATCACATCGTGCTGTCGCTGCCGCGCCCGTACCCGGATCACGCCGTGCGCTGGCTGGTGCGGGAAATCACCGACCCTTTCCACTGAGGTCGAAAGGGTCGGTGATTTTTTCACTCGACCTACCGAGTTGTGTGTCAGTATCAAACACAGGATGATCCGCCCCGGTCGTCCGGTGAGGAGCTGACATGACCCCCACGACGAAGTTCAAGGCCGCGCTCTGCGGTCTGGCGCTCATCGCAGCCGCCGCCCTCCCGCTGTCTCCGGCGACCGCTCAGCCCACTGCTCCGGTCGATGCAGCTCACGCCGCAGCGATCAAACCGGTGCCGAAGCTCGGCTACTCGACGCAGACCGTCCGAACGCTGAACATCGACTTCCAGTACCAGCAGACCGGCTACTGGTGCGGCCCGGCCGCGACCCGGATCGCCCTCTCGGCCCGGATCGCGCCGCCCAGTCAGCAGCAGCTGGCGAACGAGCTGCCGACCACGACCAACGGCACGGACTGGATCGGCCAGGTCACCCGGGTGCTCAACAACCACCTCGGCACCGGCTGGTACGAGACGAAGGAGATGCCCAACGACCCGCCCACCCAGGCGCAGCGTGACCTGCTCTGGCGGGACGTCGTCCTGGACATCAACAACAACTACCCGATCGTCGCCAACATCGTTGCCCCGGCCAGCAACCACCCGCCGGGCTACCCGAACTACACGATCTACCACTACTTCACGGTGATCGGGTACGACGACAGCGACCAGACCGTACTGATCGCGGACCCGGCCGGGTTCGCCCCGACGGCGACGTACTGGCTGACCTTCAACCAGCTCGCCACGCTGATCCCACCGAAGGGCTACTCGGCCTGAGGCCGGCTCTCGTCACGGCGATACCTTGGTCGCCGTGACGAGAGAGCCGCGGTTGGAGATCGAGTACTGCACCCAGTGCCGGTGGCTGATGCGGGCGGCGTGGACCGCTCAGGAGCTGCTGACCACCTTTCCCCAGGAGCTGGGCGAGGTCGCGCTGGTCCCCGGGTCCGGCGGGGTGTTCGACATCAGCCTCGACGGCGAGTTGCTGTGGTCGAGGAAAGCAGAGGGCGGCTTCGCCGAGATCCCGCTGCTCAAGCAGATGGTGCGGGACCGGATAGCCCCGGACCGCAAACTCGGCCACTCCGACCGCAAGCCCGCGGGTGACGCGGGTCATGGGATGTGAATTTGTGAACGGTAGTCCGACCTTGCGACAATAGGTCGGTTATGACTACTTCCCTTCCCCTGGTGTTCGATGAGCCGCGTCGCGCCAAGAAGCCGCCGCGGCACCTCGCTGACCTCACGGGGGAGGAGCGGCGTACTGCGGTGGCCGCGCTCGGCGAGCCCGCGTTCCGCGCCAAGCAGCTGTCCAACCACTACTTCTCCCGGCTGGTGTCCGACCCGGCCGAGATGACCGACCTGCCGGCCGCGACCCGCGACAAGCTGGTCGCCGACCTGATGCCGCCGCTGCTGACCCGCGTCCGCGACCTCGAGTGCGACAACGGGGAGACCCGGAAGACGCTCTGGAAGCTGCTCGACGGTTCGCTGGTCGAGTCCGTCCTGATGCGGTATCCGGGCCGCGCCACGATGTGCGTGTCCTCGCAGGCGGGTTGCGGGATGGCGTGCCCGTTCTGCGCGACCGGCCAAGGCGGACTGACGCGGAACATGTCGACCGCCGAGATCGTCGAGCAGGTCGTCGACGGTGCGCGGGCGCTGGCGCGCGGTGAGATCGCCGGGGGGCCCGGGCGGGTCAGCAACATCGTGTTCATGGGCATGGGCGAGCCGATGGCCAACTACAAGGCCGTGATGGGCGCCGTACGCCGGTTCACCGACCCGTCGCCGGAGGGGCTGGGGATCTCGGCCCGTGGCGTGACGGTGTCGACTGTCGGCCTGGTGCCGCGGATCAACCAGCTCGCCACCGAAGGCATCCCGGTCACGCTCGCGCTGTCGCTGCACGCGCCGGACGACGAGCTGCGCGACGAGCTGGTGCCGATCAACAACCGGTGGAAGGTCGACGAGGTGCTCGACGCTGCCTGGGGGTACGCACGGCAGACCAAGCGGCGGGTCTCGATCGAGTACGCGATGATCCGCGACATCAACGACCACGCCTGGCGGGCCGATCTGCTCGCGGAGAAGCTCAACGCGCGGGGCGACTGGGGCTGGGTGCACGTCAACCTGATCCCGCTGAACCCGACACCCGGCTCGAAGTGGACCGCCTCCGACCCGGCCGACGAGCGCGAGTTCGTCCGCCGCCTCGAGGCCGCCGGCATCCCCACCACCGTCCGCGACACCCGCGGCCAGGAGATCGACGGCGCCTGCGGCCAACTCGCCGCCGCCAGCAAGTGACGGAGCCCGCGGACTTCACCCGCGGCCGGCTCACCAACCGTCAGGCCGTCGTCAGGATCTTCGCCAGGGCGATGGGCTGGGAGAACATCGGCCAATGACCGGTGGGGAGTTCGACGAGCTCCCACTGTGGTGACTCGAGCTGTTCGGCCACGTCGGACGACGGTGTCGCACCGTCCATCAGGCACTTGATGTACGTCGTGGGCAGCTCGCCGATCGGGCGGACCAGGTGAGCCGGCTCGGTGATGGAGCGGCCGGGATGCGGCGTACCGCGCTCCAGGATCAGCGCGATCGCCTCGTCGGAGAGATCCTGGCCGACGTAGTCCTCGGCGGTGAGCGGCGGCCAGTAGCCACCGGACGACTCCAGCTGGTCCCGGACCCACGCCTGTCCTTCCGCCGACCACCCGTCGACGAACGACTTCCCGTCGGTCGGGATGTTGGAGTCGACATACACCACCCGTCGCAGCCGATCGCCGATCCGCCCCGCCGCCTGACCGACCGGTATCCCGGAGTAGCTGTGCCCCGCGAGCACGACGTCCCGCAGGTCCTGCGACTCGATCACAGCCACGATGTCGTCGACATGCTGCTGCTGACCGGCAGCTTCGTCCCGCCGGTCGGCCAGCCCGCTCAACGTCACCGGATGGACGCCGTGCCCCTCGGCCCGCAGTACGGCGGCCACCTCGTCCCAGGCCCACGCACCCAGCCAAGCCCCCGGCACCAACACGAAGTTCGTCATGCCGCGCACGCTAAACCCCACCACCGACAAATCACGGGCGATGGGATGATCGGGGAGTGAAGATCCTTTCGATTCAGTCGGCGGTTGCGTACGGGCATGTGGGTAACTCGGCAGCTGTGTTCCCGTTGCAGCGGATCGGTGTCGAGGTGCTGCCGGTGTACACGGTGAACTTCTCGAACCACACCGGCTACGGGGCGTGGCGCGGGCCCATGATCAGCCCGGACGACGTACGCGAGGTGCTGCTCGGGATCGAGGACCGCGGGGTCCTTCCGCAGATCGACGTGGTGCTGTCGGGTTACCAGGGCGGGGAGGGGATCGCCGACGTGATCCTCGAGGCGGTGCAGCGGGTCAAGGCGGCCAACCCGAATGCCTTGTACTCCTGCGACCCGGTGATGGGCAACGCGAAATCCGGGTGCTTCGTAGCGCCTGCCATCCCGGTGCTGTTGCGGGACCGGGTGGTTCCGGCGGCCGACATCATCACGCCCAACCAGTTCGAGCTGGGCTTCCTGACCGGCACCGAGCCGGACACGCTCGAGTCCACGCTGGCCTCGGTCGAGCTGGTGCGCGCGACCGGACCGCGGACGGTGCTCGTCACCAGCGTCGAGCGCCCGGACCGCGAGGAAGGCACGATCGAGATGCTCGCCGTCGACGACAGCGGCGCATGGCTCGTGCAGACGCCGTACATCCCGATGAAGGCGAACGGGTCGGGCGACGTGACGGCCGCGCTCTTCACGGCGCACTACCGCCGTACGGGCGATCTCGCGGAGGCGCTGGCCCGTACGACGTCGAGCGTCTTCGAACTGCTCACCCGGACCCATGAGTCGGGTGAGCGCGAGCTGCAGCTCATCGAGTCGCAGGACGCGTACGCCAACCCGCAGATGCAGTTCAAGCCCCAGCGAGTCAACTGACCAGACCGGCGGCCTCGTCGATCGTGTCGACCAGGTGGAGTCGCATGTGGCGGCCGACGGAGAGGGACTCGAGCAGGGGCCAGACCGGGAGCTGGCTGGTCCAGTAGTCGGTGCCGACGAGGATCAGCGGGATCTGGGTGGCTGCGTCGCCGTAGTAGTTCGGCGTGACCGCCTGGAAGACCTCCTGGACGGTGCCGGCGGCTCCGGTCAGGTAGATGATGCCGCCGTGCGCACGGCCGAGCAGGACGTCTTCGCGCTGGGCGTTCGAGAAGTACTTCGCGATCGCGCCGGCGAACACGTTCGGCGGCTCATGACCGTAGAACCAGGTCGGGATCGACACTCCGCCGTCACCGGGGTACTGCGAGCGGACGGCGAGGCCCGTGGACGCCCAGTCGCCGATGGACGGGCGGAACGACAGTACGGCGGCCAGCTCCGCAACAGCAGCATCCAGCACGGCATCGTCGTACGCCGCCAGCGATGCGCCGAGGTTGGCGGCCTCCATGGCTCCCGGACCGCCTCCGGTCACCACCATCCGGCCCGCGCGCGCGAGTGTGCGGCCGAGCAGTACGGCGGAGCGGTAGTCGTCGCTGCCCCGCAGCACGCCGTGGCCGCCCATCACGCCGACCCAGGGCTTGTCGTCGGGGAGCTCGGTGAGGGCATCGCCGATGGCGTGGTCGTGGAGCGCCGCGGCGAGTGTGCGGCCGGTGTCGCCCTTCTCGTCCTGCTGGCGGGACCAGGCGTAGATGCGGGCGTCCGGAGTGGCGTCGTACCCGTGCTCCAGACCGGCGTACAGCTCGTCGGCGTCGTACAGCCGCCCGCGGTACGCGTCGAACGGCAGCTCTGGGATCGCCGGGAACACCAGACCGCCGCCGTCGCGGACCCACGCGTCCGCCTTCTCCTCCAGCACACACCCGAGGAACAGCGACCCCATCGGCTTCAGCCCGACGATCTCCGCCGTACGCCGGGTCAGATCCACCGACTGCACCCGCCACCCCGCCATCGCGGTGGCCCCCGCGGCGAGCAGCCGGTCGAAGTGCTCCAGGGACTCGATATCCACATGCGGGATGCTCGGCATTGTCACGCAGAGCACCTTAACGTCATAGACCTGCGCTATCGGTCAACCGGTGTAATGCTTGCCCCATGACACATGCGGAGCTCTGGGAGCGTCACAAGGCCGTCATGCCGGCTTGGCTCGCGTTGTACTACGAGGAGCCGATCGAGATCGTCTCCGGGTCCGGACGGCGGGTGACGGACGGTGAGGGCAACACCTACATCGACTTCTTCGCCGGCATCCTGACCAACGCGATCGGGTACGACATCGCGGAGATCTCGGACGCTGTGCGTGAGCAGCTCGGCACCGGGATCGCGCACACTTCGACGGTGTACCTGATCCGGAAGCAGATCGAGCTGGCCGAGCAGATCGCCGAGCTGTCCGGGATCCCGGACGCGAAGGTGTTCTTCGCCAACTCCGGCACCGAGGCGAACGAGACGGCCTTGCTGCTCGCCACCCAGAACCGCCGCTCGAACCAGGTCCTGGCGATGCGGAACTCGTACCACGGCCGCGCGTTCGGCACGGTCGCGATCACCGGCAACCGCGGCTGGTCCGCGAGCAGCCTCTCACCGGTGAACGTGCAGTACGTCCAGGGCGCGTACCGCTATCGCAGCCCGTTCCGCGATCTGTCGGACGCCGACTACATCAAGGTCTGCGTCGACGACCTCCGCAACGTCATCGAGACCACGACGTCGGGTGATGTCGCCTGTCTGATCGCCGAGCCGATCCAGGGCGTCGGCGGGTTCTCGTCACCGCCCGACGGGCTGTACGCCGCCTTCAAGGAGGTCCTGGACGAGTACGGGATCCTGTTCATCTCCGACGAGGTGCAGACCGGGTGGGGCCGGACCGGTGACCATTTCTGGGGCATCCAGGCGCACGACGTCGTACCGGATGCGATGACGTTCGCGAAGGGGCTCGGCAACGGGTTCGCGATCGGCGGCGTGGTCGCCAAGGCCGAGTTGATGGACAGCGTCAAGGCGAACTCGCTGTCCACGTTCGGCGGCAACCCGATCTCGACCAGCGCGGCGAAGGCGACGATCGACTACCTGCTCGACAAGGACCTGCAGGCCAACGCGGCCAAGCGCGGCGCGCAACTGGTCGACGGCCTGCGCGGCATCTCCGACGAGTTCCCCGAGCTCGGCGACGTCCGCGGCAAGGGTCTGATGCTCGCCGCCGAGATCGTCAAGCCGGACGACAACAGCCCCGACGCCGCCAGTACCGCGAAACTCCAGCAGGAGACCAAGAACCGCGGCCTCCTGGTCGGCAAGGGCGGCCTCTACGGCAACGTCCTCCGGATGGCGCCCCCGATGACCCTGACCGAGGAAGAAGCCGCCGAAGCCCTCGAGATCATCCGCGACTCCTTCAACACCTTGCGCTGAGCAACGACCGGCACGAAGAGTCATCGGTTGCCGACGGCGAAGAAAAGGGCCCGGGGAGAGTCCCGGGCCCTGTTCTTGATGAGATTGGTTCAGTTGTTGGTGTCCTGGCCGACGACCGCGACGGTGCTCTGGTCGACCGGGTCGGCGGTCAGGGGACCGCCGGCGGAGCGGCCGCGGCGGCGCATCAGGGACTCGACCCGCTGGGCGACGACGGTCAGCAGGTAGTTGATGATGATGAAGATCGCCCCGATGACGATGAAGGCAGGCACCAGGTTCGACTTGTAGTTGCCGATCTGCTCCGCCTTCCGGAGCAGTTCCTCGTAGGTGATGATGTAGCCGAGGGCGGTGTCCTTCAGGATCACGACCAGCTGGCCGACGATCGCCGGCAGCATAGCGGTGATTGCCTGCGGCAACAGGACGAGGCGCATCGACTTGCCGCTGGTGAGCCCGATGGCCATCGCCGCCTCGCTCTGGCCCTTCGGCAACGAGTGCACGCCGGACCGGACCAGCTCGGCCACGACGGAGCCGTTGTACAGCGTGAGGCCGGTGACGACAGCCGCCAGCGCGTAACGCTCCGGCGGGAAGAGCTCGTACTTCGCGTACAGCGCGTACGTGAACAGCATCATCAGCAGCACCGGCACGGCGCGGAAGAACTCCACGAGCACACCGCACGGCCAGCGCACCCACGCCTGGCTGGACAGCCGCCCGACGCCGAGCAGGACGCCGACGACCATCGCGAGCACGACCGAGATCGCGGCCGCGATCAGCGTGCCGGCCAGGCCGGGCAGGATGTACTGGGTCCAGATCTCGCCGGTCAGGAACGGCTTCCACTTGGCCGCCGTCAGCTGGCCCTTCTCGTTGAGCCTGTCCAGCACGAACCACAGCACGAGCAGGATCGCGACGACGGCGACGACACCGACGCCGAAGTACAGCCGCTTGGCGCGCGGTCCCGGCGCGTCGAACAGTACGGTGCCGCTCATCGCTTCACCGCCAGCCGCTTCGACAAGGACGTGAACAGCACACCGACCGGCAGGGTCAGGATCACGAACCCGAGCGCGAAGATCCCGAACACCACGAAGATCACGTCAGGCCGGTTCTCCATCATCACCTTCATCACCGCGGACGCCTCGGTCACACCGATCACGGAGGCGACGGTCGAGTTCTTGGTCAGCGCGATCAGCACGTTGCCCAGCGGCGCGATCGCGCCGCGGAACGCCTGCGGCAGGACGACGTACCGCAGCGTCTTCAGGAACGGGAGGCCGATCGCCCGCGCCGCCTCGGCCTGGCCGAGCGGCACCGTGTTCACGCCGCTGCGGATCGCCTCGGCGACGAACGACGCGTGATACACCGACAGGCCGAGCACGGCGAGCCGGAAGTTGTTGTCGTTGATGAAGGTGTGCGAGTCCTTGTTCGCCAGCGCGAGGCCGAGCTGCACGAACAGCCCGAGGTTGCAGAACACGATCACCAGGGTCAGCGGCGTGTTCCGGATGATGTTCACGTACGCGGTGCCGATGAGCTGCAGCACCCGGATCGGGGACACCCGCATGACCGCGACCACCGTGCCGATGACGAGTGCCAGCAGCGCCGACAGCAGCGTCAGGTAGATGGTCGTCCGGAACGCTTGCAGACCGTCGTACTCGGAGAAGAACTCCGATATCACGTCCATATCTCTCCTGCTGGGAACGAGTTTCAGACCACGCCGGTTCACGCCACTTCACACCGCCGGGGAGGAACCGCGAACGGCTCCTCCCCGGCGGCGATGGATCAGGCGCAGGCGTCGAAGGTCTTCGGCGGGTTCGTCGCCGGGTCGAGCTTCAGCCCGGACGCCCCGAGGTTCTTGTCGAAGGCCTTCTGCCACTCGCCGGAGTCGACCATCTTCTTCAGCGCGTCGTTGACCTTGGTGCAGGTCTCGGTGTCGCCCTTCTTCAGGCCGACGCCGTAGCGCTCGGTCGAGAAGGTCTTGCCGACCACCTTGAACTTGCCCTTGTTGGCTTCCTGGGACGCGTAGCCGGCCAGGATGGTGTTGTCCGTGGTGAGCGCGTCGATCGAGCCGGTGCCCAGTGCCTCGACGCACTTGGAGTAGGTGTCGTAGTTCTGCAGCTGGACGGTGTCGGCGAACTTGTCCTTGACCTTCTGCGCCGACGTGGAGCCGGTCACCGAACACAGCTTCTTGCCGTTCAGCGAGTCCGGTCCGGTGATGTCGGTGTTGTCGGCCTTGACCAGCAGGTCCTGACCGGCGGTCAGGTACGGACCGGCGAAGGACACCTTCTCCTTGCGGGCATCGGTGATCGAGTAGCTCGCGAAGATCATCTTGACCTGTCCGTTGGCCAGCAGCGTCTCGCGCTGGGCGGACGGGGCTTCCTTGAAGGTGATGTCGCCGTAGCCGAGTTCCTTGGCGACGTACTTGGCCACGTCGACATCCATACCGGTGTAGTTCGCGCCCTCCTTGAGCCCGATACCCGGCTGGTCGTACTTGATGCCGATGGTCACCTTCTCGCCACTGCCGCCGGACGCGGAGCCTGAGCCTGAGTCGTCGCCGCAGGCGGTCAGTCCGGTCGCGGCCAGGCCTACGATGCCGAGGGCAGCGATCAGTCGCTGTCGCATTGTCTTTTCCTCCGTTGGTTCGGTACTACGCTGGGGACGATCCGTGCGCGGATCAGTGCGTGAGGATCTTCGAGAGGAAGTCCTGCGCCCGCTTCGTCTGCGGATCGGTGAAGAACTTCTCCGGCTCGGCCTCTTCGACGATCTGCCCGTCGGCCATGAACACGACGCGGTTCGCGGCGCGCCGCGCGAAGCCCATCTCGTGGGTGACGACGACCATCGTCATGCTCTGACGGGCGAGGTCGACCATGACGTCCAGGACCTCTTTGATCATCTCCGGGTCGAGCGCCGACGTGGGCTCGTCGAACAACATCACCTTGGGATCCATGGCCAGCGCACGGGCGATCGCGACGCGCTGCTGCTGACCGCCGGACAGTTGGGCCGGGTACTTGTCGGCCTGGGCGGAGACGCCGACCCGCTCCAGCAGGACGCGGGCATCCTCCTCCGCCTCGCTCTTGGACTTGCCGCGGACCTTGGTCGGACCGAGCGTGACGTTCTGCAGGATCGTCATGTGTGCGAACAGGTTGAACGACTGGAACACCATGCCGACGTCGGCACGCAGCCTGGCCAGGGCCTTGCCCTCGCTGGGCAGCGGCTGGCCGTCCAGTTCGATGCTGCCTGCGTCGATCGGTTCGAGCCGGTTGATCGCGCGGCAGAGCGTGGACTTCCCGGAGCCGGAAGGGCCGATCACCACGACGACCTCGCCCTTGGCGATGGACAGGTTGATGTCCTTCAGGACGTGCAGTTCACCGAAGTGTTTGTTGACACCGGACAGTGCCACCAGTCCGGTTTTCGCCAGAGTGCCGGAATCGCTCATGGCCAGAACCTACTGGAGCCGGGGGTGCGGTCGCAGGCCCGGGTGGTACCCCCTTGGTAACGATCTGCAATAAACCGGCGCTGATCGTAGCCGGGTGATCACGGAGTGCTTGAGTTTGTTCGTTTGTGAGCGGCCCGCCCGCTCAGGTGACGATTCCGTACTCGCGGATCTTCCGGTAGATCGTCGCGCGTGACATTCCCAACGCGGCCGCGGCGGCCTTCTTGTCACCGTCGTACGTCGACAGCGCGTCGACGATCGCGTCCCGTTCGAGGGCCTCGATCGGGGTCAGCTGCCGGCGTGTGGTCGCCCTGCACTCGGGCGGCAGGTCGGCGAGCTCGACCACTCCGGACCGGCGTCGTCTGGCGACCGCGGCCAGGACCGCGCGCAGATGCGTGATGTTGCCTGCCCACGGCAACCGCATCAGTTGGTTCATCGTGGCCGTGGAGAAGGTGAGACCGCTGATGCCGGCCTTGGCCAGCAGCGACCGGACCAGCGCCGGAACGTCCTCGACGTGATGCCGCAGCGGCGGAACCTCGATGGTCCGCGGGAAGAACGCCAGCAGCTCGTCGGCGATCTCGGACCGGTCGGCGGGCAGCGTGAGCGCGACCCACGCGTCCCCGGCGATCGCGCCGTCGCGGACGTTCTGCAGCAGTTCGGTGAGGCCGTCGAGCACCTCGCCGGTCAGCAGGTGCGCCCGCCGGATGATCAGGTCGGCGCCGGAGTCCAGCTCGGCGTGCGCCTCGGTCAACAGGTCCTCACCCATCGCCTCGGGGTCGAGTACGACGAGCCGACGCTCGGGCGCGACGTGCCGGCGTACGGCACGCAGCATGGTCAGCTTGCCCGTCCCCGGTTCGCCGTCGGCGATCAGCCACTCGGATCGGCTGCATGCCTCCAGCAACTCCTGCGTGACGTGTTGCCAGACTGCACTCGTCCCGGTCGTGCCGGGGATCAAGGGCGCCCGGGCGATCTGAGGGCTGCGCGCCGGGGCCCGCTGCTCCTTGATCTGGATGACTCCACCGGCCAGCGTGTCACCGAGGAACGTCGGGCGGTAGGCCAACCGTGCGGTCGTCCCGCTGGGTAGATCGGTGATGAAGACGAGCGGCTTGGTCCCGCCGCGCGCGTCCCGGGTGCGATCGATCAAGGCCGCCTGGTCGATGGCGTCGAACCGTGCCTGCGCGTAGGCGTTCATCATGAACACCTCGTCGCCGAGCGCGAGCACCGGACCGCCGCTGTGCCGGCAGGCCGCGTAGTAGTCGCTGAGCAACGCGTGGTCCAGCGCGTTCGCTTCCTCGACGACGCGTTCGTGGATCCGGCGCGCGGCGAGCTTGGCGAACGACAGCAGGATCGTGTTCGAGTTCTTGGCCTGGGTCGTGATGTCGAGTACGCCGAGCAGCCCGCCCGTGACCGGATGCGTGATCGTCGCGCCGGCGCAGGAGAACATCCGTAGCTTCCCGTTGTAGTGCTCGGCTCCGTCGATCTGGATCGGCCCGCCGACCTCGAGTGCCGTGCCGATCCCGTTCGTGCCGACCGCGTGCTCGGCGTACTGGAATCCGGGTGCGAGGTCGACGGAGTCCAGTCGCCGCAGCAGGGACGGGTCGCCGCCGCGACGGTCGAGGACGACGCCTTTGGCATCGGTCAGGATGATGCAGACCGGCTCGTTGTGGAGCTCGGACGACAGCGCGTCGATGACCGGGCGCGCGGCCCGCATCAGGGTGGTCTCGCGGTCGATCCGGTCGAAGTACTTCGGGGCGGGACGGTCCACGTCGACCTGCGACGCCTGTGAGCGCTCCCACGACACTCGGATCGGATCCCGGACCGGCTGTGCAGCGCCCATAGCGGTCTCCTTCACGTCCGTCACCAGCGGAACTGCGACCAACGGTAGCTCCCCCGGCTGTGACCGCCATCTCACATTGAGACACAGGGACGTCCAGCAGGCGGCTTTCATCTCGTATCAACCCCGATGATGGAGGCCCACATTGAGCAGGCAGAGTCTCACCAAGGCCCACGCCAAGATCACCGAGCTGTCCTGGGAACCGATGTTCGCGACCCCGGCGACCCGGTTCGGCACCGACTACACCTTCGAGAAGGCGCCGAAGAAGGATCCGCTGAAGCAGATCATGCGGTCCTACTTCCCGATGGAGGAGGAGAAGGACAACCGCGTGTACGGCGCCATGGACGGCGCCATCCGCGGCAACATGTTCCGCCAGGTCCAGCAGCGCTGGCTGGAGTGGCAGAAGCTGTTCCTCAGCATCATCCCGTTCCCGGAGATCTCCGCGGCGCGGGCGATGCCGATGGCGATCGACGCCGTACCGAACCCGGAGATCCACAACGGGCTCGCGGTACAGATGATCGACGAGGTCAGGCACTCGACGATCCAGATGAACCTCAAGCGCCTGTACATGAACAACTACATCGACCCGGCCGGGTTCGACATGACCGAGAAGGCGTTCGCGAACAACTACGCGGGCACCATCGGCCGGCAGTTCGGCGAGGGGTTCATCACCGGTGACGCGATCACCGCGGCGAACATCTACCTCACCGTGGTCGCCGAGACCGCTTTCACCAACACGCTGTTCGTGGCGATGCCGGACGAGGCCGCGGCCAACGGCGACTACCTGTTGCCGACGGTGTTCCACTCGGTCCAGTCCGACGAGTCGCGGCACATCAGCAACGGGTACTCGATCCTGCTGATGGCGCTGGCCGACGAGCGCAACCGGCCGCTGCTGGAGCGCGACCTGCGGTACGCGTGGTGGAACAACCACTGTGTCGTGGACGCCGCGATCGGCACGTTCATCGAGTACGGCACGAAGGACCGGCGCAAGGACCGGGAGAGCTATGCGGAGATGTGGCGGCGGTGGATCTACGACGACTACTACCGCAGCTACCTGCTGCCGCTGGAGAAGTACGGCCTCACGATTCCGCACGACCTGGTCGAGGAAGCGTGGAACCGGATCACCACCAAGGGCTACGTGCACGAGGTCGCGCGGTTCTTCGCCACCGGCTGGCCGGTGAACTACTGGCGGATCGACGCGATGACCGACAAGGACTTCGAGTGGTTCGAGGAGAAGTACCCAGGCTGGTACTCGAAGTACGGCAAGTGGTGGGAGAACTACAACCGGCTCGCGTACCCCGGCAAGAACAAGCCGATCGCGTTCGAGGACGTCGGCTACCAGTACCCGCACCGCTGCTGGACCTGCATGGTGCCGTGCCTGATCCGCGAGGACATGGTCACCGAGAAGGTCGACGACCAGTGGCGCACGTACTGCTCGGAGACCTGCTACTGGACCGATGCGGTCGCGTTCCGCGGCGAGTACGACGGCCGGCCGACCCCGAACATGGGCCGACTGACCGGGTTCCGCGAGTGGGAGACCCTGCACCACAACAAGGACCTGGCCGACATCGTCCAGGACCTCGGGTACGTGCGTGACGACGGCAAGACGCTGATCGGCCAGCCGCACCTGGACCTCGACGACCCGAAGAAGATGTGGACCCTCGACGACGTCCGCGGCAACACGTTCATGAGCCCGAACGTGCTGCTCAACGAGATGTCCGACGCCGAGCGCGAGGCCCACGTCGCGGCGTACAAGGCCAACGGCACCGCCTCTCAGAACACGGCATCCTGAGGAGGACCCGGTGGCCGACAAGCACCGTATCCAGTTCGAACCGGTCGGCATCGAGATGGAGGTCGGCGAGGAGGAGAAGATCCTCGACGCCGCGTTCCGGCAGGGGATCCATCTGATGCACGGCTGCCGGGAAGGGCAGTGCTCGGCGTGCAAGTCGTACCTGCTCGAGGGTGACATCCAGATGGAGCGCTACTCGACGTTCGCCTGCAACGACGCGGAGGTGGCCGAGGGCTACGTGCTGCTCTGCAAGGCGCACGCGTACAGCGACTGCACGATCGAGCTGCTCAACTACGACGAGGACGAACTGCTCGGCGGTATCCCCATCCGGACCGTCGGCACGCGGGTCGCGGCGATCCAACCGGTCACCCGCGACATCGTGTCGCTGCGGCTGGAACCCGCCGAGGAGTTCGACTTCAAGCCGGGACAGTACGTCGACCTGACCATCCCCGGCACCGACGAACACCGCTCGTTCTCGATGGCGACGACCCCGTCGGGCGAGATCGAGTTCCTGATCAAGAAGTACCCGGGCGGCCGGTTCTCCGCCCTGCTCGACGGCGAGCTCGCGGTCGGCGACCAGCTGTCGCTGACCGGGCCGTACGGCTCGTCGACGTTGAAGGACGGCCACGTGCTGCCGGTCGTCTGCGTCGCGGGCGGCGCCGGGATGGCGCCGATCCTGTCGATCCTGCGGCACCTGAAGGAGACCGGCAGCACCCGTCCGGTCCGGTTCTACTACGGCGCCCGGACGGCGGCCGACCTCTTCTACCTGGATGCGATCGCGGAGCTCGGTGCGGACCTCACCGGCTTCGAGTTCATCGCTTGTCTGTCCGAATCGGCTCAGGACTCGGACGGACTCCAGGTGGAGGAGGGCAACGTCACCGACATCGTCGAGCGGCGCGAGGCGGAGCTGCACCGCAGCGAGATCTACCTGTGCGGCCCGCCGCCGATGGTCGACGCCGCCCTGGCGTTGCTGGAGGCAAGCAACGTGCCGAAGGACCAGGTCTTCTACGACAAGTTCACCAGCCCAGCTACCGATGGAGCCTGAGATGACCCAGACCACAGAGGCGAAACAGCGCAGTTTCCCGAGCATAGAGTTCACCGACTCCGAGGCCGGCGCGCTGGAGTTCCCGAGCTCGCAGAGCCGGTCGTACAACTACTACAAGCCGGCCAAGCTGCGGGCGACGATGTACGAGGACGTCACGGTCGACGTACAGCCGGACCCCGACCGGCACCTGAGCCAGGGCTGGATCTACGGCTTCGGCAACGGCCCCGGCGGCTACCCGAAGGAGTGGACCGCGGCGAAGTCGTCGAACTGGCACGCCTTCCTCGACCCGAACGAGGAGTGGAACCAGACGATCTACCGGAACAACTCCGCGGTCGTCCGCCAGGTCGACCTCGGCCTGCAGAACGCCAAGCGGGCCAGGGCGTACGACGCCTGGAACCCGGCCTGGCTGAAGTTCGTCGAGCGCAACCTCGGCGCCTGGATGCACGCCGAGAACGGGCTCGCGCTGCACGTCTTCACCAGCATCCAGCGGTCCGGCCCGACGAACATGATCAACACCGCGGTCGCCGTGAACGCCGCGCACAAGATGCGGTTCGCCCAAGACCTGGCACTGTTCAACCTGGACCTGTCCGAGGCCGACGTACCGTTCGACGGGTCGGCGCACAAGGAGGTCTGGCAGAGCGCGCCGGAGTGGCAGCCGACCCGTGAGGTGGTCGAGCGGCTGACGGCCGTGGGGGACTGGTGCGAGCTGTTGTTCGCCACCAACATCGTCTTCGAGCAGCTGGTCGGGTCGCTGTTCCGGACCGAGCTGGTGATGCAGATCGCGGCCCGCAACGGCGACTACATCACACCGACCATCGTCGGCACCGGCGAGCACGACTACGACCGCGACCTGTCCTACAGCCGCAACCTGTTCCGGCTGCTGACCCGGGACGCGGAGTACGGCGAGAGCAACAAGGTGCTGTTCGGCGAGTGGCTCGCGACCTGGGTGCCGCGCTGCCTCGACGCCGCGCACGCGCTGCAGCCGATCTGGTCGCAGCCGGCCGAGAAGTCGGTCACGTTCGCGGACAGCCTGGACGCGGCCAAGCAGAAGTTCCGTTCCCTGCTCGAGGACCTCGGGCTCGACACTCCGAAGGAGCTGGACCAGTGAGCATGCAGTTCGGATCTGAAGCCGAGTTCTCCAACAAGACCGGCGTGACGTTGATGAACACCCCGATCGGCCGCGTCGTCGCGCAGGTGATGGGCGCGAAGGACGGGGTCGAGCTGACGGAGTACCCGTCGATGATCCGCGTCGACGGGACCGGTCTGCTCGACTTCGACTACGCGGAGCTGTCCGACGCGCTCGGGATGGACTTCGACGGGTCGGTGTTCGAGGAGATCTCGTCGACCCACTACGGCCGGATGGTGCATCTGGACGACAAGACCATCCTGTTCGCCAGCCCGGAGGACGCCGCCGAGTACATCGGCTTCGACCTCACCACGAAGTGAGGCCGCATGTACGAGAAGAACGGTGAGCAGTACTACATCTGCGACGCGCACATCGCGTTGTGGGACGCGCGTCCGGAGAACCAGCGCAACATCCACGGCAAGCAGTTCATCGACTGCTTCTACGACTACCACAAGAACCTCAGCCCCGAAGAGGTCGTGTGGGACTACGACACCTACACGTACTACGGCGAGCAGCGACTGCTGAAGGACCTGTTCGAGGACGGGTACGTCGACCACGCGATCTTCCAGCCCGCGATCCTCGGCGACTTCTACAAGCGCGGATTCGGTCAGACCGAGGACGCCCTGGCGCTGACCCGGGCACATCCGGACAAGCTGACCTACAACCACGCGTGGGATCCGCGGCACGAGGAGGCCGGCCTCGAGCAGCTCCGCAAGGACGCCGACCGGATGGGGCTGAAGGGCGTCAAGCTCTACACCGCCGAGTGGAACGGCGACTCCCGCGGATGGAAGCTCGACGGCAAGTGGTCGCGGCGCTATCTCGAGGAGTGCCTGAAGCTCGGCATCAAGAACATCCACGTCCACAAGGGCCCCACGATCAGGCCTCTGGACAGGGACGCCTTCGACGTCGCCGACATCGACCAGGTGGCGACCGACTACACCGAGCTGAACTTCATCGTCGAACACGTCGGCCTGCCGCGCCTCGAGGACTTCTGCTGGATCGCCACCCAGGAGCCCAACGTGTACGGCGGTCTCGCGGTCGCGATGCCGTTCATCCACAGCCGGCCGAAGTACTTCGCGCAGATCATCGGGGAGTTGCTGTACTGGATCGGCGAGGACCGGATCCTGTTCTCCTCGGACTACGCGCTGTGGACGCCGAAGTGGCTGGTGGAGAAGTTCGTCGACTTCGAGATCCCCGCCGACCTGCCGGAGTACGCGCCGCTGACCACCGCGCAGAAGAAGAAGATCCTCGGGCTGAACGCGGCGGCGTTGTACGACCTCGACGTACCGGAAGAACTCCGGCTTCCGGCCGGGGCAGGATCGCGGGAAGAGGCCGTGGCGTCATGATCGCGGTTGCCACGTCGTTCGAGTCCGAGGTCGTCAACGCCTTGGCGACCGTCATCGACCCTGAGCTGGACCAGCCGATCACCGACCTCGGATTCGTCCGGTCGATCCGGATCGACGATGCCGGCGTGACCGTGCACCTGCGGCTGCCGACCTCGTTCTGCGCGCCCAACTTCGCCTACCTGATGGCATCCGACGCAGTTGACGCCCTGCGTCGGGTGCCGGGCGCGGGTGCGGTGAGCGTGCTGCTGGACGATCACCACGACTCGGACAAGATCAACGCCGGCCTGGTCGCGAACGCGGGCTACGTCGGCACGTTCGGCGACGAGGCCGATCAGGACCTCGACGAACTGCGCCGTACGTTCCAGCGCAAGGCGCACACGGCCGCGATGGAGCGGTGCGTGATGGCGCTGCTCCGGTCGACCGGCAAGACCATCGAGGAGCTGCCGGGGCTCACGCTCTGGCACCTCCCCGGCGGTCCGCAGAAGGACGCGCTACTTCGGCGGCGGACCGACATCGGGCTCGGCATCCGGCCGGAGGACCTGGTGCTGGTCGACGACAACGGCGTACCCGTGCCGCCGGACGCGGCGCCGATGCGACTGCGGTTCGCGAAGGCGGTCCGGATCTCGGTCGAGGGCAACGCGCATTTCTGCCGGGGTCTGCTCAAGACCCGGTACGACGACGAGCCGCTGGCAACCCGGATCACCAACACGAGGAGGACCCGATGAAGGCCGTACAGGTCGTCGGCTATCACAGCAAGCTTCAACTGGCCGATGTTCAGGAGCCGAAGATCACCGGTCCGCTCGACGTCGTCGTCCGGATCGGCGGCGCCGGGGTCTGCCGCACCGACCTGCACATCCTCGAAGGACAGTGGGCCGAGAAGAGCGGCGTACTGCTGCCGTACACCATCGGCCACGAGAACGCGGGCTGGGTGCACGCGATCGGCGACGCGGTCACGAACGTTGCCGTCGGCGACAAGGTGATCCTGCACCCGTTGATCACCTGCGGACTCTGCCGGGCCTGCCGGTCCGGTGACGACGTGCATTGCGAGGCGTCGGCGTTCCCGGGCATCGACACCGACGGCGGGTACGCCGAGTATCTCCGTACGACGGCACGCAGTGTCGTCAAGATCGACGACTCGCTGGAGCCGTCGGACGTCGCCGCACTCGCGGACGCCGGGCTCACGGCGTACCACGCAGCGGCGAAGGCGGCGCGCACACTGCGGCCGGGAGCGGTCTGCGTGATCATCGGCGCGGGCGGGCTCGGCCATATCGGCATCCAGGTGATGAAGGCGATCTCGGCGGCGACCCTGGTCGTTGTCGACCGCAACCAAGCAGCGGTCGACCTGGCCGTCGAGATCGGCGCAGACCACGGCATCGTTGCTGACGGCACCCATGTCGAACAGGTGCGCGCGCTGACCGGGCGGCACGGCGCGGAAGCCGTCATCGACTTCGTCGGCGAAGGCGGCGCCACCGCCGACGGGACCGAGATGCTCCGGCGGGCCGGCAACTACTACGTGGTCGGGTACGGCGAGAACCTCGACGTACCGACCATCGACGTGATCTCCACCGAGATCAACTTCATCGGCAACCTGGTCGGGTCCTACAACGACCTGCAGGACCTGATGGAGCTCGCCGCGCAGGGCAAGGTCGCGCTGCACACCACGAAGTACCCGCTGGAGGAGTTCCAGCAGGCCCTCGACGACCTCGACCGCGGTCTCGTCCGCGGCCGGGCGATCCTCATTCCCTAGCGATTCCCCAGCAATTTCCAGCAGGAGGCAGACCATGGCGAAGGAACTGCGGTTCAACACCGACGCCCGGCGGTTGCTCGAGTCCGGCGTGAACGCGCTGGCCGACGCGATCAAGGTGACGCTCGGTCCGAAGGGCCGCAACGCGGTGCTGGAGAAGCTGACCGGCCCGCCGACGATCACCAACGACGGCGTCACGATCGCCCGCGAGATCCAGCTGCGCGAACCCTTCGCGAACATGGGCGCCCAGCTGGTCAAGGAAGTCGCGATGAAGACCAACGGTGTGGTCGGCGACGGCACCACCACGGCCACCGTGCTCGCCCAGGCGATGGTGCGCGAAGGCCTGCGCGAGGTCGACGCCGGCGCCAACCCGATGCGCGTACGTCGTGGCATCGAGCGGACCGTACCGGTGGTGGTCGACGCGCTGCGCGGCCGGGCGGTCGAGGTTCGTGGCCGCGAGCAACTGCAGCACATCGCAACCCTGGCGGCCAGCGACGACGAGATCATCGGCGAGGTGATCGCGGACGCGGTCGACTGGGTCGGCCGCAACGGCGTCGTCACCACCGAGGAGTCGGACACGCTCGGGATGTCGGTGGAGGTTGTCGACGGCATCGAGTTCGACCACGGATACGTGTCGGCGTACATGGTCACCGACCGGGAGCGGATGGAGACCGTCTACGACCACCCGCTGATCCTGCTGACCAACAAGAAGATCACGCAGGTGCAGGAGATCATGCCGACCCTCGAGGTGGCGCAGCGTGCGGACCGTCCGCTCGTCGTGCTCGCCGAGGAGGTCGACGGGCCGGCGCTGCAACTGCTTGTCGGCGGCAACATGCACAACACGATGCGGTCGGTCGTCGTCCGGGCGCCCGGGTTCGGTCATCGGCGGATCGCCGAGCTGGAGGATCTCGCGACCGCTCTGGGCGGTTCGGTGATCGCCAAGGACACCGGGCTCGACCTGACCGATGTCACGCGCGAGCACCTGGGATCGTGCGACCGGATCACGATCACCGAGGACACCACCACGATCGTCGGTGGGCACGGGGACGCGTCGCTGGTGGAGGCGCGGATCTCCCAGCTGGAGAAGCAGTTCGAGCGCGCCAAGATCGACGCGGACCAGGACAGCCTGCAGCTGCGGATGGCGCGGCTGGCCGGCAAGGTCGCGGTGATCCGGGTCGGCGGCGCGACGAGTGTCGAGCTGAAGGAACGGATGCTGCGCGTCGAGGACTCGCTGGCCGCGACCCGGGCGGCGCTGGAGGAAGGTGTGGTCGCCGGCGGCGGGACGGTGCTGGCCCAGGCTGCCTTCGCCGACCTCGGGCTCACCGGCGACGAGGCGATCGGGCGTGAGGTGGTACGCCGCGCGCTGGCCGAACCGCTGCGCTGGATCGCGATCAACGCCGGGTACGACGGTGACGAGGTGGTAGCGCGGGTCGCGTCCTTGCCGGCCGGGCACGGGTTCAACGCACTCACCGGGCAGTACGGCGACCTCGTCGAGGACGCCGTGATCGATCCGCTCAAGGTCACCCGGGCCGCACTGGAGAGCGCGGCCTCGATCGCCGCGCTGATCCTCACCACCGAGACCGCGGTCGTCGAGGAGATCATCGGCAACCCCGGCGCGATCATGGCGCCCGGCTTCGGCGACCTCGCCGAGGGCATGGTCCGTCCGTCCAACATCTATTGAGGAGCCGGCCATGAATCGACGGCACCAGCTGCTGGAGACGTTCCTGCACCGGGTTCTCGGCGTACCCCTGGACGAGGTGCACGAGGAAGCGCTCCTCCTCGCGCAGGGGCTGAGTGATCGGCTCGAGGAGCTGATCGACGCGGCGCTCGGGTACCCGACGCGGGATCCCTTCGGGGAGCCGATCCAGCCCAAGGTACGCGCGTGATCGAGCCGACCCCGCCACAGCTCGCCACCGCGGCCAGGACATTCGGCCTGTTGCTGGCGCCGGTCCGGCTGCACCTGGTCGCGTTGGCGAGTTGCGGTGAGTACGACGTCGGCACGCTGGCCGCCCGGGTGGGTGTCAGCGTGCCGACGGCGAGCCAGCATCTCGCGAAGCTCCGGCTGGCCGGACTGATCAGCGCACGACGTGAGGGTCGCCGGCAGTTCTATACCGTCGACGACCCCCACGTCATCGCCCTCGTCGAGCAGATCTTCGAGCATGTCGCGCCAGACGGCACGCTCGCACCGGACCCGCCTCGACGAGCGCTCTCCGGTTGGATCGGCCGTCTGCGGGTGCCTTCCCCACGCGTGGCACCGTGACGGCGGTCGGTTGAGAGCGGCTCCCGGGCCGGATCAGGCCGGCCCGGCCCGGGAGTCTCGGGCTCAGTGGGTCGGCTTGCTGCCGCAGCAGCCGCCGGCGGCGATGGTTGCCGCGGTCGGTGGCTGCTTGACCGCGGCCTCGACGTCGGCGAGCATCTGCCGGCGTTGCGCGGGGGAGATGACCCGGCCGCGGGTGACCACGGTGTGGATCTTGCGGCTGTTGTGGATATCGGTCAGCGGGTCGGCGTCCAGCACGACCAGGTCCGCGATCTTGCGCGGTTCCACCGAGCCGAGGTCCGCCGACATCCCGAGGAACTTGGCCGGCTCGACGGTCGCGGCGTACAACGCCTGACGCGGCGTGGCGCCGGCACCGACCAGATGCTCCAGCTCGTCGTGCAGCGCGAACCCCGGCACGGAGTACGGCGTGCCCGTGTCTGTCCCGGCCATGATCGGTACCTCGTGCGCGAACAGCTCCCCGACGAACCGCTGCCGCCACGCCCACATCTGCTTCTGGTGCGAGATCTCCTCCGCGGACCGGTTGGCGCCGTACAGGTTCTGGATGACGTAGTCGTAGGTGCCGATCGACTCCTCGCTCATGTACTTCGTGAGGCCCGGATCGAGCTGGGTGTAGTCGATCTGGTCGAGCACGTTGTGCATGGTCAGCGTCGGCGTGACCCGGGTCCGGTTGCGGCGCAGCGTGCCGAACACATCAGCCGCGCGAGCCGGGCTGTATGTGTTGGCGGCGATCCACTCGATCGGGTGCAGCTGCCGGAACCAGGAGTTGTAGTCGCCGGTCGAGACCTTGATCGCGAGCAGCATCCGCCGTACCTCGGCCTCCCGGGTCGAGACTGCCAGGCCGAGCGAATGGATGTGCTCGATGCTGCGCTGGCCCGCGTCGCTGACCTCCTTCGAGGTGACCTCGTCCGGGCCGTGGCCGTGGACGGTCAGACCGACCTTGCGGGCCTCGTCCACGACCGCAAGCCACGCCTCGCGGCTGAGACGCGAGTACACCTTGACGAAGTCGGCGCCCTCGGCCTTCACCTGACGTACGGCGGCCCGCGCGGCCGCGGCGTCGCCGGCCACGATCACCTTGATCAGGTTCGGATCCCACAGCGTCGGGTCGCCGTCGATGATGTTGCTCGCGACGACCATCCGCGGGCCGAGCAGCGTGCCGGCGGCGATCCGGTCGCGCCAGTCGTACAACACCGGGTTCGTGCCGGCCATCTCGCGGACCGTGGTCAGGCCGTTGGCGAGGTACAGCGGCGGGGAGACGTGCTCGTCGCCGAGGCTGTGGACGTGCATGTCGGCGAGACCGGGGATGACGTACTTGCCGGTGAGATCGAGCTCGACGGCGCCGCGGGGGACCGGGATCCGGCCGACGCCGATGATACGTTCGCCGCTGATCAGGACGGTCTGGTGGCGGTCGCGGCGACCGGTGGCGACGTCGATGACGGTGACATTGGTGAGTGCGGTGATCTTCGTCGACTTGACCAGGGCGTGCGCGCTGGTGGTGGTGAAGGTTCCACCGGCGAGGACGGCGGCTCCGGCGGCGGTGCGGGCGAGGAACTGACGGCGAGAACTGTTCATGCCCTTCACTATTGTCTGCCCGGTCCCGGTGGTCAGGGGTCGCAGTACGCCGGTCCCAGGTAGGTTTTTGTCTACCCCGGCACGTACTCTTGGTGGCTGTTATGCGTACTTACGAGGTCCGCACTTACGGGTGCCAAATGAATGTCCACGACTCCGAGCGCCTGCGCGGGCTGCTGGAGGACGCGGGCTACGTCCGCGCGCCCGAGGGCGACGAGGCCGACGTGGTCGTCTTCAACACCTGCGCGGTCCGGGAGAACGCCGACAACAAGCTGTACGGGAATCTCGGCCACCTCGCGCCGGTCAAGGCCCGCAAGCCGGGGATGCAGATCGCCGTCGGCGGGTGCCTGGCGCAGAAGGACAAGGCGTCGATCGTTCGCAAGGCGCCGTGGGTCGACGTCGTGTTCGGCACCCACAACATCGGCTCGCTGCCGGTGCTGCTGGAGCGGGCGCGGGTCGCCGAGGAGTCCCAGGTCGAGATCCTGGAGTCGCTCGACGTCTTCCCCTCGACGCTGCCGACCCGGCGCGAATCGGCGTACTCCGCCTGGGTGTCGGTCAGCGTCGGCTGCAACAACACCTGCACGTTCTGCATCGTCCCGTCGCTGCGCGGCCGCGAGAAGGACCGCCGCCCCGGTGACGTGCTCGCTGAGGTCGAGGCGCTGGTCGCCGAGGGCGTGCTCGAGGTGACGCTGCTCGGTCAGAACGTGAACTCGTACGGCGTGGAGTTCGGCGACCGGTTCGCCTTCGGCAAGCTGCTGCGGGCCTGCGGCTCTGTCGAGGGGCTGGAGCGGGTCCGGTTCACCTCGCCGCATCCGCGGGACTTCACCGCGGACGTGATCGAGGCGATGGCCGAGACGCCGAACGTGATGCCCTCGCTGCACATGCCGCTGCAGTCCGGGTCGGACTCCGTGCTCAAGGCGATGCGCCGGTCGTACCGGCGGGACAGGTATTTGAAGATCATCGAAGACGTGCGTGCGGCGATGCCGGACGCGGCCATCACGACCGACATCATCGTCGGGTTCCCGGGGGAGACCGAAGAAGACTTCCAGGACACGCTCGACGTGGTCCGGCAGGCGCGGTTCGCCGGTGCGTTCACCTTCCAGTACTCGAAGCGTCCCGGGACGCCGGCCGAGTCGATGGAGGACCAGGTCCCGCGCGACGTCGTACAGGATCGGTACGAGCGGTTGGTCGCGCTGCAGGACGAGATGGCCTGGGACGAGAACAAGAGGATCGTCGGCCGGACGGTCGAGGTGCTCGTGGCGGAGGGGGAGGGGCGCAAGGACGCCGCCACCCACCGCCTCAGCGGCCGCGCACGCGACAACCGGCTCGTCCACTTCGCGTTGCCTGCGGAGGTCGAGGCGCCGCGGCCTGGCGATGTGGTCACGGTCGAGGTCACGTACGCCGCGCCCCATCACCTGAACGCGGATGTCTTCGGCGCAGTACGCCGTACTCGCGCCGGCGACGCGTGGGAGCGGGCGCAGGACGCCCCAGCCGCCGCTGCGCCTGGCGTGATGCTCGGGATGCCGACCGTCGGCGCCAAGCCGCTCGAGCCCGCGACGAACGGCTGCCAGGTCGGATGACGGAGACCCCCGCCCCGCAGGACCCTTCGGTCGCCACCCTCTCGTCGCTCCTTCCGCCTGACGCCGAGCCGTTCGCGTTCGGGCGTGACGCGGACGTCTACCACGTGGACGACCAATGGGTGCTGCGGCGCTACCGCGACGGGCACCCGGTTCGCGACGAAGCCGACTTCATGCGGCACGTCGCGAAGTACGGGTATCCGGTCCCCGCCGTCCGCGAGATCGAAGGCGCGGACATGATCGTCCAGCGCCTCGACGGTCTGACGCTCGGCGACGCGGCGATCGCCGGCGACCTCAGCGCGACCGAGATCGGGACGATCCACGCCGACCTCCACCGCCGGTTGCAGGCGATCCCGGTCCCGAGCGGTACGCCGGGCCTGGTCGTCGTCCACGGCGACCTGCACCCACTCAACGTGATGGCCACCGCCGATGGCCCGGTCGTCATCGACTGGCGCAACGCCCGCGAGGGCCTGGCCGAGTTCGACGTGGCACTGACCGCGATCATCTTCGCCCAGGTCGTCTTCGATCCGGCGTACGCCGAACTCGCCGACCTACTCCGCGAAGCCCTGGGCGTCTACCTGGCCGCCTCCATCGACCCGACCCCCGGCCTACCCGCCGCCATGGAATACCGCGGCAACAACCCGACCCTGACACCCGCGGAACTCGCACTCCTCCCTGCCCAGGAAGAACTGATCCGCGGGTATCTGTAGGCGGCTTCCTCAGACGTTGCTTCAGGCGTTCAAGAACTGGGAGGGCTTGAGGGCGTGGGTGACGATGCGGAGTTCGCCGATGTTGCCGGCGAAGCCCTGGTCGACGGTGTTGGCGTAGTGGCCGGCGGCGACGAGCCATGGCTTGCCGGCGGTTGCGAGGCCGTTGGACGGGGTCGCCGGGTTGCGCAGTAGCTCCGACGAGTCGACGTACACGATGCTGTGCCGGCCGTCGTTCACGATCGCCAGGTGGAACCAGCGGCCTGCCACCTGCTCGTGGCCCCAGTTCGTGAACGTGTCGTTCTTGTCGAACGGGTACACCGCCCACTGCACCTGCCGTCCACCCGAGAAGCCGAGCTTCGCGGCCGGCTCATCCGGGTCGCTGCCGGTCTTGCCGGCGTCGCGTCCGGTGCCGAGCCGGGTGAACAGCCCCTCCCACGAGTGGTCCTGTCCGTCGTCGGCCAGCTTCACGAACGCCTCGATCGTGTAGCCACCCCTGAACGTCATCGCGTTCAGCGGCGCGTCGTCGACGGTCTGCAGGTACCCGCCGCGAGCCGGGTCCTTGCCGCCCGGGAACAGCCAGCTCGCGTGCCCGGGCTGGTCCGGGTGGAACTCGGTGCTCGCCGTGGGTGCGTCACCCGACAGCTGCTTGCGGATGAGGTGGTTGCCCTTGCCCGACTGGTCGATCACCTGATCCGTGACCGATCCGTCGAAACGCCAGTACGCCGCCGTACCGGGGATCACCAGCTGCGACGCCGGCCGGGCCGGGCGGATCGGCACCGGTGCGAAGCCGGCGAACCGCTCGTCGAAGTCGATCGGGATGCTGAACCGGTTGACGTCGTCGGTCAACTCGATCTCGAGCTCCTCGAGTTCGTTGCGGTTGGCCGGGTCCTGGCCCATGATCCACGGCGAGATCGTCTCGACGTCGATCGTGTTCCGGGCCAGGTCGAAGTGGTACAGCCGCACCATGCCCGATCCGCCGTAGAACCGGTCCTGGTAGTTGGTGATGTGCAGGTGCACGTCATTGCCGGCGGCGTTCTTCCGCGTGACCCGGCCGGGCGGCCAGTAGTGCCCGTTCATCGTGATGAAGATCTGGTCGTTGCCGTCGATCAGCTGGTCCCAGACGCGGTTGCCCTGGTCGCTGAAGTAGGCGGTCGGGTCGCCCGCGTCGGCGTACACGATCTCGTGCGTGGTCAGGATGACCGGCAGCTTCGGGTGTTTCGCGATCACGTCGCGGGCCCAGGCGAAGCTCGCGTCCGACGGCCGCCAGTCCATTGCCAGCAGCAACCATTGCCGGCCGGCCGCGCGGAAGACGTGGTAGGAGTTGTACCCGTTCGCGGTCGATCCGCCGTACGTCGGCATCCAGCGGAACCGTCGCGGGCTGAACGTGTCGAGGTACGGCGACGGGCCGCGGGTGTCGTCCTTCGACCCGTCGATGTCGTGGTTGCCGGCGAGCACGGAGTACGGGAAGCGGGCGCGGTCGAGGATCTTGAAGACCGGGTCGGCCTGCGCGAACTCCATCGCCAGCGCGTTCTCGGTGACGTCGCCGAGGTGCGCCATGAACACGATGTTCTCGTCGGTGCGGTTGTCGATCAGCCAGTTGAACGTCGCTGACAGCGGCGCCGGGTCACCCCGGTCCTGGTCGAACTGGTACTGCGTGTCCGGCACGACCGCGAGCGTGAACCGTGGGTGCTCGGTGTCGATCCTGCCCGCGGGCTTGGTGGGCGCCTGACCGCCCGCCGCTGCGGCGTTCCCGGTGCTCAACGCGCCCGATGCAATCACCGCACCCGCGCTGAGCGCTCCCGCCTGCAACAGCTTCCGCCGGCTCGTCCCGTCGTACCGCTCGTTCATCGCCCCACGCTCCCAAGCTCGCTGACACCGCAGCGAACACTAGAGCCCGGGGCGTCCAGGAACGGTGAACTCAGGCGAAACCCTGGGCGATCACCGCAGGAAGCCCACGCCCGTCCGCCACCGCCGCGAGCACCCGCGCCTCATGCGGCACCAACGGCTCCGGCAACTTGTCCAGCGAGTACCACTCCAGCCCCGCGGCCTTCTCCGGCTCCATCAACCGCGGCTCACCCGTCCACTTCGACGCCATGAAGAAGAAGTCCACCCGCTCGTCGATCGGATCCCCGTTCCCACCTGTCCGATGCATCGCCGTCACCGGCACCAGATCCGCCGGCTCCACGTCGATCCCCACCTCTTCCTTCAACTCCCGCACCGCCGCCGCAAGAGCCGACTCACCCCGCTCCACATGCCCCGCCGGCACCGCCCAATACCCATCCATGTATCCGGTATTGGCCCGCAGCAACAACAACACCTCATCCCCCCGCCGCACCACCACATAAGCCGCCGGCACTACGCGAAACCGATTCATACCGGCAGCCTAGACACCTACCGTCTTCGTCATCACGCAGTGGTTCTTGCCTTTGGGGCGCAGGTACGTGAAGCCGGCCTGTTCGAAGAGGGAGCGGGTGCCGTTGTAGAGGAAGGAGGCGGTGATCTTCTTGCCGCCGGTGTCCTGGGGGTAGGTCTCGACGACGCCTCCGCCGGCTGCCGCGATCAGGTCGAGCGCGCCTTGGAGGGCCACTGCTGAGACGCCTTGGCGTCGGTAGTTGCGGTCGGTGAAGAAGCAGGTGAGGCGGTAGTCCGGTGGGCGGTCCATGCCGGCCTCGTATTCCTTGCGGTGGTTGATGTTCGGCAGCTCGGCCGGCGGGCCGTACTCGAGCCAGCCGACCGCGAGGTCACCGTCGAACACGAGCGCCGCGTGCGCACGCCCCTCCACGACCAGGCGGTGCTTGAGTTCGCGGTTGCTTTCCGCCTCGAACGTCTTCTCTTCGTGCATGGTGTGGAAGTACGTACACCAGCACCCGCCCCACACCCCGTTGTGCCGCTCCGCGAGCGCCGCGAACGCATCCCACGTGTCGGGCCCGAGCGCCCGGACCGTCAACTGCTCGACGTCCACCTTGGTCTTGGCCATGAGCTGAGAGTACGGCGCTATCCGGACGATCCGCGTCCGGAAGTCAGATCACATACGTCGCGCCGGGTACGGCGTACTCGACCGGACCCTCGAACCGGGTCGCCGCCCGAGCGGCCGCCTCCGCCGGAGCGATCGACCGCCCCACGTGCGTGACGATCAGACGGCCGGCTCCCGCCGCGGTCTCTCCTGCTTGTTCGGGCGTGTGGTGCCCGTCTTCGGTGCCGTCGGCCTCACACAGCAGTACGTCGCAGCCGTCGGCCAGCTCGCTCAGCGCGGTGCAGGGCGCGCTGTCGCCGGAGTACACGAGCGATCGCCCCGCACTCTCCACGCGTACGGCGAATGCCGGCATCCCGTGCTCCACGGCACGAGTGGTGAGCTGGACCGCGCCGATCGCTGCCTCGTGCCCGTCGTACAACTCGGTGATCGCGAACGCCGACTCGATCGGACTACGCGTCGGTCCGTGAGAAAGCCGGCCAACCGCTCGGCGATCCCCGCCGGCCCGTAGAGCGGGATCGGCGCGCGCAAGGTGATGTCGGCGTACAGCGCCCGTAGTACGCCGTCAGCAGGTCGGCGCTGTGATCCGCATGCAGATGCGAGATCCAGATCGCATCCAACTCGTCCAACCGCACATACCGCTGCAACTCCCCGAGCGTCCCACTCCCCGCATCCACCCAGATCCGCGTCTGACCCGCACTCACGAGATAACCGGAACACGGGTTGTCCACAGCCGGATACGGCGTCGCACACCCAAGCACCGTGAGGCTGAAAGGGAGGCTGAAAGGGAGGCTGAAAGGTCCGTCGCTCATCGTCGGATGCTAGGTGCCCACTCACCTAGTACATGGCGAAGGGCCGCAAGCTGTGCGCTTGCGGCCCTTCGGGGAGATCAGGCGGACTGGTTCGGCTTGTCCGGGATGTCGTCGTTCTGGCCGTCCAGGTTGTCCAACCCTTCCTTGGCCTTCTCGACGCCGGTGTCGATCTTGTCGCCGTACTTGCCGCCCGTCTTCTCGTCGACGAAGTCACCGGCCTTGTCCAGACCTTCACCGACCTTGTCGCCGTGCTCGTTGACCAGGTCAGTGGCCTTTTCCTTCAGGCCCTCGGCCTTGCCCTTGAACTTGTCGAAGATGCCCATCTCGGGGGCTCCCATTCCTGCGTAGTTGAGTGCTTACAGACAGCTAGCGGTGATCTTCGCACCTGCAACGCCGGAACTGTGGGATCTCCGCGAGCGCCATGCTGAAACGACGCCGGACAGTTGTCGAAAGTGTCAGACGCCGTCGCCCGACGGTTCCGACTCTACGTCGCCGCCGCTGTCTTCACCCTCGTCGCCGGTGGATTCGACATCGCCACCGCTGAACTCGACGTCCCCGCCGCTCTTCTGCGCCTCGACATCGCCGCCGCTGCGCTTCGCGGCCGCCAGGTCGTCGACCTCTTCCCCCAGGCCGAGCGCGTCCTTGGCCGCGTCCGACTCTTCTTCGAACCCGTTCGTCACGTGGTTTCCTCCCGTAGAAATGTTTCCAGCTCCAGGTGTTCTTACCGAACACGCAGGGTCATCCACAAGGTCGGCCGACACCTCTTGGCGAACTCTTAGAGTGACGACCGGGGCGGTCGGGCGGGGAAGGAGTGAGCACTGCCAGACTGGAGCGATGTCCGATCCACTCGTCGTCGCGGTCGTCGGCCCCACCGCGGCCGGGAAGTCCGACCTGGCCGTCGCGCTGTCCAAGCACCTGGGCGGCGAGGTCGTGAACGCCGACGCCATGCAGGTCTACCGCGGCATGGACATCGGTACGGCGAAGATCAGCACGGCCGAGCGCGACGGCGTACCGCATCATCTGCTCGACATCCTCGACGTCACCGAGACCGCGACCGTGGCCGAGTTCCAGCAACTCGCCCGTGCGGCCATCGACGACTGCATCGACCGGGAGCGCACCCCGGTTCTGGCCGGCGGATCGGCGCTCTACATCCGCGCGATCCTCGACGACTTCGTCTTCCCGGGCACCGACCCCGAGGTCCGCGCCCGCCTCGAGGCCGAGCTCGAGGCCCACGGCTCCGGAGCACTCCACGCCAGGCTTCAAGCGACGGACCCGAAGGCCGCCGAGCAGATCCTGCCGAGCAACGGGAGAAGGATCGTCCGCGCGCTCGAGGTCGTCGAGATCACCGGCGGCCCGTACGTCGCCACGCTGCCCGAGCACCGCTACGTCTACCCGGGCGCGATCCAGCTCGGTCTCGACGTACCGCGGCCCGAACTGGACGCGCGGATCGACCTCCGGGTGGACCGGATGTTCGACGCGGGATTCGTGGCCGAGGTGCGAGGTCTGCTGGACAAGGGTTTGATTGAGGGGAAGACGGCCAACCGCGCACTCGGGTACTCGCAGGTGATCGCGTTGCTGAACGGTGAGATCGACGAAAAGCAGGCCCGGGAACGGACCGCCCAGGCCACGCGCCGGTTCGCGCGCCGGCAGGACTCGTGGTTCCGTAAGGACCAACGCATCAGTTGGCTGCAGTACGACGACCCCGATCTGGTGGAGAAGGCACTTCGAGTGCTCCGTAGAACTGAGTTGGCCCAGGGCAACCGCAGGGGGACCGGCGGCGTAGTCGGGGTGGAAACGAATGCGAGGGGGTGACCGTGAGGCCGAGTTCCGTGAGTACCTGCTCGCGGACCGCACCAGGCTGATGAGGACGGCGTTGCTGCTCACCGCGGGTGACGTGCACACTGCCGAAGATCTGGTCCAGACCGCCTGCACGCGTGTCTACGTGCACTGGCACCGGATCAAGCACGAAGGCGCGGGCCCGTACGCACATCGCATCCTGGTCAACGCCTTCCTGGACGAGCGCCGCCGGGCCGGTCGCCACCCTGAGGTGGTGACCGCGGAGACGCTCGAGCCGCGACTGACCGACGTACCTGACCAGACCGACACCCTCGCCATCCGGGACGCGTTGCTGGATCTCGCGCCGCGGCAACGGGCGGTGCTGGTACTGCGGTACTTCCAGGACCTGGATGTCGCGACCTGCGCACGGATCCTGGAGTGCACCGAGGGCACGGTGAAGAGTCAGACCGCGAAGGCGCTGAAGCGGTTGAAGGACCTGATGTCGGAAGAGACGGACCGGAAGACGGGGTAGCTGAGAACACCGATGGATGACGTGAAGAGGCTGTTGGAGGGCTTCGCGGATCGCGCGGCCGAGGCGCTGCCGGATGCTGACATCGAGGCCGATGTCACTCGCGGCCGCCGCGCGCTGCGCCGGATCAAGCGCCGGCGTCGCGTCACCGGTGTGCTGTGTGTTGCCGCGGTGTCGGCGCTCGCGCTCGCGATCGGCAACCAGGTGAAGTGGTGGGGCAACAGCACCGAGGTGGCCGGCGGCACCGGCGAGACCGAGACGACCGCCTCCGCGTCCTCGACGCCTGCGACGGCGCCGGCGGCCGAGCCGTCGAAGGGCGAGACGATGTCGATGTTCGGGGCGTCCGTCGTCGAGCTGGTCGCCAACAAGCAGCCGTGGAGCACGATCGACTGCACGCTGACCCCGAAGGGCTGGAGCGCGGAGACCCCGATCGCGGCCGACCGCGTCGTACTCTCCCAGCCGGCGATGCGTACTGCGGACACCGCCGCCAAGGTCGTCCTGCAAGCGGCCCCGCAAGCACGCAGTCTGTCGGCGGTCCGCGTCACCGACGGCAGCGGCAAGACGTTCCACATCGGCACCCTCGATGGCCGGCTGACCGGTCAGGTGAAGCTGGCCGACCAGTGGCTGCTGGTGGAGCTCCCGACGGGCACGGTCGAGTGGCCCGACGACGTACTGCGACGTTTCATGGACTCCTGCACGGTGCACTAGTACTGGCGTGAAGCCCTTCTGTGGGATAGCAAGGGCATCTGTCCATGTTGCCGACGCCCCGCGGGAGTACTGGTGAAGAAGCTGGTCGCATCGCTGTCTGCAGGTGCCCTTGTTCTGGCTGGTCTGAGTACGAGCGCCGCCGCGAATCCACCGAAACCGCCGGTGAAGACCCCGACCGCGATCGGCTTCGGGGGAGCGGTGTCCTCGGTCGACGCGGACGCGACGGCCGCCGGGCTCGGCGTACTGCGGCGCGGTGGTAACGCGGTCGACGCTGCGGTCGCGACCGCGGCCGCCCTCGGTGTGACCGAGCCGTACTCCGCCGGCATCGGCGGCGGCGGGTACTTCGTCTACTACAACGCCAAGACCCGCAAGGTCTCCACGATCGACGGCCGCGAGACCGCGCCCGCGACGATGCCGTCGGATGCCTTCATCGACCCGGCGACCGGCAAGCCGTACAACTTCACTCCCGAACTCGTCACGTCGGGTGTGTCCGTCGGAGTCCCCGGCACGCTGGCGACCTGGGACTCGGCGCTGCGCCAATGGGGTTCGCTGTCGCTGGGCAAGGCGCTCACGCCCGCGGCCGATCTGGCCGATCGCGGTTTCGTGGTGGACAGCACGTTCAACCTGCAGACGCAGGAGAACAAGGCCCGCTTCTCGGCGATCGTGCCGACGGCCAAGCTGTTCCTGCCCGGCGGTGACGCGCCGAAGGTCGGCACGGTGTTCAAGAACCCGGAACTCGCCGACACCTACCGCATGCTCGGCAAGAAGGGGCTGTCGACCTTCTACGGCGGCGCTCTCGGCGCGGAGATGGCCGCCGTGGTCAAGAACCCGCCGAAGACCTCGACGACCACGCTGCCGGTGATGCCGGGGTACATGACCACCGGCGACCTCAAGAACTACAAACCGCTGGACCGCGTCCCGACGAAGGTCCGCTACGACGGCCTGGACGTCTACGGGATGGCTCCGTCCTCGTCGGGCGGCACCACGGTCGGCGAGGCGCTCAACATCCTGCAGCCGAAGCATCTCAAGCAACTGAGCACTCCGGACTACCTGCACAACTACCTCGAGGCATCCGCGCTGGCGTTCGCGGACAGAGCGGCGTACGTCGGTGATCCTGCGTTCGTGAACGTGCCGACCAAGGAGCTGACCTCGCGTGGGTTCGGCGCCGAGCGGTCCTGCCAGATCGACCCGGACAAGGCAGCCGTCAAGCCGGTGCCGGCCGGATCGCCGGACGGCAGGTACGAGCACTGCGCGAAGGGCGTCGCGACGACGCAGCGGCCCGACACCGAGGGGCGGTCCACGACGCACCTGGTCACCGCCGACAGGTGGGGCAACGTCGTCTCGTACACACTGACGATCGAGCAGACTGGTGGCAGCGGCATCACCGTCCCCGGTCGCGGGTTCATCCTGAACAACGAGCTGACCGACTTCTCCGCGGTCTACGACCCCGCCGACCCGAACCGGATCCAGCCGGGCAAGCGGCCGCGGTCCTCGATCTCGCCGACGATCGTGCTGCGCGGCGGCAAGCCGTACATCGCCCTCGGTTCGCCGGGCGGCTCGACCATCATCACGACCGTCCTGCAGACGCTGACGAACCGCCTCGACCGCGGCATGACCCTGCCCGAGGCGATCGCCGCACCGCGCGCGTCGCAGCGCAACACCGCGTCGGTGACGGCCGAGCAGTCCTTCATCGACAAGTACGGCGCGGCACTCGCGCCGTACGGCCACACGTTCACGCCGGCCGGCGCGCCCGGATCCTCGGCGGCCGAGATCGGTGCGCTCGAGGGCCTCGAGTTCCTGCCCGGCGGGGCGATCCTCGCCGCCGCGGAGCCGACGCGTCGCGGCGGTGGCTCCGCCGGGGTCGTGTGGCCCAGATAACGGGCCAGATAACGGGCCGGATCGTGGGCTAGAGAGTGCTGATGATCGCGGCGACCAGGGCGACTCGTTCGCTCAGGCTCGCCGCGATGATCTGCTCGTGGACGGCGTGGGCGCCTTTGCCAACGGGGCCCAGGCCGTCCAAGGTCGGGATGCCGAGCCAGCCGGTCAGGTTGGTGTCGGCGGCACCGGAGGCGGCGGCGCCGCCGACCTTCTGGCCGACGGAGCGACCTGCCTCGATCACCTTTGTCAGCAGTTCGTCGGTGGCCGGCGACGGCTGCCACGCCGGCCGGTTCGACATGACCCGCACACTCAGCTGTGCGGCTCGGACCGGCTGCAGTTCGGTGACCGCGGCGAGGACGGCTTCCTCGGTCGACGGATCGACGAAGCGGAATCCGATGTCGGCCGACGCGGACCCCGGTACGACGTTCGTCCGCCCACCACCCGTGATCGTGCCGACGTTGCACAACACCTGGTCGTACTGCGCGACGATGCCGCGAACCGCGATCAGCTGGTCGACGAGCTCGTCGATCGCGGAGACGCCGCTGTCGGGGTCGAGCGCGGCGTGCGCCTCGCGGCCGGTGACCTCGATGCGCACCCGGGTGCTGCCCCAGCGCGACGTCTTGAGATCGCCGTTCGGGTGCGGCGGCTCGAGTCCGAAAGCGGCGTACACGCCTGTTGCCTCGGCCGTCACCAAGGCGCGGGCGGACGGCGAGCCGACCTCCTCGTCGGCGACCACGATGACTCGCACCGGTCGGTGGTCCTGGTCGGCGACCTGTTCGAGCGCAGTTTCGAGGACGACGAGTCCGCCCTTCATGTCGAAGACGCCGGGGCCGCGGATGATGCCGTCCGCCTCGCGCCATGGCATCGCGTCCGCGAGCTGCCCGACCGGCCAGACGGTGTCGTGGTGGGCGAGGAACAGCAGCGGCGCATCGCCTTCGCGACCCGGGAAGTCCGCGACCAGGTGGTCGCCGGTCGGCGTCGGCACCCGACGGACGATCGCGCCGAGTGCGGCGTACCGCTCGGCGAGGCGGTCGGCGAAGGCGTTCAGCGCGGCCGCGTCACCGGTCGGGGTCTCCGCGCCGACGTACTCCTGGAGTCGCTCGATGATCATGGATAGTCAACGTATCATCATCTGATCACCGATTGACTCCCTTGAGAACAATGGGATCTACTCAAGATATGAATCGTATCTCCGAGGTGAGCTTCCGCGCGGTCTCGCTCACCACGGCGTCCAGGTTCGCCGAGGCCTCGGAGTTGTACCGCGCGGTCTTCGGCTACCTCGACCCGGCGTACGGGCTGAATCCGCGGCTGCTCGGCGCCCTCGCGAGCAACGGGGGATCGGTGGTCGGCATCCTCGACGGGACCGACAAACTGGTCGCGTTCGCGTACGGCTTCTGCGGCACCGACCGGCGCGGTTTCTACCACTACTCGCAGTCCGCCGTGGTCGCGGCCGACCAGCAGGGGCACGGCCTCGGCCGGATGCTCAAGCACGCCCAGCGAGAGGTTGCCCTGAGCCACGGTATGTCGCGGATGCGCTGGACGTACGATCCGATGCAGCTCCGCAACGCGCACTTCAACCTCGACGTCCTCGGCGCCCGCGGTCGATGGTTCGCCCCGGACATGTACGGTCCGGGCACCGACCGCGTGATCGTCGAGTGGGACCTGACCCGTGAGCAGCCCAAGCCCGTCGACGAGGCCGAGCTGACCGAGTTGGTCCTGCCGGCCGACCCGGCCGAGCTGCGCACGTCGTTCGAAGCGCTGCTCGCCAAGGACCTGGTCGCCGTCTCGTGCCGCCGCCTGCCGGACGGGAACGGCGCCTACTACTTCGGGGCGGCCGATGCCTGACGATCCCCGCAACCGCGAGCTCGCCAGCCCTCATGAGCGGTACGACGCGCGCCTGCAACGCCGGTCGTCGACGCTCCTGCAGCGTCGCGTGGTCGAGCAGGAGCGGGCCTCGATCGACGAGGCCCTCGACCAGATCCTGACCGACGAGTCGATCGCGCAGGCAGCCGCCCGGATCGTCGCCGCCCGCCGGCGCTTCATCGTCGGATCGGCGAAGTCGTTCTCGTACGCGTCGTTGCTGGCCTTCGACCTCGGGGCCGGCCTGTCGCAGGTGACGTTGATCGACGGCACGGTCGTCCGCGGCGTCGACGTACTGTCCGATGTCCGGTCCAACGACCTGATGGTCGCGTTCTCGTTCCGGCGGTACCGGCGCGACACGGTCGAGATCGCGACGCGGTTCGTGGAGGCCGGTGGCGAACTGGTCGCGGTGACGGACTTCGAGGACGCGCCGCTGGCCAAGATCGCCGACCAGAGCATCTACGTCGCGACCGGGAGTGCGTCGTACGTCGACTCGCCGACCGTCGTCGCATCCGTGCTGCATGTGCTCGCGACGCTGACCACCGCGAGCGCGAAAGGCGCGCGGCGACGCTTGCTCGAGCGCGACCGGCTGAACACGGAGCTGGGGCTTTATGTCAACTGAACTCAGAATCGTCGCGGCCCGGCTACATCGGGTCCGGATGCCGCTGGTGCACGAGTTCCAGACCAGCTCGCACCGCAAGGCGTTCCTCGATCACATCCTGGTCGAGCTGCAGGACGCGTCCGGCGCGATCGGCTGGGGCGAGATCGCCTCGTCCTCCGATCCGTACTACGCACCCGAAACGGTCGAGTCGTGCTGGCACATCGCCTCGCACTACCTGCTGCCCGCGGTCCTGAACCAGCCGTGGACCCACCCCGCCGATCTGAGCCGTCGCTGGTCGAAGGTCCGCGGCAACAACTTCGCCAAGGCCGGCGTGGACACCGCCGTCTGGGTGCTGTACGCCGAGACCCGGTCCATGCCCCTGGCGACAGTTCTCGGCGGGACGCGGTCCGAGGTCGTTGCCGGTGTCTCGCTCGGCATCGAGCCGTCGATCGACGATCTCCTCACCCAGGTCGCCGCCCAGGTCGCCGCCGGCTACCCGCGGGTGAAGCTGAAGATCGCCCCGGGCTGGGACATCGAGCCGGTCCGCGCCGTGCGTGCGGCGTACCCCGGGCTCGATCTGCATGTGGATGCCAACGGCATCTATACCGCCGACGATCTGAAACTCTTGCAGCAGCTGGACGAGTTCGGGCTGACGATGATCGAGCAGCCGTTCGCGCCTCGCGACCTGCTCACGCACGCCGAGCTGCAGCGCACGATCGAGACGCCGGTCTGCCTCGACGAGAGCATCGAGACGGTCGACGACCTGGAGACCGCGCTGGCGCTAGAAGCGCTGCAGGTCCTGAACATCAAGGTGTCCCGGATGGGCGGCCTGACCCCAGCGCGTGAAGCGCACGACCGGGCGCGCGGCGAAGGCATCCCGGTCTGGTGCGGCGGCATGCACGAGTTCGGCATCGGCCGGCTCGCGAACGTCGCACTCTCCAGTCTCGAGGGGTTCACCCTCCCATCGGATGTGTCCGCCTCGGAGAAGTACTACGCCCGGGACGTCGTCGAACCCGCCGTCGTCGCGGTCGAAGGGGTCGTACAGGTGCCCGGGGCAACCGGTCTCGGTCACGTCGTGGACCGCGCGCTGATCGAGGCGAACACCGTCGCCGAGCTGACCCTCGGACCAGAACAGGAGTGACTCGGTGCGGATGACAGGCCGGGTGGCACTGACCGGCGGCATGATCGCGGACGGGATCGGCGCCGAACCGGCGCCCGGGACCGTGCTGGTCGAGGGCGATCGCATCGCCGCCGTACTCCCACCCGGTGCGACGCCGTCCGGGGCAGAGGTCATCGATGCCACAGGCAACATTGTCGCACCGGGATTCATCGATCTTCACTCACATGCGGATTTCAGTCTGCGCACAAGTCCGGCCGCCGAGTCCCAGCTCGCGCAGGGTGTGACGACGCTGGTCGCGGGCAACTGCGGCTGGTCGCCGTTCCCGATCACCGACCTGGCGACCTTGCAGGCGGGTACGGCGTTCCTCGGACCGAAGCACGACTGGTCCTGGAACGATCTCGCCGGCTTCGCTGCAACGTTGGATTCCGCGGTGAACCTGGCCCTCCAGGTCGGCCACTGCACGCTCCGGATCGCAGTGATGGGGAACGCGCGGCGCGCGCCGTCGCCGGACGAGCTGCGGCAGATGCAGGACCTGCTCCGAGCAGCCGCCGATCAGGGCGCGGTCGGGTTCTCGACCGGGCTGATCTACGCGCCGGGCGCCTACGCCTCACCGGAGGAGGTCGCCGCGCTCGTTGCCACCGCCGCCGAATGCGACCTGCTCTACTCGACCCACATCCGCAACGAAGGCGCCGGCCTGCTCGCAGCGCTGGACGAGGCCATGTCAGCCGCCCGTGCCGGCAACGCGCGCCTCGAGATCTCCCATCTGAAGGCAGTCGGCAAGGTGAACCACGGCCTGGTCTCCGCGGCGCTGGAACATCTCGAGCAGGCTGATGATCTCGACATCGGCTGGGACGCCTACCCCTACACCGCCACCAGCACGACCCTCACGACCCGCCTGCCCAGCTGGGCTCTGGCCGACGGCGCGCTCCTCGACCGCCTGGCAGACCCGACCGAACGCGACCGGATCGCCGAAGCCCTGCGCTCCGACAAACTGCTCTCGCCGGACTCGGTCGTCATCGCGTCACTGCCACCCGGCCGCTACGAGGACAGCCGCGGCCTCAGCCTCACCGAGATCGCCCGGCGCGACGACGTCGACGCCGCCGAGATCGTCCTGCGCATCCTCGAGAACCACCAGGCCGCGGTCAGCGTGGTCAACCACGCGATGAGCGAGGACGACGTGATCACCGTCCTCCAACACCCTGGTACGGCGATCGCCAGCGACGGCTGGATCATGGACGCGACCGGCTCTGGCCACCCGCATCCGCGCAACTTCGGCACGTTCCCCCGGGTTCTCGGCCACTACGCCCGCGACCTCGGCATCTTCTCGCTCGCCGAAGCGATCCGCCGGATGACCTCGCTCCCGGCCGCCCGGCTCGGCCTCTCCGACCGCGGCACGATCAAACCCGGCGCAATCGCCGACCTGGTCGTCCTCAACCCCACCACGATCGCCGACATGTCGACGTACGACGACCCCTGGCAACTGTCCGTCGGCGTCGAACACGTCCTGGTCGCCGGTCAGCTTGCCCTGGTTGACGGCAAACCCACCGGTCAACTGCCGGGCCGAGTCCTTACTTCTTGAAGCGCTTAGGTTCCTGGGGCAACGGCACCGGGGCGGTGCTCGGAGCGTCCGCCGCAGTCTCGAGCCATCCGTCGTGCTCGGCCACCACCCGCTCGACATCCTGGCCCGCCGTCAGCTCGACGACCCACGGGTGGTCCTCGTCGTCGTCCTCACCGTGGAACCGGCCGCGAAGAACCTCCCCACCCAGCCGCTCGGCGACCGCGGCGGCATCGTCCCGCTCCCAGAAGTACGCGATCATGCCCAAACGGTACGACCCGGACCTGCACCACTGACCAACGCCGCTCCGGGCGCCCGCCCGTTCGGCGGCTGAGCGTGCGCGAGCCCGTTGACCGACGGTTGCTCAGTGGCGGACGTCCGCCCCGTACGCTTCTCCCATGAGCACGTTTCCCTGGTTGAAGGGTCATGGCACGGAGAACGACTTCGTGATCCTGCCTGATCCCGACGGTTCGCTGCACGGCGAGCTGGACTCAGACCTCGTCCAGTTCCTGTGCGACCGCCATGCCGGCCTCGGCGCGGACGGCGTGCTGCGGGTGATCCGGGGCGACAAGCAGTCGTACGTCGAGGACGGCGGCGACTGGTTCATGGATTACCGGAATGCGGACGGTTCGATCGCAGAGATGTGCGGGAACGGTGTCCGGGTGTTCGTGAAGTACCTCGCGGACGCGGGCCTGATCGACGACAAGCCCGTCCGCGTGGGCACCCGCGCCGGTATCAAGGCGGTCGCGCAGAACGACGACGGCACGCTGACCGTCGACATGGGCGAGCCGACGCTGCCGGGCCCGTCCGGGATCGTGGTGGAGGCCAACGGTCACCAGTGGCCCGCGGTACATGTCGACATGGGCAATCCGCACGCGGTCGCATTCGTCGACAACCTGGACGAGCCCGGAAACCTGTGCGACCAGCCGACCTGGTCGCCCGATTCGGCCTTCCCGCACGGCGTGAACGTGGAATTCGTCGTACGTCGGGGTGCTCACGACGTGCAGATGCGGGTCCATGAGCGTGGTTCGGGGGAGACCCGGTCCTGCGGGACAGGTACCTGCGCCGTGACCGTGGCCGCGGCACGACAGGCCCGTGACGAGCTTCCGGTGACGTACCGCGTCGGCGTACCGGGCGGTGAAGTGAGCGTGACGTGGCGTGCGGACAACCACTTGGAGCTGACCGGACCGGCCGTTCTGCATGCTCGCGGGGACTTCGATCGGGCCTGGCTTCCCGCCTGAGGGGAATCTCGGTACTGCGTGGGGCGTTGACGGAGGTAAACGGGTCGCTTGTACTGGAGGCCCGTGCCACCATGGAAGGTATATGACGACCCATTCACATGCATACGACGAGACCACCGACGTCGAACTTGACCTCATCGAGGGCGAGGACTCCGGCGATTCGTTGTCGGGTCACGATGAGTATGACCACGAACTGAGCACCGAGGGCCTCGACCTGGAGGAGCGCCAAGCGCTTCGCCGTGTGGTCGGGATGTCCACCGAGCTGACCGACATCAGCGAGGTCGAGTACCGCAAGCTGCTGCTCGAGCGGGTGCTGCTGGTCGGCGTCTGGACCGAGGGCAGCGCCGAGGACGCGGAGAACTCGCTGGCCGAGCTGAAGCTGCTCGCCGAGACCGCCGGTTCCGAGGTGCTCGACGGCGTGATCCAGCGGCGGAAGAAGCCGGACGCCGCGACGTTCATCGGCTCCGGCAAGGTGTCCGACCTGCGCAACCTGGTCGCGTCGCTCGGCGCGGACACGGTGATCGCCGACGGTGAGCTGGCTCCCGCGCAGTTGCGCAACCTGGAGGACAAGCTCAAGGTCAAGGTGGTCGACCGGACCGCGCTGATCCTGGACATCTTCGCGCAGCACGCGAAGAGCAAGGAAGGCAAGGCCCAGGTCGAGCTGGCCCAGCTGCAGTACATGAAGCAGCGGCTTCGTGGTTGGGGTGGCAACCTGTCCCGCCAGGCCGGTGGACGCGTCGGCGCGGCCGGTGGCGGTATCGGTGGTCGTGGTCCTGGTGAAACCAAGATCGAGACCGACCGGCGCCGGATCAACACCAAGATCGCCAAGCTGCGCCGCGAGCTGAAGAGCCTCAAGGGCAAGCGTTCGACCTTGCGCCAGGAGCGTCGCCGCAACCTGGTCCCGTCGGTCGCAATCGCCGGTTACACCAACGCCGGCAAGTCCTCGCTGCTCAACAAGATCACCGGCGCGGGCGTGCTGGTCGAGGACGCGCTGTTCGCGACCCTCGACCCGACCACCCGCCGTACGACGGCCTCGGACGGGCGCGTGTACACGCTGACCGACACCGTCGGGTTCGTCCGGCACCTTCCGCACGACATCGTCGAGGCATTCCGCTCGACGCTGGAGGAGGTCGCGGACGCGGACCTGCTGCTGCACGTGGTCGACGGTTCACACCCCGACCCGCTGGCGCAGATCCAGGCCGTGCGCGAGGTGCTCGCCGAGATCCACGCAAGCGACGTGCCGGAGATCATCGTGATCAACAAGGCCGACCTGGCCGATCCGATGGCGCTGGCACCGATCCTGCACCGCGAGCCGCACGCGATCGTGGTGTCGGCCCGCACCGGCGAAGGCATGGACAAGCTCCGCGAACTGATCGAGGACGGCCTGCCGCAGCCCAACGTCGCCCTCGACGTCCTGCTGCCGTACGACCGCGGCGACCTGGTCTCCCGGATCCACTCCGAGGGCTCGGTCGAGCAGCTCGAGCACACTGCTGAGGGCACCCGCGTGACGGCCCGGGTCCACCCGGCCCTGGCCGGCGACCTGACGCCGTACGCAACCGCCTGATCCACCAACAGAACAGCCCCCGGAGATTTTCTCCGGGGGCTGTTGTGTGTGTTGCTACTTGCGCTTCGAGACCTGGACCTTCATCGACGTGCCGGTCTTGGAGACGACCTTGATGTTGACTCCGTTGTTCGGGACCTTGACGCTGCTCGTCGGCTGGTCCGCGGTCCAGTACGACTTGCTGTCGTTGAACGTCTGTACGGCGTTCTGGCCACGGATGTAGCTCGCCTGCCCGTTGACGTGCAGGGTGAACGAGTCGGCCTTCTCCAGGCCGAACGGCGCGTCGTACGCCGCGACCCGCGGGCGCCAGATCTGGCCGTCGAGGCGGTTGATCGGCGTCGGGTGTGAGTCGATCGGCAGGATCAGGCCCTCACCCGGGTGCTCGTTGGTGTTGTTGTCCTCCTGCGAGGTGTCCCAGTACCAGATCAGCAGACCGTCCTGGTACGGGAAGTGCTCGACCTTGTCGGCCAGCGTGCTCGCCCAACCGAAGTTGTACGGGCCGGTCTGCAGGTTCTTGTCGTAGTCGATGTAGTTGATGTTCGACGCCAGGTAGTAGTTGTCGTGCTGGCTCGTGTACGACGAACCCACCGCGCTGAACCCGTTCAGCGTCCAGCCGTCCGGTGAGGTCTCCGCGCCGGAGTTCACCACGGTGGTGGAGCCCGACGTCACCTTGATGTCGTCGGCGAAGAAGCCGATCCCGCCGGCCGCCGGGTCGGTGGCGTAGCGGAACTGCAGCGTGATCGTCTTACCGGCGTACGTCGACAGGTCGAACGTCGCCGGGACCCAGCCGTTGCTCTTGCCGTCGATCCCGTTGCCTTCGGCAGCCTTCGTGATGTTGCCGGGGACCGTCTTGAAACCGGTGCCGTCGTTGACGTCGACGTACGCGTAGTCACAGGCCGTCGTACCGCAGTCCTCGATGTCCCAATTGGCCTGGAACGTGAGGCTCGCGGGCTGACCGGCCGGGAGCGTGACCTGGCGGCTCATCGTGTGCGTGAAGTTGTTGCCCTGACCGCTCCACCAGTCCTTGGTGCCGGCGCTGGGCTGGACCAGTTGGTGCTCGACCTGCTTCTTCGGCAGCGTCACCACCAGACCCTGGGCCTTCTTCGAGTTGTACTCGTGCGGGCCGAGGTCGACGGTGCGGTTCTGGCCGGCGGTGACGATCTCGTAGTCCAGCCAGCCGAGCTGCAGCTTGTCCCACGCGTTGAAGTCGGCCGCCTGCTCGCCGATACCGCCGTCGCTGGGCTTGCTGACGCGGCTCTGGGACATGATCGTCCACCAGTTCACGCCGTTCTCGACGGCCGCACCGGAGGTGTCGTACTCGTCCGGCAGACCGAGGTCGTGGCCGTACTCGTGCGCGAAGACGCTGATGCCGCCGTTCTCCGGCTGGATCGTGTAGTCACCGACGTACAGGCCGGTGTCGCCGATCTGCGCGCCGCCGGCGGTCGGGCTGGTGACCGGGCCGCCCGGGAACCCGGCGTACCAGCGGTGCGACCAGATGGCGTCCTCACCCTGCCACGGGTCGCCGTCGGCCTGGTCGCCGCCGGAGTGGACGATCTGGAAGTGGTCGATGTACCCGTCCGGCTCGTTGAAGTTGCCGTCACCGTCGTAGTCGTAACGGTCCCACTGGTCGAACGTCTTCAGGTCCGCGGTGATCTGCGCCTTGGTCCGGCCCTTGGCCTCCTGGTCGGCGACCCACTGGTTGACCGCGTCCTGGATCAGGTTCCAGGTGTTGTTGCAGACGTTGCCGGTGCACGGGTAGCCGTTCGAGCGGCCGTACCGCGCCTCGTTGTACTTGACCTTGACCCAGTCGGTGACCTCGCCGGACACCGAGTACCGGCCGGACGACTGCTTCTCGTAGTACTTCTTCAGCGAGTTGCCGTTGCCGAAGTACATGTCCTGGAAGTGCTGCTGGCTGTAGTCGGCCTGCCAGACGGTCGAGTTGTCGACCGAGCGGTCCGGCGCCGGGATCTGGTTGTGCAGCGGCCCGTCGAAGCGGGCCGGGCCCGGGAACGCCGCCGAGGTGTCCTGGTCGGGGTAGTTCGGGTGCCGCTCGTTGCCGAACTCCGCGAGTACGACGAAGATCCGGTCGGTCTTCTCCCGGCTGAGCTCGACGTACTGGTCGACCTTGCCCTTGGCGTTCTTCGTGCCCTTGGCACCGGCGGCCTTGGTGCCGACCTTGACGACGGTGCTGCCGTTGCGCTGCTCGGGCGTGGCCTGTCCGTTGATGACCTGGGTCAGGGCCTCCTGCCGCAGCTCGCGACGCTTGTCCTCCAGCGGGCTGGACAGTTCGTCCGGTGCAGGCGCGGCCTCGCTGGCGATCGGCGCCGACCCTTGCTTGGGCGGTGTGGCGGCGTTGGTGGCCGAGGCAGCGGCCAAGCCGAGCCCGGTCGTCGCCGCCAAAGCCAGGCTGAACAGCCCGGCGGGTAGCTTGCGCACGATTCCCCTCCGTGTCTTGATAACGCAGTGTGATCGAAGCTCCCCCGAGCGTGTTTTGCGCGAGAGTACGGGGAAAATCCGCTCAGCTGAAGCGGAAGCTGAGGAAAAGCTGTGAAGGTGCGGGGAAACCTGCACGTTGAGTAGTAGGGCTCACGTGCCGCGCTCGGAGTCCTTGGCAGACTGTGGCGCGTGGAGCGCGAGACGGTCGACCTGCTGCAGCCGCTGTGGCGTGCGCTGGTGGTGTTCCGCATCATCACGTGGGGCTTCGCCTGCCTCGGCGTGTGGACTCGGTGGGACGGCATCGTCCGGCCCACCGGTGCCGTACTCCAGCTGGCCGTGATGGGAATCTGGACGCTGATCTCGTCGCTCGGCTACAGCAGACGCTGGGGCCGCCGCAATACCCGGCTCGCGTTCGCGGACCTGATCATCACGGTCGGCTGCATGTACGCGACCCTCTGGGCGCAGCCGCTGATCGACATCCGCGGAGGAGCCTCGGTGCTGACCTCGGTCTGGGTGGCCGGTCCAGTCCTGGCGCTGGCGATCTCCCGCGGCCGCGACGGCGGTCTGCTCGGCGCCGCGACGATCAGCCTGGCGCTGTTGTCGCTGCGCGGTGTCGACAACGCGTCGAAGATCCTCAGCAACGTGCAGTTGTTGTTGGTGGCCGGTCTGGTCGTCGGGTACGCCGCGTCGACCATGCGGCGGGCGGGGGACCGGCTGCGGTCGGCGATCGCGGCAGAGAGCGCGACGGCCGAGCGGCTGCGGCTGAGTCGCTCGATCCACGACGGCGTACTGCAGGTGCTGGCGCAGGTCCAACGCCGCGGTACGGCGATCGGCGGCGACGCGCTCGAACTCGCTCACCTGGCTGCCGAGCAGGAGGTGGCCCTGCGCACCTTGATGTCGGCGCGGCCGGCCGTTCTCGCAGACGGGGATCGCGTTGATCTGTGTGGGTTGTTGTTGCCGTTGGCCACGACGCGGGTGGACGTCGTCGTACCGGCGGCGCAAGTACTGTTGCCCGCGGCCACCGCTGACGAACTGGTTGCTGCGGTCAAGGAAGCGCTGAGCAACGTGTCCAAACATGCCGGCCCGGAGGCGCGCTGCTGGGTGGCGGTGGAAGATCTGGGCGACGAGGTCGTGGTTACTGTCCGGGACGACGGAGTCGGTACGACGCCTGCCCGGCTCGAGCAGGCCCGCGTCGACGGCCACCTGGGGGTCAGCCAGTCGATCCGCGGCCGGATCGCGGACCTGGGCGGCACAGTCGCAGTACGCACAGCGCCGGGCGAAGGAACCGAGTGGGAGTTGAAGGTAGCCGTATGACGCGTGTGATGATCGTCGACGACCATCCGATGTGGCGCGAGGGAGTCGCGCGCGACCTCGGCAGCCGCGGGTACGACGTGTGCGCCACCGCGTCGGATGTGGCCGGCGCGGTGAAGATCGCGCTGGCGACCCGTCCGGATGTGGTGGTGATGGATCTGCAGCTGGGCTCCGGCTCAGGTGTGGACGCGACTCGGGAGATCACGACGGCGCTGCCCGACACCCGGGTGCTGGTGCTGTCCGCCAGCGCGGAGCAGGGCGACGTACTCGCGGCGGTGAAGAACGGCGCGTCAGGGTATCTGGTGAAGTCGGCCTCGCTGGACGAGTTCGACGACGCCGTACGCCGTACCGCCGAGGGTGATGCGATCTTCAGCGCAGGGCTGGCCGGGCTGTTGCTGGGGGAGTATCGCCGACTGGGAGCCGGCGGTCCCGAGGTACCGAAGCTGACGGACCGCGAGACCGAAGTACTGCGGTTGGTGGCCCGCGGCCTGACCGCCAAACAGATCGCCACCCGCCTGGTCCTCTCTCACCGCACCGTCGAGAACCACGTCCAGAACACCCTCCGCAAACTCCAACTCCACAACCGAGCCGAACTCGTCCGCTACGCAATCGAACACGGGCTGGACGAGTAGCCCGCGCGCGTGTAGCCCCCGCGTGCTACGCAGCCGCTTCCTTCGTCTCTTCGCTCCTCAGCGCGCCTGCACCGGTGTCAGCCGAGTGTCGGGGGCGTGCGGGCCGCGTCCGGAGCGGTGTGCCTTGCAGCGCGTAGTACTCCGATGACTGCTCCGACCAGCCACAGTGCGAAGGCCGCTGACGCCATGCCTCCGCTCCAGAAGCCGGACAGGCACAGTGCGGCGACGACGTACGACAACCAGACGGCCCACCTCGGGAGGACGTGAGCCTGCTGGGTGATGCGGGTCGTGACGGCGACCACGACGCCGCACCCGATCAGCCCGGTGAGTGCGACGACCTGCCCTGCCATGCCTAGCGCGCGGACTGTGTTCGGGTCCGCGGTGAACTCGTCCGACCAGGCTGCGAACGCACTCCCCGTATCGAGTGAGACGCCGGTGATCATCAGTCCGCAGAACAGCGCCGCGGCCGGCACGATCACGTGGGTGAGCGGATCGCCGCCGGACAATCGGTCCAGCACTTGGCGCAGACCAGTGGCAAACCACAGCAGCAGCGCGACACCGGCAGCGAGCACGGGCAGCCCGGCTCCGGCGGCGGCCTGCCTGCCGTCGTCGTTCAGCCTTGCGAGGATGTCCGAGTCCGACATGCTCGGATCATCGACGCCAACCAGGTACCCCAGCGCGACCGCGGCAACGAGCAGGGCAATCGATCCGGCACCCGCCCACCCAGCTCGCCGAAGTGCTCGTGACTCGTCCATCCCGCCTCCCCACGGGTCGCCCAGCGACGCGAACTGGAGCCAGTCCGAGTGTGCACCCGCTCCGGGCAGCCGAGAAAGTGCGAAAGGGCGATGTCGGATCGCGGCCGATGTCTTCGTGGTAGGTATGAAGGCCGCCGACGACGGCGCCCACTGAACTCGAGGAGAGCACCATGAGCGCCACCTTTACCTTCGACATCTTCTCCAGCTTCGACGGCTACGGTTCCCCGACCGGCTCGTTCGGCGGCTACTGGGGGAAGCAAGGCCCGGAGTTCCTCGATCACCGCTTCGCGCAGTACGGCGAAGAGCAGCGGCTGGTCCTGGGCGGCAGCACGTATCGCCTGTTCGCGGCGATGCTGGCCTCGAGCCCCGCGGGGGCGGAGGTGTTCGACCCGTGGGTCACCCGGATGACGAAGCTGCCGACGACGGTCGTGTCGAACACGTTGGAAGGACCGCTCGACTGGCCGGACGCGACCGTACTGAGCGGCGACCCGGTCGAGGCCGTTGCCCGGCTCAAGGAGGAGTCGGACCTGCCGCTGCGCTCCCACGGCAGCCTGACGCTCAACCGCACGCTGCTGGCTGCGGGTCTGGTCGACCGCGTCCAGGTGACGATCTTCCCGGTCATCAACAGCCGCAGCCAGACCAACGACAACCGGATCTTCGAGAACACCGGCGACTTCGACCTGGAGCTGATCGAGAGCCACACCTTCGACGGCCACACCCAGCAGCTCGTCTACCGCCCCACTCTGCACAGCTGAGTCCGCGGGTGGCATCCCACCACCGAGAGGATGCCACCCGCGGTTCAGCCGTCTAGCTCATTCCTCCCACTGGAACTGCCAGCCCGGAGCGCAAGGCCACTCCGGGGCACAGGTCGAGTCCGGATCCCGGTACCAGACGTCGGACACGGCGTACCCGTAGTGCCGGTACATGTTGTGCTTCTGGATGCACTCGTCCTGGGTTGCGCAGGTGACGGTGTGGATGGACTGCGTCTGCGCCTGAGCAACCGTCGCCCCACCGGCAACCACAGCCACCGCGGCCGCCCCCATCGCAACCATTCGCCCGATCGATCTCATGAAACCGCCTCTCACGTCGCGAACATATCGTTGCCTTATGCAACTCTTCGTCACGCTAGTGCCGGATCCGCCGCCCCATCAATCGATTCGACCCCAATGGAAACCCGTGTAACGAACTGGTGCTGTGGGCAACAACTACCGGTGGTCCATCGACAACCGACCGAGACCTCCCGACCGCCCGGTTCGTGATAACAGGCAGCAGTGCGGGAGAGAAAGACGATCACCCGCGACCCAGTCGCTTGTGCATTTGTTCGTCGTACCGGTTGAATGGCGTCCGTACACTGTGCGTCCACGCTTGCGTGGGTGCTCTCTGTCACGACATCCGCACCGCGGGTGCCCAGCTCCGGAGGCTTCGGTGAACCGGTCGTCCCTTGTCCGTGTACTGCTCGCGTTCTTGGTCCTCGCGGCGTCGACGTACGTCACGCTGACCGCGAAACCACAGCTCGGTCTCGACCTGCGCGGCGGGACGCAGATCGTGCTGGAGGCCAAGGACTCTCCGACGGTGAAGGCGACCAGGGAGACCACCGACAAGGCCACCCAGGTGCTGCACCGGCGGATCGACGCGCTCGGCGTCAGCGAGCCGAACGTGACCCGCCAGGGCGAGAACCGGATCATCGTCGAACTGCCCGGCGTGCAGGACCCGCGCGAGGCCGCGAAGGTGATCGGCAAGACCGCGCAGCTCACGTTCCACGAGGTCCTCGACCAGGTCGCGCAGAAGCCGGCCAAGCCGGCCCCCGGTGACCTCTACCTGCCCAGCGAGAGCGGCCAGGGCTTCCTTCACCTGGCCAAACCCGCGATGACCGGCGAGCTGGTGTCCGGCGCGGAGGGCCGGCTCGACCCGCAGCAGGTCGCGCAGGGCTGGTTCGTCGAGATGAACTTCAAGGGCGACGGCGGCAAGATCTGGTCGACGATCACCGGCAAGGCCGCCTGCAACCCGGTCAACACCGCGCCGCGGCTGATCGCGATCGTGCTGGACAACGAGATCATCAGCGCGCCGCAGGTCGACCCGAACGGCGGCAACCAGCTCTGCAACATCGGCATCACCGGCGGCAACACGACGATCTCCGGCGCCTTCACCGAGGAAGAGGCGAAGGACCTCGCCGCGCTGATCTCCGGTGGCGCGCTGCCCGTGCCGGTCGAGGTGATCGACCAGCGGACGGTCGGCCCGTCGCTCGGCCAGGACGCGATCCAGGCCAGCGCTCTCGCCGCGATCATCGGCCTCGCGCTGACCGCCCTGTTCATCATCGTGGTCTACCGCCTCGTCGGCCTGATGGCGGTGTTCGGCCTCCTCGGGTACGCAGCGATGTCGTACGCCGCCCTGACCGCGCTAGGCGCGACCCTGACCCTGCCAGGCCTGGCCGGCTTCGTACTGGCGATCGGTATGGCGGTCGACGCGAACGTCCTGGTGTTCGAACGCGCCCGCGAGGACTACATAGCCGGCCGAACGGACGGCCTCCGCCGTTCGCTCCGCAGCGGCTTCCAGAACGCCCTCTCCGCGATCGCCGACTCCAACATCACCACGCTTCTCGCAGCCGGCCTGCTCTTCTTCCTCGCCGCCGGCCCGGTCCGCGGCTTCGGCGTCACGCTGTCGATCGGCGTACTCGCCTCGATGCTCTCCGCCCTCGTCGTCACGAGAGTCTTCGCGGAGTTCGCAGTCTCACGCGGCTTCGTACTGCGCCACCCCGGCCTGAGCGGAATCGCCGGCCACGGCAAGGTCCGCACCTGGCTGGAATCAAGGCAACCGGCCCTGATGAAGCACAGCCGCCGCTGGCTGGTGATCACGGCCGTCGCGATCATCGTGAGCGTCGCCGGCGTCGCCGTACGCGGCCTCAACCTCGGCATCGAGTTCACCGGCGGACGACTGCTCGAGGTCAGTACGACGCAACCGGTCACGCCCGACCAAGCGCGTGCCGCCGTGGGCGAAGCGGGATACCCGACCGCGGTCGTGCAGGCGTCCGGGGCCGACGACATCACCGTCCGGACCGGGACGATCAGCGACGACGAAGCCGAGAAGATCAAGGAATCGATCTCGCGGATCGGCGGCGGCGCCGAGGTGATCCGCAACGAGAGCATCGGCCCGTCCCTCGGTGAGGAACTGCGGAACAAAGGCCTGATCGCGCTCGGCATCGCCTTGCTCGCCCAGCTGGCGTACCTCGCCGCCCGCTTCCGCTGGACCTTCGGCGCCGGCGCAGTACTCGCGCTCGTGCAGAACGTCGCGGTCGTGGTCGGCGTCTTCGCGTGGACCGGGAAGCCGATCGACGGCATCTTCCTGGCCGCGATCCTGACGATCATCGGCTACACGGTGAACGACTCCGTCGTCGTCTTCGACCGCATCCGCGAGACTCGCAACGCTCGCGCCACCGACAACCTCGGCAACGTCATCGACACCGCGATCATCAACGTCCTCCCGCGGACCATCAACACGGGGATCTCGACGCTGTTCATCCTGAGCGCCCTGCTCTTCCTGGGCGGCAACTCGCTGGCCGACTTCGCCCTCGCCCTGCTGCTGGGCATCCTGGTCGGCACCTACTCGTCGAACCTCACCGCGGCGCCCCTCCTGCTCGAGCTCGAACGCCGCTACCCGGCCCCACCGCCGCGCCCGAAGCGTCCCCAGGTCGATCGCGACGCCCAGCCCGACCGCGGCGCCGTCGTCTGAGCGGACTCAGCTGTCTGTCAGGTCGGCGGTACTAGCGTTCGGGGCCATGCAGATTCGAGTGTTCCCGGCCCCAAAGGTCCCGGCGGTCTTCTTCATGTTCTGGGTGGTCAAGCTGTTGACGACCGGGATCGGGGAGACCGCCTCGGACTTCCTCGGCAGCATCAGCATCCCGCTGGCCGCCGTCATCGGGGTCGGCGGCTTCTTCACCGCGCTCTACCTCCAGCTGAAGGCCGAGGCCTACCATCCGGTGCGCTACTGGGCCACCGTGCTCGGCGTCGCCCTGTTCGGGACGATGATCGCCGACGGACCGCACGTCGCGCTCGGTACGCCGTACTGGTTCGACTCCATCGTCTACCTCGTCCTGCTGTGTGGTCTGCTGACCTGGTGGCGACGGAGCGAGGGCACCATCTCGGTGCACTCGATCACCACGGCCCGGCGCGAGCGGTTCTACTGGGGCGTCGTACTGCTCACCTTCGGTCTCGGCACTGCCGTCGGTGACGCGACAGCCATCGACTTCGGCCTCGGGTTCACCTGGTCGATCCTGCTCTTCGCCGTGCTCATCGTGGTGCCGTTCGGCCTGTGGAAGCTCGGTCTCAACGTCACGGTCGCCTTCTGGGCGTCGTACGTGCTGACCCGACCGCTCGGTGCCTCGGTCGCCGACTGGCTCGGGAAGGGCACCCACGAGGGCGGCGTCGGCTGGGGACTCGGCCCCGTCACCGGCATCGGGCTGTTGCTCTTCGCGGTGTTCGTCGCCTATCTGGCCCTGACCCACAGCGATGTCGACCACGCCGCCGTCCATGCCGCCGTCCACGCCGGCGACTCCGCCGACGGCGAACCTGACCCGGTCCTCGACCCAGCGCCCTAGAAAGCGCGCCCGGGTTATCCACACCCTCGCCCGCCGGACCGGAAATCTGTCGGTCGGGCGGGCTAGGGTGTGGCGGTGGGTGTCGATGTGCGGGAACTGCTGGAAGCTGCCGTGGCCGGGATCGCCGGTCAGACCAGGCCGGGGCAGGTGGAGATGGCGCAAGCCGTGGACACCGCGATGCACGACGGATCGCATCTGCTCGTGCAGGCCGGCACCGGCACCGGCAAGTCCCTCGGGTACCTCGTGCCCGCGCTGCTGCACGCGATCGAGGACCGCCGCGTCGTCGTCTCGACCGCGACCCTCGCGCTCCAGGCGCAGCTCGTCGACCGCGACGTCCCCGCGCTCCTCGACGCGACCGAGAAGCTCCTCCCGCGCAGACCGAAGTACGCGATCCAGAAGGGCCGGAACAACTACGCCTGCCTGCACCGGATCCGCGAGGGCGCGCCGGACGACGACGGCATGCTCGTCGACGTGCCTCCGCCCGGCGAGGTCGGCCGCCAGGTCATCGAGCTCCGCGACTGGGCCGAGCAGCAGTTGGCCGACGGCGAGGCCGGCGACCGCGACCACGCGCCCTCCCACCAGTATCAGGCCTGGCAGCAGGTCGCGATCGCCGCACGCGAGTGCCTCGGCGCGCAGAAGTGCCCGTACGGCGAGGAGTGCTTCGCCGAGAAGGCCAAGGAACACGCCCGCAAGGCCGACATCGTCATCACCAACCACGCCCTGCTCTCGATCGACGCCTTCGAGAACCGGACCGTCCTGCCCGAGCACGACGTGGTCATCGTGGACGAGGCCCACGAGCTGCCGGCCCGGGTCACCGGTGCCGCGGGGGACGAGCTTTCGCCGCAGATGGTCGAGCGCGCTGCCAAGCGGGCCCGCCGGTTCGTCGACGACGACAAGGCCGACGACCTGATCGACGCCTCCGACGCCCTTCGCGCCGCCCTCGACGGCACCCGCGAAGGCCGGATCGAGGCGTCCAACGGCCCCGTCCTGGAGGCCGCCGCGCTGATCCGCGACGCCGCCCGCGGGATGTACTCCGACCTGAACAAGAAGTCCGACGACAAGGACGACGACCCGGACGGCGCCAAGCGACAGTCCAAGGGCGCGGTCAAGGAGATCTTCGACGTCGCCGAACGCGTCGCCGCGCTCAGCGATCTCGACGTCGTCTGGATGATCGACCGCGACCGCTTCGGCCGCGAGCTGCGGATCGCCCCGCTGACCGTGGCCGGCCTGCTCCGCGAGCTGGTACTGCGCGACCGCACCGCGATCCTGACGTCCGCGACGCTGACGCTCGGCGGCGACTTCGACGCGATCGCCCGCCAGGTCGGCCTCCGCCCCGCCGACAAGCTCGCTGACGACGAAGAGATGCCGGAGCTGGAGGACTCGGAGACGGCTCCGCTGCCGTGGCGCGGCTTGGACGTCGGCTCCCCGTTCGAGTACGAGAAGCAGGCGATTCTGTACGTCGCCAAGCACCTGCCGCCGCCGCACCGTGACGGCCTGGGCAAGAAGCAGTTCGAGGAGATCATCGACCTGATCACCGCGGCCGGCGGCCGGACGCTCGGTCTGTTCTCGTCCCGGCGCGCCGCCGAGGCAGCGACAGCCGCCGTACGCGAGGCCACCGATCTGAAGGTGCTGTGTCAGGGCGATGCGCAGCTCGGTGAGCTGGCCCGCGAATTCGTCGACGACCCCGAGACCTCACTGTTCGGGACGCTGTCGCTGTGGCAGGGGATCGATGTGCCGGGCTCGACCTGCAACCTGGTGATCATCGACCGCGTTCCGTTCCCACGCCCCGACGAGCCGCTGATGGCAGCTCGGCAGCGAGCGGTCGACGAAGCGGGCGGCAATGGGTTCATGGCCGTCGCCGCGACGCACGCAGGCCTGCTGCTCGCGCAGGGCACCGGCCGGCTGATCCGCCGCAGCACCGACCGCGGCGTCGTCGCGATCCTCGATCCCCGCATCGTCACCCAGCGGTACGGCGCGTTCCTGCGCGCCTCCTTGCCTCCGATGTGGCCGACCGCCGATCGTGAGAAGGTGCTCGGCGCCTTGAAACGACTACAGACCTCATGAGTCCGGCCGGTCCGCCCGTGCTGCCGATGATGGCGTCGCTGGGGCAGATGCCATCGGGTTCGGGCTGGTCGTACGAGTTGAAATGGGACGGCATCCGCGTCATCGCCGAGGTCGACGACGGGGTGTGCCGCTTGTGGTCACGCAACAGCCACGATGTCTCCGGCGGTTACCCGGAGCTCATCGGGCTGGCCGAAGCTCCCGGGCTGCGGCTCCCCGCCGTACTCGACGGTGAGATCGTCACGCTGGACGAGAACGGCGCGCCGTCGTTCGGTCTGCTGCAGCGGCGGATGCACGTGCGCGATCCACGCCAGCTCAGGCATCTGATCACCGAGGTCCCGGTGTCGGTCCGGCTCTTCGACGTCCTCCGCTTCGACGGCAAGTGGTTGCTAGAAGCAACGTACGACGAACGGCGCGGGCTGCTCGACTCGCTGGAGATCGGCGATCCGTTCTGGGAGATCCCGCCCGCGCTGCAGGACGGTTCGGAAGCGCTGGATCAGTCTGCCGCACAAGGACTCGAAGGAGTCGTGGCCAAGCGGCGCAAGTCGCGGTACCTGCCGGGACGACGCAGCTCCGATTGGATCAAGATCAAGCCGGTGCAGACCCGGGACGTCGTGCTGTGCGGCTGGCATCCGGGGGAGGGGAACCGGGAAGGCATGATCGGGTCGTTCTACTGCGGCGCGCACTCCGAACCCGGTGGCGAGCTCGTGCTGATCGGCAAGGTCGGATCCGGCCTCGATTTCGCCACCCTCGACATGCTCAGCGCCGAACTGTCCGGCCTCGAGATCGACCGCCCGTCGTTCGACCCCTCGAGCATTCCGATGACCGACCGGCGGCGTGCGCACTGGCTCGATCCGGTCCTGGTCGCCGAGGTCACGTTCTCCGGCTGGGGCGGCGACGGCCGACTCCGTCATCCGGTCTGGCGTGGATTGCGCCTCGACATCGACCCGGAAACGGTTCTGGTCGAGGCCGGCTGAGCGACATGCAGGCAGGCGAGGCAATTGTTCGGAATGCGGTGAGAATACGGTGACAATGCTGTGGCGCTGCGACGGTTGATGTTCAGTTGTCGCAGAAAACAAGGCTTTTCTGCCAATGCCTACAGCGAACCTTGGTGCTCTTCACGCTGAACGACTTGTTGCACATGGCCCCGAACCTGCTGGGTCAGTCGTTCGTTTCCCTCGACGGCGCCGGCACCGCCAGCGCGGCCTCGATCTTGTCGACCAGCTTCTCCGGCGAGTGGGTGGGCGCGTAGCGCGCGATCACCCCACCGTCACGGCCGATCAGGAACTTGGTGAAGTTCCACTTGATCCGACCGCCGAGCAGGCCGCCCTGCTCGCGTTTCAGCCAGTTGTACAACGGGATCGTCCTCGACCCGTTGACATCGATCTTGGCGAACATCGGGAACGTGACGTGGTAGATCGTCGAGCAGAAGTTCGCGATCTCGTTCTCGTCACCGGGCTCCTGGTGGCCGAACTGGTCGCAGGGGAAGCCGAGCACCGAGAAGCCCTGCCGGCGGTACGTCCGGTAGAGCTTCTGAAGACCTGTGTACTGCGGAGTCTGGGCACACTGCGACGCCGTGTTCACCACCAGGAGCACCTGGTCGCGGAAATCGGCAAGAGACTGTTCATTGCCTTCGATCCGCGTGGCGCTGAAGTCATAGACAGTCGTCATAGCTCAATGCTGACACGACACGCCCGACTTCGCTCGCCGTCTGACATGTCAGACTCGGCGCAGAACTGTTACGACCTTTCCGAGAATGACGGCGTCCTTACCGTCGATCGGCTCGAAGGCCGGGTTGTGGGGCAGCAGCAGGATCTCGGTCTTGGTCTTCTTGAACGTCTTCACGGTCGCCTCGCCGTCGATCATCGCGGCCACGATGTCGCCGTTCTCCGCGGTCTGCTCCTGCCGGACGACGACCCAGTCGCCGTCGCAGATCGCCGCGTCGATCATCGACTCGCCCTTGACCTTCAGCATGAACAGCGTGCCCTCGCCGACCATTGCCTTGGGCAACGGGAAGACCTCTTCGATCTCCTGCTCGGCCAGGATCGGGTTACCGGCGGCGATCTGGCCGACCACCGGAACGTAGACCGCGTCCGGATGCGCGTCACCCGCGCCGGTCTCGTCGTACGTCGTCTGCCGCACCGAGCCGAGCGCCGAACGCCGGGCCGCCGCGTCGACCTCGCCCGGGTAGCGGACCTCGATCGCCCTTGGCCGGTTGGGATCGCGGCGCAGCAGACCCTTCTGCTCGAGCACGCGCAGCTGATGCGACACCGATGAGGAGCTGGTCAGCCCGACCTTCTCGCCGATCTCGCGCATCGAGGGCGGGTAGCCGCGGCTGTCCACCGAATCGCGGATCACGTCCAGCACGCGGCGCTGGCGCGGGGTCAGCCCGGTCGCGTCGGCCGGCCCGTCGGGCAGCTCGGTCACGGTCCGGTCATCCTTACTGGAACCGCTCGGCGTCCTGGCCATCGGTGATTGCTCCTCGGGTCGGGCCGGCGATCACGCCACCGGCCGAAGCTTGCTCGACAGTGATGACCGTAGACCGAATCCTGAGATTCTTCAAACATCTGTTCGAAGGCGTGTCGGTTCGCACATCTGTTCGTGTGTCAGGTTATAAGCCGCACGCGGGCAACTTCGGCGTCAGGGAATTTCGTGGGCGTGTCCTGGTTGGAAGTGGTTGCGCGACGGGCATCTGTCGGTTAATCATTCGTACAGACGTTCGATCGAACAGGTGTTCGGTCAGGTCGGATCGGCCGCTCCTCAGAAACTGTCGGAGGCGGCCGGTAGACAGGACTCGACACCGCAGGACGCGCACTGACCGAGGTCTGGAGGATCCGATGAGCACAGCAGCTCTCGCGGCAAACGCACTGGCACCGCGACGCTCGCCCGAGCCCGCGCACCGCTCACCCGAGCCGATGCTGCGCTCGGTCCCGCCGGCGACGACAGCGCCGTCGCCGGAGACCGCGCCGCGCCGTCGGCCGAGGATCCAGGGCGCGACCACCGAGTCGCTCCCGGTCCGGGCCTGCTCCGGCGAAGCCCTCGGTCGCCACGCCACGCCGACCCGTCAGCGCCCGGAGGTCGAGCCGTCGGTCCTCCGCCTGACCCGTCGCGGCCGGATGTTGCTGACCGCCCTGTCGGTCCTGATCTTCGGCTCGGCGATCGTCGTGCTGGGGCTCCGCGTCAGTGGCGTGCTCGAGCCCGGTCCGCACTTCACCCACACCGTCCCGGTCCAGGTGGCGCCCGGTCAGACCCTGTGGTCGATCGCGCAGAACACCAACCCCACCGAGGACCCCGCGACGATCGTCGAGAAGATCGCCGACCTCAACAAACTCTCCAGCCCGGCCGACATCACCCCTGGCGAGACTCTCCAGATCCCGATCGCCGGCTGAGCTTGGTGGCATATCCCAGGTAGGACAGGTCGACCCGCCGCACCCGACCGAGGTCCATGAGTCGACTCGCGTCGCCGAACGAGAGCCGCCCGAGTCGCACCCGGACGAAGTTCCATCCGAGCGAAGCCAAACCCGCCCGCGGCCCGAGCCCGACCACTTCGCGCAACCGCAGACCGTGCCGCCGCAGGATCTCCTCGAGCTCCGTCGGCTTGATGAACATCGTCCAGGAGTGCACGCCGGTGTCGACCATCCGGGTCAACCGCCACTCCTGCAGTAGCTTGATGAAGAACAGCTTCGACGCCCGTGTCCGGTTGATCGTGTCGAACAGGTAGACCCCGCCCGGCTTCAGCACCCTGGCCGTCTCGGCGATGACCTGATCCAGATCGGTGACATGCTCGAGCACGTCACAGCAGTACGCGATATCGACGCTCTCGTCCTTGAGCGCAAGCCGTTCGCCAGCGTTCACGGCGTACCCGATCTTCAATCCGTACGCCGTTGCGTGCTGCTGCGCGGTCCGGATCGAGACCTCTGACGGATCGACGCCGAGGACCCGGCAGCCGAGCCGTGCGAACTCCTCGGCCAGGAAACCGCCACCGCAGCCGACGTCGACGGCCTGCAGGCCGGCCGGATTGCGTCCGAGCTGCGCGAGTACGTCGCGGAAGTACGTGAACCGGGCAGGCGTGAAGCTGCCGTTCAGCGCATTCAGTGGATTCGACTCGTCCCACCAGCCGCTGCCCAGCCGGTCGTAGATCGCGTTGTCAATCGGCATTACGCCAATCGTCCTCCAGCAATGCGTAGACGTACTCGTTCGCCCATTCGCCCTTGAACCGCAGAGCGTCGATGAAATGCGCCTCCCGACGCATCCCCAACCGCTCGAGCAACCGAGCCGAGGCGTCGTTCCGATCGTCCAGGACCGCGACGATCCGGTGTAGCCCGAGCTCCTCGAACCCGACCCGCAGCATCTCCCGCGCCGCCTCCGCCGCCAGCCCCTTCCCCTGGTACGACGTGTGCAGCGCGAACCCGATCTCGCCCTGTCGATCGGTCTCGCTCGCCCACTTCAACAGAACCTCGCCGATCACGGTCCCGGTTTCGCGCAGTTCGATCGCGAGCACCAGCCATTGACCCGGCTCCTTCAACTCGCCCTGCGGAAGCTTCTTCTCCAGCGCGACCCGCGTCTCCTCGCGATCGCGCACCGGCCACGGCGTGTACCGCACCACCTCCGGCCGCGAATGGAACGCGTACAGATCGTCCAGGTCGTCCATCCGATGCGGCCGCAGCTCCAGCCGATCGGTCCGCAGTGGGTACGCGGGTCGGAATCCAGTCACGGCACCATCCTCGGTTACGCTGTCTAATGACGTTAGACAGTACCCGCGCCCAACCACCCCGACAACGAGATTTCATGACCAGACGCGACCCGTCATCCCATGCGGCAGCCGGCATCACGGTGACTGCGATCGCCGATGCCGCCCTGGCTGTCATTCGCACGGACCGCGTGGACGGCCTGACGATGCGTTCGGTCGCCGAGCGCCTCCACGTCCGCGCGCCGACCCTCTATCACCACGTCCGGAGCAAGTCCGACCTGCTCGACCTGGTCGCCCGCAACGCGTTCGATCAGTTCACGGCCGACAACGCGGCGTACGAGAAGCTCCGGACGATCGACGAGTGGATCGAGCTGACGAGATCCGGCTCCCTCGAACTGCGCGCCTTCTACGCCGAACACCCGGGCCTGGCCGGACTGATCCAGTCAAAGGCCGCGCCGGATCGCGACCAGGGCGACGGATCCCGCGCCGAACTCATCCGCGCCCAGATCGACGCCCTCGTCCGCCTCGGCGTACCGGAGCCCGAAGCGCGTCACCTGTTCGAGGTCACCGCTCGCTGGAGTTTGGCTGCAGTCGTCGCGGAGTCGGCCGACAGCCCGGACATCTTCACCGACGGCCTCGACCTGTTCCTGTACGGCGTGCGCGCCCGCCTGGTCGATCTGGTCAGCTGACGGTCGCGAGCCACATCTCGGCGTACCGCTTGCCGTCCACTGCTGTCGCGACCTGAACCGTTGTCGGCGACGGCCCGTGCGGATCGCTGGTCAGATCGGCCGACCAGTCCCGTGTGTCGACGATGGTCCGCCCGCGCGACCAGCTTCCCGACAGCTCGATGCGCACCGGGAACGGCTGCGTCGTGAGCCCGGACGGATCGATCACCGCGCACACCGCACCGCCGTCGCCGATGCTCGCTCCGTCGGCCTGGTACAGCTCGCTGCGCTTCTCGATCAGCTTCCGCGCGAGCTCGGCCGACGGCGACCCGCTCAGTCCGCGCGCCCGCTCCAGCGTGACGACCACGTCGTAGAAGACATCCAGCCCGTACATCGTCGTCGGTACGCCGAGTTCACCCGCCGCGGTCAGCACGATCGCGGCCGCCTCCGGATCGGTCCAGATGTTGAACTCCGCCGATGCCGTCGCGTTCCCGATTCCTGCGGCGCCACCCATGAAGACGATCTCGCGCAGCCCGGCCGCCGCGTCCGGGTAGGTCCGCAGCAGCAACGCGATGTTCGTCAGCGGCGCCAACGGGATCAGTGTGATCAGGTCCCCGGTCGCCGCGGCCTCACGCAGTACGTCGCGCAGCAGCTCGACCGCGTGCCGCGGATCCGTCGTCCGCGTCGACCGTGGCCAGTCGAGGTCGCCGAGCCCGTCGTCGCCGTGGACGTGCCGCGCCATCCGCACCGGCTGGAGCAGCGGTACGCCGGCACCGCGCGCGACGGGTACATCCGGCCGGCCCGCGGCATCCAGCACGGTCAGCGTGTTCCGTACGACGTCATCAAGTCCGACGTTGCCGCCGGCACAGGTCACGGCCTTGAGGTCGAGCTCGGGGTGCCGAGCGGCGAGCAGCAGCGCGCAGGCGTCGTCCAGGCCCGTGTCGACATCGAGAATCACCGGCTTCATGCCGACATCCTCACATCCGGCGTTGGCCGTCGCTTCATCATCGGCTCGGACGCCCTTCGTCTCGGCGCGCTTTCCTGCGTGCTGATGTCTCGGACCGAGTCGTTCCTTCGCGCGCCCGGCACGCAACGCGGATCTGGGCGCATCGCGGCAATTCCTCCGCGGCCCCGGAGAACACCGCCGCCTCCGACGAGGCCGCCCGTCGCGCCGGCGCCGAGTGGATCGAGAACCCGGATCGCTGGGACGCGCTGGAGTGAGCTGGCATCGACGGTGTCATCACCACTTGCCCGGCGGAACTCGCGGGCTGGAACGCCGGACGGCTCGCGCTTGTAGGGTGAGTGGTGGCTGTTTATCGATACAACGATCGAGAGGGCCGCCGGATGACTCAGCGAGCGCGTGTCACCGTCAATGCCGCCGCCGACCTCGGGCCGCTGGACCGGATCTGGGCCAGCCTCGGGTACGACGAGATCAACTGGACCTACACGCCGCAGGGCAGTCGCACGCTGCGCACCATCGGTTCGTTCGCCGAGACGCCGTACCACGTCCGTCCGCACAACATCTTCACCAGCGGCACCGGCTTCGGCCTGCCGCACTGGGGGAGCGGCAACGTCTACCACGAGGACGCCGATGGTACGCCGTACTACGACTTCACGATCGCGGATCTGACGTACGACGCGATCGTGAACGCCGGCCACCATCCACTGGTCGAGCTCGGGTTCACCCCGCTGGCCCTCGTACCGGAGTACGCCAAGACCGACTTCGCGTACGAAGGCAGTCCGAGTCTCTACAGCGAGTACGAAGCCGGCTGGTGGTCCTATCCGCCCAAGGACTTCGGCAAATTCGCCGGACTGGTCGCAGCACTCGTCGAGCACGCGCTGGAGCGGTACGGCGAGGATGAGGTCCAGCACTGGCTCTGGGAGCTGTGGAACGAGCCCGATATCACCTACTGGCGCGGTACGCCGGAGCAGTACCACGACCTGTACGAGCAGACGGCCAAAGCGATCCGCGCCGTCTACCCGGCGGCCAAGGTGGGCGGCCCAGCGGTCACAGGCGGCGGAGACGCGTTCCTGCGCGACTTCCTGAAGGCCTGCGCCGACCGCGACCTGCCGGTGGACTTCGTGTCCTTCCACACCAAGGGCGCCCACTTCACTCCCTGGCGCACGTACGGCCCGATCGGCGCACCGGCGCCGGTACAGCAATCACCGTCGACCGCAAAGATGCTCCGCGAGATCGACACCGCGTTGACAGTCATCGACAAGTTCCCGCAGTACGCCGGGAAGCCTGTGATCGTGGACGAGTGCGACGCCTCGGTGCCGGCGCACTGGGGGATCTACGACAACGCCAACTTCGCGTATCGCAACACGGAGTACTACCCGGTCTTCCAAGCGCAGCTGATGAAGAAGATCCTCGAGCTGAACGAACAGCACACCGCGAAGGTGCACGAGGCAACGACCTGGAGCTTCTCGATGGAGGGGGAGCGATACTTCGAGGGCACGCGCAGTTTCGTCACGGCGTCCGGCATCGAGAAGCCGCTGATGAACGTGTACCGCGCCTTCGCGCACCTCGGCGACCGCCGCGTCGACGCCATCGGGACCGACCTGCCTGACGAGATCGACGCGATCGCCACCCGTGACGCATCGAAGATCGCGATCCTGGTCTGGCGCCACACCGACGACCAGTACGCCGCCGACGCCACCACCGTCCCCGTCGACCTCGAGCTGGAGGGTCTCGATCCGGGCCGCTGGACCGTCGAGCACTTCCGGATCGACCGCGACCACAGCAACAGCCACACGATCTGGCAGGCCCTCGGCTCGCCGCAGGACCCGACCCCCGAGCAGCTCGCCGCGGTCACCGCGCGTCAGGGGCTGGAACGGCTCTGCGACGACACGCCGATCGACATCGAATCGGGGTATGCGGTGCCCCTTGAACTGCCCCTCGAACTGCCGCTCCCGTCGCTGAGTCTGGTCGTGCTCACGAAGGTCGGTTGACCTACCTGGGAGGCCGTAGTTTGCGCCTCGAAAGGGTCAATCCGACGACGCCACGCGGGAGTACACGAGCCCGCGCGAGTGTTGGAACTTGTGAGATCCGGGAGACACGCGCGGGCGATCGGGGCGTGCTTGCAAACTGTCGGAGCAGCGATCTAGGATCCCTAGATGTAGTGGTTACACGGGTGTAATTTTCCACAGGTAGTGGTTGGTTGCGCACAGGTTCTACACAAGTTGTCCCCAGGCTGATCCACAACCTGCCCCTCCGGGGCAGTCACGGGAGGAGTGATTCGTCGTGCACTGTCCGTATTGCCGGCACGCCGATTCACGGGTGGTCGACAGCCGGGTGGCCGAGGACGGCGGAGCGATCCGCCGCCGGCGTCAGTGCCCGGTCTGCGAGAAGCGGTTCACCACTGTCGAGCAGATGCAGCTCACGGTCGTGAAGCGCTCCGGCGCGACCGAGCCGTTCAGCCGGGAGAAGGTCATCAACGGGGTCGGGAAGGCATGCAAGGGCCGGCCGGTGAACGCCGACCAGCTCGCCCGCCTGGGTCAGAAGGTCGAGGACGCGCTGAAGGGCAGCGGCTCGCCGGAGGTTCCCGCGCACGAGGTCGGACTCGCGATCCTCGGGCCGCTGCGGGAGCTCGACGAGGTCGCGTACCTGCGATTCGCGAGCGTCTACCGGCAGTTCGAGTCCGCGGACGATTTCGAGACCGAGATCGCGCTGCTGCGGGCCGAGAAGGAGCCGCAGGGCACCGAGCCGGGCCAGCTCAAGCCGACCCAACAGACGTAAACCGGGGGAACGGTAATTCCAAGTAGTTCCGAGTAGTTCCAAGCAGTTCCAGGCAGTGCCAAGCAGTCCAAGAGGTACCGGCGGTATGTGGCGTTTGCGAAGTACTCCAACGGGGCGGTCCCGACAGACCGCGGCAGTAGACACAGCGCGAGGAGCAACCATGACAGAGACGGTGACCGGCCACTCGGGGTCGACCAAGCGGTCGGCGGCCGGGTTCCGCGGGCGGAAGAACGCGCCCACGGGACTCACCATCGAGCGCGTCTTCAGCACCGAAGGCGTCCACCCGTACGACGAGGTGACGTGGGAGCGTCGCGACGTCGTGCAGCAGAACTGGAAGACGGGTGAGACGGTCTTCGAGCAGCGCGGGGTCGAGTTCCCCGACTTCTGGAGCGTCAACGCCTCGACCATCGTCACCACGAAGTACTTCCGCGGCGCGGTCAGCCACGACAACCGGGAGTGGAGCCTCAAGCAGCTGCTCGACCGGGTCGTGAAGACCTACCGCCGCGCCGGCGAGGAGCACGGCTACTTCACCTCGCCCGCCGACGCGGAGGTCTTCGAGCAGGAGATCACCTGGCTGCTCCTGCACCAGTACTTCAGCTTCAACTCGCCGGTCTGGTTCAACGTCGGGACGTCCTCGCCGCAGCAGGTGTCGGCCTGCTTCATCCTCGCCGTGGACGACTCGATGGAGTCGATCCTGAACTGGTACAAGGAAGAGGGCCTGATCTTCAAGGGTGGCTCGGGCGCCGGTCTGAACCTGTCCCGGATCCGCTCCTCGAAGGAGCTGCTGCAGTCCAGCGGCGGCACCGCCTCCGGCCCGGTCTCCTTCATGCGCGGCGCCGACGCGTCGGCAGGCACGATCAAGTCCGGCGGCGCCACCCGGCGCGCGGCCAAGATGGTCGTGCTCGACGTCGACCACCCGGACATCGAGGAGTTCGTCGACACCAAGATGCGCGAGGAGGAGAAGATCCGCATCCTGCGTGACGCGGGCTTCGACATGGACCTCGGCGGTCGCGACATCACCTCCGTGCAGTACCAGAACGCGAACAACTCGGTCCGGGTCTCGGACGAGTTCATGCGCGCGGTCGAGGAGAAGGGCGAGTTCGGCCTGCGGGCCCGGCTCGACAACTCGGTGATCGAGACCGTCGACGCGCGGAACCTGTTCGACAAGATCGCCCAGGCCGCGTGGGCCTGCGCCGACCCGGGTCTGCAGTACGACGACACGATCAACGACTGGCACACCACCCCGGAGACGGGCCGGATCACCGCGTCCAACCCGTGCTCGGAGTACATGCACCTGGACAACTCGTCCTGCAACCTGGCCTCGCTGAACCTGATGAAGTTCCTCCGCGACGACGACCTCTTCGACTCGGAGAAGTTCGTCAAGGCGGTCGAGCTGATCATCACCGCGATGGACATCTCGATCTGCTTCGCCGACTTCCCGACCGAGGCGATCGGCGTCACCACCCGCGCGTACCGGCAGCTCGGTATCGGCTACGCGAACCTCGGTGCGTTGCTGATGGCAACGGGTCACGCGTACGACTCCGACGGTGGTCGCGCACTGGCGGGCGCTATCACCTCGCTGATGACCGGTACGTCGTACAAGCGTTCCGCGGAGCTGGCCGGCATCGTCGGCGCGTACGACGGCTTCGAGCGGAACAAGGACGCTCACACCCGGGTGATGCGCAAGCACGCTGCGGCCAACGACGCGATCCGGACGATCCACGAGATCGACAAGGACGTCCACAAGCACGCGGCCGCTGCCTGGGACGGCGTCCTGAAGGTCGGCGCGAAGAACGGCTGGCGGAACGCGCAGGCCTCGGTGCTCGCACCGACCGGCACGATCGGCTTCATGATGGACTGCGACACGACCGGTATCGAGCCGGACTTCTCGCTGGTCAAGTTCAAGAAGCTGGTCGGCGGCGGCTCGATGCAGATCGTCAACCAGACCGTCCCGCGGGCACTGCGGCAGTACGGCTACACCGAGGAGACGATCGAGGCGATCGTCGAGTACATCGCGGAGAACGGCCACGTCGTCGACGCCCCGGGTCTGAAGCCGGAGCACTACGAGATCTTCGACACCGCGATGGGTGAGCGGGCCATCAAGCCGATGGGCCACGTGCGGATGATGGCGGCGGCGCAGCCGTTCCTGTCCGGCGCGATCTCGAAGACGGTGAACCTGCCGGAGACCGCGACGGTCGAGGAGATCGCCGACGTCTACTTCCAGGGTTGGAAGCTCGGCCTGAAGGCGCTCGCGGTGTACCGCGACAACTGCAAGGTCGGTCAGCCGCTGGCGGACGCGAAGGCGAAGAAGGCCTCCGAGGCCGACGACGCGGTGGCGGCCCAGGCCGCGGTCGCGGAGAAGATCGTCGAGAAGGTCATCGAGTACCGGCCGACCCGCAAGCGTCTGCCGAAGTCGCGTCCGTCGCGCACGACGTCCTTCACGGTCGGCGGCGCCGAGGGCTACATGACGGCGGGCTCCTACCCTGACGACGGTCTGGGTGAGGTCTTCCTGAAGATGGGCAAGCAGGGTTCGACGCTTGCCGGTGTGATGGACGCCTTCTCGATCGCGATCTCGATCGCGCTGCAGCACGGCGTACCGCTGGAGACCTACGTCCAGAAGTTCACCAACCTGAAGTTCGAGCCGGCCGGTCTGACCGACGACCCGGACGTCCGGATGGCGCAGTCGATCATGGACTACATCTTCCGCCGCCTGGCCCTGGACTACCTGCCGTTCGACGAGCGGGCCGCCCTGGGCATCTACTCGGCGGACGAGCGGTCCCGGCAGCTCGACACCGGCTCCTACGAGCCGGTCCCGGTCGAGGTCTCCGAGGCCGAGTCCCTGAAGGCCGTCGAGCCGGTCGAGCCGGTCGACGCGTCCGCAGCCGAGAAGCCGATCGAGGCGGCCTCCGCCAAGCCGGTCAAGGGCGAGGCCCACACCACCGCCGAGATGCTCGAACTGATCACCGGCACCTCGGTCGACGCCCCGCTCTGCTTCACCTGCGGCACCAAGATGCGCCCCAGCGGCTCCTGCTACGTCTGCGAAGGCTGCGGCAGCACCTCCGGCTGCAGCTGACCTGCTAGCTGGCTGCCCGGCAGATCTGGGCAGCCAGCTACCTGCCAGAGCTGACAACAGCCAGCAGCCTTCTGGAGCTGGCGGCAACCAGCTGCTTTCTAGAGCTGGCAGCGGCGAGCTGCCTCTGTAGCTGATAGCGCCACGACCCCCGGGAACTTCCCACTTTCCCCGGGGGCCGAGGTGCGTCTGCTCACTAGGGCCGGCGCTTCTGCTTCGCCACCTGATCAGTGCCCGGCGCGGTCTGAGTCGGCGGGGGCTTTCGCCGTGCCGTCCAGAGCTGTGAGGGCTGTGAGCTCGTCGGCGGTCAGGTCGAAGTCGAAGACCGCCAGGTTGTCCGCCAGCCGGCCACGGTCGGCCGACTTCGGGATCGGTACGACGTCCTGCTGGGTCTCCCACCGCAGCACGACCTGACCCGGAGTCCGCTCGTACTTCTTGGCGAGCTCCTGCACCGTCGGGTTGCCGAGCAGATCGGTGCCCTTGCCCAGCGGACTCCACGCCTCCGTCACGATCCCGTGCTTGGCATGGAACTCGCGTTCGGCGGCCTTCGCCCAGACCGGGCTCAGCTGTACCTGGTTCACCTCCGGCACCACACCGGTCTCGTCGATCAGCCGCTGCATGTGCGCCGGCTTGAAGTTCGACGTACCGATCGCGCGCACCAGGCCGGCGTCTCGAAGCGCGATCAGCCCTTGCCACGCCTCGACATACCGATCCTGGTCCGGATTCGGCCAGTGGATCAGGAGCAGGTCCAGGTACTCGACGCCGAGCTTCTCCGCGCTCGCCTCGAACGCCGTCCGGGCGCCCTCGACGCTGTGCCACTTCTTGTTGAACTTCGACGTCACGAACACCTCGTGGCGCGACACTCCCTTCAGCGCGCGGCCGACGCCGACCTCGTTGCGGTAGTTCTCCGCCGTGTCGATCAGCCGATACCCGAGCTCGAGCGCCGTACTCACAGCCCGCTCGGCATCCGCATCGTTCATCGGCGATGTCCCGAGCCCGATCCGCGGCATCGCAGATCCGTGACTCAAAGTGACGGTTGGGGCCTGACTCATCCAACTCCTCCTTCGGCTGACGCTGCCCCGACACCGTACGCCGATCACAGTCCGCACCCTCCGCGCCGACCGTCCGAAACCGACCGGATCCGCCGTACGCCGTACGGCCCGGGCCGCCTGTCTCAGCGCCGGGAAACCACCCTGCGAACTGTCGGATCCGTGGTTCATGATGGTCCGGTGGGGCCTCGAAACACGTTGGAGGGGTGGGCAAATGAAGAACCGTCTGATCACGTTGGTGGACCTCGGTCTGGACAGCTCGTTCGACGCGTCGATGACGTTCGTCCAGGGCATCACCGGGAACATCAACGCCGGCTGGAACCGGCCGGTGATCGACGTGAACTTCATCCGCAGCCGCGACCACGAGACCGCCTTCTCCGCCCTGACCACACCGTCCTCGGTGCTGCACGTGATGGCACACGGTGACCACAGCGAGGAGCCGTCGTTCCTGTCCACCGACGGCCAGACCCAGGTTTCGCTGCGTTCGCTCGCCGATTGGTTCCTGGATCGCCAGTGGGGGATCGCCAGCGGCGTCGTCATCGCCGACGGCTGCAAGACCGGCATCGGCAAGTGGCAGCGCGCGATCCGCGACTGCCTCCAGGACGACATCACCTACATCGGCACCAGCACCGTCATCGGCTGGTACGAAGCGACCGTCTTCTGCTCCGCCTTCTACGGCGCCCTGGTCCGCAACCGAGGCCTCGGCCGCACCCCCGCCGAACAAGGCTGGGACGCCGCCAACCGAGCCATCCGCGCCTACGAAACCCTCACCGACCAACGCTGCCCCTACAAACCCGTCCTGCTCACCCCCTCCCGCCAGGCCCTCCGCTCCCTGACCGGCTGATCTGGTTACCGTTGGCAGCCGCTCAAGCGCCGGCGTGTCCAGGTTGTGGGCGGCGACACGCTTTTGGTGGCTACTTTGGGTGAGCCAGGTGAAACTTTTTGTGGACTCGTCGTGTGGCGCAGTCTGTGGTCTGGGTTGCCGGTGGCTCGGATGGTGTGAGGAGGGGGAAGCCGTCTGAAGTGCAGTGGCCGACCTGCTGACCTCCGCCCGACGCGGTGAAGGAACGCGCCCATGAAGCTCCACCGGAACTCCCTCCTGACTGCTGCCGCGATTGTGCTGGTGCTGTACCTCGTGTCGCTGGTCATCGGCCTGCCGGGCTGGTCGGCCGTGGTCCTCACCGTGGTGCTCCTGGTCCTGCTGGCCGTCGTCTGGAAGCAGCCCGACGAACCCCGTCCAGTCGTGACCAAGCCGGCGCCGCCGTCCGTCGTCCTGCCCGAGCCGGATCCCGTCTTCACCGGTCCGCCGTCGCGGACGGTGAGCGACGTACGGCTGCCGTCCGCCTCGCCCGACTTTCAGTTCAGCTTCTCGGCCGTGGTCCAGTGGTCGACCGTCCTGTCGGGCTCGCGTCACGCGGACCTCGGCGCCGTAGCAGTCGACGCGTTGCTGGAGCGGGCGCGATCGCTGACCGCGCGGCAGCAGGTGACCGAAGAGTCGCTCAACCAGCACCGCCTGGCCGCGCTCCTCGGCGAGCCGGCTCTCGACGAGAAGGGCCAAGTGCGCAGCTGGGCCACGGAGGTGCGACTGCGGCTGCCGGACGCGGACCAGAAGCACCTCCTGCATCTGGCTGCATTGCATCGGCGGGAGCAGACCACTCTGCTCGAACGCCGGATGGAGCAGGACAAACGCGCCTACTTGAAGGACGACGTCTTCGCCACGCCAGGCTCGGCCGCGGTGTGGTGGCTCGTCAATCACCCCGGCGACGTGGAGACAGCGCTCGGTCTGCTCGACACCCTCGCCGAGCTGTCGGCCGCGGCGAACGATCTCCCGATCCGCCGTACCTCGGCAGAGGAGATCGAACGCCAGCGGCCGACCCGCGCCGAACTCGCCTTCAGCGCGGCAGTCGACGATCTGACCGACCTCGACGACTCCGACGGCACGGAGCCGGACCAGAACGGCAAGCAAGGTCCGACAGACGAGTCTCACCAGCGCCCGGTCCCACGGCACGCGCCGTACCGAGAGCAGTTCTACTCGGAGTAGGCCGGTGAGGCGGGCCGGCTGCAGGGTAGGCCCGCCCCACCGAGATCGGCTACGCATAGCTACTCGTCCAGCCAGCGGATCGTGCTGGATCCGCTGTGGCCGTGGATGGTCAAGAGCGCGTCGATGCCGTCCGGCCACACCGTGGTGGTCGCGAACCGGCCGCCCCAGTGCAGCGCAACTGTCCCGTCGCTCCACTCGACTCCTTCGGCGATCACGCCTGTACCGCTGACGCCGGAGGGGTCGGAGTGCCGGACCAGTTGGAAGCAGCGTGGGCCGGACTTGCTCGCGACTTTCAGATGACGCCGCCGCGTGGTGCGCGGCAGCGTCGCGGTTCTCCCGCTGATCTCGTCCATGCGCCAAGTCAACGCGTGGCCGGCTGTCCTCACCAGGAACTCAACCGGTATCCACAGCGCACAAATTCTGCCCACCGGCGGTCACCGAATCGCCATATTCTGATAGCAGGGAGTAACTGACAGGCAAGGGAGCGACAAGGATGACAGTCATCGACGAGTGGACCGGTCGGCACGCGCATGCCTTGCGCACGGCGCTGCGCCTGACCAACGAAGCCTTCGCCGAGCACCTCGGCATCTCGCCGCGAACGCTGACGAAATGGCGGGAGAGACCGGATGTCGTGCCCAGTCCCTTTCTCCAGGAGGCGCTCGACACCTACCTCAAACAGGCGCCGCCCGACGCCCACCTCCGGTTCGCCGCCAACCTCGGCCTCGACCAGCGGCGGGTGCCGATCGACGACACCGTGCTGACTCAGCTCAACACGGCTCTCGGCGACCTGGCCCGCGCCCTGGCGCGGCTGCAGACCGACGATCCGGAGCGATCTCGCACGGCGTGACTGCGGCCGGGCAGACTGGGCGCCGCAGCGTGGAGGCGCGGAAGGAGCCACGGATGAGGCGACGCCCGGTGAATTCGTCGAGTGTGCGGTCGGTCGGATGGTCCGACGGCACGCTGGAGCTCGAGTACGTGAACGGCTACGTCTACCAGTACTTCGATGTCCCACAGCCGACGTACGCCGCGCTTCTGGCCGCGCCCAGCATCGGCGCGTACATCAACAAGCACATCAAGCCGTACTACGAGTTCCGCGAGATCTGAGTTTCTGTCAGGTTCTGCGCGGGCACCTGAGAGGCGCAGCACGGGGGCACGCCGAACAGGAGATAGACATGGCTACCCGAAGAGCTACTGCGACCCGTTCCCGCGCGATCACGATCATCCTTGTCGTCTGGTTGCTGATCGGCCTGGCAGCTGCCGCGCAACGTCACTACTTCGAGAGCTCGCGGACGTCGTGCGCCAAGGTCGGGACGGTGCTCGTCACGATCGTCGCCGGCCCGCTGAACTACATCGGCGCCAACCCGAAGATCGACTGCAGCACGCCGCAGCCCTCGCGCTGATCCGGCTCCGGCGAGCCGTGTTCGCCGTACCGTTCCAGCACAGGACTGGATCGGGAGGGACACGGACATGCTGGAAGAGGAGATCAAGGCAGATCTCGAGAGATTCAACGTGCCCGGCGCGAGCTGGGTGGTGATCGAAGAGGGTGCCATCCACGAGACCGGTACGGCCGGTCTCGTGGAGGCAGACGGATCGAAGGCCGTCGCGCCGGACACGTTGTTCCAGGCTGCATCGATCAGCAAGCCGATCGCCGTACTGGCGATGCTGCGGCTGGTCGATCGCGGCCTGCTCGATCTCGACGAAGACGTCAACGAGAAGCTCACGTCGTGGCAGGTCCCACCGACCGGTGCGTGGCAACCCGTCGTGACGCTGCGGCAGCTGGCCAGCCACAGCGCCGGCCTGACCGTGCACGGGTTCCCTGGTTACGCGGAGGGAGCTCCGCTGCCTACAACAGTGCAGATTCTCGACGGCGTTCGACCGACCAACACCTTCGGCGTACGCGTCGACCTCGTGCCAGGGATCCAATTCCGGTACGCCGGAGGCGGCACGATCGTCATGCAGCAGCTCCTCGAAGACGTGACAGGTACGCCGTTCCGCCAGCTGGCTCGTGAGCTTGTCCTGGGGCCCCTCGGCATGGTCGACAGCGACTACGCCCAGCCGCTGCCACCAGAGTTCCACGGCAGAGCCGCCGTCGCGCACGACGAACGTGGTCGCCCACTCGAAGGCCGGTGGCACGCCTACCCCGAGCTGGCCGCTGCGGGCCTCTGGACGACGCCGACAGATCTCGCCAAGGCGGCCGTCGGCGTTCAGCGGATGTACGCCGGAGCCGACGGCTCACTGTTGCCGCCGGAGCTCGCCCGGGAGATGTTGACCCACCAGATCCCGGCAGGAGAGCGGATCGGCGGGCTGGAACACCTGGGACTCGGGTTCTTCCTCAACGACTCCGGCCAACGGTTCGGGCACAGCGGGGGCAATGCCGGGTTCCGCTGTCATCTGCTGGCGGATCGCGACACCGGACAGGGCGCTGTTGTGATGACAAACGGCGACAACGGCGGCTGGGTCGTACAGAGGGCGTTCGCTGCAGTGGCGTCGGCGTACGGCTGGGAGGAGTACCCGACTGAGGTTGAGGAGCCTGATCTGCCGAGTGACGAGGTCCTCGACGAGCTGGCAGGCTCCTATCGGGTGGCAGGCAGGGTGCCGTTCAGGGTCGAGCGCTGGGGGAGTGGGCTCGAGGTGACGTTCGATCGTCAGCCACCGCAGCTGTTCATGGCCAGGTCGGCGACGACCTTCAGCGCGGCGGAGACGGAGTCAGGTTTCGAGGTACGGGACGGCGGACTTGTCTTCGAGCAGGAGGGGGTCGTGCTCGACTGCGTCCGGGAATAGGTTCTGGGGCCTCTGGGTTACACCTGATGCCGTCCGGTTCGTGACCCCGGGCCTCAACCTAAGCCGCTACGAGCGGCCACTCGCCGAGAGGCGTCTGCTGGACGGTGCGGTACTTGACGAGGTGGGAGCCGGCTGACCGGCTCCCACCTCGTTCGCACCCTCACGAAAACGACTTGTGTGGGTGCGGCATGATGGAAGTGTCGCCCGCGGAGACGCAGGTGAGTGATGTGACCAGAGGGATCAGCACTGCTTCCCTCGACACCGGATCACGGTGGCGAGGACGGGTGCCGAGGAGCTCGGACCAGGGTCCGGGACCCCGATTTGCATCCGCACCATGAATGTCAGTAATGTTCTTCTTGTTGGAGCGAGGCGCAGGACGCGAAAGCGGCCGGCCCTTCAACAAACTCCCTGAAGGTCTCGGAAGCCGAAACACGCCTCGGCGGGTTTCGGACACTGAGTCGCGCAGGGAGACTGGATCGAAAAAGGCCGATTTGACCGGCTGGAAGCGAAACAGTAAAGTTGGGCGAGTTGCCCCGGAGCTTCAAACGAAAGTCTGAAGCGCGGTGTGCGTCCGATTCTTGAGAACTCAACAGCGTGCCGAAAGTCAATGCCGAAATTTAGCATTATCCCCGTTCACAGGCATTGAACAATCTTCCTAGGCTCTGGGTCTTTTGATCTTGGGTTGGGGTTTGTTGTTGTCTGTGACGGATTCCTTTGAAATTAATACGGATGACAAGCCAGTTATTGGTTTTGTTTCTGATTCAAAGGATCACTCGATGTGTCGACTCACCAGTTTTCTGGTTTGTCATATTTTTCAACGGAGAGTTTGATCCTGGCTCAGGACGAACGCTGGCGGCGTGCTTAACACATGCAAGTCGAGCGGTAAGGCCCCTTCGGGGGTACACGAGCGGCGAACGGGTGAGTAACACGTGAGCAACCTACCCTCAACTTTGGGATAAGCCTCGGAAACGGGGTCTAATACCGGATAATACCAACTGTCTCATGGTGGTTGGTTGAAAGTTCTGGCGGTTGGGGATGGGCTCGCGGCCTATCAGCTTGTTGGTGGGGTAATGGCCTACCAAGGCGTCGACGGGTAGCCGGCCTGAGAGGGCGACCGGCCACACTGGGACTGAGACACGGCCCAGACTCCTACGGGAGGCAGCAGTGGGGAATATTGCGCAATGGACGAAAGTCTGACGCAGCAACGCCGCGTGAGGGATGACGGCCTTCGGGTTGTAAACCTCTTTCAGCAGGGACGAAGCGAGAGTGACGGTACCTGCAGAAGAAGGACCGGCCAACTACGTGCCAGCAGCCGCGGTAATACGTAGGGTCCGAGCGTTGTCCGGAATTATTGGGCGTAAAGGGCTCGTAGGCGGTTCGTCACGTCGGGAGTGAAAACTCGGGGCTTAACCCCGAGCCTGCTTCCGATACGGGCAGACTAGAGGTAGGCAGGGGAGAGCGGAACTCCTGGTGTAGCGGTGGAATGCGCAGATATCAGGAAGAACACCGGTGGCGAAGGCGGCTCTCTGGGCCTTACCTGACGCTGAGGAGCGAAAGCGTGGGTAGCGAACAGGATTAGATACCCTGGTAGTCCACGCCGTAAACGTTGGGCGCTAGGTGTGGGGGACATTCCACGTCCTCCGTGCCGCAGCTAACGCATTAAGCGCCCCGCCTGGGGAGTACGGCCGCAAGGCTAAAACTCAAAGGAATTGACGGGGGCCCGCACAAGCGGCGGAGCATGCGGATTAATTCGATGCAACGCGAAGAACCTTACCTGGGTTTGACATATAGGGAAATCTCGCAGAGATGCGGGGTCCGTAAGGGTCCTATACAGGTGGTGCATGGCTGTCGTCAGCTCGTGTCGTGAGATGTTGGGTTAAGTCCCGCAACGAGCGCAACCCTCGTCCTATGTTGCCAGCACGTCCTTCGGGATGGTGGGGACTCATAGGAGACTGCCGGGGTCAACTCGGAGGAAGGTGGGGATGACGTCAAGTCATCATGCCCCTTATGTCCAGGGCTTCACGCATGCTACAATGGCCGGTACAAAGGGCTGCGAAACTGTAAGGTGGAGCGAATCCCAAAAAGCCGGTCTCAGTTCGGATTGGGGTCTGCAACTCGACCCCATGAAGTCGGAGTCGCTAGTAATCGCAGATCAGCAACGCTGCGGTGAATACGTTCCCGGGCCTTGTACACACCGCCCGTCACGTCATGAAAGTCGGCAACACCCGAAGCCGGTGGCCTAACCCTTGTGGAGGGAGCCGTCGAAGGTGGGGCTGGCGATTAGGACGAAGTCGTAACAAGGTAGCCGTACCGGAAGGTGCGGCTGGATCACCTCCTTTCTAAGGAGCACTCGACGCCAGGCTCGATGAGTTCTGGTGTCTACTTGCTGTTTCTCGAGCGAATGTCTCGGGGCAGCAGTGCTTCGGACTGTGGAACATTGACCATTAGGCTTGGATCTCACTGGATCCTGTTAGTACTGCTCACTTCGGTGGGCGTGGAACGCGGGTGAGGGATGAGTGAAGAGCCGAGGCGCGCTGTTGGGTCCTGAGGAATCGGGCCCGGGTTCACAGGATTTGTCCTGGGGATCGGGGACTGTTTCTTCTGGGTCACTGTCACACTTGTGAGAGTGTGATGGGTGGCTGGGGCCGGCTCTCACCAAACCGTTGGTGTGGGTGTTCTGGATCGGGTGTGTTGTTTCCCTGGTTTGGGTGCCTGCCTGGTAGGTGGTGGTTTGGGGCTGGTTTTCCTGCCCGTATTTTGAGAACTGTATAGTGGACGCGAGCATCTCTTTGTAGCGTAATTTTGCTTTTTGTTTGTTTGTTTTGTGACAAGCTACTAAGGGCAATCGGTGGATGTCTTGGTACCAAGAGCCGATGAAGGACGTTGGAGCCTGCGATAAGCCCCGGGGAGTTGGCAACCGAGCTGTGATCCGGGGGTGTCCGAATGGGGAAACCCAGCTGGCATTCTAAAGCCAGTTACCAGTGCCTGAACACATAGGGTTCTGGAGGGAACGCGGGGAAGTGAAACATCTCAGTACCCGCAGGAAGAGAAAACAATAGTGATTCCGTGAGTAGTGGCGAGCGAAAGCGGATGAGGCTAAACCATGTGCGTGTGATAGCCGGCGTGCGTTGCGCATGTGGGGTCGTGGGAGCATTCGAGACCTAATGCCGTGGGTCTAAAGAGTTATCAATCACTGTTGAAGTCGAATCTTCTGGAATGTTGAGCCGTAGTGGGTTATAGCCCTGTAGGCGTAAGACAGTGACTCTTGAGTGTTTTCCCAAGTAGCACGGGACTCTTGAAATCTCGTGTGAATCTGGCGGGACCACCCGCTAAGCCTAAATACTTCTTGGTGACCGATAGCGGACTAGTACCGTGAGGGAAAGATGAAAAGTACCCCGGGAGGGGAGTGAAATAGTACCTGAAACCGGTTGCCTACAATCCGTCGGAGCATCTCCTTGTGGGGTGTGACGGCGTGCCTTTTGAAGAATGAGCCTGCGAGTTAGTGGTGTGTGGCGAGGTTAACCCGTGTGGGGTAGCCGTAGCGAAAGCGAGTCTGAATAGGGCGTTTTAGTCGCATGCTCTAGACCCGAAGCGGAGTGATCTATCCATGGGCAGGTTGAAGCGTGGGTAAGACCGCGTGGAGGACCGAACCCACCAGGGTTGAAAACCTGGGGGATGACCTGTGGATAGGGGTGAAAGGCCAATCAAACTCCGTGATAGCTGGTTCTCCCCGAAATGCATATAGGTGCAGCGTCGCGTGTTTCTTACCGGAGGTAGAGCACTGGATGGTCTAGGGGGCTTACCGGCTTACCGAAATCAGCCAAACTCCGAATGCCGGTAAGTGAGAGCGCGGCAGTGAGACTGCGGGGGATAAGCTCCGTAGTCGAGAGGGAAACAGCCCAGATCACCAGCTAAGGCCCCTAAGCGATTGCTAAGTGGAAAAGGATGTGGAGTTGCCCAGACAACCAGGAGGTTGGCTTAGAAGCAGCCACCCTTGAAAGAGTGCGTAATAGCTCACTGGTCAAGTGATTCCGCGCCGACAATGTAGCGGGGCTCAAGCAATCCGCCGAAGCTGTGGCACTCACACAAGTACCCGGCGACCTTCGTGGTCGTCCAGGTGTGTGGGTGGGTAGGGGAGCGTCGTGCAGCGTGTGAAGCAGCCTAGTGATGGAGTTGTGGATGCTGCACGAGTGAGAATGCAGGCATGAGTAGCGAATGACGGGTGAGAAACCCGTCCGCCGGATGATCAAGGGTTCCAGGGTCAAGCTAATCTGCCCTGGGTAAGTCGGGACCTAAGGCGAGGCCGACAGGCGTAGTCGATGGACAACGGGTTGATATTCCCGTACCGGCATTAACACGACCCGACCGAACCCGCTGATGCTAAGAGACGGAAGCGCCAAGACCTTCGGGTTGCGGTGTGGATGTTTTGACCCGAGGTGGTAGTAGGTGCATTGAGGAGTGACGCAGGAGGGTAGTCCAACCGCGGCGATGGTAGGCGCAAGCTGATCCGCGGGCAAGGTGGTAGGGCGAGGCATAGGCAAATCCGTGTCTCATTGAGCCTGAGAGCCGAGGCGGACCCGTTCAGGGGAAGTGGATGATCCCATGCTGCCGAGAAAAACTTCGCAGTGAGTGTTAGAGCCGCCCGTACCCCAAACCGACACAGGTGATCAGGTAGAGAATACCGAGGCGATCGAGTGAACCATGGTTAAGGAACTCGGCAAAATGCCCCCGTAACTTCGGGAGAAGGGGGACCGGATCCGTTACATCATTTACTGGTGGAAGCGGTGATGGTCGCAGAGACCAGGCCCAAGCGACTGTTTACTAAAAACACAGGTCCGTGCGAAGAAGTAATTCGATGTATACGGACTGACGCCTGCCCGGTGCTGGAACGTTAAGGGGACAGGTTAGCTGGCTTTAGGGCCGGCGAAGCTTTGAACTTAAGCGCCAGTAAACGGCGGTGGTAACTATAACCATCCTAAGGTAGCGAAATTCCTTGTCGGGTAAGTTCCGACCTGCACGAATGGCGTAACGACTTGGGCGCTGTCTCAACCGTGGACTCGGCGAAATTGCATTACGAGTAAAGATGCTCGTTACGCGCAGCAGGACGGAAAGACCCCGGGACCTTTACTACAACTTGGTATTGGTGGTCGGTACAATTTGTGTAGGATAGGTGGGAGACTGTGAAGCTCGGACGCCAGTTCGGGTGGAGTCATCGTTGAAATACCACTCTGATTGTTCTGGCTGTCTAACTTTGGTCCGTTATCCGGATCAGGGACAGTGCCTGGTGGGTAGTTTGACTGGGGCGGTCGCCTCCTAAAAGGTAACGGAGGCGCTCAAAGGTTCCCTCAGCCTGGTTGGCAATCAGGTGTCGAGTGTAAGTGCACAAGGGAGCTTGACTGTGAGACAGACATGTCGAGCAGGGACGAAAGTCGGAACTAGTGATCCGGCGGTGGCATGTGGGAGCACCGTCGCTCAACGGATAAAAGGTACCCCGGGGATAACAGGCTGATCTTCCCCAAGAGTCCATATCGACGGGATGGTTTGGCACCTCGATGTCGGCTCGTCGCATCCTGGGGCTGGAGTAGGTCCCAAGGGTTGGGCTGTTCGCCCATTAAAGCGGCACGCGAGCTGGGTTTAGAACGTCGTGAGACAGTTCGGTCCCTATCCGCTGCGCGCGCAGGAGACTTGAGAAGGGCTGCCCCTAGTACGAGAGGACCGGGGTGGACGAACCTCTGGTGTGCCAGTTGTTCCGCCAGGAGCACGGCTGGTTGGCTACGTTCGGGAGTGATAACCGCTGAAAGCATCTAAGCGGGAAGCACGCTTCAAGATGAGGTCTCCCACCGGGTTAACCGGGTAAGGCCCCCAGTAGACCACTGGGTTGATAGGCCAGAAGTGGAAGCGCCGTAAGGTGTGGAGCTGACTGGTACTAATAGGCCGAGGGCTTGTCACACACACAACCCCCTCCATAGAGGACGGGTTGTCAGACGACTTCAAGCTGCGCTATGTAACTGATGTTCGCGTTCACTGTACGGTTCCCGGAATACGGTCACCCCAGCAACCAGACCCCTGCAGGTGGGGGGTTTGTGGTCTTGGTTGGTTGATAGTGTTCTCATATTGTTTCGGTGGCCATAGCGTCGGGGAAACACCCAGTCTCCATTCCGAACCTGGAAGTTAAGCCCGCCAGCGCCGATGGTACTGCGACCGGGAGGTCGTGGGAGAGTAGGACGCCGCCGGACATTCACACTGTTAAGGGCCACCCCACACGGGGTGGCCCTTAACATTTGTACCGGCAAGTTTGGTACGTCTAGCGCTGGCCATTGAGGAGCTGCTTGCGCTGCGGTGTGTAGGACCACCACGGGCGCGCAGGATGGCCGTTGGCTTGGTCCGTGGCCGACATGATCGTGTCTAGCAGACACGGGTCGTGACGTACGCCGTCCTGTTCGCAGATCGTTTCGTAGATCTCGAAGGGATCGCGGCCGGCCAGGTCGTCGACCTCCGTGATCCCAGCGCGGCCGAGATAGCGGGCTACCGCCGCGCCTACGTTCATGAGGCTGGTCAGATCGCTCGATTGATCGGTTCGCATACTCCGACGATGCCTCGGTTATACCGTTCTGGTCTTGAACGGATCGGACAACTTCGGCCCCTTAGGATCACGGGATGGCCGTGATGGTGTTGATCGTGGGACTGCCAGGCGCCGGCAAGACGTCGTGGGCTCGCCGACTCGAGGAGGAGCGCAAGGCGATCCGTCTGACGCCCGACGAGTGGATGGACGCGCTCTTCGACACCAGTGAGGTCGATGGACGTCGCTGGGTGCTGGAGTCGGAGATGCTCTGGGGCGTCGCTGCGCGGGCACTGGAGCTCGGGGTCGACGTGATCCTCGACTACGGCTGTTGGTCCGAGGAAGAACGGGACCTGTTCCGGACCAGGGCGCAGCAGTTGGGCGCGAGCGCGGAGATCGTCGTACTGGATCTGCCGGTCGAGGTGTTGTGGGAGCGGCTCGAGAGGCGGAATGTCGACTTGCCGGCGGCGACGTTCCCGGTCACTCGGGAGGAGCTCCACGAGTGGAGCGCCGCGTTTGAGGTGCCGACGGCGGAGGAGGTCCAGCGCTGGGACCGGCACCTGATTGTGAACAGCTAGCTGCTACTCGGGAGCGATCCCAACAAGTGCGGCTGCGGCGCAGATGTGGACCGGCGTCAGGTCGATGGGAGAGACGGGCGCCTGGAGCAGAGTGCCGCGCTCGTACGGCGTGAGTGTGATGTCGACGCCGGGCGCACCGGCCACCATGCCGCGGACGTACGTCAGCCAGCCCATCATCGGAATGCCGCGGCGGAAGACGCCGGCCGCGGCGGCGAGCTCGGTGTCGGCGATGCTGGCCCAGTCGGGCTCCCAGATCGTGACGACAGCACGCAGTACCTGGGCGAAGCGTTCGGACTGCCTCAGCGCGTCCTCGTCGCTCCAGTGCAGGGTGAGCTGGTCGGAGATCGTGGTCATCGTCCCGCCCATGGACAGGTCGAACAGCCATGGGAGCTCACCGGTGCTCTGCAGATGCAGACGGGTCGTGCTCGTCCCGTTCGCCAGCACCTTCGTGGTGGCCTCGACCATCTCCTCCAGCGGAGTCGAGCCGTCGGCCTCGAGGACGTGGTAACCCCAGCGCTCGTCCTGAGTCCAGTTGTGGACGTCGGGGAACGCAACGGCGACCGCCGTCAGCGTGCGGCCGACGCGGAGCGCGCGATGCTCGACGGACTCGTCACGGTGCGACCACTGGGCGCGGAGCAGCCAGGAAGCCATTCACGCCCTCCGATCATGAGGCGGCCGGCTCTGCGGAGGTGACACTGCGACGCCGGATGCAGGTGACGGTACGCCGTGATACAACCGCTTGACCAGAGGTCCGCCTACTCGGTGTGAGCGGGTGATATCGATCTCTGGAGGCGTCACCGGACCAGTCTGCTGTACCCACCGGTCAGGGGTCAGCACCGGGGTCCGATTTTGGTAACCATCCAACGAAATCTGGACAACTGTCAAAGAATTCAGCTCTTCCAGATAGCCACCAGCAGGCGCTCGAGGCGCCTGCCTGAGTCCACGGCGCCGCCGTAGAGCTTGGAGAGGGGCAGTTGTCGCCTCCAGCCGGGTGGTTGTCGAGGTGGCGCCGGAGACGACGCTGGTCCGGCCCGAGCGACGAGCCGTCTGGCCAGAAGGAGCGGGGATCCATGCCTTGCCGGAAGCCGGCCCAGGTCGTGCCGGCGTCACAGCTGCGGTCTAGCCAGACCGGGGCATTGGTGGCGCCGTCGGTGCGGCCCGACGCCATTGCGTGATTGTCGGGTACGTGCAGTACGTGGAGGCCTGTTGAGCACCTTCGAGGGCAGATAGCACGCCTTCGATGGAGCGAGCGCGTCGCGCGCGAACGAGCTGACCTGGTCCGGCTGTACCTGTGCTTGAGCCGTGCGGGTGCCTGCGGACAACGGGGGGATGAGGACCGCAGGGCCGCAGGGCAAGAGCTCGCTAGAACCTACGTGAGCGTCGGTGAGGCTAGTTCGAGGGTTGGGGTGGAGCCGCGGTAGGAGGTCATCCAGTCGCGGAGTAGTTCGACTCGGGCTGCGTTGTCCTCGTTGCCCTTGACGACTGGGGCCTGGTTGTAGGGCATGGTGTCCGAGCTGCGGCGGAGTTTGACGTACAGCCGGGACGACGCGAGGGCGTACCGCTCCATGTCGTCCTGCAGGGCTCCGATGACCGTGATGTTCCGGTCGCGGCCGATCTGCTCGAAGAGTGCGACTGCCTCGCGGCGGTGCTGCGAACCGAGGTTTCGGCCGAGCTCGTCGAGGATCAGCAGCAGCGGACGGTCTGAGCCGCCGGCGAGTGCCGCGGCGCAGACGAGCTTGACCGCCTTCTCATCCATCTGGGCGGTGTTGCCCTTGACGTTGAATGCGGAGAACGGACCACCCTCGGACCGGCGCCACTTCGGCGTGACTGTCCAGCGCCACGGCTTGTCGGGCTCGGCCGGCGGGTCGGGCTCGGGGAACTCGAGCTTCGCGCCGTACCCGCCGTACTGCTGGTCGAGGCGGTCGAACTCCTGCGACACCAGGCGAAGTCGCGCCTTGATGCCGTCGGCAAGCGACGTGCGGTGGGCACGGGCCGTGCTCTCTGCTTCGTCGAGACCTTCGCGGGCGCGTTCGAGTGCGGCGTTCCGCTCGGCGCGCTGGCTGGCGATCTGCTGTTGCTGCAGGCTGTCGAACGTCTCGTGTTGCGCAAGGTGGCTGCTCAGCGTCCGGTGCAACGCCGGCACCAGACCGACTCGGTCGCCGAGAGTGCCGCTCGTCCAGCCGTCGGGGCCGTTGAGGATCTCCCAGAGCTCGGTCGGGATTTCCTCGCGCGAGCGGGCATTCGGGAAGCAGCGGCGGATGACGTCGTCGAGCTGCGTGCAGGCCTGGTGGTTCCAGTCGGCCGTCGTACGGCGTTGTGCGTCGTCCGGCAGTCCGAGGATGAACTCCTCGGCCTCCGCGGGCGTCCCTCCCCAGGCGGTGGTCCGCGTGGTGAGGTCGAGCGCGGTCTGCTCCTCCAGCAACGCGAGGCGGCGGCCGGTGAGGTCGTCGAGGATGCGGTCGTGGTCGCGGCGGGTGGACTCGAGGTTCTTCAGGCGCTCGTCGCGCACCAGTTGCTGGCCGGCCGCGGCCTCTGCGGATTCCTTTGCCGCTTGGAGTTGCGGCGCGAGCGAATCCCGGTCGGTCTCGTGCCGGTCGATGGTCTCGCGGAGCTGCAGGATCTGCTCCTGGACCGCGTCCGCGTCGGCCAGCGCCCTGGCGGCCGCCGTACGGCGTTCGGCCTGCTCGACCCGCGATCGCGCCTGCTCCAACGCAGCGGATGCGACCGCTCGGGCGGCCTTGGACGCCTCCACGCGGCGCCCGGCCGCCTGGATCCGGGCGGTCCGGCCGGTGATCGGCTCGTCGAACTGACCGACCGAGACCACACCGGCGGTCTCGTCGATGTTCTCCTTGGTCGCGCGTTCGCCAAGAGCGGCGAAGAAGCCGTCCAGCGTGAATCGCTTGTCCGCCGACTTCGGCCCGCGGCGCGACTTCGGTGCGCCCGGGCGATTCGCCAGCACCAGCAGGAAGCCCGGGTACCCGGCGTCGGCCAGCGCGGTCGTCGCGACGGTCGCGTCACCGGCGTCGATGACTACAGCCTCGCGGTACGGCGCGAGCCGCGGCTCCCACTCGGCCCGGTCGGACTCGGGCAGCTCGGTGATGTCGGTCAGCCCGCCGCACTCGATGCCTGCCGTCTCCAGCACCTGCTGCTGGGGCGCAGACACCGTCTGACCGCTCTCGGCCTCACGAAGCTCAGCCTCCGTGTGCTCGACCGCTACCCGCGCCGCGTGGTCGCGGCCGATGTGCTCCTCCAGCACCTCCCGGGCCTCGGCCTGCTCTTCAGCGGCCGCGGCCAGGTCACGGCCGTCCGCCGAACGACCCGCGTCAAGCAGCCGCCGATGCTCCTGGCCGAGCCGCTCCAACTGCTCGCGCACCGAACGCTGGGCCAGATCGAGCTCGCGGTCGCGCGCATCCAGCTTGTCCCGCTCCTGACGGGTCAGCTGCACGTCCCGGAGCATGCCCTCCTCATTGCCAAAGGCATCTATCTCCGCGTCGACAGATTCCTTCCGGGCTTCCTGCTCGGCGACGCGTTCGTCGAGGACGCTGAGCTCCTGGAGGATCTCGCGGTTGCGGGCGTCGCCGTCGATCAAGTGCCGGGCGTTGCGCGCCTGCCAGGACTCCTTGGCTGCGGCGAGCGCTTCTCGCGCGGCGGCACGCTGCAGGATGCCGGCCTCGACGGTCGCCATCTCCTGCTCCCACCGCTGCAGGTCGGCGGTCGCCTGCTTGGTCGCCTCGCGCTGGGTGTGCTCGGCTGAGCGGTGCGCCTGCTCCTGCTCGAGCTCGTGGTCGAGACCGGTCAGCGTCGCGATCGCGTTGAAGATCCGGGCCGGACCGAGCTCGTTGAGCGGCTCGGCGAGCAGGTTGGCGGTCGGGCTGGAGCGCACCGACGTCGACAAGAACGACACACAGCGGACCTGGCCGCCGTACAGGACCTGGGAGAGCTTGTTGGCGTGGAAGTCGGTCCGGCCGTTCGAGTGCGGGAGGGCGGCCCACAGGGCGTCGGCGCCGGCGGCGCGCTCGGCCTCGGTCGCGCCGTACGGGATGTGCAGGCCCTGCTTCCAGCGGAGATCGATGTACGACGCTTTGCGGTTGATCCGGATCCAGACGGTGATCGCGGCTGCCTCGACCTCGTCGAGGTCGGTCAGGTCGGGGTCGGAGAAGACGCCGACGATGTAGCCGCGGTCGACGTTCGACCAGTTGCCTTCCTGGCCGGCCGCCTCCGCCGTGAACAGCAACTCGGCCGCGCCGGGAGCACCGCTGGTGAGACGCCACTGGTCGTCGGCGTGCAGCAGACTGAGCGCGGCGATCCACGACGACTTGCCTGCGCCGTTGGAGTCGGTCGGGCCCTGACCGGCGACCGTGATCAGGCCGCGGCCGATCATCGGGATCGGGTGCGTCGACAGGCGCGACAGGTCGACGACCTGGACCCCGAGCAGCACCTTGGACCCAAGGATGTCGAACGGCCCGTCCTCGGTTGCGGCGCTCATGCTTCGTCTCCTACTGCTACTGGATCTGCCGCTGGAACCCCGTTGCGGGCGCGGATGGCTTCGGCGATCGGACTGGCCGGGGCAGCGGCAAGGATCAGTTGGTCCTGCAATCGTCGGCGTGCTGCTGGTGTGAGTCGCTGGAGCTGTGGACCTGGGATGTACGACGGTCCGCCCGAGTGATCGCCCGAGAGCTGGATCAATCCGGCGGCGCGCAATCGTTGCAGGGACAGCCGTCGCTCCTCGCCGCTGATCCGCGTCGTCCGCAGCTCGTCAACCGTCGTGGGCCGTGCGGACTTCCAGCTGTCACCCGTCAGGATGCCTTCGCTGCGGGGGATCGCGACGGAGTGGACAAGTACCAGCACCAGCACAGCGCGATCGATGACCGACAACGGCTGCCAGCCTTGCGCGACCAGGCTCGCGGCGATGTCGTCGTCGTACCCGGCGGTCCAGTGGGTGCCGTCGACGTGGACGAGCGTGCGCCCGATCAGCTTGAGCATCCGCTGCACCTGGCGTCGGAGCGTGACGTCGCGGAGGCCGGCCAGCTGTACTTCGGCGACCGGATGCGCGGCGTACTGCACTGCGCTGAACGCGGCGAGCACTTCGTCGCGCGCGCGGTCGCTGAGGTCCTGCAGCAACGAGTCGAACAGGGCATGGTGCTCAGTCATCCAGCACCTCCTGGCGTTCGTCGCTCTCCGGCTCGGCCTGCGCGGACAGAACAGCAGGCGGCGGCTCGGGGAGATGACGGCACAGGTCGCGGAGCGTCGACAGGTCCGCGGCGGTCCAGGTGATGACGCGCGGGCCGAGCCGGATCTCGGCGGCCTTCTCGTCCCACCGGATCCAGTGCGTGGCATGCAGACGGCGCAGGCTGCCGATGATCAGGGTCAGGTCGCTCGATTGCTCGGGGCGGCCACGCATCGCGGCGTACACGGACCTGATCTGGGTCAGTGTGCCGGTCACACCCGGCCACGCAGGCGCGCTGCGATCCGTCCAGCAGCAGGTGACGCAGATCGCGAGCAGGCGGGCGGTCTCGTTGGGCTGCTCGACGGCGACCGGCGGAGCGCCAAGCTCCTCGAGGACGCTGTGCCCCGCGCCTGAAGGAAGCGTCGGGACGAGCCAGACCGTGGATCCGTCCGGTGAGGTCGCGCGGGTGAGACCGGCGACGGCCGGCGTGTCCGGGTCGACCTCGAGTGGGCCGGCGGACTGCACCTTCGCCCACCACATCGCGTTGTAGAGCCGCCGCTCGACGGCCTCCGTGCTCATCGCTCCACCCGGCGGAAGATGCCTTCGGTCGCCCACGGCGTCCCCGCGGTCGGGTCGATCCGCATGCCGTCGGACCACACCAGCTCGTAGTCGAGCTCGTCGTGCAGGTGCGCCGCGGTCAGCTCGGCCAGCACGCGTCGCGCCGTGATCCAGTCGCCGGCCCCGTCGACGACCTCCACGATGTCGACCTTGGACCGTCCGGCCAGCACGCGCTCGGCCTCCGCGCGCAGGTCCTCACGATCCGTCGCGGCAGCGGACTCGGGCGCGTCGGCATCCGCAGTCGGGCGTGGCGGCGCCATCCTGGCGCTGCCGGAGCGGCGTCCCGTCTCGACCGCCTCCACCATCGTCTGCGGCGAAAAGTCCGGCGCTGCGGCATCGAACAGAAGACCATCCAGTACGCCGGCCAGCGCATCAGGCTCGCTGCTCCGGGTGAACGTCAGCCACGTTTCGATCGGCAGCAGCCCGAGGGCCCGCGTCGTCCCGGCTCGCTCGACCAGGCGGCCTGCCGCGAGTTGCACGGCGTCGGCGTACGCCGCGAGGGCCATGCGGAGCGAAGTGCAGTCCCGATGGAGCTCTGGCCAGCGCTCGAGGACGATCCGGTGGACCTTCTCGGCCTGCTCGATCAGGCGCTCGTTGCCCCAGGCGAGCTGGGCGTTCTCCCGGAGCTGGGCCGTGGTGCTCGTCGAGACCAGGATCGCCAGCTCGTTTCCGAGGAGTCGGAAGACCTTCGTCATCCGACCGATCGACGCCTTGCCCTCGTCGGCGGTCGCCTGCGGGTCGCTGACGCTGTGCGCCTCGAGGGTGAGCAGTTGGTGCAGCTCGGCCTGGCCGCCCTGGACGGACATCCGGCGCAGGAACATCAGCATCACGTACGGCGCGAACGCGGCGCGGTGGCGCAACTCGTTCGGACGGTCGACGAGTTTGGTGATCGCGCCGTACTGCCGGAGCACCTCGAAGCGGCGGACGATCACGTCGTGCGGATACGCCCGGCAGGCGAGTGTGGCCTGCTCGACCGTGAGACCGTCGCTGCCGGCCTCGGCGAACGCGTCGAGGATGGCCTGGTCGGCCTCGAGCAGGTCGGGGTCGACGATCATCGCGCCGGCCTCACGGGCGAGCACGGCAAAGACCTGACGGTAGACGCGCAGCACGGCCGCCTCGGCCTCGGCATCGAGCAGTGTCGCGTCCATATCGCACTCCCTCCCGTGTGATAGCAGCTGGGCTACCAGAGAAAAGGACTCTAACCACCCGCACCGACAGACCAAAACTCGCCCGCCGGCCACCTGTGGAAAACCGGATGACGGCGGCAGCGAGGCTGCCTACCATCCGATATGTGATGAGAATCCTTGGCTGACGCGGTCGATAGGCCGCGTCAGTACCACGGCGCCCCCTGGGCGTCGCCCCACCGGTGTGGACCCTGTCGCAGGGTCCCCGGTGCGCTTGCTGATTCTCTCCTTTCGGAGCTTGCACATGACTGTGCACCCATTCGCCCACTCGGCGCGTTCCATCGGCGCGCAACATCCCCGTGTCCGTGACCTGCTGACCCTGCGGAAGGACGGTTCACCCGGCCGCATCATGGTCGAAGGCAATTGGGAACACGACCGCCTACTCACCACCGCGGCCTCGATCGAAGCCTTCTTCTGGTGCCCCGAGGTCGCAACGACCGAGGTCCATCGGATCGCGGAGCGCGCCACCGAGGTGTACCGCATCTCGGAGAAGCTGCTCGCCCGGCTCTCCCGCAAGACCCGGTCCGACGGCCTGATCTCGATCGCGCGGCTCCCGGAATGGCGGCCGCACACGTTCGAGTTCACCAACGAGTCGCTGGTGCTGGTCGCGGATGGCGTCGAGTACGCCGGAAACCTCGGCACGCTGATCCGTACGGCGGACGCCGCGAACGCCGACTGCCTCGTCCTGACCAGCAGGCGAGCCCGGCCGACGCATCCGTCCGTGTACTCCGCGAGCCGGGGCACTGTCCTCTCGACGCCGATCCTGGAGTTCGACGACATCCCGTCCGCGGCGGCGTGGTTGCGGAGCCATCGCTTCCGTGTCCACCTCGCGGATCCGGCGGCGACGGGGACGTATCGCGTCCCGCAGTACGACGGGCCGACGGCGTTCGTGGTCGGTTCGGAGGGCTCGGGGCTGTCGCGGGAGTGGCATGACGAGGGGTTCGACGCGGTGTCGATCCCGATGCTCGGGCAGGCCGACTCGCTGAACGTCGCGCTCTCGGCCGGGATCCTGCTGTTCGAGGCGCGGGCTCGGAAGGCCGGCTGGTGAGCTCGCCAGGCAGAATGGCACAGCGAACCCGATCACAAGGAGTGTGCTGTGCCGTTCGAGCCTGGCGAGGTCGTCGCCCCGTCCGATCCGCGCATCGTCCTGGAAGGACAGTGGGGACATCAGCCCGGTGTGGCGATCACCGTGAACTCCGGTTCGCGGATCTCGTTCTCGTACGCCGGTGAGCGGCTGCAACTGCTGTTCGACACCGACGGGCTGACCGTCGCTCCGCACCTGTGGATCACGGTCGACGACGGCAAGCCGGAGCTGCACGTGATCGAGGGGCCGGTCATCGAGCTATCGGCGCCGGACGGACGGCACCGGGTCGAGGTCGTGGTCAAGGACGTGAACGAGCACGTGAACCGGTGGAACCCGCCGTTCTCATGTGCGGTCGTGTTTGCGGGACTCGTGCTCGACGTCAACGCGAGGCTGCGGTTGAGCGGGCGGCCCGGCGGTCCGCGGATCGAGTTCTACGGTGACTCGATCACGCAGGGCGTGCGGTCGTTGAGCGTGCACCCGGAGTCCGAGGGCGCGGACGGCACGACGTCGTACGCGTATCTGACCGCGCGGGCGTTCGGCGCGACGTCGTACCAGGTCGGTTTCGGCAGCCAGGGGATCAGCAAGCCGGGGAACGGTGAGGTGCCGGCCGGTATCGACTCGTTCGGCTGGAACTTCGCCGGCTCACCGGCCGAGCGCGTCGAGCCGTCCGACGTGGTCGTCATCAACCTCGGCGTGAACGATCCGACACTGGAGGTCGAGGAGTACGCGGCCTACGTACGGCGGGTGCGCGCGGCGTACCCGGACACGACGATCGTGTCCCTGCCACCGTTCAACGGAAAACACGCCGACACGATCGAGGCCGCGGTGAAGTCCCTCGACGACCCGAACATCGTCTACATCGACTCCACCGGTTGGATCACCGAGGACGACTGCACCGACCAGGTCCACCCCACGGTCGCGGGCCACGCCAAGATCGCCGAAAACCTGATCCCAGCCCTCGAAGAACACACAACCCTGCGCCGCGCATGACAGTCGACGAGTACATCGCGTCGTTCCCCGAGGAAGTCCGCGAGGTCCTGGAACAGGTACGCCGCACGATCCACGCCGCCGCACCCGGATCCGGCGAGAAGATCAGCTACCAGATCCCCACGATCACCCTCGACGACAAACCCCTGATGTACTTCAGCGGCTGGAAGGCCCACATCGCCGTCTACCCCCTCCCACCCCTCGACGCCGCCCTGGCTGCCGCCATCAAGCCCTACCTCTCCGGAAAAGCCACCCTCAAGTTCCCCCTCGACAAGCCGATTCCGTACGACCTCATCACCCACCTGACCCAGGCCTTCGTCGCTGCCCGGAGCTGAGGGTCAGAGGAGGTCGCGGGGGTCGGCGGTTGGTGGGCGGGTGAGGGTCCAGTCGTTGAAGTGTTGGTCGAAGCGGTACCAGAGGCCGTCCTTGCCCAGGCGGAGTTGGAGTTTGCCGGTGGTTACGCGGTTGGCTTCGATGGTGGCGTGGGGGAGGGCTTCCAGGGCTTCGGTGAGGGCCTCCGGGTCGACCTCGACGGGGTCGTCGAGGGTGACGGCGAGGCCGCCGGGGCCGGCTTCGCGCCAGGCGACGGCCCAGGTGGTGAGTTGGCGGGCGGTGATGCCTGCTCGGTGGGCCAGGTCGGCGAGGTCCGGCGTACCCAGGGCTTTGGATGCTCTTCGGGCCAGGTCCTGCTCGAAGGTGAGGTTGAGGCCACCGTCTCCGTCGCCGGATGCCAGCTCCCAGGCGCGTTGGGCGGCGTCGGTTGCCAGCGCGACCAGATCGCGTACGTCGACGCCGGACGAGCGTGGCGGATCCAGCACGCGCACCGCCGCAGGCACTCCCGGCGCTGCCAGCGGCCTAGGCGGTGCGGGCACAGGCACAGACCCTGCCGCGGACCGATCATCTTGTGTTGGTGGAGCAGCAGGTGACAGGTAGCGGGCGAAGGCGGCTATTGCGGGGATGCCGGTGGGTGGGGGAGTGCGAGGGGCGAGGACTGGTGCGGCGGTGGAGCCGCGACGGGTGCGGAGGGTTGCCAGGAGCTCGTCCTTGCGGCGGCCGCGGAGGAGGAGCAGGGCGAACGGGTCGTCGTCCAGCGAGTCCGCGATCAGGTAGCACACAGCCGCAGAATGCTTGCAGGGAACGGCGAAGTCGGGGCAGGTGCAGTGGGTCAGGACCTCACCGGCACCGGGCAGCAGCTCGAGCCCCGCATCGCGCACGTCATCGATGACCTCGGGCGGCAACTCACCATCCAGCAGCGCCGCAACCCGGCCGATCTGCGCCGAAACCACCTCCAGCACCGAGTCCCACTCAGCGCTCGAGAACGCGCGGATCCGCACAGTCACCTGGTACGGCGTGACGCGGCTACCCTGCACCACCGCCTCGACCTCACCCGGGCTGACGGTCAGCTCGACCACACTCCCGCGCCGCGCGTACGACCGTCCCCGCGACAACCGCCCCGGATCAAGCCGAGCCCGCTGCTCCAGCGCCTCCAACCACGCGCGACCCCACCACGTCGCCCCGAACGGCCGCCGGCTCCCCGGCCCCTTCGCCGCGGGCAGGCCCGCATCCTCACCCTTCCGCCGCCACCCCTGCCACGGCACCCGATCCTCGTCAGCCATCGGATTTCCCAACAGCAGAAGGGTTGTAAGCACTCGCCGAACCGGACTTCGCCGGCGTCGTCGACAGCTCCACCAACTCGGTGAGTTCGGAATCCGACAGCTCGCTCAACCACGCCTCACCCGAGCCGACCACAGCATCGGCGAGATCGCGCTTGGCGTTGATCACCGTCGAGATCCGGTCCTCGAGCGTGTTCTCGGTGACCAGGCGATGCACCTGCACCGGGCGGTCCTGCCCGATCCGGTACGCGCGGTCGGTCGCCTGATCCTCGACCGCCGGATTCCACCAGCGGTCGTAGTGGACGACATGCGTGGCCCGGGTCAGCGTCAGCCCGACCCCGCCGGCCTTCAACGACAGCAAGAAGACCGGCGCTGCACCCGACTGGAACTCCGAGACCAGTTGCTCGCGCTTCCGCACCCCGATCCCGCCGTGCAAGAACAACGACTTGATCTGCCGCGCCGCCAGATGCGCCTCGATGAGCCGGCACATCTCGACGTACTGACTGAAGATCAGCACCGACTCGCCCTCGGACAGGATCACGTCGAGCAGCTCGTCCAGCGCGGCGAGCTTGCCCGAGCGTCGCTCCAGCGGACCAGCCTCGTGCAGGAACTGCGCCGGGTGGTTGCACACCTGCTTCAACTGCGTGAGCAGACTCAGCACGAGCCCACGCCGCGCGATGCCCTCCGCCTCCTCGATCTTGGCGAGCGTCTCCTTCGCCACCGCCTGGTAGAGCGTGGCCTGCTCGACAGTCAGCGGTACGACGACGTCGCGCTCCGACTTCTGCGGAAGCTCCGGTGCAATCCCCGGATCGCTCTTCCGCCGCCGCAGCAGGAACGGCCGCGTCACCCGAGCGAGCCGCGCAGTCGCCTCCTCGTCATGGAACCGCTCCACAGGTACGGCGACGTCGTGCCGGAAGCGATCGAGCGTCCCGAGCAGCCCCGGCGCAGACCAGTCGAGAATCGACCACAGCTCCGACAGCCGATTCTCCACCGGCGTACCGGTCAGTGCGATCCTGGTTGCTGATGGCAACGTTCGCAGCGCGCGAGCCGTGCGGGACAGGGGATTCTTCGCATGCTGAGCCTCGTCCGCGACGACCAGACCCCACGCGACCTCACCGAGAACACGGTGGTCCTGACGCACCACGCCGTACGTCGTGAGCACTACCTCGTCGGGCGCGATGTCGCTGAGTGTCCGGCCCGCCCCGTGATAGCGCCGGGTCGGTACGTCGGGAGCGAACCGCTCGAACTCGCGCTCCCACGTGCCGAGCAATGTCGACGGGCAGACCACCAGCGTCGGACCGCGCCGCTCCAGCTGCAGATGCAGCGCGATCACCTGGATCGTCTTGCCCAGACCCATGTCGTCTGCGAGGCAGCCGCCGAGGCCGAGATTCGCGAGCTGCGCCATCCAGGCGACACCACGACGCTGGTAGTCGCGCAGCGTTGCACGCAGGCCGACCGGATCGGTGAACGGAGCGGGCTCCTCACCCGTCCGCAGCCGAGCGAGCATCGCGGCGAGCGAACCGTCGGCGTCGAAAGGAATGAGCTCGCCGTCGACATCGATGGTCCCGGTCAGCGCCGCACCGAGCGCCTCGGCGCCAGTGAGTTTGCGGCTCGAGCCGTTGCGGAGCCGGCGTACGACGTCCTGGTCGACGCGGATCCAGCGGCCGCGCATCCGGATCATCGGCCGTTTCGCTTCCGCGAGTGCACCGACCTCGGCTTCGGTCAGGTCCTGGCCGTCGAGCGTCGGCCGCCAGCGGAACGCGACCAGATCGTTCAGGCTGAAGTCAGGCCCGGTGATCGCGCCCGGAGTCGGAGTGGCGACGGAGCCCCTGACGGCCAGCTCGCCAGCGAACAGGTCGGTCGGCCAGAGCACCTCGATCCCGGCACCCTCCAACGCCGTGCTTCCCTCGGCCAACTCCTCCAACGCTTCGTCGTCGATGCCGACCTCTTCCGGCGCCGCGTCGCGCAGCGCAGCTCCCAGCGGCGGCCAGACTCGCGCCCCGCGGCGGAGGGCGAGGAGGAGATCGGTCTCGGCACGCTCGCCGAGCGCAGTCAGCACGGCGGCTGGTGCGTTCCACATGTCTGCGACGTCGACCAGCAGGCTCGGGTCGAGTCCGCTGCGCAACTGCAGCACGCCGCGGAAGGTTTCCTGATCCAGCTCGGGTGGTTCGATCCGGAGCACGAGGCGAGCCCCGGCCTCCTCCGCGAGCGCGGTCTCGTCGAGCCAGTTGGACGGTCCGGGAAGCGCGACCGGGTCCACGGCCGCGAATGGCGCCGCGCCAGGGCGCCCTGCGATCGCGGCAGAAGGCGTCCGGACGATCGTGTCGGCGAGCGCATCCCAGAAGGCGCGCAGGAGCTGCTGGGGGTCGACCAGCCGCACCGGCTTCGTGCCCTCGATGGGCAACGCGTGACCGTACGCCGGCATCGCTGCGCTCAGGTTCCGAAGCCAGGCGTGGTCGAGCGGATCGAGGGGAGCCACCCGCCAGGCGCCGTACCCCTCCGGGCTGCGATCCGGGACCAGCCGCCCGCGTCCGATCAGCACCAGCCCGGCCAGCCCAGCTGCCCGCCAGGCGGACCAACTCGTCGAGCCGACCCGGTCCGGATTCGAGTCGCCGTCGTCCGGAGCTGTCAGCCGGGTCAGCACTTCGGTCATCGACAGCAAGCGCGCGGGGACCGTCGTCCGGCGGACCGTCGAACCGCGCGGCAGGACGAGCTCGACCGTGCCGTTGGCCTCCTCGCCGGCGCCGGTCAGATCGCCGTACAGCGCCAACCGACCCGCGCGCGGCGGGTCGGCCGGGACGAAGACGGCGTCGAGCATGCCCAGCACAGTACGCCGGACCACCGACACTTCCCGAGCTTGACCTGAACCATCGTTGAGGTTGCACTCTCGGAACTCCGAAGACAACCGGAGAGAGTGCAGATATGCGTGCAGCAGTAGTGATCGAGTTCGGCGGCCCGGACGTGATCGAGACCCGCGACCTGCCGGATCCTGAGCCCGGAGCAGGCCAAGTGCTGGTCGAGGTGAGGTTCGCCGACGTCATCTTCGTGGAGACCGCGATCCGCCGTGGTCAGCACGGCAAGTTCTTCGACGTCGAACCGCCGTACGTCCCGGGCAGCACCCTCGGCGGACGCGTTCGCGCGGTCGGTCCCGACGTACCGACGGAGTGGATCGGCAAGACCGTCGTCGGCCGCGCAGACGGCTTCGGCGCTCACGCCGAGCTCGGACTCACGACCACTGATCTGGTCGAGGTACCGCCCGAGCTCGACCTGCAGACCGCGGTCGCGGTATACGGCGACGGACTCACCGCGCTCATGCTCGAGCAGCTCGCTCCGTCGATGACCGGTCAGGACGTACTGATCACCGCGTCGGCGGGCGGAATGGGGCTGCTGCTGATCCAGCTCGCCCACCGCGCCGGCGCACACGTGATCGCGGCCGCTCGCGGCGACGAGAAGCTCCGGCTGAGCCGGGCCCAGGGCGCCGACGTGCTGATCGACTACAGCAAGCCGTCCTGGGAGAAGTCGGTGCTTGAGGCAACGAACAACCGCGGTGCCGACATCGTCTTCGAAGGCGCCGGCGGTGAACTCGGCGCGGCCGCCTTCAGTGTGGTCGAGGACGGCGGCTGGTTCTCTGCCCACGGCGCACCGAGCGGCAACCTCGCCGCGATCGATCCCGCCGAAGCCGACCGCCGCGGTGTCACCCTGAAGGGCATCATGGACCTCCGCGCGGACTCGACCACCACGACGATCACCGGCGCCGACGTCATCACCCGTGCAGCCGCGGGCGACCTCGTTCCGGTGATCGACCAGCTCTACGACCTGGACCACGTGGCCGACGCCCACAGGGCGCTGGAGAACCGCACCCTACGCGGCAAGGCCCTGATCCAGGTCAGTCGCTGACGTGGTGGTCCGAGTCGGAACGCTCTGACTGCTCCGGACGATCGAGGTGATCTGTGACGGCCGGCGGGTTCGGGAGAGCTGCGACGATCTGGTTGCGCCCGGACCGCTTGGCCGTCAGCAGTGCGTCGTCGGCGGCCAGGACGAGTTGGTCCATGGTGCTCGCGACATGCGGGTAGATCGCAGCACCGAACGACGCCGGTACGCCGGTGATCGACGCCGTGCCGCCGTTCGTCGTACCGACCGACACCGTGAGGCTCACGAGCCGCGCTCTGATCCGCTCCGCGATCTCCATCACCTCGGTCTCGGACGCGCCGGGCAGCAGCACCGCCAGCTCGTCTCCACCGACCCTGGCGACCAGGTCGCCGTGCCGGACCTCGGCGCGGATCGCTTCGCCGACCGCACGGAGCGCCTCGTCACCTGCCGGGTGGCCGTAGGTGTCGTTGATCTCCTTGAACCTGTCGAGGTCCAGCATCAGCAGACCGACCGTGCTGCGCAGAGTGTCCGCTCGGGCCAACTCCGCAGGCACTGCGCTCGCCCAGTACGACGAGGTGGCCAGACCGGTCTTCGAATCGGTCCCGGCGGCCCGCTGGTACTGCGGAAGCAGGAGATCGCGGTGCAGCGCCATCACCGTCACCATGAGCACAGGGACGACCCATGGGTACGACGACTGGACCGCTGCGATCGCCACGCCGAGCCCCAGCCCGGCGCACACGACCAACTGGTCCGACAGCTCACCGAGCGCTTCACGCGCGGTGGCCTCGGGAGAGGCGAGCAGGATGGCGCCGATCACCAGCGCGTAGTTCACCAGCCACCAGGTCGCCGCCGCGGCCATGACCACCAGCAGTGACCACAGGCCGGTCGGCACCCGCGGCTCGGTCAGTACGCCGCCGGCACGCAGCACGGCCGCCGCGGCGGCGCTGGCGAGGATGTAGGTCGCCGTGGAGAACACCTTGCGGTGCGCAACGGTCCGCCCGTACACCCGGAACCAGGAGTACGCGTAGGCCAGCACGATCAGCGGGATGACCAGCGACAGCGGGAGCAGTAGCAGGGCCGCGAAGATCCACAGGCACTTCAGATTCGTGTGCGGTGAAGTATTGGCCGCCATCTCGCGTCGGCGCTCGATTCCGCGGGCACACTCCAGGTGCAGGGTCGAAGCGACGGCAAGGACGACGAATGCCACCCACTCGGAGTGCCGGACGCCGGAATTCGGCCCGCTCACCGTGCTGCGAACCGCGAGTGTGGTAATCGTGACCGCAATCACATCAATCGCGAGCACATAAGCCAGAGCGGTCCTCGGCAACGACCAGAGCTTCCATTGCCGGGGTGGCCCCCAGCTGCTCCGACCGATCAGAATCATATGAGCCTCACACACAGTCGATCTGAGCGGTTATGTGTACATCGTAACGACCTGTTCACGTCTGGTCACCCCCGTGTCCAGGTCATTCCATCAGTTGGTCATTCCAGAAGGGTCGAGAATCATGCAGAAGACGACGCGCGGCACCGGCAACGGCAACGACTGGTTCACCGGCGGCAACGACTGGTTCCACGGGGGGAACGACTGGTTCACCGGCGGGAACGACTGGTTCACCGGTGGCGGCAACGACTGGCTCCGTGGCGGTAACGACTGGTTCGCGCCGCGCACCGCCAATGGCGGTAACGATTGGTGACGAAAGGTAAATCTTTACCTCGGTCTTACGTTCCGGAGAACTCACTCACGAGATAAACCGGACGGCCCGGAACTTAATCCTGACGGCAATTCTCCGGAATGAGCGTCGATTCGGCGGGCGCGCGCCCAGGCGCCGCCCGCCGCGGCCGCCAGCAATGCGCCGGTGACACCCATCACGGTGAGTGCCCCGGCTGCGCCGAATGGTTCTGCCAGCACTCCGGCGAGCAGAATTCCGAGGCCCTGGCTGCCCTTCAGCGCGGTACCCGCGACGCCGAATGCTTTGCCGCGCTGGTGATCGGGCACCGCCTGGACGAACGCCGCACTCGTCGGCAGGTGGTACGCCGACGCGGCGCCGGACAACGCCCAGAGACAGAACGTCACCACGGGGCCCGGCTGGAGCGCACTGAACGCCAGCGGCAAACAGGCCGCGACCGCGAGCGGTCCGAGCAGTTTCATCCGCCGCTCCGGTGGCCACAGCGTGATCAGCCACATCCCGAGCACACAGCCGGCCGGGCTCGCGGCCAGCAGGATCCCGGCAGTTGTCGTGCCGCTGCCGATCTCGTGGGCATAGGGGACCGCCAGACCCTCGACGGTCACGTAGAAGCCGGCGATGGTGGCCAGCAGGACCAGCGTGCGGAGTTTCGGCGTACGGGCGACCAGGGCGATGCCGGACGTCAGGTCCTTCAGATAGCTCCCGGATGGCGCATCTGTGCCACTTGTCGGAGCGGGCCGTCGGCGTACTCCGAAGGTGATCAGAAGGGCCGACAGGACGAAGGTGGCGGCGTCTAGAAGCAGGCCGCCGGACGTCCCCACGGCGACCACGACGGCGCCGCCGAATCCGAAGCCGAGGACCTGGCTGAACTGGACGACCATGTCGTTCGCGGCCTTGCCGAGCACGTAGTGATCACCCGGGAGTACGGCGGGCAGTGTCGCCCCGCGCGCCGCGTTGAACGGCGACCCGAACGCCTGCAGCGCGACCAGCAGGAGGATCACGACGAGCAGTGGAAGTGCCTGGATCGCCATACCTGCAACGAGAATCGCCCGCGCGACGTCGGTGACGATCATCACTGTACGGCGTGGGTAGCGGTCGGCGAACCCGGCCAGCAGCGGCCCGAACAACAGGTCCGGCACGTAGGTCAGCGCGTAGGTCACCGCGGTCAGTCCGGCCGACGAGGTCCGGTCGAAGACCAGCACCGACAACGCCACCCGCGCGAGCTGATCACCCGCGACCGACAGCACTCCGGCCAGGAACAACGCACGGAACTCGGCGTGCCCGAAGACGTCACGCCAGCGCGCCCGATCGACCACCGCAACCGACATACCTACGACGTTAACCACATTGCGTGGCCCGACACCTCCCGAGGGTGATCAACACCGTGTCCGGCAGGGGTTCAAGGGATAACTTGCGGCGCATCTGTGCCAGTTCGGGCCTGGATTGGGGACCCGGTAGCGCAGTATTTGGGTGAACGTTCTACTCTGGAGATCTCCGGTAGCGGGGTCTGGGCGGGGCGGCCCCGACCCTGCTACCGGAGCTCTTCTTTTCCGGCCGGTGCGAGCCCCGAAACTGTCGGTGGACCCCGGTAGCGTTCTCAGTGCCAGGGGCGGCTCCTGGACGTGCTTCCTTCTCCTTCACCAGGCCAAGTAGCGCGTCCGCTCTCCGCCCCTGGCGCCTTCGTCACGGGACGCCAGTGGGGAGACGCCATGCCGGAAGACACAGTGCAGGTCCTGCTGCGCCGCCGCCGGCTCGTCGACGTCACCACGCTGACCCCGGCGGTGCGCCGCACGGCCTGGCAATGGCTCCGCCGTCCGCTCACGGTCCAGACCGGACTCTCCGCCCTCCAGGCCGACCTGATCCAGCGAGGCTTCCTGCTGTCCGTCGGCCTCTACCGGTACTGCGCCTCGCTGTCGGCTCCCGCACTCGCCGGCTTCGGTCGCGCACTACTCGAGTTGCTGGACGCCGAGTCCGGCCACGACACCCATCACACGCCGCTGTTCCGTGGCTTCCCGGAGAGCGTGCCGGGCAACACCGAGACCTTCTACGTCAACCGGGTGTTCGCTCGCCTCCTCCAGGAGCCCGATCAGCCCTGCGTGCTGTGCGGCGACACCAAGACAGTGCATCCGGTCTCGCCGTGTGCCCACCTGGTCTGCCGGACGTGCTGGGACGGTTCCGACCTCAGCGCCTGCCCGCTCTGCCTGCGCCGGATCGATCGCAAGGATCCGTTCCTCAGGCCGTCGTTCGACGAGGAGCAGCCGGCACACGTCCTGTCGGACCGCCTGCGCCTGCTCTCGCCGGCAACGGACGACTCGGCCCGCGAGACGGTCGAGGCGTTGCTGGCGCGGCGCGCACCGCTCTCGGCCGCGGACCGGGCTGACCTGCTGGTGCTGCTCGACGGCGCCGACCCGTCCTGGCTGCCGGACGAGATCCCGGTCCGCGAGACCCGGGCGCTCGTCATCGCACACTTCCTCGCGGACGACCCCGAGCTGATCGACCGCACCGACACCGCGACCGACGTACTGCGGCTGATCTTCGCGTTGATGGACGCCGATCCCGGGCTGCGGACGCCGCCGGCCCGGCGCAAGTCGTTGCCTCGGGCAACCCGGCGGCTGGTGTTGCAGCGGCTGGACCGGATGCCGGTGGAGACGCTGGTCGAGGACCTGCTGCGCCACGAGCGCGCCTGGAAGCGCATCGCGGAGAACCTGCACCCGTTCGAGTTCGCGACCCGCTTCCCGGTCGCGGCGCTCGCGTTCGCAGTCCTTCGCCGGACCGATCTGGATCTCCGGACCGCGGCCGGACGGGCAGTGGCGGGTGAGGCGGCGGCGCAGCCGTTGATCCGCGTCGAGGACGGGCGGCTCGTGATGAGCACGTTCGCCGCGCGGGTCGAGGCCGCCTTCGCGCAGGGCCGTCCCGAGCAGGCGCTCGACCTGCTCCGTGAGCGTCCCGGCGACCTGGTACGCCGTCTGGTGCACCTCGCGCGGGTCCTTCCACCCGAACGGCACGCGATGCTCGTCGAGGCGCTGACGACCGCGGTGTCGGACGTGTCCCCGGCGGTGATCACCGCTGCGCTCGGTCAGGTGCGGACGCCGCCCGGCGATCTGCGGCTTTTCTTCCCGCGTGGCGGGACGGCTCGCATCTGGACGGCCGTCGACGAGCGCGAGCCGTTGCCGGGTGAGCCGGCCCTGGAGCTGTCCGGCGTACTCACCGGTGAGATGTTGCGTCGGGCAACGGATCTGCCGCGGTGGCGGCGGGCGTTCCTGGACGAGGAGCTGGCCCGGCTGGCCGCGCCCGGTTCGGAGCGGAGCGCGTCGTCGAGTCTGCTGCGGATGACGCGGGGGAGTGCGGTGCCGATCCCGCAGGACGAACTGCTGCGCCTGTTCCTGCATTGGGTCGAGCCGGCCGGCCGACGGATCGATCTCGATCTGTCCGTGGCGGTGTTCGACGAGGAGTGGGGCTTCGTCGGGCTCTGCGATTACACGCGACTGCGGTTCGACCAGGACGCGCTGGTGCACTCCGGCGACCTGACGTCGGCCCCGGCTCCGCAGGGATCCACCGAGTTCGTGGACATCGATCTGCGCGCGGTGCGCCGGGTCGACGGGCGTTATGTGCTCCCGGTCGTGTTCAGCTACAACGACGTACCGTTCGATCAGTTGGAGCGCGGGTTCGTTGGGGTGATGCGGCAACCAAACGGCCTGTTCGACCCGGCCGCGGTCGAAGAGCGGTTCGACCTGTCCGGGCCGGCGAAGATCCTGATGCCGTTCGGCGTCGACCTACAGACGAAGGAACTGCGCTGGTACGACGTCAACCTCGGCGCGGCGGGATACGGCCACAACGTCGCGAGGTACGGCGGTCAGCTCGGGCTGATGGCTGCGACGCTGGAGGAAGTGCACGGGGCCGGCGACCGGGTCAGCCTGTGGGAGCTCTGCTGCTGGCACGCTGCTGCGCGCGCCGACGAGATCGCCGTTCGATGTGCCGACGGATCGGTCGTCGGGTATCGGCGGGAGCCGTCCGAGGAGCTAGCGGCGTTCGCGCGGCGGGTGACGGCCCGGTTGGAGCCCGACCGCCGGTGGGACGAGGACGCCGCCGACCGGGCCGATTTCGTCGCGGTTCTGGCCGGTGATGTCACGCCGCGGCCGGGGGCGGAAGTGTATGCGTTGCATCCGCGTCTGCTCGACCACGCGAGTGTGGCGTTGATCGACGCGCCGCACCTGCTGGCCGTGCTCGCGCCTGACACTCGCGCCCGGGCGACCCTGCGCGCTGTCTGAGACGCGGCCCCTGCGCTCGGGCGAGTCTGGCAAGCGCCTGAGAAATGTTTGACAGTTCCGTGACGGAGGCGGGGGTGTCGCTTTGGTGCGCTCCGGAGCAGGAGTACAACGGAATTGACGCGAAGGGAGCCACGAATGACGTACGACGTGGTGGTGCTCATCGAGCGGGAGATGAGCGAGGGCGACGCGCGCCGCGTTGCCGCCCTGTACGCAAGACATGAAGAAGCCGTTGACTACCACCTGCTGGTCTCGAGTCATCCGGACAGCGGGATCGGTGGTCCGATGGCGTTGCTGGGTTCGACGTTCGCGGACGTGGCCGGGATGACCGGCGCGGCGGCCGTGGTCGGCTCGGCGACTGCTCCGTCGGCGCGGGTCGGCCCGGTGGCCGCTCCGAGCCGAGCACCGATGGCCACCCTCGCGGACCCGGCCGTCGACCTCGCGTCGGTGATCGAACACAGTTCGCGCCGCCTCCGGGCCGCCAGCGGGTACCCGGTGCATGTGTCCATCACGCACGGCGAGATCATGCTGGCGTTGATGCAGATGGTGAAAACCACCGGAAGCCGCGAGGTCGTGGTCGTCGCCTGGCCCGAGACCGCGGCCCGGTTCGTCTGCTCCGACTGGTCCACCAAGGCCCGCAAGCTGCTGAAGGTGCCGCGGGTCCGCATTCTCGAGCACGACACCTGAGGACCCGTACCGGACGACAGGAGACAGTTCACGCCAACGGAGCGGGCGGGCTCCACGGCGTCATGGCGCGCACCGCCACTTCTCCTGTCGTTCGGTACGAATCATCCGGTCGTGACCGGCTGCCGCGGCAGCCGCACCTGGAGCGTGGTCCGGCCCGGTTTCGAGGCGATGGTGATCGTGCCGCCGTGATGTTCGGCGACGATTCGTTGCGCGATGTCGAGGCCCAGACCGGTGCCCTTGCCGACGTCCTTGGTCGTGTAGAACGGCTCGAACGCCCGTGCCGCGACCTCGGTCGGCATGCCGCGACCGGTGTCGGTGAACTCGACCACGATCCGGTCGCCGTCGGTGCGTGTCGTGATCCGCAGCGTGCCGGCGCCTTCCATCGCGTCGACCGCGTTGTCGATCAGGTTCGTCCACACCTGGTTGAGCTCGCCTGCGAAAGCGTCGATCCGCGGTACGTCGGCGCCGTACTCGCGGATCACCTCGACGCCGTCGCGGAGCTTGTGCCCGAGCATCACCAGCGTGCTCTCGATGCCCTCGGTCACGTCGATCGTCTGGATCGAACCGCGGTCCATCTGCGAGTACGAGCGGACCGCCGCCACCAGTTCGGTGATCCGCCGCGTCGACTCCTTCACCTCGCCGAGCAACGTCGCCGCGGAGAGCGTGCTGGCGACCCATTCCAGACCAGGTTCCAGGGCATCTCCGAGTACTTCGGCCGCGCGCTCGCACCACTCGACGCCGGCGCCCGCGGCTGCCAACGGCGGCGCGATGAGCCAGTCCTGGGTGACGCCGTGATCGCCGAGCCAGTCCGAGATGAGGTTCTCGTCATCGGCGAGATCGACCGGATCCGGCGCCGCCGTACCGGAGCCGAGCTCGAGCCGCAGCTCGTCCAGTGCACTGAACTGCGCCGCCGAGACCTCGCCCTCCGCGAGCCGGCGCAGGGCCGACAGCAGCGTGACGCACGCGGTGTCGAGCGCACTGACCGAACGGGCCGCCGCCGCGGCCGGATTGTTGATCTCGTGCGCCAACCCGGCCGCCAACGTGCCGAGCGTGATCAGCGACTCCCGCTGCCGGGCAGTCGACTCGATCGCCCGCGCTGTTCCATAGACACCTCTGATGAGATGTCCGGCAAGCGGGAACCACACGTCGATCCGTTCCCGCAGCAGGTCGGTCGGCACCCGCAGTACCCGGCCTTCGGCCAGGCCGCGGCCGCTGGCGAGGTAGACGCCGTGCTCGTCCCAGGCGCGGAACCCACCGGCCCAGCGGCCGGGGACGTCCATCTTGCCCATCACGGTGTCCTCGCGGCCGATCTTGCGGTGCAGCGCGATCACACCGTCGACCAGCACCCACCAGAAGTCCGCGGGCTCGCCTTCGTGGAACAGATCGGCGCCGAGCTCGATCGGCACCTCGGTGCTGCCGTCGATCAGCTCCTCGAGCTGCGTGTCGCTCAGTCCCGCGAAGAGCGGGATGTCTCGCAGATCCTCGGCGCGCATCAGACGGTCGCAAGGTAGCGGTGGACGAGATAGATCGACATGGCGCCTTCACCGACCGCGGAGGCCACCCGTTTCATCGAATCCAGCCGGACGTCGCCGGCCGCGAACACCCCTGGCACGCTGGTCTCCAGCGCGTACGGCGGCCGCGGCAGCGTCCACCGATCGAAGGCGACCACGTCGGGTCCGGTCACCACGAAGCCCTTCTCGTCGCGGACGACGGAGTCGCCGAGCCAATCGGTCCGCGGGATCGCCCCGACGAAGATGAACAGCCAGCTCGCGAGCACCTCGTCGACGCGACCGGTGTCGCGATCGGCCAACGTCAGACCCTCGAGGTGACCGTCGCCCCGGCATCCGACGACTTCGGTCCGGCACCGGACCTCGATGTTCCGCGCGTTGCTGATCTTGTCGATCAAGTACCTCGACATCGAGCTCTCCAGTGAGTCGCCGCGGACCAGGAGTACGACCCGTTTCGCGTAGCGCGAGAGGTTGAGGGCCGCCTGACCGGCCGAGTTCGCCGCGCCCACGACGTACACCTCGTCGTCCTGGACCTGGCTGGCCTCGCTGGCGGTTGCGCCGTAGTAGACGCCGCGGCCGGTGAGGTCCGCGAGGCCGTCGACGTCGAGGCTGCGGTACGAGACGCCGGTCGCGACGATCAGCGCGCGGGCCTCGATCTCGCCCGATCCTTCGAGCAGTACGGCGTGCACGGGGCCGCGGGACTCGAGTCCGACGACCGAACGTGCGAGCACCATCTCGGCGCCGAATCGGGATGCCTGTGCGACGGCTCGTGCGGCCAGGTCGGAGCCGGTGAGTCCGCGCGGGAAGCCGAGGTAGTTCTCGATCGCGGCGCTGAGTCCGGCTTGGCCGCCGGGTGCTTCGCGTTCGACGATCACCGTGCTGAGGCCTTCGGACGCGGCGTACACGCCGGCAGCCAGACCCGCGGGCCCGCCGCCGACGATGCACACGTCGTACAGCGGTTGCTCGGCTCTCGTGCGCAGACCGAGTGCCGACGCGAGGTCGAGGGTGGTGGGGGAGCGGAGGGTGTCGCTCTCCGGGATCAGGACCAGCGGGAGGTCGTTGTCGGAGGCATCGGCCAGGTCTATCAGGCGCTGGGCTTCCGGATCGCGTTCGATGTCGTACCAGCGGTACGGCACGTGGTTGCGGGCCAGGAAGGTCTTGATGTCGTGCGAGCGGTCCGACCAGCGGTTGCCGACGACACGGACATCGGAGACGTGGTCGGGATTGGCCTGCTGCCAGTCGCCGAGCAGGTCGTCGACGACCGGGAACAGCTGATCCTCGGGCGGGTCCCACGGCTTCAGCAGGTAGTAGTCGAGGCCGATGTCGTTGATGGCCCGGATCGCGACTTCGGTGTCGGCGTACGCGGTGAGCAGCAGGTATTTCGCGCTCGGCGCGTGCACGCGGGCGCGTTCGAGCAGCTCGATACCGGTCATGCCGGGCATCCGCTGATCGGTGGCGATCAGCGCGATCGGCTGGTTGCGCAAGGCCAGCTTCGTCAGCGCGGCCAGTGCTTGGTCGCCCGAGGTCGCGCGCACGACGAGGTAGTCGTCGCCGTACCTGCGGCGTAGATCCCGGGAGATCGCCGCCGACACCATCGGGTCGTCGTCGACGGTCAGAATCGCTGGTTTGCTCACGCGGTGCCCCCCACCAGTGAACCGATCCCGTCAGAATGCCACGGGAATACCTCAGTCCTCTATGAGCGCGCGCAAGGTTTCCTGCTCGGAGTCGGGCACGTACCCGCCGTAGTAGTCGTACATGTTCTGGCGGGCCAGGCGAGCGGCGGCGTGGCCGTTGCCGGTGCGGATGGCATCGACGACCTCGGCGTGGTGGTGCAGCGACTCGAGCATCAGGGCCCGGCTGTTCGGCGCGTGGGCGATCTTGTCGGAGATCAGGCTGAGTACGACGCCGCGGACGACCTCGTTGCAGGTCTGGATCAGCGAGTTGCGGCTGATCCGCGCGATCAGCTCGTGGAAGGCGAGGTCGGCCTGGCTGAACGCGTCGAAGTCGACGTCGATCGCGGCTCGCATCGCGACCAGTGTCTCTTCCAGTTCGTCGAGCTCCTCCGGCGTACGCAGCCGGGATGCGACCTGGATCGCGGCGCCGTCCATGATCATCCGGAACCCGATCAGCTCGCTCAGGGTCAGCTCCTCGACGCGGGCCAGGCGGACCATCTGCTTGCGCAGCGCGGACTGGGAGAACGGGAGGATCTCCGGACCGTTCGGGTCGCCGGGGCGGGAGCGGACCACGCCGTTGCTCTCGAGCACCCGCAGCGCCTCGCGGACCGTCGACCGGCTGACCGCGAACTGCGCGACCAGCTCGCGTTCGCTCGGCAGCCGCTGGCCCGGCGCCAGGTCGCCGCGGGCGAGTGCGTCCTCGACCTGTTCGACGATCCGTTGGTACGCGCGCACGGGCTGTACCGGACTGAACTGCAGACGATTCGGTCCAGTTGTCATCCGGCGCACCCCCCTAGTCGCTTGACAGGCACCTGAGCAGGGGACAAATCTAGTGGCCCAGTTGCACCTAGTCCACTGGTCGGACCAGTTGCAGGATCAGCACCGGCCTCTGAAGGAGTTGGCGTGAAGTCGTCGTTTCGCATTCGGGCGGTCGCGTTCGTCGCCTCCGCGGCGGTGCTGGCCCTGACCGCCTGCTCGGCGGGTTCGAGCACCTCCTCGGGCAGTTCGCCGGGCGGGGACCAGAAGCTCTCGATCGGCCTGGTCGCCGAGCCGGCCAGCCTGGACTTCACCACCACCGACGGTGCCGCGATCCCGCAGGCGCTGCTCGGGAACGTGTACGAGACGCTCGTCAAGCAGGACGACTCCGGCAAGATCGTGCCGTCGCTGGCGAAGTCGTGGACTGTCTCGCCGGACCGCAAGACCTACACCTTCGACCTGGTCGACAACGCGAAGTTCACCAACGGCAAGCAGTTCACCGCCAACGACGCGGTGTTCAGCATCAACCGGGTGAAGACCGCGTGGACGACCTCGCTGAAGGCCGCGATGGACGTGGTTTCCGGGGCCAAGGCGCTCTCGCCGACGCAGCTGCAGGTGACGCTGGCCAAGCCGAGCAACGACTGGTTGTTCCGGATGACCACTCGGATCGGCGCGATGTTCTCGGAGAGCGGTGTCAGCGCGCTCGCGACCGACCCGGTCGGCACCGGCCCGTTCAAGTTCTCGAAGTGGAACCGCGGCGACTCGATCGTCATGGTCCGCAACGACGACTACTGGGGCAGCAAGCCGTTCTTCCAGCAGGTCACGCTGAAGTACTTCAAGGACGCGACCGCGCTCAACAACGCGCTGCTGACCAGCACGATCAACGTGATCGGCACGGTCCAGGCGCCGGAAGCGCTCAGCCAGTTCACCAGCAACAGCAAGTACCAGGTGATCGAAGGTACGACGAACGGCGAGGTGCTGCTGTCGTTCAACAACTCCCGCCCGGTGTTCAAGGACCTGCGGACCCGCCAGGCGATCCGGATGGCGATCGACCACAAGGCGCTGCTCGACACCTGCTGGGCCGGTCGCGGCAAGCTGATCGGCAGCATGGTCCCGCCGACCGACCCGTGGTACGAGGACCTCACCGGCGTCGCGCCGTACGACCTGGCCAAGGCGAAGTCGTTGCTGCAGGCCTCCGGCGCGGCCGGCAAGACGCTCCGGCTGCGGCTGCCGACGTTGCCGTACGCAACCTCCTGCGGCCAGGTGGTGAAGAGCATGCTGGAGCAGGCCGGGCTGAAGGTGCAGATCGACCAGCTCGAGTTCCCGGCGGCCTGGCTGACCACGGTCTTCAAGAACGCCGACTACGACATGTCGATCATCGCGCACGTCGAGCCGCGCGACCTCGGTGCGGTGTTCAACGCGAAGTACTACACGCGGTACGACGATCCGACCCTGCAGGGATATCTGGCCGCCGCGGATGTCGGTGACGAGGCCGCGCAGATCGACAACATGAAGAAGGCGGCGCGCCGGCTGTCCGAGCAGGCGGCGGGGGACTGGCTGTTCCTGATCCCGAACCTGATCGTCGCCGACAAGGACATCAAGGGCCTGCCGACCAACGCCATCACCGAGAACTTCGATCTCTCCAAGCTCACCCGATGATTCTCCGCCTGATCGAGCGCACCGGCGTGTTCTTGGTCAGTCTTGCGGTGAGCTCGGTGCTGGTGTTCGCGTTCATGGCGGTGCTGCCCGGCGATCCCGCCCGGGTCGCACTCGGCGTGAACGCATCCGATGAGGCGGTGGCCGAACTGCGGCAGCAGTTCGGCCTCGACCGGCCGCTGCCGACGCAGTACTTCGACTGGCTCGGCGGGCTGCTCCACGGCGACCTCGGTACGTCGTACGTGTCGAAGGTCGCGATCGGTCCGCAGGTGTTCGATCGCCTGCAGGTGACGCTGTGGCTGGTCGTCGCCGGCATGATCATCGCGCTGCTCGTCGCCGTCCCGGCCGGAACGCTGATGGCCGCGCGGCACCGCAAGCTGTCCGGGCTCGCCCTGTCCGCGGTCTCCCAGGTCGGCGTCGCCGTACCGGCGTTCCTGGCCGGGATCCTGCTGATCGTGGTGTTCGCGGTGAAGCTCGGCTGGCTGCCCGCCAACGGCTGGACCCCGCCCGCACAGGACCCCGGGATGTTCCTCAAGCAGCTGATCCTCCCGGCGCTCTCACTCGGCCTGGTCCAAGGCGCCGTGCTCACCCGCTACGTCCGCAGCGCGGTCCTCGACGTCCTCCGCGAGGACTACCTCCGCACCGCCCGAGCCAAAGGCCTGAGGCCCTTTCAAGCCCTCTGGCGCCACGGCCTCCGCAACGCCGCCGTCCCCGTTGTCACAGTCCTGGGCCTCCAGCTCGCGACCCTCCTGATCGGCGCAGTCGTCGTCGAACGAGTCTTCGTCATCCCCGGTCTCGGCAGTCTCCTGCTCGACGGCGTCTCGAACCGCGACCTGCTGCTGGTCCAAGACGTCGTCATGGTCCTCGTCCTCGCCGTCCTCCTGGTCAACTTCGTCGTCGACCTCCTGTACGTCGCCCTCGACCCGCGACTGAGGACGGCATCATGAAGCGCCTGAACCCGAGCCTGGTCGCCGGCGGCGTGATCGTCGGCGTCATCGTCCTGATGGCGCTCATCTCGTTCGTCTGGACGCCGTACGACGCCACGCTGGTCACGCCCGCGTCCCGGTTGCTCGAGCCGTCGTGGTCGCACTGGTTCGGGACCGACAAGTTCGGGCGCGACGTGCTCAGCCAGATCATGGTCGGTTCGCGGACGACGCTGTTCGTCGGCGTGGTCGCGGTCGGTGTCGCAGCGGTGATCGGCGTACCGCTCGGGATCCTGGCCGCGATGGTACGGCGCTGGCCGGGCGAGGTCATCATGCGCGGCAACGATCTGCTGCTCGCGTTCCCGGCGTTGCTGTTGGCAATCATGTTCGGCGCGGTGTTCGGGGCGAGCACGCTGACGGCGATGATTGCCATCGGCATCGCTTCGGTGCCGAGCTTCGCGCGGGTGATCCGGAGCGGCGCGCTGCAGGTGATGCGGACCGAGTACGTGCTCGCCGCCCGCGCCGCCGGGCGACGCCCGTGGCCGATCGCGGTCCGGCACGTACTGCCCAACGTGACCAGTCTGATCACCGTGCAGGCCTCGGTGTCGTTCGCGATCGCAGTACTGGCGGAGGCGGCGCTCTCGTTCCTCGGATACGGCACGCCACCGCCGACACCGTCGTGGGGCCGGATGCTGCAGGAGAGCCAGGAGTTCCTGTTCAGCGCCCCCCGGCTGGCGATCTTCCCCGGTATCGCGATCGCCATCGCCGTACTCGGCTTCAACCTGCTCGGCGACGGCCTCCGGGACCGCTTCGACCCGAAACTGGAGGACCGCCGATGAGCGACGTACTGACGGTCCGCGGGTTGTCCGTCAAGGTCCGCGACACGACGCTGGTGTCCGACGTGGACCTGACCGTCGGCGCGGGGGAGCGGGTCGGGCTGATCGGCGAGTCGGGCTCGGGCAAGTCGTTGACGGCGTTGAGCGTGCTCGGACTGCTTCCCGAGGACGTGTACGCCGGAGGCTCCGTCCGCCTCGACGGCGTCGACCACGAGCTGATCGGTGCCGACGAACGCCAGATGTCGCAGGTTCGCGGCCGTGACATCGCGATGGTCTTCCAGGAGCCGATGACCGCGCTCAACCCGACCATGCGGATCGGCGACCAACTCGCCGAGGCGATGCTGATCCACAACACCAGACCCAAGTCCGCGGCCCGTGCGGCCGCCGCTGAGCTGCTCGAACGCGTGCAGCTCCCGACCGACACCCTGCGCGCGTACCCACACCAACTCTCCGGTGGCCAACGGCAACGAGTGGTCCTGGCGCTTGCCCTCGCCAACGATCCCTCCCTGCTGATCTGCGACGAGCCGACGACCGCCTTGGACGTGACCGTCCAGGCTCTCGTCCTCGACCTGATCGTTCGCGGCGTCATGGACCGGTCGTCCGCACTCCTCTTCATCACCCACGACCTCGCCGTCGTCGCGACCGTCTGCGAGCGTGTCCTGGTGATGTACGGCGGACGCGTCGTCGAATCCGGTCCTGTCGCCGATGTGTTCACGCGCCCCCGCCACCGCTACACCCAGGGCCTGCTCGCGGCATCCGACCTCGACACGACTGCCCGTCGGCTGACGACGATCCCCGGCAACGTGCCACCCGCGGGCAAGTTCCCGTCGGGTTGTGTCTTCCGGACCCGCTGCGCCTACTCCACCGCACTCTGCGAGGAGATGCCGCCGTGGTCAGGCGACGATGCGGAGGGCTTCGCCTGCCACCATCCCGCGGGGGTGACGGATGCCTGAGCACCCGCCGACGCCTGAGCACATCCCGACGACGCGTGAGTTCGAGACGCCGACCGCTATCCAGGTCGTCGATCTCGTCCGCGACTACCCGCGGCCGCGGACCTCTCTCTTCCAGCCGGCGCCCGTCGTGCACGCGCTCCGTGGCGTGAGCCTGGAGATCAAGCAGGGCGAGCGATTCGGCATCGTCGGTGAGTCCGGCTGCGGCAAGTCCACACTGCTCCGGATCATCGCGGCCCTCGACCGCGCGACCTCCGGGAATGTGATTGTCGAAGGCACCGATATCACCCGGTTGTCCGACCGCCGGCTGCGTTTCCTCCGGGAGAACCTGCAGCTCGTCTTCCAGGACCCGATGAGTTCGCTCGACCCACGGATGCGGGTCCGCGACATCATCGCCGAACCGCTCGTCGTCCAAGGCCATCCCGCCTCGGGCGAGCGCGTCCGAGAGCTGCTCGAGGCGGTCGGTCTGTCCGCCGACGCCGGCAACCGGTACCCGCACCAGTTCTCCGGCGGTCAGCGGCAGCGCATCTCGATCGCCCGGGCGCTCGCGCCGCGACCGCGCATCCTGATCGCGGACGAGCCGGTCAGCGCCCTCGACGTATCGGTCCGGGCCCAGGTCCTGAACCTGATCTCCGACCTGGTCGACGAACTCAACCTCACGCTGGTGTTCGTCTCTCACGACCTGTCCGTGATCAAGCACGTCTGCGACCGCGTGGCGGTGATGAATGCCGGCCAGATCGTCGAGACCGGCTACACCGGCGACGTGTACGCCGCCCCGCAGCACCCGTACACGCAACGCCTGGTCTCGGCCATCCCGACGCTTCAGCGCGCCCTGTCCGGCGCGACCACGTCCGACCTGCTCGCGAAGGGAGATCCAGCGTGAAGTTCCCAGCCGGCCTGCCGATCGGTGAAGCCTGGGTCGACGCACCGGCAACCGCTCCGGTGATCTTCCCGTACGACGGTTCGACGGTCGCGGACGCGCCGGTCGGTGACGTCGAGCTGGCGCGGGCGGCGCTCGACAACGCCCTGTCCGTCCGCGAAACGGTCGGGCGGCTCCCGTCGTACCTGCGCCGGAAAGTCCTGCAGAGCGTGCATTCCGCGGTCCTTGCTGCGCGCAACGAGTTTGTGGATCTGCTGGTGCTCGAGACCGGCAAGCCGCTCGTCGACTGCCGGGTGGAGATCGATCGGACGCTGCTCACGCTGGAGACGTCGGCCGAGGAGGTCGCCCGGCTGCACGGTGAGACGGTGCCGCTCGATCTGCTGCCGAGTGGCGAGGGCCTGCAGGGGTTCTGGGTGCGTAAGCCGATCGGTGTCGTCGTCGGGATCACCGGGTTCAACTACCCACTGCTGCTGGCGGCGCACAAGATCGCACCGGCGTTCGCGGCCGGGTGCCCGATCATCGTGAAGCCGGCGCCGCAGACGCCGCTGGCCACGCTCTGGTTGACCCACCTCATGCGGTCGGCGCTTGCCGATGCGGGAGGTCCGGAGAGTGCTGTTCAATTGGTGACCGGTGGAGCCGACGTCGGTGCGACGCTCACGACAGATGGTCGAGTTGGTGCCGTCTCGTTCACCGGATCGGCCGCCGTCGGTCACCGCATCGCGCGCGACGCCGCCCCGACGAAGGTCCTCCTCGAACTCGGCTCGAACTCCGCGCTGGTCGTTGCCGAGGACGCCGATCTGGACGCGGCCGCCGATGCGATCGTTCGCGGCGGGTACTACGCCTCCGGGCAGGCCTGCATCTCCGTCCAGCGCGTGATCGCGGTCGAGTCGATCCGGTCGGATCTGCTCGAGAAACTCGGTGCCCGACTGCCGACCGTCGTCGTCGGCGACCCACGCGACCCGTTGACGCGGGTGTCCGCGTTGATCAACCCCGCGTCGACCGCTCGCGTTCGTGAGTGGGTCGGAGATGCGGTTCACGCCGGTGGGTCGATCGCGTACGAGGCGCCGGGTGACGTGCTCGGGCCGATCGTGCTGACCGACGTACCGGATGGTCTGCCTGCCTGGGACGAGGAGATCTTCGGACCGGTCATCGCGGTGCGATCGGTACCGGACGTCGACAGCGCGCTGCGGGCCGTGAACGAGACGCGGTACGGCTTGCACGCGAGCGTCTTCACTTCCTCGCTGGACACGGCGTTCGCGGCGATCGACCGGCTCGAGGTCGGGGGAGTGGTGATCAACGATGTACCTGGGTTCCGCTCCGATGTGATGCCGTACGGCGGGGTGAAGGACTCCGGCACCGGCCGCGAGGGACCGCGCTTCGCGATCGAGGAACTGACCACAACCCGCATGGCGATCATCCGTCCACGCCCGTGAGAGGTGGCCCGTATGGAGTACGCGAATCTGTTCCGGCTTGAGGGGAAGCACGCGCTGGTGATCGGCGCGGGGAGCGGGATCGGGCGCGAGAGTGCGTCGGCGCTGGCTGCTTTTGGTGCGCGAGTGACGTGCGCGGACCGGGATCTCGCGGCGGCTCGTGCGACGGCCGGGTCCGAGCTCACGGCGTACGAGCTGGATGTGCTGGACGACGCGGCGATCGCGCGGGCGGTCGACGAGCTGGATCCCGTGGACGTGCTGGTGTTCACCGCGGCGACCAACGTGCGGAAGCGGATGCTCGACTACACCGGCGAGGAGTTCGACCGGGTGGTGTCGCTGAACCTGCGGGCCTCGTTCGAGCTGATCCGCGCGTTCGGGCGGGGGATGGCGGAGCGGGGGAGCGGCAGCATCATCGGGTTCAGCTCGATCCGCGGGACCACGGTCGAGCCGGGGCAATCGGTGTATGCGGCAACGAAGGCCGGCCTCGTGCAGTTGCTGCGTACGGCGGCGGCCGAGCTCGGGCCGTCCGGCGTACGGGCGAACGCGATCGCGCCCGGCGTCGTCGAGACCCCGCTCACCGCGCAGATCAAGGCCGATCCCGCGTGGTACGACGCGTACGCGCAGAAGGGCGCACTCGGGCGATGGGCCCAACCGAGCGAGCTCGCCGGCGCGGTCGTGTACCTCGCGTCCGACGCCGCGAGCTTCGTGACCGGGAGTGTCCTCGCGGTCGACGGCGGCTGGACCGCGGTCGACGGCCGCTTCGACCCACCGAACTGAGGGGTGTGTGCATGAGTCTCGCCGACCTGACGGCCGTTGAACTGCTGGCGAAGTACCGCGACGGCTCGGTGTCACCTGTCGAGGTGATCGAGGACGTCCTCGCTCGAGTGGACGCCGTCGAACCACAGATCTGTGCGTTGTACGCGCTTGACGCCGAGGGAGCACGGGCGGCGGCGCTCGAGTCCGAGCGACGCTGGCGGGACGGTACGGCGGGCGCGTTGGACGGCATACCGGTGACGGTGAAGGAGAACATCGCGACCCGGGGTACGCCGGTGCCGCAGGGGACGGCGGCGACCTTGTTGACCCCGGCGGTCGAGGATGCGCCGGCGGCGGCCCGGTTGCGGGAGGCCGGCGCGGTGATCTTCAGCAAGACGACGATGCCGGAGTACGGGATGCTGTCGTCGGGGGTGTCGACGTTCCATCACCTGACACGGAATCCGTGGGATGTCTCGCGGACAGCTGGTGGATCGAGCGCGGGCGCGGCGGCTGCTGCGGCGGCTGGGTATGGGCCGATCCACATCGGCACTGACATCGGTGGGTCGATCCGGTTGCCGGCTGGGTGGTGTGGGCTGGTCGGGCTCAAGCCGACGCATGGTCGGGTCGCGGTCGGCAATCCGTACCCGGGGCGGGCGATCGGGCCGTTGACGCGGACGGCGCCTGATGCGGCGCTGGCGTTGTCGGTGATGTCGGGGTACGACCCGCGTGATCACACGTCGTTTCCTGCTTCGGACGGTGGCTTCTCGGACGGTGGCTCTTCGGTCGACGGCTTCTCGGTCGGGCTCGGCGGGCTGCGGGTGGCGTTGCTGCTCGATGCCGGGGTCGGGTTGCCGGTTGATCCGGCGGTCGTCGCGGCGGTCTCGGCGGCGGCCGACGTACTCTCGAAGGCGGGCGCTCTGGTCGAGCCGATCGACCCGATCATCACGCGGGACATGCTCGACGGGCTCGATCGTTTCTGGCGGATCCGCTCCGCGACGGACATCGCCGCGCTGCCCGAGGAGCGGCGTGCGAAGGTGCTCCCGCAGATCCGCGAGTGGGTGTCGACGGCGGGGGATCTGTCCGGGTCCGACGTGTTCCAGGGGTACAGCCAGATGGGCGCGATGGCGGCTGCGGTCGGGCGGGTGTTCACGGCGTACGACGTGATTCTGTCGCCGGTCGCGCCGATCACCGCGTTCCCGGCGGAGCTCGCGTATCCGACCGACGACCCGTCGAAACCGTTCGAGCACATCGGGTTCACGGTCCCGTACAACATGTCGCAGCATCCGGCGACCACGGTGAACGTCGGGTGGTCCGCTTCCGGGCTGCCCATTGGCGCACAGCTCGCCGTACCGCATCATCAGGACATGAGGGCACTCGCACTGGCCGGCTACCTCGCCGACCACCAGACCGACCACCGGGCCTGGCCGATGGAGTAGCCATGAACGACTCCAGCTTGATCGCCCACTGCTACCGCCTGCTCGGCTCCACCACCGAAGCAATCGAGATCGCAACCGAGGTGACCGCCCGCCCCAGCACCGGTGCTGGTGGTGGTGCGAGTGGGGTTGGCGGTGGGGTTGTGGAGGCTGCCACTCTCGCCTGTCTCACCCGCGCCGGGAGCCGCCCGCTCCCGTCCGACCTGGCCGCTCCGAGTGCGCATCCGGAGGGCGCGCTCTCGGAGAGTTCCGAGATCCTCTGGCTCGAGCCGATCCCCGAGCACCTGATGGACGGCCGTCCGATCGACCTCGGCCTGATCGCCGCCCTCCAACGCATCCCACCGCGCGAACGAGCCGCCACCATCCTCCACGACATCGAGGGCTGGCCCGAGGACCGCATCACGACCCTGCTGGGCGACGTACGTCCCACCCCGCTCACCGTCAGACCAAGCGCCGCCGTCCCGGACGAAGCCTTGCTGGCCCGCTACCGAGCCGCCTTCGAGCAGTACGACGTACCAGCGATCGTCACCCTCTTCACCGACGACGCGATCTGGGAGATGCCGCCGTTCACCTCCTGGTTCCGCGGCGCCCGCGACATCGGCCGCCTCATCACCACCCACTGCCCAGCCGAACACCCCGGCGACCAGTACCTAGTCCCCCTGAAAGCAAACGGCCTCCCCGCCTTCGCCGTCTACATGCGAGACCCTCGCGACAACATCCACCACGCCTTCCAGATCCAGGTCCTAACCCTCACCGCGACCGCGATCGTCCACGCAGTCGCCTTCTTCGACCTGTCCCTCTTCCAAACCTTCCACCTACCAGACCTACTCCAAGGCCTCCCACCCAACCCCTATGACGGCACCCTCCGCCCCCACATAGAACGCCGCCACTGACGGTGCAGTGGTCGTCAGTGTGCGGGGCTATCGGTTAGCGTTCGTTCAGGGGAAAGTGTGGTGGGATGGAGCGGCGCCGGACGAGCTCAGCGGTTGCGCGCCGGCTGGCTGGACTGCTCGCAGCCGGCCTGCTGGTTGCTGCCGTGACCGGGCTCATCAAGCTCGGCGAGCCCCACGTCCCGACACTCAGCCTGCTGGTGCTCTATCTGCTCGCGGTACTGCCCATCGCGATCTTCTGGGGTACGCCGCTCGCCGTGGTCACGGCCGTGCTCAGCGTGTGGGCGTACGCGTACTTCTTCGTCAGCCCGCTGCACTCGCTCCTGCTTGCCGACGCCCAGAACGCGATCGGCTTGGGTGTGTTTCTCGTGACGGCTGTGGTCGTGGGCGAGCTTGCGGCTCGGCTCCGGCGGGCGGCGCTGGAGGCCCAACGGCTGTCGAACGAACAATCCGCGCTCCGGCGGGTCGCCACTCAGGTGGCTCAAGGGGTGACGCCGAGTGTCCTGTTCACAGCCGTGACCGAAGAGGTGGGGCGACTCTGCGGCGCCGATCTCGCGCGGATGGAGCGGTACGAACCGGACGGGACGGTCACCGGTGTCGCGGCCTGGAGCCGTGTGCCCGCCCATCTGGCCGTCGGTGAGCGGTTCGATCTCGACGGCCTGAGCATCGCCCGTGAGGTACGCCGACGCGCCGGACCGATCCGGCTGGACAGCTTCGCCGGTGCATCGGGCGCGATCGCGCAGGAGGCGCAGAGCATCGGAATCCGTTCCTCGATCGGCTGCCCGGTCACCGTGGGCGGCCGGCTGTGGGGTGTCGTTGCCGCCTCCAAGACCAACGACATACCCTTCCCGGCCGCGACCGAGGCACAGATCGCGGGCTTCACCGAGCTCGTCGCCACCGCGATCGAGAACGCGGAGGCCCGGGCCGAACTGATGGCATCCCGCGCCCGCGTGGTGGTCACCGCCGACCGGACGCGCCGCCAGATCGAGCGCAATCTGCATGACGGCGCACAGCAGCGGCTCGTCTCACTCGCGCTCCGGCTGCAGACAGCCCAGACGAAGGTGCCGCCTGAGTTGTCCGAGCTCACCGCGGAGCTGGACCAGGTGCATGGCGGACTGACCGACGCCCTGGACGAGCTCCGCGAGACGGCGCGCGGAATCCACCCGGCGATCCTCGCCGAGGGCGGCCTCAGCCCGGCACTGAAGTCACTGGGCCGCCGGTCGACGATCCCCATCCGCCTGACGCTCCGTGCGCAGCCGCGCCTGTCGGAGCGGCTCGAGGCGAGCGCCTATTACTTCGTGTCCGAGGCTCTGACCAACGCGGCGAAACACTCGCACGCTTCGCTGGTCGTGGTCACCACCGACATCACCGGCGACGCGCTCCGCGTCGAGATCCGCGACAACGGACAAGGCGGCGCGGACTTCAGCCGGGGCACCGGGCTGCTCGGCCTCCGCGACCGGGTGGAAGCACTGGGCGGCCGGCTGAACCTCGACAGTCCCCGCGGCGCCGGAACCACCTTGACCGCCGAGTTCCCGCTGACCGGCAGCTGACGTCCGCCGGAGCCAACGTTCGATTGCACAGAGAGTCGCGTTAGCTGGAATGCGCCGGGGCCTCCGGCGCGTGATTCTGGAGCCATGGGGTTGCGCTGCTTCATCGTCGACGACAGCACTGACTTCCTCGACGCCGCCCGGTCCCGCCTCGAAAGTGACGGGGTCACCGTGGTCGGAGTCGCCTCGACGATCGACGAGGCGCTGGCGCGACTGGACGGCGCCGAACCCGACGTCGTACTCGTCGATGTGAACCTCGGCAGCGAGAGTGGCCTCGACCTGGCCCGGCGGATCCAGACCGAGACGAATGTGGACCCGGCGCAGGTCGTTCTGATCTCCACCCACGCGGCGGAGGACCTGATCGATCTCGTCGAGAGCGTGCCGGCCGCGGCTCTGCTGTCCAAGACAGCGTTGTCAGGTGTCGCTCTTCGCCGGATCCTCGACGACAGGTAGGTCTACCGTGGGGAGATGACGATCGACTCGGCCGTCGACGGCGGTGCGACACGCACCCGCGTCGTCCTGGCCGAGGACGACGTACTCCTGCGCCAGGGGCTGGCCAGCCTCCTCGGGCAGGCGGGGTTCGAGGTCGTCGGACAGACCGGTGACAGTGTGTGGATCCTCCCGCTGGTGCGGGACCTTTCGCCCGACCTGGTCGTGGTGGACATCCGGATGCCGCCGACGCACAGCACCGAAGGGCTGGACGCCGCCCGGGAGATTCGGCGCGAGTTCCCGGCCACCGGGATCCTCGTCCTGTCGGCCCACGCCGAGGTCGAGCACGCCATGGAGCTGCTCGCGTCCGGCCAGCGGATCGGCTACCTCCTGAAGAGCCGGGTGACGGATGTGGGCGACTTCATCGAGACGATGGAGCGGATCCTCAGAGGTGGCTCGGTGATGGACCCTGCCCTGGTCCAGGAACTGGTCAACGCCCGCCGGGACGGCGACCCGCTCGCCGAGCTCAGTCCACGAGAGCACGAAGTACTCGCACTGATGGCCGAGGGTCGCTCCAACTCGGGCATCGCACGCCGGCTGTGGGTGACCGAAGCGACGGTGGAAAAGCATGTCCGGCACGTCTTCGCCAAGCTGCGCCTCCCCGAGACCAGCGACGACCATCGCCGGGTGCTGGCTGTGGTCCGGTATCTCGACGCCCACTGAGTACCGGTCAGCCAGACCCAGGATTCCGGTTAGCGGGTAGCCCGTCTGGACGCTGGCCTTGCTGACGACCGCCCTCCGATGGCGGATCGTAGTGACGAGATCAACGGCCTGGGGAACGACCAGAGGGACCGATCGCGATGTTCACGACAAGGCCCCGGCCCGGAGCCGACTGGTGGCGGACCGCCGTCATCTACCAGGTCTACCTGCGCAGCTTCCACGACTCCGACGGCGACGGTGTCGGTGATCTGGCCGGCGTCCGCGCGAAGCTCCCGTACCTGCAGGCCCTGGGAGTGGACGGCATCTGGCTCAACCCGTTCTACCCCTCACCGCAGCACGACCACGGGTACGACGTCTCCGACTACTTCTCGGTCGATCCCCGCTACGGCACCCTCGACGGTTTCGACCGTCTGGTTGACGACGCGCATCGGCACGACATCAAGGTCCTCATCGATCTTGTCCCGAACCACTGCTCGACCGAGCATCCCTGGTTCGCCGCGGCGCTGGCCGCAGGCCCGGGGAGCCCTGAGCGCGAGTGGTTCCACTTCGCCGACGGCCGGGGCGAGGAACCGCCCAACAACTGGCGCTCCGTCTTCGGCGGCCCGGCCTGGCAACAGGTCCCCGACGGCCAGTGGTACCTGCACAGCTTCGCGCCGGAGCAGGCCGACTTCAACTGGCGCCACCCCGACGTGGCGGCGTACTTCGAGCAGGTACTGCGATTCTGGCTCGAGCGCGGCGTCGACGGCGTCCGAATCGACGTGGCGCACGGGTTGCACAAGGCGGCCGGACTGCCGGACCACGGGCAGGCGATCGACGACGAGGTCACCGGCGACCCGCTCAACCCGCACGCGTGGAACCAGCCCGAGGTGCACGACGTCTGGCGCCGTTGGCGGCAGATCGCCGATGGATACTCGGCCTTCACCGGCCGCGAACGCGTGCTGATCGGCGAGGTCGGCGTACTGGACACCCGGCAACTCGCGCTGTACCAGCGGCCGGACGAACTGCATCAGACCTTCTACTTCGAGTTCCTGCGCGCGCACTGGGACGCGCAGATTCTCTCCGACGTCGTCGACCGCGGGCTGGGTACGATCCAGGACGCCGGCTCCTCGGTCGCCTGGGTGCTGAACAACCACGACATGCCGAGATCCGTCACCCGCTACGGCGGTGGGGCCCCGGGCGCACACGCCGGGGACGTCGATCTCGGGACCGCACGTGCGCGGGCGAGTGCGCTGCTGATGCTCGCGCTGCCGGGAGCGGCGTACCTCTATCAAGGCGAAGAGCTCGGTCTGCCCGAGGTCACGGATCTGCCGGACAGTGTGCTCACCGATCCGATGTTCCACCGCAGCAACGGGGCGCGGCGGGGCCGGGACGGCTGCCGGATTCCCTTGCCCTGGTCGGCCGGCCAGGACGCTTTCGGATTCTCCCGGTCAGATCCCTGGTTGCCGCAGCCTGACTGGTTCGCCCTGCACGCTGTGGACCATCAACTGGGCTGGGGCGAATCGATGCTGCATCTGTACCGCGAGGCACTCGGTCTGCGCAGGCGGCTTCCGGCACTGGCTTCGAACGACTTCGAATGGCTGGCGACCGAACCCGGCGTACTGGCCTTCACCCGCGGCGACGGCTTCTGCTGCGTCGTCAACTGCTCGTCGAGAGTGGTCGCTGTCCCGGTCGACGGCGAACTACTGCTCGCGAGTCACCAGGAAGCGGGCGACAAACTCTCGCCCAACAGCGCGGCGTGGTACCTGCTGTCGTCGCCGACCCCCACATAGCAGGCGGGCCTGGCGTCTTGAGAACCCCTCCAACACCTCGGCGCCAGGCCTGCCCTTCCAAGGAGTTCCGATGCGACAGATTCGGATAACCAAAGTCGTTCGCAGAAAAGACAGACGGTACGACGACGACGCGGTGCTCCCGCTCGACCCCAGGGACCCGGACATCGTCCGAGCCAAGCAAGCACAACTCAGACGTACCGGGTCAGCCGGTAAATGAGCTCCTGGACCTTTGTGCCGACGGGGGTGTCGGTGTAGATCTGGTGGATGTTCGACGGACTCAGCAGGTTCAGCGGCTAGCCGACGTGCGGCGACTGCTGTTCACGACGTCTCCTGAGACTGAATGGCCTTGAGCATAAGGGATTCGACGGACGGATGGCCGTTGCTCCGTCGCTGCTCCGTGAGCCGTGCGGCGAGTCGTTCCAGCCGGCGGTCGACCGCCTGCCTGGCGCGCCCCTCGGAGTGGTCTGCCATCCCTCCAGCTGAACCGCAGCTCCATCGCCTGGAGTTCGCCGTCCAGTCGCTCCCATGGCAGTGAGATGGTCGTGGTGCCGACGCTTCGCTCGGAGTGTCGAACTGCCGTGTACGTCGAACATCGGCGATCAGCGCTGCCCGTTACATCTGGGGATCGCCGTTCGCGGGTGTAGGTGAAGACCGAACGCTCTCATCCCCGCGTAGTTTCGTCGGCCGAGTGAACAGAGCGCTCGAGACTTTCGGAGATGCCTGCCCGCAGCCACGTTGAAGGGGAAAGCTGCGTCGGCCGCTCTGCTGGACGCGGATCGGCAACCTAGGGCTTCTGCGGCAGCGCGAGTCTGATTTGCTTCGATGCGCCGGCTTCTACCATTGCTGAGTTCACCCTGACCCTCGTCGGTGGTGGCCGGAGGAGAGGATGAAGGGTGTCGGAGCGGTGGATGCGGGTTTGTCCGTGGCTCTGGCCTGTCTTGGTCAGTCTGTTGATCACGGCGCCGCTGCTCGCTCCGGGGTTTGTTGTCGGTTACGACATGGTGTTCGTGCCTGACCTCTCGTTGCGGCTCGACCTCTTCGGTGTTTCGACGGCTATGCCGCGGGCGGTTCCGTCGGATGTGGTGGTCGCAGTTCTGGATGAGATTGCCGGCGGCCAGGTTCTGAACAAGCTGGTCCTGGTGGCGATTCCGCTGCTGTCAGGTCTCGGTATGACGGCCCTGTGGCGAGAGCTTCGCCTCGGCGGGGCGCTGCCCGGTGCGGCGGCGGCGACGTTGTACATGTGGAATCCATTCGTCGCTGAACGTCTCCGCCTCGGCGCTTGGGCGCTGCTTCTCGGGTACGCAGCGCTGCCCTGGCTGGTGCGGTCCGCGATCAGAGTGCGCCGGGGGGAGGGGTGGGCGGGATTCGTCCTTGCATCGGCGGCGTGTGCCTTGACCGCGTCCGGCGGAGTCATCGGTCTGCTCATCGGTGGTTTGATGCTGCTCTGGCGACCGCGGGCGAAGCAGCTTTGGGTCTTGGGGACGGCGGTTCTCTTGAACGGGCCCTGGCTGGTCGCTGGGTTCACGCACGCCGGCCTCCCCACGGACCCCGTCTCAGTGGCGGCGTTCGCTGCTCGCGATGAGGGGTACGGCGGGACGCTGCCGACGTTGCTTACTCTCGGCGGCGTCTGGAATGCGGATGTCGTCCCGGACAGCCGAGGTGAGCCGGTCTCGTTGGTGCTCGCGTTCGTCGTGCTCTTGCTGTCGTCGGCGGGCATCGCACTGCAATGGAGGCGGAGTCAGCCGATCCGTGCCCTTTCGGTGGCCGCCGTAGTAGCGACAGCGATCGCCATGGCCGGAGTCATCGCGCCAGGTGCTTTCGCCCAACTGGTTGCCCATGTCCCCGGGGTTGGCCTGTTCCGTGACGGCCAGCGTTATCTCGGGCCGTTGGTGCTACTCGAAGCGATCGGCTTCGGCGCGGCCGTTGCCGCGATCGCGCAGCGCGTCCGTCTGAAGCGGGTTGTCGGTCTCACAGCACTCTTGCTGCCGATCGCCGCGCTGCCAGGGCTCGTGGCCGGCGCGGGTCTTCATGTATCGCACTATCCTGCAGACTGGTCGCAGGCCCGACAAGCACTCCACGGCCGATTCATCCCGTGGCCGTTCGAGGCATACCGCGCACCGTCGTGGAACGGCCGTCGTCCCGTCCTGGACCCGATGCCGCGGTACTTCGACCAGGCCTCGGTCGTACCTGACGAGCTGATCATCGGCGGTCGTCGTCTCGCCGGTGAGGATCCGCAGGCCGCTGAGGTAGCGAACGCCGTGCGGAAATCCATCGACGACGGCACGGATCCGGCACCTGTCCTGCTGCAGCAGGGGATCGGCTGGATCGTGGTGGATCGGGACGCAGGCGGCCCGCTGCCAGACACCATGATGAGCGGTCTGAAACGAGAGTTCTCCGGACCGTCGGTCATCGTGTACAAGCTCGACGGTACGCCGGCGCCGCAGCCGCATCCTCTCTGGCGGACGGTGGTCGTCCTCGCGGCCTGGACGGCTGCCGGAGCAACGTTGCTCGCCGCTCTGGTGTCCCTGGCGCGGCGTTGTTACTCTTCGGTTCACTTGACCGGGAGGGGACGTCTTTCATGGGATCGCTGATCGGTGCGGCAATCGCCGTACTCGCAGGGCTCGCGGTGGCTACGACGACAGTTGTCGGGGTGGTTCAGCAGGTGAAGGACGATCCGGCGCCGCCGGCCGGCCATCCGCAGGGGCAGGCCGATGTCCCGATCGTGAACTACGGCTCGAAGTAGCCAGCAACTGGTCGAAGGCCGCCGCCGCCGCACACCACGTGAATCGGTCGGCGCCGGCCAACGCTCCGTCGGACAACCGCCGCCGGAGCAGGCTGTCCTGCAGCAGTTCCATGATCGCCGTCGCGAAGTCGCTCGCGTTGTCGACGAGCGTCCCCGACACTCCGTCGTGCACGGACTCGGTCGGCCCACCCGCGCTGCGATAGGCGACGGTGGGTACGCCGTGACCGGCGGCCTCGCCCACGACGAGACCCCAACCCTCCTTGAGACTGGGCAGTGCCAGGACCCACGCTTCGTCGTACGCCGCGTGCTTGTCCTCCTCGCTCACGTGCCCGCGAAATTCGACCGCGTCGCCCAGCCGGCGTTGTTCGACGTACTCGCGCAGTTCGTCCTCCCACCACCCGGAGCCGACGACGATCAGCCTCGCGGTCGGCAGAGTCTGGCGTGCCAGCGCGATCGCCTCCACAGCGTGCTCGAGCTGTTTGTGCGGGACCAGTCGGCCCACACACACCACAGTCGGTACGTCGGCCTGCGGGCGTTGCCGCGCCGGCGCCGGATCGGCACCGTTGTGGATGACGGCGATGTCATCGACACCGAGCTCGGCGAGCTCGTCGCGGGACGCGGAAGACACTGTCACGTAAGGACAATCCCGGTACAACCGTGGAGCCAGGCGAGACTCGAGCCACCATCCCAGCCGGCCACGCCAGCCCGGATAGACGACCTGCCACTGCTCGTGGTGCACGTGATGGACGAGCACCACGACAGACCGACGCACCAGGCGGGTGAAGAACGGCAGTCCGTTCTGAACGTCGACAACGCGGTCCGGCCGATGGAACAACGCATACACGAGCCCGTGCAGATACACCGTGATCTTGGAGCCGCGGTACACGTACCGCACCTGTTCCCGACTCGCCTCGCGCGGACTCCCAGGGTACGCGGCGCACAGCACCGTCACCGACCAGCCCAACGATGCAAGGCCTTTCGCGATTTCCTCGACATACCGCTCGGAACCCCCTCCCTCCGGGTTCGTCGTGTCCCGCCAGTTCAGCAACAGCACGCTCTGCGCACGCACCTGCTCAGCCCCACCCTCTTGGTCACCTCCCCCGAGGTAATGGGCGGGGACGTTACCAAGGAGTAACGATCTCCGCCAGACCTCGGAAGTTCCGTTAATGTCCGGCGTGTGCAGGTGATGACGAATGCCACGGGGCGCGAGGAGTGGCGCGCCGATCTGGGCCGGGCGGTGCGGTTGTTCCGTGCGTTCAAGGTCGAGCAGACAGACCCGGATCGCTTCTATGAAACGCTTGCTGAAGACTCGGCGGACCAACTGGCGCAGTACGTCGACGTCGGCGGCGCGCTGATGCTCGACATCGGCGGCGGACCTGGCTACTTCGCCGATGCATTCCGTCGGGCCGGGGCGACGTACTACGCCGTCGACTCGGACCTGGGCGAACTCAGCGGTCGGGGCGAGCCTGCGCCGGGCACTGTCCTGGGAAGCGGAATGGCCCTGCCTGTGGCCGACGCCGCAGTGGATATCTGCTTTTCCTCCAACGTGCTCGAACACGTCCCTGCGCCTTGGCTGATGGCCGACGAGATGGTGCGAGTCACCCGGCCCGGAGGAACGATCTTCCTGTCCTACACCGGCTGGTGGGGACCGCACGGCGGCCACGAGACCTCGCCGTGGCACTACTTCGGCGGACATCGCGCGGCCGGCCGCTACGAACGGCATCAGGGTCATCCGCCCAAGAACAGGTTCGGTGAATCGCTCTTCCCGATCACGGTCGCCGCGGGGCTGCGCTGGGCGCGCAGTTGCCTCGATGCGGAACTGGTCGCAGCTTTGCCGAGATACCACCCCCGGTGGGCGTACGGCGTACTCGCACTGCCTGGTGTCCGTGAGGTCGTGGCCTGGAATCTCGTTCTGGTGTTGCGGCGACGATGAGTGAACCGGGGGGACGTGGTTCGGGGGAGGTGGTCTGGCGGGCGCGGATCACCGTTGCATGCCTTGTGCTGACAGCGCTCTGCTTCCACCAGGCGCCCGGCAAGATCGTCCCGGACACGAAGCTCGACCTGACTGCCGACCCTGGTGCGTTCCTCGGTCGCGCGTTGCACCTCTGGGACCCACAAGGCGCATTCGGCCAACTGCAGAATCAGGCGTACGGCTACCTGTTGCCGATGGGACCGTTCCATTGGCTGCTCGACATGCTGTCGGTGCCGGACTGGATCATCCAACGACTGTGGTGGTCGCTGGTCCTGTGTGTGGCTCTGGTGGGTGTCTGGAAGCTGTGCAATGCCTTGCAGTACGGCGTTCCGTGGACACGCTTCGCTGCGGCGTTGCTGTACGCGCTGAGCCCACGCATGCTCGGCGAGCTGTCGATAACGTCCATCGAGGTATGGCCCATCGCGATGGCCCCGTGGGTGCTGCTACCGCTCGTCACCCCGCGGGCTCGATCGTTCTGGTGGCGTGCCGGTTGGTCTGCCGTGGCGTTCGCGCTGGTCGGTGGAGTGAACGCGGTGGCAACCGGAGCGACTCTGGTGCTGCCCGCGTTGTGGCTACTCACCAGACGATTCGATCGCTCGACGGTGAAGGTTGCGGTCAGCTGGCTTGTCGGCGTCGTAGCGGTCTCGTTGTGGTGGCTGGTGCCGCTCCTACTGCTCGGACGGTACAGCCCGCCGTTCCTCGACTGGATCGAGAACGCTGCGGTCACCACTCGCATGGCGAGTGTCTTCGAGTCCTTCCGGGGTACGTCGCAGTGGCTGAACTTCCTTGCCGGCAACGGTGGTCCCAGTTGGCCGGCGGGCTGGCTTTATGTCACGCAGCCGATGCTCATCCTCACAACGTCACTGGTGGCGTTGCTCGGTCTCCTGGGCCTCGCGATGGGATCCCTCAAGCATCGAGGCTTCCTGCAGCTATCACTGGTCGTCGGCCTGCTGCTGGTGACTCTCGGCCATGTGGGTGCGGCAGGCTCGCCGTTGGCGCCGCAACTGCAGGACCTCCTCGACGGACCGCTCGCTGCCTTTCGCAATACGCACAAGTTCGAGCTCGTCGTCCGGCTGCCGCTGACGCTCGCCGCCGCGCACGCGCTTGCCCGGCTGGCCAGTTGGTCGGTCTCCCATCGCATCCATCGCCGAGTCGTCCCTGTCCTGGTGTCCTGCCTCGTGGTCTCTGTCGCCACTCCCGCGATCGTCGGTCAGCTGCCCAGACCAGAGGGGTACGACGCCATTCCCGGGTACTGGCGTGAGGCCGCGACCTGGCTCGACACCCAGCCCGGGGACGGCAGCGTCCTCGTCGTACCTGCTGCGTCGTTCGCGGATTTCACTTGGGGTTCGACGAAGGACGAGCCGTTCCAGGCGCTGCTGAAGCGGCCGATGGCGGTGCGAGACGCGGTGCCGTTGGGGTCAGCAGGTGCGACCAGATGGCTGGATGAGATCGAGCGGCGGCTCGGCTCGGGCGTCGGCGACAGGACCCTGCAGCAGGCACTCCAGCGGGCAGGCGTGAGGTACGTCGTCGTACGCAACGATCTTCGGTACGACGTGCAGATCGCATCCACCATCGCCGTACACGAGAGCCTGGCCGAGTCCGGCATCGGGCGGGTCGCTTCCTTCGGTCCACCCACGGGGAGCCGGATCGAGCAGCCCGGTGTCACGCTCGACGGTCACACGCGCTTGCCCTACCCGAGTGTGGAAATCTACGACGCCGGCCGGACCGATGCCGGCCGGCTGGTACCGCGGTCGCGGCTTGTCGAGGTCCGTGGAGCGGCCGAGGATGTACCGGTTGCGTTGACCGCGCTGGGCGATGATCGGGAAGCAATCACCAGCTCCGATGCGGCAGGGCGGCTCGATGGTCTGCCCCTGATCGAGACCGACGGGCTGCAACGCCGGGAGGTGTCTTTCGGTCGTCCGGCCGAGAACTACTCACCGGTGCTGACAGCAACAGATCCGGGTCGACAGGGTCGACGCGTCCTTGGGTATCAACTCGATGGTGCGTCGCCGCCGACGACGCGGACCTGGGCCGGTGGCGTCGTCGACGTACGGGCGTCGTCGTCGGCCGCTGACGCCGATGCCTCCTTGCGCACCGGACCTGGCAACGGCCCGTTTGCCGCGGTGGATGGCGATCCGACGACTCGGTGGGTCTCGGGCCGCTTCGGTCGTGCCACCGGTGAGTGGCTCGAGTTGACGTTCGCGGAGCCACGGACGGTCGAGGGTCTCAAAGTGCAGTTCTCGTTGGACCCGCCAACGACCGAGCCGGTGCGGACGCTGCAGGTGGAGACCGACGCCGGTTCGCTGACCTCGGCGGTGTCGGGATCGGGGGATCCGCAGAGCGTTCCCGTGCCACCGGGCACTACGCAGCGGCTGCGATTGAGCATCGGAATGACCGACGGCAGACAGGCGGGCGGAGTGTCGATCGCCGAGGTGACACTGCCTGGGATGGCAGCCATGAACAGGTTGTCGGTCCCGGCGTCAGCACGTCAGCCGAGCGCGCTGGTCTTCAGGAACCAGCAGATCGGGCGGTCGTCCTGCCTGCACGTGGACACCCGGCCGCTGTGTCGACCGAGTCAGGCCGAAGACTCGGAGGAGCCGACCGGGCTGCTGCGGAGTATCGAGCTTCCGAAGACCGCGTCGTACCAGGTGCAAGGGACTGCTCTGCCGCAGGACGGCGAGGCGCTCGAGCGGTTGCTGGCTGTGCCCGGCGGGATCAGTGCGACGGCATCATCGCGGGCGGTGGCTTCGCCGGAAGGTCGGCCGGGCGCGGCGGTGGATCGGGACCTCGGCACCGGGTGGGTGGCGGATCCGGACGATCCCGCTCCCAGTCTCACCCTGAGGTTGCCTCGAGACCGCAGTCTGACCGGGCTGCAGTTCCTCGGTGATCCGTATCTGACGGCGTCGCGACCGGCTGAGGTGTCACTGCGGTTCGACGGTGGTACAGCGACCCGGAGCGCAGTCGACGCCGAAGGGTACGTCCGCTTCGCCGCCCGGAAGGCGCGCCTGGTTCAGGTGGACTTCGTCGCGACCAGACCACAACTGGACTTCGACTCCGCGACCGGCTACTCGCAGACCGCGCCGGTCGGCGTGGCGGAGGTGCGCGTGCTTGGTGCGGAGGACCTGCGCAGGGGACTCGATCCGAACCGTCGGATCGGGGTGCCGTGTGGCTTCGGACCAGGTGTCCGAGTCGACGGTGTGCCGGCGGGCACCCAGGCCACGGCTACTGTCAGGGACCTGCTGCAGCGGCGACCGGTGACCTTCAGCGGCTGCGGTAGGGACACGAAGGTCTCCGTGCTGTCCGGCCGACACTCCGTGGACGTTCTGGCCGGCGGCGGTCTTGTCCCGATTGAGCTGAAGCTGAGTACCCCCAGCTCTCTCGCGTCCCCGGCTCAAGGCGTCAAGGTGTCGCGGAACAGCCCTGCCGAGTTGAAGCTCGACCTACCCCCGGCGGCGGAGCAGTCGGTGCTCACGGTCGCGCAGAACTACAACGAGGGCTGGGAGGCGTACGACGCAGTCGGCCACCAACTCACGCCGATCCGCGTCGGCGGATGGCAGCAGGGCTGGCTCGTGCCGGCCGGACAGGCGCAGGTGGTGACAGCCCGCTTCGGGCCTGACGGCAGCTATCGGACCGGCCTCCTCCTGGGGCTGCTCGCTCTGCTGTCGGTGCTGGTGCTGGCCTTGTTGTCCCGGCGCTCGAATCACCTGGTGCAGCAGCTCGTTGGTCGACGGACCCTCCGCCATTGGGCAGTCCTCGGCGTCGGGCTGGTGGCGGGAACGTTGATGGCGGACTGGGTCGGCCTCGGTGCAGTCTCGTTGGCAGCACTGTGCGCGTGGGTGTTGCCTCGAAGGACAGTGCTTGGACTGATCGCAGCAGTGGTGCTTGTCGGGACGGTGGTCGCGGCAGCTCAGCCTTGGCCTGGGGGAGATGCCGGAGTGACCTCGGCTGCTGTCCAGGCGTCGGTGCTGTTCGGCTGTGCGCTCGCGTTGCTGTCAGCCTTTGCGGGGGAGACGTCGTACCGGCTGTCTCGTCTGCCCCGGCGCATGATCGGGCGCTCCACCCCGTAGTAGCTCGCCACGGCGACAACGACGGAGATGAAGAGGGTTGACGCGAAGATCGGGACGAACCGGCCGCTGAACAGGGTGTAGCCGGTGAGCTGCTCGATCAGGCTCAGCACGATCAGGTGGTACGCGAAGACGCCGTACGAGATGTTGCCGGCGACATGACCGGCGCGGCCGCCGAGCAGCCGGGCCGAGCGAGTCGTCGGCGTCAGCGCCGGGAACAGCGCACAGGCCGCGACGGCCGTGTAGAGCAGGCTCTTCATCAAAGCCTGTGCAGGTGTGGGCGCGGACAGGTTGTACGGTCCGGCGATCGGAGTCGTGGCTATCAGCAACAATGCTGCGGCAGCCGTCCAGACCGTACCGGGGATCTGGGCCAGGGTGTCGAGAGTGGGTGTCGTCAGCTGTCCGCGGGACCGGGCGACCTGCCACAGTGCGAAGCCCATGCCGACCGCGAACCAACCGAGGTACCCCGGCAACCAGAGGCCTGCCTGTGGGTGACCGGTGGCGTTCACGCCCGCCATCCACAGCGGACCGAGTGCGGCGAGTGCGGCGAGGACGGCGATTCGCCCAGCGACAGTGCGGCGCGTCGGACGGCTGCTGCCGGCGAGCACCCTGGCGAGTGCCGGCAGTAGTAGGTAGAACGCGACCTCGGTCGCCAGGCTCCACATCTGCGTGAGGCCGTCGGCGGGAGGACTGTCGAAGTAGATCTGGGTCAGAGTCGCGTGTTGAAGATAGGTGGCCCAGGTGACTCCGTTCTTGTGCGGAACGAGGAGGGCCGACAGCAGTACAGCGATCCACAGCGCCGGAAGGATCCGGAGTGCGCGATTGCGGAGGTACGGCAGCAAGCGTGGCGGCTCGGTGCCGTCGAACCAGGCCGCCGCGTGCGGGCGATAGAGCAGGAACCCGGAGATGGCGAAGAAGATGGCTACACCGACGTCCAGCCGGGCGAGGAGTCCGGCGAGCGGGCCGTTCAGCGACGTACCGGTGTGGAACCCGACGTGTGTCGTGAGCACCGCGAGTGCGCCGATGGCGCGCAGCCCGTCCAGGGCGGCGAACCGGGTCTTCATCGAGGCAGTCCGATCTGAAGGTCTGTGACACACAGGTTGCTTGCCGGATCGGCGGACCGGAGCCGCAGTTCGGTGGCGCGGATCCGCTGCGACGGGCCGAGGTACATCGTGGTGGCGCCGGCTGGCCAGTTCCTGGCAGGCAACGCTGTCACCGCTCCGTCGGCGTCGAGTAGCTCGATCGAGACCTCGTTCTCTCGGTTCGAGAAATAGGCCGCCTTGACGAACCACTCCGCGACCGCGACCTCGTTCTGGGTCGGACTCAGCTCGATGGTCAACGGCTCGGTGCCGCGGAGCAAGAAGTTGCAGAAGGCGTTCGGCGCAGCTGGTGCTGCGTTGCGGGACCACACCGCGAACGAGGCCGGCCGGATGTGTCCCGTGTCGTCGACGATGAGTGGCTCGCTGCCCGGCTCCTGCACCCGGAACTGCCGACCGGCCATTTGCAGAACAGGGGACAAGCGACGGTCCGACATCAAGGCGGTGCCGATGGGCTGCGGCATCGCGGTGTCCCACAGGTTCACGTTGGTGCCGGTGCGGTCGAGCTCCGCGTCGACAGTCGCGAGGTACGCCTTCGCCGGGTTGTTGCCCCACTGCTGGGCGAAGCCGGCGTCCGAGACGATCGCTCCGGCGGCGAAACCCACCAGGACCAGCACGGGGACGAACGCTCGCACCTGCCGGGCCGAGAGCACGACGGCCAACGTCAGCGGGATCGAGAGATCGGACCAATAGTGGTAGTGCACCGTGAGTACGGAACCGAACGTGGAGAAGCGTCCGTACGCTACGAGCGCGACTGTGGCCGGCACATAGCCGGCGACTGCGATCCAGAAGAGCAGCGCGCGGCGGTCGCGCCGCCACGCGACCGTCCACAACAGCGCGGTGAGCAATCCACCGGCCAACAGCCCCGCGAGCGGTGGCGCGGCGAGGCTGAACGCCTCACCCGTCTTCGCCCAGGTCCACGGTCCTCCGACGACGGCCGACAGGGGTACTTCGAACCCGCGCCCGAGGAGCCCGACCAGGTCGGCAACTGCTGGTACCTGGCCTCGCGACGGGTCGGCCTGGGTGATGTAGAGGAGTCCGAATCCGACGACGGCCGCGCCGAGCGCCGCCGCGAACGGCCACGTCCGCCGTAGCCATTGACGGAAAGGTTCATCCCGGAGGTACAGCGCCAGCGCCGCGACGCTCAGCAGGATCAGGCCTGACTTCTCCCAGCAGGCAAGGGACATCAGCAGCGACAGGGGGCCATAGGCAATGGCGCGGCGGCGATGGCCGTCGTACCAGTCGATTGTTGCGTGCAGCAACAGTAAGCCGAAGACGTGTGCGGACAGGTTGTTGACGCCACTGGACAGCGACATGAATGACGGCATGCTGACCGGCATCAACGCGTAGACCGCCGTACCGAGAATCACCCACCAGGTCGGACCCAGAATGCGGATCAGGAGCAGGCCCATCAGCGTGATCGCGAGCGCCTGCATCAGGATCCGCCATCCGACGGTCAGGTTGTAATTCAGCGGGGCGACAGTTGCGAAGGTCGCGTACACGAAGCGGAGGCCGGGCGCGATATGGTCGTTCACCGGTTGGAGCAGTTCGTGCGGCGCGAAGCCACGGCCGCCCTGCACCAGGAAGTCGAGATCGTCGGACAGCCATGAACCGCGCCGCGCAAGCAGGCCGAGGACGGTTGCTTGCAGCACGGCCAGCGTCACCACAATGCCCCGGAGAACCGATGTCTCCGGCCCCTTCGGCAAGCGTGAGATCCCCCTCATGGAGCGGGACTATATGCCAGTTCGACGTCCCGCGAATTCGTCGTTGTCGTCGTCTTCTCAAAGCCACTTACTCACTGGTAGGGTCCCGCGAACAGACCGGGAGGGGATGCAGTGGGGACTCGTATTCGTGCGGTGCTGATCGGGCTCGGGGTGTTCTGCGTCGGCGTCGCGGCGCTGACGAAGTTCTACGCCTATCCGGCATTGGCGGTCGCGCCCGCGGATCAGATCGCGCACACGGTGTCGGAGGGTCCGGATGCGACGATCTTCAGCGTCGCGGACCTCAAGGTGAAAAGGAACGTAGAACTGGAGGCCCGCCGCACGGTGCGCGGTGACGTGGTCGCGGCCGAGAAGATCAGCAAGGCGCTGAACCGCAAGGTTGTCGTGTACGACACGGCAGTGGTGACGGACGACTCGAAGAACTACCAGTTCCCCGACAAGGCATCGAAGACTGCCGAAATGCCACTGAGCTTCGTCCAGGAACGCGTGGTGCTGGATGCACGCACCGGTGAGTCGGTGCGGTGGAACCCGTCGGGCAACGACGACAGCGGCGAGTACGTCACAACCACGCTGGAGAAGGCGGATCGGCTCAGGCCCGACCCGAAGAGCGCGCTGTTCAAGGGGCACGAGGGCCTGGTGCTCAAGTTCCCGTTCGGCACCGAGAAGAAGACGTACAACTTCTGGGACACGACGCTGCGGAAGGCATTCCCGATCCAGTTCAAGCGCGAGGACGAGCTCTACGGACTGAAGGTGTACGTCTTCGAGCAGGACATCCCGAAGCAAGAAGTCCCCCAGGCCAAGGCGCTGCTGGTTCCCGGGACCCTGGTCGGCGAGCCAGGGAAGGACTCGGTCCAGGCGCAACGCACGTACAAGAACACCCGGACCCTGTGGATCGAACCGGTCACCGGCGCGATCATCAAGGGCAAGGAACAGCAACTTGCCACCATCGCCTACAACGGTGCCGACAAACTGACCGCCACCCAGGTGTCGATCGAGTACGACGACGCAACAGTGAAGAAGAACGTCAAGGGCGCGATCGAGAACGACCTGGCGGAAGGCGGCTACCAATCCAAGGCCGGCCAACTCCACGCCATCGGCTTCTGGGTACCGCTCGTGTCACTGATCGTCGGCCTGCTCCTCCTTGCCTTCGTCGGCTTCGGCTACACGAGATTCGGACGCCACACGTCGAACAGTGTGAGCGAGTAGCTACCTGGTCGCGGACGCCGAGTATGCGACAGCCGACGAGCAACCGCCGCCCTGGCGACGAAATTTCACCGGCGTTCCCCGTGCACGAGACGACATCGCAGCGCAGCTGCTCGGCCACCTGAATCTCGACACCACCCGCGGCTACACCGGGATCTTCCCTGAGGAGGTCGTCGCCGCGGACCAGCACTTCATCGAGCGACGCCGCGCCTCTCGGCCGTTCGGGGAGATGCGGCCGGCCACAAGCGAGGAGTGGACCGAGTTCGAGAACCACTTCCTGCTGCGCAAGGTCGCGCTCGGGGACTGTCACCGCCCGCGTCGAAGCTGAGCAGCAACTGGGGAGGTCGACGGGGGCCGACGTACTGCCTGCTCAGTGAGCCGCTGGGCAGGGTCGGCCGCACCGCTGGAACTGGTACTGGCAGTACGCGTTAAGGCGGCCCCTTGTGTCGTTGTCGCGGGCAGAATGGGGAACATGACGACGTCGGGAGGGCTGCGCGAGTTCCTGACATCGCGTCGCGCACAGATCGATCCGGAGACGGTCGGGCTGCCGCCGTCGCCTATCGCGCGGCGGGGGCGCGGCCTGCGCCGCGAGGAGGTCGCTGCGCTGGCCGGCGTCAGCGTGGACTATTACGCCCGGCTGGAGCAGGGGCGCATCGGCAACATCTCTGATCAGGTGCTCACCGCGATCGAGGACGCGCTGCGGCTCGACCCGTTGGAGCGTGAGCACCTGCGCAGCTTGGTTGGCAACGCACCGGCACCGCCGCGGCGCAGCAGGCCTGTGGCACAGCCGAAGGTCCGGTTGGGTCTGCGGACCTTCGTCGACGCGATTGATCCTGTGCCTGCCATGCTGCAGGGCCCCCGGATGGAGATTCTGGCCTGGAACCGGGCTGCGACCATCCTGCTCACCGACTTCGGGGCCATGCCCGCCCGCGACCGGAACGTGGCCCGGTGGCTGTTCCTGGACCACTCCAACCGGGTGCGCTACCCCGACTGGGAAGAGGTCGCGGCGCCCACGGTCGCCGCGCTGCGCGCGGCCCGGAACCCGAGCCGGCCGGATGAGGCGCTGGAGCAACTTGTCGGGGAGTTGTCGGTGGCGTCCGAGGAGTTCGCGCGGTTCTGGGCCGACTACCGCCTGTTCAAGCACGGGCACGGCACCAAGCGCATCTTCCATCCCGCCGTCGGGGTGATGAGCTTGAACTACGAGACCCTCGACATCCCCGATTCCGGCGGGCTGTTTCTCTCGACGTACACCGCCGACGTCGGCTCACCCGCAGCCGAGAAGCTGAGCATTCTGATGAGTTGGGGCAACAGTCCGGACGAGGCGGACCCGGTCGCGGCAGACGCGGTCGAGAGCGAGGCCGATCAGCGTAGGCCGCACCCGGCCGACACGTCCCACCAGCCGACGAAATCACAGCGTTGATCCCGTCGGTTCGATCGACTCGCGCGCCCCGCGCCATCTGAGGGCAGTGACCAAGGGATCGATCGGGGCGAGATTGCGGCATCACGATCCCTCGAATCCCGTTCGACCTGGTCACGCCGCGCCCTGCTTCTGAACCGACTCCCTGGCCTAACAGGCACTCGTAGTACCAGGTCAAGGGGTGCGGGCTAAGTCGCCCAATCTTGCCTCTGCGGATGTTTGGCTCATTGAGAACGCACAGCCGAACACCGAGAGAAGAGATCATGTCTGAGAACCTGAACGGCACCGTCGCAGTCGTCACCGGCGCATCGAGCGGTATCGGCCGGGCGACCGCCCGCCGCCTGTCCGCCGCCGGCGCCACGGTCGCCCTCATCGCCCGCCGCGAGGACCGCCTGCGGGACCTCGCCACACAAATCCAGGCCGACGGCGGAACGGCCCTGGTCATCGGCGCTGACCTGACCGATGCCGACGCCGCCACCTCGGCGATCGAGCGCGTCGTGACCGAGCTCGGGCGCCTTGACACGCTGGTCAACGCAGCGGGAACCATGCTCAACGGTCCCTCCGACGCCTCACCGCTCGACGAGTGGGACCGGATGGTCGACATCAACCTCCGCGGCCTCCTGTACGTCACCAAGGCCGCGCTGCCCCACCTGCTCAAGGCTGCGACCAGCGGCTCGCGTTCAGTCGCCGACGTCGTCAACATCTCGTCGGTCTCGGGCCGCGTGGCCGCACCGGGTGTCGCCGTCTACACCGCCACCAAGTTCGCCGTGACCGCGGCGACCGAGGCGTGGCGCCAGGAGTACACGACCCGCAACGTCCGTTTCTCCGTCGTCGAGCCCGGCCGGACCGAGAGCGAGCTGTTCGACCAGAAGGAAGGCGCCGCCGAGGGATTCAACGCCATGTTCGGCGAGGTCGAGGCGCTGCACGCCGAAGACATCGCCGAAGCCGCCGCGTTCATCGTGACCAACCCCCGCCGGGTCGCCGTCAACGAGATCGTCGTCCGGCCCACCGACCAGCCCTAGTCCCACGCCAGACGCGTCAGGAGGAAACAACCATGACCTCAACACATGCCGCCGTCATGCGGGACGTGAAGACCATCAGCCTGGAAGATCTGGACGTCGGCCAGATCCGCGACGACGAGGTTCTGGTGCGGATCGAGTCCGCAGGGATCTGCGCTACCGACATCGAGATCCTGGACGAAGGATTCGACGCGCTCGCCACCCCGCCGGTGGTCCTGGGACACGAGGGCGCCGGTGTCGTCGAGCAGATCGGCAGCGCCGTGACCGGGCTGGAGCCCGGCGACAAAGTGCTGCTCACCAGCGCGAACTGCGGGCGGTGCCGGGCCTGCGAGTCAGGCAAACCGGCGTACTGCGAGCACCACTACGACATCAACTTCTCCGGGGGGAGAAGCGACGGTTCGACCTCCCTGACCGACGATAACGGCCGGCCCGTCCACAGCCACTTCTTCTACCAGTCGTCGTGGTCCACCTACGCCGTCGCGCACGCGACCAGCACGATCAGAGTGTCACCCGACGTCGACCCCGCAGTCCTCGGACCGTTCGGCTGCGGCGTCCGTACCGGGGCCGGTTCGGTCCTGGACGTTCTTCAGGTGGCGCCAGGCTCCTCGATCGCTGTCTTCGGCCTCGGCGCCGTGGGTCTGACGGCGATCATGGCAGCGAAGGTGGCCGGCGCGAGCACAATCATCGCCGTCGCCCGCAAGAAGCCTCAGCTCGACCGGGCTCTCGACGTCGGCGCGACCCACGTCATCGACACCACCAGCACCGATGACGTGCCGGCAGCGGTGCGCGCGATCGTCGGCGGATCAGGGGTCGACTTCAGCCTCGAGGCCACCGGAAACGCGGCAGTGATGCGGACCTCCGTCGAGGTGCTCGGCGAGATGGGTCATGCCGTCATCACGGGAGTCGCTCAAGGACAGACCCTGGAGTTCGACCCCTGGCTCCTGCTCGGCGGCCGCAAGGTCAGCGGGTCGACGCTCGGCGACAGCGCCCCGTCAATCCTGCTGCCCCGCTTGGTCGACCTCTACCTCCAGGGCCGGTTCCCGATCGACAGGATCGAGACGCACTACCCCCTGGACGACATCGAGAAGGCCCTCGCCGACTCCCGCTCCGGCGCTGTCGCGAAGGCAGTGCTGCACCCCTCAGCACCGGGCGCCGCCGGGCAAGGCCGGCGCGACGGCTAGATCGCTCGGGTCGCGCCGCACCTCACCACGAAGTCATCGAGAGGACATCATGCAAGGACAGGTCAAGCTCCTCATCCTCACCCCACCGAAGGCCGGCCTGACGCCGCAAGAGTTCCAAGACCATTGGAGACATCCCCACGGCACGCTGTCACGCAGCATCCGGCTGATGCGCCACTACATCCAGAACCACCGGATCCTCGGCGCGGCCGACATCAGCGGCGACTCGCCCTACTACGGCATCGGCGAAGTCACCTTCGACAACCTCGAAGCGAGCCAGAGTCTGGCCGACGACCCGGAGTACTCCAACAACGTGCAGCCCGACGAAGCCACCTTCGTCGATCAGGAAAACTTCGAGTTCGTCGCCGTCACCGAGAACGTGATCCCACCAGGATCCGCGGTCACCGCACGAACCCTCGCCGACCGCACCTGGTCCGACCGCGACGCACCCAGCTTCGTGACGCTGTTCGAGATCATCCGCCGCGACACATCCGCATCCACGCCGACACCCACGACAGCTGCAGCGCTGGCCGACCAACTCGGAGCCTTTCGGGCGATCGTGAACATCCCCGTCGATGATGACGGGCCGGTCGCGGAGATCCGTCAGTACATCTGGCCCACCCTGACTGCGTTCCAGCAAGCGACCGCGGACGGCGCCGGCGCTCTCGCCCTCGCCCACATCCAGCAGGGCGAACGAGTCCTGACCCTCTCCGAGCGCGCGATCTGACCGCGGAGGCGAGCCATCGCGGTGGCGTCATTCGGGCAGAAGTGCCTGCACCTGGTCGCGGATCTCCTGCACGACGTCGTCGACCGGTTTGGCGGCGTTGAGGGTTGTGGCCATGCTGATGAACATGATCGCGGAGACGATGTGTGCGCGTGCCGCGGCGTTCTGCGGGTTCGTGCGCCCGTCTCGCTGCAGGATGGCGGCGATCGCTTCCTCGGTTTGCACGGTCAGGTCGAGTGCGTCGCGGTGGTGGGGTTCGGCGGGGTCGCCGAAGACGATCTCCCGCAGGTAGGTTCGCCCGTTGTCGACCTGTTTGCGGTTGCACTCCACGACGGGGCGCACGATGGCCATCACGGCTTCGAGCGTGTCCGTGATGCCCTCGGCCGCTGACCTACCTCGTTGGAGTGCGTCGGCGTAGGTGGAGTTCTGCACGAGCAGGAGCAGTTCGCCCTTGGACTTGGCGTAGAGGAACAGCGTGCCGGCCCCGATGTCGGCCTTGTCGGCGATCTCCTGGGTGGTGACCTCGTCGACGCCGCGCTCGGCGAAGAGCTCGCTGGCGGCTGCGGTGATGCGGTCGAGCTTGTCCTGCTTGTTCCGCTCGCGCCGCCCGGGCGACTTCGCTGGCGACTTGGAGGTGAGGGGCATGGCTGCCGCCCTTCGTTGCTGAGTGGGCTCGGATCTGCCTGCGCTCATTCTTCCACGGCGGCCAGGGGTGTCCTGGTGTCGCGGAGCTCCGGGTAGAGCGCTTCTACCTGGCCGCTCAGGCCGCCTTGATCTGCGCGGTCAGCTCGTCGCCGATGACTTCGTACTCGTTGGCCTCGACGGCGTCGTAGACCTTCGTCACGAGGTCGCCCGGTGCCAGCTTGGGTCCGTCGGCATGTGCGGCCATGCGGGTTTCGACGTATCCCATGTGGACCCCGGTCACGTGGACGCCGCGGGGCGCGAGCTCCAGGCGCAGCGAGTTGGTGGCGGACCAGAGTGCTGCTTTGGTGGCGCTGTAGGCGCCGGCGAAGCCGTACCAGCTGGCGACGGAGTGCACATCGACGAGGATCGACCGCGGGTTGGCGGACAGAGATGATCTTGGAGTGGGGCCCTTCCAGTAGTCCATGCCGGTCGGCCGTGGCCGGTCGGTGCGCATCCACAGCGGGATCGAGGAGACGAAGGGCTCCTTCGTGTAGGCATCCGTCGGAGACATGGTGATCGCCTGTACTCGTTCGGTCGGTCGGCGCCGTCAGGCGGCGAGGAACTCGGCCGCGATCGGAGCGAACTTCTGGTGGTACTGGAAGATGCCGCCGTGCCCGGAGTCGGGATAGATGATCAGCTCCGAACCCTTGATGCGGCGGTGCAGGTCCTCGGACAGGACCGAGGGCACCATCCGGTCGTTGTCACCGTTCGCGATCAGGGTGGGATGCGTGAGCTTCGACAGATCGGCCGGGCCCGAACGCCCGAACTTCTGGATCGCCTTCAGCTGGGTCCGGAACCCGCGTAGCTTCATGTCCGCGTCGCGGTCGACGGTGCGCTCCTGCAGGCGCTGCACGAACGCGCGAGCAGCGGGCTTGCCGGTGGCGTTGCGGTTGAAGAACAGGAACTCCTTCGGGTCTTGCCGTGTCAACGTCGCGCGCAGGATGTCCCGGTAGGTGACGCCGACGACCTTGTCGATGTCCTTGCCGCCCCTGGGTCCGGTGCCGGTCAGGACCAGCTTGCGGACGAGCTCGGGGTGCTTGACCACGAGGTCCTGCGCGATCATGCCGCCCAGCGAGAAGGCGAAGATGTCGATCTTGTCCAACCCGAGGGCCTTGATGAAGATGTAGGCGTCGTCAGCCATTTCCTCGACGCTGCCGGGAACGCTGCCGCTCGAGGCCCCGACGCCGCGGTTGTCGAACGTGATGACATGGCGCCCGGCGGCGATCGGGTCGACGATCCGCGGGTCCCAGTTGTCCAAGGTCCCGGCCAGGTGGACGAAGAAGACGACGGGGATACCGCCCCTCGGTCCGAGCTCGCGGTAGGCGTAGGTGACGCCGCCGGCGGTGACAGTGCGGGCCGGGGCCTGCGCGTACGAGGTGATGACGGGTTCGTTCGAGGTCTCGGTGTTGCTCATGGTGCGCTCCTGTTTTCTGGTGTTGCGAATGGTGAGAAGGGCTGTCAGGCCCGGGTGATGACGGCCTTGCCGCGGACGCCGCCCTTGCCGAGCGACTGCACTGCTTCCACGGTCTGGTCGAAGTGGAAGACGCGTCCGACGACGGGACGCAGCACGCCGCTGTCGACGAGGGCGGTGATCTGGCGGAGCTGGTCGCCGCTGGCGTGCATGAAGAGGAACTCGTACGTCACGCCGAGCTTCTTCGCCTGCCGGCGGATCTTGCCGCTGAGCGCCGCGATCGCGAGGCGCAGTACCGGGTTCAGTCCGGCCTCTGCGGCGAACGCGGGGTCGGGCGGTCCGGCGATGCCGATCGCCTTGCCGCCAGGACGCAGAACCCGCAGGGACTTCTCGAGGTTCGTCCCGCCGAGGCTGTCCAGCACCAGGTCGTACCCGTCCAGGAGTTGTCCGAAGTCCTGGTTGCGGTGGTCGATGACGATGTCAGCGCCGAGCTCGCGGACGAAATCCACGTTGCCCGCGCTGACCGTCGTGGCGACGGTGGCGCCGAGGTACTTGGCGAGCTGGATCGCGACAGTCCCCACGCCACCGGCGCCCGCGTGGATCAGGACCCGCTGGCCCGGCCGGACATTGCCCTTCTCGACCAGCGCCTGCCATGCGGTCAGGGCCACCAGCGGCAGCGAGGCCGCCTCCTCGAAGGTGACCGTCGCCGGCTTGAGCGCCAGATCGGCCTCGGCCACCGCGATGCGCTCCGCGAACGTGCCGATGCGGTCCTTGTCCGGCCGGGCATACACCTGGTCGCCGACCACGAACCGAGTGACCTCGGCGCCGACACCAACCACGCTGCCGGCGACGTCGTTGCCCATAACCTGCGGCAACTCGTACCGCAGGAACGACTTGAACGCCCCCGATCGGATCTTCTCGTCGAGCACGTTGAGCCCTGCGGCCCGTACCTGCACGAGCACATCACGCTCTCCGACCACAGGCTCGGGGACATCCGCTTCCTGCAGCGGCTCCTTGTACTTGCTGACGACAAACGCTCGCATGGCGACTTTCCTTCTTGGTCTGGCGGTGCTCTGTTGGCATGCTCAGGTCTCCCTCGCAGCAAAACCGAGCATACTCAATAATGAGCCTGCTCATAAATCTTGTCAAGGGTTACCGGCACATGGGCTCGCCGCGGGAGGGCTGAGCGGGACAGGTCTGCGGGAGGACACGTGTGGCATCACCGCCCTTGGCCACGGTGGCCGACTACCTGCGCGTGCTCACCGAAGCTGGGCTCCTCGAACGCCGCCGCGCGGGCCGCTCAGTCCTCCGCTGGCGATCCGAAACCGCGACCCGAGTTCCCAGCTACGTCAGTGAGCCAAGGCAACTCGGCGCAGCCGGCGGGGGGAGAGGTAGCGGCGGCGGTCGGTGACGACGATGGTGACCACAGTGCCGATGGCGAGCCAGGTGGCGAGTTCGACGATGCCGTTCACCAGGCCAGGGCTGTCGGTGGCCACGGCTCGAAGCGCGAGTACGGCGCCGTGGGTCGGGAGGTAGCCGGCGATGCCGTAGAACGGCGACGGCAGGGTCGACAGGATGCCGGTCGCCGCGGCCAGGATGAGGACTGCCACTGAAGCAAGGCGTCCGGACCGGCCGAAGATCGCCGTCGCCGCCTGGTTGAGGGAGACGAACGCGCACGCCGCGAGCAGCGTGACACCGAGGAACGCCACGGTCTCGCCGAACCCAAGGCCCAGTACCGGTACGGCGATGGCTGTAATCACCCCGGCCGCCAACGCAGCGGCCGTCGCACCTGGGATCGCGGCGCGGAGGATGATGCGCCAGGTCGGTTCACGGGCGATCAGTACGGCGTCGGGGACCGCGCGGGTGACGATGTAGGTGGCGAGTGCCAGCGCCCACAACGCGAGGGCAGCGAACAGCGCCAGCGCGAGCGGGCCCGTGGAGTTGCTGTTGAGGTTGGCAATCGATGGATCAGCGGCCACGGTCTTGAGATGGTTGCGTTCATCGGCCGTATACGTCGGTACTTGGTCGCGGCCATCGTTCAGGGATGTCGCCAACTGCTGCGCTCCGGTGTTGACCTTGCCCACCCCGGTCGACAGTTGCTGCGCGCCGGTCGAGAGCTTGGCGGCTCCGGTGGCGAGCTGGCTTGCGCCGGTCGAGAGCTTCTGAGCGCCGGTGTTGACGCTCGCCGCACCCTTCGCAAGCTTGCGTGAACCTTGCGCCGCCTCGGCGATACCGCGTGTCAGTGGAACAGCTTGCTCGGCGAGTTTGGCGTTGCCGTTGGCAACCTTACGCGAGCCGGTCGCGAGGGCCTGGACCGAGTCCCGGATCTGTACGGCGTTCGCGCGTACCTTCGCTTTGGTCGCGTCGATCGTGCCCGCGGTCGCGTTGAATTCGCGAGCCGCCGTGGTCAACCGCCGGCAGAACTCCGGCGTCCCGCTGCACTGGTTGGCCAGCGTCTGGAACTTGGCCGCCTCGGTCTTGGCCGACGGCGTGGCATCCAGGGCGGCGATCACGCGATTCGCCAAGGGAACGACCGTGGACGCTATCTTCTGGTTGCCTTGAGCAACCTGCTCGGCGCCGTTCGCGAGCTGCTTGGTGAGGGCGGGCAATTGGGCGGTGTCGCGCTCGGCCTGGGTGAGGCCCTTCGACAATTGCGATGAGCCGGAGGCCAGCTGCTGGGTGCCGGAGGCCAGTTGTTCGGAGCCGCTGGCGAGCTGGTTCGCGGCTGTCGACAGTTGACTGGCTCCGGTTGCGACCTGCTGTGCGCCCGGGACCAGCTTCTTGGTGCCGGCTGCCAGTCGGGTGGCGCCGTCGGCGGCCTTCACGAGCTGGCCGTGGATGTCGGTGAAGCCGATGTAGACGTTGTCCAGGTAGGTCTCGACCACCTGCTGGTCGAGTGATTGCTGCGTGGCGAGGGCGACTTGCGACGCCAGTACGGGGTCGGCGACTCCCGCCGTACTGGAGGTCCGGATGTCGATCACGCCTTGGGCCGCGCTCAGTGGCTTGCCGGTCGCAGACGAGGTGGCCTTGGCGGAGAAGTCGCTCGGGATGGTGACCACCGCGGCGTACTTGCCGTTCGCCAGGCCGTCCTCGGCGTCGTCGGAGTCCGTGAGTTCCCAGTTGTAGGGGGAGTCCGTGCTGTTCATCAGGTTTCCGGCGAGGGTGCGGCCGAGCGGGATCGTCTGATTGTCGACTTTCACCGGCTCGTCGTTGTTGACGACGGCAGCGGTCGCGGTGTCGTGGTTGCTGTCCGGCGACCAGAACGCCCAGGTGAGTAGGCCCATGACCAGGATCGGTACGGCGATCAGCCCGGCCCACGTGCGCCACGTCAGTGGACCGGCGTCGGGCATCCGCGCGGAGTTGGCGAACGGCTTGAACATCAGTGAACCTCCGCGAGCTGAGGAGCCGGCCCGAACAGCTGGGTAGTGGTGGGGAGCAGGTCCCGGATCCGTTCCGGGTCCTGGCAGCTGACGACGTACGACGCATCACGGGCGAGCACGTCGCGCAGCGCGTCGCGTGCGTCGGTCCGCAGTACGACGTCCACGTCGTCGAACAGCACGAGTCCGACGCCGTCCGCGAGTGCGGCGGCCGCCTCGGCGGCAGGATCGGCGACCTCGCGGCACCGGATGATGTGGACGTCGCGGCGCAACGCGTGACTGTGCTGGGGGAGGACCCGGCCGAGCACCTTCAGGTCGCCCTTGTGCTTGGTGACCCGGCCGGCCAGCGTGAAGAGCAGCGCGCTCTTGCCGACCGATCCGTAGCCGTGCAGGACCAGCGTGGTGCCGCGCGGCACGTGCAGCTCGACATCGTGGTAGATCGGGTGACCGCGGTCGTCGTCGAGGGTGAGTTCCCACGCGCTGATCACCTCGTCGACGCCGCCCCAGTCCGCCAGCCGCAGCTCGTGCATCAGCGAGTCGCCCTCGGCATCGAACACCGGCAACGCCCGATCGAGCTTCGGCGGCAGACCCCACGCCCGCTTCCCGAGCACCGCGAGTACGGCCGGTACGAGCGTCATCCGGACGACGAAGGCATCGACGAACACCCCGATCGCAAGGCTGAACGCGATCGGCTTGATCGTCGCGCTGCCCTCCGGGACGAACGCGGCGAAGACGGCGAACATGATCAGGGCGGCCGCGACCACGACCCGTGAGGCGGAGACGAAGCCGGACTCGATCGCGTGCTGCGGGTCGCCGTGATGGACGTAGTCCTCGCGGATCCGGGAGACCAGGAAGACCTCGTAGTCCATCGCCAGGCCGAACAGGACGCCCATCAGGATGATCGGCAGGAAGCTGATCACACTGCCGGTATGCGCGACATGCAGTGTCTCGGCCAGATGACCTTGCTGGAAGACGAACGACGTCGCGCCGAACGCCGCGCCGACCGACAGCAGGTATCCGAACGTGGCCTTCAGCGGAACCCAGATCGAGCGGAACACCATGGCGAGCAGGATCAACGAGAGGCCGACGACCAGGATCCCGAACGGGACAAGGGCTTGGCCGAGCTTCGCGGAGACGTCGATTCCGACCGCGGTGATTCCGGTGACGGCGGTCCGCGTTCCGTACGTGTCGAGGAAGTGTTGTTCCTGGCCGCGGAGCCGCTTGACCAGGTCCTCGGTCTGCGGCGAGTCGGCGGTGGTGGTCGGGACGACCTGGATGATGCCGGTGTCGCCCTTGGGGTTCGGCGTGGCGAGCGGTACGGCGGCGACACCGGGCATGGTGCGGATCTCGGCCGCGAGCTTGTTCACCAGGCCGACCGGGTCGGTGCTCTGGATGATGTCCGCGGTGACGATCAGCGGTCCGTTGTAACCCGGTCCGAAGTGCTCGCTCACGACGTCGTACGTCACGCGCGCGGCCGAGCCCTCCTCCTCACTGCCGTTGTCCGGCAGGGCGAGGCGCAGGTCGGTGGCGGGGATGGCACAGACAGCGAGTCCGACGACCGTGATGACCACGGTCAGCAGCGGAACCTTGGTCGCGGTCCGGACCCAGGCTCTGGCGATCTGTGGCTTCGGCAGCCGGAGAGCCTTCCGTGCCTTTTTGGCTTTCGGTGCGCGGGGACGGAGCCGATCACCGGCGAAGGCCATCAGCGCGGGGATCAGCGTGACCGCGATGGTCACCGCGAACGCGACAGCGATCGCGGCCGCGACACCCATCGTGGTCAGGAAGGGGATACCCGCGACAGTGAGGCCGAGCAGGGCGATCACCACGGTGAGACCTGCGAAGATGACTGCCGATCCTGCGGTCGCGGTGGCCCTGGCGACGGACTCGTCGACATCGAGCCCTTCGGCGAGCTGGTCTCGATGCCGGGAGAGCAGGAAGAGCGCGTAGTCGATGCCGACGGCCAGGCCGAGCATCACGGCGAGCATCGGCGCCGTCGAGGAGATCGGCGTGACGACGGTCGCCAGAAAGATCAGGCCGACCGAGATCCCCACGCCCAGCACCGCGGTCGCCAGCGGCATCACCGCGGCGATCATCGAGCGGAACATCAGCAACAGCACGATCAGCGCAATGCCGAGTCCGATCCCTTCGGTGGGGCTGAGCTTCGGCACCTTGTTGGAGAATGCGTCTCCGCCGGTGTAGACGTGCGCACCGTTGCCGACGGTTCTGGCCAGGTCGTTGGCGATGCCGGTCAGGTCGTCCTTCGTCGACGGTTCGACCTGGGCGAGATCGACGTCCAGAGGTACAGCTATCAACGCCGCCCGGCCGTCGCACGACACCGCGCCCGAGACGCCGGACCCGAACGGATCCACCACTGTCGCGACCTGGTCGACCTTCTCGATCCGCTTGACCGCCGACGCCACCGCGGTCCGCGTCGACGCCTTACCCACCTGCTGGCCGTCCGGTACGACAAGGACCAGTTGTGCCGAGGTGCCGCTGACCTCCGGGAAGACGCGCCCAAGGTGGTCGAGCGCGTCCTGGGACTCCGAGCCCGGGATGCTGAAGGTGTCGTCCGTGCCGTGGTTGAACACCACCGCGCTGCCGCCAGCGGCAGCCAGGACGAGCACCCAGATGGCGACGACCAGCACCCGGAGCCGAGCGGCGGACCGCCCCAGCCGGTAGAGGAACGACGACACGGAGACTCCTTGGGTCAGGCCTCACGCGAAGGATTGACGATATCGTCACTAACGAGGCGAACGTCAGCCTACAACAGACTGACGAAATCGTCATCTCTGACGAAGCGTGTACGCTTCCGGCATGGCAGCCGACTCCACGCCAGAGCCGAACCGTCTGGAGCGTCGCAAGATGCGCACCCGGACGGCGCTCGTGCGCGCAGCTCAGACCTTCATCGCCGACGGCAACCTGAACGTGCCGATCCTGGAGATCACCAAGGCGGCCGATGTGGGGATGGGCTCGTTCTACAACCACTTCCAGACCAAGGATGAGCTGTTCCAGGCGGCCGTCGACGATGCCCTCGAGGCGCATGGCGCCGTACTGGACTCACTTGGCGAGCCGTCGGACGACCCGGCCGAGAAGTTCGTGCGGAGCTTCCGGCTGACCGGGCGGCTACACCGGAAGGCGCCGCAGCTGAGCCGCGTACTCCTGCGCAGTGGGCTCGAACTGATCACCTCCGATCGCGGTCTTGCGCCGCGCGCGATCCGTGACCTCCAGGCGGCCGTCGACGCCGGCCGCTTCACCTCGCAGGACCCCGAACTCGCTGTGGTTATCGCCGGCGGAGCCCTGCTCGCACTCGGCCAACTCCTCCTCGATCGACCGGACCGAGACGACGCTGCCGCCACCGACCAGATCGCCGAGGACCTCCTTCGCACCTTCGGCCTGACGCCCGACGAGGCTCGCGCCCTCTCCCGGACTCCGCTCCCGAGCCTCGACAATCTTCCCGCCGTCTGATCCGGTCCGCGGCGCCGAGCTCGTTGCCGCTCCGTCACGCCTTCATGGCGATCCCATTTCTGACGAATTCGTCAGTAACCATTGACTGACGAGTTACTCATGAGTGAGGATTTCGTCAGTTGATAGCTGGGGAGGCGAATCGTGGAGCGGTCGGTCAAGGACGAGAGCCACCGGAATCTGCACAGTGAGTCCGGCGTCGCGCGCGGCGAGCATCCGGGCCGGGCGCGAAATCCCGTGATCAAAGCCGAGGATCTGGCCTGGCTGGAGTTCGAGAAGCCGGACCTCGATCGCGCCGAGCGGTTCGCGCGGGCCTTCGGTTTCGGTGTCGTGGCGCGGACCACCGCGGAACTGCAACTCCGGGGCTCCCGGCCGGGAGCCCCGTGCGTCCTGATCCGGCGCGGCCCGCGATCGCGGTTCGCCGGCCTCGCGTTCTCGGCGACAGATCCACGCGACGTTGTGCGATTGGCCGAGGCCACCGGCACTCGTCCAGGAAAGCTACCGGACGGCCTCGGCGGAATCGGCGTCGAACTGCGCGATCCCAGCGGCGCGCGGGTCCGGGTCGTCAGCGGTGTCCACGAACTGCCGGAGATCCCGTCGCAATCACCACACACGTTCAACTTCGGCTCGGAGGTGCGACGTACCAACGCGACGCAACGCGCGGCTCATGGGCCGGTGACGGTCGAAAGACTCGGGCATGTGGTTCTGCAGAGCACGAAATTCCGCGAGACGTTGGACTGGTACCTCGAGCACCTCGGCCTGATCGTGAGTGACTTCCTGTACTACGAAGGGCGCCGTGATCGCGGTCCGGCGATGGGCTTCGTGCGCTGTGATCGCGGGACCGTCGCGACCGACCACCACACGATCGCGCTCACTCTCGGACCGCGGGACCGGTATGTGCACTCGGCGTACCAGGTCTGCGATCTGGACGCGATGGCGGCCGGCGGCGAGTACCTGCTGGATCAGGGCTATCGACGGTCGTGGGGAATCGGCCGTCACATCCAGGGCAGCCAGCTCTTCGACTACTGGCGCGATCCCGACGGTTTCCTGGTCGAACACTTCACCGACGGCGACCTCTTCGACAACACCCTGGAGCCCGGCTGGGCGCCGATGACGGCATCGGGGCTGGCCCAATGGGGGCCGCCGGCAACAAAGGACTTCCTGGGAATCGGGTTCGGCCGGGAAGCGCTCGGGGAGCTCAGTTCCATCGCATCCGCCCTGCGATCCGAAAACGAGTTCGATCTCGCGCGCTTGCGCGGTCTGCTGAAGGTGGCCGCGTCATGACCGTATCCGTCCTTCGGAGCGAAGACGCCTGGTGGGTCCAGACCCCGACGGGTGCAGCGAGGATCGACACCGCGGCCGTCACCACCGCCGAACTGCTCGCCGACCGGAGCGCCGTCGATGCCGCCGCCACCCCCGGCCGGCCGGTCGTACCGGTCGATCGACTGACGCTGCGGTCGCCGATCACCACCCCGTGCCGGCTGCTCGCGCAGATGACCAACTACCGGTCGCACATCACGGACTCCGGGATGAATCCGGACACGGTCCCGCTGACCTTCTTCCGGAAATCCTCCGGTTCGCTCAGTGGGCCGTTCGACGACATCGTCCGCCCTGGTCACGTCTCCTTCCTCGACTACGAGGTCGAGATCGGTGTCGTCATCGGTACGCCGATCCCGGTCGGAACCAGGATCGAGGAGCGCGACCTTGCCCGGTACGTCGCCGGCCTGGTCGTCACGAACGACGTCAGTGCCCGCGATCTGCAGTTGCCGAAGACGCAGTTCTACGAGTCGAAGTCGTACCCGACGTTCACGCCGGCCGGACCGGCACTGGTCCTGCTCGATGCCGCCGAGCTCGGGAGATTCGCCGATCTTCGGCTTCGCCTCGCGGTCAACGGTGAGCCACGGCAGGACAGCGTCGTCGCGACGGACATGGTCTTCTCGCCGGCTGCGGCGCTTCAGGCACTGGCCAGGTTCCAGCGGCTCGATCCCGGCGATGTGCTCCTCACCGGCACCCCGGGCGGGACGGCGCTCAGAGCGCCGGCCAAGCCGGTCGAGATCCTCGGCTCGCTGCTGCCACCCGCGCTGAAGTGGAAGGCGTTCTTCAAGCGGCAGGCCGGAAACCGGAAATACCTGCGTGCCGGCGATGTCGTCGAGGCGGGTGTGGGCACGGACGACGGCGCGATCGTGCTCGGCACGCAGCGCACGGTGGTGAGGAACGCGTGAACACCGATCTGCTGTGGCCGAGGTACACCGGACCGGCCGACCTGCCGGCGATCGAAGCGATCTCGTTGTCCGATCGTGGTCTGCCGGCGTCAACCTACGCCGTACTGTGCCGCGCCGCAGAAAAGTGGCCTGAGCGGACCGCGCTCTCGATCATGCCGGATGCGCGCCGCTGGCGTGATCACGTCGACCTCACCTACGGCGAACTCCGCGCTGCCGTTCACCGGGCCGCGAATCTCCTGTACGGCTTGGGCGTACGACGTACTGACGCCGTCGGACTGCTCACGCCCAACTGCCTCGATGCGATCGTCGCCACGCTGGCTGCTCAGACCGCGGGCATCGCAACACCAGTCCAGCCGACGCTCGCCGCGCCTACCGCCCAGGCGCTTCTGGCGCAAGCCGGCGTACGGGTGTTGGTTGCCGCAGGCCCTGAATTCGACGACGAGGTCTGGGCGACCACGGTCGCTGTCGCACGGTCAGGACTCGTTGACGCCGTCGTCGTCCTGCGCCCGACCGGCGCACAAGGGGCGGGCCCTGCGCTTCCTGTCATTGCAGGCGTTCGGGTCGGGTACCTGACCGATTTGACGTCGAACGAGCCAGGAGACCGATTCACTGGGCCACCGCCCTCGGCGTCGGACCTCGCGGCTGTCTTCCACACCGGCGGTACGACGGGGCAACCGAAGCTCGCGGCGCACACGCACAGCAACGAAGTCAGTGATGCGTGGATGATCGCCGCCGACTCGACGCTCGGTGAGGAATCGGTCCTGTTCGCGGCGCTTCCGCTGTTCCACGTCAACGCACTCGTGGTCACCCTCCTCGCTCCGTTGCTCCGTGGCCAGCGGGTCATCTGGGCGGGCCCGCTCGGCTATCGCGACGTGGAGTTGTACGGCGGTTTCTGGCATCTCGTCGAGCATTTCCGGATAGCGACGATGAGCGGCGTACCCACCGTTTATCAGCTTCTGGCGCAGTGTCCTGTGGACGCGGACATCTCGAGCCTGCGCTTCGCCATGGTCGGCGCGGCCGCCTTGCCTCCGGCAGTACGCACGGCCTTCGAGGGCGCGACCGGCGTGCCGTTGATCGAGGGATACGGCCTGACCGAAGCCACCTGCGCAAGTGTGCGGGGATTCGCCGATCAGCCGCGGTCGGGAGCAGTCGGCGTGCGGCTTCCCTACCAGCGGGTGAAGGTGACGAGCTCAGGAGGCTTGCTGATCGCGGGGCCCACGGTCTTCGCCGGGTACGTCGTCGGCCGTGACGGCCGCGGTCTGCTGCTCGACGGCCTCGGTGCGTTGGCCGACGGGTGGCTGGACACCGGGGACCTCGCTCGGATCGACGATGACGGGTTCGTCTACCTCACCGGCCGAGCCAAGGACCTCATCATCCGAGGTGGTCACAACATCGATCCCGGCATCATCGAAGAGGCATTGCTGTCGCACCCGGGTGTGGCAGCCGCCGCTGCTGTTGGCCGCCCCGACCGGCGCGCGGGCGAGTTACCCGTGGCGTATGTCGTGCTGAACGACGGTGTCTCCGTGCCGGAGGAGGTGCTCGAATCGTGGGCCGCCGCGCACATCGCGGAGCGGGCGGCGGCGCCGAAGGCAGTCCACCTGATCGAGGCGATCCCGATGACCGCGGTCGGCAAGCCGTACAAGCTCGCGCTCCGCGCGGACGCGGTGCGCCGAGCCGCACAGGACGAACTCGGTCCGGACGCCACCGTCGATGCGGAGATCACCGACGGCACGGTCCAAGTCGTCGTCACGCCGGCATCCGAGGCCGGTGCAGCCCGTGCCCGGAAGGCACTCGACGCGTTGGCCCTGTCGTGGCGCCTCACCGGCCATCCAGGGACGCCCTCATGATCGCGGTCATCGAGCTCGTACTGGCTGCGATTCTCTGCTCGCTGGGCGCCGCGAAGGTGGCCGCCGTGCCGGCGATGCGTGCCGCGGCAGCGCATGCTCACCTCGGCGTCAGCGCCTACCGACTCATCGGCGTCGCCGAACTGGCCGCCGTGGCCGGGCTGCTGATCGGCTGGTGGTGGCGGTTCGCCGGCATCTTCGCCGCGATCGGCATCCTTGTCCTGATGGCCGGCGCAACGACCGTTCACCTGCGGAACCGGGATTCCGCTGCGCGACTTCTGCCAGCATTCGGTACGGCGATGCTGACCGTCGCCTATCTCGCCTTGCTCGTTAGGGCGACGTCATGACCGGCCGAGTGATCGTTGTCGGGGGTGGTCCCACCGGGGTCGCAACCGCCACCCTGCTTGCGTCGTACGGTGTCGAGGTCCTCGTTCTCGAGCGGTGGGCCGATGTGTATTCCCAACCGCGGGCAGTGCACCTCGACGACGAGGTGTACCGAATCCTGGGCTGGGTCGGGGTCGCGCGCGAGTTCGCAGGGATCTCCCGGCCGACGCTGGGGCTCCGGCTGGTGGACGCGCACCATCGCACGATTGCGGAGTTCCGGAGACAAGCACGCACCGGCCGGCATGGCTATCCGGAAGCCAACCTGTTCGACCAACCGGACCTCGAGCGGCTCCTGCGGGCGAACCTCGACAACTGCCCGTCGGTGACGTTCCGGGGCGACGTCGAGGTGACGGCAGTGCGGCAACCGGCTGTTGACGAGGTCCAGATCGAGCTCCATGACCGGACGACGGGTCAGGCCGAGACGCTGACGGCGTCGTACGTGCTGGGCTGTGACGGCGCCAACAGCCTCGTACGCCGCGCGATCGCCGCTCGTTGCCGGGACCTCGGATTCGATCAGCGGTGGCTCGTCGTCGATCTCGACATCGATCAGGAACTGGGCTATTGGGACGGTGTGCATCAGTTGTGCGACACCGGCCGTGCCGCGACCTACATGCGCGTCGGCGTCCGCCGGCATCGCTGGGAGTTCCGGCTCGCGGACGACGAGAACGAGGACGACTTCCGCACGCTCAGGGCTCTTCGGGCGATCATCGGACCCTGGCTGCGAGGTGTCGACGACGACCCGATCGACATCGTTCGGGTGGCGTCGTACACCTTTCGTGCCAGGGTCGCCGAACGATGGCGGGACCGGCGCATCTTCCTGCTCGGCGACGCAGCGCACCTGACGCCGCCGTTCATCGGGCAGGGCCTGGGCGCCGGGATGAGAGACGCCGCGAATCTCTCCTGGAAGCTCGCCGGTGTCCTCGACTCGCGGCTGCCCGAGCAAGTCCTCGACACCTACCAGCAGGAACGACGCCCGCACGCGATCCACATGATCCGCCTGGCCAAGGCAGTCGGCGCGATCATGACCAATGGCGGCCGGACGGGCGACGTTCTTCGCCGACTCATCGCACCGCGGTTGTCCCTCGTCCCAGGGTTGGCGGGCCGCGTACTCTCCAGCGCAACTCCGCGGTTGACTCGGACCGGCTTGGTACGGCGACCTCGTTGGTCCGGAGGCATCGTGGGGACCTTGTGCCCGAACGCGCCGGTCGATGCCGAGCAACGCCTGGACGACCATGCGGCCGGCCGGTTCGCACTGCTCACGACGCAGCACCTGACCGCGTTCCAGCAAGCGGAGGCGGCGGCCTTGGGCGTCTTCGTCCTCGAGACGAAGCCCGGGGATCGGCTGCACCATTGGCTGGCCCAAACCCGCCGTACCAGCGCGTTGATCCGACCCGACAGCATCGTCATGCTCACTGCGGACACCGTCGACGACGTACTCCTGACAGCCTCCGCTGTAATCCGCCGCCGACGGCTGGTGGCAGTTCCATGAAAGGCATCCCGGCACTCGTTGCTGCCCTTGTAGTCTGCCTCGGCGGATGCCATGCCGGAGCCGGCATCGAGGCTGACAAAGCGACGCCGGATCCAGGCACGTCCCCGATGACGGTGGCCGCAGCTGACGCCGGCGTTCGGTGGGCGTCGCGCGCGAACTCACAGATTGCTCCCGGCACGCAGGTCTACACCGGCGATGGGCAGTGCACCGCGAACTTCGTCTTCATCGATAAACTGAGGAACGTCTTTGTCGGGCAGGCCGCGCACTGCGCCGCGCGAGGCTCCAGCGAGGAAACGAACGGCTGCCGAGCCGACAGCCTGCCCCTGGGGACAGCCATCACCTTCCGCCGCGGCGGATCCCCGGTTTCGGCCGGTGACCTCGTCGGACGTGGCCGCCTGGTCTACAGCAGCTGGATCACCATGCAGCAACGCAACGAGTCCGACAGCGCGGTCTGCGGTCACAACGACCTCGCGCTGGTGAAGGTCGATGCCCGGTACCTGAAACTGGTGAATCCGAGCCTGCCGTTCTGGGGCGGGCCAACAGACCGCCGATCCGGCGGTCCGCGGATGGGCCCACACGACGGCCTCACCGCACCCCGGCATCCCCGGTGACAGCGGCAGCGCCTACCTCGACGCCAACGGCCGTGCGCTCGGCACCTTGTCCACGCTCGGCCTCTCGATCCCCATCACCAACACGATCGGCGACCTGAACCACGAACTGACCTACGCCCGCCCCCACTCCGGTCTCGACAACCTCCGCCTGGTGCTCGGAACCGAGCCATTCACCGGATCCTGAGAGGACCGCGTTTGGTCAGTCGTCGGGGATGCCGGGGCCACTCAGGGCCGGCACGGTGTCCTCGGTGGCGGCCAGCGAGCGGGCGGCGCGGCGGAACTGGTCGAGCTTGTCGACGATGGTCTGGCCGACGGGGGTGTGGCCCCAGATGCTGATGCCCTGCTGGGTGCTCGGCTCCCAGATGGATTCGTCAACGACGACCGGGTTCCAGCCGACCTCCCATTCGAACCCGGACGGGGTGCGCGCGTAGTACGACAATTCCTTGTCGTTGGTGTGCTGCCCGACCGACAACGCCATTCCGAAGCCGAGCTCGTGCACCCGCTGGTAGCTGGCTGCGACGTCGTCGAGGGTCGAGGCCTGGATGTTGAGGTGCTGGACGCGGGTGCGGATGGGGTCGATCGGCAACCCTTGGGTGCCGGCGATCGCGATCGAGTGGTGGCGCCCGTTGACGCGCAGGAACCGGATCTTCAGTTTGACGCCGCTGATGGTCTCGTCGATGTAGTCGGTCAGTCGGGCGTCGAACACGGTGTTGAAGTAGCCGCGCAGCTGGGCCGGCTTGCTCGACGTGATGGCCACATGGCCCAGGCCCGAGTCGCCGGTGACGAATCCGGAGGCCGGCATGCGCAGCGGCTCGGGTGTCGTCACTGCCTCGGTGTAGATCTCCTGGTTGATTCCTTTCGGGCCGGGGAACCGGAGCAGCCGCTCGACTCCCCGCAGTTAGGGCAGCCGCGGTACCGCTGGCCGGGCTGGTTCTGTTCGGCTACGACTTGATGCGAGACGTCTCGGGGCACCATCCCGAAATCGGTCGTTTTCGGGACGACCGATTGGCGGTACCTCGAAACACCTGAAACCCGTCCCGAGAACTAGTCCCGAAACTGCGTGGCGCTCTGACCCTTTCGGGATCGTTTTCGAGACGATCACCCCACGACGACGTCTACGACAACACCGTCCGGATCGGATATGCCCGCGTCTCGACTCGGGTCCAGGCCGGCGACACCCTCGTGGTCTGCAAACCCGACCGGATCGCGCGCTCGATGAAAGAACTCCTCGTACTCCTCGAAGACCAGTTGCACGCCCGGACGATCAACCTGCACATCCTCACCGGGATCTGCGCCGGCACCCATCGGCGACAAGATGCTCTTCCTGGTCCACCCTCTACCGCGCCCTACCCACCAGATACCGCGAGCCTGGACAGCTGGCGCCAAGCCTCGACTCGGGTGTAGAGAAACGGTGCGTGTTCGGGCACTCCGCCGACCCCGTTTCCTAGACACGTCCCGGAGCCGAAGCGCTGGCCAGCACAGCCTCGAGTGCCCAGCCTGGCAATCGGTCGTTGTGGCCGATCTTGCATACTCAGTGGCACCAAGTGCTGGACGATCAGATAAACGCCAAATTGGACGCGCCGCCGAACAGATCAGCCGCGCCCCCGTGGCATTCAGGAGAGGCTCCTGCGCATGACTGACCAATCGCCACGGGAGCCGCGGGAACCTGCCAAGGAGCGCGCCCTGAGGTGCTGGATCTCGGCGGAGGTGAAGACTCGACTCGAGGAGTATACGAAGGCCAACGGACTCAAGGAGGGGTTCGTGACCGAGCAAGCCCTGGCGGAGTACCTGGACGAGCGTGGCTTCTAGGGTCCCTACGTCCCGAGGCAGACCGAGCAGAGGACGTTGAGAATCGATCGACTCCCAACACCACACTCCTGCAGCGAGGATGCCGACGCCCAGGGATCACCGCCGCGGCGCGGACATCGGCGGGGGAGGGGAGCAACGATGACTGCACCGGTACGAACGACCCGGGGAAGAGAAAGGCACCGCCGGCGTCTCCGCTACCCGTCCTGCGGCAACACCCCGGCACAGGGGATCGACGCCGACCAGCACGGGACGATCTCGCGGTCGCGTGGTTCGTCGATGACATGACGGGCAGATGACCGTCGAGCGGTTCTGCTCGCACTGCCAGCCCAAGGGAGCGGTGGCCACCCCTGCATGCAGGGTGATCACCAGGTACAGCACCGACAGCGCCGCGCGCAGCCGATCCGGGAGCCTGGTGTCGTCGGGCACGCGGCAGGGGATGCGCGCGGCCTTGATCTTGTATTTGGCACACACGAGGCGCTTGGCCATGGTCTCCTCGCTGACCAGGAACGCCGAAGCCACCTCTGCGGGGGTGAGTCCTGCGATCAGGTGGAGAGTGAGTGCCACCTGATGCTCTACCCGGAGGGACGGGTGGCAGCAGGTGAAGACGAGCCGCAGCTGGTCGCGCATGACGTCTGAGGTCTCCGGGTCGGGGGTGGACTGGCCCCGAAGCCGGTCGGATGCGATCTTCTCGGTGAGTTCGCGGCCGCGCCGGCTTCGGCGGACAAGGTCGACGGCCCTGTTCCGCGCCGGTTCGGGCAACCCGCCGACCGTGTGAGCTATGCGATCCATGATCGCGCTCGTCCTGCCGTCCAACCACGATCCGCTCAACGAGCGTGGGACCTCCCCGGCCACCACTCTCACAAGGAGTTGCTATAGGCAACGAGCGCGCAGAGGCGCCGGCCTCGGGGGCGAGACCGGCGCCAACTGTGTGGGGCTACATGCCGCGTTTGTAGTAGTCGCCGTAGTAGTTGCCCAGGCGGTCGCGGTAGTCGCGGTCGTCGTAGTCGGACGCATCGGGGTCGTACTCCGGGGCGTCCTTGATCTGGTCCTTCGTGCGGTCGACGTACACCTTCTCGTCGTCGTGGTCGATCCGCTGGACGACGCCGGCGGGCAGCAGGACCTTGCGGCCGAGGATCCACGGACCGGTGTCGACCACGATCGACGCGGCGCCGACGTCGTTCGTCGCCTTGTCGATCTTGCCGATGTCGCCATCGGTGGCCGCGATCTTGTACCCGACGATGTTCGTGCCCTGGGTGTAGCCGACATCCTCGCGGTAACTCCACGGCTCGAATGTGCTCATGATGGTCTTCCTTCCGCACACAGGGACGGTTCCAGCCTTGCGGTACCCCACGACGCCCCTTGAATGCGCGGACACCTGGCGCCATGATCGGCAAGCGCCGTCCCGCCGGTACAACGCCGATTGAACACGTTCGGATGGAAGGTTTCCTGAACAGGAAACCTTCGCTGGTGGCGAGATCGGCTTCGCCGCCTAAGGTTGGAATCCGTCGCGTCGGCGCGTCGCGACCTGGCGGGCAGCTGGTCAGATAGGCCCGCTGATGGTTGTTCGGTGGCCCCCAACCTGCAGCTTTCCGATAGTCGGGCGGGCAGGGATTGAGATTCCGATGAGCTGGGCACGTCAAGCACAGTGAGGGCCAGTCATTGCGACTGCTGACTGCGGTGAGGCTTCAGCCCCGAGTCACTACAGCCCCCACGTGCGCTCGGGCGGGCCCGGGCCGGTGAGCTGAGGGGCATCGCCGGCGGGCCAGGCCCAGCGCCCTGATGTGTGAAGGCGTGAGCGTGCAACGTCGGCCGTCGGAGATGGACGGTTGGTGCCTTGTGTACTGGTCGGCCAAGGGCGATTGTGGAGGGAGCAGACGATGCCAGAGGCAACAGCGAGCCGTAATAGCGGCCAGGGTTGGACCGACGAGCAGGTTCGGCAGTTGCGTGAGCTTGCCGAGGGCAACACGCCAGTGGGTGTGATGAGTGTGAAGCTCGGGCAGACCGAGGAAGCCGTCCGGTCCCAGGCAGCTGGAGCGCATCACGCCGGCGCCGCCGAACGGGCTCCGTAGGGTGACATGGGCTGAGTTCCGGGCGGATGCTGGTGACGTGGCCGACGGGTGGCGGTGCGGGAGGTGCGACGGGGCCAAGGTCCCAGAGCACAAACGGGATGAATTGCACTTGATGCAACATTGCTCGCTGATCCGGATCAGCTGATCGCGCAGGTCAGGGAGGTGCAATGAGCGTGCGAGTAGGAGCGTCAGCAGCCGCTGACCTGGGCAGACGGGCTCACAGCAACATTGATGCATCTAGTGCAACAGCCTGGAGATGGTCTGATGAATCGTGACGAGAAGCGGAACCGCGATGCTGCGCTGCCCGGTCTGACTGTTCAACTCAAGGTGCCTACAGTGGCGATGCAGGCTGCGTTGCCCGGGACTCTCGAGATCGACGCTTCCACAAACTGCCTGGTGGTCCGCAGCCCGATGAGCTTTGCTCCCGGCGTCGACACCCTCGTCGACATCGATGTGGCCTGGCCTCCAGGCTGGAGTGTCGCACTCCTTGACGGCACACTCGCCCTGATTGACGCAAACGGACAAGTCGCCGGCCGGCCAGGCGACGAGGTAGTTGTCGGAGGCGGCTTCAAAGACACAAGCCGAATGGGCATCGTCTCGTGCACAGGCAAAGGGCGGATATTCGAGGCGTCCGAGCTCGAGCGCACTTGAGCGAACTTGTCGAAGCTCGCCGAGGCACCCAGTCCTCATAACCCAGCACTGCTCACGAACCAGAGCCAGTCGTCGCAGTCGCCGATCCCTCTGTGGACAGGAATACCGCATACTTCGAATATGCACCGGTTGCCAGTCAAACGGAATGAGTAGCTGACCTTCACGGAGATGAGGACTGAGCGCGTCGGGCAAAGTCGACCCCAATGGACGATGCTCGGCCACAAGGTAACCAGCGCGGATCCCGGCCTCCCCGCGAGAGGCTCGTCTCCAACGCGCCGCGGCGACGTCGGGCTCAGCTGCGTCGTGAAGGTATTCGCGGTGCGGGCCGGCTGCGACATCCTGGTGATGGTGTTGCCGGACGTCGTCGACGACATCGCCGCACAGGTGATGGCCCGCGACATCGCCGTGCGGGTAGAGGAGGAACTCACGCCCCGGCCAGATCGGCGTCACCGTCGTCCCGCGAGTCCCGCGCTACCGAGGTCGCCGAGTGAGCCGAGGTCGAGGTCGTCATTCGGCGTATTTCGCGCGCCACTCCGGCGGATCGAACGGCGAGCCGTAAATGCGCGTCTCGCGGGTGATTCGTCCGTCGCGGAACTCGACGATGTTCGCCACGTAGTACACGTCACCGCCGTAGTCCGACCGCAGCAGGACGACGAAATCATCCCCGGCACCGGTGATCCGGAGGACCTTGATCGATGGTGGCGCCGGGTATTCGCGCTGCATGGCCTGCATCCGGTCGCGGCCGACGATGCGTTCACCGGACTGCGGCATCTCCAGCACGTAGTCCTCGGCGCGCAGGTCGTGTTCCGCCTCGGCCGATAACGCGAGTTGGCCACCTGTCGGCCACAATCGCTCAAGCAATTCCCGATTCCGGTCCATGATTCAGAGTCGCATGGACTCTTCATGTGCCTTAAGAGGTCAGCGGCTGCGATCCTCGCGGAGGTGGGTTGTGCTGCTGCCCGGTCGGCGTACTGACGGTGCGGCCCTGGGTGCGGGCTTGTGCCCGGACCGCGGTGACGAGTTTGTTGGGAATACCGCACACTTCGAATATGTACTCGTTGCCAGTGCATCGATCCTGCCCGCTGCGCAGCGCGTCGCGGCCCGTGAGCTCGCGGATGGTGGTGTGGCCGCGCCGGACGGACTGGCGCAGCTGGAGCAGCGTGATGCTGCTCCAGCCTGTCCAGGATCAGGCGGGTTCGATCGACAGGTCGGTGACCAGATCGTCCTTCGTCGCGAAGGTGAATGCGAACGGTAACGGGCTCCCGGGGTACTGGCCGGCGCCCGAGGCGATGAGCCGGTCGTTCTCGAACGAGATCGGCGTGAGCACGATCTTGGGATCGATCAGGTGCGATTGGATCCACGCGCGGATCTCGCCGCCGCTGGTGTAAGTCTTCCCGTCGTCGAACACGGTCGCTTCGTCGTTGAAGACGGCCAACAGCGCCTCCGCGTCGTGGGCGTTGTTGGCTGCGATGAAGTTCTCGATGGCTTTCGGGACGGTGATGGTGCCCATGGTTGTGTCCTTTCTTGCTGGTGTGGCCAGAACGCGGTCGCGTTCTGGAAGTCGGGACCGGTCGAGTCCCTCCGAGTCGAGCACGAGGGCTCGTCGCCCTTTCGGGTGTCGGCCGGCTGCGCGTTCGCCCGGCCGACGCCGGGGTCAACGCCGATCATTCGGTCGAGGTGGTGGGGCGCTACTAGAAGTCCGCGCTCCGCGAGAGCTTCTCGTTCTCGCGAAGCTCTGCAAGGGCGTTCTCATGCATGGCCACGACGACGTCGTAGCCGGAGTTGCCGAGCACGATGCGCTGCGGTGGAACGGGAGCGTTCATCGCACTGATCACGGCCTGCACACCGCGCACGGGATCACCCGCCTGCTTGCCGTTCTGGTCCACGAACGCCGCCTTGACGCCCTCGATCATCGGCACGTAGGCATCGACGGTCTCGTCGACAGGCTCGTCCTGGAAGCCGGCGTAGGCCTTGGTGCGGAACGCTCCCGGCTCCACGACGAGCACACGCACTCCGAACGGCTCGACCTCGTAACGCAGTGTCTCCGAGAGCCCTTCCAGGGCGAACTTCGCGGCCGCGTAGTAGCCGAACCCTGGGGCGCTGACGAGGCCTGCCACCGACGACATGTTCACGATCCAGCCGTCGCCACGCGCTCGCATCCCCGGCAGAACCGCCCGCACCACTTCGACCACCCCGAACAGGTTCAGGTCGAACGTACGGCGGACCACGTCGTCCCGAGCGCCCTCGACGGAACCGAACCAGCCTCGGCCGGCGTTGTTGACGAGCACGTCGATCCCACCGAACCGCTCCTCAGCCGTCCTGACCGCCGCCCGCACCTGAGCTGCGTCGGTCACGTCGAGCTCGAGAACCAGCACGCGGTCGTCGTACTGGTCAGCCCATTCCTGCAGCTCGGCCGGTCGGCGCGCGGTCAGTACCACTTGATCGCCCTGTTCCAGCGCGGTCTCGGCGTAGGTCAGGCCGAATCCTCCAGGCGTGCCACCTGTGATGAACCAAGTCCTCACGGACATCTCCCCTCGCTATAACGACTCATGTATCGCTATAGATGTCAATGTAGCGATACATGAGCTAATATAGCAACATGCAGAATGCACGGGATCGACTCCTGCTCGCCGCAGCGGAGCTACTGCAGACCACCGGCACGGTCTCCACGAGGGCCGTATGCGAACGGGCCGGCGTACAGGCGCCGACGCTGTACCACCACTTCGGCAGCAAGCAGGGCCTGATCGACGCCGTCGCGAACCACGGCTTCACCCAGTACACAGCCGTCGAGAGCTCCGGCGACCCGCTCGACGACCTGCGCGAGGGCTGGGACAAGCACGTGCGGTTCGGGCTCGAGCACCCGACGTTCTACGCCCTGCTCTATGGCCGCGCCGAGCCCGGAAAGCCCTGCGCCGTCACCGCTCCGGCCCACGCCGCGCTGCGCGAGAGGTTCAGCGAAGCGGCCTTGAAGGGCCTACTGAAGGTGCCCGCGGAAGACGCTGCCGAGCAGGTGTTCGCCGCGAACATTGGCGTGACGCTGACGCTGATCACGCAGCCGGACCCGGACTACGCGCTGTCCGAACGCGTCCGCGAGGCGGCGCTGGCCGGCGTGCTGAACTCAACGGCGGGAGACACCCCGACGACCCGTGCAAGTGCCGCGCTCACGCTGGGCGCGATGCTCCGCGAAGACCCAGCCGACCTCACGCCAGGAGAACACGCGCTGCTGACCGAACTGCTCGATCGTCTGGCTCGCTGACGGGATTCCGCCCCCGGAAGGCGTCATGTTCCATGGCTGGCTTGTCATTGGGCCCCCACGTCAGCGTTCGATGTCGAAGCGCGCTCCGATGACGGACAGGAGTTGGAGTTTTTCGTGGCTTTCGCTGCCGGGGTGGGCGGTGTAGACGAGCAGGCGGTGGGACTGGTCGGGGTCGAGCAGAGACTGGCAGGTCAGCTCGAGTGCGCCGACTTCGGGATGCACGAAGCGCTTGACGTCATTCGGATAGATGCCGACCTCGTGGTTGTCCCAGACCTGCCGGAACTCCTCGCTCTGGTCCAGGAGCAGGCGAACGAACTCCGCCGCGCGGGAGGCCGGGCCACGCATCGTGACGATCTGCCGCAGGCCGGCGGCGAACATCCGGGTCAGGAATGCGTGGTCCTGCGGGGCGTAGAGCTCTCGAGTGGCGGGTTCGGTGAACCATCGGTAGCCGATGCTGCGGGCGGGGCCGCTGTAATTGGTGGTGTCGCCGGTGAGCGCGACGCCGAGTGTGGTCTGCCGCAGGGTCTCGCCGAGCTCGGTGACGATCTCGGCTGGGGTGTCGTCGAGGCGGTCGAGGATGCGGAGCAGGCCGGGGCTGATGTGCTCGCTGGTCACGCCCCGGGCCGGCGGGTTGTGACCGGCCAGCCGGAACAGGTGGTCGCGTTCGTCCAGTGAGAGGTGGAGTCCCTGCGCGATGGAGGCGATCATCTGCTCGGACGGCTGCGGTCCGCGTTCTCGTTCGAGCCGGGCGTAGTAGTCGGTCGACATGTGGCACAGCGCCGCCACCTCCTCGCGCCGTAGCCCGCTCGTACGACGGCGCCGTCCGCGTGGCAGGCCGACGTCCTCGGGCTGCAACTGTTCGCGGCGGTGGCGAAGAAATTCGGCCAACCCTGTGCGATCGATCAAGTCCTCTTCCTCTCGAGTGGTACTTCGTTTCTACCGCGTGCGACCGGCCGTAGCCACGGATCGGTAGGCCGTGGTTACCGCGGATGGTTCGTCCGACGATCGATGACAACCACGGGAAAGGCGAACCAGTGCGACGTACACCAACAGACATCAAGATTCCCGACCTCTCCGGACGGCGCGCCGTCATCACCGGTGCGAGCGACGGGATGGGGCTGGGGATGGCTGCACGGTTGGCCGCAGCCGGCGCGGAGGTGATCCTGCCCGTCCGTAACTCACGTAAGGGCGAGTCCGCGATCGCGGAGATCAGACGGGCCGTACCGGGCGCGAACATCTCATTGCGCGGCCTCGACCTGTCGTCGCTCGAATCGGTCGCGGCGCTGGGAGAGAGACTGCGCGAGGAGGGTCACCCGATCCACATCCTGATCAACAACGCGGGAGTGATGACGCCGCCGAACCGGCAGACCACGGCCGACGGTTTCGAGCTGCAGTTCGGCACCAACCACCTGGGCCACTTCGCCCTCGTCGGTCAGCTTCTCCCGCTGCTACGCGACGGTCTCGCCCGCGTCACTTCGCAGATCAGCGTCGCGGCGCGACGCGGCAACATCAACTGGGATGACCTGAACTGGGAGCGCTCGTACGACGGCATGCGCGCCTACAGCCAGTCCAAGATCGCCTTCGGGCTGTTCGGCGTCGAGTTGGAGCGCCGTAGCAAGGCCCACGGGTGGGGCATTACCAGCAATCTGTCCCATCCCGGGGTGGCTCCCACCAGTCTTCTGGCGGCGCGTCCCGAGCTCGGGCGCAGCCGTGACACGCCGCAGGTCCGTATGATCAGGGCGCTCTCGGCTCGCGGCATCCTGATCGGTACCGTGGAGACCGCCAAGCTGCCCGCCCTGATGGCTGCGACCGACCCCCACGCCAAGGCCGGCGCGCTCTACGGCCCCAGCGGTCTCGGCAACCTCGGCGGCCCACCCGCCGAACAGCGGCTGTACCCGCCGCTTCGCAGTCCCGAGGACGCCGAGCGGGTCTGGCGAGTCTCCGAGGAGCTGACCAGGACTGCACTTCCGGCGACCTGACAGGTCCCGCCGGTCGACGCAGTGGTACAGCTGCGAGCCGCTGACTCTGGTCACAGGCGCCACCGCCGGCATCGGCCGAGCGATCGCGCTCCGGCCGGCCGGGCTGGGCACACGTCGTACTGCACGGCCGGGCCGCCCCGACTGAGGCTCGTTCAGTCGGGGCGCGTTGGGGATACCGGACGTTCAGCGGACGGTGACTGCCTTGGCCACCGAGACTGTCTGGGCGTGGTCTGCGTCTGCAGTGAAGACTGTTCGGTACGCGTAGGTGCCGCGCGTCCTGGGCTTGATGCCGAACGCGTAGGCCCCGGCCGAGTTGAGCTTGACTGTTGCGATGGTCTTCCAAGTCCGGTTGACGTACTGCTGCAGATAGACAGGCTTGCCGGCGTGTGCGGGCCTTACTGCACCGTAGAACTTCGTCGTGGCGCCGAGCGCGATGGCCGTGGAGGACACAGCGGCACTGATCGTCGGCCTGGATCCCCAAAGAGTCTCAGGACCGGATCGCCGGTCGTGCCTAGAATTGCGCGGGCTCGGGGGCGGCTGGTCTTGGTGGTCATCCCACTGCGATCGGATGTCGCCGGTCCCGACGGTACGCCGGAAGGTTTCGGGCTCCGGACGTACTGGCTATATCGCCGTCGTCGGAAGGCCCTTGCGGCGGTGATCAGACGTTACCACCGTTGCCACTCAGGCGCTTTCCGGTTCGTGGCAGCGGAACGGACCTCGAGGCTCGGGGCCGAGGTGGCTGCGATAGGCATCGGCCTGCTCCGTCGCTGCTCCGTGGGAGGGCGACAAGTGTCGATCAATGATGAGTACCGGTGTGCACAAACCCGCAGGTCAGAGCCGGAATTGGATGGTTCTAGTACTCGCCGTAGACCTGGACCTTGGTGCCGATGGGGGTGTCGGCGTAGATCTGGTGGATTTCGGGGCGCATGACGCGGACGCAGCGGTGGCTGGCGGGGTAGGGCTTGATGAGGGAATTGACTCGGGAGCCGTGCAGCGCGATGCCGGGGCGGTCCTTCAGGAAGTACAGGGAGTCGTACATGTACGCGTCCTCGTACAGGCTGCTTTCGTGTGCGCCGGCCCATTTGCGCCAGACCTTGCCGGTGCGGTTCGGGGTGTCGTAGCCGGGGGCGCCGGTGGAGATCCAGACGATCCGCTTGTAGGTGTTTCCGACGATCTGGTACAGGATCTGGCAGGTCTTGTTGACGTAGATGCCGGGGGAGCGGGTCGGCGTCGGGCGCTTGGTTGCGTTGAGCACCGAGTACGCGTCGTTCAGGGTCAGGCCGGCGCGGCTGACCGGCATACCGTTCGTCTCGCGCCACGCGCACAGCGCCTGCTTGGCGCGGGCGGTGATGTCACCGTCGATGTCCCCGACCGGGTACCCGAGCTTGTCCAGCTGCCGTTCGACCCGCAACGCGTAGTACGCCGGCTTCTGCTTCACCCTGGGCTTCGGTGTCACGGTCGGCTTGACCGTCGGCTTCACGGTCGGGGTGGCGCTCGGCGTCGTGCTGGGGGTCGTGCTGGGGGAAGAGGCTGTAGACGAAGGGGTATTCGAGGGGCTCGTCTCGCTCGCGGCCACGTCGGAACACCCCGCGAGCACGAACGACAACACGACGGCACCGGCGACCAGACCACGACGACGCGACACGGGCGACCCCTCTCTCAGCCTTTTCAATGTCGCAGAACCACGCCGGGTAAGCGTGCAACGACCCGCCGAGACTAATGCGCCGAAGGTTCCCCGGCGGTGTCAGTCGCAGGTCCCGTCACCGAACCGTTGCCGAGGTCCGGCGCCGGATCGTCCCGCAACCGGCTGCAGAGATACCCGTCCCGCAGCCGCCCGGCCCGGACCTCGCACCCGCGGATCACGCCCTCGAGCCGGAAACCCGCCTTCTCCAACGACTTCTGCTCGGCCAGGTACTCCGGATGGGTCGCGGCCTGGATCCGCTGCACCGGCGTGTGTTCGAACAGGTACGCCGTCAGCATCGCCTGCGCCCGCCACCCGATCCCGCGCCCGCGGTACTCCGGCAGCAGCGCGATCCCGATCTCCCAGTACTTCGTCCGGCCGTCGAACGACCCCGACCGCCAACTCCAAACCCTCAGCGCACAAGAACCCCTGCGCGACCGCCTGATCGCATTGCTGATGACAGCGCTCTACCGCTGCGGCCGCCAGGCCGACGCGTTGTCGACGTACGACGGATTCGCGCGCCGGCTCGTGGACGAGTTCGGGCTCGACCCGAGCGACGAGCTGCGCGCGCTCCGCCAATCGATCCTGACGTCCGCGCTCGACGGCGAGTGGCAGCACCAGAACCAGCTTCCGCTCGACATCCGCAACCTCGTCGGCCGCGACGATCTCATCACCGAGGTCGTCGACCTGCTCACCGCAACCGAAGGCGTCCGGATCGTCGCCCTTTCCGGCACCCCCGGCGTCGGCAAGACCGCCGTCGCCGTTCGCGTCGCGCGCGAGCTGACCGAACGCTTCCCGGACGGGCAATGGTTCGTTCGCCTCCGTGGCGCATCGGACCAGCCGCGCCACGCGGACGACGTACTCGTCGAGCTGCTTCGGGCATCCGGCGTCGACTCGCACGCGATCCCGGACGACGGCGATGCGCGCGCCGCACTCTTCCGCTCGCGCCTGGCGACGCGCAGCATCCTGCTCGTCCTCGACGACGCCCAGGGACGCGGCCAGGTCCGTCCACTCCTCCCGGGTACGCCGACCAGCGCCGTCCTCGTCACGAGCCGGAACCCGCTCGACGCCCTCGCCGCGCTCGATGGCGGCATCCCGATCCGTGTCCCGACCCTGACCCCCGAAGCAGGCACGGCCCTCGTCTACTCGATGCTTCAGGCAACCAATGACGTCGGGGAACTGGTCGATCTGTGCGCCGGTCTCCCGCTCGCACTGCGCATCGCCGGCGCCGTCGCCGCACGCGGCTCGGTCGCGGCCTTCGTCTCGCGCATGCGTCGTCAACCGCGCCGGCGCCTACAAGGAACTCGGCGAACTCGAGCTCGCGGCAGCAGACCTGCGCCGCGCCGAGCCGTTGGTGGACAATCGCCTCGACGGGATCCAGCGGGGGCTGGCGAAGGCCGGCGTCGAGAACCGGCTAGGTCGTCACGGGGACGCGCGCCGGATCGCGACCGACGTACTGCGGGACAGTCGCGAGATCGACAACAGCTACGACACCTGTATCGCGCTGCAGGCGCTCGCCGAGTCCCACCTGCACACCGGCGACCTCGCGACCGCACGGACGTACTTCGAGGAAGGCGAGGCGCTCGCCGCGAATTCCGGCTATGCGACCGTCCTCGCCGAGCTGCACTGCGACCTTTCCCTGTGCAACTTCCTCGACGGCGAGATCGAGCTCGCCCACGCCCAGGCGACCCAGGCGCTGGCTGATTCTGCCGAGTACGGCATCGGGCGGCAATTGGCGCACGACCTGCTGGCCCGCTGCTGCAGGGCCCTCGGCCGCCCTGACGAGAGGCGGCGGCCCACCAGGCCGCCGCCGACGCATTCTGCCGGCAGACCGGCTACGTCCCGCGCTGAGGTTTACAGACCGAGGTCGCGAAGGAACTCCGGCTTGTACGCCTGGACCACGACGTACCGCTGGTCCGGGACCTCCATGCCCGCGTTCTTCGCCTCGTCGCTGGCCGCGTCGTGCGGGCCGACCGGCACGCTCGGATCGGTCCAGTCCTGCTCGGCCGGGTTCCAGCGCGTGATCGTGTACGTCGCGTCGAGATGGTCGTCGGCGACCAGATCCTTGGCGGTCCGCTCAGCCTCCTGGGCGTCCTCGAGCGTGTGCGTGTACATCAGCATCCGGTTCCCGTCCCGGGTCACCGTCACCTGACTCCCGAGCCGCTTCCGTGCGTCGTCATCCAGATCCAGCGCCCGCAACCGGTCCCAGAACGTCAACCCGTGCCCCTCGTCACTGAGCACAACCTCGACCCGAAACTCCTCATCCGCCATGCCGCACACCCTACCCACTAGGATCCGCACGAGAGGGCACAGGCTCTGCGGCAGGCAGCGGCCCACCGCAGCACTTCTTGTACTTGACACCCGATCCACACCAGCACGGCTGGTTGCGCGGCGGCGGCCAGGCGACACGTCGCCCGTCGGGTAGTTCGTCGTGACGGGTCCTGACATCTCGCAGGCAGTCCTGGAGACCGAAGTACGTCCAGGTCGCGATCGTGACCCGCTGCTTGCGGTCGCGCAGCTCGCGCTCGACCATGTGACAGTAGCGGTCGGCGTTTCCGCCGATGAGGTGCTTGCGCCACCGCACGGCGTCGTCGAACTCGCTCCGATCCCACACCTCGATGCGGCCGTTGCTCACCGTTGGCAGGCGGAGGAGATCGTGCAGCTCGGCCTCCCGATCCAGTACCTCGTCCTTGCCCTGCTCCCCGAGCAGATCGATGCCATCCAGCGGCAACCCCAGCTTCCACTTCACACGTCGTCTACCGGTCACCAGCGCTCGAACCCGGTGGGTGTTGGTGACGTCTTCGGCGGTCATGTTGTCGGCCGCGATCTCGTACCAGAGCAGGGCATCGTCCAGCTCACCACGCCGCTCCAGCATCTCGGCCGCGCTGCGCCACGCGGATGCGTAGATCCGCCCGTCGGTCATAACGGCCTCAAGTTGGCTCCGAGCTTCGCTCTGCCGGTTCGCCAGAAACAGGTAGTCGGCATAGTCCACCCTGGCGCTGTCGCCCGCTCTACCTCCTTCGCTGATCAGCTGCTGCCAAATTGCCACGGCTCGGTCGGGTCTTCCCTGGGCCGCGTGCTCGTTGGCGATGATGAGCAAGGCGAAGGTCCGGCCGAGTTCGGTATCTGTCCAGTGGTTGCGGAGTTCGTCCGCCAAGGGATCTTCCATGCTGGGGAAGGTATTCGGATCCGCTCGCTCGGAGACCGCTGATTTGGTGCTGTGGATATCTCCCGCACCCATCGCAGGCGGACCTGCCGCACTGATCAACGTCTGCCAGTGCGGGCTGTTCACTGTGCCATCGAGCGTGTCTGCGGCCTCCTGGCACGGTTGGTCAGTGGTGGGTGTTCGCCCCTGCCGACAGAGGTGGACCGCCAGGCCATCGCAATCGCGGCAGACGGGCCCGGCTGCGCCTGGGGTGCGCTTCAGCAGGCTTTTATGATGGCCGGGCGATCCGCCTCGGTGGGCGGCGCTGTAATCCAACATGCGGCGCCGCAGAATCGGGGTGATTCGATCGACTACAGTTCTTAGTCATGGAGCTGAGGCACTTGGAACACTTCGTGGCGGTGGCTGAGCAGAAACACTTCACCCGGGCCGCCGAGGCGATGTCGATCTCGCAGTCGGGGTTGTCCGCGTCGATCCGCGCGCTCGAGCGTGAGCTGCGGGCGTCACTGTTCGTCCGGAACACCCGCAGCGTGGAGCTCACCGAGGCGGGGCGGGCGCTGCTGTGCGAGGGACGTCGTACCCTTGCCGCCGCCGAGGCCGCCAAGGATGCGGTCGCCGCGGTCCAGGGGCTGCTGCGCGGGCACCTGACCGTCGGGCTGGAGCAGTGCCTCGGCGTGGTCGACGTACCGGCGCTGCTCGCGAAGTTCCGCTCGGCGTACCCGGCCGTCGAGATCGAGGTCCGCCAGGGCGGCTCCACGCCGATGCTGGACGAACTCGCCTCCGGCCGGCTCGACGTCGCGTTCGTCGCCACCGCCGGCGACCCCGTCGACGGGCTCGACCTCCGGCCGCTGTCCCGCGAGTGCATGGTGCTCGTCTGCGCGCCGGACCACCGCCTCGCGAAGGCGTCGAGCGTCACGCTGGACGACCTGATCGGCGAGTCGTTCGTCGACTTCGACCCGACCTGGGGCGCTCGCGCGATCTCGGACCGAGCCTTCACCACGGCCGGCGTCGCTCACCCCGTGACGATCGAGGTCAACGACGTACACACGCTCCTGGCCCTCGTTGCCTACGACCTCGGCGTCGCCCTGGTCCCCGAGCGCATCGCCGCCAAACACGGCGACCACGTCACCGTCCCCCTGGCCCCCGGCGCAGCCTCCGCCTGGCAAGTCTCAGTAGCCGTCCCCACCGGCCCCGCCGCCTCCCTGGCCGCCGACGCCCTCATCGGCATGCTCCCCACCACCGCGGTCCACGCATAGAACAGCCGGCCGCCTTTGGTGGCGACCGGCTGTCTGGTGCGTCTTACCAGGCGTAGTCCTCCGGGGAGGTCTTGTAGCCGGGGAAGATTTCGTCGAGGCGGGCGAGGGCCTTCTCGTCGAGCTTGACGTCTACCGCGCGGACGGCGGAGTTGAGCTGCTCCATCGTGCGGGGGCCGACGATCGGGCCGGTGACGGCGGGCTGGTGCAGAAGCCAGGCGAGGGCGAGCTCACCGGGCTCGTGGCCGAGCTCGTCGGCGAACGCTTCGTACTGCTCGATCTGCGGGCGCAGACGCTCCAGCGTCTCCTTGGCGCGGCCCTCGAGCCGGCGTACGCCCTCGTTCTCCTTGCGTACGACGCCGCCGAGCAGACCGCCCTGCAGCGGCGACCACGGGATCACGCCGAGGCCGTAGTACTGCGCGGCCGGCAGGACCTCGCGCTCGACGTCGCGGACGAGCAGGTTGTAGATCGACTGCTCGCTGACCAGGCCGATGTAGTTGCGCCGCGCGGCCGCCTCCTGCGCCTGCGCGATGTGCCAGCCGGCGAAGTTGCTGGATCCGGCGTACAGGATCTTGCCCTGCTGGATCGCGACCTCGATCGCCTGCCAGATCTCGTCCCACGGCGTCGCGCGGTCGACGTGGTGGAACTGGTACAGGTCGATGTAGTCGGTCTGCAGCCGCTTCAGCGACGCGTCGAGCGCGCGGCGGATGTTCAGCGCGGACAGCTTGCCCTCGTTCGGCCAGCCGTCGCCCATGTCGCCGTACACCTTGGTCGCCAGCACGGTCTTGTGCCGGTTCGACGGGTCCTTGGCGAACCACTCGCCGATGATCTCCTCGGTCCGCCCCGGGTAGATGGCCCGCCCGTACCCGTTCGCGGTGTCGAAGAAGTTGATGCCCTTGTCATGCGCCGCGTCCATGATCGCGTGCGCGTCCCCCACCTCGGTGTGAGGACCGAAGTTCATCGTCCCCAGCACGATCCGACTAACCGACAACCCAGTACGCCCAAGATGAGTGAAGTCCATACCCACCACCCTTGCTCGCCGCGGCCAACTCTTCCAACAAAAGAATCAGGACAGTCCCATCACCTGAGCTTCTGAGTCAGTCGGGCCCGGACCGTTTCGGTCGGCGTGGCGCCACCTTCGGCGATCGCATCGAGCAACGCCCCGACGAGCGCCGGCGCCTGTGCGTGGCGGAGATCAACACCCTCACACCTACGGCGAAGAGCGACGAACAAGGGCGCGTCCGGTTCCGGTACCAGGCCACCTCCGACTACTACGGTCACTGGTCTGACCAGTCCACAGGTCCGCGCGAGACTGCCGATGTACTCCGCGAGCCGCTCCGCCTGCGTATCGACCAACCCAGCCACCACCGGGTCGTCGTCGATGAGCGCCAGTACGGCGGGAGCATGCGCTGCCTGAGCCGCGAAGTTGAACGCGTTGCCGCGAGCCGTCGTGAGCTCGAGCATCTCCTCCGGCGTGGAGGCACCGACCAACGGCGGGAGTACGGCGGCGAGCTTCGTCGACTCACCGATCCCGAGCTCAGCCAGGTACACCGCCCGCAATGCCTCGCTCACCAGACCGGCAGCGCCGAGCGGATGCTGCAGCCACCACGACAGCGCCCACTCCTTCGCCGGCCCTCGGCCCGCGAGCGCTGCGCCCGTACCCAGTACGACGGAGATGCCCTGCCCGTCCAGCCGGCCGCACCGAATCAGCGCGAACCCGTCGTTCTTGATGCTGAGACTGTTGAAGCGCGGCTCCAGCGCCGCACTCCAGAACTGCTCGTCCGCCGGCCAGTCCACGCCTGCCAACCGGAACGCCGCGTGCTTGACCTCGGACGGCTCGAGGTCTGCAGCCTGGAGCACCTCGTCGACGAGGCTGAGTACGACGGCTCGCGCCGTCTCGGGCCCCGCTGGTGCGTAGATGTCGCCGACACCGCCGCGAGCCAGGGCGATCAGGTCACCATCCGCGGTGGTCAGACCAGCCCAGGTCTTGGTGTTCCCGGCGTCGACCGCGAGGAAGACGTCTCTCACCGCAGGAGTCTCTCCGGCAGGTACGCCGAGTGCGCGGCGGCCATCTCGTCGTACAACGGCTCGGCGATCGCCAGGTCGGGCACGAGCGGATTCGCGATCAGCGCGCGAATCGCGTCGGCCCGATTGCCCTCCCAGGCGGCCTTCGCCGCGAGCATCTGGTAGTCGGCGAGCTGGCGCGTGACGCCTCGGACAGCAAGCGGCAGCGCCTGCTGTGGCTCGATGTGGCAACCCTTGCGGTTCACGTTGCAGTACACCTCGACGACGGTCTCGGCATCGAAGCCCGGTAGCGCCCCGTCGGCGTTCGGCAGGTTGACGGGTAGGCGTGCGCCCGTGTCGTTGTAGTAGGCACTCATGACGTCGATCGCCAGCTCCAGCTCGTGGATTCCGCCGCGCGACCGAGCCGGATCGAGCTCGGGGTGGCTGGCCTCGGCCTGCTCGCGGTAGTGCTCCCAGTACCCAGGAACCTCGTTCATGATCACTTCCGAACGGGTCCGCGGCGCGGCCTGCTGCGCTCGGAACACCTCGTTCCGGAAGTAGTAGTAGTTGAAGTAGTCCGACGGGATCGACTGCATGACCACGGCCAGATGCAGCGCACGCTTGGAGTTGTCGTCGAGCGTCGGGTCGTCCTTGCGCTCTTCCCATGCGGCTTCGAGGAGCGGCATGACGTCCTTGCCGTCGTACAGGTGCTCGTAGCTCCAGCAGTTGTGGTTGACGCCGGCCATCGTGACCTTGGCCCGCTCCGGATCGAGCCCGGCCGCCCGCAGTACGACGGGCGGGAACACGAGCGGACCCTCGCACATCGAGTAGATCGGGACTGGCGTGTAGCTCGCGACCGCCTGCGACACGATGTTGACCGGGTTGGTGTAGTTGAAGATCACTGCGTTCGGGGCGACCGCTTGCAGGTCGTCGGTGATGCCGCGCATGTCGTTGATCGAGCGCAGCGCCATGAAGAAACCGCCCGGCCCCTGCGTCTCCTGGCCGATCACGCCGTGCTTGATCGGAATGCGCTCGTCCAGGGCCCGCGCGTCGAAGTTGCCCGGACGGAAGCTGGTCAGTACGGCGTCGACGTCGGTCAGACCAGCACGCTGGTCCGTCGTCGCGGTGACCGTGATGCCGTCACCGCCCTGTGCCGCGAGCTTCTCCGCGATCCGGCGGACGATCTCCAGCCGCTCCGGATCCTTGTCGATCAGCACGACTTCCGAGCCCGCGAACTCCGGCCCGTGCCACAAGAACGACGCCATGGTGCCGGCCGCTCGGGAGGATCCGCCACCGATGTAGGCCATCTTGATTCGAGCCATGTCTAGGAGACTCCTTCTCGTTCTGACTTTTGTGCGGCTTCTTCGTCCGCGTAGATGAGGGCATTGCGGCAGTCGTGCACGATCGTTGCCGGCCACAACGGGTCGTACTGGTCGGCCTGGGTGATGCGGTCGAAGGCGTACGCCTTGTTCTCTCCCCACAGCAGCATCACCGCGGAGTGCGAGAGCTCGACGAGTTCCGCAGTACCGATCGTGACGCCGTACGTCGGAACGTCGGCGGGGGACTGCAGATTGGGGAAGGTGGACACGTTGTCGCGGCGGGTCGACTCGGGCAGCTCGACGACCCGCGTGGGCGCGTGCCGCGGCGTACCGGGGCCGTTGAGGGCGACGTGGCCGTCGCCTTGACCGCTGGCCAGGAGGAACAGGTCGATGCCGCCTCGGTCGAGGATCTCCTGCCTGAAGGCTTCGGGCTCGTTGGGGTCCGGGGTGAGGAGACTGGTCGGACCAAGGCCGAGGGGACCCAGCAGGTTCCGCTCGGCCCAGCCGATGCAGCTGTGGGGTGTGTGTGGGTCCAGGAGCTCCCAGTGACTTCCTTGCCTGGTGACGTATTCGTCCATCATCACTATCTGAAGGCCGTCCAGGTCGGCCCCGGATTCTTTGAGAGCAGCCGCAACCGGAGTGGCGCTGCGGCCGGCGGGGAAGCCGACGATGGCCCTGCCTGTCGACAGTTGCTCGAGAATCCGTTGCGCCACGGCCTCGCCGAGTCGGGCAGCGTCGGGTACCACAGTGATAGGCGTTGTCACGTCACTCCTTGACCGCGCCGGCCATGACGCCGCTGATGAATTCGCGCTGGAAGAACAGGTAGAGGGCCACGACCGGCAGCGACACGATCAGCGATCCGGCCGCCATCAGATTGACCTGCAGTACATGCCGGCCCTGGAAGGCGCCCAGGGCAACTGTCGCGGTCTGCTTGTCCGGATCGCCCAGGAAAATAAGGGAAAGGAAGAAGTCGTTCCAGGTCCACATGAACGAGAGCAGGACCAGGGTGAGTACTGCGGGACGCGCCATCGGGACGAGAATGCGCCACAAGGTGCTCCACACTCCTGCACCGTCGACAGCGGCCGAATCCATCACCGAACGGGGGAGCGATCTGAAGGTCGCTCGCATCCAGTACGTCCCGAACGGCACACCCATTCCGAGTTGGATGATGACGAGTCCGAGCCAGGAGTTGGTCAGCCCGATGCGCTGGAACTCGTAGTACAGCGGGATCACGATCACTTCGGTCGAGACCATCATCCCCAACAGGATCACCGGGAACAGGAAGCGTTCGCCGACGACGCCGAGTACGCCGAATGCGTATCCGGACATGATCGCCAGCACTGTCTGTCCGACGACCGCGGACACCGTGATCACCAGGGACGCGTACATCGAATGCGCGAGGTTACCGTCGTGCCACGCCGCGCTGAAGTTGCTCCAGGCGATATTGGAGAAGTCGAGGGCGCCTGAGGTGTTCGGGCTGAGTGAAGTGAGGACGAACCACGCCACCGGAAACAGCACTCCGACCGTCAGCGCGATGACGATGACGTAGTTCGAGACGCGTTCGAATCTGGAGATCATCGGTCTTTGCTCTCCATGATCCTCGTGATGCCGACAGCGATCCCGAGACACAGCACGGCGAGTACGACGCCAGTCGCCGATGCTCTACCGACGTCGGGATTGACGAATGCCAACTGGTAAAGGAGAAGCGCCGGAGTCGTCGTGGCCGTGCCGGGTCCGCCCTGCGTGGTGATGTAGACCATGTCGAAGGTCCGGAGCGCGCCGGTGATGGTCAGGGTGAGGGCGATCGCCATTTGTCCGCGCAGGCTGGGAAGCGTGATCAGCCAGAACTCCTGCCATCGCGTGGAACCGTCCAATCGCGCGGCCTCATACAGCTCGTCCGGGATCGCGAGAATGCCGGCCAGGAACAACACCATGGTGAAACCGAAACCGCCCCAGACACCGATCATGCCGAGCGACGGCAGCGCCCAGGTGAAGTCACCCAGCCAGTTACGCGTGAGGTGACCTAGTCCGATGCCGCGCAGGATGCTGTTGAGCGGTCCGTCCGGCGCGTAGATGCGCTTCCAGATGATCGCCACGACGACGCTCGTCAGCACCTGGGGCAGGAACAGGAACCAGCGGTAGATGCCTTCGCCGCGGATCTTTGCCCTGCTGAGGAGTGCGGCGCTGATCAGTCCGAGTCCGAGCGGGATCAGCCCGAACATCAGAATCAGCACGAGGACGTGGCCGAAAGCGGCGTACATCCTCGGATCGCGGCCGAATTCGAGGTAGTTGCGCAGTCCGACCCACGTCGGTTCGCTGACGCCGTCCCATTTATAGAACGAGTAGTTCACCGTTTGGAGCAGCGGGACGAGCACGATCACGCCGTACAGCAGGAGTGCGGGGGAGAGGAAGAGCAGACCGATCCAGCGCCGTTTGCGGGCTTGCCGTGAGACGGTTCGGGTCCTGGCTCTGGTGCGACCGATCGCGAGAACACTCATCGGGCGGCCTGGAACTTGTCGTAGTCGGCCTGCACCGCCTTGACCAGTTCAGCCGCGGTGCTCCGGCCGGCCAGCAGCAATTGGACCTGACCGCCGAGCGTGTCGAGCATCGAGGGCGTCGACCAGTCGAAGTACGGGACGTATCCGTTGTCCTTGTCGAGCGACCGTTGGCCGGCGATCTCGGTACCGAATTCGGGGTTGTCCGCGGGCGCCTTGACGTCATTGAGCAACGGCAGCAGACCGGCCTCGACGACGTACTGCGCGGTTTGCGGGCCGGCGAGGAAATCGAGGAAAGCGGCTGCGACGTCGGGATGCGCGCATTTCGACCCGAGGGCGACCGCGGTGGAAGCGCCCGTGCCGACGACCTTTCCACCGGTGGCCTGGGGGAGTTGGACGTAGCCGTACTCCTGCTTCTGATTGCCCTTGAACGCCAGCGTTCCCGTGTACTCGAAGCGGAACGCCGATTTGCCTTTCATGAACGCGTCGATCGCGTCGGCGTACTGGATGCCGGCATGGTTCGGCGTGAGCCAGCCCTTGTCCTGGTACGACTTCAGGTGCTCGGCCGCCTCGGACATTCCGATCTCGTCGGCCTTCACCGACCCGGTCGAGTAGACGAAGTCGTTGATCTTCTTCTGATCGCCGAAAAGGTCCTGCAGGGCAAGCAGAATCGCCGTCGACGAACCCTTGTCCTGCGAGCCGTAACCGATCGGGATGAGGCCCGCGGCCTTGGCCTTCGTGCACGCGTCCTCGAACGACGCCAGATCGGTCGGCGGTTGGACGCCTGCTTTGTCGAGAACCGTCTTGTTGTAGTACAGGCCGATCAACGACGAACTGGCGACAGGCGTGGCGAACAGTGACCCGCTGCCCATCTCCGTGCCGTCAGTTGTGAACTGCGTCTGGCGCAGGATCGTGCTCGGGAACCTGTCCCAGCCGAACGACTTCGAGTATCCGTCCAGGTTGAGAACCAGGCCCGCCTTCGACAACGTCCCCAGCGACTGCCAGCCGTTGTTGACGGTGATGATGTCCGGCGGGTTCTTCTCCTTCAGCCGCAGATTGGCCGTCTGGGTCAGCTGACCCCAGTCGACCGACGTGCGCTTGATCGTGACGTTCGGGTACTTCGCCTGGAAACCCTTCACCGCGCTGGCGACCCAACTGGCGGAGTCACCGCCCCAGAAGTCCAGCATCGTCAACGTCACCGCACCGGCTTTGGCGACGTCGATCGACTTGGCGGGTGTGGTCGGTGCGCTGCTCGCCTTCGTACCCTGCGGCGCGCATCCGGCCAGCGTGAACAGTCCGAGCGCGGCCCCCGACTTCAACACGTTCCGCCTGCTGACCATCGTTGCTCCTTCGTCTGTGACTTCCCGCCACCCTACGACGCTGAAACCAGTTATGCCAGTATGAACCAGTTTGGAATTGTGCCTGGCTCAACTGACGAAACTGGTATAGTGAGCGCCGTGACAGAGCCTGCCGTTGAGCGCGTCAAGAAGCGGATCCGCGAGGGGATCGTCCGCGGGAAGTACCCGAGCGGCAGCCGCCTGCCGAGCGAACGTCAGTTCGCCCTGGAGACCGGGCTCAGCCGGATGACCGTCCGCGCCGGCTTCCAGGCCGCCTCCGACGACGGCCTCATCGCCCCGTCACCGCAACGCGGCTGGTATGTCCGCGACCTGGTATTGCGCGAACCCCCGAGCCGGCTGCAGTCCTTCACCGAGATGGCCCACGAACTCGGCTTCCGCCCCACCTCGGAAATCCTCGACCACCGAGAACGCCCCGCCACCCTCGACGAGGCCCACCGCCTCCACCTCGCCCCCACCGCCCCCGTCACCGCCATCCGCCGCCTCCGCGGCATGGACGGCCGCCCCGTCACCGTCGAAGACCTGGTCATCCCCGTCGCCGTCGCGCCCTGGCTATCGGGCACCGACCTGACCGACGCCTCCCTCTACGAACTCTTCTCCACCCACGGCATCGAATTCGCCTACTCCCGCTACACAGTCCAAGCCCAGAACGCCACCGAAACCCTCGCCACCCTCCTCAACCTCGCTCCCGCCGCAGCCATCCTCGTAGCCACCGAAATCGCCTATACCCAAGACACCACCCCCCTCCTCTCCGGCACCAACCACTACAGAGGCGACGCCTACCAATTCACCGCCGACCTCACGCGATAACGAGAACGACGGCTGTCGAGATCGACGCGCGGCGCAGGCTCCCAGTTGAGGAGCCTCTCGTCGACTTGGTCGACTCCGCCTCGGATCGGATGACCCGGGTGACGACTTTGTCGGATGCGGCGCTGTCATAGACCTCCAGCTGCCCAGGCAGATCACGACATGAAGACACAATGCGCAGCAGCCGTGCGCCGCGTACTCCCGCCTGGAAGACTGCGCTGGAAGTATAGACCGTCGTGGACTGGGCCGCTGGGTGACCTGCTTCGGTGACTTGAATAGCCTCGTGGCCTGCACGATCCGTTGACGACCAACATAAGCGACGAGCTGAGCGGGACTCCACGGACGGAGGGACGATATGCCGCGATTGGCGATCGAGAGGGAGTTTCTCCGAGACTTCGCGCGCCTGGACCGGAAGCTCCAAGACCGTGTCTCCGATGTCTTCTCGAAGTTCGACGAAGCTACGCATGCTGGGATCCACCTTGAGAAGGTCGGCAACGCGCGAGATGACAGACTGAGATCGATCCGGATCGACAAATTTTGGCGCGGTGTCGTCCTTGCCCCCGATTCAGGCGACACATACACCTTGCTGAAAGTTCTCCCGCACGATGACGCCTATGTGTGGGCGCAGCGCCGCCAGGTGACTGTCAACGCCGTGACCGGACGAATCGAAGTGAGGGACGTCGAGGCCATCGACGCGACCTTACCCGAGTTGAGTCGGGCGGCCGGCGGGAAGGACGACCGCCTCTTCTCCCACGTTGGTGACGGGGATCTACGTCGTTTGGGTGTCGATGATCAGACTCGTGAGTTCGCCGGTGTCCTGACCGACATCGCCCAACTCGAGGCCGCCAGGGCGTTTCTTCCGCAGCATCAGTGGGAGGTGCTCTACGGACTCGCTGCAGGGCTGACACCCGAAGAGGTCTGGAGTGAGCTCGGCGCGCCGCCGGCCGATGAGGCGATCGACCCCGATGATGTCGATGCAGCGCTCGAGCGTACAACCGAGCGTGTCGTCCTGGTCTCCGGTTCGGCAGAGTTGCTCGAGGTGTTTCGTCGTCCGCTGGACCTCTGGCGGATTTACCTCCATCCGTCCCAGCGCAAGGTTGCGACGGCGTCGTACCGCGGTCCGGCTCGGGTCACGGGAGGTCCGGGTACCGGCAAGACAGTGGTAGCCCTGCATCGTGCGCATCACCTGGCGCGTGAGGGCGAGGGACCCGTTCTCGTCACCACCTTCACTTCGACACTCGCCGCGTCGCTCCAGGTGGGACTCGACCTGCTCGTTGACGATCGCACAGTGCGAGACCGCATCGTCGTACAGCATGTCGACCAGCTGGCACACCAGATCGTCCGTCGGCGCCTCGGACAGCCGAAGATGCTCTCCCATGGAGAGGAGACTCTGCGGTGGCGCCGGGTGAGGGCAGCACTGAAGCTGCCGCTCAATGAGACCTTCCTGGCCGAGGAGTGGCGACAAGTTGTCCTGGCCCAGCAGATCTCGGATGGACAGACGTATCTGACGGCCAGACGCAATGGCCGCGGCCGCGCGTTGGGTAATCGTCAACGTACGCGGGTCTGGGAAGCGATCGACGCGTTTCAGCGAGGACTGGTCGAGGCCGGGTTGTGGACCCACGAGACGATTCAGATCGAAGCCGCCGAGCTGTTGGGGGAGATGACCGACAAGCCGTTCCGACACGTCGTCATCGATGAAGCGCAGGATCTGAGCCCGGGTCAATGGCGGCTCCTTCGCGCGGCGGTGGCACCTGCAGCGGACGATGTCTTCATCGCCGGTGACACGCATCAAAGGATCTATCAGCACCGCATCAGCCTGAAGGATGTTGGGATGAACATCGCGGGGCGGTCCGCTCGGCTGACCGTCAACTATCGCACGACGGCGGAAATCCTCGCCTGGAGCTTCACGATGCTGAACGGCCAGGCGATAGACGATATGAACGGTGGCTCGGAGACTGTCGCCGGGTATCGTTGCGAGACACATGGGAATCCGCCGCTGCTCAGGTCGTTCGCCAATCGCGCCGCCGAACAGAAAGCATTGGTCGAGCAGGTTCGCGAGTGGATGGACGCGGGGGTCGAACTACACGAGATCGGCGTCGCAGCTCGATCGAACGTTTCTGTAGATGCGCTGACTCTGGAATTGAAGAGGGCGGGAATCGAAGCGTCTGCGCTGGCCGACGCCCACACGGGAGCAGTCGGCGTGGCTGTCGCCACGATGCACCGGATGAAGGGTCTCGAGTTCCGCTGCATGGCTGTGATCGGTGTGACGGCTCAACATGTCCCCCCAGCGAGCGCGATCACTCCGGCGGAAGAGGATCTGGCAACGCATATGCAGGATCTTCAACGCGAGCGTTGCTTACTGTTCGTGGCTTGCACGCGAGCTCGGGAACAGCTGTTCGTCTCCTGGCACGGTGTACCCAGCGAGTTCCTGGAGGGAGTTCGGTGAGCGGAAGCACCTCTCGTTCCGGGGACGATGCAAGCGTGAAGGGTGGGTCGATCAAGCGACTCGACACGCCTGCGGCGACCAGTCAACGGATGAGTCGGCAGAAGTCTCGGAACACGAGAGTCGAGGTTGAGCTGCGGAAGCGCCTTCATGGCGCCGGCCTGCGTTATCGCGTCCACCGCCGTCCGGTCCTGGGCGTGCGACGGGAAGCCGATGTTGTCTTCACGGCTGCACGTGTTGCCGTCTTCGTCGACGGTTGCTTTTGGCACGGCTGCCCTTTGCATGCCACATGGCCGAAGACGAACGCGGAGTTTTGGCGGGAGAAGATCGACGGCAATCGCCGGCGAGATGCAAACACGGATGCTCGTCTGGCGGAAGCAGGATGGCTGGTGGTGCGGGTGTGGGAGCACGAAGGCGTCGACGCCGCCGCTGCGCGCATTGAACGCGCAGTTGCGGAACGACGTCCGAATCAAAACGGTGTGAAGTAGCCCGGTACCCCCTCGGATGGAGCAGATACGAGAAGAGCGCGGTCCAAGAAGCTGTTGTTTGTCTCGCAGCTCGTTTCTGGCAGCAGAACACAGGCATGGCAGGCCGCGAGGTTGACGCTGTCGGCGCCGCTTGCTTCGGTTTCCATGCACAGTGGGTCGTTGGAGCACCAACCGGCTCGCTCGATTGCAGCGTGCAGCGAGGATGCCAGGCTGACTATCTCACCCTGCGCCACTACACCCCCCAGACTTCCGGCGGAATCGCTCGTGGCCGTGTAGATGAGTAGGCCAGCCATGTTCTCATCGGCGTACAGGCGCTCCCGAAGTGCCGCCGCCGGGTATCCCCCGTCGAGACTCCACTCGTTGATCAGAACATGGGCCAGTGTGTGGAGCAGTAGGAACCGAGGCGTGACAGGCGAGTCCGGCACCACCCTCTTCGCCTTCCGGCCTGCGGTCGCCCGACTGTGCAGCAGGGCGAGATGGTTGCGCCGAATCCGGTTACTACGAGCGATGACGGTCGGTGCCGCTTCCCAGGACTGCAGTTTCTCCTCGTTCAGACGAAGAAAGACACCTTCGCCGCTGACCTCCATCGCCGGTAGCCAGTCGAGGTGCGCATTCAAGGACAGCGCTGCGTGACGCTGTGACGAGTCGGCTTCCGTCGGGAGTGCTCCTCGCGAGAAGGACGCGAGAACCCGAACCTCGCGCAATCGCTTCACCAGCATGCTCTGGTCGACGCCCAACGCCTGGATCGGCGTAGGGTCTCCCAGGGGCTTCTCGTTCTCGAACGGCGTTGGCGCACCCGATTCCGAGCGATGCTCGCGCACCAGACGCTTGTACTCGTCCTTCCGCAGTGACTCGAAACCCGCCGCCTGTTGAGGGTGTCCCTGTGTGGATGACCGTTCTTGCTCTTCGATGTCGCGAACCACGCGAATCAGATCCTCGACCTCGACGTCGTGTTTCTCTCGAGGACGAAGCTGATTCGAGTAGCACCAGCGGATTACGTCATCTGGAGCTCCAAACAGATTGTGCCTTTCGATCACGGCATAAATGCCCTCGCCCCACGGAGGGATCGACAGCGCACTGCGCATGATCGGGTGCCAGGTGGAGGACGAACCACGCTGCATCGTTCGCGGTTGTTGATCACAGGGTTCGACTCTGGCGTCGCGTAGCCAAGGGCGCTTTCCCTCGCACCTTATGCGCAGTTTCTTGAGCTCGGAAGTCCGAAAGGCACCTTCCATCGAGACATCGGGGACACCGCAGCTGCAGCTGATCACCACCGATCGAAGCGAGGCACTGTCGGACTGGCTTCGGAGCGATAGATCACCACCGCACCTGCCCCCAGAATGCTCGCTGTCGCGGTGGATCCACTTCCAGTATGGAAAGTCCTCGATGTGCCCGTTGTCGCAGCCGAGGACAAACCGAGAAGGCACGAGTTCGGTGTCGCAGTCCGGGCACCTGGCCTGACCCGCGAGAGAGTTGAATCGGGCGAAGAGTTGAAGAGCATTACAGGTCGGGCAGGAATAGATCTCCGGGAAACGACGGACCCGCACGCCGTCGACTCCGCGGTCGGGGTCGGGTGTCGGCGGTAGCCGGAAGGATCTCACACCCAGAAAGTGAGCCAGCCGCGGCTCCGAGATCGAGGTTGTATCCCGCAGGTCCCAGGAGTCGAGGCCCGCGACGATGAAGGACTCGTTGTCGATCGCGATCATCGCGCCGACGCCGTAGGTTGTGATCAGCTGTGATCGTCTTACTGTGCCCAGCTTGCGGGGCAGCGCGCGGGAGAGCGTGCCGGGGCGGCGACGGGATGATGACGAACCGGGCATCTCAGCGCTCCTGCCGATTGTGCTCAAGAAAGAGTGTCGACTCGGCGTCGACATCACGGAGGCTCCACAACGTGGGCCACGCGGTGAAATTCTCGGCCTGCTCTGCGGCGTCGAAGCCGTCGAGTAAGGCGGGAGTCGAGCTGCCGCGCTTGGCCTCGTACCTCAGAGTCGGATTCGAGAGTGCCGCTTCTTGCCACAACTCGATGAAGTTGTCGAATTCTTCGGCGGTTTGCGCGCTCTCCGGATGGTCGACGGAGGCGACCCGCTCCAGCAGTCGCGGGCGCACGGTCGAATTGATCTGGTGTACGAAGTCGTCGATGTCTGCCGCAGCTGCGTCACTGGCCGCGGCGGGGATCATCAGCCGGGTGAGTGCGACGATGACCGCGTGGAGACCTCGGTCGCGGGCGCGCGCGGAGAACGGCGTGACGCTGGTCGACTCGACATCCCGGTAGAGCGCGGAATGGAACGCGGGAAAGCTTTCGTAATGCGACCGGTCCCGCGAGCGAGCCGAGTTCAGCATGACGGCGATCAAACCCGGATGGCGACGGCCGACCCGGCTGGTTGCCTGGATGTACTCCGCCGTCGTCTGAGGCTGCCCCATCACAGCCATCAAGCCCAACCTGTCGATGTCTACACCGACCGAAATCATGTTGGTCGCGAGTAGTACGTCGACGACTTCCTTGTCAGGTTTCGATCGATCGAGCTCCTTGAGATAGCGAGGAATGTCGCTCGACGTGGCGCGACTGCTCAGCTCGATGATCGTCGTCGGCTTGCGCAATCTGCCCCGGCCCTGCGACGCCAGCATCTCGAGGCGGTCCTGGACGTCGTCGCGCACCTGCAGTTCGGCGGCCGACAGGAGCCGCAGGCTGTTGAAGTAGCCAACCAGAGTCCAATAGGCATCCCGGATCTCGTCGGGCACATCGCCCTCGTCGGCAGCGTGCAACAACGCCGCGTAGGTGCGGATCAGCAGCGTGGCTTGGCTCGTGCTGGGAGTGAGGAGGCCTACATAGCGGCGCGAGGCCTTCTCTGTCCGTGGAGCTTCGACTGCAAACCATGAGTCACGCGAGTCGAGACCCGCGGGCGGGAACTGCGCCACGCGGCGATCGAACAGTGCCCGGACTTGATCCGACGCACGCCGGATGGTGGCGGTCGAGGCGACCACCTTCGGACCGTTGGCTAGGACATCGACAGCGGTCTCGTACAAGCCTGTCAACGTGCCCAACGGACCGGAAATGAGATGCAGCTCGTCCTGGACTATCAGCTCAGGCTGCTTGATTCCCTGCAGGTCGCGATTGAAGAGGGCTCTCGTCTCCGGTCGCCACGGCATCGACGCGAATTTGTCGACGGTGGCGATGACCAGCGTCGGGTGGGCGGCATAGATTGCTTCGTCTACCAGGTGGACCGGCAAGCCGTCGTCGAGGTGAAAGTCGCAATGAGAGTCGGGGCAGCGCAGATACATCCGAGTCGCCGGGCGGTCGACTTGATAGTCCGTACTGTCCAGCGATGTACCGCACCAGGGGCATTGGTGCAGCTGCACAGGATTCTCACGCTGCAGAGACTTGTGTGGGTACGCTCGAAGAGCGGCGAGCTGTTCCTCTGCCCTCGAGAGCTTGTTCGGTGTGGCAGAGGACCCGACCCACATCCCGATGGAGATCGGAGCTGATCCCAGCCCGGCGGCCGGACGCCGCCGCATCGTTTCCATGGCGCAGATCAGTGCGGTCGCCCGTTCGAATTGTTGGAGCGTGAGCAGCCGCAAGGTGTAGCGCATAAGGACGGTGACTCCCTCGCCCGCCTCGCCATTTCGCAGGCGTCGCAGGAAGGTAGTGAAGGCGATCAGACCGAGATACGCCTCCGTCTTGCCACCTCCAGTCGGAAACCACAGGAGATCTGCCAGTTCGCGATCTTCGTGTTCCGCATCCACGATGCCTTCCAGACAGAGCAACATGAACGCGATCTGGAATGGGCGCCAGCGACCGCCGCGCGGATCCGGCGTGCCCTCTCTGCCTGCCTTGATCCAGGAGGCTTGGGCTCGTTGTTGGGCCATTGCCTCATTGGCCAGTGCGAACGCTGCGAAGATCTCCGGCTGCTTCCGGTCATCAAGCAATGCCACGCCCCGTCTCATCCGAGCGTGGGCATTCCGACACGTCGCAAGTTGTCGTGCAGCTGCTTCGACGAGCTCCTCATCGACGAGTTCCGAAGCGTCCTCGGTGCGATCGGCGATCCACTGTTCGTAGCCGGCGAGCAGTCTCTCGAGGGAAGAAACGACTACCTCTTGAGGCGCTTGGGCGAGACTGAGCATTGCCAAGGCGGCATCATCGATCTCCGGATTGGAGTCGGTGAGGAGCACCTCGTGGGTGGGAATGAACTCGGTTCGCAGCCGGGAGACGGCGGCTCGTGGTAGCAATGGTGTACGGATGGCAGCAGGCATCCATTCCCAGGCCACCGAACAACCATGACCGCTCGCGAAGTACGGCGCATGCCGATGGAGCAGTCGGCTCAAGGCCTGCTCGTCATCAACGGCGCCAAGTGCCGCCTGACGTTCGACGAAGGGACGTGTACCCGGCGGGCCGCAGATCGTCAGCTCCGGCTGGAAGAAGCAGTAAGCATCCTGGAGGTCGTACTCGCTTGTCTCGTGGATGTTCACGAGCGTGATCGTGACGGTCTTCGTCCCGTCGAGGGCGGGTGGGCGCACCAGGGTCCGAAGCTGCAGACCCTCGCAGACCGCCTGAGGCTCGCTCATGCCGTTGGCTTGAAGATCGACGCTGATCTGTCCGGATCCGACCGGAATGCGATGCCACCGCTCCTTCTGCTGTTCTGTGGTCCGAGCTTCGCTACGGCGTGGTTCGATCCGTCGACCGGCCTCGTCTCGTGGTTGGTACGTCGCGGCGGTCACCTCGACGAACAGGGTGTCAGCCACCTGTAGGTCGACGGCGAGCGTCAGGCCCATGGTCGAGGGCTTGCGCCGGTTCGCGAGTGTGATGCCGAGGTCCGCGATTCCCTGCTCCTGATCGTCCTGCCGGACGATATCCGGATGCATGTCGTCGAGAAGATCGTCAACGGCACGGTGTCGATCTTTGCCGCCGGCCTGGGGAAACAGGACACCGATCGGATAGGCAGTGACGGGTGCGTCGTTCGACAGGATCTCTTGTGTCCCGTTCAGGGGGCCGAGTAGGTCGGCTCGCAGCGCGGCGCGAAGTCCGGCACGCAGCTCGTAGTGCTCGTCATGCTCGGAGCTGGTCATACGCCATGCCGCCTTCCGGATCGTTGTCTTCGTGCCAGTCGAATCTGCTCAACCCGCACAGGCGCGGAACCAACCAGATACCACGGTCGCTCAACCCCGCACGGCTGCCGATGGCAGCAGATCCCGCCACGGTCTCCAGGGCATCAACCCTGAGACCCGTGATACGAATCGGCCATCGGTCGACTTTCCAGCCACGGCTCACCTTCAGCAGACGCCACAGATCGTGTCGGAAGTGCGCCGAGGTGGATCCGATTGGCCGATCGTCGTGAAACAGTCCGTATTGTGGGGTCTCCGTGTCTGACATCGGCAGGTCGTGCAGGCGGCGTAGCTCCACCGCGTCGCCACTATGAACGTGTTCGGCGAGGTAGCGCTGAGTGGCTGCCGGATCGGAGACCGGTTCGTCCGCTCCCGGAGGCAACTCATGATTCACGTCTTTCGCTGCGGCCTCCATCCCATTCCTCTTCCACCGTCCCTGCTTCCCGCGGCCACCCCGATACCACCGATCCATAGCTGGATAGCTGTTAGGGAACTTGCGGACCGTCCAATCACGCACCCGCGTGAGTCGGTATACGTCGTAACGAGCACGTGTCAGCGCGACATACAGGAGCCGGGCTTCGGCCGGCGGGTCGTCTTCGCCTTCTCCGTCGGCTAGCGGAGGTGGGGGAAGGATCAGGACGCGATCGAACTCCAGTCCCTTGGCCCTGTGAATCGTTGACACGGTGAGCCTGTGGAGGAGCTGGCCCGTCAGCTCATCCGGAAGCCTGCCTTCGGCGATGGCACCGTGCAACCCTGACATGTCAAGCTGACCCCGCACACCGGCCACACGCCGCAGACCCCGCCATGCTCGGGCCGGATCAAGTCCGTCGGGCAGCGCGAGCGTCGTCATGATGTCGACGAAACGATCCTCGGTGATTGTCGCAGCCGACGTGGCGTTCAGGAGGTCTGCCAGCCATGCGGGCGCGAGTCGTTCGCGTGCTGATCGCTGAATGCTGTGACCGATACTGTTCTTGTCCAGCTCCTCGGACAGCAGTAGCGCCTGACCGTTGTCCCTGCACAGAATCGCGGTCGTGCCGTCGTAGGCAACGAGCGAGTCTCGAACGAAGCTGTCGTCAAACGCCCCGAAGTCGATCGCACTCTCCAGCAGCGACCGCAGCTCGTTCTGGATGACCGTCGCGATCGCCGCCGCCTCCGTCTGATCGACAGGAAGCCCTTGAAGTCGAGCTCCGTAGGGCAATGCCCGGCGAGCCTCGGGCGTCTGGGCCCGGAAGTTATCGGTGAGCTGCACCTCGACCAGATCGCCTCCGAAGGATGAGCGGAGCCAATCGAAGAATCTGTTCGTCTCACTGGCTCGCTCGACGGCATCGGCGACCTGGAAGCCGTAGATTGCCTGGGCAGCGTCGCCGACGACTGTGAACCCACACTCGTCGGCGAAGCGATCGAGAAGAGCCTCCACCAGCTCGCGGCGGACGCCGACCAGATCCTGGACCTCGTCGATGACGACATGGGCCGGCGGACCGACTTCGGTCTCTTCGATTAACCCCGCCTCCACCATCTCCGTTGCCATTTCGATCCGTTTGTCGAAGCTCAAATTCGAGAGATCGTCGCGGTGCGGATCTTGTTGCATCAGCAACGCAAGCGCCCAGCTGTCGAAGGTGTAGGCCCGGACTCGTCGAGCTGTGGTCGCCAGACGGTCGACTCGATCACGGAGCTCTCGAACCGCAGCCCGCGAGAAACTGAGAACCAGAATCTCAGAGGCCTCGAGTTCCTCGACGCTCGTCAGATGTTCGAGGCGATAGGTGAGGGTGGTCGTCTTGCCCGCCCCCGCACCTGCGGTGATCAGTGTCCGACTATCCCACGGCTGCGTGACGGCGGCCTTCTGCTCCTCGCTGAGAGTCAGCAGGACTTCGTGTGTGACCGTCATCGCCCCTCCTTCTTCCACAGGTGCTCGAAGTCGGTGAAAGCCAGCTCTTGGTGAAAGTTCGTGATGTTGTCGCGCATGTCCAGAATCAGACAGCTCTCCTTGCCGCCGTTGCGGATGCCGCGAAGCCCCCGGCCCACCATCTGCTGATAGATGTTCGCGCTGTAGACCGGGCGGGCGATAACGACGGCTCTCGTCGCGGGAGCGTCGAAGCCCTGAGACAGAACGCCGTAGTTCGTGATCACGCGTATCCTCCCGTCGCGGAACGCATCCACCCGTTGGCGACGTTCGGGCAGAGGGGTCGCAGAGTCGATGGCGGCCGATCGGATGCCGCGATCGGACAACTTGGCGGCGAGGAACTTTGCATGCTGAACGGAGGTGGCGAAGACCAGCACGGGCCAGTCCGGAGGAAGCGCCGCGATCTCTTCGATCAGGACACTGTTGCGCTCCTCATCCTCGGCCAGGCGCTGTTCGGCTCCCTTCGGGAGAAAGCCGTTGAACCCCGCAATCGTTGCCAACTCGTCGCTGTTGAGCTGGATGTCCGCGCCGACCAGCTCGCGGTGCTCAACCTGCGAGAGAACGCCGAGATCCTGAAGGCTCGGGATAGGTTCGCCGGCGAAGATGCCTTCGTCCAGGCGGCGGTCGCCGAAGCGTTGTACGAGCCGATGGGTCAGATCTGCGTTGTTGCGATATGGCGTCGCAGTTAGACCGACGAGGTGGCGTCGAGTTTCGCGGTGAGTGAGACCGATCTTGCCAAGGATCTCGGTGTAGGTGGAGGAGATGGCTACATGAGCCTCGTCGACGAGAACGAGCGCTGCGTTTCGAAGCCAGGCGTAGTCTGCGGTATCGATGCACATCCGCAGCTTGGCGTCCGTCGCAACCACCAGGTGGGGCCTTCCCGTTACCGGGGTTGCCGAGTTCGTGTGCCACAGACGGTCGATGACCAGCGGCTGTTTGGGTCCGACCCGCTCCCAGACGAACTTCCACGACTGCACAGCCTGTTCACACAGCTCGCTGGTTTGCGCGACCCACAGCACCGGACCGTCGGGCACACCGGACTCGCGAATCCATCGAATGACCCCCTCGGACGCCACCCGAGTCTTTCCCGCGCCGGTTGGCAGGCTGAGCATCGCTCGCTGCGGTGTCGGCTGGTGAAGCATGTCGGCCAGACGGGCGGCGATCTGTTCCTGGTATGCGTGAAGGGCAGGGAACTCGGTTGGACCTTCGGCTTCGAGTCTTACTGGGAGAGCCGGGATGCGCACACCCGCAAAGGTGTCCGGAAAGCCGAGGTCGGTAACGAACCTCAGCGCATTCGAGCCTCCGTCGAAACGCGACGGAGCATTGGAGAACCGTGCGGCGATGTCCTTGGTGAACGCCCGCAGTACGCCGTCGTCGTGTGCGTTGTACGCCATCTCGGCCAGCCGGCGGGTGTCCGGCTCTTGGCCGGCCTCTGCCATCTCGCTCTCTAGCAGGCCCGCGGGCAGGCCCTTTCGAAGGTCCTCGGCCGACACAAGCAACGATATCTTCTCGACGACGGTGCGAGCGTCGCGGATCGACTGTAGCCGTGCCTGAAATTCCTGGTCGGCCTGCTGACGTCGATGGGTATCGATCAGTAGGTGGCAACCGTCCGCTCCCAGGCCCAGACCGAACTCGTGGTCCGCAAGTGCTAGTGCGGTGGCGTGGGAGGACGTGTCGGGGATCAAGGCAGTGCTTTCTTGCCGGGCGCTCCGGAGCGCGCTGGTGCGTGTGCCCTGTGGCGTACGCACGACTTCCTCCAGCTCGGTGCATCGCTGCAGGAGGAGACCGTTAGCCCGACTGCCGAAACGCTGTCGCAGCGGGGGGTACTCGTCGGTCAACAAGACTGCTGGGCCGCTGGGCACGAACCGCAGTCGCTTCTCGATGACCTCCTCGACTCGGCGCATTCCCCATTCGCGGATCATGTACTCCGCCTGCTCGACGTCGGCCTTCGACGCAACGAGGAGCGCCGGATGATTCTCTCGTGTCAGCTCGTCGTACTGCTCACGGTTGAACGCGACGGCAATCTCCCCGTCGGGGCGGTACTCCCAATCGTCGCCGACTCGACAGCGGACGTCCGATTCTGCACTCACCAGCTCGAGCGCGACGCGGATCAGCAATGCGTAGGCGCCACCTACGAAACTGTCGTCCGTGCTCTGTCTCGCCATTGCCAGCAGGTCTTCCCAACGCTCAGGTGCGACGGCATTCTCGCTATCGGGCATGCCCAGACGACGTGCCTTCTCGGGACTGATCTCCGCCACAGGCAGCACCGCCGAGTATGCGCCGAGCTGAGGTCCGACTGCTTCGCGTATCGGGACGATGCCCTTCGAAGTTTGCACCGTGCCGAACGTACGGAGTAGCCACCGAATGGGCGACGCGACGGCGACGCGGGTGTTCACCGACTTGCCGATTTGGCGGGTCCAATTCTCTACCAGCGCCTCGTCCGGAATCGCGGCAAGGAAAGCGGCTTTACCTTCTTCCGACAGCTGATCGAATAGGTGTAGAGGTCCTGCCGTGGGTGAACCCTCGAGCCTGACGGTCTGGAGTTGCACTCGGTGTGCGGTGACTTCCAGTTCTTCGCAATAGGCGTCGTATGCGTCTTGGTGGTAGAGAACGAACCACTTGTCATTCTCGGGCCGGTGTCCCTTCGTCGGACGGTCCGTCATGCCAAGCTCCCGAAGCACGGCGAGATCGTCGGTGTGGAATCGAACGTCCACAGTGAGAGTGGCGTCACGGGAACCGTCATGCGGGACGACAGGCCCAGGGAGCAGGCAGTTCATGATGGGCCGGAACGCGCCTGCGACCGTCCTGACCTGTAGAACCGCCGCAGCGTTGCGCACCTTCTCTCGGATGGCAGGCGTCTGACTTGTCCCGCCCGCGCTGCGCATCAGTTCCCAGAATCTCGTCCACAACTCCGGTGTGTACCCCTGGAAGCCCTGGTCCAAGACGCTGTGGAATCGGCCCTGGGTGTCGGCATCTCGGATACCCAGACGATCGAGGTGCGACAGCATAGCGGGATCGCCGCCGATCCTTGGGTCCACATAGGTCAGGTCGTCGCGGAGCCCGTCTTCGGTGGAACGTCGGAAGACTTGGCCGGCAACGGGCGCGACCAGTGCCTGCTCCTCAGTCAGAACGATCCTCGCGTGGCGTGCCTCGGAAGCCAGGGCCTCGTGAGCAGTGTCCACCGGTGCGAGCTCATGGTCCAGAAGGCGTGCGAGAACGCGGATGGCCGCTGCCGACGCCTCGGCGGTACCGTCCTGGACCAGCGCTTCCAGCCAGTCGCGGATGCTCTCGGGCTCCCTTCGTCCGGCCGCGTCGAGGATGTGGTTCATTTTGCCGCGTCGCACCGTGTGTGTATCTACGGAGTGATGCACCCAGTCGGCGGGACGACCGGGGTAGCCCCGCCAGAGGGCGAGTGACGGTCCAGTCAGCCGCTCTGGATGGATGCGGAGTTCCGTGGGAACGCGGAGCTCGCCGTCCTGATCGGGAAGGGAAGGACTGATCGCCGCCAGCTTCCAGATCTGCTCGGTCAGATATGCGCACGCCCAGTTCGGCGACTCCTTGGTACGGCCGGGCAGCAATAGCAGGTAGGCGGCCGGGTCATCTGGAAGTAAAAGGTTCGGAAGTGACTCGACGACCAGCTTCGCAGCGACCCCCAACAGCTCGGTGTTGAGATCGCTGCTGTCCAGTAGATTCTGTCGATCCTCGTTCGTCTTCCATGCCGCGTTGAGTGCGCCGCTCAAGGTGGTCGGGTACTTGGTGGGGAAGAATGACCAGAACATGCCTCGTTCGTTCGGGATCTGGTATGACACAGTCCCGGACTCGGTCACCACCGAGGTGTACTCGGGAACTGCCCAGGACACCTCGATGACGGCCCTATCGTGCAGCTCTCCCGCCGCGCCGCGCGTCGCGTCGCTGATTTGGTGTGGAAGCGTGAAGACGCGATATTGCTCAGAGCGCGCCTTGGCGCCGCTCCGCGTCTCGTGGATGGTGTGTTGCGCGCCGTGGTGGCTCACCGAGATCTCGCGCCGAACGATCGGCATCAAGCGGCGATCCTCGAGCAGCAGGGTTCCTACGTGGTTGGAGAACAGTTGGAACAAGTGGGGGAACTCCCGGCCGGGCCGGGCCTGCCCGGGCTGCTGGATATCATTTCCGAGTCGAGCCTGGACGCCGGGCAGCAACGGCAGTCGCACGACTGTCGTCGCCCACTCCAATAGATCCTCGAGAATCGGATCGCCAGCTCGCGCCGCGTCCACATCGAGCGCACGCGCCAACCGCAGGATCGGCGTCTCCCCGACGGTGTCCAACGGCGACAGGCCGCGCGCCTTCCGCCTGCCGTTGACAGCGGCAAGAATCTCGGCCGCAGACCAGTCCGCGTCGAACCCGAACGAACCGGATCGGCTGAAGAACTGGGGCGTTCGAGTTATTGAGAGAACCGACTTCACCCCGACGCCGAAGCGACCGATCTGGCCACCACGCTTCCTCGAGACGCCCATCCGCAGGATGGTGTCCGCACCTTCAGGGCTGATCGGGGTGCCCTCGTTGGCGCAGTACAGATTCTCGTCGGTGAGGATGACGTGGATCTTGCCGCCTCGGTGCTCACTGCCGATCATCTCATCGGCAGCGTTCTGGACCAGCTCGAACAGCTGACGGTCTCCGTAGCCTCCCTGGTGAATCCGCCGCTCGCCGTTGGAATCCTCTTCGATGCGATCCGGGTCGTACGCGTACGTACCTAGCGCAAGTTCGGTGAGTTCGGCAACCCTTTTTAGGACTCGGTCGTCATGCGGAATGTTCATCCGGCGCTCCGATCGTCGTCGAATCGGCTGAACGGCACGGACCGGAGCCATCTCGCTGTCGGCGTGACGGTGGCGGGCACCGCAGGGTGTGGATTGAATGCGTGCATAGCAGGGCCCCCCAGTCGTGGCGGCTCAAGGATCCTCCCGCCGCCCATGGTTGTACTACCGGTCGACGACTACGTTTCGTTACAGTCGACCGGGATTCTGTCCCCCGGCGCCTCGCGGCAACCTGGTTGTCCAACGTAATTTGACGTACCGCCTTCTGTCAATCACTATTTGACCTGAGTTGGTTCTCGTTGCGCCAGGAGGTTGAGGTAGCCATGGTGGAGCATGAAACAGAGGCGTTCGGCCCGTGGTTGGGACGCCAGCTGCGGAGAGTCGGGCTAACCCAGGCGCAACTCGCAGAGCGGCTGGGCTTGACCCGGGCGGCCGTGTCAGCGTGGATCACCGGCAGAGCCGAGCCGCGTGAGGAGACCAAGCGCGCGATCGCCGAGGTGCTGGGTACGGATCCGGCGTCTATCTACAACCGGTCTGTTGACATCGAGGTCAGCCGACCGTTGGTCTGGCATCATCGGCCGGCCCACGCGGATGGCGGACGCGAGTACGGGAACGCCGCCGCGTTCGCGTTCGATGCTGATCTCTCCGTCCTCGCTCGGGAGGCCACGCAGAACTCGATCGACGAGCGCTACGACTCCACGAGGCCGGTCGGAGTGCGCTACATCTTGCACGAGCTGAGTGGCGAATATCTCGATGGCTTCCTGAAGGCCTTGCACTGGAGTGAGTTGAAGCAGCACTACAGCAATGCTGCCTCGGCCGAGCAGAAAGTCTCGCGCAGTCTTCAAGCGGCGTTGGACGATCTCGAGGAGAGTCGGACTTTGCTGGTTCTGAGAGTCGACGACTACAACGCCGCAGGGCTCACCGGCCCTGAATACGGGGATGGGCGGTTTGCCGCCGTGGTACGCCGACAACTTGACAGTCACAAGCAATCTGGCGGTCGCGCCGGTGGCTCATACGGCCTTGGCAAGGCGACGCTGTGGGCAACAAGCCGGTTTGGACTGGTGCTGATCAATTCGACGCTCTCGATACCGCACGAAGGTCGTAGCGAGCGCCGCGTCGTCGGTCGACTCGACCTGCCATGGCATGAGGTAGGTGGCGAGCCGTATGCGGGGCCAGCGTGGTTCGGCGAACCCGATACCGAACCAGACCACGAAGGCGTGTCCCGCTCATGGTGGGCCGATGAGCAGACGGTTCGCGATCTGTGCCTGGAGCGCTTGGACGATCAACCAGGAACATCGTTCCTCATTTTCGGAGCACACGATGCTTCAGGCGATGCAGAGACATTGCAGGAAATGCACCAGAAATTGGTGGAATCGCTTGCCGACGGCTTCTGGGCTGCGATGGTCTCTGGACGAAACACGAGACCTCTATTGGACGCTCGGGTGACGACGTTGCGGAATGGCCACGTGCACATCCCCGAGGAAGTCGTTGATCCGCACGTTCATCATCCTGCTTTGAGTCGCGCCGTAAGGGCCTACCTCGATGATGAAACAGTGGAAGATCTAACGTCCGGTGACCAGGTTGCCCGCGTCGATGTGCCACTTCTCGTGCCGCCGCTGAAAGGGACGAGTGGCGCGCGGAGCAAGGGACGAGAACACGCCGCTACCCTTCTGCTCACCCCTGCTGCTGATGGAGACGAGCGAGTCAATCGCGTCATCTGTATGCGGGGTACTCGGATGACTGTCACCGAACAGCGGCCGCGTGAGCTTCCGCTTGGCGCGATGCCGTTCCAAGCAGTCCTTCTCGCCGGCTATGCGACAGGACGAGCGGATGAGGACGTAGCGCTTGCCGAGCAGTTTCTGCGAGCGTCGGAACCGCCCGAACACGATCGATGGGATCGGACAGAAGAACTCACCTCCGTCTACGAACGCGGAGCGCTCTCCCGGCTGCGTGAATTCCGAGCCGAGATCGACAAGGCCGTACGCGCGCTTGTCGCGCGACGCGAAGTCGCGACGAGCACCGGACCGGCTGTCCTTCGTGAGCTGTTGAGGCTCGGCGGCGGTGGAAATGTGGGAGTTCGTCGGGCGCAAGGTGTGCCCACGATTCATGACATCGATGCACAGGTCGAGGCCACTGGTGCCTGGCGTGTGCGAGTCGAGTTGCGACTGCCCCATGCGGAGGATCCGTGGCTACTCACACCCATCGCCAAGTTCGCCGTCAGGTCGGGGGGCCGTCCGACAGTCGCTTGGGCGCTGACAGCGTCGGTCGGCTGCCTGGTCGAGAATGGGAATTTGTTGATTGAACCCGGTGTGCGCTCGGCGACGTTCATCGGCGTTACCGACCCAGCGACGCACCCCGTCCAGACCGGATTCTCGCGCCTGATTGTCGATCTTCACAAGACCCGCGGCGGTGCGGTATGAGAACGGCATTCCCATATCCCACACTGTTCGGGGACGTCAATCTCGACGTCGCAGGAGTAGCGGTGGATGGCGCAGAACTGCCGTACACCAGGATTTCCCGAGCAGAGCACACGGTGGCGCTTCATCAATCGGGCCGCGCTGACTGGTACACAGCCACCCTGCGGCTCAGCGCGGAACTTCCAGACAAGGAGCTCGCAGAGGGCCCGTGGACCGACGTGGTGTGCCTCGCCACTCTGACCGAGAAGGCAACCAACGGTCGGTCTGCAGCGATGCTGCTTCGGGAGGACGACGGTCGGTGGCGAGGCAGCATCGATCTCGATCGCTCTCGCCATCTCAATCGGGCCATCCTTTCTCTGGCCGTTGTCGGCACCCTTGATGGAGTGAGCGGGCGGCTCATCGGTGTGTCGGGCAGAGACTGGGCTGTGGACCTACAGTCGACCGACCCGATGCGACAGCGAATGATCGACATCTTCGAGGTCGACTTCGTGACTGGCCCGCACGACTGGTTACGGCCGTTTAAGGAATCAGGTTGGATCGTTGAGACCGGTGGTGAGAATCCTGCCGTTTACATCAACACAGCTGCTGCCGACGGCTGGACGGAGGTGCTCAACGGAACGAGTACGCACCCTGCGGCGAAGTTGCTGCGTGAGGCGCTGGCCGGCCAGATCGCACAGGATGTGTGGACTGCCATGTTTCACACTGCCATCGGAGATCTCGAGTTGGACGAGGACGGTACGCCCCAGATGCCTCCGGGATGGCGAGAGAGTGTGCTGCGCATGATGCTCCCTGATGTGTTCCCCGGTCGACAGCTCGATGATGCGCTCTACGAGGTGCACGAACGCCGTACGAAAGGGTTCGGTTGGGCGGAGCTGCAAACCAGCATTCAGTACGCGGCCGGGAGACGGAGTCAGCTGGCGAAGAAGTTGACGAATGCTGTACGTACTGTCGTCCGCGACGGTGGGGGCGACGGCCAGTGAATCCAAGATCTTCCGGGAGCCTGCCCCCTGCTCTAGCACTCTTGCCGGACGCGAGTGTCGTCAAGTTCCTCAGCCGCGCCGTCCAATCGGGCTTGGAGACTCCGCCGCTCGGCGCCCTCATCAAGACATCCAGCGAGCTTCCCGAGCCGCAAGCCCGGTGGAGCGTCGAGCCTGTTCGGCAACTGCTCGACGAGGCAATGCGACGTTTCGAGGGCGACCGAGTCGAGGCAGACGCCTGGCTCGCCCCGCGGCTGCACGCGACGTTGCGGATGACCCGAGCGGAGGCGGCCGACGGCCGTCTGTGGAACTACCTCGCGATGGTCGTTGCTCCCGACTATGTGGTCTGGCGGCACCGCGGCGCTGAGATCGTGACAGCGACTCGATTCAGCGGACCCGGGTACACACAGGCGTTTGCTCGTCTCTGGTGGGCGGCTGAGATGTTCCGGAACGGTCCTGACTATCGGCCGGTCGAAACAGCGTGTGGTGTCCAGGACGTCCTGAACACCACGTTACGGTTGGACGTCATCGATCACAGGCCCACAGCGCTTGCGATCGTGGCTGTCCTGAACCGACTCATCGCCGATGGAATGTCACGCCTTGGGGATCGCGTGAATGCCTTGTCGTCGGCGATCAACGCGGCCGGCAGCACATTGGTGTACGACGTGCTGGCCCCCGACGAGCTCGTTGACGGTGCCGCGCTTCAGGGCTGGATCGACGAATCGACGGATGCTCCGCCCGTCCCATGGGACCGCCTTCCGTTTGGACCCGACGATGGCAGCGTCAGCAGCCGGAAGCTCGACTCTCTCCGGCACTTATTCGAGGCGTTGCTCGAGGATGCTCCGATTCGTACACGTCCGCGCCACGCGGCGATTGACGAGAACTGAGGAGCCCGTTCGGGGCCGTCGTCGGATGAACAGCTCGTCCTCGGATCGCGGCATAGGCAAGTTCAGGAAGAGTCAGACCGTACGTACGAGCGGTGGCTGCTCGCAATCTGCCGTTAGCCATTTGCCCTTGACCGCCGCGTCGAGCGCGTTGTGGTCAAGTTCCCGATCCAAGGCTGCCGCGAGGACATGTGCCGCGAGGCGCGGTGGAATCGCATTGCCGATTTGCTGGGCGATGTCCTTCCCTGCCCACGGATAGTCGACCGGGAATGTCTGCAGCCGACCGGCCTCGGCATGAGTAAACCGATCACTGCTGGCGCCCGAAGTCAGCAAGCGATTGCGCGAAACCTTGCCGGTGACCGTCGCAGCGGGCTCACCTGATGTGCGCCGACCACGAGCTTTCGGGTCACCGCCGGTGCCATAGTTGGAGATCACCTCGAACGGGCCGCGATTGAGTGCATCACCCATCGTCTCCCAGGGCAGCAGGTCAGGATCTCCGGCGGACCGCGGAACGCCCTTGCGATAACGGCGGTGCGTCGGGCTGGGGAGACTCGGCTTGCGGTCGCGTCGAGCAATCAAAATCGCTCGACGACGAGTTTGGGGTACCCCGAACTCTTCGGTGTGGAGGATCCCGCAGATGGTCTTGTAACCACGGCCTTCGAGCGCTTCGCCCACGGCGTGCCAGACGGGCAGTACCGCAGGCACCTGCTCCAGAACTATTGCATCGAACGGTTTCCGTCGTTCCACGGCCTGCAGAGCCCATCGGAGCGGTTCCAGAACCAGTCCAGTGCGTTCGTCATCCAGTTTGGTCAGTTCCTCGGAGACGTCCTCGCCCGCCGCCATCAGCTTGACGAATGCAAGCACCTGATCCAGTGCCCGGCGGCCTGCGCCCGAGCCGGCGACGGTGTAAGTCTGGCACGGCGGGCCGCCCGCGAGGATGGATGCGCCGGGGAAGTCTGCGGGTTCGGACAGTCGGACGTCACCCTCGGTGGTGAGAAGATCGGCAGCCCGGCGCGTGGCGCACGCATTTGGATCCCACTCGATCCCTTGGGCTTTCACGCCCAGCCATCGCGCCGCTACATCCAGCCCGCCAGGTCCGGCAAAGAGATCCACCAGCTGCACGTCCGCAGCGGGAAAGAGTTCTGACTGGACGGCTGTCATGGCGTCGAATCCTATCTCCTGTTCGGCAGCCCTAGCTCGTCAACACGCATCCAGCGCTCGCCGAACGGCTCGGCCGACTGCTTCTCCGACCGGCGGAGGCGATGCGTGTGCGACCTGTCGATATCTTGCGGTCTTGCGTCCGGCGAACTGCCAGTCTGGGGGGAATCCCTGAAGCAGCGCTGCTTGCTCGACGGTCAGCGGAACCATGCCGCGACGGCCCTCGGCTGGCCGCCATTCGAAGTCTGCCCCGGGTACATCATCAGCCACGGTTCCGCCATCGACGCCCATCCTGGCCCACGCGGCCTTGGTCCCTGTCGGTCCAAGGTCGGCGCCCCCGCGTTCCCAGGAGCCGCCCACGAGAGTCGGGGCGATTCGATTGGCCTGCGCTGCCCAAGCCGATGCCCCGCTCCAGCCGCGCGACGCCATGGACTCCTCAAGAAGCGCACCGACCGTAGTTGGAGGATCCAGCTTGCGGGGAGGTTCGGTGAATGCGTCGATTACAGACTCCTTGAAGGCGACCAAGAGTCCCTGCTTTCGATCCTGTGGAACTCCATAGTCCGCCGCATTGACTACCGACCACTTATACCGGTAACCGAGATGCTCGAGTTCCCGGTCGATGAACGCACGGATCGGCGCAAAAGCGTCTTTTGTGACCAGGTCCGGAACGTTCTCGATGAGGACTGCGCGAGGCTGTACGCCGTGCATTAACAGGATCGTGGCTTCAATAAGCTCAAGTTCGAGCTGACTCCCACGGCGGCGATGAACGGTGGCGCTCGCCTGCACGCGCGGAAGTCCAGCCGCGAGCAAGTCGACATCATAGGACTGCTGATGCTCGACCGGATCAAAGTCGAGGAGGTCCATTTCCCGTACGTCCCAGCCCGGCCGGTTTAGTCGCAGCGATTCACAGGCAACAGGGCGCTTCTCGACCAGCAGAACAGGGTCGAAGCCAGCCCATTCGAGGCCAAGTGCCAATCCACCCGCACCCGCGCATAGTTGAAGCGAAGTTCGTCTTTCCGTCATGCGCTCTTCGGTGGATTGGGCAGTGTCCATCTGGTGTCGTGTCCCTCCGTTGTCCGCTCACGGCGTTCTCCGGACTCGATCGTCGCAGGCTTCACGATAGTCGCATGCTCGTGGCGATGCGTCGGACCTCCAATTGAAGTCTGCCCGGCGGCTGGCCGTGCTGCTCCCGCAGCTCGATCCCGGCGCCACGGGTGTTGAATGTCGACGCAGAGGCTTGACCTACTGGGGCTCGCGGCCGGCCTGACGGCCGCCTTGGGTTGGACCGCGGCGTGGCTGCTCGGCAGGCGTTGAACATCTGACGGCGCCGGAGGCTGGTGCGACATTGGATGCTGCGGCAAGGGCGATGCGGATGTCAGCGGGGAGCGCCAGGCGGATCGGGGCGGGTGGTTCTGTGCGTACGACTGGCTTGACGTCGTGAAGGCGGACTCCTCGGTGGCGGCCGAGGCGGACGGCGGCGACTTCGAAAGGGCGGTCGTCTTTACGGGGCTCGAATACAATGACTTGCCGGTACGGTAGTCCGCCATCCTCAGCCTCGAACTCGCGGTAGATGAGGCGGTGTGAGGGCCCGAGCTCGCGGTCGCCGTGGGACTCCGGGATGGCGGACAGTTTGATCTCGGCGCAGTCGCTGAGGTCGTGAGTGGTGAAGCCGAGGCGCTTGCCAGAGAAGGCCTCTTCTTGACCGTGGGCGACCGCGCGAAGGCCGAGTTCCAGGGTGCGGAACTCACGATCGCGCAGGCCGCCGGGTCGTGTACGCGCCGCGTGCCGTAGTACGGCTAACTGTTTCAGTACCTCCTCACGCACAAGCAGGCGATATTGCGTCATTGCGGCTTCGGCAGTTCGGAGTCAGGGATCGGCTCGTCGAGGTTCAGGCCGAGTTCCTCGGCGACATCCTCGATGGGTATCGACCGACCGGGCTCAGCGAGCCGCTCACGGACTACTGCGTAGGTCGCGTCGAACCCTTCCTCGTCAGTAGCCAAAGCGTCGAGGCGGCGCCAGACGTCGAAGGGGATGACTACGGCCTCTGGTTGGCCGGCGTCGCCGAAGATGAGGGGTTCGGGGTTGTTGGCGCGGAAGCGTTCGAGCATCTGGGGGAGGAGGCCGCCTGCGGTGGACGTCCTGATGACCCAGACGCGGTCTCCGTCGGGGAGGAGGTACGGCGTTTCTTCGGAGTCCATCGTTGTCCTTCCAGTGCGTGGAGCATCGTCATCAGGATAGGAGTTCAGCGTTGATCGGGACCTGAGTTATCCACAGGGCTGAGGGTGTGCCAGAGGGTGTAGGGGATGAGGACGGCTTCTGGTTTGGTGGTGCCGAAGATGAGGGGGTCTTGGTAGCCGAGGCGGAAGCGGGTGAGCATGTGGGGGAGGAGTTCGGCGGCGGTGGTGGGGGTGATCAGGGAGATGGGCTCGGTGTCCTCGAGGGGCATTGGAGGGCCTTTCGGTGGGGTTTTCAGCAGAATAGGAGTTGAGGACGGACGCGTGAGGGAGTTATCCACAGGGGGCCTGGGGCAACTGATGGGAGTGGTGGATGGGTGAGCCGCGGTGGGTTGAGGTTCGGGTCGTTCCGGACGCGGGGATGGACGAGAAGCGGTGTGTGAAGGCGGTTCAGCAACTGCGGAAGGAGTTGGCGGGGGAGGGGCTGCCTACGCAGGACGTGAAGGATGCGGGTGGGCTGGCTCAGGATGATGGGTCCATTGCGATCGCGGTGGCGTTGGTGGGGGCGGGTGGGGTGGTGCCGACGTTGGTCGCCGTACTGCGGGACTGGATCCAGCGGCGGAAGAGTCCGGGGAAGATCGTGGTGACGTTGGGGGACGATTCGATCGAGTTGGAGCGGCCGACGTTCGACGAGCGGGCTGCGTTGCTCGAGGAGTTCCTCGATCGCCCTCGGTAGTCACACGTTTGAACGGCGGCTCGGGCGTTGTCGGGGCGAACCGGCGCGCGTAGCGTTTGTGGTGGGGCTGAGGGGGGTCGGCCCGGGGGGAAGGGATCGCGATGGGGCGCAGGATTCGGGAAGGCCTTCGGCGGCCGGTGGCTCGTTGTGGATTCGGGGGGCTGCGGCAGAACTGGTGGGAGCGCCGACGGGTCTGAGGTCGAGCCCGACGAGGAAGCTCTGCCCGGACGTCCCTCCAGAAGGGCGGAGCCCAAAGGAGCCCGGGGTGCGTGAGCACTCCGGGCTCCCTGCATTGCGTCGGCAAATGGCTACCGAACGTTGCGGAACCACGGCCCGACCCGGGATCATGAGTCGCGATCCTGGGAGGGTTCTGTGGGGGTTTGGGTGCAGGTCGGGTTGGTCGACGACGATCCGGAGTTCGCGGATCGGGGGATTCGGCAGTTGCGGCGCGAGTTGGGCGAGTTCGACACCCGCGACGTACGAACTGTCGCGCCCGAAGGCAGTAAGGGGGACGCCGCTGTCGCCGGTCAGGTGGCGATCGCGTTGGGCGGCGCCGGCGGGATGGTGTCGGTGCTGGTCACGATTCTCAAAGACTGGCTGGTACGGCGCAGCCCGCAGCAGCGCGTGACGTTGACGATCGGGGCGGACTCGATCGAGGTGGACGCGGCATCGACCGAGGAGAAGGCGCGGTTGATCGAGGCGTTCCTCCGCAAACACGAAGCGAGCTGACTCGTGGGGCGTCGACGGGCCTTGCTGGTGGCCACGTACGAGTACGAGGACGCCGGGTTGCGCCGACTCACGACGCCGGCGCAGGACGCGGAGGCGCTGGCCGACGTACTCGAGGATCCTGCGATCGCCGGGTTCGAGGTACAGGTGCTGATCAACGAGCCGACGAGTCGGGTGGGCGAAGCGATCGGCGAGTTCTACGCGACGGCCGAGCGTGACGACCTGACGTTGTTGTACTTCAGCGGCCACGGTCTGAAGGACGACAACGGCCGGCTGTACCTGGCGATGAAGAACACCAAACGCGAGCGGCTGCGGTTCAGCGCGCTGCCGGCACACATGATCGACGAGGCCGTCGAGGACAGCCCGGCGCGGCAGAAGATCCTGATCCTGGACTGCTGCTACGCCGGCGCGTACACCGTGGAACGGTTCGCGAAGTCGGACGCGGCGATCCACACGAAGGCCGAGCTCGGTGGTCGAGGGCGGATCGTGCTGACGGCCACGGACTCTCGTCAGTACGCGTTCGAAGGCAGCGAGATCCACGGCGAGGCGGCGCAATCGGTGTTCACACGCCACGTGGTGGAGGGTCTGCGCAGCGGTGCGGCCGATCTCGACTCGGACGGCGACATCACCGCCGACGAGCTTTATCGCTATGTGTACGACGCCGTCGTTGCCGAGCAGCCGAGCCAGCGGCCGAAGCAGTTCGCCGACGTCGAGGGGCGGACCGTCATCGCGGCCAACGTGCAATGGACCCTGCCGCCGCGGATCACCGCGAACCTGGACAGTCCGCTGCAACCGCTGCGCGAGGCCGGGCTCCAGGAGCTCGGACAGTTGCTCCAGGCAAGCAATGAGGATGTCCGGCAGACAGCGCGCGCCAAGCTGGAAGAGCTGACCAACGACGACAGCAGGACGATCTCCAACACCGCGCAGGCCTACCTCGACGCCCCGCCGCCGGCCAGGCCGCAGCCAGTCGCAGCACCGATGGTACGGCGGCGCGCGGCCGGGCCGACGTTCGGTGGTGCGGCGAAGGCGACGGTACGGCGTTGGCGGGATCGGGTGCGGCTGCCGACGGTCGATCGGCCGGTCTTCTTGTTGACGGTGGCGGCCGCCGGGCTCGCGATCGCGTCCGCGGCGCTGCAAACTTCGTGGTACTCGATTGCCGTTGCGGTCGTGTTGACTGCCGCCGTGATCGCGCAGCTGAGGCTCCGTGAGGCGGGGACGGCGTTCGTTGCAGGCCTTTCGGTTCCGGGGCTTGTGAGTGCTCTGGTGCTGACCAGTTGGCTGACGAATCTCATCCCGACTGGACTTCAAAACCTTCCCGGATACCTCGCCGCGGCCGCGCATGGTGCTTGGCTCGCGGCAGGCGTCGTGGCGTTCACCAGATGGCGCCCAGGAGAACCGCATCCCCAGCTCCGGCTCGTGTTGCTGGGTGCCGCCGCGGCGATCATCGTCCTCCTGATCGTGGTCGACGCTTCTCGGAGCGGACCGCACCTCCTGCAGCCGGACCTCACCCGTCGCCTCACCCCGGTCGTCCTCGGCATTCTCGGCGCCGAGCTGGCGCTGGCCTGTCCGCTGTTCAACCTCGGACGACCGTTCTTCGCAGGCTGGGTGCTCGGCGGCTTCGTTGTCTGGATCGGACTCTTCAACCCGATGGGAGGGCCCACCGCACGCTTGCTGGTCCTGTTCGCGGTGTGGCTCCTGCTCGGCCTCGTCGGTGTCATCAGACCGGCCGGGACCATCCTTCCCACGCGACGCCGGTTGTTGGCGGCAACGTTGGTCGCACCCGCAGTCCTCGGCGGCGTCGTCGTTGCCGTCGTACCGCCTGCAACGAGATCTCCGATCGCGGTCGGCCTGGCGGTCAGCCCGGACAGCCAGTTCCTCTACGCCGCCGACATCGTCAACGCGCGCATCCTGAAGCTGAGTACGACGACCCGCAAACAGGTCGGCGACGCGCTCCGGGTCGGGATCCAGCCCAGCCGACTTGCGCTCTCCCCGGACGGGAAGATGCTGTACGTCGCCAACTCGGGCTCCGGCACGATCTCGGTGATCGACGTCGCCGCGTGGAAGGTCGTCGGCCAGCCGATCGCTGTCGCGCCTGAGCCGACCGAGATAACGGCGAGCGCTGCCGCCCACCGTGTCTACGTGCTCAGCCAGAAGAGCCAGACGATCACCGAGGTCAACACCGAGACCATGCAGACAGTCGGTGGTCCGTTGGCCAGCGGACCGAATCCGGCGGACATCGCCGTCGACGAGAAGGGTGAGCGGCTGTACGTCGCGGGCGGCGCGAACGTCGTCGCGGTGATCGACACGAAGACCCGTCAGCCCGCGCGGACGCCGATCAAGATCAATTCCGAACCGCGTGACCTCGCGCCGGGGCCGGACGGAATGTTGTACGCGATCGGCAGCACCTCGTACGCGGTGATCAACACGAACGTCGAGACGACCCGCCCGACACCGGTCAACGTGCCGGCTGCGTCGAGGATCGCGGCGTCCGACGGCGAGAAGCTCTACATCCTCGGCACCGAGGGCTCGGACGACGTCGTCCGGATCGTTGACCTGGGCAAGCATCAGGTCGTCGGATCACTCACCGACGACCTGGGGGTGACAGTGGAACTGGCCGTCAGTCCGGACGGCCAGCGGATGTACGTCAGCAACTTCTACCAGGACGGCATCCTCGTGCTCGACACCGTCGGGCCGAAGGTGATCGGCAAGATCGAGCTGAAAAGCTGAACGGGCCGGCTCGCCCGAGAGCGAGCCGGCCCGGTGAACTCACAGGCTGCGGAAGAACTTCCGCAGGTCGGCGGTCACGTCGTTCGGGCACTCGAGGGTGGCGAAGTGGCCGCCCTTCTCGAAGTTCGACCAGTGCACGATGTTGGTGTTGTCGCGGTCCGCCAGCGGGCGGATCGTCTTGAAGTCGTCCGCGAACACCGCGACGCCGGTCGGCGCGTGGTTGATCTGCGGCTCGGCGCCGGAGTTCGCCTCTTCGTAGTGGTACCGGCCGGCCGCGGCCGAGCTGTTGGTGAACCAGTACAGCGAGACCTCGGTCAGGATCTGGTCGCGGCTGACCAGGCTGGTGCCGTTGCCGAAGTTGTTGAAGAGCTCGTTCCACGCCAGCTGCCCGACCGGCGAGTCGGAGATGCCGACGGCAACGGTCTGCGGGCGGGTCGAGTTGATCGCGTTGTACCCGCCGACCGACTGGAACCACTTCAGGTGCTCCAGCGCCGCGAAGTCCTCCGGCGTGAACTTCTCGAACTCGGTCGGGTCACCCGACGGGAACGAGAACAGCTGCAGGACGTGCAGTCCGAGGAAACCTTCCGGGTTCAGTACGCCGAGCTCCCGCGAGATCATCGCGCCGCCGTCGGAACCGTGCGCGCCGTACGACTCGTAGCCGAGCCGGCGCATCAGCGTGTCGTACGTCCGCGCCACCCGGGCCATCGTCCAGCCCCGGTCGACCAGCGGCGTGCTGAAGGCGAAGCCCGGCATCGACGGGACCACGACGGAGAAGGCGTCCTCGGCGGATCCGCCGTACGACTCCGGGTCGGTGAGCGGGCCGATCATGTCGAGGAAGTCGACGAACGAACCGGGGTAGGTGTGCAGCAGGAGCAGCGGCGTCGCGCCTTCGACCGCAGACGGTACGTGGATGAAGTGGATGGTCTGGCCGTCGATCTCGGTCAGGTAGTGCGGGAACTCGTTCATCCGCGCCTCCTGCTCGCGCCAGTCGAACTTGTTCTGCCAGTGGTCGACCATCTCGCGGAGGTAGTGGTTCGGGGTGCCGAGGTCCCAGTCGTCGCCGGGAGCGGGCTCGGGCAGCCGGGTCCGCGCCAGGCGGGCCTGCAGATCGTCCAGGTCGGCCTGGTCGATGTTGACGGTGAAGGACTGGATGCTCTCGTTTGCGCTCATGGGTTTACCGTAGAATCCGTATAGGAACATTAGATTCCTAATTGGGAGATTGATTTTGCTCGAGACTTCGCAGCGCCTGCTCAGTCTGCTCGCCCTGCTGCAGACCCGGCCGGCCTGGACCGGCAGCGAGCTGGCCGAGCGGCTCGAGGTGACGACGCGGACGATCCGCAACGACATCGATCGGCTCCGCGAGCTCGGGTACCCGGTCGACGCGACCCGCGGCCCGTCCGGCCACTACCAGCTCGGCATCGGCGCGAAGCTGCCGCCGCTGCTCCTCGACGACGAGGAGGCGGTCGCCGTCGCGGTCGGCCTGCGGACCGGCGCCGGGGTGATGGGGATGGCCGAGAGCAGCACGCGCGCGCTGACGAAGCTCGAGCAGGTCCTCCCGCACCGCCTCCAGCGTCAGGTCAACGCGATCCACCGAGCGATGGAGAAGGGCCCCGACAACACCGGCTCGAACGTGGCGGATCCCGAGATCGATCCCGCCGTACTCGCGACGGTCGCCGCCTGCATCCGCGACGAGCACTACCTCCGCTTCGAGTACGCCGTCGCACCCGGCAGCCCGGCCCGCGGCGCGGGATCCGGCGTCGTCCAGGACCTGCCGATCCTGGTCGAGCCCTATCGCCTGGTCAGCTGGCAGCGCTACTGGTACCTCGTCGCGCGGGACGAGCAGTCGGTCTGGCGGACCTACCGCGTCGACTGGATGTCGTTGCGGATGGCAACAGGTCGCCGCTACCAGGCCCGCCCGATGCCGGGTGACGACTACACCGACTTCGTACTGCGCGACGTCGCGACCACCGGTTGGAAGGTCCACGCCCGCATCACCGTCGACGCCCCCGCGCAGGAAGTCCTGTCCCGCATCCACGCCGCCGTAGGCATTGTCGAATCCATCGACGACCACACCTGCGTCCTCGTCACCGGCGCCGACTCCCTCGAGATCGTCGCCGTCTACATCGGCATGCTCGGCCTCGACTTCCACGTCGACGGCCCACCCGAACTCCTCACCCACCTCCGAACCATCGGCAACCGCTACCTCAACGCTCTCCCGTAGTGCCCAGGCCGGCGTTTCTGGCTTGGATGATGGCGGTGGCTCGGTCGGCTATGCCTAGTTTGGTGAAGATGGTGGAGACGTTGTTGGCGACGGTTTTGGAGGCGAGGTCGAGGCGGTCGGCGATGGCGGGGTTGGAGAGGCCGGCGGCGATCAGGTCGAGGATCTGGCGTTCGCGGGCCGTGAGTTCGGGGAACGGTTCGGCGGCGGGTGGTGGGGCGGAGAAGAACGTGAGGACGCGGCGGGCGACGCCGGGGCCGAAGATGGCTTCGCCGGCCGCGACTGCACGGATGGCTCGGGCAATTTCTTCTTGTTCGGCGCCCTTGACCAGGTAGCCGCGGGCGCCGGCGCGCATGGCGGCGAAGACCGAGTCGTCGTCTTCGAACATCGTGAGGACGAGTACGGCGGTGTCCGGCGCCGAGCGTGCCAGTTCGCGGGTCGCGGCGAAGCCGTCCAGGTCGGGCATCTGGAGATCGAGTACGGCGACATCCGGGCGGCTGGTGATGACCTCGCGGATCGCCTCGCGGCCGGTCGAGGCGACGCCGACCACCTCGATGCCCGGGAGTGAAGTGAGGAGCGCTGCCAGGCCGGCTCGGACCACGGGATGGTCGTCTGCCAACACCACACGGATGCTCATCGGGTCTCCAGCGTGACCAGCGGGAAGCGGGCGCAGACGCGGCCGCCTCGGGGCGTGGGGCCGGCTTCGAACTTGCCGCCGAGCTCGGCGGCCCGCTCGCGCATTGCCTGGAGGCCGACGCCGGGATGCCAGGCGCCGTTCGGCGGGCCGTCGTCGGTCACCTCGATCTCGAGGTCGTTGCCGCAGCGGAGGGCGAGTACAGCGGACGTCGCGCGCGAGTGCCGTACGACGTTGGTGAGCGCCTCGGTCGCGATCCGGTACGCCGCGACCTCCAGCGCGGCCGGCAACGTCGGCAACCCGCTGGCCGAGACCGCGACGCGAATCGTGGCACCGTCGGCGCGGTACGACAGCTGGTCGGCTCGTTGCCGAAGTGCTCCGACGAGTCCGAGCTCGTCCAGCGCCGGCGGTCGCAGGTCGTCGACAAGTCGACGGATGTCGCCGATGGCGGTCCGCGTGTCCGCACGCAACCTGGTCAGAAGGTCTACAGCCTGAGTTGTATCAGTGGTGATGAGGTTGGCTGCTGCGTCGGCGGAGAAGGCGATGCCGGTGAGGGTGGGGCCTAGGCCGTCGTGGAGGTCTCGGCGGAGGCGGCGGCGTTCCTCTTCGCGGGCGGAGATCAGCTTTTCGCGGGAGGTCTGGAGTTCGGCTGACAAGCGGGTCGCGTGGACGGCGACGGCCAGTGGTACGGCGACCAGCGCGAGCACGTTGCGGTCCGCCGAGGACAAGCCGGACTCGCCGGAGCGCAACCCGACGTCGAGCGATCCGACCACCTCGCCGCCGTACGAAAGCTCGACCGCCACGACCTCACCCGGTCTGCCATCCATCGCGATCACCGCGCCGTCGACCGTCAACGCGGCGTACGGGAGACGGAGCGCGGACCGGATCGCGGCGACGACCCCGGGAAGCCCGGCCGACAACTGCTCGCCGACCCGCGACGCGACCCGGGCCGGGTCGTGACGATCGCCGTACAGCGCCCGGTCGACGAGCTGCTGCAATCGCGGCAGTACCGGCGCGATGATCAACGCGACGAACACCGTGACCGCCGCGGACCGCCCCACCTGCGAGGTGATCAGCGAATCCAGCAGTGCCACCAGGACCGCGTAGCTGCCGATGGCAACCAACGACAACAGTCCCCAGGTCAGCGCACGCGAGATGACCAGCCGGATGTCGAGCAACTGGTACCGAACGATCGCGACCGCCACCGAGATCGGGATCAGCGGAATCGCCAGCAGCACAAGGATCGGCGTACCGGCGACGAAGGCCCACGGCGTGACGAACAGGATCGCGATCACCGATGCCAGCAGCAACCACAAGAGTTGCCGACGGCCCTTTTCATCGGCACGCCGGTAGCGGATCGTCAGGCAGACAACCGCCAGCAAGATCGCGGCCAGGTTGCGAAGTTCGGCGACCGTCCAGAGCGGTTGCAGCGAGTCGTACGACGGAATCGCCAGGTAACCGCGCGGCAGCCCGGGCGAGATCGGATCACCGCTGCCGACCATCTCGACGACGAACAACGGTGCGGTCGCGATGATCCCGATCGCCGCCCACCGCCATCGCGGCGACAACAGACGTCCGGTCGGGAACAGCAGCAGCGCCAACGGCAGGAACAACCCGATCGACCAAGGCCAGGCGGCGATCGAGATCGTGACGAACACCCGCTGAGCCGCGATCGAGGCCCCGTTCTCAGCGAGGTACTGCGCGAACGCACCGGCCAGCGGCGTCGTCGCATGGCCGATCCCGTCCGCGAGGAACAGCCAGCCGATCGGATTGGACGGCCGGTGCCAAGCGATGACAGCGCCGCACAGACCGAACGTCAGCGCCATCAGACCGTTCGTCACCATGAACGAGTCGACCAGCTGATGCCAGCCCCAGCCGATCGCCAGCAGATAGCCGACGGCGACCGCGACCTCGGCGACCACGAAGCCCGCGAGCAGGCCGACCAGCATGCCGACGCGCGTGCCGACACGGCCCCGTCGGCTCGTCGCGGTGGTGGTCATACCCGAAGTGTGCGCCCAAAGGGTTCCCGGCGTCTCGGGATCGCGGTCCCGGTCGGACCGGGGAGCCGCCCGAGCCGCAGGGAGCGCATCCCCAGGCCCGGCCCCCACCCGGCGAGCGACGGTTGGGCGGTCGGAAACACCTGATGAGGGGGTAATGAGATGAACAAGTTCGGGTTGGTTCTGCTCGGACTGCTGGGCGTGGCGGATCTGGCCACGCCGCTGATGACCGACGGGGAGCACCCGCCGATGAGTATCGCGATCGGTTCAGCCGTGATCGGGCTGCTCAGCCTGGTGCTGGTCGGGCTCGCGTGGCGCGGCAAGCGGTGGGCACTCGCTCCGCTGATCACCCTGCGGATCGCGTCCGCTCTGCTGGCGGTGCCGGCGTTCTTCGCCTCCGACGTACCCGCTGCCGCGGTCGTCGCGGCCGGTGTCGGGGTCGGGGCAACGATCGTCGGTGTGGTTGCGGTGCTGCTGCCGCGGCGTGAGCTGGTAGGTGCGCGATGACGCAGACAATCACGCCCACGACGCACTCAGACATCCGCCCGCTGTGGCGATGGTCAGCTGCACTGATCCTGCCGATCGGTCCGGCCGCCGTGGCTCTGCTCCGCTACTTCCTGCCCTACAACACGACCGACGACGTTCCGACCATCGTGAACAAGATCGTCGGCAACCTCGATCGCAGTTCGTTCGTGCTGTGGCTCGGCTACATCGCGTTCCTGACGCTGGTGCCCGGTGTGTACTTCGTCGGCCGGCTGACGCGTCGCAGTACGCCGTGGCTGACCGCGGTCGCGGTCGTCCTGATGGTCGCGGGATACCTGTCCCTGCCGTGGACGGCGTCGAGTGACGTGTTCACCTGGTCGGCGGGTACGGCCGGACTCGACCCGGCGTCGATCGCGAAGGCCGCCGACGTCACGCACGGCTCGATGAACCTGGCCGGCTTCGTGTTCGTGATCGGGCACGTCCTCGGCACGATCCTGCTCGGCATCGCGATGTGGCGCTCCCACGTCGGTCCGCGCTGGGCCGCGGTCGCGGTGATGATCTCGCAGCCGATCCACTTCGTGGCCGCGGTCATCGTCAGCAGTCACACGCTCGACCTGATCGGCTGGGGCCTCGAAGCCGCCGGATTCGCCGCGGTGGGGTGGGCGATCATCCGGATGCACGACAACGAGTGGCAACCGCTTCCATGAGACCTGCCCGGCACTACGCTCGGGCGTACTGATCGGGTATTGACAGGGGGAGATCAGCATGACCGATACCGAAGTGCCGGGCGGGACAGGTTTCGTCACCGAGCGCGGCAGTTTCAAGGCCGCTCACGTCGCCGAGCAGAACATCGAGCGGCAAGCGTTCATCCTGGACCAGATGGCGGCCCGCCCCGCCGTACGCACGCTGAAGTCGTGGGCACTCGACCAGCTCGCGCCAAAGGCCGGCGAGACCGCGGTCGACGTCGGCTCGGGCACCGGCGAGGACGTCGTCGCACTCCACGAGTCAGGCGCCAGAGCGATCGGTGTCGAGCCGAGCCCGGGTCTGCGAGCCGAGGCCGTACGACGGGCCGCCGGCGCCGGCGTCGAGTACGTCGACGGTCACGCCGAGGCGCTGCCCTTCGACGATGAGTCGGTCGACGTACTGCGCTCCGAGCGCGTCCTGCAGCACGTCGACGATCCTGTCGCGGTCGTGAAGGAGATGGCGCGCGTACTGCGTCCCGTCGGCCGGATCGCGCTCATCGACACCGACTGGGGTACGGCGATCATCCATCCGGCTGATCCCGACGTACTGAGGCGGATGGTCGACTACTTCCACCACCAGACCGCGAACCCGTACTCCGGCCGGCAACTGCGCGGCCTGCTCGCCGACGCGGGACTCGAGATCACCGGCGAGACGGCCGCGACGTGGCTCGAGCCGCAGGAAGGCGCCCGGCAAGGCTTCGTCGGCATGATGCACCTGGCCTCGCTGCAAGCCGGCGTGATCACGGCCGAAGAAGCCGAAGCATTCGCGCGAACCCTCGGCGAGGCGGCCGATCGCGGCGCCTTCCACATGTCGCTGACGATGTACGCCGTCAGCGCGATCAAACCCCGTGCTGTTTGAGGAACGCGACCGTCCTCGCCATCGAGGTCGGCCAGGCCGGGCCGAACGCGTGCTCCTCACCGGGATAGGTGTAGAGCGTCGCGTTCTTCCCGGCCGCCTTCAGCGCGGCCAGACTCTCGCGTGACCAGCCGATCGGGCAGGTCGAGTCGGACTCGCCGTGATGGATCAGCACCGGTTCGGTCACCCGGTCGACGAAGTTCACCGCGGACAGGTTCCGCCAGAACGCCGGGTTGCGCGCCGGTTCGCCGTACCGGCGCAGGAGTTGGGTGGCGAGCGGGCGATCCGACCGCGTCCAGCGGTCGAAGTTGTCGGCGGCGTCCGAGCTGACCGGCGCGAACACGACCGCGGCTTTCACCAGTCCCGGTTGGGCGACGAGCGTGTTGTAGGTGACACCGCCGCCCATCGATCGGCCGAGCATGCCGACGCGGGCGGGATCGACGTACTGCGAGGTCTTCAGCGCGAGGACCGCGTTGATGGCGTCCTCGGTGTAGCCGAGGCGGAGGGTGAGCTCGGCGTTCGGGTCCTTCGAGGACTCCGCGTGGTTGCGGTAGTCGGTGTGGAGTACGACGTATCCACGGCGTGCGAGGTAGTCCTGCTCGCGCATGAGCCCGCGGCCGTTCGTGTAGACGGCGGGATCTATGTAGCCGTGGTTGAGGACCAGTGCCGGATGCCGTCCGGGGGTCGAGGGGACGTTCATGATGCCGGAGATCGTCAATGAACCGCTGCGGTAGGTGACGTGGTAGCGGGTGTAGGCCGAGTTGCGGGCGAGGACCCGTTGCAGCTTCAAGGCCCCGCCGTTGTACTTCTTCGACATCAATGCCTGCAAAGAAACGGGGTTTGGCCGAGGCGTGGGTGACGGCGGGGGAGTTGAGACGGATGACGTGGTGGGCGTCGGGGAGGTCGCGGTCGAAGGCGGCGCAGGGGGTACCGCGTCGTCGGTCGTGCAGGCGATCGCGGCCGTCGTCACGATCGCGACGACTCCCGCCCACGCCATCCGGCTCATACCGTCAAGTCTGCCGTCGCCTCTGGAGAAGTCCGCGAAAGTTCCGGCAACGATTGCCTGCTCGGCTGTGTCTGCCACTGCACGATCAGTACGGCGGACAGCACCAGCGCGCCGCCGACCCACTGCGTCGCGCTGAGCTTCTCGCCGAACACCAAAGCCGCCGCGGTCACCGTGACGACCGGCTCGAAGATCGACAGGATCGACGCGATCGACGGTCCGACCCGCGCCATTCCGGCGAAGAACAGCAGGATCGCGGCGACCGTACTGATCAGCGCCACCGCCGCCAGCCACAGCCAGCCGACCGGCGCGAAGCCGAGATCGATGCCCCGGAAGAACCCCAGGACGAGAAAGGTGCCGAAGGCCCCGGTGCACACCAGCGCGGTCAACGCCAGCGGTGGTACGTCGGCGGTCAGCGAATCGCCCACGAGGATGTACCCGGTGTAAACGACTGGCGCCCCCAATGCCAGCAGCACGCCCACCCCGTCGAAGCGACCACTGAGCGCGCCGCTCAGCACCAAACCGATCCCGATCAACGCGATCGCCAACGCCGACACCCGCCGGCGCGACGCCCGCTCCCGCCGCAGCGCGATCGCCGCGACCATCACCAGGATCGGGTACAGGTACAGGATCAACGCGACCAGCGAGGCGTCCATCCGGGCGAGCGCGGAGAAGTACAGCGCGGACTGCGCCGCGTAGCCGAACACCCCCATGCCCAATCCGGTCAGCACAGCGCGCGGCGGCAGGTTGCGCAGTGAACCGCGCGCGAGTGCAACGAACAGGAGCAGTCCGCCGGCGAGGCCGAAACGGACAAGCAACAGTGCGTCGACCGACACGCCCGCGTCGTACGCGAGCTTGCCGAACACGGCCATGACTCCGAAGGCGGCGGCGGAAAGAAGGCAGAAGAGGCGTCCCACGACATCGATGGTCGGACCAGTAGACCGTTCACGTCTATCGCGGCTTCACGGACAGCATTGTGAAGCTAAGCTGAACGAATGATGGATCTGCATCGGCTACGGCTGCTCCGCGAGGTCCACGGTCGCGGCACCGTTCACGGCGCGGCCCGAGCGCTCGGGTACTCACCCAGCGCGATCTCTCAACAGTTGGCCGTCCTCGAGCGCGAGGCCGGTACGCCGTTGCTCGAGCGGGTCGGCCGCAACGTCAGGCTCACGGCTGCCGGACAGGTCCTGGTCCGGCACGCGACCACGCTGCTCGACGGCGTCGAGGCCGCCGAAGCGGAGCTGGCTGCGGTGGCCGCGGGTCGAGTCGCCGGGGTGGTCCGGATCGGGGCGTTCCAGTCGGCCTTCATCCGCGTCGTCGCGCCGGCCATCCGCAGCCTCGCCGCCGCACATCCCGACATCCGCGTCGAAGCAGCCGAGCTCGAGGTCGAGCAGGCCGCGCCCGCGCTTCGCCTGCAGCAGTTGGACGTGATGGTCGGCGACGAGTACGACGGCCAACCGCGCGCCGTACACACGGATCTCCTGCGCGAACACCTGCTCCGCGAACACATCCGCGTCGTACTCCCGGAAGACCATCCGTCGGCCGCGACCGATCGGGTCCCGATCGCTGACCTTGCCGATCTGCCGTGGGCGGCCTGCCAGCCAGGCACCGGGCACCGCGAGATGCACGTCCGTGTGTGCCGCGAGCTCGGCGGGTTCGAACCCGATCTCCGCTACAGCTCCGACGACTTCCTGATCCTGCTCGAACTCGTCCGTACGACGGGGGCCGGGGCACTGCTCCCGGATCTGGTGATCGGCCAGGGTGCGCCCGGCGTCGCCGTACGACTGCCCGCTGAAGGAGCTGTAGGACGGACGGTCTTCCTGCTCACCCGTCGCACCAGAACGCCCGCGGTAGCAGCGGTTGCGGATGCGCTGACCGAGGCTGCTGGTCGAGCCATGCCAGACGCGTGAGAGCGTGAGATTGAGAGCCGCTCTTGCCAGTCGTGCATTCTTGTCTGACAATTCTGTCCTATGGATGACTGGGCTCGGACCGCGACGCGCTGGGCCCAGATCACTCTGGCCGAGGACGATCCCGCGCACTTCGACGCGGACTTCTGGCTGCGCCTGATGCGCGACAGCAGGTCCAATGCGACCTGCATCAGCGCCGGTGGGTACATCGCCTACTACCCGACGCAGCTCGAGCACCACTACCGCAGCAAGTACCTCGCCGGCACCGATCCGTTCGGCACGCTCGTCGAAGGCGCGCGCAGTCTCGGCATGAGCGTGATGGCGCGGGTCGACCCACACGCGGTCCACGCCGACGCGGCCGACGCGCACCCCGAATGGCTGGCCCGGGACCGGGGCGGCAACCCGATCGAGCACTGGGCCTACCCGGGTGTCTGGCTGACGTGCGCGTTCACGCCGTACCACCGGGAGTTCATCACCGAGGTGATCCGCGAGATCGTCCGCGAGTACGACGTGGACGCGGTCTTCGCGAACCGGTGGGAGGGGTACTCCGGCATCTCCTACAGCGAGGCCGCCCGGAAGTCGTTCCGCGACGAGTGCGGTCTCGAATTGCCGCTCGGAGAGCATGGCGACGGCTGGCCGGAGTACGTCGGTTGGCGGCATCGGCGACTGGGTGAACTCGTCGGGATCTGGGACCAGGCGGTCCGGGAGCTCCGGCCGCACGCGCGCTTCGTGCCGAACCTCGGCGCGCTCGCGGCGCGCGACCTGGCGCGTGATCTGGCCGAGCCGGTCTCGCCGCTGTTCATCGTCGACAAACAAGGACGGCACGGGATCGAGGCGCCGTGGGTGGCCGGCCGCGCCGGCAAGCGGAATCGTGGGGTGTACCCGGATCGGCCGGTGCAGCTGATCACGTCGGTCGGGCCTGAGCACAAGTACCGCTGGAAGGACTCGGTCGCGCCCGTCGAGGAGACGAAGACCTGGATCGTCGACGGATTCGTCCAGGGTGCGCTGCCGTGGTTCACGAAGTTCAATGCGACCATCCAGGACCCGCGCTGGGTGCAGCCGGTTGTCGAGGCCTTCAACCTGCACGCGACAGTCGAACCGGTCCTGCGTGACCTGCACATCACCGCCGAGGTCGCGCTGCTCGACGCCGGCAACAACGATCACGAGGACGGCTTCTACCAGGCGCTGGTCGAGGCGCGGATCCCGTTCGAGTTCGTCTCCGACAAGGTCATGACGCTGGAACGCCTACGTGCGTTCAAGGTCGTCGTACTCGCGAACGCCGAGCGGTTGAGCGACGCGCAGTGCGCGATGCTGCGCTCGTACGTCGACTGCGGCGGATCGCTCGTCGCGGCGTACCAGAGCTCGCTGTACGACGAGAACGGGACCAAGCGGACCGACTTCGGGCTGGCGGACGTGCTGAGGGTCCGGCTGGCGGAGCCGAGTCGGCGCGTGCAGAACAACTACATCGCGTTGATGGACCCGCATCCGTTGAACGCCGGGTTCGACGGTGCGACGCGGATCATTGGCGGCGCCCACATCATCGGCGTGGCCTCGGATGCGGCGGCGCCGTTCAGATTCATCCCGGACTTTCCGGATCTGCCGATGGAGGAGGTCTATCAGCGCGAGCCTCCGGACAAGCCCGCGGTCGTCTGCACGGAGAACGCTGCCGGCGGTCGGACGGTGTACTTCCCGTTCGACATCGGCGCGATCTTCTGGGAGGCGCTGCAGTCGGACCACGGCAGGCTGATCGCGAACGCGGTCTCGTGGGCGCTCGGGAAGACCGCGGACGTGACCGTCGAAGGCCAGGGCTTGGTGGATGTCGCTGTCCACAAAGGTGACTCCGGGGCGGCCGTTGCCCTGGTCAACCTGACGAATCCGATGGCGATGCGCGGACCGATCCGGGAGACCTTGCCGCTACCGCCGCAGTCCGTGTCGATCGCCGTACCCACGGATCGGGTGAAGGTACGGCTGCTGGTGGCCGGGACAGACGTCGAGCCGAACGTGGTCGACGGGCGGGTCGAGGTCGTGATTCCGGCCGCGGGACTGCTCGAAATCGTGCACGTCGATTGGAGTGAGGTATGAAGATCGGGTTCATCGGCCTGGGCGTGATGGGCCGTCCGATGGTCGACAATTTGATTGCCGCGGGCCACGAGCTCTCGGTGTACCGCGGCCGGACCGAGGTCGACGCGCACGTGTGCGGTTCGGCGAAGGAGGTGGCCGAGCGATCCGAGGTAGTGATCCTGATGGTGCCGGACACCCCCGACGTCGAGTCGGTCCTGTTCGCGCCGGCCGGTGTCGCCGAGGGGCTGCAGGCGGGTTCGCTGGTGATCGACATGAGTTCGATCTCGCCGACCGCGACGATCGGGTTCGCCCAGCTGATCGAGAAGCTCGGGTGCGAGTACCTCGACGCGCCGGTGTCGGGCGGCGAGGTCGGCGCGCGGGAAGGGACGCTGACGATCATGGTCGGCGGGCGGCCCGAGGTGTTCGAGCGGGCCCGGCCGATCTTCGACGTACTCGGGAAGAACATCACGCTGATCGGCGGCCCCGGTGCGGGGCAGACCGCGAAGGTCGCCAACCAGATCATCGTCGGCTTGACCATCGAAGCGGTCGCCGAAGGGTTACTGTTCGCGGAGCGGGCGGGCGCGGATCCGGCCGTCGTACGGCAGGCGCTGATGGGCGGGTTCGCGAGTTCGCGGATCCTCGAGGTGCACGGGGAGCGGATGATCGCGGAGACCTTCGAGCCCGGCTTCCGGATCCGCCTGCACCGTAAGGATCTCGGGCTCGCGATCCAGGCCGCGGCGGAGCTCGATCTCGCGCTGCCGAACACCGCGGCCACGCAGCAGTTGATGAGCGCGGCGATCGCGGACGGCGACGGCGAACTGGACCACTCGGCGCTCTATCGGACATTGCGCCGGGACAAGATCTGAGGAGGCGGGCTGATGATTGTTGTCGTTGGCAAAGAATCACCGGCGTACGTCGAAGCGGCCGGCGGCGCCCGGGTGCGGTTCGTCGACTCGCTCGACGATGCGGCGGACGTCCTCGGCGAGGTGGAGGCGATCGTCGGGCACGTGTCGCCGGACGTGCTGGCGAAGGCGCCGAAGCTGCGTTGGGTGCACAGCCCGTCGGCCGGTGTGGACTCCGATCTCACGCCGGAGATGCGGTCGTCGCCGGTCGTCCTGACCTCGAGCGCCGGGAACGGCGGGATCCCGCTGGCCGAGCATTCGATGCTGCTGATGCTCATGCTGAGCCGCGACGTACCGCGATGGATGCGCGCGCAGGCCGAGCACAAGTGGGACCACTACCGGCACGCTGAACTCGCCGGGCGGACGGTCGGCATCTACGGCCTCGGCAACTCGGGTATCGACCTTGCACAGAAAGCGAAGGCATTCCACATGCGGACGCTCGGCGTACGGCGTCGGCCGGACCAGCCGTCGCCGTACGTCGACGAGCTGTGCGATCTCGATCAGCTGCTGGCGGAATCCGACTTCGTGGTCGTGACGGTACCGCGGACACCGACGACGGCCGGGGTCTTCGACCGGAACGCGTTCGCGCGGATGAAGTCGTCCGCGTACTTCATCTGCATCTCGCGCGGCGGGATCGCGGACGACGATGCGTTGCTGGAGGCCTTGCAGTCGGGGCAGATCGCCGGTGCGGGTCTGGATGCGCACGGCGTCGAGCCGCTGCCGCCGGAGAGCCCGTTCTGGTCGCTCCCGAACGTCATCGTCACGCCGCACAACGGCGCGACCAGTGACGGCAATCTGCGCCGCTCGCGAGAGATCGTCGCCGAAAACATCCGCAGGTTTGTCACCGGCGAGCCGTTGCACAACGTCGTGGACAAGGTTGCGGGTTACTAAAGTGGTCTGATGGTTCATCTGGAGCTCGGGCCGTCTTCGCTGACCGACGCACTCTACGAGTCGATCCGCAAGCGGATCGTGAACGGCGAGATCCCGCAAGGGGAGAAGCTCACCGAGATCCGGCTGGCCACGGAGTACAACGTGGCCCGGCCGACCGCCAAGGCAGCGCTCGAGCGACTGACCGCGCTCGGGCTGCTGCGGCGTACGGCGCACAAGACCGCGGTCGTCCCGGTGCTCGACGAGGCCGAGATCCGGGACCTGTTCTTCAGCCGGCTCACGATCGAGAAGGCGGCGGTGTCGGCGCTCGCGGCGACCGCTGAGGTGCCGGCCGACGCGGCGCGGGCCCAGGTCGCGATCGAGTACGCCGCCCGCGACCGCCTGTTCGAGAACCAGGTGGAGGCGGACATCGCGTTCCACACGGCGCTCGTGGCGGCCGTCGGCAGCCGTCGGCTGACCCGCATGCACGAGCTGATCATCGGCGAGGTGCAGCTCACGATGGGCCAGTACAAGGCCCACCGGAAGGTCGATCCGTCGACGGTCGCCTCCGAGCACGCCGCCGTACTCGAAGCCATCGCGGCGGGCGATTCGACCGCTGCCGCCGACCACATGGCGCACCATCTCGAGCAGGCCGAAGGACGCCTGCTCAGCACTTTGCCTCAGCCGACATCGTGACGGAGCAGCACGGTCCGGTCGTCGAAGGAGCGCGTGTCCGCCAGGCGCAGAGTGCGGCGATCGGTCGGCTGGTGGACGGGCTTGCCGCCGCCGAGGACCACCGGGTGCACGATCACGTGGTACTCGTCGAGCAGCCCTAGCTCCGTCAGCGCGGCCGCCACGCTCGCGCTGCCGGTGAGCAGGATGTCCTTGCCCGGCTCCTCCTTGATCGCCCTGATCTCTTCCGGTGCGCGAACGATCCGGGTGTCCCACTCGGCGCTCTCCAGCGTCGTCGAGAGCACGACCTTCGGCGTACTGCGCCAGACCGGTGCGAACTGGATCGCGTGCTCGTCCGGGTTCATCGACTCGGCGTTCGGCCAGTACGACGACATCATGTTCCAGACCGTCCGGCCGTAGAGGAACAGGTCGGCGCGTTCGGTCAGGCTCATCGAGTAGTCGCCGAGCTCCGGACCGAGCTGGGCCCAGTCGAACTCGCCGTTCGGCCCCTCGATGAAGCCGTCGAGCGACTGGTGCACGTAGTACATGATCTTCCGCATGATGTCCTCCGGGTAATGGGTTACCTCCTGGTCGGAGCAGGCTGCCCGGCTTTGACACGGGATTGACGAAAGCGGCCCGGCTTGGGAAGGTCGTGGGTGAACGGGCGGGGTCTGGGGGAGGGCCGGGGTGCCCGTCGGGGGTTCTGTCGCTCTCTGGGGAGAGGTATTCGCGCGGCGCTCGACGGCGACGACCGGTCTGCGCGGTGTGCGTGTGTGGTGCACGCGCGCCGATCTGCGACAGGCGACAGTTCGGGGAGCGGACATGAATGCGATAGAAGGCCTGCGGGAGCGCACCAGGGGACAGGTGTTCACCGTAGGCGACGAGGGGTACGACGCGGCGCGCCGCGTCAACAACTGGATGCACGACAAGCGGCCGCAGGTGATCGTCCGGTGTGAGAACGCCGGCGACGTGATGACGGCCATCGACTACGCCCGTACTCAGGAGCTCGAGCTCTCGGTGCGCGGCGGCGGGCACAGCGTGCCGGGGTTCGGCACGGTCGACGACGGTCTGGTCATCGATCTCAGCGGGATGCGCAACGTGCGGGTCGATCCGGTGAACCGGACCGCGCGGGCCGGCGGCGGCGCGACGTGGGGCGACTTCAACGCGGCGACGCACGCCTTCGGGCTGGCGACGACCGGCGGCATCATCTCGACCACCGGCGTCGGCGGACTGACGCTCGGCGGCGGGATCGGGTACCTGGCCCGCGGGCTCGGGCTGTCCTGCGACAACCTGATCTCGGCCGACGTGGTGACCGCGGACGGGAAGTTCCTGATCGCGAGCGAGAAGGAGAACGACGATCTGTTCTGGGCGCTGCGGGGCGGTGGCGGCAACTTCGGTGTCGTGACCGCGCTGGAGTTCCGGTTGGCGCCGGTGTCGACGATCTACGGCGGCCCGATGTTCTTCGAGCTGTCCGACGCGGCCGCCGTCCTCACCGGGTTCCGGGAGCTGATCAAGGACGCGCCCGAGCAGCTGGGCGGGTTCCCGGCGTTCCAGATCGCGCCGCCGTTGCCGTTCATTCCGGAGAACCGGCACGGCGAGCCGTTCGCCGCGATCGTCGGCTGCTGGGCCGGTGACCTCGACGAGGGCGAGTCGCAGATCTCGAAGTTCCGCGAGTTCGCGCCGGTGATGGCCGAGCACGTCGGACCGATGCCGTACCCGGCACTGAACAGCGCGTTCGACGCGCTGGTGCCGCCCGGCCTGCAGCACTACTGGAAGGCGAACTTCGTCACCGAGCTGACCGACGAGGCGATCCAGGCGCACCTGCGGCACGCGCCCGGGCTTCCGGCGGTCAACTCGACCGTGCACATCTACCCGATCAACGGCGCCTGCCACCGGGTCACACCGGACGGGACCGCGTTCGCCTACCGCGACGCGAACTTCGCCACGGTGATCGCCGGCATGTGGCCGGACCCGGCGCAGAACGAGGCCGGGATCGAATGGGTGCGGTCGTACTACGACGACGTCGCACCGCACTCCGAGGCCGGCGGGTACATCAACTTCATGGCCGAGGACGACCAGGGCCGGATCCGGGAGAACTACCGGCAGAACTACGACCGGCTGGTCGAGGTCAAGCGCAAGTACGATCCGGCCAACGTGTTCCACCTCAACCAGAACATCGTGCCTTAGGCAACCAACTTGGGGTGCGGCCGGAGGTTGGCCGCACCCCAAGTGGTTGTCAGCGTCAGAGGGTGAGGAGACGCTGGAAGAAGGCGCGGTAGCGCTGGAGTGCCGAGCGCAGGTCCTCGGTCGACGGCTCGCCGCCGGACCACTGTTGCTCGAGACCCTGGTGCTGGCGCTCGAAGCTGTCCGACAGGTTCTTCAGCACGTCGTCGACCAGCGTGTCGGCCTCGGTGACGGCCTTGCGCGGGTCGTCCACGAATCCTTGCTGGATGACCTCCCAACGCGCCCGGTAGTCCACGACCGATTCCTCGGCCACCAACGGCTCGTCGGCCGACGGCACGGCCGTCATACTGTTGTCCGCACGATCCGCCACTCGGTCGTCCGCCGCACGGTCGTCCGCCAGGCGGTCGTCGGCCAGGCGGTCGTCGGCCAGGCGGTCGTCGGCCAGGCGGTCGTCAGCGAGGTCGCGGTCGTTGGCCAGGCGGTCGTCTGCCATGCGGTTGTCGGTCAGGCCGTTGTCGTCAAGCCGGCGGTCGTCGAGGGCCGGGTTGTTGGCGGCGGAGTCGAGGTCGGTGTCGTAGCGGCGGTCGTCTGGCGTGGTCATGCTTGCTCCTCAGCAGTCGTCGGGCGGGTGTGGCGATCAGTGCTGTCGTGCAGCAATGCGTCGACCAGCTGGCCGTAGGCAGTGACTGCCTGGCGAAGGTCCTCTGTACCGGCCTCACCACGGGAATCGGCGACGGCGACGCGGTGCGCGTCGCGGTAGTGCGCCGCGACCTCCGGGTGCTCGACCGAGATGTCGCTGACCCGTTGGTCGAACTCGTCGACCGGGTAGCCGGACTCGCGCATCATCCGCAGGACAAGCCGATCGGCGTCCGCGACCGCGCCGGCAGGGCGGTCGACGAAGCTCTGCCGTACCTCGGCCCACTCCGCCTCGTAGGCGGCCGCGGATCCCGGACTCAACGGCGAGATGTCGAGCTTCGACACGCGCCGTTCCCGGTTGCGCAGTTCACGCTCCGCGCCGCGCCGGTCACCCGACTCCTCGAGCGTGCGCTCGTACTCCGGGCCGAACCGCTGTTGCAGTTCACCCGAACGTCTGCGCTGATACATGAACAACAGCGCCACCGCCGCGAGTACCACGACGACGATGATCACGATGGTCAGGACGGTACCCATCAGAACTCCAGTGCGATTGGCTGAACGGGCCTGCGATCGCCCATGACGCAGCGATCGCGAAGACCCCCGGGCAGACGGTCCCCAGCGCCGCCTCACGTTCCCCCGTGGCCCGTCCGGTACCCACGCCAATCGCAAAACAAGCGTCCGGCCCGCACACCCGTTGCGAGGTGTGCGGGCCGGAGGGAACGCCGGGTCAGGCCTTGGGGCCGAGCTTGTGGACGACGATGCCGGACTTGAACGTCGTCGTACCGAGCAGCTCGAGGTGGGTGAGGTCGACGTTGTCGCCGCGGAACATGTTCGCGCCGTCGGCCACCACCGGGAAGATCCAGAAGTGGTACTCGTCGACGAGCTTGTTCTCCAGCAGCGTCTTCGAGAACGACCCGGTGCCGTACTTGATCAGGTCGCCGCCGTCCTCCTCCTTGAGCTTGCGGACGGCCTCGGCCGCATCGCCCTCGAGCGGCTGCGCGTTCCACTTCCACTCGGTCAGCGTGCGGGTGGCGACGTACTTCGGCATCGCGTTGAAGTGGTCCGTGAACGGGTCGCCGCCACGCTGCATCCAGGCGTCCGCGAAGCCCTCGTACGTGACGCGGCCGAGCACCTGGGCGTCGACGCCCTCCATCAGGCCTTGCGAGTACGCCGCGTGCTCGTCGTCCCAGTACGGCGGGCTCCAGCGCTGCGGCTCCTCGATGACGCCGTTCAGCGTGATGAACGTGGTTTCGATCAGCTTCCTCATGGGTCTGTCCCTTTCAGTGTTTGTACGGACGCTTGGTGCGGGCGTCCCGGAGTGCTTCGGCCCACCAGACGAGCTGGTCGAGCATGAGTTTGGTTTGTGCCTCGTAGCCGGCGGAAGGCTTGGGCCAGCCGCCGTCGGCGGTGAACTGCTCCCAGTAGCAGGGCAGTGCGACGGTGTTGCGAATCGCGACGGCCTGGAGCTCGGTGAAGACCTGCCGCAGCTGGGCAGTGGCATAACAGCCGCCGCTCTCCCGGCCGTAGCTGATGATCGCGACGGGCTTGGCGTGCCATTCCGCGTAGTACCAGTCCAAAGCGGTCTTCAGTGACGCCGGGAAGCTGGAGTTGATCTCCGGAGTGACGACGGCGAACGCATCCGCCGCAGCCAGCCTCGGAGCCAGTACGGCGACCTGTGCCGGCGTCTCGTCATCGGTGTCCGGCAGGGTGGTCGGGAGGTCCGCGGCCGTGAGGTCGACGAGGTCGATCTCGAACTGCTTGGCGGCCTGCTGCGCCAGCCAGTGCGCCACGGTCGGTCCGAACCGGCCACGCCGGGTGCTGCCGATGATCACTGCCAGTCGCATTTCCCGTCCTCCTCCCCGCTGGCCTCCCTCTGCCTTCCCACTGGTGAAGACTCTGCCGGAAGGCGTTTACGGTTTCTTTCCGGTTCTTCCTGTCCGGGCCGGAATAGGGTGCCTTCATGCGTTTCGGGGTGCTCGGACCGGTGACGGCCTGGACAGACGCGGGGGAGCCCGTGGTCATCCAGGGCTTGAAGGTGCGTGCACTGCTGGCTGACCTGCTTGTCCACGAGGGCCGTCCGGTGCCTGCGGACCGGCTCATCGACGACCTGTGGGGCTCGAACGTGCCCGGAAACCCGGCCGGGACGCTGTCCGCCAAGGTTTCCCAGCTCCGTAGGGCCTTCGAGGACGCGGAGCCAGGCAGCCGCTCGCTGGTGCGGTCCGGCCCGGCCGGCTACTCGTTGTCCGTCTCCGGAGCCAACTACGACGCACTGCGATTCAGCGAGCTGGTGGCCGCGGGCTCGCTCGACGAGGCTCTGGCGTTGTGGCGCGGTCCGGCGTACGCCGACTTCGCGGACAACGCCTTTGTCGAGACGGCCGTGGCTCGGCTCACGGATCTTCGGCTGACTGTGCTCGAAAAGGCAGACTTGCCGGTCGTCGATCTCGCGGCCCTCGTCAAGGAGCATCCGCTCCGTGAAGGCTTGCGAGCCGCGCACATGAAGGCTCTCTATCGTGCTGGTCGTCAGAGCGAGGCGCTGGACAGCTATGCACAGCTGCGCGACCTGCTGCTCGATGAGCTCGGTCTGGATCCCAGTCCCGAGCTGGTGGCCCTGCAGCAGTCGATCCTCGCCCAGGACCTTCCCCATGCTCGCAACAACCTCCCAGCCGCGCTGAGCGACCTGATCGGTCGCGAAGACGCTCTGACCGAGGTTGATGCCTGTCTGGCGAGCTCGCGGCTGATCACCCTCACAGGACCCGGGGGAGTGGGTAAAACGCGGCTGGCTCTCGCCGCAGCGGCTGCGACGGCAGAGCGGTTCGCTGACGGCGTTGTGCTGGTGGAGTTGGCTGCGATCACACCTGATGCCTTGTCGGTTGCCAACTCGCTCACTGACGCCGTGCAGGCCGCACTGGACCTCCGCGACACCGGTGGCTCGTCCGCAGTCGACAGACTGGCCGCAGTGATGGGCTCACGGCTGCTGGTCCTGGACAACTGCGAGCAGATCATCGATGACGTTGCTGCGTTGACGGACCGGTTGTTGGCCGCTGCTCCGGGGCTGCGCGTGCTGGCAACGAGCCGTGAGCCGCTCGGGCTGGCCGGTGAGGTCGTGTGGAGCGTTCCGCCGCTGGAGGTGCCACTGCCTTCGCTTGCTCCTGGTGAGGCCAGCGAGTGCAGCGCGGTGCAACTGTTCGCGACTCGCGCAGCTGCAGCAGCACGCGGCTTTGCGCTGACCGACGAGACCGTCGCTGATGTTGCAGTGTTGTGCCGGCGGCTGGATGGCATCCCGCTGGCGTTGGAGCTCGCCGCGACGCGGGTGCGGGCGCTGGGGGTCCGTGGACTCGTTGCGCGGCTGGATGACCGGTTCCGGTTGCTGGCAACGGGTCATCGGGGCGCTGCGCCGCGACAGCAGACGCTGCACGCGATGATCGACTGGAGTTGGGAGCTGCTGGCGCCGGACGAGCAGTCCGTGCTGCGGCGCCTCGCAGTACACGCAGATGGCTGTACTGCGGAGGCAGCGGCGGCTGTGTGCGGCGAGGACGACGTACTGGATGTCCTGGTGCGCTTGGTCGACCGGTCGCTCGTCGTACCGGTGGAGGGGACTCGCTTCCGGTTGCTCGAGTCTGTGGCGGCGTACTGCGTCGACAAGCTGCGCGCGGCCGGTGAGCTCGAGTCCTCTCACCAGCGGCATCTGTCGTACTACGTGTCGCTTGCCGAGGCGGCGCGGCCTGGACTGTTCGGTGGTGAGCAGAGTCGTTGGCTGCAGCTGCTGGACGATGACTCCGCGAACTTCCGGACCGCCCTGGATCGTGCTGTCGCTACTGGGCAGCTTGAGTTGGCTGAGCGGCTGGTGGACGCGCTGGCTTGGTACTGGTTCCTGCGTGGGCGTCATCTCGAGGCCATGCGGTCGCTGGAGGCTGTGCCGGGCTCTGCGCGGGCCGGGGCGTGGCGGGCCGGGTACATGTACCTGCTGGGTCACCCTGACGCTCCGGCGGAGCGGGATCGCTGGGTGGATGGTGCGGACGCGATGGGGCTCTGGTGGATCGCCAACGCTGCCAGTGACGCCGGAGACCTGCCGACATGCGAGGCGATGCTGGACCGGGCGCTGAAGCGGTTCGAGGCCGACGAGGACCAGTGGGGTGTGGCGGCTGTGCTCGCCGCGCGGGCCAAGCACGCGCATGTGCGGGCGGATCTGCCGGCTCTCTATGACAGCGCGTGCGAGAGCATCACGATCTTCCGTGCGCTGGGGGACCGGTGGGGTGTGTTGCAGGCAACGGGCTGGTTCGGTGCGCATGCCGAACTCGTTGGTGAGTTCGACGAGGCGCAGCGGCTTCACCTCGAAGGTGTGCAGGCTGCGGAGGAGCTAGGGCTCTGGCCAGAGGTCGCCAGTGCGTTGGGAATGCTCGGCTGGACGTCGATCCGGCAGGCACGCTACGAGTCGGCGCGGACGTACGGCGAGCGTGCGCTGCGGCTGGCTACTGAGCAAGGACAGCGCTCGACGCAGGCCCTGGCAGAGCTCGTGCTCGGCTTCGCGGCACGTCGTACCGGTGCTCTCGACGAGGCATCGGAGCGGTTGCAGGCGTTGATCGATGCCGCGCGGCTGCAGAAGGAGTCCGTGCTCTATCTGTCGATCGTGTTGGAGGAGCTCGGATTCGTCAGGGAGCTCCAGGGGCGTCCGGAGGAAGCGCTGGCGCTGCATACGGAAGCGTTTCAGGTGTCGGTGGACTTCGACTCGCTGCGCGGGATGTGCTGGGCGCTGGAGGGCATTGCGGCCTGCCACCCGGACAAGACCCTGGCGGCTGTGTTGCTGGGCTCTGCGGCCGCCACCCGGGCGTCGGAGAACTACCTGATGGCCGCGACCGAGACCGAGGACCGCGATCGGGCGGTCGCGGCGGCTGCCGTCCTGGGCGCGGCGGCGTACGAGGCGGCGTACGCGCGCGGCGCCGCGCTGAGTCCGGCCCAGGCCTTCGAGCTGCTCGTCCGCCAGTAGATGTTCTGTGGTTGAGATTATTTGTCTGCCGAAGTAGTTTTGCTTCCGAGCCAACTTCGACAGGTGAAGGTGAACCATGGACTACGGCCACGAGCTGGTCTTCGGCACGTTCCTGACCCCCGCGGTCGACACCCCGGACCGCGTGATCGCGCTGGCGCAGCTGACCGAGCAGGTCGGTCTCGATCTGGTCAGCTTCCAGGACCATCCGTACCAGCCGCGCCTGATGGACGCCTGGACGCTGCTGTCGGTCGTCGCCGCCCAGACCCAGCGGGTGAAGGTGACCACGAACGTCGCCAACCTCCCGCTGCGCCACCCGGTCGTCCTCGCCCGGAGTGTGGCGACGCTCGACCTGATCACTGGTGGGCGGGTGGAGCTCGGTCTTGGCGCGGGTGGGTTCCTGGACGCGGTCGCGGCGAACGGCGGGCCGCGGCTGACGACCGGGCAGAGCATCACCGCGCTGGAGGAGGCCATCGCGATCATCTGCGAGGTCTGGACTCCTGCCGGGGGAGGCATCCGCCTGGCCGGGAAGCACTACACGGTCGCGGGCGCGAAGCGTGGTCCGGAGCCGGCGCACGACGTGTCGATCTGGCTGGGCGCGTACAAGCCGCGGATGCTCGCGGTCACCGGTCGGCTCGCGGACGGGTGGCTGCCGAGCAGCGCGTACGCCGGGCCGGACCAGCTGGCCGCTATGAACAAGCTGATCGACGAGGCGGCGCTCGAGGCCGGGCGCGATCCGTCGGAGGTGCGGCGGTTGTACAACATCTCCGGCCGGTTCAACGGGAACGGCGGGTTCCTGCAGGGCCCGGAGGAGCTTTGGATCGACCAGCTGACCGAGCTGACGCTGGAGGAGGGTATGAGCACCTACATCCTCGCCTCCGACAACCCCGACGACATCCGCCGCTTCGCCGAGGTGGCGGAAGGTGTCCGCGAGGCGGTGGAGGCCGCACGTCAGCTGCCCTCCGAGACCGCCGGCCCGGCCAACGCCGCTGACGCGACCAGCACCGACAGGTCCACCACCGCCACCACCACCGCCACCACGGGTGGTGCGGGTGTCTCCGGGGCTGCTGTCAGGGCGGGTGGTTTCAGCGTCGTCCCGACACCGCCTCCGGCGGTGAAGCGGAGCGGCGTGCAGTTGTTGGATGAGTCGGCTCGGCCGACTGGGCCGGCGCTGGATCCGGCGCGCACCTACACGCCGTACCAGCTGCAGTCCGGGCAGCACCTGATCGACGTACACGACCATCTGCGGGCCGAGCTCGAGCAGGTGCGCGACCTGGTCGAACAGGTCGCCGCAGGCACACTCGGGGTCGGCGCGGCGCGTTCGGCGATCAACACGATGACCATGCGACAGAACAACTGGACCCTCGGCACGTACTGCGAGTCCTACTGCCGTCTCGTCACCACGCACCACTCGATCGAGGACGCCTCACTCTTCCCGCACCTGCGTCGGGCCGACCCGGAGCTCGTGCCGGTCGTGGACCGCCTGCAGGAGGAGCACATGGTCATCCACGACGTACTCGAAGGTGTCGACAAGGCTCTCGTCGCACTGGTTGACGGATCAGGCAGCATCGACGGACTGCGTGCCGCCGTCGACCTGCTCGACGACACGCTCCTGTCGCACCTGTCCTACGAGGAGCGCGAACTGGTCGAGCCGCTGGCGCGCCTCGGAGTCTTCTAACTACTTCGCTTCACCCAGCAGCGAGGCGAGGATGTCGAGCAGCCGCAGCGTCGGCACCTCGCCGAGCAGACGGGCCGCGCTGGTCGGCGGCTCCGCGATCAGGCGCACCTGCAGCAGCTTGAAATCGCGGACGTTGGCCGGGTTGACCAGGTCGTCGCGAACGGCCGACAGGAACTCGGATCCGGCCGAGGCGGTCCCGTACGTCATCCGGATGAAGCTGTCGGTCACGGGGTAGAGGTACGGCCGCTTGAGGTGCAGCAACTTGGACTTCTTCGCGTGCCCGAACCCGCGGTGGCCGGTGAACTTGTCGTCCAGCGCCATCGCCGCCTCGAACAGGTCACTGCCTCGCGCCGCGTCCTCGAGCCGCGCGTCGACCGGGATCGCGGCGAACTCCTTCTCCGCCTCGACCTCCAGCAGCCACGGGATGTCGAGCGCGCGCAGATCGCTGCCGATCACCATCGTCCGGCCGAGATCCTCCAACGTGACCCGGTTCGGGTCGGAGCCACCGACGGTGGTCAGCCCCGGCAGCCCGTCGTAGTACTGCAGCACGGCGCCGTTGGTCTCGGCGTACAGCCGCAGCTGCGCGATCGCCTCGTCGACGACGATCTTCCGGGTACCGATGTTCATGAGCCACACCCTCACACTTGTGGTGGCAGACCCGCCAGCGGGCGGACCATCATTCGAACGTTCCTCACACCTTGTTTCCGCAGATCGTAGCGACTCCACGGCCCCCTGCACGCCACTCCCACTTCCCGTTATCCACAACCTGTAACCATCCGGCCTCACAGTCGCCGATCCCTATAGACTCTCAGTAACAGTTCACCCACTGAGCGCAGGCATGCGACGATCGGCGCCACGGTCTTTCGGCAGATCCAGGCGCTGTACGACGACGAGACGATCGCGGTGTCCCGAGGTCCGGTCGATCCAGGTCGGCTTGTCCGGCGATGCAGTACGGCGATATGTCGGCGAGTGGATCACGAGCTTGGAAGACGTGACCGCAGAGATGCAACGAATACGTGACCTCGCCGTTGAGTCCCCGGAGGCGGCCGAGGCAGAACTGCCGCGTGAGCGGCCGTATCCGATCACCGACGAGCTCGCCGCGCAGATCGCCGCGACCGCGGGCGCACCCATCCAGACGTAATTCTGTTGAGGGCGGGCGCGCGGGTCTTCATGATGTGGGCATGACTACGACCTATCTCCTGTTGCTCGATGAACCTGCGGCCGTGGTGGCGCGGGTTCAGCAGCAGGGTGGGTCGGGATTGGGGTCGACACTCGGTCAGTTGTGATCGGGGTGGTGGTCGCGGGGCTGCTGGCTGGCTATGGGGTTGCAATGCCGGTCGGGCCTGTCGGGACCTATCTGGTGGCGTTGACGGCGCGGAGTTCGTTGCGGATCGGGGCGTTTGCGGCGCTCGGGGTCGCATCGGCGGATGGCGTGTACGCCGCGGTCGCAGCAGTTGCCGGTACGGCGTTGGCGCCGTTGCTGGTGCCGGTTGTCGGGCCGTTGCGGTGGGCGTCGGTCGTCGTGCTGATCGGGCTCGCGGTGATGGGTGCGGTCAAAGCGGTACGGCGGTATCGCGCGCAGCGGTTCGCGGTGATCGAGCAGGAGACGCCGGTCGGCGTACGGACGGCGTACTTCGGGATGCTCGGGATGACGTTGCTCAACCCGTGGACGGTGATCTACTTCGCCGCTCTCGTGCTGGGCGGGTCCGGTGTCGCCGGGTTCAGCGAGCGGATCGTGTTCGTGATCGCGGCGTTCGTCGCGTCGGCGAGTTGGCAGCTGTTGCTGGCCGGCGGCGGCGCGTTGCTCGGCCGCCTGCTGACCGGTCACCTCGGGAAGCTGATGACCGCGCTGGCGTCGACCGTGCTGATCGTCGTACTCGCGGTGAAGCTGGTGGCTTGAGGTGCTGATCCAGCGTGGCGAGGCGACTATCGCTGTCACCGACCGCGGCGGCGACGGACCGGCGGTGATCCTGCTGCACGGACTCGCCGGCAACTCACGCGAACTCCTGTCGACCGCGGACGCGCTCACCGACCGCTTCCGGGTGCTGCTGGTCGGCCAGTCGATGGGTGCGCACACGGCATTCCTCACCGCCGTGGTGCGCCCCGACCTGGTCGATCGGCTCGTGATGCTCGAAGGCCACGTCGCCGGCGACGACGGTCCCGAGGGACCGGCCAACATCGGCAAATACTTCGCATCGTGGCCGGTGCCGTTTGCCGACGAAGCGGCAGCGCGCGTTCCTCGGCGACCGTCCGCTGACAGATGCCTGGGTCAACGATCTCGAACCGGCACCCGACGGGCTACGCGCCGACCTTGCCGCGGCGAGCCACGATGCCCACCTCGACGCATTCCACGGCTGGGTCAACGTCCTCGAGCGATACCTGAGCGGCGACCTTCCCTAGGACACCTGTCGCTCGATTGCTCCGCCGGGGTTGAGGAACAGCAGGACCGGCGGGCCGGTGTTGGGCAGGATCGCCGCGTACGCCTGCAGCTGTGGAGCGTAGTAGGCGACTCGGCTGTCCAGCGCTGCGGCGGGAATGGCGTCCGTCTTGTAGTCGACGATGGTGAGACGGCCGTCGTCCTCGCGGTAGATGAGATCGACGAAACCTTCGAGCACGGTGCCGTCGGGCTGGACGGTGCCGACGTACGACTCGCGCCAATGCTCCCGAGTGGCCGCACGCTTCACCACGTCGGACGCCAGCGCCGACCGGACGAGGGCGGTCACGACATCGGCGTACTCGAGCACGCCCTCGGCCACGCACTGCGTGGAGACAGCGGCCTCGATGCCGGCGCCGGTGGTGAGGTCGACGACTTGGAGTACGGCGTGGACCGCGCGGCCGATCGCGGTGCCGTAGCGGCCCTTGGTCCACGGTGGTAGCTCCAGGTCTCGGGCAGCCTTCGCAGTACCGGGGTCGATGTCGTCGAGCGCGACTTCCGGGCCGGTGCCTTCGAGGCCGGACGCGCTCTGGGCTGAGCGGGCGCGGCTCGCGGCCTGGGCGGCGGAGGCCCGCGTCTCCCACTCCGTGCGGGAGATCGGCGGGGTGACGTCGGGGCTGGCGGACGGTTCACGGTCCGGGACCGGCGGGCTGGTGAAGAGCGTCGAGTGTGGTGCTTCGACCCCGCCGGCGGATGCGAGCAGTTCGGCGTTGCTGGAATGGCGGCGGTTGCCGGAGCGGTGCAGCGAGACGATCAGGTGGTCGCGGGCGCGCGTCGCGGCGACGTACAGGAGGCGGCGGCGTTCGTAGTCGTCCATCTGCTCGTCGACCGGTTGCACGAGATCGAAGTCCTCGGTCTGCACGGACGACTTGAGCTTGACGGCGTACCCGCCGTCCGGCGGCCAGAGGACCTGGACGCCGCGCTGACGGTTCGGGGCTGCGGTCATCCCGGACAGGATCACGATCGGGAACTCGAGACCCTTCGCGGCGTGGATCGTCATTACGCGAACGGCGTCGGCGTCGGTCTCGGGCAGCACTGCCTCGGCGACGCGGGACGTTTCTTCGCCCTGGTGAGCAGCCCAGGCGAGGTACGAACGCAGGCCGCCGTGCTCGACCTCGGACCATGCACGGGCCTGGTCGACGACGAAGCGGATCCGGCGCCAGGCATCCCTGGATCGCGGGCCGATCGCCGCGACCTCGAGCATGCGGCGGTCGGCGACGATCTTCGCGAGGACCTCGCTGGGAGTGAGCCAGCGGGCCGCGTAATGGGTGCGGCGGAGCCACTCCATCGCCTCGCCGACCGGGTGGGTCAGGAGCTGGTCAGGCACCGGGGCGGTGAGCGTGAACGAACCGCCGGAGCGCTTCCAGGTGTAGAGGTCGTCGTCGCCGCAGCCGAACAGGGGCGAGCGGAGTGTGGTGACGAGGGCGAGTTGGTCGCTCGGGTCGCCGAGGGCGCGGGCGCAGGCGAGCAGGTTGCGGACCTCGGCCGTTTGGTAGACGAGGGAGCTGGCCTCGGCGCGGTACGGGATGTCGGCGCGGTCGAGGGCGTCTTCCAGGAACGGGAGGGACGTGCGGGCCGGGACGAGTACGGCGATGTCGCCGGCCTCGGCGGGGCGCCACGATTCGGCGCGGTCGTCGTACACGAGCCAGCCGTCGCGGAGAGCCTCTGCGATGGCGGACGCTACGTCGGTGGCTTCGCGTTCGCGGAGGACGGAGGCTTGCGCGCGGGGGAGATCGTCGTGCGGTTCGGCGCCCAGGATGGTGACGGCGGGGCCGGTGGACGGGTCGCCGTCCTCCGCTGGGACGTCCGGCGGTACGTCGGCCGACACGGTGTCGTCCCGGCGACGGAACGGCAGGACCGTGGCGACGTCAGCAAGCTGCTCGTCTTCGGCCGGCGCTGGGTCGTCGTCGAAGAGGGTGGGGGTGTCGTCGGTGTCGTCGAACATCGAGAGCTGGTCGCCTTTGACCGGGGTGGGCTCGTCGGGCTGATCAGCTGCTCGAGAACGAGAGCGTGTACCCGGACGGACCGCGGACGAGGTCTCAGGACCGGCAGGAGAAGAGGTGCCAAGACCGCTGGCCGAAGGGGCGCCTGGGTGAGTGGGCGACGGGGTGCCAGGGCGGGACGGCGATGGGATGGTGTCGGCTGCGGTGGGGCTGGCTCGATGAGGGGCGAGGGATTGGTACGACGGCTGGGCGGCTTCCTGCGGTTGGATCAGGGTGCCGAAGACAGTGTTGATCCAGCCGAGGATCGGCGGCACCGTGCGGAAGTTGGTCGTGAGGGCGACCGTCTCACCGAGCAGGTCCTGAGCGGTGAGGTACGTCGCGATGTTGGCGCGACGGAACCGGTAGATCGACTGCTTCGGATCGCCCACCACGAACAACCGGCCCTCGGGCACCTCGACCTCGCGCCAGTCTTCCGCATCGGCCTCGACACCCCCGGCGATACGGACCGCGAGCTCGATCTGGATCGGGTCGGTGTCCTGGAACTCGTCCAGCAGCAACCGCTCGAACCGCTCCTGAAGATCCCCGCGAACAGCCGCGTCCCGCCGCAGCAGATCACGAGCCAGCACCAGCAGGTCGTGGAACTCCAGCCGCCCCTCGGCACGACGAAGCTCGGCCGACTCCAGCACCCGCTCCGCGATCCAGTGAGAAAGGTGCCGGAGGCAAGCATCAAGCAGCAGCTCGACGAGCGAACCGGCGACCTCGACCACCTCGGTGCAGTCACCGCGCACCTTGGCGATGTCGGGCCAGTTCTCCTTGCGGCCGATCCGCCCGACCTTGAGTCCGCGCAGCGTCTGGAGGATCGCGAGCTGCGTCTCCTGGTCGGTCGCGGCATCGAGCATCAGACCGAGCTCGCGGATCTGCACCAGCTTGGGCAGCAACCGATCCTCAGGATCAAGGCAGGAATCAACCGCCCCGCCGATCTGTGCGGCCGCGGCGATCAGCCCGGTCAGATCCGGCATCGCGACCAACTCAGGCGGGTCGACCAGCACGCGCTCGGCGATCAAGTCCCAGTCGTTCCCGAACAGCCGGGCGAGCGACCGAAGATGCTTCAACTCGACCCCGACCGCCATCGCGAGCAACAGCGGCTCAGCGATGGAGTCGTCATCGAGCAGCTGCTGCTGCAACTCGGCCCAGCGTTCCTCGAAGGCGACCGACGACCCGACCTCGTCGAGTACGTCGATCAGCGGCGGCAGACCGGCCTCGATCGGATGCGCGAGCAGGATCTGCTGAGCAAAGGCATGCAACGTGCCGATCGAGGCGGAGTCCAGATCGTCGAGCGCCGCGTCGGCCAGCTCGCGAGCGTCGCCCTTCCGCGCCTTCTCGAACTCGACCCGCAGCCGGTCCCGCAACTCCGCGCCGGCCTTCTCGGTGAAGGTGACAGCCGCAATGGTCCGCAGCGGTACGCCGTCGCGCAGCACCAGCGTGGTCACGCGATCGACCAACGCATGCGTCTTCCCGGACCCAGCCCCCGCCTCGACGAACAGCGTGGTCTCGGTGTCGGAACGGATGCGATCGCGCGCGGCCCCGTCGAGCAACTGCTCAGTCATCGCCGGCCTCCAACGCAGTCGGATCGATGAGACGCACCAACCGCTCCAGGACCGGGTCGTGACGCTTGCGGTCCCAGCGCGCCCGGACCTCGCTGTGCCCGATGCCATCGGGGTTGCAGTACGGACATTGCACCCAGAGGAAATCAGGCACCTCGGGCGCCTTCGGCGGGAAGTACCCGGCCGCGATCGACGACACGATCACGTCGAGCGTGTCGACGTACCGCTCCTCGACCTCAGGAGTCAGCGGCACCGGGATCCGCTTGCCGCCACGGCGGACGAACCAGTACGACGCCTCGACCGGGGTCGTCGGCTCGCCCAGCCGCGCGCGGGCCGCGTACGCGTACACCGGCAACTGCAGCTTGGTCCCGCCGGCGACCGGGTCGGACTCGATGCCTTCGTACCGCGAGAAGCCGCCGGTCTTCACGTCGGTCACGTAGATCGTGCCGTCCGCGCCGAGGTCCACCTTGTCGGCCGATCCGCGCAACAGCACCCGACCCGACGGCACCGGGATCTCCACCGGGGGCTCGCCGTCGAAACCGAATCGGAGCTCACTCGCGACCACCGACGCGGACCGCTCCGCACGCCAGCGCTCGTCGTCCGTCAGCAGAACCATGAGGTCGCCGAGGATCCGCAACCGCTCGCGCTGCCACAGGCGTGGATGCCCGGTCAGCCCTTCCGCCTCGAACTGCTCGGCCAGATCGGCCCCGATCGCCAGCAGCAGCGACCGTTGCTCCTCCGTCCACGGCTCGCCGTGCGCCGGGAGCGAGCCCGCCAACCGCGTCACGAACGCGTCGAGGCTGTTGTGGATCAGATTCCCGATCTGCACCGGCGAGATCACCAGCAGGTCCTCGGGCGCTTCGAGCGGCTCCACCTGAAGCAATCGCTCGACGAAGTACGCGTGTGGGCAGGTCGCATACGACTCGAGCGATGTCGGCGAGGCGATCCGATTCTCGACCGCGTACTCCGGCAGTCCGGATACGCCCGACAAGTCCCCGTCGAAACGGGTGAAGGCCTGAGATGCCCGGCCCCGCAACAGCTCCCGCGCCCGCACCAGCACGCCGTCCTGCACCCACAGGCCGGCCGCGGCGGCTCGCGTCTGCCACTCCTGCTCCGTCGCCGGCATCGTTGCCATAGTCAACGATCCCGCGTACGACGCCGACGTCTGCAACACCTCGTCGTACCGGTCCCACTGGGTCGCCGGGAGCGCGTGATCACCCGTCAGCTCCCGCAGCGAACCGAGCAGCCAGCGCGTCGGCAACCGCCGTGACGACCGCCGCAGATCTCCGCGCGGGAACGCGGCCACGACCCGCGCACCGGCAGAGAACGCGACCAGCAGATGCCGTTGCTTCTCGTCCAACCGGTCCCGGAACGACGCCAGCTCGGGCGCCGCCGCCTCCCGCACCCGATGGGGGAGCAGCGCGTCCTCATGCACTCGCCCGGGATACAGGTCCTCCGACAGGCCCACGACATACACGATGTCCGCCGACAACCCGATGCTCGCGGACAGCGGCGCGACCAGCACGCCAGTCCCGAACGTCCCGACCCGAGGCAGCGACTGCTGCAGCTCCAGATCCAGTACGTCGCGCAGCACCGCCAGGCTCGCCGGCGTACCGAGCTCGTCCAGCGTCGACAGCCCCGTCAGCGATCCCTCGACCGCAGCCGCGGCGTACTGCTCCTCGATCGGCAGCGACGAGTAGTCACCCAGCAGATCGTGGAAGAGCTGCAGAACCCCTTCCGACAACTCGGCCCAGGTCTCCAACTCCGCCAGCGCGCTCAATCGTCGCCGCAGGGTGGAAGCAAACGCATGCAATCGCTCAGCCGTCGTCGCGTTGTGCTGCGCGCGACGCACTGCGGCCGGCCGCGGATCCTCGGCGGCCTCTTCCTGATCGGCCGTCCGCCGCTCGGACTGGGCGTATCGCGCGAGCCGCGTGTCCCAGTCGTCCCCGCGCACCACCCCGGCCGCCCGCGACATCCGCTCCCATTGCGGCACCGGGATCCGCTCTCCGCCGAAGTCGCGCGTCGGCGCGTTCGCCAACGCCCGGAACACATCCGCGCGCGGCAGATCCTGATCGACCAGCGCCAGTACTTCGAGCAGCGTCCGCGCGATCGCCCGCTCGTGAACCGGCCGTGTCCCCGGACCGTTGACCTCGATCTTCGCGGCGCCGAGGTGCTCGTGCAGCAGACGCGCGTACGGCGAAGCGGCCGAGTACAGCACCGCGATCTGGTGCGCAGGCGTGTGTTCCAGCGCCGACACGACATCGCGGACGACGCAACGCACCTCGTCGTCGGCGTCGGACGCGTTGAGGATCTCGGTCGCGACCGGATAGTTCTTCGAGATCGACCGCGGCAGGTCGATCCCGATCCGTTCGAGCGAGCGCCGGACCGCGCGATCGGCACGGCGTACGTCGGTCAGGCCAACGATCACGGTCAGATCCGCGGACGCGTCGCCGAGCGCTGCAACGAAGGCAGCCTCGGACTGCGTCAGCTCCTGCGGAAGGTAGAGGACCAGCGCGCCGAGCTCACGGACGACCTCGGGCGACGCTTCGATCCGGGCCGCGGCGGCGCGGAGGAGGTCGGTTTCGTCGTACCAGTCCGAGGCCAGGTCGCCGGTGACATGGCGGTGCAGGCGGACCAGATCCGGACCCAACGCGGAAGCTCCCGCGACCTTGTCGAGCGCGGGATCGGTGAGGTCGCGCAGTTCGCGATGGGCCGATGCAAGCGCTTGGATCGTGGACGGGTGCTCGGCGACCTCCTGGAAGATCCCGGGGGCCTTCGCAAGCGCCGTACGCCAGGTGGCTGCGACGATCGGACGGGTTGCGGGGCGCCGGGGCGACAGCGCGCCGGCAGCGATCTGCTCGGCCAGCCGCTCGAGCGTCGCCAGATACAGCCCGCCGATGGACGAGCGAGCGAGATGGCGGCGGGCGATGACGCCGGCGAGGTTGTTGGGCAGCAGGAGAGTCACGGGAGTCATCGGATCGTCGGCCTTCAGCCCCGCGACGACGGCTTGCAGGCGCTCCAGCGCGGCCGCGCCGTACGGCGTCGTCTCGATCCGGGTCGTGCTCACCATGACCTCCCCTCGACTGTCAACGGAGACGGTAGACCCTGCCACAGACAGAAAGGTGAAGGGGCGCGAAACGCCAAGGTTTCTGCAGGGTCGGCGGCTGCCTCTCACAATGAAGAAATGACCAGGGAGACGTGGATCGCGCGGGTGTTGCTCGTGCTCGTCTTCGCGCCCGGCGGCGGGTTGTTCGGCAAGGCGGTCGCGGAGGCCGCGCAGGCCCGGCCGTGGTGGCCCTGGCTGGTCGCCGCCCTGGTCTGGCTGCTCGTCTCCGGAGCGATCTCGATGGCAGTGTCGACGGCGGTGTCGAGCCATTCTGCCGAGCACAGATAATGCTGCGATGGTCGCCGCGGTGCATCACGTCGAGATCTGGGTCCCGGACCTGTCCCGGGCCGTCGCAAGCTGGGGCTGGGTCCTCAACCGGCTGGGCTGGAAGGACGGTGACGGCTGGCCCGGTGGTATGACCTGGACCGCCCCCGACGGCTCGTACGTCGTGGTCGAGCAGAGCCCCGCGATGTCGGCCGCCGAGCACGACCGGATGCGGCCCGGGATGAACCACCTGGCGCTGAACGCGGCCGGCCGGGCCGAGGTCGACGCCGTCGTCGGCGAGGCCGCCGAGCACGGCTGGACGCTGATGTTCGCCGACCGCCACCCGTACGCCGGCGGGCCGCAGCATTACGCCGCCTTCCTCCACAACACCGACGGCTACGAGCTCGAGATCGTCGCGCCGGACTAGCAGCGGATTACTGGGTGAGACTGCTGATGCCTGGAGTGACGGATGGGACTACAGGTGTGACATGGTTACACCAGGCAATCAGTACGGTCGCGGGGCAAGGGTGAAAGGGCGGTGCTCGTGACGGAGAAGCCTGACGGGGGAAGTATGCCCGGATCGGCTTCGCGCGGAGCGCGCAGTACAGACGCAGCACCGGAGCTCCTCGAAGCGCGGATCCGTGGTCTGCAGCATGCGCTGGGACAGCTGTTGGAGAACGCACAGCGGTTGACCCAGGGCGAGCATCAGCGCGCGGTCCGGCTGCATCGTCAGTTACAGGAGCAGACCGCTATCGCGCGGCGTGAATCGCGGGCGCTGGTCGACGCGAAGACCGCGGAGGCCCTGTCCGAGGCCGAGCCCAAGGCAAGGTTGCTTGCGGACCGGCTGGCGCCCGGTCTGGGATCGATCCCGCCGAACGACGCACGCTGGCGTTCGCGTCAGCTCGTCGGCGCGGGCGTCCCGTCGTACGTGCGGGTCGGTGAACTGGACGCCGGTACGCCGGTCGTCGCGCCACTGCTCCGGACGAACGGCTGGAAGGTCACCGCGGACAGTAACGAGAATGCGCGTCGGCTGCTGCAGAGCACCGCTCTGCGGCTGATCGCGGCGGCCGAACCGTTCCGGCTCCGCGTCGACGCGTTCGATCCGCGGCTGACCGGGGTGATGGGGCTGCTCGGTCACCTGACCACGAAGTACCCCCAATTGGTGCCGAGGGCAACGCATACGGCGGAGCAGTTGCACACCGTGCTGTCCGGACTGGTCGACGTCTCGTCGCTGCGGGCGAGCCGGCAGGCGCAGCTCGGGCACGAGCGGTTCGAGGACCTGCTCAAGGAGACCGGTCAGGTCACCGATCCGTACCGGCTCGTGATCCTGTTCGACTACCCGTCCGGGATCGACACGCTCGCCCAGCGCGACCTGCTCCGGCTGGCCGCGACCGCCGGCAAGCGGGGGATCTGCTTCCTCGTCCACTACGACGCGTCGACCGCGGCCGAGCTGGACGTCGACTCGAAACAGTTGCTCGAGCTCCTCAATCCCGTTGTCATCAGCAATGACCGGGTCGAGGTCGCGCAGTTGCCGCCGGCCCGGCTGGATCCGCCGTTCGACGCGACCGTTGCCGCGGGCATCTGTGACGTGATCGCCGAGCAGGCCGATATCGCCGTCCTCCCGACCATCGACTTCGAGCGCACCCTGCCCGATCGTTTGACCTGGTGGCGGCCGGTCAAGGACGAGATCGGCGCCGTGATCGGGTACGACGACCGCACGCCGGCGCTGGTCCGGTTGCGCAGCGGCAACCCGGCGCTTCCGCACGTCCTCGTCGGCGGCGCGGTCGGCCAGGGCAAGTCGAACCTGCTGCTCGTGCTGATCCACGGTCTCGCCGCGCGCTATGCACCCGCGGACCTGGAGATGTACCTGCTCGACTTCAAGCACGGCGTCGAGTTCTCTGCTTTGGGCCCGGGGCCGGATCGGCCGCACTGGTTGCCTCAGGTGCGAGTGCTCGGGGTGCACAGCGATCGCGCGTTCGGTCTCGCCGTACTGCGTTATCTGTCGGACGAGCTCGCGCGGCGCAGCGAGATCTTCAAGTCGCACGGGAACGTCGCCGACATCGCGGAGCTCGCTCCGGGACCGGATCGGCCGCCGCGGATCCTCGTCGTACTCGATGAGTTCCAGGTGCTGCTCGAGGACGACGACGAGCTGGCCGACGAGGCCGCGAAGTTGCTGGAGCGGCTGGTCCGGCTGGGGCGTGCGTACGGCGTTCACGTCGTACTGGCGACGCAGACGATCGAGGGTGTGAAGCGGCTGTCGACGCGGCGGGACTCGATCTTCGGGCAGGTGCCGTATCGGATCGCGCTGAAGACCACGCCGGCTGATTCGCAGGCGATCCTGCGGAGTGGGAACACGGCGGCCGCCGAGCTGCAGTTCCGCGGCGAGGCCGTGCTGAACGCGAACTTCGGGTCGCCGGATGACAACCAGCATGTGCTCGTGAGCTTCGCGGACAAGCCGGTGCTGGACGCGCTGCGGCACGAGCTGTGGTCGCGCGCGGGGGCGGAGGCGCGCCCGCCGCGGGTGTTCCATCTGGCCGAGCCCGCGCATCTGGCCGAGACCGCTGCCGCGGTGAAGCCCGAGTTGGGGCGGCCGTGGACGGGGTTGCCGATCGCGGTGACCGAGGAGCCGGTGTCCGTCGAGGTGCGGCCCGAGCCTGGTGCCGGCGTACTCGTGCTGGGGGACGGGCCGGCCGATGCGCTCGGCGTACTGACTGGGCTGGCGGTGTCGACGGCCGCCGCTGCGGTGGATGCGCCGCGGTTCGTGTTCGTGGACGGGACGAACTCGGCGCCGGCTGTTGCCGAGGGCAAAGACGCGCTGGTGCAGGTACTGCGGGAGCTCGGCTGCGAGGTCGAGACCGTGGACAAGCACGACGACATCGCGCCCCGGCTGTTCGCGCTGCGGGAGGCGATGCGGACAGGGCAGGCCGGCGGGACGTACCTGCTCGGGTTCGGGTTCCACGGGGTGCCGCGGATGCAGGTGCACGCCGAGGGGTACTTCGAGAGCCCGGCGAACGCGCTGCAGGACATCGTGCGGGACGGGCCGGCGCAGGGGCTGATCACGTACGGGTGGTGGAACCGGATGCATGTCTGCACCGAGCAGCTCGGGTACGGGCGGGCCAACGTGGCGACTCATCTGTTCCTACGGCACCCGCAGGACGGCGTACGTGCTGTGGCCGGGCCGCTGGTGCGGTGGGCCTCCGAGCCGCATCGCGGGCTGTTGTGGGACGGGCTGCATCCCGAGGCGCAGGTCGTCGTACCGTTCGCGGCGCTGCGGGCTGACGAGGTCGATCGCACGGTGGAGTTGGTGCGGCGATGAAGACCGTGGAGCAGGAGTGGTCCGAGTACGTGCGGGCGTTGCGCACGGTCGCGATGGCGCGGGCGGACGCACAGCAGGCGCAGGACCGGTTGACGGCGCACAAGTCCAAGGCCGAGGCGACCGCGGCGGCAGAGGCCGATGCCATGGCCGAGCGTGGACTGAAGCTGCAGACCAGGCTGAACGCGCTCGCCGAGAAGGCGGCCGCGAGTCTGCAACGGGCCGGCCTGCCGGCCGACGGGAAGCGCGCGAACCACACGCTGCCCGAGATCCGCGCGCTGAACGACATCGAGACCGTTGCCGAGCGCATCACCAAACAGCTCGCCGAGTCGGTCGACGAGCTGGAGGAGCTGCGGACCACGGCCCGGGCGCTCCAGGAGCAGCGCAAGCGGCGTACCATCAGCGCGGTCCTGGCGCTGGTCGGGTTCGTGCTGGTGTGGGTGTTCAGCGGGTCGTTCCTGGCCGGTGTCGAGGCCGCGGCGATCGCGGCGATCACGATGCTGGCCGCGTCGCGGATGCTCGGGCTGCCGCGGCTGCCCGGCGCGCGCTGGTGGGGCTGGGGCGGTGCGGTCGCGGTCGTGGTGCTGATGGCGGCCGGTCTGCCGTGGTGGATCGGGATCGGCGTGCCGGTCGTGGTGGCGGGTACGGCGATCGTGCTGCCGAAGAAGCGCAACTAGGTTTGGGAGTGGGTTGAGGTGTCCGACGTACTGCGGCTCAAGGAACAGCTGCACCAGGTCTCGATGGAGGCCAAGCAGGCGGCCGGCGGCCTGGCCGGGTTCAAACTCCGCTTCACCCAGCACAGCCAGCTGGTCGAGAGCTTGATCGCGGGCACCGCCACCGGTATCGACCGCGACATCACCGAGATCCTCGAGGCCGCGAGCAAGGCGGTCGAGCAGGCCGCCGAGGCGCTCGAGATCGCGTCGGCCGGCTGCAAGAACTACGCCGACCAGATCTGAGGACGTCGGGGCGCGGGCATGCCGTCGGAGCTGCAGCGGGTCGCCCGCGGTCTGGTCGATTGCTTCGACGAGATCCCGCGGGTGGTCGAGCAGCTGCAGCGGACCGCCGTACGGTGCCGGGAGAACGCCCAGCTCGCACTGATCGCATCCCGCGGCCAGGCCACGGTGGCCGCCCAGCAACTGGACGCCGCCGCCCGAGCCTGCGAGGCCGCCGCCCACTACCTCTCGATGGCCCCGCCCAAGGCCCGCGGCTGGGCCGAGGGCCTCGTCGGTACGGCGGGCCCGTCGACCAACCGCCCCTCGTCGAACTCCGCGGACCGCAACAAACTCACCAGCGGCTCCGGCGACCTCGACTCGCTGGGCCGGACCAAACGCCTGACCTTCGCCTACGAGGACCTAGAAGTTGCCGAAGACAACGAACCCCCACTGATCACCGTCGCCCGCAAGGCCTTCGAGAAGTTCCGCAAGGCCCACGAGAAAAACGACGACCGTGACGAGCAGGAGCCCCTCGAGATAGAAATCACCGTCCTCGAGACCGGCGAGTTCGAATTCGAAGAACGCAACGAAGAAGAAGACCGGAAACGCACCGAACACCTCCTCCAGGACCACGAGATCGAGGTAGACCTCACCGAGGCCGTCAAGAACCTCCTCAAGTCGATGGCCGACGAGGAGAAGAACCAGTGGCAACACGCCACCTTCACCATCACCACCGACGAGATGACCGCCACCTTCGACTACCCCGAGGAGGCGCGGCCCCAGCCGATCATCGTCGATATCGACCTTCCCGACCTTCCCACCGTCGACTTCGACCCGGCTTTCGATGCCCGGCCGCTCGACGTCGACTTCGAGCCCGGCGTCTACGGCCCGGACGAAACGTTCGAGCCCCACGAACTGCTGATCGCGGAACGTCTCGCCGAGGAGGGCTGGCGCGTCGATGTCAGACCTGCCGACCACAGTCGGCCGCACCACAAGAATCCCGACGTCATGGTGCGCAGGTCCGCGTCGAGCCGCGGAGTGGTCGTCGAGTTCAAGACGCCGACGAGCCTGAAGAACAGTGCGGTCAAGCGGAACATGAACCGCGGAAGTGGGCAATCGGGAACCGATGGCGAGGTGGTCATCGACGGACGCAGGATCGGGCTGTCGGAGGAAGATGCGGAACGAGCGTTTCGGCGGGCCTCCAGTCAGCCGGGCTCGAGGGTGGCCAGCATGGTGCACGTGATTCTTGGTGACGGTCGGTTGGTGAGTTATGCGAGGGAGAACTGATGGCTGACAGCGATGAGATCTTTCTGTCGATGGAGGGGTCGTTGGAGGACGCCGCCGGACGGGTGGCGGAGGTGCTCGGCCTGGAGTTCAACGGGGACCTGCGGGTCGAGACCGGTGAGTTGCAGTACAAAGGCCGGGCGCGGACGTTCGACGAGATCATCGGCTTCTACATCGGGCCGAACACCTTCCAGCCGGAGCCCGACGAAGTGCAGGCGATGGATCACTATCCGCTGGTTGTCGACGTCCAGGCTCGCAACCGGAAGCCCGCACAGTCCGAGGAGGCGCGGCTCGCCTTCGAATTGCTGGTCGGGGCCTTCGGTGAGGTGCCGGCCATCCTGTCGCACAACGTGGAGCTTCTCGTCGCGGCCTACCTGCCCGGCCGCGGAATCCACACCTTCGAACCGGGAACGACCCTCGACGACTCCGATCTCGACACCTGGCGCCCGTGGGTCGTCGGTCGCCCTTCCAGCGATGTCTAGCAGTGACGCCATCTTCCTGGCCGGGAGTGATCCGCTGGAGGCGACAGCGGGGTGGCTTGCGGGAGTTCAGCAAGTGGGAGCGCTTCAGGACCCGGAACTGAAGGAGGGGCAGCGGTTCTTCAGCGGACGGGCTCGTACGGTGGATGGAACGGTTCTGATCGTGGTCGGGCCGAACATCTATGGCGAGGATGATCCAGAACCTGAGGATGTTTCGGCGATCGACCGTTACAGCGCGGTGGTCGACGTACGGATCGGCGGCTCGAGGGACGAGGAGGCGCAGGGGAAAGAGGCTCGTGCGATCTTCGATGAGCTTGCGTCGACGCAGCCGGAGGCCGCTCTTGTGCTGGCCCACGCGATGTCCTGGATCGTCGCGGCGTACCTCCCCGGCGCCGGCGTCCACGCCTTCCCACCCACCACCTCCCTCGACGCCGAGGCCCTCGAAGCCTGGCGCCCGTGGGTCGTTGGCTGACGCTGGGCGTGGGTGTCGACGAGATCCGGCAGCGGATCGGCTGAGACGGCCTCGCTGGCACGGATCTTACGCGGTGTGAGATTTTTCTCGGGAGTTGCGTCATGAACGGCTGGGAGGGCCGTCACTACCTGTGAACCCATCCCCACAGGGAAGTGGAAGTGATTGACGTGAAGGGTTTTGTTGCGAGGTCGCTGATGGGAAACGGCTCGACTCGGTGTCGGGTGTATTGAGATGGCTGACGGTGGTGATCCTCACCCGGGTGCGGTCCGGGTGGAGCGGCGGCGGGTGCGGGTCTGGTTCGGGGACCATGTGGTGGCCGACTACCGGGCCGAGGCCGAGTTGGCGGAGCGGTACGCCGCGGCCATGTCGCGCAGGTTCGCCGGGTTGCGGGTGACCAGTGAACCGGTGCCGGACCAGGATCCCGGTCCGGAGCGGAAGTTGCCGGGCGAGCGGCTCTGGGAGGTAGCGCCGAAATGAGTTCCCGTCGTTTCCGGTTGATCCGGCATCAGGACGTCTCCGGTGTCAGCGGCACCGGGCCTGTCGCCGAAGGTGTGCAGTTCACCGACGGAGCCGTCGCGCTGCGCTGGTACGGCGACTATCCGACCACGACCGTGTGGGACGGCATCGACTCCGTCATCGCCATCCACGGTCACGGCGGGGCCACCGAGGTCGTGTGGCTCGACCCGGAAGCGGGTCCCGACCCCGACCTCAAGCTGCCGCCCCGCGAGTCCCTACCACCCCGGCCCTGGCCGGACCTGCACTCGGCGCCCGAGCCGCAGGACCCCGACCCGCTGCACTCGGACGGCGATCCCGGCATCGACCGGGGCTTCGGGCCCGAGGGCGGGGTCAGCCGCAAACACGGCGCCGCGCCGCCGTCCACGTGGACGTCGTACCGAGTCTTCCGCTGACTCGTCAGCTGTCCCAGCTCGGATCCGGCGCCGCGGACCCGATCTGCCCCAGAGCGCGCCTCGGTGCCGTATCCCCTCCCGGCACCGGGCGCAGCCCAGGTACGGCGTGCGCCTCGGCGAGGTGGCGTACGCCGTACCCGGTGCGGTACCGGCCCAGGCGGACTCGCGATACGCCTGGGCCGGGACCGGTCAGCGGTAGTTCATCTCCTCGACCAGGTCGAGGTTGTAGAACTTGCCGGGTCCGTCGCAGAGCTCCATCATCCGCGCCGAGAACTCGGTGGTGTCGGCCCGCTCGGAGTTCGCCATCGCTTCCTCGTACGAGGCGAATTCGACGATCGCGAAGTACCGTCCGGACTCGTCCCGGTCGGCGCAGTTGATGCCGCGGACCGGTGCCGGCCCCTCGCCCTCGGCCTGGCGTTTGGCGCTGAAGTCGTCCATCAGCGCCTTGATCTCGTCCGGCTTCGACGTCCGGTACTCGATGATCTGAACGAAACCAGCCATTTTCTCCCCCTGTGTCCTGACACTCACCCCTTGGTGTCTCCTTCGACAGTGCGCCTGGATGGCCTGCCTGGCAAGGCCCGAAGGCTTACGGTGACCTGACGCGGGCAGCGGATCACCCGCCGTTTCTGCCCTCGGCAGAGGTGTCTGGGTTTTGTCGGTCGGGCCTGATTGGCTTGCCCGCATGGAGATTCTGATCCTCGGTGGTACGGCGTGGCTCGGTCGCGAGATCGCCGCGCAAGCGGTCGCCCGCGGACATTCGGTGACCTGCCTGGCGCGCGGCGAGAGCGGCGCGGTCGCAGACGGTGCCTCGTTGATCGCGGTCGATCGCAGCAGCCCGGATGCGTACGACGCCGTGCCGCAGCGGGACTGGGACGCCGTGTTCGAGGTGTCCTGGCAGCCAGGGTTCGTGAGGGGTGCACTGGCCGCCTTCGGTGCCCGGGCCAAGCATTGGACGTATGTGTCCTCGGTGAACGCCTACGCGAAGTACGACACGCCCGGCGCGGACGAGACCGCCGAACTGCGGGAGCCGACCGAGCTGGATGTGGTGGAGCAGGAGTTGTACGGCGAGGCCAAGGTCGCTTCCGAGCTCGCGTCGCGGGAGATGGTGGGTGATCGGCTCGTGATCGCCCGCGCCGGGTTGATCGGCGGGCCGGGGGACCGGAGCGATCGATCGGGGACATGGGTCGCGCGGGCGGCGCGAGCGCCGGAGGAGCCGATGCTGGTGCCGGACACGCCCGAGTTGGCGACGTCCGTGATCGATGTGCGGGATCTGGCCGGCTGGCTGCTGGACAACGCGACGGAGGGCCGGACGGGGACGTTCGACACGCGCGGGCCGGTGGTGCCGTTCGGCGAGTGGATCGAGCTGGCGCGTGAGGTCGGCGGTCACACCGGGCCGGTGGTGCTCGCGCCGCGGGAGTGGTTGGAGGAGCAGAAGGTCGAGCAGTACATGGGGCCGGAGTCGCTGGCGATGTGGTTGACCGAGCCTGGGTACGAGGGCTGGTCGTCACGGAGTGGCGCCGCGGCGGCTGCGGCCGGGCTGACCCACCGATCGCGCCGGGAGTTCCTGGTGGATGCGCTCGCCTGGGAGCGGGAGCTCGGCCTGGACCGGGAGCGGCGCGCGGGTCTGAGCCCCGCGAAGGAGAAGGAGTTGATCGAGTCACTGGAGGCGTAGAGAGTAGGCGCATGCGCCTGGTGCTGATCTCGGACACCCACCTGCCGGTTCGGGCGAAGAAGCTGCCGGAGCCGGTCTGGGAGGCGATCGAGCGTGCCGACGTGGTCATCCATGCGGGCGATTGGGTGAGCGTCGGACTGCTGGACGAGTTGGAAGCTCGTGCGACCCGGCTGATCGGGTGCTGGGGCAACAACGACGGTCCGGAGTTGCGGGCGCGGCTGCCTGAGGTCGCGCGCGTGACGCTGGACGGGCTGTCGATCGCGGTCGTGCATGAAACCGGCTCGGCGCAGGGGCGTGAGGCGCGGTGCGAAGCGGCGTACCCGGGGGTTGATCTGCTCGTGTTCGGGCACAGTCACATCCCGTGGGACACGACGAGCCCGGGTGGCTTGCGGCTGCTGAACCCGGGATCGCCGACCGATCGGCGCAGGCAGCCGTACTGCACGTACCAGACCGCGACAATCACCGCCGGCCGGCTGGAAGACGTTGCCCTCCACAACCTTTAGAGGTTGCGTGCTGCAACGGGTTCGGCCGGGCAGGCGGGATCAGCGCCGTACCACCGAGTTACGGCGTGTCCCGTCTGCCCGGCCGGGAGGTCAGGCGTTCGCTGCTTCCTTGACCCGGGTCTTGAGGCGGTCCCGCACCTCTTCCGGCGTGTAGGCGCGGCGCTTCCGCTCGCCCCGCGCGATGACTACGCCCGTTGCGGCCACGCCGACGAGCCCCGCAAGTCCTACCACCTTCCATACCTTCATGACGACTAACCTAGCGACGTGAACAGCCGGATTTCGCTGGATGACGCTACGGAACTGACACGAACAGGTGACATTTGGCTGTTCCGCGGGGAGAGCGCGGCGGATCGCGCTATCCAGCTGACCACGAACAGCCCGATCAACCATGTCGGGATGGCCGTCGTCGTCGAGGATCTCCCGCCGCTGATGTGGCACGCGGAGCTCGGCCGTTCGCTGCCGGACATGTGGACAGGGCAGCACCAGCGCGGCGCGCAGCTGCACAACCTGCGTGACGCGGTGCTGGTGTGGGCGCGCAAGTACGGTCAGCAGGCCTGGCTGCGGCAGCTCGACCATCCCGTCACGCGGGAGATGGAGGACGCCGTACTGCGGACGGTGGCCCGGCTGGACGGTACGCCGTTCCCGTCGACGGCCCGTCTCGCGTCGAGGTGGGTGCGTGGCCGGGTGCCGGCGTTCCGGCGCGGGTCGCGCGAGCTCGAGTTGGAGTCGGCGTACTGCGCGGAGGTGGTAGCGGTGACGTACGAGGAGATGGGGTTGCTGCGGGGGCGGAAGCTGAACTGGTACGACCCCGGGCGATTCTGGAGCGGCGACGAACTCGAGCTGGCACGTGGGGCGCGGCTGGGTGAGGAGATCGCGGTCGACATCCCGCGCGACGCCTGACCGGACTCGAGCCGACTGGGCCCGACTGGGCCCGACTGGGCCCGACTGAGCCCGACTGAAACTGTCGGCGGCGTGTGATTGGGTTGTTCCAGTCGGTCATCGAGCCGGAGGAGGCGCGGATGTATGCGGTCATCGACACGGAGACGACCGGCCTGCTGCCGGGCCATCGGCATCGGGTCATCGAGATCGCGGTCGTGCTGCTGGACGCCCGCGGGCAGGTCGAGCACGAGTGGGTGACGTTGCTGAATCCCCAACGTGACTTGGGGCCGCAGCACATCCACGGGATTCTCACGGCCGACGTGCTGGCGGCGCCGGAGTTCGCGGACATCGCGCGGCAGCTGGGGCAGTTGCTGGCCGGGCGGATGGTTGTCGGGCACAACGTCGAGTTCGATCTCGGGTTCTTGCGCGCGGAGTTCGCGCGTCTCGGTGTCACGGTGCCGCTGATCACCGAGCGGTCGATGTGCACGATGGCGCTGGCCGGCTACCTCTATCCGGGTGCGAAGCGGACGCTCGGTGCCTGCTGTGCGGCGGCCGGCATCTCCATCGAAGGCTGGCACTCGGCGATGGCCGACACGCGTGCGACCGCCGAGCTGTTTTCGCATTATTTGAAGGCTTTCCCGTCACCGCCGCCGTGGCAGTGGGCTTACGAGGAAGTGCGGCGCCTGCCGTGGCCGTCGTTGCCGGGGACCGATGTGGCGCCGACCGTTCGTCCGGTGCACGCCGGCGGACGTCATGGCTGGATGAGCCGGCTCGTCGATCAACTGCCTCGCGTTCCGGAGCCGCCGCAGGCCGACTCGTATCTCGTGCTGCTCGACACGATCCTCGCCAACCGGGAGATCACGGCAGCGGATGCGGATCAGTTGGTGCAGGTGGCGACGGAGCTCGGTCTGACCCGTCCGCAGGTCGACAGCCTCCATCGATGGTACGTCGCTGCGCTCGCGACGGCGTCCTGGGGAGACGGCACGATCACACCCGATCAGCGGAACGACGTCGACCGGGTCGCGGTCATGCTCGGGCGACGCGCGACCGATGTCGACGAGGCGCTGCTCCGCGCGAGTGCCGGGCGGTACGTCGTACCGGATCGTCCCGGGGCGCGCGGGTTTCCGCGGGGGAGCACGATGGTGTTCACCGGTGACATGGTCGAGCCGCGCGAGGTGTGGTGGGACCGGGCGGTGGCGGCGGGGTTCGTCCCGCAGGAGGCGGTTCGGCCCGAGACGACGTTCGTGGTAGCCGCGGACGTCGACAGCTTGTCGGTGAAGGCGCGGGCGGCGCGCGAGTTCGGCGTCCCGATCATCTCGGTCGACGACTTCCGCAGACTGATCCCAGCCCACGAACACCAGCACGAACACCAGCACGAACACCAGCACGAGCGCCAGGGCGAGCGCAGGGCGGGGTGATGGTCAGGGCGTGGGCACCAGGTGCTCGGGCTTCAGGAGGGCATGGAGGGTTAGCCCGGCGTCGGTGAGGGGTGCGGGTGTGGTGGCGTTGCGGTTGATGACGCAGAGGGCGTCGGTGATGGTCGCGCCCAGCGCTCGGAGATCGTTGGTCGACAGAACGATCTGACCACCGGTGGTGACCACGTCCTCGACGATCGTGACGCGCCGTCCCTCGATGTCGGCGCCCTCGGCCAGGCGGCAGGTGCCGTACGGCTTCGCCTCCTTACGGACGAACGCGCACGGTAGCCCGGCGTGGCGGCCGAGTGCGGTCACGACCGGTATGCCGCCCATCTCCAGACCGGCCAGCACCTCGGTGCCCGGCGGGATCAGCGGCACCATCGCCGCGGTCACTTCGTCCAGCAGCACCGGATCGGCCTCGAACCGGTACTTGTCGAAGTACTCCGTTGTCGTCTGTCCGGAGCGGAGAACGAACTCCCCGGTCAGGTGGGCTGTCGCGTAGATCCGCCGGCCAAGTTCCTCGAGGTGCACACCCTGCACCCTATCCGGCGGTCAGGCGAGGTTGTCCTCGTCCGGGAGCGGTTCGATCTCGAAGCGCAGCTGCTTGCCGGAGCGGATCCGCTCGATCGCCGACAGACAGGCGGGTTCACTCATCTGTACGCCGATCTCGGCGAGCTTGTGCCGGAGCACCCTGGCCGCGTCCTCGGCGGACCGGGCGCTGGACTCGTTGATCGCCTCGATGGTCGTGGCTGTGAGCTTCTCGCGGATGTCCGGGTGTGTCTGGTGGATCTCGTGCGTGATGCGGAACTCGGTCATCGCGACTCGCTCTCCCTTGTCCTCTGCGGGCCGATAGTGGGACCAGCGTAGTGTCCCGGGACCTCAGCTGAGGACGCGTCGGACGAAAGTTTCCAGGCGGGAGGTGAGTCGCTCCGCGCGGATCTCCGGGGTGGCGGTCTCGCCCTGCGGCAGATCGAGCTCGCGCAGGCCGCGGATGTACAGCGAGCAGGCGAGATCGGCGCACATGTACATGCCGACCGTGTTGCCCTCACGGCCGGCCGAACCGGCCCGGCGCGCGGCGAACAACGCGACGTCGCTGACGTGATGCGCGGTGTTGCACAGGTCGCGCAGTCCGGCGAACCGGCGGGCGGCGCCCGAGGTCTGGGTGCTGACCGCGATCCCGGTCACGCCGTCGTCGCGGCGTACCACCAGGTAGCCGCGGTTCGGTGCCTTCGCGTCCCGCCAGCCGAGGAAGTCCAGCGACTCCCACGGCAGTTCGGTGAACCGCGCGGGCAGCGCGATCGCCTTCACCTGGCTTTTGGTCGAATTGACGAACGAGCGTCTGATCTCGTCGCCGCTGAGCGGTTCCACGACGGTCCTCCAGTTTCTCCGGCCACCTATGAGACCTGGTGCCGCGGGCGGGCCGCAACCGATTAACTCTGTTGCTGAGGGCAACAGTCAGCTGTCGGCGTACGACCCGGTCCGGGTCTCGTCGTGGTTGCGGAGGTCGACGCCGAAGTCGACCGACGCCTTCAGCCGCAGCAGCAGCGAGACCACCTCGGCGTCGTCGGGAGCGTCTGCGCCGAGGGTGAGGTCGGTCCCGCCCGTCTCGCCGGGGACGAGGGTGAACGTGAGCGTGCGGCCGAAGTACTGCAATCGGTAGAGCTCGTCCTGGACGGCCTGCTCGATCCGGCAGTCGCCGGCGCGTCCGTCCGCGAGCACGAACGAGATCACCCCGCCCGACTCCGGGGCCGATGTGGCCCAGAACCGCTCCCGGCCGAGCGACGTACTCACCGCGCGGTAGACGTCACTCGGCCCCGACGCGCAGAACACCTTCCGCTCCACCGAACCCCCGCTCTCTCCTCGATCGCGTCCATTCTCCGGCCCCGACGGGTCCACGAGATGAACACGCCGGGTGGGGGGTGGACTTCTGAGCGTCAAAGGTGAAATCTGTACTGTGTAAAGTTCAACTAGTCCTCTGGAGGAATCCGCGATGTCCAACGAGTACGCCGCACTGTCCGGCGACTACACGCTCGACGCGGCGCACACCCGGATCGGGTTCAGCGCCCGGCACGCGATGGTGACCAAGGTGCGGGGGGCGTTCGACGAGTTCGAGGGCTCGTTCCACATCGACGGCGAGAACCCGGCCAACTCGTCCGGAACGGTGACGATCCAGGCGAAGAGCATCAACACCCGCAACGGGCAGCGCGACGAGCACCTGCGCGGCAACGACTTCCTCGCGATGGACGAGTACCCGGAGATCACCTTCACCTCGACCGCGGTCAAGCCGACCGGCGACGGCGAGTTCGTGGTGACCGGCGACCTGACCATCCGCGGCGTGACGAAGCCGGTCGACGTGACGTTCGAGTACACCGGCGCGGCGACCGACCCGTTCGGCAACCAGCGCGTCGGCCTGGAGGGCTCGGTCGTGATCAACCGCAAGGACTTCGGCGTCAGCTGGAACGCGGCGCTCGAGGGCGGCGGCGTGCTGGTCAGCGAGAAGGTCACGCTGGAGCTCGAGGTCTCGGCGATCAAGAACGCCTGATCTGCACCTGATCTGCACCTGGTCTGGAGCCGTGGGTGTCGCCGAGTCCGGCGGCACCCACGCGTGCGTTCAGGCGTGGCGAGTCGTCTGGTGCAGGAGGGATTCGACGGCCTCGCGGAGTTCGGTGTCGTGGTCCGGGCCGGACCAGACGACGATGCGGCCCTTCTCGCCGAGCTTGGTGGTGACCAGGTCGCGGGCGGGTGTCGGGTCGCCCTGGTTGAGCAGTACGACGAGGCGCCGGCCGTCGCGCTGGAGCCGGTCGAGCAGCGGCGGGAGCGTGGAGCCGTGGAACACCCCGGGGTCGCTCTTCACCTTGGTCTCGATCATCACGCCGCGGCCGCGCACCACGAGCAGGAAGTCCGCGCGGTCCCGGGTGAATTCGCGATCGTGATAGATCCGAGCCTTCGGCCACAGCCGTTGCAGCGCCGCGTCGACCTCGGCGTCGTACTGGACGGCGAGACGACTGACGCGGGAGCTCGTCCGCCGGAAGGACTCCGGCGTACGGCGGCCGCCGAACCACGTCGGCAGCCAACGTCGGAAACTCGTGTCGATCATCAGGTGGACCCCTCGACCTAGCCGGCACTCAGGCGAGAGTGTTCCCGGGGGTGACCGAGGGAATCCGAGGGGCGCGCGATCGTGATCGCACTGGGACGAATCAGCAGGCGTCGGGGGTGGTGGTGCCGCCGTCGACGATCCAGCGGGACTGCTGGGGGAGGACGCGCATCTGGTCCAGCCAGCGGGTCGGGGTGGTGTTCGGGAGGACGGAGTGGCCGCGCGAGTTCACCGTGCGGGCGGCGGAGGTGTCGTAGCAGGCGCTGACGATCACGCCGTTCGACGCGATGGTTCGCTGCGCCCACAGGACCTTCGTGGTGCCGGTGTTGTGCAGCTTCTTCGTCCGGAAGTACTTCGCCTGGGCGCTGATCGCCTGGTACATCTTCGGCGTCATCACCTGCTGCAGCTGCGTGGTCCTGCCGCCGCCGCTGCGCATCATCGCGTCGAGCGCGATCCGGTAGGCGTAGTACGCGTTGACCACCGGGTCGTCGGAGCCGGCCTCCGCGGCCGCCTGGTCGGCGAGACTCGGCCGGGCCGCCTTCTGGGCGGCGGGCGCAGCGTTGGCGACGCCGGCGTCGGTGCCGCAGCCGGGAACGAGCAAAACCGGGATCAGCGTGGCGGCCACCGCCAGGTTCCGCATGCGCATGGTGTCCAGTACCTCCTGTTGGGCGCGGCCTCGCCGCTCGTGCCGTCGGGCAGCCCAGCGAGCCGTGTACGCCGTCCGGCACTGACCGTGTAACGTCGCGACACGCATCGTGGTCACTGTGACCTGGATCACACTTTGATCACAGGAACCCCCTACCGGGGTACTGATCGCCGGTTGGCTCTCGGGCCGGATGTGCCGGGAGCGTCCGATTTCTAGCCTCTATCTCAGGACCTGGGACTCGAGGAGACACGATGACGGACATACTCGGCCGCCCCGCGGCGCATGCGGAGCCGGCAGATCCGAAGCCGGCAGACAGCAGCGCACAGCGGCCGACACGGTCACGAGCCCGGTCGCTGGCGAGGTCGTTGGCAGGTTCGTTGGCGAGGTCACTGGCGTACGACGCGTTGCTGGCGCCGGTCAGTGCGCAGTCGCTGGCGGACGCGATGGTCGGGGAGCCGGAGGCGGCCGGGCGACGCTGGCGGCGGTTGGCGGCGTACCGACTCGGCTCGCGCGGGGTGGTCGGCGCGGACAGCGTCGGACCGCCCACCGCTGGAGTCGTGTTCGGGTACGGGCTGATCAGTGCGGTGCTCGGGCTGGCGAGCTGGTTCTTGATGCTGCTCGCGGTGATGGCTGTCGTGCGCGGACCGTTCTGGGGCTTCGTCGATCACGGCCCGATCGAGCCCGGCACCTGGGGCGGGCCGACGCGGGCCGGCGCATGGACGGCACACGGGCTGATCGCCGTACCGTGCATCATCGCGTTCCTGTTCGCGCTGCGGGGGATCGCGGCGCTGCAGGCCCAGCTGGTCAGGCCGCTCTACGGACTGGCAGCGCGCAAGTGGGTGCTTCCGGCAACTATCGTGCTCGCGGGTGGGAGTCTGGCGTTCTTCTGGTCGTGGTTCGAGCAGTTGTGAGTAGGGTCCAGTCGTGAACAAGTGGCCGCGCGGACGCTGGGCGTGGATGGCGGCGCTGGGGGTCGCAGCACTGCTCGTGCTGACCGTGATGGATCTCGGCCAGCACTACGAGGTCCAGCTCGGGGCCGTGCTGGCGCTCGCGCTGGCACGAGCGCTCGCCCTGAGTCTGGCGTGGCTCCGGCCGCGGGCGGCGATGTTGGTATCACTCATCACCACAGCCATCACCGCAGCGGTGACGACGCCGGTCAGCTCGAGCGAACCATGGCCATGGGGTACGACGGCTGCGTTCGGTCACTCGTTCGTCGTCGCGATCGCGGGCGCGCGTGGACTCGGCCGGCGTGAGCAGGTCGCGTGGTGGGTAGCGACTCAAGCCGTCGGCGTGGTCGCGGTCGAGCTGGCGCCGGACCGCGGCAGTTGGCGCGGTCTGATCACCATGGCTGTGCTGTCAGCAGTGGCAGTCGTGGTCGGCGACCTGATCCACACCCGCGGTCAGACGAACAGGCGGCTGGCTGAGCAGGAGACCATCACCAGGGCCGAGCGCGCCGAGCGGGAGCGTCTGCAGGAGCGCGCCCGGATCGCTCGCGAGCTGCACGATGTTGTGGCGCACCACCTGTCGGTTGTCGTCGTCCGTGCGGACAGTGCGCCGCACCGGCTGACCGACGTACCGGATGACGTTCGTGAGGAGTTCACCGAGATCGCCAACGCGGCACGTGTCTCGCTGACGGAGATGCGTCGAGTACTGCGCCTGCTGCGCGAGCCGGTCGAGCAGCCGCCGATGGGGGAGTTGGGTCCGCAGCCCGGGCTCGAGGAGCTGGCTGACCTCGTCGAGAGCACGCGTCGGGCTGGTGCGGATGTGCGGCTGACGGGTGAGGTCCCGACGGGCTTCGACGAGACGGTTGAGCTCACGGCGTACCGAGTCGTGCAGGAAGGGCTCAGCAACGCGGTGCGGCATGCACCGCACGCAGCAGTTGAGGTGTCGGTCAGGCAGAGGGGTCATGAGCTGGAGGTGACCGTGCACAACACGCCGCCACCTGGCAGCCCTACGCCGGCGCCGGGCAGTGGTCATGGGCTGACGGGGATGCGTGAGCGGGTGGCGCTCGTGGAGGGGACGGTGAGCGCTGCGACGACCCCAGAAGGCGGTTATCTGGTGCAGGCGATCATTCCGGTCCGGCAGGAGGTGGCGAGTGGCGATCACGGTCATGGTGGTTGACGACCAGGAGATGGTGCGGGCCGGGTTCAGCGCACTGCTCGATGCGCAGCCGGATCTTCAGGTTGTCGGACAAGCCGGCGACGGTGCGCAGGCGGTCGAACTGGCCGCAGACCTGAAGCCGGACGTGATCCTGATGGACGTTCGCATGCCGGTCCTCGATGGCCTCGCCGCGACCAGGCGCATCCTGGCCGACTCGACGCCGGGCGAGCCGCCGCGGGTCGTGATGCTGACGACGTTCGACCTCGACGACTACGTGTACGCCGCCCTCCGCGCCGGCGCGAGCGGCTTCTTGCTGAAGCACTCCACTCCGGACGAGCTGGCCGCCGCAGTGCGGGTCGTGGCCGCCGGTGATGCGCTGCTCGCGCCGTCTGTCACCCGTCGGCTCGTGGAGGACTTCGCGCGGGCACAGCCCGTCGTACCGATCACTCCGGTGCATCTGACGCCGCGGGAGACCGACGTACTGCGGCTGGTTGCGCGCGGGCTCTCCAACCGGCAGATTGCCGACGAACTGGTCCTCGCCGAGCAGACCGTCAAGACACATGTCAGCAACATCCTGACCAAGCTGGACCTGCGAGATCGTGCGCAGGCGGTCGTCTACGCCTATGAGGCGGGCGTGGTGACCCCAGGTCCGCGACACTAGGGCGATGGACGTTCTCGAACGCGTACGCCGCCTGTGCCTGGCTATGCCCGAGGCGACCGAGCGGCCGAGTCATGGCGAGCCGACCTGGTTCGTGCGGGACAAGAAGGTGTTCGTGATGTACGCCGACCACCACCACGACGACCGCCTCGGTGTGTGGATGGCGGCGCCACCCGGCGTACAGGAGGCGCTTGTCGCCGAGGACCCGGAGCACTTCTACCGGCCGCCGTACGTCGGCCACCGCGGCTGGCTAGGCGTGTACCTGGACGTGGATGTCGACTGGGAGCACTTCGAGGACCTGGTCGAGAACGCCTATCGCCAGATCGCTCCGAAGACTCTCATCGCCAGGCTGGACGAGGTCTAGTCGTTCAACGGCACCGAGGTCTGCGGGAGCCTGGCGAGCTCGCTGCTCCAGCTCGTGGCGTGCTCCGGTGAGTCCCACTCCCAGTCCAGGATCTGCGCGGTACTGCGGCGGCCGAAGATGGCCCGGAACAGTTCGTAAGAGCTGGTGTGAGCCACAGCAGTCGGACCGTCGGAGCCGGCCGAGTAGGTGCCGTCCGGTGTGATGACGGTCAGCGGACCTGGCTGGTCGAGCATCCAGTCCAGCGTGGCGAGCCAGAGTTCAGTAGGCGGGCGGCCGCTGCCGATGGCGCCGTGCAGGTCGGCTTCGTGGACTGCAGCGTCGACGTACGGGTTGCAGACCAGCGGATGAGAGGTGGTGCCGTCGACGATCAGCTTCTCCAGCTGTGGTCCGACAGTGGCCCACTCGTCCAGTACCTCCGAGATCGGCAGGTTGCGGCGCCTCTCGACCTGTACTGCGGTCCACGGCGGGCGCGGCGCACCGACGACGTTGCCGACCACGAAGTCGGCCGCCACACCGGTGAGGTGCGAGATCAGGCTGTGCACGCTCCACTGCGGACAGGCGGGCACCTGACGATCGAGGTCCTCCAGGCTGAGGTCGCGGACCGCGTCTGCCATCCGCTCACGGCCGGCGTGGTAAAGCTCCGCACTTCTCGTTGGGTCCATCACGTCTACATTGCACCGATAGGGTGACGCGATGGGCAAGGGCGAAGCTGGTCCGGTCGGTCAGAAGCTGGCGATTGCACTGGCGTTCGGGAGCTCCGCCGCCGTGATGGTGCTCGAGCTCGTCTCGCTCCGGCTGGTCGCGCCGTACATCGGGCTGACGCTGGAGACGAACACCGCGGTCATCGGAGTCGCACTGGCTGCGATCGCGACCGGTGCGGCGCTCGGTGGCAAGTTCGCCGACGTGGTGCCGCCGCAGCGAACCCTTGGCCCGCTGATCCTGTTCGGTGGCGCATTGGTGATGCTCATTCTCCCGGTGGTGCGGTGGACCGGCCAGGCGCTCGCCAACGACATGGTGTTCCTCGTCCTCGCCGTCACACTGTTCGCGCCCGCGTCGCTGCTGGCAGCCGTCACACCGATGGTGACCAAGCTGCGCCTGTCCACGCTGGAGCAGACCGGCACTGTCGTCGGCAGACTGTCCGCGTACGCGACGGTCGGCGGCATCGTCGGCACTGTGCTGACCGGATTCGTGTTCGTCGCCACCGTACCGATCAGCACGATCATCCTGACGCTGGGCGCCGCGCTGGTCGTCGTCGGTGCCGCACTGACCTTCCTGCTCCGTGGCGTGCAGGCAGCGGTGAAGCCGGTCGCCCTCGCGGTCATCGGCGCCACGTTGACCGTGGTCGCGCCACGTCCCTGTGAGGTCGAGACGGCGTACCACTGCGCCCGAGTGGTCGCGGACCCCGGTCGTGAGGGTGGACGGACGCTGTACCTCGACCAGCTACGGCACTCGTACGTCGACCTGGACGATCCGACCTATCTGGAGTTCGAGTACATCAAGAACTTCGCTGCGGCGATCAACGGCAGTTGGCAGGCTGAGAAGCCGCTGGACGTGCTGCACGTGGGCGGTGGCGGCCTGACGATGCCGAGGTACCTGACGGCGACCCGGCCCGGCAGCAAGCACCAGGTGTACGAGATCGACTCGGCGGTCGTGGAGCTCGACAAGAAGGAGCTCGGAGTACGGACCGGACCCGACCTGGCCGTGACGGTGCAGGACGGCCGGCTCGGCGTGCGGTCCGAGGCCACGGACAGCCGCGACTTGGTCATCATGGACGCGTTCAGCGGGCAGTCCGTGCCGTGGCACCTCACCACTCGCGAGCTGATCACCGACGTACGCCGGGTGCTGCGGCCGGACGGGATCTACCTGATCAACGTCATCGACCACGGGCCGACCCGATTCGCGAAGGCAGAGGTCAGGACGCTGCAGGCGGTGTTCCCGTACGCCGCGATGATCGCGCGGAAGAGCGGCACCGGCGGGAACTTCGTGCTGATCGGGTCGGACCGGCCGATCGACGTACCTGCGATCAACAGCCGGCTCGAGCCGGGGATGGAGATCCTGGATCAGCCGAGCACTGACGGGCCGGTGCTGACCGACGACTTCGCTCCCGTCGACCAGTTGCTCACGCCGTACGGTCAATGATGCTCTTGTGGTTGCATGTGGTCATGCACCCACGCGCAGGCCAGCCCGCTCAGCCCGAGGACCTCGTCGACGTCGATGCCATGCTGGCGGCGTACGACGACATCACGCCGGACGTGGACAATCCGGCCCAGAAGGTCGTCTTCGGTACGTCGGGACATCGCGGCTCGAGTCTCGACGGCGCCTTCAACGAGGCGCACATCCTGGCGATCACCCAGGCCGTCTGCGAGTACCGGGCCGGTCAGGGTACGACGGGGCCGCTGCTCGTCGGCCGGGACAGTCATGGCCTGTCGGAGCCGGCCTGGCGCACCGTGCTCGAGGTGCTGGCCGGCAACGACGTACAGACGCTCGTGGACAGCGCCGACCGGCTCACGCCCACCCCTGCGGTCTCGCACGCCATCCTGCGGCTCAACCGTGGCGCCGGCGCGGACGCGGACGGCATCGTCATCACGCCGTCGCACAACCCGCCGCGCGACGGCGGCATCAAGTACAACCCGCCGCACGGCGGTCCGGCCGACTCCGACGCGACCAAGTGGATCGCGGACCGTGCCAACCAGCTGATCGCGGGGGGCAACCGCGAGGTACGCCGTACGCCGTTCGCGCAGGCCCGTCAGCAGGCGGGCGACTACGACTTCGTCGGGCACTACGTCGACGACCTCCCGTCCGTGGTCAACCTCGCGGCGATCCGCGATGCCGGTGTGAAGATCGGCGCCGACCCGCTGGGTGGTGCGAGTGTCGACTACTGGTCCGCGATCGCCGAGCGGCACGGTCTCGACCTGACCGTGGTGAACCCGCGGATCGATCCGGCCTGGTCGTTCATGACGCTGGACCACGACGGCAAGATCCGGATGGACTGCTCCTCGCCGTACGCGATGGCCTCGCTGGTAGCGCAGCGGGACAAGTACGACGTGGCGACCGGGAACGACGCGGACGCGGACCGGCACGGCATCGTCACGCCGGACGCCGGACTGATGAACCCGAACCATTACCTGGCCGTCGCGATCTCCTACCTGTTCAGCAACCGCCAGTGGAGTGCGGACGTCGCCGTCGGGAAGACGCTGGTGTCGTCTTCGCTGATCGACCGCGTGGTCGCCGATCTGGGTCGTCGCCTGTGGGAGGTGCCGGTCGGCTTCAAGTGGTTCGTGCCTGGGCTGATCGACGGCTCGGTCGGCTTCGGTGGTGAGGAGTCGGCCGGAGCGAGCTTCCTGCGCTTCGACGGCACGGTGTGGACGACCGACAAGGACGGGATCCTGCTGGCGTTGCTGGCCAGTGAGATCACCGCTGTGACGGGGGAGACGCCGTCAAAGGCCCACGCGAAGCTGGTGGATCGGTTCGGTGCGTCGGCGTACTCACGGGTGGATGCACCTGCCACACGCGAGCAGAAGGCCAAGCTGTCGGCCCTGTCCGCAGACGCGGTCACGGCGACCGAGCTGGCCGGCGAGCCGATCGTGGACAGGCTGACGAAAGCACCGGGCAACGGAGCCGCGATCGGTGGGCTGAAGGTCACCACCGAGTCGGCGTGGTTCGCCGCCCGCCCCTCCGGGACCGAGGACCTCTACAAGATCTACGGCGAGTCCTTCAAGGGCGCCGAACACCTGGAGCAGGTCTTCGAACAGGCCCGCGAGGTCGTGTCCGAAGCACTGGCCTAACGCACGAAGGCGTCGAGCAACCGCTCCAGGTCCGCAGCGGGATCCTCAGTGATCCCGCTGTGGATCGGTCCGGGATGTACGACGGTACTGCGAGGCGCAGCCAGCCACCGGAACCGCTCGCTGATCGTGGTGCCGGCTGCCGGTCCTCCAGCCGCCTCACCCGCACAAATCGCCCGAATCTGATCCAGTGACGCGCACACGACGTCCACGTCGACTGCTGGGTCCAGCGCCCTCAAACGCTCGGGCTTCACGTCCCAGCCGGCGCCCAGGTAGTCCAGTGCGCGGCAGTAGAGCACCGCGCCGACGTTGATGAACTCACCCCGCTGGATGCGCGGCGCGGCGCGCAGGATCACGTAGTCGAAAGGTGCCATCACCGCGCACCTCCCGGCACCCAGGCCGCCCGATTCCCCAGCCGCGCCAGCAGGTGCCCCAGGTACCGCTCCCGATCACCGTCTGCGATCCACTCGTCCGGCACGAGCTCGATCACCTCCGTCAACAGCTCGGGTGTGATCGCCGCGGCCAGCTCCGCGTCGACCTTGGCGACGCCCGGGACCGCGACCGAGAACACGTGGTCGGACGCGTCGTACGGCAGCGAGGCGAACTTCTCCGCGGACATCCACGAGTGGTGGAAGTACAACGCGGCGCCGTGGTCGATCAGCCACAGGTCCTTGTGCCAGACCAGCAGGTTCGTGTTGCGCCACGACCGGTCCACGTTCGCGACGAACGCGTCCAGCCAGAGGATCCGGGCCATCGCCTCGTCACCGGGGTTGCCCGCCGAGCCGTCGTACCCGAACGAGCCGGGGAGGAAATCGACGGCGAGGTTGAGTCCGGCGCTGCGGATCAGCAGCTCCTGGATCTCGAAGTCCGGCTCGGACTTGCCGATCGCCGGGTCGAGCTGGATCAGCTTCAGCTCCGGCACCCGCAGGCCGAGGCGGCGGAACAGCTCGCCGACGATGACCTCGGCGACGAGCGCCTTCGGGCCCTGGCCGGCGCCGTGGAACTTGATCACGTAGGTGCCGAGATCGTTGCCCTCGACAACACCAGGCAACGACCCGCCCTCACGCAACGGCAGCACGTACCGGGTCGCGGTGACAACAGGCAGACTCACGCCGGAGAGCTTAGGCCATGGGTACCTGGCCGGCGTGAGGGTTCCGTCGTTCGGAGTAGAAGAAGAGCTCATGCTGGTATCCGCCACCGGTGATCCACTGCCGCGCAGCAAGGCAGTCGTGGCGGACCTGCCAGACGTAGAGCTGGAGCTGACGCGCGCCATGGTGGAGATCAACTCGCCGGTCTGTCAGACGGCCGGCGAGTTGCGTAGGCACCTGGATACGATGCGTGCCGAGCTCGCCGGCGCCGCCGCGGCGGAGGGCGCCCGGCTGCTTGCCATTGCAGTGCCACCGCAAGGCAAGCCGGCCCAGGCGATCACCAACAAGCCGCGCTACCAGGAGCTGGCGCTGCGCTGGGGGCTGCTGGCGCGTGAACAGGGCGTCTGCGGGTGTCATGTCCACGTCGAGGTCCCGGACAAGCAGGCCGCTGTCAGAGCCAGCAATCACGTACGGCCATGGCTCCCGGCGCTCCTGGCCCTCACCGCGAACTCCCCGATCTATCTGGGTCGTGACACCGGCTTCGCGAGCTGGCGGTGGCTGATGACGACCCGGTGGCCGTGCGCGGGCCCACCGCCGTACCTGGAGTCGCCGGAACACTTCGACGCTCTGGTGAGCATGCATCTGGCCGCGGGCACGCTCATCGACGAGCGGATGGTCTATTGGGACATCCGCCCGTCCACCCACCTGCCGACGGTGGAGGTGCGGGTCAGCGACGTACCACTGACCGTTGACGAGACCGTTCTCCTGGCCACACTCGTCCGTGCACTGGTGATGACAGCGCTGGAGGACGGCAGTCAGGGCCCGAGGCTCGAGCCTGAGGTACTGCGGGCCGCGTACTGGCTGGCTGCCCGTGACGGCCTGACCGCGAACGGCGTCGACGTTCGCACCGCCGAACCGATGCCGGTGGCCGAACTCCTGAAGAGGCTGCGGCAACACGTCGAACCGGCATTGCAGGAGCTCGACGCGCTGGAGCTGGTCGACGACGGACTCCAGCGCGCGCTCACCGACGGCAACGGTGCGATCAAGCAGCGCAACGCGTTTCGTGAGGGCGGCGACTTCACCGCCCTCACACAAGTCAGCGTAGGAAGTCCTCCAGACCGTGCAGGTCGTCGGTGTTGATGTAGTCGACGTTCGCGGCGACCAGTTCGCGCCAGAGCGCCTCGCGGGACGCGCCCGGGGTGTCCGGAGTCTCCCAGAACCTCACCTTGTAGCCGGCGTGGTGAGCGCTGACGACGATGTCGCGCAGCTTGGTCCTCTCGGCCTCCGGCATCGGGCCGACGCCGCGCCAGGTGAACACGTTGGACCAGTTGTCGCTGACCAGTGGCATCAAGGACGCCGGCATACCGGAATGCAGATCGCCCAGGCGGCCGTCGTACCCGGCGTAGCGGACGTTCTGCGCCTTCATGTCGTCCAGCGGACGGTTGCCACTGATCACCGAGGTGACAGCGCCCTCGTGCACGCGGCCGTTGACGAAGATCGTGCTGATCCCGCGGTACTTGGTCAGTGCCTGGTGGACGGCGGCGTACGTCGACGGGCCGTCGCTCTTGATGTCGATCAGCAACTGGAAGTCACGGCCGTGCTTGTACACCTGCCCGTGGTTCTGCCGGACCCGATCCGCCAGCGGCTTCAGGTAGAGGCTCTCCAGGTTGCGACCGGGCTTGGCGTCGGCGAGGTCGTGTGCGACGCGCAGTTCACCGTCGACCAGCCAGACGTCGGCCTCGACGCTGTTGAACCCGCGGTCGAGCGCATCCTGCAACGGCCGCCGGTGGTCGTAGTCGTTGTGCGCATGCGCCGACGGCAACGCCCGTACGGCGGGAGCGTCGTACGCCTGCGGGAGCCGGATCCCTTCGGACCGTACGACGTCGCGCACGCGGTCCGGGTAGTCGCTGATGATCCCGTCGACGCCCTGGTCGACGAACCACTTGATCGTGGCCGGATCGTCGACGGTCCACGGGATGACCTTCAGACCGGCCTTGTGCGCCGCCTTCACGGTGTCTTTGCTGAAGTACGGGCGGAACGCCGGGTCGGTGATCTTGCCGCCCTGCGGGAAGCCGTCGACGGGCGAGATCGCCGAGGCGCCGAAGGACTTGACCGCCCTGATCGGGTCGCCGCCGAAGTCGTCGATGTCGATCCCGCCCAGCCACGGCGACTTGCCGGGCTTGCCGACCTGCAGGAAGTCGAAGTTGTCCAGCGCGACCAGCGGCAGCTGCGGCATCACCTGGTGCATCCGCATCAGCGAACCCCAGTCGAAGCTCTGGATCGTCACCTGGCGGGCGATGTTCGCCTTGCGGATCTCACTGGCGACCACCTGGACGAACTGCTCGCGCGGAGCGGTCTCCGTCGGGGCACCGGCCTCGACCTTGGTCTCGACGTTCAGCTTCACGCCGTACGCGCGGTAGCGGTGCACCAGCGTGAAGATGTCACGCAGCTCGGGCATCCGAGCGCCCGGGTCGGGCTGCTGCTCGGGGAAGTTCGACTGCGGCAGCGAGCCGCAGTCGAGCTGCTTGACCTGCTTCAGCGACAACGTGTTGATGAACTTGCCGACGTACGGGTACTCGGGGTCGCCCGGTGTGTACGGCGCGGTGTCGCGGCACTTCTTGCCGTCGACCTTCCGGTCGTGGGTGACGACGGCGTACCCGTCCTGGGTGATCTGGACGTCGAGCTCCAGCGTGCTGACGCCGAGCTCGAGACCGTGTGAGAACGAGGCGATCGTGCTCTCCACGGTGAGCCCGAGCCCACCGCGGTGGGCCTGGATGTCGAAATCGGCACGGTGGGCGTAGGCCGGGGCGGCCGGAAGCAGTAGCCCGGCGATCAGCGCGCACGGAAGCAGTGCGCGGGGAAGGCGGCGCATGAGGGGTTCCTTCCGGAGGGGTTGTGGGCGGATAGTCCCGAGGCTGTCTGCCGCAGGAGTACCCACACCCTCGCGAACGTAGCCGGTAGGTGTCCAGCCGGCTACGGAGCGGAGCCGATCATGCTATTCGTACTGGAGCGCTTCCAATGGGTTCAATTTGGCGGCGCGACGGGCAGGCCAGATCGCGGCGAAGATCCCGACCACCACCGAGACGACGGCGAAGATCACCAGTTGGGCGACCGGAATGGTGAACGAGATCTCGTCCAGCCGCGCGGCCAGCAGCGATGCGAGCACGAGGCCGAGGACGATCCCGATGACCGCGCCGATCAGCGCGGTGATCACGCTCTCCTGCCGGATCATCCGCTTGACCTGGCCGCGGGTCAGGCCGATCGCGCGCAGCATGCCGAGCTCGCGGGTCCGCTCGAAGACGGTCAGCACGAGCGTGTTGACGATGCCGAACAGACTGACCAGCACGGACAGCGCCAGCAGCACGTAGAGCACGTTCAGGATGCTCTTGATGCTGTCGGTCTGCGCCTTCTTGAACTCGTCCCGCGTCAGGGCCTTGGCGTTCGGGAACGTCCGCAGGGCATCGTTCAGGGTCGCGGTGTTCGCCGCGGTCACGCCGCCGCTCATGTTCACGAACGTGTACAGGTTCAACGGCTGCGAGGTGGTCGCGTCGAACGTGGCCGTCGAGATCGTCACGTTCCCGAACGGCGAGCCGCCCGCCGGTGGGCGGAACACGCCCTTCACCTGCAGTTGCAGGGTCTTCCCGGTGGCCGTCTCCATCGCGAAGCGCGACCCGAGGACGAGCGCGTGGCTGTCGGCGTACGCCGCGTCGACGATCGCGCCGTCGGTGCCGAGCTCGCCGAGCGACGCCTGCGATCCGGAGCGCCAGTCGAAGGTGAGCAGCTCCGGCGCCTCCGGGTCGACCGCTGTGATCGTGATGGTCTTGTCGAACGCCTTGGCCTGACCGCCGCGCACGCTGGTGACCTTCTCGACCCCGGGCACCTTCGCGACCTCCGCGGCGACCGGTGGCGGCAGCGGGCTGAAGTTGTTCTGCGCGGTGATCGCGTAGTCGGCGCTGAAGATCCCGTCGACGGCCTGCTCGAACGGTCTGATCAGACCCGCACCCAGCGTCGCGACCAGCGTGACCAGGGCCAGCCCGATCATCAGCGCCGCCGCGGTGGATGCCGTCCGGTGTGGATCCCGACGGCTGTTCTGTCCGCCGATGGCCACGGCCGGCCCGTCCGGCAGTACGCCGGGGAACTCGGTACGCCGACCGAACAGTCGTCGTATCGCCCACAACGGCACCAGCACGAACGGCCAGATCAGAGCGGTCAGTACGACGACCGACCAGCGCGCGATCGGATCGGACACCGCCGCCAGCGGCCGGACGAGACGCGAGGAGAACAAAGCGATGCCGATGAACAGCAGCAACACCCCGGCGCCGAGCAACGTCAGCAGCGTCTTGGTCGAGAGTCCGTCCGCGAACAATCCGACCAGCACCAGCGCGATACCGCCCGCGGCGAGCAGCGCAGCACCCACTGGCCGATAGCGATTCAGCCGCCCGGGAGCCAGCGTTGCGCCCTCGCGCACGGCCGCGATCGGCGGCACCCGAGTCGCCCGCCACGCCGGGCGCAGGCTTGCCAGAACAGTGACCAGTACGCCGACGATCAGCGCGACCACGATCGTCCGGGTCCGGAACACCAGCCCGTTGTTCGGCAGTGTGAAGCCGACCGCGTCGAAGAGCTTGAACAACCCGGTAGCGATCGCCAACCCGAGGAACAGCCCCACCACCGACGCGACCAAGCCGGTGACGAACGCTTCCAGCACCACCGTGCCGAGGAGTTGCCGCCGCGAGGCACCGAGCGTGCGCAGGGTCGCGAACTCCCGGGTGCGCTGGGCGATCGTGATCGACAGCGAGTTCGCGATCACGAACGAGCCGACGAACAGGGCGATCCCGCCGAACACCAGCAGGAACGTCTGCAGGAAGCTCAGGAAGCTCGACGTACCGGCCGCGTCCTCCTTGGCCTGTTCGTCCGCGGTCCGGACCTGCGTTGCCTCCGGCAAGATTTGCCGTACGGCGTCGAGCAGCTGCTGCTCGCTGGTCCCGGACTTGGTCGCGATCAGGATCTGGTCGAGCCTGCCGGTCTTGTCGAACAACCGCTGCGCCGTGCCGAGGTCGAACCCGGCCAGCGTCGCACCGCCGATCGACGACACCGCGCCGAACTCGACCAGCCCGGAGATCTTCATCTGCACGGCCGCGCCGCGGGCCTGGACGCCGATCGTGTCGCCGGTCGCGAATCCCTTCTCCTTGGCGGTTTTCGTGTCGATCACGACCTGGTCGCCACTGGGCCAAGCACCCGAGACCAGGGTGAGTGAGTTGAACTGCGGCAGCGTCGGGTCGACGCTGAAACCGAGGTTCGGGGCGCCGCCGAAGACGATCGACTTGCCGTCCTTGCCGATCAGCTGCGCCTCACCGTTGACCGAGCCGCCGGCCGCACCGACCTCGGGCAGCGCGCGGACCTTCGTGAGCAGGCCGGCGTCGAACGGGGGAGCGGTCACGGTCCCGTCCTGGGACGCGTCGAACGCGTTCTTGCCGGTGATCGCGGCGTCGGTGTTCTTGTAGTTCTGGGTGAAGATCGAGTCGAACGCGGACGTGATCGAGTCGGTCAGCACGTAGGTGCCCGAGATCAGCGCGACCCCGAGCACGACGCCGATCGCGGTCAGCGCCGTACGGAGTTTGCGGGCCAGCAGGCCCTGGAGCGCGAACTTGATCACTGCAGGTCCAGCGTGTCGATGATCTGGAGGATCTCGTGCTGGTTGGACCGGCCGGTCTCCTTCACGATCTCGCCGTCGGCCAGGTAGAGCACGCGGTCGGCCATCGCGGCGGCCTTGGCGTCGTGCGTCACCATCACCGTGGTCTGGCCGTACTCCTCGACCGAGGACCGCATCAGCGTGAGGATCTCGCCGCTGGTCCGGGAGTCGAGGTTGCCGGTCGGCTCGTCGGCGAAGACCACGGTCGGCCGTGACACCAGGGCCCGCGCGATCGCGACCCGCTGCTGCTGGCCGCCGGACAGCTCGGCCGGCCGGTGCTCGAGGCGGTCGGCCAGACCGACCCGGCCGACCAGCTCGTCGAAGAATTCCGGATCCGGCTTCGCGCCGGCGATCGTCAGCGGCAGCAGGATGTTGTCGCGGGCGGTCAGCATCGGCAGCAGGTTGAAGAACTGGAAGATGAAGCCGATGTGCTGACGACGCAGCTTGGTCAGCGCGTCGTCACCGAGCGTCGTGATCTCGATACCGTCGATCTTGACCGAGCCGGACGTCGGCCGGTCCAGCCCGGCCAGGATGTGCATCAACGTCGACTTGCCCGAACCGGACGGCCCCATCACGGCCGTGAGCTGCCCGGGCTCGATCCGTACGCCGACGCCGCGCAGCGCGTGCACTGCGGTATCGCCTTCGCCGTAGACGCGGACCAGATCCTTCGCATCCACGACCTCGATGACTTCGCTGACTGTCCCCTCCATTGCCGATCGCCCTCCCTGGCTGATCAGCGGCCACCCCAGACGACCGGTCGACAAACTGCTCCGAGTCTGCTCGCGTTCGCCCGGGACCGACAGGGGGTTATCCCCGGATCCGACCCTGAACGGCTCAGATCCACCCGCGGCGGGCCGCGTGGAAGCCGAGCTGGAGGCGGGTGTCGGCGGAGACGAGGTCCATCAAGGCTCGGACGCGGCGCTGGACCGTGCGCATGGACAGGTTGAGTTGGTTGGCCACGGCCTGGTCGGTGAGGCCGGCGAGGAGCAGGCCGAGGATGCGGGCGTCCAGATCGGGCAATCCGTCAGTCAGGCCTTCGGCCATCCCGTTCGAGCCCAGTACGAGCGGAAGCCCGTCACGCCACACACGGTCGAACAGAGCGAGCAGTGCGTCGAGCATGCCGCTGCTGTGCACGATCAGTGCGCCGATGTTGCCGCCCGCTCCGGACAGCAACGGCACCAGCGCGATCCGTCGGTCAACGATCAGCAGCCGCATCGGAAGCTCCTGTACGACGCGGACCTCCTCGCCGGCGTTCAACGAGTCGGATGCGGCCGCGAAGAACCCAGGCCGGTTGAACGCGCTCCGCTCGATCAGCACGCGGTACCGCACTCCCCGTGTGACGGCGGCGTCCTCCTCCTTGTTGTCTTCGGGTGGCACGACCGCGATCTCTGCCTTGACGAAGCCGAGCACCTCCTCGCGCGCCGACATCTGCAGCTGTGCGAACCGCTGACCGACCGCGTTGGCTCCCCGCACCACGTCCACCACGTCACTGACCGACCGCTCGGTGTCCGTGCCCCGGTACACCTCCGCCAGCGACTCGATCTCGCGCTGCGCTCGTCGCAGCTCCTCCTCGCGCTGCACAGCCAATGCGGACAGCGCGACGGACGGCGGTGAGGCGACGTACCGGTCCGAGCTGCCGCTGGACCGGGCGGCGAGCCCGAGCGTCTCCAGGGCGGTCAAGGAGCGGGCCGCCTCGATCGGGTGACAGCCGAGTCGGGCAGCGAGCTCGGCAGCGTCGTACGACGGCACCTCGACGAGGGCGCGGTACGCGAGTTCTTCGGAGTCATCCAGTCCGAGCACGTCGAGCACGATGCCTCCCGGTGGGCGGGGGAGTGGGAGTCAGAGCCTGGCGGGTAACCGCATTGTCGCAATCTTGCCATCGACTGCCCATCCTTCGCTGGCGGTTTTGCGATGAACTCGTCCCCATGCGCAAAGCCTTGATAGGCGTGGCCATTTCCGCCCTTTCCGCCCTTCTCGCCCTCCCAGTCACTCCAGCGACCGCCTCGTCGCCCGAGCCCTCGCTGCCGGTCCAGGTCGACGGCACCAAGAACGTCACCCTGATCACCGGCGACAAGGTGCAGGTGTCCCCAGCCGGCTCCGGTCGCAGCAACGTGCGCTTCTTCCCCGCAGCAGCTGCTGACTCCGGTTACGAGACCCGGACTGTCGGCAAGGACCTGTACGTCGTACCCGACAGCGCCGCCCGGCTCGTCAACAGCGGCAAGGTGGACCAGGCGCTGTTCAACGTGAGCGGTCTGATCCGGCAGGGGTACGACGACTCGTCCACTGACCAGATCCCCGTCATCGCGACCTACAAGCCGACCGCCCGCGCCGCCCAGGAGGCTGTCCCCGCCGGATCCACTCGCACGCGGATGTTGCCCTCTGTGAGTGCGGCGGCCTACAAGACCGACAAGACCCGTGCTCACGACACCTGGCAGGCCTTGTCGTCCGGACGGGACGTGCAGAAGCTCTGGCTAGACCTGAAGGTGCACAAGACCCTCGACCAGAGCGTCCCGTACGTCGGAGCCCCGCAGGCCTGGGCTGCCGGGTACGACGGCACCGGTACGACGGTCGCCGTACTGGACTCGGGTGTCGACGCCGAGCACCCGGACCTGGTCGGTGCGGTCAAAGAGCAGAAGAACTTCACCGACAGCCCAGATGTAGCCGACCATGACGGTCACGGCACGCACACGTCCTCCACCGTCGCCGGCCGGGGCGTCGCCTCCAACGGCCGCAACAAGGGTGTCGCTCCGGGCGCGCAACTGCTGTCCGGCAAGGTCCTGAACGACTCCGGCAGCGGTGACCTCTCCTGGATCATCGCCGGGATGGAATGGGCCGTCGCCGAGGGCGCCGACGTGATCAGCATGAGCATCGGTACGTCGGAACCGGTCGACTGCACCGACCCGATGGCGGCCGCCGTCGACCGGATCAGCGCCGAATCCGGAGCACTCTTCGTCGTTGCTGCGGGCAACCTCGGTGGACCCGCCGAGGTGATCACCAGCCCGGGCTGCGCCGCGTCGGCGATGACCGTCGCCGCCACCGATCTCACGCAGACCACCGCGGACTTCTCCAGCCGCGGTCCGGTGCTCGCGAACCACGCGGTCAAGCCCGACATCGCAGCGCCCGGTGTGGACATCACCGCGGCTCGGGCCGGTGGCCGCGGCGACTCGGCGTACATCGACATGAGCGGTACGTCGATGGCGACACCGCACGTTGCCGGTGCGGCGGCGATCCTCAAGCAGGAGCACCCGACCTGGACCGGCCGGCAACTGAAGGCGGTCCTGCAGAACTCGGTACGTGCGGAGAGCAAGGTCGGCATCTACGAGCAGGGCGCCGGTGAGCTCGACGTCGCGCAGGCGGTGACGCAGCAGGTCACTGGTCCGGCCACCGCCGATCTCGGCACGTTCGCCTGGCCACACACCTCGGCTCAGAAGGTCACCAAGCAGCTGACCTACCACAACGACGGCACCGAGCCCGTCGCGTTGACAGTCACAGCCGATGCCCGCGGCAACAACGGGAAACCGTTGCCTTCGTCCCTGATCACCTTCGGCAGGTCGGTGACGATCCCGGCCGGCGGCACCGCCGACCTGCCCGTCACCGTCGACCCGTCCACGGCGATCGACCACGGCCTGTACGGCGCGATCAGCACCCGCGTGGTTGCCAAGAGCAACAGCGGGCAGACGGTGGTGACGCCGCTCGGGTTCTACCTCGAGCCCCAGTACGTCGACGTCACGTTCAAGCTGATCGACCGCGACGGGAAACCGGCCACGTCGATCTCCTCGCTGGACGTCTTCGATCTCGACAGCATCGCCGCGCAGCGCGTCGGCTTCGACGGCGCCGACCAGACCCTGCACCTGCGCGCCGGCACCTACTCGCTGGCCGCGACCGTCGCACACGACGGCGCCGACGGTTTGGTCGACTCGTACGCGTTTCTCGGCGATCCCGAGATCACCCTCACGAAGAACACCACGATCACGTACGACGCCCGCAGCGCCGCCGAGGCGACCGTGACAACCGACAGGCCGACGCAGCGCAAAGGCGGCAGCCTGACCTACGGGCGGGTGATCGACAACTGGATCCTGTCGTCCAGCCGCAGCTACGGCACCACGGTGAAGTCGATCTACCTGGGTACGACGTCCAAGGCCCGGCGCGGGACGTTCGAGGTGGTCGAAGGGTGGCAGTACGCATCCCCGGCCGGTGGGACGTCGCCGTACCTCTACAGCCTGGCGTTCACGCACGAGCAGCAGGTGAAGGGCAAGCCGACGCACCGGGTCCGCGACCGCGACCTGGCGACAATCGATGCGACGTACTACACACCGGGCAAGGACTACACCTACTCCGAGTACGTCGACGTGTGGCGGCCGTGGAGCATCAACCTGATCCCGACCGGCGATCGCGGATCGGTCGCGGCGCCGACGCGCGTGCAGCATCTCGTCACCGCCGACAAGGACACCAAGGTGTCGCAGATGGTCGGGCACTCGGACGCGATGGCGTGGCCGTTCGCGACGCTGATGACGTCGACGGCGACGGCGTACAGGGCGGGCAGCCGGCACAGCGAGAGCTGGTACAAGGCCGGACTGCGGCCGGGGCTCGTGACCGATCAGACGACCGGCCAGAAGTACGCTTCGGCGGCGCGTGACGGCAACACGATCTGGAGCAACTTCGCCAGCTGGGCCGACACGCAACCGGGTCACTTCTCGTCGCAGGGTTTCCTCGATCTCGGTGGCACCGAACTGTTCGCGAACGGCATCTCGCTCGGGGAATACGGGTACTACGGCCAGGGCGTTTGGGACGTACCGGCCGCGGCGACCGATCTCGAGCTGAAGTACAACCTGATCCGCTGGCAGCGTGGCGACTACAAGTGGGAGTCACCCTCGACGGTCGAGACCCGGTGGAAGTGGCGCAGTTCGTCGGCGGACGCGGGCAAGCCGCTGCCGCTGCTGTTCCCCGATTACGACCTGCCGGTCGACCTGCACGACCGCGCGCCGCGGGTGCCGGCGTTCCCGGTCACGATCACCGCCGAGTCCGGCCAGTGGTACACCGCCGGCCGCTTCACGACAGCGCGAGTGTCGGCGTCGTACGACGACGGCGCGACCTGGACAACCGTCCCGACGATCAACCTCGGCACGAAGGCGATCGCGCTGGTCAACAACCTGAAGGCGACGTCGTTCGTCACGCTGAAGGTCGAGCTGACGGACACCCACGGGAAGTCGGTCACGCAGACGCTGAACCACTTCTACGGGGTGGTGAGTTAGAGGTGCCGGACCGGGAAGCGCCTCACGGCGCGTGGCCGCTCGTAGCGGCTAATTTTGGGACCCGGGGCTTGCACCGGCCCGACACCTCGAACAGTGTAACTGGTGCCCAAACCCCTTGTCCTGTTGGGATCTCGGGCTTCAAGACGCACCAACTTCCGCTATAACATCCGAACGCGCCGGACGCAACTACCACAGATGTCCGGCGCGTTCGGCCCGCGCGGCGGTCTGCAGCTGGTCTGCGGTCTCGACCAGTTTCGACGCGGACAGCACCCGGTCGTGACCGTCGTCCGCGAGGTGCGCCCGCCCGGTCGCGACGATCCGCGCGAAGGCGGCCGCCCGGTCCAGCGTGGTGGCGAAATCGCCGGTCGCGACACCCCGCAGTACCGCGTCGACCATGTCGCGGACCTCGGCCGGTCCGGGCGGCTCGGCGACGCCCGCGACGACGGCGTGCACCTCGGCGAACTTGCGGCCGGTGGCGAACTCGCGGGAGACCTCTTCGGCGTTCGAGTGCACCCAGGACCGCAGTACGTACAGCCGCCAGAGCGCCCCGGGCAGCGACTCGGCGGGGGAGTCGGACCACAGCTCGGCCAGTTCGTCGAGACCGTACTCGTCGGCGAGCTTCACCACCCGGGCGTGCACCTCGGCGTCCTCGGACTTCCGCACGCCGCGGACCAGCAGCTCGGCGGTCCGGTGCGCGGCCTCGGTGACGGTCGCCGGGTCCGCGGCACCGGGCAGCGACTCGAACAACTTGTTGCCGGGCAGGATCGGACGGCGCGGGTTGGGGGTGGTCACGGCGTCCATGGTGCCTGACCCGGCGAATGTCCGCATGCCGACGCGACCCGGCGTTCCGAATTGGGTCCGCGAAGGCCTGCCTGCGCCTGCGAACGCCCGCCCCAGCCGGCACGGTCGTACGATCGATTGGTGAGGCAGAGGGTCGGGTACTGCGCGGCGCCGGATGCGGTGAAACTGGCGTACGCCGTACACGGCTCCGGCCCGCCCATCGTCCGGGTGGCGACCTGGATGACGAACCTGGAGTTCGACTGGGAGAGCCCGGTGTGGCGGCACTGGCTCGACGCGCTCGGGGACGGCCACACGCTGATCCGGTACGACGAACGCGGCTGCGGGCTCTCGGATCGCGATGTCGACGAGATCTCGCTCGACGCCTGGGTGGCCGACCTCGAGGCGGTGGTCGACGCCGCGGGCCTCGACCGGTTCGCTCTGCTCGGTGTCTCGACGGGCGTGGCAGTCGCGGTCACGTATGCGGCCCGTCACCCCGAACGGCTCACCCACCTGGTCCTCTACGGCGGCTACGCGCGCGGTCGAGCCCTCCGCGGTGAGAGCGAACGCCGGCTGCAGGACGCGCTTGTCGCCGCGATCTCGGCCGGCTGGACCGATCCCGATCCCACTTTTCGCCACCTGTTCAGCATGCTGTTCCTCCCGGCCGGCACACCCGAACAGATGGGCTGGTACGACGACCTGCAACGGAACTGCACGTCGGCCGCGACCGCGGTCCGGATCTACAACGCGCGAAGTGGCATCAATGTGGTCGACGCGGCCGGGCAGGTGCGGACGAGAACGCTGGTCATGCACCCGGCGAGCGACCGCGTCGTACCGATCGGTGAAGGTCGGCTGCTCGCCACCTTGCTCCCCGACGCGCGACTGGTCGAGCTGGAATCGGCGAACCACATCCTGTTGTCGGACGATCCGGCGTGGCCAACCTTCGTCTCGGAGCTTCGCGACTTCCTGGGGACGAAGCCGACCACCGCCGTGCCGGGCGTCGAGGAGCTCAGCCGGCGCGAGTTGGAGGTCCTCGAGCTGGTCGCGGCGGGTCTGACCAATGAGGCGATCGCGGAGCGGCTGAGCCTCAGTGTCCGCACAGTGGAGCGTCATCTGACGAACACGTACGCCAAGCTGCGCGTCTCCGGCAAAGCCGGTCGCGCCGCGGCTGCGGCCAGGTTCTCCGCGAGCTCGCCGACCTTGTGAACGCCGCCGCGTAACCCCGGTGCCAGTACGCTCGGGTGCATGGCGGGTGCGGGGAAACCGAGCGGCAAGCTGGCCAAGAACATCGTCAAGTACGGCGTGCGGTACGGACCGCTCGTCGTCGAGGCGGTGCGGCACGGGCGAGAGCCGGCGCAGCAGGCGGTGCAGGCCGCGTGGGCGAAGCGGTCCGCGCGCCGGAAGGCGGTCGAGCACGCTCTCACCGTGCGCGACGGCTCCTTGCTGAAGGTGATCAAGGACGGTCAGGCGATCTTCTTCGTGTTCTCCGGCGACGCGATCGTGACGACGTACCCGCCGGTGCCGCAGGCGACGTACCCCGAGCTGCTGCGGCACGCGGACCTGGACAAACGCGAGCCGGCCGTCGTCCTCGCGGCGCGGAAGCCCAAGCCGCACCTGCCGCATCTGCCGAATCTGCCGAATCTGCCGAAGGTGCGCCGCAAAGGTTGACGCAGGCGTAACATTCCGGACCCGGCGGGGCAACAGGGCGGACGGACAGTGGAAGCACGTTTCCACGAGGGAGGGCGTCCGCATGCTCTGGAAGATCAGGACCGAACTCGCCGACCGGCCCGGTGCACTGGCCGAACTCGCTGCACGGTGTGGTGCGGACGACATCAACATCCTCAGCCTCGAGGTCTTCACCGCCGAGACCGGCGCCGTCGACGAGCTGGTGGTCTCCACCGGTGTCGGCTGGAGCGCCGACGACCTGGCCGCGCTGGTCGCGGAGGCCGGCTGCGTCGGTACGACGGTCCGCCCGTGCCAGGCCGACGTACTGAGTGATGCCCCGACGCGCTACCTGCGCGCCGTACTGCGGTTGCTCGACGACCCGGTATCGGTCGACGAGGAGCTGGGCAACCTGCAGGGCTTCGACGAGTACACGCCGGCGGAATGGGCGCGGGCCGACGTACTCGTGGAGATCGCCGGGCGGCTCGCGGAGCGGTTCGACACGGTGGAAGGGCCGCGGCCCGGTAGCGGCGTACCTGTGCTGCGGACGGCGACTGTCGAGGACGCCGACGCTGTGGTCTCGATGCATGATCGCTGCTCGTACGAGAGCCGCACCCGGCGGTACCACGTGCCGATGGCGAAGCTGACCGCCCGTACTGCGCGGCACCTGTCCGCTCCGGCCGGTGGCGTCTCCGTCGTCGCGGACGTGGACGGCGCCGTGATCGGGATGGCGACGGCGGCCCCGTGGGAGGAGCTCGGCAGTACGACGATGGAGGTCGCCGTACTGGTCGAGGACGGCTGGCAGGGGCAGGGCCTCGGGCTCCGGTTGCTGCGCCAGGTGGTGGAGGAAGCGCGCGTGCTGGGTGCGGATCGAGTGGTCTGCATGGTGCAGCCGGAGAACCACGCGATGCTCCGGACGCTCGAGCGGTTGCGGATGCGGTCGCGGGTGGTTCGGGACGGCGACAGTCTGATGGTCAGTGTCGCTCTGTCCGACCGGAGCCTGTCGCATGCGGTGGATCGGCCCGCGGTGCAATATCGTCGTACGCGTGCCACCCCTTCCCACTGGTCGGAACCCACACGGTCTGCTGGTCAACCTGCCCGCGAGCACGCGCTCGCCGCTCTTTCAGCTCTTCAGCCGCATTCTGATCGCGCTGGGGCTGCTGACCGTGATGGTGCTGATCGTGGTGGTCGACCGTGACGGGTACCGGGACAGCTACGACGGCAAAGTCGGGCTGATCGACAGCATCTACTACGCAACCGTCACGCTCACCACGACCGGGTACGGCGACATCACTCCGGTGACGCCCACTGCCCGGCTGGTGAACGCCTTCATCGTGACTCCGCTGCGGATCGCGTTCCTGGTGGTTCTGGTCGGTACGACACTGGAAGTGCTGGCCAACGAGGGTCGCCGGATCATGCGCGACACGCGCTGGAGGAAACGGATGAAGGACCACACCATCGTCGTCGGCTACGGGACCAAGGGCCGCTCCGCCGTACAGACGCTGATCAGCAACGGGGTCAAGCGCGACAACATCGTGGTGATCGACCCGCGGGCGCAGGCGATCGGTGACGCGGGCAACGACCAGATGGCTGCCTTCCACGGCGACGCGACCAACCGGACGGTACTGCGTCGCGCCGAGGTGATGACCGCCCGCGAGGTGATCGTGACGACCGACCGGGACGACTCGGCGGTCCTGGTCACGCTGGCGGTGCGGCAGCTCAACCCGAACGCGCACGTCGTGGTCGCGGTCCGCGAGGAGGACAACGTGCCGCTGCTCCGGCAGAGCGGCGCGGACGCGGTCGTCACCTCGTCCGAGGCGGTCGGCCGGCTGCTCGGCCTGACCTCGGTCAGTCCGAACCTCGGTGAGGTGATGGAGGACCTGCTCACCTACGGCGAGGGCCTCGAGGTCGCGGAACGTCCCGTCCTGGGCCGCGAGGTCGGCAAGCCCCCGTCCGCCGTACCCGACCGCGTCGTCTCCGTGGTCCGCGACGGCAAGGTCCACCGGTACTACGACTCGAACGTCTCGGTCCTGGCCGCCGGCGACAAGCTGATCGTCGTCCGCCCCGCCAAGGAGACCCCCTGGGCCGAACGCCCCGGCGCGGACGAAACCGAGGAATAGCCCCCACCCCACCACCCCTCCGCGCGGTCTCGATCCGCGACTTTGTGCACCCAGCAACCGTTTCGCAGCGTCGTAGACGGTTGGTGGGTGCACAGAGTCGCCTGAGGTGGTCACGGAACGGTTTCGTCGCGGGCATGTGATGGGGGAGATGTTGACGGGGGTGGAGCGGCGGCTTAGTGTCTGGCCTGTAAACGATTACAAGAACGATTACAGGAGGTCGGCGTGAGTCGTCCGACGATCGCTGGGGTGGCCCGGGCGGCCGGGGTCTCGGTGGCGTCGGTGTCGCGCGTGCTGAACGGGTTGCCCGCGACCGAGGAGATGGTCGAGCGGGTGCAGCGTGCCGTGCAGGAGCTCGGGTACGTGCCGGATGCGCGGGCGCGGTCGCTGAAGGTCGGGCGGACGTTCCAGTTGACGCTGGCGGTCGCCGACGTCGGTAACCCGGTGTACGTGACGATGATGCGAGCGGTCGAGGAGGTCGTGTCCGCGGCCGGCTACCGGCTCGTGGTGACGACGACCGGGCCCGATGTGGTGGACGAGGTCGCGTTGGTCCGGGGCATGGCGCGCGGGTACGCCGACGGCCTGCTGATCAGCCCGATCCGCGTCGACGAGGACCTGGTCAAGTCGATCCGCGAGTGCGAGGTGCCGGTGGTCGTCGCCGGTAACGTCCCCGCCAAGGCCGGCGTCGACACGGTCCGTGCCAACTCCCCGAAGGGCATGCTGCTCGCGGTCGAACACCTGGTGTCCGAAGGTCGCACCCGAATCGCCTTCCTGAACGGCCCGTCCGACACCGTCCCCGGAGCCGCCCGCTCGAAGGGTTTCACCGAGGCCCTCAAAGCCCACGACCTGCAGCCCGCCGCCCTCGCGGAGGCAACCGACTTCACTTTCGCTGCCGGACGCGCTACCGCTCCCGAACTCCTCGGTGCTGAATTCGACGCCGTCATCTGTGCGAACGATCTGCTCGCCGTGGGGTTGATGCATGAGTTGGCGGCGCGTGGTTTGCGGGTGCCGGAGGACGTGGCCGTGGTGGGGATGGATGACAGTGAGCTGGCCGAGCAGTGTTTTCCGACGTTGACGAGTGTGAATCTGGGGTCGGCCGAGCGGGGGCGGCGGGCGGCTGAGTTGCTGTTGGCAAGGATCGAGGACACCGAACGGACGCCGCGGCGCATCGTCGTACAGCCGTCGTTGAGTATCAGGAGGTCCACCCCGTGACGGTATTGATGCCGCGACTCTGTCGCGGCGGGTCATGGGGCTGTGACTCCCGGCCTTCCCTCGTCGCTCCGGTTGCTTCGCTCCCTGCGCTCCTCGGTCCAGGACGGGAGGCCCCATGACCGCGACCCTGACCGCGCCGACGCAGGTGCAGAAACCACAAAAGCCCAAGCAGAACAGAGAAGCGATCTTCCTGTTCCTGCCCGCCCTGCTGCCGGTGCTGATCCTCAGCGTCTACCCGCTGATCCGCGGTATCGCGCTCGGTTTCACCGACGCACGCGCCGGGCTCCGCGTCGAGACGAACTTCGTCGGCTTCGACAACTTCAGCAAGCTGTTGCACAACAACCTGTTCTGGGACTCGTTCCGGATCGGCGTGATCTGGACCTTGTCGGTCACGATCCTCCAGTTCGTCGCCGCACTCGGTCTCGCGCTGCTGCTCAACACCGACATCAAGTTCCGCGGTGTCGCCCGCACCCTCGCGCTGATCCCGTGGGCGATGCCCCCGGTGGTCGTCGCGATCATGTGGCGGCTGCTGCTGCACCCGACCAACGGCCCGGTCAACGAGATCCTGCAGAACCTGCACCTCACCGACCACCCGATCAACTTCCTCGGCAACTTCAGTACGGCGCTGCCGGCCGTGATCGTGGTCGGCATCTGGGTCGGTATGCCGATGACCACGGTGACGCTCCTCGCCGGTCTGCAAGGCATCGACCGCACCCTGTACGAAGCGGCCGCGGTCGACGGCGCCGGCGCGTGGAGCCAGTTCTGGAACATCACGCTCCCGCAGCTCCGCACCGTCATCGTCGCGATCACCAGCCTCGACATGATCTGGAACTTCAACTCGTTCGGCCTGGTGTACGTGCTGACCGCCGGCGGCCCGGGCGGCAAGACGATGCTGCCGATGCTGTTCGCCTACAACGAGGCGTTCCGCTACGGGAACTTCGGAATGGCCGCCGCGATGGGTGACGTGATGGTCGTCATCATCATCCTGTTCCTGTTCTTCTACCTGCGGAACCGCCTGCGGAGCGAAGCATGAGAACCCGTCCGGCCACCCGTGTCCTCCAGTACGTCGCTGTCCTCGCGTACCTGATCTTCCTCGGCTTCCCGCTGCTCTGGCTGATCTCCAGCTCGCTCAAGTCGCCGCAGGAGTTCGCGAGCATCACGCCGTCGATCCTTCCCAAGCACGTCGACTTCTCCAACTACTCCGACGCGCTGAACGAGCAGGGCCTGGTCCGCGGTCTCGGCAACAGCCTGCAGATCTCGATCTACAGCACGATCCTGGTGCTGATCGTGGCGCTGCCGGTGTCGTACGCGCTGGCCCGCTTCCGCAGCCGGCTGCGGCCGCTGACGAACGGCTGGATCCTGGTCAGCCAGGTGTTCCCGGTGATCCTGATCGTGATCCCGCTGTTCATGATCCTGCGTCCGCTGCACCTGACGAACACGATCCCCGGCGTGGTGATCGTCTACATGGTCTGGTCGCTCCCGTTCGCGCTGTGGATGCTGCAGGGGTACGTCGCCGCCGTGCCGCGCGAGCTGGAGGAAGCGGCCTCTGTGGACGGCGCCGGCCGGCTCCGGACGATCGTCTCGATCGTGATGCCGCTGCTCCGGCCGGGACTGATCGCGACCGCGATGTTCACCTTCATCTCGGCGTGGAACGAGTTCTTCTTCGCCCTGGTCCTGTTGCAGGACCCGCAACTCAAGACACTTCCGCTGGTACTCGCCCGCTTCGTCGGTGCCGAGGGCCAGGTGCAGTTCGGTCCCTTGGCAGCCGCCTCGGTCCTCGCGACCGTGCCAAGTTTGGTGTTCTTCGCCTTCCTGCAGCGCCGGTTGACCTCCGGCCTGCTGAGCGGCGCAGTCAAAGGTTAGGAGAGGTAATGAAGAAGGTACTGACCGCGTTGCTCGCGGCGGGTGCGCTGGTGACGCTCGCCGCGTGTGGGGGCAACAGCGACGACAACGGATCGGGGAGCAGCACAGAGAAGGTGACGCTGAAGTTCCAGAGCCTCGCCTTCCAGAAGACGACGGTGGCCGCGACCAAGAAGATCGTGGCCGACTGGAACGCCGCCAACCCCGACATCCAGGTCGAGTACGTCCAGGGCAGCTGGGACTCCGTCCACGACCAGCTGGTCACCCAGTTCCAGGGCGGGACGGCGCCGGACATCATCCACGACGAGTCCGCCGACATCACCGGCTTCATCAACCAGGGGTACCTCGCGGACCTGTCGCCGTACCTGAGCCAAGGCACCAAGGACGCTGTCCCGCAGGGCGTCTGGGACACGGTCTCGAACGACGGCAAGATCTACGGCGCACCGACCCTGATGCAGTCGTACGTCGTGCTCGCGAACTCCGCGCTGCTCAAGCAGGCCGGGATCACCGCGACCGGTGACTCGCTGACCTGGGACGACCTGGCCGCCGACGCGAAGAAGCTGACCGCGGCCGGCAAGTACGGACTCGGCTGGGGCCTGAAGAGCCCGACCGCGACCGTACTGAACCTCGGTATGAACTTCGACGGCAAGTTCTTCGACGGCAGCGGCAAGGACGCCAAGGCGACGATCGGCGACCCGGAGCTCGAGGTGCCGAAGCGGATCCACGCGATGGCGTACGACGACAAGTCGATCGACCCGACCTCGCTGACCCAGAGCGCCTCCGACGTGCTGCCCGGGTTCTACGCCGGCAAGTACGGGATGATTGTCGCTGGCAACTATGTCGCGCAGCAGATCCTCGAGGAGGCGCCGAAGACCTTCCAGTGGGAGGTGCTGCCGCCGCTGAAGGGCACCAGCACCAAGCAGGCCGCGAACCCGCAGACCCTGTCGGTGCCGGCCGAGGGTAAGCACATCGAGCAGTCGGCGAAGTTCATCGACTACTTCATGAAGGCCGAGAACCTGGCCGCGGTCGGCCAGGGCGACTGGCTGATCCCGACCACGCAGGCGGCCCGGGACGCGATCCTGAAGACGACCGGCGGCAAGAACGGCTGGCAGCAGACGCTTGCCAGCGGCACCGATCTGACCAAGGCGCCGTTCCAGAGCGTGGAGAACTACCCGAAGTGGAAGGACCAGATCGCGACGCCGGCGCTGCAGGAGTACCTGGCGAACAAGACCGATCTGGCCGCGTTGGGCAAGAAACTGAGCGATGGATGGGGTCAGGTCAACCAGTGACGTCCGAGCTGGAAAGCAAGTCGGTAGGTGCCCTCGTCGGTTCCGCGGTCGGTGACGCGATCGGTGGAGCCGTCGAGGGCTGGACCCCGGAGGCGATCCGGGAACGGCACGGCGGCTGGGTGACCGGCATCGTCGGCCCGTGGTACGACGACTGGCGGACGGCGCGTCCGATCGCGCCGTACCACAAGGGCGACGGGCACATCACCGACGACACGTTGATGACGCACGCGCTGGTCGAGGTGTACGACGAACGCCGTACCCACCTCGACGCCTACGCGGTCGCCGAGTCGCTGGTGCCGAAGATGATCGACGGGACCCGCTGGGTGCCCGAGCTCGAGGCGGACGCGTTGCTGCTGCAGCGGGTGTTCCTGGCCGAGAAGTGGCTGGTCGCCCGGCTGCACTACGGGCACGTCGACCCGCGCGAGGCCGGCGTCGGCAACATCGTCAATTGCGGTGCGGCGATGTACATGGCGCCGGTCGGCGTCGCCAACGCGGGTGATCCCGAGGGCGCGTACGCCGAGGCGCTCGACGTTGCCGGCGCGCATCAGTCGAGCTACGGGCGGGAGGCGGCCGGCGTGTTCGCGGCCGCCGTCGCCGCCGCGATGATCCCGGGCGCGACTGCCGCGTCCGCGGTCGGGGCCGCGCTCGGCCTGGCCAAGGACGGCACTCGGAGGGCCGTCGAGGCGGTGGTCGAAGCAGCCGACGGGGTGACCGACTGGGAGCAGGCGATCCCCGCGTTGCGCAAGGCGATCGAGCCCTACGACACGGTCGGTCCGAACTACCGCGAGCTGTCGATGGACGCCCGTCGTCCGAGCCGGACGAAAGCGATCGAGGAGCTCCCGGTCGCGCTCGGTTTCGTCCTGGTCTCCGAAGGAGATGTCCGCCGCGCGGTCCTGGGTGGCACGAACTACGGCCGCGACGCGGACTCGATCGCGTCGATGGCCGGCGCGATCACCGGGGCTTTGAGTGGCATCGACGGCGTACCCGCGGACTGGGCTGCCGAGATCGCCGACGCGAGCAAGACCGACCTGATCGAGCCAGGGCGGGTGATGGCCTCGGTGGCCGTCGACCTGCAGGCCGCCGACGCGCGTCGATGGGCGCGGCGTAGCGAAGTACTGGAGATTTTGACGCGATGAGAATGACCTGGGTGCAGCCGGAGGATCTGCTCCCGCACCAGCTGGTCCAGGCGCGGTCCGAGGGTGTGGACGTCACCGATGTCCAGGCCCGCTGGCTGGCGGCGGGCGGTACGACGGACGCGCCCGTATCGGGTGCCTCCGCCGAGCCCGCGCCACCGGCGCTGCGCGCACTGGCCCGTGAGCTGCTCGACGTACTCGACGCCCGTACTGCGGAGTGGCACGAGCCGGAGATCCCGGACCTGTCGTCCCTCGGTGAGCCGGTCGAGCTCGAGACGCGGACGTTGAACGCGTGGCTCGGCCGGTGCGCGGGCAACCTGCTCGGCAAGCCGGTGGAGAAGATCCCGCGGGAGGGTATCCGGGAGATCCTCGCCAGCTCCGGGCAGTGGCCGTTGACGCAGTACATCACTGCTGTCGGCGTACCGGAGGACGTGCAGCAGCGGTGGCCGTGGAACCGGCGGTCGAAGGTGAACAGCCTGCGCGAGGTCATCGACGGGATGCCGGAGGACGACGACATCAACTTCGCCATCCTCGCGCTGCTGATGATGGAGCGGTACGGGCGTGGGCTGACCACCGAGGACGTCGCGCAGAGCTGGCTGAACGACCTCCCGGCCGGACGCGTGTTCACCGCGGAACGTGTTGCCTACCGCAACCTTCTCGAAGGTGTCGACCCGGCCCGCGCGGCCGTCGTCGGGAACCCGTTCCGCGAGTGGATCGGCGCGCAGATCCGGACCGACGCCTACGGCTGGGCGCACCCCGGCGACCGTACTGCGGCCGCCCGGCTGGCCCTCGTCGACGCCCGGCTGAGCCACACCGGCGCCGGCGTCGACGGCGCACTCTGGGTAGCCGCGATGTCCGCGGCCGCCCTGGTCCTCGACGACCCGGTCAAGGCAGCGGTCGCCGGCCTCGAAGTGGTCAACGCGCAGGGTGCGATCGCCCGCGCCGTCCGCTTCGGTCTGACGCTGGCGGACGCCGGGCTCGACGACGCGCTGGACGCCTTGCACGCGGAGTACGGCGACCTGCACTGGGTGCACGCGGTGAACAACACGGCACTCACGGCGTACGCGCTGACCGCTCCGGATTTCGCCACCGCGATCGGTCGTGCGGTGATGGGCGGCTGGGACACCGATTCGGCCGGCGCCACGGTGGGCGCTGTGTTTGGCGCGACGCGCGGGGTTCCGGCAGAGTGGTCCACACCACTGGACAACCGGGTGACCACAAGCCTCCCGGGAATGAACCAGATCGCGATCGACGAACTGGCGGCCAGGACTGTGGAGGTGTCGCGGGGTGCAGCCTGAGGTTGTCGTAGTTGGCAGTGCGAACGTGGATCTGGTGTTACCGGTCCAGCGGATCCCGCGCCCGGGCGAGACTGTTCTCGCGGGTGCGATGAGCCGTGGACCGGGCGGTAAGGGAGCCAACCAGGCGGTCGCCGCGGCGCGGGCCGGTGCCCGGACCGCGATGGTGGTCGCGCTCGGTGCGGACGACGGCGGCGCGCTGCTGCGCGACGCGCTCGGCGGCTCCGGAGTAGACCTCTCGCTGGCGACGACCGGCGACGCTCCGACCGGTACGGCGATCATCACGGTCGAGGAGAGCGGCGAGAACTCGATCGTGGTCGCGCCCGGCGCGAACGGCGAGCTGACCCTCTCCGAACCGGCCATGACCGCAATCGGACAAGCGAAAATCGTTCTTTCCCAATTGGAGATCCCGTTCTCCACCGTCCGGGCGGCGGCCGCGGCATCGGCGTACTTCATCCTCAACGCCGCCCCGGCCGCGGAACTGTCCGACGAGTTGCTCGCCGAGGTCGACCTGCTGGTGGTGAACGAGACCGAGGCCGAGGCGATCGGTGGTCCGGACCGGTCCGCGCTGCTGAAGAAGGTGCCGGCCGCGATCGTCACACTGGGCGGGGACGGCGCGGTGATTCTCACCCGTGACGCCGACGAGATCGCGGTTCCCGGCGTACCTGTCGAGGTCGTCGACACGACCGCCGCGGGCGATACGTTCTGTGGTGTGCTGGCCGCGGCGTTAGCTGCCGCGTCAGCTAACGACTCGATTACCGGAAGCGACCTGACGAACGCGGTCCGACGCGCTAACGTTGCTGCTTCATTGAGTGTTCAAGCCGCGGGGGCGATCTCCTCGGTGCCTCACGGGGATGCAATCGACGCGCGTTATGCGGAGGTGTACCTGTGAATCCGCTCGAACCGCGGCCCATCGATCTGCCCGCCAGGGTCGATCTGGGGCTCGGGACCGACCTGTCGTTCCTGGACGACGCCAAGATCCTCGGCGCGCCGGAGGACCCGGGCGACCTGCCGCGGTGGCGGGCCAAGCTGGCCGAGTGGCGGTTCGGCGCGATCGAGCGGACGCGATACGACGGCTCGCACTACGACGAACCGGGCCGTGAGTGGACCCAGACGGCGTACTCGGTGGCGCTGGTCTGGCTCTGGGACGACCTGCTGTACGACGTGGAGACCGGCAGGTTCACGCCGGACAAGTTCGTCCAGCACGGGCTCGACGAGTTCGGCGGGCACGACGCGATCGTGCTCTGGCACGCGTACCCGGTGATCGGGATCGACGACCGGAACCAGTTCGACTTCTACCGGGACGTGCCGGGGCTGCGGGCGTTGGTCGACGACCTGCACCGGCTCGGGCTGAAGGTGTTCTTCGACTACAACCCGTGGGACGTCGGCACCCGCCGGTCCGCGCGGTCCGACGCCGAGGAGTTCGCGTCGTTGGTGACGGACTTCGCTGTCGACGGCGTCTTCCTGGACACACTGAAGGAGGGCGATCCGGCCTTCACCCGCGCGCTCCGGCAGGCGAACCCGGCGATCGCGTTCGAGGGCGAGTCACGGTTGCCGATGGCAAGGATCTCCGACCACGCGCTGTCCTGGGCGCAGTGGTTCGCGGACACGGACGCGCCGGGCGTACTGCGGGCGCACCTGTTCGAGCGCCGGCACATGATGCACCACACCCGCCGCTGGAACCGCGACCACAGCGACGAGCTGCAGTCGGCCTGGGTGAACGGCGTCGGCATGCTGGTCTGGGAGTCGGTGTTCTCGGCCTGGGTCGGCTGGAACGCCCGCGACCGCGCGACGCTACGCCGGATGGTCGCGGCGCAGCGCGCGTTCGCGCCGGTGCTGATCGACGGCGACTGGATCCAGCTGACGCCGGAGATCCCGGAGAAGGCCCGCGACCACGGCGTCTACGGATCCCGGTTCGACCTGGCCGACATCACCTTCTGGACGCTGATCAACCGCGACGAGGAGGACTTCGACGGCATCGTCCTGCGCTCCGAGGACCAGGTCGGCGACTGGTACGACGTGACCTCGGGTGTACCGATCACCTCGGACGACGAGGGTGTCCACCTGGTCGTGCCGGGGCGTGGTGTGGCCGGCATCATCCGGGTCGGCGCGACCGCGGGCGCTTCGTGCCGGGCGACGGCACGCCGGCTGGGCACGATGCCGCGGGCGCATGTGCCCGAGTCCGCGTTCCCGATGCGCCCGGCTGAGCTGGTCGCGGTGCCGGCCACTTCCGGTGACGCAGAGATCGGCGCGACGGTCGCCGTACCGGCCGGGGAGCGGACGTTGATCGTGCGGCACCGGCGGCGCGAGACCGGGCTGTACGACACAGCGCCGTACGTCGAGGAGTGGAAGCCGCTGCCGCCCAGACTCCACGACATGCAGTCCGTCAGGCGCGAGGTCGACCTGCCCGGCATCTCGGTCGCGGTGCGTGAGGTGACCAACGCGGAGTACTCCGAGTTCCTCGAGGCGACCGGCTATCGGCCGGTGGTCGCGAACCGGTTCCTGAAGCACTGGGTCGAGGGCGCTCCGGCTCCCGGCACCGAGGACCACCCGGTCACGTACGTCGACCTGCCGGACGCGCGCGCGTACGCTGCGTGGCGTGGCGGACGGCTTCCTACCGAGGACGAGTGGCAGGTCGCTGCGGGCGTCGAAGGTTTCGAACGCCGCGAGCCGCTGGTGTGGAACCTGACCGAGAGCGAGTACCGCGACGGTCGCAGCCGGTTCTGCATCCTCAAGGGCGGTTCGCATTATGTTGCCCAGGGCTCCGATTGGTACGCCGACGGCGGTCCGCAGGGGCCGGAGGTCAGCTTCAAGCTGGTGCTGACCGGAGGTGGTCTCGACCGGTCGGAGACCATCGGCTTCAGGTGTGCGGGATGAGGCCTGCTCCTCTTGACGGTGTGAAGGTGCTCGAGGCGGCGACGTTGTTCGCGGGACCGCTGGCGGCGACCTTCCTCGGTGACTTCGGCGCCGACGTGACGAAGATCGAGCACCCGTCCCGGCCCGATGCCGCGCGGACGCACGGCGCCTCGAAGGACGGCGTCGGGCTGTGGTTCAAGACCCTCGGGCGGAACAAGCGGCTCGCGACGCTCGACCTGTCCCGCGGGCGGGACGTGTTCCTCGAGCTGGTCAAGTCCCACGATGTCCTGGTCGAGAACTTCCGGCCGGGCACGTTGGAGCGTTGGGGTCTCGGGCCGGACGTGTTGCTCGAGGCGAACCCGCGGCTGGTGGTCGCGCGGGTGACGGCGTTCGGGCAGGTCGGGCCGTGGTCGCGGCGGCCCGGGTTCGGATCGTTGGCCGAGGCAATGAGCGGGTTCGCGGCGGTGACCGGTGAACCGGACGGTCCGCCGACGCTGCCGCCGTTCGGTCTCGCGGACGGGATCACCGCGCTCGCCACGGCGTACGCCGTCCTGGTCGCGCTGCGCGAGCGGGATCGCTCCGGTGCGGGGCAGGTGATCGACATGGCGATCATCGAGCCGATCCTGATGATGCTCGGCGGCGGCATCACGGCGTACCAGCAGACCGGGTACGTGCAGCCGCGGCTCGGGAACCGGTCGTCGAACAACGCGCCGCGGAACGTCTATCGCACCGCGGACGGTCGATGGGTCGCCGTGTCGACAAGCTCGCAGAGCATCGCCGAGCGGGTGGTGACGCTGGTCGGGCGGGCGGATCTGGTCGCCCAGCCGTGGTTCGCGACCGGACGCGAGCGTGCCCAGCACGCCGACGAGCTCGACGACGCGGTCGGTTCGTGGATCGCGGCGCGGCCGTTGGAGCTCGTGATGGAGGAGTTCGAGAAGGCCGAGGCTGCGGTCGGCCCGGTGCACGACATCCGCGGCATCATGAGCGATCCGCAGTACGCCGCGCTCGGGACGATCGTCAGCGTCGACGACGACGAGCTCGGTGGGCCGGTGCAGATGCAGAACGTGCTGTTCCGGTTGTCCGAGTCGCCGGGGTCGATCCGCTGGGCCGGCGGGCCGCACGGTGCGAACACCGACGAGGTGCTCGCGGAGATCGGCGTCACCCCGGACCAGCTCGCCGCGCTGCGGGCCGCCGGGGTCGTGTAGTCCGTGTGGTAATGGCCTGGAGGGGGCAGTCAGAGTGCTGACGGCACTGTATGTTCCGGCCAACCGGCCGGACCGGTTCGCGAAAGCTGTTGCCGCGGGCCCCGATCTGGTGGTGTTCGACCTGGAGGACGCCGTACCGGTCGACGCCAAGGCGGACGCGCGCGGCTGGGCGGTCGCCTGGATCGCGGCCAATGCGCACGGGCCGGTCGAGATCCGGGTGAACGCGCTCGGGTCGCCGTGGATCGAGGACGACCTGGCCGCGATCTCCGCCGTACCGTCGGTGCGGATCCGGCTGCCGAAGGTGGAGAGCGCGGCCGATGTCAGGGCCGTGCTGGAGAAGGTGCCGTCGGCAAGGATCACGGCACTGATCGAGTCGCCGCTGGGCGTTGAGCGGGCATTCGAGATCGCCACCGCTGATCCGCGGGTCGTCGCGGTCGCGCTGGGTGAAGCGGATCTGTCGAGTGCGCTCGGGGTGGACGACGCGGCCGGATTGGCGTGGTCGCGCGGCCGGCTGGTGTCGGCGTCCCGGGCGGCCGGGTTGGGCGCACCGATGATGTCCGTGTACCCGCGGGTCGACGACTTCGACGGGCTGCGGCGTACGTCGTTGCAGGGGCGGATGCTGGGCTTCGTCGGCCGGACGGCGATCCACCCGCGACAGCTGACCACGATCGTCGAGGCGTTCACGCCGACGGACGCGCAGGTGGCCGAGGCGGAGGCCCTGCTCGCGGCCGTGGAGAAGGCGGATGTCGAGCGCGGCGGCGTGATCGTCCTCCCTGACGGGCGGATGGTCGATCCGGCAATGATCGGGCGCGCCCGGGAGGTCACGGCTCTGATCCGGGAGATCGAGCTAAGGTCTTAGGCATGCTGCCGCGCAGTGTTGACGCCGTGGTGATCGGTTCGGGGCCGAACGGGCTCGTGAGCGCGATCACGCTTGCCGACGCGGGCTGGGACGTCCTGGTGCTGGAGGCTGCCGACACGTTCGGCGGTGCGGTCCGGTCGACCGAGGAGGGCGGCTGGATCAGTGATCGTTTCAGTTCGAACTACCCGCTCGGCGTCGCGTCGCCGGTGATCCGCGCGCTGGAACTGGAGAAGTTCGGCCTGAAATGGTCGAACGCGCCGCTTCCGCTGGTGCACCTGCTCGACGAGGACGGCGCTGCTGCGGCGATCCACCCGGACCCCGAGGACACCGCGAAGTCGCTCGGTGCCGAGCATCCCGGCGACGGTGACGCCTGGCTACGGCTGTACCAGCAGTACGTCTCGGTCCGGGAGCCGTTGCTGAACGCGCTCCTGACAACCTGGCCGCCGGTCCGGCCCGGGCTGAAGCTGGCGCGGAAGCTGGGTTCGATGGGGGAGCTGCTGCGGTTCGCGCGGTTCATGGCGATGCCGATGCACCGGATGGGGCAGGAGCTGTTCGACGGGCGGCACGGGCCGGCGATCATCGCCGGGAACTCGCTGCACGCCGACGCGCCGTTGTCGGGCAGCGTCAGCGGGACGATGGGCTGGCTGCTCGCGATGCTGGCGCAGGATGTCGGCTACCCGGTCGCGACCGGCGGATCATCGGCGTTCTCCGGCGCACTGGTACGACGGGCCGAGCGCGCTGGCGCGTTGCTCGTCCCGGGTACGCCGGTGACCCGCGTCGAGGTGTCCGCGGGCCGCGTGACCGCCGTAAACACGGCCTCCGGCGAGACTGTCTCGGTCGGGCGTGCCGTGATCGCGGATACCTCCGCACCGGCGCTGTACGGCGAGTTGTTGCCGGAGGCACTCATTCCGGCGGGGCTGCGGCGTGATCTCGACGAGCGGTTCGAGTGGGACTACCCGACGGTCAAGCTGAACTTCCGGCTGAGCGGCCCGATCCCGTGGAAGGCAGCGGAGGCGCGGTCGGCCGGCGTCGTCCATCTCGCCGGGACGGCCGACGAGCTCGTCCACGTGTCCGCGGATCTCGACACCGGGCGGGTTCCGGCGCAGCCGTTCCTGCTGATCGGGCAGACCACGAAGTCGGATCCAACCCGGTCGCCTGACGGCACCGAGGCAGTTTGGGCGTACTCGCACCTGCCGCGCGGGATCGCCGACGACGCGGCCGCGGAGAAGCTGGCCGGCCGGATGGAGCGCGCGATCGAGCGATTCGCTCCGGGCTTCGGCGATCTGGTGATCGCCCGCGACCTGCAGCGCCCGTCGGCGCTCGAATCGGGCAATGCCGCGCTCGGTTTCGGCGCGCTCGGCGGTGGCACGATGCAGCTGCACCAGCAACTCGTCTTCCGCCCGACGATCGGCCTCGGCAGCGCCCGCACCTTCGTCACCGGCCTCTACCTCGGCAGCTCGGCCATCCACCCCGGCGGCGGAGTCCACGGCGCCTGCGGTCACCTGGCTGCCCGCACGGCCCTGCGCGACGCCTCGCTGCTGGGACCTGTCACTCGCACGCTGCCCACCGCGGCCCTTCGCCGTCTCCAGCGTTGACTCAGGCGTCGTGATAGCCCGCCTCGCGGGCGATGACGAGCAGATGGGTGCGGTCGCGCGCGTGCAGCTTGGCGAGGATGTTCGAGACGTAGTTGCGAACCGTCTTCTGGCTGAGTCCTAGCCGGGTCGCGATCTCCTCGTTGGTCCGTCCCTGGACCAGTTCGGCGAGTAGCCCGTGTTCGCGCTCGGTGAGATCGGGGAACGGCAGCTCGGGCCGGCTCGGCGGTCGCAGGATGTGCTCGTGCATCCGGGCGGCGGCCTGCGGGCCGAGGACCGCCGAGCCGCCGTACACGGAGGTGATCGCACGGACGAGGTCGTCGACGGAGGCATCCTTCAGCAGATAGCCCCGAGCACCTGCGCGCAGGGCAGGGACCACCGAGTCGTCGTCGTTCATCGTGAGCACGAGCACGGCGATCTCGGGATGGCCGGCGATTACTTGCCTGGTCGCCGCGATCCCGCCCATGCCAGGCATCCGCAGGTCCATCAGCACGACGTCCGGGCGCGCCGCCGCGAGCATCTCAAGGGCTTCCTCTCCGGTCGCGGCCTCACCGACCACCTCGACCTCGTCGGCCCGCGTACTGAGCAGCGTCTTGACACCTTCGCGATAGAACAGGTGGTCGTCGACGATCAGGACCCGGATCGCGCTCATGCTTCCCCCTCCCTCAACGGCAGTACTGCGGTCACGCGCGTGCCGCCGGCCGCCTCGGCCGAGATGTCGCAGCGACCGCCGAGCTCGTCGGCACGCTCGCGCATCGACCGCAGGCCGGTCCCGGATCGCACTCCGTCCGGGATACCGCGGCCGTCGTCGACGACCATCAGCGTGAGCGCCCAATCGGACGCGGAGAGTCCTACCGTCGCTCGGGTAGCCGCCGCATGCCGGGCCGCGTTCGTCAACGCTTCCACCACGATCCGGTACGCCGCGGTCTCGACCGCCGAGGGGAGCACGGGCAGCGGGTCGGCCTCCACCTCGACGCAGGACAGATTCGGTAGATGCCTCGCACTGGCCTCGATCGCACCGACCAGGCCGAGCTCGAGCTCGGGTGGATGGAGATCCCGGACCAGGGCCCGGATCTCGCCGATGACCGAGCGGGTCTGTACGCCGACATCCGCGAGCAACACCTCAGCCGCGTCAGGGTCCTTGTGCACCATCGATCGGGCCACATCCACGCGCTGGTAGAGACTCGCCAGCGTCGGACCGAGTCCGTCGTGCAGGTCCCGCTGGAGTCGTCGGCGCTCGTCCTCGCGGGCGTCGAGGATCCGTTCCCGGGAGCGCCGCAGGTCGTCGTTGAGCGTCGCGGCGCGGATGGCCGCGCCGGCCTGCCGGGCGAGGCCGACGAGCAACTCGCGATCCGCGGCCGTCAGGTCGTCCCCGGGCGCGGTGACGACGAGCAGACTCCCGAGCCGTTGGTCCTGCCAACAGAGCGGGAAGACCTCTTCGCGGCCCGGTGGCGGTGACTGCCCCGCGGGCCAGGTTGCCGCTAGCAACGAGTCGGCCAGCGACGCGGCGGCGTATGGCAGTTTGAGCGCGATACTCACCTGACGCGCCAACGTCTGCAGTACTTCGTCCGGCGGCAACGCGGACTCCAGTTGCCGACCGAGATCGCTGAGTACGGCGTACGGCTCCTTGCGACGGCCATACACGAAGCGATCCACCGCTCGCTGGGCGCGGGCGCGGACGGGCTGGAACCCGACGCCGAGCAGGACGGCGAGCGCCATCGGGCCGATCAGGTCGTTGTCCCGCCACCACCACGTGCCCAGGATCGTGACGAGCGCATACGCGAGAGCGACGACGCCGATGAGCGTGACGTAGACGAGAGTCCGGTTGACCCACACGTCGACGTCGTACAGCCGGTAGCGCAGGATCCCGACCGCTACCGACGCCGGGATCAGCGCGACGATCACGTAGCTCACCAGATATGCGATGACGCTGGTCAGCAGTCCGCGGCTGCTGACTTCGCTGAGCAGATCCTGGATCGGGGTGAGTACGACGAGCAGGACGTAGCCGAACCAGAGCACGAGCGCTGCGACCACGCCGCGGGTCTGGGTGCGCTGCTCCGGCGTGGAGATCTTCCGGTACCGGTGCACGGCGGCGTACGCGGCCGAGCCGAACAATGGGACGGTGGGCAACGACTGCGCCAGACCAGCGGGGTCGTCAAACCCCAGCCACGAGACAACCGCCAGATACGGTAGGAGCAGCGCCCATCCCGCGAGGGCCCACCGCGTCCATCGTTGCCTGATGCGCCCGTCCGGGAAGACGTACATCAGCGGGAACAGCGATACCCAGGCCAGGCCGTTGAGTCCGGTGACCAGGCCTCCGAACCAACCGCCCACGGAGCTGTCGATGACTCCCGGGATGGCTCCGCTCATCGTGCCGAACAGTGCCACGACGACCGCGGCGTAGCAGCGGTACCAGGAGTCTGCGCGGCGGAGCAGCAGCAACGCGGCGACCAGGCCGGCTGCCGCGGGCAGGAGTTGGAGGATCAGGAAATAGCCCTGCAGCCACGCCACTGGAACGTCACCGGCGGCTTGTCGCAGACCCTCCGCGGTCCACGGCCCCGCCAGCGTCGACAGGACCGGCTCGGGCTGATCGGAGGTGGCCCCGAGCAACACACCCCACAAGAACAGCGCCGCCCACGACGCCACGAGCGCTAGCGCCGCCGGCCGGCCGAACCGCGCAGCAGGCGTCATGCCGAAACGGTAGCTGTCCCGGCGTCCCGGGCGACAGGGCACGCGAAAGCCCAGGTGGGGCGGGCTTGTGGACTCTGCTGCCCGGGACGCCGGGCGGCGGATGGTCAGTGTCGTCAGTTCACCGGAACAAGGAGTCCTCTCATGACCCAGATTCTGCGCGAGCCCGCCACCAGCCTGGTGCGACCGGCCCGCCTCCTCCTGATCGCGCTCCTCCCGCTGGTCGCCTTCATGGCGATGGCCCACACGACGGTCGTCGGCAACTCGGCCGGAGAGATGAATGCCGCACAGGTCGACGACCGTGCTCTGCGCTGGATGATCGTCGCCGTCCTCTGGATCCTGCCCGTCGTGCTCGGCGCCGTAGCGTTCTCGGCCATTACCGCGGGGCGGGCTGTGAAGGTGCTCGCCACGGTCGGGATCGCGCTGCTGATCGCGTACGTCGCCGCGCAGGCAGCTGTTGTGTGGATCGATGACACCTACCTGATCGCCGACAGTTCGTGGTTCGCGCTGGCGATGCTGTTGAGCATCCTCGGATGGTGGGCGATCGACCTGGCCGCGGTGCTCACCTGTCTGCACCTGTTCAGGACCAAAGTGGTCCCCAGGACGGCGCTCGTGATCGGCATCTTGACTGCCGTTCTGACGCTCCTGGAGGTCGCGATCTACCTGCCGGCGTTGCTCGGAGCGCAAGAGCTGCACGCGACGGTCGGGCTGCCGCCGATGCTGCTGCCGGTGCTGTGGGCGATCCTGGGTGGGGTGCTCTGGCGCAACCTGACGGCGGTCAGCCGCTAGGGTCGGAGGGTGCGACTCGACGAAGCAGGCTGCAGGGCCCGGGTGGCGGCGGCACGGGTCGGGCGACTCGCGACCGTCGGCCCGGACCTGCGGCCGCACGTCGTACCGGTGACGTACGTGGTGCACGGTGACGGGCTGTTCATCGCGATAGACCAGAAGCCGAAGTCGACGACCGACTTGAAGCGGTTGCGGAACATTGCGTCGAACGAGCGGGTCGCGGTGCTCGTCGACGAGTACGACGAGGACTGGACGCATCTGTGGTGGGTGCGGGTGGACGGGGCCGCGCGGGTGGTGGACTCGGATGCGGCGGCGGTCGAGTTGCTGGTGGCGAAGTACCCGCAGTACGAGGCGGATCCACCGCGCGGTCCGGTGATCGCGATCCGGGTCGACGGCTGGTCGGGGTGGGCGTTCAGCTGAGCTGCATCTCGACAGGAGGTGTGGCCCCCAACGGCCCGGCTCGGGCTCTGTTGCCTCCGTGCGAGTGCTCGATCCGGTGGACACCTCCTGTCGAAATGCAGGTCGATCGGCGCGTAGTCTTCGGGAGATGGTGAGTGTGGAGGGACTGCTGCGGGAGTTGGCGCCGCAGGTGCTCGGGTTCCTGGCCCGGCGGCACGGGCAGTTCGATCTGTGCGAGGACGCCGTCCAGGAAGCTTTGCTGGCGGCGGCGACGCAGTGGCCGGTGGACGGCGTACCGGCGAATCCACGTGGGTGGTTGATCACGGTCGCGACGCGGCGGTTGACCGATGCGTTTCGCAGCGAGAGTGCGCGGCGGCGGCGTGAGGACAGCGTCGCGGCGATGGCCGGGCCGGAGGAATTGGTTGCCCCGGGCGCCGATGTCGACGACGCTCCGGACACCGATGACACGTTGACGCTGCTGTTCCTGTGCTGCCATCCGGCGGTCACGCCGGCATCGCAGGTCGCACTGACGTTGCGTGCGGTCGGTGGTTTGACGACGGCCGAGATTGCCCGCGCGTTCATGGTGCCGGAGGCAACGATGGCGCCGCGGATCAGTCGCGCGAAGAAGAGCATCAAGGCGGCCGGCAGCCGGTTCGCGATGCCGCCGGAGTCCGAGCGGGCCGAGCGGCTGCGCGTCGTACTGCAGGTGCTGTACCTGATCTTCAACGAGGGCTACACGGCGAGCTCGGGGGAGGAACTGCAGCGGGTCGAGCTCACCGCCGAGGCGATCCGGCTGGCGCGGATGTTGCGTACGGCGTTGCCCGACGACGGTGAGACCGCGGGCCTGCTGGCGTTGATGCTGCTGACCGACTCACGCCGGGCGGCGCGGACGACAGCGGACGGCGGTCTGGTGCCGATCGACGAGCAGGACCGGTCGCTGTGGGACCGCGCGCAGATCACCGAAGGGGCCGACCTGATCCTGCACACGCTGCAGCAGGGCGGGCTCGGGCCGTACCAGCTGCAGGCCGCGATCGCCGCCGTACACGCGGAGGCGCCGAGTGCCGAAGAGACCGACTGGCGCCAGATCCTCTCGCTGTATCTCGTGCTGGAGAAGCTCGCCCCGAACCCGATGGTGACCCTCAACCGCGCGATCGCGCTCTCGCAGGTCGACGGTCCGCAGGCCGGGCTCGACCTGCTGGCGACGCTCGAGGACGACAAGAACATCACCGAAACGCACCGGCTCGACGCAGTCCGCGCCCACCTCTACGAGCGTGCGGGCGACCTTGTGAAGGCTCACGATCACTACCTGGCGGCGGCCCGCCGTACGACGAGCCTGCCCGAGCAGCGCTATCTGCAGGCGAAGGCCGACGCGATCACGGGATGAGCCGGTAGAAGCGGAACAGGTCGGTGTGGAAGGGAAGTACCTGCGTCTCGCTGAAGCCCGCCTCGGTGGCGTAGCGGCGGAGGGTGTCCGGCCGCATCAGCGCGCCGGTCGCGGCCGACTCGGGGTCGCCCATCGCGTCGGGCAGGCAGGACATCAGGCTCCAGCCGTAGTGGTACCGCTCGAGCTCCGAGGCCGGGGCGGTGAACTGGTCTTCGACCAACTCGTCGAGGATCAGCACCGAACCTCCGGGGGCGAGCATCTGCCGCGCCGTCTGCAGGGTGTCCACCGGACGGGACATGTCATGCAGGGCTTCGAGGATCGTGACCAGATCGAACCGGCCTGACTGGTCGGATGCGTTTGCCGCCGAGAAACTCACCCGGTCGCCCAGTCCGGTTTCGCGGGCGTGACGTTGGGCGGCGGCGATCGCGTCCGCGTCGAGGTCTACGCCGTGGACCGTGATGTTCGGGTAGGCCTGGGCCATCGCGATCGAGGACCAGCCGGTGCCGCAGGCGAAGTCGGCGACTCGCGCCGGCGGGTCGGCGCGGAGGCGCTCGTCGATCCCGGGGATGGCGGGCAGCCACTCCTTGCCCAACAGGTTCAGGTACGTCGGGCGGTTGAACTCGGCGCGTCCCTCAGGCTCCCATGGCTGGTGCGGCGGGGCGTCGCCGGTGCGATACGCCTCGACCAGATCCGGGAGCATCCGGGCGGCCCGCGCGAGCTCGACGCCCTTGTAGCCGTGGTAGTCGAGGTCGTCCTCGTCCGCCAGCACCGGGACGTGCTCGGGCGGCAGGGTATAGCGGCGTTCGGTCGGCGCCGCCGTGACGTCGTCGACGTCGACGAGACCGCTGGCGGCGTGGTGCTCGAGCCACTCGCGGATGTAGCGCTCATTGGTGCCGGTGCGGTCGGCCAGCTCGACCGAGGTCGCCGGTCCGTCCTCGGCGAGCGCCCGGTACAGGCCCAGGCGCTCGCCGAGGTAGATGGAGTAGAGCTCGAGTGCGGCCCCGGCGTTCCGGAAGATCCGCTCGACGAGTGCGTTGGTCCGGTCCATGGAGTGGATCGTACTGAGCTGCTGAGCGGTTCAGGGTGTTGTGACCCGGCGTCCGGTTTCGTGGGATTCGATCGCCGCGTGCGCGAGTTGCAGGGCTCGGCGACCGGCACGGGCGTGGACGGGTGGTTGCTCGCCCTTGCGCAGTGCGGCGAGCAGTTCGTCGACATGGCGGTCGAAGGTTCCGGCGAAGTTGCGGGACTCGTCGTCGAAGTACGTCGAGTGCCAGCGTTGCTCGACCGGGTCGCCCGCCTTCTGGAACGTCAGCGCGCGGACGGTGTCGTGGATGACGAGTCGGCCCTCGGTGCCGTTGATCTCGATCCGCTGCGTATCGGGATAGGCGTACGACGAGTCGTACGTGCCGAGCATCGTGCCGACCGCGCGGTTGTCGAAGTCGAGTGCGAGCGCGACCGTGCTGAAGGCGCCGTACGTCTTGTCGGTCATCTGCGCGGCTACTGAGGCTACTGGTCCGACCAGTTGCTCGAGCATGTCGAAGCCATGGCACTGGGTCTCGATCAGGTTCGCGTGCGGGGAGTTGCCGTGGTTCGCCTCGCCGCCGAATCGCCAGGTCGCGAAGACGAGGTCGCCGAGTTCGCCGGCCTCGATGAGCGCCTTGGCGCGCTGCACGGGTTCGGCGTACCGGTGGTTGAAGTTGATTGCGAAGAAGTTGTCGCCGGCTTCGGCGAGCAGGCTGTCCGCCTCGGCCAGATCGAACACGAGCGGCTTCTCGACCAGCAGCGGTACGCCGGTGCGGACCAGCTTGAGCGTGATGTCGTAGTGGTCCTCGTTCGGCAGGCAGACCGTGACGAGCTCGGGCTGCTCGGTCTGCAGGAGCTCGTCGAGATCGGTGTACGGCGTGGTGCCGTACTTCTCGGCCCGGGCCCGCGTGCGGTCCGGCGTACGGCCGAAGACGCCGACCAGTTCGGTGTCCTCGCGGCGGGAGAAGATCCGCGCGTGGTGCTCGCCCCAGCCGCCGGCGCCGACCACCGCGACCCTCATGCGACGCCGTCCTGGGTGACGACAACCTTGCCGGTCTCGCCGGCCATGAACAGCTCGAACGCCTCGCCGATCTCGGCGACCGGGAAGCGGTGGCTGATCACTCGGCTGACGAGCTCCTGGTGGTCCGACAGCAGGGCGAGATTGCCGGGCATCTCGTCGTACCGGAAGTACTCGCTGCCGAGGATGGCGTGCTCGGGGGCGATCAGATCGCTGGACACGTCGATCGTGAGCGACTCGCCGTGGCCGACGCAGATCAGGGCGCCGCGCTGGCTGACGAGGTCGAGGGCGGCGCGGCGGGCCGCCTCCTTGCCGGACGAGTCGAAGGCGACGTCCGGGTTGCCGGCTGCGGAGATGTCGTCGGCGAGCAATGGAATCGCGCCGAAGGACTCCGCGAAGTCGAGCCGCCAGCGGGAGAAGTCGGAGATGTAGACCGGTACGTCGGCGCCGTACTTGAGCTTGCTCATCACCGTCAGGCCGAGGCCGATCGGGCCGGCGCCCGCGATGTACACGCTCTCGACGTCCGGTCTGACCAGTGCCGCCCGGCCGATCGCGTGACTGCTGGTCCCCATCACGTCGAGCAGCATCGTCGCATTGCCGATCTCGATGTCGTCGGTGATCGGGAAGAAGTTCGACTCGTGCACCAGCTCGTACGGCCCGTAGCCGCCGTCGTGAGTGAACCCCATGTCGGCGCGCTTGGCCAGGCACTGGTTGGTGAAGTTCAGCTTGCAGCTGCGGCACTCGCCGCAGTAGTCCATCAGGAACACGGCTCCGCGGGTGCCGACGGGCGTGCTGGTGCCTTCACCGGCCTGCAGGACGGTGCCGGCGGCTTCGTGTCCGGGGACGACGGACGAGCCGTCGTAGTACTGGTTCCGGTCGGTGCCGCACAGGGCGTTGGCCTGGACGGCAAGGAGGAGTTGGCCGGGGCCGGGGTCCGGGTACTCGTGGTCCGCGAACTCGATCTTTCCGGCGCCGGTGAACCTGGGGGCGAGGGCGGTACGCGTCATGCTGCCGGAATTTACTACGTAGCAAATCCTGCCCACAAGGGGTTGTCCGGTGACAGCTGCGATCAGCGGGTGGTGCTCTCCCGGACGCGGAGTTCGTAGCCGGCCATCCGGTGCTGCGGGACGTGGTCGTCATCGAGCTGCTCGTCGAGGAGGTCGAGCGCGGTGCTCGCGATGTCGTCGAGCAGCGGCGCGATCGTGCTGAGCGTCGGCGTCGACAGGCTCGACTCGACGATGTCGTCGAAGCCGATGACCGACACCTCGCCCGGCACGTCGATATGGTTGCGCTGCAGCGCTCGTAGTGCGCCGAGGGCAGCGGAGTCGTTCATCGCGAAGATGCCGTCGGGGCGCAGTCGTGCGTAGGTCCGGGTGATCGCGTCCGCGGCCGCGGCGGTCGACCAGTCGGAGTCGACGATCAGCGCCGGGTCCAGCTCGATCCCGTGCTTCTTCAGCGCGGCCTGGTAGCCCTGGCGGCGCAGTTGGTACGAGCGCCGCGGGCCGTTGTTCGCGCCGAGCAGGAGGATCCGGCGCCGGCCGGTGTCGAGCAGATGCGTGACCGCTGCCTGCGCGGCCTCGCGGTTCTTGATGCCGACGTGGTCGATCGCGCTACCCGGCTCGCGGTCGCCGACCAGCACGACCGGATGCGTACTGCGTTGGTCGGAGCGGCTGAGCGAGACCGCGCTCATGATCACGCCGTCGGTGAGGACGTCGCCGCCGCCGCGGAGCAGCTCGACCTCGAGGTCATGGCGGCCGCCGGTGGTCTCGACGAGGATCGTCGTACCGCGGTCGCGGGCGGCGGCGACGACGGCTTCGGCGAGGTCCGCGAAGTACCGCTCACGAAAGGTCGGGACGGCCAGGGTGACGGTGCCGGTGCGGCCGGTCCGCAGGCGGCGGGCCGCGGTGTTCGGGCGGTAGCCGAGCGCGTCGAGGCTGGCCTGGACGCGGGCGCGGGTGGCGGGGGAGACGTGGACGTAGTTGTTCACCACGTTCGAGACGGTGCGCTGGGACACGCCCGCGTGGCGGGCCACGTCGGACATGCTGACCGCCACTGCTGCGCTCCTTCGGACCGGTCGGGTCAGGCTACCAGCGTGACCTGGGTTGTAACTTCGGTTTACAGTTGGCGGTATGAGCCTTCAGCAGAAGACCCGTGGGCGCCGGGACGTGATCGGGGTCGGCGTGGCGCTGCTCAACAAGCTGGCCAAGTGGCGGGCGATCGATCGGTTCGGGCTGCGGAAGCCGGCCGAGCGGGCGGTGTTCGAGGCGACCAAGACCGGATTCCGGACGGCGGGGGCGGTGTCCCGGCGGTTCTCCGCCGTCTCGAAACTCGCCGCGCCGTCCCGGCTGCCTGCCGCTCGGGGGACCGGTCGGTTCGACCTGACGCCGACCGAGGACCAGCAGATGATGGTCGACGTCGTGCGGGACTTTGCCGCCGACGTGCTGCGGCCGGCTGCTGGTGCGGCTGACACAGCGTGCGCGACGGAGGCCAAGGTGCTGGAGTCGTCGGCCGAGCTCGGGCTGAGCCTGATCGAGGTACCGGAGGAGCTCGGCGGGATCGTCAGCGAGCGGTCGGCGATGACCGGCGTACTCGTCGCCGAGGCGCTGGCTTACGGGGACATGGGGCAGGCGGTCGCGTGTCTGGCGCCGTCGGCCGTCAGTACGGCGATCTCGTTGTGGGGCGACGAGACGCAGCAGGCGACGTACCTGCCGGCGTTCACTGGTCCGACCGTCCCGGCGGCGGCGTTGGCGCTGGTCGAGCCGCGGCCGGTGTTCGACCCGTTCGAGCTGCGCACGCGGTACACGGGCGGGCTGCTGAACGGCGTGAAGTCCTTGGTGCCGCGGGGCGCTGAGGCGGAGCTGTTCGTGATCGGGGCGCAGACGGATGCCGGGCCCGGGTTGTTCGTGGTGGAGGCGGACCATCCGGGCGTGGTGATCGAGGCGGAGCCGTCGATGGGGTTGCGGGCTGCGTCGTTGAGCAGGGTGATCCTGACGGACGTGCCCGCGGTGCCCTTGGGGTCGCTTGACGACTACGCCGAGTGCGTGCGGTTGTCGCGGCTCGGGTGGTGTGCGTTGGCCCTCGGTACGGCGCGGGCGGTGCTCGACTACGTGACGCCGTACGTGAACTCGCGGGAGGCCTTCGGCGAGCCGATCAGCCATCGGCAGTCGGTGGCGTTCATGGTCGCGAACATCGGGATCGAGCTCGAGGGGATGAAGCTGGTGACGTACCGGGCCGGATCGCGTGCTACGCAAGGGCTTCCGTTCGCCCGCGAGGTGGCGTTGGCGCGGCGGTTGTGTACGGAGAAGGGCATGCAGATCGGGACGGACGGCGTACAGCTGCTCGGCGGGCACGGGTTCGTGAAGGAGCATCCGGTGGAGCGCTGGTACCGGGACTTGCGAGCGATCGGCGTGATGGAAGGGGCGGTGCTGGTCTGATGATCAACCTCGAGACGCCGCGGAAGTTCCGGGCCTTCGTCAGCCAGGCGCACCAGGTCGCGGCCGAGATGCTGCGGCCGAACTCGCGCCGCTACGACCTCGCCGAGCACGAGTACCCGGTCGAGCTGGACATGCTCGCCGCGATGGTCGACGGATTAGGGGCCTCAGGCACCGGTTCGGGCGCGGGCGCTTCCGGCGTACGGCGTACTGCGGCGGACGCGGACGGTGTCGTCAACGGGTCGAACCTGTCGTCGGTGCTGTCGATCATGGAGATGTGCTGGGGTGACGTCGGACTGCTGCTGTCGATGCCGCGGCAGGGACTCGGCAACTCGGCGATCGCCTCGGTCGCGTCGGACGAGCAGCTGCGGCGGTTCGACGGCGTGTGGGCCGCGATGGCGATCACCGAACCGGACTGCGGATCCGACTCCGCGAACATCCGGACGACCGCGCGACTCGACGGCGACCACTACGTTCTGAACGGCGAGAAGATCTTCGTCACCGCCGGTGGCCGCTGCGACGCCGTCGTGGTGTGGGCGACCCTCGACAAGACGCTCGGCCGCGCTGCGATCAAGTCGTTCGTGGTCATGAAGGACACGCCCGGGATGACGGTCGAACGCCTCGAACACAAGCTCGGCATCCGCGCGTCCGACACCGCGACCATCCGCTTCGACAACTGCCGCGTACCCCGCGAGAACCTGCTCGGCACCGCCGACATCGACAAGGGTTTCGCGGGCGTCATGCAGACCTTCGACAACACCCGCCCGCTGGTGGCCGCGATGGCCGTCGGCTGCGCCCGCGCGTCGCTGGAGCTCACCCGCGACCTGCTGTCCGGGGCCGGCGTGGACGTCGACTACGACCGCCCCGTCCATCTACAGCCCGCCGCCGCCGCGACGTACCTCTCGATGGAAGCCGACTGGGAAGCCGCCTACCTCCTCACCCTCCAGGCCGCCTGGATGGCCGACAACGCCCAACCCAACTCCCTCCAAGCCTCCATGGCAAAAGCCAAAGCCGGCCGAACCGCCAACGACATAACCCTCCGCTGCGTGGAACTCACCGGCTCCCTCGGCTACTCCGAACACGAACTCCTCGAAAAGTGGTCCCGAGACAGCAAGATCCTCGACATCTTCGAAGGAACTCAGCAGATCCAACAACTGATCGTCGCCAGAAGGCTTCTCGGTAAGACCTCGGCCGAGCTGAAATAGCCCTGTTTCCAAGGGATGACCGTCCTCAGCGGTCGTCGTCCGCAGCTCAGCGCCTGGGCGGGTCGCTCGGCGGCGTTCGATGAACTGCTGGTGCGCTGCGAGTCAGGAAAGATCGCGGTGATTTGCAGCCGCAGGCCGCTGGACACTATCTCCGTGGCGAACAGGCGCCGGAAGTCGTGCGGCGTGAAGGAGATCGGTGCGCCGGGGTCGTGCAGCCCGGCCGAAGCGGCAACGTCGACGAGAACGGCGTACCCGGTCAGGGTCTGTGTGTCGAAGGTTCGCGCACCCCGGCCAGGTTGACGAGCTGGGGCAGCGGGCGCCGCAAGCTGGTCGAAGTTTGCAAAGTGGAGCACTGCCCCGTATAACTGGAGCAGTGCTCCGATAATTCGGCGCGCTGTTGATCCGGTCGAACCAGGAAAGAGAGCTACCCATGAGCAGCAGCATCAGCATCATCGGCCTCGGGACCTACGCCCGCGCCCTCGGCAGCCGTGCGGTCGAGGGCGGCAACGCCGTCGAGGTCATCGGCCGTGACGCGGCCAAGGCCAAGGATCTGGCCGCCGCGCTCGGCGGCGCGGCCTCGACGGGGACATTCGGCACGGTCCCGGCCGGTGACATCGTGATCCTCGCTGTGCCGTACGCCAGCGCCGTGCCGGTCGTCACCCAGTACGGGGATGCATTGGCCGGCAAGGTCATCGTCGACATCTCCAACACCTTCGCCGCCGATGCCACCGGGCTGGTCACCCCCGAGGGCACTTCCGGCGCGCAGGAGATCGCCAAGGCCCTCCCGCCGAGCGCGCACGTTGTGAAGGCGTTCAACACCGTCTTCGGCCACGTCCTGGCCCTGGGCCGCCCGCTGGATGTGCTCTTCGCCGGCGACGACGCTCAGGCCAAGGCGAGCGTGTCGGAGTTCATCGAGAGCCTCGGGTTGCGCCCGAGGGACGTCGGCGGCCTGGAGATGGCGCACTGGCTCGAAGGGGCGGGCCTGCTGATGATGGGGCTGGCCGGCCACGGCGCGGGGTTCAACATCGCCCTCGGCGTCGACGTTCTCAGCTGAGCGCACCCACACCACTTCTCGCGTCGCATCAACTGAGTCGATCGACGGCACGAGAAGCGCAGCCCACCCGCTAACCAGGAGCTGTAATGCGCGTTTTTGTTACTGGCGGAACCGGCCATTCCGGTTCGTACATCATTCCCGAGCTCATCGCCGCCGGCCACGAGGTCACCGGCCTGGCCCGCTCGGACACCGCTGCCGCGGCGCTGTCCGCGCTCGGCGCGAAGGTGCGCCGCGGCGATCTCGACGATCTCGACGGGCTCATGGAGGCGGCGGCGGACTCCGACGGCGTCATCCACGTCGCGCACCGGCAAGACCTGCTTCCGTTCGGCGGGATGGACGCCGTGTCAGCCGCGGAGCTCCCGATCATGCTCGCGTACGGCGAGGCACTTGCGGGAACTCAGAAGCCGCTGGTCGCGGCCGGGAGCATTGGCTCGTCCGGGCAGCTGGGCCGCCCTGCCACCGAGGATGACCCGGCCCTTCCCGTCGGCGATGAGCACAAGGGAACCCTGCGGGTTCGCAACGTCGTGGAAACCGCCGTCCTCGATCTCGCCGAGCGCGGAGTGCGGTCGTCGGTCGTGCGGATTGCCAATATCGCGCACAGCACGACCGATCAGGCCGGCTTCCTCCCCACGCTGATCGCGCTCGCGAAGGAGAAGGGCGTCGCCGGCTATCCCGGAGACGGCGCGAACCTGTGGAACGCCGTGCATATCCGCGATCTCGCCTCGTTGTTCCGCCTGGCGCTGGAGAAGGGCCCGGCCGGCAAACACTGGCACGCGGTTCAGGATCAGGGCATCCCGCTCCGCGAGATCGCCGAGGCCATCGGCAGCCGCCTGGGCCTGCCCGCCGTAAGCATTCCCTTGGACGAACTGATGCTGCCGGGATACTTCGGGTTCCTTGCGAACATAGTCACGCAGAGCTACCCGGCGTCCAACCTCATCACCCGCCGCGTCCTCGGGTGGGAGCCCGTCCAGCCCGGCCTGCTCGCCGACTTGGACAACGGCCACTACTTCCCGGCCAACTGACGGCAGGGATCCGAATCGCAACGCGCCCGGCATATGACAAATAGCGCGACTCTTGAACAAGGAAGCCGAAAATATGACGACTGTGGGAATCATCGGAAGCGGACAGCTCGGCAGTGCCATCGCGCGGCTCGCCATCGAGGCCGGGTACCAGGTCGTGCTCAGCAACTCACGCGGACCCGAAACGCTCGCGGACACGGTGGCGGAGCTGGGGCCGCGAGCGTCCGCGGCGACGAGTAGGGAGGCCGCCGCGGCAGGTGACATCGTCGTGGTCTCGGTGCCGGTCAAGGCCTTCCCCGACGTGCCTGCCGCGCCGCTGGCCGGGAAGACGGTCATCGACACGTGCAACTACGGCCCCGAGCGGGACGGGCACATCCCCGAGCTCGACAGCAGTTCGCTCACCTCGAGCGAGCTGCTGCTGCGCTACATCCCCGACGCCCTGATCGTGAAGGCGTTCAACAACATCTTCTTCAAGCACCTGCTGTCACTCGCCCGCCCGGCCGGGGCGCCCGACCGCTCCTACCTGCCGATCGCCGGCGACTCCGCTCCGGCGAAAGCGGCAGCGATCGAGTTCATCGACTCCATCGGCTACAGCGTCGTGGACGCAGGACCGCTGGTCGACAGCTGGCGGCAGGCGACGGGCACCCCCGTGTGGGGAACCCCGTACGGGCCGTACTCGAACGAGAAGGGCCAACCGGGCGGCGCGGACGCCATCCGCGCAGCACTGGCCACCGCAACGCGGCGCCCCACCTACTGAGCAGGGAGACATATGCGATCCGACGCCAGGAAGAACTACGACCGCCTGCTCGCGGTGGGGCGCGAGGTCGTGACCGAGCAAGGCGCTGAGGCGTCGCTGCGCGACGTCGCCCGCAGGGCGGGCGTCGGGCTCGGCACGCTGTACCGTCACTTCCCCACCCGAGAGGCGCTGCTCGAGGCCTTGCTTCGAACCAATGTCGACGAGCTGACGGCACAAGCAGCCGACCGCGAAACCTCGAGCACACCCGAGGATGCCCTGATTTCCTGGCTCCGCGACAGCGTCGCGCTCACTCATGAGTATCGGGGTGTTGCGGCGCCGCTGACGGCCGCCCTGGAGGACCCCGAGTCCGCACTCAATGCGTCGTGCGTCGCTCTGCACGATGCAGGCACGCAGGCCCTCGAACGCGCTCACGCCGCAGGCGTGGCGCGGGCCGACATCGACGGCACCGACCTGTTCGCGCTGGTCGCGGCACTTGCCTGGCTCTACGATCAGCCCGCGCTTGCGCAGCGCGCCGATCACCTCTTCGATGTCATCTCGAGCGCGGTCCTCACCGGCCAAGAAAGCAATGGCGTCAGCCAGGAACGCCCTCGATCCCGCCGCGGAAGTTCTTCGAAACCGCCCGAGCTCTAGGGCGGATCAGTATTGGCCGGCGGCAGGGCCGTGCCAGGCGCTTGCGAACGGTTCTCGTTGTGGTGAGCAACTGATCGGGCCTGTCACGGCTGGGGGCTGAGGCCGGCGATGGCGAGGTGGAGAAGCCGGTCGGCTTGGGCTGGCGGATCCGGATAGTGCTCGGTGGCCAGAGCGATGCCGACGGAGAACGTGATGAGGTCCTCGATCGTGATCTCATCGGAGACCGCGTCGTCCTGTGCGGCTCTGCGTAGCAGCGGACCTGCTGCTTCCTCGAGGGCTGCGGAGCAGTTGTTCTTGTGCACGTCGCCGTCGTAGGCCAGTGCTTCGGCGAGTCCGCGGGCCGTGACGCAGTAGGCGACGACGTCACCGAGCCAGTCGAGAAGTGCGCTGCGGCTGTCGTCCGCACGGGTCAGTTCGTCTGCGCGGGCGCAGAGGGTCGCGACGCGTTGGTGGGAGACCGCCTCCAGCAATGCGCGTCGGGTGGGGAAGTGGCGCCGCACGGTGGCTGAACCGACGCCGGCCACCCTCGCGATCTGTTCGAGTGAGGCTCCGGCTCCGTGCGTTGCTACTTCTTCTTCGGCCGCGGCGAGGACTCGCGCGTAGTTGCGGCGGGCGTCCGCGCGCTGCTGGTCGGGCATCGGTCCACCTCCGAGGTTGTTAAGTGGCGGGGTCCGCCATATCGTAGCTCAACAGTAAGTGGCGGGCCCCGCCATTTACCGTCGAGGCTTCTGTCGAGGCTTAAGGAGAACGATGTCGACTCAGTCCGCACCCGTCCTGGTCACCGGAGCCACTGGCCGGCAGGGCGGTGCAACTGCCCGGGCTCTACTGGCTGCGGGCATTCCGGTTCGTGCTCTGGTCCGCGATCCCGCGACCGAGCGAGCCAAGGCAGTCGAGGCGCTCGGCGCCGAGCTGGTGACCGGCGATCTGAACGATCGCGACTCGGTGGTCGAGGCGGCTGCCGGTGCCCGGGCCGTCTTCTCGGTGCAGATGCCTGCCGCCGGTCCGGACGGGTTCGACTTCGACGGTGAGGTTGCTCAGGGCATCAATCTGGTCGAGGGAGCGCTGGCGGCCGGCGTACCGCAGTTCGTGCACACGTCCGTCTCCGGTGCCGGTCAGCATGTCGAGGCGCCCGGGTGGGCCGAAGGGCGCTGGACCTCGATGCAACCGACGCTCGGGGCGAAGAGCGCGATCCAGGACCGCGTTCGTACGGCGGGATTCCCGGCCTGGACGCTGCTCAAGCCCGCGTTCTTCATGGAGAACTTCCTGCCGTCGATGGCATTCCTGTTTCCGCGGGGGATCGAAGGCGGCCTGGTGAGCGTGGTCAAACCGGCGACCCGGCTCTCGCTGATCGCGGTCCGGGACATCGGAGTCGCGGCTGCCGCGGCCGTTGCTACGCCGCAGCGATTCGATCGGGTCGAGCTCGAGTTGGCGGGTGACTACTTGTCGATGACGGAGATCGCCGCAGCGCTCTCGCAAGCTCTGGGTGTCGAGTTGACTCCTCCCGATCTCACCGAGGCCGAGGCGTTGGCTGCGGGGATGCCGCCGATGGGCGCGGCCCACGAGTGGCTGAACGCCGTCGGTCAGCCGGCCCGCCCGGAGTACGCAACAGACTTCGGGCTTCCGCTCACGACCTTCGACAATTGGGCGCAGGAGAACCTGGGCGACCGGTGATGTGCGTGCTCGACGATGGCGCCGTCAGGCGCAGTCTGTGTCGAGCAGTGGGGAGTGGGTGGGGTTTTGGCCTTGCTCGGCGGCACCGTTCTTGGCCCTGCGCTGTATGTGCTCGACCGTCAGTACGACGACCCAGTACCGCAGTTCGCCGGCTTCGGTGAGGGTCTTCACGATCATCGCGACCCATTTGCTGCCGGCGCCTGTCCGAGTCGTATCGGGTCATCACCCCCGATCTGCGGACACCTGATTCCGCTGGACGCGCCGGAACGCCTCCTCGCGACGCTGCTGCCGTGGTTAGGGCATTGACGATGCCGGCACGACCTGACCGCGCCTATCGATGCAGCAGATGCTCGGCGGCCGGCTGACCCCCGTTTCGAACGCTGCTCGGCACGCCGCCCGTTTTCGGCGTTGCGGCGTCAGGACGCTACGGCCGCGCCGACGCGCTCGGAGAACTCGACGAGGCGGTTGGAGAAGCCCCACTCGTTGTCGTACCAGCCGTGCACCTTGATCTGGTTGCCGACGGCCTCGGTCAGCGGCGCGTCGAAGATCGACGAGTACGGGCTGCCGACGATATCCGCGGAGACCAACGGTGCCTCGGAGTACTGCAGGTACTGCCGCAGCCGCTCGGAGGCGGCCGCCTCGCGGAACGCCGCGTTGACCTCATCGATGTCCGCGCGCTGCCGAAGTTCCACGGTGAGGTCCGTGATGGAGCCGACGGGAACCGGGACGCGGAGGGAGGCGCCGGTGAGACGCCCGTCGAGCTCGGGGATGACCTTGCCGATCGCCTTCGCCGCACCCGAGGACGTCGGGATGATCGAGACAGCTGCTGCGCGTGCCCGCCGCAGGTCGGAGTGCGGCGCGTCGTGCAGCCGCTGGTCGCCCGTGTATGCGTGGATCGTGGTCATCAAGCCCGTCTCGATGCCGAACGAGTCGTTGAGCACCTTGGCCAACGGCGCCACTGAATTCGTGGTGCAGGAGCCGTTGGAGAAGACATCGTGGCTGTCGGGGTCAAGGTTGTCGTCGTTCACGCCGAGAACGAACGTCGGGACGTCGCCCTTGGCCGGCGCCGAGACGACGACCTTCTTGGCGCCGCCCTTGAGGTGGGCCGCTGCCGCGACGCCGTCGGTGAAGCGGCCGGTGGACTCGATGACGATGTCGGCGCCCACGTCGCCCCACGGGATGGAGGCCGGGTCCGATTCGGCGAAGACCTTGATCTGCTGGCCCTGGACGGCGAGCAGGTCGGCGTCGAAGGCGACGTCGTCGAGGTGCCCGGAGATCGAGTCCCACTCGAGCAGGGTGGCGAGAGTGCGGGCGTCGGTGAGGTCATTGACCGCGACCACCTCGACGTCGGCCTTGCTCGCCAGGGCTGCGCGCAGGTAACTGCGTCCGATCCGTCCGAACCCGTTGATGCCGATGCGTACGGTCATGGCTTCAGTTCCTCCTGGTGTTGTCGGATGTCGATGGGGCCGACGCCCGGAGCAGGGCGAGGGCTCCGGAGAGCGCGTCCTGGAACGGTGTGGGGTCCTGCTGCGCGATCGCGAGCACGTATCCGCCCTGGAGCACGGCCATCAGGGTGTGGGCGAGTTGCTCAGGGTCCAGGTCGTCGCGCAGTTCGCCCGCGGCGATCGCCTCGCGGAGAACCTTCACCCAGCTGACGTGGACCTGGGCGAACGCACGCGCCACCGGCGCCAGCAGCATCGGGTCCTCCCGGACCTGCGGGTCCTGGGTCATCCGGCCGACCTTGCAGCCCTTGAGGGCGTCGCGCGGCCGCATCAGATAGGCCTCGATCCGAGCCATCGGGTCGCCCGGTCCGTCGAGCTCCGAGGCGGCAGGCAGGAGGTCGGCGACGTTGCGCTCCAGGGCGGCTAGCGCCAGGTCCCGCTTCGTCGGAAAGTGGTGGTACATGCTCCCCTGGCCGACACCGGACCGGTTGCGCACTTCACGCGGGCTGGTGTCGGCATAACCACGCTCCCACATCAGCTCACTCATCGTCTCGATCAGCACTTGCCGCGAATCCACACCGAAACTGTACATGGAGGTAGGTACACGGACGAGCGAGGGGCGCCGTAGTCGTCGACGGCGGGTGCGAGAGCGTGGGCAGCGGTGCGGCTGGGCGGGTCGACGGGCGAGATGAATCTCTTGGGTGATGGAGACTTGCTGCACGGCTTTCCACACACGTTCCGCTTCGGCGAACAGTGCGTAGCAGCGAGTTCGAGGCGAATCGGGTCGCGAAGCTGCTCGGCGAGGCTCTCGGCCGGCCGGTGCCGGTACGAGCAGTTGCCGCCGTACTGGATCCGGCACGAGCTCCGGCGGACTGCGCGCACATCTCGACCCGGCACGCCAGACCATGCACGACAGCATGCACGACAGAAGACCTTCATCTCTGAAGGGATGACGGAGTGTGACTCCGGGCGTAGCATCCGAGGAGGGCCGGGAGCGATTCAGGGGTGGGCGCTGTGATCGGCCGGGGGAAGCCATGAATCTGCCATGGGGCGGCGTGCTGGAGGAGATCCGGTTCGCCGTCGCCGTGAACCGCGGAGTCTGTCGGCTTCAGATGTGATGTTGGGGGAGGACACCGGATGCGCACCACGTGGTGGAAGATCGAGGCATTCTTCGCGGGACTGTTCGCCGTCGGCGCGCTCGTCACGGCCGTTGCTCCGCAATGGATCGAGGCGTTCGGTCTCGAACCTGATGGCGGAAGCGGCAGCGCCGAGTGGGGGATCGTCGTCGTCCTCGGTGTCGTCGCCCTGGCCGTGGGGCTGGTGGCGCGCCGGCACTTCGTCGCGGCGCGTTCGCTCGCGCCCGAGAAAGGCGCGGGGTCATGAGCCCGGCAGCGCGGAAGGCGGCGGCGAAGAAGACGACGACGAGGAAGTCCGTTCGGCGGCCGAAGAAGGACACAGCGAAACTGGTCGGCCGGTTCTCGCTCGATTTCGCCGCTGTACAAGCTGACGGACGCAGGGTCGACCTCGCTGCCGCCGCGGTGACGGATCTGCCCGAGGAGGACAATCCCGCACTCCTGCGTTTGGAGGCGCTCCGGGCCCGGGACGCCGGCGTACGTGACGCGGTCGGTGCCGGCCCGGTCGGAATGCCGGTTGACGCAGCCCTGCCCAACTGGACTCCACTGGGTCCACTCGCGGTGCCGAACGGCCAGACGTACGGCGGAGCGCGCGTCCTGATCAGTGGCCGGGTCACCGCGATCGCACCGCACCCGGTGAACGGGGACAGGATCTATATCGGCACCAGCCGAGGAGGCGTCTGGCGTACGGACGACGGCGGTCAGATCTGGACCGCGCTCGGGGACGACCAACCGTCGCTGGCCATCGGCGCGCTTGCGATCGGAGTCAGCGATCCGAACGTTCTGTACGCGGGCACGGGCGAAGGGAATGTCCAGCTGTACAGCACCACCGCAGCATTGAGCTCCGCCCCGGGGATCTACCTCGGCGTTGGCGTGCTGCGCAGTAGCGATGGCGGTACGACGTGGACGAACAACGGCACGGCGCTCTTCGCCAACCACAGTTTCTACCGGATTGCAGTCGATCGAGCGGACGCGAATCACGCCTTTGCCGCGACCAGTCGTGGGCTGTGCCGGACCGTGGACGGAGTCACCTGGACGGCGTTGTCAGGTGGCGGTCTGCCGGTGCTCTCGCCACAAGTCATCGCCTGCACCGACGTACTGATCGATGCCGGCGACGCGACCGGCAACACGGTGTACGCCGCCTTCTTCGGCAGCGGCATCTATCGCAGCACCAACGCCTTGGCGGCCAACCCGACATTCGCATTGCTGACCGGAGGGCTGCCATCCGGCTCGTCCACAAGCCGGATCAGCCTCAAGCAGTCGGCCAGCAGCCCCGCGCACAAGTACGCGCTGATCGCGAACAACACCGATACGTTCCTGGGGTTGTATCGGACGAATTCCGCCGCCGGGACGACCTGGCAACTATGCACCGACGATGCGACCATCCAGCTGTACGGCGCCTTCACAAGTGATGTCAACGTGGATCCGACAACACCCGACGTCGTCTACGTGAGCGGTGTCGAACTGTACAAGTGCGTGCGCGACGCGGTCGCCGACACCTGGGGAGTCAGCAACATCGGTGCGGACATCCACCCGGACAGCCATACCTTCGGCTGCCACCCGACGCTGAACCAGCGCATCTACAGTGGCAACGACGGTGGCTTCTTCGTCAGCTCCGACGGCGGCGCGACCTGGGACGACACACCGAACGAAGGCCTCTGCCTGATGCAGTACGAGGCGATCGACAACCATCCGGTGTCAGACGCGATCGTCCAGTGCGGCACTCAGGACAACGGCACACAGCAGTACCGCAACAGTCCGGTTCACTATCACAGCGCGGACGGCGACGGTGGCTACTGCGTTATCAGCAAGGTGAACGGCAACAACGTCACACATTCGTACTACTCGAACTCGCCTGAGCTGAGCGCGGCGGCGGGGGAGTTCGGCACCTACGTCCCGATCAACAGCGGGCTCGACGGCAGAGGTCTCTTCTATCCGCCGGCCGCGATCAGTCCGACGTCCGAACGGTTGGCCTGGGCAACCAATGTGATCAACGTCGACGATGCGATGGGCGCTGGTGGTTGGCCTGGTCCCGGAGTCGCGCTACCTGGCATCGCCGGAAGAGTGTCGGCGGTGTCGTTCGCGAACGACGCGCTGATCTACTGTGCGACCACGAGTGGGCAGGTTTACCGCCTGGACTTGTCGGGTGGCACCTGGACTGCCCGGGTGCTGCACGCCGCCCCGTTGCCGACCGGCCAGTGGATCTGGGACATCCAGAGTCTGCCCGGTAACGACAACACCGTTGTCGTCGCGTTCAGCGGGTTCGGCCTGAGCCAGCACGTGTGGCGTGGGACCGTCCCGGCCACCGGCACGGCGACGTGGACCGCGGTCAGTGGCGGGCTTCCCGACGTACCGATGTATGCGCTGTGTCTGGCGACTGCGAGCGAATGGTTCGTCGGTACCGACATCGGCGTGTTCCGGACGACGAACGGCGGTAGCAGCTGGCTGAACTACTCGCAGGGGTTGCCGAACACAGCCATCTACGATCTGCGGCGCCGAGCCGGCAGCAACCTCTTGCGGGCGGCCACTCACGGCCGTGGTCTGTGGGAGATCCGAACCGACATGGCGTCCCAGCCGCTGGTCGACCTGTTCGTGCGCGACCACGTGATGGACCCGGGACGGGCCCCGAGTGCGAACGCGACCGCGGCCTGGAGCGACCCAACTCGACAGGTCGGCCTGAACGACCCTTGTTTCTGGTGGGAATGCGCTGACGTCAAGACCGATGCGCCGCCGAGTTGGCAACTGCAGCCGGCCGAGGTCAACTACTTGAGTTTCGAGACGAAACTCGTGCACGAGAGTCCCGAGGCCGGCAACCAGAACCGCGTGTACGTCCAGGTGCACAACCGTGGACCGGTCGCCGCGTCCGACGTCACGGTCAAGATCATGACCGCGGGTGCATCGGCGGGACTTCCCGATCTGCCCGCCGACTTCTGGACCGCCTGGCCGAACAGTCCTGGCGACACCAACTGGACGGCGGTCGGTTCGCCCCAGACGATCTCCAGCCTGGAGCCACTGCGACCGACGGTGCTCGAGTGGACCTGGACCCCGCCGGTCGACGCGGACACCCACACCTGCCTGCTGGTCGTCCTCGACAGCCCGTCCGATCCGATCCCGCCCGCCGCCAAGGTCTTCGAGGTCGCTCAGTTGGTCACGGGTGAGAAGCGGGCCGGACTCAAGAACCTGCACGTTGTGAACCTGTTGCCGACCGTGTTCGTGCCGATCCCGATCTCATTCGCTGCGACGACCCAGCGACGGCTGCGGTACCTGGCGAGGATTCCGTCGGTCGAGGATCCCGCGGTTCGGCTGACGATGCTGTTCTCCAAGACGCTCAGCAAACGCGTCCAGGATGTCCGTGGGCTGTCCAGTGCGAGCTTCTCCGCCGCGGACCTGAAGCGACTGCGCCGGCGATGGCTGGAGGACGAAATGCGTCCGGAGGAGTCGTGGGAGGAGTTGGTCAGGACGTTCGACACGACGCGCCGGTACCGCGTCGGCCGGACGGTGGAGCACGTCGACCTACCGCTCAGTGTCAAGGCCGGTGGCCGGGAACAGATCCTTTTGCTGGCGATGGGGAGCGGCGAGGCGCGCTTCGTCGTCCAGCAACTGACCACCAAGGGCGAACTCGTCGGCGGGAGCACCTTCATCTTCAGATCGTCCGACCGGTGACCGATATCAGCAGCAAGGTGCAAGCCCTCGCCAGCGCTTCTGCCCGCTGCGTAGCGCGTCACACCGGCCGGTTGAGGGCGCGCCACTCGCGCGGGGACATGCCGTAAGCCTGGCGGAAGCGTCGGGTGAAGTGGGTCGCGTCGTCGAATCCCCAGCCTGCTGCGATGACCGCGATCGGGAGGTGCTTGCTCGCCGGATCCTTGAGTTGTCGGGCGGCGCCCTTGAGGCGTTCGGTGATCAGCCACTGTTCGAGGCTGCGGTGGTGGTCGGCGAACAGCTTGTACAGGTAGCGGACCGACACGTTGTGCGCCGCCGCGATCTGTGCGGGACCGAGCGCCGGATCCCTCAGATGCCTGTGCAGGTACCACGTGATGCGCGAGAACAGTACGTCGGCCATCGCGGGCGACCCGTTGTCGTCGTCCGCGGCGGACGTCAGCAGGGCCCGGACGAGTTGCGTGGTGGCGTCGCCGATCATCCCGGCCGACGGTGTGTCGTGCAACGACTCGAGGATCCCCGGCAGCGCGGTGAGATGGTTCAGGACCAGGTCGTACACCGGGCTGCTCGGGAGTCGGGTAGCCGCCGCGCGGATCGTCTCGACGCTGAGCCCGAGGTCGGCGTAGTCGATCTGGAACGCCTGCGACGCGCCGAGTCCGGTCCAGGCGAAGTCGTACGGCGCGGTCAGGTCGACCAGCATCAGTTCACCGGTCCGGACGCGCCGATCGCGGCCGCCCTGGCTGAACACGCTCGATCCGGTCACCTGCACCGCGAGAGCCAGGCGCTCCGGGCCGCCGATGCGGACATGCTTCGGCGTCCGGACGAGTCGGATCCCGGAGCCCTCGTTGCGGAACAGGTCCGGCGTCCCGAGCTGCCAGAAGTCCATCCGGGCGTGGACCTCGCCGTCCGGATCCTCGTGCTCGACGCGTGACGGTACGCTCGCCGACATCATCGCCGCGTAGAACGCCTCGGCCCGGTCCCGCGGCGGCAGCACAGCGGTGTCGAGCAGCATGGTCATTGCGCCCCCTTCCCCCAGGGATCCGGAGGGCGAACTGTGCACACACAGCCCAGATCCGTGCAGGCAGATCCTATCGAGCGCGACGTTCCGGCAACTACGGTTTTCGGAAATCTCGCGGGAGGGAAGGGACGAGATCATGGCTGCTGACACCATCGTGCTGGTGCACGGTTTCTGGGTGACGCCGCGGAGCTGGGAGCACTGGATCAGCCACTACGAAGGGCGTGGGTTCCGGGTGCTGGCGCCGGGATACCCGGGTTTCGAGGTCGACGTGGAGGCGTTGAACGCCGACCCGGAGCCGATCCTGAAGGTGACCGTGCCGGCCATCATCGAGCACATCGAGTCGGTGATCCGCGAACTCGATCAGCCGCCGATCATCATCGGTCACTCGGCCGGTGGGGCGTTCACCCAGATCCTGCTCGACCACGGCTTCGGCGCGGCCGGTGTCGCGCTGAACTCGGCGCCGACCGAAGGCGTCCGGGTGGTGCCGTTCTCGCAGGTGAAGTCGACCTTCCCGGTCCTGAAGAGCCCGGCGAACCGGCACAAGGCGATCCCGCTGTCGTTCGACGAGTGGAAGTACGCGTTCACGAACACGTTCGACGACGACGAGGCCCGGGCGCTGTACGAGCGCTACGCCATCCCGGCGAACGGCGGGATCCTGTGGGGGAGTGTGCTGGCGAACTTCCAGCCCGGTCACCAGGACACCTGGGTCGACTACCACAACGACGGCCGCGCGCCGCTGCTGTTCGTCTCCGGTTCCGAGGACCACATCATGCCGCCCGAGATCCAGCGGTCGAACGCCAAGCACTACAAGTCGAACACGATCACCGAGATCCGTGAGTACGACGGTTACGCGCATCTCCTGCCGGCGCAGCAGGGGTGGCAGCAGATCGCGGACGACGTACTCGACTGGGCTGTGCAGCACGCATCGTGAGCGAGGCGCGGATCACCCATATCGGCGGTCCGACGACGTTGATCGAGGTCGACGGCTGGCGGCTGCTCACCGATCCGACGTTCGATCCACCGGGCCGGCGGTACGCGTTCGGCTGGGGCTCGTCGTCCCGGAAGCTCGTGGGACCGGCGGTCGCGGTCGGCGAGCTGCCACCGATCGACGCCGTACTGCTCACGCACGATCACCACGCGGACAACCTGGACGACGCCGGCCGGGCCTTGCTGCCGTCGGTCGGGGCCGTGGTCACCACGTACAGCGGCGCGGCACGGCTCGGAGGGGGCGCCGTCGGGCTGCGGCCGTGGTCGGTCCACACCCTGCGGCAAAGTGGCCGGCCGCCGCTGGAGATCACCGCCACGCCGTGCCGGCACGGGCCGCCGCTCAGCCGTCGGATCACCGGCGACGTCGTCGGCTTCGCCCTGCGCTGGCCGGGCCAGGAGCACGGCGCCCTGTGGATCACCGGAGACTCGGTGCTGTACGACGGACTGCGGCAGGTTGGCACGCGGTTCGAGGTCGGCACGATGCTGCTGCATCTCGGCGGCGTGCAGTTCGGGGTCAGCGGCCCGCTGCGGTACACGATGACCGGCGCCGACGGGGTCGAGCTGTGCTCGCTCCTGACGCCGCGCACGGTCGTCCCGGTGCACTACGAGGGCTGGAGCCACTTCCGCCAGGGACGCGACGGAATCGAAGCGGCCTTCGCGGCGACGGCGCCGGAGCTCACCTGGCTCGACCTCGGGAAGCCGGGAACGGTGCCGATCTGATCACTCCGTTCCGCAGACCTCTCACCAGTTGATTGGTCGTAGTTCTGGGCCGACGATGTGGCCCTGGTGGGGGCTGGGGTGTTCCTCGTCGTGGCGGAAGTGGCCGGCGTACCAGACGACCACGTCGGTGGAGTTGATCGATTCGGCGGTCAGGTACTGGTCGAGCCGGCATCGGGTGTCGGCTGGTGTCCCGCCGACGACGCTGACGCCGTCGTCGAGTTCGGTGAATCGGTAGCGCAAGAACCACAGGTCGGCGACGCCGTAGGAGTCGGCGGTGCCGTCTGTTGTTCCTGGGGTGATGGCGTAGCCGCGACCGCTGATGGAGTCGAGTACGCGCCAGCGGCGGGCGAACAGCGAGCGGGTCCGCTTGGTTTCCCGGACGAGCCGCCACCACAGCGGAAGATGGGGGAAGAGCAGGCCGCGTTGCTCGACGACGTCGTTGCCGGCGCCTTCGATGTCGAAGTCCAGGCGCCAGTAGACGTGGTGCTGGTGTGGCATACAGGTGCGTGGATTGCGGGTGCCGGCGAATCCGAATCGCGGCGCGATGGTGCCGTCGTCGCGCAGCCGCCAGTCCGACATGTAGCGGTACCAGCCGGCCTGGACCTCGCTCACGATCCGCAGTTCGCCGTCCTCGTACCAGAAGGCGACGCCTTGGAAGTTTCCGGCGTCCGTACCGGATTCGAGGATCGTTGCCGGTGGCGACGTACACACTCGCCAGCCCGGTCCAACCGGGTCGACTCCGTTGGCGATGAACGGCGTTTCCTGGTTCTGCCAATCGCGGTAGGTGACCCCGTCGTCGTAGAGCACGTTGAGAATCGGAACGTGTGCCTGCCAGAGCACGAGACGGCCGCGGTAGGTGACGTACTTCAGTTCGACGCCGGAACCCTTGCCGAAATGCGATGGCTCGGACGCACGCGGCCGGACGACCACGAGGTTCCACAGCTCCAGTCCGCCACGCAGTACCCGGACGCGGACCCAGTCGCGGCCGCCGCTGTCGGGCATGCTGTTGACACCGACCGGCAGGTGCTCCTCGCAATCCCCGTCCAGCGGATGTGAGAACTCGGGGTCCCACTCCACGACTCGATCTCCGACACCGACGGCGGCGAACCGATGGCGCCGGTCCGACCGCGGGTCGAACACGCCGAGTGCGACCCTGCGTACGACGGATCCGTCCTCCTGTTCGACGTCGGCCAACGGCGGCATCGGTTGGTAGACGACGACGTCGTCCCGGTCCCGCAGTTCGGCGAACTCCCGATCCTCACGGAGCGCCTCGAGCGCGGCGCCGAGTTCCTGGTCGCTCGGATTCGGCCGGAACGAACTCGTCGTCACCTCGACGTCGTCACCATCGAGTCGGCCCCGCACCTCGACCGACCGGTTCTCCCGCGGGTCGAAGATCGTCGCGACGAACGGCGAGCTCTGGTCCCGCTTCCGTCCCGGCAACGTCGGTCCGAGCACCCTCAGAGCGGCCGGGTCGACGTCACCCAACTCCTCGCGGACGCGGTCGTGCCGCACCAGCGCTTCCCGCCAGTGCAGGACCCGCTCGGTCAGTTCGTCCTGATACTCCTCGACGATGATCTCGAGTTCCTCAGCCATGACGTCCCCCTCGTGCTCAGCCACAGAAGCAGTCAATACCTCGGAGGAGAGCGGCCGTGCGTCTGATACCTCACGCTCGTGAGAGTGGCTTCGGTTGAGTGATCAGTTGGAGTGATCAGTTCGTTGGTGGTCTCGGCCGTCGATCGTAGCTTCGTCTCGAATCTCGCTGGTTTCTGATCCGAACTGCGAATCGAGGGATGATGGCCGAAGGACTCGGTGATATCCGGCTGCGCGACTTTGCTCCGGTGTCGATGATGACCGCCGCGGTGACGTCGGTGACAACTCCGGCGGCGCCGATCGTAGACGTCCACAACCATCTCGGACGACGCAACACCGGAGTCTGGCGGGTGCCCGATCCGGATGCTCTGATCGCGACGATGGACGAGTCGGGCGTGGCGACCATCGTGAACCTCGACGGTGAGTGGAGCGACGAGCTCGAGGCGAACCTCGACCGCTACGACCGGCGCTATCCCGGGCGCTTCGTGACGTTCGCGCGAGTGGACTGGACCGACACCTCGACGCCGGGCTGGGGCGACCGGATGGCTGCCTCGCTGAGCGATTCGGTACGCCGTGGCGCGACGGGACTGAAGCTCTGGAAGGACATCGGGCTCCGGGTGCGCGACGAGCGGTCGGAGTTGATCTTCCTCGATGATCCTCGCCTGGAGCCGCTGTGGGACGCGCTGGCCGAGTCAGGCGTTCCGGCGCTCATCCATACCGCCGACCCGGTTGCCTTCTTCCAGCCGCTCGACCGTCGCAACGAGCGGCTCGAGGAGCTGCTGCGGCATCCTGACTGGCACTTTCACGGACCTGACTTCCCGCCGCTGCAGCGATTGCTCGACGCGTTCGAGGCTGTCGTCGCCGGCCATCCACAGGTTCGCTTCATCGGTGCCCACGTCGGTTGCCTCGCCGAGAACCTCGACTGGGTCGAGCAGATGCTCGACCGCTGCCCGAACTATCGCGTCGACCTAGCCGCGCGGATCGCCGAGCTCGGCCGCCAGCCGCGACGCACCCGGGCGCTGATCGAACGTCATCCGGACCGGGTCCTGCTCGGTACCGACTGCGCTCCGCCGGATGTCGAGGACTATCGGATGTACCTGCGTTTCCTGGCCAGCAACGACGAGGCCTTCGACTACTCGTCGAGCGAGCCGCCGCCGACCGGACGCTGGACGATTTCGGGACTCGGACTGCCGGATGCTCTGGCGGCGCTGGTGGAAGGGGACAACGCGCGCGCTTTCATCCCGGCGCTCGCGACCGCTTCGCCAGGGAGCAGCGATGCCGGAGTTTGACCTGATCATCATCGGCGGCGGCATCGTCGGGGCGAGCGCCGCACTGGCCGGCGTCCGCCAGGGCGCGCGGGTGGCGCTCGTCGACGCCGGCCTGGCCGGCCGTGCGACGGACGCCGGCGCGGGAATCGTCTCGCCCGTCGCACTCGACCGTGGTGAGCAGCGTCCGGACTGGACGTCGATGATCACCGAGTGCGTCGGCTACTACCACAGTCTCCTGGCCGAGCTGGATGCTGTTGACCCGGCCGGAGCGGGCTCGGCGACGTTCGAACAGGTCGGCGAGCTGGTCGTGGCCGGCGACGATCCGGACGAACAGGCCGCGCTCGACGCGGTGGCCGAGCGGCTCTCCACCCCGGAGGGACGCCGCGCGCACGGCGTCACGAAGCCGGTCGAAACCGTTGACGGCGCAGACCTCCGCGCCTACTGGCCGGAGCTGCGCGGCGATCTGCGCGGAATCTTCATCGCCGAGGTCGGTCGCGTCGTCGGTTCCCGCCTCCACGACCGGCTGATGACCGCGGCGCGTCGGCGGGCTCGGACCCGATCCGACGGTGCCGACCTCGAGGTGATCCCCGGCGCCGGAAGCCTGGATCCGCAGTACCCGTCTCCGCGGGTCCGCGTCGGGCATCGGGTGCTCGACGGGGGAGCGGTTCTCTTCGCCACCGGCGCCTGGGCAGCATCGGACCTGGCTGCCTACGGTGTCGAGGTCGGCGTCCGTCCGATCCGTGGGCAGCTCGTGCATCTGCGTCTCGACGGCCGGCAGACGGGCATGCGGCCAGTGGTGAACACGCCCGGCGCCGGCTATCTGCTCGGCTTCGACGACCGCATCGTCGCAGGGGCGACCCACGAGGACGTCGGATTCGACGCACGAGTCACGGCCGGCGGCCAGCACGCCGTACTGAGTGCGGCTCTCGCCCTGGCGCCCGGCCTGTCCGCTGCCACTGTCCTCGAGACCAGGGTGGGACTGCGACCCGCGACCAGCGACGGGCTGCCGCTGGTCGGTGCGGTTGCGCCGTCGGTCCACGTCGCCACCGGCCTGGGGGCGTGGGGCCTGACACTCGGCCCGCTGCTCGGCGAACTCTCGGCGCGGCACGCATTGGGGGAAGAACTGCCCGCGCGACTCGACTTCCTCAGCCCAGCCCGCCCCGCTACGAAGGAGTCCCTATGAAGACGGTACGACGAATCCGCCGACGGCTGCTGAGTCTGTTGCTCGTGGCACCTTTGATCGCCGTCGCGGCCTGCTCGGGATCTTCCGGAGCAGGTGGCGACGACAAGCAGGTCACCCTCACCTACGCGATCTGGGACCAGGCCCAGGCGGCCGCGATGAAGCAGATCATCACGGAGTTCCACGCCAAGCACCCGAACATCGACGTCCAGGTCCAGGTCACTCCCTGGGAGAGCTACTGGACGAAGTTGCAGACCAGCGTCACCGCGGGCACCGGACCCGATGTCTTCTGGATGACCATGGTCTACGCCAAGTACTACGCGACCGGTGGCGGGACAGCTCCACTGGACGACCAGATCAAGAAGTCGAAGCTGGACATGAGCGCGTACGTGCCCGCAGTCACCAAGGCCTACACCGTCAACGGCAAGGTGTACGGCGTACCGAAGGACGTCAACGGGTTCGGGCTCTGCTACAACAAGAAGCTCTTCGACGCCGCAAAGGTGAAGTACCCGGACGAGTCGTGGACCTGGAGCGACGTGATCGCCGCGGCTCAGAAGCTGACGAACCCGAAGCAGGGTGTGTACGGTTTCGTCGCGCCCGAGGCCGACGAGCTGAGCTGGTACCTGACCGTGCCGCAGGTCGGCGGTCAGGTCATCTCACCCGATGGCAAGAGTTCCGGGTACGACCAGTCGGCGACGATCCAGGGCATCCAGTTCTGGACCGACATGATCACCAAGTACCACGTCTCGCCGACGCTGCAGCAGACCACCGACACCGACCCGCTGGCGATGCTCACCTCGGGGAAGGTCGCGATGAGGTACTGCGGATCGTGGGAGCCCGAGGAGATCGCCGCCGTCCCGTACGGCAAGGCGAACATCGGCATCGCGCCGTTGCCGGCCGGGCCGGGCGGAAACCGGAACTACTACAGCAACGGACTGGCGAACAGCATGTCCGCCAAGACCAAGCATCCTGATCAGGCGTGGGAGTTCCTGCAGTTCCTCGGATCCGATCGGGCCGCTGAGATCCAGGCCAAGACGGGCACCGTGATCCCGGCGTACCAGGGGCACGCCGACGCGTACGCCAAGGCGATGCCGGAGTTCGACCTGCAGGTCTTCGTCGACCACCTCAAGTACGCGCAGCCGTTCCCGGCCTCCACCGACACCGCCGCCTGGCGGGACGCGGCGACGAAGCAGTTCGCCGACGCCTGGACCGGTAAGTCCCCGGTCGCCGACGTGTCCCGGCACGTCGCGGAGACGATGAACGCCGCGTTGGCGAAGGAACAACGGTGAGCGGCCCGAGCACTGCCACGGCACCGGCCGAAGCCCGCCCGATCCGTCTGCGTACCACGACGGGCGGCCGTCGGCGGCCGCGACCGCCGACCCGGGACAGTGGCTGGTGGGCGTTGCTGTTCCTGCTGCCGGCCGCAGCGGGGCTCGTGATCTTCGAGATCTGGCCGACGTTCCAGACGATCTACTTCTCCTTCACGAGTTGGGGGGCCTTCGGCGGGCACGTGTGGTCCGGGCTGGAGAACTACCGGACGCTGATCGCCGACTCCGACATCGTCCACGCGATCGTCAACACGGCGATCATCAGCGTGATCTCGTTGCTCGCGGTGCCGCTGTCGGCGATCGTGGCAGCGCTACTCAGCCTGCCGGGGATGCGCGGGGTGACCGTCTACCGCACGCTGTACTTCCTGCCGGTGGTCACCCTGCCGGCAGCGGTCGCGCTGACCTGGAAGTACCTCTTCAACGGCGACTACGGCTTGATCAACTGGCTGCTGTCGAAGATCGGCGTCAACGGTCCGCACTGGCTCTCCGATCCCGCCACGGCGATCTTCGCCATCAGCATCGTCGGGGTCTGGGGGTCGATCGGCTACAACATGGTGATCTTCCTGTCCGGCATCCGCGGCATCCCTACCGACTACTACGAGGCGGCGGAGCTGGACGGCGCCGGGCGGCTGGCGCAGTTCTTCCACATCACGGTTCCGCTGCTGACGCCGTCGATCTTCTTCGTCACCGTGATCACGGTGATCAACTCGTTGCAGGCCTTCGACCTGATCTATCTGATGGTCGGTCAGCAGAGTCCGGCGATCGAGCGGACCGAGACGCTGGTCTACCTGTTCTATCAACGTGGGTTCGCCGAGCACGATGGCGGCTACGCGGCCGCGATCGGCGTACTGCTGCTGCTCGCGACCTTGATCCTGACCGCGGCGCAGTTCCGGCTGCAGCGGAGGTGGGTGCACTATGGCTGAGTCGATGCAGGCGCCCGTCCGGCACCGACGGCGTTTCCGGCCGAAGCATCCGATCGCGCACCTGGTTCTCTGTGTGGGTGCGGTCTTCATGGTCGGGCCGTTCCTCTGGCAGCTGTCCACGTCGCTGCAGAGCTTCGGCGAGTCGGTGAGCGTGCCACCGACGTTCCTGCCGCACTCGCCACAGTGGTCGAACGTGACGACCGTGTTCGGTGCGTTGCCGTTCGGCCGGGAGCTGGTGAACACGACCGTGATGACCATCGCCCGGACCGTCGGTCAGGTGCTGTTCAGTGCGTTGGCCGGCTTTGCGTTCGCACGGATGCAGTTCCGGGGCCGTGGAGTCCTGTTCGCGGTCTTCCTCTCGGTGACCATGGTGCCGTACCAGGTGTTCCTGCTCCCGCAGTACCAGATCATGCAGAAGCTGGGGCTGCTGAACACCCTGGTGGCGTTGTTCCTGCCCGGTATGTTCAGTGCCTTCGGCACCTTTCTGATGCGCCAGTTCTTCCGGCAGCTTCCGATCGAGATCGAGGAGGCTGCCCGCATCGACGGTGCGAACATCCTGCAGATCTTCTGGCGGATCATGCTGCCGATGGCCGCACCCGGCATGATCGCGCTCGGCGTGCTGGTGATCATCTGGTCGTGGAACGATCTGCTCTGGCCACTGGTCGTGAACTCGGATCCACGGCAGATGCCGGTCTCTGCCGGCCTGGCCAGCCTGCAAGGTCAGTACACGACGAACTTCCCCGTACTGATGGCCGGCTCGCTGCTGGCGAGCCTGCCGGTGATCATCGTGTTCGTCGTCTTCCAGCGGCACTTGATGAGCGGTATTGCGTTCTCGGGCGTGAAGGGGTGACATGCACCGTCACGCCCAACTCGGCCAACGCGGCGAGTTCGTGAGGATCGGCCGAAGCGTCGGTGACCAGAACATCGATCGCCGACGCGTCGGCGACCTTGGCAACGGTCGTCCGACCGATCTTCGAGCCGTCGGCGACCACCATCAGGCGGTGTGCATGGGTCACCATGGCGTGGTTGGTCCGGGCCTCGGTGTGGTCGTGGGTGGTGACGCCGTTGGTCGCGCTGACTCCGTCCGCACCGAGGATGGCCACGTTGACGCTGATCCCGTTGAACGTGGTCTCTGCCAGGCTGCCGACGAGCTCGAGTGAGCTCGCCCGGATCACCCCACCGGTCATGATCACCTGCAGGTTCGGTCGTGCGGCGACTGCGACAGCGGTGGTGAGCGCGTTCGTCACGATGGTCAGCCGTCGGCGCCGGCCGAGTTCCCTGGCGACCTCGGCGGCCGTCGAGCCACCACCGATCGCCACCGCCAGCGGTCTGTTCACCGGCAACAGGGCAGCGGCAGTGATCGCGATCGCGCGCTTGGCCTGTGGCTCCTTCGTGTCCCGGAGCCGGACCGGCAACTCTCGTCCGGTATTGGCCCGGGCGCCGCCGCGGGTACGGACGACAAGGCCCTGATCCTCCAGGTGCGTCATGTCCCGGCGCAGGGTTGCCGGTGACACCCGCAGTTCATTGCACAGGGCATCTATCGACAACGTTCCGCGCGCGGTCAGCAGGTCGAGGATCTCGACCAACCGCTGGGCACGGCGGGGGGACGGCACCGAGGGTTGGCAAGAGCGCATCGACGAGAGAGCCGCCGTACTCATCCTGGCCTCCTTCGTCGCACCGACGGGCTCGCTGAGCAGGCGATCGCGAGTGCGCAGTTGCGCACACTGACCCGCGCAAATCTGATTCGAAGGTAGTCATCATGAAAACTTCCGGTCAAGGTATTCGAATACATGCGCAAGATCTTGAGCGAGTGCGCAAAACCTGCGCACCTTGTACAGTGCCGTCGTGAGGAAGTCGGAGCGGTTGAGCGCGATCCTCGACCAGGTCGGACTCCAGGGCAGCGTCGACGTCGCCGCCCTGGCCGTCGCACTTGGCGTCTCGGGTGCGACCATCCGCCGTGATCTGCAGGCGCTGAGCCGCAGCCAGTTGCTGGTCCGCACCCACGGCGGAGCCCTGTCCAACGAAGCCGGCGACGAAAAACCGACCCGGGTCAAGGCGATCCTCCGGCAGGCTGAGAAGCGCAGCATCGGTCGCGCTGCCGCGGCCTTCGTCGAGGAGGGCGCCGTCGTCGGTATGACGGGCGGGACCACCGCGCTGGAGCTGTCACGCGCCCTGGCCCAGCGCCGCGGGATCACAGTGGTCACGAATGCGATCAACATCGCGGCTGAACTGGTCGGCCACGCCGGTGTCCGCCTCGTGCTCATCGGTGGCCTCGCACGGTCGTCGTACGAACTGGTGGGGCCGGCCGCAGAAACGATGCTGGCCAACTATCACCTCGACATCGCATTCATCGGCGTGGACGGCCTGACGCCGGAGGAGGGCTGCACGACGTACGACGAGATGGAGGCGCAGACCGACCTGGCATTCCTGCGCCGAGCACGTCGCAGTGTGGTCATCGCGGACAGCTCGAAGATCGGCCGGGTCACCTTCGCACGGATCAGTCGGCTCTCCGACATCACCGACATCGTCACCGATCGGAACGCCCACCCGGACCAACTCGAGGCTCTCGAGCGCGCCGGAGTGAAAGTAACCGTGGTCTGAACAAGGCCTCTCGGCAATCCCAGTAAGTGCGCAAGTTTTGCGCACTTGCTCATCAAGGTGCGCATGTATTCGTATCCCTTGACCACAACTGGTTGTTCCATCTACTTTCAGATCAACTTCGCGCGCCACTGTGCGCATAGCTGCGCAGTGTGTCCTCACGTGATCGGCCCGCGGCCCCGGGTCTGAGCCGTTCCCCCCGCGCGGAGGGACTTCGGCCGGGCGACATCGCCCTTCACATTCACAAAGGAGTCGTATCGATGGGCTTCAACTCATCAGAGACGCGTCGCCGGCGGCGTCGGATCGCCGGCCTCATCACGATCGGGGCCGCGGCGGTGTCACTCGTCGCCTGCTCAGGTGGGGGATCCGGTGACACAGCCGGCGGCAAGGTCACCATCACCTTCATGAACGACCAGGTCGTCGAAGGCATGCCGCTGGGAGAGGCGATTCAGAAGTTCGAGCAGGAGAACCCCGACATCAAGGTCGACGTGCTCCCGGTTCCCTCCGAATCCGACTACGAGGCAAAGATGCGCACCTCGTTGGCCAGCAGCAACCCGCCGGACATCTTCCGGATCAACGACGACTACGTGCAGCAGTTCACGGACAACGGCGCGCTCTTCGACCTCGCACCGGCCGTGAAGGCTGCCGGGCTCAAGGACTCCGACTACGCGCCTCAGGTGTTCAACTTCGGGAAGCAGTCCGACGGTCGAATGACCTCGTGGCAGCTCGGCTACCAGTCCACGATCGTCTTCTACAACGTCGATGCCTTCAAGAAGGCCGGATTGCCGCTCCCACCGGGCACCTGGAGCAGCGACAAGTGGACGACGGAAGACTTCTTGGCAGACGCGCAGAAGTTGACCGACGGCACCAAGATGTACGGCGCGACGGTGAGCGCGGCAACGAACTACGAGCAGACGTTCACGCACAACAACGGCAGCCCGACAGGGGTCTACAGCGCCGACGGCAAGAAGTTCACGCTGGCCGACCCGATCGGGGTCCAGACCGTCCAGTGGGTCGCGGATCTGACGTGCAAGTATCACGTCCAGCCGGCGTGGGCGGATCTGCTGCAGGACAACGCGGACGTCCAACTGTTCGCGCAAGGCAAGACCGCGATGCTGTTCGAGCAGTCCGGGTCGGTGCCCTATCTGCGGCAGACCATCAAGGGCTTCGACTGGGACATCGCGCCACCGCCTGCTGGGACAGCGGACCAGGCCAACGAGGCCAGCGTGGTGAGCTACGGCGTGCCGGCCAAGGCGAAGCACCACGATGCCGCCTTTAAATTGCTCAACTATCTCTCCGGTCCCGAGGCGGGCCAGATCCTGGGCAAGGGCGGCTCGTTCACCCCGGTGAACAACCAAGCGGCCGAGGCAATCTCCAAGGCGAGCACCGGTGCGCCGAAGCACGCCGAGCTGCTGGCCGAGGCAGCCCACCATCTCACTGCTGGGAACAAGACCAGCAACACGCTCGGCGCTCGTGCCATCTACCGTCCGGCGCTCGACCAGGTCTACAACTGCAAGAGCAGTGCTCAGGACGTGCTGTCGGGAGCCAGGCCGCAGGTCGAGCAGGCTCTTGGTCAGGGCTGAGGCCAGACCCATGGCGATTCACACCGCGGTGCGGCGTGCTGAGGTTCCGCCGGAGGTCCGGCGGAACCGGCGCCGCCGTACCCTCGAAGGTTGGCTGTTCGCACTGCCGCTCGTGTTCGGCATCGTGGCCTTCCAGGCTGCGCCGATCGTCGTGTCGATGTACACCTCGTTCACGAGCTGGGACGGGTTCAACTCGCCCCGGCTCGTCGGCGGCCGCAACTACGTCGATCTGATCGCGAACGACCCCATCTTCCTCCAGGTGGTCCGCAACACCATCGTCTTCACGGTCCTGGGTGTGCCGGTGACGGTCGTTCTGGCGCTCGTGCTCGCGCTGCTCGGGAACCTGAAGGTCCCGGGTACGGCGTTCCTGCGCATGGCGTTCTTCACCCCGTACGTCATGAACGTCGTGGCGATCGGGTTCGTCTGGTACTACATCTTTGGTCCGACCAACGGATTGATCAATCAGTTCCTGCGGACCTTGCACATCACCGGGCCGGCCTGGCTCGCCGACTCCGCCTGGGTGATCCCGGCGGTGGTGGTGGTCAGCGCCTGGCAGGGCGTCGGATATCCGATGATGATCCTGCTCGCCGGCCTGCAGGGGATCCCGGAGGAGATGTACGAGGCTGCGCGGATCGACGGAGCCTCTGCCTGGTCACGGTTGTGGCGGATCACCTTGCCGTTGCTGACGCCGCAGATCTTCTTCGTCACGATCTCCCAGTTCATCGCATCGTTCCAGGTGTTCGGGTTGATCTACGTCCTGACCAAAGGCGGCCCCGGCTATTCGAGCAGCGTCTACATCTTCTATCTGTGGCAGGTCGCCTTCCAGCAGGGCAAGTTCGGTTACGCAGCGGCCATGGCCTGGCTGATCGTCGCGCTCATCGCCGTACTGACGTGGATCCAGTGGAAGCTGCAGAAGAAGTGGGTGTTCTATGACTGACCTGGCCGTCGACGACAGACCAGTTCTGGCGGGTGGCGGAGACCGCAAACCTCCCGCACAGGCCAAGCGCAGGTTCCAAGGGCGGCGGATCATCTTGATGATCTTCCTGATCCTGCTCGCGTTGTCGTTCCTGACCCCGGCGTTGTGGATGCTCAACACGTCCCTGCGCCCGGAAGAGCACGTGATGGACTTCCCACCGGGGTTCGCGCTGTCTCATCCGCAGTGGGGCAACTACACGACCGTGCTCCGCAACATGCCGGTCTACTTCCTCAACAGTGTGAAGCTGGCCGTCCTCAATGTGGTCGGCGGCCTGATCGTCTCGTCCCTGGCGGGCTACGCGTTTGCCCGGCTGACCTGGAAGGGCCGCGACGCCCTGTTCGGGATCGTGCTGGTGACAGCGATCGTGCCGAACATCATCTATCTGCTGCCGCAGTACATCCTGTTCCAGAAGATCGGTTGGATCGACACGTTGTTCCCGCTGTGGGTGCCGAGGGTGCTGACTCCGGTCTTCGGGACCTTTCTGATGCGCCAGGCGTTCAAGACGCTGCCGGCCGGTCTGGAGGAGGCTGCGCAGGTCGATGGTGCGTCGACCTTCCGGACCTTTCTGACGATCATGGTGCCGCAGACCAAGCCGGCGCTGGCCGCGGTCGCGATGTTCACGTTCCTCGACTCGTGGAACGACCTGTTCGGGCCGCTGATCTTCCTCACGTCGCCGGACAAGCAGACCCTGCCCATCGGACTGGCCCAGTTCCAGAACGAGTTCTACACGCAGGTCGGGCCGCTGATGGCGGGCGCGACGGTGACCGTCGTACCGGTCTTCATCATCTTCCTTCTTGCCCAGCGGTACTTCATCCAGGGAGTTACCGGCAGCGGCTTCAAGGGCTGATCTGTCCCGATCGTTCCGACCATTCACTCGCTACACCACAAGGAGCACGCATCCAGATGTCAGACAAGTTCGTGGCCATCCAGATCGGTGCCGCGTCGTTCATCGACGAAGGAACCGACAAGGTGCTGGACATCCTCGCCGAACGGGGCGGGGTGAACCAGCTCTTCCTGGCCACACCGACCTGGACCAGAGGCACCGGGGGACGTCAGTTGCCCGGGCACCCGATTCCTGATCACGGCGTCCAGGAGTACGACCTCGACTGGGTCGGTGGAAACTACGCCACGGTTCACCCTGAGTTCTACGGGAACACCGTCCTCGGATCGATCGGCCGGGCACCGGAGCATCCCGGGTACGACATGCTCGAGGACGTGATCCCGAAGGCCAAGGCGCTGGGCATGGGCTCGTACGCCTGGATCGAGGAGTCGAACTACGCCCAGGCCCTGCGCGACTACCCGAACTTCCCGAAGCTTCTCGAGGTCGATCTCTGGGGCAGGCCGACCCTGCACACGTGCTTCAACAACCCTGACTACAGGAACTGGCATCTGAGCATCGTCGAGGACTACGCGAAGTCCTACGATCTCGACGGCATCGCGTGGTGCTCGGAGCGGCCCGGTCCACTCAACCTCGCCATCCAGAAGCCGGTCGAAGCCGGCGAGCTCGGCTGCTTCTGCGCTCATTGCCAGCAGATCGGCCGGAATCTGGGGATCAACGTCGAGCGGGCCCGGGAAGGAATGGGGGCGGTGCTGGCCTGGAACCAGAAGACGTCGTCGGGGGAGAAGGATCCTGACGGTGCGTTCACCTCGTTCTGGCGGATCCTGTTGCGCTACCCCGAGGTGCTGGCCTGGCAGAACCTGTGGACGCAGAGCCAGCGCCAGATGTACGCCGACATCTACGGTGTCGCCAAGGCCTGCAAGCAGGACCTCGAGGTGGGATGGCACGTCTATCACAACATCTCCTTCAGCCCGTTCTACCGAGCTGATCAGGACTATGCAGAACTCGCCAAGGTCTCCGATTTCCTCAAGATCGTGATCTACAACAACTGCGCCGGACCGAGGTTCTTCACCTGGGTCACCTCGATCTGCCGTACGTTGTTCGCCGACGCGACCCCGGCCGAGGTGTACCCGCTGATGCTGAAACTTCTGAACCTGGACGAGGGCGAGTTCGACGACCTGTCCCAGATCGGCTTCAGCGCCGACTACGTCAGGCGGGAAACGGCCCGCGCGAAGGCCGGCGTCGAGGGGACCGGGACAAAGATCTACTCGGGCATCGACATCGACATCCCGGTCGGAATGAAGGAGGAGTACGACCTCACGTCCGGCGACAACCTGACCCACTGCACTCGCGACGGTGTCCGCGACGCGACCGCGGCCGCCTTCAGCGGAGGCGCCGACGGGGTCGTGCTGAGCCGTAAGTACTCGGAAATGCGGCTGGACAACCTGTCCGGAGCCGGCGACGCAGTCCGGAACGGCTGATCAAGTAGAGCGGTAGAACGTCGGCGACGGCGCTCTACCGCTACGACTTCGACGTTCGTGAAGGGGAATCCGTGAGTAAGAATTCCATCGTCCTGATCGGTGCGGGCAGCACCGTGTTCACCCCTGGCCTGATGACCGACCTGGCGTCGTCCCGGACCTTCGACGGCTGGACCGTTCATCTGGTCGACCTGAACGGCGAAGCCGCCGAGACGATGGCCCGGGTCGGCCGGCGGATCGCCGTCGAACGCGGCGGCAAGCTCGAGTTCGTCGCACATACGGACCGCCGGGAAGCCTTGCCCGGCGCACGATTCGTGACGACGACGATCGCAGTCGGAGCCGCAGCCGGCTGGCGCGCCGACGTCGACGTACCGGCCAGATACGGCATCGCACAGACCGTGGGCGACAGCGTCGGTCCGGGTGGCGTACTGCGTGCGCTGCGCCACGTGCCCGAACTCGTGGCGATCGCCCGTGACGTGGCAGACCTCGCGCCCGAGGCACAACTGATCAACTACTCCAACCCGCTGACCGCGAACGTCCGGGCGATCACCGCCGAGACCGGCGTCAAGGCGGTCGGCCTGTGCCACGGCACCAGGCACACTCTCGCCAAGCTGACCGCAGACCTGGGATTCGGGCCCGGCGAGCTGACGGCCGTCTTCGCCGGCCTGAATCATCTCTGTTGGCTGCTCGACCTGCGCCGCGGCGCCGAGGACATGTACCCGCTGCTGCGTCGGTTCGTGGCCGAGCGAGCGGGCGGAGTCGACGCCCCTTCGACCAGCCAGGAAGGCGTCCATCTCCCGGTTTCGGCGGATCTGATGAGGACGTTCGGCCTCTATCCGGCGCCGGGTGACCGTCACGTCGCCGAGTTCTTCGGCGGCTACCTGCGGGCCGCCGACGGTGGACCGGCCGACGACAAGGACCTGCCCTGGGGTCTGCAAGGTGGCCGGGACGCCACCATGCGATACATCGGCCAGAAGGACGACCTGTGGGAGTTGCTGCACGCCCAGGCGGACGGCAAGGCACCCCTCCCGCGGACCGACAACCAAGAAGCGGAGCGCCTGGTGGCGATCGCCGAGGCCATCGTGACCGGGAGAGACCATGTCGAGCTTGCGGTGAACCTGCCGAACGAGGGCAAGATCCCCAACCTGCCACCTACCGCCGTCGTCGAGGTCCCGGCCGTGGTCGGCGCCGCAGGGATCATCGGGCTCGGCGTCGGACCGCTGCCGGAGGGGGTCGCAGCCGTCCTGTCCGCACGAGCACAGCAACAGGAACTCACCGTGCGCGCCGCCCTGACCGGCGACCGGACTCTCGCCCTGCAGGCGCTGGCATTGGACCCGCTGGTCAGCGGTCTTGCGGTCGCCACCAGCATCCTGGACGACGCGATCACCGCGCACGACCCCCTGCTCGACAGCTTCGCGGCCGCGGAGGTGGCTGTGTGACCGGAGTACCGACCACCGCGGACGGCGTGAGCTCGCTGGCCACCTACCAGGAGGTTGTGCAGCAGCCGGCCGTATGGCGTCAGGCGGCCGCGAGCCTGGCGGCCAGGTCGAGCGAGGTCGCCGCGTTCCTCGAGCCGCTGCTGGCGCAGTCCGACCTGAGGATCGTGCTGACGGGTGCCGGTACGTCGGCGTTCGTCGGCGAGGTGCTCGCGCCACCACTGTCGCGAAGTCTGCGCCGGCGGATCGATGCGATCGCTACCACCGACATCGTCTCGAACCCCCGGGAGATGTTCGCCGATGATGTGCCCACGCTGCTGGTCTCGTTCGCCAGGTCGGGCGACAGCCCGGAGAGTGTCGCCGCCACCCAGCTGGCTACGAGCTGCCTGCGATCGGCCCATCACCTGGTCATCACCTGCAACGCGGCCGGCCGGCTGGCGCGCGAGCACGAGGGGTCTGCCTCGTCGCTCGTCCTGTTGATGCCGGCGGCAACCAACGATCGTGGCTTCGCGATGACATCGAGCTTCACCTCGATGCTGTTGACCGCCTGGCTTGCCCTGGCTCCCGACCAGGATCCTGGTCTCACGGACCGGCTCGCCGCAGCGGCCGAACAAGTCCTTGCCCGCTCGGACGACCTGACCCGGTACACCGATCGCCGTTACGACCGAGTCGTCTACCTGGGCAGCGGTGCGCTGGGTGGCCTGGCGAGGGAGTCGGCACTGAAACTCCTCGAGCTCACCGCGGGGAAGATGATCAGCTTCTACGACACCCCACTCGGCTTTCGCCACGGGCCGAAGTCCGTGCTGGACGAGCGGAGCCTGGCGGTTGTCTATCTGTCAAACGACCCGTACACCCGGCGCTACGACCTGGACATCGCTATGGAACTCCGCGCGGCGATGGGCCCGGAGAACGTGCTGATCGTGAACGGACGATCCGACGACCCCGACGTCACGCCCGACACCTGGCAGATCGCCGGCGTGGCCGAAGTCAACGACGCACCGCTCGCGCTGCCCTTCGTGGTGATCGCCCAACTGCTCGCGCTGCAGTTCTCCGTGGCCCTGGGCCGCACGCCGGACAACCCCTTCCCCGCCGGCGAGGTCAACCGCGTCGTACAGGGCGTCACCATCTATCCACTCCAGCCGTGAGCATCCAGATGTGCAAGCGTACGGTTGCAGGACGCTGGCGATCGTGGCAGGATCGGGTACGTGAACGCAGCGACGACCACCCCCGACGGCGAGCTCGATCGGGTTGAGCGGAGTACGGCGATCGACGCATCGGCCGAGGAGGTGTGGGAGCTCGTGTGCCGCCCGGGCTGGTGGATCAACGACGGGGACATCGATCCGGATTCGTTGCCGGCGGCCACCAGTGGGGTGCAGGTCGTCGATCACCCGCAACAAGGCCGCTTCGAGGTCCACACGCTCCGCGCGGATCGTCCTCGCTACCTGTCCTATCGATGGATCGGCGGACGCTCCTCCGCCGACACGCTCGTCGAGTTCTTCCTCGAGGAGCGTGTCGGTGGTGTGACGCTGCGGGTCGTCGAAAGCGGCTTCGAGGCCCTGGCGATGTCGCTCGAAGCAAAGAACCGCCTGGTCGAGGAGCACCGATTCGGGTGGGAGCTCGAACTATTGGCCGTCCGCAAGTTCGTGGTCGCGACGTGAGTGGCCCGGTGCAACCGATCGGCACGGTGCTCTCGGCGCTTGCCGATGACACCAGATGGCAGATCCTGACCTCGCTCGGTGAACAACCCGCCTCGGCATCCGCGCTGGCCCGCCAGTTCCCGGTCAGCCGGCAAGCGATCACCAAACACCTGGAAGTACTGAAGGCGGCAGGGCTCGTCGAGTCCAGATCTGAAGGCCGCGAGCTGGTGTTCCACGCCCTCGGCGGGCAGCTCAGTCGCCTGGCCGAGGAGCTGGAGCGAATGGGACGCGTCTGGGATCAACGCCTGGCCCGCATCCGCCGCCAGGCCGAGCAGACCTCTACGTCGCGCCGCCGGTAAAACCTTTGCAACTCGGCAGGCGTACACCCATGCCGTCATATGCAACCCGAGGGTTGCACTTCTACCAGAATGAGGAGAGCCGTTATGAGCACGGCCATGGATCTCGGTCCGACCACGACGTTCACCGGCAGGCAGCGACTGATTCTGCTCGTGCTGCTGGGCGCCGGGTTCTTGGTGTCGGTCGACTTCTCCATCTTCAACGTCGCGCTTCCGCAGACCGGCGCCGGTATCGGCATGGAGCTGAAGCAGTGGCCATGGATCGCATCGGCTTATGCCCTGCCTTCGGCGGGCTTGGCGCTGTTGTTCGGCAGGCTGGCGGACCTCGTCGGACGCCGACGTCTGTTCATGACCAGCATGCTGCTGCTGGCCGCAGCCTCGCTGCTCGGCGGGTTGGCAGCCGATCCGGCGACGGTCCTGACAGCCCGTGCCCTGCAGGGCACCGCCACGGCGATGGCCCTGCCCACCGCGCTGGCGCTACTGACCACCACCTTCGCGGAAGGCAGACTGCGTGAGCGCGCACTCGGACTCAACGGCGCTCTGCTCTCCGGTGGCTTCACTCTCGGCGCGTTGGTCGGTGGGACGTTCGTCGGTCTGCTGAGTTGGCGCGCGGCGTTCCTGCTCAACGTGCCGGTCGCTATCGCGATCCTGGTATGCACGCCACTGGTGATCGAGGACAGCCGTCCGACGGCTCGGCCGACACTCGACCTGGCCGGCGCGGCGACGGTCAGTGTGGGCCTGGTCAGCGTGGTGTACGCCGTCATCGAGAAGAGCGTCATCGCTGCGGCCGTAGGCGTCGCGCTGCTGGTCGCGTTCTGGCTGGTCGAACGCCGCGCTCGGGCGCCGCTCGCACCGATCAGCATCCTGTCTCGCCGTACGGTGACCTGGGCCAACGTCGCCGGCTTCACCGTGTTCACGATGGAAACCGGGATGATCTTCCTGATGACGCTGTACTTGCAGCGCACCCTGGGCCTCAGTCCGTTCATCACCGGACTCGTCTTCGGCGTTCCCGGTCTGGCGGCAGTCGCTGCCGGGATCATCGCCGGACGGCTGCTCGGCAGGTTCGGTCCCGCCAAGGTTCTGCCGGTGGCGATGTGGGTTCAAGGGATCGCTGTCATCCCGCTGGTCTTCCTCGGTCACAGCCGCGCGGCCATCGCCGTTGTCGTGCCGGCATTGCTGATCGGATTCTTCGGGCACGTCTGCGGCATCGTCGGTTACACCGTCACCGGCACCTCCGGACTCAGCAACGACGACCAAGGCCTGGCCACCGGGCTCACGACCATGACCCAACAGGTCGCCATCGCCGTCGGCATCCCGATCCTCAGCACCATTGCCGCAACCCAGAGCGTCGAGTTGACCGGCATCCACCTCGCGCTGACCGTCGATGTCGCTGTGACGTTGGTGAGTTCACTGCTCGTCATTGCCGGGCTTTTACCAGGACGGCTCTGGCGTAGAGCAGGTTGAAGCCGTTGCGTTGGGCGTTTTGTTGGGACTTTGATGCCGGTTGAGTGGTGATCACGCCGACGTCGCAGCCTGCGGTGGCGGCGTCGGCGAGGCGGGTGGAGAGTAGGGCGGACTGGATGCCGTGCCGGCGGTGGGTGGGGAGGGTGGCGGCGCCGGCGAACTGGGCGATGCCCTTGGTTGTTCGGAGGCCGGCTCCGCCTGCGATCTCGCCGTTTCGTACTGCGATGTAGCGGGTGATGTCTGCTGCGGCGGCGTCGCGTTCGGCGTCGATGTAGGTGTCGTGCGGGAACTCCTCGCGCCACGGGACTCCCTGGGTGTCGGGTACGGCGACGGCGTCGGCCATCACGTTCAGCCAGACCTCGAGCTCCTCGTCGCCGCTGGGCCGGATCTCGATCGCGTCGGGCAGCGTGACGTCGTACCTGTCGGCGATGGCGATGCCGAGCACGTTCTCGAACGACTCCAGCTCGTAGCCGCGACGGCTGAGGGTGATGCCGATCTCGGGGTCCGCGAGGTGCGGTAGCTCGACCTGCACGGGCGCGCCCACGGCGGCGTACGCCTGCTCGAGCTCGTCGAGCTCGTCGGCGGTCGGCACGCCGCCGAAGCCGAGCCCGACGACCTTGTTGAACGGCGAGTCGTCGTCGGCGAAGGTCGCGAGCCCGCCCGCCACCGGGATCACGAACCCCCGGCCGTTGCCGAGCCGGCGGTGGGTGGCGCGTACGGTGGCTTCGATGAGCTGGGCTTCGGCCAGCTCGATCCGCCCAGCCAGATCAGCGTCGCAAAACAGTGGTGTGTTCATGCCGCTCCTAGGGTTGTCCGCGATATTTCTCTGAATCTGAGCAATGCGAGTGCGGCCGTGGGGAAAACGAGCACCGACAGCAGGCCGGCGCAGACCAGTGCGGCCGCGGTGACCGGTGCCATCAGACCTGTGAGTACGCCGATCTGGGTCGCGGTGACGATGAACGGCAGTGAAGTTGCCTGGAGCAACCCGACCGCTGCCGTCGACCGAGCGCCGAGAGTACGCAGTGACAAGTACGCCGGTACGCCGCGGACGACGAGCAGCGCGATCAGGAACAGCGGGACCCGGAGCAGCGCGGCCGGATCGTCGAGCAATCCCCGCAGGTCGAGGCGCAGTCCGCTGGTCACAAAGAAGACAGGGATGAGGAACCCGTACCCGAGCGCCTCGAGTTTGACCCGGAAGCGTGGATGCGAGGTCGCGTCACGATCAACCAGACCGACGACCGCGCCGGCCAGGAAAGCGCCGAGGATCGTCTCCAGCCCGAACTGTTCGGCCAAGGCGACGAACGCGACCAGCAGTACGACGGCCGCCCGTACGCGGATCTCAGCGGTGGTGTCCTGCAACCGCAGCAGCACACCGCCGATCCGCCGCGATCGACCTGCCGTCGCCACGACGAGTCCGGTGACCGCGACCAGCAACGCGAAGAGCCCGACCATTACCAACCGTTCACCGGCGCTGCCGCCCTCGGTCGAGAACACCAGCGACAGCAGCAGTACGGCGGCGAAGTCGGCCACCGACGCGGCCGCGATGGTGAACTGCCCGACCGCGCCCGCGGCCTGGTCCGCATCCTTGAGCACCGGAACGACCAGACCCAACGACGTCGCGGAGAGGGTGCCCGCCAGCAGCAGCGCGCTCTGCACCCATCCGGCCGCCGAGAAGGCAAGGCCCGCGATGCCGCCGAGTGCCAAGGTGACGAGATAACCGAGTACCGCCAGGCGGAGAACCTGTCCACGTAGCCGATGAACGTCGATCTCCAGCCCGGCCAGGAAGAGCAGGAACCCCAGTCCGAGCAGGGAGACGATCTGCAGCGGCGGGTCGACGCTGACCAGCCCCAGGCCGTGCGGCCCGATCACGATGCCGGCCACGATCTCCAGTACGACGGCCGGCACGCGCAACCGCGGCGCCAGCCCGAGCAGCAGCGGGGCGAGCAGCGCGACCAGAACGACCGCGAACAGATTGGTGAACCCGACATCCGGCATATCGAGTCAGTGCCGGCACAGCAGCCGGACGTTACAGCTCACTCGCGCGGAAAGGTGCGGAATCCTTCGAGCAGCCGGTCGCGCGTCTCGTCCGACAGGCTCTCGGGTTCCACCCGGCCAACTTCGGCGATGGTGCGGCGCATCTGGTCGACGTACGTCTCGCAGCCGTCGCAGATCGCCAGGTGCTCGATGAACTGCCGCTCGGTGTCGGGGTCGAGCGTGCCTTCGAGGAAGGCGGTGACGAGTTCGACCAGCTCTGCACATGTCATGACTGAACTCCGGTCGCCGTGAAGTACCGCTCGAGATGACTGCGAACCGCGGCCCGGGCGCGGTGCAGGAGGACGCGCTGGTTCGCCGCCGAGATGCCGAGCAGCGCGCAGACGTCGTCCCCGCTCTGTCCGTCGATGTCCCGCAGGGTCAGGACCACCTGCTGGCGGATCGGGAGACTCTGGATCGCCGCCGCCACGGTCGCTCTGACCTCGTTGGCCAGGACCTCGGTCTCGGTCGTCGGCCAGCGCTCCGGGAACGCCAGCCAGCCGCCCGGGTACTGGTCGTGCGGTCCGCGGAACCGGCTTGGATCGACGGTCGGCTCGCTGTCCGACTCCAGGCTGGCCCACGGCACCGTGCGCTGTTCGGCGGTCCCTCGTTTGCGGGCGATGTTGACCAGGATCCGGTAGACCCAGGTCTGCAGGGATGACCGGCCCTCGAACCGCTCGATGCCCTGGAACACCGCCAGCCAGGTGTCCTGGACGACTTCCTCGGCACTGGCAGCGGTCGACACGAACGACCGGGCCAGCCGGAGCATCGAGCCGGACCAGCCGGCCAGCAGGCAGGCGAACATCTCCTCGTCCCCGGCCCGCAGCCCGGCGACGAGGACGTCGTCCGCCGGCACGACCGCCCCCACAGGCCGACGGTACCGCAGGATGGTCAGCGGTACTCCGGGTTCTCGAAGTCGAAGCGGCAGCCGGCGTCCCATTCGGACCGCTGGTTGCCGAACGCCGGAACCCCGCCCAGATCCTTCAGCATCCTGGCCAGGTGCATCAGGTTCCAGGTCATGAACGTCGTGTTGCGGTTGGTGAAATCGTTCTCCGGACCGCCCGAGTCCATGTCCAGGTACGACGGACCCGGGCCGGCCTCGCCGATCCAGCCGGCATCGGCCTGCGGCGGGATCGTGTACCCGAGGTGCTGCAACGAGTACAGGATGTTCATCGCGCAGTGCTTCACCCCGTCCTCGTTGCCTGTGATCAAGCAGCCGCCGACGCGGCCGTAGTACGCGTACTGTCCGTGCTCGTTGAGGATCGAGGAGTTGCCGTACAGGCGCTCGATCACCCGTTTGGTGACCGAGCTGTTGTCGCCGAGCCAGATCGGTCCGGCGATGACCAGGATGTCGGCGGCCATCACCTGTTCCTGGATCGCGGGCCAGGCGTCGGTGGCCCAGCCGTGTTCGGTCATGTCGGGCCAGACGCCGGTGGCGATGTCGTGGTCGATCGCGCGGACCACGTCGACCTGGACGCCTTGTTTCTCCATGATCCTTCGGCTGACGTCGATCAGTCCCTCGGTATGGCTGACGGCGGGGGAGCGTTTCAGGGTGCAGTTCAGGTAGAGCGCGCGAAGGTCGGCGTACTCGGGCATGAGTTTCTCCTAGAGCAGTTCGGCGTCCTGCTCGATGCAGAGCAGGGCTGGTCCGGCGGTGGCGAAGAGCTGGGTCATCGCGTCGTCGAGCTCGGCGCGGCGGGTGGCGCGGATCCCGGTCGCGCCGCAGAGTTCGGCGTACGTCGCCCAGTCGGGGTTGTGCAGCGAGGTGTGCCAGACGGGGTAGTCGGCGGCGAGCTGTTCCTTGCTGATCTTGCCGAGCGAGTGATTGTCGAGCAGCACGTGTTTGACCGGGATGCCGTACTTCACCGCGGTCGTCAGCTCGGCGGCGTACTGGCCGAATCCGCCGTCGCCGGTGACCGCGACGATCGGCCGGCCGGGTGCCGCGGCCCAGGCGCCGAGGGCGGCGGGATAGCCGAAGCCGATCGAGCCGAGGTAGCCCGACATCAGCACCGGCTGGCCTTTCGACTCCAGGTAGCGGCCGAGCGAGTAGGCATGGTTGCCGACGTCAACGGTCACGACGGCATCGACGGGCAGATGATTGCCGAGCGCATCGAACACTGCCGCGGCCGGGACACCTCGGCCGCGGTCGTCCACCACCCGCCGGCTCTTCTCCGCCCGCCAGATCGCCCAGCGTTCGGCCACGTCCGGTCGCTGGTCCTCGGCCTTGACATCGGTGAGCAGGTCGGTCAGCGCCGCGAGTGCGAGACTCGCATCACCGAGGACATCTACGGTCACAGCGTCGAAGCGGCCGATCGCGCGATGGTCGTCGTCGATCTGCACGATCGGCTTGTACGCCGCGATCCCGGTGTGGTTCGAGAACGACGCTCCGACCACGATCACCAGGTCGGACTCGTTCATCAGCCAGCTCGCCACCGGCGTACCGCTGCGGCCGAGCACGCCGGCTCCGAGCGGGTGTACGTCGGGCACGAGGCCCTTGGCCTTGAACGTCGTCAGGACCGGCGCGTGCAGACGTTCCGCAAGCTGCCGGACCTCGTCCGCGGCCTCGCGAGCGCCGTGACCCACGATCAGCACCGGGCGCCGGGCATCGCGGATGATCGCCGCCGCACGGGTCAGCGTCTCCTCGTCGGGGCGGATCCGACGTGGTGACAGCCGGCCGTCCGGGGTCTTCGCCGGTGCATCGGACGGCTGCACCTGGACTTCGTCGGGCAGCACGAGATGGGCGACACCGCGACCGTCGATCGCGTGTTTGACCGCGAGCGCCGCCAGTTCGGCGTGGTCGCTGCCGGCCTGCACCGCCGTACCGGACACCGCGACGTCCTTGAAGACCGCGGTCAGGTCGAGATCCTGGAAGGCGCCGCGGCCGAGGACCTTGGACGGCACCTGTCCCGAGATCGCAACGACGGGCGCGCCGTCCAGCTTGGCGTCGTACAGGCCGGTCAGCAGGTTGGTCGAGCCCGGTCCGGCGATCGCGAAGCACGCCGCCGGGCGGCCGGTCAGCTTGCCGTAGGCACTGGCGGCGAACGCGGCCGCGCCCTCGTGACGGATGCCGATGTAGGTCAGCTCGCCGCGTTCCTCCGCGCGGCGCATCGCCTCGGCGAACCCGAGATTGGAGTGCCCGACCATGCCGAAGACGTGCGTGATGCCATGGGCAACCAATGTCTCGACCAGTACGTCGGCGACGGTCCGGACCGGTCGCGGTGGATCGGGCAGCTGGACGTAGACTCCGTCCGCCCGCTCGTCGACGGGGTACGACGGAACGCTGTCGGAGAACCCCTCCGGTGGTTGACCGCTGATCGGGTCGTAGTCGTAGCCGTGCCACGGGCAGCGCAGCAGTCCTTTCTCGATCGAGCCCTCGCCGAGCGGACCGCCCTGGTGCGGGCACTTGTTCTCCAAGGCGCCCAGCCGCTCGCCGCAGCGGGCCATCGCGATGCTGCGGCCGTCCACGACGACGCTGCGGACCCGTCCGTCCGCCGGTACGTCGACGTCGTCCACCCGGTGCCAGTTCGCTGTCATGTAACGTCTCCCACCCTTGTCGACACGGACTGTCTGATGGATCAGTGCCTGCCGCGGGCCAGGCGTTACAGGAGGAGACTGCAGCCATGGACGAACGTTCGCTCGCCGTAACCCGACGCTCGCTGCACGGTGTCGCCGAGCTGGTGCTGGCCGGACCGCAGTACCGCACCGGCGGCGGGATCAGGCTGCGGATCGTGCCCGGCGGATTCGGCACCGTCAACGCTCCGGACCTTCGGATCGAGGGCGACACGCTCGTTACCCCGACGGGCTCGATCCGTTTGACCGGCACGTACGCCGAGGTGGCCGCTGCCGCGGGAGTCGAGGCACGCCGGCTCGACGACGTGTACTCCGGCGGTCCGAAGATCTCTGCCGACGACCAGCTGGAGATCGACCCGGCGGCGGCCCGGCTGCTCGCCGACGCCTTCGCCAGCGGCGAGGCCGCCCTCCGAACACTCGACCCTCAGCAGACCCCCGTCCTCTGGCCCGAGCACTTCGACGTCGGCATCACCGTGGACGAGGTCAACTACGGCGTATCACCCGGCGACGACGGCATCCCGGAGCCGTACGCGTACGTCGGCCCCTGGACACCCCGAACCGGCGACTTCTGGAACGCACCCTTCGGTGCCTCCCGACCGATGACCGAACTCACCGAGCCGTCCGACCTCACCGACTTCTTCCGGACGGGCCAGTCCCTCGCCTCGGTGGCCGGTCGTGACTTGTAACACGGGACCATATAGACCAATTAGCGCGCCACTTTCAGCGGTTGGACGGGCCGGCGTACCCTTCGACGAGGAGGACTGGGACCGCCTTCCGACGCGGCTGGGGATCGAGCCGGAGGCGCACGCCGAAAGCCAGGATCTGATGAACGCCGTGCACCGTGCCGTCGACGAGAATCTGACGGCGAAGCAGCGGATCGTCTTCGTCGCGCTGATGCTGCACGGGATGGCCACCGACGTACTCCTACCGGAACAACAGATCGCATGAGCGGCGTCGTCAACCCCGGATTCCATGGCCGCAGGGGAGCCGACGACCGTCGGCTGCCACCTGGCCAGCATGTCACCGAGGATTTCCCGGTGCTGTCAGCGAGCGTGACTCCGCTGATCCCCAAGGACAAGTGGGAGTTCACAGTCACCTCCGAGACCGGTCAGCAGCGGAGCTGGCGCTGGCACGACCTGCTTGCGCTGCCATCCGAAGCAGTTGTCGCCGACATCCATTGCGTCACCAGATGGTCCAAGTTCGACACGCGTTGGGAAGGCGTCTCGGTCGACGCCCTCCTCGCCGACGTTGCGACTGAAGCGACCCATGTCACGGTCACGGCGTACGGCGGCTACACGACGAATCTGCCGTTGACCGATCTCCTGGGCGGGAAGGCCTGGATCGCCTATCGGTACGACGGGAAGGAGCTCGCGGCGCTGCACGGCGGCCCTGCCCGTCTACTCGTCCCGCACCTGTACTTCTGGAAGTCGGCCAAGTGGGTGAACGGATTGCGACTGATGTTGCAGGACGAGCCGGGCTTCTGGGAGCAAGCCGGCTATCACAACCACGGCGATCCCTGGCGCGAGGAACGCTACGAGTTCGACTGAGCCGTGCGCGGGTTGCGGGCGGCGAGTACCTCGAGTACATCGCCAAGCCGCACCCCTTCAAAGACCTCGCCGTTCACGACGTCAAGGTCCGCATCCTCGGCGACGTCGCCCTGATCCACGGCCGCAGCACCTACACGATGCTCACCGACGGCACAGAGCAAGAAGCCCTCCACACAGACGCCTACCAGAAGCGCAACGACACCTGGCAATGCATCTCCGCCTGCACAATCGCCCCAGGCACCTGACCGATCACCTCTCGACAGCACCTCCGCAGCGATAACACGGCCTCTGAGCTAGCCACTGAGGGAGATCGCGAAGTCGTGGAGGTCTTGCGCGAGTGCGTCGGGCTGCTCGTGGGGGGCGAAGTGGCCGCCGTGGTTGAAGCGGGTGTAGCGGACGACGTGGTACGTCCGCTCCGCATACTCGCGTGGCGGCACGGAGATGTCGTAGGGGAACGCGGCGACGGCCGTCGGTAGGTCGCCCATCGTCGGCCGCGGCGTCGGATGGGCCAGATAGTCGAAGTACGGCCGGAACGACGTGCCGATCGTGTTGGTGAACCAGTAGAGCGAGGCCTGCAGCAGTACGTCGTCATCGGTCCAGCGAGTGCTGAGGTCGCTCCACGAGCGGTACTTCTCGAGGATCCAGGCGAGCAGACCGACCGGCGAGTCGGTCAGACCGTACGCCAGGGTGAGCGGTCGCGTTTGCTGCTGATGCTGGTAGGCGCCGCCGTCGCTGGTCCAAGACTCGATCCCCGACAGATAAGCCTCCTCGGCTGCCGTGAGGTTGCTGTGGTCAACGGCCGGCATGACAGCCATCAGGTGAATACCTGCGACCGCTTCCGGGTGGGCAGCGCCGAGGCGTGAGGTGATCCCGGCGCCGAGATCGCCGCCGTGTGCTGCGTAGCGGTCGTAGCCGAGGCCTGACATGAGGTGGTGCCACAGTTCGTACGTCGGAACTGCGGCCGGCGCCTCGGAAGGCTGATCGGAGAAGGTGAAGCCGGGCAGGGAGGGTACGACGACGTCGTGTCCGAGGTCGGCGAGCCGGTGCGCCAACGGGATCAGCTCGGCGAAGGTGCTCGGCCAGCCGTTGGTGAGGATCAGGGGGAGGTCCGTCGGCTGCTTCGCGCGCACGTGGAGGAAATGCACCCGTTGTCCGCCGACGGTCGCGGTTCGCTGTGGCTCGGCGTTCAGGCGTTGCTCGTGACTGCGCCAGTCGAAGCCGTCCGCCCAGTAGTCGACCAGGTGCGCGAGTACGTCGCTGTCGGTTCCTGCCGACCAGGCAGGTTCGGGCCAGGATCTCGGCCAACGGGTCGACGAGAGGCGACGGCGTAGATCTGCGATGTCATCGTCCGGCACCGCGATGGCGAACTCGGCAATGTCGAGCGTGATCACGTTTCCTCCTCTGGATCCTCGTCTGCACAGGACCGTAGTTGGGGTCTGGACCCCATGGTTCCGGAGTGGGCGGCCAAGAAGACTGGATTCCGAGTGAGGCCGCCGTCTCGAGGCGGTCCGGGAGGTCAGGGTGAGTGGTGTCGGGGCAACCGGTGCGATCGGGCGGGTCCAGTGTGGTGCGGCGATGCGTGCCGGTGACATAGCGGTCGGGTTGCCGACGGTCACGGTGGCCGATTCCGTGGTCAAGGCGGTGCAGCTGATGGCTGTCGGGCGGATGCCAGGGCTCGTCGTGGTCGACGGGTTCGGCCGGCCGGTTGCGGTGCTGCCGGGGTCGCAGGTGCTGAAGTTGAGCATTCCGGCGGCGTTCCAGGACGATCCGATGCTCGTACGGGCGGTCGACGAGTCGTCGGCGGACGCGTTCTGGCGGGAGCTCGGCGGGCTGACTGTCGGCGATTGCCTGCCGCGTCCGGTGGCGAGGCCGCTGACGGTGACCGCGGACGCGACGCTGCTCGAGATCGCGGCCCTGATGGCGCGTGGCCGGAGCCCTCTGGTCGCTGTGGTCGGTCCGGACCGTGTGGTCACCGGCGTGATCACGCTCGACCGTCTGCTCACGAGCCTGGCGGTCTCCGGGCTCGGCGACCAGTCGCCGGGATAACGGGTGATGAGGCCACTCGTCGCGCTCGGAATCTTCGGCTTGGCGTTCTTCTACATCGCGACCGAGAAGGCCAACAAGGTCAAGGTGGTGCTGATCGGCGCCGCCGCGATGCTCGTCCTCGGGCTCGCGCCGGGCACCGAGGTGTTCTTCTCCGAGCACGAGGGTATCGACTGGAACGTCATCTTCCTGCTGCTCGGCATGATGATCGTGATCGGGATCATCAAGCAGACCGGGGTGTTCGACTATCTGGGCATCTGGGCCGCGAAACGATCCCGCGGTGAGCCGTACCGGCTGATGGTGCTGCTCATGATCATCACCGCGGTCGCATCGCCGTTCCTGGACAACGTGACCACGATCATGCTGGTCGCCCCGGTGACGATCGTGGTGTGCGAGCGGTTGCGGATCCCACCGCAGCCGTACCTGATCGCCGAGGTGCTCGCCTCGAACATCGGCGGCGCCGCGACACTGATCGGTGACCCGCCGAACATCATCATCGGCAGTCGGGCCGGCCTGACGTTCAACGACTTCCTCGTCCACATGACGCCGATCGTGGTGATCGTGTTCGCGCTGTTCGTCGTACTGTCGAGATTCTTGTTCCGCAAGGACTTCCGGTACAACCCGGAGCAGGTCGCGGCTGTGCTGGCGTTGCAGGAACGCCGCGCGATCCGCGACCCCTGGCTGCTCGCGCGCTGCCTGATCGTGCTTGCGGTGATGGTCGCGGCGTTCACGCTCCACTCGGTGATCCATCTCGAGCCTTCGCTGGTCGCACTGATCGGCGCCGGCGTGATGATGCTGGTGGCGAAGGCCGACGTGGCCGAGGTACTGCGTGAGGTCGAATGGTCGACGCTGGTGTTCTTCATGGGCCTGTTCGTGATGGTCGCGGGTCTGGTCCACACCGGCGTGATCGGGACGATCGGCGACTGGGCGGTGGCCGCGATCGGGGATCGGTACCTGCTGGCGGCGACGGCGGTGCTGTTCGGTTCCGGCGTACTCGGGGCGTTCTTCGACAACATCCCGTACGTCGCCACCATGACGCCGGTGGTCGAGGGAGTCGTCGAGCAGGCGCCGGATCACCGGACCGGGCAGGCGTTGTGGTGGGCGTTCGCACTCGGCGCGGACTTCGGCGGCAACGGTACGGCGGTTGCCGCGAGCGCCAATGTGGTTGCCCTCGGCATCGCTTCGCGTAGTGGTCACCACATCACGTTCTGGCAGTTCACCCGGTACGGCATCGTGGTGACCGCGCTCAGTATCGGAATGGCGTGGGTGTACGTGTGGCTGCGCTACTTCGTCTGAGGTGCGACCGAGCGGAGCACCTGCCAGGTGAGCTCGATCTCGATCCTGCCGATCTCGAGGGCGCTGATCCGCACGCCAGGCACCGCAACCTCGACGTCGAGGTACGTCGGCAACTCGGCGAGCGCTACGACATCGCCGCGGGCGACCAGTCGGGCGAGAGCCCGCTCTGCCTCGTCCAGCGCGAGATCCGTCGGGGTGAGCGAAGCCTCCGCCGCTGCGGCGGGATCGACGATCTGGATGGTCACGTCGCCGGAGAGCCGGACCTCGATACCCTCGTGGGTGCGCGCCGCCACGACGATCGGGTGGCAGATGGGTGCTCTCGGCAACCAGAGGTAGTGCTCGAGAAGCGGCAGCCGGATCGTGGTACCGGAGGCAAGGACGCGGGTTGCCCGGCCGGAACGCAGTACGACGAGCCATTGGTCGCGTGGGACGCGTCGCGGCTCGAGAGCGGTTCCGGCGCCGAGAGCGGTGAGTCCGGCAACGATCGCCCATGGATACACGGGCAGATCGGCGAGGACGGAAGTCGCGAGGTCCATGGTGCCTCCCGGGGCCTGGTGGTGCGGCGAGGCATCCGCCCGCGATCTCTCGGCCCGCCACGGAGCCTCGCCGCACTTCCAGTCTGCCGACCTGCTCGCACAGTCGGAATGAGTGCTAACCCCCACATTCACCTCGCGTCATGGACACCGCTGAGCTCGTTGATGGAGGCTGGACAGATGAAGACAGGAGCCGGGATGCCTTTGTACTGGCGGGTTTGCCTGATCAACGGACTCGTGTTCGTGGTCGGGACCGCAGCGCTGGCGCTTGCCCCGGTGACGGTTTCGGCCACCGTGCTGGTGTCGGAGGCCGTCGTGCTGGTGCTGGGCCTGATCGGCATCGTGGTGCTGAACTCGGTGCTGTTGCGGACGAGTCTGGCGCCGCTGGACAGGCTGATCCGGTTGATGGACACGGTCGATCTGCAACGCCCCGGCCGCCGGCTGCCGGAGTCGGGCACCGGGGCGGTCGGGCAACTCGTGCGCGGCTTCAACGCGATGCTCGAACGGCTCGAGACCGAACGGGGCAGGAGCAACGCGAAGGCGCTTGAGGCCCAGGAGGCCGAGCGCCACCGGATCGCGCGCGAGTTGCACGACGAGATCGGGCAGGGGCTGACCGCCGTACTGCTCGGACTGAAGCAGTTGTCGTCGCGAGTGCCTGCAGCAGTGCAGTTGGAGTTGATGGAAGTGCAGGAGACTGCGCGAGCGACGCTCGACGAGGTCGGCGGTGTTGCTCGACGGCTGCGACCTGGTGTGTTGGAGGACCTGGGCCTGCAGAGCGCGCTGGCCTCCCTCGCGACCGACTTCTCGTCGCACGGCATGCAGGTCCGCCGGATCACCTCGCCGGGTCTGCCAGACCTCGGCTCGGAGCGGGAGCTGGTCATCTACCGGGTTGCCCAAGAGGCGCTCACGAACGCAGCGCGCCACTCGAAAGCGCGCACCGTGCGGCTTTCGCTGCAACGGCAAGGCATGACCGTCATTCTCGCCGTCGACGACGACGGGATCGGACTGCGTGGAGCTGAAGAGGGCACAGGCATCCGCGGCATGCGTGAGCGGGCTCTGCTGATCGGCGCGGAGTTGACGGTCGGCCCAGGGGAGTCCGGTACGTCGGTGCGCCTGACTGTCCCGTTGGAGGCAGGCCGATGATCCGGATCCTGCTCGCCGATGACCACGCTCTGGTACGCCGCGGCGTACGGCTGATCCTCGACAGCGAACCGGACCTGCAGGTGGTCGCCGAGGCCGGAGACGGGGCCGAAGCGCTGGAGGCGTTCCGCAGTACCGAGATCGACCTCGCGGTGCTCGATGTCGCGATGCCCCGGATGACGGGGTTGCAGGCCGCGCGCGAGTTGTCCCGCCGGCGGGAGCCACCGCGGATGCTGATGTTGTCGATGTACGACAACGAGCAGTACTTCTTCGCCGCGTTGAAGGCCGGTGCCAGCGGCTACGTGCTGAAGTCGGTCGCCGACCGCGACCTCGTCGACGCCTGCCGCGCGGCGGGCCGCGGCGAGTCGTTCCTGTACCCCGGCGTGATGAGCACCCTGGTCCGTGACTACCTCGAGCGGGTCAGACGCGGCGAGCGCGTCCCGGGACAGGTCCTCACCCCGCGCGAGGACGAGGTCGTGAAGCTCATCGCCGAGGGCCATCCGTCGAAGGAGATCGCCCGCATGCTCACGATCAGCGTGAAGACCGTCGAACGCCACCGGGCGAACATCCTGCAGAAGCTCGGCATGCGCGACCGTACCGAACTGACCCGCTACGCCATCCGCGCCGGCCTCATCGAGCCCTGACCCGGGAGACCGTGCTACGCGCCGACCTTGTTCCGCTCCTGCGCTGCCTTGATGTCGGACAGCAGGGTGTCGCGGCAGTTGTGCAGGTCGGTCAGCAGGGCTTCGACCGCCTCGTCCGGGTTGCCGCCGCGGATTGCCTCGAGGATGGCGGCGTGGCGGTCGGTCAGGCCGATGAGGTCGAGGCCGGCGTGCGCGCGCACCTGGGCGATGCACAGTTGCGTCTCGCCCATCACCGACTCGTGCATGCGGCGCAGGCGCGCGCTGCCGGTGGCGGCGACCAGGGCCCGGTGCAGGGAGATGTCGGCCTCGGTGTGTTCGGTGTGCTCCTCGCGCTCGGCCGCCATCCGCATCAGCGCCAACGAGCGGTCGGCATCACCTGGCACTTCGCTACGGTTCGCGAGCGTGATCACCGCCCGGGACTCGATCGGCTCCCGGCTGAAGTACAGGTCACTGACATCGTCGGCGGACAGCTGGGGGACCACAGCCGTACGGCGTGGTCCCCGGCGCAGCAGGCCTTCGTTGGTGAGCCGGTCCAGCGCGGCCTTGGCGGTCGGGCGCGCGACGGAGTACCGATTCGCGACCCAGATCTCGGAGAGTTTCTCGTTCGGTGGGATGTCGCCGGCGATGATCTGCTTGCGCATTGCCTTCACCAGTGAGTCGGTCAGCGAGGTGTTCTCCAGCTCGACAGTCACTCCCACCGCCTCCTTGCGTTCATCCGGCCCGATGTGCGCATCCTAATTGCTCATCTGCCTGACAGGTTTACCGGCTACTTGAACACTGTACGGTCCGCGTTCAGCGTGCCGATCCGATCCCAGTCAAAGGTGACGCCGAGTCCCGGGCCCGGAGGCACGCCGACGCACCCGTCGTCACCGACCGCGGACAGATCGTCGGCATAGTCGTCCGCGAAGACGTCCGGGATCGACGGGTTGCCGGTGGTCGGGTCCAGCAGCCCGAGCTCGTAGTAGTTGGCGTTCCGGATCGCGGCCATGCAGTGGCGCTGCGCCGGACCGGCCGCGTGCACCTCCAGGTCCAGTCCGAGCGCCTCGGCCGCGTGCGCGGTCTTCATCACCCCGGTGATGCCGACGTCGAGCTCAGGATCCGCGCGGAGGAAGTCGGTCGCACCGTCGAGGGCGATCGCGGTCCGCAGTTCCAGGCCGCGGACGAACTCGGTGATGAGCAGCGGCGTACGGACCCGTTGACGCAGGATCTGATGGGCGAGCGGGGCGTCGCCGCGCATCGGGTCCTCCCACCAGTAGGCGCCGACCTCGTCGCAGAATCGCCCGAGCTTGAGGGCCTCCGCGAGTGTGGGCAGGCTCTTGCCGGGGTCGGTCATGATGTCGCTGCGGCCGCCCGACCCCTCGGCCGTGGCGCCGAAGATCTCGATCTCGTCCTTGGCGGTACCGGCCGACCGGCCGTGGATCTTGAAGCCCGGCACACCCCGCCGCGCGCACTCGTCGGCGAAATCGCGGTAGCTGGCCGCGGTCGCGAGCGTGCCGAGCCCGTGCCCGCCGCCCACCGTGCTGACGTACGCCGGGAGCCGATCACGGAACCGCCCGAGCAGGTGGGAGATCCCCAGGCCGGCCAGCTTGCCGGCCACGTCCCACAGCGCGATGTCGATCGCCCCGGCGCCGATCCGGTCGGTCTTGGCGAAACCGCCGTTGAAGCTGTCCCAGATCGCCTCGCGGTCGTGGACGTCACGACCGACGAGACTCGCCGCCATCGCCTTGACCTGCGCGATCGCGTACGGCGGGGCGCTCCACAGCACGACGTACCCGCCCTCGGCGCCGTCGTCGGTGCGGATCCGGATCCCGAACCGGCGCGTCGTCCGGCTGGGCGGGGTCGCCGCGGTCCGTGGCTCACCCATCCGGTCGTAGCGGCGTACAACCGTGTGGTCGAACTCGATCAGCTCAACCTCGGTGATGATGGACATGGACCTCCTGTCCGGACCTACTTGAGGCCGGTCGTCGCGATGCCCTGGGTCAGGGCCTTCTGGGCGAACAGGAACACGGCGAACACCGGGACCAGCGTGACGATCGACATCGCGAACAGCGCGCCGTAGTTGCTGAGCCCGGCCGAGTCGGAGAAGGTGCTCAACCCCAGCGGCACCGTGTAGAGGTCGGGCCGGTTCAGGTAGAGCAGCGGGGTGAAGAAGTCGTTCCACGTCCAGATGAACGTGAAGACGGCCGTGACGCCGATCGCCGGCGTACACAGCGGGAGGATGACGCTCCAGAACGTGCGCAGCGGCCCGCAGCCGTCGATCGCGGCGGCGTCGTCCAACGTGGTCGGCAGCGTGCGCATGAACTGCACCATCAAGAAGATGAAGAACGACTCCACGCCGAGGAACTTCGGCAGGATCAGCGGCACGTAGGTGTCGGTCAGTCCCAGCCTCGAGAAGATCACGTACTGCGGAACGACCGTCACGTGGAACGGCAGCATGATGGTTGCGAGCATGATCGCGAACATCGGTCCGCGGAACCTGAACCGCAACCGGGCGAACGCGTACGCGGCCAGCGTGCACGAGACGAGGTTGCCGACGATGCACGCGATCGCGACGATCATCGAGTTCAGCATGAACCGGCCGAACGGGATGCCGAGCGAGTCCCAGCCGTCGAGGTAGTTGGCCAGCGTCAGCTTCCCGCCGCCGGTGCCGTCGCCGAAGATGTCGCTGTTGTTCATGAACGACCGGGTCAGCATCCAGATCAGCGGATAGATCATGATGATGCCGAAGGCAACCAGCAGGAGATGGCGCCAGCCTCGCCGCAGGAGCCACTCCAGCAGGGCCGAGCCGGTTCGCTGTCCCCGCCGGCCGGACTCGTGTGCCGCCGCGGGAGCGGATGGAAGAGTGGTCACCGTATCTGTCCTCATCGGGGATCAGTCCTCGTAGTGAACCCAGTAGCGGGCCGCGACGAAGTTGATGGCGGTCAGCATGCCGATCACGACGAACAGGATCCACGCGAGCGCGCTCGCGTAGCCCATCTCGAAGTTCTTGAAGCCGGTCACGAACAGGTACAGCGTGTAGAACAGCGTCGAGTTCGACGGGCCGCCGGTTCCCGCCGAGATGATGTACGCCTGGGTGAAGGCCTGGAAGGAGCCGATCAGCTGCAGGATCAGGTTGAAGAACACGACCGGACTGAGCAGCGGCAGGATCACTGACGTGAACCGGCGCCACGCTCCGGCGCCGTCGACCTTGGCCGCTTCCACCAGCTCCTCGGGGATCTGCCGCAATCCGGCCAGGAAGATGATCATCGGCGAGCCGAACGTCCACACGTGCAGGATGATCAGCGTGTCCAGCGCGTGTGCGGGCTCGGAGATCCAGGACCCCATCTGGATCCCGAGCTTGCCCGCCAGCTCCGGCACCAGTCCGGTGCTCGAGAACAGCTGCCGCCACAGCACCGCCACCGCCACGCTGCCACCCAGCAGCGAGGGCAGGTAGTACACCGACCGGTACAGCGCCAGCCCTCGCACGCCTTGGTTGAGGAGAACGGCGATCGCCAGCGCGAAGGCCAGTTGCAGTGGAACCGAGATGAAGACGTACTTCGCCGTCACGCCCGCCGCCGCGAGGAAGTCCGGATCGCCGAACATCCGCCGGTAGTTCTCCAGTCCGGTGAACCGGGGAGAGTCTCCTAGCCGGTAGTCGGTGAAGGACAGATACAGCGAGGTGACCATGGGGACGAGCGTGATCAGCAGCACGCCCGCCATCCACGGCAGCAGGAAGAGGTAGGCGATCCGCGATCGCCGGCCCGGGGAGGGGCGGTCCCGGGTAGCCTGCTGGACCTCGTTGATCAGAGCCATCGCGCTAGTCCACCGATGCCTCGGGCAACGGCTGCCAGTCGCGCTGCTGCCCCTCCCAGCGGTGCAGACCGATCCGGACCGCGTCGAGCCGTTCCATCGTCGCGCCGTCGTAGTGCCCCAGCGAGAGGCCGTCCGCACCGGCGTCGACGGCTGCCTTGACGCTGTCGGTGAGCGTCTGGGTGGTCGCGTTCGGACGTACTCCGAGAGCCGCGATCAACTGCTGGTCCTCGCGGAGCGCCCGGCGGCATTTCATCAGCTTGGCTCGCTTCGTCGCTACCCCTTCGGCGGTGCCGAGCTGATCGGAGTAGTCGGACTCGCGGACCGAGTCGACGTAGGTGAAGGCGGACGCGAAGTCCAGGCCCGCGCGCTCCGGCGACGCCATGTACGTGTTGTAGCGGAACTCGACCGGCCGTCCGGCGCTGGCCAGCGCCTCGCGGACCAGCGAGAACAACCGGTTGACCGAGCGCTTGCGGAACTGCAGCCACGCGGTGAATGCCTCGTTCTCGACCAGCAGGGCCGATTCGGTGTAGTTGGACTCGTCGAGCAGTTGGCGCTCGTGCAGCTCTTCCAGCCCGATCCGGCGGGAGAGATTGGCCAGGTGCGTGACTTCGTGGACGACGGCATCCCAGTCCAGGCCCTCCTCGGTGGCCTTCGCTCGACACGCGTCGCAGAAACAGCCGCCGGTCGCGACCGCGAGCAGTTGCTGCCACGACGTCGGGCCGAAGCTGTGCGTCCCGCCGTCGTCGCGTCCGGCGCCGAACAGGACCAAGCAGGTCTGCACGTAGTCGACGTCGTGGTTGGCGGCGATGTCGGCGAACAACCCGTAGAGATAGTCCTGTACGTCGGGGTTGTTCAGGCAGGGGAGTGCGCGCTGAGCCTCGACAGCTTCGAACGCCCCGACGATATTGCCGTACACATCGCGCTGCAGTACGTCGGAGAGGTTCTCCCGCGCGTACTGCGCGTCGATGATCGTGTGCGAGATCTCGCACCCGGTCCGCATGCCGCGTCGCCGGGCGGCGGTGATCAACTCGTCGAGCCAGTCGCGGCCGATCAGGAAGTCCCGCTCGGTCGTCAGCGGCTTGATCCGCTTGTACTTGCCGGGGTCCGGCGCCCAGTACGCCCGGCTGTCCTCCGGCACGTAGTACCGGCGAACGGGATTGTGCGGGTAGTGCCGGGCATGGAGCGGCCGCTTCTCCTTGTGCATCAGGCCGACGAGGTACGCCGAATTCACCTCCGCGCGGCTGCTCAGGACGTCGAGGATGTGGTCGATGCCCTCGTCGGCCAGGTCCCACGGATACAGGCTGGCGGCGATCTCGGTCAGTGGCATAGCTGTCCTTCCGCGCGTTCGGTGTGACTCGGTGGGGGTACGGCTACTTCTTGAGGAGCTTGGTCCGCAGGTCGCCGAAGATCAGGTCGACGGTCTGCGGGATCGACGCCTTGTCGTAGCCGAGGTTCTGCCAGGCCTTGACCATGTCGCTGGTGAAGGCTCCCGAGGTGGGCAGGCCGTTGCGTACCGGCAGACTCTTGGCCTCGGCCTCGAAGCCGATGTAGGTGAGGAACTGTTTCTCGGCGTCGGTCACGGAGGAGGCGATGGCGTCGCGTACGGCCTTGGTCGGGGGCGAGCCGATCGTCGTACCGACGATCTTGGCGCGATCGACGTCGTTGAGCAGGTAGTCGGCGAACTTCAGCGCCGCGTCCGGGTTCTTCGTCTTGGCGGCGACGCACAGCATGTTCGGCGAGAGCTCGATCGCCTTGTTGCCGGATCCGCCGTTGCCCGGGCAGGGCATCAGCACCAGCGGGTCCTTGGTCAGACCCTGCAACTCGAGCATCTGGTTGGAGTTGCGCATGTGGTACGCCGCCAGCCCGCGGATCATCGGAGCCCCTTCGAAATAAGGGTTCTGCTCCAGAGCCAGCGCGGCCGGAACCGACGCCTTGGTGTCGCGCAGGTTCTTCCAGTACGTCAGCCACTCGGTCATCAGGTCCTTGGTGAAGCCGAGGTCTCCGCTCGCGGCCCACATGTCCTGGTCGTGCTGCCGGGCGTACGCGCCGAACCAGTCGGCCGCGCCGCCGGTGTTGGGGTCGTCGGTGCCGAAGAACTTCGCGCCCTTGGCGGCGTGGATCTTCGCGCTGATCTGCGCGTACTCGTCCCAGCTGTAGGAGTCCGGGTAGTTCTTCACCGGTACGCCGACCTCGTCGAGGATGTTCTTCTTGGCGAACAGACCGATCGACTGCAACCCGTGGGTCATCGCGTACTGCTTGCCGTCGATCTGTCCCGGCGCCTTGATCGCGTCGGTGAAACCGGCGTCGGCGATACCCTTGCCGGCGCCCAGATGCGGAGTCAGGTCCATGACGTGCCCGCCGGCGACGAGTTGCGGCAGCAGGTCGCCGGTCACCCAGAACACGTCCGGGAGGTTGTTGCCCGACATCGCGACGGTGAGCTTGGTCTCGATTGCGTCGATATCGCCGAACTCGGGGCTGACCTTGATCGAGGGGTTCTTGTCGGTGAACGCCGTACACGCCTTCTGGAAACGTTTCACTCGGTCGTCGGAACCCCAGAACATGAATCGAAGGGAGGCCGACTTGGACGAGCCGGAGCCGGTCGAACCGCCGCAGGCGGCGAGGACCGGAGCGGCGAGCGCGGCGGCGCCGATCCCACCGGCGAGTCGGAGGACGGAGCGGCGCGAGATGGAGGGGAGCGGGGAGGACATCGCCATCACCTTTTTCGCTCGGCGGATCGGAGGTTGCGGCTCCGGTGCGCAAGGGGATGTTCCTGCGATCCATCGTTAGTTCGGCAAACTTGTCTGTCAAGATTGCAGGCCAGGCGAGTTTGCAGGAGAGTAGTGATATGCCGACTCTCCCGCTCAGCGCGAACATCTCGATCATGTTCACCGAGCTGCCCTACCTGGCTCGTCCGGCGGCGGCCCGGGCGGCGGGCTTCGAACACGTCGAGAGCTGGTGGCCGTTTCCTGAGCCCGCCACGTCGGGGGAGCAGGTGGACGCGTTGGTCGATGCGCTGGAACGAGCCGGCGTCGCACTGTCCGGGTTGAACTTCTTCGGCGGCGACATGCCCGCGGGGGAGCGAGGTGTCGCGTGCCGGCCCGACCGCCAGCAGGAACTGGCCGTCAACATCGAGCAGCTGGTCGGGATCGCTCGGCGTACCGGTTGCCGCGCGTTCAATCTGCTGTACGGCCAGCTGGACGATCGGTGGTCGGTCGCCGAGCAGCGGGACACCGCGATCCAGGCCGTACGGGCGGCCGCGTCGGCGGTGGCGAAGATCGACGGAACTGTGCTGCTGGAGCCGCTGGCTCGCGGCTTGAACGGCTCGTATCCGCTGGTCGACGGCGACGACGTGATCGACCTGCTAGAAGGTCCGCTCCGCTCGACGCCGAACGTCCGGCTGCTGTTCGACCTCTTCCACCTCGGCAGCAACCAGGTCGAGCTGGTGGCGGCTGCGGATCGGATGGCGCCGTGGATCGGCCACGTCCAGCTGGCCGACAGCCCGGGGCGGGGTGAGCCGGGCAGCGGTGACCTGCCGATCGAGGCGACCGTGAACGCCCTCGTCGCCGCCGGCTACCGCGGCATGATCGCCGCGGAGTACCGGCCGACCCGGCCGACCGGCGAGACGCTCGGCTGGGTGGACCGGCTGGACTCGATCCGGCTCAACCCGGCTCAGCCCGGCTGATCGGCGCCCGAGCAGGGTCCGCGGTGAGATCGGGGTACCGGGGTGGGTATGAGCGAGAACGAATGTCTGATCGAGGCGAGTGTCGAGGACGTGTTCGCGGTTCTCACCGACGGGTGGTCGTACGCCGCGTGGGTGGTCGGAGCGTCCAGGATCCGGGACGTGGACCCGCCGTGGCCGGAGGCGGGTGGCCGGATCCACCACTCGGTCGGGGCCTGGCCGTTCCTGCTGGACGACACGACGGTGTCGATGGAGTACGAGCCGCTGCGCCGGCTACGCCTGCAGATCCGGGCCTGGCCGGTCGGCGCCGGTGAGGTGGAGTTCCGGGCGACGGAGACAGCGGGCGGGTGCCGGCTCGTGATGACCGAGAAGGCAGTCAGCGGACCGGCCGCGTTGCTGCCGTCCGCGGTCGCCGACATGATGCTGCACCGGCGGAACTCCGAGGCTCTCCGGCGACTGAAGCTACTCGCCGAGAAACCGTCCTGAACGATCCTGGACCGCTTGCTCGAGGTGGTGCAGGGCGGCGTTCCAGAACACGTCGTAGTACGCGAGCCGGCTCGGATGGATACCGCCCTGCGTGAGGATCAGGTGGGATCCGTGCTCGGCCGGGACCACGTCCACAAGGACCGTGGTCGGGTGGTGCGGTGGGTCGTTGAAGGCAGCCTGGAAGTAGTGCGGCGGCTCACAGGTGGTCACCATGCCGGTCTGCTGGGGGTGTGCGTCGGCCGCGACCAGGAATCCGCCGTACTGCGTGTCGCTCAGCACCGTTCTGCCGAGCCAACCGCTGAGAAGCTCGGGGTTGGTGATCAGGTTCCACAGGCGATCCGCGTCACAATCCAGCGTTCTGACGTACCTGAGCTGCGGCGCTTGCGCTGTCCGTTCTGCATACGTTGTCTGCGCCATGCTTCCCCAGTGCCCATCCTGGCCCGCGGTAGTCGTTGGCCTTGGGCAAGCAACTTGCCGGCGGGCGATTGACGATGGGTACCGGCCCGGGGTGAGACGAGCAGGGGAGGTGATCGCGCGCAGGTACCGAACCGGCGCGATCATCGGTCGTGGCGGGATGGGTGAGGTGTACCGCGCGCACGATCTCGTGCTCGGCCGTGAGGTCGCGGTGAAGGTGATGTTGCCGGTCGAGGGCACGCTCGCCGCGTCGGAGCGGTTCCTGCGTGAGGCGCGGGCGATCGCGCGGTTGTCCGATCCGCACGTGGTCGCCGCCTACGACTTCGGTGAGTACGAGGACCGCTTCTACCTGGCGATGGAGCTGGTCGACGGCCACACCGTGGGGGAGGAGCTCAGGTGCTCGGGACCGTTCAGCCCTGACCGGGCCAGGTCGATCGTCCGGCAGGCCGCGGCCGGTCTCGCGACCGCACACCGCGAAGGGATCGTGCATCGCGACATCAAGCCGGACAACCTGTTGCTCACCCGTGACGGCTCGGTGAAGGTCGCGGACTTCGGCATCGTCCGGTTCCTCCAGGACACGCCGACGACCCTGACCGCGGGCGGGCAACTCGTCGGCACCACTCACTTCTTGTCGCCGGAACGTGCTCTGGGCAAGCCCGCCGAGCCTCCGTCCGACATCTATGCGCTCGGGTGTGTGCTCTACCAGCTCGTGACCGGGCATCCGCCGTTCCTGGGCGAGAACCCGGCGTCGGTGATGTTCCAGCACGTCCAGCGAGAGCCGATGCCACCGAGTGAGGTCCGGCCCGATCTCCCGCGCGACATCGACGAGCTGGTCCTCTGGATGCTCGCCAAGGATGCCTCTCGCCGGCCGACCGCAGCCGAGCTCGCGGACGGTGCGATACCGCCGCCCACCACCACGCCGCCCACCACCACGCCGCCCACCACCACGCCGCCCACCACCACGCCGCCCACCACCACGGCGACCATGGCGCCGGCTCCACCGGTGCCGGCCCCGGTACGTCGGAAGTCGGCGAAGCCCGCTCTCGCCGGCGCCGTCGCGGCAACCGTTCTCGCGACTGTGGTCGGCATCGTCCTCGCGACCAGATCTCCGGAGCTGCCGCCGGCCAATAACCTTGCTCCTAGCAACAATCCGACCAGCACGGCTCCCTCGGTTCCGCCGAAGCCGTCGCCGTCACCGACCCGCGCCCTGGTTCGCACCACGACGATCCCCCCTCGGCCTCCTGTTCCGCCGCACACGGTCGAACCCACACGATCCCGGACGAAACCGTCCCAGCCCAACCGGCCTGGCAAACCCACACAAACCCATTCGAAGGGCCCGAAGAAGCCCAAGTCCTGAGTGCTTCGCCTGTCTACGGCTACTTGATGTCCTCTTCGAGGAGCGCGTTTCCCGCTTTGTCCAGATAGGTGATCGTCAGGGCGTGGGTGTCGAAGACCCACTTCTCGATGCCGCTGTCGGCGAGGGCCTTGGACATCTTCACGTAGTCGGTCTCCTCGAGGGCCGCGGTCAGCATCGTTCGATCGCTCACCTCGGCGATCGTGAACCTCTCGTGGGCCGGAGGAGTCGAGACGACGTAGCCGTCCGCGCCGTGATGCTCGGTGTGCCCGTCCGTCACGAACGACACGGACTGCTCGACGCCGATGTCCTTCAGGGCGTTCAGGTAGGCAGGGAGTGTCGTCGCCTTGCCGAGCGTGTCATGGATCTCGTTGATCTGATCGATCGTGAACATGGTCACCTGTTCGGTCGGCAGGGGGTGGAGCCCTGGAGAAGGGTGTTGACGCCAAGGCGGAAGCGGCGGTTGGTGGACTGTTTGGAGGCGCCGAGGCGTTCGGCGTTCTCGGCGGCGGCCATGCGGGCGCGCCGACAGCACCAAGCATGCCTGGTGGGATCGGACGATCATGGCACGACCGTCAACCCGAGACGCATCTTGCGCCGGCCGCCGGTGGTCGATACCAGCTATCTCGTGCAGAAGGTCTACAGCGCTCGAGCCGTGGTTGCATCGCGTGGAGATCCGGGCCGAGGAGGAGCCGCTACCAGGTGCCGCGGTGGTCCGGTACCAGGAAGGCGATCGGGATCATCAGGAGCAGGATCGCGGCGAAGACGACGAAACTGTGGGCCTGGGTGGTGCCGGCGTCGGTGGCGTGGTTGAGGATCGCGGTGGTGATCGACACGGCCACGATCCCGCCGGACTGACGGAACATGCCGCGCAGACCGGCGATCGCGGAGATCTGGTCCGGCGCGAGCTGCAGACTGGCGTTGTTGGACGCCGGGATGGACAGCCCCATGCCGATACCGGTGATACCCGCGGCCATCGCCAGCCAGGCGTACGGCGTGAGGCCGTGCGGGGCCACCGACATCAGCGTCATCCCGCCCGCGACCAGCACGAAGCCGCCGATCATCGGAGCCCGGTATCCGGTCCGGCGGAGCGCGAACACCGCGAGTCCCGCGACGCAGATCATCCCGACTGCCCTTGCCGTCAGCAACGTTCCGGCCTGGAGCGGCTGGATGCCGTACCGCGATTCCGCGTACAGGGGGACGAGGGCGCCGAAACCGAGCATGGCCGCGCCGAACAGGAAGTTGATCAGGTTCATCGCGCCGAAGCCGCGGCCGCGCAGCAGACTGACCGGGATGAAGGGTGCGGCATGCCGGTTCGCGTGCCGGACGAACAGGAAACCGAGCGCCAGCGCGATCACCATCGACACGATGAACAGCGGATCGGTCGGCTCCGCACCCGCGCTGCCGAGCGAACTGATCCCGTACATGCCGAACAGCATCGTCACCGCGAGCAGGGCGGCGCCGGTCCCGTCGATCCGGGCGGCGGCCTTCGGTGCGCTGCTCGGGATGAACTTCAGGCCGAGCACGATCAGCAGCAGACCGATCGGGATGTTCACCACGAAGATCTCGCGCCAGGACCAGTACGTGACGATGATGCCGCCGATGATCGGGCCGATGATGCCGCCGATCGGGAAGATCGAGGTGAACATGCCGATCGCGCGATCGCGGTCGCGGCCGAACTGTTCGGCCACGATGCCGGTCGCGGTCGGCATGAACGCGCCGCCGCCGATCGCCTGGAACGCGCGGAAGATCACCAGCAGGTAGATGTTGTCCGCGAGACTGCAGCACAGCGAGGCGACCGTGAACAGCGCCGCCGCGCCGAGGAAGATCTTCTTCCGCCCGAACTGGTCGCCGAGCCGGCCGGCCAGCGGCATCACGATGATCTGGCCGAGCGCGTAGACCGTGATCGTCCAGCCGCTCCAGGTCAGCTCGGCCTTCAGGTCGCTGCGGATTGCATTCAGCGCCGTCGCCACTATGGTCTGATCGATCGATGCCATCAGCAGGGCGATCGCGACAATGCCGAAGACGAGCCGCCGGTGGGCCAGTGGCTCGCCTGACCCGTCTGCGGCCGGTTCGGTGATCACCGGTGGTGAACTCGACGGTTCCATCGATGAACAGACTACATTGCTTGCTGGCAGGCAATAAAGGGGTGACATGACTGACACCGAGACGTTGAGCAAGCTCCGTGGCGTGATCTCCAAGCTGGCGCGGGAGCTCAACGCCACGGCGACCGACGAGGGCCTGACGCCGACCCAGGCGTCCGTGCTCGGGCTGATCACGTTCCGCGGCCCCCTCGGGCTGACCGAACTGGCTCAGCTCGAGGGGCTCAATCCGACCATGTTGTCCCGGGTGGTGGGCCGGCTGACCGAGCTCGAGCTGATCCAGCGCGACCCGAATCCAGACGACCTGCGCGCGGTCCGCGTCGAAGCCACCGACGCCGGCCGCCAGCTGCACGAACGCGTCAAACTGCTCCGCACCGAGGCCCTCGGCGCCTGCCTGGACCAGCTCCCGGAAGCATCCGCCCAGACGATCATCGACGCGCTCCCGGCCCTCGACGAGCTGGCCCAGACACTCCGTACGAACCGCTGACGGCTCAGCGCACGTCGAGTTCCTTGAGCTGGTCCTCGGTGAGGGTCAGCGCGGTCGCGTCGAGGGCTGCGTCCAGCTGGTGGAGTTTGCTGCCGCCGAGCATCGGGCGGATGCCTTGGGCAATCAGCCAGGCGAGGACGACCTGGCCGCGGGACATGCCGGTCTGCCGGGCGACCTCGTCCAGCGCTTCGAGACGACGGGTGTTCCCCAGGTGGTCGTACACCTCGGGAATCTGCTTGTCCGGGTTGTCGTACGCGCCGGCCAGCAGCGGGGTGTAGGCCCAGACCTCCATCCGGTGTTCACGAGCGTGGTCGAGCTGCTCCTCGCTGAGTTGCCCGAACGGGTGCGCCGTGTCCTCGGGGAGCGTGCCAGGGCGGACCCGCAGATAGGTGGCGCTGAGCTGCAGCGCGTCGATCGGCGTGAAGCCCTTGGAGATGGCGTGGGCACGGGCACGTTCGACCCGCCAGGCGGGGTGGTTCGATGCGCCGACGCGTCGTACCTTGCCGGTTTCGTTGAGTTCGGCGATGGCGTCGACGGTTTCCTCGATCGGCGTACGACGGTCCTCCTGATGGAGCCACAGCAGGTCCACCTGGTCGATGCCGAGCCGCTCGAGGCTGCCGGCGAACGCGTCGTGGATCGCGCGCCGGCTCAGGCCCGCGCGGTGAGCGGGCCACGAGCCGGCCCACAGCGGTTCCGCGCCGATCTTGGTGGCGATGCGGATCCGATCGCGTACGCCGGGCCGCGCGGCCAGCCATCGACCGAGCACGCGCTCGCTGGCGCCGCCGCGCCCGTCGTCACTGGCCCAGAACGCATAACAGTCGGCGGTGTCGATCCAGACACCACCACGCTCGACGAACCGATCGAGCAACGCGAACGACGTGTCCTCGTCGACCGCCGTACCAAACATCATCGCGCCGAGCACCAAAGGGGAGGTAGGAAAAGTCATACCAACGACGATCCAACCTGGAGCGCACACCAGGTCAACCCCACCCGACCGAGCCATGTCCCGAGCAAAGAAGAGATCTACGAGAGACTTACTTTTCGAGTTGGTCGCGGTACCAGGTGGCCTTTTCCTGGAGGCGGGTGCGTTGGGACTCGAGTTCGGCGATGCGGCTCTCTACGACTCTGGTGTGTTCCTCGATGAGGGCGAGGCGTTCGGGCATTGTTTCGTCGGAGCGGGCGAGTTCGCCGTAGCGGCGGAGGCGCTCGATCGGCATGCCGGTGTCGCGTAGGCAGCGCAGGAAGTCGAGCATCGCCAGATCGTCGTCGGAGTACTGTCTGCGGCCGCCCGAGTTGCGTGCCACCGGCGGGAGGATGCCCTCCCGCTCGTAGTAGCGCAACGTGTCGATGCTGAACCCGGACCGCTCAGCCGCCTCTGCCGGACCGTACGTCGTCATACGTCGAGCCTAAACCGGCCGATGGTCAGGACCGAGGGAGACTTCGGGTGTCGATGAGTTGGCGGGCGACGTCGTGGAGCTTGGTGTTGGTCTGCTGGGAGTAGCGCCTGAGGACCTGGAAGGCGCGGTCGGCGTCCAGGCCGTAGCGCTCCATCAGGATGCCCATCGCCTGGCCGACGAGCTTGCGGGCGTCGACCGCGAGGTTGAGGTTCTCCTCGCGGCGCGCGGTCGCGACGGCGACCGACGCGTGCCGGGCCAGGATGTGAGCGATCGCCTCCGCGTCCGGTCCGAAGGCGTCCGGCTCGACGCTGTAGAGACCCATGACGCCGACCGTGCCGGCGGCGGTCCGCAGCGGTACGTCGAGAACGCTCCGCACTCCCAGCTTCAGGACCTTCTTGGCCCAGTCCGGCCAGCGCATCTCCGACGTGGTGTCGGGCACCATGACGGTCGACTGGGTCCGCATGCATTCGACCAGCGGGCCGTTCTCGCCGTCCATCTGGAAGCGGTAGATCTCGGCCACGGTGGGATCGGTCGCCGCCGGCACCTCGGGGTTCCCGCCCTTGGCGTAGAGCGCGACTCCGGCGTACTGACAGTCGACGGCCTGCAGCGCGAACTCCACGACTGCCTGAACCGTCTCCTCGACACCGTCCGCGTCGTGCATCTCCAGAGCCAGTCGGGCGAACGTCGCGGCGACTTGGTCCGGGTCCCGCAGCGCGGACTGAGGTTCGAACTCATCCACCTTTCCATGATGCACCTCAGCCTCGACCGGAACGAGGCGACGCGGGCGGTTTGTTGCGCAGGGAGTTGACCGGGCCGGAATGGGCACAGGTAGGTCTCAGCCCGGGGTCGCTCTCGGATGGAGGTCGGGGATGTACGAAGAGGCCTGGCAGACGGCCGGCATGCTGTCCGAAGCGCTGCCCCCGACCCGGTTGCCGGTGTTGCCAGGCGTCGACCTTTCCGCGCGCTACCTGCTGGCAGAGACCGGGACAACCGTGGGTGGCGACTGGTTCGACGCCGTCGTACTCGACGACGACCGGGTCGCCCTGATGGTCGGGGACGTCGTCGGGCGCGGGACGAGGGCGACCTGGGTCACGGGACGACTCTGCGCTGCGTTGGGGATGGCGCTGCAGGACGGCGCGGATCCGGCCGCCGCGATGAGCCAGCTGGAGAAGTTCGCGAGCCGGGTGCCGGGTGCGCAGGCCGCCACGGCGTGCGCCGCCGTACTGGATCCGGCCACCGGGGACCTGACCTACTGCACCGCCGGTCATCCGCCGCCGCTGATCGCGTCGACGGCAGGCACAGCCCGGTACGTCGAGCCTTCGGGCGGTACCCCGCTCGGCGCGCCCGGCGGGTACGAACTGTCCACCGAGCGCCTCGACATCGATGACGTGCTCTTGCTCTACACCGACGGACTCCTTGAACGCCCCTTCCGCACCCCGGATCAGGCGACTGCCGAACTCCTGCGAGCTGCCGCGGCGGGAGGTCGTGCATCGGATGACCCCGCCGAGCGGGTGGCCGACCAGGTCTTGCAGCTGGTCAAGGGACACTCCGACGACGTCACCGTGCTCGCCGCGCACCGCCGTACTCCGTTGCCCGCGTTCTCGCGGACCGGACCTGCGGTCAGGGCGACTGTGGGGCGGTACCGCGACGAGTTCGCGGCCTGGCTGCGGGCGCTGAATCCCGAGCTGGTGCTGGTGATCGGGGTGCACAACGCCGTCCTCGAGCTGATGTCGAACGTCGTCGAGCACGCCTACTACGACACCGCACCGGGTCCGATGACGCTGGCGGCCGGCCTGACGCGGCGTGGTGAGCTGGAGATCTCGGTCCGGGACGAGGGCCGGTGGAAGGACAGCGAGCCGGCCGCCGGACGTGGGCGCGGCCTGGCGCTGGCCGGCTCGACGGTCGACGAACTGTCGGTCGATCGCACCGATGCGGGTACGACGGTGACCGTGCGCACCGCGCTGACGAAGGCGCCGAGCCTGGTCGTGGGGGAGGTGATGCCCCCGACGGAGCCGGTCGAATTCTCGGCCGAGGTCGCCGACGGGACGCTGCTGGTCGGCGGGCCGATCGACATCACGACGGCTCGCGGCTTCGACCGCATCCTGCGCGAGGTGGCGCGTCACGCCACCATCCCACTGGCCGTCGACCTGTCCCGGGTCACGCAGCTGGCCAGCGCCGGCATCCAGGTGCTCGCCGCCGCACTCCGGCGCAGCGACCGCAACCTCGAACTGGTTGCCCTCCGCGGTACTCCGGCCGAGCACATCCTGGCCCTGACCCGGCTCCCGCACCGCACAGCCTGACTGATCACGCGTAAGGCTGGGTACCGGCACGTCGTACGACTATCGGACCTCGGACGGTGACGCGTGCTGCGGTGGTTAGCAGTCGGAGTGCTGACGGCGGTGATTCTGGCCGGATGTGGAGACCCTGATCAGAAGCTCCGGGACAACGCCGCACAGACGGCGCGTACCGCCGCATCCGAGGTGAACACGACCCGCCTGGTCGTGGAGCAACTGCAGGCGCACCGGCTCTGGCCGCAACCGGCCCGCCGGATGGTCGACGACGCCGAGAAGAATCTCGGGAAGACGGCCGACACGTTCTCGACGCAGCAACCGTCGACCGAACAGTCGGCCAGGTTGTACGAGCAGGTCAGCTCGACGCTGGACGACGCGGTGGCCGCGGTGACCGCCGTTCGGATCGCGCTCGGGAACGACGACCTGGCCGCGGCCGAACGGCAACTCCCGGCGCTCCGACTGTCCGGCAGGGACCTCGATCGGGTCGGGGAGCTGGCGAAATGAAGAAGCTCCTCGGTGTCACGCTCGGGATCCTGACCGCGATCGGCGGGTTCGTCGACATCGGCGACCTGGTCACCAACGCCCTGGTCGGCGCGCGGTTCGGGATGCACCTGGCCTGGATCGTGATCGTCGGCGTGATCGGGATCTGCCTGTACGCCGAGATGTGCGGGCGGGTCGTGGCGATGTCCGGACGGCCGGTGTTCGACCTGATCCGGGAGCGGCTCGGACCGCGGACCGGGCTGCTCGCGTTGGTGGCGTCGTTCCTGGTCACGTTGCTGACGCTGATCGCCGAGATCGGCGGTGTCGCGCTCGCGTTCGAGTTGGCGAGCGGAGTCAGCTACCTGTTGTGGATGCCGCTGGCCGCGCTCGCGGTGTGGCTGGTGATCTGGCGGGTCAAGTTCTCCCGGCTGGAGCAGGTTTTCGGACTTCTCGGGTTGCTGCTGATCGTGTTCGCGGTCGCGCTGTTCAAGCTCGGTCCGGACTGGGGTCAGTTGTTGCACCAGGCAACCCAGCTGCATCCGATCGGTCACGAGGGCTGGGCGACGTACGCGTACTACGGGATCGCGTTGTTCGGCGCCGCGATGACGCCGTACGAGGTGTTCTTCTTCTCCTCCGGAGGGGTTGAGGAGAAGTGGACGCGGCGCGACCTGGGGACCGAGCGGACCAACGTGTTCATCGGGTTCCCGCTGGGCGGGCTGCTGTCGCTGTCGATCATGGCGTGTGCCGCGGTGCTGTTCCTGCCGGCCGGGATCCAGGTCGGCACATTGGGGCAGGTGGCGCTGCCGGTGGCCGTTGCCCTGGGCAAGATCGGACTGGCGGTCGTGCTGATCGGGATGTTCGCGGCGACGTTCGGCGCGGCCCTCGAGACCGCGTTGTCGTGCGGGTACACGATCGCGCAGTACCGCGGCTGGCAATGGGGGAAGTTCGTCCGGCCGCGGGAGGCATCGCGGTTCCATGTGGTGATCATCGTCTGCCTGGTGCTGGCGGTGCTGACCCTGCTGACGGCGGTCGACCCGGTGAAGGTGACGGAGTACTCCGTGGTCTTCGCCGCGATGGCGCTGCCGTTGACGTACCTGCCGATCCTGATCGTCGCGAACGATCCCGATTACGTCGGCCGCGAGACGAACGGCCCGGTGCGCAATGCCTTCGGACTGTTCTACCTGGCCCTGCTGACGGTCGCGTCGGTCGCCGCGATCCCGCTGATGATCATCACCAGAGCAGGAGCTTGAGTATGTCTGGACGGGTTCTGCACGCGCAGTTGCACCTTCTCGACCGGCAGTTGATCGACCAGGCCGACGGTCACCTGGCCGGCAAGGTCGACGACGTCGAGCTCGATCTCGCCGCGGACCCGCCGGTGGTGGCGGCGCTGATCTCCGGCCGGGCCGAGATCCCGGCGGGGCGGATCGCCGAGATCGACACGGCGGTGACGATCTCGGCCGGCGGCCTCGACCTGGATTACTACGACGACTGGATCGAGCACCACGTCATCGACAAGATCCCCGGAGCCGGCGATGCGACTGAATGAACTGCTCGGTCATCGCGTGATCGATGCTGATGGCAACGAGTTCGGCGGCGTCGCGGACGTGCGGTTGGTCCAGGACGGGCCGTTGCAGGTGTCGATGCAGCGCGCGTTGCGGGTCGACGGCCTGATCGTGGTGGAGAACCGCGCCACGCGGCTGTTCGGTTACGAGCGCCATGTCGGGCCCGAGTTGCTGCGCCGGCTGGTCCATGCCCGCCTAGGCGGCGTCTGGTACCTGCCCTGGAACGAGGTCGACGAGATCAGCGACGGCACCGTCACCACGACGAGCCGACGCAACGAGCTCCGGCCGTTGGAAGAGATGGCTCGGTACTGATGCGACTGCGGAAGAGCCAGGTCGACAAGCCCGGGTTCCGTCGCCGGCGGCGCGGGCGCGGGTTCAGTTACCTCGACCTCGACGGCAAGACGATCAAGGACGTCGACGTGGTCGAGCGCATCCGGACGCTGGCGATCCCGCCCGCGTGGGAGGACGTGTGGATCTGCCCGTACCCGAACGGGCACATCCAGGCGACCGGTACCGACGAGGCCGGACGGCGGCAGTACCTGTACCACGACGACTGGCGGTCGGCGCAGGACGCGGTCAAGCACGACCGGGTGCGCGAGCTGGCGCGCAAGTTGCCGGCGTTCCGGGAGGCGGTGGACGAGGACCTGTGCAGGCGAGGCCTCGACCGGCGGCGGGTGCTCGCGGTGGCGTTGCGGATGCTCGACTACGGCGTCTTCCGCACCGGCAACACGCAGTACGCCGATGAGCACGGCAGCCGTGGTGCGGCCACGTTGCTGCGTGACGATGTAAGGGTGAGCAAGGGGAAGGTGGTGTTCGACTTCGTCGCGAAAGGTGGGCAGGCGCGCACGATCGTGCTCGACGATGATCGGCTGCTGCAAGCCGTCCGGTCGCTGAAGCGCGGCCGGCACAAGAACCCGCGCCTGCTGGTGTACCGCGACGACGACGGGTACCACGAGATCGATGCCGGTATGGTGAACGACCGGTTCCGTGAGCTGGTCGGCGACGACTACACGGTGAAGGATCTGCGGACCTGGACGGCCACCGTGCATGCCGCGGTGGATCTGGCCGACGCCGACCCGCCCGTCACCAAGACCGCGCTCGACACTGCGGTCAAGGAGATGCTGGCGGAGGTCTCCGAACACCTGGGCAACACCCCGGCCGTCGCCCGCAGTTCGTACGTCGACCCTCGGATCATCGATCAGTTCGCCCATGGCCGGACGATCGCCGAGGTGATCGACCGGGTCGGCGACGACCTCGACGACGACAAGACCCGCGCGATCGTCGAACGGTCGGTCAACCGGATCCTGGACGAGGACAAGCGGTAGCGGTCACTCGGCGCACAGGCAGTCGATGCCGTGGTCGATCCAGTCCTGGCCGGACCACTCGGGGTGTCGCTCGATGAGTAGGGCCTTGACCTCGGTGCGGATCTCGGCCTCGGTCATCGCGGAGTCCCGTCGGCGCCAGGTCTCGTCGCGGAGTTCGCGCAGGTAGTCGCCGACGTCGGTGAGGATCTCCGGGCCGCCGATGTCGCCATGACCCGGTACGACGACCTTGGGCGCGGTCGTGGTCAGTCGGTCCATCACGGACAGCCAGCCGACGCCGGAGACATCGACGTCGTACGGCGGGAACCACGGGAAGATCGCGAACTGGCCCGTCTCGGCCAGGTCGCCGGTGAACAGCACGCCTGCGTCCGGGACCTGGATGACCTGATCGCCCTTCGTGTGTCCGCGGCCCGTGGCGCGCAGTTCGACGATCCGCCCGCCGAGATCGAGATCGCGCGCGTCGCCGTACACCTCGGCGGGCTCGGGGATCTCGACACCCTCGAGTCGCTCGGCGATCGAGCCGCCGAAGCCGCGGAACATCTCCAGGTAGCCGGCGCCCTTGGCCTTCAGGTCGTCGGCCTGCGCGCGGTTGACGAGGTACGTCGCGTGCTCGGCGAAGACCTGTGCGCCGAATGCGTGCTCGGGGTGGAAGTGGGTCGTGGTCAGGTACAACCGCCGGCCGCGCGCGACCTCGGTCGCCAGCGCGAGCACCTGCTCGGCGTTGGCGGTGCCGATACCGGTGTCGACGACGAGGACGGCGTCGGTTCCGCCGATGATGCCGATGTTGGGCACGAGGTCGACCCGCTTGTTCGGGATCACCAGCAGGTCGGGCGCGAGTTCCTCGGCGTCGGCAACGTGGACGGCGGGATCGGGCAGCAGTACGTCGGTCATGTTTCGATCCCACCGCGCGGGCGGCTGCGGTGTCCAAGACCGATCCGGTCGCGGCGATACCGTGCGGGTATCGTCGCTGGTCATGGAGCTGCGCACCCTGCGGTACTTCGTCGCTGTGGCCGAGGAACTCCACTTCGGCCGGGCGGCGGCGCGGCTGCAGATGAGTCAGCCGCCGCTGAGCCGGGCGATCAAGCAGTTGGAGCGGGAGCTCGGCGCCACGCTGTTCGACCGCTCCGCGGCGGGGGTCGCGCTCACGCCGGCAGGCGTCGTACTGCTGCAGGAAGCGCGGGCGCTGTTGGAGCAGGCCGATCAGGTGCCGGCGCGGGTTCGCGGTGCGGTGAGCTTCACGATCGGGATACTCGGGGACAGCACCGATCCTGGCGCGACCCGGTTGGCCGCCGCGTACCGGCAGCAGCATCCCGGTGTCGAGGTTCGCATTCGCGAGGCCGATCTCACCGATCCCACCTGCGGCCTGCGAGCCGGTCTGGTCGACGTGGCGCTGACCCGCGCGCCGTTCGACGAGACGGGCTTGACCGTGCACGAGTTGCGGGCGGATCCGGTCGGCGCCGTACTGCGGGCCGATGATCCGTTGGCGCATCGGGATGCGTTGAAGCTCGAGGATCTGGCGGATCGGCGATGGTTCCAGTTCCCGGCCGACACCGATCCGATCTGGCAGTCGTACTGGAACGGCGGTCAGCATCGGGACGGTCCGGTCGTGCGCTCGGTCCAGGAATGTCTGCAGGCCGTGCTCTGGAACGGCACGGTCGGATTGAGTCCGCTCGGCCACGACCCGCCTGGCGAGCTCACCGTCGTACCGCTGCTCGATCTGTCGCCGAGCCGGGTCGTGGTGAGTTGGAAGACGGGGGAGACCAACCCACTCGTTCGGTCCTTTGTCGAGCTCGCGTCCACCGCGTACCAGGGACACGTACCAGGGACAATGGCCCGATGAGCGTTCTTGACAAGTTCTCGTTGGCCGGGCGGACGGCGTTGGTGACGGGTGGTTATCGCGGCCTCGGGCTCGCGTTCGCCACCGGACTGGCCGAGGCCGGCGCGGATGTGGTGATCGGGGCACGTGATGTCGCGGCGTCCAAGGAGGCGGCCGCGCGGCTGGCCGAGGCGACCGGACGGACGGTGATCGGCGTCGGGCTCGACGTCAACGACCGCGAGTCGGGTCAGGCCGCGGTCGACGCTGCGCTGGAGGCGACCGGCCGCCTGGACATCCTGGTGAACAACGCCGGAGCCTGTGTGCATCGCCCGTCGCTCGACGTCCCCGACGAGGAATGGGACGAGGTGTTCTCGACGAACGTCGACGGTCTGTGGAAGCTCAGCCAGACCGCCGCGCGCCACTTCACCACGGTCGGCGGCGGCACCATCGTCAACATCGGCTCGATCTCCGCGCAGATCGTGAACCGTCCGCAGTGGCAGCCGGCGTACAACGCGTCGAAGGCCGCGGTCCATCAGCTGACCAAGTCGCTCGCCGCCGAGTGGGCGCCGCTGAACATCCGGGTGAACGCTGTCGCGCCCGGTTACGTGAAGACGGAGATGGCCCCGGTCGACGAGCCGCAATTCAAGGCGCGCTGGATCGACGACGCGCCGATGCAGCGGTACGCCGTACCGGAGGAAATCGCACCGACCGTCGTCTTCCTGGCTTCGGACGCATCCAGCTTCATGACCGGCTCAGTCGTGGTGATCGACGGCGGCTACACCCTCCACTAGCTGCTGCGTTCCAACAGGGACCGCTTTGGTGCTCAGGGCAACGACCGTCGGCATCACCCACTAGCGGGTGATGCGATCCACCCGGCGGCCGGTTTGGTCGAAGATGTGGATTCGGGTGGTGTCCATGGCGAGGTGGATGCGGGCGCCGCGGTTGAGGTCTGCTTCGGCGGGTAGCTCGATGACGAGGTCGGCTCGGCGGTGGGTGGGTGGTAGCAGCTCGGCCGGAGCGGGTGTGCGGGCGGACCGGATGCGGGAGCGGACTCTGGTCATCAACGAGGTCGGCGCCGCCGGGTCCTGCTGCGACCCGGCGTGCATCGGCCTCGGCCGGCCGACCTGGTCGGGATTGACGGCCTCGATCCCGCACTCGACGAACGCGATCGACTGCTGGCCGTGGAACTCGAATGCCCGCAGCGTCCCGGTCAGCTGGTTCGCGACGTCCTCGTTCGTGATCACGCGGAAGGCGTTCGAGCGGGCGCCGACGATGACCTGGGCGCCGTCGTGACGCCGCAGGATCAGCGAACGGCGGTCGCTCGGGTCGAGCCCGACGGACTGGGCGCCGAAGTCGAGCGCGACCCGATGATGAGCGGTGACGCGGACGGTCGCCGCCAGCAGATTGATCCTGGGGGCACCGAGGAAGCCGGCGACGAACGCGGTGGCGGGATCGTTGTAGACCTGCGCCGGCGTACCGACGTCCTCGATCCGGCCGTCGCGCATCACCGCGATCCGGTCGGCCAGGGTGAGGGCCTCGACCTGGTCGTGGGTCACGTACAGCGTGGTGACGTTGAGGTCGCGTGTCATCGCGCCGATCTCCTGGCGCAGCTCGGTCCGCATCGTGGCGTCGAGGTTCGACAGTGGTTCGTCCAGGAGGAAGACGTTCGGGCGGCGGACGAGCGCCCGTCCGATCGCGACCCGCTGCCGTTGCCCGCCGGAGAGCGTTCTCGGCATCCGGTCGAGGACCGAGCCGATGCTGAGGATCTGCGCCAGGCCGGCGGCCGTCGAGCTCGCGTGGTCGTCGTCCTGCCCGGCGACCTGGAGCGGGAACATGATGTTCTCGCGGACGGTCCGGTTCGGGTACAGCGCGCCGGTCTGGAACACCATCGCCACCCGCCGGTCCTTCGGCGGCAACCGCGTCCCGTTCGTCCGTCCGAACCAGACCTCGCCGGCCGTGACCCGCTCGAGCCCGGCGATCATCCGCAGCAGTGTCGTCTTCCCGCACCCCGACGGTCCGAGCAGCACCATGAACTCGCCGTCGGCTACGTCCAGGGACAGCTCGTCAACAGCCAGGTGTTCCCCCTCGAACACCTTGGACACCCCGTCGAGCCGGATCGCTGTCATCACGCTTCTTATACGGGAAGACCCGGTTCACCGGCAAGCACTGAACCGCGCGTTGCAGGTACTTGCAGACGGCAAGATCGAGCACCTGACTGTTGCTCTAGGCAACTGGTTGCGTAGTCTGATCAAACTTGTGTGCGGGTCGTGCCGTTGACCACGACCGTGACGAGGTCGCCGATGCTGCCCTCCGGTGTGCGGGTGAGTTGGACGAGGTCGGCTCGCGCGCCGACTTCGAGGCGTCCGCGGTCGGTCAGCCCCAGGAGGTCGGCGGGAGTGGTGGTGGCCATGGTGACGGCGGTGTCGAGGGGCAGTCCGCCGGGCCCGGTGGCCCAGCGCAGGCAGTCGAGAAGGGAGGCTCCGCTGCCGGCCAGGTACGGCGTACCTTGCAGGCGAAGGCTGCCGTCGGAGCCGACGGTGACCGCGCCGCCGACGGCCGTCTCGTAGTCACCGGGCGTACAACCGGCGAGCGCGGCGGCGTCGCTGGTGAGGACGCAGCGCGCGGGTCCCTTGGCTCGGACGAGGGCGGCGAAGGTGTCGGCGGGGAGGTGGTGGCCGTCGGCAATCAGCCCGGCCGTCAGCGCGTCCTCGACCAGCTGGGGCCAGATCGGGTTGTCGTGCCGATCGAGCTGCTTCGGCAAGGCATTTCCGAGGTGCGTGGACATCCGCCCACCCGCGGCCGCAAAGGCGTGAACATCCTCAGCCGAAGCGAGCGAGTGCCCAACCGACACCACCACACCGCGACCACCCGCCGCCGTTCGCGGGGCGCGCTGGGGCCCCGCGAGGTGGCGGGTGAATTCGAGGGCGCCTGCGCGTTCGGGAGCCAGAGTCAGGATGGCGATCGCGCCTCCTGCGGCCTTCTGCCAGCGGTCGAACTCGTCGGGGTCCGGGTCGCGGATGACGGCCGGGTCGTGTGCACCGCGGGCACCCTCGGCGCTGGAGATGTACGGACCCTCGAGGTGCAGACCGGGTACGCCGTACGCCACAAGAGGATCGGATGCCTTCGTAGCTGTAGCTCGGGTGACGAGGGCGGTTGTGGTCGCGTCGTCGGCGGAGATGATCGTGGGGTAGACCGTCGTGACCCCCTGCTGCCATAGCACGCGGACGAGGTCGGACAGTTCGCTCGCGGGGCGAGTGGGGTCGTTGACGTCCAATCCGGCATACCCGTTGAGCTGGATGTCGATCAGGCCGGGGAGCAGCAGCAGGTCGGGCGCGGTCGGGTAGTCGGTGATGTCCTCGATGCCGGTGCCGGAGTACCGCACCCGCACACCCCGGCCGTCGGCCGTACGACCTTCCAGAACCTCAGTCATAGATGAAACAACTACAGCTTGTTAGGTCGTTTGGCGAATGGGGTATTGGTATTTGGTGGCTCGGGGATGGTTCGTGACTGCTCTCGGCTCGCTGGTGTCGCTAACAGCGTGCGGAGGCCCCGGCGCGGTCGGAGCCCAGCCGACGGTGACCGCCACGACCACGGTGACCGCCACCCAGACGGTGACTGTCCCGCCAACCAACGCGCCGCCACCTTCAGTTGCACGCCCGTCCGCACAGGCGGGCGTCGTGCCGAACGTCGTCGGCCTGAATCATCAGCTGGCCCAGGACACCATGCAGGCCGCCGGTTTCTACTTCCTCACCGAGGAGGACGCGACCGGCCAGGGCCGCCTGCTGATCAACGACCGCAACTGGGTCGTCGTCTCCCAGCAACCCGCGGGCGGCACCCGCGCCGCACCCGACACGAAGATCGTCCTGCGCTCCAAGAAGATCGGGGAGTAAGCCGTCGCGGTCTACGTGCCCTGACCCGCGAGCCGGCGGGCAGCCTCCGCGGCCTCGGTTGTCGCCGTGCGGAGATCGGGTACGACGCCCTCGCGCAGGAACGCGGCGAAACCGTGGGCCGTGGCAGCGACGCTGTGGATCAGGGCGAGCGCCGCCGCGGGATCGGAGCGTAGTTGCTCGGCGGGGGAGCGAAGTACCGCCAGCACTCGGGCGCCGGCTTCCTCCAGCCCGGGGTGCTCGGGCTTGTTCAGCCCGGCGCTGAAGGTCACGTCGAACAGCGCAGGTTCCTCGATCGCGAACTCGACGTAAGCCGCGGCGAACCGGGCCAGCTGCTCGACCGGATCGTCCGCGTCGGCGATCGCCGCGGCGAAGCGGTCGTGCTGCTCGGTATAGCTACGAAGTGCGAGCGCGGCCAGCAACGCGTCCTTGTTCGCGAAGTGCCGGAACGGCGCGGCCACACTGACCCCGGCTCGCCGACTCGCCTCGGCGAGTGAGAAACCGTGCGGACCGCGTTCGGCGACAAGCTCGAGCGCGGCCTGCTCGAGTGCGTTGCGCAGGTCGCCGTGGTGGTAGGTGGTCCGGCTCACGGCTCAATGTTAACGGCACTTACTTCAGGTGCTAGGCTCGGTCAATGTGAATACCACTAACATCAACTTCGACCACGTCGGCCTGTCGGTCGCCGATCTTGACCGGCAGCGTGACTTCTACGCCCGCGCGCTGGAGCTCACCGAGCTCGAGGAGCACCTCGAGCTGCCCGAGGCGCAGATCCGGACCGCGATCCTGCGGCGGGCCGACGGCCTCAAGCTCGAGCTGATCGAGCGCGGCGGATCGCGGCCGCAGGAGTTCGCCACGCCGTACGACGGCGCCGCGACGCAGGGATATTTCCATTGGGCGCTGTCCGTCGACGACCTCGACGCGACCTTCGGGCACCTACTCGATGCCGGCGCCACCGAGGTTTCCGCCCCGGCGCCGGCCGCTCGCCCCGGCGCCCGATTCGCTTATGTCAAAGACCCGGAGGGCAATCTGCTCGAGCTCATTCAGCGCACCTGACGGAGCGCCTCGGCGATCGACGCTGTGACCGGTACGCCGGTGGCCTCGAGGGACTCGCGTGTCATCGCGCCGGTTGACACGAGGACGCAGTGGGTGCCGGCGGCGCGGGCTGCGTCGGCGTCGTCGACGACGTCGCCGATGAGTACGACGTCCGCCGGGTCGAGCTGCTGGACTTCGAGGTGGCGGACGAGGCTGTCGGCCTTCGAACCGCCGCCGACGTCGCCGGGCAGGCCGTCGATCCGGGTGAAGTACGACGTCAGGCCGTACTGCTCGATCGTCGGAGTCAGCCGCGCGTGGAACCACATCGACAGCAACGACTGGGTGCCGGTCCACTCCCGCAGTACGTCGACTGTGCCGGCGGCGAGCTCACACGTGTGCAGGAGCGCGTCGTACCGGTCGTGGTAGAGCTTGTCGACCCGCGCCCACTCCTCCTCGTCGAGGACACGCTGCAGGATCTGCTCGTACGAGACCCGCATCGGTCGCGCGTACGCCGCCTGCCACTCGCTCCAACTGAGCTCCGGCCGACCGAACCCGACGCAAACCTCGTTGACCGCGGCCAGGACCGCGTGATTGTCATTGAGTAGCGTCCCGTTCCAGTCCCACACCACATGCGAAGCCTTCACCGGGGTAACTGTAGACGGGCCCTCAGACCGGAAAGGTGACGTAGTGGGTCAGATCACGGAGCTGACACAGGTCGTACCGGCAGACCCTGGGAAGCCTGTTCGGCCCGAAGCAGCGGCCGGCCAGCGGACGTCGCGCGAGCTCGCCGAGCACCCGAGCACGTGGTCGCAAGAGCAGGCCGACGAGGTCGTACGGCGCTACACCGAGCTGGCACCGGTCTGGGACGGCGACCGCGGTGGCTACCGCTCTGTGCCGCTGATCGACGCCCTGCAACGCGGTGGCCCGTGGCCGGCCGGTCTGTGCCTGGAGGTCGGCTGCGGGACCGGACTGCTCTCCGGACTCATCCAGGAGGTCTGGCCGAAGGTGGTCAGTCTCGATCTGACCTGGGCCATGCTCAGCCGATCACCTGCTCCCTGGCGTGTTCTGGGCGATGCGTCGAAACTACCTGCCGGTGACGCATCAGCGCACGCTGTCGTGCTGGCCGACGTACCTCTGTTTGCTGATGAGGTTGTGCGCACGCTGACGCCGGATGGTGTGGTGGTGTGGTCCAACGCGCTCGGCGAGGACGCGCCGCATCACGTGCCGATCGAGACCGTGCTGGGTGCGCTGGAGAAGGCCTCCGGTCAGACCTGGTCTGCAGCGATGTCTCACGCGGGCTGGGGTTTGTGGGCCGTGCTGCGTCGAGGGGAGGCGGCGTGACCGGGTTCCGGAGTGCGGCCGAGATCGGTGCGGGGTTTCACGCTGACGTGATCGCACCTCTGGTGGGGGACGTCGGCTATGCGGCCGGATTGCTCGGCTGGGGATCGGATGTGCTCGGGTACGACACCGAGCGGTCGACGGACCACGGATGGGGTCCGCGGGTCGTTGTGCTCGTGGATGCGGGTGAGGTCGAGCGGGTGCGGAAGGCCGTCGACGACGGACTGCCGGACCAGTACGACGGGCACGCGGTCCGGTTCGGATGGGACAGTCAGGCGCCGATGCACCACGTCACGGTCGCGACGCTGGGCGACTGGCTGCGTGGACACCTCGGATTCGATGCGTCGCAGGGCATCGAGCTCGCAGACTGGCTCGTCACCCCACAGCAGCAGTTGCTGGGCGTCGTGGCCGGTCAGGTGTACGCCGACGACGGGCGGCTGGCCGCAGTACGTGATGCGCTCGCCTGGTACCCGGATCAGATCTGGCGGTGGATGCTCGCCTGTCAGTGGTCGCGGATCGCGCAGGAGGAGGCGTTCGTCCAGCGCACGTACGAGGTGGGGGACGAGCTCGGGTCGCGCGTCGTCACTGCCCGCCTGGTGCGTGACGTGATGCGCTTGGCGCTGCTGCAGTCCCGAACCTATGCGCCGTACACGAAGTGGCTGGGTACGGCGTTCGCACGTCTCGACCACGCCGACGGTTTGGACCAAGCGCTCGCCGACGCGACAGCAGCCGCCCGCTTCGAGGACCGCGAGCAGGCGCTGGTCACGGCGTACGAGCTGGTCGCGTGCCGCCACAACGCACTCGGCATCACCGAGGAGATCGACCCGGTACGGCGGCCGTACTTCACGCGGCCCGCACAGGTCATCGATGCCGGTCGCTTCGTGCGCGCGTGCCTGGCGACCGTGACCGACGAACTGGTCGAGCGCTGCGGATTGATCGGATCGATCGACCAGTTCGCCGACAACACCGACGTTCTCAGCAATCCGGAGGCGTTCCGCAAGTTCATCGCTGTCTATCGTTGAACGATGACTCCCGCCAGCCAGATTGCCAGCCATGTCATCCGCTCTGTCACGACCGCTGACCACCACTACGACTACCTCCGGACGATCGGCCGCAACGCGTTCCTCGGCAGCCATGGGAGCGGCGGGAAGCTGACGGTGTACGTCGTGGAGACCGACCGCGGCGCTACCGGTTGGGGCCTGCCGCTGTACGACGCCGACCCGCGCGCGCTGATCGGTCGCAACCTGGCCGAGCTGATCGACCCGGAACGCGGCGTGATCGACCCGGCGGCGGAGTTCCTGGACTATCCGCTGCACGACCTCGCGGCCCGGATCCTCGACGTACCCGTCTATGCGATGCTCGGCGGCCGCGGCCCGACCCGCGTCCGCTGCTACAGCGGCGGTATCTACTTCGACGACCTCGATCACGGCCTGGACGGGATCCGGACGAACCTCGCCCAGGATCACGCGTTCGGCTTCCGCGACTTCAAGCTGAAGATCGGCCGCGGTCACCGCTGGATGGATCCGCTGGCCGGACCGGCGCGCGACATCGAGGTCACCCGGCTGACGCGCGAGCTGTACCCGGACGCCGGGATCCTTGTCGACGGCAACGACGGCTTCACCCTCAACGGACTGCTCGAGTACCTCGACGGTGTCGCGGACTGCGACCTTTACTGGATCGAGGAACCGTTCCCGGAGCGCCGGCCCGACCTGGAAGCACTCCGCGACCACCTGCAGACCATGACGAACCGGCCCAAGGTGGCCGACGGTGAATACGACCCGAACGTCGACCACGTCCTCCGGCTGGCCCGCGAAGGCCTCGTCGACGTTGCGCTGATGGACGTCATCGGCCACGGCCTCACCGCCTGGCGTCGCACCATGCCGCAACTCGCCGCCGAGGCCTCACCGCACGCGTGGGGCGTCCCGCTCAAGACCCTGTACGCCGCCCACCTGGCCGCCGGCCTCGGCAACGTCCCGATCGTCGAAGGCGTCCCGGGACCGGACGCCTACACACTCGAGGACGGGTACGTCGTCCTGTCGGAGGAGCCCGGCTTCGGCCTCACTGCTCCGTAATCAGGTCAGCGGTTCGCCGCCGTCGACGCGCAGCGTCGTACCGGTCACGAAGGTGCTGGTCATCGCGAACAGCACGGTCTGCGCGACGTCGTCCGCCGTACCGATCCTCCGAGCCGGGTTGCGCTCGCTGATGTCACGGAAGTAGTCGTCCTTGCCCGCGCCGAGGCCGTCCCACGCGCCGGTGTCGATCACGCCGGGGGAGACCGCGTTCACCCGGATCGGCGCCAGCTCGAGCGCCAGCGAGCGGGCGAGGACGTCGGCCGCGCCGTTGGTGATCGCGACCGCGAGGGTGCCGACGGCGATCTTCGCGGCCGCGACCCCGGAGAAGATCGTCAGCGAGCCGCCGGTGCTGATCCGCGGCGCGAGGTGCTTGGCCAGCATCAGCGGGCCGATCACCTTCGTGTCGAACGACGCCCGCACCGCGTCCCGGTCGAGGTCCGCGACCTTCCCGCGGGCCCGCGCCGACGCGGTCGAGACGATGTGGTCGACGGTCCCGAGCCGCTCGCCGAGCGCCGCGATCGAGGCCTCGTCGGTCAGGTCGACGTACTCGGTGGTGATCCCCGGCTCACCGTCGTACGCCGCCTTCAGCTTGTCCTGGTTGCGACCGGCGGCGACGACCTGTGCGCCGGCGTCCCGCGCTGCCAGGGTGACCGCCCGGGCGATGCCGCCGCCGCGGCCGACGACCAGAACTGTCCTGCCTTCAAGTGTCATGACGCTTACCGAACACGAGCGCGGACCCGGTTCGCATCCGCCACTGGCTGGCCTCCGCGGTTTTTGGACACCGTTTTCCGGCCAGTGGCGGTTGGGCGTAAATTTGTCGCTCATGGCCATGTTCGACCTTTCCCTCGACAAGCTCCGCGAGTACCGGCCCGAGGTGGCCGCGCCCGCCGACCTGGTCGACTTCTGGCGCCGCTCCATCGAGAAGGCGCGCACCGACGACCTGTCCGCTTCGTTCACCCTGATCGACAACAAGCTCGCGCTGATCGACACCTACGACGTCACCTACGCCGGCTTCGGCGGTACGCCGGTCAAGGGCTGGCTGCACGTGCCGGCCGGTGCCACCGGCCCGCTGCCGACCGTCGTGCAGTACCACGGGTACTCCGGCGGCCGGGGCTTCCCGCACGCGACCACACTGTGGGCGCAGGCGGGCTACGCCCACTTCGTGATGGACACGCGTGGACAGGGCTACGGCGCCGGCGGGCTGGACAGCACGCCCGACGACACGCCGTACGCCGGTATCAACCACACGCCGGGCTTCATGACCGCGGGTATCACCGACCCGGAGACCTATTACTACCGCCGCGTGTTCATCGACGCGGTCCGTGCGCTCGACGCGGTGAAGACGTCGCCGCTGGCCGACCCGGCCAAGGTGATCGTCACCGGCGGCAGCCAGGGCGGTGGCATCTCGATCGCCGCGGCCGGACTGGCGCCGATCGCCGGCATCGAGTTGCTCGGCTGCGCGCCCGACGTGCCGTTCCTGTGTCACTTCGAGCGGGCGCTGCAGATCACCGACAAGGACCCGTACGGCGAGATCACGCGGTACCTGAAGGGGTTCCGGCAGGACGTCGACGCGACGCTGCGGACGCTGAGCTACTTCGACGGCGTCAACCTCGGCCGGCTCGCGACGGCGCCCGCGCTGTTCTCGGTCGCGCTGATGGATGCGACCTGCCCGCCGTCGACGGTGTTCGCCGCGTACAACCACTACGGGAGCGAGCAGAAGGACATCGAGGTCTACCACTACAACAACCACGAGGGCGGCCAGACGTACCAGCAGCTGGCCCAGCTCGACTGGTTCGCGCGGATCTTCGAGGGCCGCGGCTGAAAACCTCATCGATCGACCGATGAGTTTTCCGGGCGGCCGTCGTTACACGGTCATCGATGTCGGTCAGACTGGACCGACCGTGACCGCGGGAGGCCGCAGATGGACTGGAAACTCGAGCTCGTGATCGTGCCGGTGTCGGACGTGGATCGGGCCAAGAAGTTCTACACCGACCAGCTCGGCTTCGCCGTGGACGTCGACCACCGGGCCGGCGACTCGTTCCGGGTCGTGCAGCTGACCCCGCAAGGGTCGGCGTGCTCGATCACGATCGGGACCGGGGTCACCTCGGCGAAGCCGGGCACGTACCAGGGCACCCACCTGGTGGTGACCGACATCGAGGCGGCGCGGGCCGAGCTGGTCGACCGCGGGGTGGAGGTCAGTTCGCCGTTCCACTTCGGCGCCCAGGGCAAGCAGGACGGCCTCCACCCGGAGCGCTCCGACTACGGCACCTTCCTCTCCTTCGACGACCCGGACGGCAACAACTGGACCGTCCAGGAGGTCGGGCACCAGTCATGACGACGCTGGAAGAGGCGGCGTTCGCGGGCGATGAGGCCGCGTTCGCCGACCTCGCGGGGAGGTATCGACGCGAGCTCCACGTGCATTGCTACCGGATGCTCGCGTCGTACGACGATGCCGAGGACGCCGTGCAGGAGACGCTGCTGCGGGCCTGGCGCAGCCGGGATCAGTACGACGGGCGGACGTACTTCCGTGCCTGGCTGTACCGGATCGCGACGAACGTCTGCCTGGATGTCACCCGACGGCACACCAGGCGCAGCACGTCACCCGGCGACATGGTCTGGCTCCAGCCGTATCCGGACCGCCTGCTCGACGAGATCGCTCCACCCGCCGACCAGCCCGATGCGGTCGTGGTGGACCGGGAGACGATCGAGCTCACGTTCCTGATCGCACTCCAGGCGTTGCCTGCTCGCCAGCGCGCCGCACTGATCGCGCGTGACGTCCTCGGTTGGTCGGCGTCGGAGACGGCCGGCCTGTTGGAGACCAGCGTGGCCGCGGCCAACAGCGCACTCCAGCGCGCCCGCGTGACGATGCAGCAGCGCCTGCCCGCACGGCGGTCCGACTGGAGTGCGCCACGCCCGACGGCCGAGGAGCGCGAGGTGCTGGACCGCTTCATCGACGCGCACCAGCGATGTGACGCAGCGGCCGCGATCGCGATCGCAGCCGAAGACCTGCGGATCTCGATGCCGCCTGACCAGCTCACGTTCAACGGCCTGGCCGCGTGCCTGCCGCTGTTCGAGCGGGGCATGGGGCCGAAGCGCGAGGGCGAGTGGCGATTGGTGCCGACCTCGGCGAACCGGTTGCCCGCGGCAGCGTCGTACCTGATGCGTCCGGGGGACACGGTGTGGCGGGCGTTCAAGCTCGACGTGCTGTGGGTCAGCGACCACAAGATCGTCGAGATCACCACCTTCGGCTACTCCCGTTTCCCAGCCTTTGGCCTGCCGGACCGGTTGACCCCCTAGGGTGGGTTGCATGCTGGGACTACCTACGGGGATCCGGGCCTGTCTGTTCGACCTGGATGGTGTGTTGACCGACACCGCTGCCGTCCACGCCGCCGCGTGGAAAGAGATGTTCGACAAGTTCCTCCGCGACTATTCGGCGCAGCACGGGATACCGTTCCAGCCGTTCGACGCGCGGGCCGAGTACGACGCGTACGTCGACGGCAAGCCGCGCGCGAACGGGGTGCGGGACTTCCTCGCCGCGCGCGGGATCACGCTGCCCGACGGCGCCGCCGACGATCCGCCGGACGCGATGACGGTGAACGGTCTCGGCAACCGGAAGAACGAGGCCGTCCAGCGCCGGATCCGGACCGAGGGCGTGCACGTGTTCGAAGGCTCGCGCCAGTACCTCAAGGCTGCCGAGCAGGCCGGCCTCCGCCGCGCGGTGGTGTCGTCCAGCGCGAACACCCGCGAGGTGCTCGACGTCACCGGACTCGCGCAGTACGTCGAGCAGATCGTCGACGGCGTGACGATCCGGACGGAGGGCTTGAAGGGCAAGCCGGCGCCGGACACGTTCCTTGCCGCGGCCAAGGGCTTCGGCGTCGACCCGGCCGAGGCAGCGGTGTTCGAGGACGCGCTGGCCGGTGTGGCGGCCGGCCGTTCGGGCCAGTTCGGGTACGTGGTCGGAGTGGACCGCGTCGGTCAGGCCGCCGAGTTGAAGTCGCACGGCGCCGACGTGGTGGTCCGCGACCTTGCCGACCTGCTCGCCGATGACGAGGAGGGCAAGTGATCGACCGAGGCCATCACCCGATCGAGCCCTGGCGGCTGCGGGAGACCCGGCTCGCGCTGGACAAGCTGGCCCAGTCGGAGTCGCTGTTCGCCCAGTCCAACGGCCACATCGGCCTGCGCGGCAACCTCGACGAGGGCGAGCCCTACGCGATCCCCGGCACCTACCTGAACTCGTTCTACGAGCAGCGCCCGCTGCCGTACGCCGAAGCCGGCTACGGCTACCCGGAGTCCGGGCAGACGCTCGTCGACGTGACCAACGGCAAACTGATCCGGCTGATGGTCGACGACTCGCCGTTCGACATCCGCTACGGGTACCTGACCAAGCACGAGCGCTCGCTCGACTTCCGCACCGGCATCCTCGAGCGCGACGTCGACTGGACCTCACCGGGCGGCAAGCGGATCAAGGTCCGCAGCCGCCGGCTGGTCTCGCTCACCCAGCGCGCGGTCGCCGCGATCGAGTACGTCGTCGAGCCGGTCGACCAGCCGGCCCGCTTCGTGATCCAGTCCGAGTTGGTCGCCAACGAGGCGCAGCCGAAGCTGTCCGACGACCCGCGCGTCGCCGCAGTGCTCGACAACCCGTTGAAGCCGGTCAGCCACGACGGCGGTGAGCACGGCGTCGTGCTGATCCACCGGACCACGCGGAGCCAGCAGTTGATGGCCGCGGCGATGTCGCACGAGGTGGACACCACCGTCCGGTTCGCGATGGACCAGGACGTGCGTGAGGACTGGGCGCGCACCACGGTGATCGCTCACCTGCAGCCGGGCGAGAGTCTGCGCGTGGTGAAGTACCTGGCCTACGGCTGGTCCAGTCTGCGTTCGGAGACAGCGATCCGGGACCAGGTCGCGGCGGCGATCGCGAGTGCGCAGTTCTCCGGCTGGGACGGGCTGACCAAACAGCAGGTCGACTTCCTCGACGACTTCTGGGACGGCGCCGACGTCGAAGTACAAGGGCATCCGGAGCTGCAGCAGGCAGTGCGGTTCGCGCTGTTCCACGTGCTGCAGGCCGGTGCGCGCGCCGAGCGGCGGGCGATCCCGTCGAAGGGACTGACCGGCGCCGGGTACGACGGGCACACGTTCTGGGACACCGAGGGCTTCGTCCTGCCGGTGCTGACCTACACCATGCCCGACGCGGCCGCCGACGCGTTGCGCTGGCGACATTCGATCCTCGAGCTGGCCAAGGAGCGGGCCGAGGTGCTCGGCTTCAAGGGCGCGGCCTTTCCGTGGCGGACGATCCGCGGCCAGGAGTGCTCCGGCTACTGGCCTGCGGGGACGGCGGCATTCCACCTCAACGCCGACATCGCCGAGGCAGTGATGCGGTACCACACCGCCACTGCAGACGACGGCTTCCTCGAAGAGGTCGGGCTGGAGTTGCTGGCAGAGACGGCCCGGCTGTGGATGTCGCTGGGACACCACGACCGCGACGGCAAGTGGCATCTACCGGGCGTGACCGGCCCGGACGAGTACAGCGCCGTTGCCGACGACAACGTTTTCACCAACCTGATGGCGGCGCGCAACCTGCGGTTCGCGGCGGAGGTCTCGGCGAAGCTGCCGGGCAAGGCCCGCGAGCTGGGCATCGACGCCGAGGAGGAGGCAGCGTGGCGGGACGCGGCCGCTGCCGTCTATGTGCCGTACGACAAGGATCTCGGCGTACATCCGCAGTCCGAAGGCTTCACAGGGTACGCGGTGTGGGACTTCGAGGCGTACAAGGACAAGTATCCGCTGCTCCTGCACGCGCCGTACTTCCAGCTGTATCGCACGCAGGTGGTGAAGCAGGCCGACCTGATCCTCGCGACCTTCTGGTGCGGTGACGCGTTCACCGACGAGGAGAAGGCGCGGAACTTCGACTACTACGAGCGGCTGACGGTGCGGGACTCGTCATTGTCCGCGTGCGTGCAGGCTGTGGTGGCCGCGGAGGTCGGGCATCTGGACCTCGCGTACGACTATGCGTACGAGGCCGCGCTGATCGATATGCGCAATCTCCACCACAACACCGGCGACGGTCTGCACATGGCGTCGCTCGGTGGTGCCTGGAGTGCGCTGGTCTGCGGCTTCGGCGGGTTGCGGGACCGCGACGGCCGGCTGTCGTTCGATCCTGCTCTGCCGATCGGGCTGGGCGGGTTGAGCTTCTCGATCCGGTGGCGCGGGGTCCGGCTGAAGGTGGAGATCGACCCGGTCGCGGTGAAGTACACCGTGCACAACGGGCCCGACTCCGAGATCACCTTCCGGCATGCCGGCGAGGAGATCACCGTGCGGGCCGACCAGCCGGTCGTCCGGACGCTGGAGAAGCGCCGCCCGCTGCTGCCCCGGCCGCCGCAACCGCCGGGCCGCGAGCCGCGGCCGGCGATGGCGATCAACGAGGGCAGCTAGACCGACCAGGTCGGCGCGGAGGTGGGCCCCGGTGGGCGCTGTCTCAGCGGCTGATGGAGGAGTTCTTGTGGCGGGCGGACAGGGACTCGGCCGTGCCGACCAGCAGCACCGACGAGATCACCGCGATGATGAAGCCGAACACGTTCAGCTCGAAGATGCTGCCGGTGCCGAGGATGGCGGCGATCGTGCCGCCGATCACCGAGCCGGCCAGGCCGAGCAGCAACGTGGCGAGCAGGCCGAGCCTCTGCTTGCCGGGCGTGAAGAGCCGGGCCAACGCTCCGATGACGAGTCCGGCGACGATGAAGCCGATCATGGCTGAAGACCTCCGAGGGTCGAACGGTAGGACTCCAGTCTCCGGCCGCGACGGCGCCGGCGGCAGTGGAGTTCTCCCTGACCGGACCCGGATCCGACCCTGGCTTCAGGTCCGTGCCGTGGTGATGATCAGGTCGCTGTTGGCCTTCAGCCTCGGGGTCGCCTGGAGTTCGCTGAGCACCGCGGTCGCGAGCTGATCGGCAGCGTCCCGGTCGCTGTGCAGCAGGGCCTGGTAGCTGTTCCGGCAGGGTGAACCGGGGGCGAGGATCTCGACGTACTGCTCGATGTCCGACAGTGACGGCTTGCCCTTGACCACGTCCACGGTGCTCTTGGCGCACCTGATCAGCGTCGGCTGAGTCCTGGCCAGGCTGTTCTTGGTGAGCAACTGATCCGCGAGCGCCTTCGTCAGGAAGTACTCCGCGGTGGTCGGTTTGTCCTGCAGGTACCGCGCTGACGCGAACTCCTTGAGGCTGTCGCTGAGCACGCAGACCCCCCACCCCGGGGGCACCGTGATGACCTGGTTCTTGGGCATGAACACCGGGATGTCCAGGACTCCGGCCAGACCGCCGCTGTTGTTGACGGCGATCAGCGCGGCCCGCGACTCCAGATCGGTCGGATTCGTCGCCGGTGCGGCGATCAGCCGGCTGGTGAAGCCCGCGTCCGGCATGATGATGACCGTCAGTCCGCCGATGTTCTTGAGCAGCAACGACGTGTGGGTCGGATCGGTGCCGGCGGACAGCACGACGCCGTCGGCCTGGGCCTCCGGCGGGAGCTGCTCGGTGGAATGCGTGCAGTCGGCCGCGGCCTTGACCGGACCCGTGGTCCGGGGAAGCACGATCGAGGGGGTCTCGGTCACCGGGCTCGACCCGCTCGAACCCTCGGCGGTCGTACAGCCCGCCGTCGCAACCACTGCCAGCAGAGCCACTCCGGACAGCAACGTCCAATCACGTAGCGCCACGATCAACCCCCTGAACCCCGAGCACCAGGTCCCCACCTCGCTCGGCCTTCGTCCCAGAATACTGTCCGACCGGTCGCTTAGCCTCTCTTTGTGACCGTTCATCAGTTGTCGAAGCGAGATGCCAGGCGGCTGGCCGTGCGCGCGCAGCTGCTGACGCGTGATCGGCCGGACGATCTTTTCGACGTCGTGCGCGGGCTGAACGTGATCCAGCTCGACCAGACGGCGTACGTCGCGCCGAACGCGGACCTGGTCATGTGGAGCCGGCTCGGCTCGTCGTACGACGCGACCGAGCTCGCGGATGCGCTGGCGACGCAGGAGCTGCTCGAGCTGCGCGGGTTCGTCCGGCTGCCGGAGACGCTGGCGCTGTTCCGGGCCCAGATGGAGGCGTGGCCGTCGGACGGCGAGCCCCTGGACTGGCAGCGGTACCGCAGCGACTGGGTGAAGGCGAACGAGGGCTGCCGGCTCGACATCCTCGAGCGGCTGCGCCAGGACGGCCCGCTGGTGATGCGCGAGCTGCCCGACACCTGCGTGCGGCCGTGGAAGTCGAGCGGTTGGACCAACAACCGCAACGTGTCCCAGATGCTCGAGTTCATGATGCAGCGCGGCGAGGTGGCGATCGCCGGCCGCGACGGACGGGACCGGCTGTGGGACCTCGCGTCCCGCATCTACCCCGACGACCCGGTCGTCCCGCTGGAGAAGGCCGCCCGGATCCGCGACCAGCAACGGCTGCGCTCGATGGGCATCCTGCGGGCCAAGGGTCCCGCCTGCCCGGGCGAGCCGCTCGACGCCGGCGAGGCGGGGGAGCGGGTCGTGGTCGACGGCGTGCGCGGCGAGTGGCGGATCGACCCGGAGCTGCTCGATCAGCAGTTCACCGGGCGTACGGCGATCCTCTCGCCGCTGGACCGGCTGGTGTACGACCGGAAGCGGCTCGTCGAGATCTTCGATTTCGACTACCAGCTGGAGATGTACAAGCCTGTCGCGAAACGCAGATGGGGGTACTTCGCGTTGCCGATCCTGCACAACGACCGCCTGGTCGGGAAGCTCGACGCGATGTCCGACCGCAAGGCCGGGATCTTCCGGGTCGACGCGATCCACGAGGACGAGCCGTTCTCGAAGACGCTGACCGCGGCGGTCCACCGCGAGATCCGCGATCTGGCGACCTGGCTGCGGCTGGAACTCGTCCTGAAGTCTTGACGCGAGCCGATGTTCACGTAAACATCACCGAGTGAGATCAACCGCTCGCAGTCTCGCCATCGTCCTCCTCTCCCTCGTCGCGCTGGCTTCGACCCTGATCCCGGCCGAGGCCGGTCCGCCGCGGACGAACGATTTCCGCGGCGTGAACTGGGCCGATCCACGCGACAACTACGCCCACGACGAGGTGGTCCCGTCCGGCCTGAGTACGTCGGACGACTACCGGACGACGTACCGCAAGGCGACCGGGATCGTCGGCGAGTTCCGCAAGGAGCTCAAGGCGAACACGATCCGGCTGCCGATCAACCCGTCGAGCGTGGGGACGCCGTGGTGGAACTCGTACCGCGCCGCGATCGACGCGTCGGTCGCAAGCGGGGACAAGGTCGTCCTCAGCTACTGGGAGGCCGACAACGCCAAGGACGGCCGGGTCGACGACGCGGCGAAGTACGCCGCGATGTGGGACACGGTCGTGAAGGCCTACGGCAAGAACCCGCACGTGTACTTCGAGCCGATGAACGAGCCGTTCGGCTACTCGCTGACCGAGTGGGTGGCGTTGACGTCCGCGTGGATCGCCCGGCACCACGACGTACCGCGGGGCCGGATCGTGATCTCTGGCACCGGCTACAACGACAACGTGACCGGGGTCGGCGCGGCCCCCGAGCTGAAGGGCACGCTGCTGTCGCTGCACTTCTACGGCTTCTGGGCGTCCGACACCACCGAGTCCGCCTGGCTGGCGAACCTCCGGCCGCGGATCGGCTCGTACGGCTGGCGGACGATCATCGACGAGGCCGGCTCGCCGATGACGATCGGCCTGAACTACGGCAACCACGAGGGCAACGTCTACACGGCGTACCTCGGCGCACTGACACAGGTCGCCCGGGAACAGAACATGGGCATCGTCTACTGGCCAGGTCTGCGCACCGGCGACTCCTACTCGATGACCACGCAGGTCGGTCCGAGCGATCTCCAGGTCAACAGCGAGAGCGGCCGCGATCAGCTGTGGTGGGGCTGGGGTCTGCTGAAGAAGGAGCCGACGAACACCCTGCCGCCCGCCCCGCCGGGCGAGCCGCTCCGTGGCGTCGCGAGCGGCCGGTGCGTCGACGTACCGGGCTTCTCGACCAGCCCTGGTACGGCGCTCGATCTGTGGGACTGCAACAACGGCGGCAACCAGTCCTGGAACCAGACCGCCACTGGTCAGCTCACTGTCTACGCCGACAAGTGCCTGACTGCCGGCGCTTCCGCGACCACCATCGAGACCTGCACCGGCGCCGCGAACCAGGCGTGGCAATTCAACGCCGACCAAACAGTCACCTCAGCGGCCGGCTGCCTCACGGCCGGCGGAACGGACAACGGCGCTGCCATCATCGTTGCTGCCTGCAACGGATCTGACAGCCAGAAGTGGGCCCGCTCCTAGTCTGGCCTTGCGTTCGATCGACTGGCCCCAGGTGGTGCCGGTCAGGAGGAGTACGGCTCCGAACACGGCGGTGATCGTCAGGTGCTCGGAGCCGAGGCCGATGCCGATGGCAACGGCCCAGATCGGCTCGGTGCCGAGAAGTAGGCTGGCCCGGCTGGCCGAGGTGCGCTGAACCGCCCACGTCTGCACGAGAAACGCGAAAACGCTGCAGAACAAGGCTAGATACGCCATCTGGAGCCAACCCACGGCGGGGATGGCGGGCAGGTGATGTACGGCGGGCACCGCGAAGAGCGCTGTGCCGACCAGCGTCTGGACTGTCGTCAACTGCAACGGGCGGAGATCCGTGGCGAGCCGACCGACGAGGGCGACGTGCCCGGCTCGGACGACGGCGGCCGCGAGCATGAGCAGGTCGCCGACGCCCGGGACGTGGAGACCGTGGCTGGACATCAGTAGGCCGACAGCGACGACGCAGCTCGCGGCCGCGAGGTAGAACCGCGGCGGGAGCCGGCGACGGTCGAGCAGCGGCGTCAAGACCAGCGTGAGGCTGATGATCAGCCCGGCGTTGGCCGCGCTCGTGTGCGTGACGCCGTACGTCTCGAGGATCAGTACTGCGGCCTGGGTGAGACCGAGGACGCCGCCGATCCGGAGTTCCTTGCCGCTGATCCGCCGGACGAAGAGCAGCAAGGCGAGCGCGGAGATCGCGTACCGGACGAAGAGGACGGTCAGCACCGGCGTGGACGCGGTCGCGGTCTTGGCGGCGAGGTAGCTCGAACCCCACACGATGGCGACCAGCAACAGGAGGAGATCGATACGGCGTGATGCGGGCACGACTCCAACGGTGACCGGTCACGACGTTGAAGCCAAGTACCACCTTCTTAAGCAACCTTGTAGTGCACCTACAGTATTGAGATGGACGAACGACAGCTGCGTGTGCTCCGGGAAGTCGGCGAGTTGGGGAGTGTGACGGCTGCCGCCGAGGCATTGCTGGTGACCCCGTCGGCGATCTCGCAGCAGCTCAGGCTGTTGCAGCGATCGATCCCGGTCCCGTTGACCGAGCGCGACGGCCGGCGGGTGGTGCTCACCGCGGCCGGTCGTGCGTTGGCCGGGGCGGCCGCGGACGTGGAGTCGGCATTGGCGCGTGCCCGGCAGGTGGTGGACGAGTTTGCCGAGCAGCCGGACGCGATCGTGTCGGTTGCCGCGTTCCACAGCGCCGCCGCGGCGTTCTTTCCGTCGCTCGTACGAGCGGGGGAGGGGCCGCGGGTCAGCCTGCACGACGAGGATGTGCCGCAAGAAGACTTCCCGCCGTTGACGCGTGAGTACGACGTCGTGCTCGCGCACCGGCTGGATCACGCCGCGCCTTGGCCGCGGACGGTCGCGGTCACGCCGTTGCTGCACGAGCCGCTGGACGTCGCCGTACCGGTCGATCATCCGCTGGCGTCGAAGCGGTCGCTGTCACCGCGCGACGTAGCGAGCGAGCCGTGGATCACCGTGCACGACGGGTTTCCGTTGATGGCGACGATCGAGGCGATCGGGGCGGCCGCCAACCACCGGCTCGAGCTGGTCCATCGAGTCAACGAGTTCACCGTCGTCGCCGAGTTGGTTGCCGCGGGCGCCGGCCTGGCGTTGATCCCGCGCTGGACGGCGCGTCCGCATCCGGGGGTCGCGCTGCGCCCGATGCGGGGCGTGCACACGCGGCGGCACATCGACGCGCTGCACCGGCCGGAGCGGACGGCTCGGCGGGCTGTCCGTACGACACTCGCCAACCTCGAGACCGCGGCGGCGACGATTCGCCGGACGAGTGCTTGATAGCCTCACCACAGTTCGCTGTCACCCCGCCCGGGGCAGTGCTTTCGGGTCGTGAGAGGGAGACATGACGAGAACTGTGCGGGGCGTGCTCGCCGCGGTTGGTCTGCTGGGCGTCGTCGGCGTGATCGCCGGACCGATGGCAGCGGCGCAGAACCGGCCACCCGGCGTACCGCCGGGCGAGATCGCCGTACCGGTGGCGCCGGAGTCGAACGTTGCGTCAAGCAACGGACCGTTACGCCAGCTGTCGCCGCACGGACCGTTCCAGGGTGCCCGCGCGGTCGTCGTGATGGTGTCGCACGGCGCTCGGACCTCCGTGCGGCTGAAGGTGACCGGGGTCGAGCACGCGGCCGGCCGCACCTTCGGCGCACACCTGCACACCGGCCCGTGCGTAGCGGGCGATGGCGCCGCGGCCGGACCGCACTACAACACCGACGTGATCAGCGGGCGCAAGCCGGTCCGTGTCGACCGTGAGCACGAGATCTGGCTCGACTTCACGGTCAGCCCGAGCGGCGCGGGTACGGCGTCGACCGTCGTCCCCTTCGCGCCGAAACCCGGCAACCGCTCGATCGTCATCCACCAGGACGAGACCGACTCCCACGGCAGCGCGGGCGCCCGCCTCGCCTGCCTTCCACTCAGCTGGAGCTGAGGGCCTGTCTGGCCCTAGGCCGAGCCGCCGTTGCTCTTCAACAGCTGGCCGTTGACCCATTGGCCGTTGGGGGAGCAGAGGAAGTCGACCAGGTGTGCGGTGTCCTGCGGCGTGCCGAGTCGGCCGAGGGGCGTCTGCTCGAGACAGGCGTCGCGGACCTCGTCGGTCATCCAGCCGGTGTCGATCGGGCCGGGGTTGACGACGTTCGCGGTCACGCCGAGATCGGACAGCTCGTGCGCCGCCGCAAGCGTGATGCGGTCGAGCGCGCCCTTGCTGGCGCCGTACGGAAGGTTGTGGACGGTGTGATCGCTGGTCAGCGCGACGATCCGGCCGGTGCCGTGCGCGCCGGTGAAGCGCTGGGCGTACTCGCGGATCAGTAGCCAGCTTGCCCGGGCGTTGACGGCGAAGTGCCGGTCGAAGCTCTCGACGGTCGTGTCGAGGATGCTCGAGTCGACGGACTCGCAGTGGCACATCACCAGCGCGGTGACCTTGCCCAGCTGTTCCTCGACGGCAGTGAAGATCCGCTCCGGGGCGGCCGGGTCGACGAGATCGGCCTCGATCGGCGCCACGGTCGCGCCGAGATCACGCAACTCCTTGACGATCCCGTCGGTGGCCCCGGACTGCACTCCCCACTGCATGCGGTCGTCGTACGCCGTCCAGTAGCTGAACGCGATGTCCCAGCCGGAGGTGGCCAGCTGACGGGCGATGCCGGCGCCGATCCCGACGGTACGGCCGACGCCGGTGACGAGGGCGACTGGGCGGGCTACCGGCTGACTCATGCCGGTGATCCTGCTCGAACGCCCGCCCGGTCGGCAACCGGATTGTTCCTAGCTGTTGCTGTGGACGATGTGCGCGTCCGGTCCCGGGAAGAAGAGCGACTCGGTGTCGGTGTCGCTCCAGTGCACGAGGTACGGCGGTGCGCCGTCCGGATCGTGTACCTCGACGATCTTCCCCTCGCGCCGGTGTGCCATCAGATGGCTGGTCTCGACCACAACCTGGTCTCCTGCTGCCGCTTTCACCACACCCACCTCCTTCACCCTCAGCTTCGTCCTGCCGAGCGGTCCGCACCACCCCTCACCCGATGTTCGGTAGCGTGACGGTGGCCGTCGTACCTCCGGCGCTCGACGAGGTCAGCGTGATCGTGCCGTGGTGGGCGCGGGTGATCTCGCGGGCGATGGACAGGCCCAGCCCGGAGCCGCCGCTCGCCCGGGAGCGGCTGGTGTCGAGCCGGACGAAGCGTTCGAAGACCCGCAGGCGGTCCGCCTCGGGGATCCCGTCGCCGTCGTCCTCCACCGTGATGATCGCCGACCCGTTCCCCTCGGCCGTGGTCAGATGGACGCTCGTGTGCGCGGCGCGGGCGGCGTTGTCGACGAGGTTCCGCAGTACCTGACTCAACCGGGCCGGGTCGCCGACCACCCGGACCGGACGGACGTCGCCGGTCACCTTCAGCTCGGGCATCGAGCTGCGCAACCGCTGGATCTCGGCCGCGACCAGGTCGTCGAGATCCACATCGGTCTGCCGCATCCGGATCCCGGTGTCGTCGGCCTTGGCGAGCAGCAGCAGGTCCTCGACGAGTTGCCGCATCCGGTCGGTCTCGGTCTGCATCACCGCACGCAGTTCGCGCCAGGCCTGTCCGGTGGTGTCCGCCTCGATCACCTCCAGCGCAGCGGTGAGCGTCGCCAGCGGGGACCGCAGTTCGTGACTGGCGTCTGCCACGAAGGCCCGCTGCGTCGCCTGTCCGGTCTCGAGCCGGTCGAGCATCTCGTTCATCGTCACGGCGAGCCGGGCGATCTCGTCCCGGGTCGCCGGCACCGGGACCCGCTCGGTCAGGTCACGGGTACCGATGCCCTGCACCCGGGACCGGATCCGCTCGACGGGCCGCAACGCCTGCCCGACCATCAGCCACCCGGCCACGCCGACCACGATCAGCAGCGCCGGGAACCCGATCAGCAGGTACTTCGCAACCGTGGTGACCGTCTGCCGTTGCGTCTCCACCGACGACGCGACCACGACCGTGTACGTCTGCCCGTCGTACGACGCCCCCTGCGCGACGATCAGATAGTTGTGGTCGTCGTCGATCAGCGGCATCTCGCCGACCTCGGCCCGCATCAGCGCGCCGGCCGGAGGGCGTAGATCGGACAACGGCGTGTTGCCGACGCGGCTCGACGAGGCGGCGATGACCCGTCCAGCCGGATCCAGGACCTGGACCAGCTGGGTCGCGCGGGTCGTCTCGACGAGGTCGCGCGCGAGGCCCGTCGTACCGTCCGCGCTGACCTGGCCGGCCACATCGGCGACCCGGCCCTCAGCGGCGTCGGAGACCTCGGTGATCAGCGCCCGCTGCAGGAGCAGCAGCAGCGCCGCGGCCCCGAGCATCATCGCGACGGCGACCACGATCACGGCCGCAGCCGTCGAGCGGCTCCGCACGCTCGCCTGCCGCAATCCACCCGCGGTCCGGTACCACCCGTCGACCCGACGTCGCACGACCGTGCTCACCCCGCAATCTTCGCAGGACGTCAGCCGCCCTCGGGATTCAGCCGGTAACCCATGCCGCGGATCGTCTCGATCGCGTGCCGGGCGAACGGGGTGTCGATCTTCTTGCGCAGGTACCGCACATAGACCTCGACCACGTTCGGATCGCCGTCGAACGCGGGGTCCCAGACCGCGGACAGGATCTCGGTCTTGCTGACCGTGTCGCCGCGGTGCCGCATCAGGAACTCGAGCAGGCCGTACTCGCGGGGCGTCAGGGTGATCTCCCGCCCATCGCGCTCGACCCGTCGCCGCGCCACGTCCAGCGAGAGATCGCCGGCCGTCAGCACCACCGGCCGCTCCGGTCCGCCGCGCCGGATCAGGGCCCGCAACCGGGCGACCAGGACCAGGAAGCTGAACGGCTTGGTCAGGTAGTCGTCCGCGCCGAGGTCGAACGCGTCGGTCTGGTCGTACTCGCCGTCCTTCGCGGTCAGCATCAGCACCGGCGTCCAGATCCCGCGCGCCCGCAGCATCTCGAGAACGCGGTAGCCGTTCAGCTTCGGCAGCATGATGTCCAGCACGATCACGTCGTAGCTGTGCTCGGTCGCCGCCCACACCGCGTTCTCGCCGTCGTGGACCATCTCGACGACGAACCCGGAGTCGGTCAGTCCACGGTGGACCGTGTCCGCGAGCCGCAGCTCGTCCTCGACCATCAGCACTCGCATCCACCCAGTGTCACTGGTGTGCGCTGAGAATCCGCTGAGAGCCGGACAAACTTGACGCGATCAAGGCGGCCCACCTAGCGTTGTCGAAGCGCTTCGACAACGCTGAGGAGAGGCTGGCCACGATGAAGTTCAGCGACGGGTACTGGCAGCTCCGGGCGGGATCGACCCGGTTGCGGCCGGCCGAGGTCGAGAGCGTGCAGGCAGGGGAGCGGGAGCTGACCGTGTTCGCGCCGGCCCAGCGGATCGAGCGGCGCGGTGACACACTCAACCAGCCGATGTTCACGGTCACGTTCTCCTCGCCGTCGCGCGGGGTGATCGGGGTCCGGATCGCGCACCATCTCGGTGCACTGCCCGCCCGGCCGTCGTACCGGCTGAACGTCGACGACGATCACCCGGTGAAGGTGGAGGTCGGTGCCGCCGAGGCCCGGTTGACGTCGGGTGAGCTGAGCGTGGTGATCGCGCTCGACGGGCCCTGGGACGTGCGCTTCGAGCAGGACGGGAGGCCGCTGACCAACTCGGGGGCGCGGAGCGTCGGCCTGATTACCGATGCCGATGGCAAGCATTTCGTCCACGAGCAGCTGGCGCTCGGCGTCGGCGAGACGATCTACGGCTTGGGCGAGCGGTTCGGTGCGTTCGTGAAGAACGGTCAGGTCGTCGACAGCTGGAATGCCGACGGCGGTACGTCGAGCGAGCAGGCGTACAAGAACGTCCCGTTCTACCTGAGCAGCAAGGGGTACGGCGTACTCGTCGACAGCCCGGCCCGGGTCTCGTTCGAGGTCGGGTCGGAGGTCACCTCGCGCAACCAGTTCAGCGTCGAGGGCCAGGAGCTCGGGTACTACGTCTTCGCGGGCCCGACCCCGAAGGACGTGCTGCGACGCTACACCGCTCTGACCGGCCGGCCCGCGCGTGTGCCGGCGTGGTCGATGGGGCTGTGGCTGTCGACGTCGTTCACGACGGACTACACCGAGGAGACGACGAGCGGATTCGTCGACGGGATGGCAGCACGCGACCTGCCGCTCAGCGTGTTCCATTTCGACTGCTTCTGGATGCGGCAGTTCCACTGGTGCGACTTCCTGTGGGACCCGGTCGCGTTCCCGGATCCGGCCGGCATGGTCCGGCGGCTGAAGGATCGCGGTCTGCGCGTCAGCCTGTGGATCAACCCGTACATCGCGCAGCGCTCGGTGCTGTTCGAAGAGGGCCGCCGGCTCGGCTACCTGGTCAAGCGGCCGGACGGCTCGGTCTGGCAGTGGGACATGTGGCAGGCCGGTATGGCGATCGTCGACTTCACCAATCCGGACGCGACCGCGTGGTTCCGCTCGAAGCTGCAAGCCCTCGTCGATATGGGTGTCGACTGCTTCAAGACCGACTTCGGCGAGCGCATCCCGACCGATGTCGTCTGGTACGACGGTTCCGATCCGGAGCGGATGCACAACTACTACGCCCAGCTGTACAACGCGGCCGTGTTCGGTCTGCTGGAGGACAACCGAGGCGAGGGCGACGCGGTGCTGTTCGCGCGGTCCGCGACGGCCGGCGGTCAACAGTTCCCGGTGCACTGGGGTGGCGACTGCGAGTCGACGTTCGAGGCGATGGCCGAGTCGTTGCGCGGTGGGCTGTCGCTGGCTGCGTCGGGGTTCGGTTATTGGAGTCACGACATCGGCGGCTTCGAAGGCCTGCCTGATCCCGCGATCTTCAAGCGCTGGGTGGCGTTCGGGCTGCTCTCGTCGCATTCACGCTTGCACGGCTCGTCGTCGTACCGGGTGCCGTGGGCGCTCGACGAAGAGGCGGTCGACGTACTGCGGAAGTTCACGAAGCTGAAGCTCTCGCTGATGCCGTACCTGATGACGGCCGCGGGAGAGGCGCATCAGGACGGCGTGCCGATGATGCGGCCGATGGTGGTGGAGTTTCCCGACGATCCGGCGGTCGCCTATCTGGATCGCCAGTACATGCTCGGTCCCGATCTGCTGGTCGCGCCGGTGATGAACTTCGACGGTGAGGTCTCGTTCTACCTGCCACGTGGCCGCTGGACGTCCTTGCTGACCGGCGAGGTGCTGTCGGGTCCCGGATGGGTCCAGCAGACGCATGCCTTCGACAGCTTGCCCTTGTTCGTACGCGAGGGCGCGGTCATCCCGATCGGCGCGGTCGACGATCGTCCGGAGTACGACTGGGCCGACGGGGTCGAGCTGCGCTGGTTCGCACCGGCCGAAGGCCAGACGACCGTCGTCGAGCTGCCCGACACCGACGGGGGAGTAGCCGCCGTGATCGAGCTGACCCTGCGCGACGGCGAGGTCGACTCGCGCCTGGTCCAGGGCGCATGCGAGCGCTACACCGTCACACTCTCGAGTACGACGTCCGCCGCGGAGAAGACTGTATAAACGGTGTGTACACCGGTCGCCGGTGTGAGCTCGCCGGTGATCGTCGTGCGGTGACTCGGTGGAATCTGCACGGTGGTCAGGATCTCGCCGCGCAACGGGTCGTCCAGGCGGAGCTCGAGCGTCGCGGTCTCGGTGCCGTGGTTGGCGGCCGTGATCGTGACGGCTGTCTCGGAGTCCAGCTGGACGTCCTCAAACGCCAGCCAGGCTTGGGGTTCGAGGGAGACCGTGGTCTCGTCGGACAGGGTGATTCCGCAGTACTCGTCGAAGCTCGTCGCGGGAAGGTGATCGAGTGCGCGCGGCGGGATGCGCTCGCCGTGGACGTCCAGGGTCGTGGTGAGTCGGAGGTCGGTGCTGGAGCGGCCGACCATGATGCTGTGCCGGGCGGATTCGACGCAATGGCGGTCGCGCGTCACGTCCCAGAACCCGAGGTCGTTCGCGGCAACGGACAGCTCGACGTCGGCGGTCTCGCCAGGCTCCAGCGACAACCGCCGGAAGCCGCGCAGCTGTCGCAGCGGTTGCTTCACCCGTGAGCGTTGCTGACGGGTGTACAGCTGGGCGATCTCGGTCCCCGGCCGCTCGCCGGTGTTCGTGACGGTGAACGTCACCCGGACCTCGCCCTCCGCCGCGATCGACGGTGTGCTCAGCCGGAGATCGCCGTACTCGAAGGTCGTGTAGCTCAGACCGTGGCCGAAGGAGTACAGCGGCGTGCCTCGGTAGTACAGGTACGTCGCGTCCGTGGTGATGATGTCGTAGTCGAGCAGATCGGGCAGGTCCGCGTCGGAGTCGTACCACGTCTGGGTCAGCCGCCCGGCCGGGTCATGGTCGCCGAACAGTACGTCGGCCAGTGCGCGACCGTACTCCTGCCCGCCGTGCGCGGACCACAGGATCGCCGGCAGGTGCCGCTGCGCCCAGCCGATCCCGAACGGATAGCTGCTGCTCAGGACCAGGACCGTACGGGCGTTCGCCGCATGGACAGCCCGGATCAGCCGGTCCTGGGACCTGGGCAGGTCGAGGCTGTCGCGGTCCTCGGTCTCGCGCCCGTTCACCAACGGGTGGTTGCCAGCGACAACAATTGCCACCTCCGCGCGGGCTGCGACGGCCGCTGCCTGCACGGCGCCGTCGACCACGACCTCGAGCTCGAAAGCGGTTCCCTCGTCGGCGAGGCTCACCGAACCTTGCGCGTCGACATACAGATAGCGGCCGCTGTGCAGATGCTGGATCAGCACGGTGCCGGCCAGGTGCACGAATCTGAAGGTCTGCTTGACCTCCCAGCCGTTCGGGCCGGGCTGGTCCGCGACGAGCTCACCGTCGTCGCTGACACTGAGATGCTGCCCGTTCCGCACCGACCGCAACGCGAACGCGTCTCCACCCCAGTCGAACACGTCGAACGTGCCCGGCTCACGGTCGGCCCGCAGTACGGCGTCCGGACCGACGGCGAGGTGCGACGACGAACCTGCGACCTGGAGCGTGATCCGGTCGACGCCCTCGCAGTACTCGACGCGCTCGCGGCCGACTCGCTCGGCGATGCCGTCCAGCGCGGTGATCTGGTACGGGAGGGTGCCGGCGTACCAGTCTTCTCGCACGGCGCCGGCCAGCGGACCGATCACCGCGATCCGGTTGGGCGAGGGCAGCGGCAGCACCTGGCACTCGTGTTTGAGCAGCACGATCGCCTGCCGCGCGGCGTCCTGGGCGAGCTCGCGATGCGCGGGGCAGTTGACCAGGTCCGGCCCGAGACCGCGGTACGGATCGTGCTCCGGCGGATCGAACTCGCCGAGCCGGAGCCTGATCGCCAGCACCCGGCGCACGGCGGTGTCGATGTCCGCCCGCGTGATCAGGCCGCGATCGAGAGCCTCGTTGAGCCGGTCGATCGTCGGCGTCGAGTTGGTGTCGTCCTGGGTGAAGCTGTCCACGCCTGCCTTGACCGCGGCGGCGTACGCCGTCGGCCCGTCGGGCAGGTACTGCTGCAGTCCGAACAGGTTGCCGGGCGCGTACGCGTCGCTGACCACCAGCACGTCGTCGGTGGTCCAGGTGCGGAGTACGTCGTTGATCAGCGGACTGAGGTGGGCGGGCCGTCCGTTCACCAGGTTGTACGACGGCATCACCGCGACCGCTGCACCGGATTCGATCGGGGCGCGGAACGCGGGCAGCTCGTACTCGTGCAGGACCCGCGGCGGCAGGTTGCTCGAGGTCGTGCAGCGGTCGGTCTCGTTGTTGTAGGCAAGGAAGTGCTTGAGGGTCGGCGCGGTCTTCAGGTACGCCGGATCGTCGCCGGCCAGACCGTGCCCGTATGCGGTGGCGATGACGCCGGTCAGCCAGGGATCCTCGGCGTACCCCTCCTCGTTCCGGCCCCAGCGGGGGTCGCGGAGCGGGTTGACGACCGGGGCCCAGACGTTGAGGCCGACGCCGGCCGGGTCCTTGTGGTGGAACACCCGCACCTCGTCGCCGACCGCGCTGCCGACGGCCCGAACGAGGTCCGGACTCCAGCTGGTCGCCAGGCCGATCGCCTGCGGGAAGACGGTCGCCGGACCGAGCCAGGCGACGCCGTGCAGCGCCTCGGTGCCGGTGCGGAACGTGTCCAGGCCGAGCCGCGGGACGGGCGGCTGGTACTGGTGCAGCAGCGCGATCTTCTCGTCCGGGGTGAGCCGGGCGAGAAGGTCGTCGATCCGCTCGCCGGCCGGCCGGGCCGGGTCGCGGAACGGGTGGAACTGGGCTGGAGTACTCATCGGCGATCGACTCCACGGGCTGGGTGTCGAAGCGCTTCGAAGAACCATCGCGACGATTGATCGAAGCGCTTCGACAGATCGGGCGTGAACAGAGGGTTGCATCCCGAGCGCCCACGGTCAAGACCTCGGCAGGCGCTCCGGGAGGCGCTTTCCGCTCCAGGTCGACCGAGCGTCAACGGGCGGGAAGGTGGCCTTGGGTGAGCGGAGTGAGGGCTTGTGCCGCGGCCCCCAGGGGAGTGGCGGTGTCGGGGAGTGCGGACGCGACGACCGTGCATCCGCCGGCGTCGGGAGCGATGGTGGCTTCGCGGAGGGCCTTGTCGATAGCGGGGGAGAGATGGTCGGCGAGCAGCGCGTAGGCGCCGCCGAGGAGGACGACCTCGGGGTTGAGGATGTTGACCAGCGCGGCGATCCCCTGGCCCAGGTAGGTGCCGGCGTCGGCGAGCACCTGCGTCACCGCCGTCTCCTGGGCGTCGGCGCGCCGGACCAGCTCCTCGAGCTGCAGTTGCGGATCGCTGTCGGTCCGGCCGTCGGTCCGGGCCAGGATCGCCGGCAGGCTCGCGAGAGCCTCGAGGCAGCCCCGTCGCCCACAACCGCAGTGCGGCCCGTCCGGGACCAGGCGCAGGTGGCCGATCTCCCCGACGTACCCCAGATGGCCTTCCAGCGGCCTGCCGTCGGAGATGATGCCCGCCCCGACGCCGGTGTCACCGGTGAGGCGGATCAGGTTCGGCGTCCCCGCCTGCGGGCCGTAGAGATGTTCGGCCAGCGCGCCCAGCGATGCGTCGTTGTCGACCGCGATCGGGATGTCAGGTCGCCCGAGCGCCGCCACGAGCTCGGACCGCATCGGCACATCCCGCCAGCCCAGACCCGCGGCGAGTACGACGGTGCCGTCGCGATTCACCAGCCCCGGCACGGCCACGGTGATCCCGAGCACCCGCCGGCCGGACGACTGCACCGCCGTGACCGCCCGGCGCGCCAACGTGACGAGGGCCGCGATCGTCTTCGCCGGTCCCGCATCGACGCCGGGCCCGGCGCGGTGCCAGCGCAGTACCTGCTCGCCGGCTGTGTCGCAGCCGAGCGCCGTCAGTCCGCGGGCGCTCACCTCGAGCCCGATCGTCGCGTACGCCGACCCGTCGAGCACGAGTAGCGTCGCCGGGCGGCCGACATGGTTCTGGGTCTGCTGGGTCTCCCGGACCAGGCGCCGGTCGAGCAGGTCGCCGACGATGCTGGTCACGGTCGCTTTGTTCAGGCCGGTCCCGGTGGCGATCGCGGCCCGCGAGCAGGGTGCCTCGCGGCGCAGGTAGCCCAGCACCGCGGCCAGGTTGGTCGCGCGGATGTGGGTGTGGTCCGCGGTCTGTGTGGTCAAGGTCCGTCCCTCGATCGAGTCCTGGGTCAGTTCTACACCTTGTCGCGTTGTCGGCTCTGAGCTAATTTGTTTGGCTACCAGCCCAACTAATTCTAAGGGATCAACTATGACCGGACCAGTGCGCGGCGCAGCCAGCCGCCGGACGTTCATCTCCCTGCTCGGCGCGGGCGCGGCCGCTGCCGCCGGTGGGGTCTCGCTGACCGGCTGCTCGAACGGCAGCTCCGGGTCGAGCACGGCGGGCCGCGCCGCGAGCGAGGACAAGCTGGCCGGGCTGCTGCCGAAGTACCTCCCGTACGACGCGGTCAAGCCCGACCTCCCCGGCGAGAACGGCGCTTCGCCGGGCTACAGCCACTACCCGAGCGAACTGAAGCGGGCCGTGCCGGACAAACCGGTGACCAGCGGCAAGGAAGTCTCGGCGATGACGCCGCTGTGGAGCCCGCTGCCGCCCGGACTCGGCAACAACTCGTACTACGACGCGAACAACGAGCGGATCGGGGCGCCGGTCCGGTTCAACATCCTGAACGGTAACGACTACGGCGACAAGCTCGGCCCGATCCTTGCCGCCGGCAACGTACCGGAGCTGCTCTGCATCCCGGGCTGGAACATCTCCAGCCTGACCCGGTTCGGCCAGGCCGCGGACAAGCTGTTCGAGGACCTCACCCCGTACCTGGCCGGCGACAAGGTGTCGGCGTACCCGATGCTGGCCAACCTGCCGACCCGGGCCTGGGCGTACGGCGTCTGGAACAACCAGCTGAAGGCGGTGCCGTTCCCGTCGGACGGGTTCCCCTGGATGATGATGTACCGCAAGGACATCTTCGACCAGCTCGGTGCGGAGCCGCCGAAGAACTCCGACGAACTGTTGGCCCTGGGCAAGCAACTGACCGACGCGAAAGCCGGCCGGTGGGCGTTCGGCTCGGTCGCCGACGAGGTGGCCCGGGCCTTCGGCGCGCCGGGCGGCTGGCGCAAGGACTCCAGCGGCAAGCTGGTCAACAAGATCGAGACGCCCGAGTTCGAGGAGTCGGTGGCGTTCGTCCGCAGGCTGTTCCAGTCGGGGTACGTACATCCGGAGGTGGTCGCGAACGCCGGCGCGGACGAGAACGCGCTGTTCGAGGGTGGCAAGTTCGTGATCCGGCAGAACGGCCTGGGCGGCTGGCACGAGTCGTTGCAGCGCCAGCAGACGGTCAACCCGGCGTTCGACCCGCAGCCGGTGATGCCGTTCGCCCACGACGGCGGTACGCCGATCACCTGGGGCGGCGACCCGGCCGGCATCTTCACGTTCGTGAAGAAGGGCGTCGGCGAGGAGCGCGTGAAGGAGCTGCTCGGCGTTCTGAACTACACGTCCGCGCCGTTCGGAACGGAGGAGTACGTGCTCTACAACTACGGGGTCGAGGGCAAGCACTACGTCAAGCAGCCGTCCGGTGCTCCGAAGCTCACCGCGCTGGGGCAGAAGGAGGTCTCGCAGACCTATATCTTCCTGGGCGGCCGGCCGACGGCGATCACCGAGAGCGAGTATCCGGGATATGTCCAGTCGATGAGCGCCTGGCAGAACGCCGCGGCGAAGGTCCGGGAGAAGAACCTGTTCGAGGGGATCCGGGTCGAGCAGCCGGCCAGGATGGCCGCGCTGAACCAGCCGTTCGACGACGCACTGCAGGACATCTTCCGCGGCCGCAAGCCGGTCAGCGAGCTGAAGACGGCCGTCAAGCAGTGGCAGGACAACGGCGGCAACGAGGGCCGCGACTTCTACGCCAAGGTTCTCAGTGACAACGGTCGTTAAGCCCCCGGAGCGGGCGACCAGGCAGGCCGCTCCGGAGAGGGTGGACAAGCGCACCGGCATGGGATTCCGGCATCGGTTCCGGCGGGACTGGCCGTTGCTGGTGATGGTGGCGCCGGTGATCGTGCTGCTCGGTGTCTTCCACTACTTCCCGACGCTGGGCAACGTGATCGCCTTCCAGGACTACTCCCCGTACGCCGGGATCCGGGGCAGCGACTTCATCGGGTTCGCGAACTTCAGCCGGATGTTCTCCGAGCCCGCGTTCTGGACAGCGGTCGCGAACACCCTGTCGATCACCGCGGTCCAGCTGGTGTTCTTCTTCCCGATCCCGATCGCGCTGGCATTGCTGCTGAACAGCCTGTTGTCCAGCAAACTGCGCAACCTCGTCCAGGGCATCGTCTACCTGCCGCACTTCTTCTCCTGGGTGCTGGTCGTGTCCCTGTTCCAGCAGATGATCGGCGGCGCCGGCCTGCTCGCCCAGTCCCTGCGCGACCACGGTCACCAGGCAATCGACCTGATGACGAAGCCGGACACGTTCATCCTGCTGGTCACCGCACAGTCGGTCTGGAAGGACGCCGGCTGGGGCATGATCGTGTTCCTCGCCGCCCTGTCGACGATCAACCCCGCCCTCTACGAAGCCGCCGCGGCCGACGGCGCGAACCGCTGGCGCCGGCTCTGGCACATCACGCTGCCCGGCCTGCGTCCGGTGATCGTCCTGCTGCTGATCCTGCGACTCGGCGACGCGCTGACGGTCGGCTTCGAGCAGTTCATCCTGCAACGAAGCGCCGTCGGCGGCAGCGCCGCGGAGGTCCTCGACACCTACGTGTACTACCAGGGCCTTCTGGTCGGTGACTTCGGGTACGGCGCGGCTGCCGGCCTGTTCAAGGGAGTCGTCGGCCTGGTCCTCGTCCTGCTGGCCAACCGATTCGCGCACCTGGTGGGCGAACAGGGGGTGTATTCGCGATCATGAGCACACGGGCTGTCTGGGAAGAGGAACCCACGGTCGCCGGCCGGCTGGGCAAGCCGGTCGTGCTGACGCTGATCTCGCTCGCGGTGGCGTTCCCGCTGTACGTCGTGGTCGTGACGAGCCTGTCCAGCACGAAGGCCGTGACCCGGGCCGGCGGCCTGGTCGTCGTACCGCGCGAGCTGACGGTGGCGGCCTACGTGCAACTGCTCTCTGGAGGCGTGGTCACTCGCGCTCTGCTGATCAGTGTGCTGATCACGGCGATCGGTACGGCGTTCAGCCTCGGTGTCACCGTGCTGGCGGCGTACGGGCTGTCGCGGCCGGGATCGTTGTTCCACCGGCCGCTGCTGTTCGTCGTCCTGCTGACGTTCCTGTTCGGTCCGGGCATCATCCCGAGCTATCTGCTGGTCAACTCGCTCGGGTTGATCGACCACTACGCGTCGTTGATCCTGCCGGCTGCGGTGTCGGCGTTCAACCTGATCGTGATGCGCTCGTTCTTCATGGGCATCCCGGCCGAACTGATCGACAGCGCGCGGATCGACGGGGCAGGAGAGTTCGCCATCCTGCGCCGGATCGTGCTGCCGTTGTCGAAGGCCGTGGTCGCGGTGGTGGGGCTGTTCTACGCGGTCGGCTACTGGAACGCGTTCTTCAACGCGCTGCTCTACATCAACGACAACAACAAGTGGCCGTTGCAGATGGTGCTGCGGACCTACATCGTCCAGCAGCAGCCGCTCCCGACCGGAGCCGGCGGGGTGGCGACCGGCGTCGGACTCGGCCTCTCGCCGGCCCCTGGTCTGGCGATCAAGATGGCGATCGTGGTGATCGCGATCGTTCCCGTCCTGCTCGTCTACCCGTTCATCCAGCGGCACTTCACCAAGGGCGTCATCGTCGGCGCCGTGAAAGGCTGAACCTGTGACTCTTTGGTACGGCGGTGACTACAACCCCGAGCAGTGGGACCCGGACGTCTGGAAAGAGGACATCGACCTGATGCGGCGGGCCGGGGTCAATCTGGTGACCGTTGGGGTGTTCTCGTGGTCGTCGCTGGAGCCCGCGCCGGGAGAGTATGCATTCGGCTGGCTCGATCAGGTGCTGGATCTGCTGCACGCGGGCGGCGTCCGGGTCGATCTGGCCACTCCGACGGCCTCACCGCCGCCGTGGTTCAGTCGGCTCCATCCCGAGGCGTTGCCGGTCACCGCGGACGGCGTACGGCTCACGCACGGCAGCCGGGACACGTACTGCGCGTGCGCGCCGGCGTACCGGGAGGCCGCGCGGGGGATCGCGCGAGCGCTGGCCGAGCGGTATCACGATCACCCGGCGCTGGCGATGTGGCACGTCCACAACGAATACGGGACGACGTGTTACTGCTCCCCGGCCGCGGCACGATTCCGCGAGTGGCTGCAGGAGCGGTACGGCTCACTGGAGCGGCTGAACGAAGCGTGGACGACCGCGTTCTGGAGTCAGGGGTACGCCGACTGGACGGACATCGAGCCGCCGCGGAAGACGCAGTACCTGGTCAATCCCACGCACTACCTGGACTTCCGGCGGTTCTGGTCGGACGAACTGCTGGCGGCGTACCGAGAGCAGAAGGCCGAGCTGCGGAAGTTGTCGGCGTTGCCGATCACAACGAACTTCGTGTTCGGCGGCTGGGTCCCGGTGAACCATGCGCGCTGGGCCGCGGACGTCGATGTCGTTGCCATTGACCACTATCCGGATCAGGCCGGCATCGGTGCCGAGGAGCAGACGGCGTTCGGCGCGGATCTGGCGCGTGGATGGGCCGGTGGAAGATCCTGGCTGTTGATGGAGCAGGCGGCGGGGGCGATCAATACCGGCGGCCGGCTGCACACGAAGGAGCCGGGGCGGATGGCGCGGCACAGCCTGTCCCATGTCGCCCGCGGCTCGCAGGGCGCCTTGTACTTCCAGTGGCGGGCGTCGCGCGGCGGAGCGGAGATGTTCCACCCGGCGATGGTGCCGCACGCGGGACCCGACAGCCGGATGTTTCGCGAGATCGCGGCGCTCGGATCGGAGCTGCCGAAGTTGGCGGAGGTTCTCGAGAGCAATGTTGAGGCCGAGGTCGCGATCCTGTGGGACGCCGAGTGCTGGTGGGCCGTGCAAGGCACCCACCTTCCGTCGTCGTCGCTGGACTACCTGAAGGCGGTCCGGTCGGCGCATCGGCACTTCTGGCGCGCGGGCTGCACGGTCGACTTCGTCGCTCCGGATGCCGATCTGTCGTCCTATCGCCAAGTAGTTGTGCCATCGCTCTACCTCAGCTCTGACGAGGCGGTCGAGAACCTTGCCGCCTATGTGGAGAACGGCGGGCAGTTGGTGGTCGGGTACTTCAGCGGGATCGTCGATCCTGACCTGAGGGTTCGGTACCCGGGCGCGTTCGCGGAGCTGCTGGGTGTGCGGGTCGAGGAGTTCCATCCGCTGCCCGACGACGGCGAGGTCGCCCTGGAGTCCGGTGGCAGTGGGCGGCTGTGGAGCGAGGACGTGCACGCGGTGTCGGCGGAGGTCGTCGATCGGTACGCCGGGGGAGTGCTCGACGGCAAGCCCGCGATCACCCGCCACCAGGTCGGAGCGGGTACGGCGTTCTATGTGTCGACCGAGCTGGACGATGCGACCGCGGCACGGCTGTTCGGTCTGCAGCCATCACCGCTGGAGACCGTACGACGGCGGTCCGGCGACACCACGTGGACGTTCCTGTTCAACCACGGTGATGCCGAGGTCGCCGTACCGGAGGAGGGCGAGCTGGTTATCGGTCGGCTGCCGGTGCCGCCGGGCGGTTATGCAGTGGTGCGGTGCTCCCGCGGGCAGTGAGCGTCGGCGGCAGGAGGGTCAGGTCAGGCACCTCGCCGCCTTCGAGCTTGGTGATCAGCGACTCGACCGCCTGAGCGCCGATCTGCTCGGCCGGGATGGTCACCGACGACAGCTGCGGCACCTGGCGCTCGGCGACGTCGTCGGCGCAGATCGCCACCACCGACATGTCCTCGGGCACGCGGCGACCGAGCCGGCGCAGTACGTCGAGAAGCGGGCCGATGATCGGCTCGTTCTGTACGACCAGGCCGGTGATGTCCGGATGCTCGTCGAGCAGCTGCTCGACCGTGTGCAGGATCGCGTCGAACGTGTGCTCGCAGGGCGTCTCGACACCCAGCACGCCGCGACGTTCGGCCGCCTCCGCGAAGCCGGTCAACGTCCGCTGGGCGAAGCCCGTCTGACGCTCGTAGACGGCCGACGGCGTACCGAGAAGCGCGAGCGACCGATGACCCAGGTCGGCGAGCTCGTCGACGCATTGGGCGCCTGCGGCAACGAAATCGAGGTCGATGCAGGTCAGCCCGTCCGCCTCGTCCGGATAGCCGATCAGCACCGACGGCATCGGCAGCTCACGCAGCACCGGGACCCGCTCGTCGTGCAGCTCGACGTCCATCACGACCAGCGCGTCCACCAGTGAGCTCTGCGCGACCCGCTCCAGACCGTCCGGCCCTTCGTCAGCGGTCAGCAGCAGTACGTCGTGATCGAACCGGCGGGCCGTCGTCACGACCGCGGTGGCGAACTGCATCATCACCGGGACGTGCATGCCGGTGCGCAGCGGGATCACCAGCGCGAGCACGTTGGACCGCTGGCTGGCCAGCGCGCGGGCGCTCGCGTTCGGCCGGTAGCCGAGCGCCTGGACGCTGCGCTGCACGCGCTCGCGGGTGTCGGTCGAGATCGTCCGCTTCCCGCTGAGCACGTACGACACCGTGCTGGTCGCAACGCCGGCATGCCGGGCAACGTCCGCGATCGTGACCATGCCCTAGTTCTACCCTAGATCGAACCTGGATCGAAGCGCTTCGACACCTCGATGACCCGGGCAGACGGCTCGGCGACGTCGGTCCTGACGGTGAGCTTGTCGCCCTCCCAGCAGTAGGACCAGCCGTCGGCCCCGGTCGGGAAGACGGGCCGGATGCCTCCGGTCGGCACCGAGACAGTCACCTCGGCGGGCGCCGCCGTCCGATGCCAGAAGGCCAGGTAGGTCGAGTCCGGACCGGTCAGACCGAGCGCCACCCACTCGTCGTCCCACTCCGGCAGGCCGAGCGGCCAGAACGGCACCAGCGAGTCGAGTTCCCGCAGTACGCCGCGATGGGCGGCCACCGCCGACCGGACCAGCTCGACTTCGGAGCCGGTCATCCGGTTGAGGTGGCCGGACAGATAGAGCCGGCCGAGTACGCCGTTCACCAGCGCGAGCGTGAACTCCTCGCGCGTGGTCCCGCTGATCGGATACGCCCAGTGCCCGGCCTGCTCGGGCAGTACGGCGGCCGGCGCCGCGGCGCTGATCGTTGCGTAGAGCAACGGGTGCTGCTGGTCCGAGGTGGACTGCAGATGCAGCCGGGACAGCATCGCGTAGTCCATCCGCATCGCCCCGGACGCGCAGTTCTCGATCAGCAGTTCGGGGTGTCGTGCCTGCAGTGCATCGAGCCAGTCGAGCAATGCCCGCTGGTGCTCGAGCAGTCCGTGTCCCAGCGACGTACCGCCCTTGTCGGTGCCCGGCCCGGTCATCGTGTTGTTGTCGAACTTGAAGAAGCCGATGCCGAAGTCGGCGACGAGACGGTCGACGGTGTCGTCGAGGTGCTGACGTGCCAACGGGTTGCGCAGGTCGAGCAGGTAGCGGCCGTGCTCGGCGACCCGGATGCCCTGGCGGGTGAGGAAGGCGTCGTCGGGTAGTTCGAGGGCGATCGGTGCGTCGACGCCGATGACCTCGGGTTCGAGCCAGAGGCCAGGCACCATGCCGCGTTGATGGATGCGATCGATCACCTCGCCGAGACCGCCGGGAAAGCGCGTGGTCGACGGTTGCCAGGCGCCGACGGTGCTCCACCAGTCGCCCTCGGCGTACCAGCCGGCGTCGATGCAGAAGTAGTCCGCGCCGACCTCGGCCGCGGCGTCGATGAGCGGGAGCAGCTTCTCGGTCGTGGGGTCGCCCATCAACGTGTTCATGTAGTCGTTGAAGATCACCGGCATCCGCTCGTCGACCGGCCGGCGCTTCCGCACCGCACGGCGCCGGCGGGTGAGCGCTGCGAAGACACTGTCCCTGTCGGTGCCTGTGACAAGCGAGACCGGCACCGTCGCAAAGGGCTGGTCCGGAGTCAGCCGCACCGTCCACTGATGTTCCTGGGACGTCGGCCCGCTGAGCAGGATATAACCGCCATGCCGGTTCTCGCCGAGCTCGTAGTGCCACCCACCGTTGTGTTCGATCTGCCAACCGAGGGCGTACGACGTACCGACGAGAACCCCGATCGGTAGTCGCTCACCGGTCGACCACGAGCCGGTGCTGGTGACGGCGTGCCGGCTCTTCGACACCGGGTAATGCGGATCGCGGACGATCTGCGGTACGCCGCCCGCACGCAGCGACTGCACCGACCAGCGGTTCTCCGCCATCCAGTCGTTGGCGGCGGAGTACAGGTCGGCGTCGACGGAATCCAGGCCGATGACGAGGGCCGAAAGGAAGTCGAGCACGAGTTCGCCGGGCCGGGTCAGGGACGCCTCGGACCACGCCCGTACGCCGGCTCCCGCCTCGAAGACACTGGTCACGCGAAGACCGGTCGCCGCATCCTCCTGGACGATCCGCAGCGTGGAGCCGGCGTCCTCGTGGGTGACGTAGCGCAGGCGCCGGCCGAGGATCGTGTCGACATGGCGGTTCGTGCCCGGGGAGCGGCCGTAGCCGAGCGCGGAGACCTCGACCAGCGGTTGGGATCCGGGCTCGCTACCGGGCTCGTGTCTGGTCGTGACGCGCACCGGGCCGTCGTCGAGCGCGAAGGTCAGAGTCAGCTCAGGCGTCCGCCACACGAGGTTCATCGATAAACCTTAGAAGGCTCCGCCCTTCCGGTCTCAACTCGCGATCCGCGACGTGGACGGCTCAGGGTGATGCCGAAGAGCACGAGAGCCAGGCCGAGCACCTGCCGAAGCGTGAGCACGTCCCCGGAGACCAGAACCCCGAGGAGTACGCCGGTCACCGGGTTGAGCAGCCCGATCAGACCGACGGTCGCTGCGCCGAGATGGCGCAGGCCCGCGAACCAGGCGGTGAACGCGAGGGCGGTCGCGACCAGGCCGACGTACACGAAGCCACCGATCGCCGGCAGGTCGAGGTGGGGCGGGGCGCCCTCGACGATGATCGCGAAGGGGATCAGCACCAGACCGCCGGCGATCAGTTGCCAGGACGTGGTCGCGATCGGGCCGTCGGCGCGGCCCCACTTCTTGGCGAGGACATAGCCGAAGGACGACATGGTCAGGGCGGCGACCGACGCGGCGACGCCGCGCAGATTCACCGCGGTGCTGCCGGTGCCGAGCAGCAGACAGACACCGGCGATGCCGGCTGCGGCGCCGGTCAGGACGGAGACGGTCGGGCGTTCGGCGAGCAGTGCCCAGGCGAACAAGGCCATCGTGAGCGGGGACGCGGACATGATCGTCGATGCGAGGCTGACCGGCAGCAGCTGGGACGCCAGGTAGATCAGCGCGAAGAACGCGCCCATGTTGCAGACGCCGAGCAGGAGCGATCGCCACCACCAGACGCCGCGGGGGAGACGTCGGGTTACACAGAGCAGGAGGAGTCCGGCGGGCAATGCGCGGAACACCGCGCCGTACAAGGGGTGTCCGGCCGGCAGGTACTCGTGTGTGACGAAGTAGTTGGTGCCCCAGGCGATCGGTGCGATCGCGGTGACCAAGGTCCAGCGGAAGGTATCTTCCATGGAAAACACTATATCTTCCCAGGAAGATATAGTGGAGGGCGTGACCGATCACGTGGCCAGGATCCAGGCAGAGTGGCGGGCGGAGCGGCCGGATGTCGACACCAGCCCACAGGGCGTGATCGGCCGGCTGCACCGGATCGCGAATCAGCTGACCGGTGAGTTGACGCTGCTGTACGCGAAGTACGGGCTGTCCGAGGGGGAGTTCGACGTACTCGCGGCGCTCCGGCGCGCGGGTTCGCCGTACGAGCGTGCGCCGGGGGAGATCGCGCTGCACACGATGGTGACGACCGGCGCGGTGACCAAGCGGGTCGACCGGCTCGAGGCGGCCGGTCTGGTCCGGCGCCGGCGCAGTGACGACGACGGGCGCGGTCGGGTCGTCCGTCTGACCCCGGCCGGGCGCCGGTTGATCGACAAGGCCTTCGCCGCGCACATGGCGAACGAGAAGCGACTGCTCGAGCCGCTGACCGCGGCGCAGCAGGCGCAGCTCGAGAGCATCCTCACAGCCTGGCTGGCCCAACTGGAGCCACCGGAATAAGCCATCGGAATAAATTGAACGCTTGACAGTGGCGATCCGGAGGCCTGTACCGTTACTTTGCTGAGGTCCGGAGCTAACGACAGGCCCTCCCCGTCGTTGAACCGTGAAATCACCACTGTGAGCTCCAGCACCTCCACGCCTGCGCTCACGAAGGCTCAGGAGAGTGTGTGCACGTCCCTCGCATCGTGATGATCGTCGCGAACGACATCACCAACGACACCAGGGTCCTCAAGGAGGCCGTCGCCCTGGGCAAGGCCGGCTACCAGGTCACGTTGCTCGGAGTGTCCGCGTCCGGCCGGCTGGCGATCGACACCATCGAGTCCGGTGTGGTGATGATCCGGGTGCCCGGCCACTTCGTCCTGCGGGACGAGCGCAACCGCCGCCGCCGGCTCCGCCGCGATCGCCGGCTGTTCGACATCCGGCCCGAGGGCGTCGAGCCGGCCCGGCTCGCCGCCCGGCTGGCGGACCTGAAGGCCGAGCGCGGGCGAGCCACCGCGAGTCGCCGGGCGGGACAGGTCGGCCTTGCCGCTCATCTGGCCGGTGCGGCGAGCCGTTCGCTGCGGCACCGACGGCTGCGGCTGTCCCAGGCGGCGGCGTCGGTCCACACCTGGCTCGGCGAGACCGAGGCTCGGCTCGCGACGGACGTCTGGCAGTGGTGGGACACCTGGCTGCCCGCGCGGAGCCGGCTGGTCAGGTGGCGCTCGACCATCCCCGAGGCCGACGACTACGAGGCGATCTTCGCCGACCTGATCGACCAGCTGCGCCCGGATGCTTTGCACGCCCACGACATGCACGTCGTCGGTGTCGCGTCGCGCGCCGCGGGCCGGGCCGACCTGCGCGGCCGCAGCCTCAAGGTGGTGTACGACGCCCACGAGTACGTCCCCGGCCTCTCGCAGTACGGCGGCCGCACGCCGCGGATGATCGCGGCCTGGGCGCGGCACGAGGCGGAGTACATCCGGACCGCTGACCGCGTGGTCACGGTCAGCCCGGCGATCGCCCGTACCCTGCACGCGCGGCACAAGCTGGATCGTGAGCCGACCGTGGTGATCAACAGCCCGGAGCTGTGCGATCGCGACAGTGGGATCACCGACATCCGCAGCACGATCGGGCTGACGGCCGACGTACCGCTGCTGGTCTACAGCGGCGGGGTCACCCGGGCCCGTGGGGTCGAGACCGCGATGGAGGCGCTGCCGCTCCTGCCCGGCGTGCACCTGGCCGTCGTCTGCGTGCCGCACGCGCGGACGCGACCGGTCGACGAGCTGCGGGCACTCGGCAAGTCCCTCCAGATCGAGGACCGCGTGCACTACCTCGACCCGGTCGCGCCGAACGACGTGATCCACTTCCTCCGCACCGCGGACGTCGGCTTGATCCCGATCCTGCGGTACCCGAGCCACGAGATGGCCCTGCCGAACAAGGTCTTCGAGTACACGTTCGCCGGCCTGCCGGTGGTGACCAGCGACATGCCGACGCTCGAGGAGTTCGTCGGCAAGACCGGTATCGGCGAGGTCTTCGAGGCCGAGAACCCGGACTCGCTGGCGACGGCCGTGAAGACCGTTCTGCGCAGCCCACAGCAGTACCGCGAGCGCGCTGCGGACCCGGGGGTCCGGGCGGAGATGTCCTGGGAGACGCAGGCCGGTCACCTCCGGGACCTGTACGCCGAGCTGGTCGGGGCACCGCCGGTCCAGGAGGACGTCGTGCCCAGGCTGGTCGTCGGGCCGACCGGGTCGAAGGCGGCGAAGGCGTGGTTGCAGGACATCGACGGCGCCGAGATCCTCCGGCGGCCGCTGACCCTGCCGGACCTCGACAGCGTGACGCATGTGTTGATGGAGGACTGGCAGTCCGTGCTGGGCAGCGACGACTTCCTTGCCGACCTGCCGCTGCTCACCGCGGCCCGGATCAAGCACGCCGTGGTGGTCTACGGCCGCGTCGACCGTCAGGACGTCCGCCGCCGGATGCGCGCGTACAACGGCACGGTGTTCGTCACCGACCGCGTGATCGCGGACGCCGTCGAGGGCACCATCTGGCTGCCGCCGGGCGACGAGGGCACGAAGGTGCTCCGCGACTTCATCACCGAGTAACCACCCCCGCCCACGGCGCGCGGGGACACCTGCACGGCTCACTGGGGACGGGTGGGTAACCTCTCCTGGTCGCAAGGTGAGCCGATAGGAGATGATGCCCACCGTGACCGGACCACAACGCGAGCTCGCGCAGGCGCCGTCGGAGACTGATCCGGCTGTCGCCGGCCTGACTGTTGGGCTCGGTGGGCCGTCCGGGCGGTTCGCCCGGCTCGGTTCTTCGTGGTGGACGCCGCTGCGGATCGTGCTCGCTGTGTGCACGGTCACCTTCGGGCTCGGCGTGCTGCAGAAGGCGCCGTGTATGGAGGCCGGCTGGGACCGGCAGAGCTGGCGGCCGTTCAAGGCGCTGTGCTACTCCGACATCGGCTTCCTGTACCAGGAGCGCGGTTTCGCGGAGGGCAACCGGCCGTTCCTCGACACCGGCAACTACCCGGTGCTGGAGTACCCGGTGCTCACCGGCGGTTTCATGGAGGTCGCGGCGCGGATCACCTGGCTGTTCACCGGTGACCCGAAGAAGGACATCACCGCCGAGCAGAAACGTGACACGGCCGGTGTGTTCTTCGTGGTCAACCTGGTGATGCTGTTCATCTGCGCGCTGCTGCTCGTCGGCTTCACCGCCGCGACCGCCCGCGGGATCGAAACCCGTCCCGGCGCGGCGCGCGGGCAGCCGCTGGACGCCCTGTACGTCGCCGCGGCGCCGGTGCTCGCACTGACCTCGACGATCAACTGGGACCTGTTCGCGGTCGCGCTGACAGCGGGCGCGATGCTCGCGTGGTCGCGCGGTAAACCGGTGTGGTTCGGCATATTGCTCGGGCTCGGGACGGCGGCGAAGTTCTATCCGTTCCTGCTGCTCGGGCCGCTGCTGATCGTCTGCATCCGCGGCCGGAAGCTGTGGCCGTGGTTCCAGGCGGTGATCGCGGCCGCTGTCGCCTGGGGTCTGGTGAACGCGCCGATCTACCTGCTCGCGAAGAACGAGTGGCTGTCGTTCTGGCAGTTCAACGACCAGCGCGAGAGCGACTACGGCTCGATCTGGTACGTCCTCAAGCTCGCCAACCACGAGGTCGCGGACGTCAACCAGTTGAACATCGTGATCTTCGCCGGGCTGTGTCTGTCGATCGCGATCCTCGGGTTGATGGCTCCACGACCGCCGCGGTTCGCACAGCTGGCCTTCCTCGTCGTCGCGGCGTTCCTGCTGATCAACAAGGTCTACTCACCGCAGTACGTGCTGTGGCTGTTGCCGTTGGTCGCGCTGGCCCGGCCGCGTCTGCGTGACTGGCTGATCTGGCAGGCCTGCGAGTGCTTCTACTGGATGCTGGTGTGGATGCATCTCGCCCAGTTCCTGGCACCGGGGGATCCGCAGGTGCCGGACCGGATCTACTGGTTGTCCGTGATCCTGCGGATGGCCGGCACGCTGTGGCTGATGCTGGTCGTCGCCCGCGACATCCTCCTGCCGGAGAAGGATCCGGTACGCCGTGGTGACCTGGTCGACGATCCGAGTGACGGCGTACGGTCGCGGGCGCAGACGCGGTTGGCGACCGCGTCGGCTTCGGCCTCCGCCTAGAGCATCAGCTTCGACACGTCGAGGTTGCCGCCACTGACCACCGTGGCGGTGACGTCGTCGAGTTCGATGCTGCCTTGGAGCAATGCGGCGAAGGGTGCTGCAGCTGCCGGTTCGAGGGCGAGCTTGGTGCGGGACATGACCAGGCGGGTCGCTTCGAGGAGAGCCTCCTCGGTCACGCGGACGACCTGGTCGACGTACTGCTGGATGAGCGGGAAGTTGCGGGTGCCGCAGACGGGTGCGGCGAGGCCGTCGGCGAGCGATCGGGCGGTGGGCAGCTTCTGCGGTTCGCCGGCATCGAGGCTGCGGCTGACGACGTCGGCCTGCTCGGGCTCGATCCCGATCACGCGGATCTCCGGCTTGACCAGCTTCAGCGCCGTCGCGACGCCCGAGATCAGCCCGCCGCCACCGACCGGCACCAGGACCGTCGCGAGGTCGGGCCGGTCCTGCAGCAGCTCCAGCCCGAGGCTCCCGTGGCCGGTGATCACGTCCTCGTCGTCGAACGGGTGAACGCCGGTCAGCTTCCGCTCGTCCTTGATCCGCTCGTACTGCGCCATCAGGTCGCCCTCGACGAGTTCGACTGTCGCGCCGTACCCGCGGGCCGCGTCGATCTTCGCCTGTACGGCGGTCTTCGCCATCACGACCGTGGCCGGAACGCCCGCGTCCCGGGCGGCCCAGGCGAGCGCGCCGGCCGCGTTCCCCGCCGAGACGGTGATCACGCCGCGCTGCCGTTCCTCGGCGCCGAGCCGGAGCAGCTTGGTCAGCAGGCCGCGCACCTTGAAGCTGCCGGTCTTCTGGAACAGCTCGGCCTTGAGCACCAGGTCGGCGCCGAAGCGCTCGTTCAGCGCCGACGACGTCAGCATCGGCGTGCGGTGGATCCGTCCCTCGAGGTCCCGGGCGGCTTGGCGGATGGCGTCGAGTGTCGGCATACCTCAGACCTTAAAAGTCTAGTAACCCGATCATATTTCGAGACATAGATCGGCAGCGGTCACCGGCAATCTACCGTCGGGGTCATGAGGCCGACGCTGACCGTGATCGTGGATCCCGCCGACCGCTGGATGAGCCGGGCCGCGTGTATCGGGCAGGCGCCGGCGTACGACGAGAGCGCGTCCCGCTGGGAGCAGCGCAAGGCCCGTGAGTTGTGCCTGACGTCATGCCCGGTGCTGGAGGAGTGCCGCGAGTGGGCCCGGCGGACGAAGTACACCGGGACGGCCGCGGGCGAGACCCTGCTGTACGGGCGCCGCCGCGGCCATCCGGAGTCGGCTGCGAGCTAGACGCGTGAGGCGACTGCCGCGGCGAGCTTCAGCGCGGCGTCCGGGTGCTGCGAGAAGAACAGCTCCGGCTCGATCAGTTCGAGTTCCATCAGGAGGAAGCGGCCGTTGACGACGACGCCGTCGACGCGGGCGTACGCCGGTACGCGGCCGGTCGCCTGCAGTGCGGCCCGGGCGCTCTCGAGTACGGCAGGAGTCGGCTCGGTCGGCGTCACGGTGCCGCCGAAGTCGTCCTGGACGCGGTAGTCGCCCGCAGCCGGGCGCTTGACCACCGCGTGGGTGAACTCGCCGTCGATGAAGATCAGCGACCACTCACCGTCGGCAACGATCTCGGGCTGGAACGGCTGCACGAGGTAGACGAGCTCGGGCAGCTCGGCCAGCACCTGTTCGAACTCGGCGGAGCCCGCGACACCCCGGACGGTGTGCAGGGCGGTCGCGCTGACGGTCGGCTTGACGATGATCTCCTGTCCGTCGAGCCCGCTCACCACCTCGCGGAGGCACGCGCCGGCCGCGACCTGGGACGGCACGATCGCGACCCCGCGCTCGCGGAGCTCGAGCAGGTACCGCTTGTCGCCGTTCCAGCGGACCAGACCGGAGTCGTTGAGCAGCGGGACGCCGGCCTTGTCGAGGACGGCGAGCCACTCGGTGAACTCGTCGTACCGCCGGTGGTAGTCCCAGACGGAGCGGAGCAGGACCGCGTCGAAGGCCGACCAGTCGATCGAGGGGTCGGTCCAGACCGCGGCCACGGGGTCGAGGCCCGCAGTGCGGAGGGCCTCGACGAGGGGGAGGTCGTTCGGGGGCAACTCAGCGTGTTCGGCCGAGGTCGCCAGGGCGATGCGTTTGGTCACGCCCGCCAGTGTTGGCAGGCGACCGGGCGTCAGTCAAACCTGATTCCGCAACGGATCGGCGACGGATCGTGATCGCGCTGACAACGATGACGGCGGCCGCGAGGTAGCTCAGGCCCTGCCGGGTGTCGTGGCCGAAGCTCGCGTAGGCCAGGTACGACGCGATCGGTACGGCGATCCATTCGGGGCGATGGGCCAGGGCGGCGAGCGCGATCAGCGGGAGGCCGTACCACGGGTACGTCGGGGTGGCGATCAGCAGCGCGGCGCCGTACAGCCAGCAGCAGGTGACGACGAGCGGATCGTGTTTGGTTCGGTAGAAGGCGAACCCGGCGAGGGTCAGCGCGAGGATCGCAGCGACGAGTTGCCGGGCCTCAGGAGGTAGCAGGAGCGCGAGAATCGCCGATCTGGAGCTGCCGTCCTCGAAACCTTCCTGGTTGAGGTAGCCGGGCAGGAAGCCGAGCACCAAGGTGCCGACGGCAAGGACGTGCGGGACGTACGACGCGATGAAGGTGCTGAGGGCAACGAGCGGCCGTCTGGTGCGGAATGCCGGGAGGAGCAGCAGCGGGAGGAGCTTGACGCTGCCGGCGGCGCCGAGGAGGACGGCGGCCAGCTTCGGGCGTCTGGCCGCGGTGATGACGGCGGCGGTGATGAGCAGGGCCGCGAGTACGTCGACATGCGCGGCGTTGCCCGCTTCGAGAGCCACGATCGGTGACCAACCCCACAAGGCTGCCCAGCGTGGGTTCTGCACGGCGAGTAGCCAGGTGAGCGCAATTGCGACCAAAGCGGCCGCGATCTGCAGGCCGAGCGTGCCGGCCGACCACGGTGTGAACAGCGCGACCACGGTGAAATACGCCTGCGCCACCGGGGGATAGATCGTGGGAACAAGCGGCCGATTGATGCGTGTGCGTGGGTCGTCGACCGGGTTCTGCGGTGTCTGTCGGGTCACCCCGGACTTCTCGGTCGGCGACAAGCCCGGGAACAGGATGGGATCCCGCAGTTGCGCCAACGAGTCGTCCAAGGGCACCCGCGCGTACGGCGAATGCCCGGCCAACTGCACGCGTCCGTCCCACACGTACCGGTAGGCGTCGGTGCTCGTGATCGGCGCATGGGTCAGCCCGGGCACCTGGCACAGCCCCGCGACGATCACCACGCCCGCAACCGTCAACCCCCGCCCGAACCGCCAGAGAATCAAGGCAACGGCGATGGTGCCGATTGCCAGCACCACGTTCGGCCACCAGCCGGCATGTGCCGAACAGATGACAGCTGCAGCAGCTGCGATGGCGACTGCTCCTGCGAGCGTACGCATCAGGCGGTCCGGCGGAGGGTGAGGAAGGCTCGGTGGCCGGCTCGCCAGTCCTCGGTGGGGTGGAGCCTTGCGGTGTGGGCGTGTCTGATCAGCGCACGTGCGCCGACTCTTGCCCAGGGCAACGGAGTGGAGCGGCGGCCGGTGGAGCTGCGGAGGACGATCGGCGCGGTCTCGTCGAGGTCGTCGTTCGGGTCGACCTCGACCAGCACGAGACCGTCGGGGCGGACGAGTTCCGCGCAGCGGCGGAGGAGGTCGACGGGGTCGCCGCCGATCCCGATGTTCCCGTCCATCAGCAGCACGCTGCCCCAACGGCCCTCGCCCGGCAGCGGGTCCTGCACCGGACGATGGAGCGCGGCCGCGCCACGCGAGGTGGTGAGCGAGACCGCGCGTGGTGAGACATCGACGCCGAGTGCGGGGATGCCGCGTTCGGCGAGCGCGGTCACGATCCGCCCGGGTCCACAGCCGATGTCGAGCACCGGCCCCTCGCAGCGGCTCAGCGCGAGCCGGTCGACCTCGTCCGCGGGCGCCGTCCACCGATCCAGCTCGGACAAGGCCGGCACAGTCCGTCCGTCGATGCCAGTAGCAACGACTCGCGCAGTCCCGCCGAGGGCCTGCTCGAACAGCAGGCCCGGATGCGCGGCATGCTGCAACCGTCGATACAGCCGCGACACCCGCAACGACGGGAATTCGGCGGCGAGGTACGCCGCGTCGCGTGGTGTGTCCATGTCGCGCAACGTCGGCAGGATCCGCACCCGCAGGCCCAGATCCCGCAGCCGCTGCAGCTGATCGTGTCCGGTGTGATCGGTCGACATCGGTACGCCGACGACCGCGCGGCGATCCGGCGTTCGTAGCCCGAGGCACCAATACCCGCCGTCTTCGGTCAGCCCGAGCACGGCGTCGTGCCCGGACCAGTGGAACCCGAGCACCTCGGGCCGCAACTGCGGCGTGTCCATCCCCACGAGCAGCATCGGCGCGCCGTCGTACGCATCCTCGAAGGCGGCCGCGATCCGCTCGTCCAGACCGTCGCCACGCTGTCCGACGACCGTGAACCCGGCCGGCAGCCACGGCCCCGGATCGCCTTCGAGCGCCAGCACCCGCCGCGACGCCTGGGCCGCCCGTACGGCGCTGAGTGTGTCGACGAGAGACGCCCGAGCCAACGCTGCCGCCTCTTGCGCAGTGAACTCGCTCTGCAGCCGCGTCTTGACCCGTCCCGGCACCGGCTCCTTCGCGATGACGATCAACGTCCCCTTCACCGCGCAAGGACCTTCGACATGTCGAGTACGGCGCGAGCGGCGCCCAGCGGAGTCCCGGTCACCTTCGAACGACCCGAGCGCGGCAGGTAATCCACGTCCACCTCAGCGATCCGCCAGCCTGCGTCGGCCGCCCGGACGACCGTCTCCAACGGATAACCCGAGCGCCGATCCGTCAGCCCGAGCTCGAGCAGCGCCGTACGACGACCCGCCCGCATCGGACCGAGATCGTGCAACGCAACGCCCGTCCGGCGCCTGATCCGCCGGGAGAGTTCGAGGTTGGCCAGGCGCAGATGCCACGCCCAGGTGCCTCGTGTCACCGGGCGCCGGCGACCGACGACCAGGTCGGCGCGATCGGCAACGACGGGTGCGGTCACCCGGCTCAGCTGCCGCGGATCGAGCGAGGCGTCGGCGTCCATCACAGCGACCACCTCGGCCTCGGCCGCTTCCAGGCCGGCGTGACACGCGGCGCCGTACCCCTTGATCTCGCAGTGCACGACAGTGGCGCCGAACCGGGCGGCGACCTCGGGTGAACCGTCGGTGGAACCGTTGTCGACGACGATGGCGCGGGTGCCGCCGGGGAGCCGTTCGAGGATCCAGGGCAGGGCGGCCGCCTCGTTCAGGCACGGCAGGACGAGATCGACGGACATTCTTCGACGGTAAGGACGAACGCGTGCCGGCGGTGGCAGAACGCGGCTACGGATCGCTTACGTCGTACTGCGTACCGGCACTGGTGCGGCCTGAGGCCGACCGGACGATCTACGCTCTGAGCGTGGCTACTCGTGTGCTCGTGGTCGACGACGACCCGACCGTGTCCAACGTCGTATCCGCCTACCTGACCAAGGCCGGGTACGACGCCCGCGTGGTGGCGGACGGCGTGTCGGCGGTCGAGGTCTGGCAGCAGTGGAAACCGTCTGTCGTCGTACTGGACGTGATGCTGCCCGGGCTGTCCGGCCTCGAGGTACTGCGCCGGATGCGCGCGGCCGACGACGGGGCCGCGGTGATCATGCTGTCCGCGCGCGGCGAGGAGGAGGACCGGCTGGTCGGCCTCGAGGTCGGCGCGGACGACTACGTGGTCAAGCCGTTCAGCCCGCGGGAGCTGACGCTGCGGGTCCAGGCGATGGTGCGGCGCGAGGAGCGGCTGGCCGGGCTCGACCTGACGCCGACCAAGCTGAGCGCCGGCCCGGTCATGGTCGATACCGCGGCGCGGCGTGCCTACCTCAACGGCGACGAGTTGTCGCTGACGCACCGGGAGTTCGACCTGCTCGCGTATCTCGTGTCGCATGCGGGCAAGGCGTACACGAAGGCCGAGCTGCTGCGGCGGGTGTGGGGCTGGGACTTCGGCGACTCGTCGACGGTCACGGTGCACGTACGGCGGTTGCGCGAGAAGATCGAAGCCGATCCGTCGGATCCGAAGCTGGTGCTGACGGTGCCACGGACCGGGTACCTGTTCGCGGGAGATGCGTCGTGAACAAGGACATGTTCACGATCTTCGCGCTCACCGCGCTGTGGACGCTGGTGGTGGCCGCCGTCGGGGCGGCGATCCTGTGGCAGTTCCGGCGGCGGTCGTTGCGGGTGACGATGATCGTCGCGGGCCTCGCACCGATGGCGGCGGCGTTGGCCGCGGTACTGCAGAGCGTGCGGGCGATGTTCATCTCCGAGCACGACTCGTGGGTGGTGCTGTGGACGCTGGCGTTCGCGGCGCTGCTCGGGCTCGCGATGACGGTCCTTCTCGGGCACTGGATCACCACGGGTTCGCGCGATGTCGGGCGGCGGTTGCGGCAGCTCGGCACGTCGTACGACGCGCCGGAGGCTCTGACCGGGTCCGTGCCCGCCGAGCTGGCCGAGCTGACGAACGAGCTGGAGATGACGCGGAAGAAGCTGGCAGCGTCGCACGAGCGTGAGCGGGCGTTGGAGGCGAGCAGGCGGGAGCTGGTCGCGTTCATGTCGCACGACCTCCGGACGCCGTTGGCCGGGTTGCGAGCGGTGTCCGAGGGGCTCGAGGACGGTGTGATCGACGACGTACCGGGTGCGTTGCGGCAGATGCGGTCGACGGTCGATCGGATGACCGGGCTGGTCGACGACCTGTTCGAGCTGTCGCGGTTGTCGGCGGCGCCGTTGCCGACGCGGCGGTCGGCGGTCAGTCTGCGTGAGCTCGCCGAGGATGTGGCCGGGGAGAACAACGAGCATGCGCGGGCTTCGGGCGTATGCCTCAAGCTGGCGACCCCGGGCGACGACGATCGGCTCGCCGTACAAGGAGATCCGGACGAGCTGACGCGCGCAGTGACGAACCTGGTCGGCAACGCGATCCGGCACACCGCGCCCGGCGGCACAGTGACCCTCGCGGTCGATCGCGAAGCGGACGGACGGGTGCGACTGGCCGTCACCGACGCGTGCGGCGGCATCCCGGACGACGACCTGGAACGCGTCTTCGACATCGGCTGGCGCGGCGACGAGCAGCGCACGCCGTCACCGGCCGCCGCCGACCATTCGAGTGGCGGCGGCCTGGGGCTGGCGATCGCCCGCGGCGTCGTCGAGTCCCACGACGGGAGCATTGGCGTCACCAACGTCGACGGCGGCTGCGCGTTTCAGATCGACCTACCGCCGGTTGCCACTCACAACTAGATCCCGCAGCCCGGCGGCCAGGTCGTAGCCAGGCTTCCAGCCGAGGTCGGCCTTCAGGCGGTCCGAGGAAGCGGTGATGTGGCGGACGTCGCCGAGGCGGTACTGGCCGGTGACGATCGGGCTCGGGCCGTCGTAGAGGTGGGCCAGCTCGGTCGCCAGGTCGCCGATCGTGCGGACGGTGCCGCTGCCGACGTTGTACGCGGTGAAGGTGGGCTGGTGGGGGAGTGCGGCGGCGGACATCGTGACAGCGGTCGCGATGTCGCGGACCTGGACGAAGTCGCGCCGCTGGCGACCGTCCTCGAAGACGCAGGGTGCTTCGCCTTGCTCGAGTGCGGAACGGAAGATCGCGGCGACACCCGCGTACGGCGTGTTCCGTGGCATGCCGGGGCCGTAGACGTTGTGGAAGCGGAGCGCGGTGACGCGACCGCCGGTCTCGCGAGCCCACGTGGCGGCGAGGTGTTCGCCGCTGAGTTTGCTGGTGGCGTAGGCGTTCCGTGGATCGAGTACGGCATCCTCGGTGACGAGACCGGGGTGGAGCGGCGCGCCGCAGTACGGGCAGGGCGGCTCGAAGCGGCCCACGTCCAGGTCCTCGGTACGACGGGGCCCCGGCGCGACCTGGCCGTGCTCGTCGCAGTCGTAGCGGCCTTCGCCGTACACGACCATCGAGCTGGCGTAGACGAGGCGGCGGACGCCGGCGTGGGCGAGGGCCTTCACCAGGATCGCCGTACCCAGGCTGTTGGTCGAGACGTAGTCGTCGATGTCGTCGAGGTGAACGCCCAGGCCGACCTTGGCGGCGAGATGGATGACGGTGTCGATGCCTTCCAGTGCGTGCGTGACGCAGTCGGCATCGCGGATGTCGCCGACGATCAGTCCCGGGCGGGATGAGGGTCTGTGCGCGTGGACGTCCGGGCGGAACGAGTCCAGGACGGTGACCTCGTGGCCCTCGGCAACTAGTTGATGGTGGACATGCTGCCCGATGAATCCGGCGCCGCCGGTGAGCAGGACCCTCATCGGGCCGCCGCCGTACCGTCGAGGGCGTGGTGGCAGCTGCAGTCCGCGTCGGACTTGGGGAGCTGGCTGATCACGTCCTTGAGCAGATCCTGCAGGCGTTCGATGCTGTGCTTGAACGCCTCGAAGACCTCGGCCTGCGTGACGCCGCCCCCGGTCTCGACGCCCGCGTCGTGGTCGGTGACGACGGCGATCGACGTGTAGCAGAGGGCGAGTTCGCGCGCGATCGCGGCCTCCGGTGCGCCGGTCATGCCGACGACCGACCAGCCTTGCGCCGCGTGCCACTGCGATTCGGCGCGGGTGGAGAACCGCGGGCCGTTGATCACCACCATCGTGCCGTCCGGTACGACGTTGCCGCTGGCAATCACCGTGGCGCGGCCGGCCGGGCAGTACGGATCGGCGGCCGCGGTGTGGACGACCGGGTGTTCGTCGTACACCGTGTGGCCGCGGCCCCAGGTGCGGTCGACGTACTGGTCCGGGACGACGAAGGTGCCAGGTGTGAGTTCGGGCTTCAGCGAGCCGACCGCGCACGGGCCGAGGACCTGCCGGACGCCGAGTTCGCGCAGTGCCCAGAGGTTCGCGCGGTAGTTGACGCGATGCGGCGGGAACCGGTGATCGGCGCCGTGCCGGGGGATGAACGCGACCTGGCGGCCGTTGAGGTCCCCGACCACCGGCGGCTCGCTGGGCGCGCCGAACGGGGTGTCGAGCTCGATGGTTTCCGCGTCGGTGAGGAACGAGTAGAACCCGGAACCGCCGATCACGCCGATATCAGCCATGGCTCTGACGCTAGTGGCGCCGACCGGGGCGATCGGCCATTCACGGGGGACCGTCAGCGCTCCGTAAGAATGGGGGCGTGGAGATCTCCTGGGTGCTGCTCGCGGTCGGCGCGGTGCTGCTGCTGTTCGGCGCCTACGCGAGCTGGACGGCCGGACGGCTCGACCGGCTGCACCACCGGGTGGATCTCGCCCGCGCGTCGCTGGAGACCGAGCTGGCCCGCCGATCCGCGCTGGTCGCAGAGCTGGCAGGCAGCGAGGTCCTCGATCCCGCGTCCGCGCTGTTGTTGCTCGACGCGGCGCATCGGGCTCGCGCGGCCTCGCTCGACGGACTGGAAGTGCGTGAGCAGGCCGAGTCCGCGCTGACCCGGGCGATCCATGCCACCGGCACCGATATCGAGCCGTGGGCGGGGGAGTTGGCGCTCGCGATGCGCCGGGTGCAGTTGGCCCGGCGGTTCCACAACGATGTCGTCGTGTCGACCCGGGACCTGCGGCACCGGCGGTTGGTGACCTGGTTCCGGCTGGCCGGCCACGCCCCGATGCCGACCACGATCGAACTCGAGGACGGGAAATGAGCACCTTCGAGGAGGACGTCGAGCGCTATCGGCACGAGTTGCGGGTGCACTGCTACCGGATGCTCGGGTCGTACGACGAGGCCGAGGACCTGGTGCAGGAGACGTTCTTACGGGCGTGGCGCGGGCTGCGCGATTTCGAGGGCCGGTCCTCGGTACGGGCGTGGCTGTACCGGATCGCGACCAACGCGTGCATCGACGTACGACGGCCGCGCCGGGTCCTGCCGTACCAGCTGGAGCCGGCGTCGTTCCCGTCGACGGCGCTGCCGGCGCGCGAGGACGTGCCGTGGCTGCAGCCGTTTCCCGACGTACTGCTGGACCGCGCGGAGGAACCGGACGCGGTCGCGATCCGGCGTGAGACGATCGAGTTGGCGTTCCTGATCGCGATCCAGCATCTGCCGGCACGGCAACGCGCGGTCCTGATCTTGCGCGACGTCCTGGGCTGGTCCGCCCGCGAAACTGCCGATGCCGTGGACCTGTCGGTGGCTGCCGTGAATTCAGCCCTTCAGCGAGCCCGGCCGGTCATCCGCGAGCACCTGCCGTCGCATCGCTCGGAGTGGTCGGCTCCCGAGGCCTCCGCCGACGAACGCAAACTGCTGCGGCGCTACCTGACCGCGTGGGACAACGCGGACCCCGACGCGCTCGCATCGCTGATGCACGAAGACATCCGGATCACGATGCCGCCGTACCCGTTCTGGTTCGAAGGCCGCGAGGATGCGGTGCGTTCACTGATCCCGAACCTCACCCCGGAGTATCGCGGTCATTGGCGTTTCCTGCCGACCACGATCAACCGCCAACCCACCCTCGCGGCCTATCTCTCACCCCCGCGGACGACGGCCTATCAACTGTTCGCACTCGACATTTTTCGCATCGAGGACCATCGAATAGCCGAAATCACCGCCTTCGAAACCACGAACCACAAACTTTACGGTTTACCCGCGACGGTGTGATCAGACGCCGTTCTCGTTGGGCTGCTTGCGGGTGCGGTTCGAGTAGTCGGCGACCACCTTGCGATTGACGTACACCTTGTCGTCGTCGCCGAGCTGGCCGGCCTTGGTCGCCTGCGCGGCCTTGCGGCCGCTGGTCGTGCCGTCGGGGACCTTCTTGCCGAACTTCGCCATGACATTTCCCTTCTTGTCACATCGGAGGTGAGAGAAGGTATCGGCCTGGAGGAGTAATAGGTCGTTTGAAACTATTTTGCGTCGGCGTAGCTTTCGACGGTTGCCGTCGTAAAGGCGAAATTGGTGGGCGTCGGGCCGAACGTGAGCGTGCCGGCCAGATTGCTGGCCTGCTGGATCGCATCCGCGACCTGCTCGGCCTCGTCCGCAGGACAGTGCACGATGACCTCGTCGTGCTGGAAGAAGACCAGCTCGGCCTTCAACGGCGTAAGCGCCTGGCGAAGCGCGGCGAGGAGCAGGAGCGCCCAGTCGGCGGCGCTGCCTTGCACCACGAAGTTCCTGGTGAAGCGGCCGCGTGCCCTGGCGTGGCGTGGGTCGGTCGCGGGGACATCCGCGGGCGGGCCTTCGAGCAGGGCGTCGTCGAGCGGGTGGCCGGTCGGCGGGCAGGTGCGGCCCAGGTACGTGCGGACCAGCCGGCCCTCTTCGCCGGCGCGGGCGGCGTCGTCGACGTACGCGACGGCTTGGGGGAATCGCTTGCGGAGCATGGCCAAGTTCTTCAAGCCATCTCCTGAGGTCTGCCCGTAGATCGCGCCGAGCACGGCGAGCTTCGCCTGCGCCCGGTCGCCGGAGAACGCCTGGTCCGACACGGCTTTGTAGAGATCACCGGGATCGCTGGAGACCTCCATCAGCGCGCGGTCGCGGGAGATGGCGGCGAGGACGCGGGGCTCGAGCTGGGAGGCGTCGGCGACGACGAGCCGCCAGCCGGGATCGGCGACGACCGCGCGGCGGATGACCTTCGGGATCTGCAGACCGCCGCCGCCGTTGGTGATCCAGCGGCCGGAGACCGTGCCGCCGGGAACGAAGCCCGGGCGGAAACGACCGTCGCGGACCCAGTCGTTCAACCAGGACCAGCCGTTGGCGGTGTAGATCCGGTACAGCTTCTTGTACTCGACCAGTGGCGCGACTGCCGGATGGTCGATCGTCTCGAGCTCCCACCGCCGGGTCGACTTCAGTTGATACCCCGCCTGCTTGAACGCCTTCAGTACGTCGGCCGGCAGCTCGGGCCGGACGCGATGACCGAAGGCTGCCGAGATCTCGTCGGCGAGCTCGGTCAGCCGGCGTGGCTCGCCCGTCCCGCCGAAGCGCTCGCCGAGCAGCTCGCTGAGGACGTCGCGATGGGCCTGCGCGCTCCACGGCAGGCCGGCCCGATCCATCTCGGCGGCGATCAGCATCGCCGACGATTCCGATGCCGTGAGCAACCGCATGCGATCCGGGTGCTCCGCGAGGTCGTGCCGGCGGAGTTGGTCGGCGTACACCTTGAGCAGGGCCTGGAAGGCGATCGGCTCGGCCGGGATCTCGAACAGCGACGACTGCTCGCCCGGCACGACGGCGCGCATCGGCGGATCCGGCGGCACCGGCGCACCGCTCAGTCGCGCCCAAGCGGCGGCCGCCGAGCGTGGCTCGCCGAGGCGGCCTTCGTGCCCGAGCAGCAGGCCCTCGGTGTTCTCGAGGTCGTAACAGCGCTCGACCCGCACTCCGGCGGCGAGCAGACGTGGATAGATCTCGGCCGACGATCGCCACACCCAGCGAGTGACCTGCGGCCGGGACGCGACCGCCGCGACCAGGTCTGGCTCATGCCGGATCTCCCCGGCGGGCTGCCCGTCCGGATGCAGCGCGACCAGCGTCGCCCCGCCGCCGTCCTCAGGCGCGATCGCCCACCGTTCGTCCATAAGCAAATCCTCACACTGCACACCGACATTCCCCCAACCCCGACTTTGAGCACCCACCGACCATTTCGGGCAGCCGGGAACAGCTGGTGGGTGCTCAAAGAAGCGATGAGGCCAGTGGTGGGATAGTGGACTTATGTGGCGGATGGGGGATCTGGAGACGGCGGACGGCACGAAGACGGAACAGGTCGAAGGCCTGGTACTGCGGCGGATCGAGCGCGGCGACCTGTCCATCGGATCGCGACTGCCCTCGGAGCGGGTCCTCGCCGAGCGGCTCGGGGTCAGCCGGGTGACCGTCGTACGCGCGTTGGAGAACCTGCGGCGGGACGGCGTACTGGAGACCAAACGAGGTTCCGGGACCGTCGTGCGGCCGCTGGACCGGCTGCTGGACCCGGTGGCCCCGGCGTCCACGGTGACGGCGGGGGACCAGCCGGTGCTGGACCTGCGGTTCGCGACGACGGCCGCGCCGCACGATGTGGCTGAGGCGGCTGCTCAGATCATCGAGGACGGTCTGCCGCAGGCGATGGGTGGTGATGGTCCGCCGCCGGGTGGATCGGTCGAGCTCAGAGCAGCGCTGGCGGAGCGGCTGACCATCGAGGGCGTGCCGACCGAGCCGGAACAGCTCACGCTCACAGTGGGCGCGGCGGCCGGTCTGAACGCCGCACTGGCCGGACTGGACCTCGGGCCGGGTGTCGCGATCACCGAAACCCCGACGTACCCAGCTGCCTTCGATCTGCTCCGCAAACATCGCCTGGATGTCGCAGGTTGGCCGGCCGGCGTCTGGGACACCGATCAGCTCGCTCACCTCTGCCGGCGCCACCGCCCGAAGGTCATCTACCTGCAGGCGGACAACCACAACCCGACCGGACTCAGTCTTCCGGCAGACCGGCGTCAGACGGTCGTGGAGATCGCACGCCGGTACGGCGCCGCGCTGATCAGTGACGAGACCATGCGTCCGCTCTGGCTGGCGAGCGGACAACAGGCAGAGCCACTGAGCCGTCATCCCAGGACTGTCAGTGTTGGGTCACTGTCGAAGACCGTCTGGGGTGGGCTGAGGGTCGGATGGGTCAGGACCGGCAAGCAGTTGCGGCGCAGGATCAACACGGCCGCACAGCTCAGTGTGGCCTCGCCGAGTGCGCTGGACGACCTCCTGGCCCAGGCGATCGTCCCGAAGCTCGACAAGGTCATCGGCCGCCGCCGTACTCGTCTCCGCGCCAATCTGGCTGCCTTGGAAGGTGGACTGAAGTCGCTCAACGGTGTGGCCTGGCCCACGCCGACCGGCGGCATGACGCTGTGGCTCGAGCTGACCGAGACCAGGGCACGCAGAGTGCTCGAAGCCGCACGCGAGCAGAACCTGCTGCTCGGTTCAGGCGACCTGTTCACACCGGACGGCACCGACCGACGTCACATCCGGATCCCGTTCACCGCACCGCCGGCGACGTTGCGACTGGTGGTGGCCCGGCTCGGCGACGCGATGGCTCAGTCCACTTGATCCGAGGTGGACTGAGGATAGGTGCCCGGCACCTCCTAATCTGGTGAAGAGCCCCACGACCAGGAGGAAGCAGTGACCCAGGACAACCAGACCGGTACCGCCAAGGTGAAGCGCGGTATGGCGGAGATGCTCAAGGGCGGCGTGATCATGGACGTCGTCACCGCCGAGCAGGCCAAGATCGCCGAGGACGCCGGTGCGGTCGCGGTGATGGCGCTGGAGCGGGTCCCGGCCGACATCCGTGCGCAGGGCGGCGTCTCCCGGATGAGCGACCCGGACATGATCGACTCGATCATCGGCGCGGTCTCGATCCCGGTGATGGCCAAGGCCCGGATCGGTCACTTCGTCGAGGCGCAGGTGCTGCAGAGCCTCGGCGTGGACTACATCGACGAGTCCGAGGTGCTCACCCCGGCCGACTACGCGAACCACATCGACAAGTGGCAGTTCACCGTGCCGTTCGTCTGCGGCGCGACCAACCTGGGCGAGGCGCTGCGCCGGATCACCGAAGGCGCGGCGATGATCCGCTCCAAGGGCGAGGCCGGCACCGGTGACGTGTCCAACGCGACCACCCACATGCGCCAGATCCGCCAGGAGATCCGCAAGCTGCAGAGCCTCCCCGAGGACGAGCTGTACGTCGCCGCCAAGGAACTGCAGGCGCCGTACGAGCTGGTCAAGGAGGTCGCCGCGCTCGGCAAGCTGCCCGTCGTGCTGTTCACCGCCGGCGGTATCGCCACCCCGGCCGACGCCGCGATGATGATGCAGCTCGGCGCCGAGGGCGTCTTCGTCGGCTCCGGCATCTTCAAGTCCGGCAACCCGGCCCAGCGCGCCGAGGCGATCGTCAAGGCCACCACGTTCCACGACGACCCCGACGTGATCGCCAAGGTCTCCCGCGGCCTCGGCGAGGCCATGGTCGGCATCAACGTCGACGAGATCCCCCAGCCGCACCGGCTCGCCGAGCGCGGCTGGTAGGCCTGATAAACGGGGCTTCTCGGCCGAAGCTGCCGCCGGCGAGTTGAGCCGCGGTTGTTGCGAGCTCTCCAACGACAAGGGTTCGAAGCGAATGCTTCGAACCCTTGTCTGTTGTGGGTGGATGTCGTGCTACCTTTAAGCGGAGATTGATCTCCGCTTGACTGTGAAGATGACTGTCGGGCGGGGGTCGCCATTCGAAGACAAGGAAACTCCGATGTCATCATCACGCGCCCCGCTCACCTGGTTCGTCACCGGCGCATCGCGGGGTCTCGGATTTCACTGGGTTACCGCTGCCTTGGAGCGCGGTGACAAAGTTGCTGCCACGTCGCGGAGTGTGGCGTCGCTCGAGCCCCTGGTTGCCAAGTTCGGTGAGCAGGTTCTGGCGCTCGAGCTCGATATCGCCGATGCGGAGGCGGCCAAGCAGGCGGTTCATGTCGCCGAGGATCACTTCGACGGGATCGATGTCCTCGTCAACAATGCCGGTCAGGCCCTGCTGGGGACGGTCGAGGAGGTTTCCGAGGAGCAGGCGCGGGCCCAGTACGACGTGAACTTCTTCGGCCCGCTGTGGACGACGCGGGCGGCGTTGCCGGGCATGCGGGCCCAGGGCCACGGCCGCATCATCCAGGTTTCGTCGTACGGCGGTCTCGTGGCGTACCCGACCATGGGGCTTTATCACTCGTCCAAGTGGGCGCTGGAAGCCGTGAGCCAGGCGCTCGCGGCCGAGGTTGCGGGTCAGGGCATTCACGTGACCCTGGTCGAGCCTCTGACATTCGCGACGGATCTCGGCGCAAAGGCCCCGTCGGTCGAGCCGATGCCCGAGTACGACTCGGTGCGCCAGGGGCTCATGGCAGGTGCGGCGGACAGCCCGTTCGTCACAGGCGACCCGGCCGCTACGGCGGACGCTGTTCTCGCGATCGTCGACGCACCGGAGCCTCCGCTGCGGGTGCTCTTCGGTATCAACGGCATCGAGCCGCTACGAGCGGAGTACGCAAGCAGGATCGCCGAGTTCGAGAAATGGGATCACGTTGCTCGTCTGGCGCAAGGTACGGCGCCGGCCGGGCAGTAGGTCAACGGCGTCAGGTGGGGGAGCGGCGCGTCGACCGTGCCGCGGTCAAGACCTCCTGGGGTCCGTGCGCTCCGGTTCGATCAGTGGTTGCTGAGGCGGGCCATCGCGGCGTAGAGCTGCTCGTTGGTCAGAGGCGGCTCCTCGAGCTGCGCCTCGCCGCGGTAGCGGAAGGATTCCAGCAGCAGCATCAGTTGCCGGCGCCAGGCGCGGGGAGCGATGTCGGCAGTCGCCTCGATGATCCGGCTGTTGGCCCAGGTCACGGCAATGAGGTCGCCGATCGTGAGGTCGGGGCGAGCGAGTTTCGCGGCCTGGGCCTGGCTCAGGATCTTTTCCATCACCGAGCAGACGCGGTCGTGCATGGCTTCGGTCTCCTTGCTGGCCGGGAACCGCATCGACACGAAATCGTTGAAGCCGCGGTCACCTGCCTGCATTTCACAGAGCACCTGGAGGAAGGAGCTCAGGCCCTCCCAGGGATCGTCGGCATCGAGTGCGGCGTCGCCGGCGGCCATGAAGGTGTCGAACTTGGCGCCGAAGGCGGCCAGGAGGAGGTCGATCCGTTGCGGGAAGTGCCGGTACACGGTGCCGATGGCGACGCCTGCCTGCTTGGCGATGTGTTCCAGTGAGGCGTCGATGCCGCGTTCGGCGAAGGTTGCCTGAGCGATCTGGATGATCCGTTCGCGGTTCTCGGCCGCGTCGCGGCGCAGTTGCTGGGGTGGCCGGTTCCGAGTTGTGTCTCCCACTCGACGAAGATACAACATGAGGCACCCCTCAGCTCACTCGATGATCGGTGACGGCGGGCGCCGTGAGAGGGCGCCCGCCGTCGTTTCAGGTGGCGGTCCGGCCGCCGTTCACGTGCAGAGTGGTGCCGGTGATGAACCTGGCCTCGTCACTGACCAGGAATGCCACCGCGGCTGCGATGTCTTCGGGATCCGCGATGAATCCGAGCGGGGCCTGAGCTGCGAGCTGGTGGAGCGCATCGCCCAGCGCCTCTGATCCTGGTGTCCGGGTCGGCCCGGGGCTGACGGAATTCACCCGCACGCCCGCGGCGCCGAACTCGGCGGCCCAGCTCTTGGTCAGCAGGTCCAGTGCCGCCTTGCTCGCCCCGTAGACCGACAGGCCGGGTAACGCCCGCGCGGCCGCCACGGTCGAAATGTTGACGATGGCGCCGCTGCCCCGCAGTGCCATCGCTGGTGCGAGATGCCCGACCAGGTAGAACGGGGCTTTCAAATTAGTAGCCAGTACGGCGTCGAAGACGGCCTCCTCGGTCCCCGACGTCGGCCCGCCGGCCCCGATCGCAGCGTTGTTGACCAGGATGTCGAGTGTTCCCCCTGCGGACTCGGCGATCTCGGTCGCCTGCATGGCCAGTTCTGTTGCCGACTGGGCATCTGACAGATCGGCACCGAGGAAGTCGGCCTGTCCACCTTCGGCGCGGATGCTGTCCACGACCTCCGCGCCGCGATCGGCGTGACGGCCCGAGACCACCACATGAGTACCGCGCCGGGCCAAGGTCAGTGCGGTGGCGCGGCCGATGCCGCTGGTGGATCCGGTGACGAGGGCTGTCTTGCTCTTCATGGATGGACTCCCTGGGTGTTCGGCTGAGTGTGCTGTCGCGGGACGGTGCCGGTCACGATCACAGGTTCTGAAGGAAGGCGATGCGGTCCGCGAAGGCCTGGCGGGCAACCCGGGACTCTGGGGCGAATTGGTCGAAGCCGTGATAGGCGCCGGGCAGGACGGACAGTCGCACCGACACGCCCTGTTCGATGAGCCGCTTGCCGAAGGCAACGGTCTCGGCGCAGAACAGATCCAGCTCACCGACCTCGAGGTAGGCCGCGGGCATCCCGTCCAGTGTTTGCGCACGCGCGATCGAGGCGGACGCGGGAAGGTCGTCGGCACCGTAGGCATCGCCCAGGTAGGCCTTCCAGCTGGTCACGTTGTCGTCCACCGACCAGATCAGGAACGGCTCGACGGCAGGAGCCGCCGTCGCAGTGCGGTCGTCGAGCATCGGGTAGATCAGTATCTGCGCCGCCAAAGGCCCGATCTGGCCGTCCCGGCATGCCAGCGCGGTCGTTGCAGCCAGCCCGCCGCCGGCGGATTCGCCCATGATCGCGACGCGTGCCCCCGGAACGCGCTCCTTGGCGTGCTCGACGGCCCACCGCACCGCCGCGACACAGTCCTCGACGGCGGACGGGAACTGCGATTCGGGCGACAGTCGGTAGCCGACCGAGATCACCGCGACACCGGCCTCCAAGGCGTACTTGCGGCAGACGTGGTCGGAGCCATCCAGACTTCCCCCGATGAGGCCACCGCCGTGAACGTAGACGACGAGCGCCTCAGGTGCGGTCGACGGCTTGTACATCCGCAGCGGCACCTCATGCCCGTCCGACGACGGCGCGGTGAAGCCGATCACTTCGATGTCGCCTTCAGGTGGAGCGCCGGCGCCGAGCGCGTCGTAGAGCCCGTTGATCATCAGCCGCCGCCCCTCCCAATCTCCTAGCGCGGGTGGCTGCGGAGGTGCCGCCGCGGCGACTGCCTCGAAGGCCTGAAGTAGTTCCTTGTCAACGCTGATCACTGCTCGCCTCCAGGTTGAAGTGAGAGGCCTGCCGGGCCTCAACATGAGGCATGCCTCGGTTTGCAATATACATAACCTGAGGCATGCCTCATAATCGCCCGTGTGCTCTCGGCCGCCTGGTCGTCGATCGGGGTGATTCCGGCGGACTGGCAGGCCTGCCGGATCTCGGTGAGGCCGGCCGGGTAGGCGTCGCTCCTAGTACCGCCGCCGATATGGAGGCTTATCTCCGGTTATCTCCGGTTATCTCCGGTTAGCCTGGTGGAGATGCTTCTCCGGTAACTACTCCGCCCGAAGGGGGCGCTCGTGCGCAGCGATGCTGCCCAGAATCGTCAGGCTCTAGTCGATGCGGCGCTGAGGTTGTTCAACGAGCGAGGGCTGGCGCCCACCCTCGATGACGTCGCGCGCGCGGCGGGTGTCGGCGTCGGGACCGCCTATCGCCACTTCTCGGACAAGACCGAGCTGGCGTTCGCCGCCCTGGAAGCGTCGCTGGAGTCAATGCTCCAGGCGGCCGAAGCAGCGGCTTTGGTGCCGGACGGCTGGACCGGGCTGGCCGAGTTCTTCGAGGCCACGATCGAGCCGCAGGCAACCCAGCAGGTCCTGAGGGATGTACTGACCACCGATCCGGAGTCGGCGCCGATGCTGGAGGTCCATCGCCGGATCGGCGACAGCCTGAGCACGCTGCTTGCGAAGGCGAAGGAGCAAGGCTCCGTCCGCCAGGATGTGGTGGTTTCCGATCTTGCGGTGCTGACGACCTTGCTTGGTGAGGTCGTGCGGTTGTTCGGTCCCGTAGCGCCCGAAATCTGGCGACGGTTCTTGCCGCTGCTTCTCGACGGACTCCGGCCGGGCGCAACGACCGCACTGTCCACGGGGCCTTTGAGCAAGGAAGACTTCATCGCCGGCATGGCGGCGCAGGCCCGTGCCGCAGCTGCGCGGCGTCCAGGCCCGAAGCGCCGGTCCGCCAAGCAGCCGGCCTCCTAGTCGTGGTGGTCGGCTGGCGTCGGGGCGTGTTGCTGCCTGAGTTGTCGGTGCCGGGGGCGGATCTGCCTGTTCGGGCAGTCTTGCCTGCCACGGTCGACGCGGTGCGTTCGCGCGGTACTGCGGTGCTGGTCGCGCCGCCGGGATCGGGGAAGACCTCGCTGTTGCCGCTTGCGCTGGGCGACGCGCTCGGGGGCACGATCATCGTCGCCGAGCCGCGACGGATGGCGACCCGCGCGGCGGCGACCCGGCTGGCGCAGCTGGTCGGCGAACCGCTCGGGCAGCGGATCGGCTACGCGATGCGCGGCGAACGCAGCGGCGGCCAAGGACTCCGGGTCGAGGTGGTGACGACCGGGCTCCTGGTCCGGCGTCTGCAGCAGAACCCGGAGCTGCCGGGCGTCTCCGCGATCGTGATCGACGAGTGTCACGAGCGGCACCTCGATGCCGATCTGCTGCTCGCGTTCTGCCTCGACATCCGGGCGAATCTTCGCGACGACCTGGCGATCGTCGCGACCTCGGCCACGCCGGACACGGTCAGGCTGAGTCGCGCCTTGGGCTCGGCCCCTGTCATCACCGCGTCCGCGGCGCTGTACGACGTGGCGGTCGACTGGGCCCCGCCACCTGTGCCCGTGCCGCTGCTGCCCGGTGGTCGAGTCGATCCGCGCCTCCTCGATCACGTCGCGCACGTCGTACGGCGTGCTTTGACCGAGAACGAAGGCGACATCCTCGTGTTCGTCCCGGGGGAGGCCGAGATCAACGGCGTGACCCGTCGATTGGCCGGTGAGAATGTCCTGCCGTTGTTCGGCCGTCAGTCCAGGGCTGAGCAGGAGCGCGCGTTGACGCCGGCCGCCACCCGCCGGATCGTCGTCACCACGTCGGTCGCTGAGAGTTCCTTGACCGTGCCCGGGGTCAGGGTCGTGGTCGACTCGGGCCTGGCACGGGAGCCGCGGACAGATCAGTCCCGTGGCCTCGGCGCGCTCGTCACCTGCCGGGTCTCGAAATCGTCGGCCGACCAGCGAGCGGGTCGCGCCGGGCGCGAGGCTCCGGGCCGCGTCTACCGGTGCTGGTCCGCCACCGACCACACGCATCTCGACGATCACCCGGCGCCGGAGATCGCGATCGCCGATCTGGCCGCCTTCGCTCTGGACCTCGCGGCCTGGGGAGCGCCCGCAGGTGACGGTCTGACCCTGCTCGAGGCGCCGCCGACGGTTGCGATGACCGCGGCCACCGAGTTGTTGCGCCGCCTCGAGGCTGTTGACGACGCCGGCCGGATCACTGAGCGCGGACGGCGGATGGCGGCGATCGGTACGCATCCTCGGCTGGCTCGCGCGGTGCTGGACGGTACGCCGCGGGTCGGCGCCGACCGGGCTCGCGAGGTCGTCGCGATGCTCTCGGACGACTCCGGCCGCGACTTCGGCGACGATCTACCGGCCCGCTGGCGATCCCTCCGCCGCGGCGACGACCGCGGCGCCACCGCCCGCTGGCGAGAAGAGGCGAAGCGCCTTGGCCGAGGCGGCGGAGCTCGGCGTGGACCCGATGGACGCGATGAGCCCACGACGGCCGGCGACCCGTCAGGTGGCGATGGAGTGCGGACGGCGGTCGGTGGCGGGACGCGCGTACTGCCGGATGATCTTGCGGTGGGGGTTGTGGTCGGGCTGGCGTATCCGGATCGGATCGCGCGGATCCGGGCGGCCGACTCGGCGACGTACCAGATGTCTGGTGGTACCGGTGCCGCGCTCGATCCGCAGTCGCCGTTGCGGACCACGCCCTGGTTGGCGATCGCGGTGGCCGACCGGGCACCGGGTCGCGCCGACGCCCGGATCCGTTCCGCGGCGCCGATCGACGAGCAGACCGCGCGAGACATCGCCCGCGACCTCGTCACGACCACCGACCAGATCCGCTGGGACGAAGGCCGCGTCGTCACCCGTCGCATCGAGGCGCTCGGTGCGATCGTGCTGAGCGACGTACCACTGGCCAAGCCCGACCCGTTGCTCGTCCAAGCGGCCGTGTGGGACGGCATCCGGCGCAGCGGTCTGTCCGTACTGCGCTGGTCGGACGCCGCACTCGCCCTGCGGGAGCGGCTCGCGTTCTGCCACGCCCACTTCGGAGCGCCGTGGCCCGCGGTCGACGACGAAGCACTCCTCGCCGACCTCGACAAGTGGCTGGGGACAGATCTCGCTTCAGTGCGGGGCGCGCGCGATCTTGCCCACATCGACGTCGCGTCAGCGCTTCGGCGACTGCTGCCATGGCCCGAAGCAACCCGCTTCGGCGAACTCGCTCCGGAACGGCTTCAAGTCCCCTCGGGCTCCGAGGTGCGGCTCGCGTACGACGGTGCCGAGCCACCGGTGCTCGCAGTGAAGCTGCAGGAGGTCTTCGGGTGGACTGCCACTCCCGCCGTCGCGGACGGCCGTGTCCCCGTCGTACTGCATCTGCTGTCGCCGGCACGGCGCCCGGTCGCGATCACCAGCGATCTCGCGTCCTTCTGGAAGCAGGGCTATCCCCAGGTCAGGGCCGACCTGCGGGCCCGTTATCCCCGCCATCCATGGCCGGACGATCCACTCACCGCCATCCCGACCAAGCGGGCAAAACCCCGCAGATGAACCGAACAAGCCCGGTTCGGTTGCCTGCGGCCCGCATGTAAGGACAAGTCCCGGGGCGATCGCACCGAGGTCACGAAATGGGATCGGATTGGGCGCGTCGGTCGCGACGTGGGGGCAGGACGGCAAGCGTGGGGGCGAGCGTCGCAGGCGTAAATCGGGCTGTTCGGCCGCCGGTCGCAGGGTCCGGGACGCGCCGTGGCGAGGCTTGACGTCGAACGACTTTGGCAAAGACAATGCGTAATCGCCTCAGGCAGCAGTGCGCCGGAGTGCGCCTCGTTGCCAATATCGTGCGGCTGGTACGTGAGCAACGAGCCGTGACGAGCGCTGGCTGGCTGCGGAGCGGGGGAGGCTCACCACAAGGGGCAGGTGTCATCAGCACCGTCGGGAATCTAGTGAGAAGAGGCAGGACCAAATGAGCGAGACCAGCAAGATCGGGCGACGGAGTCTCCTGAAAGGGAGCCTGGCGGCGGCCGCGGTGCTTCCCCTCGGTGGCGTGCTGGCCAGCTGCGCGGGCAGCGGCAGCGACAGCGGCAGTTCCTCGCAAGGCGGGACGAAGAGCTCGGACAACCCGTTCGGTATGGCGGACAAGTCGAGTGTCGACGCGGTCATCTTCAACGGCGGTTACGGCTACGACTACGTGACGTTCGCGGCCGACATCGCGCAGAAGAAGCAGGCGGGATCGACGTTCAAGGTCTCTCCGTCCACCCAGATCGCCCAGCAGCTGCAGCCGCGCTTCGTCGGCGGCAACCCGCCGGACCTGATCGACAACTCCGGCGCGAACCAGATCGGCTTCAACACGATCCTGGACCAGCTGGCGACGCTGGACGACGTCTTCGAGGCCAACAACTACGAGGGCACGAAGATCGCCGACACCCTGTACCCGGGCGCCAAGAACCCCGGCACGTTCGACGGCAAGTTCGTCGCGATGAACTACGTCCTCACCCTGTACGGCATCTGGTACTCCGACAGCCTGTTCAAGGAGAACGGCTGGGAGCCGCCGAAGACGTACGACGGGCTCCTCGACCTCGGCGCCAAGGCCAAGGCGAAGGGCAAGTACCTGTTCGTCTGGGGCAAGGAAGCCGCGACGTACTACCACACGATGGCCGTCGACGGCGCCATCAAGGAGGGTGGCGACGAGGTCCGGCTGGCACTGGAGAACCTGAAGGAGAACTGCTGGTCGATGCCGCAGTTCCAGGGCATCTTCAAGGCGCTGGAGACCATGGTCAAGAACGGGTACTTCGTCCCCGGTGGCGCTGGCACCCAGTTCACCGCCGCGCAGGCGAAGTGGAGCAACGACCAGCAGGCCATCCTCTACCCCTCGGGCTCGTGGATCGAGAACGAGATGAAGAAGGCCACCAAGGCGGGCTTCAACATGAAGGGCGTCCCGGAGCCGACGCTCACCGAGAGCCCGAAGCTGCCCTACGAGTCGCTGCGCAGCGCGGCCGGTGAGCCGTTCATCGTGCCGTCGAAGGGCAAGAACGTCGCCGGCGGCAAGGAGCTCCTGCGGGCCATGCTGTCCAAGGACGCGGCGACCAACTTCGCCAAGACGCGGCTCGCGCCGACGATCGTCAAGGGCCTCGTGCCCGCCGACGGCTTCGGTTCGACCGCGCTGCAGTCGCAGACCGCGATGCTGGACGCGGCCGGCACCAACGTCTTCGACTACCAGGTGTTCGGCCTCTACGGCATGAACACCGACCAGCTCGTGGTCTGGAACTCGTTCCTGTCCGGCCAGCTCGACGCGGCCGGCCTGACGAAGGGCCTGCAGCAGATCACCGACAAGGTGCGCAACGACAGCTCCGTCAAGAAGATTCCGGTCACCAAGTGACCATGACGCAAGATGTCGTGACGGAGGGCGGGCCCAAGCGGCCCGCCCCCCGGCGCCGCCGGCCGCTGACCTTCGACCGGGTCAGCTTCATGGTCGTGTTCCTCGGCCTGCCGCTGGCGGTCTTCGTGATCTTCGTGGTCTCGCCGTTCGTGCAGGCGCTCTACTACTCGCTGACCGACTGGTCCGGGTTCAGCGCGGGGCAGAACTTCGTCGGTTTCGACAACTACGTGCGGCTGTTCCACGACGACATCTTCCTGAAGGCCGTCCGCAACAACATCGAGCTCGCGATCGTCGTGCCGATCGTGACGATCGTGCTGGCGCTGACGCTGGCCACGCTGGTGACGATCGGCGGCTCGGGCACCGGGACCGTCCGCGGGCTGAAGAACTCCGGCTTCTACCGGATCGTGTCGTTCTTCCCGTACGTGATCCCCGCGATCGTGATCGGCCTGATCTGGGCCCAGGTGTTCACCCCGACCTCGGGCATCCTGGACGCGGTGCTGTCGAAGATCGGGCTGCACCAGTTCGAGAACTACGCCTGGCTCGGCGACGCCCGGACCGCGATGCCGGCCTCGATGTTCGTGATGATCTGGGGCTTCGTCGGCTTCTACATGGTGCTGTTCATCGCCGCCATCCGGGGGATCGAGCCCGAGGTGTTCGAGGCGGCCCGGATCGACGGCGCCGGCCGGTTCCGGACAGCGGTGTCGATCACGTTGCCGCTGATCCGCGACAACGTGCAGACGGCGTACATCTATCTCGGCATCGCCGCGCTCGACGCGTTCGTCTACATGCAGGCGCTGAACCCCGGCGGTGGACCGCAGAACTCGACACTGGTCATGCCCCAGCAACTGTTCACCACGGCCTTCACCAAGGGGCAGTTCGGATACTCGACCGCGATGGGTGTGATCCTCGCCGCGGTGACGATGCTGTTCGCGCTGCTGGTCTTCACGGTGAACGCCCTGACCGGCGGACGTGAGCGGAAGGTACGCCGATGACAACCACTACCGCCGACCAGGCCGACCTGGTCGCCGAGTCCCGCGCGCCCGGCACGGGTTCCCGCGAGGGCAAGGGCGTCGCCGCGACCGCGCACATCGCGCTGATCCTGTGGTCGCTGCTGGTGATCCTGCCGCTGGTGTGGACGCTGCTGTCGTCGTTCAAGTCGACCCAGGAAGTGCTGGGCAACCCGCTGTCGCTGCCGGGCAAGCTTCGCTTCAGCAACTACGCCAACGCCTGGACGACGGCCGGTATCGGTCGCTACTTCCTGAACACCGTGATCGTCGTCGGCTGTGCGCTGGTGCTGGTGATGATCCTCGGGGCCATGTGTGCGTACGTGCTGGCCAGGTTCTCGTTCCCCGGCAACCGGCTGATCTACTACGCGATGCTGGCCGGCCTGACGTTCCCGGTCTTCCTGGCGATCGTGCCGCTGTTCTTCGTACTGAAGAACCTGCACCTGCTCAACACCCTGCCGGGGTTGATCATGACGTACGTCGCGTTCGCGCTGCCGTTCACCGTCTTCTTCCTGCACAGCTTCTTCAAGGCGCTGCCGGGCGAGATCTACGAGGCGGCGCAGATCGACGGTGCAGGGGAGTGGCGCTCGTTCTTCTCGGTGATGCTGCCGATGGCGCGGCCGGGGATGGCGTCGGTTGCCATCTTCAACTTCCTGGGGTTGTGGAACCAGTTCCTGCTTCCGGTTGCCCTGAACACCGACTCGAAGAACTACGTGCTCTCGCAGGGCATGGCGTCGTTCGCATCGCAGGCAGGTTATGCGGTGGACTTCGGCGCGTTGTTCGCGGCCGTGGTGATCACCGTGGCGCCGGTGCTGGTGGTCTACATCATCTTCCAGCGTCAGCTCCAGGTTTCGGTCACCGCCGGAGGCGTGAAGTAGCCTGGGTAAGTGACGAGCAACCTGCAGTCGGTGGACGAACGGACCGCCCGGGAACTGCGTGGCCTGGCCCGCGTCCTGGTGCGGTCCGGGTACGCCGACCATGCGGCCATCACGGCCGCACTGACCGAGGCGGTCCGCGAGGACGCACCGTCGATGGACACGGACGCATTGGTCCCGCTGCTCATCGGTGAGGCGGTGATGGATCTCAACTCCGACGCCGCGACCTGGCCGGAGAGCACCGACACCGACCGGTTGGACGCAGTGCTCGCGGAGCTCGAACAGCTGGGCGTTGTGGTGGTCCGGTACACGTCGGACCACCACGAGGCCAGGCAGGTTCTCGAGGCCGCCGAGGGACCGCAGGGGCTGCTGTTCTTCACCGACACCGACGTCTGGCACGCGGTCGACTTCGGCATGCTCGAGCTGAAGCTCTGGCACCCGGACACCGCCAACGTCGCGCCCGGTGAGCCGCTGCTGGAGGACGTACTCGAGCTGCTGCACCGCAACGACCTGCCCGCGGTCTTCGACGAGGGCCGGATCGAGGTCACGCTCGACTGGCAACGAAGGGTGACGCTATGACGGTCATCGGTGTGTTCGCGCTGCAAGGGAACGTGCGCGAACACCTGGCGATGCTGACCCAGGTCGGTGTCGAGGCGCTGCCGGTCCGTCGTCCGTCCGAGCTGGAGCAGGTCGACGCCCTGGTGCTGCCGGGCGGCGAGTCGACCACCATGTACAAGCTGGCGCGGACGTTCGAGCTGTTCGAGCCGCTGCAGAAGCGGATCGCGGACGGGATGCCGGTGTTCGGCACCTGCGCCGGGATGATCATGCTCGCGGACAAGATCACCGGCGGGACGGCCGACCAGGAGACCCTCGGCGGGCTCGACGTGACCGTCCGCCGGAACGCGTTCGGGCGGCAGGTCGAGTCGTTCGAGGCCGACCTCGAGTTCGCCGGGTTCGACTCGCCGTACCACGCCGTGTTCATCCGGGCACCGTGGGTGGAGCGGGTCGGTCCGGACGTGGAGGTACTCTCGACGGTGAGGTCGGGCCCTGCCGCAGGTAGGATCGTCGCGGTCCGCCACGACCGGCTGCTCGCCACGTCGTTCCACCCGGAGATGACCGGGGACGCGCGGCTGCACGGCTACTTCGCCGAGCTGGTCCGGACCCACTGAGTCGTTGTTGTAGGTAGAAGGGTTGGGTTCGCCATGTCAGGCCACTCCAAGTGGGCCACCACGAAGCACAAGAAGGCCGTCATCGACGCGAAGCGCGGCAAGCTCTTCGCGAAGCTGATCAAGAACATCGAGGTGGCCGCCCGGATGGGCGGTGGCGACCCTGGCGGGAACCCGACCCTGTACGACGCCATCCAGAAGGCGAAGAAGTCCTCGGTCCCGAACGACAACATCGACCGCGCGGTCAAGCGCGGATCCGGTGCCGAGGCGGGCGGTGCGGAGTACCAGACGATCATGTACGAGGGCTACGGCCCGAACGGCGTGGCGATGCTGGTCGAGTGTCTGACCGACAACCGCAACCGGGCCGCCGCGGACGTCCGGACGGCGATGACGCGGAACGGCGGCTCGCTCGCCGACCCGAACTCGGTCGCGTACCTGTTCAACCGCAAGGGCGTGATCGTCGTCGCCAAGGAGCAGGACGGGAAGTCGCTGTCCGAGGACGACGTGATGGAGGCCGTGCTCGAGGCCGGCGCCGACGAGGTCAACGACCTCGGCGAGTCCTGGGAGGTCGTCACCGAGGCCACCGACCTGGTCCCGGCCCGGACGGCGCTGCAGGACGCCGGAATCGACTACGACTCCGCCGACGTCCAGTTCGTCCCGTCGATGACGGTCGAGCTCGACGCCGACGGCGCCGCCAAGATCTTCCGGCTGATCGACGCGCTCGAGGACAGCGACGACGTACAGAACGTCTACGCGAACTTCGACGTGTCGGACGAAATCATGGCCGAGGTCGGCTGACCTCAGTTACATCCCGAGGGCCTTTCCGTCGATCACCTGGTTCGCCGGAGGGGCCTTCGGCGTTGTGACCTTGTTGTACTCGCTGAAGCTCAGCTTGTCGCTGCCCGATTCGAGACTGACCGGGCGCGCGGTGGCGGTGTCGACCCAGAGCGTGCCGTCCCCGTCGCCGAGCCCGATCGCGGGGACGCCGTCGACGGTCTTCGGCGCGGTCTTCTTGACCGTGCCGCTCGGCTCGAACAACGTGTCGAAGAACTCGGCCTTGCTCGCGAACAGCGCGAAGTTCCCGAGGTCCTTGTCGCTCATCGTCGTCCGGATCCACCGCCCGGCGATCAGCCCGACGACGGCGTCCGCCTCTGCCTTGGACTTGGTCTGCGACCGCCAGAACTTGTTACTCATCTTCAGGTACGCCGTCTTGCCGATCACCATCACCGACATCCCACCGTCGCTCGTGGTGATCGACCCCTGGCCGCCGTTCTTGGTCACCCGCACGTCGAGCACCATCCGCTCTTTACCGTCCGAGACAGCCCCCTTCATCCGAACGCTGTTCGCGGCCTTCGCGGCGGCTTGCGTCTTGGTGAGGATCGCCGCTGCCGACAGCCCGGCGATGCTGCTCGATGACGGCACCGGGATCGTCGGCTTCTCCAAGACCGCCGACGGTGTCTCTCCCGGCGTGGCGACCGTCGAGGGCCCGGCCGGAGTCGGCGCCGAAGACTGCGACGGAGACTGCGGCGCCGGCGTACTCCCCAGCGCCTCATCACCCGCATCCTTCGTCCCACCACACCCCACAACAAGCGCCATCAACGCAACAGCCCCCACACCCGACCGCTTCCCCACCATCCCCGCTCTCCCCCCAATCGACGACACAGCTACCAAGAAGATGCAGGTGCACCCCGAAAAGTTGCCCGAAGGACCCCGCTGCGCGGCTGCTACTTGGGCGGTGGGGCTGTGATTGCCGGCGACTGTGTTCGGCGTAGTTGCATGCCCGACACCCGGAAGCTCAAGGTGACTTCCATCTAGCTCCTGAGCGCGCGGCCGCTCAGCGCCGGATCCGCAGCTAGCCGAGTGCCGACGTGTGCTCGGTTGGGTGGCGGCCCCAGGCTGAGATCAGGGGGGAGAGTGTCAGGTCGAGTTCGCCCGCCTCGATGGCGGCAAGGTGGGCGTCGAGTTCGGTGTTGTCGGACAGGCCGGCGGCGAGCAGTTCGCCGCGGACGTGCCGGATGGTTGACGCCTCCAGCCGGTCACACGCCAGCCCGCCGACCGGAAACGAGCCCGCCGCCGCGACATCCACCAACCCGGCTTCGCGCAACGCCCGCGGCAGCGTTCGCCCATAGCGCAGGTCCGCGCCCCGACGCGTCAGCAACTCCCGGATCGCGTCGCACACCCGGTTCGCCCGCCGCTGTGCGGGACCGCTGTCGTCAAGGCACGCGAGCGGCTGCAGAGCGGTATCCGCATCCTCGATCAACAACCAGCCACCCGGCCGCAGCGCTGCCACCATCGTCGCCAGCGCGCGAGCGCGGTCAGGCACATGGACCAGCACGAGCCGGGCATGCACCAGATCGAACGTCCCCGGCTCGGGCGCCGGATCAGCGGCGACGTCATGCCGTCGTACGTCGTATCCGTCGCCTTCCTTCAGCCATGACGGATCGATGTCCGTGGCAAGTACATACCCGGTCGGACCAACGGTCGTCGCAAGCGCCTCCGGAATACTGGTGCCCCCGGCCCCCACTTCCCAGCACCGCGAGCCGGCCCCGACCCCCAGCCGCTCGAAGTGCCCACGCGTCACACCATCGAACAGCTCAGCCAACCAAACGAACCGCTCACCCGCCTCGACCCGCGCGTTGTCCAGCAGATACCCGCGGTCGGGCGCGGACTGTCCACCGAGCGCGCTGGTCCCGCTGTCCGGGTCCGTTCGGCCATCGACATGCGGCCGGCGAGGCGAGGAAGTCATCTCAACATCGTCGACCTGCCAACCCCACCAGCGCCACGACCATGCGAGAGGCACGTCTCACACAGCCCGCCGAACCCCTGCACGTCGCACAGCACTGTGCAGACAAACGAACGAAGCCGAGCAGGCGACGCCGACTCAGCTAGAGCGGCAGCATTCGCTGGGCGAGTCGGCTCCTGTGCCGCCAGGCGCGCGGGGACTCGACCGGACCGGGAAAGCCGCCGTTCGCGAACACCTTGTTCAGGTAGGACACGAACGGCTGCGTCGTTTCACCGGGATCGTCAGAGCTCTCCGCCTTGGTCTCCTGCCAAAGCTCGTAGTCGCCGGCGAAGTACTCCCGTATCGGCTGGTCGGTGTAGCGGGCGCCCTCGATCTCGATGACCAGCGGATCGGCTGCGGCGGCTTCCGGCCAGTCGGGGTGGGTTCCCACAAACCACACGTCACCGACGAGTCGCAGCCACGACAGCACCGTCATCGGCACCGCCGAGGTGCGATCCCAGAGTCCGCGGTCGCCGCAGAGCGCGTCGATCGGGGAAGCGGACCGCCGGCACTCACCAACCCGCCACATCACCGCGCAACGATGGCACCGCACGCCTGACCACGGCCGGCCAGCCGAGGTTGATCAGTGCGCCACGTCCGCAGCGTTGTCGTTGAGTGGCTCCTCTTCACCTCGCATGTGACTCGTGGGTAACATGTGGGGATGGCGAGTCAGGTGTTGGGGTTGTGGGAGCGGTTGCGTGGGGTGCCGGGTGGGGAGCGGGTGTTTTCTTGGGGGTTCACCTGGAAGGCGCCGTACTTTCGGTCGGTTCGGCCTCGGTTTGTGCAGGTCAGTCCTAATTTTGCGGCGTTGCGGTTGCCGAAGCGGCGGGCTGTTTTGAACCACATCGGGACCGTGCATGCGATTGCTGTGTGCAACGGGTTGGAGGCCGCGATGGGGGCGTTGGCGGAGGCGACGATCCCGGCGGGGAAGCGGTGGTTGCCGAAGGGGATGGAGGTTGCGTACCTCGCCAAGTCGACCTCCGATCTGGTCTGCTCGGCCGAGACCGATCCCGACAATTGGACCTCGGGGCCCGACGTGCCGGTACGGGTGAAGGCGACCCGGGACGACGGCACGGTTGTCGTCGAAGGGACCATCCACCTGTGGGTAACTGACAAGAAATAGGTCCGTCGTACGACGTAGGGTCTCGGCGTGACTGAACTGCGGGTGGTGGATGTTGTCGAGGAACACCTGGATGCGGTGTGGGAGGTGCGGATTCGGTCGTTCGGGCCTGGTGGGGACCGGGACGAGTGGAAGAAGAATGCGCTCACCTTCATGGACGGGCGGTTCATCGGGGTCGTCGACGGGGAGCAGCTCGTCGCGGCGGCGCGGATCTGGCCGTTCGAGCAGTGGTGGGGTGGGCGGCGGGTCCCGATGGGCGGCGTGGCCGGGGTGGTCGTCTCGCCGGAGTACCGCGGTCGTGGTGTCGGCAGTCTGATGATGCGTGCGGTGCTGCAGCGCTGCGCCGACAAGGGATACCCGCTGACGGCGCTCTATCCGGCGACGACCGTTCTCTACCGGCACCTGGGCTACGAGTTCGCGGGTAATAGGTACAAGTTCTCCTTCCAGGCCGCCGATCTGCGCTCTCTGGGCGGCAAAGGTACGGCGGTGCGGAAGGCAGGTCGCGATGATGCGGACCTGTTCCTGGAGCTCACCGGGAAGAACCATGAGGCGAGGCGTTCGAGCGGTCCGTTGATCTGGCCGCGTACCGAGGTCGAGTCCTGGCTGGGAGAAGAAGACAACTTCGCGTACGTCGCTGACGACGGCTTCGTGGTCTACAACTGGTCCGACGGCGACCTGGCCGTCGACGAACTCATGGCCGGCTCCGAGGAGACCGCACGCGCCTTGTGGGCGACCGTCGGCTCGGGCTCGTCGATCGCGAAGTCGGTCCAGGCGTACTGCCCGCCGTTCGACCCGATCCACCTGCTCGCCGAGCACGAGGCGGATGGCGACACGAGGATCAACCGCTGGATGCTCCGCCTCATCGACGCGCCCGCGGCCATCGCGACGCGAGGCTTCCCGGACGGCGTCGTACTCGAGGCCGACCTGCGGATCGACGACCCCGACCTGACCGCCAACACCGGCGACTGGCGCCTGTCCGTAGCCAACGGATCCGGCACCCTGACTCCTGCGGAAGCATCGGACGACGCTCTCCGCGTAGGCCCGCGTGGACTCGCCGCGCTGTACGCCGGTACGCCGGTCGCGGCCCTTCGCGGAGCCGGGCTGATCACCGGGGGAGCGGCCGCCACGGACTCAGGACTGGATGCAGTCTTCGGCGGACCGACGCCGTACATGCTCGACTACTTCTGAGTTCGGCGCGTCGATTTCGTCAGTCGCGAGACCGCCGTCTAGGGTTATCGAACAAACGTTCGGAGGTGGTCCATGCGGGTGCTCGGCGTCGACCCGGGACTGACCCGGTGCGGCCTCGGCGTCGTCGAGGGTTCGCCGGGGAAGCCCCCTGCGCTGGTCGCCGTCGGAGTGATCCGGACGCCGGCCGATCTGGATGTGTCCAAGCGACTCGTCCAGATCGAGGCGGAGCTGGAGGAGTGGATCGCCAAGCACAAGCCGGACGCGGTCGCGGTCGAGCGAGTGTTCGCCCAGCACAACGTCCGGACGGTGATGGGGACGGCGCAGGCCTCTGGAGTGGCGATGGTCGTCGCGGCGCGCCGGGGGCTGCCGGTCGCGCTGCACACGCCGAGCGAGGTGAAGGCCGCGGTCACCGGATCGGGCCGGGCGGACAAGGAGCAGGTGACCACGATGGTCACTCGCATCCTCAAGCTGAGCGAGCGTCCGACACCCGCGGACGCCGCTGACGCGCTGGCGTTGGCGATCTGTCAGGTGTGGCGCGGTGGCGTGGCCAGCAAACTGCAGGAGGCTGCCTCCAGCCGGTCCAATCTGGAGGCGCTGGCGCAGGCGCAGTCCCGCCTGCAGATGGCAAGGTTGCGGGCTGCGGTGGCGGCCCAGCAGGGCAAGCGGTGAGCACGGAAACAGGAGGTTGGCGATGATCGCCTTTGTGCGTGGACCGGTGGCGGCCATCGGAGTGGACAGCGCCGTGGTCGAGGTCGGCGGAGTGGGCCTGCAGGTGTACTGCGACCCGGGCACGCTGGCGGGCCTGCGTCCGGGCCAAGAAGCCCGGATCTCCACGTCCATGGTGGTTCGCGAGGATTCGCTGACGTTGTACGGCTTCGCCGACGACGACGCGAAGAACCTGTTCGAGCTGCTCCAGACGGCGTCCGGCGTCGGCCCGAAGCTGGCCCAGGCGGCGCTCGCGGTGCTCAGCCCCGACCAGTTGCGCCAGGCGGTCGCGACCGAGGACCTCGTCGTCCTGGTGAAGGTGCCGGGGATCGGGAAGAAGGGCGCCCAGCGGATCGTGCTGGAGCTCAAGGACAAGATCGGTGCGCCGTCGAGGACGGTGGCCGGGCGTCCCCTGCAGACACAGGAGGCGTGGCGGGAGCAGGTGGCGGCGGGCCTGGTCGGCCTCGGCTACTCGGCCCGCGACGCCGAGGATGCGGTCACCGCAGTGTCACCACTCGCCGCCGACAGCCCCAACCCGGCCGTCCCCGACCTGCTGCGCGCTGCCCTGCGCGTGCTCTCCAAGGCGTAAGAGATGGAAGACAACGTCCGGCCACTGGTCTCCGCCGACGCGGTGGATCTCGAGGAACGCAAGATCGAGTCCGCGCTCCGCCCGCGCACACTGGCCGAGTTCGGCGGTCAGCGCCGGGTCAGCGAGCAGCTCGAGCTGGTGCTGCACGCCGCCCGCGGGCGCAATCGGGCGCCTGACCACGTCTTGCTCTCCGGCCCTCCTGGCCTCGGGAAGACCACGCTGGCAATGATCATCGCCAGCGAGTTGTCGGCGCCGCTGCGCGTGACGAGCGGCCCGGCGATCCAGCACGCCGGCGACCTGGCCGCGATCCTGTCCGGGCTGAGCGAGGGCGAAGTGCTGTTCCTCGACGAGATCCACCGGATGTCGCGGCCGGCCGAAGAGCTGCTGTACATGGCGATGGAGGACTTCCGCGTCGACGTGATCGTCGGCAAAGGCCCGGGTGCGACCGCGATCCCGCTCGAGATCCCGCCGTTCACGCTGGTCGGGGCGACCACGCGGGCCGGTCTGCTGCCGGGGCCGCTGCGGGACCGGTTCGGGTTCACCGGTCACCTGGAGTTCTACGAGTCCGCCGAGCTGGAGAAGATCGTCAACCGCTCGGCCGCGCTGCTCGAGGTCGACATCACCCCGGAGGGCGCGGCGGAGATCGCGTCACGCTCCCGCGGTACGCCGCGTATCGCGAACCGGCTGCTCCGCCGGGTCCGCGACTACGCAGAGGTGCGGGCGGACGGCATCATCACTCTGGCACTCGCGAAATCGGCCCTCGAGCTGTACGAAGTGGACAAAATGGGCCTCGACCGGCTCGACAGGTCCGTTCTGGACGCTTTGTGCCGCCGATTCGGGGGCGGACCGGTCGGTCTTTCCACGCTGGCGGTTGCGGTCGGCGAAGAACGTGAGACCGTGGAGGAAGTGGCCGAACCATTTCTGGTCCGGTCGGGCTATCTGGCCCGTACGCCGCGCGGTCGCGTCGCCACGCCCGCGGCCTGGCGGCATATCGGGCTGAAGGTCCCGAAGGGCGCGACGTTCGCCGACACGCTCTTCGACACCGACGAAGACTAAGGAGTTCGACCCAACTGAACAGCGGACGTCGGGGAACGTCCGCGGACGCCGGAGCGTAGTTACTTCTGTACTGAGTAATTCAAACGTGACCCGGTGTCATGAGGTACTTGTTGCCGCTCAGGGTTAGACTCCCCGGTGGCCTGACCTCCAGGTCATTCCGCTGCGACCTGCGCGCTTCGAGCAGAGCGTGCCGGACGCCCGTATTTCCGATCGACAAAGGATTCTGAGACCCGATGCAACTCCTCGCCGTACCGATGGCCTCCTCCGGGGGCGGCGGCATCACGCTGCTGCTACCGCTGATCCTGATCGTCGGAATGATCTGGTTCATGAGCCGCACGCAGAAGAAGCAGCGCCAGCGCCAGGCTGACACCGTCGCCGCGCTCGCCCCGGGTAGCAAGGTGATCACCACCAGCGGCCTGGTCGGCATCGTCGAGGAGACCGACGGCGAGTACGTGACGCTGGAGATCTCCGAGGGCGTGCTGGTTCAGGTCGTGAAGGCCGCCATCGGCCGGGTGATCCCGGACGACGACGCCGCCGACGACGAGGCCACCGACTCCGCCGACGAGGCCACCGACTCCGCCGACGCCGGCGAGGAGTCGACCGACGCCTCCAAGGTCGACGTACCGGACACGGGTCGTGACAAGGCCGACGGCAAGGTGCAGGACACGCCGAAGCTGCCGCCGACGCACACCGAGAACTGAATTCCGTCCCACCCAGCCTGCGGCGCGGCGTTCGGCGTCCACCTGACGGTGCGGCGCGCCCAGAAGTACGAAGGTTGAATCTGACGTGGCAACGAGTTCGTCGACATCCCGCCCCGGGCGGAGCCTGATCGCCTTGCTGGTGGTCATGGTCCTGCTGTTGGGCATCATGGCGCTGACCAAGACCTGGAAGCCCAAGCTCGGACTGGACCTGCGCGGTGGCACCACCATCACGCTGACTGCCAGCACGTTCGACGGCAAGGGCAAGGTCACCGCCGACCAGATGAACGAGGCGAAGAACATCATCGGTCAGCGGGTCAACGGCGCCGGTGTGGCCGAGGCCGACATCACGACCTCCGGTGCGAACCACATCAACGTGGCGGTCCCGGGCGCCACGAAGGAATCCCTGGTGTCGCAGGTCGGCCAGACCGCCCTGCTGTACTTCCGGATCGTGCTGGGGGCCCAGGCGACCGCGCCGGCACCTACGCCGACGGCGACTCCGACTCCGGGCACCACGCCGAAGCCGACGACGACGCCCAAGGCGACCACGACGCCGAAGGCCAGCACCACGATCAAGCCGACCACCAGCAACACCCCGAAGGGCCGGGCCTGGACCAGCGCGCTCGCGGACGCGACGCCGACGCCCACGCCGACCCCGAAGGCCAGTACGACGCCGAAGCCGAGCACCCCGGCCGCGACGCCGTCGACGCCGGCCACCTCCTCCGGCGACCCGCTGAACTACACGCCGGACGCGGCCACGCAGGCGGCCTTCGCGACGTTCAAGTGCGGCGACAAGCAGGTCGACAACCCGAACACGGCGATCTTCTCCTGCGACCAGAACGGGCAGTACAAGTACCTGCTCGGTCCGGCGATCCTGGCGGGTACCGACCTCTCGGACGCCAGCGCCGGCATCCCGCAGAACGGTCTGCAGTGGCAGGTCAACCTGAAGTTCACCAGTGAGGGCGGCAGCAAGTTCCTCAAGGCCACCCAGAACATCTCCCAGCGCGGCCAGGGCCAGAACCTGTTCGCGATCGTGCTGGACGGCAAGACCATCTCGACCCCGAGCGTCGACAACCCGATCCCGGGCGGCCAGGCGCAGATCACCGGTACCTTCACCGAGGCCGAGGCCCGCGACCTGGCCAACGTGCTGAAGTACGGCTCGCTGCCGGTCAAGTTCGACATCTCCTCGGTCGAGACCGTGTCGCCGCAGCTCGGCGGCGACCAGCTCTCGGCCGGTATCTGGGCCGGCATCATCGGCCTGGCCCTCGTCGTGATCTTCTGCTTCCTGTACTACCGCGGTCTCGGCATCGTCGTCGTGTTCTCGCTCGTCGCGGCAGGCATCCTCACCGGGTCTCTGGTGATCCTGCTCGGCAAGGCGATCGGCTTCACCCTGACGCTGGCCGGTATCGCCGGTCTGATCGTGGCGGTCGGTATCACCGCGGACTCGTTCATCATCTACTTCGAACGACTCCGCGACGAGGTGCGTGAAGGCCGCAGCCTGCGCTCCTCGGTGGAGACCGGCTGGGCCCGCGCCAAGCACACGATCATCGCGGCCGACTCGATCTCGCTGCTCGCCGCGGTGGTTCTGTACGTACTGGCGATCGGCAGCGTCAAGGGCTTCGCGTTCACGCTCGGCCTGACCACGCTGATCGACCTCCTCGTGGTCTTCATGTTCACCAAGCCGGTGGTCACGCTGCTGGCCCGGACCGACTTCTTCGGCCACGGCCACAAGATGTCCGGCCTGGATCCGGAGCATCTCGGCGTCGAGCGACTACCCGGACAGATGAAACCGACGGCCCGGCCGCGGAAGACCCCGTCGACGCGTAAGCCGCTGGGAGGGGAGGTCTGATGTCGAAGCTCGGACAGATCGGTGCCAAGCTGCACCGCGGTGAGGTCTCCTACGATTTCATCGGTCACCGCAAGTTCTGGTTCAGCCTCTCGATCGCCCTGGTGGTCATCTCGCTGGGCGGCCTGTTCGCCCGCGGCCTGGCGCTCGGCATCGAGTTCAAGGGCGGCGTCGAGTACGACGCGGCCGTGAAGGTCACCTCCAGCACGGTCGAGGACTTCACCGCCGCGGTGAAGGCGACCAACGCCAAGGGCCTCGGCGACCCGGTCGTCACGACGATCAACGACAACAAGGTCCGGGTCCAGACCAAGCCGCTCGCGCAGGCGGACGTCGGCAACGTGCGGGCCGCGATCGCCAAGGAAGCCGGCATCCCCGCCGAGCAGGTGACGTCGCAGCAGATCGGCGCGTCCTGGGGTCAGCAGATCGCGAACAAGGCGATCCTCGCGCTGATCGTGTTCCTGGTCCTCGTGTTCGCGGTGATCTGGCTGTATTTCCGAGAACCCAAGGCCTCGATGGCGGCGATCATCGCGCTGATCCACGACGTCACGATCACGGTCGGCGTCTACGCGCTGATCGGCTTCGACGTGACACCGGCGACAGTGATCGGCGTACTGACGATCCTCGGTTACTCGCTGTACGACACCGTCGTGGTGTTCGACAAGGTCCGGGAGAACACCCGGGGCATCACCGGGTCGAACCGGTTCACGTACTCCGACGCGACCAACCTCGCGGTCAACCAGACGGTGGTCCGGTCGATCAACACCACGGTCACCGCTCTGCTCCCGGTCGGCGCGATCCTGGTCGTCGGCACGGTCGTGCTCGGCACCGGCCCGCTGAAGGACCTGTCGCTGGCGCTGTTCGTCGGTATCGCGGTCGGTGCGTACTCGTCGATCTTCATCGCGCCGTCGCTGCTCGCGGTCTTCAAGGAGCGCGAGCCGGGCATGCAGGCCCTGAGCAAGCGCGTGTCGGCGAAGAAGGCGCAGACCGCTGCCGCGGCCAAGGCGGCTCCGGTCGCGGTGGCCACGGCGGGAGCCGCGCCGCGTTCCGCCGTACAGGACACGCCTACGCCGCGGAAGGCGGATCGGGCCACGGGTACGGCGCCGACGCCGTCGACGCGGCCGATGAAGGCGACGGCGGCCGGGCGTCCGCAGCCGACGCGCAAGCCGCGGTCGAAGCGCGGTAAGTGATGCGGTCGCTCGAGCAGGTTCTCGCCGACGGCATTCGCGACATCCAGGACTACCCGCAGCCGGGGGTGGTGTTCAAGGACATCACCCCGCTGCTGGCCGACCACACCGGCTTCGCGCAGGTGGTGCAGGCGCTGGCGGCCGCCGGGACGGACGACGACGGGAACCCGGTGGTCGACAAGGTGGTCGGGATCGAGGCGCGCGGGTTCATCCTGGCCGCCCCGGTCGCGCTCGCCCTCGGCGCCGGGTTCGTACCGGTGCGCAAGAAGGGCAAGCTGCCGGGGGCGACGTACGAGGAGTCGTACGCGCTGGAGTACGGCGAGGCGACCATCGAGGTGCACCAGGACGCGTTCACTCCGGGTGACCGGGTGCTGGTCATCGACGACGTCCTCGCCACCGGCGGCACTGTTGAGGCCTGCCTGCGCCTGATCCGCCGCTGCGAGGCGGAGGTCGTCGGTACCGCGGTCCTGCTGGAGCTGTCGTTCCTTCCGGGCCGCAAGCGCCTCGAAGGCGAGAAGGTCAGCTCCCTGCTCACGGTCTGAAATCGGGCAAACTCTCCGCAGCCGGGAGCTGACCCGGCGTGTTGTCCACAGGCGGGTCTGCCTGGTTGGGCAACGGCCTCTAGACTGGTGGTCTGTCGGCGGAGGGACACAAACGTGGGCGAAGACCCGGCGATGACATCTGCGGTGCCGAACGCCGTACCGCAGGAGCCGCCGCGCGCGCCGTCACCGGTGCGCCCGGTCTCGCCGACGCCTGCGTCCCAACCACCTGCCCAGGCCGCGCAACCGCCGGTTCAGCCACCGCGGATCGCGCCGGCCCGGGTCCGCGCCCGGCTCGCCCGCCTCGGCGGCACCCGGCATCCGAACCGCGCGCCGATGCTCGAGCCGCTGTTCCGGGTCGTCCGCGCGACGCACCCCAAGGCCGACCTCGGGCTGATCGAGCGCGCCTACCGGACCGCGGAGAAGTACCACACCGGCCAGTTGCGCAAGAGCGGCGACGCGTACATCACGCATCCGCTCGCCGTCGCCACGATCCTCGCCGAGCTCGGTATGACGGCGCCGACGCTGTGCGCCGCCGTACTGCACGACACCGTCGAGGACACGCCGTACACGGTCGAGGAGCTGACCCGCGACTTCGGCGAAGAGATCGCCATGCTCGTCGACGGCGTCACCAAGCTGGACAAGGTCAAGTACGGCGAGTCCGCGCAGGCCGAGACGATCCGCAAGATGGTCGTCGCGATGTCGAAGGACATCCGGGTCCTGGTGATCAAGCTCGCCGACCGGCTGCACAACATGCGCACGCTAGGGTTCCTGCGGCAGGAGAAGCAGGAGCGGATCGCCCGCGAGACGCTGGAGATCTACGCCCCGCTGGCCCACCGGCTCGGTATGAACACGATCAAGTGGGAGCTCGAGGACCTCGCGTTCTCGACCCTGCACCCGAAGGTGTACGACGAGATCGTCCGGCTGGTCGCCGAGCGCGCGCCGTCCCGCGACGAGTACCTGGCCTCCGTGATCGACCAGGTCCACGAGGACCTGCGCGCCGCCAAGGTGAAGGCGACCGTCACCGGCCGCCCGAAGCACTACTACTCGATCTACCAGAAGATGATCGTCCGCGGCCGCGAGTTCGGCGACATCTACGACCTGGTCGGCATCCGGGTCCTGGTCGAGTCGGTCCGCGACTGTTACGCCGCGCTGGGCATACTGCACGCGCGGTGGAACCCGGTCCCCGGCCGGTTCAAGGACTACATCGCGATGCCGAAGTTCAACATGTACCAGTCGCTGCACACCACCGTGATCGGCCCGCAGGGCAAGCCGGTGGAGCTGCAGATCCGCTCGTTCGCGATGCACCGCCGCGCGGAGTACGGCATCGCCGCGCACTGGAAGTACAAGGAAGACCCGAGCTCCGTCGCGCCCGCCACCCCGACCACTGATGTCGGCGGGCCGAACGACATGCCCTGGGTCCGCCAGCTCGTCGACTGGCAGCGGGAGACCTCCGACCCGTCGGAGTTCCTCGACTCGCTGCGGTTCGAGATCAACAACTCCGAGGTCTACGTCTTCACCCCGCGCGGCGACGTGATGTCGCTGCCGACCGGTTCGTCACCGGTCGACTTCGCGTACGCGATCCACACCGAGGTCGGGCACCGCTGTATCGGCGCCCGCGTCAACGGCCGCCTGGTGCCGCTGGAGAGCACCCTCGAGAACGGTGACGTCGTCGAGGTCTTCACGTCGAAGGCGCAGGGCGCGGGTCCGTCGCGTGACTGGCTGACGTTCGTCAAGAGCCCTCGCGCGCGGAACAAGATCAAGCACTGGTTCTCCAAGGAGCGCCGCGACGAGGCGATCGAGCACGGCAAGGACGCGATCGCGAAGCAGCTCCGCAAGGAGGGCCTGCCGCTGCAGCGCCTGCTGTCGCACGAGACCCTGACCGCCGTCGCCAACTCCCTGCGGTATCCGGATGTCACCGGCCTGTACGCCGCCGTCGGCGAGCAGCACGTCAGCGCACAAGCCGTCGTACGGCGTCTGATCGAGACGTACGGCGGCGAGGAGGGCGCGGCCGAGGATCTGTCCGAGGGCGTGCGGCTGCCCGCGAGTCGTGAGCGCCGCAAGCGCACGGCCCGCGGCGACGCCGGCGTCATCGTCAAGGGTGCGACGGACGTGCTGTCGAAGCTGGCGCGCTGCTGTACGCCGGTTCCGGGCGACGAGATCATCGGGTGGATCACGCGCGGGGCGGGCGTCTCGGTGCACCGGGCCGACTGCGCCAACGTGGAAAACCTGAAGACCCAGCCCGAGCGCATCGTCGAGGTCGAATGGGCGCCGACCGCTCAGTCCGTCTTCCTGGTCGCCATCCAGGTCGAGGCGCTCGACCGGGCGCGCTTGCTGTCGGACATCACCCGCGTGCTGTCGGACTACCACGTGAACATCCTGTCCGCGGCGCTCACCACGACACGTGACCGCATAGCGAAGTCGCGCTTCACCTTCGAGATGGGCGATCCGACGCATCTGGGTCATGTGCTGAAGGCTGTGCGGTCGGTCGAGGGTGTCTTCGACGTGTATCGGGTGACGCAGTAGATCGGTTTGTGGGGCCGGGCACACTGCGGGTATGAGTGGTCTCGGACGGCGGGCGTTCTTGGTTGCTGGTGCTGGATTGCTGGCTGGGTGCAGTGATTCGTCGGCTCAGGATCAGCCGTCGCCGAGTCCGAGCCCAACGCCTTCCCCGACACCTTCCCCGACACCGACCTCGAGTGGTGCGCCTTCGGTGACGCCGAGTGCGCCGTCGTCGACCCCGGCTCCTACTCCGACGGTCACGCTGCCCGCGGTGCAGGCCTGGGTGCCCGGGCCGGGGGAGATCCAGCCTCAGGTGAAGCGGCTCGCGGTGGCGGCGGTGATGAAGTTGCTGCAGCCGACCGATACGCGCGCGGCCATCGACGTGATCGACGCTCAGTACGGCGGGATCCTGAGCTCGTCGGCCAGCGTGCTGGTGCCGTGCCGGGTGTACTCGATCCGCGAGAACCGGGTGATCAGCGGCGGTACAACGGTCGACGTACGGCTGAGCAAGTCGGCGCAGGGCACCTGGCGCGTGACGGCGACCCACCCGGCCCAGCCGGGTGCGCCGGCCGCGACCCTGTCCGCCGCAGCGCGGAAGGTGCTGGCGAACGAGCAGATCTTGTTGCCACCGGCATCCGCCGCGGACATCAGGTCGGGGCAGGTGCATGACAGCGTTCTCAACACGATGCTCCAGCTCGCGGAGAGCTACCGGATCGGCATCAGCGTGATCCGGTCGGGGCATCCGTTGGATGTGTTCGGCACAGATCGGCCCAGCGACCACCCTCGCGGCCGAGCCTTCGACACCTGGCAGATCAACGGCCACGCGGTGGTCTCGCCGGCCACCTCACGCTCGTTGATCACGTCGTACATGCGAGCGGCCGAGTCGCTCGGGTCGTACAACGTCGGCGGTCCGTACCAGCTGTCCGGAGCCGCGTTCTTCTCCGACCAGACCCACCACGACCACGTACACGCGGGCTTCCGCAACTAACGCCCCCACACCCGCCCGCCGCCCGCCGCTCGCCGCCGGATGGGTTCACCTACTTGGTGGTGGGTTCCACGCCGTTGTTCTGGGTGGGGAACCCACCAGGGGATGGGTGAACCCATCGCGGCGGCGCGCGCCGGGGGCGTGGGGGTGTGGGGACGGTGTGGGGACGGTGTGGGGACGGTGGGAGGCGCGGGCGCGTGCGGCTAGTCCCACTCCCACGCGATGCCGATCGTCCCGGGATCGGCGGAGGGCTCGATCACGTGGACGCGCCCGTCGGGCGTGAGCATCAGCTCGCGTTGGACCAGGTTCGGGCCGGCGGTGTGTCGGCGGCGCAGCTCGTGTACGCGGACCGGCAGCGCGGCGCGGTCGAACTGGACCTCGAGCACGTAGTGCATCCCGCCCCATTCGCTGAAGCGCTGGTAGTCCGTCGTCGGCAGCCCGCTCGGGTCGTCGATCTCGTAGTGGACGACTGCGGTCTCCCCGACAGCGAGCACGCGGTCGAGCAGTAACTCGCCGAGCAGCGCGCCGGCCTCGGGGGAGCGGGCAATCCGACCGGTCCGGCAACCGCTCAAGGCGCGTAGTGCGAGCTGCTCCGCGTCGCAGCCCGTTTCGCCCTGATGCGCGATGATCAAGCGATCCACCGGCTGTACGGCGACCACGCTCTGGATCACGCTCCGGCGCTGAGCGCTCCGATCGGCCCCGATCCGGACCTCCTCGAGCACAGTTACGTTCCGCAGCCGCCCGTGGGCGTCGCGGCGGAGTCGGTCGAGCAGGCGGGTGAGCGCCTCGGCGTAGTCGACAACGGCGTACGGCTGGGGCGACGTGCCCGGCTCACGCGCCGCGGGGATCCGGACGGTCAACCACCCGGCCGGCACCTGCAGAAGCTCCTCGAGGGCCGTGATGACGGCTCGCGAGTCCTCGCGCGGGATCCGCCGGCCGCTCTGCCAGGTGCTGAGTGTCGCCACGCCGACGTGGAGCCCGCGATCGGCGAGGTGGGTCCTGATCCGGTTAAGCGCGAGACCGCGGCGCGAGATCGCCTGCCGCAGCGCGTCCGCGAACGACGCCTCCGGACTCACGGCAGGGATCGACGCTTCGACCGATTTCACCATGGGGCCCACGCTCCTTTCGGGCAGTGTAAACATTCACAGCACGGTCCGACAGCGGTTCGTCACCCGCTGTTCACGGCGCGGCGGCGTTCACAACCCGTCGTACGGCCGGATCCGAGAACTTGTCGCGCCGGACCGGGGTCCCGACGATGGTCTCCGCCCCACTCCGATCGAAGGAGGACCCATGCGCAGGCTCCGCCCCAGCCGCTCCTGGTCGTTGCTCTTGGCCACGATCCTCGGGCTCGCGACGCTGGCCCCGCTGGCACCGCCCGCCTCGGCCGCGCCCAGCAGCTACTACCTGAACGTCTCCGGCCAGGCCCAGCAGAAGTCGAACTGGTGCTGGGCGGCGACCGGCAACAGCATCGCCGCGTTCTACGGCCGGTCGTACTCGCAGAACCAGTTCTGCAACCTGGCCTTCGGCAACAACGCGAACGCGACCTGCCCGAACAACCAGGCCACGCTGGCGAACGACCAGCAGGCATTCCGCTCGATCGGGATCAGCGCCGGCAGCTACATCTCCGGCACGCTCAGCTTCAACACGCTCGTCACCGAGATCGCTGCCGGCCGCCCGGTGATGACGCGGATCGGCTGGTCCTCGGGCGGCGGGCACATGATGGACATCATCGGGTACGACGCCTCGGACTCGACGCTCGAGTACTACAACCCGTGGCCGGACGACCCGCGCTACAACTACTCGACGTACAACTGGTACCGGTCCAACTCGCAGTTCACCTGGACGCACTCCCTGTACCGGATCGGAGCCTGACATGCGCCGTCTGCTTCGCTGTGCCGCCGTACTCGCTGCCGCTCTCGGTCTCGGACTCGCCTTCGCTGCTCCCGCCGGCGCCGCCGTACCACAGCCGGTCGCGCCAAGCGAGTTGTCCAAGGCAACCAATGCTGCGCACTCGTCGGACGCATCCCGGTTGCTCGCAAAGGTCCCCGGTACGGCCAAAGCCGCCGCCAGCGTGGGGACCGACAGCCACGCGATCTACGCACTCAACCCGGCCTTCGTCCGCGACGCATCGGCGCCGGTCGCGACTTTCTGGTACGCCGCAACGGCTGCCAGCAAAGGTGGTCAGGCGTTGACCGTCTTCACTGCGCCCGACTCGAGCGGTGTCTGGCAGCCGGTGAACGTCGCCTCCGGCAACACCGAGTCCCGGATGGCTGCCGCCGCCGACGGCGCGCTGCTGTTCACGGAACCGCAGATCGGCGCCTGGTACGCCCTGACCGCCGGCCAGATCCGTCCCCTCAACCCGTCCGCCGTGGAGTCGATCGGCGCCAAGCCCATCACCGTCACGGCGTACCAAGAACTCGTCTCCCACCGCTACTCCGACAAGTTCCCCGGCAGCACTTACAACGAGTCCGGAGTGGCCGGCGGCTACGACACGGCCGCCGCAGTCACCGCGCCGAGCTCTCACCACAACTACATCGTCCCGATCACCGCGGCGTCCGGCGTACTCGCCCTCGCCGTCCTGCTAGTAGTGAGGCGCAAGATGACCTACAACGACTGATCCCGCCCGCGGTCGGTTCGCCGTCCCAGCCCCGCGGCGAACCGACCGCTTGCGATCATGACCCAATGCCTTTCCCCGACGAGCTCGGCCCTGCTGTGAATGTCGTCGACTACAACCCTGAGTGGCCCAGTGAGTTCACCCACCTCGCCGCACGATTGCAGGCAGCGTTGGGAGATCGAGCTGTAGCCATCGATCACGTCGGCTCGACCTCGGTCCCTGGCCTGGCCGCGAAGAATTGCATCGACGCCCAGGTCCGGGTGACCGCACTCTCGACCGAGCTGGTCGAACTGCTCGAGAACGCAGGCTTCCGCTGCCGCCCGGAACCCTGGAACCACCTCGAAATCTCCAACGGCCACCGCTGCGACAAGCTCGTCTTCGCTCCACCCATCGGCGAGCGCGCAACAAACGTCCACGTCCGCCTGCTCAACGGCCCCAACACCCGCTACGCCCTCCTCTTCCGCGACTACCTGCGCGCCAACGACACCGCCCGCCAAACCTGGGGCGCCTTCAAACAACGCCTGGCCCAATCCGTCCCCGACATCTTCGACTACGGCCAGATCAAAGCCCCCGCCACCGACCTCCTCATGACCTCAGCCGAACACTGGGCCGCTCACACCGGCTGGACCATCTGATACGCCCCCTCACCACCGCCGAGGCAACCGCGGCTGCTGACACAAGAACGACCCAACCGCCAACTCCAACGCCGGATAAGACCCCCACAAGTCAGTCCGCCGCACCGAAATAATGTGCCACCCCAACGCATCCAGTTCAGTACGACGGGTCTCGTCCCTGAGCTGTTGTCTGGTTGACGAATGCCAAGCATCACTGTCGTACTCCAACCCCAACCACCGCCCGTCGACCGGCCGATCCGGATACCCAACATCCAACCGATAGCTACGACCGTTGCCCTCGACGCGGACCTGGAGGTCCGGGCGGGGGAACCCGGCGTCGAACAGCCGGAGTCTGAGCCAGGACTCCCCAGGCGATTCCGATCGTCCGTCGGCGAGCCGGATGGTCTGCGCGCCCGGCGAGGTGCTGTCTTCGGCGAAGTAGGAAACAGATGCGGCTTTGAGCTCATCCAACGGCATGCCCGAGTGGAGGAGCGCGTCGACGGCCGAGAGCGCGAACGGACGCGGCAGGTGCCGAGCCAATTCGACGGCCGTGGCGGCCGGTGTGGTGACCTTCAGGCCGTGCACCTCAGTTGTTGGGCGCTCGGTGAAGGTCCATTGCGGGCGAAAGGAGTCAGGCGTCAGCGCCGTGGTGTCGATGCCGTGCAGCCATGCGGCAGCACGCCCGCAGACAGTGGCTTTCGACGGAACGACGAGGCGCAGGGCGTCCGCTCTCAGCTCCTGGGTGTCGGATACGCGGACGTCCACATAGATATCGGAGATCAGCCGGCGGATCTCACCGCGACCGACAAGCCATTGGAGTTTCCGGCCAACTTGGTGGGACCGGAAGGGAATGCCGCAGAAATACAGTGGAAGGTCCGCTGGAATCATCCCGACAGGATCGCCGAACCAACGATTTCGTGCGCAAAGTTGTCCACAGGCCCAAACGAACAGCCCCCTCAACCACCACAACCATGACGCTCTCGCATGGGTGGGTCGGAGCGGCGCGTAGCCCGGCGACGGAGTAGTTGCGCGTAGCGCCGCGTGGGCCGGTGGTGCGTGGCTCTCCGCTCACCGCGTGTGGGCGCGACTGCCTGGGGAGGTACCAGTCAGCTGAAGTCGGTGAGGGCGTTTTGGGCTTGGGTTAGCCATTCGCGGCGGGCGGCGATGGCTTCGCGGGCCTCCGTCGCCTTGCGGGTGTTGCCCTGGGACTCGAACTTGGCTGCTTGTTTTTCCAGGTCGGCGATGAGGGACTGGAGCTGCTTGACCGTGGCTTCGGCGCGGGCTCGGGCCTCTGGGTTGGAGCGGTTCCAGACCTCGTCCTCGGCTGCCTTGACGGCTTGCTCGACGGCTCGCAGGCGTCCGTCGATGGCGCGCATGGAGTCGCGGGGCACCTTGCCGATCTGGTCCCAGCGGTCCAGGTACTCGCGGAGCTGCTCGCGCGCCGTACGGGCGTCCTCGACCGGGAGGATCGTCTCGATCTCGGTCAGCAGCGCTTCCTTCGCCTGCAGGTTCTCGACCTGCTCCGCGTTCTCCTCGGCCTGTACGGCGTCCCGTGCGCCGAAGAACAGGTCCTGAGCAGCCCGGAAGCGCGCCCACAGCTTGTCGTCGACCTCGCGCGGCGCGGGCCCGGCGGCCTTCCACTGCCTCATCAGGTCGCGGAAGCGGCCGGAGGTGGGCCCCCAATCGGTGGAGCCGGACAGCGTCTCGGCCTCGGCGGCGAGCCGCTCCTTCACCACAGCGGCCTCTTCACGCTTGGAGGACAGCTCGGCGAAGTGCTGCTTGCGATGCCGCGTGTACGTCGTACGCGCGGAAGAGAACCGGTGCCACAGCTCGTCGTCCGACGACTTGTCGAGCCGGGGGAGTGCCTTCCACTCGTCCAGCAGCTCGCGCAGGCGGGTGACACCGTGGCGCCAGTCGGTGCCGGCGGCGATCGTCTCGGCCTCGGTGGCGATCTTGGTCTTGGCGGAGCGTGCCTCCTCGACCTTCGCGGCGCGCTCGGCCTTGCGGCGTTCACGCTGCTGCGCGACCAAGGGGCTGAGCGCGTCGAGCCGGGCGCGCAGGCCGTCGAGGTCGCCGACCGCCTGGGCCTCCTCGATCGAGCCGGTGACCTTCTTGACCGCGGCCCGGGCGTCGTCCGGTGACACTGTGCCCGCCTGGACCCGCTGCTCCAGCAGTTCGACCTCGAACGCGAGCGCGTCGTACCGGCGGGTGTAGAAAGCGAGCGCTTCCTCAGGGTTGGCGTCCGGCCACTGACCGACTGCCCGTTCACCGTCCTTCGTCCGTACGAAGACCGTTCCGTCCTCGGCTACCCGGCCCCAGTTCTCTCCGGCCACAACTCGCCCCTTCCGGCGGTATGCACTGCGCTCGTGCCCATTCTGGTCGGCCCCCGGTCCAACCGCGCGAACAGGGCCCCGCCTGGGCGCGTCGAGCTGCCTTCTCGACGCTTATCCCTGAACAATCACAAACTCCCAGCTCAGGCGCAACGGTGTTGCGTCACAATCCGGTTCGATCTCACCCGATCCGCACCGGTAGCCTTAGGTGTTCCCGTATCCGTTCCAGGAAGGTTTGTCGTGCTCATCGCCGGGTTCCCCGCGGGTGCGTGGGGTACGAACTGCTACGTCGTCGCCACCGGCCAGGGCGCGGAATGCATCGTCGTCGACCCCGGAATGGACGCGACCGACGGCGTCGAGCAGGTCGTCCGGGAGAACGGGCTCAAACCTGTCGCCGTACTGCTCACGCACGGTCACATCGACCACATGTTCTCCGTACTCCCGGTCTGCGGGACGTACGACGCGACCGCGTGGATCCACCCGGACGACCGGCACCTGCTCGCCGACCCGATGGCTGGAATCAGTCCGGAGTCGGCCCGGATGCTGCTCGGCGGGAACCACGAGTTCGCCGAGCCGGACGACGTCGCCGAGCTCAAGGACGGCCTGAGCTTGGAGCTGGCCGGCCTCACCTTCACCGTCGACCACACCCCGGGCCACACCCGCGGGTCGGTCACGTTCACCACGCCGTACGACGGGCCGGAAGACGTGCCCGCGGTCCTGTTCTCCGGTGACGTGTTGTTCGCCGGGTCGATCGGCCGGACGGATCTGCCTGGCGGCGATCATCCGGCGATGCTGCATACGTTGGCCACCAAGATCCTGCCGATGCGCGACGAGATCGTCGTCCTGCCGGGTCATGGTGGCCAGACCACGATCGGCCGGGAGAAGGCGACCAACCCCTATTTGCAGGACCTGGAGATACCGAAATCATGAGCAAGGTGACCCCACTCAGCGGGTTCCCCGAATTCCTACCGTCAGACCGAATTGTCGAGCTGCAGTTCCTCGACACCATCCGGGAGACGTTCGAGCTGCACGGATTCGCGTCGATCGAGACCCGTGCGGTCGAGCCGGTCGAGCGCCTGTCCAACCAGGGCGAGGACGCCGACAAGGAGATCTACGGCGTACGACGGCTTGCCGCCGGGGCCGACGAGGACGCGGCCCTCGGACTGCACTTCGACCTGACCGTCCCGTTCGCGCGGTACGTGCTGGAGAACAGCGGCAAGCTCACGTTCCCGTTCCGCCGCTACCAGATCCAGAAGGTGTGGCGCGGCGAACGCCCGCAGGAGGGCCGGTACCGCGAGTTCACCCAGGCGGACATCGACATCATCGACAGCGGTGAGCTGCCGTTCCACTACGAGGTCGAGCTGCCGCTGGTGATCGCGGACGCGTTCCGCAAGCTGCCGATCCCGGCGTTCCGGATCCAGGTGAACACCCGCCAGATCCCCGAGGGGTTCTACCGCGGCCTCGGCATCGAGGACATCACCGGCGCGCTCCGGATCGTCGACAAGCTGGACAAGATCGGCCCGGACAAGGTGACCGACCTGCTGACCGCCGCCGGCCTGTCCGCGGAGACCGCCAAGCAGGTGTTGCGGCTGGCGGAGATCTCGAGCACGGATGCATCGTTCGCGGATCAGGTGCGCGCGCTCGGCGTACAGCACGAGATCCTCGACGAAGGGCTCGAGCGGCTGTCGCAGATCATGACGGCTGCGAACGAGCACGCGCCGGGTCTGCTCGTGGCCGATCTCAAGATCGCGCGCGGGCTGGACTACTACACCGGCACGGTCTACGAGACGCAGTTGATCGGTGACGAGGGGTACGGATCGATCTGCTCCGGTGGGCGGTACGACTCGCTCGCGTCGGACGGCAAGACGACGTACCCGGGCGTCGGGATCTCGATCGGGGTGTCGCGACTGGTGCACCGGCTGATCGGGAAGGGCTTGCTGAAGGCGAGCCGCAGTACGCCGACGGCCGTGCTGATCGCGCTGAACTCCGAGGAAGACCGCGCGGACGCGATGCGTACGGCGATTCAGCTGCGCGGCCGCGGGATTCCGGTGGAAGTGGCGCCGGCGGCAGCGAAGTTCGGTAAGCAGATCCGGTTCGCGGACCGGCGGGGGATCCCGTTCGTGCTGTTCAGCACCGAGAACGGCCCCGAGATGAAGGACATCCGTAGCGGTGAGCAGGTGCCGGTCGACCCGGCGACCTGGGCGCCGCCGGCGGCCGACCTAACACCTCAGATCGAAACGCAAGAGGAGAACTCGTGATCCGTAACCGTTCCGCAGGTTCGCTGCGTGCATCCGACGCCGGCGAGACCGTGATCCTGGCGGGCTGGGTGGCGCGGCGGCGCGATCACGGCGGCGTGGCGTTCATCGACCTGCGCGACTCGTCCGGCACCGTCCAGGTCGTGATCCGGGACGAGGACGCCGCGCACGGCCTGCGTTCGGAGTACTGCCTGAAGATCGTCGGCGAGGTCTCGCCGCGCCCCGAGGGCAACGCGAACCCGAACCTCCCGACCGGCGAGGTGGAGGTGATCGCGACCGAGGTCGAGGTGCTGAACGAGGCCGCTCCGCTGCCGTTCCCGGTCGAGGAGCACCACGCGACCCCGGTGAACGAGGAGATCCGGCTCAAGTACCGGTACCTCGACCTGCGCCGCCAGGGTCCCGGTGCGGCGATCCGCCTGCGCAGCAAGGTGAACCAGGCCGCTCGTGCGGTGCTGGCCGAGCATGACTTCGTCGAGATCGAGACGCCGACGCTGACCAAGTCGACGCCGGAAGGCGCCCGCGACTTCCTGGTGCCGGCGCGTCTGCAGCCGGGCAGCTGGTACGCGCTGCCGCAGTCGCCGCAGCTGTTCAAGCAGCTGCTGATGGTGGCCGGCATGGAGCGGTACTTCCAGATCGCCCGCTGCTACCGCGACGAGGACTTCCGCGCCGACCGGCAGCCGGAGTTCACCCAGCTCGACATCGAGATGAGCTTCGTCGACCAGGACGACATCATCGCGCTGTCCGAGGAGATCCTGACCGCGCTCTGGAAGCTCGTCGGGTACGACGTGCAGACGCCGATCCCGCGGATGACGTACGGCGAGGCGATGGCCCGCTTCGGGTCCGACAAGCCGGATCTGCGGATGGGCCTGGAGCTCGTCGAGTGCACGGAGTACTTCAAGAACACGCCGTTCCGGGTCTTCCAGGCGCCGTACGTCGGTGCCGTCGTGATGCCGGGTGGCGCCGACCAGCCGCGGAAGCAGCTGGACGCGTGGCAGGAATGGGCGAAGCAGCGTGGCGCCCGCGGACTGGCCTACGTGCTCGTCGGTCAGGACGGCGAGCTCGGTGGGCCGGTCGCGAAGAACCTGTCCGAGGAGGAGCGCGCGGGTATCGCCGATCACGTCGGCGCGAAGCCGGGCGACTGCATCTTCTTCGCCGCCGGTCCGATCAAGTCGTCGCGGGCGCTGCTCGGCGCGGCCCGGCTGGAGATCGGCCGTCGTGGCGGGCTGATCGACGAGTCGGCGTGGTCGTTCGTGTGGGTCGTCGACGCGCCGCTGTTCGAGCCGGCCGACGACGCGACGGCCGCTGGTGATGTCGCGGTCGGGTCCGGCGCGTGGACCGCCGTACACCACGCCTTCACGTCGCCGAAGCCGGACTCGCTGGACACGTTCGACACCGACCCGGGATCGGCGCTGGCGTATGCGTACGACATCGTCTGCAACGGCAACGAGATCGGCGGTGGCTCGATCCGTATCCACCGCGAGGACGTACAGAAGCGCGTGTTCAAGGTGATGGGGCTGAGCGACGAGGAGGCCTCGGAGAAGTTCGGGTTCCTCCTCGACGCGTTCAAGTTCGGCGCGCCGCCGCACGGCGGGATCGCGTTCGGCTGGGACCGGATCACCGCGCTGCTCGCCGGCACGGAGTCGATCCGCGACGTGATCGCGTTCCCGAAGTCCGGCGGCGGGTTCGACCCGCTGACCGCGGCACCGGCGCCGATCACGCCGGAGCAGCGCAAGGAAGCCGGCGTCGACGCCAAGCCCGTGGAGAAGAAGGCGGAATAAGCGGAACAGGCTGCGGCCGGCGATGTCACCCACGCGGGGTGATGCCGCGGCGACCCGACTCAGGTGTCCTCGAAGAACGAGGTGGACCACCACGGGAGGGTGACTCAGATGCCATCGAGGACGAGCACTGGGTGAGTGCCGGCGACATGGCCGACGACCCCGGCGACCCCGAGGACCAGGCGCGGCGACCGCGGAGCCGCCGCGCCCGACGGCTCCGCGACGTCTTCGGCTCGCCGGACAGCTACGGCCTGGTGCTGGTGCTCATTCTGGTCACCTACACCGTGTCGGCGACGGTCACGGCGTCCTGGGCGTTGTCACTGGTGCTGTTCGTGCAGATCGGCACCATCTGGACGACGCTGCAAGCCTCGCGGGCCCGGCGGCGTCTCCGCGCCGTCGCCAGCGCGGTCCTGATCGCCTCGGCCGCGGTCGCGATCCTGCAGCTGTTCGTCCCGGGCGAGCCCCCTGGCGGGGGTCTGATCGCGGTGACCTGCGGCCTGCTCTACCTGATCGCACCGGTCGTCATCGTCCGCCATCTGGTGCTGCGACCAGCCGTGGACATCGAGACGTTGCTGGGTGCGATCGCGGCGTACTTGATGCTCGGTATGGCGTTCGCGTTCTCCTACCGGGCCCTGGGGGCCCTGCAGCACGGTCCGTTCTTCGGGACTCAGGGGGAGGGCGACATCTCCCAGGACCTGTTCTTCTCGTTCACGACGCTGACCACGACCGGGTACGGCAACCTGGTCCCCGCGGGCAACCCGGGTCAGAGCCTCGCCGTCACCGAGATGCTGTTCGGCCAGTTGTTCCTGGTGACGGCAGTGGCCAAAGTCGTGAACGCCGTCCGGCCCGGGCGGGGTAGGCGCTCAGGAACAGGATGATCGCCGCCATCATCACCCCTCGCGGGGAGCCGTGCTGCGTGCCGAGAGGACCAGTGTGGCGATGTAAGCCACCACCACAGACACGATGACGAGCGGGGCGACCCCAGCTCCGGCCTGGGTGATCAGCAGAGCGAGCACGATCGCGGACAGCGGCAGTCTCAGTACTGCGACGACCGATGCTCCGATCAGAACTCCGATGGCCGGGGTCTCGGCGAACCCGGGAAGATGCGATGCCAGCAGGCCGCCGACCAGCGCGAGGAAGATGGCGGGGAACGTCGGACCGCCGCGAGCAGCGCCGAGCGACACACCCCACGCCAAGGCTTTGGCCACCAGGAGCAGCGCGATCGTGCCCAGCGAGACGTTCCCCGCCTGCTGCAAGGTCGCGGACATCTCGTCCTGACCTGAGAACAGCACGGCGTCGGCCGTTTGCCCGCTGATCTGGGCGAAGGCGATGGCCAGCAGACCGACCACCAGCGCGGCGAGCGGAATCAGCAGGAACGGTCGCCGTGCGACCAGTGATCGCGTATGCCGCCCCAGCGTCATCACCGCGAAGACGCCACCTGCTGCCACCAAGGCCAGCGGGACAGTCCAGAGGAAGTCGACCAGTTGCGGGGTCGGGTAGGCCGGGAGTGTCAGTGGCGGAAGTGCGTAGGCGTTGGTGCTCAGGCCGGTCAGATTGCCGATCCCGAGGAAGACCAGAGAGCCGATGCCGGACGCGAGCAGACCCGGCAGCAGGATGAGCGGCAGCATGGGTCCACCGAGGCCCGCGGCTTCGATGATGATCACCGCGCCGACGACCGGCGATCCGAAGATCGTCGCCAGCGCGGCGAACCCACCCGCCGCGGCGAGGACGAGCTTGGCCTGGTCGGGGACCGGTCGCCTCGCCCGGTCCACAACGAACAAGGCAACGCCACCTCCCAGGGCGATCAGCGGTGCCTCCGGTCCGAGGACCAGTCCCAGACCGACCGTGGCGACGGCGGCGAGTATGACGCCGGGCAACTCGACAGGTGTGGTCGGTGCGCCGGTCTTCAGCCCCTCGGACGGTTCGTGACCACCATGACCGGGCAGTCTCACGACGGCGAACGCGATCACCAGTCCGCCCACGGTGAGCACGGGCAGTGGCCACCACCACGGAGCCGAGTCGAAGCCGAGGGTCTTCGGAAGGTCGAAGTACAACGCCTGTTGCAGCCAATGGGTGAGCTCGAGGAAGCCCCAGGACGCGATCGACACGACCACACCGATCAACGCCGACACGACCAGCAGGCCGCGGTACTGCCGGCTTCGCATCAGCACCTGCGGATCGGCGGACCGGCCACCGGCCGCCTGCTCACCACCCGCACGTTCGCTCGCCTGACTCATCGGCTGCCCCCCTGCGACGATCGCTCCCCTCGAACCACCATGCGCGCCGCGACAACCGCCGACAACCCCGCGACGTCGGCAGGGGCTGAGCACCCCGGCGCTTTGCAGGAAACTGGCGACGCCATGAGAACGCTCGTCAGGTTTTCACGACATCCGCCCTAGGGCTGAAGGGTTCAGCCAACGGTCTTCTCGAACAGCACCTTGCCGGTCTTGTCGAGCCCACGGATGTCCACCTCTGCCCATGCGTGCTGTGCTCGCGCGTCCGGCAGGACTGCTGTCACGTACCCGCCCCGGTCGGCGACCGAGACCACGGACCACGGTGAAGCACCCTCTGTGCCTCGCACCCGCAGCTCGACCTTGGTCACGATCGCCAGCGTGCGGAACGCGAACGTCGCCCTGAGCATGCTCGGCGAGCCGACGTTGGCCCAGGACCAGGATCCGACGACATCGTCGGTCGCGCCGTCGCCGACGCCTTCGTACGACTGCGCCCGCCCGTCGACGCACAGGAACCAGACCGAGTTCGCGGTCATGAACGACTGCACCAGCTCGCGCTCGCGACCGGGCGTCCCGAGCCCTTTGATCCAGCGCGCGGACTTGAGCTGGATGGTGGCCGGATCCAGCGACCCTTCGGGGTACTGGTTCGGCTTCGCGGCAGCGGCCTCCTCGGCCAGGCAGGCCACGGCCGCGACGCTCGCCTCGTTGCCCGACGCCGGGCCGAGATCGAGCGACTGCGTCGGTGATTTGGCGGCCGGGACCTGGACGATCGACGGCCGGTCGGCGGGGGACAGCAGGCTGTCCTTGCGCGTGATGAAGAGACCGCCGGCGATGATGATCGCGATGCCGCAAGCGGCGGCGAGTACGGGCGTCCAGGTGGGGAGACGGCGCTTCGCGCGGACTCGGCGTACGAGATCGCGGCGTACGTCGGTGGCGTAGTCCGGGTCGAGGGGCTCGACCGGAGGGGGCGTGGTGAGGTTCATCGGTGCTCCTCCAGCAGAGCCGGTAGCCGGCGACGGGCGCGGGACAGGCGGGCTTTGACGGTGCCTTCGGCAACGCCCAGTACGACGGCGGCGTCGGCGATCGACAGCTCGGCCCAGTAGACGAGCTCGACGGTCTCGCGCTCGTGGGCGGGCAGGTCGGACAGCGCCGCCCGAACAGCCCGGATGTGTTTCTCCGAGTCGACCCGCGCAGCGACCGTCTCGGCGTGGTCGGGATGGGAGAGCGGCGCCGGCTGCCGGAGCAGGAACTGCGTCAGGCGCCGGCGTGCTCTGGCCGTATTTCGCAGCTCGTTGCGGGCGATCGCGAGCAGCCAGGGGAGGGCGGTGTCGTACCTCAGCGGGCCAGGATCCGAGCGCCCGAAGTGCCTCCACGCGGTCATGAAGGCCGCCTGGACCGCGTCGTCGGCGTACGCATAGGAGCCGGTGTGGCGTACGGCGTACGCGTGCACTGCCGCGGCGTACCGGCCGAAGAGCTCGCCGAGCGCCTCGGGCTCCTGGCGGCGCAAGGCGTCCCACAGGTCCCCGTCGCGCGCGGTCGGAGGCTTCTCCGGCCGGCTCGAAGTCATGGTCATACCCTGCAGGGTCCGCAGGGCCGTGCGAGGTTGCCGCGCGTCAGACGGGACGTGCGCGTACCCAGGTCTTGTCCGGGGACAGGTAGTCGGTGCGCTGTAGGCCGACCTCGGCGAGCTGGGCCGCCAACTGGTCTTCGGAGAGGTTCTGGGTGAGGATCCGCTGCGACCAGGTCTTGCCGTCGATGGTGTAGGTCAGCGTCGCGGCCTGGCGATTGCCGGGGAGCTCCTCGACGTCGGAGATCTCCATCCGGCGCTGCTCGTTCACCATCACGGCCGGACCGCGCAGCATGCCCGGGGTCTGCTGCTGGAGGATCACGGAGCCGCCGGGGCGAACGTGGTGCGCGCAGGTCTGCAGCAGGCGCAGGCGTTCGGCGTCGTCGGAAACGTTGATCAGGAACGACATCATCAGGACGAGGTCGAACTGCTTGTCCAGCCGCAGATCGCCGATCGTCGAGCAGATCGTCTCGGTCTCGATGACCCTCGCGATCATGTCCTGTGACTCGTCGACGGCGAGCACCCGGTGCCCTCGGGCGAGCAGCGGCCGGGTGATGCGCCCGGTGCCGCAACCGAGCTCGAGGATGCTGCTGGCGGGATCGATCGCGGCGTCGATCAGCTCGTCCTCGCCGTGCACCTGCGTGACTTCGTAGAGCTCGACCGCGCTCCCGTCCGGTGTGAGCGGTCCCGGTCCGTTACCACCTTGTCCGACTCTCATGGAGCGAGCCTGACCCGACCCGTCGACGGTCGCGAAACCTTCGGTCCAGACCGAAAGACCGGTCCGGACACTCCGTTCGTATACGATGAACCGGGTGACTACGACCCCGATTCTGGTCGGCGACGGCCATCGACCGCTCCGCGACGTGGTCGCCGCCGAGCTGCGGCGCCTCATTCTGGCCGGCTCGCTGCCGCCCGGCGAGCGTCTGGTCGAGGACCGCCTCGCCCAGCAGTTGGGGGTGTCCCGCAACCCGATCCGCGAGGCCATGCGGGTCCTCGAGGCCGAGGGATTCCTCGACGTGACCGCGCGGCGCGGCGCCTTCGTGGCCAAGCTGTCGGCCCAGCAGGCCGAGGACCTGTTCCAGGTCAGGCTCGCCCTCGAGCCGCTCGGCGCCCGGCTGGCGGCGTCCGTCGAGAATCCCGAAACCGCCTTGATCACAAGGGCTTGGGCCATTCTCGACCTGGTCGGCGAGTCCGGGCCGGACCAGGATCTCGATGCGCTGTCGACCCTGCACACCGAGCTGCACTCACTGATCTTCGAACTGACCAGGAACGACTACCTGATCGCCCTGGCGATCCCGATGGTCAAGCGCGGTCAGTGGCTGCTGCGGCAGAGCGCCCCATTGCAGAACCCGGCCGCCTGGGCCGAGCACCACGGCCTGATCGCGGCGATCGCCGCGGGTGATCCGGACCTGGCCGAGGCGGCCGCCCGGCACCACGTGCTCAGCGTCCGCAACGCACTGCGTCCCCACCTGGAGCCGGTCCGCCCGCACGACGCCACAGCGTGAGCTGACGGTTCTGTATACGAACCGGCACTTTTGAAACCGTCACGTACTCCCTTGGAAACATGCGCGTAGCAGAAGCCGTATACAACATACGGAATAGCACCCCTCCTGCCTGCCCAAGGAGTACGTCGCATGAACCTCACGCATCCAGGTCAGTTCTCCCGCCGCAGGCTGCTCGGCCTCGGCGGCGGGCTGGCCGCCGGGATCGGCCTCGCCCCGATGCTCACCGCCTGCGGTGACAGCACCTCGTCCGCGGCCACGCCCGCCGGCGGCGGCACGTTGACCATGGGGATCAACGCCACCCCCGACACCCTCGACCCCGGTGCCACCGGACTCGCGCTCACGCTGCTGATCTCGTTCGCGCTGTTCGACCCGCTGGTCTACTGGCTGCCGGACGGGAAGGGCGGCAGTGCCTTCCACCCGGGCCTGGCGGAGTCGTGGACGATCTCGCCCGACGCCTCGGTCTACACCTTCAAGCTGCGCAAGGGCGTGACGTTCCACGACGGGACCACGTTCGACGCGAAGGCGGTCAAGGCGACGTACGACCACGTGGTCGACCCGAAGACCAAGTCCAAGAGCGGTCTCGGCGCGCTGGGGCCGTACAAGGAGACCAAGATCCTCGACGACTACACCGTCCAGATCGTCTTCACGGCGCCGAACGCGTCGTTCCTGCACCAGCAGGCGGCCGGCAACTTCGGCATCTCGTCGCCGGCCGCGCTGGCGAAGTACGGGCCGACGGCGTACGGGAACAATCCGGTCGGGACCGGACCGTTCACGTTCCAGAGCTACCAGGCCGGCAGCCAGCTGACGCTGCTGAAGAATCCGAAGTACACCTGGGGTCCGAAGGCGCTGGGCGAGGGCCCGGCCAAGCTGGACAAGCTGGTGTTCCGGATCGTCACCGACGACAGCGGCCGCTACAACGCCTTGCAGAGCGGGCAGTTGCAGATCGCGATGAACCTGCCGCCCAACAACATCTCGGCCGCGCAGAAGTCCGGCAAGTTCCAGCAGTTGCTGGTGCCCTCCATCGGTACGCCGCTGGGGATGCCGATCAACGTGACCAAACCGCCGACCGACGACCCGCTGGTGCGGCAGGCGATCATGTACGCCGTCGACCAGGACGCGCTCGTGAAGGACGTCCTGTACGACGTCTACAAGCCCGCGCACAACGTGCTCACCCCGATCACGCCGGGGTACAGCGCGGCGGCGAGCAAGACCTACTCCTACGACCCGGACAAGGCCGGCCAACTGCTCGACCAGGCCGGCTGGACGGTCGGCGACGGCGGGATCCGGACCAAGAACGGCAAGAAGCTCAGCCTCGAGATCATCCTGTTCAGCGGCGGCGGGCTGGAGTTGCCGACGCAGTTCGTCGTCTCGGAGCTGCAGAAGGCCGGGTTCAGCGCGAACACCGCCGTACAGCCGTTCGCGACGGCGCAGGCGAGCTTCAACTCCGGCGCGCACAACCTGGGTTCCTTCGGCTACTACGGCGCGGACCCCTACCTGCTCAACATCTGGGTCAACTCCAACGCGATCCAGTCCGGCTTCAACTGGTCGCACTACGCCAACCCCGCGGTGGACAAGCTGATCGCCAAGGCGAACGCGACCGCCGCCGACGCCACCCGCAACGGGCTGTACGAGCAGGTCGGCGCGAAGTTGATGCAGGATTCGATGTACCTGCCGCTGTGGGACGTGGCCGGCGCGTTCACGCTGTCGCCGAAGGTGCAGAACCTGCACCAGACCCTGAACGGCTACCTGGCGTTCCACAGCGCCACGGTCGGCTGATGCTGCTGTTCGTGGTGCGACGGCTGGGCGCGGCGGTCCCGGTCGTCATCGGCATCACCCTGATCGCCTTCGTCCTGGTGCACGTCGTACCGGGCGATCCGGCCAAAGTGATCCTGTACGGCGCGAACGCCTCACCGGAGCAGATCGCGACACTGCGGCAGCAACTCGGACTGGACGATCCGTTGTGGCGGCAGTACGCCGATTTCGCTGTCAACCTCGTGCACGGCAACCTCGGTACGTCGTTCCTGACCTCGACCCCGGTCAGCCACGAATTGTTGTCCAGGGCACCGAGCACGCTGATCCTGACGGCGACCTCGATGCTGGTCGCGGTGCTGGTCGGCGTACCGCTCGGACTGGTCGCGGGCATGCGTCCGGGGTCGGTCCTGGACACCGTGGCGCGGTGGATCTCGTTCGCGGGTGTCGCGGTGCCGTACTTCTTCCTGGCCCTGCTGCTCGTGCTGCTGTTCAGTGTCAAGCTGCACCTGCTGTCCGCGATCGACGACGGTACGGCCAAGAGCCTCGTGCTGCCGGCGGTCTCGCTGGGCTGGGGCTACGCGGCGATCCTGACCCGACTCGTCCGCGGCCGGGTGATTGACGAGCTGCGCAGCGACTACGTGAAGTCCGCCCGGGCGCGCGGCAGCGGTGAGTTCCGGGTGCTGCTGCGGCAGGTACTGCGGAACTCCTCGGTGCCGGCGGTCACCACGATCGGCCTGCAGTTCGGCAACATCCTGACCGGTGCCGCGATCACCGAGGTGATCTTCGGCCGCGCCGGGCTCGGGAGCTTCCTGGCCACCTCGATCACCAGCAAGAACATCCCGGTGGTGCAGGGTGCGGTGGTCGTGATCGGGATCGCCTACGTGGTGATCAATCTCGGCGTGGACCTGATCGTCGGCGCCATCGACCCACGCACCAGACAGGAGGCTGCCGCATGAGCCGGCTCAAGTGGGTTGTCCTGAGCCTCGCGGCCCTCCTGGTGCTGCTACTGCTGCTCGCACCCGGCGTGCTGGCCCACGTCGACCCGGTAGCGACGAGTGACGCGCACCTGGAAGGCCCGAGCGGCAGCCATCTGTTCGGTACGGACCTGCTCGGCCGCGATGTCTACAGCCGCACCGTGTACGGCGCACGCCCGGTCCTCGTCGCGAGCTTCCTGGGGGTACTTCTCGCCAGCGCCGCGGGTGTCGCGATCGGCGTACTGGGCGGTGTCGCGCCGCGCTGGCTCAACGCCGTGGTGATGCGCCTGGTGGACGTGTTCCTCGCGCTGCCGGTGCTGCTGATCGCGTTGATCCTGATCGCCACCGCCGGGTCGGGTGTCCGCAGCATCGTGCTGGCGATCGGGATCGCCTTCACTCCGGGCTTCGCGCGGGTGGTCGAGTCCTCGGTCCGCCGGCTCCGCAAGGCCGAGTACGTCGAGGCCGCCCGGGTGTTCGGCTCCACCACGCTGCGCACCTCGTGGCGGCACCTGCTGCCCAACCTGCTGACCGAGGTGGTCGTGCTCGGCAGCAGTGCCATCGGCTGGGGCATCCTGACCGCCACCACCCTGAGCTTCCTTGGTCTGGGCGTCCGGCTGCCGGCGCCGGACTGGGGGAGTGACCTGGCCGCCGGTGCGACCAATCTGGCCGACGCCTGGTGGCTGTCGACCTTTCCCGGGCTCGCGATCATGGCGACCATCCTGCTCGCGAACTTCTCCGGCGATCACCTGATGCGGGTGCTGGATCCCCGGGCCGGGATCAGGTTCGGCCGAAGCTTCCGCCGGGTCGCGATCCGGCTGTCCCGTCACGGAGGTGACATCGCTCATGAGTCTGCTTGAGGTGACCGGACTGCGGACCGAGATCGACACCGCACAAGGCCGGATCCGTCCTGTCGACGGGGTGAGCTTCGCCGTCCGGGCCGGGGAAACCCTTGGTGTGGTGGGCGAATCCGGGTCCGGCAAGACGATGACCGGGATGTCGATCATGCGGCTGCTGCCGCCCGGTGGATCGATCACCGGCGGCTCGATCCGGCTGGACGGCCGCGAGCTGACCGAGCTGGACGAGCCGGCCATGCGCAAGGTGCGCGGCAGCGAGCTGGCGATGATCTTCCAGGACCCGATGACCTCGCTGAACCCGGTCCGGACGATCGGCAGCCAGTTGCGGGAGGCGTACCGGATTCACGTCGACAGCAGCCGCGCCGCGGCGACGGCCCGGGCGACCGAGGTGCTCGGACTGGTGGGCATGCCGCGACCGCGCGAGCGGCTCGACGACTACCCGCACCAGCTGTCCGGCGGGATGCGGCAACGAGTGATGATCGCGCTCGGCCTGATGTGCGATCCGAAGCTGCTGATCGCCGACGAGCCGACGACCGCGCTGGACGTCTCGATCCAGGCGCAGATCCTGACTCTGATCGACGACCTGAAGTCGCAGCTGTCGATGGGCGTCCTGCTGATCACCCACGACATGGGCGTGATCGCCGAGTACGCCGACCGGGTCGCCGTCATGTACGGCGGACAGGTGGTCGAGCAAAGCGGCGTACACGAATTGTTCGAGCGGCCGCGGCATCGGTACACGGAGGCGTTGCTCGCCGCGATGCCGACACTGGAACTCGACCGGAACGCGGAGCTGGCCACGATTCCCGGCAGTCCGCCGAAGCTGCTCGACCTGGCACCGGGGTGCCGGTTCGCTCCACGGTGTGCGTTCGCGCAGGACGACTGCCGCAGCGCCGATCCGTCGCTGACAGGTGGGGATCACTTGCACGCCTGCTTCCATCCGGCCGACGGGCGCACCCGGGCCGCGGTCGCGGATGTCGGCGTGCGGGAGGCGGCCGAGCCGCGCGGATCTGACTCGCTGGTGCAGCTCTTCGACGTACACAAGCGGTTCGGCGTGCGGTCGAGGCGGCCCTTCGCCCCGTCGCGCGCGGTGCAAGCGGTGTCGGGAGTGACGCTGACCATCGCGGCCGGGGAGACGCTGGGAATCGTCGGGGAGTCGGGCTGCGGCAAGACCACGCTCGGGCGCATGCTGGTGGGGCTGGAGCGGCCGACCAGCGGATCCGTCACCTTCGACGGCCGGGACCTGTCGGCGCAGAGCCGGAGCGGATTCCGGAAGCGTCGGCGTGATCTTCAGATGATGTTCCAGGACTCGGCCGCCGCGCTCGATCCGCGGATGACCGTTGCCGCGCTGATCGCGGAGCCGTTGGTCGCTCAGGGAGTCGGCACCCGGCGCGAACGACGCCGTACCGTGGCCGAGCTGCTGGCGGCAGTCGGGTTGCCACCTGAGGCAGCCGAGCGGTACCCGCATGAGTTCTCGGGTGGCCAGCGGCAGCGGATCGCGATGGCCCGGGCGCTGGCGCTCCGGCCGAAGGTGATCGTCGCGGACGAGCCGGTGTCCGCGCTCGATGTCTCGGTCCAGGCGCAGATCCTCAACCTGATGCGGTCGCTGCAGGAACGGTACGGCCAGACGTACGTCGTGATCTCGCACGACCTGTCGCTGCTGAAGTACCTGGCCGATCGGATCGGCGTGATGTACCTGGGCCGGCTCGTCGAACTCGGAGCCGGTGAGGACGTCTACAGCACACCGCGGCACCCGTACACGGCCGGGCTGATCAAGGCGATCCCCCTACCGGAGTCCGCGAAGAACCGGGAGGCCGCGGCCCGGTCGACCGGCCTCGGCGGCGAGTTGCCGTCGGCCATCGATCCGCCGAGCGGCTGCCACTTCCGGACCCGGTGCCCGCTCGCGACCGAGCGGTGTGCCACGGAGGTCCCGGTATTGAAACCCTCCGACGGCCTGCACGCGGTCGCGTGCCACCATCCACTGACCACCCACGTCCTGACGCCCGCGAGGTAGACGATGATCCACAAGCTGGACGCAACCCCCGAGACCACCGTCGACGTGTTCAGCGCCGAGCAGCCTCCGGTGCTGACGATCGATCCGGGCGACACGTTGACGGTCCATTCACTGGATGCTTCGGGCTACCTGTCACCGCAGACCACACCGGGTGAGCAGCAGCCGAAGATGTTCGACCAGGCTCGCGGCCACTGCCTGACCGGGCCGATCGCCGTCCGTGGTGCACAGCCAGGTGACGTGCTCGCGATCCGGTTGGTCTCCCTCACCCCCGACCCTTGGGGCTGGACCGTCGCCGGCGCGCTGAAGTCCCCGATCACCGAGCGGCTGGGCGTCACCGATCAACCCGCCTGGCTGCTCTGGGATCTCGATCCCGACAGTGGAACCGGTCGCTGCAACGGTGGCTTCACCCGTGACCTCGCGCCGTTCCTCGGTGTCATCGGCGTGGCGCCCGAGAGCAGCGGTGAGCACTCGACGATCCCGCCCCGGGCCGTCGGTGGCGGCAACATCGACTGCAAGTCGTTGGTCGCGGGGTCGACGCTCTACCTGCCGGTCGCGGTCGCGGACGCGATGCTGAGCCTCGGTGACGGTCACGCCGCCCAGGGAGACGGTGAGGTGGGCGGTACAGCGATCGAGTGCCCGATGACCACGACACTGACGGTGGACCTCGTCCGCGATCCACGCCCGATCGAGACGATTCACGCGGAGACCCCGGAGGGCCTGATCACCTTCGGGTTCGACGCCGACCTGAACGCCGCGACCGGCGACGCGCTGGACGCGATGGTGTGCTGGATGCAGGCGTTCTTCGACGTAGGCAAGAGCACCGCCCTGGCACTTGCCAGCACCGCCGTCGACCTCCGCGTCACCCAGGTCGCGAACCAGACCTGGGGCGTCCACGCCATCCTCCCGACCGGCGTGCTCGCGTGACAACCGGCAGCTTCGAACTCGGCGACCTGAAGCTCGAGAACGGCGGTGTCGTCCGGAACGCCAAGCTCTCCTGGAAGTCCTACGGCACGCTGTCCCCGGCGCGCGACAACGTGATCGTCTACCCGTGCAGTTACGGCGCGACGCACGAGACGCAGGAGTGGCTGATCGGGCCCGACGGCGTACTGGACCCCGAGCGGTGGTTCATCGTCATCCCGGACATGTTCAGCAACGGGCTCTCGTCGAGCGCGTCGACGGACCCGGAGTTTCCGTCGCTCGTCACGATGGCGGACAACGTGCACGCGCAGTACCGGCTGATCACCGAGCACTTCGGGATCGATCACCTCGCCGCGGCGTACGGGTTCTCGATGGGCGCCGGTCAGGCGTACCACTGGGCGGCGCTCTACCCCGAGCTCGTCGAGCGCGCGATCGTCGTCTGTGGAAGTGCACGGACTTCGCTCCACAACCGGGTCTTCCTGTCCGGGTTGTTGCGGATCCTCGAGGCCGCTCCCGAGTACGACGGCCACGGGCACTTCACGGCCGAGCCCGTTGCCGCCAAGCGTGCTTTCGCGCACGTCTACGCCGGCTGGGGGCTGAGCCAGGACTTCTATCGGGCGCGGTTGTTCGAGTCCGTACTGGGAGCGCCGGATCTCGACTCGTTCCTGCAGACCGACTGGGTGGATCGCTTCGCCGAGGGCGCCGCCGCCGACCAGTACGCGCAGGCGCTCACGTGGCTGGCGGCCGACATCAGCACGCCGTACGACGGCGACCTGGACGCAGCGCTCGGGGCGATCACCGCCCGCGTGCTCTTGATGCCGTCGGCCACCGACCTCTACTTCCGGACCGCGGACAACGAGTTGGAGCTGACCTCGCTGCGGAACGCGGAACTGGTGGAGATCCCCAGCATCTGGGGACATCGAGCCGGCTCACCTCGCGACATTCCCGCCGACCTCGACTTCCTGCGCCGGCACGTGCGGGACTGGCTCGATGCCTGAAAGGACACTGTGATGAGCAGCGCCGAGTCGTACGAGATTCTGCCCGCGACCCGTGAAGGGCGGATGCCGTTCTCCGACGGCGAGACTTGGTATCGGATCACTGGGGACCTGGACAGTGGAGTCACGCCGTTGGTGATCGCCCACGGTGGGCCGGGGGCGACACATCAGTACCTGCTGTCGTTGACTGCGCTGGCGGCAGGCAGGCCCGTGATTCATTACGACCAGTTGGGATGTGGGAACTCGACTCATCTGCCGGATGCGGATCCGTCGTACTGGACTGTCGAGCTGTTCCTGGACGAGCTGGACAATCTGCTGGATCACCTGGGGATTGCGGACGACTACCACCTGCTGGGGCAGTCGTGGGGCGGGATGTTGTCGGCGGAGCACGCCGTACGGCGTCCAGCGGGGTTGAGACGACTGGTGATCTCCAACTCGCCGGCGTCGATGCCGCTGTGGCTCGAAGCGGCGGCGTCGTTGCGTGCGGGGTTGCCGGCCGAGGTGGAGGAGACGCTGCGCGAACACGAGGAGGCGGACACGACGAACTCTCCGGAGTACGCGGCCGCGATGAAGGTGTTCTACGACCGGCACGTCTGCCGCGTGGTGCCCAATCCGCCGGAGGTCGCGGCGGCGTTCGCGTCCATCGAGGAGGATCCGACCGTCTATCACACGATGAACGGGCCGAGTGAGTTCCACGTCGTCGGGAGCCTGATGGACTGGACGATCGTCGACCGGCTGCCGCGGATCGCCGTACCGACGCTGGTTGTCTCCGGCGCGTACGACGAGGCGCAGCCCGTGTGCGTGTCGCCGTACGCGGAGCTGATCCCGGATGCGCGCTGGGAGGTGTTCGCGGAGTCCAGTCACCTGCCGAACGTCGAGGAACCGGAACGGTATGCCGAGGTCGTGGAGTCGTTCCTGCGCGGAGGCTAGGCTCGAACGGTGACGATCGTCGTGCCGGTGGAGCTGTTGCCGCATCTGCGGCGGGCGCGGGATGTTGCCGATCGCAACTATGCCGAGCCGCTCGATCTCGCCGCGTTGGCGACCGCGGCGCGCGTGTCGAAGTACCACTTCCTCCGGTGTTTCGCGGCGGAGTACGGCGAGACGCCGATGCAGTACGTGACCCGACGGCGTACCAGCGGACGCAGACCGGGGCGCGGATCCCGGGGTGCTTCGTGTTCATGCTCGGGCTGAACTCCGCAATTCCGGAGAAACCGTCGGGGGAGGCCGGGGCTTAGCGTCGTACTCACGACCTTTGAGGAGGAACTGTGATCACGAACGTGAGCCTGGTGACGGTCTACGTCGACGACATCGACGAGGCGAAGACGTTCTACACCGAGAAGCTCGGGTTCGAGCTCGGTGAGGACATCACACTCAGCGAGGACTTCCGCTGGTGCACGGTGCATCAGGCCGACCATCCGGAGCTCGAGCTGGCGCTGATGCTGCCCGGACCGCCGCTCGACGAGGAGTCCGCGGGCTGGATCCGGCGGATCATGGCGAAGGGCTCGATGCACCGGGTCGGGCTGGCGACGGACGACTGCCGCAAGACGTTCGCCGAGCTGACGGCCCGGGGCGTCGAGTACATCCAGGAGCCGGCGGACCGGCCGTACGGCGTGGAGGCGGTACTGCGGGACAACTCGGGCAACTGGCTCGTGCTGGTCGAGCAGAAGGCGTACACGGCGGCCGACTTCGCGTGACCCTCGGTTGACTTACGTTCTTTGTATCAATACATTTGATACAAAGACCTCGAGGGAGCGTGGTTGGTCGTGGGCGTGCTGTGGGTGGTGGCCATGATGACGGTGGTGTCGGTCGTCCTGTGGGTGCAGCGTCGGAAGGCGGCGCAGCGGGAGGTCGACCGGCGGGTCGAGCGGGGTGGGCTGCCGGGGGACCGCGACCTGGTCGAGGTGGCGCTCGAGTGGTACCGGCGCCGGCAGGAGATCCTGATCCTCGGCGTACTGGCTGGTGTGCTCGTCGCCGGGGCGGCCGTCGTACTGGTGCATCTGGGGATCGATCTCGGGTTCGTGCCGGGGACGGCGCTGGACGCTCGGCTGCTCACCTGGTTGCTGGCGGCAACGGCTGCTTTTGGCGGGTTTGCGACGTTGGTCAACGGCTATCGGACCGTTCGGGCCTCACGTGCTGACGGGCCGCGGCTGGCGGCGCTGCGGCCGCGGAAGTTGAGCGACTACCTGAGTCCGGTCGAGATCGCGATCTACGACGGGTGCGTCGTACTGCCGTTGGTCGGGGCTGCGCTGGGGGTGGTGGTGCTTGGTACGAACGACCGTCCGGCGCGGGGGTGGATCCTGATCGGGAGCGGCCTGGCGGCGGTGGTGGTGTGGGCGATCGGGCTGCTGCTGACGGGTACGGCGTTGCGGGTGAACCAGCCGTCCGGGCGTGAGGCGGAGCTGCGGTGGCAGGAGGCGTTCCGCGCGACGACGCTGCGAGACATCGGATCGGCGGTGCTGACGGTCGCCGCGAGCCGTCGTGGGTTGCAGCGGGTTGCCGGATGATCATCTCGGTCGACCCGGCGGCAGCGAAACCGCCGTACGAACAGGTGAAGGACCAGATCGACGGGCTGATCCGGACCGGCGAACTGGCGCAGGGGACTCGGTTGCCTACCGTTCGGCAGTTGGCGGGGGATTTGGGTCTGGCGGTGAACACTGTTGCCCGGGCCTACAAGGAGCTGGAGGCCGAGCGGCTGGTCGAGACGCGGGGCCGGAACGGGACCTTCGTCCTCGCGTCCCGCAGCCGAGTGGACGACGAGGAAACCCGAGCCGCAGCAACCGTCTTCGCCCGAGCCGCCCACCGAGCCAACCTCTCCCTCGCCGAAGCCACCGAACTCCTCCACCGCGCCTGGTAAGCCGCCGCGCACGTGGGTAAGCCCCCGCGTGCTCCGCACCCGCCGCGCCGTGGGCGCCGCACTACAGCCGCCCCGCGACAGGCGCCGCACCGCACCCGCCGCGCGATGGGTTATCCCCTGGCGTTACCGGTTCTCCGGTCGTATCAAGGTGGGGGAACCGGTAAGACGAGGGGATAACCCATCGCGGGCGGATGCGGGCTGCTGCCTGGGCTGTCGCGCAGGCGCGTCTCCGATCGGTCAGGGCTTGTTGTGTAGGCGCAGCAGCTCCGCGCGGGTGTGGACTACGCCAGGGGACTCCGCGCCGTTGGCGCGTGCGATCTCCTGGGCCAGGTCGCTTGCGGCCTCCAGGCGGTGGTTGGCTTTGCGGCGGTTGTGGAGTTGCTTGCGGTACTTCTTGCGGTCCTTGTGTAGGCCGCTGACCGCGTCCAGCAGGGGTGGGTCGACGGCGCCGGTTGCCAGTTCGGGGGTGAGGAGTTCCCGGATCCAGGTGCGTTCGTGTTTCGCGGCGTGGCGGAGTACGTAGAAGAGGGCGGTCAGTTCCACCGCGGCGATCAGGAACGGGAGGATGGCGGCCCAGGCGCCGCCGTTGCTGAGGCCGCCCATGTCGTCCCAGGCGAAGTGGAAGAACATTGCCATCAGCATCGTCAGGACGCCGCGTACGACGTTGCGCTCGCCGCGGGTGCGGCCCAGGACCCACATCAGGCCGGCGCAGAAGATCGCGCTGAACAGGGCGTGCGAGACGATCCCGGCGGCGCCGCGGACGATGAAGACGCGCAGCGACGAGCCGAGCTGGTCGACGCCGTACTGCTGGGTGGCGCCGTTGTACACGTACAGGATGTCTTCGAAGACCTGGAAGCCCAGGCCGATGAACGCGCCGATGATGAAGCCGTCGTACGCGCTGCGAACGAGTCGTGGCGCCAGGCCGATGAGCAGCACCAGGCCGATGCCCTTGGCGAACTCCTCGTTGATCGGAGCGGTCAGGCCGGCGCCCCAGTCCTGCGCGAACGACGTACCGCCGATCTTGGCCCAGACCGCCAGCAGTGCCGCGTTGGCCGGCAGCGCGATCCAGAACGTCGCAGCCACCCCACCCCAGACGAACCCGGTCGCGAGCAACCCGGCGGGCTGCGCGGTGAAGCGGTTGTGGTGGCGTAGGAGGAGCAGCCACGGGATGAGGTAGAGGCCGAACAGTACGACGCCTCCCGCAAGCGCCGGCGTATAAAACTGGGCGCCGGGGCCGAAGACCCGCACCATGGTCAGCGCACCCCCGCCGACGCCCACCACATAGACCCAGAACGCGACGTTGTGCGGCTGCAGGAACCGGTACGGCTGGCCCCAGCCGGACTCCTCGATCGCGTCGAGCTGCGCGGCCTTCTCCTGCGGTACGGCGGTCATCGCGCCGCTCCCGGGGTGATACTGCGCAGCATCGCGCCGACTTGTTCCTGATAGCGCTCGAACTGCCCGGACGCCGTACGCACCCGGACCAGCAGCGCCGGCGCAGTGTCGACGGCATCACCCGTCGCCATCTTGAACGCAACGTCGACGCCGTCGCCGCTCGGTCCACTCCCGCTCTCGACCACGCCGACCAGGCCGGAGTCGGTGGTCAGCGTGCCGCGCGCAGCCGTGACGCCGGGCGGACTGCCTTGCGATCGATGCACCTGATCGAGGAACGCGGCCGCGCTGCCGTCGTACGCCGTACCGATCAACTCGATCGTCGCGCCGCCCTGTGCCAGCAGCACCTCCAGGCTCGTCGCGCTCGCCCCCGCACCCCCGACCAGCGTCCCTTGCTCGAGCTGCCACCCGACCGGCGGCACCGCCGTCGCCCCGTCCCCGAGGTCGAGCACCTGCCCGGGCCGGATCTCGTTGTGCCACGGGATCGCCGCGTTCAGCCCCTGCCATCCGTAGATCAGCAGAAGAGCGATCCCGAGCGCCGAGAACCCAGCCTTGAACGTCCGCCGATCCAGCCCGAACCACCGCTGCTCAACCGGCACCCATTCCCGCGTACTCACGACCATCACGCCCTCCTAAGCGGTAGCAGTCACTGTAAGACGCGGGACCTACCTGCCCTACGTCCCGTGACGCTTGGCGCAGATGACGTCGCCACCTTCTTGAGAGATCACGTGGAAGCCGGCTGCTTCCAGTTCGGCTCGGAGTGCGGCGGGGTGGAGGTGGCGGCGATGGGGGAGGTACCAGGTGCCGTCCAGCTGGACTGCGTCGTCGGCTGGGTCGGCGGCCTGGTAGCAGATGCCGGTGGTGGTGTCGTACCGGAAGGTGCATTCGTAGATGCGGTCCGGGTCGTAGATGGCTGTGGAGAGGACGTAGTAGCCGGTGTCCTTGAGACGGTCGTGTACGGCGGTGAGGAGGCTGGTGCGGTCGGGGTCCGTGACTATGGACTGGAGGCAGTAGCTGTCGAGGACGACGGCGTACTGCTTGCTGCGGGCCCCCATCGTGCAGACGTCCTGCACGCTGAAGTTGACCTCGACTCCGCGCTGCTGGGCGAATCGCCGGGCCAGTGTGATCGCCTCGGGGATGAGGTCGATCGCGTCGACGCGGAAGCCTCGCGCTGCCAGGAAGCAGGCCGCGGGTCCGGTGCCGCAGCCGTATTCGAGTACGTCGGGCTCTGGCGGGAGGTCGAGCTCGGACAGAGTCCGCTCCAGGAACGGTCGGTTCGGGAAGACGTCGTACTCGTCGGTCTCTCCGAAGAGGTCGCTCCACTGTGTCAGGCCTTGCTGCACGAGGCGCTGGTACGCCGCCTGGTGCTCGGCGTAGTAGTACCTCACGCGGACCTCCACCGTCGTCGAGCGCTTACTATGTCTCGCTGTCGTCCGCCTGACCACCGAATTCCGACGACGGCAGCGACCGACGGGAGGATGGCTGATGGACGAGGCGGATCAGGCGCAGCGCGTCGAAGCCGAGGCGGAAGCCGTACGCATCCAGCAGGAGGTCGAGAACGCCACCTCCGACCCGGCCGCCCAAGAAGAGTGGATCCGCCAGTCCAACCTCATCTACGGCGGACTCGCCGCGGCCGGCCTGGTCGTCGTACAACCGTTCCTGACCTCATCTCCGCTCGACCTGTCAGCGAAAATCTGCGTCATCGCCTTCGCCGTCTCGATCCCGCTACTCGCCGCACTCCTGGTACTCAACCGCCAGGAGGCCTTCCGTCACCGCGTGACCAGATCCCGCCTCGTCGCAGTAGCAAAGGCAATCGCCCAAGGCAGCGCCTTCATCGGCATCGCAGCCGCCTTCTGGCACATCTCGATGACCGCCGGCATCGTCTTCGTCCTGGTCGGCTTCTTCGCCGTCGGCGTCCACTCCTCGGGCTACGTCCAACTCGAGTACGACGGCAAGTTCCGCTCCCGCTTCCGCCGCCGTTAGCCGTGCAGGGTCGGGCGGTAGACGAGTTCCTGGGTGTGGCCGTCGAAGGTTTTGGTTTCCAGGAGTTCGAGGTCGAAGTCGGCGGCGTTGTGGAAGATGGGGTCGGTTCCGGTTTGGCCGCAGATGACGGGGAAGAGCGTGACCTGGATGCGGTCGACGAGGCCGGCTTTGAGGAGGGAGCGGTTGAGGGAGAGGCTGCCGTGGGAGCGGAGCGGTACGTCGGACTCCTGCTTGAGACGGGCGACGATCTCGGCGCCGTCGCCGCTGGCGATGGTGGCATCCGGCCAGTCGAGCGGGCCTTCCAGCGTGCTTGACACGATCGTCGCCGGGAGGTTCATCATCCGGGCGACCCATTCGTCGTACGACTCGGACCCCGGCGGGCTCGCGGCGATGATCGCGGAGTGGGTCCGGTACATGTTCGCGCCGAACACCATCCGCGCAGGCTCCCGGTAGATGGCCGCCCGATGCTCGAGCAACTCAGGCCCCTGCTTGCCCCAGTAGCCACCCCAGTCGCCGTCGTGCGTGCCGAAGCCGTCGAGGGTCGAGAACACGTCGAACGTGTAGGTCGCAGTCATGATGTTCTCCTTCGTCGTTTCCCCTCCTACGAACAACCGGTTCCCGATCCGACACCCAGTTGACGTTTGAAGAACCGCGCGACTTCACTGGCGACGTCGTACCAGGCCTGCCTCAGCCGGAAACGATTCCAATTTCTTCGTCGAAGCGTGTGACGAGCTATGTACACACCGTCCGCGCGTTGCTACTGTCCGGCCTGATTTGACATCGATGTCAACCTCAGGGAGTGGTCACGATGGTTTCGAGACGAGCGTTCCTGGCGGGCAGCGGTGCGGTGACGGCGGGTGGGTTCGGGTTGCTCCAACCCTTCGGTTCGACGGCGCAGGCTGCAGTTTCATCGACGTCCGGCAGCCCCGCCCGGCTGCTGCCGGTGTTCAACCGCCCGAAACACCTGGATTACGGCGACGTCAGCAAACTCAGCGGGGGAGACCAGACCCTGCTGACAACGTTGCAAGGCATCGTCAACCGCAAAGAGCCGGAGTTGTACTTCATCTACGACACCGGAACGCAGAGTGTGCCGGACGCCAAATGGCTGACCGACCTGCACCTGCCGACCAAGCTGTACAAGAACCCGATGGACCTGGTCGCGAAGTACCGCAATCGCGTCCGTGGCGCGATCGTGCACGACCCCGCCGTACCCGACTCGCTCAACGTGGCGACGACCCTCGCCGGCCTGGAGAACGCCGTCGTCGCGGACGCGGACCAGGCGAAGGCGTACGGCCTGAAGATCGTCAAGGACCTGCGCGGGGTCTTCGACGACGACGTGGTGAAGACCTACCGCTGGCAGCTCGACAACCTGTTCCCGCGCGTCACCAAGCAGCTCCTCGCCGGCCTGCCGCCGACCCGCGTGGTCGACGTCGAAGGCGTTGTCTGGCAGGAGATTGCCCGCGAGACCCAACAGATCCGCGACTCCTCGAACCGAGGCACCTACAACCTGGACGTCTCGGCCAAGCTCGGCAAGGAGGCGGTGTACGTCCGGTTCGCGGACTCGTTCACCGACGACGGCTGGGGTGCGTCGGTGCGCCACGTGGTGGTGACGGCGAACGGTACCGAGTTCGCCCGCTTCGAGCCCAACACTCCGGAAGAAGCGCCGTACCTGTTCGACGGCTCGCACTCGTCGATCGGCGGCGAGGCCAACCGGTTCGCCGACGGCGGCAACTACTGGATCTACCGCTTCGAACCACCGGCGGGTACGACGTCCCTCGTCGTCACCGTGGAGATGTGGAACCAGTACCTCGTCAGCGCCACGGACACGTCGCCGACCCGCGTCGAGCCGTTCCCGTACTTCCGCGACTACGTGGTTGCCACCAAGGCCCTGGTGAGCTGGCTACCACCCGGCGGCGAGACCGGCGATCTGCTCATCGAGCACTACGCCAAGTGGCCCACGCTTGCGCCGTACATGGGCTGGTTCGCGAACGACGTCTCCGGTGAGTGGGACGGCGTCGACCTCGCGAGCAAGGGCGGTTCGCCGGTGGTCGCGGCCGACTTCTACATGAACGGCACGGTCCACGCCGGCACGGCCGCGCCGATCTCGAGCAAGCCCCGGCCGGTACGGCGGGTCAGCAAGGCGAAGAACAAGGTCTACCTGACCCTGACGTTCGGCGAAGGCGACAACATCCAGTACTGCCAGCGCCGGCTGCGCGACATCTGGGACGACCCGAAGCGCGGCGAAGTGCCGACGAACTGGACGATCAGCCCGCTGCTCGCCGAGGCCGGTCCGAACATCTACAGCCACTATCAGCGGACCGCGACCGCCAACGACTACCTGGTCTGCGGCCCGTCCGGCGGTGGGTACACGTATCCGGCCTCGTGGACCCCCGCCGAGCTCACGCAGTACCTCAAGATGACCGGCGACTTCATGCGCCGCACCGCCCTGGAGGTCGTGTACGCGTACAGCGGCCGGCAGGACGGCACCTGGGTCAAGCTGTCGGAGGAGATCGCCAAGGGGTACGCCGATTACACGCCGACCAAGGGGATCATGCAGACCTGGGACGGCGACACGCTGACCGTCCGCCAGGGTGGCATCCCCATCACGGGTGGCTGGGGCGCACCCGGTAAGGCCGCCGAGTTCAAGGCCGCGCTGGACCAGCGGATCGCGAACTGGGACGGTGCGAGCCCGCTGTTCATCTCGGGTCTCATCGGCGCCTGGTCGTGGACGCCGTCCGACATGGCGGAACTCGGACCGCTGCTGACCGATCCGTACGAACTGCTCCTCGGCAACAGCTTCTACGACCTGCTCAACCGGACGCTGTAGAAAGCCGAAGCGGTCGCCCGGGTGAGGAACCGGGCGACCGCGGGGCGGGGCTTTCCAGTGGGGCTTACCAGTGCGGCCTACCAGTGGTGCGCGACGTCGATCACCAACCGGGTGTTCGATCCCGGCCCGGCCAGCGTGTAGACCCGGAACGGAAGCCGGGCACGGACGCCCAGCCCGATCGTCGTCTGTCCTTCGAAGGTCCCCGCGTAAGCGACCTGGCGGAACGTGCTGTAGCCGGCCACGTTGGTCAGCTCCTTGCCGTTCTTCGGTGCGTACGTCGCGGCGCCGGTCGAGCTGTACGCCGGAGCGCGGACGACGACCTGTAGTTTCGCCCCACCGCGCAGCGGGACGAGGTGGCCGGCGCCGTCGGTGAAGACGTTCTTCACGTAGCGAACGTCGTACCCCGCGGCGCGCCCGCGGATGTCGACGACGAGCCGGTCGTAGCACGTGTGCCGTCCGGTGCGGACGTTGGTGACCGGTGACTGCACCATCCGGCTGTTGACCTCGGGTAACGAACCCCAACCGCGCGGGCAGGACGCGGAGGCGGTCGTGACGGAGGTCTTGTGGGGGGCGGTGGACGATCCGCTGACGGTCGGCGCGGCGAATGCCACGGTGGGGACTGTCAGCACTGCGATTGCGGTGAGGATCGCCTTGGGGGTGATGTGGTGAAGTTTCATGATGTCCCCCCTTCAGGACTTATCTCGTTGGACGCACCAAGTGCCGGATTGGTTGACTGCCGGGCATGACGCCAGACGAACTGCTCGACGTGTTCCACCGCCGGATCCGGTTACCGGACGCGGACGCGATTCCCGGCTGGAAGCAGGAGCATGAGGGGCTCGTGCATCGCTCGTACGTCGAAGGTCCCGAGGGAGCCGGTTTCGTCGAGACGCCGCGCGGGCTCGGGGACGACCCGGACGCGGTGATCGAGCATGAGCTGGCGTTCTTCCGGGAGCGCGGGCTGCCGTTCGAGTGGAAGACCTACGCGTACGACGAGCCGGCCGATCTGGGCGAGCGCCTGGTCAAGGCCGGCTTCAGCAAGCAGGAGCCGGAGACGCTGATCCTCGGAGAGGTCGACCGGATCCTGGAGCGGCCGTCGGCGCTGCCGTCGAAGGTGCGGCTGCGGGAGGCCGACGGACCGGACGACTTCCACCGGATCGCCGTACTGACCGACACGCTGTGGGACAGCGGGCTGGCGCGGATCGTGGAGCAGCTCCAGGGCGAGGCGCGGATGTTCCCGGACCGGTTGTCCGTGTTCTTGGTCGAGGACGTGCTCAAGCAGGGCCCGGCGGTGTCGGCGGCGTGGATCCGGTTCCACCCCGGCACCGGGTTCGCCAGCCTGTGGGGCGGCGGCACGCTCCCGGAGTGGCGCCGTCAGGGGATCTACAGCGCTCTGCTCGTCCACCGCGCTCGCCTGGCCAAAGACCGCGGGTACGAGTTCCTCCGCGTCGACGCCTCCGAGGACTCCCGGCCCATTCTGCAGAAGCTCGGTCTCCACGCCGTTACAACCACGACACCGTACGAGTGGACACCCTGACCTGACGAGCGGAACGACACGCCGAGGCTGTACGTTGCCTGCATCATGGCCCTGAAAATCGCTTCTCGCTTCCGCCGGCTGCTGCAGCGCCCCGGCTCGATCGATCTCGGCCCGTACGAACGGCTCACCCAGCTGGTCGGCGAGGCGGAGGAATCGGTCCAGTCCCTGACCGACGAAGAGCTCACCGAAGCGGCCACGGAGCTGCGGACGACCGGTGGCCTGCACGAGGACGAGCAGATCGAGTTTCTCGCCCTGGCCCGGGACGCCGGTAGGCGGGCGCTCGGCGAGCGGGCGTTCGACGGGCAGGTCGTAGGCGCGCTGGCGATGCTGCAGGGCCGGGTCGTCGAGATGGCGACCGGTGAGGGCAAGACGCTGGCCGGTGCGATCGCTGCCGCCGGGTATGCGATCGGCGGCCGCAAGGTGCATGTGCTCGCCGTCAACGACTACCTGGCCAAGCGCGACGCCGAGTGGATGGGCCCGGTGTACGAGCTGCTCGGTGTGACTGTGTCGCATGTCGGGCAGGTGTCGACGCCGGAGGAGCGCCGGGAGGCGTATCAGGCCGAGGTCTGCTACGTCCCGGTCAACGAGATCGGGTTCGACGTACTGCGGGATCGTCTCGTCACCGATGTCGCCGACCGGGTCACCGTCGACGCGGACGTGGCGCTCGTGGACGAGGCGGACTCGGTGCTGATCGACGAGGCCCGGGTGCCGATGGTGCTGGCCGGTGCGACCCGGTCCGAGGCTCTGGACGACGACGTGGTCCAGCTGGTCCGGACGCTGCGCGCAGGCGTCGACTACGAGATCGACGGCGACGGCCGGACGGTCGCCCTCACCGACCGCGGCACCGACAAGGTCGAAAAAGCCCTCGGCGCAAGAGCCGAGGAGCAGGCAGCCGAGGAGCGGGCGGCCGAGGAGCGGGCGGCCGAGGAGCGGGCGGCCGAGGAAGCTGCGGCCGAGGAAGCTGCGGCCGACGAGGCCGCGACTGACTTGACGACTGACGACGCGGAGACGGTCGACGCCTCGGCGGCCGACGAGCCCGAGGCTGACGACGCGGAGGCCGAAGAGTCGGAGCCGAAGGAGTTCAATCTCTACGCGGACGAGAACCTGGATCGGTTGACCCAGATCAATGTCGCGCTGCACGCCGAGGTGCTGTTGCGGCGTGACGTCGACTACCTGGTCCGTGACGGCAAGGTCAGCCTGATCAACAACAACCGCGGCCGGGTCGCGAAGCTGCAGCGCTGGCCCGACGGTCTGCAGGCAGCCGTCGAGGCGAAGGAGGCCGTGCCGGTCAGCGACTCCGGTGAGGTGCTGGACAGCATCACCGTGCAGGCGCTGGTCAAGCGGTACAAGACGCTGTGCGGCATGACCGGTACGGCGGTCGTCGTCGGGGAGTCGCTGCAGGAGTTCTACGAGGTCGACGTGGCCGTCGTACCGCCGAACACTCCGAACATCCGCAAGGACGACCCCGACCGGTTGTACCTGACCGTCGAGCAGAAGAACGAAGCGCTGGTCAAGCACATCGGCGTCGTGCACGAGTCGGGCCGGCCGATCCTGATCGGCACGCACAGCGTCGAGGAGTCCGAGCAGCTCAGCGACAAGCTCGCGGCGGCCGAGATCGAGCACGTCGTACTGAACGCGAAGAACGACGCCGAAGAGGCCGCGATCATCGCCGAGGCCGGTGTGCCGGGGACCGTGACGGTGTCGACGCAGATGGCCGGCCGCGGTACGGACATCCGGCTGGGCGGCCGGGACGAGTCGCACGACAAGGAGAAGGCCATTGAGCTCGGTGGCCTGTACGTGATCGGCACCGGCCTGCACGCGTCACGGCGACTCGACGACCAGCTGCGTGGTCGCGCCGGCCGTCAGGGTGACCCGGGCGGGACGCTGTTCTTCGCGTCGCTGGGGGACGAGCTGGTCACGCGGTACTCCGTTTCGTCCGGTCTGCGCCCGCACCCGGACGAGACCGGGCGGCTGACCGACCGCAAGTCGATCGGGGTGCTGGAGCACGCGCAGCGCGTCGCCGACGGCGCGAATGCCGAGCTGCACCGGACCACCTGGCAGTACAACCGGCTCACCGGTCAGCAGCGGGCGATCCTGCTCGAGACCCGCGAGAAGGTGCTGACCGAGGACCTGGCCGCGACCGAGCTGGCCGAGAGGGCCAAGGAGCGCTACGACGAACTGGTCGACGAGGTCGGCGAGGACGTGGTGAAGGCCGCCGCCCGGCGGATCGCGCTCGGTCACCTGGACCGCCGCTGGACCGACCACCTGGCGTACCTGGCCGACCTGCGTGAGGGCATCCACCTGCGGTCGCTGGCCGGCGGCATCGTGCACCTGAAGCCGATCGACGAGTTCAACAAGTCGGCGATCGCGTCCTTCGACACGCTGATCGAGGACGCCTGGAAGGACGCCGCCGAGACGTTCGGTACGGCGGAGATCACGGCCGACGGGCTCGACGAGGAGGCCAGCGGGATCCCGCGGCCGACCGCGACCTGGACGTACCTGGTCAACGACAACCCGTTCGGCACCGAGGCCGACCGGATCCTCGGCCGCCTGCGCAACGCGATCAAGCCCGAGTCGGTCGCCGAGCCGGAGGAGATCCTCCAGGAGGAGTTCGACGAGGACGACCTCCCCGAGGAACTCCGCGACGTGGACGACGGGGACGACGGGGACGACGTGGACGACGTGGACGAGCCCGAGGAACTGCGCGACGCCGCCGACGACGAGAAGCCGGACAAGAAGGACTAAGACTTTGGTCTAGGCGTGCACAGCCGTCGGCTCGATGCCGGCCGGCGGCTTGCTGCGCGAATCTCAGGTCATGCCCCGCACGCGCAAAGGCCGCTGGCTTCTCGTCGTCGACATCGCCGTCCCACTCGCCCTGTACTACGGCCTGAAGGCACTCGGGGTGAGCGACCTGATCGCGCTGCTCGCCGGCGTCGTCCCAGGGCTGATCAGTTCCGCGGTCTCGCTGGTGCGGGAACGCCGTGCGGACCTGGTCGGGATGGTCGTCGTGGTGAGCATGGTCGCCAGTACGGTCGTCGCGGTCATCGGTGGCGACGCGCGCCTGTTGCTCGTCCGGAACGCGTGGATCAGCCTGCCGTTCGCCGGCATCAATCTGTGGTCTCTGCGGCATCCGCAGCCGCTGACCTACACCTTCACCAAGGCGATCATGCCGCGTCGTGGCGAGCTGATGGATCAGCTCTGGGAGACCAACGCCCGTTTCCGCGAGGCGTGGAAGTGGATCACGGTCTGGTGGGGGATCGCGTCGATCGTCGATGCGATCGTCCGCGTCGTGCTCGCCTACACCCTGCCGATCTCGGTCGTACCGGCCACCGACCCGGTCATCACCGCCGTCACGATCGTCGTACTGCAGATCCCGACCATCGTGCTGCTGCGACGCAGCGGCACATACCACCTCGTGTTCGCCCCTCGGCGTCCTACAGTCGTTTGAGTGACCGACGACACCATTTCGCAGGACCGCATGCGTGAGTTGCTCGACTCCGGTGCGGCGACGCCGATGCTCGCCGGGACGGAGGTCGGTCCGACCCGGTACGCGGGCCGGTGGTGGTACGTCCCGGTCGAGGCCGCGGACGATGCCGACTACCAGCCGGCCGACCCGGAGAAGGCCGAGCGGTTCGACAGTCTCCGGCGCCGGGCCGAAGCCGTCGAGCGAGTACAGGCGGAGCTGGACGGCCGGCAATGACGCCGCGGGCCGGGTTTCGCGAGCCGAGCCGGGACGAGCTCGCCGCCGCGCAGCAGGTGGTGGGCATGTTCGCCGCCGAGGCGCTGTTGGCGCTCGAACGGTACGAGCAGTCGTTCCCCTCGGCTACGACGGACCGGGCGCGGCAGGTCGCGGACAGGCTCGCGCATTGGTGGCGTCGGCTCGAGCTGGACGGCGTACGCCTGGATGTCGAGGGCACGGACGCTGAACAGATCCTGGTGGCTGCGGCCGATCTGTCGCTCGATCCCAGGAACCAGTGGGGCCTGAGCCTCGAAGAGGCGTCCGCGCAGGCAGTCAACCGGGCCGCGATCGAGGGCCGGACGTTGCCGGCGACGAGCTTCGCCGATCTCCGGACGGAGTTCGACGACGCGTACGGCGGACGTGCGAACCTGCCTGTCCGCGACGACGACTGGCTCGCACAGTCCCTGACCCGGCTGGCCCGCGCGAGTGTCCTGCGGGACGTGATCGCCGAGGGCGCGCAGGTCCGGGTGAGCGCGCCGCTACGTCAGTCCGCGGACGAGATGGTCCGGCAGGGCCGGCAGTTGATGGACGACCGCCTCGATCTGGCTCGGCGGCAGGAGGCGCCGATCAGCCGGCGTGCGGCGTTCATGCAGCAGGCGCGGCTGACGTCGACGTACGCGCTCTACAGCCTGGGTGTGGATCTGACCGGAGCGCCGCTCTGGGCCGATCTGGCGCTGAAGGCGCCTGCGTTCGCGCTGTATCTCAAGGAAACCAGGGACGCCTGGCAGGACCACAGCGACGCGGTCGCAACCAGACTCGATCCGGCCCAGGCGCAGCTCCGCTCGGTCCGCAACGACCTCATCGGCACCCTCAGCACAGACCCACCCACCACCCGCCGCGACAACCGCGCACTCCGCAACACCACCAACCACCGCCCCGGCAAGGACCGATAGCGCCGGCCGGACAGGGCGGCCCGATCGGGATGTCGGTGGGGCTGGTTAGGCTGCTCGGGTGAGTGATGGGTTGTTCGATCTTCCGGGTGCGCCTGCGCCGGCCCGTGGTGGCGGGAGTCTGGCGGATGTGGATCACACGGCGGCTCCGTTGGCGGTGCGGATGCGGCCGCGGAGTCTGGACGAGTTGGTGGGGCAGCAACATCTGCTCGCGCCGGGCTCGCCGCTGCGCCGGCTGGTGGAGGGCGACCAGCCGATGTCGCTGTTGCTGTGGGGCCCTCCGGGGACGGGCAAGACCACGATCGCGGCCGTGGTGTCACACCAGACCAACCGGAAGTTCGTGGAGCTGTCCGCGGTCACGGCCGGGGTGAAGGACGTGCGGCAGGTGATCGACGGCGCTCGCCGCGACCTGTCCCGTGCGTCCGGTGCGGTCGAGACTGTGCTGTTCATCGACGAGGTCCACCGCTTCACCAAGGCCCAGCAGGATGCACTGCTGCCCGGTGTCGAGAACCGCTGGGTGACGCTGGTCGCAGCCACCACCGAGAACCCGTTCTTCTCGGTGATCTCTCCGCTGCTGTCCCGAAGCCTGCTGCTCACGCTCGAGTCGCTCACCGACGACGACATCGCCGTACTGCTCGACCGGGCGCTCGCCGACGAGCGCGGGCTGAACGGTGAGTTCGAGCTGGCGGAGGACGCTCGCGACCATCTGCTCCGGATGGCCGGTGGAGACGCGCGCCGCGCGCTGACGTACCTGGAAGCCGCCGCCGGCGGAGCCCGCGCGAAGAACACCGACGACGTACCGGCGGTGATCGATCTGAAGACTCTGGAGACGGCGGTCGACCGGGCCGCGGTGCGGTACGACCGGGCCGGGGATCAGCACTACGACGTGGCCTCGGCGTTGATCAAGTCGATCCGGGGTTCGGACGTCGACGCCTCCATGCACTACCTGGCCCGGATGATCGAGGCGGGGGAGGACCCGCGGTTCATCGCCCGACGGCTGGTGATCTCCGCGAGCGAGGACATCGGGATGGGCGACCCGACGGCGCTCGGTGTCGCGGTCGCCGCGGCCGAGGCGGTGCAGTTGATCGGTATGCCGGAGGCGCGGATCAACCTCGCGCAGGCGGTCGTCGCCCTCGCGCTGGCGCCGAAGTCCAACGCGGTGATCATGGCCGTCGACGCCGCGATCGCGGACGTGAAGGCGGGCAAGGTCGGTCCGGTGCCGCCGCATCTGCGGGACGCGCACTACGCCGGCGCCAAGAAGATCGGTCACGGCTCGTCGTACGAGTACTCGCACAACGATCCGCGCGGCGTCGTGCCGCAGCAGTACGCCCCGGACGTGATCGACGGCACCGACTACTACAACCCGACCCGGCGCGGCGGCGAGGCGGCGTACGCCGATCGGGTCGCCGCCATCCGCAAGATCCTCCGGGACCGCAAACGGGACGGCAAATGAGCCGGACAGCCGACCACGTCGACGCGTTCAACCAGGCCGTCACGACCGGCGACTGGGACACGTTCGCCGAGCGGTTCGCGCCGGACGCGACGATGCGATTCGTCGCCATTCCGGTCGGGCCGTTCGAAGGTCGGACGGCGATCGCCGCGGCGTACCGGGAAAACCCGCCGACCGAGACCATGACGCTGCTCGAGGACGGCGACGAGTCGGCGCGTTTCCGCTGGTCGGGCGGTGGAACCGGCTCGATGGAGCTGGAATGGGCACCGGACGGAGCCGTTCAGGCACTCACGGTGAGCTTCGATTGAAGCGTTCGAGTCGGTAGGCTCCCTTTCGGCCTGGGGGCGAAAGGTTTTGCGTTGTGAGGCAGTCCGGTCCGCGGCACATCCGTCGGCGTACACCCGTTCTGAAGTTGACCATCGGGACAGCAGCCCTGGCTCTGACAGTAGGCGCGCTGTTCCTGATCCCGTTCCGGTCGCACGAGACCGCGTCGACCCAGGCGCCGCCCTCGGCCCGACCCGTCCCGAGCATAGAGCGGACGCAAGGTACGTCGAGGTCGACCCCGAGACCGAAGCTCCCGGTCGGCAAGCCCCTGGTGCCGTTGAGCCCGTCGGCATCCCCCAGCAAACCCGCTCCGCCCTGGATGGCACCCGAACCGACGCAATCCCGCACCCAGGACCCAGCCACCGCAATCCCCACCACCGCAACACCCACGCCGACCACGACGGCCGCGACCACTCCGGCCACGACCGGACCGACCCGGCCGACCTCGCCACCGAGCAAGCCGACCACTCCGACCACTCCGACCACCCCGCCGCCGACGACCCCCGCCACCCCCACAACCCCGGCGACACCGACAACGCCGACCCCGACCGCAAGCCCAACCACGCCGAGCCAAACACCCTCGGCGACCCCCTCGACGCCGGCGACACCGAGCCCCACGGAACCGGCCCCGACGGAGACGTCGCCGACCCCGTGAGCCGGTTTGGTGGGCGACTGTGATGTGAGGGATGGTGTCCTGGAGCGGAGTGCGCTATGGCCGCGCGATAGGGTCGGGCGTCCATAAGGGCATCACAGCTCACAAACGGGCTCGCTACGGGAAGGTGGATCGTTTCCATGAGCGTCGGTGAAGTCGCGGGGCTGATAGCGGCCTGCGCGCTGCTCATCCTGGTAGGCCTGCTGGCTTATCCGATCCTGAAGCTGGGCAAGGTGTTCGACGAGACCCGGATCATGGTCAAGGGCGTCTCCGACTCCAGCGTCCCGCTGCTCGGTGAGGTGACCACGACCGTGGCGACCACGAACGCCCAATTGGCGAAGGTGGACACGATCACCGACAACGCCACCACGGTGACCACCAACGCGGCCGCGCTGATGTCGCTGTTCTCGGCCACCGCCGGCGGCCCGCTGGTGAAGGCGGCCGCCTTCACGTACGGCGTCCGCCGCGCGCTCGGCGAGCAGCAGCGCAAGGACGTGAGCCGCCGGGTCAAGGAAGAGATGAAGGCCGAGCGGAAGGCGCGGAAGCGGTGAAGCGGATCATCTGGCTGATCGTCGGGATCGCCGTCGGCGTGTACGCCGTCACCCGGCTGAAGAAACGTGCACAGCTCCTCGCTCCGGAGAGCGTCCAGGAGTCCGCGGCGAAACTGTCCGCCGCGGTCCGGCACTTCGGCGACCAGGTCCGCGAGGGCATGGCCGAGCGGGAGACCGAGCTGCGCGACGCGCTGGGCATCGAGACCACAAACGATCGTGAGGACTACCGGTAACACCCATGGAAACCAGTGAGATCAGGCGACGGTTCCTGCAGTACTTCGAGGACCGGGGCCACACCGTGGTGCCGAGTGCCCCGCTGCCGTCGCCGGACCCGAACCTGCTGTTCAACGTCGCCGGCATGGCGCAGTTCGTCCCGTACTTCGTCGGCCAGCAGACCCCGCCGTACGACCGGGCCACCAGCGTGCAGAAGTGCGTCCGGACGCTCGACATCGACGAGGTCGGCAAGACCACCCGGCACGGCACGTTCTTCCAGATGAACGGCAACTTCTCCTTCGGCGACTACTTCAAGGAGAAGGCCATCGAGTACGCCTGGGAGCTGGTCACCAAGCCCCAGAACGAAGGTGGCTACGGCTTCGACGAGTCGGTGCTCTACGCCTCGGTGTACTACGACGACGACGAGGCGATCGCCCTCTGGAAGCGGATCGCGGGCCTGCCCGACGACCGGATCGTCCGGCTCGGGATGAAGGACAACTTCTGGTCGATGGGCATCCCGGGTCCGTGCGGCCCGTGCTCGGAGATCCTGATCGACCGCGGCCCCGAGTTCGGCGCCGACCGGGACTGGGAGGCGGGCGACCGCTACCTGGAGTTCTGGAACCTGGTCTTCATGCAGAACATCCGCGGTGAGGGCGGCGGCAAGGAGGGCTACCCGATCCTCGGCGAGCTGCCGAAGAAGAACATCGACACCGGTCTCGGCCTGGAGCGGGTCGCGTACCTGCTGCAGGGCGTCGACAACATGTACGAGATCGACGAGATCTTCCCGGTGATCGAGAAGGCGTCCGAGCTCAGCGGCCGCAAGTACGGCGTCGAGCATGTCGACGACGTCCGGTTCCGGGTTGTCGCCGACCACGTCCGCAGCGCGCTGATGCTGATCGGCGACGGCGTCACCCCGGGCAACGAGCAGGGTGGTTACGTACTGCGTCGCCTGCTCCGCCGCGCGATCCGTTCGATGCGGCTGCTCGGCTACGAGGACCCGAGCCTGGTCGAGCTGCTGCCGACGAGCCTCGAGCAGATGAAGAAGTCGTACCCGGAGCTGGAGGCCGACTTCGGCCGGATCAGCCAGGTCGCGTACGCCGAGGAGGAGGCGTTCCGCCGTACCCTCACGGCCGGGACGAGCATCTTCGACGTCGCGGTCAAGGAGACCAAGGCGGGCGGTGCGCACCAGCTCGAGGGCGCGAAGGCGTTCCAGCTGCACGACACGTACGGCTTCCCGATCGACCTGACCATCGAGATGGCGGCCGAGCAGGGCCTGAACGTCGACACCGAGGGCTTCCGCTCCTTGATGAAGGAGCAGCGCGAGCGGGCCAAGGCCGACGCCCGGGCGAAGAAGGCCGGGCACGCCGACACCTCCGGTTACCGTGAGCTGCGCGAGAAGGGCGTCACGGAGTTCACCGGGTACCAGGAGCTCTCCAGCGACTCGCAGGTGCGCGGTCTGCTCCGCGACGGCGCGATCGCGCCGTTCGCCGAGCAGGGCGAGACGGTCGAGGTCGTGCTGGAGAAGACCCCGTTCTACGCCGAGTCCGGCGGCCAGATCGCGGACGAGGGTCTGATCCTCGGCGACGGCCTGAAGCTGAAGGTCCTCGACGTGCAGCGCCCGGTCAAGGGCCTGATCGTGCACAAGGTCGAGATCCTCGAAGGCGTACTGCGTCCGGGCGAGGACGTCCACGCCGCGGTCGACCACGAGTGGCGGGTCTCGGCCTGCCAGGCGCACTCCGGCACGCACGTCGTGCACGCCGCGCTGCGCCAGGTGCTCGGCCCGAACGCGTTGCAGAGCGGTTCGTACAACAAGCCCGGTTACCTGCGACTCGACTTCGCCTGGTCCTCGGCGCTGGACCCGTCGACCCGTTCGGAGATCGAAGAGGTCGCGAACCTCGCCGTGCGGCAGGACCTCCCCGTGTCGGCGCAGTACATGACGCTGCCGGAGGCGCGGGAGTGGGGCGCGCTGGCGCTGTTCGGCGAGACGTACGACGAGCAGGTCCGCGTGGTCGAGATCGGCGGGCCCTGGTCGCGTGAGCTCTGTGGTGGCACGCATGTGAAGCACTCGTCGCAGGTCGGCGCGGTGACCGTCACCGGCGAGTCCTCGGTCGGCGCCGGCGTACGGCGGATCGAGGCGTTCGTCGGCATGGAGGCGCTGCACTACCTCGGCCGCGAGCGCGCGCTGGTCCGGCTGCTCAGCGAGAACCTGAAGACCCGGCCGGAGGAGCTGCCCGCGAAGGTCGCCGACCTGGCCGAGCGGCTGCGCGCCGCGGAGAAGGAGCTCGAGCGCGTCCGGGCCGCCCAGGTCCTCGAGGCCGCGGGCGAGCTGGCGAAGAGCCCGAGGGACGTCTTCGGCGTCCAGTACGTCGGACACCGTGCGCCGGACGGCGTGAACGGCGGCGACCTGCGCAAGCTGGCGCTGGACATCCGCGGCCGGATGCCGAGCGACAAGCCGGCCGTGGTCGCCGTACTGAGTGTGAACGACGGCAAGCCCGGCGTGGTGATCGCGCTCAACGACCTCGCCCGCGAGTGGCGGCTCAAGGCCGGTGACCTGGTCCGGGTCGCGGCCGAGAAGCTCGGCGGCCGCGGCGGTGGCAAGGACGATGTCGCACAGGGTGGCGGCACCGACCCGGCCGGCGCCGACGAGGCGCTGGCGGCGGTCGAGCACACCGTCGGCCACCTCGTCACGGGCTAGTCGACGGCCACAGCAGAGACCACGTAGATGAGACCGCGTAGATGAGAACAGGCGTGCGGATCGCGCTCGATATCGGCGATGCCCGGATCGGCGTCGCCAGCAGCGATCCGCACGGAATCCTGGCCACGCCTGTGGAAACCGTCCGGCGTGGGCCCGGTGATCTGGATAGGATCGCCGCACTCGCCGCCGAACTGGAGGCGTTCGAGATCGTGGTCGGGCTGCCGCGCTCCCTGTCCGGGGGCGAGGGACCGGCCGCGGTGAAGATCCGGGAGACGGCGGCGCAGGTGCTGGACAAGGTGCGTGAGGGGACGACGATGCGGCTGGTGGACGAGCGGTTCACCACCGTCACCGCCGAACGGATGCTGCGGGAACGGGGAAAGAAGGGCTCCAAGCGGCGCGCCGTGGTCGATCAGGCCGCGGCGGTCGTGATTCTGCAACATGCGCTCGACCTCGAGCGTGAGACCGGCAACCCACCCGGGAGGCCCCTGTGAACGGACCATCGGTGCACCAAGATCTGAACGAGGGCGAGGAGCAGGCCGACGATCTCGGCAGCGGCCTCGGCCTGCGGGCCGAGACCCGCGTGGAGCGGCGCGTCAACCGGCGCCGGGCCCGCAGCCGCCGGGCGTTCGGCTGCTTCGCCGGTCTGATCTCGCTGATCGTCGTCGGTGCGATCGTGGCCGGCGCCGTGGTCGGTTTCGGCAAGGGCAAGGACGCGCTGGAGAGCGTGTTCTCCGCGCCGGACTACACCGGCGAGGGCACGGGGACCGTGCAGGTCGAGATCTCCAAGGGGCAGTCGAGCTCGTCGATCGCCGACACCCTGGAGAAGAAGGAGGTCGTCAAGAGCGCCCGCGCGTTCGAGCGTGCGGCCCGCGACGACCCGCGGTCACTGCAGATCCAGGCCGCGACCTACACCCTGCGCAAGCACATGTCGGCCAAGGCCGCGCTGGCGCTGATGATGAACACGGCCGAGTCGATCAAGGTGATGCGGGTCAGCGTCCCGTCCGGGGAGACCAAGGGCGAGGTCGCGGTGATCCTGCAGACCAAGCTCAAGCTGCCCGCCGGCCAGGCCGCGAACGCGATCAACCACCCGGCCGGGCTCGGCCTGCCGGCGTACGCGAACGGCAACCCCGAAGGCTTCCTGTACCCGGCGACCTACGACGTGCCGAAGAACGCGAACGCGACCGTCATGCTCAAGCTGATGACCGCGAAGTACGCGTCGATCGCCAAGGAACTGAACCTGGTGCAGGCCGCGCAGCACAAGAAGCTGGACCCGTACCAGGCGGTGATCGTGGCCAGCATCATCGGTGCCGAGACCAACAAGCAGGCCGACTACGCCAAGGTCGCGCGAGTGATCTACAACCGGCTGGCCGCCGGGATGTACCTGGGCATGGACTCGACGGTGCACTACGTGGTCGGCAAGGACGGCGGGGTGTACACGACGCCCGAGCAGCGGAAGAACCCTTCGCCGTACAACACGTACAACCACAAGGGCCTGCCGCCGACGCCGATCAACTCACCGACCCGCGAGGAGCTCAGCGCCGCGCTCAACCCGGCGCCGGGTAGCTGGAAGTACTTCACGCTGGTCAACCTGGACACCGGCGAGACCGCGTTCGCTACCACGTTCGCGGAACACCAGGTCAACGTGAAGAAGCTCCAGGCCTGGTGCCAGGCGCACACCGGGAAGTGCTGACTTGACCCGTTGTGCGGTGCTCGGCTCGCCGATCGCGCATTCGCTCTCGCCGGCGATGCACCGGGCGGCGTACGCCGAGCTCGGACTCGACTGGCGGTACGACGCGTTCGAGGTCGAAGAGGATGAACTCGCCGGCTTCGTGGCATCGCTCGGTGCGGACGTCCGCGGGTTGTCGCTGACGATGCCGCTGAAGCGCGTCGCACTCGATCTCGTCGACACGGTCGACCCGGTCGCGGAGCTGATCGGCGCGGCGAACACGATGCTGTTCGAGCCGGACGGATCCAGGTCCGCCCACAACACCGACGTGCCCGGCCTGGTGAACGCGTTCGCCGAGCAGGGCATCACGGCCGCCGAGACCGCGGTCGTGGTCGGTGGCGGCGCGACGGCCGCGTCGACGCTGGCAGCGTTGCGTGGCATGAAGGTCACCGACGTGACCGTCGTCGTCCGGGACGTCGCGAAGGCCGAGCGGTTGCTGGATCTGGCCGCGGAGCTCGGACTCCGGACGTCGGTCGCGGACTTCACCCAGGTGGAGCAGATCGGCGGCTTCGACCTGTGCGTCTCGACCCTGCCCGGCGGCGCGGTCGACCCGTGGGCCGAGCACTTCGCCGCCGTCGCCCCGGTGGTGTTCGACGTGGCGTACCATCCCTGGCCGACCAGGCTCGCGATCGCGGCGCACCGGATCGGTACAGAGCTGTTGAACGGACTTGATCTGCTCGTGCATCAGGCGACCCTCCAGGTGGAGATGATGACGGGTAGGTCGCCGGCTCCTCTGGCGGCCATGAGGACGGCCGCGCGTGAGGAGTTGGGGGATCGTGAGCCTGCTTGACCGCCGTACGGTACTGAAGGCCGGTAGTGCCACAGCAGTCGCCGGACTGACCGGATGCGGGGACGCGAAGGACAACGCGGGCGGGACGACAAGCCCGACGCAGACGCCGACCACCTCCGCGCCGAGCAGCACCGCTCCGAGCACGACAGCTCCGAGTAGTTCGGCCGCGTCGACGACCGCGACGCCGAGCAGCACCCCGACCAGCACCGCGACCAGTTCAGCGCCGACCGGACCCTCGGCCGCACCGAACTGGAACACTTTCTCCCGTTCGCTGACCGGCAAGGTCTACCTGCCCTCGACCTCCGGGTACGCCGCCGCGCACCAGCTGTTCAACCCGCGCTGGGACAGCGTCCGCCCAACCGCCGTGGTGAAGGCCGCGAACCCGGCCGACGTGCAGAAGGCGATCAACTTCGCCCGCGCCAACAAGCTCGTCCTCGTCCCGAAGAGTGGCGGCCACTCGTACGTCGGCGCGTCCACGATCGCGAACGGCATGCAACTCGATGTCGGCGGGCTGAAAAGCATGAGCTACTCCAACGGCATCCTCACCGTCGGCGCCGGAGCCCGGCTGTACGACGTCCACGCGTTCCTCGACCGGTACGGGCGCTCGCTGCCGACCGGGACCTGTCCGACCGTCGGTGTCGCCGGCCTCACGCTCGGCGGCGGGATGGGGATCCACACCCGCACGTACGGGCTGACCTGTGACCGGGTCGTGTCGATGGGCGTGTTCACCGCGGACGGGAAGTCGCACAACGTCAGCCCGACCGTCGAGCCGGACCTGTTCTGGGCGCTGCGCGGCAGCGGTGGCGGCAACCTCGGCGTGGTCACCTCGTTCCGGTTCTCGACCATCCCGGCGACCAAGCTCGGGTTCTTCCGGCTGACCTGGCCCGAGTCACAGGCGGCAGCCGTCGTCCGCGGCTGGCAGAAGTTCGCCCAGACCGCGCCGACCACGGCCTGGGGCAACCTGCACATCGATGCCCAGAGCAACGGAACGCTGTCGATCCACGTGCTCGGCGTCTCCACCACCGGCAACGCGAACGCGGCGGCCGCGCAGCTGGAGTCGTTCGTCGGTGCGAAGGCTTCGGCCCGGACCATCAGCGTCAAGACGCACATGGAGGCGGTGAAGTACCTCGGCGGCGGTACGACGAGTCCGCGGCAGGGATTCCTGGCGGGCTCGGACGTACTCAAGGGTGCGATGGACGCCGCGACGATCACCGCGCTGCTCGGTGCGGTGAAGGCGGCCGCGCGGGCCAAGACGCCGGCGTCGGCGATCCTCGACCCGCTCGGCGGGCAGGCCGCGAAGCAGCCGACCGGCGGGGCAGCGTGGCCGTGGCGCAGCGCGCTCGGCGTGATCCAGTGGTACTCGTCCGCGCAGGGCACCAGCGCCAAGACCTTCATCGCGAACGGTCACCGGGCCGTGCGGTCGGCCTCGGCCGGTGCCTACGTCAACTACCTCGAGGCGGGCCGGGCAGTCAGCTCGTACTACGGCGGCAGCTCGGCCAAGCTGCAGGCCGCGAAGAAGAAGTACGACCCGACCAACTTCTTCCACACGCCGTACACCCTCGCCTAGCTAGTGTTCCGCCAGTGAAGCTTTGGCGGGTGGTAGCTGGTGTCCTGGCGATCGGATTCATCGCGGCCGGGGTGACACCTGCCTGGGCCTGCGCGTGCGGCGGCTACCTCCCGGACGCGCAGTCGCGAGCTCGCGCGTACGGCGAGAGCGCGCTGGTGCAGTACGCCGGCGGCACCGAGAAGATCACGCTCTCGATGGCGATCAACGGCACGTCGAAGAAGGCGGCCTGGATCATGCCGGTCCCGGCGGCCGCGAAGGTCGAGCTCGGCGACGACCAGCTGTTCTACCGGCTCGACCAGCTGACGCGGCCGAAGATCGTCTACAAGAAGACGTACTGGCCGTTCCGCGACCTCGGGATCATGGGCAACGCCCGCGATTCCGCCGGCGCCCCGGCGCCCGGATCCGGGGTCGACGTCCGCCAGCAGATGGTCCTCGGCCCGTTCGCGGTCGCGCGGCTCAGCGGCTCGACCGGTACGGCGGTCACGGACTGGCTGCGCACGAACGGGTACGTCGTACCGGCGACGCTGGCCGCGAACCTCACGCCGTACCTGACGGAGAAGTGGGAGATCGTCGCGGTGAAGCTCGCACCCAAGCGGGACGGCGAGAGCCTGAGCGGATCGACGCCGCCGCTGCGGCTCACGTTCGCATCGGAGCGGATCGTCTACCCGATGCGCCTGAGCAAGGGCGCGACCAACTCGCAGACGGTGACGGTGTACGTCGCGGCCGAGCACCGGGTCGACGCCACGAAGCTGCCCGATGCCGCGGTGAAGCCCGAGCTGCTGTTCGCGGGCCGGGTCGAGGACGACGCGCTGACAACGCCGGCCAACTTCCTGACCGCGTACACGGCGACGTACCGCGAGCCGAGCCGGATCACCGACGACTTCACGTTCGCGCCCGCCGCGACCGACGCGGAGTACCAGCGCGTCAAGGTCATCACCCAGAACGACGGTTTCTGGAGCACCCTCGGCGTGATCTTCGGTTGCCTGCTCCTGATCGGCACCGGTGCCGCGGTCATCGCCAGGATGCTGGTACGGCGAGCATGATGAGCACATGACGATCTACTTCACTGCAGCGAACGACGAGGCGGCCGCTGCCGCACTGAAGAGCGCTCCGTCCGGCGACGAGACGCTGACGAGTGAGATCACTCCGAGCGGTGACGCGTTCACCGCGCTGATCGAGTTGGTGTGGGGCAAGTCGCTCGACGAGCTGTCCGACGACGAGGCCGAGCGGAGCGGAGTCGCGACCACGCTGACCGAGGGGATCGCCCGGCTCGGCGACGCCCTGGTGGGGGCACTCGCCGACCGCGACCAGGGCGAGCTCGAGGACCTCGCCGGACCGTGGGCCGACCAGGTCCCGGCGCTGAAGGACGAGGACCTGGTCGACTTCCTCGGCAACCTGCAGCACCTCAGCCGGAACGCGAAGGCGTCCGGCGGCGGGGTCTACGCGGTCGAAACCTTCAGCTGACGAAGTCGATCTGGTGGTCGCGGCCGGCGAAGCTGAAGGTGTCGCCGGCTCGGAGGCCCGCGATCGCCGCATAGATCGGTGCGTCCGTCGAGATCCCTTCGTACGTCGCGCCGTCGCACTCGAACGCGGCCGCGACCACGCCCACGACGTACCGGTCGCCGTCGAACCCGACGATCGCGCCCGGTCCGACCTCGCTCCGCGGCCCGAAGTCGAGCTTCTCGATCTGGCTGAGGATGCCGGCCTGCCGCTGCTCCCTGCCCTCCAACAGCCCGCCGAGGTCACCGGCCTCGGCCGCCTGCGACTGGTCGTCGACCGTGAACGACGAGTCCTGGTCCAGCTTTGCGGCCGAATCCTCCCGGGCCACGTCACCCTGGGCCGCGCGGAGATCGGCCTCGACCTGCCGCAGCAGCGCGTCCTTGATCCGGCTCTTGTCCACGGCGTTCATCGGCAGTCCTTCCGGAGATGACCTTTCCATCACACTCCCACACTCCTGTCCACAGGGCTTGCAGGGCAGGGCCGCGGAATCGTCTAGGCTCCTGGATCGTGCCGGCTGACAACGCAGTGCTCGCAGCGGGGCTCGGTGTGGTCCTCTGCGGCCCCGCTGCGGCCGTCCTCGGGCCCTGGCTGATGCGCAACATCCCCGAGCCGGTGCTGGAAGAGGGCGAGACCAAGGTCCCGTACGCATCGGTGGCGGGCCGGCGAGCGGCGTACTGGTGCGGTGGGCTCGCGGCGGTCGCCGGGGGACTGCTGGGCTGGATGCTCGGGCTGGACGCCGTACTGCCCGCGTGGTTGGCGCTCGCGGTCGCCGGCGCGGTGCTCGGGTACATCGACGCGCGGACGCGGTTCCTGCCCTCGGTGATCATCTGGCCGACGTACGCCGTCGTCGCGGCCGGATTGCTCGCCGCTGCGATAGCGACGGGGGAGTGGGGATCGTTGCGCCGGGCAGTGATTGCCGGTGCGATCGGGTTCGCGGTGTTCTACGTGCTGTGGTTCGCGTTCCCGCGTGGCGTCGGGTTCGGCGACGTACGGCTGTCGGGGCTGCTCGGGCTGGCGCTCGGCTGGCTGGGCTGGGGGCAGTTCGCGTCCGGGTTGTACGGCGGGTTCTTCCTCGGCGCGATCGTCGGGATCGTGTTGATCGCCGCCCGGGTGATGACGCGCAAGCAGATGGTCCCGTTCGGGCCGTTCATGCTGGTCGGCGCACTGGCCGGCGTACTGCTCGGTGCGCCGTTGGAGCGGTTGTACGCCGGATAGGTGATCCCCGCACTCCACCAGATGGTTGATGTGCGGACACTGCCCGCCTTCCTAGGGTCGAAGCATTCGAACTCTCGGGAGGGAATCTCTATGCCAGTCAGCCGTCGTGGTCTTCTGGCCGGGACCGCGGTTGCGGGTGCGGCGCTCGCCGTCCCCGGTACTGCGTCTGCCGCCGTCACCACCACCGCCCTCAGCGACAAGATCGGCCCGAACGACGCGCGGTACCAGGACCTGGTGCTGCGCGGGCAGAATCGCCGCTTCATCGGCAAACCGCAGTACGCGCGAGTGATCCGGTCGACCGAGGACGCCGTCGCGGCCGTCCAGGAGGCGGTCCGCAGCGGCAAGCGGATCGCGGTCCGCGGCGGTGGACACTGCTTCGAGGACTTCGTGGACAGCAGCGACATCGAGGTCCTGCTCGACATGTCGACGTACGACGAGGTGACGTGGGACCCGCAGTACAAGGCGTTCTCGATCGGAGCCGGTGCCGTTCTCGAGACCGTCTACAAGGAACTGTTCTACGGCTGGGGTCTGACACTGCCGGCGGGCGGCTGCCTGAGTGTCGGGGTGGGCGGGCACTTCAGCGGCGGCGGGTACGGGCCGCTGTCGCGGAAGTACGGCTCGGTCGTCGACCACCTGTACGGCGTGGAGGTCGTGGTCGTCGACGCGCGTGGCCGGGCGCGGTCGGTGGTGGCGACGCGCGACAACCAGTACAAGGACCTGTGGTGGGCGCACACGGGCGGCGGTGGCGGGAACTTCGGTGTCGTCACGCGGTACCTGATGCGTTCGGCCGGCGCCTCCGGCCGGACGCCGGGCGAATCGTTGCCCAAGGCACCGGCTGCGTTGCGGTCGACCCTGCTGCTGTACGACTGGAAGACCACGACGCAGGCCGGGTTCCTGCGGACGGTGCGCAACTGGTTCACGTTCTTCGAGCAGCACAACACCCCGGACTCGCCGTACGCGACGCTCTACGCGCCGTTCATCCTGTCGCACTACAGCGCCGAGCAGTACCTGCTCTCGACCCAGATCGACGCGGCCGCGCCGAACTCGGAGCAGCTGATGAACGCGTTCAACGCGGCGATGGTCGAAGGGGTGGAGCAGAAGCCGCAGGTGATCGACCTGGGTGTCGGGCCGTTCCTGCACCTGAGCATGCAGCGCTCGATCGAGGAGACCGCGACGCCGAACCGCGGGAAGTACAAGGCCGGGTACCTGAAGAAGGGGTACTCCGACGAGCAGATCCTCTCGCTCTACCGCGGGCTCACCGACACGACGTACAAGGGTCCGGTGTCGTCGATGCTTCTCGTCCCGTACGGCGGCAAGGTGAACACCGTCCCGTCGGACTCGACCGCCTCCGCGCAACGCGACGTGATGGGCAAGATCGTTCTCACCGCAGCGTGGGACAACGCCACCGACGACGACATGCACCTCGGCTGGATGCGGAAGGTGTACGGCGACATCTACCGCGACACCGGCGGCGTCCCGGTGCCGAACGCGACCAACGCCGGCTCGTACATCAACTACCCGGACGTGGATCTGGCCGACCCGGCCTACAACAAGTCCGGCGTGCCGTGGCACGACCTGTACTACCAGGGCAACTACCCGCGGCTGCAGCAGATCAAGTCGAAGTGGGACCCGCGCAACGTGTTCCACCACAAGCTCTCGATCGAGCCGCAGTAGTCACCAGCCCGGGTAGCGGGTGGTCCAGGTCGTTTGTGGGCCGTAGTCGCCGTGCAGACGCTTGCCCTGGGTGAACTCCAGCGCGAAGTCGTCGGCGAGTTGAAGGATGACGGCGCGACCCTCGACGGTGAAGACGAGCTCTGCGGGGAGAGCCGTCTCGCCGTGGAGGGCGCCCAGGATGTTGCCGCAGATCGCGCCGGTGGAGTCGCTGTCGCCGGAGTGGGTGACCGCGAGCGCGAGCGCGTCGAGGAACTGGTCCGGCTCCGGGTAGGCGAGGGCCGCGAAGACCGCGATCGCGAGTGCCTCCTCGGCGACCCACCCGCCGCCGAGGCGCTCGACCGTGACGGGACCGGCGGGTGCCGTCGCGGCCAGGTGGCGCGCGAACGCGAGCGCCGTACTGGTCTCGTCGTGGCCTTCGTGCTGTTTGAGGAGCTCGGTCGCTCTTGTGAGTGCGTCGTCGAGGCCGGCGCCGTTGCACAGCTCGCGGATGATCGCGGCGAGTGCGCCGGAGGCGAGCTTCCCGGTCGGATGACCGTGCGTGTACCCGGCGGCGGTCGCGGCCGAGTCGAAGATCCAGTCCGTCGGGAAGTACGCCGGCAGCAGCCCGAACGGCGCGACCCGCATCACCCCGCCGCATCCCTTCGAGTCGTTCACCGCCTCGCCGCCGAACTGCGGGATCCGTGCCTCGCCCTTGCGGGCCTCGGTCAGCGCGGACAGGCAGGTGTTGCCCGGCGCACGACGCGCGTACAGCCACTGCTCACCCTGCAGCCAACCGTCCTGCTCACCGCTCGGCCCGGGCAGGTTCTGCGTGTCCAGCCAGCGGTCGTACGCGTGATGCACGACGCCGACTGTGAACCCGATCCCGCGGTCCGTCCGTACGCCGGCCCGGATCAGCCCCTCGACCGTGAACAGCGTCATCTGGGTGTCGTCGGTGATCGTCCCCGCGGGCCACCCGTCGCTTCCCGGGAGGAACGCCCGTACGCCGTCCGGGTGCTTCGCCACGATCGACCGACCGTCCTCGAACTCCACCGGCCCGCCCAGCGCGTCCCCGATCGCACCACCCAGCAAGCACCCGCGCACCCGCGCCCGCCACGTCTCCTCAGCCACCCGACTCATGCCAGGACCCTATCGAGGGTGGTGCAAGCGCTACCCCCAAGACGGGTTCCAGAGCCAGTTCACCCGGCGTTCCCGACTTCTACGGTCGTTGATATAAGGAACCACCGTTCAAGGGAGCACCTGATGACCCCCGCATTCCGTCGTACCGCCGGGCGCGTGGCCGTGGCGGCGCTCGCCACCACCGCCCTGGCCGGCGCCGCGATCGCCGGCGGTCAGGCAGCCGGCGCCGCCACCACCTGCGACGAGTCCCCGATCATCAAAACCTTCGACGTAGTCCTCTCCGTCCGCGACGGCCTCACCCAGGACACCCAGACCTGCCGCTGAGTTCGCTGATTCTGTCCAGTCTGTCTAGACTGTTCGCACGAGGTGATGGTGATGACGGCTGTGGCCGGCCAGTGGCAGTTACAGGAAGCGAAACAGCATTTCAGCGAGTTGATCCGGGCCGTGCAGACGAGCGGTCCGCAGTTCGTGACCAAGCACGGTGAGCAGGTTGCCGTCGTGCTCGACATCGTGGACTACCGACGGATGACGGGGGTGGAACTGGTGGAGGACTTCAAGAGTTTCCTGGCGTCGGCGCCGGATATGAGCATGCTCGAGATCGAGCGTCCGATGGATCCGGAACGGCCGGTCGATCTCGAGTGAGCTATCTGCTCGACACCAACATGGTGTCGGAGTTCCGGAAGAAGGTGCCGGACTCGGGCGCGGTCAAATGGTTCGACTCTGTTCGGTCCGGCCAGCTCTACGTCAGTGCACTCATGGTCGGTGAGCTCAGAAAAGGAATCGAGCGGCTGGTCGATCGGGATCCGACGCAGGCCGCCGCACTCGATGACTGGTGTCAACGTCTTGTCCGTGGGTTCTCCGATCGCATCATCCCCGTTACGCAGGACATCGCGGAAATCTGGGGCCGGTTGAGCGCGCGGACTCCGCTGCCGGTCGTCGACGGGCTGATGGCAGCGACCGCCCTCGTCCACGACTGGACATTCGTCACGCGCAACACCGGCGACGTCGAGCGCACCGGCGTGCGTGTGCTCAACCCCTTCGTCAACTGAGACCGCCGTCCGGAGGGTGAGCGGGGCGTGAAAGAATCCTGGCATGCTGCGCTGGCTTACCGCCGGCGAGTCGCACGGACAAGCGCTCGTCGCCGTACTTGAAGGTCTTCCCGCGGGGGTCGAGGTCACGACTGATGACGTGGCCGACGCCCTGGCTCGTCGACGGCTCGGCTACGGCCGGGGTGCCCGGATGAAGTTCGAGCGGGACGAGGTGACGTTCCTCGGCGGTTTCCGGCACGGGCTGACGCTCGGGAGCCCGGTCGCGATCCAGGTCGGCAACACCGAGTGGCCGAAGTGGGAGCAGGTGATGAGCGCGGATCCGGTCGACGCGGAGACGCTCGCCGGCCTCGCGCGGAACGCCCCGCTGACCCGCCCGCGGCCCGGTCACGCCGACCTGGCCGGCATGCAGAAGTACGGGTTCGACGAGGCCCGCCCGGTGCTCGAGCGCGCCAGCGCCCGCGAGACCGCCGCCCGGGTCGCGCTGGGCGAGGTCGCCGCGCGCTTCCTCCGCCAGTCGTACGGCGTGACGATCGTCAGCCACGTCGTCGAGCTCGGCACCGTCAGGGCGCCGTACGGCGTGATCCCGTCGTACGCCGATGTCGCGAAGCTGGACGCCGATCCGGTCCGCTGCCTCGACCCGGACGCGAGCAAGCAGATGGTCGCGGAGATCGACGCCGCCCAGAAGGCCGGTGACACGCTCGGTGGCGTGGTCGAGGTCGTCGTGGACGGTCTCCCGCCGGGCCTCGGCAGCTACGTGCACTGGGACCGGCGGCTCGACTCCAAGCTGGCCGGCGCGCTGATGGGCATCCAGGCGATCAAGGGCGTCGAGCTCGGCGACGGGTTCGAGCTCGCCCGGACGCCCGGCTCCAAGGCGCACGACGAGATCGTCGCCGAGGACGGCGCGGTACGCCGTACCAGTGGCCGCTCGGGTGGCACCGAGGGCGGCATGAGCACGGGCGAGACGCTCCGGGTCCGGGCCGCGATGAAGCCGATCGCGACCGTGCCGCGGGCGCTCCGGACGATCGACACCTCGACCGGCGAGGCCGCCTCCGCGCACCACCAGCGGTCGGACGTCTGCGCCGTACCGGCCGCCGGGATCGTCGCCGAGGCGATGGTCGCGCTGGTGCTGGCCGAGGTCTCGCTGGAGAAGTTCGGCGGCGACTCGGTGACCGAGACCGCGCGCAACCACCAGTCGTACCTGGCGAACCTGCCGACCACGATCACCCCGCGGGAGTGGGAGTGAGCCCGGTCGTCGTCCTGGTCGGACCACCGGGATCGGGTAAGTCCACGATCGCGGCGCTGCTGGCCGACCGGCTGAAGGCGACGCACCGCGACACCGACACCGACATCGAGGCCGCGGCCGGCAAGCCGATCTCCGAGATCTTCGTCGATGAGGGCGAGCCGCATTTCCGCGAGCTGGAGCGGGCCGCGATCGTCGCAGCGCTGAAGGACGACGGCCAGGTGCTGTCGCTCGGCGGCGGCGCGATCCTGGATCCCGCGACCCGCGCCGACCTGGCCGGCCAGACCGTCGTCTACCTCGACGTCAGCCTCGGCGAGGCCTCCAAGCGCGTCGGCATGAGCGTCGCCCGGCCGCTGCTGCTCGGCAACGTCCGCACCCAGCTCCGCAACCTGATGGAAGCCCGCCGGCCGTTGTACGCCGAGGTCGCCAAGGTGACCGTGATGACGGACGACAAGACGCCCGACGAGATCGCCGGCGAAATCCTGGAGCAGCTCGTATGACCGACGGCCCGACCAGGATCCGGGTTGCCGCGGCCGCGCCGTACGACGTTGTCATCGGCAACAATCTGCTCGGCGAACTGCCGGTGCTGCTGGGCGACGGGGTGCAGCGGGTCGCCGTCATCCACCCGCGGGCGCTCCGCGAGACCGGCGACGCGATCCGCGACGACCTGACCGCCTCCGGGTTCACCGCGCACGCGATCGAGATCCCGGACGCCGAGGAGGCCAAGACCGCCGAGGTGCTGGCGTACTGCTGGTCCGTGCTCGGTCAGGCCGGGTTCACCCGGTCGGACGCGATCGTGAGCGTCGGCGGCGGTACGACGACCGACCTGGCCGGATTCGTCGCGGCGACCTGGTTGCGCGGCGTGAAGGTCGTGCACATCCCGACCACCCTGCTCGGCATGGTCGACGCGGCCGTCGGCGGCAAGACCGGTATCAACACCGCCGAAGGCAAGAACCTGGTTGGCGCCTTCTGGGAGCCGGCCGGCGTCCTCTGCGACCTGGCCGCGCTCGAGACCCTGCCGCCGAACGACTACGTCAGCGGGCTCGCCGAGGTCGTGAAGTGCGGCTTCATCGCCGACCCGGTGATCCTCGACCTGGTCGAGAAGGACCCGGCTGCCGCCACGAGTCCGTCGTACGGCGCGACCGAGGAGCTGATCGCCCGCTCGATCCAGGTGAAGGCGGACACGGTCGGCGCGGACCTGCGCGAGCGGACCACGACCGCGGGCGGCCAGATCGGTCGCGAGGCGCTGAACTACGGGCACACGCTCGGTCACGCGATCGAGCGGGTCGAGCGGTACAAGTGGCGCCACGGTGCCGCGATCAGCATCGGCATGGTGTTCGTCGCTGAGCTCGCCCGTGCCACCGGCCGTCTCGACGACGCGACCGCCGACCGGCACCGCGCCGTACTCGAGTCGCTCGGCCTGCCGGTCTCCTATCGTGCCGACGCCTGGCCGCACCTGCAGGACGCGATGAAGCTCGACAAGAAGACGCGCGCCGACCGCCTCCGCTTCGTCATCCTCGACGCCCTGGCCAAACCGACCATCCTCGAGGCCCCCGACCCGAGTCTCCTCATCGCGGCGTACGGCGAGGTCAGCTAGCCGACACCCGTCGCCTTGTGGCGACACCGGCGTGATGTGAGGATGGAAAGCCCCTCGGAAAGGGCTTTCCATATGACCAAGCAGAGGATAGCGATCGTCGGTACGGGCGGGATTGCCGGCTCGCACGCCCGGGCGGTCACCGCGCTGGCGGAGCGGGCCGAGCTGGTTGCGGCCGTCGACGTCGACCTGACGCGGGCCAAGGAATTCGCCGACAAGTGGAACATCCCGGCGACCTACCCGAGCCTGGCCGACCTGCTCGCGGCGGACCGCGTCGACCTCATCCACCTGTGTACGCCGCCGAACTCGCACGTTCCGCTCGCAGTGGAGTGCCTGGCCGCGGATGTCGACGTGTACATGGAGAAGCCTCCGACGCTGTCGCTGGACGAGTTCGACCGGCTGGTCGCGGCGGAGGAGAAGTCGTCGGCGCAGGTCGCGTGCGTGTTCCAGCACCGCTTCGGATCGGGTGCCGTCCGGCTGCGGCAGTTGCTCGGCGACGGCGTACTCGGCCGGCCGTTGGTTGCCCTGTGCAACACCGTTTGGTATCGCGACGACGCGTACTTCGACGTCCCGTGGCGCGGGACGTTCGACGTCGAGGGCGGCGGGCCGACGATGGGTCACGGCATCCATCAGTACGACCTGCTGCTGTCGATCCTCGGGCCGTGGGAGAAGGTGACCGCGCTCGCGGCCCGGCGGGCGCGCCCGACCCAGACCGAGGACGTCTCGATGGCACTGGTGACCTTCGAGAACGGCGCCGTCGCGTCCGTCGTGAACTCGCTGGTGTCGGCCCGCCAGACGTCCCAGCTCCGCTTCGACTGCGAGCACGCGACGGTCGAGCTAGAGCACCTGTACGGCTACAAGAACCCCGACTGGACCGTCACGCCCGCTCCCGGCCACGAGGAGATCGCCGACGCCTGGACCGCGGACCTCCCCGACGTACCGAGCGGCCACACCGCCCAACTGGCCGCGATCCTGGACGCCAAGGCAGCCGGCGCGCCGACCCCGGTCACCCTCGCCGAGGCCCGCAACACGCTCGAACTGGCCGCCGCCATCTACGCCTCAGCCTTCACCGACAAGCCCATCCGGCGCGGAGAGCTCGCCCCCGGCACCCCGTACGCCGAACGCATGGGTGGCCCTGGTGCGCCCTGGAGTGCCTAGGTCAGGCGGCCGCTAGGGTGAGGTTCGTGACGGATGTGAGCAGGCGGGTGCTGGTGCTGAACGGGCCGAACCTCGGGCGGCTGGGGTCCCGCGAGCCGGAGAAGTACGGTACGACGACGTTCGCCGAGCTGGTCGGGGTGTGTGAGAAGACCGGCGCCGAGCTCGGCTTCGAGGTCGAGGTGCGGCAGACCGACGACGAGGCGGAGCTGGTCGGCTGGCTGCACGAGGCGGCCGACGACCGGACCCCCGTCGTACTGAACCCCGCCGCGTTCACGCACTACTCGTACGCGCTGCGCGACGCGATCGCCCAGCGGACGGCTCCGTTGATCGAGATCCACCTCACCAACCCCGCCACCCGCGAGGAGTTCCGGCACACCAGCGTCGTCGCCGGTGTGGCGACCGGGACCATCGCCGGCTTCGGCCTGGACTCCTACCGGCTCGCGCTTCGCGCACTGACGAGCCTGGATTCATAACCACTCATAACCAAACTGCCCTTTCGGGCATCTAGTGGTTGTGGCAGATTTCGACCCGCCGAGCGGGCACACTCCGCAAGCAGACGGCCAAGAGATCAGGGTGAGACCGGCCGGGCGGGCGCACGATCGGGAGGAAATCGACGAATTGGGGGTTCGTGTGACTACGGATTCGATCCGTTCCGTTCAACAATGCTCTGGGGGAGTGACGGGTATGACGACCAGCACGAATGGGCAACACCGTATTCCGGTCTGGGTGAAGGCGCTGGACCCGCTGTCGCAGTTCGGGTTGGTGCATGCGCTGCGGCAGCGGCCGGAGATCAACCTGATCAACGACACCGACCTGACCGCTCCGATGCCCGGCCAGCCGGCGCAGTCGGCGCAGCTGGCGCAGCAGGGCGACCAGCGCCCCGCCCCGCCAGTGGTCGCGTTGATCGCCGTCGACTCGCTGGACGCCGGTGCGGTTCAGGTACTGCGGGCCGCAACCCAGCGCGGCTGCCGCCGGACCGTGCTGATCGGCAGCACGATCGACGACGACGCGCTGATGACCGCCGTCGAGCTGGGGGTGTCCGGCGTACTGCGCCGTACCGAGGCGACCGCTGACCGGATCGTGCATCTGGTCCAAGCCGCCGCTGCCGGGGACGGCAGCCTGCCGCCGGATCTCCTGGGCCGGTTGCTGGGACAGGTGTCACGCATGCAGCGGCACGTGCCGGCACCACGGGGGCTGTCCCACACCGGTCTGTCCGACCGCGAGACGCAGGTACTGCGGCTGGTGGCCGACGGCAAGGACACGCAGGAGATCGCCCGTGAGCTGTCCTACTCGGAGCGGACGGTCAAGAACGTCCTGCACGAGGTGACCAGCCGGCTTCAGCTGAAGAACCGCTCGCACGCCGTCGCGTACGCACTGCGCGAGGGCCTGATCTGAAACACCTCTGCAGCCGGCCCTCGCTCAGCAGCGAGGGCCGGCTGTTCAGTACCCGACCGTGAACCGCTGCCGGACGTGCTCCGCCCGCTCGGCTTCGTCGACGATCGCGATCGCGAAGTCCTCCATCGAGATCGCCGAGCTGCCGACCGCATCGGTGACCAGATGGTCGTAGCCCTTCCGGTAGCTCCCGGTCCGCTCTCCGGGCTCGAGTAGCGCCGGCGGGCTCACATACGTCCAGTCCAGGCCGCCGGCGGCCCGCACGACGTCGTACTGCTCGTTGCAGGCCAGGGCGATCGGGCGCAGCTCCGTCGGGAAGTCCGGCGAGTCGACCAGTTTCACCTCGGTCCCCGGCACGGTCAGACTGGCCGCACCGCCGACCAGGATCAGCCGTACGCCGCTGTCGCGCAGGCCGATCAGCAGTCCCTTGGCGGCAGCGACCAGTTCACCTTCCTGTCCTGCACGCGGTCGGGTCGCACTGATCACCACGTCGTGCCCGGCACTCAGTCGAGCGACGTCGTCCGGGTCGCTGGCATCACCACGGAGCGGACCGGAGGAGCGGCCGACCGTGGTGACCTGGTGGCCGCGGGCAACTGCTTCTCGGGCGACTCGACTGCCGACAGCGCCGGCGGCACCCCAGACCAGGATTCGCATGTCAGCGCTCCCCGGCTGCGACAAGGACAGGAGCTTCTGCCGCAGGCGTTGGCCGCACCTTGCGCCGTACCTGGGCGGTCACGAGGGCAGCGAGGACAATCAGGCCGCCGATGGCCTGCCAGACTGACAGGTGCTGATCGAGCACCAGCCAGCCGAGTGTCGTCGCCATGACCGGGCTGAGCAGCCCGAGGAATGTCACCTCGGTCGGAGCCAGCTCGCGGAGTCCGCGGAACCAGAGTGCATATGCGATCGCGGAACCGAAGAGCGCCAGGTAGGAGTAACCCGCGAGGTTCCGCAGGGTGAAGTCAGGTAGCGCGCCTTCGACCAGGAAGGCCACAGGTAGCAGCACCAGTCCACCAGCGACCAGTTGCCAACCAGTGGTGGCCAGCAGGGGAGAGGGGGAGGTCCAGCGCTTGCTGAGTACGACGCCGAACGCCATGACGACCGCACCGCCGACAGCCGCGAGTACACCCAGCATGTCGAGCTGTGCAGTCGCCCGCAGTACCAGCAGGCCGACGCCGACGACTCCGGCAATCGCTGTGAGCACAGTGCGCAGAGACAGCCGCTGCCGCAGCAGTCCGGCCGACAGTACTGCGACCAGTAGTGGCTGGATCGCGCCGACTGTCGCGGCCACGCCGCCGGGCAGCCGGTACGCACCGACGAAGAGCAGTGCGTTGAAGGCACCGATGTTGAGCGTGCCGAGGACCAGCGAGCGCCACCACCAACTACCTCTCGGCAGCACCCGGGTGATGGCCACCAGCAGCAGGCCGGCCGGCAGCGACCGGAGCAGCGCGGCCAGCAGCGGCCGATGAGGTGGGAGGAACTCGGTCGTGACCAGATAGGTCGTACCCCAGAGCAACGGCGTGATCGTCGTGACCAGAAGAAGAGAGACTCGATTGCTTAGCACTAAGATAAAGTATCTCAGCGCTAAGCTACTTGCAATCCCTCAGTGCTAAGCAATTCGGCAGTAGGCTGGGTGGATGGCAGATCACGTCGACCTGGTGCTCGAGCAGTGGCGGGCACGGCGGCCGGATATCGATCCGTCGCCGATGGGGGTCATCGGCCGGCTGAGCCGGCTCAGTGCGCTGTTCGATGCCGAGCTGCGGCGGAACTTCGCCAAGTACGAGCTGGACCGCGCGTCGTTCGACGTACTGGCGACGCTGCGGCGCAGCAACGCGGAGCACAGCCTGACTCCGGCCGGGCTGATGCACTCCTCGATGGTGACGTCAGGGGCGATCAGCCAGCGGTTGGACAGGCTGGAGTCGCGCGGCCTGGTGACGCGGACGCCCAGCGAGACCGACGGCCGCGGCGTGCAGGTGACGCTGACGGCCAAGGGACTCAAGCTGATCGACAAGGTGCTGCCGACACACGTCGACACCGAGTCGCAACTGCTCGCCGGTCTGTCGACCGCCGAACGCGATCAGCTGGCCGGCCTGCTCCGCACCTTGCTGGAATCCCTTGGAGACAAGCGGAACTAGGAAGTCGTCCCGGGGCGTGGGGCGTTGCGGACGGTCTGCCAGAGCTCGTCGATGTCGGAGCGGTCCTCCGGCTCGGGCTTGTCGACCCAGCCGCTGGCCCAGACATTCTCCTCGCGGTCGTCCAGATTGAAGATCGACTCCGCGAAGGCGGCGGAGCCGACGTACCGGCGGTCGTCCCTATCGTCCCTGTCGTCCAGGTCGGGCTCGTCCTCGTCCGTGGCGCGGGCTGTCGTCTTGGGGGCGACCAGTGAGCGCGCGTACCGCTGTGCCTCGAGGATGCCCAGCTCGCGTTGCTCGCCCAGCAGCCGGATCGCGCCGACCTCGTTCTTCGCGTTCATCAGCGTGCGGACCTGCGCGTCCAGGTCCTGGTTCGACATCGGCAGGTGGCTCTGCTGCGGGCGATGCGCCGGCGGCTGGTACGGATTCGCGTTGTACTGCGTCGGCTGGAACTGGGCCGGCTGGTACTGAGCCGGCGGCTGGTACACCCCGGTCGTCGGGTACTGCGCGGAGCCGCCCGGCAGCTGTGCTGCCTGGCCCGGGGAGTTCCGCTCGCCCAGATGACGTGGCTGCCGACCGTTCTGCATCAGTTGCTCCAGCGCGGCCGCGACCTGCTGACTGCCCGGCGCGCTCCCGTTCTGCGGGAAGGTGGACTGCTGGCTCTGCAGAGGTGCCGGTGGACCGCCCTGACCGGCCGCCTGGGTGTACTGGCCCTGGAACTGGGTGGGCTGGTTCCCGCCCTGCTGGGCCTGGATCCGCTCGACCAGCGCCTGGACGCGCGGACTCACCTTCCCGTTCTTGCGGTTGGACTGCTGCTTGGCCTTGTTGATCAGGCTCACGACGATCATCACCACGATGAAGATGATGAATCCGGTCATCGCAGGCCTCCTCCGCTGGACGGGTCTGGAATCCCAGCGTAGAGCCCCCCGGGTGCGCGGAGTCGGAGGAAACCGGAAGTGACCGCTACAATTCCTTGTTACCGCTGATCGATTTCGAAGGGCATACCCGCGTGGCAACGACGAACGACCTCAAGAACGGCATGGTGCTCGACCTGGACGGCCAGTTGTGGTCCGTCGTGTGGTTCCAGCATCACAAGCCGGGCAAGGGCGGCGCCATCGTCCGGACGAAGCTCAAGAACGTGCTGTCCGGCAAGGTGGTGGACAAGACCTTCAACGCCGACGTCAAGGTCGAGGTTGCCACGGTCGACAAGCGTGACATGACGTACCTGTACAACGACGGGTCGGCGTTCGTGTTCATGGACAAGTCGACCTATGACCAGCTGCAGCTGCAGCCCGAGGTGGTCGGTGACGCCGTCCACTTCCTGCTGGAGAACCAGGACGCGATCGTCGCCGTGCACGACGACCTCCCGTTGTACGTCGAGCTGCCGGCCTCGGTCGAGCTCACGGTCGAGTACACCGAGCCGGGTCTGCAGGGCGACCGCTCCAGCGGCGGCACCAAGCCGGCCAAGCTCGAGACCGGCTACGACATCCAGGTCCCGCTGTTCCTGACCACTGGTGAGAAGGTCAAGGTGGACACCCGCACCGGGGACTACCTCGGCCGCGTCACCTCCTGAGGCCCTGACAGACCCTGAGAGAGCTGACAACAGAACATGTCTGCCCGTAGCAAGGCCCGCAAGCGCGCACTGGACGTGCTGTTCGAGTCCGAGGTCAGGGGGCTGCCGGTCGGCGGCACCCTGGCCGACCGGGTGGCCGACAACGACCCGCCGGTGAACGAGTTCACTGTGGCGCTGGTCGAAGGTGTCGCGAAGCACATCGAGCAGATCGACGACCTGCTCGAGACCCACTCGGTGGGCTGGACCCTGGACCGGATGCCGGCCGTCGACCGGAACATCCTCCGGATCGGCGCCTACGAGCTGCTGTTCGACGACCAGGTCCCGGACGTGGTCGCGGTGAGCGAGGCGGTCGCGCTGGCGCGCGATCTGTCGACGGACGAGTCGCCGGTCTTCGTGAACGGGCTGCTGGCGAGACTGCTGCAGCTGAAGCCCACACTGGGCATCTGAGAAACCCGGGCCGCTGAAGGCCCTGGGTGGTCGAGGAACGAGGGGGGCGAGCCCTCTCCGAGTCCCTCTCTGTATCTGGCCCGGTGACCGTCTCGGTACGGTCCCGGGCCGCCGATGCGTCCCCGTACGCGGCTGGTGAGGTGGTCCCTGCCGCTCTACTGCGTTCGAACTGCTCTGTTGGGTCAGAAAGAGAAGGCGGGCGGCCGCGGGCCAGCTGCTACAAGCCCCGACCGTCTGATGCCTTCGATTGACGCCTAGGCGTCAGGCGCCGGCTGCCTCGGACGATTCCTCGACCTCACCCTTCGCCTCCGGGTTCAGCACGCCCCAGGAGATGAAACGCTCGGTCAGCGTCGTCGGCGACTCGTCGTAGATCACGGCGAGCGTCCGCATGTCGTCCTGCCGGATCGACAGCACCTTTCCGTTGTAGTCCCCACGCTGAGCCTGGATCGTGGCGGCGTACCGCGTCAGCGGACCCGCCTCGCTCGCGTCGAGGTGTTGCAGGGCCTCCAGGTCGAGGATCAACCGGGGCGGAGCAGCAGCAGCTGCGGCCGCGCTGGCGGAACCAGGGAGCAGTTCACGGATCGGCACGCCGTAGAAATCGGCGAGCTCCGCGAGCTTCTGGACCGTGACGGCTCGATCGCCACGCTCGTAAGAGCCGACGACGACCGCCTTCCAGCGACCCTTGGACTTCTCTTCCACACCATGCAGCGACAGCCCTTGCTGCTGGCGGATGGCGCGTAGCTTGCCACCCAGTGTCTTCGCGTATTCGCTAGGCACGCTGGTCTTCCCTCCGACTAGTTTCGTCATGTCCGGCCCGCAGGGAACGGGCCGGAAGGTGAAACCCCCCTCGATTACACAGAGTAACAATATTCTGGGTCAGAGGCCAGCGTCAAGACGGCGTGTCACATCCGATACCATGTCAAGCGGTCCGAACGTCCTTTAAAGACCCGTCCAGAGAGGCGGGAAAGGAGGAACGGTAGCGATGAGCCCTGCCCAGAGTGCAGAGACTCCGGATGTCGCGCAGCCGCTGGAACGCAGCAGTCGCGAGGTCCTCGATGCTTCCGACATTTCCCGGGCACTGACCCGGATCGCCCACGAGATCCTCGAGCGGAACCGCGGCGCCGACCCGGTCGTCCTGCTCGGCATCCCCAGCCGCGGTGTCCCGCTGGCCCAGCGCGTCTCCGCCCGGATCCAGGCCGTCGAGGGGCAGAGCGTGCCCACTGGGTCACTCGACGTGACCATGTACCGCGACGACATCGGCCTCAAGCCGCCCCGCGGCCTGGAACACACCGACATCCCCGCGGACGGGATCGACGGCAAGGTCGTCGTCCTCGTCGACGACGTGCTGTTCTCCGGCCGCACGATCCGCGCGGCGCTCGACGCGCTCGGCGACATCGGCCGCCCGCGCGCGGTCCAGCTCGCGGTGCTGGTCGACCGCGGCCACCGCGAGTTGCCGATCCGCGCCGACTACGTCGGCAAGAACCTACCGACCTCGCTGGTGGAGCGCGTCACCGTCCACCTGACCGAGTTCGACGGCGAGGACGCTGTGCTGATCGCCGACAAGGGGGCGAAGTGAAACATCTGCTGAGCGCTGGTGACCTGAGCCGCGACGAGGCCAACCTGATCCTCGACACCGCCGAGGAGATGCGGTCGCTGGCCGACCGCCCGATCAAGAAGCTGCCGGCGCTGCGCGGCCGGACCGTGGTCAACCTGTTCTTCGAGGACTCGACCCGGACCAGGATCTCGTTCGAGGCGGCCGCCAAGCGGCTGTCGGCGGATGTGATCAACTTCTCCGCCAAGGGTTCCAGCGTGAGCAAGGGCGAGAGCCTGAAGGACACCGCGCTGACGCTGCAGGCGATGGGCGCGGACGGTGTGGTCTGCCGGCACGGTTCGTCCGGCGCGCCGCACCTGCTGGCGAAGTCCGGCTGGATGACCGGCTCGGTGGTGAACGCCGGTGACGGCACCCACGAGCACCCGACCCAGGCGCTGCTCGACGCGTTCACGATGCGCCGCCACCTCGGCTCGCTCGACGGCCGCCGGATCACGATCGTCGGCGACGTCCTGCACTCGCGGGTCGCCCGGTCGAACGTGCTGCTGCTCTCGACGCTCGGCGCCGAGGTGACCGTGGTCGCGCCGCCGACGCTGCTGCCCGTCGACATGACGACCTGGCCGTGCGCGACGTCGTACGACCTGGACGGTGCGCTGGCGAAGAGCGACGCGGTGATGATGCTGCGGGTGCAGCGGGAGCGGATGAACGACGCGTTCTTCCCGAGCGCCCGCGAGTACACCCGGCGGTACGGCCTCGACAAGTACCGGATGGCGCAGCTGCCGGACGAGGCGATCGTGCTGCACCCCGGCCCGATGAACCGCGGGATGGAGATCAGTGCCGAGGTCGCCGACTCCACCCGCTCGGTGATCGTCGAGCAGGTCACGAACGGCGTGGCCATCCGCATGGCCGTCCTTTATCTGCTGTTGTCAGGTAGTAACGAAGAGGAGCAGAACGCATGACCGCTTACCTGATCACCGGTGCGAGCCTGGTCGGCGGTGAGGTGGCGGACCTGCTGATCGACAACGGCGAGATCGTTGCTGTCGGCGCCGACCTCGGCGCGCCGGCCGATGTACGGACCATCGACGCGCAGGGCCTGGTCGCGCTGCCGGGGTTGGTCGACCTGCACACGCACCTGCGTGAGCCCGGCCGCGAGGACGCCGAGACCGTGCTGACCGGCACCCGGGCCGCGGCCAAGGGCGGCTTCACCGCGGTGTTCGCGATGGCCAACACCGACCCGGTCGCCGACACGGCGGGCGTCGTCGAGCAGGTCTGGCGTCTCGGCCGCGACGCCGGGTACGCCGACGTGTACCCGATCGGCGCGGTCACCGTCGGCCGCAAGGGCACGCAGCTGGCGGAGCTCGGCGCGATGGCGGACTCCGCGGCCCGCGTCCGGGTGTTCTCCGACGACGGCGACTGTGTCTGGGACGCCGCGCTGATGCGCCGCGCGCTCGAGTACGTGAAGGCGTTCGACGGTGTGATCGCGCAGCACGCGCAGGAGCCGCGGCTGACCCAGGGCGCGCAGATGAACGAGGGCGCACTGTCCGGCGTCCTCGGTCTGACCGGCTGGCCGAGTGTCGCCGAGGAGGCGATCATCGCCCGCGACATCCTGCTCAACGCGCACGTCGGGTCCAAGCTGCACATCTGCCACCTGTCCACCAAGGGCTCGGTCGAGATCGTCCGCGCCGCCAAGCGCCGCGGGCTGGAGGTCACCGCCGAGGTCACGCCGCACCACCTGCTGCTGACCGAGGACCTGGCCGCCTCCTACAACCCGGTGTACAAGGTGAACCCGCCGCTGCGCACCAAGGAGGACGTCGAGGCGGTCCGCGAGGGTCTGGCCGACGGCACGATCGACATCGTCGCCACCGACCACGCGCCGCACCCGGTGGAGGACAAGGACTGTGAGTGGAGTGCGGCCGCGTTCGGCATGACCGGGCTGGAGACGGCGCTCAGCGTCGTGCAGCACGCGATGATCGACACCAAGCTGCTGACCTGGTCCGACGTCGCCGACCGGATGAGCTACCGGCCGTCCGCGATCGGGCAGATCTCGGAGCACGGCCGTCCGCTGGAGGTCGGCGCGCCGGCGAACGTCGTCCTGTACGACCCGAGGGTCGAGCGGACCGTCGTACCGGACGAGTCGGTGTCGCTGTCGCGGAACACGCCGTTCGAGGGGATGACGCTGCCGGGCAAGGTGGTCGCGACGTTCCTCCGCGGTGAGCCGACCGTCTTGGACGGTGAGCTGACGACCGGGGCGGTGGGGCGGGGAAGGAATTCAACACGGTGAAGGCCTTCCTGGGCATTCTCGGCACGCTGCTGGTGCTGGCAGCGGGCTATTTCGGCATGTACCGGGGCTGGCGGAACCGCCAGTCCCGGCAGTCCGACCTGGCGCCGCTGCCCGCAGCGCCGGAGGACAAGACCCGCGGCGTCGAGGGTGTGTACGTCGCAACCACGAGTGCCGGCGACTGGATGGACCGGATCGCCGTGCACGAACTGGGAGTCCGCAGTATCGCGGACCTGGCCGTCAGTGAGGCCGGCCTGATCTTCCACCGGCAGGGCGCGACGGATGTGTTCATCCCCGCGGACCACTTGACCGGCGTCCGGACCGACCGCGGGATCGCCGGCAAGGTGACCGCGGAGAAGTCCGGCCTGGTCGTGGTCACCTGGACGCACGACGGCCGCGAGCTCGACACCGGGTTCCGCCCGCGTCGCAAGGCCGACACCGCCGCCCTGACCGAATCCATCGCAACACTGATCGGAGCCGAGCAAAGATGAGCCTGCCCGCATCCAATCCGGCGCTGCTGGTGCTCGAGGACGGCCGGTCGTTCGCCGGCACGTCGTACGGGGCGACCGGCGAGACGTACGGCGAGGCGGTGTTCACCACCGGGATGACCGGCTACCAGGAGACGCTGACCGACCCGTCGTACCACCGGCAGATCGTCACCCAGACCGCGCCCCACATCGGCAACACCGGGATCAACGACGAGGACGACGAGTCGCAGAAGATCTGGGTCGCCGGGTACGTCGTCCGCGACCCGGCCCGCGTGCCGTCCAACTGGCGCGCCAAGCGATCCCTGGACGACCAGCTGAAGAGCCAGGGGATCGTCGGGATCTCCGGTATCGACACCCGGGCCCTGACCCGGCACCTGCGTGAGCGCGGCGCGATGCGGGCGGGCATCTCGACGGAGATCCTCGACCCGGCCGCGCTGCTGGAGAAGGTTCTGCAGCAGCCGCCGATGGTCGGTGCGGACCTCGCCGACGAGGTCACCACCGCCGAGACGTACGTCGTGCCCGCGGTCGGCGAGCGCCGGTTCACGGTGGTCGCGCTCGACCTCGGGATCAAGTCGATGACGCCGACGCGGATGGCCGAGCGCGGCATCGAGGTGCACGTGATGCCGGCGACCGCATCGCTGGACGAAGTACTCGCGGTGAACCCGGATGGCATCTTCATGAGCAACGGTCCGGGCGACCCGGAGACCACCGAGCACCCGACCACGCTGCTCAAGGAGCTGCTGCAGCGCGGCAAGCCGTACTTCGGGATCTGCTTCGGCAACCAGGTGTTCGGGCGCGCGCTCGGACTGGGCACGTTCAAGCTGAAGTACGGGCACCGCGGGATCAACCAGCCGGTGCTCGACCGGGCGACCGGCAAGGTGGAGATCACCGCACAGAACCACGGCTTCGCGGTCGACGCGCCGCTGGACGGCGCCGTCGAGACGCCGTACGGCACGGCTGAGGTGTCGCACGTGTCCTTGAACGACAACGTGGTCGAAGGGCTCAAGCTGACCGGTCGCGACGGCCGGGTGCTCGCGTTCTCGGTCCAGTACCACCCCGAAGCCGCAGCAGGTCCGCACGATTCGGCGTACCTGTTCGATCGCTTCGTCGAGTTGATGGAGGGGCGGGCCTGATGCCACGTCGTACAGATATCGAGTCGGTGCTGGTCATCGGCTCCGGCCCGATCGTGATCGGTCAGGCCTGCGAGTTCGACTACTCCGGCACGCAGGCCTGCCGGGTACTGCGGGAGGAGGGCTTCCGCGTCGTCCTGGTGAACTCGAACCCGGCCACGATCATGACCGACCCGGAGTTCGCCGACGCCACGTACGTCGAGCCGATCACGCCGGAGTTCGTCGAGAAGGTGATCGAGAAGGAGCGCCCGAACGCGCTGCTCGCCACCCTGGGCGGCCAGACCGCGCTGAACGCGGCGATCGCCCTGCACGAGAACGGCGTACTCGAGAAGTACGGCGTGGAGCTGATCGGCGCCTCGGTCGACGCGATCCAGCGCGGTGAGAACCGGGAGTCGTTCAAGCACATCGTCGAGAAGCTCGGCGCGTCGGTCGCCCGGTCGGTGATCTGCCACACGCTCGACGACGTGATGGGCGCCGCCGGCCAGCTCGGGTATCCGCTGGTTGTCCGGCCGTCGTTCACGATGGGCGGCGTCGGTTCCGGGATGGCGTACGACGAGGCCGACCTGCGCCGGATCGCCGGCGCCGGGCTGCACGCCTCGCCGACGACCGAGGTCCTGATCGAGGAGTCGATCCTCGGCTGGAAGGAGTACGAGCTGGAGGTGATGCGCGACAAGGCCGACAACGTCGTGATCATCTGCTCGATCGAGAACGTCGACCCGATGGGCGTGCACACCGGCGACTCGGTCACGGTCGCGCCGGCGATGACGCTGACCGACCGCGAGTACCAGGTCATGCGGGACCTTGCCATCGGCATCATCCGCGAGGTCGGCGTCGACACCGGCGGCTGCAACATCCAGTTCGCGGTGAACCCGGCCGACGGCCGGCTGATCGTGATCGAGATGAACCCGCGGGTCTCCCGCTCGTCGGCGCTGGCGTCGAAGGCGACCGGCTTCCCGATCGCGAAGATCGCCGCGAAGGTCGCCATCGGCTACACGCTGGACGAGATCCCGAACGACATCACCAAGCAGACGCCGGCCAGCTTCGAGCCGACGCTGGACTACGTGGTGGTGAAGGTGCCGCGGTTCGCGTTCGAGAAGTTCCCGGCCGCGGACGCCACGCTGACCACGCACATGAAGAGCGTCGGCGAGGCGATGGCGATCGGCCGCAACTACACCGAGGCGCTGCAGAAGGCGCTCCGGTCGCTGGAGAAGCCGGAGGCCCGGTTCTCCTGGGCCGGCCACCCGGCGAGCGAGCTGGAGCCGTTGCTGGAGGCAATCAAGACGCCGCAGGACGGCCGGCTGCGGATCATCATGGACGCGATCCGCGCGGGTGCGACGCCGGACCAGATCTTCGAGGCGACCAAGATCGACCCGTGGTTCGTGGACCAGCTGTACCTGCTGCACGAGACCGCGCTGCAGGTGGCGGCCGCGCCCCGGCTCACACCCGAGGTGATCAAGCTCGCCAAGCGGCACGGGTTCTCGGACCTGCAGCTGGCCGAGATCCGCGGCCTGACCGAGGACGTCGTCCGCGGAGTGCGGCAGGCGCTCGGGATCCGGCCGGTCTACAAGACGGTCGACACCTGTGCGGCCGAGTTCAAGGCCGAGACGCCGTACCACTACTCGTCGTACGACGAGGAGTCCGAGGTCGCACCGCGCGAGACCCCGGCCGTGCTGATCCTGGGCTCCGGGCCGAACCGGATCGGCCAGGGGATCGAGTTCGACTACTCCTGCGTGCACGCGTCGATGGCGCTGCGCGACGCCGGCTACTGCACGGTGATGGTGAACTGCAACCCGGAGACGGTCTCGACCGACTACGACACCTCCGACCGACTGTACTTCGAGCCGCTCACCTGCGAGGACGTGCTCGAGATCGTGTACGCCGAGATGCAGGCCGGCCCGGTCGCCGGAGTGATCGTGCAACTCGGCGGCCAGACGCCGCTCGGGCTGGCGCAGCGGCTCGCGGACGCCGGCGTACCGATCGTCGGGACGTCGCCGGAGGCCATTCACCTGGCCGAGGAGCGGGGCGCGTTCGGCAAGGTGCTCGCGGACGCACAGCTGCCGGCGCCGAAGCACGGTACGGCGCTGTCCGCCGACGAGGCGCAGGCGGTGGCCGAGGAGATCGGGTTCCCGGTGCTCGTGCGGCCGTCGTACGTGCTGGGTGGACGCGGGATGGAGATCGTCTACAGCGCGGCCGAGCTGTCGGCTGCGCTGGACCGGCTGAGCGCGGGCTCGGGGTCCTGGGAGCATCCGGTGCTGATCGACCGGTTCCTGGACGACGCGGTCGAGATCGACGTCGACGGGCTGTACGACGGGAACGAGCTGTTCCTCGGTGGCGTGATGGAGCATATCGAGGAGGCCGGGGTGCACTCGGGCGACTCGTCGTGTGCGCTGCCGCCGATCACGCTCGGGAACGCGGATATCGAGAAGCTCCGGACGTCGACCGAGGCGATCGCGCGCGGGGTCGGCGTACGCGGGTTGATCAACATCCAGTACGCACTGGCCGGCGATGTGCTCTACGTCCTGGAGGCGAACCCCCGGGCCTCGCGGACGGTGCCGTTCGTGTCGAAGGCGACCGCGACGCCGCTGGCCAAGGCCGCGGCCCGGGTGATGCTCGGGGCAACGATCGCCGAGCTGCGGTCCGAAGGTCTGCTGCCGGCGACCGGTGACGGCGGCACGCTGCCGACCACGACGCCGATCGCGGTGAAGGAAGCCGTGATGCCGTTCAACCGGTTCCGGACCATCGACGGCTCGTCGGTCGACACCGTGCTCGGGCCGGAGATGAAGTCCACCGGCGAGGTGATGGGGATCGACGACACCTTCGGTACGGCGTTCGCGAAGTCGCAGGCGGGGGCGTCGCAGCCGCTGCCGATCGACGGCAAGGTGTTCGTCTCGGTCGCGAACCGGGACAAGCGGCACATGATCTTCCCGGTCAAGCGGCTGGCGGATCTCGGCTTCCAGATCTACGCGACCGAAGGGACGGCCGACGTCCTGCGGCGCAACGGCGTCGAGGCGGTCACGGTCCGCAAGAGCAGCCAGGGCCCCGGCCCGAACGGCGAGCCGACGATCGTCCAGATGGTCCAGGACGGCGAGCTGAACCTGATCGTCAACACCCCGATCGGGATCACCCAGGGCGGTTCGCCGCGGCTGGACGGCTACGAGATCCGCAGCGCCGCGGTCGCCCGGAACATCCCGTGCATCACCACGGTCCAAGGGCTCGCAGCCGCCGTACAGGGCATCGAGGCGCAGCGGGCCGGGGACATCGGCGTACGGTCCCTGCAGGACTGGGTGCCGAGGATCCGCGGTGTATAGGCGGGTCGTGCGGCCGGTCCTGTATCGCCTTGGTAAGGGCGACGCGGAGATCGCACATGAGCAGACGCTGAACGGGATGCGCCTCCTCGGGCGCATCCCGGGCGGTCCTGCGCTCGGGGCCAAGGTGTTCGGGTCGGCGTCACCGCGCTCGGTCTTCGGCCTGCGGTTCCCCTCGCCGGTGGGTTTGGCGGCGGGGATGGACAAGAACGGGATCGCGCTGCGGGCCTGGCCGGCGATCGGCTTCGGCTTTGTCGAGGTCGGCACGGTCACCGCGCACCCGCAGCCGGGGAACGAGAAGCCCCGGCTGTTCCGGTTGGTCGAGCACGAGGCGGTCATCAACCGGATGGGCTTCAACAACCTCGGCTCGGAGGCCCTCGCCGCCCGGCTGAAGGCTTATGGCCCGCTCGGCTACCCGCTCGGCATCTCGATCGGAAAGTCCAAGATCACTCCGCTCGAGGACGCGGTCGAGGACTACGTGACCTCCCTCCGCCGCCTCTACCGGTACGGCGACTACTTCGCGGTCAACGTCTCCTCGCCGAACACGCCGGGCCTGCGCTCCCTGCAGGACGCGGGCCAGCTCCGCGAGCTGCTGTCCGCCCTGCACACCGAGGCGGCCGGTCTGACCGCGGCCGGGCTGACGCCGAAACCGATCCTGGTGAAGATCGCGCCGGACCTGACCACGTCGGCGATCGACGAACTCCTCCAGGTCTGCACCGACGTCGGCGTCGCCGGCATCATCGCGACCAACACCACCATCACCCGGCCCGGCGTCTCGGACCACCCGCTTGCCGCCCAGACCGGCGGTCTGTCCGGTCGCCCGCTGGCGGAGATCGCCGCGAAGACCATCTCCCACATCCACAACGAGACCGGGGGAGCGCTGCCGGTCATCGGAGTAGGCGGGATCGTCGAACCGTCTGACGCCGCCCGCCTGTTCGACGCCGGAGCCAGCCTCGTCCAGGTCTACACCGGCCTCATCTACCGCGGGCCCGGGCTCATCCGGGCCATCAACAGGAGCTTGCCATGAGCAACGGAAATTTGGGGAGCGAGATGCGCAACCAGCCTTTCGGGACGCGGCTGCGGGCCGCCATGGACGCCCGCGGACCACTCTGCGTCGGGATCGACCCGCACCAGCACCTGCTGGACTCGTGGGGCCTGCCGGACACCGCCGAGGGCCTGGCCTCGTTCACGTACGGCGTGGTCGACGCGCTCGCGGACCGGGTCGCGGTGTTCAAGCCGCAGTCCGCGTTCTTCGAGCGGTTCGGGTCGGCCGGCATCGCCGTACTCGAGCAGGCAACGATCCGGCTGCGGGACGCCGGCGCGCTGGTGATCATCGACGCGAAGCGCGGTGACATCGGCAGCACGATGGGCGGCTACGCGGCGGCGTACCTGGCCGAGAAGGGTCCGCTGGCGTGCGACGCGCTGACGGTCAGCCCGTACCTCGGCTTCGGCTCGTTGCAGCCGGCCATCGACGTGGCCCGCGAGTCCGGCGCCGGCCTGTTCGTGCTGGCCCTGACGTCGAACCCGGAGGGCCCGCAGTTCCAGACGGCCCGGACCGCGGACGGCCCGACCGTTGCGGGAGCGGTGCTGGACGGCCTCCGCGGACTGAACGCCGACTCCGACGGGCTCGGCTCGTTCGGCGCGGTCGTTGGCGCGACCATCAGTTCCACCGAGGAGAACCTCGACATCAACGGCCCGCTGCTCGCTCCGGGCCTCGGCGCCCAGGGCGGCACGGCCGAGGGCTTGGCGAAGGTCTTCGGCGCCGCGGTCCGCAACGTCGTACCCTCCAGCTCCCGCGAGATCCTGGGCGCCGGCCCGACCCCCTCCGGCCTGCAAGCCGCAGCCGATCTGGCCAACGACGCCTACCGCACGGTGCTCGGCTACTGACAGCTCTGCAGCTCGACAGGACGTATCCGGCTTCGCCGGAGTCGCTCACGCTCAATCGCTCCGCCGACCGGGCAGGACACGGCGACACATCCTGTCGAGTTGCCGGAAATGCGATCCTCTTCAGCATGGGTTCAGGGCTGGAGTTGTGCAGGCGGTTCTACGACGACGTGGTGCGGCAGGCGATCGACCTGCCGCACAGCGCGGCGCTGCTCGGACGCGGCTCGGAGGTGCTCGGGTACGACGACGAGATGTCGACCGATCACAACTGCGAAGCCCGCGCGCTGGTGTTCGTGCCCGAGGGCACAGAGCTGCAGCTCGAGGTCCCGGAGACGTTCGAGGGACGCACCGCACTGGTCGAAGTGCACACCATTCGCAGGTACTTCCTGGATCAGTTGAGCTTCGACACCGAGGCCGAGTTGACGATCCGAGACTGGCTGGTCTTCCCGGAGTCGATCCTGCTGCAGATGACGACGGGCGGCGTGTTTCACGACGAACTCGGTCTGCAGGCGGTGCGCGATCGGCTGGCGTACTACCCGGACGACGTCTGGCGGTACCTGATGATCACCGCGTGGTGGCGTGTGCATCCGGAGATGAACCTGGTCGGGCGTTCCGGCTACGTCGGCGACGAGCTCGGCTCGGCGGTGATCGGCTCTCAGCTCGTGTGGAACCTGATGCGGTTGTGCTTCCTGCTCGAGCGGAAGTACGCGCCGTACTCCAAGTGGTTCGGTACTGCGTTCAGCCGGTTGTCCTGCGGTCCGTCGATCGGCCCGCTGCTGCGAACCGTGCTGCAGACCACGAGCTGGCAGGAGCGTGAGGAGGCGCTCGGAGCGGCGTACCGGGCGATGGGGGAGCTGCACAACCGACTCGGCATCACCGAGCCGGTCGAGCTCGGTGTCGAGCACCTGGTCGGCCGGCCGTTCAAGGTCGTGTGGGGCGACTTCATCGGCGCGCTGTGGGACGGCATCCGGGATCCCGAGGTGCGGCAGGTCGCCGAGCGGTGGCCGGTCGGCGGGATCGACGAGATTCGCAACCTGATGTGGAAGGCCCGGGATCGCCGTCAGGCGGTGGACTCCCTGTAGAGCGTGGTGAGCAGGTCGACGGCCGCCTGGGTGGCTGGATGTGGGTCTTCGCGGTGCCAGATCAGGTGTACGTCGACGGGTGGCGCGTCCCGTAGTGGGCGGTAGACGACGCCGTCGCGCCGGTACTGCGTGGTCGTGGCCTGGGGTGTCACCCCGACGCAGCGGCCGGACGCGATCGCGGCCAGCCAGTCGTCGACGTCGTGGGTGAGCTCGATCCGAGGCCGGGCGTCCTCCGGCCAGAGATCGATCGTGGTGCTCCCGGTACGGCGGTCGATCACGATCGTCCGGTCGGCGATCTGCGCGAGCGTGAGCGATCGTTTCCGCGCCAGTGCGTCGTCGGCGGGCAGCACGCCGTACCGCGGCTCCTGGGTCAGCAGCACGTGCCCGAACCGGCTCAGATCGAGGTGACTCCGGACGACGGCCAGGTCGCACAGCCCTTCGGTCAGGCCGCCGGTGCCGGTGTTCGTGCGGATCAGCTGCAGCTCGACCTCGGGGTGTGCGGCCGCCCACCGGCGCTGGAACTCCGTCGTATGCCTGCCGAATGCCGACCAGGCGTGCCCGACGCGGAGCCGGGTGTGGCCGCTGGTCGCCTCGCTCACCAGTACGTCGACGTCGGCCAGCACCTGCCGAGCCCGCGCGAGCACCTGGATGCCCGCGGTCGTCGGCGTGATCGACCGACTGGTCCGATGCAGCAGCCGTACGCCGAGCCGCTGCTCGAGGGCCAGCAGGCTCCGCGACACCGCGGCCTGGGAGATCCCGAGCTCGATCGCCGCGTCGGTGAACGTCCCGTTGTCGACGATCGCGACCAGGCAGCGCAGGTGCCGTAGCTCGAGATCCATGACTCCAGCGTATAGATCGCCGCTCGCCTGCATTTTGTCGCGGGCGACGACGGGACGACTCTCGTGAGGGTGAGGCGAGATCGGGTGGTCGGTGTAGCGATGATGCTCGGGAGCGGGCTGTCGACGCAGGTCGGTGCGTCGGTGGCGGCGCTCGCGTTCCCGGTGATCGGTCCGGCTGGTGTGGTGGCGATCCGGCAGTGGGTCGCCGCGATCGTCCTGCTCGCCGTCGGCCGCCCACGCCTGCGCTCGATCACCGCCCGCCAGTGGCGCCCGGTGATCGGTCTGGCGATGGTGTTCGCGGTGATGAACCTGTCCCTCTACACCGCCATCGACCGAGTGGGCCTGGGCCTGGCCGTCACCTTGGAGTTCCTGGGACCACTCTCTGTTGCCCTGCTGGGATCACGGCGCTTGATCGACCTGGTGTGCGCGCTGGTAGCCGCGCCGGCAGTCGTGCTGCTGGCCAGGCCTCAGGCGACGACTGACTACCTGGGCATCGGGCTCGGGCTGCTCGCCGCGATGTGCTGGGCGTTCTACATCCTGCTCAACCGTACGGTCGGTCGAGAGTTGCCGGGAGCAACGGGTTCGGCCGCGGCGGCCGGGTTGTCGGGACTCGCCTACGTGCCGATCGGCGTGGTCGTCCTGCTGCACCATCCCGCGACGCTCGCGGCCGCGTCGTACGCGCTGGTGGCAGGTGTGCTGTCGTCGGCGGTGCCGTTCCTCGTTGATCTGTTGACGTTGCGGCGCGTGCCGGCGCAGTTCTTCGGCGTCTTCATGAGCGTGAACCCGGTGCTCGCGGCAATGGTCGGCCTGCTGGTCCTGCACCAGGAACTGGCGATCGTCGACTGGGCGGCGATCCTCGTGATCGTCGCGGCGAACGCGGTCGCGGTCTCGCTCGGCGGCCGCGACGACGCGGCACATCACAACCCGGTTCCGGTCGAGCCGTGCGATCTTGTTCACGGTGTGCCGGAGCTCGCGGTGACCCCGGCGTTCGGAAAGGTGTCGGCGGACGGGGAGCCACGGTCTTCCCGCACGACTCAGTGAAGGAACAGGATGCGGAAGCTGGCAGCCCTCGCGGCCGTTGTGACGATGAGTGTTGGCACCCTGACGGCATGCTCGGGTGGCAACTACTGCGACAACCTCAAGGGCTACGTCGACTCGGCCAAGGACCTCGACATCAAGAACGCCGACGCGGTCGGCAAGATGCTGGACCAGGCCAAGAAGGTGTCGAAGTCGGCGCCGGACGACCTGAAGGACGACTGGAAGGTCGTCATCGACTACGCCGAGAAGGCGCAGGACGCGAAGGGCGACACGAACAAGCTGCTCGAGCTCGCCAAGGCCGACGGCGACAAGATCCAGCCCGCCATGACGGCGATCACCAAGCAGGCCAAGGACAGCTGCAAGATCGACCTCCCGGGCGCCGGTAACACCAACTGACACCCGCGGTGCCGGCCGGGCGGCGTCGCATCGCCGTCCCGCCGGCGCCACGGAGCGCTCAGCTTGACAGCGGAATGTATTCGTTTCGGATCGTTTGGTGACTCCCGGTAGCGTCGGTCGCACACGACCTCCCGACCCCCGAGGATGAAGCCGTGAAGCGTGTTCTTGCTGTTGTTGCGACCCTGACTGCTGCCGCGGGCGCCCTGACCGCCTGCACCGACGAGCAGGCGTACTGCGTCGATCTCGCGAAGTACGCCGCGAAGGCCGTCGACGTCGACCCGCAGAAGCCGGTCGACTACGTGAAGATCCTGGACGAGGCGAAGAAGCTCCAGGAGTCCGCGCCGAAGGACGTCAAGGACGACTGGGGTGTCGTCGTGACGTTCGCGGAGAAGGCGAAGAAGGCCGGTTCGGACCGGGTCGAGCTCGCGAAGCTCAGCAAGGAGACCGGCGCCGTGATGACGGCGTACAAGAACATCAGCAGCCAGGCGAAGGACAGCTGCAAGGTCGACCTCCCGGCGCTGAACTGATCAACTGATCGTTCTAATCCGCACCCTCGTCCGCGACCCAGGCAACCACGCCCTGATGAAGGGTGTGTCTCCCGATCCCGCGCCTACTGCGGGGCACTCGGCACGGCACCTCGAGCACCTCCTCGCTACGGCGCCGGATCGGGACACACACCCTCGGCTGGACCCGTGTTAGGTTCCCTTGCGAAGCCATACAACGGGACAGGTGAAACGGTGCCACTTCCTTCTTTGACGCCGGAGCAGCGTGCGGCTGCTCTGGACAAGGCCGCGGCGGCGCGGCGTGAACGAGCCGAGATCAAGAACCGGATCCGGCACTCGGGAGCGTCTCCGACGGAGGTGCTCCACGAGGGGCAGACCAACGAGGTCATCGGCAAGATGCGGGTGAGCCAACTGCTGCAGTGCATCCCGGGCGTCGGCAAGGTCCGCGCCCAGCAGATCATGGAGCGGGCGGGGATCTCGGAGACGCGGCGGGTGCGCGGCCTCGGCTCCAACCAGATCGCCGCGCTCGAGCGCGAATTCGCCGAGTGACATTGGGTGATCGAGGGTGAGCCAGACCGAAATCCATCCCGGCTCGTTGGACACTGGTGTGACGATGACCACGCACCCTGACAATGTTGCGAACGAGCCGGCGGCCGCTGCTCCCGGCCCGGCGCGGTTGACCGTGCTGGCCGGGCCCACCGCCGTGGGGAAGGGGACGGTCGCGGCGGAGATCCGCGATCGGTACCCCGACATCTGGATCTCGGTCTCGGCGACCACCCGCAAACCCCGGCCGAACGAGACCCACGGCGTGCACTACCTGTTCGTCTCCGACGCGGAGTTCGACCGGATGATCGCGGACGGTGAGCTGCTGGAGTGGGCGGTCGTGCACAAGGCGGCCCGCTACGGCACCCCGAAGCAGCCCGTGCTCGACAAGCTCGCAGCCGGCCGGCCGGCCCTGCTGGAGATCGACCTGCAGGGCGCCCGCCAGGTCCGCGAGACGATGCCGGAGGCACAGTTCGTGTTCCTGGCGCCCCCGACCTGGGACGAACTGGTACGCCGTTTGGTCGGGCGGGGGACCGAGACCCAGGAAGAGCGAGAGCGCCGGCTCGAGACCGCCGTACTGGAACTGGCGGCCGAGAAGGAGTTCGACGTGACGATCGTGAACGCCTCGGTTCGGGAGGCTGCCGATCAGTTGGTAAAGTTGATTCGATCACCCTCCATCTCTGGAAAGAGCTGACTTTGTCTGGCAACCAGCCCGTCGCCATCGGCATCACCTCGCCGCCGATCGACGACCTGCTCACCCGCACCGACTCGAAGTACAAGCTCGTGTTGTACTCGGCCAAGCGCGCGCGGCAGATCAACGCTTACTACTCGCAGCTCGGCGAGGGCCTGCTGGAGTACGTCGGACCGCTGGTCGAGACGCACGTCCAGGAGAAGCCGCTGTCGATCGCGATGCGCGAGATCAACGAGGGCGTGCTGACCTGCACCGACATCGACCCCGAGGCCGAGGCGGAAGCCGCTGCCGCGGAGAAGTCCGAGTAGCCCACTCGCAATGACGACCGGGAACGGGGTCAGCTGATGTCCGGATCCGGTGAAGTGCAACCCCCTGGGACCCCAGCGGCCCCGGGGGACTCTGTCGTGCCCGCTCCCGCCAAGCACAAGCCCAATGTGGTCCTCGGCGTCGGCGGCGGCATCGCGGCGTACAAGGTCTGTGATCTGCTCCGGCGGCTGACCGAGTCCGGGCACAGTGTGCGGGTGGTGCCGACGGCGGCCGCGCTGGAGTTCGTCGGCGCGGCGACCTGGGCGGCGCTGTCCGGGCAGCCGGTGACGGCCGACCCGTTCGACCACGTCGAGGAAGTGCCGCACGTCCGGATCGGCAAGGCGGCGGAGCTGGTCGTCGTCGCGCCCGCGACCGCGAACCTGATCGCCAAGGCCGCCCACGGGCTGGCCGACGACCTGCTGACGAACACCCTGCTCACCGCACGCTGCCCGATCCTGTTCGCGGCCGCGATGCACACCGAGATGTGGGAACACCCGGCGACCCAGGCGAACGTCGCGACCCTGCGGTCCCGCGGCATCACGGTCCTCGACCCGGCCGTCGGCCGGCTGACCGGCGCCGACACCGGCCGCGGACGGCTCCCGGAGCCGTCGGAGATCTTCGCGATCAGCCAGCTGATGCTCGCCGACGAAGCAGCCCGCGCCGCCGGGCAGTCGGTCGCCGACCTCACCGGCAAGCACGTGCTGGTCAGCGCGGGCGGCACGCGCGAGCACCTGGACCCGGTCCGCTACCTGGGCAACTCCTCGTCCGGCAAGCAGGGCTACGCGCTCGCCCGGATCGCCGCCGCCCGTGGCGCCAAGGTCACGCTGGTCGCGGCCAACTCCGAGCTGCCCGACCCGGCCGGCGTGCAGGTGGTGCCGGTCGTCTCGGCGCGCGACCTGTACGACGAGATCACCGGGCGCGCCGCTGATGCCGACGCGATCGTGATGGCCGCGGCCGTCGCCGACTTCCGGCCGCTGGACATGGTCCAGCACAAGATCAAGAAGACCGCGGACGGCGCCGTACCCGCCGTCAACCTGGTGCAGAACCCGGACATCCTGCACACCATCTCGCACGACCGTGCTCGCGCCGGCCAGGTGATCGTCGGCTTCGCCGCGGAGACCGGCGACGCCGACCACACCGTGCTCGAGCTCGGCCGGGCCAAGCTCGAGCGCAAGGGCTGCGACCTGCTGGTCATCAACGACGTCTCCGGCGGCAAGGTCTTCGGCAGCGACATGAACGAGGCGGTCATCATCGACCGCGACGGCAACGCCCTGCCGGTCCCGTCCGGCAGCAAGGACGCCCTCGCCGGCGTCATCTGGAACCTGGTCGCCACCCACTGGGCCTAAATGGGTAGCGGCAGCGGTGCCCGCATCGTGAGGCTGACGATCCCGTAGGTGAAGCCGAGGTGTTCGTTGAGGCGGCGCATCGACTCGTTGCCGCGCTGCGTCCAGGTGTAGATCTCGGTGATTCCGTGTTCGGCCGCCCACGCCATGCTGGTGCGCTTGAGGGTCGATGCGACCGACTTGCCGCGCCACTCCCGGCGTACGGCGGTGTACCCGACCTCCGCACGCTCAGGACGATCCGAGTCGAGCCTCAGACCCGCCACGCCGATCGGCTGCCCATCGGCGACGGCCACGAACATCGCGGCCGGGTCGTTGATCCACTCCTTCTCCCACTCTTCCGCCGAGACCTTCAGCGCGACCGAGTGGTCCATGTCCGGGATGGTCGGCACCGCGACCTGGTGATAGGCCGCCGTCCACAGCTCGGGGCGTTCGGCGACCGAGACGATCTCGTACTCCGTCGGCGGCGCCGGCCACGGCTCGTCGCCGATCTGCCGGACTTGTTCGACCTCCCGATTCGCTTCCTTGAAACCGAACCGCTCGGCGAAGAGCCGGGCCTCGTCGTCGTCGACACTGGTCCCCGCCATGTCGAACCCCTGGGCAACACCATGCTCGGCGAGAACCCGGAGCAGAGCGGTGCCCACGCCGCGCCGGCGGAAGTCCGGGTGGACGCGCGGCATCAGCGACGCCCGCTCACCGTCGCCCGACCGATCGGCCAGCCCGCTGCCGACGACCTCACCGTCGACCTCGGCCAGCACCGTCAGCCGACCGGGACGATCCAGGTCGCGCATCTCGGCGACGGAGGGGCAGCGCTCGTACGGCAGGACCGCGATCCGCACCGCGCGCCAGGCTTCGTAGTCGGCGTCGGTGATCGCCGTCCGGATGGTCGTCGTCATGCTGTTCAGCTTGCCGCAACCGACCGCAATCGGCTCGAGGTTTTCGCCCTCCGCCGAAGCCCACTTTGTGCACCGGATGGTCGTCTTCCGCGCGCATTCTTGGTCATCCGGTGCACAAAGTGGGGCCGCGGGGGTGGGTGCGTAGAGGTCAGGGGGTGTCCTCTTTGGTGTTTAGGGTCGGGGGTGTGGAGATCAGGTGGGATGCGATCGTTGCTCGGCGGATGCGCCGGCACGGTCTGATCGAGCCGTTCGGTACGCCGGTCGACGCCGTACGGGCGATGTGTGGCGCGCACGCGCAGATCGCGACGGCGGGGGAGATGTCGGCGGCGATCCGCGTCGACGGGGCGACGCGCCGGACGATCCAACAGGACGAAGGGCTGGTGAAGACGTTCGGGCCGCGGGGGACCGTGCACCTGCTGCCGCTCGACGACCTGCCGATGTGGACCGGCGCGTTGTCCGCCCTGCCGTCGGTCGGCAGCCAGCCGGATCCGATCAGGATGTCCCCGGACGAGATCGACCAGGTGATCGCGGCGATCGGGGACGCGCTCGCGCACGACGACCTGACCGTCGACGAACTGACCGAGGAAGTCGTCCGGCGTACCGGTGCCTGGGCCCGGGAGCCGACGATCCCGGCCTTCCAGGGCGCGTGGGCGCGGTGGCGGCAGGCGACCTCGGTCGCCGCGAACGCCGGCGTGCTCTGCCACGGGCCGATGCGCGGCCGGCTGATGACATACGCGAACCCGCACCGCCTCCGGCCCTTCCAGCCCATGCCCGCGGAAAAGGCCCTCACCGAACTCCTGCACCGCTACCTGTACGCGTACGGCCCCGCGACTCCGCAGCAGTTCGCCCGCTGGCTGAAAACCACCCCGGCCACGGTCAAGCCGTACTTCGAGGACCTGCCGCGCGGCGAGCTGGCAGACCATACGGTTTGGTATGCCCCGGGCGACGGTGACTTCCCCGCGGACCGCGCCGAGGGCGTGCGGTTGCTGCCGTACTTCGACGCGTACGGCGTCGGCAGCTACCCGAGGGAGCTGCTCTTCCCCGGCAAGGCCTTCGACCGGGCGACCGCTCGCGGGCAGGCCGGGAACTACCCGCTGCTGCTCGTCGACGGCATCGTCGCGGGCGTCTGGCACCAGAAGAAGTCGGGCCGGACCCTGCACTTCACGGTCGAGGCACTCGCCCCGCTGAACCGTCGCCGCCGCAGCCTGCTGGACGCCGAGGTGGAGCGGCTGGGAGCGATCCTCGACGGTGCGCCCTCGCTCACACTCGGCGACGTGACGGTCGGCGCCCACGCCTGAAATCGGACTAGAAGTCCACAATGTGATCAACAATCCCGTATGCTGGATGAATTCGGAGCGTTACCGGGACTCCGGTGGAAACTGCTGGCATACTGCCCAAGATGCATCGCCAACCGTCGGTGCATGGGGGGACCGTGCGACTGTGGGGAACAGCCGTGCGGCACGAGAGGAATCCGAGGGAGAACTGTGGCGAGGCGCCTTTTCACGTCCGAGTCCGTGACCGAAGGTCACCCGGACAAGATCGCTGACCAGATCAGCGACTCCATCCTCGACGCGTTGCTGGCCGAGGACCCGAAGAGCCGCGTGGCGGTCGAGACCCTGATCACCACGGGTCTGGTCGTCGTCGCGGGCGAGGTCACCACGACGGCGTACGTCGATATCCCGGGGATCGTGCGATCGCGCATCCTGGAGATCGGCTACGACTCGTCCTTGAAGGGCTTCGACGGTGCGTCCTGTGGGGTGCAGGTCGCCATCGGCAGCCAGTCGCCGGACATCGCGCAGGGTGTCGACACGGCGTACGAGACGCGTTCGGACGCGTCGGTGGACGCACTGGACCTGCAGGGGGCAGGCGACCAGGGGCTGATGTTCGGCTACGCGTCAAACGAGACGCCGGAGCTGATGCCGCTGCCGATCACGATCGCGCACCGGCTGTCCGAGCGGCTGTCCGAGGTCCGCAAGAACGGCACGCTGGCGTACCTGCGGCCGGACGGCAAGACCCAGGTCACGGTCGAGTACGACGGTGACAAGGCGATCCGGATCGACACCGTGGTCGTGTCCAGCCAGCACGCGGCGGACATCAACCTCGAGTCGATGCTGACGCCGGACATCAAGAAGCACGTCGTCGACCCGGTGCTCGAGCAGTTCGACATCGACTCGACCGACTACAAGCTGCTGGTGAACCCGACCGGCCGGTTCGAGATCGGCGGCCCGATGGGCGACGCCGGGCTGACCGGGCGGAAGATCATCATCGACACCTACGGCGGGATGGCGCGGCACGGTGGCGGCGCGTTCTCCGGCAAGGACCCGTCCAAGGTGGACCGGTCGGCGGCGTACGCGATGCGCTGGGTGGCGAAGAACATCGTCGCCGCGGGGCTCGCGGACCGGGTCGAGTGCCAGGTCGCGTACGCGATCGGCAAGGCGGCCCCGGTCGGCTTCTACGTCGACACGTTCGGGACCGAGAAGGTGCCGGTGAGCAAGATCGCCGACGCCGCCCGGGAGGTCTTCGACCTGCGGCCGGCCGCGATCATCCGCGACCTGGAGCTGCTCCGGCCGATCTACGCCCAGACCGCGCGCAACGGTCACTTCGGCCGCACCGGCGAGGACTTCACCTGGGAGCGCACCGACCGGGTCGAGGCTCTCAAGGCCGCGGTCAACAAGTAGTAGCTGCGTTCGCGCACGGCCCGGCTGCCGGTCACGGCGGCCGGGCCGCTGCTTGTCCACAGGACGGCGGTCGACCTCCGACGGAGAGTCGTCGCGGCCGACTACAGTTTCCCGGTGACATCGAACGCGGACTCGCCGGAGCAGCTGACGCTCCTGCGCGACACCGTTCGCAGGTCGCGCACGAAGGAGCCGGCCGAGATCACCGCGACGTTGCCGGTGGCCCGGATCGCGGTCGATGTCTCGCTCCCGCATCTGGATCGGCCGTTCGACTATCTCGTCCCGGAGGACATGGCCGAGGCGGCGCAGCCCGGTGCCCGGGTGAAGGTTCGTTTCGCCGGCAAGGACCTCGACGGATTCGTGCTCGAGCGCCTCGCGGAGTCGGACCATGACGGCAAGCTGATGAGGCTGCGCAAGGTGGTCTCGCCCGAGCGCGTGCTGACACCGGAGATCGCAGACCTGTGTCGCGCCGTCGCCGATCGGTACGCCGGGGTGCTCGCGGATGTCACGCGACTCGCGGTCCCGCCGCGGCACGCGAAGGTTGAAGCCGAGCCGCTGCGCTGCGATCAGCCGCCGCGCCCGCCGGTGTCGACCTCGCGATCCGAATGGTCGCCGTACCCGGCCGGCTTCCTCGACGCGATCGAGCGCGGGGAGGCGCCCCGGGCGGTCTGGACCGCCGTGCCGGGAGCCGACTGGGCGCTCGCGTTCGCGCAGGCCGCGGCCGTCTGCGCTGCGTCCGGTCGCGGCGCCCTGCTGCTCGCCCCCGACGCGCGCGACCTCGAGCGGTTGGCGGCGGCCTGTCGAGCGGTCCTCGGTGACGACGGATTCGTCTCGCTCTCGGCGGACCTCGGTCCGACGGCGCGTTATCGCGCCTTCCTGGCGGCGCTCCGCGGCTGCGCCCGGGTCGTGATCGGGACTCGCGCGGCCGCGTTCGCCCCGGTTGCGGATCTCGGGCTCGTGGCGATGTGGGACGACGGCGACGAGTCGTACGCCGAGCCGCGGGCGCCGTACCCGCATGCGCGGGAGGTCCTGCTGCTGCGGGCGTTCCGGCAGAACTGCGCCGCGCTGCTCGGTGGGTTCGCGCGGTCCGCGGAGGCTGCGGCGTTGATCGAGACCGGGTTCGCGCACGAGCTGATCGCGGACCGGAAGGTGATCCGGGCGGCCGCGCCGTCGGTGCACATCGCAGGGGAGTCGGACATCGAGCTGGCGCGGGATCCGAGCGCGCGGGCGGCGCGGTTGCCGCATCGGGTGTTCGAGATCGCCCGGGACGGGCTGCGCACGGGACCAGTGCTCGTGCAGGTGCCACGGGCCGGGTATCTGCCGAGCTTGGTGTGCCAGACGTGCCGTGCGCCGTCCCGGTGCTCGACCTGCGGCGGGACGTTGCGCCGGACCGGGGGAGCCGGGCCGGCGAGCTGCAGTGTGTGCGGGCGCCCGGCGGTCGATCACCGGTGCCCGGAGTGCGGTGATACCCGGATGCGGGCGGCGATCATCGGCGCGCGCCGTACGGCGGAGGAGTTGGGGCGGGCGTTCCCCGGTGTCGTGGTGCGTACGTCGGGCGGCGACAACATGCTCGACGTCGTGTCGGACGCGCCCGCGCTCATCGTCAGCACACCCGGCGCCGAGCCGGTCGCCGAAGGCGGGTACGCCGCAGCCGTTCTCCTCGACACGTGGCTGATGCTCGCCCGCCCCGATCTACGAGCTCCCGAAGAGGCCGTACGTCGCTGGTTCAACGCGGCCGCCCTGGTCCGATCGGCCCGCGACGGCGGCACCGTGATCCTCGTCGGCGACCCGTCCGCCCTTCCACTCCAGGCGATCGTCCGCTGGAGCCCCGAGGGCTACGCCACCCGCGAGATCGAGGAACGCCGTACCGCCCGCCTCGCCCCCGCCGCCAAACTCGCCGAACTCACCGGCCCGTCGGAGTCGGTCAACGACCTGATCACCCGTCTCCGCGACCTCGTCCCGCCCTCCGCGGGCCTGGAGGTCCTCGGCCCGGTAGACCTCGACGAGGAAACCGTCCGAGCCGTGGTCCGCACGCCCCGCCAACACGGCGCCACCCTCGTCCGCTCCCTCAAGGAATCCCAATCAGCCCGCACCACCAAGAAGAACCCCGGCACCGTCCGAATCCAGGTAGACCCACCCAGCTTCGGCTGAGCCGAAGGCTGGACCAACAGTCTTCCCCGGCAGACCCTGCAGGAGTGAACCGCGAAGCACACGAACAGCTGGCTGCCATCTCGGCACTCGGCCAAGCATTGGACGAGGCCGGTGTCGACCACTGGCTGTTCGGAGGATGGGCGGTCGACTTCTGGGTAGGGGAGCAGACCCGTCAGCACGACGACGTGGACGTGGCGACCTGGCGGCGAGACTCCGACAGAGTCAAGGCAGCACTCGAGACGATCGGCTGGCGTCATACGCCGATGCCCGATGACGTGATCGGGACGCGGTACGTGTTCGGTACGGCGCTGGTCGAGTTCACCTTCGTGGAGAGCGGCACGGCCGGCGAGGTCGTCGTACCGCTGCCGGATCACCCGGTCGTCTGGTCGACGGAGCCGTTCGGTGAGATCCGCCGCGAGTTGAGCGGGGTGTCGGCGCGCGCGATTCCACTGGGCGTACTCCGGGCCGGCAAGGACGTCCCGCGCGAGGAAGCGGCTGATGCGGCCAAGGATCGCGCCGACGCGGTGGCGCTCGCGCGGGTCGAGGGGTAGCTACGCGGTCGTCGCGAGTTGGGTGGAGGCGGACAGGAGTTGATGGCCCAGGGGAGTGCGGTGGTAGAGGACGGTGCGGCCGTCGCGGTGGGAGGTGACCACGCCGGCGTTGCGGAGGATGCTCAGGTGGACGCTCAAGGTCGGGGCCGAGACGCCTAGCTGGTGGGCGAGGTGGGTTGTGGACATTGGTAGGTCCAAGTGGCTGACGATCGCCGCTCGGGTGCGGCCGACGAGGTCTGCCAGGGGTGAGTCCGTGGTGTCCTGACGGTCCTCCCAGAGGCGCCCGAGGCCGCGGGGTGGGTAGGTGATCGTGGGGACGTGCGGCGCTCCCGTCACCGCCAGCCCGGCCGGCCAGGTGAAGACGCAGGGCACGAGTAGTAGACCCTGTCCGGCCATCGGTTCGCCGTCGCAGGTGTACGGGCGGTTGATCTCGACCCGATCGCCGCGGTAGCAGATCGACGGATGCAGGTTGCGGAACAGCCGCTCGATCCCGCCGCTCGCCAGCTCGTCCAGCCGGAACGCGAGGTCCTCCTGCAGCAGCGACCGCATCCGCCGCCACTCCGGCTCGATCGCCCGGCGCCAGTACGTCTCCAGGGCCGACGTGATCAGCTCCAGCGCCTTCGCCGGATTCGCGATCAGCTCCGGCAGTAGTGGATGTGGGGTGTCGTGGTGCAGCTTCCCGATCTCGTTCGCGACGATGTCGTGCGGCGTCGCGGCGATCGCGGCCAGACCGGACTCGAAACTGGTCGACCGCCGCGGCGGCGCGGGCGTCATGAAGTCCGGGATATAGCCGTACGGCGGAATAAGGGCCCTGAGCAACGTCAGGTCGTCGCCCGCGATCGTCGGCCGGACCTTCTGCAGCCACGGGCCGTGCACGCTCTGCGCGGTGTTGTTGCTCAACGCCCGCACACTCGTCATCGCCTCCCACACCGGCGACAGCGCGAACCGGATCCGCCCGACGTCCCCGGCGTTCAGCCTGATCGTGATCACCCGGACAAGATTAGTCCTCACCCTAATCATCGACAACGCCTCGCGCGGACCCGAGAGTTGATCCCATGAGTGCAGTCGCCATCGACAACGCCACCCCCACCGCCCTGCCGCGGGCATTCTGGGCGCTGTGGGTGTGCCAGCTGGTCAACCGGCTCGGCAGCTTCGTGCAACCGTTCCTCGTCCTCTACCTGACCCACGACCGCCAACTCTCGGCCGGTACGGCGGGAGCCGTCGCGGCCGCTGTCGGCGCCGGATCGGTCTGCGCGCAACTCGTCGGCGGCTGGTTGGCCGATCGAGTCGGTCGCCGCCTGACCATGCTGATCTGCTTCTTCGGCACCGGCGCCGCGCTGATCCTGCTCGGATCCGCGCGTTCGATGGCGCTGATCTGGGTGACCGCGTTCCTGGTCGGCCTGCTCAGCGACCTGTTCCGACCGGCCGTCCAGGCGACGGTCGCGGACCTGCTGCAGCCGACCGAACGGGTCCGCGCGTACGGCCTGCTGTTCTGGGCGATCAACCTCGGCTTCTCCGTCTCGACCGTCAGCGCCGGCGTCCTCGCGTCGTTCGGCTACGGCCTGTTGTTCTGGGTGAACGCCGCCACGTCGGTGATCGCCGGCCTGGTGATCTGGACGATGGTGCCGGAGAGCCGCCCGGCTCCCGAGGAGGATTCGGTACGCCGCGCGCTGCTGCCGGTCGTCGTACGCGACACCGTGTTCCTGTTGATGATCCTGATCCAGATCGGCTACGCGACCATCTACATGCAGGGCTACTCGACCCTGCCGCTGGCGATGTCGGAGGACGGCCTCTCGTCCCGCACATACGGCCTGGTGATCGCGCTCAACGGTGTCGTGATCGTGCTCGTCCAGCCGTTCCTCGGCAAGTGGTACGCCAGGCTCGACCGGCCGAAGTTGCTCGCGGCCTCGATGCTGGTCGTCGGTCTCGGCTTCGGCGTCGGCGCGATCGTGCACAGTTGGTGGGGGTACGCGGTGTCGGTCGTGGTGTGGACGATCGGCGAGATCGGGTTCGCCGCCGTGATCGGCGCGGTGTTCGCCGACCTCGCACCGATCGACCTGCGCGGCCGCTACATGGGTCTGTCCGGGATGGCGTTCGGCGTCGGCACCGTGATCGGTCCGCTGGCCGGCACGAACGCCCTCGAGCACCTCGGCCCGACAGCCACCTGGCTGGGTTGCGCCGTACTCGGTGTGGTCATCTTCATCGGCCAGTACTCGCTGGCGCCGGCGCTCCACGCCCGAGCCGCAGCCAACGCGGCGACCGCATGAGGTGAGCGGTCGCGGTCGTCACCACGAGGACCGCGACCGCAACCCACGCCGTACGGTCGAGCGAGACCGGGTGATGCAGGAAGATCGTGCCGAACGCCGCAACACCGAGCGTCCCGCCGAACTGCTGTACTGCGTTGAGCAGCCCTGCCGCGGATCCGGTCTCGTGCGGCTCCACCCGATGCAACGCCTCCGTGAAGAACGCTGTCGTGAACAGCCCGACCCCTGCACCCCCGACGGCCAACGCAGGCAGCAGTGCGTACGGCGCAGCCGCCAGGCCGACGAGCAGTACACCGAGACCGGCGTACATCAACCGTGATCCAAAGCGGGCAACCAGCCACTGACCCGCGACGAGTGAGGCGATCCCGGTCGCGGCGGACCACGGGAGTAACGCGAGGCTGGCGCGCATGACGCCGTGGTGGAGCGTGAGTTGCTCGTGCAGTACGACGACCAGCGTCAGCCCACTCATCACCGCGAAGAACAGCGTCGACGTCGCGAGCGCCGGAGCGAACCCGCGGTGCGCGAACAGACTCGTCTCGATCAGATTGCCGCGCAACAAGCACAACCCGAGCAGTACGACGCCGCCGATCAACAGGAACCAGTCGCGGGACTGCAGGATCGGGTAGACGACCAGCGCGGTCCCTCCGGTCAGCAACACCGTTCCGAGTACATCGATCCGCGGTCGCTGTGGAGCCGCCGACTCGGGCAACAGATGCGAGAGGGCGAGTACGCCGAGGCCCAGCGGCACGTTGACGAGGAAGACCGCTCGCCACGTGCTGGCCTCGGTGATGAACCCGCCGAGCAGCGGCCCGGAAATGCCGGCCAGTCCCATCACCGGACCGATCGTGCCGAGCGCCTTCGCGAGAGCCGGTCCGGTGAAGCCGGCCTTGATCAGTCCGATCGTCTGCGGGATCACCAGCGCGGCCGCCGCGCCCTGCACGGCTCGCGACGCGATCAGCAGGCCGGGGTTCATCGCCAATGCGCATGTCGTCGAGGTGATCACGAAGGCGGCAACGCCGACGCGGAACACCCTCCGCCGACCGTACCGATCGCCGAGTCGACCCCCGGTGATGAGCAGGGCCGCGAACGGCAGTGTGTACGCCGCGCTGAACCATTGGATGTCGGACGTCCGGCCGCCGAGGTCGCCGTGGATGACCGGCGCCGCGACCTGCACGATCGTCGCGTCCAGCAGATTCATGGCCTCGGCCACGAGTAGGGCGATCAGCCCGATCCATCGCTTGTTCGTCATGCCGCCACGATCCGATTCAAGCAACCAACCTTCCACACGTGCTCTGAAATATGCATGAATCTTCCATTCCTGGACATTCTGAACGAGAATCTTCACATGCTGGATGAGATCGACCGGGCCCTGATCCACGCGCTGCAGCTCGACGGACGAGCGCCGTACAGCCGGGTCGGGGAGGTGCTCGGCGTCTCGACCCAGACGGTGGCGCGCCGCTTCAACCGGCTGCGGGCCGAGGCCGGGCTGCGCGTGATCGGCCTGCCGGATCCGCTGACGGCCGGGCGGGCGTTGTGGCTGGTTCGCCTCACCGCGACTCCGCAGGTGGCGCAGGATCTCGCCGCCGCGCTCGCCCGCCGCCCGGACACCAGCTGGATCAAGTTCGCCGCGGGCGGGACCGAGATCGTGTCGATCGTCAACAGCACCCCGACCGACGGCAGCGCGTTGCTGCTCAACGATCTCCCGCGGACAACCGGCATCACATCGGTCTCGGCGCAGTACCTGTTGCACATGTACGTCGGCGGTCCGACCGCCTGGCGTGGTCGGGCCAAGAGCCTGACGCCGGCACAGGAGGCAGCCTTCATCGCAACGCCAACTGATCCAGGACCGGTCAGGCCGCTCGGCGAGGGCGACGCGAAGTTGCTGACCGCGCTCGGCGAAGACGGTCGCGCGACGCACGCGGATCTCGCCGTACGCACGGGCTGGTCGACGGCGACCGTCGCGCGCCGGCTCGACGAGCTGCACCAGACCGGCGCGGTCTACTTCGATGTCGACGTCGATCCGACCGCACTCGGCTTCACGACCAGCGCGATGTTGTGGCTGTCCGTTCCGCCCGCGCATCTCGACGCGGTCGGCCGGGCGTTGGCCGAGCACGACGAGCTCGGCTTCGTCGCGGCGACCACCGGGCGGACGAATCTCGTCACCCAGGCGCTCTGTGCCAGCCCCGACGCACTGCACACCTACCTGACCGAACGCGTCGGAGCCATCGAGCACATCACCGCCATCGAGACCGTCCCGGTGCTCCGTACGGTGAAGGCCGCGGCGCCGTTCTCGTCGAGTCTCGTAGGGTTGCGGACATGACGATCGACGCGGTGGTGTTCGACATCGGCGGGGTGCTGTTGGACTGGAGCCCCAACTACCTCTACGCCGACCTGATCCCGGACGAGGAGCAGCGGTCGCACTTCCTGACCAACGTGGCCACGCCGGCCTGGAACCACAAGCAGGACGAGGGCCGCACGTGGGCCGAGGCGGTCGCGGAGCTGACGAGCCTGCACCCGGAGCATGCCGAGTGGATCGCGGCGTACGACACCGGCTGGCTGAAGATGGTCAAGGGCGTGTTCGAGGACGCCGCCGCGGTGCTCACCGAGATCAAGGCGCTGGGCCTGCCGACGTACGCGTTGACGAACTTCTCCGGTGAGAAGTGGGAGGTGGCCAAGGACGCATTCCCGATCCTCACACAGTTCGACGGCGAGATCGTGTCGGGCGTCGAGCAGACGGCCAAGCCTGGCGAGAAGATCTACCGGATCCTGATCGACCGCTTCGGTCTGGACCCGGCGCGTACCTTCTACACCGACGACATGGCGTACAACGTCGACGCTGCTCGCGCGGTCGGTCTGGACGCCGAGGTCTTCACCGGTGCGGCCGACCTCCGTGCGCAACTCCAGGCCCGCGGTGTGGCGCTCTAGCGGTACTACAGTGGTTGAGTGACGTCCGTGCCAGGAGACCGCTCACCCGCCATCGGGGACGTGGACCGCGACACCGCTGTGCGACGCGTGCAAGAGGCCTATACGGACGGGATCCTGACGCACGAGGAGATGGACGACCGGCTGCACCAGGTGCTCAGCGCCCGGACTCGTCAGGACCTGCAGCGGGCTCTGGCATCGCTGCCGGCGCCGGACCCCGGCCGCTCCGCGACCATCGGCGCGGCGGCCGGGCGGATCAGCCGCGCCGGCGTCTGGCGGGTCCCGCGGAAGCTGAAGGTGCACTCCGCGTTCGGCCGGGTCCGGCTCGATCTGACCCGGGCGATCTTCGAGCACCCGGAGGTCGACATCGAGCTCAAGCTCGGCACCGGCGGGGCGAAGATCCGGGTGCCGCGCAACGCGGTCGTCGAGCTCGAGGGTCTGCACACCGCCTGGAAAGACTCGCAGTACAAGCCGCCGCGCGGGTCCACCGGCTCCGGTCCGCGGATCCGGATCACCGGCGCGGTCGGGTTCGGCAAGGTGCGGATCCGGCACGCGCGCTGGTGATCAGACTGCTGCCGAGATCGTTTCCGTGTAGGTCGGGGTGCTCGCGAGGTACGCCGCTTCGACGTACACCGTGTTGTCCTGACACGTCATCGGGGTGAGCGCGACGCCGGGCCTCGCGGCGTACATGCGTTGCGGCTTGGCGAGACCGGGGCGCCAGCGGTTGATCTGGTAGGTCTCCTCGCCGGTAGGGCTGACGGTTCGGACCTCCCAGAGGATCCAGTTGCCGCAGGCAAGGATCGTGTCGGTGACGACGGTGCCGAGCGGGCGGGCGGGGGAGTCGCCGGCCTCGCGGACGTATGCCTTGCTCTGGTACTGGTCGGGGTCCGTGGCCGCGACCTCGGACCAGATCGTCGCGCCGCCGATCGTCGCGCCGCTCCACTGGATGCAGTTGGTTGCTGCGGGCACCGGTTTCGCCGCGCCCTGGGACAGGGGAGCGGACAGGATGCGTTTACACCGGCGTGCGGTCTCGGGGGCGATGATCTCGCTGAAGGTGACGGTGTCGGCGGAAACGACCGGGTCTGCGACGTACCCGGGGGCGGCGACACAGGTGACGGCGCGGGACTTGAGGGTGGCCAGGTCGGTGACGATCAGGCAGGAGCGGTTCTTCGCGTCGGTGGAGCTGTAGGCGAAGGTGCCGTCGTACGCGCCGATCTCGGGTTCGGAGACCGGCGGGACTCCGGCGAGTGGCGCGGCCTTACCAGTGGTGAGGTCATAGCGGACGACTTTGATCTGCGGGTCGGGGCCGTCGGAGCGGATGTCCTCGATCAGGGCCCAATGGTCGTCGATGACGACCGGGGACTGGGCCACGAAACCGGTCGCGGGGACGTGGCGGACGACGGCCTTCTTGCTGGCGCGGTCGGTGATCGTCGTCGTACCGGCCTCGTCGCTTCCGCGGGTCACGACGTACTTGTGTTGCTGGGTGACGAGGTGCTGGCCGTCGACCGGTTGCCGCAGGACGTTCGCCCAGACCGGGATCGCCGTACCGCTGTCCGTCGGCCTTGTTGGGGTGACCGACGGTTTCGGCGTGGGTGTTGGCGTGGGTGTGGGCCCGGCGTCCTTCGTGGTGGTGGAGCAGCCGGCCAGGAGCAGGACGAGAAGGGTGCCTGCGGCAACCGTACGACGACGCATCTACAACCCGATGTTCTTGAAGGAGTTGGCCAGGGTGGCGTTGAACAGGGCGCTCGCCGGGATGTTCCGCGGGCCGTCGGTGACGTTGCCGCGGCTGTTGAACCGGCGCTCGTTGAACACCTCGAAGATCGCGATCGTGCCGTTCGCCTTGTCGTAGCCGCGCCCGACCTGGTAGTGCCCGCTGTGGTTGAAGGCGAGGTACGGGAAGTACCGCTTGAGCAGCTGCACGTGCTCGATCACCGGGGCCTTGTAGACGCCGAGGTGCTTCTGGTGGACGGCGAAGAAGGTCTGCGCGTTCCAGTCCGAGACGTTCTGCACGATGTACGTGCCGGCGGACTTCGGCCAGGCGGTCTTCACGTTGGTCTGCTTCACCATCGCCGAGATCGCTGTACCGCCGGTGGTCGAGCCGAGGTCCTTGGCCCAGGACGCCTGGGTGTCCTTCTGGTTGTCGTCGGCCCAGTCGATCGACTGGAACGTCGCCGGCCCACACCAGTAACCCTTCTCCTGCGAGGTCTGGAACCCCTTCATGATGTACGCCGAAGCCGGCGTCTTCACCGGAGCAGCCGGCGTGGTCGGCGCCGTCGGCACCGGCTTGGACGGCGCCACCGTGGGAGCGGTCCGTGTGGGCACCACAGTCGGCGTTGCAGTCGTGGTCGGAGCCGGCGCCGCCGATTCGCGGCTCGCCTGATCCCCCGCCTCCTCCTGGCTCGCCGCAGACGAGCTGCCAGGCTCCTGCGGGTTCACCGGGGGTGTGTTGGCTTGGACGAGCTCGCGCAACTCGCGGGCCTTCTCGCGGCCGTTCCAGGCCGCCTGCATCTCGTCCAGTTCGGCGCTGACACGGGCGCTCTTCGGCATCGCCGCGCGTTGGGCGACGAAATCGGCCGGGGTGAGATCGCCGGTTGGGATGTCCTGCTCGACTCCGGCCTCATCCGCCGCGCGCAGGGTCGGTGGGCTCACCAACGACTCCAGCTGTGCGCCCGTCGGGAGCTTGTCGACGAAGCCGAGGCCGAGGCAGTAGTTCTCGGTCTCGAGCTTGAAGCACCGGAGCATGGATTCGGCCTGCTCGGCCTTGTCCGCGGACCGCACCTGCAGATCGCCCGGCGACGTCTCCGTCACCTGCTTGACCACCTCACTCCACGACCGCGCCGCCGGCTCCGCGACCGGCGTACCGGCACTCGTCGGCGTCGCTCCGGGCTCCTCGGTCGGAGCTGAGGTCGGAGCTGAGGTCGGAGCTGACGTAGGAGCAGAGGTGGGCGCCGCGGTGGGCGCGACGGTGGGTGTCGCGGTGGACGGCGCGGTGGACGGCGGCCCGGAGTACTCGGGCTCGCGCGGTTGGTAGGCCTGGGCAGTGAGGGGTGCCTGCGCAAGCAGTGCACCCAGGAGGATCAGAGTTGCCCCCCGTGCTGCAGTGAGCATTGGGTCTCCCGAGCGGCGTGTGACGGCAGTGACTGAGGGTACGCCTGGGACCACAGTACGTGCTTGTGGCAACAAACGGGAGGGGCCTCCCACCCTGAATCCACTCCGCGCGCCAACTAGACTTGCCCGGTCCTGCTCCGTGGAACCCGTGTGGAGAGTCTGTGTCGGTCCAACCCATCCGCCTGTTCGGCGACCCTGTGCTGATCACCAAGGCCGAGCCGGTCGTCGACTTCGACGCCGAGCTGCGCCGCCTGGTCGCGGACCTCACCGACACCATGCAGGACGCGCCCGGATCCGGCCTGGCCGCGCCGCAGATCGGGGTCGGTCTGCGGGTGTTCACGTACCACGTCGAGGGCGAGCTCGGGCACCTGATCAACCCCGAACTGTCGCTGTCGGCCGACGACCAGTTCGGCCCCGAGGGCTGCCTGTCGATCCCCGGCCTGACCTTCGACTGCCGCCGGGCCCAGTCGGTGATCGCCAAGGGCTTCAACATGTACGGCGACCCTGTGGTGATCGAGGGCTCGGATCTGCTCGCTCGCTGCATCCAGCACGAGACCGACCACCTGGACGGCATCCTGTTCGTCGACCGCCTCGACCGGGAGACCCGCAAGCAGGCGATGAAGGCGATCCGCGAAGCCGAGTGGTCCGGCCTGGCCGGTCCGCCGCAGATCAAGGTCTCACCCCACCCGACGAATGGTTTTGGCCTGTGAGAGTCGTCTTTGCCGGTACGCCGGAACCAGCTGTCACCGCACTCGAGGCGATCGTTGCCAGCCGCCACGAACTCGTCGGCGTCGTCACCCGCCCGGACGCACCGGCCGGCCGCGGGCGGAAGCTGGTCGCCTCACCGGTCGCGCAGTACGCCGAGGAGCTCGGCGGGGTCGAGATCCTGAAGCCGGTGAAGCCGAGCGACCCGGCGTTCCTGGAGCGGATGCGGGAGATCGCGCCGGACTGCTGCCCGGTCGTCGCGTACGGCGGTCTGCTGCCGCAGGCCGCGCTCGACATCCCGCGGCACGGCTGGATCAACCTGCACTTCTCGGTGCTGCCCGCGTGGCGTGGGGCCGCGCCGGTGCAGCACTCGATCATCGCCGGCGACGACGTCACCGGGGCGAGCACGTTCCGGATCGTGAAGGCCCTCGACGCGGGGCCGGTGTTCGGCGTACTGACCGAGCCGATCGGCCCGTCGGACACTTCGGGCGATCTGTTGCACCGGCTGGCCGTGTCGGGTTCGAAGCTCCTGGTCGACACGCTGGACGGGATCGAGGCCGGTGTGCTGGAGGCTCGCGAGCAGCCGGCCGACGGTGTGACGCTCGCGCCGAAGATCACGGTCGAGGACGCGGAGCTGGATCTGACCGCGCCGGCGCAGCGGGTGGATCGGCTGGTGCGTGGGTGCAACCCGGCACCGGGGGCGTGGACGACGTTCCGTGGCGAGCGGCTCAAGGTGCTCGCCGTCCGGCTGACCGACGAGGAACTGAAGCCGGGCGAGCTGCAGGCGACCAAGTCGACCGTGAAGGTCGGCACCGGGAGCCGCGCGGTCGAGCTGGTCACGGTCCAGCCGCAGGGCAAGAAGCCGATGGCCGCCGCCGACTGGGCCCGCGGTATCCGCCTGACTGATGACGATCGGCTGGGTCCCCCCGCGTGAGCGATCGTTCGCCTCGTAATCGCGCGCCGCAGGTCCGGCCGGATCGGGTGCGGGTGGTCGCGTTCCAGGTCATCCGGCAGGTGACGGCAGAGGGCGCGTACGCGAACCTCGCCCTCAACAAGGCGCTCCGCGACGCACGCCTGTCGGGTCGGGACGCCGCCTTCTGCACCGAGCTCGTCCACGGAACGCTGCGCTGGCAGGGCACGTACGACGCGTTCCTCGCTCGCAGCGTCTCCCGCCCACTGGCAGACCTCGACCCTGAACTCCTCGACCTCCTCCGCCTCGGCGCCCACCAGCTGCTCAATATGCGAGTCGACTCGTACGCCGCGGTCAACGAGATGGTCACCCTCACCCGTGCGGAGCTCGGCCAGAAGCGCACCGGCATCGTCAACGCCGTACTCCGCAAGATCAGCCAACGCTCGCTGGATCAGTGGGTCGAGACGGTCGCCCCGAAGGACGACCCGCTCGGCTACTTGGCAATCGCCGAAGCCCACCCCCGCTGGGTGGTCGAGGCGTTCGACCGCGCCCTCACCAGCGGCCCGGGTGCTGCCCCGCCGGGTGATGAGGCGATCGAGCTGGAGCGTCTGCTTTTCGCCGACAACGAGCCGCCGCGGGTGACGCTGGCGGTGCGGCCCGGGCTGGCGACGGTGGACGAGCTGGTCGCGGCCGGTGCGACGCCCGCGCGATGGTCGCCGTACGGCGCTGTGCTCGAGGGCGGAGGTGATCCGGGGCGGATCGAAGCGGTCGCCACCGGACGCGCCGGCGTGCAGGACGAAGGGTCGCAGCTGGTGGCGGTCGCGCTGGCATCCGCGAAGGTTGACGGAGACGACGCCAACTGGCTGGACCTCTGCGCCGGACCAGGTGGGAAGTCGGCCCTGCTCGCGGCCCTGGTGCAGGATGGCCAGCTGACCGCGGTGGAGCCGCTCAAGCACCGGGCCGAGCTGGTCCGCGCCAACCTGCGGGCGATCCCCGGCAACCACAAGGTCCTCGTGGGAGACGGGACCAAGCCGACCTGGCCGGCCGGCTCCTTCGACCGCGTGCTGGCTGACGTCCCCTGCAGCGGCCTCGGTGCGCTGCGGCGTCGGCCCGAGGCCCGCTGGCGTCGTACGCCGGAAGACGTCGTCGAACTGCGCCCGCTCCAAGAGGCCCTGCTCGACTCCGCGATCACCTCGGTCCGTCCGGGCGGCGTGGTCGCGTACGTCACCTGCTCGCCGCATCCCGATGAGACCCGCGCGGTCGTCGACGCCGTCCTGGGTCGCCGCGACGACGCGTCGCTCGAAGACGCCCGCCCGCTGTTCCCCGGCGTACCGGATCTGGGCGACGGGCCCGATGTCCAGCTCTGGCCGCATCTGCACGGCACCGACGCGATGTACCTGGCGCTCATCCGCCGGTCATAATTCGGACCTGCTGTCAGGCGCTATAGGCCGGACGGTCATGATGGTGAGGTGACAACAACCGCCGCGCCTCCCGCCGCTTCGACCCGGCAGCACCACGTTGTCGGGTTGGTCTCGGCGTTCGGGATCGGCATGCTGGTCGCGGTGCAGTCGCGGTTGAACGGCGAGCTCGGCGGCATCCTCGGCGACGGGATCCCGGCCGCGCTGATCTCGTTCGGCACCGGGCTGCTGATCCTGTTGGTCGCGACGGCCGTGGTGCCGCCGGTCCGGCGCGCACTCGGCAACGTCTGGCGCACGATCCGGACGCCGATGCGCGGGTACGGCGGTTTGCGCTGGTGGCAATGTCTCGGTGGACTCGCGGGCGCGTTCCTCGTCGCCACGCAGTCGATCACCGTCTCCGTGATCGGCGTCGCGGTCTTCCTGGTGGCCGGTGTGGCCGGGCAGGCGATCAGCAGTCTGGTCGTCGACCGCCTCGGCTTCGGCCCGGCCGGCCCGCAGCCGCTCACCACGATCCGGATCGTCGGCGCGATGATCGCCCTCGTCGCCGTCGGCCTCGCGGTGTCGGAGCAGGTGAGTCACCCCGACGGCCTGCTCCTCGCGATCCTGCCCGCGCTCGGTGGCGTCGGGACCGCCGTACAGCAGGCGATCAACGGACGGGTCGCGCGGACCGCCTCCACCGGTGGGTACGGCGCGGTCGCCGCCGGTGTGGTCAATTTCCTGGTGGGATTCGTCGCGCTGCTGATCGTCTTCCTGGTCGACCTCGCACTCCGCGGCGCACCACGGCACCTCCCGAGCGAACCCTGGCTGTACTTCGGCGGCGCTTGCGGCGTGATCTTCATCAGCGCCGCGGCCGCCGTGGTCCGCGTCGTCGGCGTCTTCGTGCTCGGCCTGGGTACGATCGCCGGTCAGCTGATCGCAAGCCTGTTCATCGACATCTTCGTTCCCGTCGCCGACAAACCGGTCACGGCGCCGGTCGTTTCGGGGACGCTGCTCGCGCTCGCCGCGGTCGCGGTCGCAGCCGTGCCCAACCTTCGCCGCCACGCCTGACCGAACCCGGATCTGCGTCACTGACCAACCGGCCGTTGTCTGCGCGACTCACGCTCAGCCGGCGACCGCTACCGGCCGCGGGTGGAGGTTGGTCAGTGGCCCAGATCCGCCGCTCAGATGGTCGCCTGGGCCGCGACGACGGGCTTCTGGCGGAGCGAGGTCAGGACGCCCTGCGAGACCGCTACTCCCAGCAGGACGATGAGGCCGCCGACCGGCTGGTACCAGGTGATGTGCTCGTGCAGCACGATCACGCCGACGAGGATCGAGAAGACCGGCATCAGGTATGTGACCATCGACGAGCGGCTCGCGCCGATCAGGCGGATGTTGCGCATGTTCAGGACGAACGCGAGCCCGCTGCCGAGCGCGCCGAGGGCGATGACGCTCAGCACAACCTCGACCGACAACGACCACGGGGCGGGCGGCGCCTGCCGGGTGACCAGCGGCGCGACGATCGCCAGCTGTACGGTTGCGCACAGCAACAACGTTGCCGACAGCGCAGTACCGGACAATGTCGTCCCGGCCAGGAACTTCTTCTGGTAAGGGATCGCGAGCCCGTAGAACACCGCCGCGAGCATGCACAGCCCCTGCCCGACCAGGTCGGCGCCGCTGTCCACCCGCCACGCGCCGAGCACCACGAGCATCCCGGTGAACCCGATCAGCAGCCCGAGCCCGCGCTGCGCCGAGAACACCTCGGTCCGGAAGATCAGCACGGCGATCGGCAGCACGATCAACGGGGTGATGCCGTTCCAGATGCCGGCCAGCAGGGACGGGATCCGCTCCTCGCCGTACCCGAACAGGGTCCACGGGATCGCCGATCCGATCGCGCCGGCGACGAACGAATGCGCCCAGATCCGCGGATCACGCGGCAGCGGCTCGCGCTTCACGACCAGGATCGCGAGCAGTACGACGGAGCCCGCGATCACCCGGCCGAGCGCCAGGTAGAGCGGCGGCAGCTCCCGCACGCCGACCGAGATGAACAGGAAGCTGCAGCCCCAGATCGCGGCCAGGGCCAGCATGACGGGGAGCCAGGCCCGGACCGGAGCCTTGTCAGGAGTCGTTACGGTACTCACTCCTGACATCCTGCACCACGTCACCGACATTCCGGAGATTTTTATCCGCATTCGGGCACGTGGTAGCGGCGGATGTCAGGAGTGAGCGAGGATGACGCTCATGTGTGCCTTCGATGTGGTGGCGGTCCGGAAGCAGTTCCCCGCACTCGACGAGGGGGCGGCGCATTTCGACGGCCCGGGCGGCTCGCAGACGCCGCAGGTCGTCGCCGACGCGGTCTCGAGAACGATGACCTCGGCGCTCGCGAACCGCGGCCAACTCACGGCCGCCGAGCGTCGCGCCGACGAGGTCGTCGTCGGCGCCCGCGCCGCGATGGCCGACCTGCTCGGCACCACTGCCGAGGGCATCGTCTTCGGCCGCAGCATGACCCAGCTGACCTACGACTTCTCGCGCACGCTCGCGAAGAACTGGTCCGAGGGCGATGAGGTGATCGTCACTCGTCTCGACCACGACGCGAACGTCCGCCCCTGGGTGCAGGCCGCCGAGGCAGCCGGTGCCACGATCAAGTGGCTCGGATTCGACATCGCGACCTCCGAGCTCGACGACCTGGCGCCGCTCCTCACCGATCGCACCCGCCTGGTCGCGGTCACCGGTGCCTCGAACCTGCTCGGCACGCGACCGGACACGCGCAAGCTGGCCGACCAGGTCCACGAGGCCGGCGCACTGATCTACGTCGACGGCGTGCACCTGACCGCTCACGCGCCGGTCGACGCGACGTACGCCGATTTCTACGTCTGCTCGCCGTACAAGTTCTTCGGGCCGCACCTCGGGGCGCTGACCGCCGCGCCGGAGCTGCTCGAGACGCTGAAGCCCGACAAGCTCATGCCGTCGTCGAACGTCGTACCGGAGCGCTTCGAGTTCGGCACGCTGCCGTACGAACTGCTGGCCGGCACGACCGCGGCCGTCGACTTCCTGGCCGGCCTCGGCGGGTCCGGCTCGACCCGTCGGGAGCGGCTTGTCAGCTCTCTCCAACTGGTCGAGGAGTACGAGGACAGCCTCCGGGACGACCTCGAGTCGCGCCTCGCGGCGATCCCCGGCGCCACCCTCTACGGCCACGCCGCGAACCGGACGCCGACTCTGCTCTTCACCCTCGAGGGTCACAGCCCGGCAGCCGTCTCCGAGCACCTCGCGAAGGCCGGCGTCAACGCTCCGGCCGGCTCGTTCTACGCGTACGAGCCTGCCCGCGTGCTCGGCCTCGGCCCGACCGGAGCGGTTCGCGCGGGCCTCGCGCCGTACACGGACCAGTCGGATGTCGACCGTCTCGTCACCGCGGTAGCCGCCTTGACCGGCCCGAGAGGCACTAACTAAAGTCTCTGGGGAAAGTAAATCCGCCCCGAGGGAGCCTGGTGAGAGAACCGAGTGCTGTTTTCGTCCAGTCGGATCTCTCGGACCGGTTGACCACCGCGGTCGGATCAGGCTCGACCTGGTCCGCCGCCGGTGCAGAGGTCACCTGGAACGACGGGGCTGTCGAGGTCACCGCGACGACGATCTCCCGCGTCGCGCTGCGCTGGACCGAGCGACTCCCTGCCGACGCGCTGATCCTCGGCGACGCCTGGGAGCGTTCGTACGGCGACCTGCAGTGGCGCCACATCCAACCCGAGCGCCTGCTGCCCTGGTACTTCCTCGTTCACGACCCGCAGACCGGCAGCACGACCGGCGCCGGCGTGGACGTCCAGCCGAGTGCGTTCTGCTCCTGGACGGTCGACGGCGACGGCTTCACGCTGTGGCTCGACCTCCGCAACGGGGGCGGTCCGGCACACTTGAGGGGCCGGACGCTCACTGCGGCGACCGTGCGACTATTCAAGGACAGCGGCACCCCTTGGCAGACCCTGAACGCAGGGGTCGCCACCATGAGCACCCGACTACCGGCGCGACCTGAGCCCGCGCCGGTGGTCGGGGCCAACAACTGGTATTACGCGTACGGCGAGAACTTCGACGAGAAGGCCGTCCTCCAGGACGCGACCACGATCGTCGAACTCGCCGACGGTCACCCGGTCAAACCGTTCAGCGTCGTCGACGACGGCTGGTACCCGGGCGGTGTCTGCTCCGGCGGCCCCTGGGACCGTGGGATCCCGGGTGTGTTCGACGACATGGCCGGTACGGCGGCCGCGATCAAGGCGATCGGCGCCCGACCGGGTATCTGGTTCCGCCCGCTCCTCGTCCGCGAGCCGGGTCGGTGGGCGTCGACAGGCCCTCATGACAAGCCCGGGCGCGCGCTCGATCCGTCGTACCCCGAGGTCCTGGACGGAGTGCGAGCCGACCTCGAGCGCTTTCGGTCCTGGGGCTTCGAACTCGTGAAGCACGACTTCAGCACCTACGACGTCTTCGGCGCCTTCGGACCCGCGATGGGATCGCGGTTGACGCGCGGCGGCTGGCAATTGCAGGACACGTCGCGGACGACCGCCGAGATCATCCTCGCGTTCTACCGGGAGATCCGGTCCGCGGCGGAGGACGTCGTCGTGATCGGCTGCAACACCGTCGGCCATCTCGCCGCCGGGCTGGTCGACGTACAGCGGACCGGTGACGACACGTCCGGGCGGGACTGGGAGCGGACCCGGAAGATGGGGGTCAACACGCTCGCGTTCCGGCTGCCGCAGCACAACCGGTTCTTCGCCGTCGACGCGGACTGCGTCCCGTGCACGCCGCAGACGCCGTGGGAGCTGAACGAGCGGTTCCTCGACCTGGTCGCCCGGTCCGGTACGGCGCTGTTCCTGTCGATCGATCCAGCAGCCCGCACCGAGCGGTCCGACCGTGCGTTGCGGAACGGTATACATTTGGCGCTCAGTGGTGGTGCCGTGGCTGAGAGCAAGGCGATCGAGCCGATCGACTGGCTGGTGAACACCACACCCAACGCCTGGCGGGCGGGTGACGAGTTCCTCCACTACGACTGGTCTCGTCCGTGGGGTGCGGACCCGACCGCCAACTGACCTGGGGGCCTTTGTGAGCGTACGGCGGGGCACGAACCTCGATCGGGTCGGCGGCTTCAACGATGCCGTCGTACTCGATGCGATCCGCCGTAGCGACCAGCTCAGCCGCGTCGAGCTCGCCGAAGTCACCGGGCTGTCCGGGCAGGCGATCTCCAACATCGCCCGCCGGCTTCTCGACGCCGGACTCGTCCGGGAGGCCGGTCGGCTGCGCGGCGCCGGTCTCGGCAAGCCGCGGACGCTGCTCGAGCTCGAGCCCACCGGCCAGTACGCCGTCGGCGTGCATCTCGACCCGGCCGTGGTCACCGTCGTACTGCTCGATCTCACCGGCGAGGTGGTTGCGCGGCGGCCGGTCGATGAGTACGCCGACGATCCCGGCGTACTCATCGACGGCATCGCGAAGACGATCGAGGATGTGATCGCCGCATCCGGCGCACCGCGCGATCGCGTCACCGGCGTGGGCATCGCCGCTCCCGGGCCGATCGACGTCGAGCGCGGTGTGGTCGTCGATCCGCCGAACCTGTCTGCGTGGCACCTGGTCCCGCTGCGCGACGAGCTGCGGGAGCGGACCGGTCTGCCGATCGTCCTGGACAAGGACGTGACCGCGGCCGCGTCTGCCGAGAGATGGGCCGGGCAGGGCGGCAGTTTCCTGTTCTTCTACCTCGGCACGGGTGTCGGCGCGGGGCTGGTGATCGGTGACGAGATCGTCCGCGGTTCGTCCAGCAACGTCGGCGAGATCGGTCACGTGATCGTCGATCCCGACGGGCCTGTCTGCTATTGCGGGCGGCGGGGGTGCGTCGGCGAGACCAGTCAGCCGCGGTACCTGGTGCGGCAGGCGGTCGAGGCCGGAGTACTTGCCAAAGGCATCGATATCGAGGATCGGCCGGCGGTGGACGCCGCGTTCGCCCAGTTGTGTGCGTCGGCCGCGGACGGTCCTGGTGTTGCCCGGGAGATCATCGTTGCTCTCGCCGGGCGGATCGCCAAGGTGGTCGAGGACGTCGCGAACCTGCTCGATCTGGAGCGGGTCGTCTTCGGTGGCCCGCACTGGGAGCAGCTCGCGCCGGTACTCGGTGACGCCGTACGCGATGCCTTGGACGGCCGGTTCCTGGTGCGCGCCGTCCATCCGTTCGAGGTCGCCGGTACTGCGCTCGGCACCGACGTCGGCGCGATCGGCGCCGCCAGTCTGGTCCTCGACCAGACATTCTCACCAAACCCGTCCTTGTTGTTGCAGAGCAGTGCCGTTGCCGCTGAAAGGTGATTGTGTTGATGATCGACCCCGAGGTCCTCGCCCGAGCCGTTGCGGCTGTTCAGCAGGCGACCGGCGACGAGGTGATCGCGGAGATGTTCCGGCGCTCGATGGCCGGGAACCTGCCTGCGGTCGCCGAGCCGTTGCCCGACGGGACGACGTTCGTGCTCACCGGCGACATCCCGGCGATGTGGCTGCGCGACTCCGCGGCGCAGATGCGCCCGTATTTGCTGCTGTGCAAGGACGATCCGGGTCTGCAGCAGACGCTGATCGGGGTGCTGCACCGGCAGTTGGAGTACGTCGTACTGGACCCGTACGCGAACGCCTTCAACAAGTCGGCGAACGGGGCGGGGCACGTCACCGACGAGACGGAGATGTCGCCGTGGGTGTGGGAACGCAAGTACGAGATCGACTCGCTGTGCTTCCCACTCGAGTTGGCGTACCGGCTGTGGCGGATCACCGGTCGGGCGGATGTGATCGACCAGCGGTTCCGTGCGGCGGCTGAGGCGATCGTCGAGCTGTGGACGGTGGAGCAGGACCATGAGGCGAGATCGCCGTACCGCTTCCAGCGACTGGACGACCGGCCGTCGGACACTCTGGTGCGCGAGGGGCGTGGGCGGCTGACGCGGCCGACGGGGATGTCGTGGAGCGCGTTCCGGCCGAGTGATGATGCGACGGAGCTTGGGTTCAACGTGCCGGGCAACATGTTCGCGTCGGTGGTGCTCGGGTATCTGGAGGAGATCGCTACCGAAGTACTGCGTGACCCGGAGTTGGCCGATCGGGCGAAGGCGCTCAAGGCGGACATCGACGAGGGCATCTCCTCGCACGGCACTGTCGAGCATCCGGTGCATGGGCAGGTGTACGCGTACGAGGTCGACGGGCTGGGGGAGACGTTGCTGATGGACGACGCGAACATGCCCAGTCTGCTGTCGATCCCGCTGACGGGGTATGCGGCGGCGGACGATCCGACGTACCTGGCGACTCGTCGGCTGTTGCTCAGCCCGGAGAACCCGTATTACTACAGCGGGACGCACGCTTCCGGGATCGGGAGTCCGCATACGCCGCCGCGCTACATCTGGCACATCGCCCTTGCGGTGCAGGGGATCTCCAGCACATCCGCCGAGGAACGCCAGCAACTCCTCGAACTCCTCCGCGACACCACCGGCGGCACCGGCCAGATGCACGAAGGCTTCAACGTGGACGACCCCACCCAGTACACCCGCGAATGGTTCTCCTGGGCCAACGCCATGTTCTGCGAGCTAGCCCTGGTCCACGCCGGCATCAAAAGCTAGCTAGCGGCGAACACCAACCAAAGGACACCGCTCCGCGACAGCTGCCCTATCGGCCGCCTTCGGTGGCGTGCGAGCTGTTCTGCAGGGAAGCGGATCCGGCGGAGGAGATGCTTGTCAGGTCCTGTTCTCGTGTGAGGTCTGCGGTGGTGGCGTACGGTCTGTTGCTTCAGGCAACGGTGGTGCGTGGTACTCGTCGGGTCTCACCGAATGTCATGCGACGTCGCGGCGGCGGGTGGTCCAGAGGGAGAGGGTTGCGAAGAGGGTGCAGTAGGCGAAGAGAGTTAGGAGGGCTCGGCCTCCGCCTACTGCGTCGCGGACGCCGGGTGGGGCGTCCGATGCTGACATGCCGGTGACGGTGAAGACCAGGGAGCCGGCGTTGGTGCCGGGGAGGGCGTTGGCCAGCCAATTGAGGCTGGGGAGAAGGCTGCCTACGACGCCGGCGAGGAGGGTCTCGATGCCCAGGATCCAGACGACGCCCAGGCCGATGGGGAGGGCTACGTTGCGGAAGGCAACGGCTAGGACGGCGCCGGCCAGGCACCAGGTCATCAGGACCAGCCAGCCGCCGGCCAGGCCTTGAGCCAAGGTGCCGATGCTGGGCCAGGTCATCGAGCCGCTCTCGGCGGCGGCGATGCCGATGCTGCACAGAGCGCAGGCGATGAAGATGCCGACGACCCAGAGGGCGATCATCGTGCCGAGGGCGAGAAACTGCGCGCCCAGGATCGTGCCGCGGCCGGGGCGTTGGGTGAGGACGGTCTTCAGCGTGCCCCACGTGTACTCGCCGCCGATCACTATCGCGCCGAGGACCAACGCCAACGCCCCGGCGAAGATGGGGTACCCGCCGATCGTGTTGTCGATGACGCGTTCGGGGAGCATGCCTTGGAGGACCTGGGCGCGGGGGACGCCGTCGGTGGACGGAGTGTCGTCGCCGGTGGTGTAGGCGACGTACGGCAGCAGGTATCCGAAGATCAGGCTCAGGACCAGGCCGGCGCCGAACAGCACCCAGACCGCGGATCGTTTACGGAGCTTGAGCATCTCCGCGCGGTAGCTACCCAACATCGGCCTTCTCCTCGGTGGTGAGCTCGAAGAAGATGTCCTCGAGTGCTCGTTCGGTCATGTGCAGTTCGGAGACGGCGATCCCGGCGCCGACCAGGGCCGCGTTCACTTCCGCGGCCCGCGCCGCATCCACGGCGACGCGCAGCGTGTCGTCGTACTGGTGCACGCTGCCGAAGCCGGTCAGGATCGCCTGCGCCTGGTCCTTCGGGTCGGCACGGACGACGAGTTCCTGTTCGCCGCGCAGGTCGTCGACGTTGTGCTCGGCAACCATCCGGCCGGAGTTGATGATCCCGACCCGGTCGCAGATCTGCTGTACCTCGCCGAGCAGATGACTCGACAACAGCACGGTCCGGCCGCCGGTGCCCAACTCGCGGATCAGCCGCCGCATGTCACGCATCCCGGCCGGGTCCAGTCCGTTCGTCGGCTCGTCGAGGATCACGAGCTCCGGATCCTTCAGCAGCGCCGCTGCGACCCCGAGCCGCTGCTTCATCCCCAGGGAGTACGTCGAGAACCGGTCCCTCGCGCGATCGGCCAGGTCGACGAGCTCGAGTACTTCGTCGATCCGCTGCCGCGACACCCCGGCGTACTCGGCCAGCAGCCGCAGATTGTCCAGTCCCGACAGATACGGGTAGAACGCCGGCGACTCGATCATCGACCCGGTCCGTCCCAGTACGTCGGCCTGCCCGGGTTGCCCGCCGAGCACGCGAACGCTGCCACTCGTCGGCGCGATCAGCCCGGTGAGGATCCGGAGCGTGGTTGTCTTGCCTGCGCCGTTCGGCCCGAGGAACCCGTAGACCTCGCCCGGCAGCACTGTCAGATCGACACCATCGACCGCGAGGGTGTCGCCGTACCTCTTCGTCAGTCCACTGACCTCAACTAGCGCATCCATACCTAGAGCGTGCCGCTCACGCGCCAGCCGCCGCGTCGCCTCGGGGGAGTGACCGCACATACCTCAGCAGGAGTAGTGCTAACGACAGGAGGTGTGTGCTGATGCGGCCTGCTTTACGGTGAGCCCAGGCGGAGCGCAGTCGGCAGTAGACGCATACCTCCTGTCGTTACGGGCTTCGCCTCAGCTGCTGGGATTGGATGGTAAGCGGTCAGTGTTTCCGGCGGCGAGTGCTTCGGCCACGTGGTCGACGGCCGACCGGATCAGTTCGCCGTAGCCGTCGGTGGGCAGCAGATGGAGGTGCTTTCGAGCTAGCTGCAGGTGTCCCTCCGCCTCCAGTGGCTGCGCCAGGCGGCGGTAGTCGTCGGCGAGGTTCAGGTGGAGGGACGGGAGCCAGGCGGTGTCCTCGACCACCTCCAACGCGCGGAGGTCCCAGGCCAGTTCGTCGGAGGTTTCGTCCTGTACGTCGGCCAGGTAATGCGCGATCGCGCATCGGGTCTGCGGATCGTCGACCGAGTCCCACAGCCCGCTCAGCTGACGACGGGCGGTTTCACGATCCCCGGCCTGGCCCAGTGAGACGGCGGCGGTGATCTCCTCGAGGTGCATCATGCGAGCAGCCTCGGGGTTCGAGTAGCTGGAAGGTCAACCCAGCCAGCCGGGGCGTACCAGCCCGGTCTGATAGGCGACGACGACCAGCTGCGCCCGGTCGCGGACGCCGAGCTTGATCATCGCTCGGCTCACATGCGTCTTCGCGGTCGCCGGACTCAGCACGAGCCGCTCCGCGATCTCGTCGTTCGACAGCCCTTCGCCGACGAGTGCAACGATCTCCTTCTCGCGTTCTGTGAGTACGTCGAGTTCCTTGCTCGCATGTGGTTGCCGGCTGCGTGACGCGAACTCGGCCACCAGCCGCCGCGTGACGCCGGGGGAGAGGAGCGCATCGCCGCGCGCGACCACTCGCACCGCCTGGAGCAGCTCGACCGGCTCGGTGTCCTTCACCAAGAACCCACTCGCACCGACCCGCAGTGCCTCGAACACGTACTCGTCCAGGTCGAACGTCGTCAGGATCACCACATGTACGTCGGCCAGCTCCGGATCCGCACCGATCTGCCGCGTCGCCTCGAGGCCGTCGGTGCCGGGCATCCGGATGTCCATCAGCACGACGTCGGGCCTCTCGGCGCGCGCGACCGTGACCGCCTCCGCGCCGTCCGCCACCTCGCCGACCACCGTGATGTCGTCCTCGGCGTTGAGCAACGACCGGAACCCGGCCCGCACCAACGCCTGATCATCCGCCAGCAGCACCCTGATCATGCGCTGGAGCTTATGCGAGCCCGGCGTCATGGGCGAGGAGGGCGATCTGGGTGCGGTTGCCGAGCTCCAGCTTGGTGAGGATGTGGGAGATGTGGGCCTTGACCGTCGCGAGGCTCATGAACAGCTCGGCGCCGATCTGCGCGTTCGCCTTCCCCTGTGCGACCGCCAGCATCACGTCGTACTCGCGGGGCGACAGCCGCTGGAGCTTGTCCTGCGCGATCGTGTGGGCGTCGGCCTGCGTGGCGGCGCGGTCCATCAGGCGGCGGGTGATCGCCGGCGACAGGATCGGGTCCCCGGCCGCGACCCGCCGGACGGCCTCGACGATCTGGGCCGGTGGGGTGTCCTTGAGCAGGAACCCGCTCGCCCCGGCACGGAGCGCGTGCAGCACGTTCTCGTCGGTGTCGAACGTGGTGAGTACGACGACCTCGGGCGGATTCGTCCGCGCCCGCAACCGCTGGGTCGCGACGATGCCGTCGACCCGGGGCATCCGCAGGTCCATCAGCACGATGTCGGGGAAGTGTGCGTCGACGGCGGCCGGTACTTCGTCGCCGTCGGCGGCCTGACCGACCACCGAGATCCCGTTCGACCCGTCGAGCATCATCTCCAGACTGGCTCGGACCAGCGCGTCGTCGTCCACGACGAGTACGCGGATCGGCGGCGCTGCGGTTTCGCTCATGCGGGCCACGGTAGCGAGGCCTCGAGCCGGAAGCCGCCACCGGGCACCTGCCCGTGGTCCAGCGTCCCGCCCGCCAGTTGTACGCGCTCGGTCAGCCCGACCAGGCCGGTCCCGCTGCCGGGCGTGACCGTCGTCCCGTTCGACGCCGGGTTGGTCAGCTCGATCCGCAAGCCGTCTCCGGGCCGTCCGTCCACCGTGACCGTCACCGGCCGTCCCGCGGCGTGTTTGCGCGCGTTGGTCAGTCCCTCCTGGACGATCCGGTACGCCGTACGTCCTGTTGCCGGGGGCAATGAAGTGGGATCCGCGACGTGATCCTCATAGGCGACCGTCGTACCCGCCTCACGCGACTCGTCGACGAGCGCGCGCACGTCGTCGAAGGTAGGTTGCGGCCGGCCTTCGTACACGTCCTCGTCGCGGAGGACGTTGATGACCTCGCGCAGCTCGTCGAGCGCCTGGTGTACGCCGGTGCGGATCACGCCGGCCGCCTTCGCGAGGCGCTCGGGCGACGAGTCGGGCCGGTACTCGAGCGCACCGGCATACGTCGCGAGCAGGGACAGGCGATGGGCCAGTACGTCGTGCATCTCGCGAGCCATCTTGGTGCGTTCGAGTGTGCGTGCTTCCGCGACCCGGCGGCCCTGCTCGGCCTCGGCTCGTCGGGCGCGTTCGCGGAGCGACTCCAGAAGTTGGCGGCGGGCCTGGGCGCCCTGGCCCCAGCCGAGCAGGGCGGCGTGCACGACGACGTCCAGCACGGCGAACCAGAGGTAGGGGAGACCGTGGATTGGTTGCCAGAGGCCCTGGATCAGGTGCGCGACGGTGCCGGCGATCGCGACGAGCAGCGCAGTACGGAAGGGACGGCGGAGGGCGACGGTCAGCGTGCCGACGGTGGACGGCGGCGTACCGGCGGGGGAGAAGATCGCGAGTACGGCGAGCGCGATCGCGCCGTGCACGGGCCAGCGGATCAGCGTCGGGATCACCGCGACGGAGAGGATCCCGACCACGATGTCGAGCGCGAGGAACTTCTGATGCTCCGGATCCGACCACCGCCCGACGATCGTCGCGGCAACCATCGCCGCGACCAACGCCAATGCCACCAGCCCGACCAACCGCCCGGACCTCTCCCGCGGCACACACAACTCCTCCATGCCGCCGAGACTAAGCCGCCCCGACCGTCCCCACCACCAACCAAAGTAGAACCCACCCCGTCCACCCGACCGATGCCACCCGCACCGAACCTCCCGCACTGTGTTCCCACCAACCACCCCAGGGAGCCGAAATGCCAACCACCAACAGCACACAGTCGTCGGCCGTCTCCTCCACTCCACGGCGGGTTCCCCGGCGTAGTCGGCTCGCCGTGGTCGGTGTGGCTGCAGTTGCTGCTCTTGCTGACTGGGCGATCCTCGCAAAGCTCGCCGGCCTCACCCTCACCGCACGCCAAGGCGGCATCCAGCACATCGGCGCCGCAGCCGTCCTCGCCGCCACAATCGTCATCGCCTTCGCCGGCTGGGGCCTCCTGGCGATCCTCGAACGCCGCACCAAAAACGCCCGCGACACCTGGACGATCATCGCGACCATCGTCTGCGTCCTGTCTCTCGGCAGCCCACTCACCAACGGCATCGGCCTCGGCGCGAAACTAGGCCTGGCCTCACTGCACCTGATCGTCGGCGTGACCGTGATCCTCGGCCTCCGCCGCACCGCCCTCTCCGCCGAACGGTGCTAACTGCGCCGCCTGATAGAACCCCCGGATATGCGCGGTCACCAACGAGGCCGCGCGCTCCGGCTCGCCACCCCGCACCGCCGCCAGGATCCCGCGATGCTCGGATCGTAAACCGACCGCCACCGCCTCCCAGTCCGGCAGGTTGGGTACGGCGGCCAGCACGTACCCATGAATCGCCGACCGCAACGACGTCATCACCGCCGCGATCAACACGTTCCCGGCCAGCCCCGACAACGCGACATGGAACTCCGCGTCGAGCTGATGGAACTCCTCCGGCGACAACCCGGCGTCGTCCATCCGATCCAGCAGCTCCTCCGCCACCTTGAGCTCGTCCGCCCCCAACTCCCGCCCGGCAGCCTCCCGCGCCGACCACGACTCCAGCAGCAGACGCGTCTGTACGACGTCGCCCATCGGCAGATGATTCGTTGCCAGATGCAACCGTAGTACCGCGGTCAACGGCGACACCGGCTCCGCCACGATCACCGCACCTGCCTCCGGCCCGGACCCGGTCGCGGTCCGCACCACGCCCATCGCTTCGAGCACCCGGACCGCCTCCCGCACCGAGGGCCGGCTGATCCCGAGCTGCTCGGCCAGCGTCCGCTCCCCGGGCAGCCGCCCGCCGATCCGCAGCCGCCCCGCGGCCAGATCGGCCTCCACCCGGTGCAGGACCAGCTCGTAGTTCTTCATGTGGACGAGCCTACCGGTGTGGTCGGACCACAGGGTAGGGTGTGGTCCGACCACAGATTGAGCCGGGAGTTGTGATGACCGATCGCCAGATGCCCAAATGGTCCGAGCTGAAGCCGCTGCTCCGGCCGAAGCCGATCACGGCGAACCCGACCGAGCGGCGGTTGGAGAAGGCGCTGACGATCGCGGACCTGCGCCGGATCGCGAAACGCCGTACGCCGCGCTCGGTCTTCGACTACACCGACGGCGCCGCCGAGGCCGAGATCAGCCTGCGCCGCGCCCGCCGGCTGTTCGCCGAGATGGAGCTGCAGCCGTCGATCCTGCGCGACGTCTCCGAGATCGACCTCGGTACGTCGATCCTCGGCGGCCGCTCCGAGTTGCCGTTCGCGTTCGCGCCGACCGGCTTCACCCGGATGATGAACCACGAGGGCGAGAGCGCGGTGGTGAAGGTCGCCGAGCAGATCGGCATCCCGTACGCGCTGTCGACGATGGGCACCACCTCGATCGAGGACGTCGCGGCCGCCGCGCCGGACGCGCGCAAGTGGTTCCAGCTGTACGTGTGGAAGGACCGGGATGCCGGCGAGGACCTGGTGAAGCGCTCGGCCGCTGCCGGCTTCGAGGCGCTGATGCTGACCGTCGACGTACCGGTCGCGGGCGCGCGGCTGCGCGACGTACGCAACGGCTTCACGATCCCGCCGTCGCTCACCGCGAAGACCGTGCTGGACGCGTCGCTGCACCCGGCCTGGTGGGCGAACCTGCTCACCACGCGGCCGTTGACGTTCGCCTCGCTGTCCACCTGGGACGGCACCGTCGCCGAGCTGCTCGACAAGCTCTTCGACCCGACGATGACCATCGACGACCTCAACTGGCTGCGCTCGATCTGGGACGGCCCGCTGATCGTCAAGGGCATCCAAACCGTCGCGGACGCGCGTCGCGTGGTCGACGCCGGCGCGGATGCGGTCGTGCTGTCCAACCACGGCGGCCGTCAGCTCGACCGGGCGCCGACGCCGCTGCGCATCCTCCCCGACGTCCGCAAGGCGATCGGCAGCGACGCGGAGATCTACCTCGACACCGGCATCATGTCCGGCGCTGACATCGTCGCGGCGATCGCGCTCGGCGCCGACGCCTGCCTGGTCGGACGCGCCTACCTGTACGGCCTGATGGCCGGCGGTCAGCGCGGCGTCGCCCGCGCCGCGGAGATCCTGACCAAGGAGGTACGCCGCACCATGGCGCTACTCGGCGTCTCCAGCGTGGCCGACCTCAACCCGTCCCACGTCCGCCTCCCGTAACACCAACCGAAACACCGAACCCCGGACCGGCAGCTGTCGGTCGGGTTCACAGGGAACCTACAGCGGCAGGGTCGCCGTGATTCTCAGGCTGCCGGAGGGCGTGCGGTTCGCGGTGAGGGAGCCGCCGAGTGCGGTGGCTCGCTCGCGCATGCCGCCGATGCCGTTGCCTTCCGTCGGCGGTGCGGTGAGCGATTGGCCGTCGTCGTCGATCTGCAGTACGAGCGACTGCTCGCCGTACTGGATCCGGACTGTGGCGGACGAGGCGTTGGCATGGCGTACGACGTTCGTCAGCGACTCCTGGATGATCCGGAACGCGGCACGGTCGAGTCCGGTCGGTAGCGGTCGCGGCTCGCCGTGGACGATGCGGTGTACCTCCAGCCCGGCCCGCGACGTACGAGTGACCAGATGATCCAGGTGGTCGAGACCGGCGACCGGTTGGCGCGGCGCGGACTCGTCGGACTGCCGCAGGATGCCGACGATCGAGCGGAGCTCCACCAGCGCCTCTTTGCTCGCATCCTTGATCGCGGAGAGCGCCGGAGCGGCCTGCTCGGGTTGCCGGTCGACAAGGTGCAGTGCAGTGGCCGCCTGCACGTTGATGAGCGAGATGTGGTGCGCCACGACGTCGTGGAGCTCCTGCGCGATCCGCAGCCGCTCTTCACCGGCTCGGCGCAGCTCCGCCTCTCGACGGGTGCGCGCTGCCGCCATCACCCGGTCGCGGTGCGCGCGGAAGAGCTCGGCGACAAAACCGAGAACGCAGAAGCAGGTGCCGACGAGCAGGACCTGGTACACGCCGTCCTGGTTGATACCGAGGATCATCCGGCCGCCGACGTGCAGGACGTACAGCGAGATCAGACCGGCCCAGCCGGCCGCCCGGTGGCCCAGCCGGATCACGGTGAAGACCGCGATCACGAACGTCAGGATGACCGGACCCCACGGGTACTCGCGGAGCATGTAGATCAGCGTCGTGGCGACGGTTGCCCACAGCACCGGAACCGGGTGGGTGCGCAGCCAGTACAGCGAGATGGTGCCGATCAGCAGCAGAACGACCATGAACCAGTCGGGCTGGCGCCGGTCCGGCTGTCCCTGAGCCGAGCCGAACGTCCCGACCACCGTGACGAACGACAGCACCAACGGCAGCAGGACCCGACGCGCACGCGCCCCGAAGGTCGGGACGTCGACGGGCTCAGTCGTGGTCACAGTACGAAACCGTAGAGGCCCGCGGGCCGGGTGTCATCGTCGCCACGGAGTACTTCGGCCTGCTCCTGCTGCAGTAGTTCAGTACTTGACCTTGTAGATCTTCTCCTCGTACTGCGGGCCGTAGTACTCGTCGAGCTTCGTCAGGTCCTCGTCGGGACGCTCGAGCGTCTGGGAGATGACCGCGCGGCGCGGGACGGCCTCCGGGGTCCAGGTCTCGGGCTTCCAGAGCTTCGAGCGCATGAACGACTTCGAGCAGTGGTGGAAGATCTGCTCGATCTCGACCAGCAGCGCCAGCTGTGGACGATTGCCCTTGACGATCATGTCGTCGAAGAACGGCGCTTCCCTGACGATCCGGGCGCGGCCGTTGATCCGCAGCGTGTCGGTGCGGCCGGGGACGAAGTAGATCAGGCCGACGTGCGGATTGCTGAGGATGTTGGTGAAACCGTCGACGCGGCGGTTGCCGGCGCGATCCGGGATCGCGATCGTCGAACGGTCCAGGACCTTGGTGAAGCCGACCGGGTCGCCCTTGGGGGAGACGTCGCAGTTGCCGTCGGCGTCGGAGGTGGCGATCAGACAGAACGGGGAGGCATCGAGCCACTGCAGGTCCAGGTCGTGGAGCTCCTTGCGCTCCTTGCGTGCAGCTGCTGCCATCGGCGACGGGACGAGTTCGCGCAGCTCGTCGTACGACGTGATTTCGACCAGTCCGGGAATCTCCATCAGGCGGCGTTCTCCTCTACCAGCGACGGCGTGGCGTCCTCCTTGACGGCCCTCGTCCGCGCAGCCCATCGTACGGCGGGACCAGTTGCGCAACTGGTCCCCAGGAACAGGGCGCCGATGACGATCCAGCCGATCGGACCCCAGCCGAGGATCACCGTGGTGAGCAGCGCGGGGCCGAGCATCCTGGCGATCGCGGGGCCGGTGCCGAAGAAACCTTGGTACTGACCCTGCTTGTCCGCGGGGGCGAGTCCGAAGCTGATCTCCCAGGCGCCGGACGCGAGCTTCATCTCGCCGAGGGTCAGCAGTGCGGCGGCGATCACCAGGACGACGGCGGTGAGTGCGGGGCTGAGGTGCGCGGCGGTCGTGGCGAAGACACCGCAGGCGGCCAGCATCGCGAGCCCGGCGTACCGGACGGAGCGGGCGGCGGTGCGGAGGTCCTTGACGCGCTTGGCGATGTGCACCTGGAAGAACGTGACGCCGAGGGTGTTCACGATCATCAGCGAGGCGACGACCCAGCTCGGTGCGCTGGTCCGGGTGACGATCCACAGCGGGCCGACGAGGCTGATCAGCGGCATGAAGAGCAGCATGATCGCGTTGAGAAGCGCGAGGACGGCGTACGGGCGGTCGTGCAGGACAGCGAGGCGCGGCTCGCCCTGCACGCGGACGGTCGTCGAGATCGACGGGACCCGGCGGATCAGCGCGGCGGCGATCAGGAAGCTGAGCGCGTCGATCGCGAAGACAGTCAGGTACGCCGTTTCGGTGTCGAAGCGGAGCGCGATACCGCCGAGGAGCGCGCCGACCGCGAGTCCGGCGTTGACTGTGGACTGGAGGAAGGCGCGGATGCGGGTGCGCTCAGCCGGCTGCACGAGGCCCGCGAGGAGTGCCTGGCGGGCCGCGGTGAGCCCGGTCTGGCTGCAGGCGTACACGACGGCTGCGATCAGGAAGCCCGCGAAGCTCCGTACGAACAGGAATGCTCCGACGCCGCTAGCGGTCAAGAGCGCCAGCAGTACTGCGGTGCCGCGTGCTCCACGTCGGTCAGCGAGGTTGCCGAGCGGGACGCCGGCCAGGAAGCCGATCAGCCACGCGACCGTCAGCCCGAGGCCGACCTCCGCGGTCGACAGACCGACCACCCGGGTGAAGAACAACGCCGAGGTGACGACGAACGCACCGTCGCCGACCGAGTTCGCCAACTGCGCCATCGCCAGGTCCCGCGGCGCTCCGGCCGGGGGAAGCATCTGCCCAAGTCTGCTGCTCATGACTCGAGCCTAGGTACTCAGCGGCCCAGCAGGCAGGTCCACTCCGACCGCAGAATGTTGGGCCACTTTCGTCTGTGGACAACCCGCATCCGGGGCTGGAATCACGGCACCTTCTAGGCATGACCTTCCTGGACCTGACCCCAACCTGGACCGACCACCCCCTCACCGACCCCGCCGACGCCGCCAACGTCGTAGACCTCATGCTCACCCTCGGCGACCGCCACCGCGGCACCTTCACAGTCCTCCTCTGCGACCCCGACAACCACTACCGAGCCACAATCTCCATCGACCTACCGCCAAACCACCCTTGGCCACCCCACGACGACCCACCGCGCCACCCGAGTCGAGGTGATCTGCTCGAGCGATCGAGCCGGGTTGAGCCGAAGGACGAACGGCCTGGCGCCGCCCCCGATCCTGACTCGCTCTGCGCGAACGCGCTCGCCCCTCTCGTCCCAGCCATCCAGACCGCCCCCGGCACAGGCGTCATCCTCGCCCTCGGCCGCCCCGGCCCCGCCCGCTCACCCGCCCTGGACCACCAATGGGCCCAAGCCGCCACCGCCATCTGCCAAGCCGCCGACCTACGCCTCCTCGGCTTCTACATAGCCACCAGCGAAGGCGTCTACCAACCCCTCGACGACTCCCCGCTGACCAACCGCCCACCTGACGACCAGCCACCCACCGCCACCCCACCGGCCGACTATCCGCTCGCCGGCGAGTCTGCTGCGGATCGCCCACGGGTGGGTCAGTCTTCCGCCGCCTGACCTGCACCAGCCGCGGACGCGTGCTGCTAGCGCACGCCGCGGGGGCGGAACTGGATGCTGATGCGCGGTCCGATACGCCCGGAAGCCTTGGGAATCGCATGTTCCCAAGTGCGTTGACACGATCCACCCATCACGATGAGGTCCCCATGTCCCAGCGGATACCGAACCGTCGAACCCACCGGCCCACTCGCCCCACCCGATCCGCCAGATCCCCCCGGCCGCGGCCGCAGTGCGAGCACGCGCGGCTCGCCGACCGACAGGATCGCGACCATCGTGTCCTCACGATCCCCACGCCCGATCCGATCACCGTGCCACGCGACGCTGTCCCGCCCGTCCCGGTAGAAACACAGTCCCGCCGTCCGGAACGGTTCGCCCAACTCCTCGGCGTACCGTTCACTCAACGCATCCCGCGCCTCGTCGAGGATCGGCAGCGGCAGGTCGACGTTCTCGCCGTAGAAGCAGAGCAGTCGCGGTACGTCGACCACGCGGTCGTACATCTGCCGCCGCTCCGCCTGCCACGGCACGTCCCGCGCCAGCCGCTCGAACACCTGATCGGCACCGGTCAACCACCCCGGCAACACGTCGATCCAGGCCCCGCGCCCCAACTCGGTCCGCGTCAGCCCGCCCAACGACCCCAACGCCGGATCCTCGAAAGCATCCAGCAACGAGCCCTGGAGATCAGCACCCATACCCCCACCATACCCGACATTCGAACACCTGTTCCCCTGGATCCTTGTGACGACGTCTTCAGGAGTGTGATGTCTCGGTACATCGGTGACAGTTTCGCGCCAAGACATCGGTGACAGTTGGTGTGTCAGGACATTGGTGACGGTTGGGGACTCTTCGAAATCCAGGCTGTAGTCGCGGCCTGCGAGAACACATGTCGGTGGCCTGTGCCAGAGTCGCCGACGACTCCCGGCCGATCGGACAGAAGGTGACGTGAGTGAGCCACGAGACCGAGACCCCGCCTGACCCGAAGCGCACGCTGACAGAGCTGGAGCTCGCCGGCGAACGGCTGCCCGATTGGCGGATGCTGATCGACCGGCTGCACGCCAGCTTCGACACCGCCGACTTCGTCGCAGCGGTCAGGCTCGTCGACGCCATCGCGCTGGCTGCCGAGGAGATGGACCACCACCCCGACCTCGACCTGGCTTATGGGCGGCTCGACGTCCGGCTGATCAGTCACGACGTCGGCGGAGTGACCTCGCGTGACGTGGCACTCGCCCGGACCATCAGCAAGCTGGCCCGGGCCGCCGGGGTCACCCCCCACCCGGAGCGCACCAGCGTGCTCGAGCTCGGCCTCGATACGGCCGACGAGGCCGAGATCAGGCCGTTCTGGGCGGCCCTGCTCGACTACGACACGATCGAGGCCTGGGGGGAGATCCAGATCCGCGATGCCACCGGGCGTCGGCCGACGATCTGGTTCCAACCCACCCAGGCCCACGACGTTCCACGGCAGCGCTGGCACCTCGACCTGCGCATCCCGCCCGAGGTAGTCGAGGACCGCATCGCCGCCGCTGTCCAGGCCGGCGGCGAGCTCGTCGATGACACCCACGCCCCGGCGTTCTGGGTGCTCGTCGACCCACAGGGCAACCGCGCGTGCCTGACCACCTGGCAGGGCCGCGAGTCGCCCTAGGGGCTGAGGGGGCAGATCTTGCTGGCGCCGGCCGCAGCCGATGCCGTTGCTGACGTAGGTGGCGCCCTTGGACGCCAGCTCGTTCGCTGATGACCTCGCCGGAGGCGCGGACGGCGAACACGATGCCGGCCTTGTCCCGGACCACATGGATCGTCTGTCCACCGCACAGCTCGATCACCCGGAGGAAGTGTTACCACCAGCAACCCCGGAACTGTCACCGATGTCCTGATGCAAGAGCTGTCACCGATGTCCTGCGACATGACACGACGTCTTCGGGATTGTGATGTCTCAGGACATCGATAAGGTCCGCGGCTAGGCCAGGTTGGTCTCCGGGCTGTGTCCATCGCCCTGTCGCGCTGCCGGGATGTCGCGAAGGAATGTGCGTAGGGCGTCGAATGCCTTCTGCGGGGCTTGGCGGAACACCCCGTGCCCCACTCCGGCCAGCACCTCTACATGTGTGGCGGTGCTGGTCAATACCGCAGGCAAACGCCGGGCCGCGGCTGCGGCGACACTGGATCGTCCTCGCCCGCCAAGACCAGCGTCGGGCAGGTAACCGTAGTCGCGAGAGCTGCGGTCACTTCGGCGGGCCCGCATCCGCCGGCCCGGAAATGCGCTTGAACCTCGTCGTTGATCAGCGCACGCGCTCTGCGCGAGGCCATGGCGCCGTCCGAAGCGCCGGCATACAACGGCAACCCATGATCTGCCCACGCCTTGGCCGCCGAAGGGCTGGTGTCACCGCCCAGGAACCTGGCGGCAGCATCCCGGGCGACCTGCCCTCCGCGGCGCTCGAATACTTGGAGGCTCTCCTCGACAGAGGTAGGCACGCCGAGAGTGCTGTCCAAGACCAGACCCGCAACCAGGCCCGGATGCCGAGCCGCGCACTCGATCGCGACCCTGCCGCCACTTGAGGAACCCACCAGCACCGGGGCACGGATCTCGAGTGCATCACAGAACGCGGCGATGTCGTCGGCCCAGCGCGTCCACGTCCACAGCTCCGGCTTGCCGCGGTCGGACCGGCCCGAACCGCGCTGATCGAGGTAGATCACCTGGGCGACGTCGGCGAGGACCGAAAACTCTGGCTTGAACAGACTGTGATCCGCGCCCGGTCCCCCGTGCAGGAGAAGAAGAGTCGGCCGCGACAGCATCGCGTCCCCCTGAGCAGCCAAGCCGCAGCCTTCGACGTCGAAGTAGAGAGACACATCGTCGACAGCCACTCGCATCCCCGCATTATGACCGGACACGGGCAGCGGCTTGCCGCATCTGATCACCCCGGCGGGCCCATCCAATGGAGCCAACCCAACCGCATCTACGGCGCCGACAACGGCCCAGACAACGGCAATCAATGGCTGTGGACCGCGGGGACGTTCTCTCCGTGGGCTACGTCGTCGACATCTGAGCTGGTCAAGCCTGTGATGTCTCAGGACTTCGGGAAAGGTTCGCGGTCTTGTCGGTGTGCGGTCCGCGTGGCTTGCCGTTGCCGGCGTGGGTCATGCCGGGTGCGGGTCGGGTGTGCCCGATGAGGATCTCGCCGTCGAGGTTGGTGACGGTGATCGTGTCGCGGGCCTTGTCGCCGTTGGTGACGACGAGGACCTGCTGGACCTCGTCGTCTGTCGACGAGGTCCAGCAGGTCGTTGGGTCCGTTGTCGATCGCGGGGGCGATGGGAGCGACAGCGGGCGTCGAGCTGTGCAGTTCTCAGCGGTTGGCCGTTACCTGGTGGCGCGGGCGGCGTCGATGATCACGCCGGTTACTGCGTCCGGGTCGGAGATCATCGACAGGTGCGGCGCGTCGACCTTGGTGATGTGCGCGCCGGCGCGCTGCGCCATGATCTGCTGCTCCGCCGGTGGCAACACCTTGTCCGCCGTACCGATGATGTCCCAGGACGGGATCGTCTTCCACGCTGGAACACCGGTGAGGGTCTCACTGAGCGTGGTGGCGGTCAGTGGCCGCTGGGTGGCGGCCAGGACGGCGGCCTGCCTGGCCGGGATGCCGCCGGCGAAGAGGCTCGCGAACTGATCCGGCTTGATGTAGACGTCGGCGTTGATGACGTTTCCGCCGGCGTCGCGGATCGGAACCGTGGTGATCGAGCTGTTCGGGTCCAGTTCGGAGCCGGGCTGTGCGGCGGCGAGGGCGCCGACGCTGTCGCCTTGGTCGGGGATGAAGGCGTCCACGTAGACGAGGGCCTTGACGTTGGGGTTGCCGGTGGCAGCGCTGGTGGTCACCATGCCGCCGTACGAGTGCCCGACGAGCACGACCGGGCCAGGGATGGTGGCGAGCAGATCACGCAGGTACTGCGAGTCGGTCGCGAGGCCGCGCAACGGGTTTGCCTCGACATCGACGGTGTATCCGGCGCTCTGCAGCTTCGAGGTGACGGCAGACCAGCTCGAGCCGTCGGCCCACGCGCCGTGCACGAGCACGATCGTCGGTTTGGGCTGCGCGTCGTTCTGCGTGGTTTGCGCGCTGCTGGCGGTGGCGCTACCGACGCCCAGCGCGAGCACTCCGGCGGTGAGAGCCGCGACGGCCAGGGGTAGTGACTTCTTCGACGTACGCATGCATTTCCTTTGCAGGGGGTTCGTTGTCCGCTCGGCGGCCTCGCCGGTCGGGGGTTGCAGCGGCGGCGCCGAGCTCGGAGAGGAGCGTCAGCGGCGCGGCGTGAAACGGCTCGGCGTGCGTCCGGAAGAGGCGTGGGGGCGCCCGTCGAGGACACCGTCGGTGGTGTCGGAATCGACGTTAGGGTCCGATGCAGTCGCTAGCGCCGTTGCGCGCGTTATCCTGCACACCGTGCAGAGACCTGTGCACGAATGGTCGATCTACGATCAGACCCACCGCGGTATGTACTCCCGCGATCGATCTCTGCGAGCGCGCGGGCCCCGGTACCATCATTCTCAGCGAGCCGGCGCCGCCTGTCGCGCTCGGTCCGCGCGCCGCTGAGCCTGCGGCCCGCGAGTACGGAGGACTACGCCGTGATCCAGATTGTCGACTCGCGCACGATTGCGGCGGGCATGCGGGTCGAGTCCATGCATGCAGTGGCGGCCAGGATCATTCCGGTGGAGCTGGAATTCCCGGAGCCGGGCCCCGTCGTACGAGGGACGCTGGCCGACATTGGTGCGCTGCGGATCTCCTCGATCCGATCCAATGTCATCAAGGTTGAGCGCACCCCGCTCCTGGCGCGCGACGATCTGGCACCCAGCCTGATGCTCGGTTTGCAGATCAGCGGATCCAGCCTCGTCGTTCAAGATGGCCGCGAAGCCGTTGTACGCCCCGGGGACCTTGTGGTGTACAGCTCGACATCTCCATACACACTGGTCGACTCCGACGGTTACCGACAACACCAGTTCCGCATCCCGTTGGAGATGCTGGCCCTGCCGAGGGATGTCGTACGGCAGGTGACGGCGACGCGGCTGAGCCCCGGGCATCCGGTTGCAGACCTGGCCGCAGGCTACTTCCGGCATCTCGCAGGCCGGCCGGGAGCGTTCGCGGACGCCGGGGCCGACGCCGTCAGCCAGCCGTCCATGGAACTCGTCCGGGCAGTGATCCGCACGCATCTCGACGTCACCTCGGCGGCGACCAGGGAATCATTGGAAGCCACGTTGCAGCTGCGGATCCTGGAGTATGTGCGTGCGCACCTGGGTGATCCGAGCCTCAACGCGGCTCGAATCGCTGCTGAGCACCACATCTCCCGCCGCCGGCTGTACACCGTCCTCGCCGCCGGCGGCATCTCCCTCGGTGAGTGGATCCGCAGCGGCCGATTGAAGGCGTGCCGAGATGAGCTCGGCAGTGGCCTGTCCCAGCACGTCACCATCGCCTCCGTGGCCCAACGCTGGGGATTTCGCGACCCATCGAGCTTCGGGCGCCTCTTCCGCGCCGAGTACGGACTCTCACCACGGCAGTGGCGTCAGACCGCGACCAAGGCGCGACCTGCCCTGGCGAGCGACCCCACTCCAGCACGTCCGTGAGGATCGTCATCTGAAGCAGCGCGACAACAGCAGCACGCGCGCGCCGTCTCGATCTGTTCCGGGCCGGTATCCCGCTGATCGCCTGTGCACATTTCGGCGGTCGGTGCGCGTTTCAGCGGCTACTCCGGGGGTGGGATCAGGGTCGGGACACCGGTGGCGCCTACCGGATCACGGTCTCCCAGGGTTCGCCACTCGCTGGGTGAGAGGCCATAGGTAGCGCGGAAGAGGCGGCCGAAGCTGGATGGGTCGGTGAATCCCCAGCGCCGGGCGACCGTTGCTATCGTCAACGATCGCAAGCCGGGCCGGGCGAGGTCTTCGCGGCATCGCTCCAGGCGCTGGTTGCGGATCCAGTCACCGAGCGAGATCCCGCCGGCGGCGAGGACCTTGTAAAGGTGCCGCACCGAGATGTGGTGCTCGGCGGCGATCTGGCCCGCGTGCAGCCCTGGGTCGCCCAGACGGGCGCGGACGTACTCCAGGATCCGCAACCGCAGTGTCGCATCCGGTGGTTCCTTCTCCAGTGCGGCGGCATCCAGGTGGGTGGTGATGAGCGCACGGACCAGCTCGACACTCGGGTGGCTGACTGCGTCAGCGGCCGGGTGGGTGTGGACGTCCGGGTGGCTTGCCAGTCGATACAGATAGGTCGCGACCAGATCGGAGATCGGATGCCCGGGGCTGAGAGTCGTGGCGCAGATCTGCCTGATCGCGTCATGCGGCAGGCCCAGGGCGGCGATGGGGATCCGGAAGAAGTGCTGGCGGATGCCGTCGGTATCGACCAGCGTGTACGGCGCGGTCGAGTCGTAGATGACCAGATCGCGTGGTTTGAGGACCGCCTCCCGGCCACCCTGGACGACCAGGCTCGAACCGGCCAGTTGAAGACCGAGAAAGATGCTCGGTGGAAGCTCGTCCCGGGCCAGGGTCGGGGTCCGCTCCACACTGACGGCGTTCGAGCGGACCGAACACACCGTCAGTTGTCCGAGCTGACTGATGGCGCCGTACGCAGCCGCAGGCCCAGCCTCGGCTGGGAAATCGATCTCGACCCGGACCTTCCTGCTGCCAATCGTCTCCCGCACCACCTCGGCGCGATCGGCGGCAGGCACGCTGCGCGTATCGAGAATGTCTGTCATCCCGCCCACCTTCTATCCGCGGCACCAGCTCACACCTGTCGACCAGGCGGCCGTCTCTCCGACGCGGCGGCAGGCGTCTGTTCGCCTAGCTGACTTCCGTTAACTTCAGTCAGCCTACGGACCAGACTGTTGTGCACGCAAGTCAGCCCCTAGACTCGGGAACATGACAGATCTGCTCAGCCACCGGGAGACCTGGTCGATGGCGAACTGCTCGGTCGCCGCCTCGATCGACGTCGTCGGCACGCGTTCGGCGATCCTGATCCTGCGGGAGGCGATCTTCGGCACCCGCCGATTCGAGGATTTCGTCCGGCGGGTCGGGATCGGTGAGCCCGCGGCGGCAGCCCGGCTCAAGGAACTGACCGCCGCCGGTCTGCTGGAGCGGGTGCCTTACCAGGAGCCCGGTCAGCGGACCCGGCACGAATACCAACTGACTGCCAAGGGAATGGACTTCCAACCCGTCGTCTATGCCCTGCTCCAATGGGGTTCGAAATGGGAGACCGACGAGGCGGGCCCGCCCTTGCGTGCGACCCACCGGGACTGCGGCGCGGCCGTCGGAGTCCGCATCCGCTGCGACGCGGGCCACGACGTGGAACCAGATGATGTCGCGATCGAGCCAGGTCCGGGATTGATCACACTTTCCTGACCGCCGCGAGCTCGTCCGTACGGCCAGGTTCTCCTGGCAGGTTTGCCGGATCCGGAACGTAGTGTGCGTAGAACTGGTGGCCGGCCTGCGGCGCCGAAGGGCAAAAGGAGTCAGGCGATGATGCGTCCGCGGTGCCCACGTGACACGAAGCCGTCGCGGTCAGCTCGGGAGGCGTTGTGAAGCTGCTGCTCACCTCCGGAGGCGTCACGAACGAGAGCATCCGTGAGGCGCTGGCCGAGTTGCTGGGCAAGCCGATCTCGGAGTCCCGTGCGCTCTACATCCCCACGGCGCAGTGGGGCCACCCGATGCTCGGGCCCTACTCGGTGCGAAGCGCCGTCGCCGGAGAGCCTCCGTTTCACAGGATGACCAGCCTGGGCTGGGCGACCTTGGGCGTCTTGGAGCTCACCGCGCTGCCCAGCATCGGGGAGGAGCGGTGGGTGCCGTGGGTCCGAGAGGCCGACGTGCTCCTGGTGGACGGCGGCGATGCGGCGTACCTGAATCACTGGATCCGGGAGTCAGGGCTGGCGGAGGTCATCTCGTCGCTGCCAGAGACGGTCTGGGTGGGGCTCAGTGCAGGCAGCATGGTGATGGCACCGCGGATCGGCCACGACTTCGTCAAGTGGCCTTCTGCGCCGGACGATCGCACGCTCGGAGTCGTCGACTTCTCGATCTACCCGCACCTGGACCACGAGCAAATGTCGAGCAACACCATGGCCGACGCCGAGAGGTGGGCCGCCGACATCGCAGGTCCGGCGTACGCGATCGACGACGAGACCGCGATCAAAGTAACTGATGGCACCGTCGAGATCATCTCCGAAGGGCAGTGGAAGGCCTTCCCCGGATAGCTTCCGACGGTCAGCTGTTCGGGCCGGGCTGGAAGACGCGGACGTCCTGCGCGCAGCGGCAGGCGGCTGCGATCTTCGCGGCCCACTCGAGGGCTTCCTTGCGGGTGGGTACGTCGACGACTGTGAAGCCGCCGAGGAGTTCTTTGCTCTCCGGGTACGGGCCGTCGGTCAGCATGCCGTCGGTGACCGTTCCGTCCGTGTCGACGACGGCGGGCTCCTGCTCGGGATCCAGTCCGCCGGTGAAGACATAGACGCCGGCGTCCATCGCCTCCTTGATCACCGCGCGGGCAGCCTTGCTGATCTCGGGCATGACCTCGTCGGGGAAGTCCATCGCGTTCATGCCGAACGAGATCAGATACTCGGTCATCTCAGTACTCCCTTTCCCGACGGCCTCCCGCGTCTCACCCCTGCAACGAACGCCACGCTTCGAATCCGACAGGCCAGCGGAAATTCTCACGGTCCGTAGTACATCTTCGCCGTAGTTTGGTGACCTCAACGACCCGCTAGCAGACCTGGAGGCCGTGCAATGACCAGTAAGTTCACGGAGCTGGCGATCGACTGTGCCGATCCGTACCGGCTTGCGCAGTTCTGGTGTGCGGTCCTCGGCTACGAGGTGCAGGACGAGGAAGAAGACGGCGTGGTCACGATCGGCTCGCCGGTGGTGCCCGAAGGCAGGAGCCGTCCGGGGCCGGTTCCGCCGACGTTGACGTTCGCGCGGGTGCCGGAGGGCAAGACGATCAAGAACAGGCTCCACCTCGACCTGAATCCGACCGACACCGATCAGGAAGCCGAGGTACGCCGCGTGCTCGACCTGGGTGCCCGTCCCGCCGACGTGGGCCAGACCGGCGACGAAAGCTGGGTCACGCTGGCCGATCCCGAAGGCAACGAGTTCTGCATCCTCGCCAGCCGGCAGCCCTGATCGGAGCACGGATGACTCGCATGCTGATCCGGAACGTCGCGGTCCTGGTGGTCCCCGAGCACGGCGAGTGCCGGGTCGACGAGGCACAGGACATCCACATCCACGACAACCTCATCACCGCGATCACCCCCACCACCCCACCGACCGCGGGTGATCTGGGGGAGGTGGAGGTGATCGATGGGCGTGGGTTGGTTGCGGTGCCGGGGTTGGTGAACTCGCATACGCATAGTCCGATGGTGATGATGCGTGGGGCGGCGGAGGATCTTTCGATCGAGGACTGGTTCAACCGGCGGATCTGGCCGATGGAGGTGAATCTGACGCCGGAGCGGGTTCGGGTAGGAGCGCGGCTGGCGTGTGCCGAGATGCTGCTCGCCGGTGTCACCACGTTCGTCGATCACTACTTCCACGCCGACCAGATCGCGGCCGCCGCCGTCGAGTCCGGCATCCGCGCGGACCTCGCGCCGACGTACTTCTCCTCGGCAGGCGAGGACGGCATCAACGCCGCCATCGACACGACCCGCGAGCTCAGTCAGCTCCATCCACGCATCACCGCGAGCCTCGGCCCGCACGCGACGTACACGGTCTCCGATGATGACCTGAGACGTACGGCGGACATCGCGCGGGCGGAGGGTCTCCGCATCCACCTGCACGCCGCGGAGACCGACGGCCAGACCCAGGCATCGATCGACGCCCACGGCGTCACCCCGATCCAGGTGCTCGAAAGGACCGGCGTGCTCGACGCCGGCGCGCTGATCGCCCACGGCTGCGGCATCCGCGACGCCGACCTCCCGATCCTCGAGCGGTACGCCGACCGCACCGCCGTCGCGTCCTGCCCGAAGGTCTACCTCAAGCTCGCGATGGGTGAGGTCACGCCGATCAAGGGCCTCCGATCAGCCGGCGTACACGTTGGCATCGGCACCGACGGAGCCGCCGTACACAACACCCTCGACGTCTGGGAAGCGATCCGCATGGTCGCCCTCACCCAGAAACAACGCGAGCACGACGCCGAGTGGATGACCCTGTCCGACACCCTTCGCCTAGCCACCCGGGGCAGCGCCGCGGCCGCCGGTCTCGCCGACCACATCGGCGTCCTCGAACCAGGTCGTCAGGCAGACATCGCCCTCGTCGACCTCGGTGCACCGCACAACCAGCCCGTCCACGATCCACGAGCCGCACTCGTGTACTCCGTCCGAGCCTCCGACGTTGTCACTGTCCTCGTCGCCGGCAAGGTCGTGGTCCGCGACCGCCTCCTCACAACGATGGACGTCCAAGAGGTCCTCGCCGACGCGAAGTCCTTGGCGCACACACTGGTGGATCTCTCGAAGGGCGGTTCGATCCAGCACTACGCACCCTGATGCCGGCAGCGGCGACCGTCCGTGCGAACCCAATCGTCGGGGTTGTCTCGCCCTTGACCTTCACGACGTTCGAGGACTCACAGGACCCCCCACGGGTCAAAGTGGTAGGCGCCCGGAGTGTTTCAGAGCGTGGAACTCCAGTGCAGACCAGAACCGATGTACAAAGCTGCATTCCCGCAACGACGTCCCGTTGAAGCGCCGACGATTCCGACGGAGGGTTAATCCGTGAAGTACATGCTGCTGATCCGGCCCGACCACGACTATCCCGACGGCGTACCCGACGAGATGATCCGCAAGACCGTTGCCTGGGTCGCCGACGTCAAGGCCCGCGGAGTCCACCTGACCGGCGGGGCGCTGCACCCACCGGCGGAGTCGACCGCCGTACGACGCGACGGCGCCAAGATCGTCACTACCGACGGACCGTTCGCCGAGTCCAAGGAGCAGATGGGCGGCTTCGACCTCATCGAATGCGACACGCTCGAAGAGGCGATCGAGATCGCGGCCGGTCATCCGGTCGCCGAGGCCGGGATGGTCGAGGTTCGCCCGATGGTCGAAGACTTGACCTCGCTCGGACAACAGGCTGTCGCTGACCGCGCACTCTAAGCTGCGGTGCATGACTGTCGACCTGGGTTCCTGGCGGAGGGCGCCGTTCACCGGCGGCGGCCTGACCTACGACTGTTTCGAGAAGGGCGAGGGGCCCGGCGTCGTCCTCATCCCGGAGATCCCGGGCCTGAGTCCCGAAGTGGCCGAGTTCGGCGAGCATCTCGTCGACGCGGGCTTCACGGTCGTGATCCCGTCACCCTTCGGCACGCCGGGACGCCCGATCACGATGGGGTACACGCTGGGGATCGTCGCTCGGCTGTGCGTTTCGAAGGAGTTCCGCAGTTTCGCGGTGAACGCCGAGCGGCCGATCACGAAGTACCTGCGTGCGGTGGCGAGGGACCTGGCCGCGCGGACGCCGGGTCGGGGCGTCGGCGTGATCGGCATGTGTTTCACCGGGGGATTCGCGCTCGCTGCCGCCGTCGAGGACGTCGTCAACGCGCCGGTGCTCAGTCAGCCGTCGGTGCCGTTCCCGGTGAGCGGGCGGATGCGCCGCGATCCCGGCATGTCGCGGGAAGAGTTCGAGATCGTCAAGGAGCGGACCCGGAGCGACGGGTTGTGCGTGCTGGGCCTGCGGTTCAGCGGCGATCGCGCGGCTCCGCCCGAGCGGTTCGCAACGCTCCGTACGCAGCTCGGCGACGCGTTCGAGGTGATCGAGCTCGACTCCTCGCCGGGCAACCCCGACGGGTACGCCAAGGGCGCGCACGCGGTGCTGACCGCCGAAGTCCGCGACAACCCGCCGAACTCGGCCTTCCATGCTCGGGCCCGGACAGTGGAATTCCTCAGAGAACACCTCACAGCGACCGCTTGACGACGGTCAGTGCGGAAATGTCAAAACCACGTTGAGTAACTCGACCGATGTGATTCGGTGGCCTTCCCGCGGGTAGATAGGCTGAAGCCTGGGGGTTGATCGTTGCGGTCTGCAAGTACGGGGGAGCGGTGGGTGACACCGTTGTTCTTCCTCTGGTCGTGGGTACCTGAGACATGGCACGATCGGCCACCGAGGCCACAACAGGGGACGCATCGCGTATGGCGGGTGCCAGGCACCGGACGAGTGAGGCTGTATGAACGGGCGGACAGCGCAGGAGAGCCGGATCCCGGTGAACGGGTCGGCCAACGGGACCAACGGTCACGGTCCGCAACCAACTACTCACCGTCAACCACCGGCTGCGGAGTCCGAAGGGCAGGCCGGCGAGCATCCTCAGCCGAAGCAGCAGAACTGGCAGGCGGGGGAGCAGATCGCGGAGATCCGGACCGACCAGCCGGCACCGCGCTCGGACTGGCTGTCCGAGGTGCGTGATCGGCCGCGCGTACCGAACGGCTCGACGCTGCGTCAGTTCAACACCCCGGTCCGCGTCGACGAGATCGCGGTCGCGGCGATGACGCTGGCCGAGGACCTGCAGGCGGCGACGCAGAGCATGCCGGATTCCACCGAGCTGCGGCGGTTCCGGCGCGAGCTCGACCAGGCCGCCACCACGTTCCGCGAGATGGCGACCAAGCTCGAGGCGACCGCGGGCAAGCTCGTCCGCCTGGCCGCGAACGAGGGCCAGGTCTGCGGTGTCGGCTGGGGCGTCTGCCCCGAGCACGGCCTGACGCTGATGAACATCGGCGACACCGCGACCTGTCACGTCCTCGGCTGCGGCCGGCAGAACGAGGGCGAAGTCGAGCGCTGCGAGCATCCGGTCGCCTACAAGGTCGTCGACGCGGCCGGCCCGGCCCTGCTCACCTGCTCCGGCCACGCCATCGCCTGCCGGATGTACTTCGACAACCCGGTCATCACCGCAACCGCAGACAGCATGGAGCTCTTCTAGGAGATCCGGCAGGACGTCAGTTGATCGTTCGCGTTCGGGGAGAGCGCGACGAAGTTGGGCGTGTCTGCGGTGCGCGTCCAGGACTGCCCACCGAAGTTGTCGTTGGCGTAGATCGTCACCGTCCACCCGGACGGCACCCGCACCGACGACGCCCAGTTGTCCTGTACGCCGGCCGCCTGCAGCTGGGCGCGGGTGTAGTTGCCCTTGGCAAGCGCTGCACCGGCCGTCCCGCCGTAGTCGACGTGCTCGTAGAAGATCACGCCGCCTGAGCCTTGGTTCGGCATCGGAACGGTAGGCCGCGTCGCGGTCAACGGCGCCTGACCCTTGAACATCCGGCCGCCGTCGTTCGTCAGCCGGAGGTAGTAGTCCGACGAACACGCCGTACCGTCCTCGTCCAGCGCGCGGATGCCCGAGCCGGACGGCACCCAGGCGGACGACTCCGCGGTCTTCGCGATCTGGTTGCCCTCGTTGAACTCGTCGAACATCGAGATGTACATGCCCTGCACGCCGACCCGCGTCAGGTTGTAGAACTGCCGCCACATCAGCTCGCCGTGCGCACGGTGCCCGGACTGCAGGTCGCCGGGGATCACGCACGGCTGGTAGTCGATCCCGTGCGCGTTGCAGTCGGCCTGGTCCTGCTGGTTCACGTTGTTGTAGTAGTGATCCGCGCCGGCGATATCACTGATCCGGCCGACCATCCACGGCGAGATCATGTTGAAGGCGTGGTACACGTCCAGGTACCCGGGCCGCGAGTCCTCGTTGCCCGGGAGCCAATGCGTCGGCACGCCGCCGATCACGTAGCAGCCCTGGCCCTTGAACCAGTTGATGACATCGAGGCACACCGACGCCGGAAAGTTCTTGTTCGCCTCGTTGAACCCGAAGCCCCAGATGCACACCACGGGCTTACCGTTCTGCCGCGCGTACGCCGGTGACGACGTGTACGCGCTCATCTTCGAGGTCCAGTCGGTCTTCATCTCCGACTGCATGTTCGTCCAGCCGGTGGCGTCGTACATGATGTAGAACTTCCGCCCGTACTGCTCGGCGGCCTGCCGCACCTTGGCGGCCATCGCGTCCCGGGTCGGCCCTTCGCCGCCCGTCGGGTTGAACCGCTGCAGCGCGGCCGTGTCGCAGCCGTTCTGCTGCATCCACTGGAAGTGCGTGTTCACGGTCTGCTGGTCGTACGACGAGAACAGCTTGGCCGGCTGCCCGTTGCCGAGGTTCGCGTACGCCGTCTGGTACGTCGAGCTGAAGTCACGGACGTCCGGCCAGCTCACGATCGCGGTGTTCGTCGGCGAGGGCGGCTGGCCCCAGTTGTTGCTCCAGTGCCACCACCCGTTGATCGGGGCGCCGTCGCCGGCGCAGGCGAACCAGCCCTGGTAGCCGACGGTGATCTTGCCCACCACATCTCCGGGCGGGCTGGCGGCAAACGCCGACTGGACTTGGGTGCCGGCCACTGCGGTAGCGGCGGTCGCGGCGAGGAAGGTACGGCGGGAAAGCGTCATGGGGTGCTCCTGGTGGGGGCGGACAGGAGAGTGCGCGGCGAGCGTACAAAGCTGAACAAATTCCTGCAAGAACTCGACTGTTGCGAAGCCTTGACGACCTGCCCGTGTGAACTTAGTTTGTTGGTTCAACAGACAAAGTCTGCGGAGGGGTGGACAGATGACGCTGACGGACGGCCGTCGCCCGGGGAGCCGGGGCGTTGCCGCCGATCACGTCTCGCTCCGGCGGAACAACCTCTCCGTCGTACTGCGGCATGTCCGCGACCTCGGACCGCGCTCGCGGGCCCGGATCGCCGACGACACCGGCCTGAACAAGGCGACCGTCAGCAGCCTGGTCGCCGAGCTCGTCGAGCGCGGCCTGCTCCGCGAAGGACGGGCCGACTCCAGCCGCGCTCTCGGTCGCCCCGGTCTGCTCGTCGAGCTCGACGGCACCGGTGTGTGCGGCGTCGGAGCAGAGATCAACGTCGACTACCTGGCCGTTGCCGCGCTCGACCTGACCGGCGCGGTCGTGCTCGAGAAGCGCGTGCCGGTCGACGTCGCGCACCTCGATCCCAGTACGACGCTCGACCGTCTCGCGGACCTGGTGCGGGAGGCGGTCGCGGCCGTGGAGACCCGTGGCGGACAGCTGGCCGGGGTCACTCTGGCTGTGCCAGGTCTGGTCCAGGGCGCGACCGGAGAGCTGAAGATCGCGCCGAACCTCGGGTGGGGCGAGCTGTCGGTCGCCCAGGAGATGCGGTCGCGGCTGGGCCAGCCGACGTATCCGTTGCACGTCGACAACGAGGCGAACCTGGCGGCGCTGGCGGCGTACGCCGATCTGCGCCAGACCGAGGACGAGCCGGTGCACGACCTCGTGCTGCTGACCGGTGCGGTCGGTGTCGGTGGCGGCGTGGTGGCCAACGGGCAGCTGTTGCGCGGCGGGCACGGGTACAGCGGCGAGGTCGGGCACATGCCGGTCGCACCGCCCGGCCGGACCTGCGGCTGCGGCCGGACCGGCTGCTGGGAGACCGTCGTCGGGCTGACCGCACTGTTGCACAAGGCAACGGACAGTGACGACCCGGTGCGGGACCCGTCGCTGGACGTGGAGCAACGGCTGGCCGGGATCACCCGGCGGGCCGAAGCGGGGGAGGCGCGGACGCTGTCCGCGTTGAAGGACGTCGGCACGTGGCTGGGGATTGGGGGAGCGATCCTGGTGAACATCCTGAACCCGGACGTGCTCGTGCTCGGTGGGTACTTCGCCGTGCTCGGGCCATGGCTGAAAGAACCACTGGAGAAGGCGATCCGCGACCGCGTGATCGCACCGAACGGCGGCGGCTGCCGCGTCGTCCGGTCGGAGCTAGGTTTCGCGGCAGCCGTCCGCGGCGGCGCGCAGATCTCGCTCGACCAGGTCTTCGTCGACCCGACGAGAATCGGGGTCGCGCGATGACGGCGCTGATGCCGCGACTCCGTCGCGGCGGGTCATGGGGCTGTAACTCCCGGCCTTCCCTCGTCGCTCCGGTCGCTTCGCTCCCTGCGCTCCTCAGTCCAGGCCGGGAGGCCCCATGACCGATCTCCTGACCATGACCGGCATCGTCAAGGAGTTTCCCGGCGTACGGGCTCTCGACGGTGTCGACCTCGACGTCCGCGCCGGGGAAGTGCACTGCCTGCTCGGGCAGAACGGCGCCGGCAAATCCACGCTGATCCGGGTGCTGACCGGTGCGCACCAGCCGGACGCCGGTGAGATCCACCTGAACGGCGAGCCCGTCCAGCTGAACAGCCCGACCGCGGCGATCCAGCGTGGGATCGCCGCGATCTACCAGGAACTCGACCTGGTCCCCGACCTGACCGTGGCCGAGAACATCTTCCTCGGCCACGAGCCGACCCGCTTCGGCTTCAGCCGCACGCACGAGGCGAGCGTCCGCGCCCGCGAGATCCTGCAGGGCCTCGGACACGCCGAGATCCCCACCCACCGGGCTGTCGGTCTGTTGCCGGCCGCCGGACAGCAGGTCGTGAGCATGGCCCGGGCACTGTCCCGTGACGCGCGGCTGATCGTGATGGACGAGCCGTCCGCGGTCCTCGACTCCGAAGAGGTGTCGAACCTCTTCCGGGTGATCCGCGGCCTGACCGACCGCGGCGTCGCGGTCGTCTACATCTCGCACCGGCTCGAGGAGATCCGCCAGATCGGCAACCGGGTCACGGTCCTGAAGGACGGCGCGACCGTCGCCACCGGACTCGACGCCCGGGAGACCCCGACGAAGGAACTCATCCGGCTGATGACCGGACGCTCGATCGAGTACGTCTTCCCGCCGCGCAACGAGATCCCGAGCACGGCGCCGGTCGTGCTCGAGGTCGACGAGCTGACCCGGCCGGGCGAGTTCGCCGGGATCGGCTTCACGGTTCGCGCCGGCGAGATCCTCGGACTGGCGGGCCTCGTCGGCTCCGGGCGTTCCGAAGTACTCGAGACGGTGTACGGCGCGCGCCGCGCCGCGAGCGGATCCGTCCGCGTCGACGGTGTCACGCTCCGGCCGGGCCGGGTGCAGTCGGCGGTGAAGGCCGGCGTCGGTCTCGCCCCGGAGGAACGCAAGAGCCAGGCACTGCTGCTCGACGAGGCGGTGTACAAGAACATCACCGTCTCGACGCTGCATCGCTTTGCCAGTGGGGGATTCCTGAACAGCCGGGCCGAGCGGGAGGCGGCGGCCGGTCTGGCCAAGTCGCTGGATCTGCGACCGGCCGGCGTGGACCATCCGGTCCGCAACCTGTCCGGGGGCAACCAGCAGAAGGTCGTGCTGGCGCGCTGGCTGCTGCGGGACTGCCGGGTGCTGCTGCTCGACGAGCCGACGCGTGGCGTCGACGTCGGCGCGCGCTCGGAGATCTACGCGCTGATCCGCACGCTGGCGGCCAACGGGGTCGCGATCGTGCTGGTCTCCAGCGAGGTCGAGGAAGTGCTCGGTCTGTCGGACCGGGTCGTCGTACTGCGGGAGGGGCGTGCCGTCCACACGGGACCCGCGCAAGCCATCGACGAACACCAGGTTCTCGACCTGGTGATGGAGGGAAGTGCGGTGTGATGAGTGAGGACATCACGACACCAGAAACGAGACCTGACACAGAAACACCAGCAACACCAGCAACACCAGAAACACCAGAAACGACGGCGTCCACCCAGGCCACGGTGACCCAGCCTGCGGCGCAGCGATCGACGAATCTGCTGCGGACCGGCTTCGGGCGCAACCTCGGTCTGGTGGTCGCGCTGGTCGTGCTCTGCATCGTCGGCGTGATCACCGCCGGCGACACGTTCGCCACGGGCGCCAACGTGCTGACGATCCTGCGGCTGGCCGCGGTCATCGGCGTCGTCAGCGTCGGGATGACGTTCGTCATCACCGGCGGCGGGATCGACCTGAGCGTCGGCGCGATGGTCGCGCTGGCCTCGGTCTGGGCGACCACGCTGGCGACCCAGCAGTTGGCCGCCGACTACCACTGGATCCTGATGGTCAGCACGGCGCTGGCGGTCGGCGCCGCGTGCGGTCTGGTGAACGGCCTGTTGGTTGCCTACGGCAAGATCGTGCCGTTCATCGCGACGCTGGCGATGCTGGCGGCGGCGCGTGGTCTGGCCGAGATCATCTCGGACCGCAAGACCCAGATCATCACGGTCAACTCGTTCGTCGACTTCTTCGGCGGCTCGCTGCTCGGCGTACCGGTGCTGGTCTGGATCTTCCTGCTGGTCGCCGCGGCCGGCTGGGTGGTGCTGAACCGGACCACCTTCGGCCGCCGGACCTTCGCGGTCGGCGGCAACGCCGAGGCCGCCCGGCTGGCGGGTATCAAGGTCCAGCGTCACACCGTCGCGCTGTACGTGCTGGCCGGGCTGTGCTGCGGGATCGCCGCGGTCATGCTGATGGCCAGGACGACGACGGGAAGCTCCACCCACGGTCAGTTGTACGAGCTGGACGCGATCGCGGCGGTGGTGATCGGCGGCACGCTGCTGTCCGGCGGCCGCGGCACGATCGTCGGCACGGTCATCGGCGTACTGATCTTCACGACGTTGAACAACGTCTTCACGCTCAACAACCTGAGCATCTCCGCCCAGTCTGTGGCCAAGGGCGCGATCATCGTGGTCGCCGTCCTGCTGCAGCAACGTCTGGCCGCCCGCACGACGAGTTCATAGGAGGACAACGATGTCCAAACGTTCCGCCCGAAGTCTGGTGGTCGCAGGTCTCGCTGCGGTCGCCCTGACTGCCTGCACCAGCAATACCCCGAAGGCCGAGGACAACGCCGACAAGGCGCCGGCCAACCAGGCCGCGGTCAAGAACGACGAGCCCGGCAAGAAGGTCAAGATTGGCTTCTCCGCGCCGGCCGCCGACCACGGCTGGATGGGTGCCATCACCAAGGCGACCCAGGCCGAGGCCAAGAAGTACTCCGACGTCGAGCTGATCGTCGCCGAGGGTACGAACGACGTGAACCTGCAGATCAGCCAGGTCGAGACGTTCATCAACCAGAAGGTCGACGCCATCGTCCTGCTTCCTTTCGACGGGGCCGCGCTCACCCCGGTCGCGACGAAGGCGATGGAGGCCGGCATCACGGTGGTCAACGTCGACCGCGAGTTCGACAGCCCGTTCGCGGCCCGGACCACGGTGCTGGGTGACAACCACGGGATGGGCGTGTCGGCCGGCACGTACATCTGCCAGCAGCTGAAGGGCAAGAAGGACGCGGTGGTCGCGGAGATCGCGGGCATCGACTCGCTGCCGTTGACTCAGGACCGCAGCCGGGGCTTCAAGGAAGCGCTCGCGGACTGCGGGCTGAAGGTGAACAACCGGGTGGCCGCCGAGTTCACCGTGGAGTCGGGCGAGAAGGCCGCCGCCAACCTCTTGCAGGCGGCGCCGAAGATCGACGCGATCTGGAACCACGACGACGACCAGGGCGTCGGCGTGATGGCCGCGATCAAGAACTCCGGCCGCAAGGAGTTCTTCGTGGTCGGCGGGGCCGGCTCGGCGAACGTGATGCGGGACATCAAGTCCGGCAACTCGTTGCTGAAGGCCACCGTCATCTACCCGTCCACGCAGGGTGCCGACGGCATCCGGCTGGCCCGCCTGCTGGTCCAGAAGAAGGCGCTCGGCGACCTGGTGGAGGTCGAGGTGCCGCGCACGGTCCAGTTGTACGCGCCGGTGGTCACCAAGGACAACGTGGACCAGTACATGCCTACCGCATTCGAGAGCTAAGAGGAGAGCTATGACGAACCTGGGCATCGGCCTGATCGGCTACGCGTTCATGGGTGCGGCCCATTCGCAGGCCTGGCGGAGCGCGCCGCGCTTCTTCGACCTGCCGCTGGACCCTGCCATGAACGTGCTCTGCGGCCGCAACGCCGAGGCTGTCCAAGCGGCCGCCACCAAGCTCGGCTGGAAGGACACCGAGACCGACTGGCGCAAGCTGCTCGGCCGCGACGACGTCCAGCTGGTCGACGTGTGCACGCCGGGCGACAGTCACGCCGAGATCGCGATCGCAGCCTTGGAGGCCGGCAAGCACGTCCTGTGCGAGAAGCCGCTGGCCAACACGGTCGAGGAGGCCGAGGCGATGACCGCCGCGGCCGAGGCGGCCAAGGCCAAGGGGATCAGGTCGATGGTCGGGTTCACCTACCGCCGAGTGCCGGCGATCGCGCTCGCCCGCCAGCTCGTTGCCGAGGGCAAGCTCGGTACGATCCGGCACGTCCGGGCGCAGTACCTGCAGGACTGGATCGCCGACCCGGAGGCGCCGCTGTCGTGGCGGCTGGACAAGTCGAAGGCCGGTTCGGGTGCGCTCGGCGACATCGGCGCGCACATCATCGACATGACGCAGTACATCACCGGTGACACGATCGGCGAGGTCAGCGCGCGGCTCGAGACGTTCGTCAAGGAGCGCCCGGTCGCCGCCGAGCACTCCGGCCTGGCCGGTACGGCGGGCACCGAGCGCGGACCGGTGACGGTCGACGACGCGGCGGTGTTCCTGGCGACCTTCCGCTCCGGCGCGCTCGGCGTGTTCGAGGCGACCCGGTTCGCCACCGGCCGGAAGAACGCGATCCGGATCGAGATCAACGGAAGCCTCGGCAGTCTGGCGTTCGACTTCGAGGACATGAATCTCCTGCACTACTACGACGCCACCGAAGACTCGAGGACAGCCGGTTTCCGCCGCATCCTCGCGACCGAACCCGTCCACCCGTACGTCGCCGCGTGGTGGCCGCCGGGTCACCTGCTCGGCTACGAGCACGGGTTCACCCATCAGGTCGTCGACCTGGTCACCGCGATCGCCGAAGGCGTCGATCCGGCTCCGTCGTTCGCCGACGGGCTACAGGTCCAGCGTGTGCTGGCCGCGGTCGAGACCAGCTCGGCATCCCGACAATGGCAGGAGATTCCGCAATGAATAGCTACACCCCGACCAAGGACGACAAGTTCTCCTTCGGTCTGTGGACCGTCGGCTGGCAGGGCGTCGACGTGTTCGGTACGGCGGTCCGCCCCGCGATGGACCCGGTCCACGCGGTCGAGAAGCTCGCCGAACTCGGCGCCGCCGCCGTCACGTTCCACGACGACGACGTCGTCCCCGACGACGCGACCCGCAAGCAGACGCTGGACCGCTTCCAGAAGGCACTGGCCGACACCGGTATGGCCGTCGAGATGATGACGACCAACCTGTTCGCCCACCCGGTCTTCAAGGACGGCGGCCTCACCGCCAACGACCGCCAGGTACGGCGGTACGCACTGGCCAAGGTCCTGCGCAACGTCGACCTCGCCGCCGAGCTGGGCGCGACGACGTACGTGCTCTGGGGCGGCCGGGAAGGCGCGGAGTCGGGCGGCTCGAAGGACGTGCGGGCCGCGCTCGACCGGTACAAGGAGTCGATGGACCTGCTCTGCGCGTACGTCCGCGAGCAGGGCTACAACATCCGGTTCGCGATCGAGCCGAAGCCGAACGAGCCGCGCGGTGACATCCTGCTGCCGTCGATCGGCCACGCGATCGCGTTCATCAACGACCTGGCCGATCCCGAGCTGGTCGGCATCAACCCCGAGGTCGGCCACGAGCAGATGGCCAGCCTGAACTACGCGCACGGGATCGCGCAGGCGCTGTGGCACGGGAAGCTGTACCACATCGACCTCAACGGACAGCACGGTCCGCGGTTCGACCAGGACCTGCGGTTCGGCGCCGGCAACCTGCGGGAGGCCTTCTGGACGGTCGACGTCCTGCAGGGTTCCGGCAGCTACCCGGCCTACGAGGGCCACATCCACTTCGACTACAAGCCGCCGCGGACCGAGGACGAGGAAGGCGTCTGGGAGACCGCGCGGGGGTGTATGCGGAACTATCTGATCCTTCGCGAGAAGGTCCAGGCGTTCCGTGCCGACCCCGAGGTTGCGGAGGCGCTCGCCACCGCACGGGTCGCGGAGTTGTCCGAGACCACCCTGGCCGAGGGTGAGTCGCTGGACGACCTCCGCGCCGCGAAGTACGACCCGGACGCGCTGGCCGAGCGCGGTCTCGGGTTCGAACGGCTGGACCAGCTGGCGATGGAGCACCTGCTCGGCGTCCGATGAGCTAGCCGGTAGTAGTCCCGCGCAGGGCAGAGCACGGGATTCGTAGTGATGGAGCGCGCACCCCTTGTCCGTCCCCATGAGGAGCTCCGCATGATCCAGCTACGCAGACCTGGCACGTTGGTGTGCCTTCTCGTGCTCGCCCTGATCGCGGCCTTGTTGTCGCCGTCACCCGCCAGGGCCCATCCCGGTCACGGTGACGAGACGTTCAACGCCCTGATCTTCAGCAAGACCGCCGGGTTCCGGCACGATTCGATCCCGGCCGGCATCCAGGCCGTGAAGGACCTGGCGACCGAGAACGGTTTCACCGTCACCGCGACGGAGGACGCGTCGATGTTCAACGACACCGAGTTGGCGAAGTACGAGGTCGTCATCTGGCTGTCCACGACCGGCGACGTCCTGAACGCGGACCAGCAGGCCGCCTTCGAGCGGTACATCCGCGGCGGTGGCGGGTACGCCGGCATCCACGCCGCGTCCGACACCGAGTACGACTGGCCCTGGTACGGCCAGTTGGTCGGCAGCTACTTCGACAGCCATCCCGCCGGTACGCCGACCGCGACCGTGAAGGTCGAGGATCACGCGCATCCGTCCACGGCCGATGCGCCGACGCTGTGGCAGCGCACCGACGAGTGGTACAACTACCGGACCAATCCGCGCGGCACGGTCCACGTGCTCGCGTCACTCGACGAGTCGTCGTACACGGGCGGCAACATGGGTCCCGAGCATCCGATCACCTGGTGCCCGGACTACGACGGCGGCCGCGCCTGGTACACGGGCATGGGCCACACGATCGAGTCGTACGCCGACCCGACCTTCCGCAAGCAACTGCTCGGCGGCATCAAGACGGCGGCCGGTGTCCAGCCCGCGGACTGTGGTGCGTCGCTGAGCGACAGCTACGAGAAGGTCACGCTGGACGACGACACGTCGAACCCGATGGAGCTGTCGATCGCCGACGACGGCCGGGTGTTCTACATCGACCGGAACGGCGCGGTGAAGATCGTCAAGACGGACGGCTCGGTCGTCACTGCCGGGACGCTGAATGTCTACACCGGCCAGGAGTTCGGGCTGCTCGGCATCGCTCTGGATCCGGCGTTCGCCCAGAACGGCTATCTGTACCTCTACTACTCGCCGGTGAGCGCCGAACCGTTCGACCGGGTCTCGCGGTTCAAGGTGACTGGTGACACCCTCGACCTCGCGAGCGAGCAGCAGGTACTGCGGATCGACACCCAGCGCGACCAGTGCTGCCACGCCGGCGGAGCGCTCGAGTTCGATGGCAACGGCAACTTGTACGTCGCCACCGGCGACAACAGCAACCCGTTCGACTCCGACGGCTACGCGCCGCTCGACGAGCGGGCCGGCCGCGCTGCATGGGACTCGCAGCGCTCCGCGGCCAACACCAACGTGCTGAACGGCAAGGTCCTGCGGATCCATCCGGAAGCGGACGGCTCGTACACGATCCCGGCCGGCAACATGTTCGCTCCCGGTACGGCGAAGACGCGGCCCGAGATCTACGCGATGGGCTTCCGCAACCCGTTCCGGATCGGTATCGACCCGACGACCAATCATCTGTTCGTCGCCGACTACGGACCTGATGCCGGTGCGGTGTCGCCGACGCGCGGCCCGGACGGTCGCGTCGAGTGGAACATCCTCACCCAGCCCGGCTTCTACGGCTGGCCGTACTGCGTCGGCGCGAACACGCCGTACAACGACTACGACTTCGCGACCGGTACGTCGGGGCCGACGTTCAACTGCAATGCTCCGGTCAACGAGTCGCCGAACAACACCGGGCTGACCCAGTTGCCGGCGGCGATCCCGGCGACGATGTGGCAGGGCAAGTCGACGACCGGTGTACCGGAGATCGGTGGCAGCGGTGCGCCGATGACGAGTGGCGCGTACAAGTACGACGCCGCGAACCCGTCGGACCGCAAGTGGCCGGCGTACTTCGACGGCAAGGCGGTCTGGGCGGACTGGAACGACAGCCGCCTGTTCTCGGTGCAACTGAACGACGATCGCACCGGCGTCGCCGACGTGTCGCGGATGCTGCAGAAGATGAACTTCATCCGCCCGCACGCATTGCAGTTCGGGCCGGACGGCGCGTTGTACGTGATCGAGTGGGGGAGTGGATTCGGTGGCAACAACGCCGACTCCGGCGTCTACCGGATCGACTACGTGCAAGGGAATCGGGCGCCGATCGCACAATTCACGACCGACAAGACCTCCGGTCCGGTGCCGTTGACAGTGGCCTTCGACTCGACCGGGTCGCGTGATCCGGACGGGCAAGCGGTCACGTTGGCCTGGGACTTCGACGGCAACGGTACGACGGACAGCACCGACGCCGAACCGTCGTACACCTATGCGACCGCGGGCGTGTTCACCGCGAGGTTGACGGTGACCGATCCGGACGGCCGTACTGCGGTGTCGAACCGGACGATCACGGCCGGGAACACCGCACCGACGATCACTGTGGAGGCGCCTGCCGACGGCGGGTTCTTCGACTTCGGCGACACGATCCACTACAAGGTGACGGTCACCGACCCCGAGGACGGCGTGGTCGACTGCAACGACGTCATCACCCAGCCGGCGCTCGGGCACGACGAGCATGCACATCCCTATGAGCAGTACCACGGGTGTGAGGGCGTGTTCCCGTTGCCGGGCGATCAGGGGCATGTCGGCGCGAACATCTTCGGCATCGTCACCGTGACGTACACGGACAAGGGCGCGCCGGGAACCGGCAGGATCACCAGCCAGAAGGTGATCCAGCTGCAGCCGAAGACCCGCGAGGCGGAGTTCTTCAACGAGACCGGTGGGCCTGGATCGGCGCCCGGCGTACAGGTCGAGGACACCGGTGACACCGCGGGTGGCGGGAAGAACATCGGGTTCATCGAGGACGGCGACTGGTGGGGCTGGAAGCCGACCAACCTGACCAACATCAGCCAGATCCAGCTGCGCGCTGCCTCACCCGATGCGGGTGCGACCGTCCAGGTCCGTCAGGGCTCACCCACGGACGGTCCGGTCGTTGCCACCATCCAGGTGACACCGACCGGCGCTTGGCAGACGTACGGCGACTTCACCGGTGACGTCAGCGGTGCGTCGCTGGAGAGCGGTCCGCTGTACTTCGTGAAGACGACCGGCCAGTTGAACGTCAACTGGGTCAAGTTCATCGGCAAGGGCGTGACGGAGAACCAGCGCCCGTCCGTGACGGTGACTGCATCGGCGACCCAAGGCAAGGCGCCGTTGGCAGTCGACTTCACCGCGGCCGCGACGGATCCTGAGGGAGATCTGCCGCTGACCTACGCCTGGACCTTCGGGGACGGCGCGACGGCCACCGGCCCGACCGCCAGCCACACCTTCACGGTCCCGGGCAGGCACACCGTGGTGGCGACGGTCACCGATTCGCGCGGCGCAGCGGGAACCGCGAAGGTCGACGTGACAGTCGACGCGCCATCGGCGCCGACCTGCCTGACCGGCCGCTCCGACGGCTTCGACGGCACGGCGCTCGACACCACCCGGTGGTCATCAGTTGTCCGCGGCAACCAAGAGCTGTCGGTCGCGGACGGAGGCTTGACGATCCCGTTGACGGCGACCGACATCTACGGCACCGGCAACACCGGCACACCGAACATCGTCCTGCAACCGCTCCCCGCGGGTGCTTGGTCGGCGACCACGAAGGTCACTCTGCCGGCCCGGCTGGCCTATCAGCAGGCTGGATTGATCGTGTACGGCGACGACGACAACTACGCCAAGATGGTGCTCCAGGGACGATCGACCGGCGCGCCGTCGGCGGCCGACCGGATCTTCCAGTTCATCCGCGAGGAGAACGGCGTACCGAACGAGGTGGCTGCGTCGAACACGGCCAACCTCGGCGCGGCGTACCCGGACACGGTGTGGGTGCGGTTCACGTCGGACGGCGCGAACCTGAAGGCGTCGTACAGCGCGGACGGCGCGACCTTCACCGAGATGACGGAGACGAAGCAGCTCGCCGGGATCACCAACCCGCGGATCGGCGTCTTCGCCCTGGCCAACCGGACCGAGGCGTTGCCGATCGCGGCGTCGTTCGACTACTTCGCCATCACGCCCGACGACACCGCCGAGCAGCCGACCCCGGATGACGAGTTCACCGGGACGACACTCGACGCGTGCCGGTGGACGGACGTCGTACGGCCGGATCCTGCCGCCTACCGGGTCACCGGCGGCGGGCTCGAGATCGACACCGGCAAGGGCGACATCTACGGCGGTACGGCGACCGGCCCGCGCAACCTGATGCTCCAGCCGGCCCCCGACGGCGACTGGACGATCGAGACGAAGGTGGATGCGTCGACGTTCGACGAAGCCTTCCAGCAAGCCGGCTTGATGGTGTACGCCGACGACGCGAACTACGTGAAACTCGACTACCTCACCACCAACCCGGCCGGTTCGACCGTTGCCCGCGGCATCGAACTCCGGAGCGAGGTGGCCGATGTGGTCCAGTCCCCGCAACCCAATGCACCGAGCCCGTCCCAAGGTGTCTGGTACCTGAGGCTGTCCCGCAGCGGCTCGACCTACACCGGCTCCTACAGCTCGGACGGCTCGACGTGGACCGCGCTGGCTCCGGTGACCAACACGGCACTCGCCAACGCGAAGTTCGGAATCTATGCCTTCGGTGTCGACCAGGCGGCCTCGAAGACGGCGAAGTTCGAGTACTTCAAACGAGTCACCGACACCACGGCGCCGACCGTCAACCTGTCGCTCAACCCGTCCACGCCGTCGGGGCAGGCAGGCTGGTGGACCAGCGCCGTGACAGCCACGGCGATGGGGACCGACGACCAGGGTGGTCAGGTCTATCTGGAGCAGAAGGTCGGCGACGGTAATTGGTCCGAGTACACCGCACCGATCACGTTGTCGGCCGACGGCACCCACACGTTGTCGGTCCGCGCCAGTGACACGGCCGGAAACGTGTCGGAGCTGGCGACTGTCACGGTCAAGCTCGACCAGACGTCGCCCACGGCAACAGTCGCCGGCCTGCCGGCGACCTTGGGCGTGGCCTCGACCGCGTCGGTGACAGCGACCGTCGCGGATGCACTCTCCGGACCAGGGTCGGTGGTGCTGGCCCTGGACGGTAAGGCGACAACAGGAAGCCTCGACGGTGCGGTGCTGGGGCTCGGCGCTCACACCCTGACGGCGACAGCAACCGACAAGGCCGGCAACACCTCGGTGAAGAACGTTCCGTTCACCGTCGTCGCGTCGTACGCCGAAGCGGTCAAGCTGGTCGACCGCTACCGGGTCGCCGGAAAGGTGCCGTTGGCAACCGCCACGGTGATGAAGATCCAGCTGGGCCTCGCCGAGCGCGCCGTCAAGCGCAACCAGCCGCTGGTGGCGGCGGTGGCCCTCAACCTGTACCTGGCCCAGGCCCGGACGGTCCGGGACGTGCCGGCCAGAACCCTGCTGACCGCGGTCGGTCAGGACCTGAAGGCACGGCTGGGCTGATGACGTCGCCGTGGGAACTCGCCGCCGTACACCTGCCGCCGCCCCGGCTGGTTCGGCCCCGGACGGGCGACGGCACAGCGAGTACCACGGCGACCGTCCCCGGCGGCGGCCTCGCGCTCCGGACGCCGTCGGGGACACCCCTGCAGTAACACGACAAGGAGAGACGAATGGCTCGACCGATCACGTTGTTCACCGGCCAGTGGGCCGACCTGCCGTTCGAGGAGGTGGCGCGGCTGGCGGCCTCGTGGGGCTACGAAGGACTCGAGATCGCCTGCTGGGGCGACCATCTCGACGTACGGCGTGCTGCCGAGGATCCGGCGTACGTCCAGGATCGTCTCGACATCCTGGAGAAGAACAACCTGAAGGTGTGGACGATCTCGAACCACCTGCTCGGGCAGGCGGTCTGCGACGATCCGATCGACCAGCGGCACCAGGCGATCCTGCCCGGGCACATCTGGGGCGACGGCGATCCGGAGGGCGTGCGGCAGCGGGCGGCGGAGGAGATGAAGACCACCGCGCGTGCGGCGCGAGCGCTCGGGGTCGACGTGGTGGTCGGGTTCACCGGGTCGTCGATCTGGAAGACGGTCGCGATGTTCCCGCCGGTGCCGCCGTCGATGCTCGAGGCCGGGTACCAGGACTTCGCGGACCGGTGGAACCCGATCCTCGACGTGTTCGACGAGGTCGGTGTGAAGTTCGCCCACGAGGTGCACCCGTCGGAGATCGCGTACGACTACTGGACCACGACCGCGACACTCGAGGCGATCGGGCACCGGCCGGCCTTCGGGCTGAACTGGGACCCGTCGCATTTCGTCTGGCAGGACCTGGACCCGGTCGGGTTCCTGTGGGACTTCAAGGACCGGATCTACCACGTCGACTGCAAGGACGCGAAGCGTCAGGTCGGCAACGGCCGTAACGGGCGGATGGGCTCCCACCTCGCCTGGGGCGACCCGCGCCGCGGCTGGGACTTCGTCTCGACCGGCCACGGGGACGTCCCGTGGGAGGCCTGCTTCCGGATGCTCAACACGATCGGGTACGACGGCCCGATCTCGATCGAGTGGGAAGACGCCGGCATGGACCGCCTGGTCGGCGCCGCCGAAGCCATCCAGTTCGTCCGCTCCCTCGCCTTCGACGCCCCCACCGCATCCTTCGACGCGGCGTTCTCGTCCTAGAGCCGTAAATCCGGGACCTCCAGCGTTAGGCTCGGCGTATGAGTGCTGGAAAGTACGCTGCGCAGATCGTGGAGGTCCCGGGCCGCGGCATCAAGTTGGAGCCGGTGGACGGGACGACCGTGCCGGATGGGCCGAACGAGGTGAATCTGCTCGGCATGTCGATCGCGTTGGCGCTGGGGGCGGCGGGGTATCACCATCATGCCGAGCAGCGCGACGCCGAGTTGCAGACGCTGGATGCGTTGCTCGCCGGCGATGCAGTGATGCCGTGGAAGCCGGCCGAGTCCGGGAGTACGGCGTACGTCGTGTGTGAGCTGAATGACGGCAGGCCGAGGTGCGAGGTTCGGCCGACAGCGGAGTGACCTGGCCGGCGGCGCCGGCGCTGCGGCGGCCGCGGATCCTGCGGCAGCGGTGGCTCGACCTGACCTTCCTCCATTGGGCCGTCGAGCCGGCCGAGGTCACGCGCTTCTTCCCGCCCGGCACGCGCCCGGACACCTTCGAGGGACGCACGTACGTCGGTCTCGTGCCGTTCCGGATGGTCGACACCGGGTTGCCGCATGGTCCGGGCGTGCCGTACTTCGGCTCGTTCCTGGAGACGAACATCCGGCTCTACTCGATCGACGACACCGGCCGGCGCGGCGTCGTGTTCCTCAGTCTGGACGCGAACCGGCTGGCCGTGGTCGCCGCGGCGCGGACGATCTTCGGGCTGCCGTACCGGTGGGCTCGTATGACCCACACGCGCGACGGTAACCGCCATACCTACACCTTGCGGCTGCGCGGTATCGAGGCTGCCGTCGGGATCGAGCTGGGGGAGCGCCGACCCGTCGGACCGCTCGAGGACTTCCTCACGGCACGCTGGGGTTTGCACATCGAGCGCGCGGGCCGCACGTGGTACCTGCCCAACGAGCACCCACCATGGATCCTGCACTCAGCCACGGTCACGTCGTTGGATGCTGATGCTTTGCTGACGTCCGTCGGTCTGGTGCCGCCCGGCCGTCCGCCGGATCATGTCGCCTTCAGCGCTGGGGTGCCTGCTGCGTTCGGTCTCCCATCAGCCCCGCTGTCTCCCGGACGATGAACTTCAGGTCCACCTGAGTCGCCCAGCGGTTGACCTCGGTCGCCAGCGCTCGTGAGCCGGCCGCGTCGCCTTCGTCACGCAGGAGTACGGCGAGCAGGGTCTGCTGGGCGAGTGCACCGAGTAGGTGACCGACCTTCTGCCGCAGTTCAGTGGATCGCTCCCAGTGCTGCCTGGCCAGCACGAGATCGCCCGCGGTGTGCGCGTGGTCGCCAAGATGCCGCAGTGCGTACGACATCAGCAGGTCGTCACCGGCCTTCTCACCGAGCTGGTACGCCGTCGTGTAGTGCGCGAACGCTTCCTCAGGCTGCTCATAGACGTTGTCCGCCATCACACCCGCGTAGAAGGCAACCGCTCCGCGGCGGGCGTCGTCCGGTGCGTCCGCGATCAGTCGCTGGGCGCGGCCGCGGAGGTCTCCGTCGTCAGTACCTGATCCGAAGAGGACAGCCGAATAGTCCTTCCGGAGCTTCAGCATCGCGAAATCCCAGGCCTGCTCGGGGGAGGCGCCTCCCGCCACGGCTGCCTCGGCTGCGGCGATCGCGGCGGGCGCGTGATCGGTCTGCTGAGCGAAGTCCTGGTCAGTGGCCACCTCGGCGCGAGCCAGCGCGAGGGCCAGGTGTTCGCCGGAGTCGGCGGGCTCGGCGGCGTCGAGGAGGGCGGTGGCGGCAGGCCACTGGCCGGCGCGCATGAGGCGGGTGGCGGCGGTGACGACGGCGGTGGCGGCTAGCTGAGTCATGATCCGAGAGTATTTCGACGTCGAAATATTTGACAACTAACCTTCAGTGGCTGAAAAGTTAGCCGGGTGAAGGACTTCGTGGATGCGCATGTCGATCTCTGGACCGGTCAGCTGCCCGGGCTGGATCCCGACGTCGAAGGGATCACGGTCCGGATGCAGGTCCTGACGCGGTACCTCGAGCGCCGGCGCGAGGCCGTGCTCGCGGAGTACGGATTGCAGCTGTGGGAGTTCAAGACGTTGCACATGCTGCGACGCGGTGGCACGCCGTACCGCGAAACGCCGGGTGGGCTGGCCAAGCAGCTCGGGATGTCCGCGGCGGCGCTGACCAACCGGCTGGATGCGCTCGAGCGGCGGGGATTCATCGAGCGCGCGCATGACCGCGACGACCGGCGCAAGGTCGTCGCCACGCTGACGCCGACCGGGAACGACCTCTGGGAACGCGCGATCGGGCAGATCATCCGGGTCGAGGAGGAGCTGGTCCACGGCCTGCCGCCCGCCGACCGCACCACGCTCGACGACCTCTTGCGACGGCTGGTTCTCGTCACCGAAAAGGATTCCTAGGCGAGGAATGTCAATCTCGGCCGGTCGGGTCCGACGTACGGGTGTAAGCGCCAAGAACCCAGGAGGACCGACCGATGGAACCGCTGAACCTGATGGTGTCCCTGAGCCACTTCGCCAACGACAACCGCGAGAACAAGCACGGCCTGAGCGAGCGCGCCGGCCGGACGACGCGGCGTCGCCGTACGGCGAAGGCCCCTCGACGTGGTTGGTGGGTGATCCGGTCGCGTGTCAGAGTCACCCCGTGACCGATGACTCGAAGCGCGAGCAATTGCTTGCTGTATACGACGACCAACTACGCGGAACCAGTGAGAGCGCTGACGTGCCGACGAGCACCGACGGCCCGGTGATCCGGGTCGAGTACCCGAGCCGCGGGTTCGTCAGCTACCGCACGCTCGACGGTCTCGACAGCGCCGAGATCGATGCGCTGATCGCCCGCCAGCGCGACTACTTCGCCGCGAAGGGCCAGGCGGTCGAGTGGAAGTTACGCGGCCACGACCAGCCCGCCGACCTGCCGGATCGGCTGCGTGCCGCCGGGTTCGAGCCCGAGGAGCAGGAGACCGTGCTCGTCGCCGAGAGCGCCGACATCGTCGAGCGCCTGCGCGGCCGCGACTCGGTCGACGGTGTCACGATCCGCCTGGTCTCGGACCGCGCCGACTTCGAGCGGATCGCGGCGATGGAGTCGACCGTCTGGAACGACGACTGGTCCTGGCTCACCGACGACCTGGTACGCCGGCACGCGTCCGGCACCGACATCTTCGTCGCCGACGTCGACGGCCAGGTGGTCTCCGCGGCGTGGGCCGTGTACAAGAAGGGGACCGAGTTCACCGGTCTCTGGGGCGGATCAACGCTCGCCGAGTGGCGCGGCAAGGGCATCTACAAGGCGCTCGTCGCAGTACGCGCCGCCCGTGCCGTCGAGCTCGGCTACAAGTACCTGCACGTCGACGCCTCCGACGACAGTTCCCCGATCCTGCAGCGCCTCGGCTTCCTCGCGGTCACCACAACCACGCCGTACGTGCACAAGCCGGCTTAAGGACCTGCGAATCGGGCGACCGTGTTGAGGACGTACCGGTGCATCGATGGGCTGCCCTTGTGGCCGGCGTCGGCGAAGGCAGCCAGTTCGGCGCCGGGCCAGGCGTGCGCGAACTCCCGCGCGGCATCGAACGGACAGCTCAGATCGAGCCGGCCGTGGATGATGACGCCCGGGATCCCGGCCAGCCGCCCGGCGTCGCGAAGCAGCGCGCCGTCCTCCAGCCAGCCCGCGTTGGCAGCGTAATGGGCGCAGATCCGCGCAAAGGCAAGCAGGTCGGCCGAGGCGCGGTCGCAGAACGGTGCCGGTCTGCCGTGAGGCTCCAAGGAGAGGACGGCATCCTCCCAAGCGGACCAGCCCAGCGCTGCCCGGGAACGCATCTGTACATCGGGGTCTTCCATCAGCTTCACGTAGGCGGCGACCGGGTCACCAAAGTCCCGGGGTATGCCATCGAGGAACCGCTCCCACTCCTCGGGGAACAGCCGCGCGACCCCGCCACGGTAGAGCCAGTCGACCTCCGCGCGGCGCATCAGCCAGAACGAGGGGAGCACCAGCTCTGACACGCGTTCGGGATTCCGTTCGGCGTAGGCGACCGACAGCGCCGATCCCCACGACCCACCGAAGAGCAACCACCGTTCCACCTCGAGCTGCGCCCGTAGCTGTTCCATGTCGCGCAGCAGGTGCTCGGTGGTGTTGAGCGACATGTCGGTCGCGAGCTCGCTCGCATGAGGGGTGCTCCGTCCACAACCCCGTTGATCGAACAGGATGATCCGGTAGCGTTCCGGATCGAACACCTTCGGCGTACCGGACGGACTCCCACCACCGGGCCCGCCGTGGACGATCAGCGCCGGCTTGCCGTCCGGATTCCCGCGTTCCTCCCAGTAGACGCGGTTGCCGTCACCGGTCTCCAACATTCCGCTGTCACGGGCCTCGGTCGAGGAATGGGTGGCAGACATGTGAACTCCTCCAACGGCAACCTGGTCGTCGCCGACCGTACCCAGCTTCCTGGTCATGTAGGTCAGCCGACGCCGGTTGCTCCCTCTCCCCACGGATCGAACGACGCGCGCCCGAACACCCCGGTGACTGTGGCTGTGTCCGGGGGTGATGTGGCAGCGTCCGGCGTGTTCTCGTCGTTCCATGGATGGGACAGCCCAGGTCGCGCTGATCCCGCAGGCGTCGGCGGCGCGGCCCGTGCAGCAGGTGCGGATCCGAGCGCGCCGGCGTTTGCGTCCGGTGGGCGTTCGTCGCCGCCCCGGGGATTGAGCGGCGGGGTGATGGGCTGGTGGACGATGTCGGCGGTGGGTGGTTTGTATTTGGTGGGTGGGATGGGGGTGGGGTCGGCCCAGGTGGGGCGGGTGACCTCGACCACGCCGTCGAGGATGCGGATGCGCCAGTGGCCGGAGTGCAGGTCGCGGTGGTCGCGTTTGCAGAGCAGGGCGAGGTTGGACACCGCGGTGATGCCGCCGTCCAGCCAGGAGACCACGTGATGGGCATCGCAGTGGATCGGGGGTGCGTTGCAGACGACGCAACCTTTGTCGCGCGCGTTGAGGGCGCGGCGCATGGGGCGGGTGACGAGGCGTTGGCTCGTGCCGACGTCGAGAGGTTGTGACTTGGAGTCGAGCACGATCGGGAGGATCTCGGCATCACAGGCCAGCCGACGTACGGTCGCGGCCGAGAGGTTGTCTCCGAACACGAGCGCGCCGGTCGCGTTCGCGGTTGCGGCGGCGAGGTCGTTGTAGTCGATCGTGATGCTGATGTGCGGCTTGGCCCCGTGACCGGGCACGAACTGACGACCGCCGCCCGAACTATCCGCATCACGACCGTCCGCATCACGACCTTCGGTGTCACGACCGCGCTCCTCAGGCCGGTCGGTTGCAGCCGACGGGAGGGGAAGCTGGATGAGGATGCCGGTCCCATCGCCCTTGCTGTCACCGTCGGTCGCGGGGCCCTTTGCGGTGCCTGCATCGGCCGACCTGCCGTGGGCGGCGGCCGCGGTCCTGCTGGTCGTGCTGGATGCGCCGCCCGGGCTGGTGCTGTTGAGGATTGTGGTGAGGGCGTCGGCCTGGCGTTTGCTCGAGGGGCGGGGGTCGAGTTGGCCGTCGGTGGTGCGGTGGGGCTTGGCATGGGTGTGGATGAGGGTACGGAAGAGTTCGGCGTTCTCGTTGGCGAGGTAGCCGCGGAAGGCGACCCCTCGGTCGGCGGTCTTCCACGTCAGGGACTCGCGCACGTACGCGGCGTTCTCGTCAGGCTCAGGGCCGTCGGGGTCGAGGATGTCGCGGATCTTGTGGCCGGCCTTGCGCAGGTCCGAGGGGGCGTGGGTGGCGGCCAGGTCGATCAGCCGTTGTTCGGCGAAGTCGAGATTCTCGGCCGGGACGGTCGGGGGCAGCTTGTCGAGGATCGCCACGATGGCAGCGGCCTGGGCCGGATGGACCCGCCACGTCCCCGGCACAGGATCTGAATCGCTCGCGCCGTCCGCACCTGGCGCGCCGTCTGATCCGGCCGCACTGTCCGCAGCGTCGGCGTTGGCTTCGGCTTCGGCTTCGGTGTTCGCGGTATCGAGATTGCCGGGAGTATCTGAATCGGTGGCGCCGCCGGGGCTGGCGGCCGTGGTGGGGTCGGCGAAAGGGATGGCCGGATCGGGGAGGGCCGCCGAGGTGGCGGCGTACCTGGTCAAGTGACTGGCGAGGCGGACGTCGCGGTGGGCTTCGGCGGAGTCGATGCGATAGCGCCTGGTCAGCAGTCGGGCGGTGTTGCCCGCGCCGAGCTCGGTTGCGTACCCGGACTCGTCGATGCCGGCGATCAGCTCTAACGCGAGCGTCTTGAGCCTGGCCGTCTCAGCGAAGACCGCGTCGAGAGCCGACAGCTTCTCACTGTCGCTCATCGACCGGACGGGCCGTTCGCCGAGGACCTCCATGCCGACAACTCTAGGCACACCCGCCGACAGTTTCCCAACCCCAGAACCCCTTAATTTCAAGGGATTCTGGACTTTCAGGTTATCCACAGGCCGGCAATTCGTCGGCGGTACCAGAGGTGATTGGTGTAGGCAACGAATGATCAGGCGGCCGGGCGGTAGAGGGCGTAGTGCATGGGGCCGTTGTGGGGAAGTTCCAGTTCGGCGAGGGTGGTGAAGCCCAGGGACTCGTAGAAGGGGACGTTTGCCGGGTCCTGGGTTTCCATGAAGGCTGGGGAGTGGGCGGCGTCGACGGTTGCGAGGCCGGGTGTGATTACTGCGTGGCCCAGGCCTTGGCGTTGGTGGTCGGGGTGGACGGCGACCAGGGCCAGGAGCCAGACCGGGGTGCGGGGGTGGAACAGCCCGATTGCCTGGCCGTACTCGGCGGTCAGAGCGGCGCGGGAGCCGGCGAGCTCGTTGAAGGCGGCGGCGTGCGGGGCGAAGACGTCCGGAGGCATGTCGGGTGGGAACCAGACAGCAACCGCGGTCACGTCGTCCGTCACCCAGATACGGCCGTGCGGCAACCCGATGGCGCTGACGAACAACCGGTGGTACTCCGTGAGCCGGTCGGCGTACCCGTCCGGGTCGAGGCAGGCCCGGGTCATCGGATAGTCGAACAACGCGCGGGTGAGGACGCCGACCGCGGCGTCGACGTCCGCTGTGGTTGCCTCACGCACCTTCACGTTCGGAGCACCTCGATGATCAGGTCGGCGACGCCACGCATGCCTGCCGCGTTCGGGTGGTACGGAACGAAACCGCCGAGAGTCGGTGGCAGCAGCGTGAATCCGGTCGTCCACGGCTCGGCCGAACCGATGGCGTGATCACGGCTGGCCGCGGACGCCGCGATCAGGTCGGCACCCGTTGCCGCGGCGGCCTTCGCGAACGCGCCGGCCAGACCGTCCGCCATCATCGCGATACTCGGCAGTTGCTCCTCGTTCAGCGGTACGTCGAGACGCGGCCGCGTGGCCGGTCCGACCAGACTGAGGTAGTCGACGAGCAGGATCCGCGCGTCCGGTGACCGCTCCTGCGCCCGCTCGACCACCTTCGTCAGCGAGTCGGCAACGGCCTGGTACGACGCTTCGTCCTTGAGGTAGCTGACCCGCGCCCGGATCCGGTTCGCGACCCGGCGGCCGAAGATCGTGGCGGGCTTCGCGATCGTGTTGAGGAGGCTCCCGCGCAGGAACGTCCCGACGTACTCGAGATCGTTGCCGCCGACGGTGATCGTGACGAGTGCGGTGTCCGGTGTGAGCGCCTCGAGTTGCGGCGGCGCGTCGTCCTGCGGGGTGTCGAGCACGTGTGCGGTGGTCGCGCCCGAATACGTGACATCGATGAGGTCGAGGCCGAGCTCGGCGGCGACCAGGTGCGCGTAGTTGCTGCCCGAACGGCCGGCGGGCGGGTGCACGATCGGGCCGATACCCGGTCCGGCCGCGAACGAACTACCGAGGGCGACGTACCGGCTGCCGGATGCGATCACCGGACCACGATAGTCGACCTGCCACGCTGTGCCGGCAAAACGCTTCGTCAAGGCGGGCACGCTGACGCACTCCGACCACGACTGCAGGACCGACGGCGTGTACCGCGCCGGCACCCAACCCGGGCTGTCCGTTCCGGTGAACGTCATACTTCCCCGGTGACTGATGACGTGTTCGGGACAGCGGGGATCCGCGAGCGGGTGCTGGCCGGATGGGCGGCCGCACCCGTGCGATTCCGGGAGGACGCGAACGCCGAGGAGGAGCTGGTCCTCGGCGGGTACGTCGACCGCCTGGTCGTCGAACTGGCCCAGAACGCCGCCGACGCGGCCGCACGTGCCGGAGTACCAGGCCGGGTGTTGTTCGAGCTCAGCAACAACACGCTGGTCGTGGCAAACACCGGCGCCCCGCTGAACGCTGACGGTGTGCAGTCGTTGGCGACGCTACGGGCGTCGGCGAAGCGGGAGGAGTCTTCTGTTGAGGACGCTGGAGCAGAAGGTGTCTCGTCCGTAGGACGCTTCGGCGTGGGCTTCTCCGCGGTGCTCGCGGTGACCGATGAGCCGGTCGTCCTGTCACGCAGCGGAGGTGTCCGGTTCTCGAAGGCGGACACGGCGGCGGCGATCGCGGGGCTTGCGCCTGATCTCGACACCGAAGTACGGCGCCGTGACGGTCAGGTACCGGTCCTGCGGTTGCCGTTCGAAGCCGACGGCGAACCGCCCGCCGGCTACGACACCGCGGTCATCCTCCCGCTCCGCGACGAGGCCGCAGCCGCTCTCGTCCGCCGCCTACTCGCCGAGGCCGACGACGCCCTCCTGCTCGCCCTCCCCGGCCTCGAACGCATCGAAATCGAAACGGCCCAGGACCACCGGGTCCTCCAGGACGTCCAGTCCCGCTGGCACATCCACCGCAGCGCAGGCACCTTCGACACCACACAACGCGAACAGCTACTCGCCGACCGCCCGACGGAGGAGCGCACCCGCCCGAGCTGGTCGGTCGTGTGGGCGCTGCCCCGCGATCCTGCCACCGACACACCAACTGTTGTTCATGCCCCGACCCCGACCGACGAGCCGCTCTCGTCGGGAGCGTTGCTGTTGGCAACCTTTCCGCTGGACTCGACGCGTCGGCATGTCGCCAAAGGTCCGTTGACCGACTGGCTGGTGAAGGAAGCGGCGACGGCGTACGGCGAGCTGCTGCGGGAGCGGGCTGCCGAGGGCGACAGCGTGCTGCACCTCGTGCCCACCGGCCTTGCGGCCGGAGCTCTGGACCGAGTGCTACGGGAGGAGATCCTCGCGGTGCTACCCGGCGTCGAGCTCGTCCGAGGAGTTGACGGCGTCGCACTCCGGCCGCGGGATGCGGTGGTGGTGGAGGGCGCGGACGAGGCGTTCAACCGGCTGCTGGCGCCGATGGTGCCGGGTTTGATCGCGGCGCGACGCGAAGACCGCCTGGCGCTGGATGCCTTGCAAGTAAGGCGTTTGGAGCTCGCCGAGGTGGTGGATCAGCTCGGGGGGGAGGAACCGCCCGACTGGTGGCGCAACCTCTACGCGTCGCTCAGCGGCATGGTCACCGACGCGCTGATCCGGGAGTCGCTCGGCACGCTTCCGGTCCCGCTCGCCGACGGTCGGCTGGTGCGAGGCGCCCGCGGGCTGCTGCTGCCCGGACCCGAGATCCCGGTCGACGTCCTCGCCGCGTTCGGCGAGTACGGCGTACGCGTCGTCCACCCCGAGGCTGTCGACCCTGCCCTGGAACGGCTCGGCGCGATCCCCGCCACCCCGCGATCGCTCCTCGAGGACAGCTCCGTCCGCACCGCCGTCGAGCATTCGGCCGAAGCCGACGACCCCGACGCGGTCGCTCACGCCGTCCTCAGTCTCGTCGCCGCCGACCCCGCACAGGCCGACGGCCTCTGGTGGCTCAACGATCTGGTACTTCGCGACGCCGACGGCGAGCTCGTCCCCGCGAACGCCCTGGTTGTCGAGGGTTCTGACGCACAAGCCATCCTCGACCCGGACGAAGTCGCACCGATCGCCGGCGACCTCCTGGACCGCTACGGCCTGCCCGCCCTCGAAGCCGTCGGCGTGCTCGCGACCCTCGGCATCGTCGCCGCGTCCGACGTCGCCCTCGACCAGCTCCCCGAAGCCGTCCAGGACCTCGACGCGATCGAGGACTGGGCGTTCGACGTCGCCCCCGACGGCTCCCGGTACGGCGCCACCGTCGGCGAACTCGAAGCAATCCGCGACCTCGACTGGATCACCGACGACAACTGGCCGAAAGCCCTGCAAATCATCGGTTCTGAGCCCGATCTACGGCGTGCCCTCGTCACTCAGGTCCGCGTCGTCGGCCCCGACGACCGGCCCCTGGGCGTACCGTCGTACGCCGCCTGGTGGATCCGTGAGCACGTTCTGCTCGAGGACGGCGAACCGCTCGCCGGACGCGCCGACCCCGAAGCCGAGCCGGTGCTCGCGACGTTCCTCGACGAGGCACCCGCGTGGACGACCGGCCTCGATCCGGAGGTCCGCACCGCGGTCGGTCTGGTCCGCGACGTCGGCGACCTCGATGCCGACGGCATCAGCCTGGTCCTCGATCGATTGGCCGACCCCGAGCGCGAGGTCGACGCCGCCTCGATCCTCCGGCTGTGGACCCGGCTCGGCACCCTCGCCCTGTTCCCCGGCGATGCGCCGGAGCAGACCCGTGTCCTGGACGCCGACGGGGTGACCCGGGTGATCGACGCGGAGCAGGCCGTCGTCATCGACGGCCCGATGTGGGTGCAGCGGGAGGACCTCGGCGGGTTCGTGATCGGCTCCGGGGCCGCGGCCGACGGCCTGAGCGATCTGCTCGACGTACCGATGGCGCAGGAGATTGCCGAGGGCAAGATCGACGGCGAGGGTACGGCGGCCGACGTACCGCAGATCGTTCGTGAATTGGTTCCCGAGGTACCGGCGACCTGGTGGGAGCACGACGAGTTGACAGTCGACGGGGTCGAGGTCTCGTGGTGGGTGGACGCCGACGGCGCCCCGCACGCCGCGACGTTCGACGGCCTCGCGAAAGCCCTGGCCTGGTCCGCCGGCCGGTGGGACCGGCGGCATGTGATCCGGGCGGTTCTCAACGAACCGGACCGCAGTACCGAACTTCTGGTCGACGCCGTCTACGACTGACCGGAATCGGCCGCGGGCGGCAGATCTGCACGCCCTGTGACCATCTTTGGAAGCGTTTCCGCCTCCGGGCGTCACGCAGAGCGAACCAACGTTGTCAGAGGTTGGTATATCGACTGATCTGCGGATATGACGTCATTTTTCCAACGTGGCAACGAACTCTTGCCAACGTTGTCAACGCTACTTATAGTCCGTGGCACCTCTCGGTCGGTGATGAGCCTGTCCGCGCAACGGAAACGGAGGTGACTTTCGTCATGAACGAAGCGCCGCGGCCCCAATTCGAAGACGTCCAAGATGTCGTCCGGTACCAGCTAAGTCGACGGAGTCTGGTCGGAGGAGGTGCCGCAGCGGCGATGACCGCCTTCCTCGCGGCCTGCTCCGGCGGAGGCTCGTACTCGGACAAGCCCGCCAACAACAACAAGCCGGTCGCGACCAAGTCGATCCAGATCGGAAAGGCCAACATCCCGGTCCCACGGGACCAGTCGGTGATCGTCGGCCAGGTCGAGTACACCGTCTTCGACAGCTTCAACGGGATGATCCCGAACGGCTCGCCCTCGGGCGCCGGCGTCGAGCTGAGTACGGAGCCGTTGTTCTACCTGAGTTTCGCCACCGGCGAGATGCGTCCTTGGCTGGCGACCGAGTACAAGTACAACGACGACCACACCGAGGTCACCTTCAAGTTCGACCCGAAGGCGCACTGGAACGACGGACAGCCGCTGGGGGCGGCCGACTTCAAGTTCACGATGCTGCTGCTGCGGGACCGGCCGGACCTGTTCGGCGGCGGCGGTGAGCTGAAGGAGTTCGTCAAGGACATCGAGGTGCCCGACCCGCAGACCGCCGTGGTCAAGATGCTGAAGCCGGGACCGCGGTTCCACTACAACTTCATCTCCGCGATCGCGGGTCCGCCGCTCGGCATCATGCCCGAGCACATCTGGAAGTCGCAGGACCCGACGAAGTTCAAGGACAACCCGCCGGTGCACAGCGGCCCGTACAAGCTGAAGCAGGCGATCCGGAACCAGAAGATGTTCATCTGGGAGAAGGACCCGAACTACTGGAACAAGGACAAGCTCGACGTCAAGCCGCAGTACGTCGTCTACCAGAGCACGTCGAAGCAGCTCGACCAGGCATCATTGGCCTTCGAGCGCGCGGAGTTCGACGTCGGCTCGGTCGACGAGCAGCACGCCAAGCAGCTGCGCAACACCGGCTACCCGGCCTTGCAGACAACGCAGTTCCACGACCCGAACCCACGGGTGCTGTGGCTGAACTGCGACCCGTCCCGGGGCGTGATCTCCGAGGCGAAGATGCGCTGGGCGATCAACTACTGCCTCGACCGGGAGAAGATCGGCAAGTCGATCTGGCCGGTCCCGGTGCCGCCGGCGCAGTACCCGTGGGCGGACTACCCGACCAACGACAAGTGGAAGAACGACGAGCTCGCGAACAAGTACAAGTTCGAGTTCAACCCGGACAAGGCGACCCAGCTGCTCGACGAGATCGCGCCGAAGAACGCCGCCGGCAAGCGGACGTACAAGGGCAAGGAGATCAACCTCGAGATCATCACGCCGTCGCCGGTCGACGGCGGTGAGTACGCGATCGCGAACGTACTGAAGACCGAGCTTGCCAAGGTCGGCGTACCGTGCACCCTGCGCAGCCTGGCCGGCAACGTGCACGACGAGAAGTTCCAGCGCGGTCAGTACGACATCGACTCGAGCTGGGCCGGTATCGCGATCGACCCGGAGCAGCTGTACTCGGACTGGACCAGTGACAAGTACCAGCCGGTCGGCAAGAACGCGGCCGGCAAGAACAAGCTGCGGTACCGCAACCCGAAGTTCGACGCGATCTCGGAGAAGCTCGCCCAGCTCGACCCGAACAGCGAACAGGCCAAGCCGCTGCTGGACCAGGCACTCGAGATCTACTTCCAGGACCTGCCGATGCTGTCGGTGATCCAGACCGGCTACCCGTCGTACTTCAACACGACGTTCTGGAAGGGCTGGCCGACCGACGACGATCTGTACGAAGTGCCGTTGAACTGGTGGCAGCACTTCATCTTCGTGCTGGGCAAGATCGAGCCCACCGGGCAGAAGGGACCGGCGTGACGGCGGAAGCCCCGCCTGCGGTCGCTGTCGACAAGAGCCAGGACTCCGCACCCGTCTCGGGGGTGCGGGCCTGGCTGTCGCGGCATCCGCTGGCGGCGTACGCGCTCCGCCGCTTCGGGCTGTACCTGATCGAGCTGTGGGGCGCGCTGACGATCGCGTTCTTCTTCTTCCGGCTGATGCCGGGTGACCCGATCCAGACGCTGATCCAGACCCTGCAGCAGAACTACATCTACAACGCCCAGGCGAGCGCCGAGATCATCGCCCGCTACAAGCACGAGTTCGGCCTGGACGGGAACCTGCTGACGCAGTACGTCGTGTACATGCAGAAGCTGGTCCTGCACGGCGACCTCGGGCCCAGCCTGATCAACTATCCGACGCCGGCCCAGACCGTGATCCTGCGGGCGTTGCCGTGGACGATCGGCCTGCTCGGCATCTCGTCCGTGCTGGCCTGGATCCTCGGTGTCGTGATCGGCGCGATCGCCGGCTGGCGGCGCGGCAAGGTCGGCTCGGCGATCGCGACCAACCTGTCGATCGCGCTGTCGCACGTGCCGTACTTCTTCGTCGCGCTGATCCTGGTGTACATCTTCTCGTACTCGATGGGGCTGCTGCCGGCCAGATCGGCGTACGACTCGAACATCGATCCGGGGATCAGTCTGGCGTTCATCGGCAGTGTGCTGAAGTACGGGTTGTTGCCCGGGCTCTCGATCGTGGTGATCGGGACGTTCAGCTGGATCCTGTCCACCCGGATGCTGATGGTTCCGATTCTCGGCGAGGACTACCTGGTGTACGCCGAGGCGAAGGGCCTGAAGAGCTGGCGGATCCTGACCCGGTACGCGCTGCGGAACTGCTACCTGCCGCAGATCACCGCGTTCGGGATCTCGCTCGGCTTCATCTTCAACGGCAACGTGCTGGTCGAGCAGCTGTTCAACTATCCGGGTCTCGGCACCACGCTGGTGACCGCGATCCAGCAGCTCGACTTCAACACGATCCTCGGCGTCACCGACATGGCGATCTTCTCGGTGCTGACCGCCGTCCTGCTCCTCGACCTCCTGCTCCCGCTGCTTGACCCGCGGGTCAAGTACTGGAAGTGATGACGATGAGAATCCTGACGGCGGTACTGCGGACGATCCGGAACAGCCGGCGGCTGGCGACCGGACTCGTCATCCTCGGCGTGCTGATCCTGCTCGCCCTGTTCAGCCCGTTGATCGCCAAGGCCATCGGCGGCGGCCAGGACCCGATCGAGCTGGCGGCGTACGACAAGTGGCTGGTGCCCGGGCCGGGGCATCTGCTCGGCACCGACCAGTTCGGCCGGGACGTGTTCGCGATGGTGGTGAAGGCGCTCGCGGTCTCGCTGCAGATCGGCGCGATCGCCGGTGTGATCTCGACGGTCGTCGGCGTGATCGTGGCCTTCGTGGCCGGCTACAAGGGCGGCTGGATCGACGGGATCCTGTCCACGTTCACCGGCATCCTGCTGGTGATCCCGACGTTCCCGTTGCTGATCGCGCTCTCGGCGTACGCGAAGAACGTCAGCCTGTTCCAGGTCGGCGTGATGATCTCGATCTTCGCCTGGCCGTTCGCCGCGAAGACGATCCGATCCCAGGTGCTGAGCCTGCGGACCCGGCCGTACGTCGATCTGGCCCGGGTCAGCAAGGCCCGCGACCTGGAGATCATCACCACCGAACTGCTGCCGAACCTGCTGCCGTTCATCGGCGTCGGGTTCGCGTCCTCGGCACTCGGCGCGATCTTCGGGCTGGTCGGTCTGGAGATCATCGGGCTCGGGCCCGGTGGCGTGATCGACCTCGGCCAGATCATCTACAGCGCGATCAGCACCGGTGCGCTGACCCTCGGGGCCTGGCCGATGTTCGTCGTACCGGTCGGGTTGCTGACGCTGCTGTTCGCGGCGCTGAACATGGTGAACATCGGGTTGGAAGAGGTCTACAACCCGCGGCTGAGGGGAGTAGCCGGTGAATGACGTGCCGAAGAATGTTCTCGAGGTCAAGGGCCTCGACGTCGTCTACTCCACCAACCGCGGTGACGTGCAGGCGGTCCGCGGGATCGACCTGGATGTCCGCCGCGGCGAGATCCTCGGGATCGCGGGGGAGTCGGGCAGCGGCAAGAGCACGCTCGCGGTCGCACTGCTGCGGCTCCTGAAGGCTCCGGGCAAGGTGACCGGCGGTTCGGTGATGTTCCACCCTGCCGGCCGGTCGCCGGTGGACCTGCTCAAGGTGCACGGCGAGGAACTGCGGGTCCTGCGGTGGAGCGCGCTGTCGTATCTGCCGCAGGGATCGATGAGCTCGCTGAACCCGGTGATGCGGGTGCACGACCAGTTCAAGGACGTGATCGTCGAGCATGCGCCGAACCGCAAGGAAGCGGTCGGCGACATGATCCCGCGGCTGCTCGGTCAGGTCGGCCTGGAGCCGCGGGTGGCCCGGATGTATCCGCACGAGCTGTCCGGCGGGATGAAGCAGCGCGTGCTGATGGCGATCGCGGTCGCGCTCGAACCCGACCTGGTGATCGCGGACGAGCCGACCACCGCGCTCGACGTGACGATCCAGCGGGTGATCCTGCAGTCGCTGGCCGATCTGCGGACCGACTTCGGCGTGACGCTGATGGTGATCTCGCACGACATGGGAGTGCATGCACAGCTGGCCGACCGGGTCGCGGTGATGTACGAGGGCAGGCTGGTCGAGGTCGGCGACGTACGCCAGGTGTTCAAGGATCCGCAGGATCCCTACACCCGGCAGCTGATCGAGTCGATCCCGCGCTTGGGAAGGAAGGCATCGTGAAGTCCGAGCTCGAACTTCGTGGCGTACAGCAACGGTTCCATGCCCGTGGGGTCGCCGAAGGCTACGTGACCGCGGTCGACGACGTCAGCTTCAAGCTGCTCGCGTCGCCGCCGCAGATCGTCAGCCTGGTGGGTCAGAGCGGCAGCGGGAAGAGCACGATCGCCCGCAACGTCCTCGGCCTGCAGAAGCCGACCGCCGGACAGATCCTGTACGGCGGCAAGGACATCTTCAAGCTGAGCCGCGCCGAGTACGACGCCTACCGGCGCGACGTGCAGCCGGTGTTCCAGGACCCGTACGCGATCTTCAACCCGTTCTACCGGGTGGATCGGGTGCTGTGGAAGGCGGTCAAGAAGTTCAAGCTGGCCTCGACCCGCGAGGCCGGGTTGTCGCTGATCGAGGAGTCGTTACGGGCGGTCCGGCTGGAGCCGGAGAACGTGCTCGGGCGCTACCCGCACCAGCTGTCCGGCGGTCAGCGCCAGCGGATCATGCTGGCCCGTGTCCACATGCTCCGCCCGTCGTTCATCATCGCCGACGAGCCGGTGTCGATGCTGGACGCCCAGGTCCGCAAGCACTTCCTCGACATCCTGCTCGACTTCCAGCGCGAACACGGCATGACCACGCTGTTCATCACCCACGACCTGTCCACGGTCTACTACCTCGGCGGCGAGGTCATGGTCATCACCAAGGGCCAGATCGTCGAACGCGGCCCGGTCTCCACCGTGATGCACGAGCCGTCCCACCCGTACACGAAACTCCTGCTCGACTCCATCCCCCAACCCGACCCGGACCAGCGCTGGACCACCCGCATCCAGGTCGACGAACTCGAACGCCTCGACGACAGCACCCCCGCCGACACCACCAAGCCGGAAGCCCCGATCCTCTGACACGTGATGGGTTAACCGTCTGCGTTGTGCCTTCCCCGCTCGCATGCGAACGGGGAAGGCACAACGGGGCGGGTTAACCCATCACGCGGTTTTGATGGCCGGGTCGCTGGTGCCGGGGGCGCCGGTTTCGACGTGGCCGGCGTAGCGGCGGAGGTACGTCGTGTCGGTCGTGGTGGTGACCGAGACGTCGTACCAGCGGCTCGTGGTGGTGACCGTGTACGTCGTCCTGCCCTTGCGGACGTCGAGGTTCTTGGTCTTGCCGGTGTAGGCGTTGGTGATCGTCACCCGGCGGGCCGCGTCGGAGGTGATGGTGAGGGTGAGATCGCCGGCGTTCTCGCGGGCGGTGATCTCCAGGCCGGTCGCGGGCTTGCCTTTGAAGGTGCGGAGGAAGCCGTTCGGGCCGTGCACGGTGAGGTCGGTGACGCCGCCGGAGTAGATCGGGTTCCAGCTGTCGGCGACGGTCTTGCCGGCCTCGGTGGTGTACGTCCACGGGCCGTCGGTGCGGTTGGCCGACGTGATCAGGAACTGGGCACCGGCCTTCGGCCCGGAGCTGAAGGTCAGCCTGTACTTGCCGTCGGCAACGGCTCCGTCGACGACCGGTGCGTAGGGCAACGGCCTGGTACGGCGGCAGCCGCGTTCCTGCACCGGTACCTGACCGATCGCGGGCGGCGTCGGCACGTAGTCCGGGTGCCGCTTGTTGTCCGGCGGTTGGTACGCGCTCGTGTCGGGAAGCTTCGCCGGCCGCGTGGCCGTCGTACCGAAGTCGAACGCGGAGCTGAGGTCGCCGCAGACCGCGCGGCGCCACGGCGAGATGTTCGGCTCGTGCACGCCGAACCGCGACTCCATGAACCGGATGATCGACGTGTGGTCGAACGTCTCCGAGCAGGTGTAGCCGCCGGTGCTCCACGGCGACACGACGAGCATCGGCACCCGCTGACCGAGACCGTACGCACCGTGCGCGGCCTTGGTGCCGGTGTACAGGTCCGGCCCGGGATCGACGGTCGACAGGCCCTGGTTCGCGTCCAGCGGCGGGAACGGCGGTACGACGTGGTCGAAGAATCCGTCGTTCTCGTCGTAGGTGATGAACAGCGCGGTCTTGCTCCACGCCTCGGGGTTCGAGGTGAGCGCGTCGAGGACCTGGGAGATGTACCAGGCACCGTAGTTCGCCGGCCAGTTCGGGTGCTCGGTGAACGCCTCGGGTGCGGCGATCCAGGAGATCTTCGGCAGCCGGTTCGCCTTCACGTCGGCGGTGAGCTGCGCGAAGAGGCTCTCGCCGGCCTTCGCGTTCGTGCCGGTGCGAGCCTTGTCGTACAACGGGTTCCCGGCCGCGGCGTTGCGGTAGTTGTTGAAGTACAGCAGCGAGTTGTCGCCGTAGTTCCCGCGGTACGCGTCGTCGATCCAGCCCCAGCCGCCGGCGGCGTCCAGGCCGTCGCCGATGTCCTGGTAGATCTTCCACGAGACACCGGCCTGCTCGAGCCGCTCGGGGTACGTCGTCCAGCCGTAGCCGGCCTCGTCGTTGCCGAGGACCGGGCCGCCGCCGGTGCCGTCGTTCCCGGTGTAGCCCGTCCACATGTAGTAGCGGTTCGGGTCGGTGGAGCCCATGAACGAGCAGTGGTACGCGTCGCACAGTGTGAACTTGTCCGCGAGCGCGTAGTGGAACGGGATGTCCTCGCGGGTCAGGTACGCCATCGTGGTCGACGTCTTCGCCGGGATCCACTGGTCGTACTTGCCGCCGTTCACCGCCTGGTGCGCGTCGCCCCAGCTGTGGGCGAGGTCCTGGATGAACTGCATCCCCAGGTCGTCGGCGTCCGGGTGGAACGGCAGGATCTCCTTGCCGAGGGCATTCTTCTGGTGCCACACCGGCTGACCGCTCGGCAGCGTCACCGGCCGCGGGTCACCGAACCCGCGGACGCCGTTCAGCGTGCCGAAGTAGTGGTCGAACGACCGGTTCTCCTGCATCAGGACGACGATGTGCTCGACGTCCTGGATCGTGCCGTACCGACGGTGCGCCGGGATGGCGGCCGCCTGCTCGATACTGTTCGCCATCGCGGCGAACGCGGCCGAGGCTCCGGCCAGTTGGAGGAACCTCCGGCGATTGATGTCTGGCATGCAAGTCTCCTGACAGGCGGTGGGGCGGATGGAGTCTGAATCACCAGCACTGCGACGGAGGCACCCTAATCTGAACGTTTAAACGATGGAAGATGAATTGCTCCCTTTCCTCTTTGGAGCAAGACTGGCCTGAGTGCGGCCTGGGGACTTGGGGGAGGCTGCGATGGGTGGGGGAGTCGACCAGCAGACCGTGCTGTCCGCGTTGACCGAGAGTGAGCGGTACGAGCGGTTCGATCTGCTGCAGAGCCGGATGGCGGGCGTGTGGGACGCGATGTTCCGCAACTACGACGACGAGTCGGTGATCGTCATACCGTCGCTCACGGTGGATGCGACCGAGGCCGAGTCCGGCACGCTGATGCAGGCGTACGAGGAGCGGTTTCTGTTCTTGCTGATCCTGTTGCGGGAGCCTCGGTTGCGGATGGTTTATGTGACTTCGATGCCAATCGCGCCGGAGATCATCGAGTACTACCTGTCGTTGCTGCCCGGGGTGATTCCGAGTCATGCTCGGGCGCGGTTGTCGCTGGTCTCGGTGGATGATGCGTCGCCGGTGTCGCTCAGTGAGAAGTTGCTGGCCCGGCCGCGGCTGTTGCAGCGGATCGGAGAGCTGATTCCGAATCGGATGCGGTCGCATCTGGTGCCGTACAACACGACCGAGCTCGAGCGGGACGTCGCGATCAGTCTCGGCATTCCGATGTACGCCGCGGATCCGCGGCTCGCGCCGCTGGGGTCGAAGTCCGGGTGCCGGCGGTTGTTCGCGGAGCTCGGCGTACCGCATCCGTTGGGGAAGGAGGACCTGCGGAGTCTGGACGACCTGGCCGACGCGCTGCTGACGATGCGGGCCGAACGGCCGGCGATGGACAGCGTGATCGTGAAGCTGAACGAAGGCGTGTCCGGGGAAGGTAATGCGGTGGTCCGGTTGAAGGGACTGCCGACCCCGGGCGCGGTGGGGGAGCGGGACGAGGTGCTGCAGCGACTCCGGGAGATGGAGCTGGAGTCGCTGACGACGCCATTCGACGTGTACATCGCGAAGTTCGCGGAGAACGGCGGCATCGTCGAGGAGCGGATCGTCGGCGACGAGTTGCGCAGTCCCAGTGTCCAGCTGCGGGTCGTGCCCGGTGGCAAGGTCGAGCTGCTGTCGACCCACGATCAGCTGCTCGGCGGCGCGAGCGGGCAGAGCTACCTCGGGTGCGTGTTCCCGGCGGCGCCGGAGTACGCGCGGATGATCACCGAGCAGGCGGCGAGGATCGGGCAGCGGCTGGCGGACGAGGGCGCGCTCGGGCGGTTCGCGGTCGACTTCGTCGTGGTCCGCGGTGCGGACGGCGGCTGGACGCCGTACGCGATCGAACTCAACCTGCGCAAGGGCGGTACGACGCATCCGTTCCTCACGCTGCAGTTCCTGACCGACGGGAGGTACGACCCGCGAACGGCGTTGTTCCTCACGCCTGCGGGACACGAGAAGCACCTGGTCGCGACCGACCACCTCGAGTCCGAGCTGCTGACCGGGCTCGGTCCGGCGGACCTGTTCGACATCGTCGCCCGCAACGGGCTCCACTTCGACCAGTCGCGGCAGGTGGGGATCGTGTTCCACATGATCAGCTGCCTGACCGAGTGCGGCCGGCTCGGACTGACGGCGGTGGGCAACAGCCCGGCGGAGGCGGATCGCCGGTACCGTGATGCTTCCCGCATCGTGCTGGCCGAGGCCGAGCAGGCCTTCGCGGAACGCCCGCTCCCGCTCTGAAGGGGTTTCATGCAGCGAGTTTGGTACGTCGCCTACGGATCCAATCTCGCGCTCGACCGATTCCGTTGCTACCTGGCCGGCGGCCGCCCCGAAGGCGGAGCTCGCGTGTATCCGGGCTGCCGCGACCACAGCGACCCGGAGGCGATCGCCGCCGTCGAGGTCCCCGGCGGCCTCGTCTTCGCCGGTACGTCGAAGGTATGGGGCGGAGGCTCGGCCTTCTACGACTCGACCGCGGACGGCATCGTTGCCGGCCGGGCCTACCTCCTCACACCCGACCAGCTCGGCGACGTCGCCGCGCAGGAGATGCGCCGCGAGCCGGGCGGCGAGTTCGCCGTCGACCTCGCCGGCCTGCTGCCCATGGTCGACTCACTCCACACGATGGGCCCGGGCCGCTACGAAACCGTGGCCCGCCTGGGCGAACGGGACGGCGTACCGATGTTCACCGTCACCCACGGAACCGTCGCCGATCTCGACCCCGCCGCCCCCACCGCGTCGTACCTGCGGTGGATAGCTACCGGCTTGGTGGAAGCACACGGCTGGGAGATCGACCGCGTGGTCGAGTACCTGCATGCCGTGCCGGGCGTCCAGCTGGGTTGGACGCCCGGCGCGTTGAGGTCAGCGCTTGACGGCGATGCAGGTCGCGGTTGAGGTCTTGGTCGGGTCGCTCTCGGAGGTGGCGGTGAGGGTGATCTTGCCGATCGGGCCGGTGCCGGGCTTGGTGTAGACGGGGACGGTCACCTGCTGGCCCGCGTTGGCGGTTGCGAGGGCGTTGGGGAGGGCGATGGGCCAACCGTTCGCCTTGGCGGACAGGCGGTACACGTCGCCCTTCAGGTACTGCGTGATGTCCTCGGGGCCGGACGTCGTACCGGCCTTGCCGGTGTTGGTGAGGCGGAAGTCGCAGGTCTGTACGCCGCTGCGGTCCGGCTTCGCGACCGTGGGCAGGACGCGTACGCCGCGCTTCTGTGTGCCCGAGCCGTCGAGTGAGCGCACGGCGACCGTGTACGACAGCACGCCCTTGCCGTCCCGGTGGACGTTGGTGATGTAGAAGTGCAGCCGGTTCGCGGTGTCGGTGTACTCGTACTCGCTGCCCGAGTTCGTGCCGGCGTGGAAGAGCGCGTCCGACAGTTGGCGGTAGTCGCCGATCGTGATCGGGACCTTCGTGCCGTCGGGCAGCACGTAATCGGTCATGTTGATGTTCTGCGGGTTCGCGTCGATCACCCACTCGAACGGCGCCCGGTCCTGGTTCTTGGTCTTCGCGAGCAGTACGCCGGAATCGGGCGTGAACGAGTCCGTGCCCATCCGGTCCACCACCTCGGCCGTGTAGTTCTGGTACCCGCGGCCGTCGCACAACGGATCCGTGGTCACGTCGCACGGCGCCGCGAGATCGCCGGCGCCGCCGAGCTCGATGTTGATCCCGGACAGATCCTTCGCGCCCGGGTTCACGCTGCGCGCGGTGACGTTCGCGATCACGACACCCGACGACGCGAGCGCCTCGCGCGACAACCGCAGTACGTTCTGCTCGTCGACCATCGAGAGCTTGATCTTGTTGCGGAGCATGTGTTGCGCGCCCATCGACGCGCCGCCGGTCGCCGGGATCATCCATCTGCTGTGTGGTCCGCCGGGGCCGTTGAAGCTCCCGCGGGACAGCATCTCCCAGATGCCGGTGTACGCGCGTCTGGCCGGCACGCCGTACGGGTTGTTGTAGTTGTCGCCGATCCCGAGGATGTGGCTGAACTCGTGCGCGAAGACCGCCATCCCCGAGCTCTCGGCCTGCGTCGACGAGCCGCCGCCGGCGTTCGGCCAGATCGACGCGCCGGCGGCCCACGACGTCCAGTCGACGTACCGGGTGTCGGACCAGTTCGGCAGCGCCGGATCCGGCGGGCCGAAGTCGTCGGTGACGTCCTCCTTGGTCGGGAACTTCATCATCCCGAACTCCTGCCAGGTGGACGATTCGTCCTGCCCGGCGCTGAGGAAGAATACGAAGTCGAAGCCGGCCGGGATCTCGACGCCCTGGTCGGCCACCCACGCGGCGCGACCGTCGGTCCGGATGTCGCGGTCGCAGTTGTCGCCGGCCGGGCACTCCGCCGGGCTCTGGAACTCCATGCCGTACTCGTGCGACTTGCCCGGCATCCGGTACGGACCGAACGCGGTGAGGTCGACGCCGTACCGGCCGCCGGAGTCCTCCATCCAGTACTCGTGCAGCGTGTGCCCGTGGTTCAGCGGCTCGGGCTTGTTCAGGAAGTCGTGGTAGAACGACGCGACCTGGTCCCGCGGTACGCCGTTGGCCGCGGCGCTCGGGTTGCCGAAGACCGTCGAGCCCTTGGGCTTGGTGATCACGAAGTCTTGGTTCGGGTAGTCGAGCAGCACCAGCGCGCCCTTGAACGTGCGGACCGAGCCCTTCACGTTCGGGTCGGCCCAGTTGGTCCCGGGCGGTTTGACGTAGTCGTCCCACGTCATGTGGTCCGGGTTCTCCCAGTTCTGCGGGTCGATCGGACCCGGCAGGCCCTTCGACACGGTCTTCGCGACGCGCTGGTCCGGCCCGGACTCCTGCCACGGCTGCTGCTGCGGCCAGTGCGGGTACTGCCAGGCATTCGCGGGGTCCGGAGGAGGTGCGCCGGGGGACGCAAGTGCCATCGACGGCACAGAGACGGCGGCCAGCACTGCGACCAGCCGCAGGACACGACGAACTTTCCGTTGCTCAGACACGGGCGGGCATCCGATCGACGAAGTGGGCGGAACACAGAGCATGCCTGCTGAGACGCCGGACCACAACAGATCGGCTCACTGTATACAGTATGGTGAGCGGTGTCCCGGCTCTGGATGGAGGAAGCGATGTACTCAGTCACCGACCCGGCAAGTGGGCAGCTGGTGGAGGAAGTGGCCAACTCGACCGAGGAGGAGGTGCGCGCCGCGATCGGACGGGTGTACGACGCCTACCCGGACTGGCGGCGCCGATCCGTGCCGGAGCGGGCCGCGATCGTAGCGCGGGCCGCGGACCTGTTCGAGGAGCGCGCGGACGAGCTGGCGCGGATCATGACGCTGGAGATGGGGAAGCGGATCAACGAGGGCCTCGGCGAGGTCGGCATCGTGGTCGACATCTTCCGGTACTACGCGGAGCACGGGCCGGCGTTGCTCGCGGACGAACCGATCGACATCAAAGGCGGCCGCGCCGTCATCACCAAGGGCCCGATCGGCGCGCTGCTCGGGATCATGCCGTGGAACTTCCCGTGCTACCAGGTGGCCCGCTTCGTCGCGCCGAACCTGGTGCTCGGCAACACGATCCTGCTCAAACACGCCTCGATCTGCCCGCGATCGGCGCGCGCGATCGAGGAGATCCTGCACGCGGCCGGCGTACCCGAAGACGTCTACGTGAACACGTTCGCGTCGAGCCGGCAGATCCCCGGGATCCTTGCCGACGCACGGATCGCGGGCGTCTCGCTGACCGGAAGCGAACAGGCCGGGATCTCGGTAGCCGCCGAGGCCGGCAAGAACCTCAAGAAGACCGTGCTCGAACTCGGCGGCTCCGACCCGCTGGTCATCCTCGACACCGACGACATGGACGAGACCGTCAACGCCACCGCGACCGCGCGGATGCGGAACTGCGGCCAGTCGTGCAACGCCCCGAAGCGGATGATCGTCCTGGCCGGCATCTACGACGAGTACGTCGACCGCCTGACCAAACGCGTCGCGGAGTACTACGTCCCCGGCGACCCGTCCGATCCGGCGACGAAGCTGCCGCCGCTCGCCTCGACCGCGGCCGCCGACGAGGTCGCCGCCCAAGTCGCCAAGGCGATCGAGCAGGGCGCGACGCTGCGCGCCGGTGGTCGCCGGATCACGCCGGGCGCGTACCTCGAGGCGACCGTCCTCACCGACGTCACGCCTGAGATGGATGCGTACTACGAGGAGATCTTCGGCCCGGTCGTCATCGTCTTCCGGGCGCAGGACGAGGACGACGCGATCCGGCTGGCCAACGACACGCCGTTCGGTCTCGGTGCGTCGGTCTGGGGCACCGACCCCGACCGCAACCGCCGGGTGGCCGACCGGATCGATGCCGGCATGGTCTACCTCAACCGCGCCGGCGGTTCCCAGGCCGACCTGCCGTTCGGCGGCATCAAACGCTCCGGCCTCGGCCGCGAACTCGGCCCGGCCGGTATCGAGGAATTCATGAACAAGAAGTCGATCCGGCTCTGATGTCAGGAACCGGTCATCGGGGCGCGACGGCGGGCGGAGCGCGATCAGACTTGGGTTGACGTCCCGTGACCGAGAGCGATGGATATGAGCTACCAGCAGTTTCCGCCCCCGCAAGGTACGCCGTACCCGGGACCGCCGCCGAAGCCGCTCCGACCGCACGACCCGCTGGCCGTTGCCCTGGGCAACGCTTCGTTCCTCGGCCTCGGGTACTTCCTGATCCGTCGCGTGCTCCTCGGCGTCCTCGGTCTCGTGGGTACGGCGATCCTCGTCGTCCTGCTCTGCAGTCAACGGAAGACCGGGTACGAGTTCGCCCTGCTCGGGTGGGGCGTGCTGCAAATCGTCCACGGCTGGTTCCTGGCCCGGCGTGAACGCTTGCAGGCGGCCAGTCTGACCAAGCGGCTGGTCGCCGGCGGCGTCGCGATCGTCGTGCTGGGCGGCGTCGCCTTCGAGCGGTACGACGCGCAGCGGATCGACAAGCAGGCGGTCGCGGCGCGCGAGGCCGGCGACTGCGGCGGCGTACGGGCGGCGCAGGCGAAGTACGGTCCCGGGCATCGGATCGGCGACGCGCCGCGGACCGTTCGCGTCGAGGGTGATGTCGCGGCGTGCGATCGGATCGACGTCTCGGCGGACACGTTGACGACCGCGACGGCGCTGATCGACGTACCCAGGATGAAGACGGGCTTCGACCAGCTGTCGGCCGTCGCCGCCGATCCGAACCAGCAGCAAACCGTTGGCCGGGCCGTCGACCAGTTCGTGGCCAGGTTCCCGCTGAAGGACTCGTGCGCGAGTCTCGAGGTGACCAACTGGCTGCGGACCCGGAAGCCGGTCGGCAACGTCCTCGACCGGCCGAACGCGCTGGTCCCGAAGATCGAGCCGAACGCCTTGCTCGGCTGCGCCGATGCCCAAGCGGCCAAGTCCGACTGGGTGAACGCGCGCAGCATGTACCAGTTGCTGGTGAGTCGGTACCCGCGCGCGAAGCAGGCGGTCCGGGCGCGCTCCGGAGTACAGAACGCGAACTACCAGATCCTGCAGGCGAAGGTCCGCGCGGAGCTGGCCCGGGTGCGTAATCTCGTTTCGTCGGGCGGCTATTGCTCGACGCCTAGGAAGTACAGCCCCGCACCGCGGCTGCGCGGAGGCGTCAACCGTGCCGTGTTCTCCGGTGCCAGCGAGTACACCAGCAAGCTGCCGTCGCAGTGGAAGGGGACCACGGCCGACAACTCAGCCCTGGTCGTCTGCGCGGGGGAGGAGACGCAGGGAACGGCTGTGCGCACGTGCCGGTACACACCCTTCATCGGGTCCGGCGGCTCGGACACATGGGTGACGTTCTACAAGATCCAGGTTCCGGTCCGCGTGTACGAGCTGCGCACCGGTCGGCTGATCCGGACGAGCAAGCTGCAGATCAGCGGGTCGGTCTGTCCCGCGACGATCACCTACACGACGTACAACGGCGTCGGTTTCCCTGATACCGAGCAGGATGTGAAGCCGACCGCTGCCACGATCCGGGCTGCGTTCCAACCTCTCGTCGTGAGGCCGTGAACCGCGCATACTGCGAGTAAGCGAGTCCACGTCGAGGGGGCGACTGAGCGATGACCGTGCCCGGTGAGTACTCCATCAAGACCTATCGCTACCTGCGGATGGCGATGGTGGCGATGATCGTCCTGCTCGGCGCCGCGCTGGTGATCGAGTGGTCGAAGACCGATCCGCGCTGTCTGCAGACGTCGATCAGCGCCTACTACTACACGCCGGTCCGGGCGATCTTCGTCGGCGCGCTGATCACGATCGGCGTTTGCATGGTGGTGCTGAAGGGCAACACCGAGCCGGAGGACATCCTGCTGAACGTGGCCGGCATTCTCGCTCCGGCGGTCGCACTGGTGCCGACGCCGGGGCAGGGCACGTGCCACTCGGTGCAGGTGGGACTCGGTGACGCCGCCGCGAACGTCTCGAACAACATGCTCGCGCTGTTCATCGTCGGGCTCCCGTGCCTGATCCTGACCGCGGTCTTCATCGCCCGCGACCGGGCCAAGAACCCGGGGCGCTGGACACCGATGTACCTGCTCGGACTCGGGGTCGCGGTGCTGATCTTCGGCGGCGGTCTGGCGTGGTTCTTCGCCGACCGGTCCGGGTTCATCGGTCACGCGCACTACGCGGCCGCGATCGTGATGTTCGTCTGCATCGTCGCGGTCGTGCTGCTGAACGCGGAGCAGTTCCGGCGTAAGCAACGCAAGCACGCCGTCCCGCACTCACCCGCGAACAGGTACTCCGTGATCGCGATCGCGATGGTGGTCGTGCCGCTGCTGATGTTCCTGTGGAAGAAACTCTTCGGCTGGGACCACGCGGTGCTGTGGATCGAGGGCACGCTGATCGTGCTGTTCGCGGCCTTCTGGGTCAGCCAGACACAGGAGCTGTGGAACGACGGGATCCGTCAGGAGTTGCCGCGTGCGACGGGCGGACAGGCCACGCCGTCGCCGTCCGGGTCCAACGCGCGGGAGTAGCCCGGGTCGCCGCGGTGCAACGGCGCCTTCCCGGCCGCACGGACCTGCGCACAACTCCGGTACGTCGTTGTCGCGGTCGGCGGACGCTCCGCACGGGCCGGCTTCGCGCTGCGCTCGATCGGTGCCTGGGTCACGGGAGCGGTCGGCCCGAGGAGGGGCGCCGTACTGTCCGAGTCGCTGCTGAACGGGTTCAGCAACACGAGCGCCATCAGCGCCGTCGGTACGACGACCATGATCGCGGTCGTGATCCGCCGCGGTCCGCCGTACCGGCCGATCGGTCCGCGAACCCCTCGGCCGTATTCGTCGACCCAGAACACCCAACGGTCCGGCGCCTTCGGCCAGGACTTGGGTGGCTGCCACCGTCGTGGTGGTCGCCAATCCGGCGTCGGTGGATCAGGCCACTCTGGTGGTGTGTTGAACTGCCGCACTTTCCATCCTCCCCGGATGGCAGCCTAACCACTGGGGCCCGTGAAGAAACAGTCCTGTCCACCGAAAACCCTTTGTCTTATACGTTTGGCCGCCGTCGGGCCCCCGGCCCGGGACGTGGTACGGCGTCGCGCGGAGTCGTCAGCCGGTGACCGGACTCGCAGTACAGCTCGGTGTGGACGGGAGCTCCGCAGTCGCGGTGTTCGATCGTGAGCGGTGAACCTTCGGGGCCGGCGAGGTACTTGTCGCCCCAGTCGCGGATCGCGATCAGGACCGGGTACAGATCGAGGCCCTGCTCGGTGAGGCGGTACTCGTACCGCTGACGGGCGCCCGGTTCGCGGTACGGCGTACGCCGGAGGATGCCGTGCTCGACGAGCTTGGCGAGCCGGTTGGACAGCACCTGGCGGGGGATGTCGGTGCGGACCCGCAGGTCGTCGAAGCGGCGGATGCCGTTGAACAACTCGCGCAGCACGATTACCGTCCAGCGTTCGCCGAGGATCTCCATGGTGCGGCCGATCGGGCAGTTCGCCACCGACCAGTCCAGCGCGTTGTAGGTCGTCAAGCCACTCATCCGGCCATCGTAGTGAGCTCTAGGTCTCGTTGACAGACCCAGGTGACCGGTGTGAGGCTCGATCCATGACGGAGACTCAGCAGGCGAACCGGAGCCGGACGTTCACCTGGACCGATCCGGCCGAGACGGCGGCGCGGGTCGGCAGCTCGTCCGGGCTGGAGATGCTGCAGGCGATGCGCGACGGGCTGATCCCGGCGCCGCCGATCCTGCAGTTGGTCGGGGCGACCGGATTCGAGCCGGAGGAGGGCAAGGTCACCGTCTACATGCCGGCGGCCGAGTTCCACTACAACCCGCTCGGCTCGGTGCACGGCGGCGTGATCGCGACCCTGCTCGACACCGCCGCCGGCTGCACCGTCCACTCGACGCTGCCGGCCGGCGTCGGCTACACCTCGCTGGACCTGATGACCCGCTTCATCAAGCCCGTCACGGTCGACTCCGGGGTGCTTCGTTGCGAGGGTGCGATCATCAGCCGCGGTCGTCGTACGGCGGTCGCCGAGTCCCACCTGTACGACGAACGCGGCAAGCTCCTCGCCCACGCAACGTCGACCTGCCTGATCTTCGAACTACCGCCTCAGGCCTGATCGGCGAGCAGCTTCTCGCCTGCAACCAGGCGGACGCAGGTGGCCAGGCCGGTGATCGCCGCCTCGACCTCGGGCAGCTCGGGGTACGTCGGGGCGATCCGGATGACCTGGTCGGTCGGGTCGTCGCCGTACGGGTGCGTGGCGCCGGCCGGGGTGATGGCGATACCGGCCGCCTTGGCCTTCGCGACGACCTCCTTGGCGCAGCCCTCCGGGACCTCCAGGCTGATGAAGTAGCCGCCGGCCGGAGCGGTCCACGACGCGAGGCCGGTGCCGCCGAGCTCCGCGGTGAGGATCTTGTCGACGGCGTCGAACTTCGGCCGGATCAGCTCGGCCAGCGTCCGCATGTGCTCCCGCAGCCCCTCGGCGTCGCGCAGGAACTGCACGTGCCGCAGCTGGTTGATCTTGTCCGGCCCGATGCTCCGCTTGACCGTGTGGCTCAGCCACCACTCGATGTTCGCGGGCGACGACCCGAAGAACGCGACGCCGGCCCCGGCGAACGTGATCTTCGAGCTCGACCCGAACACGAACGCGCGGTCCGGGTGCCCGTTCTCCGCGCACAGCGCGAGGACGTCGGCGATCTTCGCCGGGGCGTCGGTCAGGTGATGAACGGCGTACGCGTTGTCCCAGAAGATCCGGAAGTCCGGCGCGGCGGTCTCCATCGCGGCCAGCCGGCGGACCGTCTCGTCGGAGTACACGGTGCCGTCCGGGTTGCTGTACTTCGGCACGCACCAGATGCCCTTGATCGCGGCGTCCTCGGCGACCAGCCGCTCGACGACGTCCATGTCCGGACCCTCGGGGGTCATCGGCACCGGGATCATCTTGATCCCGTACCGCTCACAGATCCCGAAGTGCCGGTCGTACCCCGGCACCGGGCACAGGAACGCGAGACCCTCGACGTCGGCCCACCGCTGCTCGGCGCCGGGCACCTTCCCGAGCAGCGCGAACACGACCGCGTCGTGCATCAGCTCGAGGCTCGAGTTCCCCGCGGCGAGCAGCTGCTCGACCGGCACCTGCAGGTCCTCGGCAAAGATCGCCCGCACCTCCGGCAGCCCGTTCAGGCCGCCGTAGTTCCGCAGGTCGGTCCCGTCCGCCGCCACCGGCTCACCGCTCAGCCCCAACACACCGTTCGCCGCATCCAGCTGCTTCGGCGAAGGCTTCCCCCGCGTCAGGTCAAGCTTGAGCCCCTTGGCCACCAGCGCCTCGTAATCCTTCCGCGCCTGCTCAACCTGACCAGCCAACTCATCGACACTCACGGGGGGAGTCCTTTCACAAAAGGTAGGTATTACCCCAAGCCTAGTGATCCCCACCGCGCCACCTACGCCGGGGCGTCAGCCGCCTCGGCGGGGGTGGCATTTGGGGTCCCAGGGCATGCAGGTCGGGATGTTGGGTGGGGGTTTGATCGTGGGGGGCACCACGGGTGGGGTGACGGGGGGCTGGGCTCGGCTGCCGTTGGAGATGATGAGGGTGACGGTCGAGCCGGCCGGTGCGCCGTCCTCCTGGCGGGGGGTGGTCCAGGCGACGGTGCCGGCGGGGGCGTCGGAGTCGACGCGGTCGCCGTGCGACATGACGACCTTGAAGCCCATCGACAGCAGCTTCGCGCCGGCCTCGGCGGGCGTCATGCCCTTCAGGTACGGCAGGTCCTTCACGTTGCCGCGGATGATCTTGTCGTCCGGCTTCGTGAACTTGCTGCTCGGGAGACCCTGCAGCGCCAGCTGCATCGCGGTCTCCCACACCGGTCCGGCTGTTCCCGAACCGGAGGCGTCGCCGATCTTCTTGCCGTTCAAGGTCAGCCGCGCCAGGTCCTCGTATTTCGGGTCGGCATCGGCGACCACCGCTGCGGCGGCCATCTTGGACGAGTAGCCGGAGAACCACACGGCGAAGTTGTTCTGAATGGTACCGGTCTTGCCGGCGAGGTCGCTCTTGCCGAAGTTCAGCTTCGCGCCGGTTCCGCCGCTCTCCATCACCTGGTGCAGGACGTAGCTGACACCGTCCGCGACACCAGGCGACAGGACCCGGTGGCAGTTCGGGCCCGGCGTCGGGATCGCCTTCTGCGTCTTGATCATCGTGATGGACGTGATGATCTGCGGGGTGCAGTACATCCCACGGGCGGCGAACGTCGCGTACGCGTTGGACAGCATCAGCGGCGTGATCAGACCGACCGAGCCGAGCGTGAACGACGGCACCTGCTGGAGCGGCTTCAGCGTCTGTGCGTCGTACATGCCGAGCTTCGAGGCGATGGTCGCGATCGGGCAGAGCCCGATCTGCTCGGACAACTGCAGGAAGTAGGTGTTGGTCGAGGCGCGCGCCGCGTCGACCATCGACGGGTCCGCGATCGTCTTGGTCGAGTTGCTCGGGTTGTAGTTCGGCGACGATATCGGTCCGTTGCAGGTACTGAACGTCTTGCCGCTCAGGTCGATCGTCTGCGGCGAGTTGATCCGGTACGTCGTCGGCACGCCCTTGCCGATCGCCGCGGCGATCGTGAAGGCCTTCATCGTCGACCCGTTCTGGAACCCGCCGTACCCGCCGGCGTAGGTCTTCTCAACGTTGTAGTTGTACGACGTCTGGCCCTTCTTGCTGCCGTACTGCCGGCTCTGCGCCATCGCCTTCACGAGTCCGGTCCCTGGCTCGACCATCGTGATCGCGGCCACAGCCTGGTCCCCGGCCTTGGAGTGCTGGTTGATCGAGGTCTGGGCTGCCGCCTGGATCTTCTGATCGAGCGACGTCTTGATCACGAGACCCGCGGTTTCGATGTAGTTCTCGCGTTCCTCCGGCGTCTTGCCGAACGCCGCGTTCGCCTTGAGCTTCGACACCACGTACTCGCAGAAGAACGGGTACTTCGAGTTCGCGCAGCCGCTCGGGGCGATGCGGACCTTGGCCGGGTCGATGACCGGTGTCTTGATCGCGTCGGCCGCCTCCTTGGCGGTGATGATGTTCAGCTCCTGCATCCGGCGCAGGACGACGTCGCGGCGGGCCTTGGCCCGGGTCGGGCTGTCGATCGGGTCGTAGCCGGTCGGGTTCTTCACCAGGCCGGCCAGCATCGCGGCCTGCGGCAGGTTGAGCTTGGCGGCGTGGACGCCGAAGTAGTGCATGGCGGCGGCCTCGACGCCGTACGAACGGTCGCCGAAGAAGGCCAGGTTCAGGTAGCCGTTGAGGATCTGGTTCTTGCTCAGCTCCTTCTCGACGGCGATGGCGTAGCGCAGTTCGGCGATCTTGCGCTCGTACGTCTCGGCGGTGGCCTGCTTGACCTCTTCCGGCGTCCGGGCCTTGTTGATCAGGTTCAGCTTCACGTACTGCTGGGTGATGCTCGAACCGCCCTGCTGGACCCCGCCCGACGACTGGTTGCGCAGCATGGCGCGCAGGGTGCCCTTGGCATCGATCGCGCCGTGCTCGTAGAACCGGTCGTCCTCGATCGCGACGATCGCCTTGAGCATGACCGGGCTGATCTGCTTCAGCGTCACCGGCGTCCGGTTCTGCTGGTACAGCGTCGCGATCGTCTTGCCGTCCGCGTCCTGGATGATCGTCTTCTCGGCCAGCGGAGCGGTCTTCAGATCCTGGGGCAGGTACTGCACGGTGTCGTGCGCGGTGGCCGTCGTCACGCCGACCAGACCGGCGAAGGGGAGGGCCAGTCCGGCGAACAGTGCTCCGGCGAGAACACTGACCAGCAGGAACACGAACACCGACATCACGACATTGGGCCGCTTGGCCCGCCGTTCGCCTCTGTGCATGGTTGGGCAGATTACGTCAGGTGGAGTCCCTCAGGCACTCTCCCTGTTACGGAATTTACACATTTGCCCAGCGATCTCACCAACAGTGATCGCGCTATCACTGCCGGGCGATCACCGAGGCCCCTTCGACGACCACCGCGAGGCAGTCGCGGAACAGGTCGTCGACGTTCCGGCCAGGCGTGAAGTACTCCGTGATCGCGCGCATCGAGACCGGGTACGCCGCCCGGTACTGCTCGAGATCGAAATCGGCGGTGTCGGGCCGGGGTGACTGCTCCTCGAGCGCGTGACCGACGGTGAATCGCTCGACCGTCAGCACGATGATGCGTGCGTCACGGAGGAGAATGCCGCGGTCGGCGAGCGTACTCATCGCGAGCTCCGACCAGGCTGCGGTCTGCCGGGAGAGCTGCGCCATCGAGACGATCCGGGCGCCGTCCGGATGGGCGAGCAGCGCGGCGCGCAGTTGAAGGGCGAAGTCGGTGAGCCACTCCTGCCACGGTTGGTCCGGCGCCGGCGGGGTCGGGTCGGGAACGATCGCCTCCGCGATGGCCGTCACCAGAGCGGCCTTGTTGGGCAGGTGCCAGTACAGCGTCGGCGCCTGCACGCCCAGGCGGGCGGCCAGCTTCCGCAGGGTGACCCCGTCGAGTCCTTCGGCGTCGAGCAGCGCGACCGCCTCGTCGACGATCTTCTTTCGGTCGAGGCTCACGCAGTGGATTCTAACAGTGTTAGAGTGCCTCTAACGGTGTTAGAGAGAGGGGTGTGTCATGAAAGCTGCTGTGTTGCACGAGGTGGGCGGCGTCCCGCGGTACGAGGAGTTCCCCGACCCGGTCCCGGCCGAGGGTGAGGTGGTGATCGAGGTGCTCGCGGCCGCGGTCGAGAACGTCGACAAGGCGGTTGCTGCCGGCAAGCATTACGCGAGCGGGAAGTATCTCGGAGAACTGCCGATGATCCCGGTCTTCGACGGGATCGGCCGGTTGCCGGACGGGACGCTGGTCGGTTTCGGCAACGTGCGTTCGCCGTACGGCGCGCTCGCGGAGAAGACCGTCGTACCGGAAGGGGCATACGCGCCGATCCCCGACGGGATCGATCCGGCCGTCGCGACCGTGTTGGCGTCGGCGATCACCGCGCTCACGATGAAGACCGCGGCTGGGCTGCAGCCGGGGGAGACGGTCCTGGTGCAAGGCGCGACGGGTGTGGCCGGGCGGCTGGCCGTCCAGGTCGCCCGGCTGCTCGGCGCCGGTCGCATCGTCGCCACCGGCCGCGACGACAGCCAACTCGCCGAGCTCGAGGCGGATGCCGTCATCAACACCGCGGTCTCCGACGAGGAGCTGCAGCAGGCGTACGCCGACGCCGGCGGGTACGACGTCGTCGCCGACTTCCTCTGGGGCCGCCCGACCCAGATCCTGCTCCGCGCCCTCACCCCCGACACCTTCGCCTTCGCCACCCCGACCCGCATCGTCCAGATCGGCGAGGTCGCCGGCCCCGACCTCGCTGTACCCGCCGCGGCCCTCCGCACCTCCGGCATCGAGCTCTACGGCGCCGCCCGCAACCTGACCCCGGAGTCGATGGGCGAGTCGTATCAGCAGGTCGTCGAGTGGACCCGCGCCGGCGACCTCACCTTCCACCTCGACCGCGTCCCCCTCACCGACATCGAATCCGCCTGGCAACGCACCAGCTCACACGGCCGCCGACTGGTCGTAATCCCTTGAAAACAAGGCGTCCTGGAGATCGCCGAGGATGGTCAGGTGTTTGGTGGCTCGGGTGATGGCTACGTAGAGGTCGGAGAGGCCTTGGGGCGAGTCGGCGACGATCGTGGACGGGTCGGCGATGATGACGGCGTCGAACTCGAGGCCTTTGGATTGAGGGACGTCGAGGAGGGCGACCTGGGCGTCGAGGACCGATGGGTCATGGGTGTGGACGACATCGGGGAGGGCGGCGGCGAAGTCGTCGTAGCGGGAGGTCGGGACGATGACAGCCACGCGTCCGTCGTCGATTGCCTCGGTCGAGGTCGTGATGGCGGCTCGGAGGGCGTCGGTGAGGTCCTCGGTGGGGACGTTGCGAATGGTCGGGGCGGTGCCCGTTCGGCGGACTGAGGTTGGTGGGGTGAGGGTTGGGTCGATGGTGGTGAGGACGTCGGCGGCTACGGCCATGATCTCCGCGGGGGTGCGGTAGTTGACCGTCAGTTCGGCGGTGCGCCAGCGGCGTGGGGCGTAGCGGTCGAGGAGGTTGGGCCAGGAGCGGACGCCGGCGGGGGAGCCGGTCTGGGCGATGTCGCCGACCAGGGTCATCGAGCGGCGGGGGCAGCGGCGCATGAGCATGCGCCAGTCCATCGCGGACAGTTCCTGGGCCTCGTCGACGATGACGTGACCGAAGACCCAGGTGCGGTCGGACGCGGCGCGTTCGGCCAGGGTGAACGGGTTGTCGATCAGTCGCGTGCGCTGGGCGATCAGATCCTTGAACTGCTCGATCTCCCAGGGCATGATCTCGATCCGCTCGGCGGTCAGCTCGATGTCGATCACGCCGTGGGCGTACTCGCGGTTGGCCTCGATCGCGGCGGCCTCTTCGGCGGCCTGACGGTTGCGTCCGGCAACGACTCCGCCGGTCTCGCCGAGCAGCTCGGCCGCCTCGTCGAGCAATGCGACATCGGACTGAGCCCAGTCAGCCGTCATCGGCCGCAGTACGGCGGCGCGCTCGGCGTCGGTGAGCTGTGGCGCGGCGGCGGCCAACCGGTCCGCCGAGGAGAACAGCACCGAGACGAGGAGCTGTGGCGTGAGCTCCGGCCAGAGCCGGTCGAGCAGGTCGAGGACGCGGTCGTCCTCGGCCAGCTCCTTCTCGATGTCCTCGATGTCGACAGCTCCGACGTACTGCCGTCCGATCCGGTCGACGATCTGGTTGGTCAGCGTCTTCAGGATCCGCCGTACGAAGAGCGGCCGGGCTCGGTTGTGCTGCGATCGCGCGGCCAGCGCGCTCTGCTGCGCCTTGCGGATCGCGCTCGGTCGGAGTACCAGTTCGTGCTGGTCGACCTTCAGCTCGATCGGAGCCGTCGGTACGACCCGGAAGCGGCTGATCGCCTCCGCGAGTACGTCGGCCATCGCAAGGTCGCCCTTGATCCGCGCGGCCTCGGTCGACTCCGGTGCGGTCGCCTCCACCCCGGGGTAGAGCGAACTGATCGTGGCCAGCACGACATCGGTCTCGCCGAGCGACGGGAGGACCTGGTCGATGTAGCGCAGGAACGTGCTGTTCGGCCCGACGACGAGTACGCCGCTGCGCCCGAGCGTCTCGCGATGCGTGTAGAGCAGGTACGCCGCGCGATGCAGCGCGACCACGGTCTTGCCGGTCCCCGGACCGCCCTGTACGACGAGGACGCCGGGCAGGCCGGCCCGGATGATCCGGTCCTGCTCGGACTGGATCGTGGCGACGATCTCGTTCATCCGGCCGGTCCGGCTCGCGGTCAGGGACGAGAGCAGCGCGGCCTCGCCGATCAACGTACTGCGTTCGCCGTCGCCCAGCGCCTCGAGATCGAGCAGGTCGTCGTCCACCCCGACGACGGTGCGGCCGTGCAGCCGGATGTGCCGACGGCGTTTGACGCCGAGCGGTTCGGCGGCCGTGGCGCTGTAGAACACCTGCGCGACCGGCGTGCGCCAGTCGACCAGGATCGGTTCGTAGTCGTCGTCGAACAGTCCGATCCGGCCGATGTGGAACTGTTCTCCGGCGGTTTCGTCGATCCGGCCGAAACACAATCCGCGTTCGACCGACGACAACTGCGAGAATCGCCCGGAAAACAGATCCGTGAACGATTCGCGTTCGGTGTAGGACTGGCCGGTGCCGGTGGTTTCCTCGATTTGGACCCGGTCGAGTTCGCTCTTGGCTCGTTCCCGCAGGATGTCCAGCCGGTCGTACATCCGGTCCACTTCTCCTTGTTCTGCGGTGATCTCGTCCGCGAGTAGCTGATCCGCCACGCTGCCCCCATTGCTCTTGCGAACCCCCGATCGCATCTGCTAATCTGTCAACAGATGCCCGAGAGGGCGTCTTTTTTATTGCCCGTACAAACACCCGACAATAGCCATTTCCTTGGCCCCGGGCAATAGCGAACGGCTTTCCTGAAACGGCCGCTTCACAGCAGGCTCACAGCCGGGCCGAAGGATGCGCTCAGCAGGCGACCCGACACTGGGATGCAGTCATCCCCGAGGAGTCGCCATGTTCGAAGCGCCGGGCCGGCGGGCTCACGCCGACGACACGGTACGCACCTGCGCGTTCGTGGTCCTGTGGCTGAGTCTGCTGCTGGTCACCTACTGGTGGGTGGCCGACGGCGGCGTCCAGGAGCTCGGCGGCTGGGCGACCGGCCTCACGTCACTCGGCCGGCTCACCGGGTTGCTCGCTGCTGTCCTGCTGCTCGCGCAGGTCGTGCTGATGGCTCGGGTGCCGCTGCTGGAGGCGGCGTACGGGCAGGACCGCCTCGCGCGGATCCACCGCCTGACCGGGTTCACGTCGTTCAACCTGATGCTGGCGCATCTCGTCACGATCACCTGGGGATACGCGGCGGGGGAGCTGGGCCGGACGCCGGCCACCCTCTGGGACCTGACGGTTGACTACCCGGGCATGTTGCTCGCGGTGGCCGGCACGGTCTGTCTGGGGATGACCGTGCTGACGAGCATCAAGGCGGCGCGGCGACGGATCCGGTACGAGTCGTGGCATCTGCTGCACCTGTACGCATACCTCGGCGTCGGACTCGCGCTACCGCACCAGCTGTGGACCGGCCAGGACTTCCTCGCCTCGACCAGCCGGACCGTTTTCTGGTGGACCGCTTGGGCGGTCGCCGCTGCCGCGATCCTGGTCTTCCGGATCGGAGTGCCGGTCGGGCGAAATGCCCGGCACCGGCTGCGAGTGACAGCCGTCGTCCGCGAGGCCGATCGGGTCGTCTCGGTGTACGTCGGGGGACGGCAGCTGGACCGGCTGCAGACCGAGGCCGGTCAGTTCTTCTCCTGGCGCTTCCTCGGCCGGCCCGGCTGGACCCGGGCCAATCCGTACTCGTTGTCGGCCGCGCCGGACGGCCGCAGTCTGCGGATCACCGTCCAGGAAGCGGGCGACGGCAGCGCGGCGCTCAGCGGCGTACGTCCGGGTACGCGCGTTCTGGTCGAAGGACCGTACGGGCGGTTGAGCGCTCGAGCCCGGACCGAACGGCGGATCGCGCTCATCGGCGCCGGGGTCGGTATCACGCCGCTGCGTGCGTTGGCCGAAGGACTCGACTACGCGCCGGGCGACGCGGTTCTCATCCAGCGGTACACCGATCACCAGCTCTTCAGGAACGAGTTCCAGGCGCTCCACCGCGATCGCGGCCTGTCGCTGCTGACGTTGCCCGGCCACCGCCGCGGCCCCGGCTCGTGGTTCGGCCCGGGGCCGGGCGACCTCGACGACCTGCAGGCGCTTCGGTACTGGATCCCGGACATCGCCGAACGCGACGTCTACCTGTGCGGACCCGATGCGTGGACGCAGTTGGTGAAGCAGACCCTCGACGCCGCCGGCCTCCCGGCCGAGCGGCTCCATCTGGAAACGTTCAAGTGGTGATCTCGTGAAACGTATCGTGCTCTGGTTCCTCGGCACGGTCTCGGCCGTCGCCCTGCTGTTCGGCTACCGCACCTCGACGTCCGGCCCGGAAGCCGCCATACCGCTTGCCACCGGCAACGGCAACGCAGCCGGCAGCCCCGCTCCCTCGACGGTGCCGTCATCAACACCGTCGACAGCGACTGGTTCTTCGACAGTCACGGGTGACGTGGCGCAGACCCAGTGGGGTCCGGTGCAGGTGCAGCTCACCGTGCAGAGCGGCAAGATCACAGCGGTCGGCGTTCCGCAGTACCCGAACGGGAACCGCCGCGACGCCGAGATCAACGAGTACGCACTGCCGATCCTGATCAAGGAGACCGTGCAGGCCCAGAGCGCCGAGATCGACATGGTCAGCGGCGCGACCGTCACCAGCGACGGCTATATCCGTTCCCTGCAAAGCGTTCTGGACCAGGTGAAATGACCACGCGGTACGTCGAGCACGTGATGGGGATGCCGATCAGCCTGGCGTTGCGCGGGCGGCACGCAGCCGACGACCGTGCGGCCGAGGCCTGGGCGACGGCTCTCGACGTACTGCGGGACGCCGACCGGATCTTCAGCACCTACCGGCCCGATTCGTACGTGTCCCGCCTCAACCGCGGCGAGCTGGCCGTTGCGGACTGTCCGCCGGAGGTCGCCGAGGTCCTCGCGCTCGGCGACCAGGCCCGGGTCGAGACCGGCGGCGCGTTCGACGTACGACGTAACGGGGCGCTGGACCCGAGCGGGGTGGTGAAGGGTTGGGCCGTCGAGCGGGCCGCGCACGCCTTCGACCGACTGCCCGGCACGGACTACTGCCTCTCGGCCGGCGGCGACCTGACCTGCCGGGTCAGCGGTCCGCACTCGGCCGACTGGCGGATCGGGATCGAGGACCCCCATGCGCCGGAGAAGGTGGTCGCCGTGGTGCCGATCCGCAACGGTGCGATCGCCACCTCCGGCCTCCACCGGCGCGGCGACCACATCACCGATGCCCGCACGGGTACGACGCCGACTGTGCTCGCGTCGGTGACGGTGGTCCATCGGTCGCTGACCCAGGCCGATATCGACGCGACCGCGGCCTTCGCGCTCGGCGCGGACGGTCTCGAGTGGATGCGGTCCCGTACCGGTCTGGTCGTCCTGGCCGACGGGAGCCGTCAGGTCTTCGGCGACAGCACCCGCTCGACGACCTCGGCGACCATCCCGCGCGGAATGGGGCGGTGGGCAACGAAGTGACGGTAGAAGAACGGGCTGGTGAGCAGGTCGGTGGTCAGTTCGGGGTCGGTGTCCGGGCCTAGTTCGCCGCGGTCGCGACCGCGGGCCAGGACGACGAGCATCGGCTCGCGGCGGCGGTTGGTCAGATCGGTGTGCAGCTTCGACAGCGCGGGATCGCGCTCGGCGGCGTCGATGAACGCGGCGAGCAGGCGGGGGAACGGCGTCCGCTCGAGCAAGGTGACGAACGCGTTCAGGATCTCAGCGACATCGGAGACCACGGACCCCGTGTCCGGCGTCGGGAACGGGCGGAAGGTCGCATCCATCGCGTCGACCAGCAGCGCACCGGTGGTCGGCCAGCGCCGGTACAGCGTGGCCTTGCTCGCGCCGGCCCGCCGGGCGACGGCCTCCATCGTGAAGCCGGCCAGCCCCGCCTCGTCGAGCACGCCGAGTGCGGCCGTGAGCATCCGCTGCCGGGCACCGTCTCCACGCGAGACCATTGATCCACCTCCATCGAAACGCTATCGTACCGTTAGCGTAAGAGTACGGCACCGTTTCGATAGAAGGTGATCCCGATGAGGACCGGGACGTACTGGGCAGTGACCGCAGTCGTCGTGGGGGAGTGCGCCGTGGGCGGCGCGATGGACCTGCTCCGGCTGCCGCCGTTCTACCCGATGATGATCGACCTCGGATATCCGAGTTATCTCGCGACGATCCTCGGTCTCGCCAAGCTGGCAGCCGCGGTCGTCCTGCTGGCGCCACGCCTGCCGCGGCTGAAGGAGTGGGCGTACGCCGGTGTCCTGATCAACATGACCGGCGCCGCCGCCTCGAACGCGGCCGAGCACTTGTACTCCGGGATGGTCGCCCCCGCCGCGTTCGCAGTACTCGCGCTCGCGTCGTGGGCGACCAGACCCCGGAGCAGGAAGCTCCTACCGGCCGTCAGTCACCCAGCGAGATGATGCCCGCCTCGACAGGCCCGGAGTTGCCGTACTGCGCTCCCGTGATGACGAAGACCAGGCCACGATTCTGCGGGGCCCCGGGGCCTTCCAACGGGATCGTGAACCGGCTGTAGCCGGCCGGCATCGGTGACGAGAGCCGCGTCCATGCCCCGGGGTTGCCGAGGTCGCGGTTGATGAAGAAGTCCTGATCGTCGTTGCCCGTGACGATGATCGTTCCGTTCACGCCTCCCGACTGCGACCAGCTGACGACGGGGGCCCCGTTCGGAGCGGCGCCGTTCTGGTCCAGGAGCGGGATGTCCGGCGAGAATCGGAACGACTCCGGGTCCTTCGCGATCCGGTAGTGCACGTGGTACGTGTAGTTGTTCTGATCGGGATTGGTCGGGTCGTCGGGCTCCCCGAATTCGTAGGTCATGATCCACAGGTCGCCCTTCAGCCGTGCCACCGTGGTCATACCGGGCCGCTCGGCGTAGGCCGTTCCGGTCGCGTCGTCGACGACCGGACCCCACGTGACCAGGTCCGTGCTGGTCTGGTGCGCGAGCTTCTGGCCGAAGTTGGGATCCCGCTGGTCGGAGTAGTAGCAGATCAGGTTGTCGTTGTGGAGCAGCAGGAACGGCTCCCACACCGGCGTCGCGCCGTTCGTCGTGTTCGCCGGTCCACCCTGGGCCACCGTGCTGAGGAACTGCCACGTGAGGCCGCCGTCCGTACTGGCGTAGAGCTGGATGTTCGTACTGCCGAAGTTCTTCCCGAGCCAGTTGCACGCGAAAAGAAGCGCGCCCTTGGGAAGACCGGCGAACGCGCGGGGCAGCTCATAGAGGAACGGCTGCAGATACACCCCGGACGCCGTGGAGGCGTCGGGTACGCTGCTCTGTTTTGCCCACGTGCGGCCGTCGTCATCACTGCGATACAGCGGGAACCCCGGCCCGCCACCGCCTTGGTAGGTCGCGAGCAGGGTCCGTGACTTACCCGGCGCCGTGGTGCTGAGCCGGACAGCGCGCGCGTAGGACGTGCGCCCGCCTTGACCAGCCACGACGACAGGTCCGAACGGAACCTCCCCACCGGGTTTGCCGGCACCACCCGCCGGGCCTGGGTCCGCGAATGCCGGTCCCGCAGTGCCGAAGGCCAAGCCGGCCGCTGCTGCTGCGCCTGCGCCGAGAAGCGCTCGGCGGGACATCTGCGGCGTCAGATTGGTCGAACTACTCACGGGTGCATTGCGATACTTCACATTGTCCTCCCTGTTGAGTTGTTGAAGCGCCCCGCCAGGCAGATCGCTGCGCATGGCTCGGAAGAGGGCGCACGACGGTGCCTGACCGCGCGCTCGTCGCGGTCAGGCCCGGAAGTGGACGGGTGTGATGCCGGCTAGCGGCTGAAGCCTGCGGTCAGGCCGGAGAGGAGTTGGCGGCGGCTGACGGCGTACAGGATGACGATCGGGAGCGTGGTGAGGACGACCGAGGCGAGGACCGCCGGGACGTTCACGCTGTACTGGCCCTGGAAGGTCCACAGTGCCAACGGCAGCGTCCGCTTGTCCGGGCTCTGGGTCAGGATCAGCGGCAGCAGGAATCCGTTCCAGACGGCCAGACCGTTGTAGATGCTCACGGTCACGAGCGCCGGCCGGGTCAGCGGGAACGCGAGTGTGCGCAGCATGCCCCACTCGGTCGCGCCGTCCACCCGCATCGACTCGAACAACTCCTTCGGTACGTCGCGGATGAAGTTCGACAGCACCAGCACCGACAGCGGGATCGAGAACGCGACCGACGGCAGGATCAGCGCGAGCAGGCTGTCGTACAGATGCATCTTGATGATCAGCAGGTAGACCGGGATGATCGTCGCCTGCAGCGGGATCGCCAGCCCCATCAGGAACAGACCGTTGACCCCGGCAAGGAACCTGCTGCCGGCCCCGCGGATGATCGCGTACGCCGCCATGAACGAGATCCCGACCGCGGGGACGATCGTGCCGATCGTGACGATCACGCTGTTGATGAAGTACCGCGGAAAGTCGGACTCGATGACCAGCCTGTAGTTCTCCGACGTCGGTGCGGACGGCAGGGCGAACGGGTTCTGCGTGAAGTAGTCGCTCTGGTCCTTGAAGCTGGTGACCACGATCCAGTACAGCGGGATCACCACGATCGCGAGCCAGATCCAGCCGGCCAGGCCGCCGAACCAGTTCAGCTGGAGCAGCTTGTGTGCGCGCACCGGTCCGCCGCGGGCGCGGCGGGTCGGCGTACTCGAGGTGGTTGCGATCGCCATCTCAGGCACCTTCCTGCTGGCTGGCCGTCGTACTGCCGCCGAGCCGCCGCAGCAGCAGTGCGAGCGCCAGGCCGAGCAGCACGATGATGGACGCGATCACGCTGGCGGGACCCATCTGGTTGGACATGAAGCCGCGCTTGTACATGTCGAGCGCGAGGACCCGGGTGGCGTCACCGGGGCCGCCCGCGGTCAGCACGAAGATCAGGTCGAAGAAGGTCAGCGATCCGACCACCATCAGGGTCGACGACGTGATGATCGTGTACTTCAGTTGCGGCACGGTGATGCTGAAGAACTGGCGGATCCGGCCGGCGCCGTCGATCGAGGCGGCCTCGTACATCGTGGTCGGGATCTGCCGTACGCCGCCTTGGTAGATCAGCGAGTGGAAGGGGATGAACTGCCAGGACACGATGAAGATCACCACGGCGATGGCGAGGTTGCTCTTGCCGAGCCAGTCCTGGGTGAGGAAGTCGATGTGCAGGCCCGCGCCGAGGCCGAAGTTCGGATCGAGCAGGGCCTTGTACGTGATCGCGATCGCGGCCGAGCTGAGCAGCAGCGGGATGAAGTACAGCACGGCCAGGAACGCGCGGTACCGCTGCCGGCCGGCCAGGAACGTGCCGAGCAGCAGGCTCATCGGGGTCTGCACGGCCCAGGACAGGATCATGATCTCGAAGGTCACCAAGACGCTGTGCCAGGTCTGCGGATCGGACAGCACCGTGCGCCAGTTCGCGAGCCCGTTCGCGTGGATCGGGCCGAGGCCGTCCCACTGGGTGAAGCTCAGCACGACCACGCCGACCAGCGGCACGACCCCGAACACGACGAACAGCACCAGCGCGGGCAGCACCATCCAGGCGACCGGACCGCTCCGCCCGACGCTGGACCCCCCGGCGCCGGACGAGACATTGCGGCCGGTCGCCGGGACGACGGGCGGAGCGGTCACGGTCATGGAGTCTCCTGGCCTTCGATGTTCAACAGGTTCACTGGCCGATCACCGCGTTCATGTTGTCGGCGAACTGCTGCGGCGAGATGGACAGCTGGAACAGCTTGGCGATGTTGTCGAGCAGGGTCTCGGCCTGGGTCGGGCTGAGGGCCTGGTCCCACGACTGCGCGAAGTTCTTCGCGTTGGCCGCCGTGTCGTAGACGAAGTTCAGCCACTCGGAGTCGTTCTTGTCGGTGATCGACGAGAGCTTGTCCTTCGCGCTCTTCACCACCGGGATGTTGCCGGACTTCACCCAGGCGTCGACCGTGGCGTCGTCGAGGGTGTTGTTCGCGATGAACTTCTTCGCGGTGTCCTTGTCGCCCGAGCTCGCCTTGGAGGAGATCGACATGTACTGACCCGGGTTGCCGACGGTGTCGCTCGGGTCGCCCTTGCCGCCGTCGACCGGCGGGAAGTTCATGTAGCCGAGGTGGCCGCCGGTGACGAAGTCCTTGCCGGACGACTTCATGTTGCCGTAGGTCCACGCGCCGTGCAGCATCATCGCGGCCTTGCCGGTGTAGAGCAGCGCCTGGTCGGCGTTGGAGTCGGCGGTGATGGACGAGAAGCCCTTGATGAAGCCGTTCGCCTTGATCAGCTTCTGCATCTCGTCGAGCGCCTTCAGTGCCGACGGGTCGGACCAGCCGTCCTTCTTGCCGTCGTAGATGTTCTGGAAGACCTCACTGCCGCCGATCCGGTCGAACAGGAACTCCAGCCACATCATGTTGGTCCAGCGCGACTGGCCGCCGAGCGAGAACGGCGCGATGCCCTTCTCGTTGAACTTCGGCACCAGGTCCATGATGTCGCCCCACGACTGCGGGGGCTGGGCGCCGATCTTCTCGAACGAGCGCTTGTCGTAGAACAGCACGATCGGCGTGACCGTCTCGCCAGGTACGGCGTAGAGCTTGCCGTTGACGGTCGCCGCCGTGAAGGCGGACGGGAAGATCGAGTTCTTCAGGTCGGTCTGCCCGTTGAACCAGTCGGTCAGGTCCTCGACCTGGCCGGCCTCGACGTAGGCCTTCAGGCCGCCGCCGCCCCAGCCCCAGATCAGCGTCGGGCCCTGGCCGGCGCCGATCGCGGTCTTGATCTTCGCCTTGAAGGCGTCGTTCTGGAACTCGGTGGTCTTGATCTTCGTGTTGGGGTTCGCGTCGTTGAACCGCTTGACCTGCGCCTCCCGGATCGCCTGCTGCGGCTGTCCGGTGAGGAACCAGTACGTCGTGCCGCTGCCGGCCGCCGCTCCGGTGGTGGAACCGGGCGTGCTGCTCGGGCCGGAACTGCCGCAGGCCGCGAGGCCGGCCGCCAGCGCGCCGCCGCCGACCATGCCTAAGAAGGTACGACGGGATGTCGTCATCGGATCCACTGTGATCTCCGTACTCCGTGCTGCCCCCACAGGTTGCGGAAGGCACCTGTCGATATGACTTGTTTTCGAAACATAGATTTCGGAGATAGTGCTGTCAAGACTTGAACTAAGGGCACTTTGGGGTCACAGTGAGGTCACGTAAACGCCTGCTGTCACAGGTGATTCACAGACCCGGGGCGGATCGCCGGGGTCGACCGGGGAGCTTCGAAAACTTTTCGATAATTGCTCACCGAAATGAATGATCATCAAGGGAGATTTTCTTGTCCATGTCGACTGACCGGCCGTGGCGCGACCCGGCGCTTCCGGCCGCCGAGCGGGTCGGCCTGCTGTTGCGGGCGATGACGTTGGAGGAGAAGGTCGCGCAGCTGGGCAGTCGCTGGGCCGGTAACGACATGGCCGACAGCGAGGTGTCCGAGGACGGGGCGATGAACGTCGCGCCGATGGAGGACGTCTTCTCGGCCGGCGGGTCGTCGTCGCTGGATGACGCGAGTCGCGACGGTCTCGGCCACCTCACCCGGGTCTGGGGCAGCTACCCGCTGTCGGTGGAGCAGGGCGTCGCCGAGGTGATCCGGCAACACGAGGTCGTGCTGAAGAACTCACGGCTCGGCATCCCCGCGCTGGTCCACGAGGAGTGCCTCACCGGCTTCACGACGTACGGCGCGACCGTCTACCCGGCGTCGATCGCCTGGGGTGCGACGTTCGACCCGTCGCTGGTCGAGCGGATGGCGGCCGCGATCGGGCGGGACATGGCGGCGGTCGGAGTACATCAAGGACTCTCCCCGGTGCTCGACGTCGTCCGTGACTATCGCTGGGGTCGGGTCGAGGAGACGATCGGCGAAGACCCTTACCTGGTGGCGATCCTGGGCTCGGCGTACGTGCGCGGTCTGCAGAGTGCCGGCGTCATCGCGACGCTGAAGCACTTCGCCGGGTACTCCGCGTCGCGTGCCGGACGGAACCACGGCCCGGTGTCGATGGGCCGGCGTGAGCTGCTCGACATCATCCTGCCGACGTTCGAGACCGCGATCGCGACGGCCTCCGCCGGCTCGGTGATGAGTTCGTACGCCGACGTCGACGGACTGCCCGCGAGTGCGGATCCGTGGTTGTTCACCGACGTACTGCGGCAGGAGTGGGGCTTCGGCGGGACCGTGGTCTCGGACTACTGGGCGGTGCCGTTCCTCTCCTCGATGCATCGGGTCGCGGCGGACGACGCGGACGCCGGCGCGTTGGCGCTGACGTCCGGGACCGATGTCGAACTGCCGGACACGATCGGGTTCGCCGGGCTGGTGGACAAGGTGAGGTCGGGCGAGGTGTCCGAGGAGCTGGTCGACCGCGCGGCACGGAGGTTGCTGCTGCAGAAGGTCGAGCTGGGCCTGCTCGACGAGGACTGGACGGCCGAGGGGTCGGTGCGGACCGACGTCGAGCTCGACTCCGCGGAGAACCGGGCGATCGCTGCCGAGCTGGCGGAGAAGTCCGTCGTACTGCTGGACGCGGGAACAGCTCTGCCCCTCACCAACCTGAGCAAGCTCGCCGTTGTCGGGCCGGTCGCGCACGATCCGCGCACGTTGATGGGCTGCTACGCGTTCCCGAACCATGTGCTTCCGCGGTACCCCGAGCGCGGGCTGGGCATCGACATCGCTACCCCGCTGGATGCCTTGCGCAACGAACTGCGCGGCGTCGAGGTGTCGTACGCCAAGGGTTGTGACGTCATGGGCGACGATCGCTCCGGATTCGACGAGGCTGTTGCGGCAGCCCGGGACTGTGATGCGGTGGTGGCCTTCGTCGGCGACCTGTCCGGGTTGTTCGGGCACGGGACGTCCGGTGAAGGATGCGATGCCGAGGATCTGCGGCTGCCGGGCGTGCAGGGTGAGCTGCTCGAGGCGGTGCTCGATGCCGGGAAGCCCGTGGTGCTGGTGGTGGTCTCGGGGCGGCCGTATGCGCTGGGTGAGTTCGCGGAGCGGCTCGCCGGCCTCGTGCAGGCATTCATCCCGGGGCAGGAAGGTGCTGCCGCGATCGCCGGTGTCCTGAGTGGGCGGATCGTGCCCAGCGGGAAGCTGCCGGTGCAGATCCCGCGGCATGTCGGCGGGCAGCCCGGCACGTACCTGCAGCCGGCGCTCGGCAGTGTCGAGAGTGCCGGGATCAGCGGGCTCGAGGTCCGCCCGTTGTACCCGTTCGGCTACGGGGCGTCGTACACGACCTTCACGATCGCCGATCTCCGGTTGAGCGCGCCGGAGATCGGCAGCAACGACGAGTTCACCGCGACGGTGCGGGTGCGGAACACCGGCGATCGCGCCGGCGACGAGGTCGTGCAGTTGTACCTGCGTGACGTCGTCGCCCGGGTCGCCCGGCCGTTGAAGCTGCTGACCGGGTTCGCGCGGGTGTCGCTCGAGCCGGGTCAGGCGGTCGACGTCACCTTCCACGTGCACGCCGATCGGACGGCGTACACAGGTCCGGACCTGCGGCGGATCGTGGAGCCCGGGGAGTTCGAAGTGATGGTGGGCACGTCGTCGATGGACCTGCCGTGTCGCGCCATGCTCCGGATGACCGAGGATGTGAGGGTGGTCGGACACGACCGCGTACTGACGACACCGGTCACGATCACCGGCGAGGATCCAGGAGGAGGGTGACCAGATGACTCGATTGAAGGGTCGCGTCACCCTGGCGACGGTGGCCGGGTCCGCCGGTGTCTCGGTCGCGACGGTGTCCAAGGTGCTGAACGGGCGTAGCGACGTCTCGCCGGTCACCCGCGCGCGGGTCCAGGAGATCCTCGAGAAGCACGGGTACGTCGGCCGCCGGCCGGACACCGTGCACCGGGACACGGTCGAGCTGTTCTACCAGGGCGTCCTGAACGCGTACTCGGTCCAGGTCATCCAGGGAGTCGTCGAGGCAGGTCAGGCCGAGGGTGTCGACGTCGTGCTGAACGCGCACCCGCCGCACCCGCAGGCGTCGAGCAGCGGTCGGGCCGCACGCTGGATCCGCGCGCTGATCGGCAACGGCCGCCGGGCCGCGATCGGGCTCACCAGCCAACTCGCCGATGCCGACCTGGCCGCGCTGGCGCGAGCCCGGCTGCCGCTCGTCGTGATCGACCCGGCGAACATCCCGCAGCCCGACGTGACGAGTGTGGGTTCGACGAACTTCGCGGGCGGGATGGCCGCGGCCCAGCATCTGCTGTCCCTCGGTCACCGCAGGATCGGGTACGTCGGCGGTCAGCCGACCTCGAGCTGCAACCAGGCCCGGATGAGCGGCTTCCGCAGTGCGATGGACGCGGTCGGTGCGACGGTGCCGCCGGAGTACGTCTGGCTGAGCGACTTCCTGTACGACGACGGTGTGGCCGGCGGTTCCTCGATGCTCGACCTGCGGGACCGGCCGACCGCGATCTTCGCCGGCAGCGACGAGGTCGCGCTGGGGATCCTGGAGGCAGCGCGGGCGCGCGGCCTGCGGGTGCCCGAGGACCTCAGCCTGATCGGCTTCGACGACACCGAGGTGGCCCGGCTCGCTTCGCCGCCGCTCACCACAGTGCGGCAGCCGCTGCGCGAGATGGGCGCGGTCGCGCTCCGGACGGCCCTGCAGTTGGCCGCCGGGGAGCAGGTCGCCTCCCACCACGTCGAGCTGGCGACGACTCTGATCGTGCGTGGCTCGGCCGCGCCGCTCGAGCTGTCGTCGGTCGCGGCCTCCTGATCATTCCTTCCGGTCCGCGAGGACCTTGGTCACGAACACCACGGCAACCAGCAGCACCACGGACGACGCCGCCAGCAGCGTGAGCGGTACGGCGTTGGCGCCGGCCGTCTTGTCGTCCGACAGCACGGTCATGATCGGGCGGATCGGCGAGATCCAGCGCAGCAGCAATACGGCGATGATCGCGGCGGCCGCGGTCAGCATCGCGATCCCGATCCGCCGGATCACCAGCCGCGAGCACAACAGCCCGATCGCCGCGCCGACCAGCGCCGCCCCGAGCTGCGCGGCCGCACCGACGGCGAGATCTCCGGCGGTCACGACATGCTTCCCGGTGACGATCGGGTAGACCAACCCGATGATCAGCAGCGGCACGCACCACGTCACCACGACAGCGACCGTCGTCGCCAGAACCCGCAACGAGCTCCCCACCGTCACGACCGTGATCTGCCGCTGCGTCGGATCCTCGTGATTGACGATGCTCACGGTCAACCACGTCGTACACACGAGCATCGCGAGCACGCAGAACGCGTACGACGACTGCAGCGGGCCGTTGTCCGACGTCGTACCGACTGCCATTGCGGCGAGGAAGATCAGTGTCGGCGGGAGATAGCGCTGGGAGAGCAGGACGCTCGTCAGCAGGTAGCGGTAGAGGGCAGTCACTCGGACCTCACCTGGCGAACCGTCGTCACCGACCAGCCGTGTTGCAGGGCGGTCAGCAGCGTCGCGTCGTGCCGGCCGGTCGGCACCATCAGCGTGATGCCGGCCTCGTGCGGTCGTACTTCGACCACGTCCGGATACCGCGACCAGTCGATCTCGGCGCCGGGAACCATCGAGATCTCGGTGAGGCTTGTCTGCTGGGTCAACGCGGTCAGCCGGCCGCGCTCGATCTCGCAGACCCGGGTCGCCGTCGACCGGACAACCTGGGCGGAGTGCTCGGTGAAGGCGACCGCGGCGCCTTGCGCGGCAGTCTCGGTGAGGAGTTCGCGCAAGGTGGTGTGCGCGGTTGCGTCGAGACCGGCCCACGGTTCGTCGAGGACCAGGAGCTCAGGTTGTCTGAGGAGTGCCTGGGCCAGCGCGACCTTCTGCGCGTTGCCCTTCGACAGCTTCCTCATCGGCGTATCCGCGCCACCCGAGAGTGCGAGCCGGTCGAGCAGTTCGTGAGCGCGCGCCTGCGCCGTACGCGTGCTGAGTCCACGGATCCGTCCCATGTGTCTGAGGTACGCCGACGCCGAGAGGCGATCGTGCGATGCGAAGACGTCCGGGACGTAGCTGACGACGCCGGCGGTGCGCTGGACCGATCCCGTTGACGGTCGGGACAGGCCGACCATCAACTTGAGGACGGTGGACTTGCCGGAGCCGTTGGCGCCGACGAGTGCCACCAGCTCACCCGCGTTCACCTGCAGGTCGACGTCCGCCAGGATCTCCCGCCGTCCGTACCGTTTCGAGACTTGCCGCAGCCGGACCACTTCCATGCGGTGAGCCTATCCATCCGGCGGGCCGCAGCACCCGGGACAGCGGGCGGGTGAGGATCGCCGACACGAGCAAGGAGGCTGCCGCGAACGCCGTCATCGCCGGCGCGGCCGAGGTCAGGTCGGCCAGTGCGCCGGCCAGGATCGCGGCCACGCCGAACGTCGTACCCCGGAGCGCGGACTCCAGCCCGAGCACCTGTCCGCGCAACTCGGCCGGAGTGAGGTCGACGAGAACCTCCTGCTGGGCAAGGGAAGCCGAGTAGCCGAAGCTGCCGATCGCGACGAGCACGCAGAGGACGGAGATCGGCAGGTGGAACGCGAAGCCCAGGAAGGGCACGGCGAGCACGAACCGGAGCCATCGTCCCGCGACACGGCGGCCGTTCCGGGTGAGGAAGCGGCCGACGATCAGATCACCGCTCATCATCCCGGCGGCGCCTGCGGCCAGCAGCCAGCCCGCGCGCGGTCCGGCGTACGGGACGAAGAGGGCCTCGCAGCCGACGATCAGGCCGTTGGGAAGAGTCAGCGCGAGCAGGAGCGGACGGGTCCGGGTCTGGGCGAGCAGCACGCGGTTGCCGCGCCACGTCTCGGCGAGGCCGGTCCGTGCGACCCGGCGTGGCGGACGGTCCTGCAGCCCGAACCGGACGACCGGTACGGCGAGGGTCGCGAAGCCGGTCGCGATCCAGAGCACGGTCGACGGACTGACCGTCTGCAGCAGAATGCCGGCGATGCCGAAGCCGGCGATCTGCATCGCGCCGACGGACAGGTTCATCGCGGATCGGCCGAGGATGAACTGCTCGTCGTGCACCACCTCGCCGAGCAGTCCGTAGCGGACGCCCGCGCCGATCGACAGGCCGTACGCCAGCGTGAGCGACAGGACCAGACGCAGGCCGGGGGAGAGGTCGAGGGCGGCTTGGATGCCGACCGCAACGGCCGAGCCGGCTGCGAGCAGCGTGAGGATCCGCCGGGGCCGGGCGGTGTCCGCGGCCGACATCAACGTTGAGACGCCGAGCACCTGGGCCAGCGACGGCCCGAACATGATCGTCGCCGCGAGCAGCGCGGACCCGGTCGTCGCGTCGACCACGATCGCCAGCGTCAGGCTGGTCATCGTCGAGGACGCGTTGCCCAGCGCACTGCCGATCCACAGGTTGCGGAACTCGCGGTTGGCGAAGATCTGCGTGTAGGTGCTCATGTCATGGAGCATCGACCGCGGCCCGCTGACCGCCTACAGTTTCGGGTGGAGGCGAAACGTTGTCCGAATTCCTGGTCGACGCCGACACCTTGGTGAATGCCCGGTTCGGTACGTCGCAGCTCACCGAGACCGTGTCGGCAATGAAGCTGCTGCGGGTGCCGGTCGAGCCGTGGTACCGCCCGTGGAAGGACCAGCACGTCGACGCCTACCAGGCGGCGCTGGCGGCAAACCCGGTCTGGGCGGCGATCGCCGAGAGTGCGTTCGGGACGAGCTGGGCGGCCGACTTCTTCACGGTCCCGCCGCTCGAGCCGGACCTCGCGCTCGAGGAGGAGCTCGGGCCGTTGCTGACCCTCTCCGACGACCACATCCGGGCGGACCTGAGCGTCGTACGCACGCCGTTGCCGTCGATCCTGCTCGAGACTCGCGGGCTCGCCGCCGAAGCGGCTGGGCTGTTGCGGTGGATCTGGAGCGCGACCATCGAACCGGAGTGGCCACGGCGGTTGCGGGTGTTGCAGGCCGACATCGTGTCGCGGACGTCGCGGCTCAGCGAGCAAGGGTGGTCGGGAGTGCTCCGCGGGCTGGGGCCGGATGTGCGGTGGCTCGGCGACGGCCGGATCCAGGTCAACCGGTGGGACTACCCGCCGACGGATGTCCGCGGTCGGGATCTGATGTTCATCGCGGCGCACACCCAACGGGTGAACGTGAGCTGGCGGCTGCCGGATCGGTTCGCGCTGGCCTACCCGGTTACGGGCATCTTCGCGACGACCGCGACGCCGGACGAGCCGTTGGTGCAACTGCTCGGGCGCAACCGCGCGCGCATCCTGGTCGAGGCCGCCGCACCGGTGAGTACGACGTTGCTGGTCGCGACGACGGGTCTGTCGCTGGCGACGATCTCCGACCATCTCCGGGTGCTGACCGACAGCGGATTGCTCGAACGCCGCCGGTCCGGGCGGTCGGTCTTGTACTGGCAGTCCGACACCGGCCGTCGCGTGGTCGGACGGCCGGTGTCGGGCTGAAGGCGTCCGTCGGACGAACGCCGGGGCTCGCCCAGCTGGGCAGCTAGCGCAGGATCTCCAGTTCGGCCGTGAGTGCGAGATCCGACACGGACGAGCCGGCTCGGAGGGTGAAGGTGCCGGGCTCGGTGGTCCAGCCGTTGTCCCAGTGCTCGAAGGTGTGCTCGTGCAAGGCGACTGTGATTTCGCGGGCCTGACCGGCATCGAGGCGTACGACGGCGAAGCCGGCCAGCCAGCGGACCGGACGGTCGAGCGTGCTGTCGGGGCGTTCGGCGTACACCTGGACGACGTGCTTGCCGGCACGGTCGCCGGTGTTGCGGACGGTCAGCGCGACCGAGGTCGGGTCGTTGGCGCGCAGGTCGGACAGCTCCCAGGTGGTGTACCCGAGGCCGTGGCCGAACTCGTACGCCGGCTCGGTGCCCGCCTTGAGCCAGGCGCGGTAGCCGATGTGGATGCCCTCGTCATACCGCACGACGCCATCCTTCGGAGTGACGTCGATGACCGGGACATCTGACTCCTCGCGCGGCCACGTGGTCGGGAGACGGCCGCCGGGCTCGGTCCGGCCGAGGAGCACGTCGGCGAGCGCGTCGCCGTACTCCTGACCGCCGAAGTACGTCGCGAGCGTGGCCGCGACGTCGTCCCGCCAGGGCAGGAGGACAGGCGAGCCGGCGTTGACCACGACGACCGTCCGGGGATTGGCGGCGGCGACCGCGCGGACCAGGTCGTCCTGGCGGCCGGGGAGCGCGAGCGAGGTGCGGTCGTAGCCTTCGGACTCGACCTTCGAATTGGTGCCCACGACAACCAGTGCCACGTCCGCGGCGCGAGCGGCCGCGACGGCCTCGTCGATCAGCGCCTGCGGGTCGTCGTTGCCCGGCTCGACGCCGATGACGATTCCGAACGCGTTGCTCAGACCGCCTTCCAGCTTGGGCAGATCGAGCTCGACGCGGACGTCGACCGGCGTACCGGCGGTCACGTCGAGCGGCGTGGAGATCGAGGGCGGTGAGAGCAGCGCGGCGCCGAGGTCGGTGCCGACCGGGACCGCGGTGTCCTCGCGGAGGAGCTTGCCGTCGGCAAAGATCCGGCCGCGGCCGACCGACGCGAAGCCGAGCTTGATCGGACCGGATTCGGCCGGGGTCCAGGTGGTGCGGAACTCGAAGACCGTTGACTCGGCGATCGGGGCGTCGCCGCCGAGGTAGACGAGCGCGCTGGAGAACCGGTCCTCGGCGTACAGCTCGGTGCCGTCGGCTGTCAGGAAGCGTACGCGGCCGCCGCGCTCGCCGGTCTCGGGATTGGTCATGGTTGCCGGCGGCAACTCCGCGACGCCTTCCTGGACGACGGCGCCGAGCGAGTAGGTGACCTCGGCGTTCGGGAGTGCCTTGCGGATCCCGTCGAGCGGGGACACGACGGCCGACGGGATGACGGTCGCGCTGCCGCCGCCCTGAGTGCGGGCGTCGCGGGCGTTGTGGCCGATGACGGCGACGCGCTGGAGGTTGCCCCAGGGGAGTTCGTTGTTGTTGGCGAGCAGGACGGTGCCTTCGGCGGCCGCCGTCCGGGCGAAGGCGGTGCCGTCGACCTGCGGTACGTCGGCCGGCTTCTCGAAGCCTTCGAGCGCACCGACGCGGGCGGCGAGCGCGAGGATACGGAGGACCTTGCGGTCGATCGCGTCCTCCTTGACCTCGCCGGACCGGACCGCCTCGACGAGTGCGTCGCCCCAGGCACCGATCGGACCGGGCATCGCGAGGTCCTGGGAGTGCTTGGCGCTCTCCACGCTGCGTACGGCGGTCCAGTCGCTGACCACGACGCCGTCGAATCCCCAGTCGGTGTTGAGTGGGGTCTCGAGCAGGTCGTTCTCCGACGCGGTCGCGCCGTTGATCGAGTTGTAGGCGCTCATCACGAGCCACGCCTTCGACTCGGTGACGGCCTTCTCGAACGCGAGCAGGTAGACCTCGCGGAGCGTGCGCTCGTCGACGACGACGTTCGCGGTGAAGCGGTCGGTCTCGAAGTCGTTCGCCACGTAGTGCTTCGGGGTCGCGCCGACGCCGAGCTCCTGGACTCCGGCGACGTACGCCGCGGCGAGCTCCGCGGTCAGCACCGGGTCCTCGCTGAACGCCTCGAAGTGCCGGCCGCCGAGCGGCGAACGGTGCAGGTTGATGGTCGGGCCGAGGACGACGTCGACGTTCTTCCGGCGGGCCTCGAGCGCCGACACCACGCCGTACCGATGGGCGATGTCGAGGTCCCAGGACGACGAGAGCGCGGTGGCCGACGGGAGGTTGAGCGACGGGTCGCGCTCGTCCCAGACCGGGCCGCGGACCCCGCTCGGGCCGTCGGACAGCACCATCGAGCGCAGCCCGATCGACGGGAGCGCGTACGTCGACCAGAAGTCCTGGCCGGTGAGGATCCGGACCTTGTCCTCGAGGGTGAGCCGGCCGAGCAGGTCGTCGAAGTTCATGCCGAAGACTGTACGTCCGAAAACCAAGTGATGCTAGGTTTTGGGTATGGCGACTTCCAGAGGTCCGTACGCGAAGGGTGTCGCGAAGCGGGAGGAGATCCTGCGCGCCGCCCTCGAGGTGATCGCACGCCACGGCTACCGGAAGACGTCGACACGCGAGCTCGCCGCCGCGGTCGGCCTGAGCGAGGCCGGCCTCCTGCACTACTTCGGCTCGAAGGAAAAACTCTTCGAGGCAGTACTCCGAGCCCGCGACGAGGCCGACCGCACCCGCTTCGCCGACTCGTCCGATCCGATCGACCTGCTCTCGACCGTCGTCCGCCACAACGCTTCGGTGCCGGGCCTGGTCGAGCTCTACTCGACCTTCTCCGCCGAGGCCGGCGACGCCGACCACAACTCCCACGACTACTTCGTAGACCGCTACGCGAGCATCCGGGCCTCCCTCGCCGAAGCAGTCCGCACCCGCCAGTCCGCCGGCACCTTCACCCCTCAGGCAGACCCCGAAACCATCGCCACAGTCCTCATCGCCCTCTCGGACGGCCTGCAAATCCAATCCCAGTACGCCCTACCCACCGCACCGGCAGCCCTCTTCAACCACCTGCTGGATCTGCTGTCCACGCCCGCGCGAGATAGTTGAACCATGACGAACTCCGCCGACCACCCCGACTCCCCGGCGGGGGAGAACGCGCCTCCGGCGCACCCTTCGTCGGCTGGGGCGGCTGCGCCTTCCATCCCGGCACCTACGGACGGGCCGTCTCGACCTCCCGCACCCGTCGGCGTTAGCCGGCGGGTGCTTACGCGGGAGATCTGGTTGGTGCTGGCGCTCTCGCTGGGAGCCTCCGGGGTGGCGGCGGTTATCTCGTTTGCGGGGGTGCTGACCTCGTCGAAGCCGATCAGTGGGCAGACGGCGGTGATTGTGGGGTCGCGGGCTCCGGGGCGGCCTTGGCTGGATCTGAGTTGGCAGGTGTTTGCGATCGTGACCGCGCTGGTGCCGGTCGCGCTCGTCGGGCATTTCCTCGCGCGCGGCGGTGAGACCCTGCGGACGATCGGCTTCGACCTGCGCGACCGGCTGCGGGACCTCGGACGCGGTACGGCGATCGCGGCGATCATCGGCGGAGCGGGCCTGCTGTTCTACATCGGTGCACACGCGACCGGCGCCAACCTGACCGTCGATCCGTCGCAGCTGCCCGACTACTGGTGGCGGATCCCGATCCTGATCGCGGTCTCCGCGCAGAACGCCGTACTCGAGGAAGTCATCGTGCTCGGCTACCTCAACCACCGGCTCGACCAGCTCGGCTGGTCGGTCCGGCGCGCGACCGTGACCAGCTCGCTGGTCCGCGGCTCGTACCACCTCTACCAGGGCCTCGGCGGCTTCGCCGGCAACGTGATCATGGGAGTGATCTTCACCTGGCTGTACCGCCGCTGGGGCCGGATCATGCCGCTGGTCGTCGCGCACACCCTGATCGACACCGGCGCGCTGATCGGTGCGACGTATCTGCTGGGCAAGGTCTCCTGGCTACCCAGTTGAAAACTGGACAAGTGTAAAGACTGACACGTAACCGATCGGGGCTCCGACGGGTTGAGGTTGTCGTGACAGTCAACGGGGAAATCACCAGTCCGCCCGAGATCGATGCCGGCCTGGCCGCCGCGGCGCTCGCCGTGTTCGCACACCGGCACGAGGTCGTCCACCTGCTGTACGCCGCCACCGACGAGCCGGACGCGCTCGCCCGGATCGGCGACCTGCTCCGGGTCGACGAGGCGACCATCGCGCGCGTCCTGGACCAGCCGCTGCGCTGGATGCTGCCGCAGTTCCGCACCGAACTCGAGACGATCGCGTCCACACCGGACCCCGCGATCACCGCGCCCCCTGTGTCCACCGTGCCCACCGTGCCCACAGCGCCCACGGCGCCACCTGTGGACCCGGCGGACCTGGAGCCGGCGCAGACCAGCTGACGCTGCGCGTTCCTGCAACCCGGTCGCAGGAGGCACCGCTCCGACGTTAGGTTGGAGCGGTGCAGACGTATGGGCGGGACGTGCTGGAGATCGCGGACGAACTGACGACGGCGTACGTCGAGGTGTTCACCTCACCGCCGTTCGAGCACCGGGACCCGGAGCAGACCAGGATCGCGTTCCGGAAGCGGCTCGACGGCGACGCCGAGCGGGACGGCTTCCAGGCGTGGATCGAGCGTACCGACGACGGGCGGATCGCCGGGTTCGTGACCGGCTGGACCACGCCCGCGCCGTTCCGGACCGACCGGTCGTACGGCAGCGTCCTCGACCGGCTCGGCGCCGAACAGGTCGAGGAGCTGCTGATCGGCGCGTTCGAGGTCGACGAGCTCGGCGTACTCGAGCATGCCCGCGGCACCGGCCTCGCCCGCCGCCTGCTCGAAACCGCCACTCGTGAGCGTTCCCGCGCCTGGCTGCTCGCGTGGAACCAGAACCACGACGCGATCGCCTTCTACCGCCACCTCGGCTGGCAGGAGCCCGCGGTCCGCGGCCCGGAGCACGACATTCTCGTGTTCGTCAACGCGTCATAGCGCGAAGAGTTCCGTCGCGTTCCGGTGGGTGATCGCGGCGTGCTCCTCCGGCGTGAGGTCGGCGGCTTCCAGGGCGCCCAGCGCGACCGACGGGTCGATCAACGTGGCGTCGGTGCCGAACATCAGGCGGCTCGGCCCGATCCGGTCGAGGATCCAGCGGATCCGGTTCGCCTCCGGCGCGGACCAGCACGGCTCGAACCAGATCCGGTCGGACCGATCGGCCGCTTCGGGCACCCGCGGCCAGCCGTTCGCGCCCATGTGACCGGCCAGCACCCGCGCCTCGGGCACCCGGGCCGCGACGTCGGCGAGATCGACGACCGTGTCGCCCCAGGTGTGCACGAGCGTGGGCAGGCCGTACTCCGTGGTGAGCTCGATCGCCGCCTGCATCGCGGGCGAGCTGATCGGCGTCCGGCTGTACTCGCTGTGGATCTTCGCGCCGACCCACCGCGTCCGCCCGTCCCCGGCGAGCAGTACGTCGAGGTCGGTCCGGGCCTCGTCGAGGCGGCGCGGGTCGACGACGATCATCCCGCGCAGCCGCTCGTCGACGGGAAGCAGTTCGGCCAGCGACCGGTTGCCCAGCGGGGCGTCGTACACGATGGCCTCGATCGCCGAGACCAGCTGGAGGTCGATGCCGAAGCGGTCGATCAGGTCGATGTTGACGTCGATGCTCGCGGTGTCCATCGAGAAGAACCACGGACCCCAGTGGGCGTGTACGTCGATCAGCATGCGGGCTCCAGGAGGGTCTCGAGACTGCGGCTGCCGGCCTGGGCGATCTCGTCCGGGCTGAGCTTGGACGTCAGCAGCCGGCGGACCACCGAACGGGTCTCGTGGAACGGCGTCCGGCAGCCGAGCACGAGCCGCTCCGCGCCGACCTCCGCGGCCACGATCTCGAGCGAGTCGGGTCCGGTCAGCATCCGGGTCGAGGTGTGGAAGCCGGGCTCCGAGCGGGCCAGGATCACGAAGTCGCCGAGGTAGTAGAAGTGCGTGTCGAGGAACACGACCCGCGCGCCGAGCCCGCGCAGCGCCGGTCCGACCTTGCGTACGTCGCCCTCGGTGAAGATCGTCACGCCGGCGTCGACCAGCAGTTGCACGACATGACCGAACGACGGGTAGCCCGGCTCGACGCTCTGCGCGGTCGGCGCCAACCGGATCGCCCGCGGTGGAGCATCGCTCGACAGCAGCCGCTCCAGCTCCTTCTCCGCACCCAGTGGGTCGCGCAGATCCAGCACCGGGCACATCGTCCATCCGTTGTCGTCAGCAACTTTACGTGCCTCGTCGTTCCCCGACGGTACGTCGAAGTGCACTGCCCGCAGCGCGGACACGACACCGCCGGAGATGTGAGCGGCGTCGAGCACCTCGCGCACCTTCTCGGGCCGGCCCCAGCGCCCGGTCGTCACGTCGTGCCCGACCAGGATGTCGCAGTCGAGCAGCAATGGGGTGTCGGTCATCAGGCCTCCTGGGCCAGGGCTTGGTGCACCTTGCGGATTGCGGTGACTATGTCGTCGACATCGGATTCGGTGTAGTTCTCGTTCCAGGGCAGGACGAGGAGGCGGTTGTTGATCAGGTCCTCGGCGTTCGGACACAGGCCGACCGGATACGACACATCCTGAAGTGGGAACCCGGAGTCGCCGTACGTGATCCGCTCGCGGACGGCCGGCGCGGCGTACAGCGGGCTGGTCAGGTACCCGCCGTTCGCCGGAATACCCTCGGCGGTGAGCGCCGCGGCCCACTCGCGCATGTCGCCGGCCGCTTCGGAGATGATCAGCGGGTACTGCCAGTAGACGTGGTCGTGCCCGTCGGGTGGCGGTGTGATGCCGGCCAGGCCGGCGATCCCGGCCGTCGCCCGGAGTGCCGCCGTACGACGGTCCTCGATCACGCCGCGGAGCCGGTTGAGCTGGGCTCTCGTGACCGAGGCGACGAGTTCGGTCATGCGGTAGTTCAGCGCGAGAAACAGGTACGTCCGCTCGTCGGTGTCACGCGGCCAGCCCTTGTCGGCGAACAGCCGCATCCGCCGGGCCTTCTGGGCGTCGTCGGTGACCGTGAGGCCGCCGTCGCCGGCGCTGATGTGCTTGGTCTGCTGGAGGCTGAAGCAGCCGATGTGCCCGATCCGGCCGACGAACGTGTCGCCGACCGGCGCGAGGTACGCCTGCGCACAGTCCTCGATCAGCAGGATTCCGTGCTGATCGCACAGCTCCCGCAGCTCCCGCACCCGCGCGGGTTTGCCGAACAGATGCACCACGATCACGGCCTTGGTCCGCGGCGTGATCGCGGCCGCGACCGACTCGGGCGTGAGGTTCCCGGTGATCGGGTCGACGTCCGCGAACACCGGTACGGCGTTCTGCATCATGATCGGGAACACGGTGCCCATGTCGCTGATCGGCGTGGTGATGATCTCGTCGCCGGGCTCCGGGTTCACCGCAGCGACGGCCAGGTGCAGGGCCGCCGTACCGGAGCTGCAGGTGACCGCGTGGCCGGCGCCGAGGAGCGCGGCGAACTCCATTTCAAGCGCAGGCACCTCGGTACCCCAGGTGGCTGACAGCATGCCGCTGCGGAGCACCCGCTCGACCGCCTTGACCTCGTCGTCACCGAAGCGCCGGCCGCCGGCGTTCATCACCGACGGCAGCGGCTCGGTGCGCACCGGCGTACCGCCGTCCCGGGCGAGCTGACTGTTCTCCATCAGGAATCCTTTGCTTAGGGCAACGGTAGTTGGACGAGGTCGCGGTCGGCGAGCCCCCAGACGCTGTGCTTGGCGCCGCGCACCGGCGTCAGTTGCGGCACCGTGTACCAGCCGTCGCCGAGCTTGTTCACCAGCAGCTTCGTCGGCCCGGGTCCGAGCTGGTACAGGTTCCCGCCGAAGTTCGTCTCACAGTAGACGCCGGTCCGGTCGGTGTGGATCTGACCGTAGCCGGACAGCTTGTTCTCACCGCGTACGACGGTCCTGGTGCGCAGGTCGTACCGGAACCAGCCGCCGCTGGTGCGTTTCAGCACGCCGTACAGGATCCCGTCGTGGACCGCGACGCTCTGGATCGATCGTTCGCCGGCGAGTGGCTCGACCGTCCAGAGCAGCTGGCGGCGGTAGAGGTCGAACGCGGCGATCGCGGCCGAGGTGCGGGTCGGCGTGATGCCACCGCCGCCGACCACGTCGCCGCCGAGGTATGCGATGCCGTCGACGATCGAGACCGTCATCACGCTCTGGTCGGGCAGGATCCCGTAGTGCACATCGAGCTCGCCGGTACGCACGTCCAGCAGCGTGAGCGCGCCGGTGAGCTTCCCCGTACCCGGTGCGGACGCGATCGCGAGCAGTTTCGACTTCTCGTCGTACGCCGCCTGCCAGGGTCGGATCTGCTCGTGGTCGATCGTGCCGAAGCTGTGGACCTGCTTGGTCCGCGGGTTGACCCGGACCACCTCGGTGCTCGGGTACAGCGCGGAGTACAGCTCGCCGCGGACCCAGGTGAGCGTCTTCGCCTCGCCCGCGACACGGATCCGCCGGGTGGCCCCGGCGGCGTGCTCGGTGATCACCCAGTGCCCGCCGACGTACAGGTGCGGGTCGCCGATCACGATCGACTGCGGCAGGTCCGGTGCGGGGGTGAACCCAGCATCGATCAGGTCGAGCACCTCGAACGAACCGGTGGAGACGTCCAGCCACCAGAGCACGCCGGACCCGGTCGCGCCGAGCAACGTCGTCGCATCGAGGAACACCAGCTTGCGGTGCTCGTCCTGCGGCGCCGGCGTCGCCACCGCGACGAGTCCTTCAGGTCCAACCTTCCACACGGTTCCGGACGTCCTCGTCGTCAGGTACGCCGTCCCATCCGCTGCGATCGCGATCGCGTCCACGCCCGTCTCGCCGTCGGGCAAAGGCGTGGTGCGGACATCGGATCCATCCAGCTCCATGCTGATCAACGCCTGGCTGCTGCCGACGAAGATCCGATCGTCCGTTGCCGCGAACGGGCCGAAGTTCTGCCCGCGGGACGTCTCCGGCGTGAGATCCCGGAAGGCCTTCGTACTCCGGTCGTACCCGACCAGCTGCGACGGGGTGTAGATCCCGGCGTACACATAGTTGCCTGCGGCACCGACATACCGGCCGTACTGTGCACCCGCGACCGGTGCACCGAGCCGTGTCGGAGTGTTCGTCGCGGGATCGATCTGCCAGACGGCGCCGTTCGGGTAGCTGACCGCGAACACCTGGCCGTCAGGGGCTGTGGCCATGTCCCACACGAAGCCACCGGCGCCGGCCAGCGTCCCGACGTGCGTGACCGATCCGTCGGCCGGGTCGAAGCAGTAGACGTCCGCGACCGGGTAGAGCCCGGCGTAGACCTTGCCGCCGGCAACGGTGATGCCCCAGCCGCCTTCGCCGGTGGGCAGCTCGACGGTCCGGGTGACCTTGCGGGTGGTGAGGTCGATCTCGGTCAGCCTCGGTGGGACGATACCGCGGCTGATCACGTAGGCGTGTCCGTCGTACACCGCCATCGCGACGACGGCGGCCGTCACGACTGCGGGACCGGAGGTGGGCAGCGTGGAGCCGTCGATGGGACTGTCCTCCGCGTGGGCGGTTGTGGGGAGAGCGGCGGCGGCGCCGGTGGCGAGCGCGCCGGCGAGCGCTGTACGGCGGGAGATGATCATCGGAGTCCACCGATCCGGACCAGGTCGCGGCCCTTGATCGTGTAGAGGGCGTCGCCGTTGTGAGAGGTCGTGATCAGTGGGTAGCTGTAGATCTCGGCGCCGAGATTGTCGACGACGGTGGTGACCGTCAGGGCGGGCGTGATCTTGAAGACGCGTTTGTTGTCGGTGCCGTACAGACCGGAGCGGGCGATCGTGAGGCGGCTCTGGCCGGTGCCGATCGTCGCGGCGCCGGTGAGCTTGCCGGTGCGGGGATCGAGGACGGCGAACCGGCCGTCGTCGGTGGTCGCGTAGAGGCGGCCGCGGTAGACGACGGCATCGCTGTAGCTCTGTGCCTTGGGCAACGGAGCGGTTGTCCAGAGCACCTTGTTGCGGTGCAGGTCGTAGGCGACGACGGTTGCCTCGGGCAAGATCGGGTCGGTGCCGAGGCTGTTCCGGGTCGCGCCGCCGAGGTAGGCGATGCCGTCGGCTGTGGTGACCGAGCGGACGGACTGCTGCGGCTCGACGCCGCGGTGGACCTCGCGTTGACCGGTGGCGAGGTGCTGCTCGACCAGCGTGCCGTCGTACTTGCCGTAGTCGGGTTCGGTGGAGATGAGCCAGGTGCGCGAGCGGGCGTCGTACGCGGCGTCGGTCGGGCGGGTCTGCTCGTTGCCGATCTGGCCGAGCTCGTGCAGGTCGGAGCCGTCCGGCTTCATCTGCCAGAGGCGGGCCAGCGTGTAGACGCCGAGGTAGACGTCCCGGCCGATCGGGGTCAGGGTCTTCGCCTCGCCGGGGAGGAACGTGCGCGTGCTGGCGCCGGTGGCGAGGTCGTGGACCTGGATGCCGGCCTTCCCGCTGACCAGGACGGAGGTCGGGGTCGCGGCGATCGCCATCGCCTGCTCGGGCGCGGGCGGCAGACCGGCCTGGCCGAGATCGGTGCCGGTGAACTCCCCGGTCGTCTCGTCGAAGTCGACGACCTGGCTGGTCAGTTCGGCGCGGATCGTCGAGCCGTCGACGAAGATCCGGTTGAAGTACGCCCCGTCGTACGGCGAACCGAGGCGGGTCAGCGTGTCGTCGCGGTAGCGGTAGAGCGTGCCGGACGGTCTGGTGCCGAGGTAGACGTCGGCGCCGTCGAGCGTGATCGCGGTGATGTACTGGTCGCCGCCGGGAGTCTGGACCTCGACCGGGTTGCTCAGGTCGGCGGTGTCGTAGACGAGCATCGTGCCGGTGGGGGAGAGGCTCGCGGCGAGCTTCGTGCCGTCGAGCGCGAGGGTGGCGACGAACGTGCGGTCGGCGTACTTGGCCGGGAGTACGTCGCGGCGGTCGCCGGTGGCGCGGTCGATGGCGATCAGGTGCGCCTTGGTGCCGACACCGGCGTAGATCGTGGTCGCGTCGGCGGCGATGCTGCGGACGTACTGCTCGCCGGCGACGGCAGCGCCGTACGATCTGGTGGCGCCGGTGGCCGGGTCGTACTCGTGGACGGCGCCGTCGGGGTAGGTGCCCGCGACGATCTTGCCGTCGGGCGTTGCGGCGATCGACCAGATGAACGAGCCGAACTGCGTGACCTTGGTCGCGGCACCGGTGGTTGTGTCGATCCGGTAGAGGTCGCCGGGGGTGTACAGGCCGACGTACAGGTCAGTGCCGAGGTGGGTCATCGCCCAGGCACCGGCGCCGGTGGGCAGCGAGAACTTGCGGTCGACGGTCCTGCTGACCGGGTCGAAGGCGCCGACCTGGACGGGGGAGACGCCGGAGGTGATGGTCCAGATCCGGTCGCCGACCTGCTCGGCGACGCTGGTCGAGGTCACGGCCGATGCCGGACCGAGGTTGGTGACCGTCGGGCTTTCGGTCACCTCCGGAACTGAGGCTGTTGCTGGTGCCGAAACGCTCACCAGTCCGGCGTAGCTGACCAGAGCAACGATCAATCCCCGTGCGATTCGCTTGTCCACAAGGCCTCCCGGGACAGTGCGCACTGAATTACGGTCATGGCTGAAATTAGCCGGACGTGCGTCAGTGCGTCAACCGCTCGGGAAACAATCAGAGATGAACGCGGTACACAACCAGCGGGCGGCCGCTGCCGGTGCCGAGTTGGGTGCCGGTCGCATCGGCCAGGCCGGCCCGCTCGAGGCGGTTCAGGACGCGGCGCGCGGTACGCGGCTGGATGCCGAGGTAGTCGGCGACCGATCGGGTGGTCAGACCGTCCTCGGGGGTGGCGTGGACGAGCTCCTGCAGGCGCTCGAGGGTCGCCTTCGACAGTCCGGCGCGTTGCGCGAGCAGTTGCAGCTTCGACCGCTGCTGGGCCCGCGGGGCCGCGCCGCCGACGAGCACGAGATCGATGTCGTTGCGCAGCGAGACGACTGCCGCCGTACGGCCTGCCGTCCTGGCTCGACCGAGTGCGCGGCGGGCCAACGCCTCGGTCTCGGTGCCGGAGCCGCCGATGCCGAAGCCGATCCGGACCGGTCCGAATTGTTCCTTCAGTCGGGTCAGCATGCCGAGCTCGGTGAACGAGGCGGTCGCCTGCTCGAGCGGTCCGCGGGTCGCGATCACGAGCCACCGCTTGTCGTCGTACCGGATGACGCTGCCGCCGAGCGAGCCGGCCTCGCGGCGGAGGGCGCTCTCGGCGTCGGGGGAGATCTCGACCAGGCCGAGGGCGATCTGCGCATCGTCACTGCGCAAAGCGTCGTGGACGAGCAGCAGACTGTTCACCGCGCTGCGCACCGAGTGCACCGACGGTGCGAGCCGCAGCGTGGTCTGCTCGGTCCGGAGCTTCTCGTACGCCGAGCGCAGACAGGTGATCGCGACCGTGGCGCGGGCCTCGTGGTGGAACGCGAGGATCTCCTCGAGGCTCAGCCCGGGGCGGTACGGCAGCACGCGCACGCCGCTCGTCGGCAGGCCGACCTCGTCGAACGTCTCCCGCACCTCGGCCTCGTCCAGTACGTCGATGCTGAGCGAGGTGACGTCGCGTCCCTCGCTGAGCAGCTGCACCAAGGCGCGCATCAGCGTGGCGCCGGTGTATTCGACGTGTGCCGCGGGCCGGTCGAGCAGGCCCTGCGCGGCGGCCAGCTGGTACGGGACGACGCCGGTGAACAGCCACGCGTCGACACTGCCCGGCGCGTTGGCCATCACCTTCGGCGTATCGGTCTCCCGCCGGTACCGCAGCGGGACGATCTCGACCCCACGCAGTCCTTTCAGGATCCGGCTGGTGGAGGTGACCAGGTCCGACGGTCCCACCACCCCGATCGACGTCACCATGGCGGGGCCCCCTCCTTCATCGGCTCAGTCTCACCAGAACACCCCACCGCTGCAAGAACCCGCGCCGTCGTCGGCTACGTTCCAGTCATGGCTCGGGTTGATGAGTGGATCGACGAGGGTACGGCGAAGTGCCGCGCGGCACTGGTTGACCTGGACGCGCCGTCGGCGCTGCCAGGCTGGAAACGACGTCATGTGGCGGCGCACCTGTCGCTGAATGCCGAGGCCCTGGGCAACCTCGTGCACTGGGCCCGCACCGGCGAGGAGCGCCCGATGTACCCGTCCCCCGAGGCCCGCAACGCCGACATCGAGTCCGGCGCTCTCCGCCCCGAGGACGAGCTCCGCTCCTGGTACGACGAGTCCGCCGCCGGACTGGCCGACGCCATGTCAGCCCTCTCAGCAGATCAATGGCAGTCCACAGTCCGCACCGCCCAAGGCGCCCCGATCCCCGCCACCCGAATCCCTTGGATGCGCTCCCGCGAGGTCCTCATCCACGCCGTAGACCTGTCCACCGGCCTCACCTTCGCCGATCTCCCCGCCGACTTCCTAGAAGCCCTCTGCGAAGACATCCGCACCACCCGCCCCGACGTACCACCCGCCGAAGGCCCCCTCCCCGAACTAGCCGCCTACCTAGCCGGCCGCCCCTACACAAACGTCACCACCTCAGGTCACCCCGCCACCCCCCTCCCACCCTGGCTCTGACCGCGGGCGTACTCCATCCAGTCGAGATCGTCATCTATCGCAGCACCTTGTAGTGGAGGTGGGTGACGTCGCAGGAGGGGAGTTGGCGGACTTGTTCCAGTTCGATCTGGGTGGCGGGGAGGTTGTCGAAGAGGCGGCGGCCCTGGCCGAGGAGGACCGGGACGACGTGGAGTTCGAGTTCGTCGAGTTCGCCGGCTGCGAGGAGGGACTGGGCGGCGCCGGCGCCGTGGACCAGGATGTTGCGGTCGCCGGCGGCGGCGCGGGCCTGGGCGGCGCAGGACTTCACGTCGGTGACGAAGCGCGAGCTGCCGGGCGGGACGTCGTTCTCGTCGACGTGGTGGGTGAGGACGAAGATCGGTACGCCGTCGTGGTGGTCGCCGCCCCAGCGGCCGGCGTGTTCGAAGGTGCGGCGGCCGGCGATGACGGCGCCGGTGGCGACTGCTTCGGCGTACACGTGGCCGCTCGGTCCGTCGGAGTCGCGGTCGTCCAGCCAGTTGAACAGCCGGAACCCACCGCGTCCCATCGGCTCTTCCACGCTGTCGTCCGGACCGACGACGTACCCGTCGACGGACATTGTCATGTAGAGCACGATCATGTGAGGCCTCCGAAGATGTGGTCTGGATCGTATGCCTGCTTGATGGCGAGCAGGCGCTCATAGTTGCCGCCGTGGTAAGCGGTGGGATCAGTGAGGTCCGGGTCGGGGAAGTTGGGGTAGAGACGGCCGGAGGCGTGCGGGTGGGCGATGGACCACGACCGCCGTACGGCGGTTCGGTCGGGGCTCGCGTGTTCGAGGAGGAAGCGTTCGCCGCGATGGATGAAGGCCGTGGCGTCGGCGGGGACCCGGTTGTAGGCGCCGCCCATCGGAGTGAAGCTCAGCTCGCAGCCCGCGGCCAGGAGTTGAGCGATGGTGTCGCGGGGGAGCGGAGAGCCGAAGAACTCCGACTTGCTGTAGACGACGCGATCGTCCTGGACGTCCTCGTCGGAGAAGCTGCGCTTGAGCTCAGGCCAACTGAGCCCGTCGCGCAGCTCGACCGCCGCATCGAGGGACGCGAGTTCGCCGAAGTCGGCGGCGCCGACCGCGGCACCGAACGCCCGTACTTCGTCGGCCGTCACGGCGAGGCTGGCCGTGAGGTGATCGGGCGCGTCCGGCGCCCAGGACTGCCAAGCGGCGATGACGTCGGCGGCTCGATCCCGTGGATAGGTGAGGGTGAAACGCGTCGCGGCGGGCGACGGTACGGCGGCGAACACGAGCGACGTGACGACGCCGAACTGACCACCTCCGGCTCCGCGCAGCGCCCAGAACAGATCCGGCTCCTGCCCCTCAGAGCACTCCACGATGCGACCGTCCGCGAGCACAACCGTCGCGCCGACGAGCCGATCGCAGGTCAGCCCGTACCGCCGCCCGAGCAGCCCGAGCCCGCCACCCAACGTCAACCCGGCAATCCCAACCGTCGGCCCACAACCGGCCGGAATCGTCAGTCCGTGCTCGTGCAGCCCGCGATACACGTCCGCCAGCCGAGCCCCAGCTCCGATCGCTGCCTGTCCATCTGCAACTGACACCGAGTCGAGCGCGGAAAGGTCCAGGAGGAGCCCGCTGGTCGACGAGCGGCCCGCGAAGCAGTGGCCGCCGCCTCGGAGGGCGACTGGGAGCGCGTGGGCGCGGGCGTAGGCGAGGGCCTCCGCCACATCGGAAGGATCAGCGCAGCGCGCGATGGAGGTGGGGCGGATGGCGCGGTACTGCGGGAGCGCAGGACGGCGGAGTACCTCGTATTGCGGGTGGTCAGCGCCGATCAGCTCCATGGGCTGACGCTACGGCCGGCACCCGGGCCTGGGCTTGAAGAAAACGGTCGTACCAGCCGGCCAGGAACGGGCGGTACGACGCCGAGTGGTCGTGACCGCAGTCGCAGCGATCGGCCTTGTCGCCGAGCAGTTCGCGCGGAGTCACCCCGGTCAGCCGTACGCACTCCCGGGTCAGATGCGCATGATCGGCGTACCCCGTCTCCGCCGCGAGATCGGCCAGCCCACCGCCGAACCCGGCCTGCGCCAACGCCAAGTACCCCTGGAATCGCAACGTCCGCTGCAACGCCTTCGGACTCACCCCGACAGCCGTCAGACACCGCCGCCGCAGCTGGCTCTCCGACAGCGCCAGATCGTCGGCCAGCGTCGCGATCCCGGTCCGCTCCCACGGCATCAACCGCCGTACCATCTCCGCCACCACCGGATCCGGACGCAGCTGCCGACCAGCCAGATACCGCTGCACCTCGAGCAACGCCGCCTCGGGAGCCGCCGAGGCCACGATCGACCCGATCGCCACCGCCGCAGGCCCCCACAGATCGACCACGCAATCCACCAGCTCATCAGCCGGTACGCCGAGCAGCGCGCCACCCGCACCCGGCATGAACCGCACTCCGACGATCGTCGTCCGCGCCGGGATCACCTGCAGCTGCGCGCGGGTCAGCGGCCCGATCAACCGCGGTACGCCGCCGACCGGGCAGTGCAGCTCGACGCCGCCGGTCGGCAGGTCGCGCTGCACATACGCGACCGATCCCGTCCGCTGGATCCAGACCGTACGAACGAGCCCCGACAGCTGCGGCAGCGGGTGGCTCTCGTCGTACGACTGGTCCATGGTTACAACTCGATATGCGATCCGATGATGACGGTCCGGTCGCGTGGGAGGCCGAAGTACTCCGCGGCGTCCGCGGTGATGTGGGACGTGGCGAGGAACAGCTGTTTGCGCCAGCCCGCCATCGTCGGTGCGTTGCCGCGGCGGAGCTCGATCTTCGAGAGGAAGTACGACGCGTGCTCGAGATCGATCGGGCCCTCGGTCGCGGCCGGGTCCAGCAGGGCCAGCGCGCTCGGGACGTCGGACGACTCCATGTAGCCGAACTTGATCGTGACGTGGGTGATCCCGTCGTCGCCGTACCCGAGATCGTTGACCATCACCCGCTGGTCCTCGGGGACGCGCGGGACCTCCGCGGTCTCGATCGCCACGATCACCACGTGCTCGTGGCGCACCTGGTTGTGCTCGACGTTCGCCCGCAGCGCGAGCGGGGTGGTGACGCCGCCGCGGTTCAGGAAGATCGCCGTACCGGGCACCGTGCGGACCGGCATGTCGCCGGAGCCGAGCTGGTTGATGAACTCCTGCAGTGAACCCTCCGCCCGCTCCCGCTCGGCCGTGACGACCTGGCGGCCGCGTTGCCAGGTCGTCATGATCGTGAACGCCGTGATCGCGATCAGCAGCGGCAACCAGGCGCCGTGGATGAGCTTGGTCAGGTTGGCCCCGACGAACAGCAGGTCGACGGCCAGCAGCAACGTCGCGCCGGCGCCGATCAGCCACCACGAGATGTTCCAGCGGTAGCGGGCGACGTAGAAGAACAGCGTGGTGGTGATCGTGATCGTGCCGGTCACCGCCATGCCGAACGCGTACGCCAGCGCCGCCGAACTGCGGAACGCGAACACCAGCGTCAGCACCGAGACCAGCAGCAGCCAGTTGATCCACGGCACGTAGATCTGACCCGCGGTGGTCGCCGACGTGTGCGCGACTCGCAGGCGCGGCAGGTAGCCGAGCTTCGCGGCCTGCGACGCGACGGAGTACGCGCCGGTGATGACCGCCTGCGACGCGATCACGGTCGCCGCGGTCGCGAGGAGTACGAGCGGGAGCCGGCCCCAGTCCGGGATCAGCAGGAAGAACGGCCCGCTGATGTTCGACTCGTCCTTGAGGATCAGCGCGCCCTGGCCCAGGTAGCTCAGCACGCACGCGGGCAGGACGAGGAACAGCCAGCCCCGGGTGATCGCCTTCCGGCCGAAGTGGCCCATGTCGGCGTACAGCGCCTCGGCGCCGGTGACCGACAGCACGATCGCGGCCAGCGCGAAGAACGCGATGTGGAAGTGCCCGGCCAGGAAGCTGATCGCGTACGTCGGGGACAGCGCCTTCAGGATCTCCGGGTGCCCGGCGATACCACTGATCCCGCACGCGCCGATCGCCGCGAACCAGACGATCATGATCGGCCCGAACACCCGGCCGACCGCTTCGGTGCCGCGTCGCTGGACCATGAACAGCACGATGATGATCACCGCGGTGATCGGTACGACGTACTCGCCCAGTGACGGCTCGACGAGTTTCAGTCCTTCGACCGCGGACAGTACCGAGATCGCCGGTGTGATCATGCTGTCGCCGAAGAACAGCGAAGCTCCGAACAGGCCGAGTCCGGCCAGCACGACCGCGCCCTTGCGCTCCCGGTGCCGGCGGGCCCATCCGCGCAGAATCGTGATCAGCGCCATCAGGCCGCCCTCGCCGTCGTTGTCGGCGCGCAGCGCGAGCAGGATGTAGGTGACGGTGACGATGATCATCACCGACCAGAAGATCAGCGAGACGACACCGAACACGTTCGCGTCGCTGACCGGCACCGGGTGCGGGTCCTCGGGGTTGAACACGGTCTGGATCGTGTAGATCGGGCTGGTCCCGATATCACCGAACACCACGCCGAGTGCCCCGACGATCACCGCGAGCTTGACGGTGTCGTGGACATTCGGCGTACGGCCCGTGGCGTCGTCCTGCTGAATCGTCACGGCCCGGACGATACCTGCCCCGGGAGCTACCGAGGTGGATGTCGAGAGCGTTGCCGCGACTCCGACGTACCTCACATGACACCTCAGATGACGCCGGAGCGGGTACTGCGGACCTACGTGACGCTGGTCGTCGTGTCCACAGGTGCTTCGTCGATGATCTGGGGCATCAACACCCTGTTCCTCCTCGACGCCGGACTGAGCATCGGAAAGGCGTTCGCCGCCAACGCGTTCTTCACCGCCGGCATGGTGCTGTTCGAGGTCCCGACGGGTGTGGTCGCGGACACGGTCGGACGGCGTACGTCGTACCTCCTGGGGACCGCCACCTTGTTCGGGTCCACGCTGCTCTACCTGCTGTTGTGGCAGGCGCACGCGCCCTTCGCGCTGTGGGCTCTGGTGTCGGTGCTGCTCGGGCTCGGGTTCACGTTCTTCAGCGGCGCGACCGAGGCCTGGCTGGTCGACGGGCTGCACGCGACCGGGTACCGCGGGTCGCTCGACGCGGCGTTCGCGAAGGGGCAGGTGGCGAGCGGGATCGCGATGATGGGCGGCTCGATCGGCGGCGGCTTCCTGGCCCAGGTGACGAATCTCGGCGCGCCGTACGTCGTCCGCGCGTTGTTGCTCGGGGCCACTTTCGTGGTGGCGTGGCGGGCGATGCGCGACCTCGGGTTCACGCCGAAGCCGCGGGTCTCGGTGCGCGGCGAGATGGGCGGGATCGTCCGGGCGTCGTTGCGGCACGGGCTGCTGAATCCGCCGGTGCGCTGGGTGATGCTGGCCGGTCCGTTCACCGCCGGGGTGAGCGTGTACGGCTTCTACGCCGCGCAGCCGTATCTCCTGCAGCTGTACGGGCACGCCGACTCGTACTGGATCGCGGGTCTGTCCGCCGGGATCGTGGCCGGTGCGCAGATCGCCGGCGGTGCGTCGGCGGCGTACGTCGCGCGGATCTTCCGCGACCGGATCTTGATCCTGATCGGGGCAATCGCGACGTCCGCGGCCGTGATCGCGTTGATCGGTCTGGTGACGTCGTTCTGGGCCGCGCTCGGCCTGTTGATGGTGTGGGGCACGATGTTCGCAGCGATGACGCCGGTCCGGCAGGCGTACCTGAACAGCCGCATCCCGTCGGAGCAGCGGGCGACGGTGCTGTCGTTCGACAACCTGCTCGGCTCCGCGGGCGGTGTCGTGATCCAGCCGGGGCTCGGCCGGTCCGCGGATCTGTGGGGCTACGGGCAGACGTACCTGCTGGCGGCCGGGATCCAGGTGCTCGCAGTACCGTTCCTCGCCCTGGCCCGCCGTAAAGCGGTCGAGGTGACGCCGGACAAGCCCCTAGCCTTGCAGGCGTGACGCCTCGACTGATCATCCTGAACGGCGGATCCAGCTCCGGGAAGACCGCGCTCGTGCGGGCTCTGCAGGAGGTGCTGGACGAGCCGTGGCTCGGGTTCAGCGTGGACGACTTCGTCGACGCCCTGCCGGCCAAGCTGGAGGGTTCGCCGGACGGGATCGTGATCGGATCCGATGGCGAGGTGTCGGTCGGGCCTGCGTTCCGCGAATTGGAGGCGGGCTGGACCGCCGGGATCGTCGCGATGTGCCGGGCCGGCGGTCGGGTGCTCATGGACGACGTCTTCCTCGGCGGACCGTCGTCGCAGCAGCGCTGGCGGAACGCGATCGGCGATCTCGAGACGCTGTGGGTCGGCGTCCATTGCGAGCCGTCGATCGCAGCACAGCGCGAGGCGGCCCGCGGTGATCGGCCGACCGGCATGGCCGAAGGGCAGGCACTGATCGTCCATGAGGGCATCACGTACGACGTGGAGGTCGACACGTCGCACACGACGTCGATCGAGTGCGCGCGGACGATCGCGGACTACGTGAAGGCCTGATCGACGACGGCGAGCGCGCCGATGATGCGCTCGCGGTGCTGCGCGGCCACGACGGCGGCGTCGTCGCCCGCGAAGATCCGCCGTACCGACTCCAGGTGAACGACGCGGTAGGCAGCGACTGTCAGCGCGGCGGTCAGCTGAGGAGCGGGTACGCCGGTGTCCGCCATCGCTCGCGCGATCGCCTGCTCGATCTCCTGGAGTAGCTCGCGGGCGCGGTTCTGCAGGGACCGCGACTCGGCGACGACCTCCCAGAAGCGGCGGAATGTGCCGCGGATCGTGGACAGCGGATGCCCCTCGTCGGCCAGCGCGACCAGCAGGTCCGACACCGCCTTGACCGCGGACGTGCCGGCCGGGCGGTCGTTGATCGCGGCAACGACCATGGCCTCCGCCTCGGGGTAGCGGTCGAAGAGCAGATCCTCCTTGCGGGTGAAATGCGCGAACACCGTCGGCCGCGCGACATCCGCCGCATCGGCGACCTCGGACACCGACACGGCGTCGAAGCCGCGCTCGAGGAAGAGTGTGGTCGCGACCTCCGAGATCCGGGTCCGGAGCTCGGCCTTCTTCCGCTCCCGGCGGCCCGGCTGGTTCACGGTTTAACCATACCGGATAAAAAGATGTACTGAGTATGAGTTCGCTTGCTACGCTGGCTGCCATGCACTCGATCGGGGTGAACTACGACACCGGCCTGCGCTGCGACGGCCGCAGTACGCGCAACCGCTTCGACGCCGACGCGGTGCGCCATGAGATGGCGGTGATCGCGGAAGAGCTGCACGCTCCCGCGGTGCGAGTGGTCGGCACCGAGCTCGACCGGCTGACGGTGGCGGGGGAGGCGGCGCTGGCGGCCGGGCTCGACCTGTGGTTCTCACCGATGCCGATGGACCTCGAGCCGTCCGAGTTCATCGCCTTCCTGACCGACTGCGCCCTGCAGGCCGAGGTGCTGCGGCAGTCGGCGCGTGGTGACGTCGTACTGGTGCTCGGGTGTGAGCTGTCCGTGTTCTGCAAGGGATTCGTGCCGGGTGAGACGTCGGGGGAGCGTCTCACGCTGATGGTTGACCCGGCGACCTGGACCGACCCGGTCAAGCTGATGGAACTGCAGGCCGGGCTCGAGCGCTGGGGCTCGGTGCAGGCGGAGCTGGCGAGTGCTGCTCGTAGTGTCTTCGGCGGCCGGATCACGTACGCCGCGGGCATGTGGGAGGACGTGAACTGGGACCTGTTCGACATCGTCAGCGTCGACGCGTACCGGGACGCGGCCAACGCGGCGACCTTCGCCGACGAGCTGGCGGCGCGGTCGAAGTGGGGCAAGCCGGTGGTCGCCACCGAGTTCGGCTGCTGCGCGTACCGCGGCGCGGCCGAGCGCGGCGGGACCGGCTGGATGATCGTGGACCGCAGCGTCGACCCGCCGGTCGTCAACGGTTCGTTCGAGCGGGACGAGGAGGAACAAGTGGAGTATCTGTTCGAGCTCGTCGAGGAGTTCGACCGGATCGAACTGGCGGCAGCGTTCTGGTTCAGTTTCGCGGGCTTCGAGCTGCCGCACCGCGAGAACGATCCGCAGCACGATCTCGACCTCTCGTCGTACGGGCTGGTCGCGGTCGGGGACGACGGGCACTGGCGGCCGAAGAAGGTGTTCGGCAAGCTCGCGGAGTTCAACGCCGGCCGGAGCTGATGGACCGAGCGGTACATTTGGCCGTGTGCTGACAGCGAAGGGTGCGGCGACGCGGGACCGGATCGTGATGGCGGCTGCCGCCGAGATCCGGGAGCGTGGGGTCAGCGCGGTGAAGCTGGACGACATCGGGCGGCGGAGCCGGACCGGGAAGAGCCAACTGTTCCACTACTTCCCCGACGGCAAGGAACAGCTGTTGCTCGCGGTCGCCGAGCGCGAGGCCGAGCAGGTGCTCGAGGACCAGGAGCCGCATCTCGGCCGGTTGACCAGCTGGGACGCCTGGGCCGAGTGGCGTGATGCAGTCGTGGAGAAGTACCGGCGGCAGGGCGTGCACTGCCCGCTCGGTGTACTGATCACCGAGATCGGACGTCACACCCCGGCCGCGCAGGCTGTGACCGGGCAGCTGCTCGCGCAGTGGCAGCACCGGCTCGAGAGCGGCATCGAGGACATGAAGGCCGCGGGCGAGATCCGTGCCGACGTGGATCCCGCCCGCGCCGCGGCCGCGCTGATCGCCGCGATCCAGGGCGGCGTGGCGATCCTGATGTCGTCAGGCTCGTCAACGCATCTGGAGTACGCGCTCGACCAGTGTCTGGATTACCTCCAGTTGAGCACCGGCGGCCGGTAGCCGGCCGGCTTGTCGGCGACCTTCGCTCCGGCGTTGACCAGCCAGCCCTGGTACTCCGGTGTGAACATCCGGTACACCGACTCCGGCGGTACGGCGCTGGCGGCGTCGAGCGCGGCCCGCAGTTCGTTCGGCAACTCGAAGCCGAGCGCCTCGATACTCGATTCGAGTTGCTTCGGATTGCTCGCGCCGACGATCGCGGACGCGATACCGGGCTGGGTCGCCGCCCAGTTCACTGCGACCTGAGCCATCGTCACGCCGAGCTTGTCGGCCACGTCCTTCACCGTCTTCAACAGGTCCCAGTGCCGGTCACCCCAGTTCCGTACGGGTGAGCCGTCGCCGGTGAGCCGGCCCTCGCCGGCCACGCCGCGAGTATCGTCGCGCTGGTACTTCCCGGTCAGGAAGCCGCTCGCCAGCGGGCTCCACGCGGTGATGCCGAGCCCGAGCTGCTGCGCCATCGGGACGTGCTCGGTCTCGATCGTCCGCTCGGCCAACGAATACGGGAGTTGCAGGCTGACCATCGGGGTCAGCGCGTGCGCGTCGGCCAGCGTCTGCGCCCGAGCCGCATACCAGGACGGTACGTCGGACAGTCCGGCGTACCGGATCTTGCCGGCGCGGGCGAGGTCGTCGAGCGTCCGCAGTACCTCGTCGATCGGGGTGATGCGGTCCCAGGTGTGCAGGAGGAACAGGTCGACGTAGTCGGTGCCGAGCCGGCGCAAAGACTCGTCGAGTGCGCGGATCAGATGCTTGCGGCTGTTGCCGCCGGCGTTCGGGTCACCGGAGTCGACGCTGTTGGTCGCCTTGGTGGTCAGTACCATCCGCTCCCGCACGCCTGCCTCGGCGATCAGCCGGCCGAGGATCCGTTCGCTCTCACCGGCGGTGTAGAAGTCGGCGGTGTCAATGAAGTTGCCGCCGGCATCGATATAGGCGCGGAAGATCGCCCGCGCCTCGTCCTCGGTCTTCCCGTACGGCGCGTGGAAACCCGCCTGTCCGAAGTTCATCGTCCCCAGAGCCAGCCGGCTGACCCGCAGCCCCGACCGCCCGAGCAAGTAGTAGTCGTCAAGTGCCATGCCCACAGCGTTGCTCGACAAAAATGGACCGGCAAGTACAAAGTCAGACCGCGGTGTAGCCACCGTCCACCGGGACGACGGCGCCGGTCACGTACGCCGCTGCCGGAGAGGCGAGGAACGCGTACGGCGCCGCGATCTCGTCGACCGTGGCGCGCCTGCCGAGCGGCGTGAACGTGGTGATCCGCTGGTCCGAGGCGGGATCGTCGTGCGCGGTCACGCTGTCCATGATGTTCGCGACGTACCCGGGCGCGACCGCGTTCACCCGGATGCCGTGCTCGGCCCACTCCGCCGCGAGCGTCCGGACCAGTTGGTTGATCCCGCCCTTGCTCGCGGCATACGGCGCCAGCGTCGGGATCCCGACCTGGCCGGCGATCGACGACGTCATCGTCACCGACCCGCGCTCCTGGCGCCCGATCCAGTACCGCGCGGCCGCCTGCGCGGGGAGGAACGCCCCACGCAGGTTCACCGCGAGAATGCGGTCCCACTCGTCCGGCGTGTACTCGACCGCCGGCTTGAGGATGTCGATCCCCGCGTTGCAGACCAGGTGATCCAGCCGCCCGAACGCCCCGACCGCCGCCTCCACCAGACCCTGGGCGACCGCGGCGTCGCCGACGTCTCCGGCAGACTCCGCCACTCGCCGGAAACTCCGCGGCCAGCCGCGCCGCGGTCGCCGTGGTCTCGTCCGCGGCGTACCCGTTCACGACCACGGCCGCGCCCTGCCCCAACAGCGCCCGCGCGATCGCCAACCCGATCCCACGACTCGACCCGGTCACCACAGCCGCCCTACCCGTGAGATCGAACAGCGTGCTCATGCGGCCAACGGTAGTGCGTGAAAGGATTTCCTCGTGGCCCTTTCTGAACAGCAACGGATTGTGCTCGAGCGGCTCGCGGAGCTGGTCGTACCGGCGGACGAGTCTCCGTCCGCGGCGGGCGGAGTGGTCGGGTTCGTCGAGCGGGTGCTGGCCGAGGACCGGCCGGATTGGCTGCCGCGGGTCGAGCGCGGGCTCACGGTTGCTGAGGCTGCTGGGCTTGAGGGCGCCTTGGCGGATGCCGATGGTGCTTGGCTGGTTCGGCTGGTGGCGCAGGGGTATTACGCCGAGCCGGCGGCGTGGGGGATGGTTGGATGGCAGAGCGGCGACTTCCCGACGGTGCAGACCGAGCTGGCGATCACGCCGCGGTCGGCGTTGGCGGATCGGTACGACGCGATCGTGATCGGCTCGGGTGCCGGTGGGGGAGCGGCGGCGCAGGTGCTGGCGGAGTCCGGGCGGTCGGTGCTCGTCGTGGAGCTGGGTCGCTATCCGACGACGGAGTCGCTCTCACACGACCATCTGCGGAATCCGCGGTCGGTCGCTGGGCTGCCCGCGCTGACAGATCCGGACCCGGCAGGGCGGCCTCGGATCTCGGTCGTGGACGGTGTGCGGAGCCAGGTGCTCCCGCCCGACGGCGGCTGGGGAAACAACGCGTTCACGGTCGGCGGCGGGACACGCGTGTACGGCGCGCAGGCGTGGCGGTTCGTGCCGCGGGACTTCCGGATGGCGACGACGTACGGCGTACCGGACGGGAGCGCGCTCGCCGACTGGCCGATCTCGTACGACGACCTCGAGCCGTACTACTCGCTGGCCGAGCAGCGGTTCGGCGTGAGTGGCGGCGGGGCGGATCCGTGGCACGAGCCACGGTCGATTCCGCTGCCGATGCCGCCGATGCCGCGGACCGGGCCGGCTGAGCTGTTGTCCGCGGCGGCGGATCGGTTGGGCTGGGGGATTCTCGACGTACCGCTGCTGATCAACTCGGTCGACTACCGAGGACGCTCCGGCTGCGTTCAGTGTGGGCAGTGCGTCGGCTTCGCCTGCCCGGTCAATGCGAAGGGCGGGACGCACAACACCGCACTCCCGGCCGCGCTCGCGACCGGCAACTGCACACTGGTCACCGAGACCACGGTCGAGCGCCTGACCACTTCAGCAGGCCGAGTCACTGGCGTCGCGCTGGTCGCAAGCGATGAGTACGGCGGGATCTGGCGCCGGACCGTTTCCTGCGACGAGGTCGTCGTGGCCGCGGGTGCATCGGAGACGCCGCGGCTGTTGCTGAACAGCGCGCACGACGGCGAGCCGAACGGGATCGGCAACAACCAGGACCAGGTCGGCCGGCATCTGCAGGCCCATGTGTACGCCGGTGCGGTCGGGCTGTTCGAGGACGAGGTTGTCGATCTCGTCGGGCCGGGCGCGTCGATCGCGACCTGCGACTTCCGGCACGGGAACGACGGGATCGTCGGCGGCGGGATGCTGGCCAACGAGTTCGTGCCGACGCCTGCGGCGACGTACGACTATCTGACCGGGGCCGGCCTGATCCCTCCCGCTGGGGCGGAGAGCAAGCAGGCGATGCGGCGCGAGGTACGGCGGATGCTGCGCGTGGTCGGGCCGATCCAGGAGGTGTCGTCGGCCGAGTCGCGGGTCCGGGTGGATCCGTCGGTGGTCGACCGGTTCGGCAACCCGGTCGTGGTGACGAGTGGATCGATCCACCCGGAGGACGTTCGCGCGCACGGCTTCATGAGCGCGAAAGCCAAGGCCTGGCTGGAGGAAGCGGGCGCGATCCGGACGGCTGTCGGCGGCGTCGGCACGCTGGGCCGGGCAAGCACCGGACAGCATCAGGCAGGCTCGTGCCGCATGGGCACCGACCCGGCCCGGTCTGTCACAGATCCACACGGCCGCATCTGGGGTCACGACAACGTCTGGATCGCCGACGCTTCGCTCCACGTGACCAACGGCGGCGTGAACCCCGTCCTCACCGTCCTCGCCAACTCCTTGCGGATCGCGACGCACCTGACCCGCGCTTGAGGCCGCTGGCGGGTTGTTGCACCGCTGACCTGGTGTAGCCGGTCAGCGGCGACACAACCCGCCAGCCGGGTCAGGCGAGCATGCGGGAGATGCCGACGCCGCTGCGGGCTTCGCGGCCGTACTTCTCGATCTCGGCGGGCAGGTTCAGGCGGGCGATGCCGGTCTTGTTGCGGTCCTCGTCGGTGAGGAGGTCGGCCGGGATGATCCAGACGATCTCGAACTCGAGCCCGTCGGGGTCCTTGCCGTACAGCGACTTGGTCGTGCCGTGGTCCGAGGCGCCGACGAGCGCGTCGTGCTCGCTCAGTTTGCCGGCCAGGTCCTCGAGGTCGCCGAGCGTGTCGACCTCCCACGCCAGGTGATACAGCCCGACCGTCGTCCGCCCGGCGCCGGACGGACCCGCCTGCGATCCGATCTGGAACAGGCCGAGATCGTGGTCGTTGCTCGACCCCGGCGCCCGGAGGAACGCCGCGCCCGGGATCGTGTCACCGGTCTCGGTGTACCCGAAGCCGAGGACGTCTCGGTAGAACGCGACGCTCGCCGCGACGTCGCGCACGTACAGGACCGCGTGGTTCAACCGGAAGATCGCCATATCGCCATGGTAGTTGAGGACTCAACTTGAGACTAGCGGCGGCGCCGTGGCTTCTGCCGGCTTCTGTCCGGCGCCTGTTTCTTCGCAGCCGCCTTGGGCTTGGCAGCGGCCCTGGGCTTGGCGGTCTTGGTCTTGGGGGCCGGCCCGCGGGTGCTGTTCGTCGTCCGGCCGCGGACGATGCCGATGAAGTGCTCGACCAGCTCACTGGTCTCGTCCGCTTCCGGCCAGCTCAGCACGACCTGCGACTCCGGTACGCCGGTCAGCGGCCGGTACGTCAGGTCCTTGCGATGATGCAACCGGGCCAGCGACTGCGGTACGACGAGCAACCCGGTGCCCATAGCAACCAACTCGATCGCGTCGCCGGTCCGGGCCGGGCGCTCCTCGATCAGTCGTCCGGGCGGCCGGTCCCAGTCGAGTACGTCGTCCTGCGCGTGCAGCATGAGCTCGTCGGCGAGGTCGTCGACGGTGATCTCGTCGGCGGCCGTGATCAGGTGATCCTTGGGGACCACGACGACGGTCTGCTCGACGTACAGCGGGATGGCGTGCAGGCCGGTGCGGTCGATCGGCAGGCGCAGGAGCGCGGCGTCGGCCTCGCCGCGGCGTACCAGGTCTGGCGCGTCGGCCGCGGTGACCTGCATCAGCTCGAGCGGAACGCGGGGGAGGCGCTCGGCCCAGATCCGGACCCACTTGGCTGGGGTCACGCCGGGAACGTAGCCCAGCCGGAATCCGGTCACGCCGTCAGGTTACCGGGCGTTACGCTGCTCCCATGACGGCGCGTAAGACATCCCAGACCATGAAGCCCGCGACAGCGGCCAAGAAGCTCGGGGTGTACCTCGAGGCCACGCCCGCGGAGTTCCAGGACGGTGTGGTCTCACGCGACGAACTCGACGCGCTCCAGACCGACCCGCCCGAGTGGCTGCGCGACCTGCGCCGCAACGGCCCACACCCGCGCCCGGTCGTCGCGGCGAAACTCGGCGTCTCGATCAGCGGCCTGGCCCGCGCCGGCATCACCGAGGCACTGACCACCGACGAGATCGAGTCGATCAAGTCCGACAACCCCGACTGGCTCGAACACGAACGCGCCACCCAGGCGGAAGTCCGCCGCCAGGCTGCGGAGCAGAAACAGCAGAAGTCCTAGCTGATCCGCACCCGCAGCCGGCGGAAGCCTTTGCCTTTGCTTTCCATTTTGACTACCTCGAGCTGGCCGATCAGCGCGGTGGAGGCGACGTGGGTGCCGCCGTCGGCCTGAGTGTCGAGGCCGGCTATGTCGACGATGCGGACGATCTCGATGTCGGGTGGGAGGAGGTTTGTCGCGGTGCGGATGATGTCGGGGATCGCGAAGGCCTCCTCGCGTGGCAGGTTGCTGACCGTGATCCGGCGGTCGGTGCGGATCTCGGCGTTGACTGCCTCGGCGACGCGCTCCTTGAAGTCCGGCGGTACTTCGGCCAGGTCGAAGTCCATCCGCGCCGACAACGGCTCCATGTTCCCGCCCGTGACGAGCGCCCCGAAGTCGCGGAACACCACCCCGGTCAGCACATGCAGCCCGGAGTGGGTCCGCATCAGCTGAGTACGCCGTTCGTCGTCGAGCGCCCCGCGCACCGCCGTACCGACCGGCGGCACCGGGTCGCCGTCGTGCGGCACCAGATACAGGTCGTCACCGCGGACCGTCCCGACGATCCGCGTCCGTACGCCGCCCCACAACAGCACGCCCTCGTCCGGCGGCTGTCCACCGCCACCGGGATAGAACGCGGACCGGTCGAGCACGATCCCGCGCTCCGGATCCACCCCGACGACCGTCGCATCCCACTCCCGCACCGACGCATCATCCAGATCCAGCCGATGCGTGTGCCCGTGCAGATTCGCCGCCCCACTCATGGTCACCGAATCTAGCAGCACCGCTCCGTTTGTTAACCTGCCGAAGGACCGGACGCGCGGCGCATCCTCGACGCGAACCCGTCGGTCGCCTGGCACATCGTCGAACACGACCGGTGCGACACCGATGTGATGACAGCGCTACGGGACAGCCGCGACTATCTCAGTGCGCTTTGACGAGCTCGGTGAAGGCGTCCAGAGCGCGGCGGATGTTCTCCACCGAGTTCGCGTACGAGAACCGCAGGTGGTTCTCGCCGTACACACCGAACGAGGTGCCCGGGAGGCACGCGACGCCGACCTCGTCGAGCAGGCGATCCGCCAGGTCCGATGCCGACAGGCCGAGCTCGCTGATGTTCGGGAACGCGTAGAACGCCCCGCCGGGCTCGACGCAGGACACACCCGGTACGGCGTTCAGCCCGGACACGATCACCTCGCGCCGTTCGCGGAACGCATCCAGCATCCGGTCGACGTCGTCCCACGGTCCCTCGAGGGCGGCGATCGCGGCGTACTGGCTGAAGGCCGACGTACAGGAGACCGAGTTGATCATCAGTCGCGTCACCGGCTCGACCAGCGGCTCCGGGAACACACCGAAACCCAACCGCCAACCGGTCATCGCGAACGTCTTCGACCAGCCGTCGAGCAGGATCGTCCGCTCGCGCATCCCGTCGACATCCAGGACGCTGTGGTGCTCGCCGTCGTACCGGAGGGCCCAGTAGACCTCGTCGCTGAGTACGACGAGATCGTGCTCGATCGCGATCTCGGCGATCGCCTGAAGCTGTTCCGGGGTGGAGGCGCTGCCGCAGGGGTTGTGCGGCGAGTTGAGGATGAGCAGCTTGGTCCGGTCGGTGACCAGCGACCGCAGCTCCTCGGGATCGATGACGAACCCGTTCTCCTCCCGCAGTGGCACCGGGACCGCCTTCGCACTGGCGAACGACGCGATCGACTCGTACATCGGGAAGCCGGGGTCAGGAAACAACACCTCGTCACCCTCCTCGCACAACGCGAGGATCGTGAAGAACATGATCGGCTTCGCACCCGGAGTGATCAGCACCCGGTCCGGCGAGGTCTGCAACCGGCCGGTGCGCTCGAGGAACTCCGTCACCGCGGTCCGCAGCTCCGGGATCCCGGGCGCCGGGACGTAGTGCGTGAAGCCCTTGTCCAGGGCCTGCTGCGCGGCGGCGATCACGTGCGCCGGGGTGTCGAAGTCGGGTTCGCCGATCTCGAGGTGGACGATCTCGCGCCCCTGCGCCTCCAGGGCCTTCGCCTTGGCCAGCACCTCGAAGGCCGATTCGGTCCCTAGCCGTTCCATCCGCTGAGCAAGTTTCACGACGCCAACTTTAATCTGCAACGATGAAGAACATGGCACGGGTAGCGGTGACAGGAAGCAGCGGCAAGCTGGGCCGCGCGGTGGTCGACCACCTCGCGGACAACGGCTGGGACGTGGTGGCCCTCGACCAGGCTCCGCCGGCGCGCGCCGACGTGACGTCGACACGGCTCGATCTGACCGACTTCGGCCAGACGTACGAGGCGATCGCCGGGATCGACGACAGGCACGACGGTGTCGACGCGGTCGTCCACCTGGCCGCGATCCCGGCGCCGGGCCTGCGGCCGAACGCGGCGACGTTCCAGAACAACATGACCGCGACGTACAACGTGTTCTCCGCGGCGCTGCGGGCCGGCGTCCGGAACATCGTGTGGGCGTCGAGCGAGACCGTGCTCGGTCTGCCGTTCGACGAGTTCCCGCCGTACGTGCCGGTGGACGAGGACTACCCGCCGCGACCGAACAGCACCTACTCGCTGGTGAAGACGCTCGAGGAGGAGCTGGCCCGCCAGCTGTGCCGGTGGCACCCGGACCTCAAGCTGATCGGGCTGCGCTTCTCCAACGTCATGTACCCGGAGGACTACGCCCGCTTCCCGTCGTTCGACGCCGACGCCCAGGCCCGCAAGTGGAACCTCTGGGGCTACATCGACGCCCGCGACGGTGCGCAGGCGGTCCGCAAGGCTCTTGAGTACGAGGTGACCGGGACCGACGTCTTCATCGTCGCGAACGCCGACACCGTGATGTCGCGGCCCAACGAGGAGCTCCTCGCCGAGGTGTTCCCCGGCGTGGAGGTGAAGCGGCCGTTCGGGCCGAACGAGACGCTGCTGTCGATCGAGAAGGCGCGGCGTCTGCTCGGCTACGAGCCCGAGTTCTCCTGGCGAGGCCCGAACGGGAAGAGCGTGTCCGGGTCGTAGTCCGCGCGTACTTCGGCCAGCCGGGCAAACGTCTCGGCCGGCCAGGACGCCTCGTACGACCCGGGCAGCGCGAACCCGCCCGCGAAGTTCACCGTGGTCTGCTGACTGATCCAGGGTCCGAGCCTCGCGATCAGCCCGTCGACCGTTGCCGGGAGCACCTTTTCGAACAGGCTCGGATCCGGTACGCCGATCAACGTCAGCGTGCCCGCTCCGCCACGACCGCCGACCGCGCTGCCTTCGGGTACGTCGCGTTCCGTCGCGCCGCCGAGATGCCGGACCTCGACCGCGATCAACGGGAGCTGCTGCTCCGGACCGGCTGCCTCGAGGAAGGCCGCGACGAAGTCCGCGTTGATCTCGTCGAGCATCATCCCGCGGTCCCACGCGGGCGTCGGATCCTTCGGATCGTTGTGGATCAGCGGGATGTCGCTCGCGGGCATCTCGCCGACCGCGTCGATCAGCGTCGTGCCGGCGTCGCGGATCGGCTGGAACAGTTGCTTGCCCTCGGCCACATCACCGACGTAAGCGAACCGGACGTTGAGCACGGTCTTGCCACGCAGCGGTTCCGGGATGAATTCGAGCGGCGGGAGTCGCAGGATCACGACCGACGAGTTCGCGCTCTCCGGTAGCGTCTTGGTCCACTCGGTCCAAGTGCTCAGCACCGGAGCGATGTGCTCCGCGTCGAAGAACACCGAACCGCCGTACAGCGTGCTCAGCTCGACGAGCTCGAAGTCCATCGACGTGACGATGCCGAAGCCGCCCTTGCCGCCGCGCAACGCCCAGAACAGGTCGGGGTGCTCGTCCGCGTCGGCGGTGACGACCTCTCCGGACGCAGTCACGACACGGAACCCGCGGGCCCAGTCGGACGAGAAACCGTAGGTCCGGGCCAGCGGGCCGAGCCCGCCGCCGAGCGTGTACCCGATGCAGCCGACCATGTCGGACGCACCCGCGATCGGCGCGAGTCCGTGCGGTGCGGCGGCGCTGATGACGTCGGCCCAGACCGAGCCGGCGTTGATGTGCGCGACCCTGGTCTGCGGGTCGATCGTCACGCCCTCGAGCCGGGAGGTCGTCACCACGATCCCGTCCTGGATCGGGTTCGGTACGCCGTGCACCGTCGCCAGCACGCGAACCGGCGTACCGGTCTCTGCCGCCGCCCGGACCACGGCCACCGCGTCGTCCTCGGACGTCAGACCGACGACCACGTCAGGACTGTGTGTAACCGCCAGATTGAACCCCGACAGCTCTTCCGCGAACCCGTCGTCGCCGCGCGCCAGCACAGGTCCCGCGACCGCTCCCCGCAGCCGGCCGATCAATTCATCCGACACGATCTTCCCCCTCCGTCGACTCCCGGAAGTCTTTCACCAGGCCGGGGTCAGGCTCGAACAGCGGCTCGAAGAGTGGCTCGAACACGCCTGAACGGGGGGCCGACTCGACGGTAACGGCCATGGGCTGAAAACCTGTGCCAGCAGAAGGCGATCCCTTCTGTACAAGCAGGGTGAGACACGGAGGCGGTCGATGTTCAAGCGTATCGCAGTAGTGAACCGGGGCGAGGCCGCGATGCGGCTGATCAACGCGGTCCGGGAAGTCAACGCCGAAGGCGGTGACCCGATCGAGACCGTGGCCTTGTTCACTGACGGCGAGCGGACCGCGACGTTCGTACGCGCGGCGGACATCACCTACCCGCTCGGCCCGGCGTCGGCCCGGCCGTACCTGGATCTCGCCGTCCTCGAACGCGCGCTCCGCGAGACCGGGGCCGACGCGGCCTGGGTCGGCTGGGGATTCGTTGCCGAGGACCCCGCGTTCGCGGAGCTGTGCGACCGGATCGGCGTGACCTTCATCGGTCCGTCGGCCGAGGCGATGCGCAAGCTCGGCGACAAGATCGGGTCGAAACTGATCGCCGAGGAGGTCGGTGTACCCGTCGCGCCGTGGAGCCGGGGCGCGGTCGAGTCGCTGGACGCCGCGCTGGAGGCGGCCGAGCGGATCGGGTACCCATTGATGCTCAAGGCAACGGCCGGTGGTGGCGGCCGCGGTATCCGGGTGGTCCGCTCGGCAGACGAGTTGTCCGACGCGTACGCACGGACCAGTGACGAGGCCGCCCGCGCGTTCGGTAGCGGCGTCGTGTTCCTGGAGCGGCTCGTCACCGGCGCGCGGCACGTCGAGGTGCAGGTCATCGCGGACGGCCAGGGTACGGCGTGGGCGCTCGGCGTACGGGACTGCTCGGTGCAGCGCCGGAACCAGAAGGTGATCGAAGAGTCCGCGTCCCCGCTGTTGTCGGCCTCGCAGGTCGAGGATCTGAAGGCTTCCGCCGAGCGGCTGGCACTCGCGGTCGGATACAAGGGTGCCGCGACGGTCGAGTTCCTGTACCACCCGGGTGAGAAGTCGTTCGCGTTCCTCGAGGTGAACACCCGGCTCCAGGTCGAGCACCCGATCACCGAGCTGACCACCGGGTTCGACCTGGTGAAGGCGCAGCTGCACGTCGCCTCCGGCGGCCGGCTCGAGGGCGTCAAGCCGGTCGAGAGCGGTCACGCGGTCGAGGCCCGGTTGAACGCCGAGGACCCGGACCGCGACTTCGCGCCGTCGCCCGGGCGCATCGCCGTACTCGATCTGCCCGCCGGGCCCGGGATCCGGGTGGACACCGGGGTGAGCGCGGGCGACAGCATTCCCGCGGACTTCGACTCGATGATCGCGAAGATCATCGGGTACGGCCGGACCCGCGAGGAGGCCCTCGCCCGGCTCCGGCGCGCGATGCAGGCGACGACCGTGCTGATCGAGGGCGGTGCGACCAACAAGAGCTTCATCCTCGAGTTGCTCGACCAGCCCGAGGTGATCGACGGCAGCGCGGACACCGGCTGGATCGACCGGGTCCGTGGCGAGGGCCGGCTGATCTCGCACCGGCACTCCGGGATCGCACTGGTCGCGGCCGCGATCGAGGGGTACGAGGACGCCGAGGCGGTCGAGCGCACCCGGCTGTACGAGACCGCGCACGGCGGCCGCCCGCAGGTGCAGCACGAGGTCGGTCGCGCGATCGACCTGAAGCTGCGCGGCGCGAGCTACCGGGTGACGGTGGCACGGATCGGTCCGGAGCGCTTCCGGGTCGGCGTCGGCAACGGCAACGGCCATCTGAAGGTCGTGGACGCCGAGCTGGAGCGGCTGGACGACTACACCAGCCGGCTCGTCGTCGGTGGGCAGCGGTTCCGCCTGGTGACCGCGACGCACGGCCCGGTGCATCTGGTCGAGGTCGACGGCGTGACGCATCGCGTCAGTCGCGACGAGGGCGGCGTACTGCGTTCGCCCGCGCCCGCGCTCGTGGTGGCTACGCCGGTGCAGACGGGTGCCGAGATCGAGGCCGGTGCGCCTGTACTGGTGCTCGAGAGCATGAAGATGGAGACGGTGCTGTACGCGCCGTTCAAGGGGACCGTGAAGGAGCTGCTGGTCTCGACCGGGAGCCAGGTGGAGACCGGCGCGCCGCTGCTCCGGCTGGAGCCGGTGGCCGACGAGTCCGGCGCGGAAGCGGTCGCTCCGACGACGAACGGCGTACAGCTGGATCTGCCGAACGGGACCGGGGAGAAGTCCGCGGCCGAGCGGGTGGAGCGCGGGCTGGACGACCTGCGGAGCATGCTGCTCGGGTTCGACATCGACCCGCAGGACGAGGGCGGCATGCTGGCCGACTACCTCGCTGCGCGGTCCGAGCTCGCGCATCAGCAGGCCGGGCCGCCGGTCGGGCCCGAGATCGAGCTGCTCAGCGTGTTCGCCGACTTCGCCGAGCTGAGCCGGAACCGTCCGGCCGGCACGGACACCAGCATCGAGAACCGGGTGCACAGCCCGCGCGAGTACTTCTACACCTACCTGCAGAGCCTGGACCCGGACCGCGGTGGCCTGCCCGCCGAGTTCCAGGCCCGGCTGACGCGGGTCCTGAGCAACTACGGCGTGACCGGGCTGGAGCGGAGCCCTGAGCTGGAGGAAGCGGTCTTCCGGATCTTCCTGGCCCAGCAGCGCTCGAATCCCGACGTACTGCTGGTGACGTCCGTGCTGCAGCGGTGGATCGCCGAGCCGCTGCCGGAGTCGCCGCTCGACGAGTCGGTGCACGAGCTGCTGGACCGGTTGGTGCCGGCCACCCAGCTGCGGTTCCCGGTGGTAGGTGACCTGGCGCGGAGCGTTCGCTTCCGCTGGTTCGACCAGCCGCAGGTCGACGCCGAGCGGGCGTCGATCATCGCCGGCGTGGGCGACGAGGTGGCCGACCTGGCCGCGCATCCGGACGCGCCGGACCGGCAGCAGCGGATCGACGCGCTGGCCGCGATCCCGGAGCCGATCGTCCGGTTCCTCGCCCAGCGGCTCGAGGGCGGCTGGGGCGAGCGCGAGCCGATGCTCGAGGTGCTCGTCCGGCGGCACTACCGCGAGTACGAACTGCACGACCTGCGCGAGTTCGCCGTCGACGGCCGGCCGGTCGCGACCGCCGACTACTCGATCGACGACCGTCCGAGCCACCTGGTCACGACGGTCGGGACGGTGTCCGAGCTCGCCGACCGTGACAGCGCCCTGTCCCGCGCGTTGACCGCCCAGGTCGACGCGCGCACGGCCGGCCACGAGGCCGTCGTCGAGCTGTACCTGTACGGCCCCGACCTGCCCGAGTCCCAGCAGGAGGCCTCCGACCTGTATCGCCGGATGGTCGCCGACCTCCCGGTCGCCCAGCGGGTACGACGGATCTCGGTCGCCGTCGCACCGGGACACGGCCGCCCGGTCTCGTACTTCACGTACCGCCCGGCCGGCGGGTCGATGGCCGAGGACGACAACGTCCGCGGCGTACACCCGATGGTGGGCCGCCGCCTGAACCTGTGGCGGCTGCGCGACTTCCGGATCACCCGCCTCGAAGCGCCCGAGGACGTCCTCCTCTACTACTGCGTCGCGCGGGACAACCCGGCCGACCGGCGGCTCGTCGCGCTGGCCCAGGTCCGCCAGTTCGCCGTGGTCCGGGACGAGGACGGCCAGGTCACCTCGCTGCCGCACGCCGAGCGGGCGATCGCGAACTGCCTCGAGGCGATCCGCCGGGCCCGCTCCGCCCGCGGTGCGGCCGGCGCCAAGCTGGACATGAACCACGTCTGGGTGCAGATCTGGCCGGTGGTCGAGGCCCAGGTCGACGAGGTGACCGCGCTGCAGCGCAACATCGCCCCGATGACCGCGGGCGCCGGGATCGAGGAGGTCCTGGTCCAGGGCCAGGTTCCGGGTCCGGACGGTACGACGAACCCGGTCGCGGCCCGGTTCTACTACCAGCACGGCGCGGGCGTCGTCACGTCGATCGAGCAGCCGCCGACCGGACGGCTGCTGCCGCTCGACGACTATGCCCAGAAGGTGCAGCGGTCCCGGCGGCGCAACACGATCTACCCGTACGAGGTCAGCGGGATGGTCGCCGGCCAGGGCGGCTCGTTCGTCGAGCACGACCTCGACGACGCCGGCAACCTGGCCCCGGTCGAGCGGCCGAAGGGCCTGAACAAGGCCGGCATCATCGTCGGCATCGTCACCACGCCCAGCGAGCGGTACCCCGAGGGCGTCACCCGGGTCGCGATGAGCGGCGACCCGACGATGGCGCTCGGCGCAGTCGCCGAGGGGGAGTGCGCGCGGATCATCGCCGCGCTCGACCTGGCCGAGCGGATGCAGGTCCCGGTCGAGTGGTACTCGCTGTCCGCCGGTGCCCGGATCTCGATGGACTCCGGCACCGAGAACATGGACTGGGTCGCGAAGGCGCTCAAGCGGATCGTCGAGTTCACCCAGGACGGCGGCGAGATCAACGTCGTCGTCGCGGGCATCAACGTCGGCGCGCAGCCGTACTGGAACGCCGAGGCGACCATGCTGATGCACACCAAGGGCATCCTGGTGATGACGCCGGACAGCGCGATGGTGCTGACCGGCAAGCAGACGCTGGACTTCTCCGGCAGCGTGTCCGCCGAGGACAACTTCGGCATCGGCGGGTACGACCGGGTGATGGGCCCGAACGGCCAGGCGCAGTACTGGGCGCCGGACCTGAAGGCGGCCCGGGACGTGCTGATGACGCACTACGACCACACGTACGTCGTACCGGGGGAGAGCGGTCCGCGCCGGGCCCTGACGTCGGACCCGGTGGACCGCGACGTCACGCCCTACCCGCACGACGTGGCCGGGAGCGACTTCAAGACCGTTGGTGAGATTTTCTCGCCCGCGACCAACCCGGACCGGAAGAAGGCGTTCGACATCCGCACGTTGATGCGGGCCGTCACCGATCAGGACCACCCGGTGCTGGAGCGCTGGGCCGGGATGGCCGACGCCGACACCGCGGTCGTCCAGGACGCCCGGCTCGGCGGATTCCCGGTGTGTCTGGTCGGGATCGAGTCGAAGTCGGTGCCGCGCCGGGGTTTCCCGCCCACCGACGGCCCGGACACGTACACCGCGGGCACGCTGTTCCCGCGGTCGTCGAAGAAGGTGGCGCGGGCGATCAACTCGGCCAGCGGCAACCGTCCGCTGGTCGTGCTGGCGAACCTGTCCGGTTTCGACGGATCACCGGACTCGATGCGGAATCTGCAGCTCGAGTACGGCGCCGAGATCGGCCGCGCGATCGTGAACTTCCGGGGACCGATCGTTTTCTGCGTGGTCTCGCGGTACCACGGCGGCGCGTTCGTGGTGTTCTCGAAGTCGCTGAATCCGTCAATGACCGTGCTCGCGGTCGAGGGATCGTTCGCGTCCGTGCTCGGCGGTGCGCCCGCCGCCGCGGTCGTGTTCGCGGGTGAGGTCGACGCGCGGACCACTGCGGATCCCCGGGTGGCGATGCTGGCCGAGCGGGTCGGCGAGGCGACCGGAGCCGAGCGGGCCGCTTTGGCAACGGAGCTTGCGGAAGTGCGAACCGTCGTCCGGGCAGAGAAGCTGGGTGAGGTCGCGACCGAGTTCGACCGGGTGCACAGTATCGAGCGTGCGCGCGACGTCGGATCGGTCGATGCGGTCATCAGCGCAAGGGAATTGCGGCCAAAGTTGATCGAGGCAATCAATTCCGGGGTACCCGGAAAGTGATCGCTCGACTAGCCTGGAGATATGCGTGCCGGCAGGGGCGGTCGCAATTGGGCTCGGTCGTTGATCACGTTCATCGGCGTGAGCGTGCTGTCAGGTGCGCTGGCGGCGGGGCTTGCGGTGCCTTTCGCCGGGTTCGCCGGGCGCGGATCGGCTGAGGTCGCGGCGAGCGTCGAGAACCTGCCGAAGGAACTCGAGATCGATCCGGTGGCCGTCCGCAGCCGCATCCTGGCCGCGGACGGCACGCTGATCGCCACGCTGTACGAGCAGAACCGCGTCCCGGTCCCGCTCGACGCGATCAGCCCGATCATGCGCAAGGCGATCGTGGCGATCGAGGATTCCCGGTTCTACGACCACGGCGCGCTCGACCTGAAGGGCACGCTGCGGGCGATGCTGCGCAACCAGACCGAGGGCGAGGTGCAGCAGGGCGGGTCGAGCATCACCCAGCAGTACGTGAAGATGAGCCTGGTCGAGAAGGCGCGGACAGCAGCCGAGCGGGCCTCGGCAACCGCGGTCACCTACGAGCGCAAACTGGCCGAGCTGCGGTACGCGATCGCGGTCGAGGACCAGCTGTCCAAGGACGAGATCCTCGAGCGGTACCTGAACCTGGTGAACTTCGGCGACGGCTCGTACGGCGTCCAGGCGGCCGCGCAGCACTACTTCCGGACCACGGCCGACAAACTCACGCTCGCGCAGGCGGCGCTGCTGGCGGGGCTGGTGAAGAACCCGACCGGGTACGACCCGACCAACGACCTGGCCCGGTCGAAGGCACGCCGCGACGTGGTGATCAAGCGGATGCTCGAACTCGGCGTGGTCACGGTCCACCAGGCGAACCAGGCACTGCGGACACCGGTGATCAACCTGTCCAGGGTCGAGCCGGTGCCGAACGGCTGCGCCAACTCGCGCTACCCGTTCTACTGCGACTACGTGGTCTCGAAGCTGCTGGCCAACCCGGAGCTCGGCGCGACCGTGAAGGACCGCGACCACTACCTGAAGACCGGCGGCCTGCTGATCCGGACCTCGATCGATCCGGTGATCCAGGCGGCCGCCCAGGCGTCGATCGACAAGCACAGCAAGCGCACCGACACCGCGGTCGCGGCGATCACGGTGGTCGAGCCGGGCACCGGGCTGGTCAAGGCGATGGTGCAGAGCAAGCCGTACGGCAACGGGCGCAACCACACGAACTACAACTACAACGTCGAGAAGTCGTACGCCGGCGGGTTCGGCGGGTTCCAGAACGGCTCGACGATGAAGGCGTTCACGATCGCGGCGGCCCTGGCGAAGGGCATCCCGATGGACTACCGGATCAACTCGCCGGAGCAGATCGACCTGCGGAACAAGAAGTTCCAGACGTGCACGGGGTGGACGCGCGATCCGACGTACCAGCCGAAGAACTCGACGCACAGCGGTGACCTGACCATGGTCGAGGCAGCGCGGTTCTCCACCAACACGTACTTCCTGCAGTTGTCGCAGCGCACCGGGCTGTGCCCGATCGCGAAGATCGCGGCCAGGCTCGGGATGTACAACGGCCAGACCGGCGAGCCGCTCGACCAGGTGGCGTCGATGACGCTGGGCGTCGGGTACGTGACGCCGCTGATGCTGTCGAACGCGTACGCGACGTTCGCGGCCCGCGGGAAGTACTGCAAGCCGCTCGTCGTCACCTCGGTCCGGGACATGGCCGGCAAGCCGATCCCCGGTCCCGGCTTCGCCTGCAAGCAGGTGCTGCCGCGGGCGGTGGCGGACGGCGTCAACCGGGTCCTCAGCCAGGTGATGATGCCGGGTGGCACCGGCGGTCGGCTGCGCTTCGGCAGCCGCGACATGGCCGGCAAGACCGGCACCATCCAGCAGAACCTGGCGGTCTGGTTCGCCGGCTACACCCCGAACCTCGCCGCGGCGGCCGTCGTCGCGGACGCGACTCTGCCGTACACCAACCTGATGTTCCGGCACACGCTGAACGGCGTGGACATCGCCGACCCGACCGGCTCCGGCACCGCCGGCCCGCTCTGGCAGACCGCCATGCAGGGGGCCATCCGCGGGTTCCCGGTCGAACGCTTCGTGAATCCGCCGAAGAAGATGATCGGCAACCCGAACCCGAAGCCACCCGACTCGGAGAAGAAGCCGGGGACGAAACCGACGCCCAAGCCGAAGCCGAACACATAGGCCCGGCGCTGATGCCTACTCGTGATGGCAGACCTCACCGCCGGCCGTCATGGACGGCGGGACGTCGATCGACGGGTTCCGGTCGAAGAAACCGAACGGTTTGAGCCAGAACGAGATGGTGTCGGCGGGCATCACCGGCCAGTCCTCGACCCGGGTGATGTGGTGGATGCCGAAGACGTACCAGAGCACGAGGTCGGTGTTCTCCAGTGACTCGTCGTCGGCGATCCATCGGCTCATACCGTCGTCGGTGGCGGACTGGGTCGGGTAGTCACCGCACGGCCAGCGCTCCTCGTCGTGATGACGGGTGACCCAGAGCGTGTGCCCGATGACCGGTGCGCGCAGGAACTGCGGCGTACCCGGATCCATCAGCGGCGGGATCGATGCGCTCGGGACGAGTTTGTACGCCGGGTGCGTGCCGAGCGCGTTCACCCGGTTCGGGTTCGCCACCTTCCAGGACCGTTGGGTCGACCAATTGAAGTCCCGGGCGGCCTCGGACTCGGACCGGATCGGCGTCGCGTCGGTGACGACGGCCAGACCGTACGGATTGCTCTCCGACACCGGCAGCGCGCGTGAGTCGACCTCGTACGCCGTGTTCCCGTCGCCGTCCACGTCCAGGTCGAGCCGGGCGACCAGGAAGTGCTGGTGGAACGGCGCGTACGTTTGCTTGTCGACCACGGTCCCGGTCTCGGGCGCGGCACCGGCGAACGGGGTCGTCACCATCAGCCCGGTGGCCCGGACCTCGCACTCGATGTTGCCGTCCTGGTAGAAGCGCCAGTACACCAGGTACTCGTAGTTCGCGACCGTCACGTGGCACGACACGACCATCCGGCGCATCCGGCGTACCTCGGCGCCGTTGGTGTGGTCGACGTGCTTCCACAGCACGGCGTTGTCCTCTTCGTGCAGGCAGATCGCGTTCTTGATCGTGTACGGCTCGCCACGGGTGTCGTGCAGTACGGCGTCCAGGTAGCGGATCTCGCCGAGGCAGTCGCAGCCCAGCTCGAGCGAGGTGGTCATGAACCCGAGACCCCATTCACCGATGTCGAACGCCGTCCGCCGGTAGTGGTCGAACGAGGTGTCGCGGTACGGGACCATCAGCTCCGCGAACGACATCCGGTAGGCGATGTCGCGGCCGCCGTAGCCGACCTGGTAGATCACCGGGCCCTCCCGGTGGTTGAAGCCGAGCCGCAGGTTCCAGTTCTGCCAGCGCAGTTCGGTGCCGTCGAGTGTGAACGAGACCCCTTCGGGCTGGACGATCTCCAGCGGCTTCAGGTCGGTACGCAGCGTCCCGGTCCACGGTCCGGGGACGTACTCCGCGTTGACCTCGGGCTGACCGGCGTCGTGGTCGTTCTCGACCTCGAGCAGCTCGAGGGTGTTCATGTCGACGACGACCTTGAGACCGGACACCGGATGCGCGTACGCGTTGCTCTCGGGCGTCTCGCGGTACCAGATGTCGCACCAGCCGAGCCTGCGGTCACGGTACTTCTCCGGCATCAGGGCCTTGCCGTACGTCCAGACCTCGATCAGCACCAGCGACAGATCGGTGATACCGCGCTCGGCCAAGGCGGCGACGACGTCCGGGTGCGCCCGCATCGCCTCGTCGACCTCGTGGTACTCGTCGCTGGTGAAGTTCGGCGTCACGCCGGGAACCTGCGTCCAGGACACCACCCGGTCGTCGGTCAGGTCGACGACTGCTTCCCAGGTCTGGTTGTCGGCCCGGTTCCACAGCACGGCGAACGCGGTCCGCGGTACGGCGTCACCGGGCCGCCAGGCCTGCACGGCCGCCTTGTCCGGCTCGAGCAGCTCGATCCCGGCGAACCGCCAGGAGCCGCCGAGCTCCTCATCCCGGCGCAGGATCGCGGCCGTCTGCCGGAACTCGTGTTCGTCGAGGGGCTCCAGCGGATGGTTCGCCATGGCTTTCTCCTCGTCCAGGAGTCAGGGTGGTCCAGAGGGTGGTACCGAAGGGGGTGCTCATGCCTGACAAGAAGGTTTTCCACAATGTCATCGACGGCAAGGTTCAGGCGGCCGCGTCGGGGGCGATGATGGATATCGTCAACCCGTCCACCGGCGAGGTGTACGCCTCCGCGCCGAACTCCGACGAGCACGACGTCGATCTGGCCTTCACGGCCGCGGCGAACGCATTCGAGATCTGGCGCTGGTCGACGCCGAGCGAGCGGCAGCACGCGCTGCTGAAGCTCGCCGACGTGATCGAGGCCGGCGCCGAGGAACTGATCGCGATCGAGAGCGAGAACACCGGTAAGCCGGTCGCGTTGACCCGGTCGGAGGAGATCCCGCCGATGGTCGACCAGATCCGCTTCTTCGCCGGCGCGGCCCGGGTGCTGGAGGGGAAGTCGGCCGGCGAGTACATGCGCGGGTTCACCTCGTCGATCCGCCGCGAACCGATCGGCCCGGTCGCGCAGGTCGCGCCCTGGAACTACCCGATGATGATGTCGGTCTGGAAGTTCGCCCCGGCGCTGGCCGCCGGCAACACGGTGGTCCTGAAGCCGTCCGACACGACACCCGCGTCGTCGTACTGGATGGTCGAGAAGATGCAGGAGATCTTCCCGCCCGGCGTCTGCAACCTGGTCTGCGGCGACCGCGACACCGGGGCTGCGCTGACCAGGCACAAGGTCCCGCAGCTGGTCTCGATCACCGGCTCGACCCGCGCCGGGATGGCGGTGGCGATGGCCGCGGCGGCCGACGTGAAGCGGGCTCACCTCGAGCTCGGCGGCAAGGCGCCGGTGGTGGTGTTCGACGACGCGGACATCCCGGCCGCGATCGAGGGCATCTCGGTCGCAGGCCTGTTCAACGGCGGCCAGGACTGTACGGCGGCCACCCGCGTGCTCGTGCAGCAAGGCATCTACGACGAGTTCGTCGCCGCGCTCACCGATGCGGCACGGGGGACGCGGACCGGCTACGACCCGGACGACGAGGACATCCTGTACGGGCCGATCAACAACGCCAACCAGCTCGGGCATGTCTCCGGCCTGGTCGACCGGGCGCCCGATCACGCCCGCGTGACAACCGGCGGACACCGGGTCGGCGACCGCGGATACTTCTACGAGCCGACGATCGTCGCCGACCTGCGCCAGGACGACGAGCTGATCCGGACCGAGATCTTCGGACCGGTGCTGACCGTGCAGAAGTTCGCCGACGAGGACGAAGCGCTGCGGATGGCGAACGACAGCGAGTACGGTCTGGCCTCCTCCGTCTGGACCGGCAACGTCACCACCGCGGCCCGGATGTCCGCCCGGCTGGACTTCGGCTGCGTGTGGATCAACACCCACATCCCGCTGATCGCCGAGATGCCGCACGGCGGCTTCAAGCACTCCGGCTACGGCAAGGACCTGTCGATGTACGGTCTCGAGGACTACACGCGGATCAAGCACGTCATGCTCCATCACGGCTTCGAGGGCTAGACGTCTCGAGCCATCAGGTCGTCCCAGGTCTCTCGCCGTACGACGAGCCGCGCCCGGCCGTCGTCGGCGAAGACCACCGGGATCCGGCGGTTGCCGTTGTAGTTGTTCGCCATCGTGTAGCAGTACGCCCCGGTGGCCGGGACCGCGAGCAGGTCACCGACCTTCGGGTCGGACAGCGGTACGCCGTCGACCAGGACGTCGCCGCTCTCGCAGTGCCGCCCGACCACGGTCACGCTCTCCAGGCCGGGCCCGTCGAAGCGCCCGACGATGCCGGCCTCGAACCGCTGCTCGAACAACGCGACCTCCAGGTTGTCGCCCATCCCGCCGTCGACCGCGACGAACGTGATCGCGCCGCGTTTCACCGTGGTGACGCGGTAGATCGTGGTCGCCGCCGTACAGACCATGCTGCGTCCGGGTTCGATGATCAGCTGCGCGGATGCGGGCAGGTGCTGCTTCGCCGCGCCGATCAGCGCGTCCAGGTACGTCGCCACGCTCGGCGGATCGTCCGCCCAGGTGTAGCGCGCGCCCAGTCCGCCGCCCAGGTCGTAGATCTCGAACTCACCGAGCCGGGCGATCGGCGCGACGGACTCCGCGAACGGCTCGACGTCGAGGATCTGCGAACCGACATGGACGTGCAGACCACGCATCCGCAGCCGAGGGCTGTGCTCGATCCGCTGGATCAGTGCGGCCGCGTCAGCCGGGGCGAGGCCGAACTTCGAACCTTCGTGCCCGGTGAGCACGTGAGCGTGGGTGTCCGCCGTGACGCCGGGGATGATCCGCACCAGCACGTCCTGCGGCCGGCCGGTCGCCTCCAACCGGTCCACGTCGTCGGCGTTGTCGACGACGACCAGCCCGATACCGTGCTCGACCGCGAGCGCGATCTCCTCGTCGCTCTTCGCGTTGCCGTGCAGCACGATCAGGCTCGGATCGACCCCGGCCTTGAGCGCGGTCAGGATCTCGCCGCCGCCCGCGACGTCGAGGCCGAGACCTTCCTCGACCATCACCCGCTGGATCGCCGTACACGGGAACGCCTTGGACGCGAAGACCACCCGCGAGTCCGGCCGGCGGGCGGTGAGCTCGTCGCGGTACTCGCGGGCGCGGGCCCGGAGCGCCTGCTCGGCGACGACGAGGACCGGCGTACCGAACGCTGCGGCCAGGTCGTCCGCGCGGCAGCCACCGACGAGGAGGATGCCGTCGGCATCGAGCCGGCTGCCGGCCGGGAACAGTGAGAGCAGGTCGCTCATGGTGCGGTCCGGACGAGCACCTCGCGGATCAGCTCGAGGTGCGACTCGGCCTCGGGCGCGTCCCGGATCAGGCCGTCGAGCCGTTCGTACAGCTCGTGCGCCGGCATCGTCGACTTGTCCAGCGGCACCGGGTTCATCCGCAACCGGTTCTCGGCGTACGCGAGGACGCCGCGCACCATCTGCTCGGTGGTTTGGTCGACCTCGTGCATGGTCAGTCCTCAGCAGCTTGTTCGGCCAGCTCTTCGGCCCGCCGGTGCGGGATCACCAGCACGGGGACCGGGGAGTGCCGCAGGATCTTGGTCGCCCGCGTTCCCAGGAAGACCCGTGCGACCGGCCCGAGCTCGCTCGACCCGACCACCAGCACGTCGCCCGCCTCCCAGCCGATCTCGTCGATCGCCTCGGCCCACGTCGTACCGGACCCGATCACCGTCTCGACCGCGCGCGGGTGCCGGGGCAGGTGCTGCACCTGCGCGAGCGTGGCGTTCACCGTCTTGTCGAGCTCGGACCGCCACTCCTGCATCACCAGGTCCTCGGAATCCGTGCCCAGCCTGGTCGTGTAGGCCGGCCTGGCCCAGACCGCGAACGTTGCTATCCGCAACGATGCGTTCACGTCGGCGCTGACCGACGCGGCCGCCAGGACCAGGTCCTCGGCCGACTCGGTGCCGCCGAAGGCCGCGGTCACCCGGGCCACCTTGCGATCCGGTGGGCAGCGGAAACCGCGGGTGGCCAGTGCGAGTGACACGTGCGAACTGTGCAGCAGTCGGTCGGTGACGCTGCCCAGAGCGATGTGGCCGAACACGCCGGCCGACGACGACCCGAGCACGATCAGCCGGGCGTCGTTCTGCTCGGCCATCTCGAGCAGCCCGGCCGGCGCCGACCGCGCGCTGTGCCGGACGTACGTCGCGGGAACGTCGTCGGGCAGGAAACTCCGGGCCCGCTCCAGCGCCTGGTCGGCGCTCTGCGCCAGGAACTCCTGGTACTCCGAGTCCACCCGTGCCATCCCGGGCACCCACGGCGCGGGTACGACGCTGCAGACGATCAGGTCGTCACCCGCCGACCTGGCCAGCATGCCGGCCAGGTGCAGGGCTGCCTTGCCGCGCTCGTCGGAGGCGTAGCCGACGATCATCGTCATGGCTGCGGTCCGTCCTCGTCGTGGATCAGCCCGACATGCTCGTGCCGGCCGAGATGCGAGTGTTTGAAGCCGTAGAGGAAGTACCAGATCAGGGCGACGGCCAGCCAGATCAGGAACACGTAGATCGTCACCGCGCGCAGGTCCTTGATGATCCAGATACAGCCCGCGATCGACAGGATCGGCGTGACCGGATACCCCGGCACCTTGAAGCCGCGCGGCAGTTCGGGATGGGTACGGCGCAGCACCATCACGCCGATCGACACCACCAGGAAGGCGACCAGTGTGCCGATGCTGGTCATCTCGGCGAGGAAGTTGATCGGGATCAGCCCGGCCAGCAGCGCGATCAGCACCGCGACGATCACGGTGTTCGGCACCGGGGTGTGCGTGCGCGGGTTCACCTTGTGGAACAGCTCGGGGATCATCCCGTCACGAGCCATCGCGAACAGGATCCGGGTCTGCCCGTAGATGACGATCAGTGTGACGCTGAAGATCGAGATCACCGCGCCCGCGGCCAGGACCGTGGCCGGCCAGGACGATCCGGTCACCTTCTCCAGGATCGCCGACAGCCCGGCCTCCTGGTCCTTGAACTGGTCCGCCGGCTGGGCCGCGACCGCGACCAGCGTGACCAGGATGTAGAGCCCGGTGACCGTGACGAGTGCGATCAAGATTGCCAGCGGCATCGTTCGCCGGGGGTTCTTGACCTCCTCACCGGCGGTCGAGACGGCGTCCAGACCGATGTAGGAGAAGAAGATGATGCCGGCCGCCGACGTGATCCCGGTGATGCCGAACGGGGCGAAGTCCGACAGGTTGTTGGAGTCCCAGCCCTTCAGCCCGAGCACGATGAACAGGATCAGCACGCCGATCTTCAGGCACACCATCACCGCGTTGGTCTTGGCCGACTCACTCGCGCCGCGGATCAGCAGCAGCGTGCAGAGCGCGACCAGGATGACCGCGGGCAGGTTGAACACGCCGCCCTGTTCGGGCGCCTGGGACAGCTTGTCCGGCAGCGTGAAGCCGAACAGGTTGTCGAACAGCTCGTTCAGGTACTGCGACCAGCCGACCGCGACCGCCGCGGCCGACACGCCGTACTCCAGCAGCAGACACGCGGCCACGCCGATCGCGGGCAGCTCACCCAGCGTCGCGTAGGCGTACGAGTACGACGAACCCGACACCGGGACCGCGCTGGCCAGCTCGGCGTAGCAGATCGCGGTCAGTCCGGCGACCACACCGGCGATCACGAACGACCAGATCACCGCGGGGCCGGCGACCGGCACGGCCTGCGCGAGGACGAAGAAGATACCGGTGCCGATGGTGGCGCCGATACCGAACATGGAGAGCTGGAACAGTCCGATCGAGCGGACGAGTTCGCTCTGGCCGGTGTCGGTACCACTTTCCTGCGACATCTCCGGAACCGGCTTGCGGCGGAACAGTTGCTGCACGGTCATCGCCATGGTGCCTCCCCTCGATGGAGGTGCCCGCCCGTCCCCGCCACCTGCCATCCTCTTCGGAGTGTGGCACTCGGCCGCGTCTGCGGGAACAGGTCAGCTCGACTTCGGTCGGTCGCCCAACAAAGGCTGGGCAGGATCCCAGCGGGTCCCGTCACGTTCGTTCTGACGCTTGCGGGCGATCGCCGACACCGCCTCGAGGACGACGCGATTGGCCAGCGCGGCAGTGATGTCGGCGTGGTCGTACGGCGGGCTCACCTCGACCACGTCCATCCCGGCGACGGGCAGCTCGAGGCAGATCCGGCGTACGGCGTCGAGCAACTGGCGCGCGGTCAGACCGCCGGGCTCGGGGGTGCCGGTGCCGGGAGCGTGGCCGGGATCGCACACGTCGATGTCGACGGACAGGAACACGCCCTCGCATTCGTCGGTCGCGATCGTGAACGCCTCGGTGAGGCACTCGTCCAGGCCGCGGTGCACGATCTCGGTCATCTCGTAGGACCGCATGTTCTGACTCGCCATCCAGTCCAGCGTGTCCGGTGGCGGCCAGTAACCGCGCAGGCCGATCTGCAGGAACCGGTCGCCGCGCAACGCGCCGGACTCGATCAGCCGGCGCATCGGTTGCCCATGGCCCCACAACGAGCCGAACTCGATGTCGCCGGTGTCGGCGTGCGCGTCGAAATGCAGCATCGACACCCGCCCGTGGCCGAGCACGTTCGCGACTCCCTTGGCGTCCGGGAACGCGATCGAGTGGTCGCCGCCGAGGACGATCGGGATCGCGCCCGAGCGGGTCACCTTCTCGACCGCTGCTTCGAGCGCGGGCAGCGCGACCTCGATGTCACCGGAGTACATCTCGACGTCGCCGGCGTCGACCACGTTCAGGTCGACCAGGCCGTCGGTGCGCAGCGCCAGGCTGGGCCGGGATCCGTCGTGGCCGAGGTAGTCGCGCATCCGGATCGCCATCGGGCCGAAGCGTGCCCCCGGCCGGTGCGACGTACCGCCGTCGAAGGGCGCGCCGAGGATGACCACTTGAGCGTCCGCGTACGACGCCGGGTCGTCCAGATCGCAGTCCGGGACGCCGAGGAACGTGAAGTCCGGGCCGAACTGCTGACCGTAGCGGCTCATCTTCGGAGTCTGGCACCCCGGCCCTCAAGCGTCCAGGGCCGCGTCGATCGCCGCGAAGGACCGCAAGGTGTCGATCAGGTACGGGGCGTTCTGCGGGTCCGGCCAGCTCGACAGCTTGACGGCGACGGTCCGGGTCTCGCCGTGGACGTAGACCATCTGCCCGTGAATCCCCAAGCAGACAAGGGTTTCTTCGGACCGACCGCGTTCAACCTGCTCGGCATGCCGCCGACATCATCGGCGAGCAACCGGGTGAAGTAGCAGTCAGAGCGGCCTCAGGTCCTTGCCCGGAACCCAGGTGACGTGGCCGTCCTTGTCCCGGACGCGGCCGAGCCACTCGCCGTTGTCGTTGATCCAGACGTCCAGTTCGCCGCTGGCCCAGGCGGCGCGCTGCACCGGCTGGGCCGGGTCCACGTGCCGGACCTTGTCGGCGGCACGTGGACCGTGGGCGTCGTACTGCACGTCCAGATCGGAGGCTAACTCGTAGGCCTTCTCCTCGTCGTCGATCCCTGTCGCACGCCACCCGTTGACCGCACCGTCCCAGACGCCGAACCTGTTGGATCCGTCGTCGGACGGGCGAACCGTGAACCGACCAAGCATGTTTTCAGATTACCGCCTGATCGAACATATGTTCTAGTCTTGATCCCGACGGGAGGTGTGTGAGATGGATCAGTTCCGGTAGCGGAAGATGATCCGGCCCCGGTCCAGGTCGTAGGGGCTGAGTTCGACCAGGACGCGGTCCTCGAGGACGATCTTGATGTAGTTCTTGCGGATCTTGCCGCTGATATGGGCCAGGACCTTGTGGCCGTTGCTGAGTTCGACCCGGAAGTTGGCGTTGCGGAGGCACTCGACGACGGTGCCCTCGACCTCGATACCGCCTGCTGCTCTGGGCATGGTCAGGCCTTCCTGCTGATCAGTTCGAGACTGCCACCGGTGTGTTCGGCGCCGAGCTCTTCGAACAGCGCGAGCGCGGCCGTGTTCGTCTCGTCGACCTCCGCCGTGACCGCTACGGTGCCGGCGCGGTGCAGTTCGGCCAGCACATGACTCAGCAGACTCCGGGCGATCCCGTGCCGTCGTTCCGTCGCCAGGACCGCGACCAGTCCGATCCGCGGGCGCCGGGTCCTCGTCGCGACCCGGACCAGACCGACGTACCGACCGTCCTTCGTCGCGACCGTGTACGTGGACGGGTCGAGCGGTCTCGTCCCGCCTTGCCACGGCAGCACCTCGGCGGGCATCGTCTGCCAGCCGACGGTCGCCTCGACCTCTGCACGGATCGCGCGGTCGAGTTCACGCAGCGGAGCCTCGGCCGGAGCGGTCTCGATGGCTACTCCTGACGGCGGGTCCACCGGTGTGACTCCGGTGGGTACGGCGAACTCCGACTCGCGGCGTTCGCGTGTGAATCCGGCGCGTTCCCAGCTGGCCGTGAGCTCACGGTCGGCCTCGTCGACCACGGTGTACACCGGCACCGACCGATCGGCCAGCATTGCGACGGCGAGCTGGTCGAAGACCGCGTCACGCCAGGTGTCGATGCTGAGGAACGTCCTACCGTCGAGCCGCCGCGAAGCGTGCCCGCGGCCGACGACCAGGTCGTTCTCGATCGCGTGCCACTGATTCTCCGCGACACGCGAGAGCGTCAAAGTGTTCATAGGTGTTTCCCTTCGGGAGCTTCTCGAGGCGCTCCCGACCGACACCTACGTCAGTCGCCCGCCCGTGACCACGAGGGGGTGAGCACCCGCTGCGCTACAGCGTTCATGGGGGCCTCACCTCCGGGTGTGATGTCACGGACCACGGAAAGGTATCAAGCCCGCTCGTCGCGGGGCGACTCATTTTGCGTGCCGTCGAACATATGTTCTAGTCTTGATCCGACGGGAGGTGAGTGCGATGGGGTACAACAATCCGCCGATCAAGTGGTCCGAGCTGGAGCGGAAGCTGTCGGACCGCTCCCGCCCGGGGAGCCACGGTGGGCGGCCGGTGACGGGGGACGGGGGTGACAGCCCGGCGTGGTCGCAGCACCGCGGGCCGTATGTCCCCGACGTCGTGCAGCGTCCCGAGCACGCGGTGCCGTATGCCGAGCTCCACGCCCATTCGAACTTCTCCTTCCTGGACGGCGCCTCCCAGCCGGAGGACCTGGTCGAGGCCGCGGTCCGGCAGGGGCTGCACGCGCTGGCGCTGACCGATCACGACGGGTTCTACGGTGCGGCGCGGTTCGCCGAGGCCGCCGCGGCGTACTCGTTGCCGACTGTTTTCGGAGCCGAGCTGTCGCTGGGGCTGACCGGCCCGCAGAACGGCGTGGCCGATCCGGAGGGCAGTCACCTGCTGGTGCTGGCGGAGGGGCAGGACGGCTATCACACGCTGGCCGGCGCGATCACCGAGGCGCAGCTGGCCGGAGGGGAGAAGGGGAAGCCGGTCTATGTGCTGGAAGAGCTGGCTACTGTCGGCAGCAAGCATTGGGTGATCCTCACCGGCTGCCGTAAAGGCCTGGTCCGGCAGGCGCTGGAGCTCGGTGGGCACGCCGACGGTCCGGCCGCCGCGGGGCGTGAGCTGGACCGGCTGACCGCGTTGTTCGGCAAGGACCGCGTGGTTGTCGAGCTGATCGACCACCACCTGCCCGCGGACACCACCCGGAACCGGATCCTGGCCGGCCTGGCCGCCGATCGCGGCCTCCCGGTAGTTGCCACCAACAACGTTCATTACGCGGTCCCGGCCAAGCACAAGCTGGCCGCCGCGCTGGCCGCGGTCCGGGCCAGGCGCGACCTGGACTCGATGGACGGCTGGCTGCCACCGAGCGGGATGGCGTTCGTGCGGTCGGGGGCGGAGATGGCGACCCGCTTCCGGCGGTACGACGGGGCGGTGGCGCGCTCGGTGACGCTGGCCGACCAGCTCGCGTTCGACCTCGCGCGGGCGAAGCCGAAGCTGCCGCTGCGCGACGTACCCGATGGTCATGATCCGATGTCGTGGCTGCGGGAGCTGACCTTCGCCGGCGCCGCCCGGCGGTACGGGACGCGCGCGCAGCGGCCGGATGCCTACGAGCGGCTGGAGCGGGAGCTCGACGTCATCGAGGAGAAGGGCTTCCCGGGGTACTTCCTGATCGTCGAGGACATCGTCCGGTTCGCGCACGACAACGGGATCCTCTGCCAGGGCCGCGGCTCGGCGGCGAACTCGGCGGTCTGCTACGCGCTCGGCATCACCGCGGTGGACAGCATTCTCTACAACCTGCCGTTCGAGCGGTTCCTGGCCACGACCCGCGCCGAGGAGCCGGATATCGACGTCGACTTCGACTCCGGCCGGCGAGAAGAGGTGATCCAGCACGTCTACGAGAAGTACGGCCGGCACAACGCCGCCCAGGTGGCGAATGTGATCTCCTACCGTCCGAAGTCCGCCGTCCGCGACATGGCGAAGGCGCTGGGGTACTCCGTCGGTCAGCAGGACGCGTGGTCGAAGCAGGTGGACGGCTGGAGCCCAGAGGTCACCTCGACCGAGCACGACATCCCGCCCCAGGTGGTGTCGATGGCGACCGAGTTGCTGAAGTTCCCGCGGCATCTCGGGATTCACTCCGGCGGGATGGTGCTGACCGAGCGCCCGGTCGGCGAGGTGGTGCCGATCGAGCACGCCCGGATGGAGAAACGGACCGTCCTGCAGTGGGACAAGGACGACTGTGCGTGGATGGGGCTGGTGAAGTTCGACCTGCTCGGGCTCGGCATGCTGGCCGCGCTGCAGTACTGCCTGGACATGGTCCGCGAGGAGATCGGCGAGTCGTGGGAGCTGCACACGATCCCGCGGGAGGAGGCCGGGGTCTACGACCAGCTCTGCCGGGCGGACTCGGTCGGGGTGTTCCAGGTCGAGTCCCGCGCGCAGATGGCGACCCTGCCGCGGCTGAAACCGCGACGGTTCTACGACCTGGTCACCGAGATCGCGCTGATCCGTCCCGGCCCGATCCAGGGCGGCGCCGTCCACCCGTACATCCGCCGGCGGACGGGGGAGGAGCCGATCACCTACCTGCACCCGAAGCTGCGACCGGTGCTGGAGCGGACCATGGGCGTGCCGCTGTTCCAGGAGCAGCTGATGCAGATGGCGATGGCGGTCGGCGAGATCGACGGCGACGAGGCCGACCTGCTCCGCCGGGCGATGGGTTCCAAACGCGGCATCGAGAAGATCTCGTCACTGAAGGACAAGCTGTACGCCGGGATGGCCGGCAACGGAATCACCGGAGACCTGGCCGACGAGATCTACGAGAAGATCGAAGCGTTCGCGAACTTCGGGTTCGCCGAATCGCACTCGATCAGCTTCGCGCTGCTCGTCTACTCCAGCACCTGGCTGCGACTGCACTACCCGGCCGCCTTCCTGGCCGCACTGCTGCGGGCTCAGCCGATGGGGTTCTATTCACCACAGTCCCTGGTGGCCGATGCCCGCCGCCACGGTGTCGAAGTACGTCGTCCGCATCTGCATCTCTCGGGCGTCGACGCGGGGCTCGAGCTGCTGGTCGAGGGGCAGGAGCGCACCGGTCCGACCGGACTGGACGAGTGCCTGGCGGATCCGCAGCCGCTGGTGGGGCCGTTCGATCCGAAGGTGCCGTTCGATACCACGGTGCATCGCCGGGACGGTGTGTTCGCGGTCCGGCTCGGCTTGTCCGAAGTACGCACGGTGGGGGAGAAGGGCGCGAAGCTGATCGTCGAGGAGCGGGAGCGGGGTGGGCCGTTCACCGAGATGGCCGACCTGGTCCGGCGTACCGGGATCACCGCGGCCCAGGTCGAGGCGCTCGCGACGGCCGGCGCGTTCGACTGCTTCGGGCTCGACCGGCGGCAGGCGTTGTGGGAGGCAGGTCGCGCCGCCGAGGAGCGCCCTGGTCAACTGGCCGGCATCACCGCGGCCGGTCCGCCGCCGACGCTGCCCGGGATGAGCGACATCGAGGCCGACATGGCCGACCTGTGGTCCACCTCGATCACCACCACCAGCCACCCGATGGAGCGCGTCCGCGAAAGGCTCCGCGCCGAAGGAATCTTGTCCGCCGCTCAACTCCGTGAGGCCCCCAACGGCGCCCGTGTCCGGGTGGCCGGTGTCGTCACCCACCGCCAACGCCCCGCCACCGCCTCCGGCGTCACCTTCATGAACCTCGAGGACGAGACCGGCATGGCCAACATCGTCATCACCGTAGGCTGCTGGCACCACCACGCCGCCGTAGCCCGCAACGCCGCCGCCCTCATCATCCGCGGCCGGGTAGAACGCGCCGGCGAAGTAACCAACCTCTCCGCCGAACACCTCGAACGCCTCCCCCTGGCCGCCCGCACCAAATCCCGAGACTTCCGCTGACGGCGGTGAGTTCAGCCGCGTGGTGGGCGGTTGAGGATGCGGCGCAGGCGGTTCAGGGCCTGGTCGGTGAACAGGCCGGTGAGGGCGCCGGTCAGGACCAGGACGGCTACGCCGGCGCTGGAGGTGGTTTCGTCCCCGATGCTGATCAGGCCGGTGTTGACCGCGATGACCGAGACCGAGGCGAGCAGCGCGGACCACAACGGACGCATGACGTACCACGCGACCTGGTGATTCGGCGCAGAGCTGCGGGCGAACGTCATGCTCTGCTGGATGACGCTGCCGACCGCGCCGGCCGCGGCGCCGACGATGAGCAGGCTCATGTTCAGCGTGATCGCGAAGTCGAAAGGCCAATGGACTGATCGGCTCGCGACCTGGTGCGGGCCGACGGCCTCTTGGGCTGCGACCAGGTGTTCCGCCAGGCCGTACGCCGCGACGAGGCACGGCAGCATGATCACGGCCTCGGCGATGTTGATCGTGACGATCAGGCGGCGGTGAGAGCGCCGTACGGTCCTGGTCCGCCTCCGGTGTGGTTCGACTGTGTTGCTCATGACAGTTCCTCCCCCTTATTCGGACGGAGTCATCGGCAACCCGCCGCGATACATGACGGAGCGACGGCAGATATTCTCGGCGGACGGCGACTTGAGGGTGGTGGGTTACGTGTTCGGGTGTGTGGTGCACGCCGCGGGAGATCTGCGCGTCGAGGAACGCGGCGCGGTCGAGCCCGGGCCGGGACAAGTTGCCGTGGGCATCGAGTACGGCGGGATCTGCGGGTCGGACCTGCACTACTACCACGACGGCGGAGTGGGGGACTTCCGGATCCGGGAGCCGCTGGTGCTCGGCCATGAGGTGGTCGGGCGGATCACCGGCGGCACGGACGGCCTGCCCGAAGGAACGCCGGTCGGGATCCATCCGGCGACGCCGTGTGGACAATGCCCGGAATGCCGCAACGACCGGCGCAATATCTGTGCCTATAGCAACTATCTCGGCAGTGCAGCGAGGAACCCGCACATCCAGGGCGGCTTCGTGCAGCAACTGATCGTCCGAACCGACCAGGTGCGGATCCTGCCGACCGGCCTGGACCTTCGTACGGCGGTGCTGGCCGAGCCGCTGTCGGTCGCGATCCACGCGGTCAACCAAGCAGGCGACGTCGACGGCAAACGAGCGATGGTCACCGGCGCGGGACCGATCGGCCTCTTGGTGGTGGCCGCGTTACGACAGGCCGGCGCGGTCGAGGTCATCGTCACCGACCTACACGAGACGCCGCTGGCCCTCGCGACTCAGATCGGCGCGACACAAACGATCCAGGTCGGCAACACGGACTGGCCGGACGAGATCGACATCGCGATCGAGGCCTCCGGTACGGCGGCCGGCCTGCGCACCTGCCTCGAGCGAGTACGCCGCGCCGGCACCGTCGTACAGGTCGGCACCCTGCCGCCCGGCGACACTCCTTTCGCAGGCAACGTGCTGATGACGCGGGAGCTCACACTGAGAGGAGCGTTCCGCTTCGACCACGAGTTCGACACCGCGATCGAGCTGCTCGCCAACGGACTGAACGTCGCGCCGATCGTCACGCACACGTTCCCGCTCGACGATGCGGCCACTGCGTTCAATCTCGCCAGCGACCGCACCGTCGCGTCGAAGGTGCTGCTCGACCTCAGCGCCGGTACACCTCGCTGAGCTTGCCCTCCGGGTCGACCGATTCGAGGATCGCGCCGGTGATGTCGGCGAGCTGGGAGATCTGCTCAGGAGTGAGTACATCGATCACGTGCTCGCGGACCGTTGCCACATGCCCGGGCGCGGTGGCGCGGATCTTCTTCCAGCCGTCGGCGGTCAGCCGGGCGTTCGTCGCGCGCGCGTCTTCGGGGCAGGGGAAGCGCTCGATCAGACCGCGATCCTCCAACCGCTTCACGACATGTGACAGCCGGGGGAGGGTCGCGTTCGTCCGCTGCGCCAACGCGGTCATCCGGAGCGTGCGTTTCGGCGCCTCGGAGAGCATCGCGATCACGTAGTACTCGTAGTGCGTCAGCTCCGCGTCGCGCCGCAGCTGGGAGTCGAGGACGCCGGGCAGCAGCTCGAGTACGGCGGCCAGCCGCACCCAGGCGGTCATCTCCGTCTCGTCCAGCCATCGAGTGCTCATCTCAACATTCTGGCAGCAAAAGGTTGTAGCTACAACTTTCCTGCGCTACCGTGATGGTTGAACGCACAACTAAAAGGAGCTGGAGCATGACGCACGTCAGCATCATCGGCAGCGGCAACATGGGGCAGGCGATCTCCTCGGTCGTCGCCAAGGGCGGCAACACCGTCGAGCTGTTCGACTCCACCGACAAGGACAAGCCGGTCACCGGCGAGGTCGTGATCCTCGCGGTGCCGTACCCGGCGATCGACCAGGTCCTCGCCGACCGTGCCGACCAGTTGAGCGGCAAGGTCGTCGTCGACATCACCAACCCGCTGAACTTCGAGACGTTCGACTCGCTCGTCGTTCCGGCGGACGGTTCGGCGGCGGCCGAGCTGGCCGAGAAGCTGCCGGACTCGAAGGTCCTGAAGGCTTTCAACACCACGTTCGCGGCGACGGTGGCGTCGGGTCAGGCCGGGCAGGTTCCGACCACGGTCCTGATCGCGGGCGACCACGCCGACGCCAAGGCGCAGTTCGCCGGGATCGTCTCCGAAGGCGGCCTGAAGGCGGTCGACGCGGGCTCGCTGAAGCGTGCGCGCGAGCTCGAGGCGGTCGGGTTCCTCCAGCTCACCCTCGCGATCGGCGAGAAGGTCGCCTGGACCGGCGGCTTCGGTCTCGTCTGAGGCTCCTGTCGCAGCTCTACCGCAGCAAGGCGAGCCTTACGCCGAGGCCGATGAAGATCCCGCCCGTCGCCGTGTCGATCCGGCGGCGGGCGGTACGGCGAGACCGCAGCCAGCCGCCGATCCGCCCGGACAGCAGTCCGACCGTGCCGTCGACGAGGAACTCCAGCACGATCAGGATCGCGCCGAGCACCGCGAACTGCAGCCACACCCGGCCGTGCGCCGGCACCACGAACTGCGGCAGGAACGCGATCGTGAACGTCACCATCTTCGGGTTCAGCAGATTCGTGGTCAGCCCGGTCAAATACGCCTTCCGCCCCGACATAGCCGCTCCGGCCGGCGCGTCGTCGACCGCGTCGTTCCGGTGCCGGATCATCTGCACCCCGAGATAGATCAGGTACGCCGCACCGACGATCCGTACTGCGGTGAACGCGACCGGCACCGCCGCGAACAACGCGGCCAACCCGGCCGCCGCCACCGCGACATGCACGGCCTCACTCGTCGCAACCCCGGCCGTCGCGAGCAACCCGGCCCGCGGACCGCTGCGCATCCCGCACCCGAGGATGAACAACATGTCCGGCCCCGGCGTGATCATCGCGATCGTCGTCGTCAGCAGAAACGCAAGCAGAAGATGCTGGTCGATCGGCATAGCCCGATCCTCGCACGACCATCGGACAGTTCTGACCGGATGTGGGCAAACGCTTACCCTGATCGCTCCAACGATGGAACACTGGGCGACCATGGATGCGCCTCGAGTGATCAATGACAACGGTGCCTGGTGCTGGTTCCAGGATGAGCGGGCCTTGATCGATCCGGACGCCGGCCTGCTGGTCGCAGGTTCGATCGCCGCGCCGGAGGGACCAGGCGGAGACGAGCGGGCCGGCAATGTCGAGTTGACCGTGGTCGATCTGCGATCCGGCTCGACCGACGTCGTCGTCCTGCATGAGCGGTTCGAAGCCGACGATCACGACGTACCGGCGTTGTGGCGACGACGCGATGGTCGCTGGCTGGCGGTGTACACGAAGCACAAGACCGATGACCTGACCCGCTGGCGGATCAGCGAGCCCGGCGATCCGCTGACCTGGGGACCGGAGCAGACGTTCGACTGGGGCGAGTTCACCGGCGGGCGCGGCGTCACGTACTCGAACCTGCACGAGCTCGACGGCCGGCTCTACTGTTTCGCTCGCGCGGTGAACGACGACCCCTGTGCGCTCGTCTCCGATGACGAGGGCGATACCTGGGAGTACGCCGGCAAGCTGTTCACCCGCCCGAAGATCGGATACGTCAACGGCTACACGCGCTATGTCTCGACGCCCACACGCGTCGACCTCATCACGACCGACCACCACCCACGCGACTACAACAACTCGATCTATCACGGCTATCTCGAGGGTGGTGCGCTGCATCGGACCGACGGAACGGTCGTGGACAGCAAGGCGCTCGACGCCGACGCGCCGTCGCAGGTGGAGCTGACCGAGGTCCTCGCCGCGGATTCGGTCTGGGACGGCGAGCCGATGACGCACTGGTGGACCGTCGACATCCGTCGCGGCGGCGACGGCTCGCTCGCTGCGGTGATGCTCGCTCGCCACGACGTACCGGAGAAGCCGGAGGATGCGTTCGCGCGACAGCATCCGGTGCCGGATCACCGCTTCTTCTACGCGCGGCTCGCGCCCGGCGGCACGTGGCAGGTGCAGCAGTTGGCGAAGGCCGGCCACGGTCTGCTGGTGCACGAGAACGACTACACCGGCTTGGTCGCGATCGACCCGTACGACCTCGACTCGCTCTACGTCTCGACGCCGATCGACCCGCGCGACGGCGCCGCGCTGAAGCATCACGAGATCTTCCACGCACGGATGAACGACGGCGGGCCGACGTGGACGCCGGTGACCGAGAACTCCGCCGTCGACAACCTCCGGCCGATCGTCGCACCCGGCGATCCCGGCCGCGTCCCGCTGCTCTGGTTTCGCGGCGAGATGACGGCCTCGCAGCACTACGCGTGTGAGGTGGTTCTCCTGGACCGCGCGCGACAGACATAGTAACAAGCGGTACTATCCCATCCATGAGCGTTCCGGTACGGCGGTTGTGGGTGGCGGTGCTGGCTGGGTACCTCGCGTTCGGAGCCACGTTGCAGGCGCTGCCGTCGTACGTGCCGGAGAAGTTCGGCGGCGGCGCGCTGGCGAGCGGGACCGCGGTCGGGATCGCGTTCCTGGCGACGGCATGCGCGCGGCCGTTCGCGGGCCGGCTGGCGGATGCGGGCTGGTCCCGGCCGGTCGTGGTGACCGGGGGAGTGCTGGCGGCAGTTGGGGGCCTTGGGCAAATACTTGCTCCGGACCTGGCCCTGTTGCTGGTCGCGCGGCTGGTGATGGGAGCCGGCGAGGCGGCGCTGTTCTCGGCGGCGCTGCCGTGGGTGCTCTCGGGTACGCAGGTGGCGCGGCGCGGGCGGTTGGCCGGCTGGTTCGGGTTGTCCATGTGGGGTGGGCTGGCCGGTGGCCCGGTCATCGCGACCGTCGTCGGTGACCGAGTGTGGTGGGTTGTCGTGGGGCTGTCGCTCGCGTCGGCCGCTCTGGTGCTGACGACCCGCTCGGATCCGGGTCGGATCGAGCCGCTGGGGTCGGCAGATGAGCAAGGCCGGCGTGAGCAGGTGCGCATCCGTCGGCTGCAGGCCGTTGTGCCGACTGGAGTGCGGTTGCCTGGGGCAACCATCGGGCTGGCTGCCTATTGCTACGGGACGGTGGCCGCCTTGCTGGTGCTGCGATTGCGCGCCGACGATCTCGGTGTGGACAACATCGCCCTGGCTGTCTTCGCGGCGGCGTTCCTGATCGCACGCTTCGCCGGCAGCCCGCTCGTCGACCGGTACGGCGGCCGCGTGGTGGCGGCGTCGACGGTCCCGCTCGCGGTCATCGCGCTGGTGGGCATCGCGCTGGCCAACGGACCTGTCGCCGCGGTCCTGTGTACGGCGCTGGCCGGCGTGGGCCTGGCGCTGGTCTATCCGGCCTGCATCTCGATGACGCTGGATCAGGTGCGTGGGCTGCGGCCGGGTGTCTCGATGGCTGTGATGACGTCGTTCTGGGATCTCGGGGTGATGGTCGCGGGTCCGCTCGGAGGGCTCGTCGCCGAGCACGCAAGCTACCCGGCGGCGTTCCTCGTGGCGGCCGGAGTGGGCCTCGCGTGTGTCCTGGTCGCTCTCAGAGCGCCGAGGCGAGCAGTGTCTCCACGATTGCCCGAGCCTCGGCCCCGAGTCCAGGGTCCTGGTCGACCGCGCTGATCAGCGTCGCGCCTTCCAGTACGACGACCAGCTGTCGCGCCGTCCGCTCCGGATCATGAGCCCCCGCACCCTTCAGCAATCGCTCGAAAAGCTCGCGGTAGAAGGCGAGATGCTCTCGCGCAAGTCGCCGCGGCGCGCCGTCCTGGCCGCGGTCCTCGGTGGCGGCGTTCATCATCGCGCAGCCGCGGAACCCGGCCTCGGCGTACCAACTGGCGATCAGGTCGAAGACGGCGAGAATCTGATCCCGGCCGGGCGGTGCCTGCTCGACCGCTTCGTTGTGCCAGGCGCGGACCCGCTGCGTGCGGTCGGCGAGCACGGCCTCGACCAGACCGTCCTTGGAGCCGAAGTTCTTGTAGATGGTCAGCTTCGACGCGCCCGCGGCCTCGACGATCTCGTTGATCCCGGTCGCGTGGATCCCGCGCCGGCCGAACACCTCCGCCGCCGCCTTCAGGATCCGGGCCTTCGTGGCCTCCGGATCCAACCGCTCCCCAGCCTTGACCGGCATGGTCCAACCACCTCCGGGTCCCAGCGTACCGAGCTGGACCAAGATAAGAATGATCGGTACCATCATCCGCATGTGGACAGCACCGGGATTCGAGCACGTGGCCGAGGCGTTCGAGCGAAACTTCACCGAGCGGGGCGAGCTGGGCGCGGCGTTCGCGGCGTACCACCGGGGTGAGTTGGTCGTCGACCTGTGGGGCGGGACCGCCGACCCGGAGACAGGCCGGGCATGGGATCGGGACACGATCCACCTGATGTTCTCCGGGACCAAGGGACTCACCAGCGCCTGCATGCTGCTGCTGGTGCAACGTGGTCAACTCGAGCTCGACCACCCCTTGGCCCGCTACTGGCCCGAATTCGGTGCCGAGGGCAAAGAACGGATCACGATCGCCGAGGTGTTGTCCCACCAGGCCCGTCTGCCGTGGGTCGAGGCCGGGTACGCCGATCTGCTCGACCACGACCTGATGGCAGCGCACCTCGCCGCGCAGGCGCCGGCGGCCGATCCGCGCGCAGTGTTCATGTACCACGCGGTGACCTGGGGCTGGCTTCTCGACGAGCTGGTACGGCGGGTCGACGGCCGCACCGTGGGACAGTTCTTCGCGGACGAGTTCGCCGTACCGCTGGAACTCGAGGTGTGGATCGGCTTGCCCGAGGAGCTGCACTGGCGGGCAGCGACGATGGTGGCGCCGGACGGCGTGCTCGTCGATGGGCCGTGGTCGGAGTTGAATCGGCCGAACCCACTGTGGGTGCCGGGCTCGGAGAAGATCTGGAACAGCCAGGAGTACCGCAGTGCCGGGCTGGCAGCCGTGGGTGGCTATGCGACGGCGCGAGGGATGGCGAAGTTCTACGCCTTGTTGCTGGGAGACGGTGTCCTGGCGCCGGAGATCGTCGAGCTCGGTCGCCGGGAGATCCGGCGCGGCATCGAGCCGACGTGGGGGAGTCCGATGGTTTACGGTGCCGGGTTCGAGTTGCAGGATGACGCATTCGGTCACCCCGGAGCAGGCGGCTCGCGGCACGGCGCATGGCCGGGCCGCGAGACCACCTTCTCCTACCTGATGAACGAGGTCCGCGTTGGACCGGACGAACGCTCGCTCACGCTTCTGGATGCACTCAGCCGAGGTAGTCGCGCCACGGGCCGGTGATGGCCAGCGTGATACCCGGCGTCTGGATGTTGACGAACAGCACCTTGCCGTCCGCGGAGAACGTCGGACCGGTGAACTCGGAGTCGTTCAGCATGTTCCGGGCGATGGCGTACGTCGGGCCGCCCGGCGTCGCGCTCAGCACGTGGCTGCTGGCCTGACCGTCCTCGGCCAGGATCAGCGAGCCCCACGGCGTCACGGTGACGTTGTCCGGGCTGTCGAAGTTCAGGTCGTCGTACTTCGCCTCGGGGCCCTTGTTCGCGGCCGCGTTCTCGGGGAAGTACGTGACGAGCTGGATGGTGCGGGCCTCGTAGTTGTAGAACCACACCATGCCGTCGTGCGGTACGGCGTCGGCCGGCAGGTCGGCGGTGCCGGACTCGGCGTACGAGTTCACCACGTACACGCCCTGCTTGGTGCCGTAGACGCCCTCGAACTTCTTGCCGCGGGTGATCTGGCCGTCGGTGAACTGCTTGCGCACCGACGTCGTCGTGCCGTCGCGGTCCGGCACCGGCACCCAGGTGGTGCGGAACGGACGCAGCAGCTGGGCCGAGGTCAGGTACGCGACGTCCGGGATCGGCTTGCCGTCGTCACCGAGGATCGCCAGCGCCTCGAGCGTGCCGAAGTCCTTGTTCTGCAGGTCCTGCCAGCTGCGCGAGCTGAGCCGGTAGCCGCGCGGCGCCGACCAGCGGTAGAACGACCCGTTCGGGCCGGAGGCGTCCTCGGACAGGTAGATGTGGGTGCGGTCCTCGTCGATCGCGAGCGCCTCGTGCGCGTACCGGCCGAGCGCCTTCAGCGGCACCGGGTGGGCGGTCTTGCCGTCGCCCCAGACCTCGAAGACGTAGCCGTGGTCCTTCAGCCGGGTGGTGCCGTTGGCCTTGTTCTCGGTCTCCTCACACGTCATCCAGGTGCCCCACGGCGTCGGGCCGCCGGCGCAGTTGGTGATCGTGCCCGAGATGCCGACCCATTCGCCGAGGTTCTTGCCGTCGCGGTCGACCGAGATGACCGTGCAGCCGCCGGCCGCGCCGACGCCGCTGTCGTAGACGGTGCCCTCGATCGCCGGTACGCCGAGCGGGTCGGCGGCGCCGATCTCGTGGTTCTGGATCAGCGTGTAGGTGCCGTGCCGGCTGCCGTCGAAGACCGCGGTCCCGTCGTGCAGGGTCGGCGTCGGGTGACCGCTCTTCAGCTTGGTCTCACCGGCCTTGGTGACCACCCGGTACTTGAACCCGGCCGGCAGCGCGAGCAGGCCCTTCGGGTCGTCGAGCAGCGGCGGGAACGGCTTGTGCTGGGGGAACGGCGAGTGGCCGCCGCGCGCAGCAGGCGCGGCCTCGGCCAGCGTCGGTACGGCGCCGACTGCGGTGAAACCGACTCCGGCCGCACCTACGGCGGCACCACGGAGGACGGAACGACGATCGACAGACATGCATACTCCTTGGACAGGCGGTTCCCGAGTTGCCTTGATCCTTCAGGTCGCCGGCTGACAGACGGGAAACGGAACCTGAACAACATTCGTGCGATACATCTGCAACGAATGCAGCTGTTCCGCCGTCTACTGTGGGAGGTGATGGTGATGCGGACAGTGAGCGTCGTGCTGCTGACGACCGGCCTTTTGGTTGCCTGTGGCAATAACACCGGAACGGGAGAGACTCCTTCGATGACACCCAGTCCCACGAGCAGCAGTAGCAGTAGTAGTAGCAGCAGTAGTAGCAGTAGCGGTACACCGGCCGGCGGGCCTGTCGAGCAAGCCAAGGCTGACCTCAGTAAGCGGCTGGGGATCGATCCTGCACAGGTGACCGTGGTCAGCTCCGAGGAGGTCACCTGGTCCGACGGGAGCCTCGGCTGCCCGGAGCCGGACATGCTCTACACCCAGGCACTGGTGCCGGGGAACCGGACGATCCTCGAGGTCGACGGCACGCAGTACAACTACCACTCCGGCGCGGGCCGGGCGCCGTTCCTCTGTGAGCATCCGCGGTAGCCGTCGCGTTGGAAACTTTCCTGATGACCGGGTGTATCAATCGGCACCGAGGGTGACTCCGCACAAATGGGGGGATGCCCTCGAGTTGTTGCAGGGGGGAGGACAACGAGAGGGCGCGCAGAGGGGGAGGCTGACGTGGTGCGGGAGGTCCGGCGGTCAGGCCGGTTGGTCCCGCACCGCGTCAGCGCGTCATGTCAGCGCTAGCTGACTGCCGTGATCGCGTCGCCGGCCCGCAGGACCGGGCCGACTCCCGGCTCCGACTGGGTCAGCGCGAAGGCGAGCAACGCGTCCGCCGCCTGCTTGGCGTTCTCGCCGGTGACCGACATCCGCCCGGCGATCAGGCCAGCCACGAGCGGCGTCGCGAACGACGTACCGCTCCAGCGCGCCATGCCGGCGAAGGTGCGCAACTGGCCGGTGTTCGGCGGTTCGGTGCACTCGTAGTCGCCGGTGAGGAAGGCGTTCACCAGGTTCTCGCCCGGGGCGTAGACGTCGACCCAGGCGCCGAAGTTGCTGAACGACGCCCGGTCCCGGCCGTTCTCCGCGAGTGCTCCGACGCCGACGGTCTCCGGGAACGCAGCCGGCCAGAAGTAGTCCCGGCTCGCTTCGTTGCCGGCCGCGGCGACCAGTGTGAGGCCGTTGACACGGTTCAGCCGGGTCTGGATGAACACGTCCAGGCCGAGCGCCGGCAGATCGAACCGCGTCCGGGTGCCGGCCGACAGACTGATGATGTCCGGCGCGAGGTCGAGCACCTCGTCCAGCGCCGCGGCGAGATCGAACTCCCACATCGCGCCGGCCGTGGTGAAGTAGCTCTTCACCACGATCTCCACGTTGCGGGCGATCGCGCGCATGACACCGGCGATGAACGTGCCGTGGCCGGCGTACGGCCGGATCCGCCCCGAACCGTCGAACGCGTTCTCCGGGTCACCGGTCACCCCGTTCAGCCAGTACGCCGCGGGCGCGTCCGACCAGCCGACGTCCAGTACCACAACCTTCACACCGCGGCCGTCGGGGTTGCCCGCGGACGGGAACGGCTCCGGCACCATCGGGTCCGGCGCGATCCCGGGCGGCACCTCCTCCGGCTCGGTGGCCGGGCACGGGCTGACGCTGGGCGTCACATAGAACAGGTGCTCGGGCGTGACCACGCCGCGTCCGAGCCGCAGATCGGCGTACTTCAGGAATCGCTGGGTGACCGACCGGTCCTCCGGCGCGTCGCCCGGAACCTTCTCCGGCAGCAGCAGCCGGGTGACGCCGCCGATCCCGCCCTCGGCCGGGCGTCCGCCCTGGAACAGTTCGATCACCCGGGTGACGTCCTCGTCCCGGACCAGGACGACTCCGTTGCGGTACAGATAGTCGGCCCCTTCCGGCCGCTTCTGCCAGTCCTCGGGATAGATCTCGACCTCGCGCCCGAACGCGGCCAGAATCAGTTCGATCTGGGCGACGTATTTTCGGTCGCCGGTTTGATCCGCCATTTCTTTCCTTCCCCCCTCGATCAATGAATGGCCGTTATCATTTCAGAATGCCGACGGCAGGGGGGAGTGCCGGGGCGGTGGAAAATCTGCTGCCCCTGGCTTTGTCGCGTCCGCACGACGCGATCGCCTCCGCGCGCACTGTGCTGGCCCGGGACCCGTTGGCGATCGATGCCTCGATCGCGCATCAGGCCTGGGGCATCAGTCTCCGGCAGCTCGGCGACACCCCGGCGGCGGTCCGCGAGTTGCGTACCGCGTTGCGGCTCGCGGAGCAGTCCGGACGGTCGGAGCGGGAGGCGGATGTCCTTGCCACATTGGGCGCAACGCTCGGCCGGGCGGGCCGGAGCCGCGAAGGTCTGGCACGCCTCGATCGTGCGGTCGAGCTCAGTCGCGGCGCGCTGACCGGGCGCGTGCTGGTGCGGCGCGCCGACGTACTGCTGGTGCTGGGGCGGCATCGCGAGGCGCTGGACGATCTGCGGCTGGCGATCGCGCGGCTGCGGCGTTCGGGCGATCAGGTCTGGGAGGCGCGGTCGCGAAACTATCGCGGTTTCATCCAGCTCGCATTGGGTGGGACGAAGCGGGCCGATGCGGATTTTGCCGTCGCCGAGAAGTTGTACGCCGCGACCGGTCAGGAGTTCGAGTACGCCGAGGCGCGACAGAATCGCGGATTGGTCGCGTACTCGCGCGGCGATCTGCCGTCGGCGCTGCGCTACCTGGACGAAGCGGGACGCCGGTTCGCCGCGGTCGGTGTGGTCTGGCCGGACCTCGCGATCGACCGCTGCGGCGTACTGCTCGCGGCCGGGCTCAGCGCGGAGGCGTTGGCCGAGATGGATCAGGCGATCGCCCAGATGGAGGCAGAGGGCGGGACGGCGACCAAACGGGGCGAGCTGTGGTTCGCGGCGGCGACGGCCGCACTGGCGGCGGGTGATCCGCAGGCCGCGCAGGATCGGGCGGACCGGGCGCGGCGGTTGTTCTCCGCGCAGCGCCGGGAGTGGTGGTCGGTGCGGTCGTCGATGGTGCAGTTGGAGGCGCGCTATCAGGCCGGCGAGCGTGGTGAGCCGTTGCTGCGCCGGGTGAGTGCGGCGGCTCGGCGGTTGGATGCGTTGGGCGCGTCCGAGGCATCCGCGGCGCATCTGCTGGCCGGTCGGCTCGCGTTGGCCGATGGCCGGTCGCGGACCGCGGATCGTGAACTGGAGTTGGCCGGGCAGCACAGCAAGGACGCGCCGCCGATGGCGCGGAGCTCGGCCTGGCTGGGGAAGGCATTGCGCGCGGAGGCTCGGTCCGATGTGCGCGGGATGTTGTCGGCGTGCGGTCGCGGGCTCGATGCGTTGGACGAGCATCGGCTGACGATGGGTGCGACCGAGCTGCGTGCGTTGGCGACGGGCCAGGGCGCCGAGTTGGCGGAGCTGGCGCTGCGGGATGCGTTGCGGCGGGATGATCCGCGGCGGTTGCTGGTCTGGGGGGAGCGGTGGCGGGCGACGGCGTTGGGCGTTCCGCCGGTTCGGCCGTCGGACGACGAGCAGTTGGGTGCTGACCTTGCCGCGCTGCGGGACGTCGTACGGCGGTCGGATGCGTCGCCTGATCCTGCGTTGGAGAAGGAACGCCGGCGGCTGGAGAAGGCTGTTCGGGATCGTGCGCTGCGGGCGCAAGGTGGGGCATTGGGTGGTGCGGCGTCGCGGTTCGACGTCGATGGTCTGGTTGATGCGTTGGGCGAGACGGTGCTCGTCGAGCTGATCGAGGTCGACGGCGTGTTGCATGCGGTGGTGGTGCGCGACGGGCGGATCACCCGGCATGAGGTCGGCCCGATGGCGGCCGCAGCAGTCGAGGTCGAACGCTCGCGCTTCCGGCTGCGCTGGCTGGCACACGCCCGCCCACAAGCGCGCCCCCATGGGGGCCGGATGGCGGGTGGGCGGGACTACCGAGGGCCTTCCCTCGACGTGCTCGGGCAGCGGTTGGGGGATGCGATTCTCGGGGCGGCGGTTGAGCGGCTGGGGGATCGGGCGGTGGTGATGGTGCCGCCGGGGCGGTTGCAGGCGTTGCCGTGGGGGCTGGTGCCGGCGTTGGCGGAGCGGGCCGTCAACGTGGTGCCGTCGGCGGCGGTCTGGTTGCGGGCGCGGCGGCTGCGGCCGCCGGCCGACCGGCGCGTCGTGCTCGTGCTGGGGCCGGGGTTGTCGGCGGGCCGGGCCGAGGTGATGCGACTGGCCGCGAAGTACCCGGACGCGACCGTGCTCGCCGACGGCGACGCGACCGCCGAGAAGGTACTGCGTGAGCTCGACGGCGCGTGGATCGCGCACATCGCGGCGCACGGGACGTTCCGCGCGGACAGTCCGATGTTCTCGTCGTTGCGGCTCGACGACGGGCCACTGACCGTGTACGACTTCGAGCGGCTGCGCAGAGCGCCGTACCGGATGGTGCTGTCGAGCTGCGACTCCGGCCTGGCCAAGCCCGTCGGCGCGGACGAGTTGCTGGGGTTGAGCAGCAGCCTGATCCCGTTGGGCGCGGCCGGGATCCTGGCGAGCGTCGTCCCGGTGAACGATCCGGCGACCGCGCCGTTGATGCTCGCGTTGCACGACAACCTGCAGGCCGGTCAGTCGCTGGCGACCGCGTTCGCCGGTGCCCGGACCGAGGCGCGCGGCGATCCGGTCACGATCGCCGCGGCGCGATCGTTCGTCGCCCTCGGCGCCTAGAGCCAGGATGTATCAGCAGTGGTCCGGACCGACTCTGTAGTAGTGAGAGCGGTCCGGTGAGAGAGGGGGCGGCATGCGGGACGACCCGACAGTCGTCGACCTGGTCACCCGGGCCAGGGACGGCGAGAAGAGTGCCTGGGACGAGCTGGTGGAGCGCTACGCGCCACTGGTTTTCTCGGTCTGCCGGCGATATCGGTTGGCACAGCCCGATATCGACGATGTCGGGCAGAGCGTCTGGCTGCGATTGGTCGAGCACCTGCCCGGCCTGCGCGAGCCGGCCGCGTTACCTGGCTGGATCGCGACGACGACGCAGCGGGAGTGCTTCCGGCTGATCAGATCGACCAGCCGGGTCGAGCCGGTCGACCTGGCGGAGTCGCCCGACGTACCCGAGCAGGCGATCGCCGAGGAGGAAGTGCTGCGGCACGAACGCCGGACGATCCTGCGGACCGCGTTCGCGGAGTTGTCGCGGCGGTGCCAGCTCTTGCTGGGGTTGCTGATCCAGGACCCGCCCGCGCCGTACGACGAGATCAGCCGGCGACTGCACGTGCCGATCGGCAGCATCGGGCCGAACCGGGCCCGCTGCCTGACCAAGCTGCGGCAGACGCCCGCGCTGGCGTTGCTGGCGGCGGACGGACCCGATGGTTTTGATCAAGGGACGAGGGGGTGAGAACCGTGATGAATCCGGACTGGAACGACGACGAGAAGTTGATCGATGCCCTGCGGGACGCGCTGGCGTCTTCCGACGAGGTGCCGGCCGCGTTCGTCGACGCCGGTAAGGCCGCCTTTTCGTGGCGGACCATCGACGCCGAACTGGCAGCACTGACCTACGACTCGGCCTGGGATTCACTGGACGCGCTGGCGATCCGGTCCGAGAGCGCGATCCTGCGGTCACTCACATTCGCCTCGGACGGCTGGACCGTCGAGCTCGAGCTGACACCCGACGCCGTCCTCGGTCAGCTGGATCCGCCCGAGGCCGGAGTGGTCAGCGCCCGCGGCGAGACCGGCAAGCTGGCCACCACGGACATCGACGACCTCGGCTTCTTCGTCCTCCACCCGCCGCCGAACGTTCCATACCGTTTGGTATGCACGACGACGTCGGGCACCACGATCCTCACCGGGTGGATCACGCCTTGAAGACCTGCGAGTCGTCGGCGAACGCCTTGAACTCAAGGGCATTCCCGGCGGGATCCAGGAAGAACATCGTCCACTGTTCACCGGTCTGACCCTGGAACCGCACGTACGGCTCGATGACGAACTCGGTGCCGGCCGCCTTCAACCGCTCCGCGAAGGTCTGGAACTGCTCGACGGTCAGGATCAGCCCGAAATGCGGCACCGGTACGTCGTGCCCGTCGACCGGGTTGTGGATCTGCTGCTGCCGCTGCGGCGCGAGATGGGTGACGAACTGGTGGCCGCGCAGGTTCCAGTCGATCCAGCTCTCGGAGCTGCGGCCCTGCTCGAGGCCGAGGACCTCGCCGTAGAAGTGCCGCGCCGCGTCGAGGTCGTCGACCGGCATCGCGAGATGGAACCGGGGGATGGGAGAGTCGAGAACGGTCATGCAGACATTCAAGCAGTCGTCTCGTGCCGCTGTTCGACCTCGACGTGTGGACGAGACTGCCACAGCGCCCACTCCGCGCTGACATCGCCGGCCGTCCGCAGTAGCAGCGGGAGATGATCGTGGAGCAGCGTGTCGACCGTGGTCTCAGCGGCATGCACGGTCACGTTCATCGCGGCCCGGACTCTCCCGGTGCCGTCGCGGACCGGCGCCGCGACCGAGCGGACGCCGGGCGCGAGCTCCTCGTCGGCCAGCGCCCATCCGCGCGCACGAATCTCGGTCAGTTCGTCGCGCAACTGGTCAGCGGTCCGGCCGATGTACGGCGGGAGCCCCGCGCGACTGGGCAACCCGAGGACGTCGGCGAGCTCGTCGGTGGACAGCGCCGAGAGCAGGACCTTGCCCTGTGAGGTCTGCGCCGCCGGGAACCGGGTGCCGATGTCGACGCGCAGCGCGATCAGCTTCGGCACGGACACCCGGGCCACATAGACGATGTCCGAGCCGTCGAGCTGTGCCATCGACGACGATTCGCCGGTCCGGCGGACGAGCGACTCGAGGTGCGGTTTCGCGATGTCCCACAGTCCGAGCGAGCCGACGTACGCCATCCCGAGGGTGAGGACCTTCGGGGTGAGCTGGAAGGCGCCGTCGGTGGTGCGGACGAAGCCGAGCTCTTCGAGCGTGAGCAGCAGGCGGCGCGCGGTCGGCCGGGCCAGGCCGGCCGCGGTCGCCACCTCGCTGAGGGACATGGTCCGGTGGCCGGCGTCGAAGCAGGCCAGCACATCCAGTCCGCGAGCCAGCGACTCGACGAAATCCGGTCCCGCACCACGCCCTGCCATCAGTTGATCCTCCTGGTCCTCGGCTACGGCTCACCGAAGATGGTGCCACGCGCCTCGCGGGTGGAGTCGGACTTGTAGTCGGTGTACTGGTACGGGTTGTCGAGGACCTCGCCCTTCGGCAGCTCCGGGTTCATCCCGCTACGCCATGCTTCCTCGCCGAGGGTCGACCGCAGGTAGTGCACGGTCGACTCGACCTCACGTCGTACGGCGGTCAGGTCACAGCCGACGAGTTGACGGTCGTACTTCACGACACGGCCGTCGACGATGACCGTGTGGACGTCGCCGCGCTGCGACTGGAACGCCACCTGGCCGTACGGGTTGATCAGCGGGAACGACACCGGCGAGGAATCGTTCTTGATCAGGATGACGTCGGCCTTCTTCCCCGGTTCGATACTGCCGAGGTCGTCGCGGCCGAGTGCCTTCGCGCCGCCGCGGGTCGCCCAGTCGACGACATGCTCGGCGCGCAGATGGCTGTGGGTCACAGTCGCGCCCTTCATGTGCGCCTCGAGGTGTTCGCGGGCCCGGTCGGCGCCGAGCGTGGTTCGCATCGAGCTGAACAGGTCGCCGCTCCACCACACGCTGGTGTCCATCGACAACGACACCGGGATGTTGTGCCGGCGGACCTGCCAGGTGGGCGGGTAGCCCTGGCCGGCGCTCTGCTCGGACTCGGTGGAGACCGAGATCGAGCCGCCGGTCGCGGCGATCCGCTGGTACGAGTCCGTGGTGAGGGTCGCCGCGTGGACGTAGATGTTCTGCGGCGTCATGAACTCGTTCTCGTGCATCAGCTTGATGCCGTTGTCGTTGGTCGCACCCCAGACACCCGCGTGCGTCGTCACGCCGAGCCCGAGCTCCCTCGCCACCTCGAAGGCGGCCCGCTCCGGGAACGCCGGGTCGCCGGTCACGTCGAAGGCCAGCTGGAGACCGAGCTGCGAGTCGTCCCGCATCCGCTCCAGGAACGACCGCACCGCCAGGTCCGCGGTCCACTCCCACGGCCCGGCCTGGATGTTGCCATAGGCAAGAACAAACCGCCCGGGTACGGCGCGCAACGCGTCCGCGGCGGCCTCGGCGTGGTCGACGCTCTGCAGTCCGTGCGACCAGTCGACGGTCGTGGTGACACCGGCCTCGAGCGACTCCCAGGCCGACGTCAGGTTGCCGGCGTGGATGTCCTCCGGTCGGAACGTCTTGCCGTGCTCGAGGTAGTACCAGACGAAGTACTGCGTCAGCGTCCAGTCGGCGCCGTACGCGCGCATGGCCGTCTGCCACATGTGCCGGTGGGTGTCGATCATCCCCGGCATCACGATCCCGCCGGACGCGTCGACCACCTGGGTGTTCTCGGGGACGGCGAGTGCCGGCCCGACCGCGACGATCTGATCGTCGACGATCAGCACATCGCCGTTGTCGACGATCGTGTGGGCGTCGTCCATGGTCAGCACGGTCCCGCCGCGCAGCAGGATCGGCCGGCCCGCCAGCGGCGTCTCGGCAATGGTCATGATTCCCCTCCAGCAAAGTTTCGGACATACGTCCGTATGGCGGTCATCGGGGCGATGAGACTCACTATCTGAGCGGGGGTCCGGGGTGTCAAGGGTTCGGACGAGTGGTTGACAGCCGCGTGACGGACGGCCGAGACTGAAGCGATCTAGCCGTGCGGACACATGTCCGTAATCCTGCTGGGAGGTCGTGTGACGGGTCCGCTCTCGGGACTGCTGGTGGCCGACTTCTCCCGGATCCTGGCCGGCCCGTACGCGACCATGCTGCTGGCCGATCTCGGGGCCGACGTGGTGAAGGTCGAGGCGCCCGGCGGTGACGACACGCGGTCTTGGCAACCGCCGGTCCGCGACGGCGTCTCGACGTACTACCTCGCGGTGAACCGGAACAAGCGGTCGGTCGCGCTCGACCTGAAGGACGCCACGGACCTCGCGGCGGCGCAGGAGCTGGCGCGGCGCGCGGACGTGCTGGTGGAGAATTTCCGGCCCGGCGGACTGGCCCGGTTCGGGCTGGACTACGAGACCGTTGCCGAAGGCAATCCGAAGCTGGTCTACGCCTCGATCAGCGGGTTCGGGTCCGGACCGAAGGGCGCCCCACTGCCGGGGTACGACCTGATCGTGCAGGCGATCTCCGGGTTGATGAGCCTGACCGGCGACCCGAAGGGCGAGCCGTTCCGGGCCGGGATCTCGGTCTTCGACGTGATGGCGGGGATGCATGCCACGATCGGCGTGCTGTCCGCCCTCAACGCACGGCACGAGACCGGTCGCGGTCAGCACGTCGAGGTCAACCTGATGTCGTCGGCGCTGTCCGGGCTGGTCAACCAGTCGAGCGCGTACGTCGCGGGCGGCGTCGTACCACTGCGGATGGGGAACAGCCATCCGAGCCTGTTCCCGTACGAGCCGCTGCCGTGTGCGGACGGGGAACTGATCATCACGGCCGGGAACAACGGGCAGTTCCGCAAGCTGGTGGAGGTCCTCGGCGTACCGGAGCTGGCCGACGATCCGCGGTTCGACCGGAACGAGCAGCGGACCGCGAACCGCGACGAGCTGCGGCCGTTGCTGGTCGAGCGGTTGTCGACACGGACGAAGCTGGAGTGGTTCCGGGACATCATCGAGGCCGGGGTGCCGTGCGGACCGATCAATACGGTCGACGGCGGCATCGCGTTCGCGGAGGACATCGGGCTGGACCCGGTGGTGACGGTCGGCGGGATTCCCGGCGTACGCAACCCGATCACCTTCACAGGCGGCACTGGGAATGCCGCGTCGTACCGGCTGCCGCCGCCGTCGCTGGACGAACACGGGGCCGAGCTGCGGAAGTGGCTGGAGGGTGAGGAATGAGCGACGACCAGGTGTCTGCGCCGACGTTCCCGACCTCGCTCGGAACGTCGACCGCCGACGAGATCCGGCTGCTCGGGCAGGACCTGACCACGGACCTGATGGGGAAGGTCGGGTTCGGCGAGCTGGCGTTCTGGCTGGTGACGCTGCGCCGGCCGACGCCGGCGGAGACGCGGGTGTTCGAGGCGGTTCTCGTCGCGCTGGCGGACCACGGCTTCACGCCGACCGCGATCGCAGCCCGGGTCACTTACCTGTCGGCGCCGGACTCTTTACAAGGCGCCTTGGCGGCGGGGCTGCTCGGCGGCGGCTCCCGCTTCCTGGGCGTGACCGAGGACTGCGGCATGTTCCTGCACCAGGCGCTCGCGGGGCGGGATGCTTCGGGTGACACCGCCGAGTGGGACGACACCCAGTGGGACGAGTTGGCGCTGGAGGTCGTGCGGGAGTCGCGGGCCAACGGGGCGTACATCCCCGGGCTCGGACATCCGGTGCACAAGGTGCAGGACCCTCGAACGCCGGTGCTCATCGGTATCGCCCGCGAGGAAGGCCTCGAAGGACCGCATCTCAAACTCTTCCAGGCGATCGGCCGTGTGCACGAACAGGTGCTCGGCCGCAAACTGCCGTTGAACGGAGCCGGGGTCTGTGGCGCCGCGCTCGCCGACCTCGGGTTACCGGTCGAGCTGCTGCGCGGATTCGCCCTGCTGGCAAGGGCCGCCGGGCTCCTCGGCCAGCTCGCCGAGGAGCGTCGCCGGCCGATCGGGATGGACATCTACGCCACCGTCGACCGCAACGCCGTCTACGTCGATCCGGAAAGCTGAAGGAGCACCACATGGCAACAGTCGCCGCGGTGATCGCCTCCACCCACCATCCGTTCTACTACCGCGCGAGCACGGCGACCGGCGCAGACCGGCCGCCGTTCGCCGACGAGTGGGTGGCGAAGATCGAGGCGTTCCGGGAGACGTTGACAAAGGCCCGGCCGGATATCCTGGTGATGGTCGGCAGCGATCACTTCCACCAGCTGTGGCTCGACAACATGCCGCAGTTCCTGGTTGGCAAAGCGCCGTACTTCGACGCGAACTGGTACAACGAGGAGCGTGAGTTCGGGCTGCCGCGGATGCGGCTGGCCGGGGACGAGCAGCTGGCCTCGCACATCCTGCGGAACGGTCTGGACGCCGGTTTCGATCTTGCCTTCAGCAACGAACTGCGGATCGACCACAGCATCACCTGTCCGATCATCACGCTCCGGCCGGACGCGGACCTGCCGATCGTGCCGATCTACACGAACATCTTCGCGCCGCCGCTGCCGCGCCCCGGCCGGTTCGTCGAACTGGGCCGGACGATCCGGCAGCTGGTCGAGTCGTGGCCGATCGACAAGCGGGTGGCGATCATCGGCACGGGGCATCTGTCGCTCGAGCTCGGCGGTCCGCGGCAGTTCGGCGAGCACGGGCCGGATCCGGAGTTCGACCGTAAGGCGGTGGACTGGATCGCGAGCGGCGACGTCGACGGGTGCTTGTCCGAGGTGACGCTGGACAGCTTGCACCAGCCGGGCAACGCGACGCACGGGTTCATGGACTTCATGCTGATGATGGGCGCCGCGGGTGCGGGCGCGAAGGCGGATCACGTCGATTCGCTCGACCTGTTCCACACCATGGAGGCGTATTTCACCTGGTACCCGAACGGGGTGCCGGCATGAGCAAGTACCTGCTGAACAAGTTCCTCTACACCGTCGACCGGGATCCCGACCTGGTCGAACGCTACCGCGAGGACGCCGCGGGGACGGTGAGCTGGTGGGAGCAGGAGATGGCGAACCAGCTGCTGAACTGCGCGGTGGCGGAGAAGTCGACCTGGCTCGAGTTCACCGACGAGGAGCGGCGCGCGTTGCGGGAGCACGACCATGTGGCGTTGTTCGGGTTGGGGGCGCATCCGTTCCTGACGCTGACGCTGTTCATCGCGATGTTCGAGCGTGATCACGGACCGCTCGAGTATCAGAAGGCGTACGGTCGGGCGTTGCAGGAGCATGCGCTGCCTTATCCCGACATCGCTACCTGAGGAGGCCCGCATGCGAGCCGCAGTACTGCACACTCACGGCGAACCGCCGAAGCATGTCGAGCACCCGGACCCGGTTGCCGGTGAGGGTGTGTCGATCGTGCGCGTGACGGCCGCTCCGGTCGTTCCGCTGGACTTGTTGTGCGCTTCCGGTACGTCGTACTTCGGCCCGCCGGCGTTGCCGTACGTGCCGGGTGTTCAGGGCGTCGGCGTGGTCGAGCAGTCCGAGGTGGTCGCGCCGGGGACGCGGGTGTTCTTCGCGACATCGGCTGGGATGGCTGCGGGGGACGGCAGCTTCGCCGAGCGCGCCGCCGTACCTGACGATGATCTGATCGCGTTGGACACACCGGTCGCGGATGCTGCGGTGGCGGCGATCGGGTTGTCGGGAGTGGCCGGGTGGATGACGCTGAGCTGGCGGGCGCAGTTGCAGCCGGGTGAGCAGGTGCTCGTGCTCGGTGGGGGCGGCGCGGTCGGGCAGGTGGCGATCGGTGCGGCGCGGGTTCTCGGGGCCTCGCGGGTGGTGGCGGTGGCGCGGTCGGAGGCGGCACAGGAGCGTGCGCGGGCGGCCGGCGCGGACGAGGTGGTTGCTGCTAGCACCGATGTGGACGAGTTGACCCGGCGGCTCGGGGATCCGTCGTACGGCGTGGTGGTCGATTCGGTCTTCGGCGTGGCCGCGACGGCTGCGGCGCGGGTGCTGGCGCCGGGTGGGCGGCTGGTCAACCTCGGCGGGTCGTCGGGGGATGAAGCGGTGTTCTCCTCGGCGGTACTGCGAAGCCGATCGGCGAGCGTGCTCGGGTACACGAACAACGCGCTGACGTCGGATCAGCGGCGGGACGCGTTGACCGCCGTACTGCAGCATGCGGCCTTCGGTGCGATCAGGGTGGCCTACGAGACCGTCACGCTCGACGAGGTCGCGGACGCGTGGAAGCGTCAGGCGGCCGGCGATACCACCGGCCGCCTGGTGCTCACGATCCCAGCAGCTGAGTGATCAGCCCGTAGTCCTTCGCCTCCTGGGCGCTCAGGACACGCCCTGGGTCCAGGTCGGCCGCCACTTCGTCGGCGGATCGGCCGGTGGCGTGGGCGATCACGTCCCGAAGGCGCGCGAGCTGCCGCTCGTGCTCATCGGCAAAGGCGGCGAGCTGGTCGGCGGTGCCGTCCGCCGTGACCTTCGGCGTCGAGAGCACGAACATCGTGTGCCGGTGGGCCTCGCGCTGTGCAGCGGCCGCGAGTACGGCGATCGCCGGACCGCGAACGGTGCCCCGGGCAACGACGTGGACCGGAGCGCTGATCAGGTCGATCGCGCCGACGAGCGCGAGCGCGGCATCGAGCTCCGAATCCGCCGAGGACAGGTGAAGCACGATCGGATCGTTGCTCCGGGCATCGAGCAGGAGCAGCTGTGCTGCGACATGACTGGCCAGCAGCTCGTCCAGCCGTCCGTCGACCAGGATCGTCCGCTGCGCCAGCAACCGGTCGGCAAGCTCGCGCTCGAGATTGATCGACGTCGGTTCGTACCAGGACGGGAGGATGGGCTGCGGCTCCACCCCTGGCTGCGGAACCGCGGGGCCCGGCACCCCGGGTCGTTGTGGGACCGCTGGACTTGGGATCTCCGGGCCCGGTGGCCAGGTCGCGGCGGGCTTCTCCAGATACATGCTTTCCTCCGGTTGCTTCGTCCTCTCCACCTTGCGGCATCGCGGCCCACCGCAGAAGGGTCTTCCGCTGTCAGCAGACGAACGACGCCACGGCGCCCACCATGCGATCCCAGAACGCGGCCTGGTCCAGCGCAACCGCAATCTGCGCGTTGGGTGGGCGGCCGGTGTAGCCGTCCAGATCTACGACGGTTGCGCCGGCGGTCCATTCGCCGTGGGTTTCGATCACGAGGTTCGCCTCGACGCAGCCGACGATCGCCGGGTCGATCACCCGCGCGACCGCGACCGGATCATGCAGCGGCGGTGCCTCGAAGCCGAACAGGTCGCGGTACGTCGACGCGAAGAACGTCATCCACTCCGTACAGACCCGCGCCAGCGGCGTCCCGATCTGCTCGAAGCGTGCGAGGACATCGGCCGTCACCAGCGCCTGATGCGTCAGGTTCAACCCGCACATCGTGAACGGCACCCCGGACCGTACGACGAGATCCGCCGCCTCGGGATCGACGTACGCGTTGGCCTCGGCGAGCGGGGCGATGTTGCCGCGGTCGGTGGATCCGCCCATCCAGACGATCTCGGTGATGTTCGCGGCAAGGGACGGCTCCTCGGAGAGCAGCCTCGCGATATTCGTGAGCGCCCCGGTCGCCACGATCGTGGCCGGCGTCGTCCGCAGTACGCCGACCAGCAGCTCGTGGGCGGAGTACGGCGACTCCGGCACCGACGGCTCGTCGTCGAACAGCGGCCCGTCGAGACCGGTCGTGCCGTGTACGTCGTCCGCGATGCGCAACCGCCGTACCGACGGCCGGTCCGCACCGCGTGCGACCGGGATGCCGGACACGCCGGCGAGCGACAGCACCCGGCGGGCGTTCAGCGTGCACTTGTCCACGGTCTGGTTGCCGGCCACGGTCGTGACCGCGAGCAGGTCCACGGCCGGATCGGCCGCCGCGAGCAGGATCGCCATCGCGTCGTCGTGCCCGGGATCGCAGTCGAGAATGAGAGGCCGGGTCATGGGGCCTCCCGGCCTGGACTGAGGAGCGCAGGGAGCGAAGCGACCGGAGCGACGAGAGAAGGCCGGGAGTTACAGCCCCATGACCCGCCGCGACGGAGTCGTGGCATCAATACAGCCATGCGCCAGGGTACGACGCTGGAGTTGTTGCTGTTTCCGCGGCGGTTCAGGTCCTATGTTTGGCTTCATGAGCGAGAAGGATCAGCCGCCACCGCAGGACCAGGCGACCGCCGACCGCGGGCAGGGCGTCGGCCGCGACTCCGGTGGAGGCTCTGGCCAGGGCTCCGGTCAAGGCGGAGGTGGCGACGGATCGCAGCGGCCGCCGCACAAGCCGTGGCGGACCGAGGGACTGCCGCCCGGGCACGGCGACGGCGACAGGCCGCGCCGCCCGAAGTGGTGGAAGTGGGCCGCCTGGATCGTCGGCGGGTACCTCGTGCTGTTCCTGCTCACGACCATGCAGGACCAGATGTCCGGCGGCGAGCAGACCATCGCCTACACCGACTTCACCGCACAGGTGCAGAAGCAGAACGTCGCCGAGATCTTCGCCCGGGGTGACACGATCCAGGGCCGGCTGAAGGCGGCCGCTCCGGTGCCGGGCAAGACCGACCAGAACTACACGAAGTTCACCACCGAGCGGCCGACGTTCGCGAACGACAACCTGTACGGCGACCTGCAGAAGGGCGGCGCCACGGTCCGGGCGACTCCGGTCGTCGCGCAGCGTGGCGTGCTGGTGAACCTGCTGATCTCGCTCGGCCCGTTCATCCTGATCGCGGCGTTCTACTGGTGGCTGTTCCGGCGGCAGCGGGCCGCGGGCGGTCTCGGCGGTGTCGGTGGACTGTTCGGCGGTGGCGGTCAGCAGAAGAAGCCGGTCGACCCGAGCACGGTGCGGGTGACGTTCGCCGACGTGGCGGGGATCGACGAGGTCGAGGCTGAGATCGAGGAGGTCGTCGACTACCTCAAGGATCCGGACAAATACCGGCGGCTCGGGGCGCGGGCGCCGAAGGGCGTGCTGCTCGAGGGCGCGCCCGGTACCGGCAAGACGTTGCTGGCGCGGGCGACCGCGGGTGAGGCCGGCGTACCGTTCTTCTCCGCGAGCGCGTCGGAGTTCATCGAGATGATCGTGGGTGTCGGTGCGAGCCGGGTCCGCGAGCTGTTCGGTGAGGCGCGCAAGGTGGCGCCGGCGATCATCTTCATCGACGAGATCGACACCATCGGCCGGGCCCGTGGCGGTGCTCGCTCGATCGGTGGGCACGACGAGGGCGAGCAGACGCTGAACCAGATCCTCACCGAGATGGACGGCTTCTCCGGCACGGAAGGCGTCGTCACGCTGGCGGCCACGAACCGTGCCGACGTCCTCGACCCGGCACTCCTGCGGCCGGGGCGGTTCGACCGCACGATCACCGTAAACGCGCCGGACCAGCCGGGCCGCGAGGCGATCCTCAAGGTGCACGCGCGCGGCAAGCCGCTCGCTCCGGACGCCGACCTGAACGCATTGTCCAAGTCGACCCCGGGCATGACCGGTGCCGATCTCGCCAACCTGCTCAACGAGGCGGCGCTGGCGGCCGCGCGGCAGGGCGAATCGCAGATCACCCAGCGGGACCTGACCGACGCGCTCGAGAAGATCCAGCTCGGCGCGGCGCGGAACGTGGTCATGCCCGAGGAAGAGCGCCGGCGCACGGCGTACCACGAAGGTGGACACGCGCTGCTCGGGATGATCCAGAAGGGTGCGGATCCGGTCCGCAAGGTGTCGATCATCCCGCGCGGCCGCGCGCTGGGCGTGACGCTGTCGACGCCGGATGTCGACCGCTACGGGTACGACGTGGAGTACCTGCGCGGCCGGATCATCGGAGCACTCGGCGGGATGGCTGCCGAGCAGGAGGTCCTGGGTGTGGTCACGACCGGCGCCGAGAGCGACCTGGAGACGGCGACCCGGATCGCCCGCTCGATGGTCGGGCGGTGGGGCATGTCCGACGCGATCGGGCCGGTGTCGATCCTTCCGTCCGAGGGTGACGCGCGGACGGCGGGTGTGTCGGACGAGCTGCTCAACACCGTCGACTCGGAGGTCCGGAGCCTGATCGAACAGTGCTACGCCGAGGCCCGCCGCCTGCTCCGCGACAACCGCCCGCGGCTCGACTCCATCGCCGAACAACTCCTCCTGCACGAGAGCCTCGACGAGGCGGACGCGTACGCCGCGGCGGGTATCCCGCACAACAACCGACCGGAGCTGACCCCGGAGCCGCAGACGTCGGCTCGCGACGACGCGTCCTAGCCGACGTTCGTCGGAAGATAGTTTCCGACTGGATGGTGATGACGGGAACCGTTCACCTGCGCGTTGCCTGAGGACCACCTGAGAGGAGTGGTTCGTTACCTGGGCGTTGACAGAGTCCGGCGCGGTTGCGTGTGGCGCGTGTCTTGGGGGACCGCGAGTGCTCGGAGCGTTGACGGTTGCCCAGGTTCGGACGGCTGTTGCTGGGGACGGCTACTGCGGCCGTTGTGATGGCTGGGGGAGTGCTGCCCGCGGCTGCGCATCCGTTCGGGGATCCGCAGACCGTGGCGATCACGGGTGACGGTGCGGTTGTTCACCTGCGCTGGAAGGTCGGCGGGCTCGACGACCTCACGTTGCTCGGGGTCGCGCTCGGGGTGCTGCCGCGCGACCGGGTGATGATGGACGGCGCGGTGATCTACCAGCCGGCCGATGCGGTCGCGATGGCGCCGTCGCCGAAGCTGAGCGAGTACCTGCTCCGGCAGATCACGGTTGCCAGCGGCGACAAGGAGTGCCCGGGATCGGTGCGGCCCGCGGCGGATCTTGCGAAGGCCGGCGTGTCCATCGACTACACCTGTCCCGCCGCGGTGGGCGAGGTGTCGGTGACCGTGAAGACGCTGACGGATCTCAACCCGGCGTACAAGACGCTGGCCACCGGGCCGAACGGTGCGCGTGCGGTGTACGGCGACGGCAACGACCGGCATGACTGGACGCTGGGTGCTGTCGAGGAGTCGCACCTCGGGCGCAGCGCGGCAGTTCAGTTGGGTGCGGTCGGCGGTGCGGTCGGCGGTGCGGTTCTGCTGGTCGTCGCGGGTGTGTTCGGCGTACGGCGGCGGCGCTCATGAGTCTTGCTGGTCAGCTCGAAGGTTTCGTCCACTCGCCGGGAGTCCCGCCGGTTGCCTTCCTGTTGGCATTCGCGGCCGGGGCGGGGCATGCGGTGATGCCGGGGCATGGGAAGAGTCTTGCGGCGGCGTACCTCGTGGGGGAGCGCGGGCGGGTGCGGGATGCGGCCTGGTTGGGTGGGTCGGTCGCTGTCATGCATACCTTGTCGGTGCTGGTCATCGGGATTGCTTGGGCGTTCTTGTCGCTCGCGAATGTTGTGCGGCTGGAGCAACTGACTACTGGCCTGCAACTGCTGGGTGGCCTGTTGGTGGTTGCTACCGGCATCTGGTTGTTCAGGCGGCACCGGCATCAACGCGGACACGGGCATGGCCACGGGCATGGTCATGGGCACGGGCACGAGGCGTCTCGGCCGGGGTTGTTCATGCTCGGGATCTCGGGTGGGTTGACGCCGTCACCCTCGGCCTTCCTCGTGCTGGTGGCCGGGTTGTTCCTCGGCCGGGCCGGGTTCGCGTTGCTGCTCGTCATCACGTTCGGAATCGGTATGGCCGTCGTGCTGTTCGGCGTCGGGCTGCTTGCTGTTGCCGGCAGCAACGTCGTCGTCCGTGGCGGTCGCTCGCACCACCTCTTGTACGTCGCCACGCGTGTGGCGCCGCTGCTCGCCGCCGCCGGTATCACGCTGGCCGGCGTCGTCATGACCGCGTACGCCGCAACGCAGCTCGCGGCCCGCCTGTAGAAGGAGACCCCTGCCATGACGTTTCGATTCAGACGGTGGCGAGCCGCCGTGGCGATGCTGGCGGCCGCGCTGGTCGCCGGTTCCGGCGCCGCGATCGTCTCGACGACCTCAGGCGCCGAAGCCGCGGCTGCGGCCGAGTCGACCGGTGCGCCGACGCTCAACCTGCGCGACGGCCAGACCCTCGAGGCCACGACGACCGTCACCGCCGAGCCGAGCGCCGAGAACGACTCGGTGGTCGCGCTGAAGGTCGACGGTCAGCAGGTCGACGCCGACCGGACCGCGGGTACGGCGCATTTCGCGTTCGACATGGGCGGGAACGGCACCGAAGCGCGGTACCACAACTACCTGACGGTCAACGGCCGCACCGACAAGGTGTTCTTCCCGGACATCGCCGGCGGACAGAGCGGCAAGCTCGACCTGCCCGGCGAGTGGCTGCACACCGGCGTCAACACGGTCACCGTGCACGCCGGCGCGGCCTGGGTCGACACCACCAACACCGCCGCGGTCGGCTACGAGGTCCTGCCGTACGGCGAGGGCGGTCGCTGCCCGAACTACGACGACTTCCCGTTGAGCAGCATCAGTCTGAGCCTGCTCGGCATCGCGATCGACGGCGAGCAGAACGACTTCAGCTACAGCTTCGGCGACGGCACCTGCGGTTCGGCGAAGCACCTACTGACCCAGGACCTGACGTTCGTCGTCTCGGGCGAGCCCGGCAGTACGGCCGGACTCCGCAAGGACCTCGACACCACCCAGTTGAGCAACGGCGAACACACGATCGCCGCGACGACCACGTCGGGCGCGACCACAGTTGCGACCATCCAGGTCAACAACGCTCCGGCTGGTGCTCCGAAGATCACTCCCGCCGACGGCATCGTCGTGAAGGGCGAGCAGCCGGTGATCGCCGCCGTACCGAACGACGGTCAGTCCGGTGTGGGGTCGCTCGCGATCGACGGCAGCCCTGCGCGGAACGACGAGACCCTCGCTGCCGGGACGGCGACCTTCGGTGTGACCGTCGAGGCGGGGAACTCGGTCGAGGCGCGCTACCAGAACTACTTGCTTGTCAACGGCAACCGTGTCGATCTCGGTGGCGACTACGGTGTGAGCGGCGCGGAGACCGCGGCGGTCAAGTTCCCGCAGCGCTATCTGAAGCTCGGCGACAACACCGTCCAGGTGAAGACCGGCGACTACAACGGCACACTGAACGGCGCGACCTGCGCCAACCATGACGACTTCAAGCTCAGTGCGCCCAGCCTTGCTGCCGCCGGTGCGGTTACCCGCGGTACGACGTACCTGCTGACGACTACCGGATCGACCACCACCAAGACCGAGACGACAGACGCGATCCTTTCCCTCGGCGACGGTACGTGTGGTGCGAACAAGGAAGCGGAGTTCCACTTCACGGTGACGGACGCGCCGACCACGCGGACCGTGGACACCCTCGGCAGCGGCGGCGACGCGCACCTCAAACTGTTTGTCGGTGGCAATGGTTCCGACAACGGGTACGACAACAAGGTGCTGATCAACGGCATTCCGCTCGACCTCGGCGTCTGGGAGAAGGAGACCGCCGAGCTGACGTTCCCGAACGAGTGGCTCGTGCCGGGCGTCAACGTGCTCGAGTTCGTCGCCGGCAACGACCGGGGCAGCGCGAAGCCCGGCGGCTGCGACAACTACGACGACTTCACGATGCGCGACTTCGAGCTCACGCCGGACGGCGCCAAGGCGACCCAGCTGAGCAAGGAGATTGCCGAGAGCAACGTCACGATCGGCTCGGCGACGTACCCGATCGGTACGCCGGTGACCGTCTACATCGGCGACGGCACTTGCGGCAGCAGCCACAACGCCGAGCTGCGCAAGACGATCACGTTCGACGTCACCGCCGAGGACGGGTCGTCGCTGCCGGCGCTCGGCCGCCGCGCGGACGTCGACACCACCGCGATCGCGGACGGTGCACACACGATCGAGGCGGTCGTCGCGGACAAGACCGCGACCCGTCACTTCACCGTCGACAACTCGGCACCGACCGTCGGCAGCAGCGTGCCGGCCGAGGGTCAGCGCATCACGTCGACCGTCGCGATGATGGTGAACGTCGAGGACGCGACCGGACTCGCCGGTACGCCGCTGATCACGCTCGACGGCACCCCGGTGCAGCAGAGCGACCAGATCGGCCACGGCCTGCCCGCCGGCGCCCACACGATCGCGGTCACCGCCGCGGACACCCTCGGCAACACGGCCACCCGCGAGATCCACTTCACCAGCGCGAGCATCCCCGACGTACCGACGGATCTCGGCGCTTCTCTCACCGGCGTCAACGACCAGACCGCCACGCTCTCGGCGAAGATCCCCGGCGAGGCAGGCGTCCCCCTGACCGCCACCTTCACGAAGGCCGACGTCGTCACCCCGGTCCAGGGGTATCAGGGCGAGGCTGCCGACGTACCGACTTCGCTGGACGTCGCGCACGACAAGACCGTTGACGTGAATTCGCTCAAGCCGCTGGACGGGAAGACGGTCGACACGGCGTCGAGCCGGGATGTGGTCTTCCAGCGGTACGACCTGAACGTGAGCAAGGACAGCACGCTGCGGTGGGAAGGAACGATCGATCCGAAGCGGGTTGTTGCAGTGAGGGCCTGGGACCCGACTGCAAGGAAGTGGGTTGTCCTCACCAGCGGGCGGGGTGTGGCTGGGGAGAATGCGGTGCTGACCGCGCCCGTGTCCGCGCAGTACCGCGATGGTGGTGTGGTGCACGTGCTGGTGACGGGGGAGGACCCGTTCGCGGATGACTTGTCGCCGCGGGACGCTTCGGCGCAGAACGACAAGGATCACTTCGAGGACCCCGCGTCGTACGACTTCTCGATCGCACACTTCACCGACACGCAGTACCTGACCGAGGGTGCGGCCGGTGGGACGTACGACGACTGGGACGGCGTCAAGGAACCCAGCGACGTGATGACCGCCGAGGAGCAGGCGATCTGGGCCGCGGCGTACCGCAACGAGGTGCAGTGGATCGCGGACAACAGCGCCGGCCGCAAGATCCAGTACGCCGCGCACACCGGCGACGTGATCGAGAACGACTACTACGACCCGCTGGCGAAGAACCCGGACGGCTCGCTGCAGCGACCGGGGCTCAACGAAGAGGTCGAGAAGGAGCTCGCGCTCGCGTCGTCGTACCAGGACATCCTCGACAAGAAGGGTGTCGTCAACCAGGTCATCGCCGGTAACCACGACAACCAGCTCGGTGCGGAGACCGGTCCGGGGTCGCGGTTCAGCAAGACCTTCAGTGCGGAGCGCTACCAGCAGGTCGCGAAGGGCTGGCCGGCCGGTTCGGAGTACCACGCCTGGGACGAGAAGGTGAACCCGGACGGGTCGATCACGCCGGGCAAGGACAACCAGAACAACTACGTCCTGTTCTCGGCCGGCGGTCTCGACTTCGTCGCGGTCGGTCTGTCGTACGGCGTGACGCCGCAGGAAGCGAACTGGGCGGACTCGATCTTCAAGCGGTACAAGGACCGCAACGGGATCCTGCTCTCACACGACTACCTGCGTCCGTCGACGAACCCGGACGGTCGCGACGCCGGCTTCTCGGCGCCGGACGGCTCGCCCCTCTACAAGCAGGTCGTCGAGAGCAACCCGAACGTGTTCCTGGTGCTGGCCGGGCACGAGCACGGCGTCGGCACCAACCTGAAGACGAAGGTCGGCGTGACGGTCGCGCACGACGTGGTCGAGCTGCTCGCGGACTACCAGTTCTACACGGTGCCCGCCGGTGAGCTCTGGCCTGCGCTGGTCGATGCAGCGGGCAACATTGATGTGAATGGCGACGGTACGCCGGATCACAAGGCGACCGACCGGCTGCAGTTCGGGGCGAGCTTCCTCCGGCTGCTGCAGTTCGACGTCAAGCGCGCGGAGATGCACATCGACACATACTCGCCGTTCCTGAACAACTTCGGGGCGACCGAGTACGACATCCGCCAGGACGGCAGCCAGACCAAGCCGCGGTACAACGGCGCCGAGGACAACCTCACGCTGCCGGTCGACCTGACCACGCGGATGACGTCGTTCACCACGGACTCGCTGGCGGCCTATGTGCCGAACGGCGTGATCGGCACCGACAGCGTGGTCGCCAACGGTACGGCGACGACGGCCTGGACCGGTCTCGCGCCGGCGACGTCGTACGGCTGGGTCGTCACCGCGACGAGTGCGGACGACGGGATCGCGGTCGCGCAGCCGGCCGTCATCCGGACCCGCAAGGGTCAGCCGACGCTGACTGCCGCTGCTGTTACCACTCAATGGGGTAACGCGGGCAAGGTCACCGTGAACGTTGCCGCGGGCAAGTTCTCGGTCAGCGGGACGGTCGAGCTCCGTGAAGGCACGAAGGTGCGCGGTACGGCGCCGGTGACGAACGGGAAGGCGACGTTCACGCTGCCGGTAGGGCTCGCCGCGGGCGTGCACACGCTGACCGCGTCGTACACCGGTAGCGACACCTTCGAGCCGGCGCAGGCCACGGTCGGTGTGACCGTGAACCTGCCGCCGGCGTGGAACGCGAAGACGCTGTACAAGGCCGGCGCGAAGGTGTCGTACCAGGGCAAGCCGTACGAGGCGGCCTGGGCGAGCATCCTGCTCCCGCCGGGTGACGCGTACGGCGCCTGGCAGGAGCTCGCGATGACCGAAGACGGGACGACGCTGTGGACGCCGTCCCGCATCTTCGAGAAGGGTGACGTGGTGCTCTACAAGGACAAGCGCTACCAGGCCAAGTGGTGGACCCGGAACCAGGCTCCGGGCGACCAGTACGGCCCGTGGGCGCCTATCCGATAGTCAGCCGATAGACACCGTCTGCTGTAGATCGTTGTAACCAGTGCTCGACTGCCAGGTTCCGTTGTTGGCCAACTGCACCGCATACACGGCGTTGTAGGTCTCGGTGGAACCTGGCAGGCGGGCCTGCGACTGGAGCTTCGGGTCCGCGATGTTGAGCAGGACCTTGTACTTGCCCTTGGGCAGCTTGACGCTCCAGTTCAGGCTCACGGTCTGGCCGGCGCCCCAGCGACGCGGATCGGCCGGCACGTTCACCCGGTAGGTGTGCTGGGCGTTCTGGAACACCAGCTGCACCTGCCGCGGGTTGTACGGCGCCGCCCATCCGTCGTTCCGGATCTTCACGCCGACCTGCGCCTTGCCGTGCGACTGGCTGACCGTGGACTGTGTCAGCGCGAACCGGTAGCCCAGCTTCTGCTTCGCGATGTTGATGTTGTCGCCCCAGCTGGCCAGTACGCCCGGGTGGTACTCGATGTTCAGGAACGAGAAGTGCAGCGCGGCCATCTCGGCCGACGCCGACGGCCACTCCGACCGCGGCGCGTTCACACCGCAGGTCTCGCCGCCCTCGGGAACGTAGTTGGTGTCCTGGGCAACGAAATCCTTGTCGAGCTGGATCGGGTCGCTGAGGTACGTCCCGAAGTCGTCCGGGCTGGCCAGGAAGCAGTCGTTGTGCTGCCCGATCCGCGCCACCGCCGAGCCGTTGTAGGCCTGCTGCGCGGTCAGCCCGCCCGCGGTCCCGGTCGGCACGCCGTACATCCGTTGCTTCATGTACGGCGTCCGCACCTGGACCATCTTGTCCTTCGGCAACGCCTGGAGCAGCGCGTCGATGACGGCCTTGCGGTCGGCCCAGTTCTGGTCCGAGACCTGGCTCGGGTCCGCCGGGTTCGAGAAGTAGTCGGTGTAGTAGCCCTCACCCCAGAGGCCGACGAAACCCGACTGGACGACCGCGATCATGTCGGCGTTCTTGCGCAGGATCGGCGTCAGCTGCTTGATCTGCTTGACGACCCGGGCCACCGGAGCATCGCCGTACGGCGTCGGCGGCGGCCAGCCGTCACCGGGAAGTGCGTAGGCGAACCGGACGATCATCTTCACGCCGGCCGCGCGGGCGGTGTTGAAGTCGGCCTGCATCAGGTCGAGGTAGTGCTTGTCGATCACGTCCTGCTTGGAGAACTTCTCCAGGTAGAACAGCCGCAGGATCTGGGTGATGTGTTCCTGCGTGCGGAAGTTGCGCAGCTTGGTGACGTCGAGCGGGACGTAGCCGGAGTTGTCGGCGTAGTAGTGCGTCTCGGCGTGGTGGTAGAAACCGCGCTCCTGGTTGGAAATCACCTCGTCGGAGGTTGTGTAGGTGACAGTGCTGGCGGGCGGAGCGTGGTGTGCCATCGCGGTCTGGGTGGGTAGCAGCAACCCAACCACCGCGAGGCTTGCGGCAAGCCGTCTCATGCGGGTGTCTCCTCGGACTAGCTGACGGTGAGCGTGTGCAGGAGCGAGTTCATCCCGGTCGTCGCGTCCCAGGTGTTCTGGTTCGCGAGGCGGATGGAGTACTCGGGGCGGGTGGACAGGAGAGGATCCGGCAGGTTCAGCAGCAGGGAGTAGGAACCTGCCGGAAGATTCGTGGGCAGAGTGAGTGTCTGCGCGACGGTCGTCGACGCACCGGCGGTCCAGCGACGTGGGTCGGAGCTCATCGCGAGCTTGTACGTCGAGCCGGTCGACGTGTTGCGCAGTACGAGCTCGAGGTTGCGGGGGTTGAAGGGTGTCGCGTAGCCGTCGTTGTGGACGGTGAACGAGACCGGCAGGCTGCCGCCGGGGGAGGCGGTCGCGGGGTACGTGCCGGACTCGAGGCGGAAGCGGTAGCCGAGGTTCTTGGAGATGTCGGCGAGGCAGCCGCCGGAGTTCCAGGAGTTGAGGACGGTCGGCTCGTAGTCGGTGTTGATGAACGACCAGTGGAACTGCGCGAGCTCGCCGGTCGCGGTCGGGCAGCTGGAGCGCGGCGGGTTCGAGCCGCAGGTCTCGCCGCCCATCGGGACGTACGTGGTGTCGGCCTGCAGGTACGGATACTCGACGGAGGTGTTCTCGTACGTGCCGAAGTCGTCGGGGCTGGCGAGGAAGCAGTCGTTGTGATGGCCGATCCTCGACAGGGCCGAGCCGTTGTAGGCGTTACCCGGTTGGACGGCGGTGGTCGAGTACATGGTGCGCTTGAACTTCGGCGTACGCAGCTGGATCATCCGGGTCGACGGGACAACGCTCAGCAGCTTGTCGGTGACGGCCTTGCGGTTGGCCCAATCGGTCGACGTGACCGTGCCGGCGTTGCCGAAGTTCTGCGTGTAGTACCACTCACCCCACGCGCCGATGAGACCTGCTTGGACGACGGCGATGACGTCCTTGCCGGAGTTGAGGTACGGCGCGAGCTGGTCGAGGTGGGACAGGATCCTGTCCTTGGTCGTGTCGTCGCCGGCGGTCGAGGTGGTGTAGGCGAACCGGAGGACCATCTTCAGACCGGCCGCGCGAACGGTGTTGATCTGCTGCTGGAGCTGGTCGAGGGCGGCCTGTGCGATCGGACCGTTCTTGTACTCGGCCAGGTAGAAGACGCACATGACGAGCGAGATGCCCTGACTGGTGCGGTAGCTCTGCAGGGTGCTCTGGGAGAAGTCGGCTTTGTCGCAGTCGCCGGTGTGGTGGTAGAAGCCGCGCTCAGGGTTGGCGAAGTTCTCGGTCGACGGCGTGTAGGTGACGGAACCACCGCCGGACGAATAGGTCTGCGTGAGCTTCGCGGAGGTCTCCAACGGCGACTCGACCTGGAAGACCAGGTCGGCGTCGCCCGGGGTCGCGGTCTCGCCGAGGTCGGAGCGGTTGACCGTCCACTGGGCGACGTTGCCTGAGCTGGAGAAGGTGACCGTGCGGAGGAGTGTCCAGCTCCAGCCGGTGCCGGTGTGCTGGTACAGGCTGCCGTTCTCGAGCAGGTAGTCGGCGCCGGTGCCGGCTTGTGCGTAGCCGGTCGAGGCGTTGCGGTCGGTGTCGACGTACACGCGGAGGAACTGCGGGGTGCCGGTGTAGGAGAAGCGGTAGGTGACGGTCGTGGCGGTGTTGGTCGCGGAGGCGCCGCTGATCGTCGCCTGGGCGGGGGAGACCAGGAGTACGGCGAGCAGCACACCGGTCACGAGCGCGCTGATCAGACGGAACGGACGCATCATGATGCTTCCTCTCGCTGGGCGGGGCGATGGGAATAATCATGGAGTCCAGGAAAATTATGTCAAGGTCTCAGCCCGGTCCTGATCGTCGCCTCCACCTCATCCAGCGCCAACCGGACCGCACCCAGCGCGACCCCTTCGTCCGCGAACGCCGACACCCGGATCTCCGGCGTCCGCAGACACCACCGATCCAGTTCCCGCCGCAACGGCTCCACCATCACGTCCGCCGACCGCGAAAACCCACCCCCGATCACCACCAGCTGCGGATCCAGAGTCAGCACGAGAGCCGACGCCCCCACCGCAAGATCACGCACGTAGTCACCCACCGCGTCCACGGCCCGCACATCCCCACCCCGAGCCGCCAGAAACACCCGCTCGAACCCACCCGACGAGCCCGAGGCCAGGCCGGTCGACTGGGGGGTGGTCTCGAGCCAGCTGGTGAGGTGTTCGGGGGCTCTCAGCCAGCCGGCGGCGGGGAGGGCGCCTATTTCGCCGGACCAGTTGGCGAAGCCGCGGTGGAGTTTGCCGTCGATGATGAGGCCGGCGCCGGTGCGGAGGCCGGCGAGGAGGAAGACGACGTCTTTGGCATAGCGAGCTACGCCACGCCAGGTTTCAGCGAGGGCCGCGAGTTTGCAGTCGTTTTCGACCCGGACGGGGCCGGGCACCAACCGGCGTACGTGGGCGGTCAGGTCGACGCCGCTCCACTCGGGCAACGAGTCCGACAGCATCACCTTGCCGGAGGCGTCGACGAGACCGGTGGTTGCTACGCCGGTCGACCAGATCTGCCGAGCCTCGACCCCCGCCCCGGCCAGGGCCTTCGCCACGCAGCGGTCCATCACCGCGAGCCGTTCGCGCCGCCCAGCCTCGGGATCGACCGCGATGCGCGTCTGGTTGAGCACCTCGCCGTCGAGGTCGGTCACCAGCGCAAGCGCCTTGTGCCCACCGATGTCCACCCCGAGCAACCGCCCGGCCCCGGCGTTGAACCGGTACCGCCTGGCCGGCCGCCCGACCGAGCCCAGCGCCGGCGCAACCTCGGCCAACCATCCGCGTCCGAGCAAGTCACGTGCAACATCCTCGGTCGACGCGCGCGACAGTCCGGTCCGCTTCGACAGCTCGGTCAGGGTGAGCGGCTGATCGCCCCGCAACTCCCGCAGTACGGCGGATGCGTTGAGCTGACGCAACCGCGAGAGATCCCCGCCGACCGGCTCCTCACTCATCGCGGCTCCTCAGTTATCCAGGACTCCCGGATAACTATAAGCACTCCGACTGCGCACGGATCTCACCGTGTGAAAGGGCGCGCCGGACCCCTGTCCAGACCTCCTGACAACGTTGTACCGTCATCTGCTGACGGTCGAACCGAAACGTTTTCGCCTCAGGAGGACCAGGTGTCCAACCCACTGAAGATCGCGACCCTCAGCTTCTGGCACGTGCATGCGGGCGACTATTCGAGGCAGGCCCAGGCGCACCCCGGGACGGACCTGGTGGCCGTCTGGGACGACGATGCCGACAGGGGCAAGTCCGCTGCCGAACAGTTCGGCGTCGAGTTCACCGACGACCTCGACGCACTGCTGGCCCGTGACGACCTCGACGGCGTGGTGATCACGACGCCGACCGACGTGCACCGCGACGTGATGGTCAAGGCGACCCGGGCCGGCAAGCACATCTTCACCGAGAAGGTCCTCGCACCCACCGTCGCCGAGGCCGAGGAGATCGTCGCCGCGACCGACGCGGCCGGCGTGAAGCTGACGGTCTCGCTGCCGCGGCTCTACCACGGCTACACCCAGGCGATCAGTGAAGTCATCGACGACGGCACGCTGGGCACGATCACGTACGGCCGGGTCCGGCTCTCGCACGACGGCGCCATCCCGCGCGACGGCGTCGAGGGCTGGCTGCCGCAGCGGTTCTTCGAGCCGTCGACCGCGATCGGCGGCGCGCTCACCGACCTCGGCTGCCACCCGGTCTACCTGACCCAGCTGTTCCTCGGCGCGCAGCCCGACACGGTCAGCGCGACGTACCGTTCGATCGCCGAGCGCGGTCTGGAAGACAACGCTGTCGTGGTCGTCGGCTACCCGGACCAGAAGATCGGCGTGATCGAGGCCGGGTTCGCGAGCAACAACCCGTTCACGATCGAGCTGTTCGGCACCGACGGGACGCTCACCTACACCGATGCGGGCAACGTCCTGCTGGTGAACGGCGAGCAGGTCGACGTGCCCGAGCACGGCACCGACGCGTTCGCGCAGTGGGTCGATCACATCAACAACGGGACCCGGGCGGACGACAACATCGCGCGCGCAGTCGAGTTGACCCGTTTGGTCGTGGCCGCGAACGAGGCCGCCAAGACCGGTAACGCCATCGCCTACAGCTGAGGAGACTTTCCGATGATCAAGGTTGGGCTCATCGGCGCCGGCGGGATTGCGTCGGCGCACATCAAGGGTTACCGGGCGCACGCCGACAAGATCGGCGTGACAGCGGTCGCGGACGCCGTCGAGGAGACGGCGAACAAGCGCGGCGAAGAGCTGGGCGCAACGCCGTACACCGATTATCGCGAGATGCTCGCGAACGAAGAGCTGGATGCCGTCGACATCTGTCTGCCGCACCACCTCCATCGCGACGCGATCGTCGCGGCGGCCGAGGCGGGCAAGCACATCCTGTGCGAGAAGCCGCTATGCCTGTCGGCGGAGGAGGCAGCAGATGTGCGCAAAGCGGTGGTGAAGAACGGCGTGACGCTGATGTGCGCGCACAACCAGTTGTTCATGCCGGCGGTGGCCAAGGCCAAGGCGCTGCTCGAGGCCGGGACCATCGGCACGGTCTACGAAGTACGGACGACCGACAGTTTCTACAACGACTTCGACCCGAGTTCGATGGGCTGGCGCGCTAGCAGCAAGACGAGTGGCGGTGGCGAGCTCATTGACACCGGGTACCACCCCACCTATCTGATGCTGCACCTGGCCGGCGGGCTGCCGGTCGAGGCGACCGCGATGCTCTCCACGCACCGATTGAAGTTCATGGAGGGCGAGGACTCCGCGCAGGTCCTGATCAAGTTCGACAACGGTGTTGTCGGTCAGCTCGTGACCAGCTGGGCCTACCAGCCGGCCACGTCCACCGAACGCTTCTCTGCCGTCGGCGAGCTCGGCTCACTGACCAGCGACGGTACGACGCTGTCGTACCGCCTCCGGTCCGGCGAGACCGAGACCTTCGACTTCGAACCGGTCGACACGTTCGTCGCCGAGGTCGGCCACTTCGCCGACTCCTTGCTCGGCAAGACCCGTCCGCTGCACACCGAGGAGGAAGGGATCGCCGTCCTCGGCATCCTGCTCGCGGCGTACGAAGGCTCCCGCTCGAAGACGATCGCGCCGGTCCTCAAGGTCTAAGCGAAGTAGAACCCCTCCGCCAGGTCCGCGAGGAGATCCGGGTGCGTGGGCTGCCAACCGAGCAGCTCACGCGTCCGGGCCGCGGACGTCGGGTTGTTCATGGTCGCGAAGCGGGCGAGGAAACCGAGGTACTGCGGTGCCTCGTCCGCCGTGATCGACCTTGCCGGCAGGTCGAGGCCGGTGCCGATCGCTTCCGCGATGATGCGGAACTCGATGCCCTCGTTCTGGATCGCGTGCAGGCGGCTGCCCGCCGGTGCCGACTCGAGCGCCAGGCGGTAGAGCCGTGCCGCGTCGAGCGTGTGCACGGACGGCCAGCGGTTCGACCCGTCGCCGATGTACGCCGCGAAGCCGTTCTGCCGGGCGAAGGCGATCAACGAGGGCGCGAAACCGTGGTGGTCGAGCCGGCTGTGCGTGATCGCCGGCAGCCGGAGGACCGAGGCGCGAACGCCCTTGCCGGCCAGTTCGATCACGAAGTTCTCCGCGTCGATGCGGTACCCGCCGGACGGATCGAAGTCGTCCTCGGTCGCGGTGCGGTCCTTGACGATGCCGGCCAGCATGCCGGTGCCCGACGTACTGACCAGCGGCTTGTCGGTGCCGGCGAGAGCGTCGCCGATCGCCCGCAGGGCGGCGAGATCGGACGCGGCCGCGCCGGCCAGGTCGCCGGCCTGCATGGCGTCGTGGCGGAACGCGAGATGCACGACTCCGTCCGCCGCGGCGGCTGCGGCTTGCAGCCGATCGAGGTCGTCGAGGTCACCGCGAACGACCTCGGCGCCCCAGTCCGTCAGGCGTTTCGCCGACTCGTCGGAGCGGGCCAGGCCGAGGACCGAGTGGCCGTTGTGCAGGAGTTCCGGTACGAGAGCCGAGCCGACGTGCCCGGACGCGCCGGTGATGAACACGCGCATGGGAGATCCCCTTCGAAGAGTGATGTCATTGACTGACATCACCATGCTACACACTCTGATGTCAGTCAATGACATCAGCTAGGATCGACCCATGGGACGGTGGGAACCGGACGCGGCCGGGCGGCTGCGTGAGGCGGCGATGGCGCTGTACGCCGAGCGCGGGTACGACGGCACGACCGTCGCCGACATCGCCGACCGGGCCGGCGTCACCGCGCGCACGTTCTTCCGGCACTTCGCGGACAAGCGCGAGGTGCTGTTCGCCGGATCCGAGCTCCTCGAGCAGTTGATGGTGAAGGCGCTGGCCGATGCGCCGGCGGACGCGACGCCGATGGAGGCGGTCGCGGCCGCCGTGCTGGCGTCGGCAGAGTTCTTCGACGACATCCGCCGGGAGTACTCGCGCCGCCGTCAGGGCGTCATCAACGCGACCCCCGAGCTGCGCGAGCGCGAGCTGATCAAGATGGCCGCGCTGACGTCCGCGCTCACCGACGGCCTGCTCGAGCGCGGGGTCGCTCCCGACGTCGCGCCGCTGGCGGCCGAGACCGGGGTCGCCGTGTTCCGGGTGTCGTTCGAGCGGTGGATCACCGCCCCGGACAGCGAGCCGATCGCGGACGTCATTCGGTCGACGTTGAAGACACTGTCCGGTTTGACTGCCTGACGCCTTCGTCCCAGGAGGCGATCGCGACGAGCGCGACACAGGTGGCCGCGATGAGCGCGAGATCTGCCACCGAGCCGATGTGCGGCGTCGCGAGCGGCAGGAGCAGCAGGATCGCCACGCCCGCGAACGACGTACCGAGGTGGACGCGGGACGGCTCGGAGATGATCCGGTGCACGCCCCACAACAGCGCGACGAAGCAGGCGGCCGGCGCGGCGACCGAGTAGCTCGCGGCAGTCGGGGAGATGTGCAGGTCGTGGCTGGTCTGCTCGACGACGACCTCCAGTCCGGCGCCGAGCGCGGCGAGCGACGCGAAGATCCCGTAGTGGCCGTAGCCCCAGCGGTACGAGCGGCTCCGGCGCTCCTCGAGCCGCGGCCCCGCGGGGTGCAGGAAATACAGCCACCACAACGCGAACAGGATCACCAGACCGCAGGCGGCGACCGCGATCAGCTCGGCGCTCACCTCGGTCTCCTCGACAGCACGCCGTACTGCGTTGGACGCGGCCAGGACCGCTTCGCCGAGCAGGATGATCGTGAACAACCCGTACCGCTCGGCGATGTGATGCGGGTGCCAGTGCGTCGCCCGCGGCCGCTCCGCCCACAGCGGCACGGACAGCTCGAGAATCGCCAGCACGATGAACGCGACGAGCAGCACGGTGTCGGACGCGCCGGTGTCGGCCAGATACAGCCGCCCGAACCAGCCCAGCTGCAACGCCCCGATGCCGAACGCGTAGCGGAACGCCGTACGACGTGAGTCCGGGTCCTCGATGCCCGCGCGCAGCCAGAGCGAGATCAGCCCGAGCCGCATGATCAGATAGCCGGTCGTGATCATCACGTAGTCGCCGTGGTCCGCGGCCGCCGGGACGCCCGCGGCGAGCAGCAGCACGCCGGCCATCTGCACCATGGTCAGGATCCGGTACGTGACGTCGTCGGTGTCGTACGACGAGGCGAACCAGGTGAAGTTCATCCAGGCCCACCAGATCGCGAAGAAAACCTGTAGGAACGGCAGTACGCCGTCGGCGGCGTGGCCGTCCGCGATCGTGTGCGCGAACTGCTCGGTGACCGCGGCGATCGCGACCACGAAAGTCAGGTCGAACAGCAGCTCCAGCTGGCTGGAGACCCGGTTCGGCTCGTCGATCGGGCGCGCGGTCATCCGCACGCGGATCCGGACCGTGGCGTTCGGCACGGGGTGTCCCTTCGTCAGGCGTCGTCTCTCAGTGAGACAGGACACAGGCATCAGCTGTGACTGTCACAAGCCGGGCGGGTGCCCTGTCTTACCTGTGACAGCCAAAGACAATCGAAGGGGTTCTGCGATGAAGATCGTCGTGATCGGCGGCACCGGCCTGATCGGCACGAAGCTGGTGGCGAAGCTCACCGAGCACGGCCACGAGGCGGTGCCGGCCGCGCCGAGCACCGGTGTCAACACGATCACCGGAGAGGGTCTGGCCGACGTGTTGAAGGGCGTCGACGTCGTGATCGACGTCGCCAACTCGCCGTCGTTCGAGGCCGGGCCGGTGATGGAGTTCTTCAAGACCTCGACGAGCAACGTGCTGCAGGCAGAGGACGCGGCCGGCGTCCGGCACCACGTCGGGATCTCGATCGTCGGCACCGAGCGGATGCCGGAGAATGCCTACTTCGCGGCGAAGATCGCCCAGGAGGAGCTGATCAAGGCCTCCGGTCTGCCGTATTCGCTGGTGCACGCGACGCAGTTCTTCGAGTTCGTCGGCCCGACCGCGGACTCGGGCACCGGCGACGACGGCAAGGTGCACATCGCGCCGGTCGCGTGGGCGCCGATCGCCGGTGACGACGTCGCGAAGGACCTCGCGAAGGTCGCCGTGGGCGAGCCGCTGAACGCGCGGATCGACATCGCCGGCCCGGACGAGTACCGGATGGACGAGTTCTTCCGCAAGGCGCTGGCGCAGCGCGGCGACGCCCGCGAGGTCGTCTCCGACCCGCACGCGCTGTACTTCGGCGCCGAGCTGAAGGAGCGCAGCCTGGTCCCGGTCGGCCCCGCCACTCTGGGCGAGCTGCACTACGACGAGTGGTACGCCGCGCAGGCCGGTCGATGACGATGGGTACGAACGACGAGTTGCGGGAGCTCGAGGTCGAGGTCGACGCGGACATCGAGCTGGACGCGGCGGGCACACAGTCCGAGGACGACGAGCTCGACTGGGTGCTCGACCCGTACGAGGCGCAGGCGGAGACCGCCGACCTGAACAGCCTGCGCGGCGCGATCCAGGCGCTGGAGGGCGATGAGCCACCGTATTCTCCAGCAGGGGACTGACAGAAGGGTGTCGATGGAGCTCGACGATCTTGACGGCGCGGTCGCGGTCTTCAACGAGGTGCGGCCGCGCCTGATGGGGATCGCGTACCGGATGCTGGGCAGCCACACCGAGGCCGAGGACCTGGTCCAGGAGGTGTGGCTGCGCTGGCAGGCCGCGGACCGCAGTACGGTCCAGAACCCGGTGGCGTACCTGTCGACGGCGGTGACCAGGCTCGCGATCAACGCGAGCCAGTCCGCGCGTGCCCGGCGGGAGACCTACATCGGGCCGTGGCTGCCGGAGCCGGTCGACACCAGCGCCGACCCGTACCTCGGTGCCGAGCGCGGGGAGGCGTTGAGTTTCGCCGTCCTCCTCGTGCTCGAGCGGCTGTCACCGACCGAGCGGGCGGCGTACATCCTGCGCGAGGCGTTCGACTACCCGTACGACGAGCTGGCCACGATGCTGCAGTCGACCGAGCCCGCGGTGCGCCAGCTCGTGAGCCGGGCTCGGAAGCGGATCCGTGCGGAACGCCGCACCGAGGTCAGCGGGAGTCAGCAGAAGAAGTTGCTGTCGGCGTTCGTCGAGGCGGCGCGGTCGGGTGATCTCGCGGTGCTGGAGCAGTTGCTGGCCAAGGACGCAATCAGCTACTCCGACGGCGGCGGGGCGGCGCGTGCGTCGAGGTTCCCGGTCGTCGGGCGGGATCGGGTGGCGAAGTACCACCGGGCGTTCCACGACCGCTTCTGGGTCGGTGTCACGGTGGAGTTCGGCCGGGCGAACGGCCGTGCGGTCGCGATGCTCGAGCGCGACGGCGTGATGTTCGCGGTGTGCACGGTGATCGCGTCGGACGACGGCATCGACGAGGTGCTGTGGATGATGAATCCGGCCAAGATCACCGCCGTCAGCGCTGTCGCTTGAGCTGGAGGAGATGTGTTCAAGCGGAGCGATCATGCCGTCGTACACCGGTTCGCGACGGCCTGCCGGGCCGGTAGTGCCGGTGCGATCCGGGGCTTGCTGACGCCCGACGTGATCGCGGTCAGCGACGGCGGCGGGCAGGTGTTCACCGCGCCGGGACCGGTGCGGGGGATCGCGCAGGTCGCGGAGTGCGTGTCCGGCGTGCTCGGGCTGCACCCTGATATGGCATTGACCGTGGAGGCGGTCAACGGCCAGCCGGGCGTCGTGCTGCGTGGTGCGGGCCGGGTCGTCGCCGTCGTGAGCCTGAAGGTGACCGGCGCGAAGGTCGCCGCGGTCTGGATCGTGCTGAACCCGGACAAGCTGCGGCACTGGGTCTGACTTCTCTCCGGGGAATGAACGCCCCCTGGTCTGGTGTTGACGTGTCAACCTAGACTAATCAGGGTGAGCGGACAGGAGAGTGCGGACATGGCCGAGTTGGCCACGTTGGATTTCGGGTTGGACTCCTTCGGGGACATCCCGGTGGACGACAGCGGCGCGCCGGTGACGGACGCGGCGGCGATCCGGCAGGTCGTCGAGGAGGCGGTCCTGGCCGACCAGATCGGCGTGAACGCGATCGCGCTCGGTGAGCACCACCGGCCGGAGTACTCGATCTCGTCGCCGGAGACGGTGCTGGCCGGTATCGCGACGAAGACGTCGAACCTCAAGCTCGGCTCCGGTGTCACCGTGCTGAGCTCGGACGACCCGGTGCGGGTCTTCCAGCGGTTCTCCACCGTCGACGCGCTGTCGAACGGACGGGCCGAGGTGATCCTCGGGCGTGGGTCGTTCACCGAGTCGTTCCCGCTGTTCGGGTACGACCTGGCCGACTACGACAAGCTGTTCGAGGAGAAGCTGCAGTTGTTCGTGCAGCTGCTCGACGAGAAGCCGGTCACCTGGGAGGGCACGGTTCGCGCCGCGCTCGACAACGCCGACGTCTATCCGAAGACCGAGTCCGGCCGGCTGAACACCTGGGTCGGGGTCGGCGGGTCGCCGCAGTCCGTCGTACGCACGGCGTACTACGGGTTGCCGTTGATGCTCGCGATCATCGGTGGCGCGCCGGACCGGTTCGCGCCGTACCTGGATCTGTACAAGCGGGCGGCCGAGCAGTTCGGCACCGTCGCGCATCCGGTCGGGATGCACTCGCCGGGATTCGTCGCGGAGACCGACGAGCTGGCGAAGGAGATCTTCTACGCGCCGTACAAGGTGATGCGGGACCGGATCGGCGCACTGCGCGGCTGGCCGCCGCTGAAGCGCGAGGAGTTCGAGTCCGAAGTACTGCACGGGTCGATGTACGTCGGGTCGCCGGAGACTGTGGCGCGCCGGATCGCCGATGCCGTCGGGACGCTCGGGGTTTCGCGGTTCGACCTGATCTACTCGGGTGGTCCGCTGCCGGTGAGCGCCCGGCTGAAGGCCGTCGAGCTGTACGGCACGAAGGTCATCCCGCTGGTGCGCGACATGCTGGCGGAGTCGAAGTGACCACGATCGGGATCCTCGGAGCGGGGAAGGTCGGGACTGTTCTGGCTCGGCTCGCGATCGCCGCTGGGTATCGCGTGCTGATCGCCGGGTCGGGTGAGGTTTCCAAGATCGCGCTGATCGTGGAGGTCGTCACGCCCGGCGCCGAAGCCACGACCGCTGCTCAGGCGGCGGCCGAGGCCGACGTGGTGATCCTGGCGCTGCCACTCGGCAAGTACCAGTCGATCCCGGTCGACGCGCTGCGCGGGAAGCTCGTCATCGACGCGATGAACTACTGGTGGGAGGTCGACGGCATCCGCGACGACCTGACCGACCCGCGGACGTCGTCCTCGGAGCTCCTCCAGGAATTCCTGCCCGGGTCCCGCGTCGTCAAAGCCTTCAACCACATGGGCTACCACGACCTCGACGAAGGCGCTCGCCCTGCCGGATCGCTGGACCGCAAGGCCATCGCAATCGCGGGTGAGGCCGCCGACGCGGCCGAGGCGGCGACCCTCGTCGAGGCCCTCGGCTTCGATCCGGTCCTCGCCGGCCCGCTTGCCGAGGGCAAGCGTCTGGAGCCCGGCGCCGAGTCCTTCGGCGCCAACGTCGGCGCGGACGAACTCCGCGACATGCTGGCCCGCTACCCCGAAACCGTCAAAGGCCAAGAGGTAGCCCAAGCCCGCGCTGCCGCGGAGAACGCCGCGTAGTCACACTCGTCAGGCGACGGAGACTCGGTCCACATCGGCGCTGAGCCGGTCGGCTTGTTCGACCGACCGCTCGGCGCCGACGCCTGCGGCCACCACCGAGGCGATGCCGACCACCTGCAGGAGCCCCGGCGCCTGGCCGAGGAAGATCCAGCCGACGAGTAGTGCGAGCGCGGGCTCGAGGCTCATCAGGGTGCCGAACACGCCGGCGTCGAGCCTGCGGAGAGCCAGGTACTCGAGGCTGAACGGGATCACCGGGAGCAGCAGCGCCAGCCCGAAGCCGATCACGACCAACTGCCACGTCATCACCGGGATCGTGCTCGGCCCGGCGACCGCGGTGGCGACGACGGCGGCCACCGGGAGCGAGACGCCCATGCCCTGAAGACCGGTCACGCTCCCGCCGACCCGCTGCGTGAGGACGATGTACGCCGCCCAGCAGGCGGCCGCTCCCAGTGCGAACAGCACGCCCAGCCCGTCGACCGAGCCGTGCCACGGTTGCGTCAGCAGCATCACGCCGACGAACGCCAGCCCCGGCCAGATCAGTCGGCCGCGGCTGCGTAGTACCGCGACCGAGAGCGGACCGAGGAACTCGAGCGCGCTCGCCGTACCGAGCGGGAGCCGGGCCGCGGCGGCCATGAACAGGAGCGTCACACCGGCGGTGGCGATGCCGAGACCGACCGCGGCCAGGAACGACTTGCGGTCGAACGAGCTGCGGCGCGGGCGGAACAGGACGAGCACGATCAGGCCGGCGCAGGCGAGCCGCAGCCAGGCCGCGCCTTCCGGACCGACCCGGTCGAAGAGCCCGACGGAGGCGGCCAGCCCGAGCTGGACCATCGTCATCGACAGGACCGCGAACGCGATGCCGGTCTGCCTGTCCCGTGTACGCATGCCTCCCAGTGAAGCTCGCGATTTTGTTCGCGTCCACGTGCTAATCCTGGATGAATCGTTCATGATTCATGAATGGACGTACGGCGTCTCGAACTGCTGCTCGCGCTGTCCCGGCAGGGCTCGATGCAGGCGGTCTCCGCGGCCCTCGGCGTGACCACGTCGACCGTCTCGCAGCAGATCGCCGCGCTGGCGAAAGAGGTCGGTACGCCGTTGATCGAGCCCGACGGTCGTCGTGTCCGGCTCACCCCGGCGGGCCGGCGGCTGGCCGGGCACGCCGTCGAGATCCTCGCGGCGCACGAGGCGGCCCGCGCCGACCTCGATCCGTCGGCCGAGCCCGCCGGGACGGTCCGCGTGGCCGCCTTTCACACCGTGATCCGGGACAGCCTGCTGCCCGTCGTCCATCGGCTCGCCGCGGAGCACCCCGCCGTACGGCTGGAGATCCAGGAGCAGGAGCCACCCGAGGCGCTCGCGCTGCTGGAACGCGACCAGGTCGACCTCGTGCTGAGCTACGACTACAACCTCGCACCCGCCGCGGTCGACCCGGCCCTCGAATCCACTCCACTCTGGGAGTCCACCTGGGGCCTCGCCGTACCGTCCCAGTCCCGCCGCACCACCGGCACGGCAGCCGAAGTACTGGCCGCCTTCGCCGACAGCGACTGGATCGTGAACTCCCGCCACAACGCCGACGAACTGGTGGTCCGCACCCTGGCCGCCCTCGCCGGCTTCGAACCCCGCATCACCCAACGCGCCGACACCCTCCAACTCGTGCAGGAAATGATCACCGCCGGCCTCGGCGTAGCCCTCATGCCCGCCGCCTATCCCAGAACCACCGGCATCTCCCTCCGCCGCCTCCGCACTCCCGAACCCCGGATGCGCGCCCACACCCTGACCCGCCGCGGCCGCACCAACTGGCCCGCCCTGTCCCTGGTCCTCAGCCTGCTGCGGTGACCCCGGATCAGGCGCCGAAGAATTGGGCGACCATTTCGGCTCGGCTGGAGACGTCGAGTTTGGCGAAGATTCGGCGCATGTGGGTGGAGACCGTCCAGGGGCTGATGTCGAGGGAGCTGGCGATGGCGCGGTTGGTGGCGCCGTCGGCGACGAGGCGGGCGATCTGGAGTTCGCGGGGGCTGAGGGTGTGGCGGGGGACCTGGGCCGAGACGACCAGGACACAGCGCACGTTGTCGTGCTCGAGCATCACCGATACCGCGCCGTCGCTGGTCGTCGTCTCGACGACGGTCAGTTCGACGTGGTCGATCATCGCTCGTAGCGCGGCCACGATGCACTGCTGTAGCGCCGCGTCCGCCGTCTCCTCCGAGTTGGTGCGGCGTGGGGGAGGCGAGTGCGCCGAGGTCGCGGACCCCCGGATCGACGCAGGCGTAGCGGTAGCAGTCATCGTCCCTCCCCCTCGAGCTGCACCGGCAATTGGCCGCAACGAAACTGCCGGATCCCTCCATGGTGATCCTTTCGCCGCAATACCGGTACCGGCTCGGCTCCAATAGGCCGGGTCAATGCCGACAGCAGCGCCGCGGACAGTTGTACTCCGGCCGCCCATCCGGCGATGTCCATCGCCTCGTCAGGCCCGTGCGCGTTCCCCGCCGGCGGCCCGAATCCCAGCAACAGCGGGCGAATCCGCAACGCCCGGGACAGGATGCCGACGGCCGGGATCGTGCCACCGGACCGTACGTCGACCGGCGGCCGGCCGACGATCGCGATACACGCTTGGTGCACTGCCTGCCGGACAAAATCGTCCGGTGCTGTCTCGATGGCCGGCACGCCGCCGGTGAATCGGAGTTCGACGTGTGGTGCGAAGGTCGACAGCAGCCGACGAGCCCGCAGTACGACGTCCGCCGGGTCCGACCGCGGCGGCAGCCGGACGTCGAGCGTCGCGACCGCGCGCGATGGCAGCGACGCGCCACCGGTGCCGGCGACGAGTTGCGTGACTCCGACCGATCCGCGCAACGTGATCCGCTTGTCGAGACCGCGACCGATCGTGGCACGACCCGGTGCGGCTCGCTTGATCGAGTTGTCGGTCCTCAACGTCGCGCTGGACCGGACGGCGACGGCATCCGCGAAGAGTTCCGCCTGCAGGATGCGGAGCGCCTCGGCGAGCACGAGGCTCGGGTCGACGACGGCGCCGCCGAGACGCCCGGCGTGTACCGCCGTACCGCCGGTGTCGACGGTGAGCGATGCGGCAAGGCGGCCGCGTTGGCCGATCGTCACGGTCGGCGTGCCGTCGTCGTACCGTTCGGTGTCGGAGACGATCACCGCCGTCGGGCGGAGGCCGCGGAGTTCGCCCAGGACCTGCGCGAAGCCGGGGCTGCCGACCTCCTCGGCCCCCTCCGCGATCACGACGACCTCGGCGGGCAGTACGCCGGGCCACGCGTCCAGCGCGCACAGATGCGCGAACAGCTGTCCCTTGTCGTCGTTCGCGCCGCGGGCGTAGATGACGCCGTCACGAATGACCGGGCGGAACGGATGCGAAGACCAGCCAGGCCCGGCCGGCTGGACGTCATAGTGCCCGTAGATCACCACCTGCCGCGCACCGGGCGCGGCCGGCCAGCGTGCGACGACGACATCGCGCCCGTTGCGCGTCGGCCGCAGGTCCACCGTCGCGCCGCGAGCCCGCTGCCAGGACGCGAGCCAGCGGGCGGCCCGGCGTACGTCGTCGGTGTGACGAGGGTCCGCGCTGACCGAGGGGATGGCAAGCCAGTCCAGCAGCTCGGTCAGGCGGCGCGCTTGCCGCTGCTTGGCAGCGGCAAGCACAGCGCCGAGGGCAGGCGGGATCATCGTTCAGCATCGTTCAGTCACGGGCGGGTCCGGACGGGTACGCCGCCTTGGCCGCCGCGATAGGTACCGGTGCCGCCGCGTCGCGGGTACATCGGCCCGCGGGCGCTCGGCGGCATCTGCGCCGGCGTACGTTCGCTGTACCGCGCGGCGATGCCGGACTGTCCCAGCTGCTCCCAGGGCATGACCCGGTCGGTCCCGGAGCGCCGGGCGAGGCTCATGGCCTGTGCGGATGTCAGCCATTCCTCGGACGGTTCGGCGATCTCCATCAGCAGCGCCTCGAACTGACCGCGCCCGGTCTCCATCACGTGGTTGCCGGACAGCCAGCGCAGTACGTCGCGGCCGTTGACCGCCATCCGTTGCCGCGGGCTGCTCTGCAGGCGGACGTCGAAGTACCTGATCAGCACCTCGTCGACCACGTCCCACGCGTTCGCGGCGCCGAACAGGTCCTTGACGTCCTCGGAGCCGAGGATCGCGAAGCATTCCTCGAGCAGCTGCATGACTTCGACCCGCAGTACGTTGAGGTGACCGTACGAGGTGAATTTCAGGTTGTTGCGCAGGTCGAGCCCGGCCCGGCGGACGACCGCGATCGATCCGAAGCTCGGGTCCAGCGCCCGCTCCCGGATCACGTCGCTGATCCGCTTGTCGCGCCAGAACAGCGTGACCTGGTTGATGAAGTGCGAGAACAGCATGTGGAAGTCGGTGTTCGGCCGGCTCTGCCCGGCGCCGAGTCCGCGGCCGTAGCCGAGCACCCGTCGGTACGCCGCGAGCCGGTCCTTCGCGGTGTAGCGCAGTACGTCGCGACGGTCGAACTGGTAGAGCCGATAGGCGCCCTCGCCGCCGGACAGCCGGATCGCGCCGCCCTCGAACAGCTGCTTCAAACGCTGCACGACCTTGAAGACGCCGATCTTCTCGTGCTGGTAGATGTAGTACAGATCGCCGACCGCGACGACTCGCTCGGAGTTGACGTTCTCGTCGTACTCCGCGACGCCCTGCGGAATCTTGACGTCGCCGAAGTCCTGCGCCGCATCCGGCCCGACCCCGACCAACTCCGCCAGCCCCCGGTCCGGCGGCCGCGGCCCCGCCGCATCCGCCTCCCGAGCCGCCGTGACCAGATCGTCGAGCTGCTTGTTGATCTCCTCCGCCAACGCCGGATTCGAAACCAAACTCCCCGACAACCGCTCCGCCACCTGACTCCGCAGCGCCTGCATCCGATCCAGCAAGTCCTGATAATCCCGCTCGGAAAGCATGTCAGCTCCTCCTCCCGCGCGAACCTGCGGTCTTCTTGGCCACTGTCTTCGCCACTGTCTTCGCCGCCGTCTTCCTGGCCGCTGTCTTCTTCGCGGTTCTCTTCGCCGGAGACGTCGCCTTCAGCTGGTTGGCGACGGCGAGGAACGGCGCCGGTTCCTGCGGGACCGCCTCGACCTCGGCCTCCTGGTCCGGTTCAGGTTCGCGGGGCTTGGCCAGCTCCTTCGCCCGTTCCAGCTCCTTACGCGCCCGCAGCGCCGCCTGGAGGGCGACCTCCGCGCGGATCTCCAGGTCCTCGATCCGTCGCTCGACCTTTGCCTCGGCGCGCTCGGCACGTTCCTCGACGACCTCGTCCTCGGTACGCCGGGCGTTCGCGACGTCGACCGCCGTCAACAGGTCCTGCAGCTCGTCGCTCCGGAGCGTCTTCACGAACCGCGAGTCCGCGAGTTCCCTCAGCTCCGGCCAGTCGTCGGCAAGCTTGCGTGCCCGCTCCTGGACGTCCTTGTCGGCGAGGATCGCGCGGAAGCGGGCCAGTGCCGAGTGGGCCACCTGGAATCCGTGGCAGCCGCAACCGCAGTCTTCGCAGTCGTCGTCGCAGTCGTCCAGGCAGTCGTCGTCGGCAGGCTCGGGTTCGAGCGGGTCGACCGGGGACTGCGGGACGAACCGCTGGTTCGGCGGAATCTCACTCCAGGCATCCGGTGCGCCGTCCGGATCCACGTCGTACGCCGGCCGCAGCCGCGGCCACGTGGTGACACTCGGGCCCTGCACGAGTCGGCCGAGTTCGCCGTCCACGATCGCCAACGGCACCTCGCTGGCAGCCAGCAGAATGCCTCGGCCGCCGGCGTCGGTGAGCAGCTGCTGCAGCGAATCCGGCAACGCGCCGCGCTGGAAGATTCCGCTGAGGTGGTCGTCGTCGCCGCTGGCGCTGCCTTGCAGCGGGAGAACGAGCGTCGACAGATCGAACGGCTGCTCGCCACCGGTAACGAACGCCGGGACGTACGTCGGACGCAGGTGCAGACCCCTGACCTCGACGCGGACGAAGTCCTGTCCGAGCGCCTGGGTGTCGTCCTCGAAGGGCATGACCGCGAGATCGAGCAGTACGACCCCGGAGAAGCGGCCGATGCGGATCGCCTTCGCGGTCAACCGTTCGATCAGGCCGCACAGCGTCGACACCGCGATCTTGACGCGCCCGGAGTACATGCCGGGCGGTAGCGGCGTACAGCATCCGAGTGGGATGCACGTGACCTTGCCGCGGGAGCCGCAGTGGCAACCGCCGGCGCATCCCGAGCTGCCGCAGGGAATGAGCCGTCGGACGAGCTTGTCGCGAAGGGTGACGAGCAGGTCGATCGCAGTCGGAGTGAAGGTCGAGACCAGGCCGTCGCGGCCGGTGTCGCGGATGATGTTCGGCCCGTCCTCGGTGACGAACACGCGCAGCCATTGGGTCAGATCGTCGAGCGTCAGCCCGGTGCCACGGTCCAGGATCACGGTCTGCCGCTCGGCGCCCGACACGAGCACCGAGTCGAGTACCGCCTCGAACTCGTCGACCTGTTCGGAGGCTGCTGCGAGCAACCTGCTGATCTGCACGAGGTCCGTGCCCAGGAACCCGCTGCCGGCGCCGAGCGTGAAGTCCGTACGGCGCAACGCCCACGAGCGCTGCAGATCGGTGACCAGCTCGACCAGGGTCCAGAAGCTCGTCCGCTGCTTCTCTTCGTCGACTGTGTTGACGTGATCGTCGTCGAGCCCGAACCGGTCGCGCAGCGCGCCGAGCTGACCGGGCACGCTGTCCGGATCGATCTCGGCGACCGCGGCGGGCACCGTCGTCGGCCCACTGCCCACCGAGGTCCGGGGACGGATCGCGGCCACGAACCTGGAGAACCCGGACGCAGGCGGCGAGCCTACGGAGCCGCCGGTCGTGGTCGGGTTGAAGCCGGTCAGTACGCCGAAGGCGGAGTCGACGAGGGGGACTCGGGGGCCGCCTTCGCGGCCGAACTCGGTGACTATGCGGCGGACGGAGTCCCGGACCAGGGTTCGGTAGGCCTCGCAGTCCTGGGGGTCGGCGTCGGTGCGGAGGGGCTGGAGGCTGTCGAGCATCCGGGTGATTTGTTCGTGGGCGGCTTTGGCTCGCAGATAGAGCGACGCCTGGCCGCCGGTGACGCCGCCGAGGTCGGCCTGGACCGCGACGCCGCGGGGGACGTACTTGGTGACGACGTGGTCCTCGAAGGTGGAGAGTTCGAAGGAGGCGGTGAGGGCGGCGGTGAAGGCCTTCGGGTCCTGGACGCGGGGGCGCCAGCCCAGGACGTCGCGGATGGCAGCGCTCACCACCGGGCTCTGGTCGCCGGTGCCGGAGCCGGTCGTCGGGCGGGCGACCGAGTCCGTGGTCATCAGCGGGAAAGCCTGGTCGACCTCGACGACCGGGAGTCCTGGCTGCAACTTGTCATTGGTCACGACGACCTCCTGGAGGTATTCGTCCCGGTCCCCGTCAGGGACGATCCGGTGACGAGCTCATGCCACGCGTCGCCGATCGCGAGACCGGCGGCGACGAGCGGTTCTTCACAGCGTTCGAGGCTCTGCTCGACACCCGACCACCACGACGGCCAGGGACCACCCCGGCGTCGTGTGGAGCCGCGCAGTCGTGAGACCGCCTCGTGGGCGCGCAGATCGCGCCAGTAGATGAGACTTGCTTCCCGCACCAACCGGTCGACCTCGGCCAGCTCGACGGCCGCCGGCTGCTTCTGAGCGGCGATCGCCTCGGCCAGCCGGCCCTGGATCTCGACGGTCAGCTGGGCGACGTGCTCGGCCGCGGCCAGGTCGCTCTCGTCGGGCTGGTCGTCGTTCGCGTTCAGGACCAGTTCGGCGACCGCGAGCCAGAGTGCGCGGAGCGCCTGGTGCAACGCAGTACGGCGGTCCTCGAGCGTCATCGCGATCACCGCCTGGCCAGCTGCGCGTAGAAGTTACGCATCAACTGGTCCGGCTCGGCGCGATGATGATCGAGCGCGGAACGTACGGCGCCGATCAGGAACCGCTCCGGAACGACACCGGGATCGACACCCTTGGCGAGCCGTACGCCGGCCTCGTCGATCATCGCCTGGTGCCGCGGCTCGAAGAAGATCACCTCACGCAGCGACTTCCCGCCGAGTCCCTGGAACGGCGTGTAGCAGACGGCCTCGACGACGGCCGGGATCGCGGTCCGGGCGGTGGCCAGCAGCTTCGGCGGCATCGTCGACTCGCGCGGGACCGAGTACAGCTGCGACCACGCGCGCCGGAACTCGGCGGCCCGTTCCGGGAACCCCATCCGGCGCAACAGTTCGCAGGACAGGAACGTCCGCAGGTACGGCGTCGGATGCACCGACCGCGGCGTATAACCGAAGCTCTGCGCCGGCCCGCGCCCGATCACGTCCATCAACGACGACACGAACGCCTCGCCACCTAGCAGGCCGCCGACCATGTCGCCGAAGATCTCCCGGTTCCACCTGACCCAAATGTTGCTCACGGCAACAGGTACGCCGGCCTCACGCAACCGTCGCCCGATCGACGACGGAATCGCCTGCTCGAGCTGCAGCTCGTTCTGCAGGTTGTGCGACACCTCGTGCAGGATCGCGCCGATGGTCCACGGGTTGACCAGGCGGTGATAAGGCAACTGCACCAGGGGAAACGGGTTCAGCTGCCGCCCGAGCCGGCGCAGCGGGATGCCGCGCCGGAACGTGGCCGGTGAGAATCCGGTCCGCATGTAGCAGAACGGGGGCGGGGCCGGGATGCTGCGTTCGTTGCCCAGGTGCATGAATACGTGCTGATAGCAATCAAGGGTGATCCGGTCGCAGGCGTCGAGCCATTCGCCGAACGCGCTCTGGCGTTGCCCGAACAGCTCGAAGTAGAAGTCCCAGACGCGTTCGGTGGCGCGGACCAGATCGTGTGCCTGCGACTTCAGGTCGAGGGCGAGGCCGACGCGGTGCGGCGACGGGTTGGTCTGCGCGGCGTCGGTGGCGCGATCCAGCCGCTCGACGATCGTGTTCAGCGGTCCGCGCAGCGTTGCCAGCAGGGCGTTGACGGCCTGCACGTGTCCTTCGCTCGGACGGGCGGGTTGGGCGCCGAACTCGTCGCGGCGGAAGTCGCGGAGTGCGACCAGGTGCCGGCGGACGTTGAGCGCCTGGCCGGACAGGTACGCCGGAAGCACGTCGCGGCTCGGTCGCGTCGAAGCGATGGGAGTCGCGGCCACCTCGCCTTCGAACCACGGGAGTGAAGGCAGCCACGACCACCAGGAGGAGGTAGCAGGAGGAGTTGGAGCAGGAGTAGGAGCAGGAGTAGGTGTGGAGGGCGTAGGTGGTGGGGGAGTGATACCGCTGAGCGAGCTGATGCGGGTGCGGAACGCGTCCATATCGAAGTTCGGGTCGATCTTCCGCTTGGGCGGATCCGCGACCTCCTTGTGCCCGAGCACCGCGTTCACACTCAGCCCGAAGTGATCGATCAGCACCCGGCACAACTGCGCGTACGCCGCCATCTGCACCTCGGGCCAGGTCGCGTCCGTACCGGTCGCCTCGGCCTCGATGCCGATCGAGTGGCTGTTGCCCCACGACGGATCCCGCACGGTGCCGGCGTGGTTACAGCGTCCGGCCGCGATCACGTACACTTTGCCGGACCGCGACAACCCGAAGTGCGACAACGGACCACTGAGGTCCGGACGCCCGTTGATCAGGGTGTCCAGCGACGGCATGTCGGCGGTCTTGTTCAGCGTCGCGGTGTGATGACACACGACCGCGCGGACGTCGCTCATCTCGTCCCGGCCGCGGGTCTGCCAGCCGGGTACCTCGATGACCTCGAGGCTGGTCTTACGGGCGACGCCCGCGAGGTCCGTCAGGTACGGCATCGTCCCTCCCCACCACAGGTCAGCGCCTGGCCCGGCGGCGCCGGGTGGGCTGCGGCCGGCGCGTCCGCCGGACGCCGGAAGTCGCCTGGGCACGGCCGCGGCGGCGGTACCGGCGGTCGAACGTGCCGACGGCACGCATCGCGCGGTTGCGTTCGGGCGCCTGCCGGAACATCCGCCCGGCGATCCGCGTCATCGTCGAGATCGCGGTCTCCGGGGACACGTTGCGTCCGGCCGCAGCCTGGTCGGCGAGGCTCTGCGCGGTTCGCTGCAGGATCACCGGCATCGCCATCACGTACTTGCGGGTGGCCGGGTTCCGCCGCAGCCGCCGGCCGAGGGCCGACGTACCGCGGATCAGGGCCGGCGCGTTGCGGGCCAGGACGCCGGCGGCGCGCGGGATCAGCTTGGACGCGATCGGGACGAGTGCCCCGAGGAACGCTTCCGCCTCGGCCTCGCTGGAGGTCTGGGCGGCTTTCGCCGACAGGTGCGCCATCAGCTCGGCGTCCGGGTAGATCCGCCGGATCGGGTTCACGAAGTCCTCGTCCTCGTACTCCTCCTCGGCTTCGTCCTCGGTCTCCGCTTCGGCCTCGAACTCGAACTCGGCTTCGTACTCGCCGTCGCCACCGCCGCTCAGCAGCCCGCCGAGGGCCTTGCCGATCCCGCCGATCGCGCCGAGGAAGTCCTCGTCCTCGTCCTCGGCTTCGAACTCGAGCTCGCCCTCGTCCTCAGCCTCGACCTCAACTTCTTCCTCGAACTCGTCCTCGAGTTCGAACTCGCCCTGGATCTCGGGATAGCTACGGTTCAACGCGGATGCCATGGTCCTTGCCCCTCCAAGTCGGGTGTGCGATCAGCGGCGCGGCCGGCGCCCGGCGGTACTGGTCGGCCGTCCGGCGGGTACGGCGCCACGCGGCACGCGGACGTCGCTGACGACCCGGACCACGCGGGCCGGCCGTCCGCCCTTCGGCGGGATGCGCACCGGTGTGGTGATCCGCACCATGCCGGGACGCGGCCGCGGTACGCGTCCGGATCCGCCGACTGCCCGGCTGCGGACCGGCTGACGACGTACGGTCAGGCCACGGCCCCGCCCGCTGCTGCGGTAGCTCGGACGCCCACGACGGGATCCGGTACGGCGCCAGGCGCTGCTGCCACGACGACCGTGGTAGCGCCGACGGCTGCGGCTGAGCCCACGGGCGTGCCGCCGCATGACTGCCTGCCGGACACGACCGGGCATCAAGGCCTTGGTGGTCGCGGCGCCCATCACCTGGCCGAGCTCGACCGGACCGACCGGCTCACCGGCGGCGATCCGCCGGGCGATCGTCCGGGCGGCGCCATCGGCGATACCAGGAACCAGGCGTACGGCGGGCCGCGTACTGCGGTTGCCGTGCAGCATCCGCGTGATCGTGGCCGCGCCGCGCAACAGATGCGGCAGCAGGCGCTCGAGCTCACGCCGGTCCTGCGGGTTGATCGCGGAGTACGCCGCCGCGCCGCCGAGGGCTTCTGCCTCGGACTCGGACTCGGTGGCCGCGGCCTGTGCGGCGAGGTACTCGGCGAAGGCCTGTGACGGTGCGAGCGGGGCTGCGGCCATCTCTTCGAACTCGGCCTCGAACTCCTCCTCGTACTCACCTTCGAGCTGCGAGGTCACGGCGCGGGCTACGGCACCGGCTGCCGGGCCGCCGATGGCGGTCGCGACCAGCGGACCGGCCGTCTTCGCCAGGGTCTTGAGGAACGGCGCGGCCTTCCGGAACACGCCCTTCAGCCGTTTGAAGAACTCCTCGGCCTCTTCCTCCGACTCGAGCTCGTCCTCGGCCTCGTCCTCGTACTCACCATCACCGCCACCGCCCCCGCCACCGCCGAGCAGTCCGCCGGCGATCTTGGCGATCGGGCCGAGCAGGCCGAGGAAGGCCTCGTCCTCGGACTCCTCCTCGCCTTCCTCTTCCCACTCGTACTCCTCTTCGCCGAGCAGGCCGCCGATGGCGTTCACGACGCCGCCGAGGCCGGGGAAGAAGTCCTCGTCCTCGTACTCCTCCTCGAGCTCGGACTCGCCCTCGAGCTCGTCCTCCCACTCGGCTTCGTCCTCGGACTCGTACTCGTCCTCCCACTCGGATTCGTACTCGTACTCGTCCTCGAGGTCCGTGGTCTGACGCGCCATGGTGGCCCTCCTCGCTCGGCCGGGACAGCTTGCGCTTCCATGGCAGCCCGAAACCGGCCGGCGGGTCAGTCACCTCTCGGGGTGACGCACATCCACGGTCCACCGACCGTGCGACCCGATCCGAAGTACCCCATCAGAGCGACACGGCACGCACGATGGCGGGCCGAGATGAGGGCGGTCACCTCACTCGACCAGCTTGCCGTCGCTCGAGACGTGCCGCATCAGCCGCCGGAACTCGTCCGGGATCGGCGGGATCTGCTCGGCCTCGATGGCACCGGGACCGGACCAGACGAAGTTCACCTGCAATGCGTCGTCGAGCTCGGGGTAGTCGGACCGGTTGTGGCAGCCGCGTGTCTCCCGCCGGACCAGCGCGGCGTCAAGGGTCGCCCGCGCCGCCATCGCCGACGCCTTCAGGTCGAACGCGTGCGCCAGGTCCTGGAAGCCGGCGATGTCCGGATGCACGCCGACCTGCGTGATCCGCTCCTCGAGCTCGGCCAGCTCCGCCAGTCCGGCGTTCAGCCCGTGCTCGTCGCGGACGACGCCGGCGCGCGCGGTCATGGTGTCGCGCAGGGACCGTTGCAGGGCGCGGACGTTCTCCGGCCCGTCGTTCGCGAGCAGGTCGTCGATCTCGGCCCGGGCTTCGGCGACCGCGTCGGCCGACCGCAGCTGCGCCTGCCGGCCGATCGAGTACTTCGCGGCTTCCTCGGCCACGATCCGCCCGAACACGAGCAGCTCGATCAGCGAGTTGCCGCCGAGCCGGTTCGCGCCGTGCAGCCCGCTGGCCGCCTCGCCGATCGCCCACAACCCGTCGACGCCGGTGCCGTGGTCCTCGGGCCGGACCCAGACTCCGCCCATCGAGTAGTGCGCGGTCGGGGCGATCTCGATCGGCTGCTTGGTGATGTCGAGCATCTGCAGTTCGAGCAGCGTCTGGTAGACGCGCGGGAGCCGACGCATGATCGTCTCCCGGGGGAGGTGGGACACGTCCAGCCAGACGCCGCCGTTCGGGGTGCCGCGGCCTTCCCTGATCTCGGTGTACTCCGCCAGCGCGACGCGGTCCCGCGTCGACAGCTCCATCCGGTCCGCGTCGTACCGGGCCATGAACCGCTCGCCGAGCGCGTTGCGCAGTTGGCCGCCCTCGCCGCGGGCCGCCTCGGAGACCAGCGTGCCGGCGGCGTTCTCGGGCTCGATCAGCCCGGACGGGTGGAACTGGACGAGCTCGGGATCACGCAGCCTCCCGCCCGCCTTGACCGCGAGCCGGAACGCGTCGCCGGTGTTCTCGTCGCGCCGCGACGACGTACGCCGCCAGATCCGGGTGTGGCCGCCCGCGGCCAGGATCACCGCGTCGGCGTGGATGACGTAGCGCCGACCGGTCGTCAGATCGAACCCGTACGCCCCGAAGACGGTGTTGTCCTTGACCAGGATCGACGTCACGTAGACCGTGTCCAGGATCGGTACGCCGAGCTGCACCGCGCGGTTGATCAACGTGCGCTGGATCTCCAGACCGGTGTAGTCGCCGGCGAATGCGGTGCGGCGGTAGGTGTGCGCTCCGAAGAACCGCTGCGAGATCCGACCGTCCGCCTCGCGCGCGAACGGCATGCCCCAGCGCTCCAGGTCCTCGATCCCGCGGGCGGCGCCCCTGGCGACGATCTCGACCGTGATCGGGTTCGCGAGCAGGTAGCTCTCCTGCAGCGTGTCGGCCGCGTGCTGCTGCCAGGTGTCCTCGGGGTCCATCGTGGCCAGCGCGGCGTTGATGCCGCCGGCCGCCAGCGACGTGTGCGCGTCGGATCGTGGGCGCTTGCCGAGGGCGAGCACCTCGACGCCCTGTTCTGCCAGCTCGATCGCCGCCCGGAGGCCGGCACCACCGGTCCCGATCACCAGAACCGAGGTGGCGATCTGCTGTTCGGTGATGCTCATTGGTTCTCCCTCGCGATCGGTGCTCTCACCAATCAGGACAACGCAGCATGCCTGGTTGTGACTGTCTCGCCGGTCACAACTGGCGTGTCTGTTCGGTCTCTTCAGTGAGTCCTAACGAAAGGGAACCCATGAGCGAGAATCCGGTCGTCGTCCTGGTCCACGGCGCGTTCGCCGAATCGGCCAGCTGGAACGGCGTGATCGAGCGCCTGCAGGCACAGTCGATCGAGGCCGTCGCAGCGCCGAACGCGTTGCGCAGCCTCGACGGCGACGCGCAGTACGTCCGCGACGTGATCGCCGGCATCGGCAGGCCCGTCGTCCTGGTCGGCCATTCGTACGGCGGCATGGTGATCACCGAGGCCGCGGCGAACAACGACGCGGTCAAGGCGCTGGTCTACGTCTGCGCGTTCGCGCCCGACCAGGGGGAGAGCGCGTTCGCGTTGTCCGCCAAGTTCCCGGGCAGCACGCTCGGCGACGCGCTGAACGCCTACCCGGTCAGCACCGGCGGTAACGACCTGGCGATCCGCAAGGACGTCTTCCACCAGCAGTTCTGCGCCGACGTACCGGACGACGTGGCCGCGCTGATGGCCGCGACGCAGCGACCGGCGACCGAGGCAGCCCTGACCGCCAACCTGGCGACCGACAGCCCGGCGTGGAAGTCGACCCCGTCGTGGTTCGTGTTCAGCGACCAGGACCTCAACATCCCGGTCGCGCTGCACCGTTTCATGGCCGAGCGGGCCGGCGCGAAGGACACCCGTGAGATCGCGGGTGCCTCGCACGCCCTGAGCGTGTCCCAGCCCGAGGCCGTGACCACCACGATCCTGGAGGCGCTGAGCGCCTGACACCACGGACCACGCACTCGACCACGAGCCTGCAGTGCGCGTGGGCAGTCCAGCACGGCCGAGGATGCGCGCGGGCAGCTGCGGACGGCGTACAAACTGTTCTCCGTGGCCGGCGCGAGTGCGCTCGCGGAGCGGGCGGGGCGGGCGCACATATCGCGGAGCTGGCGGGCACCCGGGCTGACCAAGGCCGTGATCGGTGCACAGCTGTTCCTGAGCCAGCACACTGTGGAGTGGCATCTGCGCCAGGTCTTCGCCAAGCTGGGGATCAGCTCTCGCAAACAGCTCCGCCCTGGGCCCGTCACAATCGGCAGGCGCGGTGTGTCTTACCTGGTAGAGACTCTATCGACCTCTATGGACGGAGAAACGGTGCGCAGGATCCTGGTGGTGGGCGGCGGATATGCCGGGTTCTACACGGCGTGGCGGCTGGAGAAGAAGCTGCGGCGGGGCGAGGCCGAGGTGGTCCTGGTCGACCCGCGGCCGTACATGACGTACCAGCCGTTCCTGCCCGAGGTGGTCGCCGGATCGGTCGAGGCCCGGCACGCGGCGGTCTCGCTGCGGCGCAACCTGAAGCACACGAAGATCGTGTCCGGGATGGTCATCGACATCACGCACGCCGACCGCACGGTGACGATCCGGCCCGCGGACGGACCCGACTACACGATGACGTACGACGTGATCGCGGTGACCGCCGGCGCGGTGACGCGGACCTTCGACGTGCCGGGCGTGGCAGATCGGGCCATCGGCATGAAGCACGTCGAGGAAGCGGTGGCGATCCGGGACCGGCTGTTCACCGCGTTCGACGAGGCGGCCGGGCTCGAGCCGGGCAAGCAGCGGCGGAAGTTGCTGACTGTGACCTTCGTGGGCGGCGGCTTCTCCGGGGTCGAAGGGTTCGCGGAGTTGCTGTCGCTGGCGCGGGCGTTGCTGAAGAAGTATCCCGAGCTGACCGAGAGCGATCTCGCCTTCCATCTGGTCGAGGCGAGCGGCCGGATCCTGCCCGAGGTGAGTGACAAACCGGGCGAATGGGTCGTGAACATGCTCGAGAAGCGCGGCGCGGTCGTGCATCTGAACACCACGATGGATTCGGCCGACGACGGACACGTGGTGCTGTCGGACGGATCGGAGTTCGACTCGGAGCTGATCGTCTGGACGGCGGGCAACGCCGCGACCCGGCTGCTGCGCAACCACACCGACCTGCCGCACAACCAGCGCGGGATGGTCCAGGTGCGGGCCGATCTGCGGATCGGCACGGACAGCGAGGTGATCGAGGACGCGTGGGCCGCCGGTGACGACGCCGCCGTTCCCGATCTGACGTCCTCGACCCCGGGCGCATACACGGTGCCGAACGCGCAGAACGCCGTACGGCAGGGGAAGCTGCTGGCGAAGAACCTGTTGCGGTCGGTGCGTGGGAAGGCGCCGAAGGAGTACGTGCACCACAGCCTCGGCGTGATCGCGACGCTCGGGCTCGGGACCGGCATCTTCCAGTACAAGCGGCTCGTCATCAAGGGTCTGCTCGCCTGGCTGATGCACCGCGGCTACCACGTCCTTGCGGTCCCGACCTGGGACCGCAAGGTGAGGGTGCTGGCGATCTGGCTGGTGGCGTTCTTCTACGGTCGTGACATCGTGTCGCTGGCCTCGGTCCAGAGTCCGCGCGAGGCGTTCGAGACCGAGGCCAAGGCGCGGACCCTCAGCGCGAGCCGGCCGGGATGAGCAGGTCGGTCAGGCCGAACGTGTCACCGGCGGCCGGCAGGATCGGCTGCCAGTCCGGCTCGAGGCTGAGGTAGCTGGCCGGGTCCGCACGCAGCAGCCCGATCAGTACTTCGGCCACGATCCGCCCGCCCACCGGGCCGAGCCGGTCGCCGTCGCCGAGGTACTCGGACTCCTTGAGGATGTAGAACCACAGCGGCGTACCGCCGGGCCAATTGTCTTGGGTCAACGGCGGTACGCCGAGCAGCTTGGCGACCTCCTCTCCACTCGGCAGACCGGTCGTGTCGCCACGCAACAGATCGCGAACGGCTAGCGACCGGTACGCCGTCTCGTCGACCGCGCCGGTGATCCGCTCGGGCAACCCGATCAGGCTCGCGGCCAACCGCCCGTCGAGTCGTTTCGCACGCTGCGCCCGCGGCCGGCCCGGTACGTCGAAGATCTGCGCGAGATCGAGCCGCCGGTCGACGGGCAGCGGGCCGAAGCCGACCAGATCCGGGAAGAGCGGCAGTTCGGGACCGCCCTCGACGAGGTGGTACGCGTGCCGGATCTGACCGTGCCCGTAGCGGTACGCGGCATCGGCGTACTCGAGCGGGATGAACGCGTTCATCGGCTCGGGGTTGAACCACTTCCCGCCGTCCTCGAGCACCTCGTCGACCAACTCCCGCCCGACCAGCCGCGGCAGGAAGTCGTGCACGACGATCCACTGGTAGTGCCAGGTCAGCGCGATCCGCGCCTTGTCGAAGACGTCGTCCTCGGGCACGTCGTGCGCCCGCAAGTGATCGACGATCCGGTTGTGAGCGTGCAGCAACGCCACATGCAGACTCAAGGTGAAGATGTGTACGTCGTTGCGCGGATCGCCGATCAGCGCGATCCCTTGCGGGTTCCGCGGTACGTCGTACCCGTCGGGGCTGAGCAGGAACTTGGCCGGGTCGTTCAGGTCGAACATGTACGGCGACCCGATCGGTCCGTCGGCGTACAGCATCTCGAGGTTGAGCCGTGGCGATCGCGCGTTCCGCAACGCGTCGGTCTCGATGCCGCCCATCAGCGGCGACCGGTCCGCGGTGGTGTCGTGCGCGAGCAACTGCCCGAAGAACGGCCAGCCCGCCGCCTGCTCCGCGTCGTCCCCGCCGGCGCCGAGATCGAGCGCGGCCGCGGCATCGCAGATCCCGCCGTCGCTGCCGGCCCGCATCAGCACCTGCGGATCCGTCCCCAGCGGCTCGAGCCGCGGGAACATCCGCCCGTACCGCGCCCCACCAGTCGGCCGATCCACGCTGCGCACCGCACTCAGGCAGTGATCCCGCGCCGCCGGATGTGTCGTCATTCCAACCTCCCGAAGATTCGATCCACAGAGGAAGACAGCCCAAGCATGCCCCCTGTGACCGGATCTCAGCTGATCCGGGTCAGGCGGCCGTCGGGGAGGAGGCGGATCGTGGTTTTGCGGGTGCCCACGGTGAGGTCCACGAAGAACATCGTGCCGACGGTGCGGGTCTTGTAGGTGACCGTTTCGGTGGAGTTGGCGGGGACGATCGCGGACAGGATGTCGGCGCTCGTCCCGTTGCGGCCGAACTTGACGACCGGGGCCGACTCCCGGTGGAAGATGTCGGGGTAGTACCAGCCCTGCACCGGATCCTGCTGGCCCTGGACCACGGTGATGCCGTTCTTGGGCGGCTGCTGCTGGTACGGGATCTGCAGCAGATAGGTCTTGGACTTGTCGCCCGGCTTGGCAGCGACGGCAGTCGTCGGCGACTGCACGGTGACCTTCTGGTCCGGCGCCAGGTGCCAGAGAGTTTCGTAGCGTTGGGAGCCGACGACCGACTGCCCACGGTCGAGCGTGATGATCAGATCGGGATCCTTCAGCACCAGTACGTCGCGCTTGCGGGTCACGCCCGGCGCCGGGGAGTCGGCCAGGGAGTAGGACTCCGCGGTCGGCGTGATCGACGCCTGTACGAGCTGCGTCTCCACCGACGTCATCTCCGCCGACGGGATCGTCATCACGTTGTGCGCCGCCGCGCTCTTCGACCACGCCTGCCATTTGTCGAGCTGGTAGCCGGAGTGGCCGGGGTCGATCAGCACGTCGCGGCCGTGCGACGAGTACGTGATCGACATGTGGTCGTCGTGACCGTGCAGCCGGCGCGCCACGCCGTACCGGATGCTGTACGTCGACTCCTGCGCGAACGGTCGCTTCTCGCCCCAACCGGTCCGGCCGAAGATGTACCCCGCGTCGTACACCGCGACGCGCTTCGACGGCTTCGTCCCGCGTTTCCCGAGCGTGGCGACGTAGTCCAGCGCCGTCCCGGCCGCACCGGTGGGCTTCTGCGCTACGGCGTCACCGACCTGTGCCAGCTCGCCTGTCGACTTGGTCGCGAGCGCCAGCCACTCCGACAGCGCGGCTCGCCGCTGGGAGATGACCGGTCCGGGGTTCGCACCGCAGCGCTGCAAGGCTGTGGTCGCGCGACCCCACAGCAGGTAGTTGAACATCGCGTACCCGACCGACTGCTCGTTCGTCGAGCCCTGGGTGTCGATCGCGGTGGTGATCGCCTCGGTCAGCCGATCGACCGCGAGCGTCTTCAGCTCCGGCCGCTTCAGCGTGCATCCCACCCCGAACAGCGCGATGCTCTCGTCGGTCCCGTGGTTCGACGGCCCGCTCCAGTTCACGATCATGAACTGCGCATGGTCGATCAGCGCCTTGTCGAGCCAGGCGTACTGCCTGGGCAGCGTGCGGACGTGCATCCCGGTGAGCACGGCCTGGCGGGCGCACAGCAGCACGTTGGTGCGGTGCATGGTCGCCTCCCACGCGCCGACATCGCCCTTCCACGAGTACGGGTTGTCCTGGACCCAGTCGTGGATGATCGCCATCGTGTGCGCCAGCACCTTACGGTCACCGCGTTGCCCGGCCTCGATGCCTTGACCCAGCCAGCGCAGCGAATGCAGCCACATGTACCAGCTGGGCTTCTTGTACGGGTCCGAACGCCAGTTGATGTCGCCGTTCCCGTTGCCGACCTTGTACGGCGGATCGTCGCCCCAGGAGAAGGTGTCGTTCATCAGCATCGACACGGGGACCTTCGACTGGATGCCGCTGTACCCGGAGCACTCGTAGGTGCCGGTGTTGGCGACCGGCGTCGCCGGTGGGGGAGTAGCGGGGGTGTCGACACCCGGCAGCGGCTCGTCGGTCGAATCCGGGAGGGTCGGTTTCGGGCTCGGCGTACCGGGTTTCGGTTTGCTCGGGGTCGGCGAGCCGGTGGCGACGACCGGCGTACTGCGGTCGCGTGTGCCCGGCATCAGCACGAACACGGCGCCGGCGAAGGCGGCCCCGCAGGCCAGCACGCAGGCAAGCGTCAGCGCGACGGTCGTGCGCAACCGTCTTTCGCGCTGCGGAGCCACTCAGTCCCCCTCCTGCCCGCCCTTACCCGTTACAACGCTCCGACCCACCCGATTCGTTGCATCAGGCACCCTGCCGGCCTAAGAATCGCATGCCGCGGAGGCGACGGGGATCGGAGTACGCCGGGGGATGGCGGCCACGGCGGTGACGCACAGGCCGGCGATGCTCGCGGCGGCGGCCACGAAGGCACAGGTGATGAAGCCGGTGGTGAGGTTGTGAGCTGTGCCGAGGAGAGGGCCGAACGTCGCTACGCCGATCGCCCCGCCGATCTGGCGTGAGGTGTTGAAGGCGGCTGAGGCGGCTCCGTGGAGGCCGGGCTCGACGGCGGCGATGGACTGCGCCGTCATGGTCGGGACCAGCAGGCCGGAGCTGAAGCCGATCGGGACGAGGGCGAGGACCATCGGCCAGACCGCGGCCGACGTACTGGCCCAGGCGAGCCCGAGCAGTGCCAGGGTGAGGACGGCCTGGCCGATGGCGAGGACGGCAGGGCGGCCGAGGCGTCGCGTGAGCGGCGCGGAGCAGAGGTTGGCGATCGAGATGAGTCCGGTCAGCGGGAGGAACAGCAGGCCGGTCACCAGTGGGCTGAGTCCACGGCCCTGCTGGAGCAGCAGGCTCATCGTGAAAAGCACGCCGTAGAAGGCGAAATTGAGCAGTGTGCCCTGGGCCGCGGCCGCCGCGAAGCCGCGATCGGCGTACAGCTCGAGCGGCAGCAGAGGCGCCCCGACGGAACGCTCGACGAAGACGAAACTGACCAGTCCGGCAACGGTCAACGCGGCGGCAGCGAGTACTGCGGGATCAAGCCAGCCGCGGGTCGGCGCCTCGATCAGGGCGAACACCAGCCCACCGATGAACGCCGTAGCGGTGCCCATCCCGGCCAGGTCGAGACGACGCTCCCGGCGTACGACGGAAGGCATCGAGCGCAGTGCCCAGATCGCGGCCGGGATGCCGATCACGACGTTGACCGCGAAGACCGCTCGCCAGTTCGCGAGGGCGACCAGACCGCCGCCGAGGAGTGGACCGGCCGCCATCCCGGCGCCGCCGGCCGCGGCCCACCAGCTGACCAGGCGGTGCCGGGAGTGTTCGTCGGTTGCGGACGCCGTCGCGAGGACGAGCGCGCTGGGCAGCAGCAGCGCGGAGCCCGCGCCCTGGACCAGCCGGGCGAGGTTCAGCATCAGCATCGAGCCGGCCACCGCGCAGACCGCGGACGACGCGGTGAACACGACAAGCCCGGTCAGGAACGCCCGCTTCGCGCCGAGCGTGTCCGCGATCGCCCCGGCGCCGAGCATCAGCGCCGCGAACGACAGCGTGTAGGCGTTGAGCGACCACTCCAGCTCGGCGCGGGAGGCGTGCAGATGGGTGGCGAGCTGGGCGAGGGTGACGTTCACGATCGTGCTGTCGACGAAGACCATGAACGAGGCGATCAAGGCCAGCGCGACGACGGACCGACGGTGCTCGAAGGGCATGGCCACCACCCTACGTCGCTGTTCGACGTACGTCGAACAATATCCAGCAGGCGGATCAGCCGATAGCGTGCCGGGTGTGGACTTACACCTGGGTGGGAAGACGGCGGTCGTGACCGGTGCCGGTCGGGGGATCGGCCTGGCGATCACGCGCTCGCTGGTCGACGAAGGCGTGAAGGTGGTCGCGGGCTCCCGGACCGTCGGCGGCGACCTCGAGTCGTTGCCGGTCGAGGCCTTCGCCGTCGATCTCGGGACGGCGGACGGGCCGGGCCGCCTCGTCGACGAGGCGATCGCACGGGCCGGCGGGTTCGACATCCTGGTCAACAACGTCGGCAGCGTGCACCCGCGGCCGGGCGGATTCGCCTCGGTCACCGACGACGACTGGCTCGGGACGCTCAACCTCGACCTGATGTCGGCGGTGCGTACGACGCGCGCCGCGTTGCCGATGCTGATCGAGCGGTCCGGCGTGATCGTCACGGTCTGCTCGGTGAACGCGACGCTGCCCGACCCGCTGGTGATCGACTACAGCGCCGCCAAGGCCGCGTGTCTCAGCTTCTTCAAGTCGCTGTCGAAGGAGCTCGGGCCGCAGGGCGTCCGGGTCAACACCGTCAGTCCGGGCCCGGTCGCGACCGACCTGTGGCTGGGCAAGGGCGGGGTCGCGGAGACCGTCGGCGGTGCGGTGGGCGCCGCGCCGAAGGACGTGGCCGCCCAGGCCGCGAAGGATGCCGTCACCGGACGCTTCACCCGCCCGGAGGAGGTCGCCGACCTGGTGGTGTTCCTGGCCAGCGACCGCGCCGGCAACCTCACCGGCGCCGACATCATCCTCGACGGAGGCATGACGCCGACGATCTGACTGGTGCCGGCGCCACGGGACGCCGGCATTCCGTCAGGCCGCGAAGCCCGGGTCGGGCTCGGCCACGTGGCAGGCTGCCTCGTGGTTCTCGCCCAGGCGGCGGGGGAGCGGCGTCTCCACATGGCACCTGTCGATCGCCAGCGGACACCGCCACCGGAAGCGGCACCCCGGGGTCGGGTCGATGACCTTCGGCGGCTCCCCGGTATCACCCTCGATCCCCTCGGCGAGCGGGGCACGCGGGTCCGGCACCGCACCGAGCAGCAGATCCGTGTACGGGTGCTTCGGGTTCGCGAGCACCGATTCCGCCGGACCGGATTCGACGATGTGCCCGGCGTACATGATCATCAGCCGGTCCGCGACGTAACGGGCGCTGGCGATGTCGTGGGTGATGTAGAGGAACGAGACGCCTTCGGTCCGGCGGAGCTCTGCCATCAGGTTCAGCAGGCCGATCCGGATCGACACGTCCAGCATCGACACCGGTTCGTCGGCCAGGATCAGCTTCGGCTTGTGGGCGAGCGCCTGCGCGAACCCGATTCGTTGTCTCTGGCCACCACTCAGCTCGTACGGGTAGCGGTGCATGATGTCGCCGGCCGGCGACAGCCCGACCGCCTCGATCACCCGCGCGGCCTCGTCCTCGCGCTGCGAGCCGCTGAACTCCGGCCGGTGCAGCTTGAGGCTGCGCAGGATCCCGTGGGACACCCGGAACGCCGGGTTCAGCGAGCTGAACGGATCCTGGAACACCATCGGTACGTCGCCGCGGTAGGCCAACTGGTCCTTGCGGGACTTGAACGTCGACATCGCCCGGCCCTGGTAGAAGATCTCTCCACCGGTCGGCTTGTACACGCCCGCGAGCAACCGCGCAATCGTGCTCTTCCCGCTGCCGCTCTCGCCGGCGAGCGCGACGATCTCCTGGTGCCCGATCGAGAAGTTCACGTCGTCGACGGCGTGCAGCATCTGCCGCGAGAACCCCCGCCCGACCTTGAAGTGCCGGGTCAGCTCCTTGGCCTCGATCACCGGTGTGGCGGGCGCGTCGGTCTTACGCGCTTCTGCGATGTCCACCGAAGTCATGACACCTCCCTGGCGGTTTGGATCGACGGTGCGTGCAAGAGGCAACGAGATTGGACGGCGCCGACCTGGTAGAGCTCCGGGGCGATCTTCGGGCAGTCCTCGAACGCCTTCGGGCAGCGCGGCTGGAACCGGCAACCCGGCGGCGGATCGGCCAGGTTCGGCGGGCTGCCGGGGATACCGGTCAGCGGCACCTTCGGGCCGCGGATCGACGGGAACGCGTCCAGCAGTCCCTCGCTGTACGGGTGCTCCGGGTGGTCGAACACCGCGCGCGTCGCGCCGAACTCGACCACCTGCCCGGCGTACATCACCACGAGCTTGTCGGAGAAGTGACTGACCAGCGACATGTCGTGGGTGACGAAGATGACCGCGAACCCGAGCTTGCGCTGCAGTTCCTTGATCTGCACCATCAGCGACCGCTGCGCGACCACGTCGAGTGCTGACGTCGGCTCGTCCATGATGATCAGGTCCGGCGTGAACAGCAGCGCCATCGCGATCATCGCCCGCTGCCGCATCCCGCCGCTCAACTGGTGCGGGTAGCTCTTCAGGTGGATCGGGTCGATGCCGACGAGCCGCAGTACCTCGGCCGGACGGTTGTCGTCGACCACCTCGTCGTGGGCCATGATCGTGTCGTGGAACTGCGCGCCGATGCTCTTCACCGGGTTCAGCGCGTTCATCGCGCTCTGCATCACCACGGAGAAGTCGCGCCAGCGCAGTGCCGCGAGCTTCTTCTCGCTCATCGTGACCAGGTTCTGGCCGAGGAACTTCACACTGCCGCCGGTGATCGCGGCCGGCGAGCTCAGCAGGTGCGCGATCGCGAACAGCAGCGTCGACTTCCCGCAGCCTGACTCGCCGACGACGCCGATGAACTCACCGGCCTGTACGTCGAGATCCACGTGGTCGACCGCGACGACCGGGTGGTCCCCGGTGTCGTACTCGACGGTGAGATCACGGACCTCAAGAAGCTGATCGGGCACGTCGCCTCCGAACCGGCCGCAGCGCGGGATTGCTGATCTCGTCGAACGCATAGTTGAGCAGGGCAAAGGAAACACCGAGCAGCGCGACCGCCAGACCCGGCGAGAGCGCCCACGCGGGCAGGCCGTTGACCAGGGCGCCCTGGTTCTGGGCCCAGTAGAGCATCGTGCCCCAACTCAGCGAGTTGGGATCGCCGAGGCCGAGGAACTGCAGGCCGGCAGCGGTGAGCACGGAGTACAGCGCGGCGCCGAGGAAGTTCGCGACGATCAGCGAGGTCATCGTCGGCAGCACTTCGACCACGATGATGTACGACGACCGCTCGCCGCGGACCCGGGCCGACTCGAGGAAGTCGCGGTTCCGCAGCGACAACGCCTGCGCCCGCATCTGCCGAGCGCCGTACGACCAGCCGGTCAGGATCAGCACGATGATGATCACCGTCAGGTTGCCCTTACCGGCGTACGTCGCGAGCACGATGATCAGCGGGAACGTCGGGAGCACCAGGAAGATGTCGGTGAGCATCGACAGGCTGTCGTCGGCGAACCCGCCGAGGTACGCGGCCGAGACCCCGATCAGCACGGACAGGATCGTGGCGCCCGCACCGGCGACGACTGCGATGACCAGTGATTCGCGGGTGCTGTAGATGAGCTCGGCGTACACGTCCTGGCCGAGACCCGTCGTACCGAGCCAGTGTTTGCCGGACGGCCCTTGCAGCGGAAGGTCGCCGATCGCGCGCGGATCGCCGTGCAGCCAGGGCACGAACAGGTGCGGGAATGCGGCGAGCAGGACGAACAGCACCAGCAGGCCGGCGCCGATCATCGCCTTGCGGTTGCGCATGATCGCGCGCAACAGCCCACCCCGCGGCCGGCGGGTGGAGGTGGTAGTAGTCGGCGCAGCGGCGCCGGTGACAATCGCACTCATCGGCTATCCCTTCGTCCGGGCTCGTGGGTCGAGGAGGAACACCGCGAAGTCACAGAGCAGGACGCAGATCAGCACGGCCAGCGTCACCAGCAGGAAGAGGGCCTGCAGCAACGGATAGTCGGTGCTCACGGTGGCGTTGTAGAACATGTAGCCGAGGCCGGGGTAGTTGAACACGTACTCGACCAGGATCGTGCCGGAGATGACGAAACCCAGCGACATCGCGAAACCGGACAGGTTCGGCAGGAACGCGTTTCGGCCGGCGTACCCGAACATGATCCGCCGGTTCGGGATGCCCTTGGCCCGCGCCATCCGCACGTAGTCCTCGGCGAGCGTGGTGATCATGTTGTTCCGCATGGTCAGGATCCAGCCGCCGACCGCCGTGATCAGGATCGTCGCGGCCGGCAGGATGCCGTGTTTCAGCACGCTGAGGATGAACTCGCCGTTGAACCCCGGCGTCAGTCCTTGGTCGTAGTTGAAGTCGTTGGGCAGGATCGCGTGGTCGCCGATCGCGAACAGCGAGATGAACAGCAACGCGACCCAGAAGTACGGCAGCGCCGAGGTGACGATGAAGACCGGTGGCACGATCCCGTCGATCAGCCCGCCGCGGCGCCAGCCGGAGATCGTGCCGATCAGCGTGCCGAGCGCGAACGCCAGGACGGTCGTGATGCCGACCAGCCCGAGTGTCCACGGCAGGGCACTGCCGATCAGCGTGGTCACCGGGACGCCGAGGCTGCTGCCGATCGACACCCCCCAGTGCCCGGTGACCATGGCCTTCAGATATTCGATGTACTGCAGCAGCAGGTTCTTGCCCGGGTCGAATCCGAACTCGGCCAGGACGGTCCGCAGCTGCTCCGGACTCACGATGTTTCCACCCTTGCTGAACCTGTCCCTCAGCGCCTGTTCGGGGCTGCCGGGCATCATCCGCGGGATGAAGAAGTTCAGGGTCATCGCGGCCCAGAGCGTGAGCACGAAGAACCCGAGACGGCGTAGCAGGTACCTCACAAACAGCTCCTCGTGCTCACGCTGGACACTACTTCCGGACTACTTCTGGGCGGACTTCGAGTACAGGTTGGTCAGCACCTGACCGGCGTCCGGGATGTTGTACGGCGCCGGCTGGGCGTACGGGTTGTCCTGCGTCGGCCAGCCCTCGATGTCCTTGGTGTTGTACTGGTACCAGTCGACCGACTCGGTCGTCGGGATCAGCGGAACATCCTTGATCATGAACGACGAGATCTGCTTGATCAGCTTGACCTGCGTGTCCGGATCCGCGCTGGCGTACTGGTCGAACAGCTTGTCCACCTCGGGGTTGCTGTACCGCGAGTAGTTGCTGTTGGCCTGCTTGCCGATCGGCGCGGTGTTCTTCGAGTACAGCAGCTGCCGCAGCTCGTAGTACGGCGTCGGTCCGCCGGACAGGCTGGAGTAGGCCAGGTCGTAGTCACCGGTGTACAGCTTCTGGTTGTACGACTGCTGCTGCAGGTCCTGGACGCTCAGCTCGATGCCGACGGCCGCGAGGTTCTGCTTGATCACGGCCAGGGACGCGTCCCAGTCGGTGTAGCCGGTGACCGTGATGACGCTGAGTTTGAGCGGGTTGGACGACGAGTAGCCCGCGCTCTGCAGCAACTGCTTCGCCTTCTCGACGTTCGGCTTGTCGTAGCCGGCCGTGGTCAGCGCGTCCTTGTCGAAGTACTTGTCGAACGTCGGTGTGACGACACCGGTCTGGTTCGCGGCCGGCTGGTAGCCGCTCTCACCGATCTTCGAGACCTGCTCGCGGTCGATCGCGTACGCCAGTGCCTGCCGGACCGCCAGCTTGCTGGTCGCCGGGCGGGACGGGTCGTTGTTCGGCACGAGTGCGACGTTCGCGGTCGGCGGGAACCAGTAGTTGTTCTCCGGCGCCTTCGACTTGTAGAACTTGTCGATGTTCGGGATGTACTGACCGCCCCACTGCGCCTTGCCGCTGGCGAGGTCCAGGTTGGCCGGGTTGTTGTCCAGGTAGGCCGGGTACTGCACCTTCTGGATGTACGGCTTGCCCGGCTGCCAGTAGTTGGCGTTGGCGGCGTACGAAATGTTGTTCGGGGTGCAGGACTCGACCGTGTACGGGCCGGTGCCGACCGGCTTCGGGTCCGCCCAGGTGGCCGGCTTGGAGGCCGCCTCACCGGTCGACCAGATGTGCTTCGGCACGATGTCGACCTGGTTGGCGAAGTTGAAGAAGTACGGCTCGGCCGCGCCCTTGAACTTCAGCGTGACCTTGTTGCCGGCCGCGGTGACGCTGGTCAGACCGGCGCCGGTCCACAGTGCGTAGATGTCCAGGGCCGGCTGCGCCTTCATCAGGTTGAAGGTGTAGACGACGTCGTCGGCGCTGAACGGCTGCCCGTCGCTCCACTTCACGCCGTCGCGGATCGTGAAGACGATCGAGTCCTTCTTCGGCGACCAGGCGAAGTCGGTGGCCAGCATCGGCGTGGTCGCGCCGGCCTTCAGCACGTTGACGAAGGTCAGCGGCTCGTAGACGAAACCGCCCGCGACGCCGTTGACCGACGGGTTGAACGGGTTGAACTGACACGGCCAGGTCTGTCCACCGACGTTGGCGATGGTGACCGTGCCGCCCTTCTTGTACTGCCCGGTGCTGCCGCCGCTGCTCGTCGAGGACGACGGGTTGCCCGACGACGCCCCGCTCCCGATCGGCTTGTCACCGCCGCCGCATCCGGCGGTCAGTGCGCCGACCGCTATCGCGGCGACCGCGATGCGTGTGATGCCCCTCATCGTCTCTGCCTTTCGCTACTGGTAGTCCTGCTCATGCGAATGCTTCGGCACCGAGGACGACTCCCGCCGCCTCGACGCCAAGGGCGAGCGCCCCGATCAGCGGAGCGTCCGAAGGAAACCGGGCCACCGACAATTCCGGTGGGAACGGGACGGCAGCGTCGAGGGCGCGACGCAGACCGGCTTCGATCTGGTCCCAGGAACGGACCAGGCCGCCGCCGACGACGATCCGGACCGGATCGACCGCGATGGCCAGGTTGGCGAGGTGCATCGCCAGCTCCCGGACGAACTCGTCGGTGAGGACGGCGGCGTCCGGCTGGGTCCGCGCCATCGTGAAGACGTCAGCTGCCGTGACCGGCCGCCCGAGCCGGGCGGACCCGGTGGTCTCGAGCGCCTGACCGCTGACGACGTGTTCCAGGATCGTGCGCTCGTCGGTGCCGACGTACACGTCGGCCGCCGAACGCAAGTTGTAGCCGATCTCGCCGGACGCGCCGTGCGCCCCGGTGATCACGGTGCCACCGGCAACGATCGCGATCGCTAGACCGGTGCCGAGATTCACGTACAGCCCCGGGTCGCAGTCGGCGAGTGCGCCCCAGCGCAACTCGGCCGCCGCGGCCGCCTTCACATCGGTTGCCAGCCGCACGGGTACGCCGGGGAAGCCGTCGCGCACCAGCCGTCCGAACGGGAGGTCGTCCCAGCCCGGGAACGTTGGAGCCAGTTCGACGCGGTCGTCGTACGGGATGCCGAGGGTGGCCGCGCCGACACCGGCCAGCTCCTGGCCAGGGGCTACCTCGGCGAGCAGTTCACGGCCTGCGGACAGGCCGCGGGCCATGGCTTCGGCAGCGCCACCGGACTCGGCGCGACTGTCGATGGTCCGCGTACCCAGACGGCGTCCGGACAGGTCGCTGACCGCCAGGGCGATCTTCGTCCCGCCGAAGTCGAGTCCGAGGACGACCGGCGTTGGAACCACAGGGGTGGCACCTCCTCGTGCCGACCAATAGAATCGATAGGAAACTAACTTAACAACCAACGGACCACAAGCCTTAACTCCGAGTTGGTGGCCGAGTTGTTAGCAGCGAGGGGGTCGACGTGACGGTTGTTGCTCCAGGCGCGTCCGCGGCACGCCCGCAGCTGATCCGCGAGATCAACGAACAGGTGCTGCTCGATCACATCCGGCGATCCGGACCGATCTCGCGGACCGAACTCGCCGGTCTGACCGGATTGTCGAAGCCGACCGTGTCGGCAGCGCTCGGCTCGCTGGAGCGGACCGGTCTGGTACACGTGACCGGACAGCGCACCGGCGTACCCGGACCGGCCGCCAGCCTGTACGAGGTGCGGCCGGACGCGGGGTACGTGCTCGGGCTCGACGTCGGGCGGGAATTCCTGCGCGGAGCGATCTCGGATCTCGCCGGCACCGTGCGTGCACGGTTGAGCGTGCGGACCAAGGCCGGTGACGCGATGGCTCGCATCCAGGAGTTGGCGGATCTCAGCGAGACCCTGGCGACCGAAACGGGTATCGACGTCACGCAGCTGACCCAGACCGTGCTCGGGTCTCCTGGTGTCTACGACCCTCGACTCGACGCGTTGACGCTGACGGGCCGGCTGTCCGGGTGGGACTCGCCGGCGACATTGGCGGCGTTGCGCGACCAGTTCGGCACGTCGTTGATGATCGAGAACGACGTGGATGCGGCGGCGATCGCCGAGCGGGTGCACGGACACGGCCGGAACGTCGACAGCTTCGCTTTCGTTTCGGTCGGTACCGGAATCGGTATGGGACTCGTGCTCGACGGGAAGTTACGGCACGGGTCCCACGGGGTCGCGGGGGAGATCGGGTACCTGCCGTTCACCGAGGGCAGCGGAAGCGATCAGCGGGACGCGCGTAAACGCGGCGGTTTCGACGCGTCGGCCTCGGCGGCGGCCGTGGTGCGCGCGGCGCGGCGCGCCGGCGTACGTGGGGCGTCGACAGCGGAGAAGGTGTTCGCGGCAGCTGCCCGCGGCGACGCTGTCGCGGCGGCGGTCGTTGCCGAGGAGGCACTGCTCGTGGCCAAGGCGGTGTGCACGGTGATCACGGTGGTGGATCCGGACCTGGTTGTGTTGGGCGGCGGTATCGGGCAAGCTCCCGGCTTCCTCGAAGCCGTCTCCCAGCAACTTCACAAGATGGCTCCGGTGATGCCCGAGGTCAAGGCGAGCGTTCTCGGCCGCGAGTCCGTGGTCGCCGGTTGTCTTGCCGCAGGCCTGGATCGGTCCTGGCAGACGCTCGCCGGGCGCGCCGGAGGGCAGAGCTGAATTGGTTCGAGTTCCGGGCGTGGATCGTCCGGAATGGTCAGTAGGGTTCGATCCATGATCGCTATGTATCCGAGTTTTGTGCTGGACTGCCCCGACGCCGCGCGGCTCGCGCAGTTCTACGGCGAGGTGCTCGGCTGGAAGGTCGAGGCTCGCGACGGCTGGGCCGACATCAAGCCAGAGGACGGGAGCAACTGCATCTCGTTCCAGCAGGTCGAGAACTTCAAGGCGCCGTCGTGGCCGAGTCAGGACGCACCGCAGCAGATGCATCTCGACGTCATGGTCCGCGACCTCGACGAAGCGGAGTCCGAGGTGGTGGCGATCGGTGCGACGAAGGCCGAGCACCAGCCCGGTACGACGTTCCGGGTCTTCCTGGACCCGGCGGGTCATCCGTTCTGTCTGTGCGTCGCCTAATCTGAGGCCGTGACGAGCTGGCGGGATGAACGACGGCAGGCGGCGGTCGAGCATGCGGCCGCGCTGGAACGCCGGAAGGCGTCGGAGACCGCTCAGGCCCGTCAGCTTCTCACCGACTTCATCGCGACGCTGACGGAACGCGGCATCGAGCCCGAGCCGTTGCGCGCGCAGGTGGTCGGATCGAACACGAGCTACCGCACCAACCTCACCGGGTGGTACCTGCGCCGCAACCGCTCGCTCGCGGTCGATGTCGACGGCAACTTCTACATCCTCGGCGTACCCGCGAGCCTGAAGGCCCGGGTCGCCGGGGTGCACGTCGTCCCGTCCGACCCGCCGCTCGTCGTGGGTCAGGGCGCGCGCGACGGCGAATCGCTGCCGCTGGCCGAGTTGCTACGCCTTCGGCTCGAGTCCTAGGACGCTCGCGATCAACGCCGTGCCGGGAGCGGTCCGGCCGCCCGGCCCGGGAGACGGCGCGACATCGTCCATCGTCAACGTCTCGCCGCACTCGGAGCAGCAGACCGTCGGAGTCGTCTGCTTGCCGCACGTGGTGTGGGTGAACCGGATCGGCTGGCCGGCCGGGGGAGTCGCCCAGCGATCGCCCCACGCGGTCAGCGCCATCAGGATCGGCACCAGCTCCTTCCCGGCCTCGGTCAGCTCGTAGCTGTACCGGACCGGGTTCTGCTGGTACGGCGTACGCCGTACCAGGCCGCCGTCGACGAGCGTGGCCAGCCGGTCGGTCAGCAGGTTGCGGGAGATGCCGAGATCGGTCACGAACTGGTCGAAGCGGTTCAGGCCCAGGTACAGGTCACGCAGTACCAAGGGTGTCCACCAGTCGCCGATCAGCTCCAGGGACTGGGCGAGCGAGCAGTGCATCGAGCCGAAGCTGGTGTTCCGCATGGCCCCGAGTGTAGTCAGTTGCGTCATTGAACTCACTCGCTCTACGGTGATCGCATGGGCGTTTACCACTGGATCGTGGCGCGGCAGGTCCGGAATGCGTTCGCGCAGATCAGCGCGGGCAACTGGGAGGCGATGGTGGCGGGGATGGCGCCCTCGTTCACGTACCGCTTCTATGGCGACCACGCGTTGGGCGGCGAGCGCCGGACCCACGATGCGCTCCGGGCGTGGTGGGAGCGGTGCTTCCGGCTGCTCCCGTACACCCGGTTCGACGTGCGCGACGTGCTCGTGAACGGCTGGCCGTGGAACACCCGGGTCGCGACGGCAGTCACCGTCCACGTGGGCGTCGTGGACGGTTCGAGGTACGAGAATGTCGTTCATCAGTTCCTGCGGATCCGGTGGGGGAAGATCACCGAGGTGCGGACGCTCGAGGACACCGCCGTACTGGAGAAGACCCTCGATCGGCTGGCGGCCGCCGGGTACGCCGAGGCGCACGCGGCACCGATCACCGGTTGAGCTCGACCGGCCTGAGGCCCTTGAAGGTCATGTAGACGCCGATCGACAGCTCCCAGAGGGCGACCGGAAGGGTCGCGACCGCGGACCAGGCGGACAGCTGGGTGTTGTGGCCGAGAACGGTCAGGACGTTGGCGGTGAGCAGCAGCGGCGCGCCGACGAGGCCCATGACCGGGATGAACCGCGGGACGCGGCGGGAGCGGTACATCAGGGTGCCGAGCAGGATCGCGCTGATCGCGGGCATCGTGCCGGGACCGAACAGGAAGGTCCAGTCGCGGACCTCGACGAGGGCCTGGCCGACGGTGGCGAGTGCGGCGGAATCGGTGCCCGGGGCGCCGGCGAGATCCTGCCGGAGGGTGACGACGGCGACCAGGCTGACGACCCCGATCATGATGACGGCCGCTTCGAGGGTCCGTGAGGTGACGAAGCCCAGGGCCAGCGACTCCTTGTACCGCTTCATCACCGGGAACAGTGCGACCGCGCTGCCGATGCCGGCCAGGGCGTTGACGAAGTCGAGGAGGCAGCCCCACAGCACGCGGGTGTCCTGCCCGGCGCCGAGGATGTAGTTGGGGTCGTTCAGAACCGGCCCGATCAGGAGCAGCGCCGGTATCGAGGCGGCGAAGGTCACCAGGTAGAAGATGCCGGCGGCGCGGACGTGACCGCGCTCGGGATCGGCCGGGCCGGTCGTGGTGGTCGGGGCTGGTGCGGTGATGGTCATGAGAGTTTCCTTTGCGGTTGGTCGGTTTCGGCCCGGTCGACCGAGAGCAGCGGCAGACCGAGGTCGCGGAGTCGTTGCAGCAGTCCGTGCAGGGCTGCTTGGTCGGCCACCTGGCCGTGGAGGACGGTGGTGCCGTCGGCGTGCGTGCTGACGGTCATTCCGTCGAACCACGCGGCCCACCGGGGATCGATTCGCCCTTCGAGGCGGATCTCGTAGCAGGCTGATTCGTGGTTCATGCCTGCAAGTTAGGAGCGGGCCTGGTGAGCGCGCGTCACATCATGTGGTGATCTTCAGCGGGTGAGCAGGCCGAGCTGGTGAGCCCGCCGGATCGCCGCCCGCCGGTTGTTGACGCCGAGCTTGGTGTAGATGTGTTTGGTGTGCGTCCGCACGGTGTTGAGCGACACCACCAGCTCCCGTGCGATCGACGGCCCGTCGAGCTCGCTCGTGAGCAACCGCAGTACGTCGAGCTCGCGATCGCTGAGCGGGTCGAGAAGGGTCTGCGGAGTGGTCACGGGTGCCTGCCGCCGGGGCGCTTCGAGGAGGGTTCGAACGTACGGCGACGCCGGCCGGAGGCGCTGCAGCATCGGGCCGGCGTCGGCGACGAACACCCGCACATAACCCTCGGGTTCGGCCAGCTTCAGCGCGCGTTTCAGTGGAGCGGGATCGCGGCCGGCGAGAGCCTGGAGCACCAGGATCTCGATCAGGCTGCCGGTCCTGGTTTCGGCAGCTTCTCGCAGCCTTTCGAGGAGCGGTCCGGCGTCCTCGTGTCGCGCCATCATGAGCCGAGCCAATGTCACATGCTCGTACTCGTGGAGATACGACAACTCGTCCGGTAAGCCTGCTGCCCATTTCTGCGCCGCGGTCAGCTCCCCGCGGGCGATCAGCAGCCGCGCGCGGACGGCTGTGAGTGGGCGGACGTCGGGGGAGAAGTCGCCGACGTACACCTTGATGGCTGCGTCGAGCAGTTCGAGGGCGCCGTCGAGATCGCCTTCGGCCTCGCGGATCCGGGCCAGCGCGAGCCGCCGGCGGTACGGGTTCTGCGGGAGGTCGGACGCCGCCCCCAGTTCCTCGGCGCGGCGCAGGTGGTCGGTGGCCACGTCGAGCTCGTTGCGCTCCCAGGCGATCCGGCTCAGACCGACATACATGTCGGAGGTTCCGCGGACACCGTGGCCGAGCTCGAGCGCCCGTTCCAGCGTCGCCTGTGCCTGCCGCAAGTGGCCCAGGGTGATTTCGAGATCGGCCAGCGTGACCGAGCACCCGAGGACATCGGCGATGTGGCCGGCCCGTTCGAGGCCGGCCGCCGCGGCGGCGTACCCACGATGCGCCGCCTCGAGATCTCCGCCGGCCCAGGAGGCCAGCCCGGACAGCGCCGAGGCGGCTGACGTGGTGAGGTCGTCGCCGCGGACGGCGAGCTGGATCGCAACCGCGGCGTGGTCGATCGTGCCGGCGAGATCGCCGGCGATCAGATCGAGTGCGGCCCGGTAGGTCTCGATCGCGCTCGGCAGACGGTCGAGCTCCTCGCGGTCCACGACCACGAGCTCGTCGGCGGGTCCGGCCAGCTGCCGTTCGACGTCCTGCAGCCGTTGCTCGATCCCCTGGAACTCGTTGCCGGCCATCAACGCCCCGACGAATCCGATCGCGAGCACCGGCCTGCGCCGTACGACGTCGTCGGGGATGTCGTCCAGCCAGCGCCGGATCGTGGCCTCCTGGCGGTCCCGTCGCAGCGCAGGGACCGCGAGCTCGACCAGGTCCGCGGCGTGGTCGACGTCTCCGGCGGCGACCGCGTGGTGCACGGCCGCGATGGTGTCGCCCGCATCGTCGTACCACTGGGCGGCGCGTCGGTGCAGTTCGGTGATATCGCCGCGCTCGGCGAGGAGTCGCGCCCGCAGTACGTCGGCGAAGAGGTGGTGGTAGCGGTACCACTGCCTGCGATCGTCAAGCGGTACGACGAACAGGTTCTGGCGCTCGAGCGATTCGAGCATCGCCCTCCCACCGGGCTGTCCGGTGACCGCGTCGCACAGTGGGCCCGTCAACCGATCGACCACACTCGTCTCGAGCAGGAACCGTCGTACCTGCTCCGGTTGGCGATCGAGGACCTCGTCGACGAGGTAGTCGACCACGTACCGGTCGTCGCCCGCGAAGTCGTGGATGAACCCGGTGACGTCGCTGCGTCCGCGCAACGAGAGCGCGGCCAGTCCGAGGGCCGCGATCCAGCCCTCGGTGCGTTCCTCGAGAGTCGCGATCGCGTCGGCGTCGAGGCCCGTGCCGGTGAAATAGCTGGTGACCTCGTCGAGCGTGAAACGCAGGTCGGCGGCGCGTACTTCGACCAGCTCACCGCGGGTCCGCAGACGGGCCAGCGGAAGTGCGGGATCGGCCCGGGTGCTGATCAGCAGGTGCAGCTGAGGCGGAAGGTGGTCGAGCAAATAGGTCATGCCCCGGCTGATCTCGAGCCCGTCGGCGAGGTGATAGTCGTCGAGCACGAGGTCGATCTCACCGGGCAGAACACTCAGCTCGTTCAGGACGCCGATGAGGACGGTCTCGATCGGCGTGGGACCGGCCTGCAACACCGCCAACGCGTCTTCGGCGACGCCAGGCGCGGCGCGGTCGAGGGCGGTCAGAACGTAGGTCCAGAAGATGAGCGGATCCTGGTCGCTCTCCTCCAGGGATACCCAGGCCGCACTCTGCGAGGCCCACGCCGAGACGAGGGTCGTCTTGCCGAAGCCGGCCGGCGCCGACACCAGAGTGAGCCCGGTGCCCGCCTCACGCAGCAGACGCTCGGCGAGCCGTGGCCGCTGCACCAGATCCGGTCGGATCCGTGGGCGGTAGAGCTTGGTCTCGACAAGAGATCCGGCCATCACACCCCCCAAGGCTCGACGCCGTTGACGACATCTTCCCCCGGCCTGAACGGCGACCTACTGTGTGGAGGCCACTTTCCCCTGCGATCTGGACCGGAGCGGGCGATGTCGTCGAAGACCTGGAGTACGAGTATCGCGTTGACCTCTGCGGCAACGCTGGCACTGGTTGCCGGCGTGACCGTGCCCAGCGCCGACGCGAAGCCACCGACAGGTGGCACTACGGCGAAGGCCCTGGTCTTCATTCCGAACCCGGTGCAGTCGAGCGGTGACGAGTCGCTCACGGACCAGAAGGACTCGGCCACCGCGGTCCCACGCGGCGACTACTACGAGGTCACGCTCACCGACCTGGATGGGTCTGGGTATCTGCGCGGCACGTGGGCGAACGTGCGCAGTGCGACCGGCACACCGGCGTACACCACGTCCGGGACCTACTTCTACGACCGCCACGACGACCAGTTCGAGCAGGTGATGGCCTACTTCTGGGGGACCGCGGCGCAGAAGTACCTGCAGTCGCTCGGCTTCGGTCGCGATCTGCCACCGGTGAACGCCGAGAGCCAGGACTACAAGGTGGATCAGTACGGCCTGGACAACTCGTTCTCCCGCGACGACCACGACACGATCACCCTGGGTAAGGGTGGTGTGGACGACGCCGAGGACGGCGAGGTGATCGTGCACGAGACCGGTCACGCCGTGCACGACGCGCAGGTTCCCGGTTTCGGCTCGACCCTGGAGGCCGGCTCGATCGGCGAGGCGTTCGGCGATTACTTCGCGGTGACCGTCGGCGACTGGGTCGCGAAGCAGAACGGCGTGCCGGTCGAGGAACCGCTGGCGTGCGTGGCGGACTGGGACTCGGTCTCGTACACCTCGACGGTGCCGCACTGCCTGCGCCGTCTGGATGCCGGCAAGCACTACCCGCAGGACGTGGTCGGCGAGGTGCATGCCGATGGCGAGATCTGGTCCCAGGCGTTGTTCCAGATCCGCACCGCCCTCGGCCCGGCGGTGGCCGACCGGATCATCATCGACGCGCAGTTCGGCTTCGATCCGGGGACGAGTTTCGCGGCGGCGGCCCGGCAGACGGTCGCGACCGCGCGGTCGCTGTACGGCCCGTCGCAGGCGGCCGTGGCTCAGCGGGCGTTCGCGGACCGCGGCATCCTCTGACTCCTCCGATTGCGGACCCGACCGGAAACTCGGGTGCGTATTGTCGGTGGGGGCGGTTACGGTCGGTCGAGTGCTGACTCTGCTTCGCTACGGCGTACGTGTTGCACCTGGAAGCACCCTTCTGACGATGGGTCTGGCTGTCCTCGGCTCGCTGCTGGGGATGGCGGTCACGTTGCTGACCGGGCGGGTCGTCGGGGCGGTTCCGGGGGTGATCGACGGACGCTCCGACGCGATGTCGCTCGAGGAGTTCAGCTGGCTGCTCGGCGGTTTGCTCGCGGTCTTCGTCATCGACAGCCTGACACCGGCGCTGCAGCAGGTCGCCTCGCTGACGATGGACGCCGGCATGGTCCGCGCGATCGGCACCGGTATCACCGAGCCGCTGCTGCGTCCGCGTCGCGTGCAGCACTTGGAAGACGCCGAAGTCCTGGACGTGCAGGAACGTGCGAAGGGCAAAGGCGGATTCCACCTCGCCCAGGGCATGAGCCAACTGCCGTACCTGGTCGCCAGCCGGATCACGCTGATCGGCTCGGCGGTGATCGTCGGCGCGATGTTCGCCTGGTGGGTCGCCGCCATGCTGGTCGCGATGTCCCTGCTGCTCGAGTGGTACGGCGGCCGCCTGGTCGAGCGCGAGATCGACACCTGGTGGGGTAACACGGAGGAGCAGCGGCGCGCGAACTACGCGTTCAACCTGGGCATGCGCGACGCCCCGAAGGAGCTGCGCGTCTTCGGCCTGCACAACTGGCTCGTCGAGCGGTATGTCCGCGAGTGGACGGCCGGCTATCGCGAGGTGTGGAAGCGTCGCGGCAAGAACGTGAAGTTCTCGATCCTGATCGGCGGCGTGCACCTGATCGCCAACGGCATCGCGATCCTGGCCGTCGGCCGCGCGGCGTTGGACGGCTCGCTGCCCCTGACCCAGGTCGCGACCACATTGCCCGCGATCCTCGCGATCGGTCAGTCCAACAACGGGTACGGCGTGGTCCAGGTCCGCCGCGGACTCTCGGCGTACCGCGCGATGCGGGACCTGCCGCAGACCATCGCCGACCGTCATCCGGAGCCGGTCGCGGAGACGAAGCACCGGATCGAGACGATGCCGGCCCGCGAGATCCGCTTCGAGAACGTCAGCTTCCGCTACCCGGGGTCGGAGGTCGACGTACTGCGCGGCCTCGACCTCACGCTGCACGCGCACGAGGCGCTCGCGCTCGTCGGCATCAACGGCGCCGGGAAGTCCACGCTGGTGAAGCTGCTCGGTGGCGCATACAAGCCGACGAGCGGCCGGATCCTCGTCGACGGTGTGGATCTCGCGGAGCTCGATCTCGCGGCCTGGCAGCGGCGGGTGGCGGCGATCGTGCAGGACTTCCTGCGGTTCCCACTCTCGGTCACGGACAACGTCGTGTTCGGTGCGGTCGAGCGTGCGGGGGATGAGCTGACGTTGGCCAGGGTGGCCCGCGAGTCCGGGATCGACAACGTCGTCCGCGGGCTGCCGAAGGGCTGGGACACCGTGCTGGACAAGACGTTCGACGGCGGCGTCGACCTGTCCGGCGGTGAATGGCAGCGGGTCGCGCTGGCCCGGGCGTTGTTCGCGGTACATGCCGGCGCGGGAGTGCTGGTGCTGGACGAGCCGGCGGCGGCGCTCGACGTACGCGCCGAGGCCGAGCTGGTCGAGCGGTATCTCGAGCTGACCTCCGGCGTGGCGTCGTTGATCATCTCGCACCGGTTCTCGGTGGTCCGCAATGCCAACCGGATCTGCGTGCTGTCCGGGGGGCGCATCGTCGAAGACGGGACGCACGAGGAGCTCCTCGCCGAAGACGGGGAGTATGCCGGGATGTTCCGGCTGCAGGCAGAGCGCTACGTGACCGGACCGGAGGCCGTCGATGCCTAAGACGTTCCGCATCCTCTGGCTCTGGCTGAGTACGTCGTTCCGTGCTGCGCCCGGGCTGATGACGATCTCGGCAGTGCTCGTCGCGGCCCGCGCCATCACCGCACCGACCCAGACGTACGGCGTGAGCCGGCTCGTCGACGGCATCGCGTCGGACGACTCGAGCACGATCGCCTTGGGTATCGGCATCATCGTCGGCGGCCTCGCGGTCTCGTTCGTGGCGGACGGACTGGGGTGGCCGCTGCAGGACACCGCGCAGGAGCGGATGGCCGGTCGGGTGCACGCTGACCTGCTGGACGTGACGACCGGGATCCCGGGGCTGTCACATCACGAGCGGCCCGATGTCGCCGATCGGCTCGAGCTGGTGCGTGAGCGCGCGTGGCGGATGGGCGTCGGCGCGGAGGTGCTGTTGTGGGCCTTCGCCACGGTGACCAACACCGCGACAGTGTTGACGCTGCTCGGGTCGGTGCATCCGCTGCTGCTCGTCCTCCCGCTGCTCGGCGGCGCTCGCATCTGGTCGGCGTACCTGAGCAGCACGCGGCAGCAGAAGGCCTGGGAGGACTCGCTGCCGCAGGAGCGTCTGGTCGACCGGCTGATCGAGGTGGCGAAGGATCCGCGGACCGGTCTCGAGCTGCGGGTGTTCGGGCTCGGGAAGGTCTTGCTGGACAGGATCTTCGCCTTGCAGACCGAGCGATTCCAGCGCCGGGTCGCAGCTGCCCGCTGGGGCGGCAAGGTCGACGGATCGGTGCGGCTCGTGTTCGGTCTCGCGTACGCCGCGGCGATCGTTTGGGTGATCGCACGGGCGCGGAACGGGCAGGCCACGGCGGGCGACGTCGTGCTCGTACTGCTTCTCGCGCCACAGGTCGACCAGATGACCGGCGGTATCGCGCAGAACGTGTACTGGGTCGGCGAGGTCGTGCGCAGCTTCGGCCGGTACGACTGGCTGCGCGAGTACGCGAAGCAGAACTCGTGGCGTTCCAGCGCGGCGCCCGCTCCGGAGCGAATCACCTCCGGCATCGAACTGCGGAACGTCGGATTCTCCTACCCTGGTTCGGAATCCGCGGTCCTCAGCAACATCAGCCTGACGCTGCCGGCCGGTGCGGCGGTCGCGCTGGTGGGGGAGAACGGCGCCGGCAAGACGACCCTGGTCAAGCTGCTCGCGCGGATGTACGACCCGACGACCGGAAGCATCCTGGTCGACGGCGAGGACCTGGCGACCATCCAGCCGGACGAGTGGCGATCGCAGCTCTCGGCCGGGTTCCAGGACTTCGTGAAGTTCGAGCTGACCGCGCGGGAGGTCGTCGCGATCGGCGACGTGGCGCGGGCCGGTGACGAGGACGCCGTACACACGGCGATCCTGCGCGGTGATGCGGAGTCGGTGATCGCCGGCTTGCCGCACGGGCTGGACAGCCAACTGGGCAAGAAGTTCACCGATGGCGTCGAGCTGTCCGGCGGGCAATGGCAACGGCTTGCGCTGGCGCGCGCGTTCATGCGCGAACGCCCGCTGTTGCTACTGCTCGACGAGCCGACAGCCGCGCTCGACCCGGAGGCCGAGCACAGGCTCTACGAGCAGTACGCCGAGGCCGCGAAGATCGCCGCGGCCGAGACCGGTGGGATCACTGTCCTCGTCTCGCACCGGTTCTCGACCGTGCGGATGGCCGACCTGATCGTCGTCATGCACGACGGCCGGGTCGAAGAGTTCGGCACCCACCCCGACCTGCTCGCAGCCGGCGGCCGGTACGCCGAACTCTTCGAACTGCAGGCCCGCGCCTACCGCTGAGCCCGTCGGTCCGCGCGCGCAAGGAGTTCGTCCTCCGGGACGAGCACGAACATCTCCTGGTCCGGCCGGGTATTCGACCACCACGGTCCCTGGGAAGACCGATCAGCCGGGTCAGCTGTGACGGTCACACGCGATGCCGTTGTCCTGTCTCACTAGATATGAACCAGCACATCGCGACGATCGACAGTCTTCACCAGCACCTGCAGTGGGCGATCGAGCTCGAGCACGCCACGCTCCCGCCGTACCTGTGTGCCCTGTACTCGCTGGACCCGGTGCGGAACCCGGATGCCGTCGAACTCGTGAGCAGCGTGTTCGTCGAAGAGATGATCCACCTGTCGCTGGCGTCCAACCTGATGAACGCCGTCGGCGGCGAACCGCGGCTGGACTACCCGGGCATGCTGCCGGGATATCCACGTCGGCTGCCGCACGGTGAGGTCGAGCTGTCGCTGCTGCCATTCGGGCCGGATGCGCTGGAGATGTTCCTGCGGCTCGAGAAGCCGGAGGCACCGGGCTCACCGGCGGAGAGCGACCACTACGAGACGATCGGGCAGTTCTACGACGCCATCGAGGACGGCCTGCGGTACCTGTGCGACCTGCTCGGCGAGGACAAGGTCTTCTCCGGCGATCCCGCCCGGCAGGTGACTGCGGGCCCGTTCCACCACACCGGCGGCACATTGCAGCCCGTCACGGATCTGAAGTCGGCGCTGGCCGCTCTGGAAGAGATCGTCGAACAGGGTGAGGGCACGTCGCGCGGTGAGGTCTGGGACGGCGACCACGACATCTTCCATCCGGACCGCGACGAGGTCGCGCACTACTACCGGTTCATGGAGCTGAAGCTCGGCCGGCGCTACCAGCGCGGCGACACCCCGGAGTCCGGTCCGACCGGCGAGCCGATCACGCTGGACCCGGCCGGAGTGTCCCCGATGCAGCCGAACCCGCACCGCTCGGACAACGCCCAGATCCGTGCCGCACAAGAGGAGTTCGACGACTCCTACTGCACGCTGCTGTACCTTCTGGAGCAGGCGTTCACCGGCGATCCGACGCTGATCCGCGACTCGGTCCGCGCGATGTTCGCGCTCAAGGCCGAGGCCCTCAAACTCATGCAACTGAGCGAGAACGATCACACGACGGCCGGCCCGACCTTCCACTACGTGCCTCAGGACGAGCGCCGGTGAGAGTCCGCTGACAGGCCGCTGAGAGGTTCGGCAACAAGATCCGCATTCAGTTCGCCATTTGTTTACCTTCGGTCTTCACCTGACCGTACATTGCTTTCTAATGTATTCACCATGGACACACCGCCCGCTGTCCGTGCCCGCGGAATCACCAAGTACTTCGGTGAGGTCGTCGCGCTCGACGGCGTCGACCTCGACGTCGCACCAGGCCAGATCCATGGAGTGGTCGGACCCAACGGGGCCGGCAAGACGACGCTCCTCGGCCTGCTGCTCGGTCTCGCCGTCGCCGACCGCGGCACGCTCGAAATCCTCGGTACGCCGGTCGGCCGCGCCCTCGCCGTACCTGTAGGTGTTGCCGGCTTCGTCGACGGCCCCGGCCTCTACCCGTCGATGACCGCCAAACAGAACCTTGCCGCCCTCGCCGCTTTGCGGGGCGATGAGACGCAGACGATGAACATCGACGATGCGATCGCCCAGGTCGGCCTCACCGATGTGGCCGACGACCGCGTCCGCGGCTTCTCGCTCGGCATGCGCCAGCGCCTCGGCCTCGCCGCGGCCCTCCTCACCAAGCCCCGGCTGCTGATCCTGGATGAGCCCTCCAACGGTCTCGACCCAGCCGGCAAGAAGCACGTGTACGGCGTACTCACCCGTTTGGCCGCGGACGGTACTGCGGTGATGCTGTCGAGCCACCGGATGGACGACGTCGAGCAACTGTGCTCCGACGTGACGATCCTGTCGACCGGACGTGTCGCATTCTCGGGACCCATCAGCAAGCTGGCGTCCGAGGACAGCGAGCTCGAGTACCGCGTGCTCACCTCGAACCCGGCGAATGCTCGCCGGATCGCCCGCCGGACGAACGGGATCCGGCTGCGCGACGACGAGACCGTCAAGGACGGTGTCGAGTTGCTGGTCATCTCGGCCACGATCCCGGCGCTGGACGAGTTCGTGAAACGACTCGTCCAGGACGACATCGCCGTCCGCGAGCTGGCACCGGTCGTCTCACCTCTCGAAGCCGCGTTCCTCGCCCTCACCGAGCAGCAGGAGAACAACTGATGACGGCCACCGCCGCCACCGTCGACGCGCCTGTCGCGCGCGAGGTCTCAGTAGTCCGCGGCTACCGATTCGAGCTCGTCAAACTGCTCTCGCAATGGCGGGTCCGCATCCTGATCGTCGCCTGCTGGCTGGCGCCCGCGGTCTTCGTCGCCATCGTCAGCCAGCAGGCCTCGCTCCCGGTCGACACCCTGTTCGGCCGCTGGATGCACGCCACCGGCTGGACCGGACCGCTTGTGCTACTTGGGTTTTCCGGATCGTGGGCGCTGCCGCTGCTCACTTCACTGATCGCCGGTGACGTCTTCGCATCCGAGGACCGACTCGGCACCTGGCGGCACCTGCTGGTGGCAGTCCGCTCGCCCCGCAGGATCTTCGTCTCGAAGGCGCTCTCCAGCCTGACTGTCATCCTCGTGCTGGTGATCGGGCTGGTCGTGTCCAGCACGGTCAGCGGCCTGCTTGTGGTCGGCAGCCGTGAGCTGATCGGCCTCGACGGGCATCTGCTGTCTCCCGGTGATGCGGCCGGAAGGGTCCTGCTCGCCTGGCTGTGCGCACTCGCGCCGACACTGGCCCTCGCTGCGATCGGCTTGCTCGGCTCGGTCGCACTCGGCCGATCACCCATGGGCCTGCTGCTCCCGGCAGTGGTCGCCCTGGCGATGCAGATCGTCCAGCAGCTGCCGGTCCCGGTCGCATTCCGCCTCGCACTTCCCGGCTACGCCTTCATCAGCTGGAACGGCCTCTTCACCAGCCCGGCCCAGCTTGGCCCGTTGCTGATCGGAGTCGGGGTCAGCCTGGTCTGGGCGATCGTCGCGACCGGCCTGGCCTACTTCCTCTTCGTACGGCGTGACTTCACCAATCCGACGCACGACGGCTCCGGCCGGCTGGCGATGACCGCGGGCCTGCTGCCGCTCGTCGGTCTCCTCGTCGTCAGCACCGCGGTCATCGCTCCGGTGAGCGGCTTCGGTTCGGGCATCGATCAGGACAAGGTGCAGAAGGCCGTCGCGACCGAGTTCGCACATCTCTACCGCCTGCAGACCAAGCAGCTCAATCGGGCCGATGTCACCGAGGAGCAGCTGCAGAGCGCGGCCGAGTGCACCAAGGGCGGCGACCAGGTCGCCGCGCAGGGGCCCGGCAACGACTGGCGGTGCGTCGTGAGCTGGCACATCCCGGGGGTGCAGGCCGCCGGCTCGGCGATCTACCAGCTCGACATCAACCCACTCGGTCGGTACGTGTCCGACGGGGACGGACCGAAAGAAGTGAACGGCTTCTTCCTGGTCCGGACCCCATCGGGAGACGAACCGAACCCACTGTGGCAGTTCGACGGCAATATCGAACTGCTACCTGCCAAGTAAGACCAACCCGAAGGGATAGCTCCCATGCAGGTAACACGCCGCCGCAGGCGTGACGAAAAGGGCTCGTCGAGTCGCCTCCGGCGCAGAGTACCACTGGTAACAGCAGGCACTACGGCTGTTGCTGTGGCCCTCGCAGGCACCGCGGTCGCCTCGACAACCGGCTTCGGTCACGACCAGGTCGGACAGGTCACCGACAAGGGCCAGGTCATCTCCTCCGACCAGTACATCAAGCCGATCGGCGACCGTCTCGTCCTCCAGAAGGGCAAGATCATGTCGTCCACGGTCAGTCCGGACGGCAGCCATCTGGCCGCAGGGGTGACCGACGGCGGAATGGCGCTGGCGATCGTCGACCTGAAGAACTGGAAGGTCCAGCAGTACATCGGCAACAACGCCGCCGCCGACCTGAAGATCCCCGGCAACGACATCGGTCAGGAAGGTCCGACGTACTCGCCGGACGGTCAGCAGGTCTGGCTGGGGCAGACCGACGGTTACCGGAAGTTCACCGTGAATTCGGACGGCACGCTGACGAACCCGACGTTCGTGCCGATCGCGGCCGACGGCGCCAAGCACTCACTGGCGGCCGCGGTGGTGTTCTCTGCCGACAGCTCGACTGCGTACGCCGCGGTCAACGGCCAGAACCGGGTCGTTGCCATCGACACCGCGACCGGCGCGATCAAGCAGAGCTGGGCGACCGGCAACGCCCCGCGCGGCATGGTCATGGTCGGCGACAAGCTGTACGTGAGCAACGAGGGTGGCCGGACCGCGAAGGCCGGCGATACGACGCTCGACTCCTACGGCACGCCGGTCGTCGCGAACCAGAACTCGATCACCACGACCGGTACGGTCAGCGTGATCGACCTGAAGGACCCGGCGGCCGCAGTGGGCAGCATCCCGGTGGGTCTGCACCCGACGGCGGTGTACGCCAAGAACGGCAACGTGTTCGTCGCGAACACCTCCAGCAACACCGTCTCGGTGATCGACACCCGGCGCGGCAAGGTCACCCAGACCATCGCCACCCAGCCGTGGCCGGAGGCCTCGGTCGGCTACGAGCCGGACGGCATCACGCTGACCGACGACGGCCACCTGCTGGTGTCGCTCGGCCGCGCCAACGCGGTTGCGGTGTACAAGTTCAAGAACGCGCTGGAGCCGGTCAGCTACGTCGGCCTGCTGCCGACCGACTACTTCCCGGCCGAGCTCGCCCAGGTGGGCAAGGACATCGTGGTGTCGAACACCCGCGGCATCGACGCTCGCCGTGACACCACCGCCGCCGGTCGCGGCACGCACGACACCACGTCGAGCCTGACCAAGTTCCGGCTGCCCGACGACCACGCCATCCAGAAGCAGTACACCGGCCAGGTCTTCGAGCAGAACGGCTGGACCAAGGGCTCGGCGCAGCTCGCGACCGACAAGGGTCACCGCCAGCCGGTGCCGGTCCCGGCCAAGCTCGGCGACCCGTCGACGATCAAGCACGTCTTCCTGCTGGTCAAGGAGAACCGCACCTACGACCAGGTGTACGGCGACATCCCCGAGGGCAACGGCGACCCGGCGCTCGCGCAGTACGGCGAGAACGTGACGCCGAACCAGCACGCGCTGGCCAAGCAGTTCGGGCTGTACGACAACACCTACGACGTCGGCACGAACTCCGCCGAGGGTCACAACTGGCTGATGCAGGCCGACAACCCGGAGTACACCGAGTCCTCGGCCGGTGAGTACCTGCGCAGCTACGACACCGAGAACGATGCCCTCGGCCACCAGAAGAGCGGTTTCATCTGGACCGGCGCGCAGGCGGCCGGCAAGACGGTCAAGGACTACGGCGAGTTCCAGTCGATCGAGCAGAAGCCGGCCGGAGCGACCTGGCAGAACCTGTACTGCGACACCAAGACGATGGAGTCGACCGGTGCCGCGACGAAGTACCCGATCCAGGTCGGCTCGGCGATCCCGTCGCTGAACAAGGTCTCGGTACCGGGCTTCCCGCTGTTCGACACCAGCGTTCCGGACGTCTACAAGGAACAGATCTGGAAGCAGGACTTCGAGAAGAACGGTCCGGCCAACCTGAACATGTTCTGGTACTCCAACGACCACACCGGCGGGACCGCGAACGGCCCGGCGCAGGTGGCCGACAACGACCTGGCCGTCGGCCGGACCGTGGACGAGATCACCCACAGCAAGTACTGGAAGGACTCGGCGATCTTCATCGTCGAGGACGACTCGCAGGCAGGTCTCGACCACGTCGACGGTCACCGGGCGCCGATCCAGATCATCAGCCCGTACGCCCAGCACGGCGCGGTCGACAGCCACTACTACACGCAGATCATGATGATGCGGACCATCGAGCAGATCCTCGGGATCCATCCGATGAACCAGAAGGACACCGCGGCCACCCCGATGTTCGGCGCGTTCACCAGCAAGCCGAACTACACGCCGTTCACCGCGGTCCCGAACCGGACGTCGCTGACCGGCGGCGTGAACCCGCTGCCGACCTGCGGCGCGGATGTGCCGGCGGCGCAGAACCCGAACGTCGCACCGGTGCCGACGGCAACGGTTCCGGCCGCGATGGCGCCGATGGCGGCGACCTGGTCGGCGTGGAAGGACCAGCAGCGCACCACCGGTCCGAACGCGAAGGCCGACTACGCGAACCCGGCCCAGATGAACCACTTCGACTGGTACGAGGCGCACAACTGGTCCACGCCGTACCCCGGTGAGACCAAGATCGTCGCGCCGAACGACGTACCGGGTGCGGTGATCCCGGCCAACGAGAGTGACGGCTGAGACACCTTGATGGGGTAGAAACTCCCCATGACTGATGCGCGGGCGTCGGCCCGGATCGAGCAACCTGCTCATCCGGCCGACGTCCGCGCGGTCGGTTACGGGCCCGCACAACCCCCGAAGGTGCCCGCGAAGTACGCCGGTCTGCCGGTCCTGGACGAGAAGTCGGGCCAGGTCGACGACTGGAACGACGAGCTGATGAACCCGCGGCCGTCGACGGTCTACCGCATCGACGACCGGTACCTGCTGATCACCGACCCGCGCGGCCGGGTCGTCCACGGCGAGGGCTGGCTGGGATGGCGGCCGGGCACGGAGGAGAACGAGAAGCATCGCAACCTGGACGCCCAGCTCGAGGCGGGGGAGCCGGACCGGCAGGCGACCGATGACGGTGGGCACCTGTTCGCCGCGATGTTCGAAGGCCCGGGGGAGTCGATCAACCTGACCGCCCAGTCCCGCACCCAGAACCGGGCGGTCAAGGGCAGCAGCAACTGGCGCCGGATGGAGGACGTCTGGCGGGCCAAGCGGGCCGCGGGAATCCCGGTCCATGCCGCGATCGACGTGCACCACCCGGACCGGACCACGCGCCGGCCGTCCAGCCGGTCCGTCACCGACCATGCCGAAGGCAAGCGATCACCGCGGCGTATCTTCAGGGAGACCAGACCGCAGCCGTCCCGGGGATACGAATGAGCGAGATCGGCACCATCGACAGGATCGCCCGCGCCCTGACCGCCGACCTGTCGCCCGGCTGGCGTGAGGTGTCCGCGGTGTACCGCGGGACGACGTCGTACGCCGAGCTGGACGCGACCGTCGACTCGGCGCAGCTGGATCCGCTGCCCGAAGGGCTCGAGGACGACTTCGAGGAGCTGCGGCGGGTGATGTACCAGCCGGGCAAGGGCACCTGGCTGACGGCGACGATCACCGTGACGGCGGACGGCCATTTCTCGACGGACTTCGACTACGACAACCGGCCGGCCTGGTCGATCCCTGTCGACGAAGGTATCTACGCGGCCGAGCTGGCCGAGTTTCCCCGTGACGACGTGCCGGGCTGGCTGCGCGGTTAATTCGGTGGCAGGCGACCGCGACCGCTGGTAACGTCGCCAGCCTGTCTTTTCGGGATCGAATCGAACCGGATGGATCTGCTCCGGGGCGGGACCCAGCTCACGATTCGAGGCTCTCTCGCATGGCCGCAGCCGAACTCGAGGCCGAACGCGCCTTCCTGACCACTGCCCAAATCGCTCTCCATCGGATGTACGCCGAGGTCGTGGACCGCGAGGTCCAGATCATCGGCGGCGAGGACAACGACGAACGCTTCACCAACGAGGCCAACCAGCGGGCCAAGGAGATGCGGACCCACGCGCTCCTCGACCTGCCCGACGTACCGCTGTTCTTCGGCCGGCTCGACTACGAGCACGGCACGATCCCCGACCTCGACCAGATCTACATCGGCCGCCGGCATGTGCACGACGGCAGCGGCGTACCGCTGGTGATCGACTGGCGCGCACCGGTGTCGGTGCCGTTCTACCGGGCGACCCAGAGCGACCGGCAGCGGGTGCTGATGCGCCGTCGCTACGGGTTCTCGGACCACGCCGACCTGACCGGCTTCGAGGACGAGTCGCTGACAGCCGTGGCCGAGACGGACCAGGCGGATGCCTTCCTGCGGGCCGAGATCGAGCGGCCGCGCACCGGACCGATGCGCGACATCGTGGCCACGATCCAGCCCGAGCAGGACGACCTGGTCCGCGCGCCGCTACATCCGAGCGTCTGCGTGCAGGGCGCGCCCGGCACCGGGAAGACCGCGGTCGGCCTGCACCGGGTCGCCTACCTGCTCTACACAGAACGCGAACGGCTCGGCCGCGGCGGCGTCGTGATCGTCGGCCCGAACCGCTCGTTCCTGTCCTACATCCGCAAGGTCCTGCCCGCGCTCGGCGAGGTCGACGTACGGCAGATCACCATCGACGAGCTGGTGACCCGCCCGACCGCGGCCGTCGACGACGCGGAGGCCGAGCGGCTGAAGGGCGATGCCCGGATGGCCGACGTTCTGCGGCGTGCGCTGTGGTCGTACGTCGGTACGCCGACCGAGGGAGTCCTTTACAGCAAGGGATCCCGGCGCTACCGGGTACACGACTACGAGGTCGTCGACATCGTGTCGGACCTGCGGGAGTCGACCCGGTACGCACCCGGCCGGAACGCGCTCGCCCAGCGGATCGCACACGTCGTACTGGTCCGGATGGAGGAGCGCGCGGAGTCACCGGACGACCGCGTGCAGAACGCCGTCGCCCGCTCGAAGCCGGTGAAGGACGTGCTCGACTCGGTCTGGCCCCGGGTCGCACCCGAGCAGGTCCTGCACCGCCTCTTCTCGGACGCGGACTTCCTGGCCCAGGTCGCCCCGACGCTGACCGACGAGGAGCGTACGGCGTTGCTGTGGAGCAAGCCGGCCCGGTCGTGGAAGTCGGCGAAGTGGTCGTTCGCCGACAGTGTGCTGCTCGACGAGCTCGAGGACCTGATCGAGCGGCGCACCGGATCACTCGGTCATCTCGTCCTGGACGAGGCGCAGGATCTGTCGGCGATGCAGCTGCGGGCCTTGGGTCGCCGATGCCGGACGGGCTCGGCCACGGTGCTCGGCGATCTGGCGCAGGCGACGACGGCCTGGGCCGCCGGGCCGTGGGACCAGGTGCTCGGTCATCTCGGCAAGAGCGACGGCGTGGTCGCCGAGCTCGACCGCGGGTTCCGCGTGCCCGAGCAGATCATCAACTTCGCCGCCAAGCTGCTGCCCGAGATCGCTCCGACGCTGCGTACGCCGACCGGAGTCCGGACCGTCGCCGACGCGTTGAGCGTCGTCGCGGCCGGCGAGTCGACGCTGGCTGACGAGGTCATCGCCGCGTGCAAGACCGCGCTTGCAGGCGAAGGCTCGGTCGCACTCATCGCCGCCGACGACCAGGTGGCCGCGCTGCGGGACGCGATCGCCGCCGCGGGTCTCGAGGTCGCGCTGATCGGCGAAACCGAGGACGAGATCGACACCGTCCGGCTGGTCTGCGTACCGGCAACGCTCGCGAAGGGCCTCGAGTTCGACGCGGTCATCGTCGCCGAGCCCGCCCACATCGTGGCCGCCGAGGCCCGCGGCCTGCACCGCCTGTACGTCGTCCTCACCCGCGCCGTCAGCCGGCTCCAGATCATCCATGCCGAGCCGCTTCCGGGCGCTCTCGGCTGATCCTTCACGCGGCTATCGTGGGCGCGGTGAAGCTCTTCGTGGTGGTCGTGATCGTGCTGTTCGCGGCCGGACTCACCTGGGGCATCGTCGCGCTCGTACGCCGGCAGCGGTACATCGACTCGCTCCGGCAGCGCGGGTGGAACTTCGTCAACAGCCCGACGTTCGAGGCCGTCGCCCGGCTGAACAATCCGCCGTTCGGGATCGGTTTCGTCCGGAAGCCCGACGACCAGATCACCGGCCTGACCGCGGCCGGCCGGCCGTTCCAGGTGATCGAGTACAGCACGTCGCACTGGTCGGGCTGGGTCGGCATGGTGACGTTGTCGCGCCGGCTCCCCGAGTTCTGGCTGACAGGCGGCGACACCCGACCGCGGTACGGCGTCCTCGCGCACGCCGTACCCGCTCCGCCGCAGCTCGGGCCGGGCTGGCAGGCCGGTGCGCTGGAGCCGGACTTCGCGGCGGAGCTGCTGAATCCGCAGGTGTGTTCGCAGCTCTCCGCGATGGCCGCAGGCCTGCCGGGGCTGAACGTCAGCATCGACAGCGACCAGCTCGTCGTCCTGAACCCGCCGCGGGAGAAGCCCGACCTGCTCGCCGCCTGGCTGGAGCAGCTCGGTGCCGTCGCGGCGGCGATCGACGCGGCGCCGCTCGACCGCTGGATCCAGCCGGAGCCGCAGCCGCGGCTGACGTTCTACCACCACCCGGATTGGTGGTGGATCGGCGTCGACGACAGCCTGCTGGAGTTCACGCCGGTGACGCGCAGCGGTCACGATCACAACACCAGCGAGGTCATCCGTGGCCGGGACGGCGACGGGCCGCCGTTCGTCGCGTTCACCCACCACTGGAAGACGACGCGGACCGAGTCGTACACCGACAGCGAGGGCCGGACGCAGACCCGGACCGTGACCGAGAACCACAGCGAGCCGATCCTCGGGTTCCAGCTGCCGATCCGGATGCCGCGGCTGGAGGTCGGCCGGAAGGGGTTCGGCGGTGGGATCAGCTTCGAGAGCGAGGCCTTCAACCGGCAGTTCGCGGTGCACGCGCAGGACACCAAGTTCGCGTACGACGTGATCCACCCGCGCCAGATGGAGTACCTGATGGCCAACCCGCCGGCCTCGTTCCGGATCGAGGAGGAATGGGCCTGGTTCTCGCCGGGGGAGCACAGCCAGCCCGCGATCGCACACAGTTCGGAGTTCCTCCGCGGGTTCCTGGCCCGGGTCCCACGGTTCGTCTGGCGGAATCTCGGTCTCCCGGATTCCCCCTACCCAGCCCCTGAGACAGCCCGCGTTTCTTAGGTCCTGTCTGGTGATCCAACGCCTACTGCGGGGCACTCGGCACGGCACCTCGCCGCACGGGTGCAAAGGCCACGATGCTCCGCATCGAGACCTTCGCCCCCGCACGCCGATGCACCGCACCGAGCACCTCCTCGCTACGGCGCTGGATCACCAGACAGGACCTAGGGGGAATGCGATTACCCTCGGCGCGGTTGCGTCTTTGGGTGTGGCTCCACGGATGAGCCACGAGTCTTGGGAGGCATCATCACTACGCATGCGGCCCTGCTACCGGTCGAGCGATCCTCGGCGGGTGCAGGTCAACATACCGGCCAACGGACCCTGGTCATCTTCGGTGCCAGCGGCGATCTGAGTTCGCGGCTGCTGCTGCCCGGTCTGGGCAGTCTGCTCGCCGGGCCGCGCGCGACCGGTGTGCGCATCATCGGCACCGGCCGGTCACCGCTCGCCCCGGAGGAATGGACGGACCGGGTCCGGTCCGCATTCGCCGGCCACGGCGAGATCGGGCAGGTTGCGGCGGACACGCTGGCAACGACGGAGTACGTCGCCGGTGACCCGACCGATGTCGAGCACCTCCGCGCGCTCCTGGAGCTGGCCGGTCCGGCACCGGTCCTGTACTTCTCGCTGCCGCCGGCCGTGACGACGGCGATCGTCGAGAAGCTCCGCGAGGTCGAGCTGCCGGAAGGGACCGAGCTGGCCTTCGAGAAGCCGTTCGGCACCGACGCCGAATCCGCGGCCGCGCTGAACCAGCTGGTCGGCTCGCTCGTGCCCGAGGAGAACGTGCACCGCGTCGACCACTTCCTCGGCCGCACCGCGGTCCTGAACCTGATCGGCCTCCGCTTCGCCAACCGCCTGTTCGAGCCGGTCTGGAACGCCGAGCACATCGAGAGCGTCGAGATCGTCTACGACGAGACGCTCGGTCTCGAGGGACGCGCGCAGTACTACGACAACGCGGGCGCGCTCGTGGACATGATCCAGAGCCACCTGCTTCTCGTCCTCGCACTGCTCGCGATGGACGCTCCGGCGACGATGGACGCCGTCGAGGTCCGCAGCGAGATGGCGCGGGCGCTGCGCAGTACGCATCTGTACCGCGGCTCCGCGATCGAGGCGGGCCGCCGGGCGCGGTACGCCGCGGGGATCGCCGACGATCGCGTGGTTCCGTCGTACGCCGATGAGGCCGGGGTCGACGCGGAGCGGGGGACCGAGACGCTGGCCGAGGTCACGGTCGAGGTCGACACGAACCGCTGGGCCGGTGTCCCGTTCACGCTGCGCTCGGGCAAGGCGCTCGGGGTCGCGCGCAAGGAGATCGTGGTCAAGTTCAAGCCGCTGCGTCACCTGCCGTCCGGCCTGAACGGCGCGCGCGACGGCGAGACGCTCCGGATCGGTCTGAACCCGGGCGAGCTGTCCCTGTCCGTGCCGGCGCTCGGCGTCGACGGCCCGTACACGATGGGCCAGGTCTTCCTCGACGCGACGCTGCCGTCCTCATCGGTCCTGCCGTACGGCGAGGTGCTCAGCGGCATCCTCCGTGGCGACCCACTCCTCTCGGTGCGCGGTGACGTGGCCGAACGGTGCTGGGAGATCGTCGAGCCTGTTCTCGCCGCGTGGCGCGCCGGCGAAGTACCCCTCGACGAGTACGACGCGGGCTCGGCCGGACCGGCGACCTGGAAGTAATCCGGGCCAGAATCTTGACACGGTTAAGTAAATAGAACCAATATCCTATCCGATTCGGTTCTCTCAGAGAGGTCACCGCCATGACCAGATCCGTTCGGAGCAGGAGGGTGCGGACCGTGCTTACCGGTCTCGTCGCCGCCGTACTGCTGCCGGCAGGTTTGACGGCTACAACGTCCGCAGCAGCACCCGAGAGCACGCCTCCGATCGCGCCCAAGACGGCTGCCCCGCAGCAGGCCGTCCAGGCTCCGGCGGTCGCGACCACCACCGTCCAGTCCGGCGGCCCGGCCGGCGATATCGCTCTGCACCCGTACATGGGGTGGAGCAGTTACAGCATGCAGGTGTACGACGGCGCCGGGAACTGGATCTCGGCGGACCAGTTGATCAAGCAGTCCGACGCGATGCACAAGAAGCTCCAGCCGTACGGGTACAAGAACATCAACATCGACGCCGGCTGGAACGACGGGATCGACGGGTACGGCCGTCCGGTGCCGAGCAAGAAGCTCTATCCGGACGGGCTGCAGGCGGTGATCGACCACATCCACGCCAACGGCCAGAAGGTCGGCCTGTACGCGATCCCCGGCATCGGCAAGGAGGTCATCGACGCCAACCTGCCGGTGTACGGCGCTCCCGAGTGCAGGACCGGTGACCTGCCGGTGCAGCCGCTGCAGAAGGCGGACTACTGGGGTATCGGCTACAAGATCGACTTCTCCAAGCCCTGCGCGCAGAAGTACATCGACTCGATCGCCGACCTGTTCGGCTCCTGGGGCCTGGACTTCCTGAAGTTCGACAGCGTCACGCCCGGCTCGGGGGTCAGCGACCTGTCGCTCGACGCCCGGGGTGACGTGAAGGCGTGGTCCGCGGCGCTGGCCCGGCACAAGATCTGGCTCGAGCTGTCCTGGGCGGTCGACATCAACTACGCCAATACCTGGAAGCAGTACGCGAACGGGTGGCGGATCGAGTGGGACGTCGAGTGTTACTGCCCGGGCGTCGCGCTGACGCAGTGGCAGAACATCAACCGGCTGTTCCCGAAGCTGGCGGACTGGTGGCGCTACGCAGGACCGGGCGGCTGGAACGATCTCGACTCGCTCGACGTCGGCAACGGGCAGATGGACGGTCTCACGAAGGACGAGCGCCGTACGGCGGCAACCTTGTGGGCGGTCTCGGCGGCGCCGATGTACGTCGGCAACGACATGACCCGACTGGACGACTACGGGCTGAGCCTGCTGACGAACCCTGAAGTGATTGCGGTCAACCAGGCCGGCCGGCCGGCGCAGCCAGTGTCGATGAAGACCAACAAGCAGGTCTGGTACTCGCTGAACCCGGACAGCAGCTACACCGTTGCCCTGTTCAACCTCGGCCAGACCGACTCGGACATGACGGTCAACTGGTCCGACCTGGGCCTGACCGGTCCGGCGAAGGTCCGGGATCTGTGGGCGCACAAGGATCTCGGCCAGTTCGCGAGCGGCTTCACCGGTAAGGACATCCCGATCCACGGCGTCCAGTTGCTGAAGGTCACGCCGCAGAAGGGTTCGACGATCCGGGTCAACGACGACGACCTGCGGGTCGGGTACGACGGCGAGTGGCAGCGCAACAACAACTACGAAGTACCGTCGGTGTCCGAGCCGCTGACCGTGACGGTCACCGACTCGTCGCAGGCCAAGTCCGCCGACGTCGGTTCGCGGACGCTCGAGGTCAACAACGACGACCCGCAGATCGTCTACACCGGCACGTGGCACCAGAGCACGGGTCGCGGTCTCGGTGACTACAAGGACGACGTGGCCTGGAGCGAGACCGACGGCGACTCGTTCTCGTACAGCTTCGTCGGCACCGGCGTCGACTACGTGACCGAGACCGACCCCGGCCAGGGCGACGTCGACGTCTACGTGGACGGCCAGTTCAAGCAGACGGTGAGCACGTACCTGGATCCGTCGCAGGGGCACAACAAACCGCAGCAGGTCGTCTACAGCATCTCGGACCTGCCGAACGGCTCGCACACGATCCGCGCGGTGAAGAAGTCCGGTCAGTTCATGCTGCTCGACAAGCTGAACATCCGGCAGGAGAGCCTGCTGAACCCGGACTCGGCGACCTTCGACAAGGGCTCCCCGGCTGACGTCAGCGTGCAGCTGGGCCGCGATCCGGGCGAGCTGGCCGGTATCTCGAAAGCCGGTGTGGATCTGGTCAAGGGCGCCGACTACACGGTTGCCGGGAACGTCGTGACGATCAAGGCGGCGTACCTCGCGAAGCTGGCAGCAGGCACCTTGCCGCTGGACTTCCGGTTCCGGGGTGACTACCGCGACGACATCCATGCCACCACGGCGAACGGCGCGGCGGTCGACTTCAGCTTCACCGGCACCGGGGTCGCGTGGAGCACGGAGCTCGCTCCGGACCAGGGGAACGCCGACGTCTTCGTCGACGGCAAGCTGGTACGCCGGGTGAACCTGCACGGCGATGTCCGTCTGACCAACCAGCAGGTGTTCAGCGCGACCGGTCTGAAGAACGGACCGCACACACTGCGCATCGTGAAGATCGATGGCGACGCTCTGCGCAACGACACAATCAGCTACACGATCGCTAAATAGCTTTACCTGAACAGCGGGCGGTGGTCCTCTTGGACCGCCGCCCGCTGTCGTGTTGCTGGCGTCACAGCTTCTGACTGACTGATCAGTCAGTTACTTTGTTAGGCTTACCTGTGGGGGATCGAGCTGGCATCCCTGTCGAACGAGCGAGGTGCCGCCTTATGTCGTTGAGCGATATCACCACCGTCCCGCGCCGGCGAAGCCGCAAGCGCCGGGAAGACTCCAAGCTGGCCGACCACGTCGAACGTCTCGGCGAGGAACATCCGCCGATTCCGCTCGAGAGCGTCGACTACACGATGAAGCGCCCGCGGCTGCTGGCCGAGCGCTTCGGGTCGGTGCTGGCCTACATGACGCGCGTCGAGCTCGAGGTCGAGCGGAACGTGCTGGAATTGAACATCCTGCTGCCGGACCCGCCCGAGGTCGACCGGCGCTTCTACGCGGACGTCTGGATGCCGCAGGAGACGCGGCACGGCCTGATCCTGGACCAGATGCAGGAGCTGGCCGGGATCGAGGCACACGAACCGAACCTGACCGATGTCGACTTCAAGCTCAAGTTGCTCGGTGCGCTCGGCAGGATGCCCGGAGTACAGGACATCAGCCGGATGCTCTACTACCTGACCGGTCTGGCGACCGAGCGCTCGGCAGTGCTTGCCTACAACAAGCTTCACGCCGGACTGCTCGAGCTCGGCGAGCGGGCGATCGCCGCCACCGTGGTCGCGCCGATCAAGCGGCAGGAGCCGGGGCACTTCGCCTACTACCAGATGGCCGCGCAGGAGCTCTGGGGACAACTGTCCGGATGGCAGCGGTGGCTGACGCGCGCGCTGCGGAAGCGTACGTTCGATGTCGTGGGCGCCTACAACAAGCGGCAGCGGGCCGAGTTCGGTGACGTGATGGAAGCTTTGGAGATCAGCGCGGGCGGCGAGGCCGAGCTGCGTGACTATGCACGCAAGATCGGCCGCGCGGAGTACGAGCTGATGTTCGCGAACCGGCGCGGACTCCGGGTGCCCGACTACGTCTTCAAGTCCCTGCGACGAGCCGCCGAGCTCGGCGCCGAGCGGAAGGGCGAGGCCTGGCCCGCCGGATCATGACGGCATCCGCGCACGCGCGTCACACCAAGCGGCAGGTCATCATCGAGACTGCCGAGCGGCTGTTCGCCGAGCACGGGTACGACGCGACATCGACGGCACGGATCGCGCACGAGGCCGGCGTACCGTCCGGTCTGGTGTTCTACCACTTCGCGACCAAGCTCGACCTGCTGCTCGCGATCGTGCAGGAGCGTCCGACGCCGAGCGAGGTACTGCGGTCCGTCGCGCAGGGCCGCACCGTACGGCTGCGGTTGCGGGCGGTCGTGGCGACGATGGCGGAGGAATTGGAGCACGACCGGGCTGCCCGGATCATCGTGTTCCGGGAGGCGCAGGGGCGGCCGGAGATCGCGGAGCGGGCGGCGGAGCTGTTCGCCGAGGCGACCGAGACTGTGGCCGACGTACTGGCCGGGGCCGATGATGTGGTCGCGGGGCCGAACCGGGTGCAGGCGGCGGCCGAGCTCGTGGTCAGCCGGGTCTTCCTGGACACGGTTGCGCTCGGTCAGGCTGACACGGCGGCTGAGCGGCACGAGGCGATGATCGAGCTGGTCGCCGATTCGCTGACCACACCTGGCGGGCGCGCCCAGGAGGACTGAGCGCGCCCTTTCGGGTCGTCAGGCCCAGGGGTCGAACGGGATCCCGGACGGCTTGGACGCGTTCAGCAGGTTGCGGAACCGGTCGTCCTTGTCGGTGATCTTGATCGTGGCCGAGCCGAAGTCGGCGTTCATCAGGATGTCGCGCAGCGACGTGCTCGGGTAGCCGTTCCACCCGACCAGCGGCGGGTACCGCCAGTTGTGGTAGTGGTTCTCCGGCGGCTCGTCGTTGCTGTTGGCAAGGCGGAAGAAGTGCGTGCTCGCGCCGTCCTTGTGGTAGACGACCTTCGGGTGCGAGCCGTCGAACCGGACCTGCGAGCGGGGGTAGGTGACCTGGCTCGAGTGCTGCGTCGTGGTCACGTACTCGACCTGGTTCGACGCCTGGTTGATCCAGGAGATCACGTGCTCCCAGTCGTGCCGGTGACCGCCGAGACTGCTGCCGGGCAGCGCCTGGTCCTTCTCGAAGTAGCTGGCGTAGACGACCGCGCACCAGCCGTTGTTGCACTTTTCGCGCGAGTAGGTCTGTGAGTTGTCGAGGTCGGACTGGTCCCGGCAGTTGCCGTTCACGGCGCCGGTCGGGTTGAGACCCGGATTGAGCGTGCCGTCGGCTCCGATGGCGGGGGTGGCGTAGCACCCGTCGACGTCGTAGTCGTACGCCGGCGAGAACGACTGCTCGTAGCCGTCGGCGTTCTGCGGGAGGCTCGGCGGCGGTGCGGCGAACGCCAGCGTGGCCGAGGTGACGATCAGGGCGGCGGTTCCGAGGACCACGCCGAGCGTGCGGCGGGCGGACACTTTCATCGAAATGCTCCTTCAGAACTTAGTTCAGGGCGGAAAGGAACGGCACGAGGATGCCAGTCGCGGTGCACGGGCGTATATACGTCACGTGCCTACAGGTTGACGGTCCGTGAACACCCGGAATTGGTGGGATGCCAGGTCTCGTATTGGTAGTGCAGAGTGGGGTCTGACACCTTGCCGGCTGGGGATGCTGAGGAGCGACGGCAGGTGGGTTCCTGGGGAGGAACAGCCGTGCCTTTTGAGGAGAAGGCGGCGCCGCCGCCTGCGTTGCCAGACGGATCGATGCCGACCTACGGCGGTCACGGGCTGCCAGGGAGTACCAACGGCGAGCCACCACTGTCGCCGTTCGGCTGGGGTCCGAGCCTGAACTACTTCGAGACCAAGAGCGTCCGGACGCGAGCACCTGTCGGCAGTGTGCTCCCGTTCATCGCCTTGCTCGTCCTGTACGGCGGGATCGTCTCGGCCCTGCTCACTGCGCTTGCCGTCCGCGCCTGACCCTTCGGCCTCGCCCGTCGCGGCGCTCACCTGGTTGCTCTTGGCATCATGCTGAGCACTGGGAGGTGTCATGCGGCTGGACGGAAAGGTTGCGCTGGTCACCGGTGCGTCGGCGGGGATCGGCGCTGCGGTGGCCGAGCGGCTCGCGGTGGCGGGGGCTCGGGTTGTGGTGCACGGACGCGATGCGGAGCGAACCGCAGAGGTCGCCGGGCGTGTCGACGGTGTACCGGTCCTGGGAGATCTTGCGGCGGCGGGCAACGCGGCTGAGGTGGCGGATGCTGCGCTGGCCGTGCATGGCCGGATCGATGTCCTGGTCGCGAACGCCGGGCTCGGGTGGTCGGGGCCGTTCGTGCAGATGCGGGCCGAGGAGATCGACCAGTTGGTCGCGCTGGATCTGCTGGCGCCGCTGCAGCTGGTCAGGCGCTTGCTTCCGTCGATGGTCGAGCGGGGGAGCGGGCACATCGCGCTGGTGGGCTCGATCGCGGGCCGTACGGCGGTTGCCGGTGAAGCCGTGTACGCCGCGACGAAAGCCGCACTCGACGTCTTCGCCGAGAGCCTCCGGCTGGAGATTCGTGGTACTGGTGTATCCGTGAGCCTGATCATCCCGGGCGTCGTCGACACCGGTTTCTTCAGCGCTCGCGGCCGGCCGTACGACCGCAAGCGCCCGCGTCCGCTGCCCGCCGCCGACGTCGCGCGGGCGCTGGTCGATGGCATCGCCAACGACCGCGCCGAGATCTGGGTTCCCGGTTGGCTCCGCGTCGCACCCGTGGTCCGCGCGCTTGCGCCGGGACTGTATCGCCGGTTGTCGGCCAGGTTCGGCGAACAGGTGAGACCACGGTGAAGGGCATCGTCGTACCGTCCGCGGACGCCTTCTTCCTGCACATCGAGCGGACCGGCGCACCGCAGCACGTCGGCGGCATCGTCGTGCTCGAACCGTCCGGCCATCGGCCGACGATCGACGAGGTCCGCAGGCTGGTCGCGGACGGGTTCGCGCGGTTGCCGCGGATGCATCAGCGACTTGGCCCGTCGTCGCGCTGGCGCCGGCCGCGCTGGATCGAGGCCGACCACGTCGATCTGGACTGGCATGTCGTCGAACACCAGTCCACCGACGGGTACGCCGGATTGATGCGGTACGTCGCCGACCTGGCCGAGCAGCCGATGCCCAGGGACCGCCCGATGTGGCGGATCGCGATCGTCCGCGACGTCGGCCCGGGCGGAGCGGACGGGCTGGTGGTGCTGGTCCACCATTCGATTGCCGACGGCATCGGAACCGTCCTGCAGACCTTCAGCCTGTTCGAGCCCCCGACCAAGATCGAGCTGCCGTCCGGCCCCGCCCCCGGCCGGTTGACGCGAGCCGCCGCCACGGCTGTCGGTCTTGCCCAGCTCGCGACGGACGGTACTGCCGCCAAGCTGCCACCCGGCTCCTTGCGCCGCGAATTCGACACAGCCACTGTCGGGCTCGACGTCGTACGCCGAGCCGCGTCCGCCCGCTGCGTACGCGTCACCGACCTGCTGATCGCCCTGCTCGCCGACAGCGTGTACGCCGTCGCGCCCGGACTCGCGCACGCGGTGAACGGGCACCTGCGCTTCTCGGTGACCACGATGGTCCGAACGCCTGACAGCGCGGCCGAGGGTAATGCGACGGCGGCGATCATGGTCGAGGTGCCGGTGGACGGACGGCCGTTCGACGAGTTGCTCACCGAGGTGTCAGCGCGGACCAAGCGACTGCAGCGGCCGACGCGGGCGCTCGCCTCACGGTTCGTGCTGGCAACCGGACTGCGGATCGTGCCGGAGCCGTTCGCGCGGTGGTTCGCGCCGACGGTGTACGGGCAACGATTCCTGCACGCGGTGGTCTCGAACATGCCCGGCACGACCGAACAGATGTCGTTCGCTGGTGTGCCCCACGATCGCGTCTACCCGATCCTGCCGCTCGTTCCGGGGACTCCGCTCGCAGTGGGTGCGCTGAGCTGGACGGGCATCCTCGGCATCGGGCTGGCGACCGATCCGCAACTGATCGACGGGCCGGCGCTCGCCGCGCACCTCGATCAGGCGCTGGCGCGGTTAAGGACCGGGCCACTCGAGGGCCAGGAAGAGGCGAGCGCGTGATTCGGGGTCGTCGAGGCGATCGCCGTACAAGGCCCTGAGGCGCGCCATCCGATAGCGCACGGTCTGTGGGTGGATGCTCAGCTCGTGCGCGATCGCCTGCCGGTCGCCGAAATGCTTCAGCCAGCTGGCCAGCGTTTCCGCGAGCCGCTCGCGGGCAGCCTCGGTCTCGCCGGCGAGCGGTGCGAGCATCTCCTCGCGTAACGCGGCGACCAGGGCCTCGTCCCGCCAGACGATCAGCGCGTCGAGATGCTCGTCCGCGAACACCGGGTCATCGGTCAGTACGCCGGTGTTCCGCAACCGGACCGCGATCCGCGCGATCTCCAGGCTGCGGGGGAGCTGGGCGAGCGCGACCGAATTGCCGACCACCGCACCCATTCCGGCGAGCTCCCGACTCAGCTGCAGCCGGCGACCCGGACCCGACGGTTCCGGAATGATGGCGCCGACCACGACCGCGTTGCGGCGGATCGGCAGCGCGCCGGGCTCGAGCCGGGCCACCAGCGTCCCGGCCGGCTCCTGGTCGCCGTCGCTGTAGATGACGACCGCGGCGGTCTCGGGGATCCGCCACGCGGCCTGCTGTGCGGCGGTCCGGATCGCTTCCGTGCCGGCGCGGCCGGACAGCAGGAGGTTGGCGAGGTCCTCGCGGCGCCGTTCGCGCGCCATCGCGTCCTCGATCTGCTCCTGCAAATAACCGTTGGCTGCCGAGAAAGACAGTTGGTTGACGAACACAAAGACCGAGTCGGCCAGGGCGGCGAGGTTGTCCGGCGCGAAATCCAGCCGGAGCGCTGTTGCGGCGACATGCCGCCAGGCGACGCGGGCGCCTAACTGAAAGGCTGTCAGCAATCGGGTGAGATCGTTGCCCTCCTGCAGTTGGCGGCGGCCGATCTCCTCGAAGACCCGCCGCACCGTCTCGTCGCCGCGGTCGAGCGTGGTCTGCTCGGGGTTGATCAGGTTCGCGATCGACATGTCCAGCAGGCGATGTACGAACAGCTCGGCCGGTTTGACGACCGCGTCCCGGTCGGTGTCGAGGAAGGCAGCGTAGTCCGGCCAGTGCTCGGCCAGCCGGTCGCGCACCTCGGCGACCAGGGCGGGCAGTCCGTCGATCAGGGCGTCCTCGAGCCGGGCACGGTCGAAGGTTGCGATGGTCATCGAAGAGGTCCTCCACGAGAACTGTAACTCCGTGACAAGTTTCAGCGCTCCGAATGTGCGTCAACGGGGCAGAGTTGGCACGAAACCGCTTCCCATCATGGAACTGTGCATCCAGACGGAGTGCAGAATGCCGCTTCCGACCGTCAATTGGGCAGAAAGGAACTCACCGAGAACTTTCCTGTCGCACTCAAGCTCCTGCCCGCCGGGCACCGGGAGTCGCTGCACGCTGTCTACGGCTACGCCCGAACAGTGGACGAGCTCGGCGACAGCTACGCCGGCGACCGTACGGCGGCCTTGCGCGCGTTCACGGTCGATCTCGACCGCATCTGGGCCGGCGAAGAGCCGGACCATCCGGTACTGCGCCGTCTGCGCCCGATCGTCCACCAGCACGATCTGCCGCCTGATCCCTTCCACCGCCTGATCCAGGCCAACCTGCAGGACCAGACGGTTACGCGCTACCCGACGTTCGAGGACCTCCTCGGCTACTGCCGCCTCTCCGCCGATCCCGTCGGCCGGATGGTGCTCGGCGTGTTCGAGGTCCACGATCCCGAGACCGAGCGTCTGTCCGACCTGGTGTGTACGGCGTTGCAGCTGGTCGAGCACTGGCAGGACGTCGGCGAGGATCGCCGCGCCGGCCGGATCTACCTGCCGCAGACGGACCTCATGACGTACGGCGTTGCCGAGACCGATCTCGATCGGGGCCAGGCGACACAGCAACTGCGCGAGTTGATGATTTTCGAGACTGCGAGGGCCGCGAAGATGCTCGACGAAGGTGCAGCGATCGTCGGCCGGTTGCACGGCTGGGCGCGGATCTCCGTGGCCGGGTTCGTGGCCGGCGGTCAGGCGACGGTCCGGGCGTTGCGTCGTACCGGAGGTGATGTGTTGTCCCATCAGGCGAGTCCGTCGAAGTTCGACACCGTGCGCTTGCTGGTCAAGGCGGTCGCCCGATGACGTCGACGGTCGAGGAAGCGTACGCAGCCTGCCTGGACATCACGCGCACCGAGGCGCGCAACTTCTACTACGGCATCCGCCTGCTCCCGACGCCGAAGCGCAACGCTCTCTCGGCGCTGTACGCGTTGGCGCGGCGGATCGACGACATCGGTGACGGCGACCTCCCGTTGGAGGACAAGCGCACCGCGCTTGCCGGAGTACGCAAGGATCTCGGCCGGCTGGGCGACATTCACGAGCCTGTGTACGTCGCGGTCGCCGACGCGGCGCGCCGGTATCCGGTGCCGCTCGGCGCGTTCGAGGAACTGGTTGCGGGTGTCGAGACCGACCTGACCGAAGTACGCATCGGCGACTTCGACGAGTTGGTCGTGTACTGCCGGCGCGTCGCGGGTTCGGTCGGCCGGCTGTGTCTGTCGATCTTCGGCCCGACCGGCTCCGCGGACCTCGAGACGCTCGCCCTGTACGCCGATCAGCTGGGTATCGCCCTCCAGCAGACCAACATCCTCCGCGACATCCGGGAGGACCTGACCAACGACCGGATCTACTTACCGGCCGACGAACTGGAACGCTTCGGCGTCCGGATCGAACTCGACGAGCACGGCAACCTCGACGACCCCCAAGGCCGGTTGGCCGGCTACATCCGGTACGCCGCGGGCCGCGCGCAGGACTGGTACTCGCTCGGCTGGCGTCTGCTCCCGTACCTCGACTGGCGCAGCGGCGCGTCCTGCCGCGCGATGTCGGGCATCTACCACCACCTCCTCCGCCGGATCGGAGCGAACCCTGTGCTCGTGTACGACCAGCGGTTGTCGTTGTCGGCGGGGGAGAAGGCACAGGTTGCGCTCGCTTCGCTGGCGGGGGCCCGCTCATGAGAAGGGTGGCCGTTGTCGGAGGTGGTCTGGCAGGGATCACGGCAGCGCTACAGCTGGCCGATGCCGGGTGTGAGGTGGTGCTGTTGGAGGGGCGGCCGAAGTTGGGTGGTCTGACCCATTCGTTCGAGCGGGACGGACGCTGGATCGACAACGGCCAGCACGTGTTCCTGCGCTGCTGTACGTCGTACCTCGGGCTGCTCGATCGGCTGGGCGTGCGGGATCAGGTGCACCTGCAGCCGCGGCTCGACGTGCCGGTGCGGAGTGGGGAGCGTGGCGGCGTCGGGCGGATCCGGCGCAATGCGATGCCGGCACCGTTGCATCTCGGCCCGGCGTTGGCGACGTACCGCTGGCTGAGTGTGCCCGAGCGGGTTGCTGCGGTGCGGGGTGCGTTGGCGATGGGGCGGGTGGATCGGACGGCTGCCGAGACGGATGCGCAGTCGTTCGGAGATTGGCTCGCCGCGCATGGGCAGGACGCGCGGGCGGTGGAGGCGCTGTGGGAGTTGATCGGCATCGCGACGCTGAACGCGCGTGCCGACAACGCGTCGCTTGCCGTTGCGGCGACGGTGTTCCAGGTCGGACTGCTGGAGAGGAGTGATGCGGCGGATATCGGTTGGTCGTTGGTGCCGTTGCAGCAGTTGCACGGCGAGGCTGCGGCGCGTGCGTTGACTGCTGCAGGGGTTGCTGTTCGGTTGCGGGCGCGGGTTCGGGCTCTGGATGCGGTGGATGGTGGTTGGACGATCGAGGGGGAGAGGTACGACGACGTCGTACTGGCGGTGCCGCCGGCCGAGGCGGCGAGCCTGCTGCCGGACGACGCGGTGGACCTGCCGGCCGGGTGGGCGGAGGCACTCGGCAGCTCTCCGATCGTCAACGCGCACGTGGTGTTCGATCGCGTGGTGCTCGACGAGCCGTTCGTTGCCGGCGTCGACAGTCCACTCCAGTGGGTCTTCGACCGGACCGTCCAGAGCGGAAGCAATCCGGCCGAGCAGTACCTCGCCGTCTCGTTGTCGGCGGCCGATGACCTGATCGACACCCCGGTTGCCGAACTGCGCGACGTCCTTGTGCCTGCCCTCCGGCGGCTGCTCCCCGCGGCCGCCGACGCGCGTGTGAAGGAGTTCTTCGTGACCCGAGAGCGACAAGCCACCTTCCGGCCGGCGCCAGGCACCGGCCGTTTCCGCCCCGACGCGACCACCACCCGCCCCGGCCTGCACCTGGCCGGCGCCTGGACCGCCACCGGCTGGCCCGCCACCATGGAGGGCGCCGTGCGCAGCGGCGAGGCCGCGGCCGCCTCCGTCCTGACCACATCCGCGCCGTCGGTCGAGGATGTGGTCTCGTGACGGCCGTGGAGAGGATGCCTTCGGCAACTAATGTGCTGGATCTGCTCGCTCGTGGGCGTGAGTTGGTCGACCCGCGACTGCGCCACGCACTGGATCGTCTCGACGAGCACACCCGGTTGGTCGCGAACTACCACTTCGGCTGGTGTGACGACCAGGGACGACCGACCGGCGGCAACTCCGGCAAGGCGATCCGTCCGGGCCTGACGCTGCTCGTCGCCGAGGCCGTCTGCGGATCACCCGGGCCGGCCGTCCCCGGCGGCGTCGCGGTCGAGCTGATCCACAACTTCTCGCTCATCCACGACGACCTGATGGACCGCGACACGCAACGCCGCCATCGTCGTACCGTCTGGGCGATCTGGGGCGACGCGACCGCGGTCCTGGTCGGCGACGCGCTGGCTTGTCTCGCGGACGAAGTACTTGCCGAGTGCAACTCGCCGTACGCCGTTCGCGCCGGACACGCCCTCGCCGTCGCCACGCGCGAGCTGATCCGCGGGCAGGTGCTCGACGTGGCGTTCGAACGCCGCGAGTCCGTCAGCCTGTCGGAGTGCGTCGACATGGCGGCCGGCAAGACCAGCTCGTTGCTCGGCGCATCGGCGGAGCTCGGGGCGATCCTGGCGGGTGCCGATGCGGCGACGTGCGACGCGTTCCGGACGTACGGCTGGGAGCTCGGGCTGGCCTTCCAGATCGTCGACGACCTACTCGGTATCTGGGGTGCGCCGGAGAAGACCGGCAAGCCGGTGTTCTCCGACCTGCGTGCGCACAAGAAGACGCTTCCTGTTGTGTGGTCCCTCGAGTACGGCGGTGCGCACGGGCGCGAGCTCGCCGCATGGTTCGCGGAGACGGGTACTCCGAGCGAGGACGACGTACGACGGGCCGCCGTACTCGTGGAGAACGCGGGCGGGCGGGAGTGGGCGTTGGCCGAGGCCGAGGAACGAGTGCGTAAGGCCGGGAAGGCGCTGGATGCCGCGGGTATCGCGCCGGCCAACCGGGATCAGCTCGACCAGTTGGCCCAGTTCATCGCGGAGCGGCAGCTGTGACGGCGGAGCAGGTGGCCGACGCCGAGCGGTCCGACGTACGCGTCGAGGAGTGTTTGGACGCGGCGGTGGCGTATCTGCGCTCGTTGCAGCACGACGACGGCTGGTGGAAGGGCGACCTGGCAACCAATGTGACGATGGATGCCGAGGACCTGATGCTGCGGCACTTCCTCGGCGTGGCGTCCGCGCAGACGGACGCAGAGACGGCGCGGTGGATCCGGTCACAGCAGCGTGAAGACGGCACTTGGGCGACGTTCCCGGGTGGGCCGGGTGACCTGTCGACGACGGTGGAGTCGTGGGTCGCGCTGCGGATGGCGGGTGACGATCCGGGTGCTGCGCATCTGGCTCGGGCTGCGTCGTTCATCCGGTCGGCGGGCGGGGTCGAGCAGGCGCGGGTGTTCACGCACATCTGGCTGGCGTTGTTCGGCTTGTGGTCGTGGGACGACTGTCCTGATCTGCCGCCCGAGTTGATCTTCCTGCCCAGCCGGGTGCCGTTGAATGTCTACAACTGGGCATGCTGGGCGCGGCAGACGATCGTCCCGCTGACGATCGTGAGCGCGCATCGTCCGGTGCGGCCGGTCGCCTTCACCGTGGAGGTGCTGCGGGCTGGTACGGCGTCGTCGCCGCGCTCGGCGCCGTGGTCGCTCGACGGGGCGTTCCAGCGGCTGGACGTCGTACTCAATGCGTACTCGCGGTGGGGGCCGCGCGGGCCGGCGAAGGGGCTGCGGCGGTTGGCGATGCGGCGGGCCGTGGAGTGGATCGTTGCTCGGCAGGAGGCAGATGGCGGGTGGGGTGGGATCCAGCCGCCGTGGGTGTACTCGTTGATCGCGCTGGACCTGATGGGGTACGCGATCGATCATCCGGTGATGGCGGCCGGTTTGCGCGGGCTCGACGGGTTCACTGTGCACACCGAGACCGCCGAGGGGCCTGCGCGGTGGTTGGAGGCTTGTCAGTCGCCGGTGTGGGATACGGGCCTCGCGGTCGGGGCGTTGCTGGACGCCGGGGTCGAGCCGGATGACAAGACGGTGCTCAAGGCAACTGATTGGCTGCTGGCCGAGCAGATCGATGCGCCGGGGGACTGGCAGGTACGCCGGCCCGGGTTGGTGTCGGGCGGGTGGGCGTTCGAGTTCGCGAACGACGGCTATCCGGACACGGACGACACGGCGGAGATCGTGCTGGCGCTGCGGCGGGTGGAACATCCCGAGCCGGGCCGGTTGCGGAAGGCGTTGGACGATGCGGTCGAGTGGACAGCGGGGATGCAGTCTGCTGACGGCGGGTGGGGTGCGTTCGATGCGGACAACACCGACACGACGCCGTTGAAGCTGCCGTTCTGCGATTTCGGCGCGGTGATCGATCCGCCGTCGGCCGATGTGACCGCGCATGTGGTCGAGATGCTGGCGGCTGAAGGGCGGACGGATTCTGCTGAGTGCCGGCGTGGGGTGCGGTGGTTGCTGGACTCGCAGGAGAAGGACGGGTCCTGGTTCGGTCGCTGGGGGACGAACCACGTCTATGGGACCGGTGCCGTCGTACCTGCGTTGATCGCTGTCGGGATGCCGGCGGACGATCCGGTGATCCGGCGGGCGGTGCGGTGGGTCGAGGACCATCAGAACGCGGACGGCGGGTGGGGCGAGGACCTCCGCTCGTACGTCGATCCGTCGTGGATCGGGCGCGGTGATTCCACGCCGTCCCAGACCGCGTGGGGCCTGCTGACGCTGCTAGCTGCTGGTGAACGTGGTGACGCCGTACGCCGCGGGGTCGGCTATCTCGTCGACACGCAACGCCCGGATGGCGGCTGGGACGAGCACCGCTACACCGGCACGGGCTTCCCCGGCGACTTCTACATCGGCTACCACCTGTACCGCCTCGTCTTCCCGATCTGGGCCCTGGGCCGCTACCTCGGGAGAAACCGATGAGCCCGATCGTCTACACGCCCTTGTACGCCGAGTGGTTGGCCCTCCGCGACAAACTCACGACCCCCGTCATCCGCACCGGCCGATCCCGCGGCAAACCCACCCAAGGCCCCACCCTCATAGCCGGAGTAGCCGGCGCCTTGGTCGACGGGATCGCTCCCGGCGACGTGATCGTCGCAAGCGAAATCCGCCACCTCGGCCGGACCGCCCCAGGCGAGGTCGGGCGGGTGGTGGAGTGTTCTGGGGCTGAGCTTGTTGCGGGGGAGTTGCGGCGGTTGGGGATGGCTGTTCATGTCGGGCCGCTTGTTACCACCGACCACATCGTCGACTCGGTTGCCGAGCGGGCCGCGTTGGCGGCTGCTGGGGCGATTGCTGTTGATACCGAGTCTGGGTTGTTGGTGGGGGAGGACGGGCAGAGCGTCGTCGTTCGGGTGGTGGTTGATACGCCGGGGCGGCCGCTGCGGCGGGTTGGGATGCCGGTGCGGGGAGCGCGGGGGCTGATGCAGTTGCGGCGTACCGCGCCGGCTATTGATGCGTGGGCCGCAGCGACCGGGGAGCGGGAGGTGCTGCTGGCGACACCGCGGTCGTTTTGTGCGGGTGTTGAGCGGGCGATCGACACGGTGGAGCGGGCGTTGGAGCGGTTCGGGGCGCCGGTTTATGTGCGTCGGCAGATCGTTCACAACCGGCATGTCGTCAATGACCTGGAAGGTAGAGGCGCGGTCTTCGTCGAAGAGCTCGACGCCGTCCCGGAAGGCAGCCTCGTCGTCCTGGCGGCTCACGGTGTCGCCCCGGCGGTGCGACAGCAGGCGGACGAGCGTCACCTGAAGGTCATCGACGCCACCTGCCCGCTCGTCGCCAAGGTGCACCACGAGGTACGCCGGTACGCCGCCCGCGACACGACCGTCGTACTCATCGGCCACCCCGACCACGAGGAAGTGATCGGCACGGTCGGCGAGGCCCCGGAGCACGTGATCGTCGTCGCCAACCCCGCCGAAGCCGAGACCGTCCAACTCCCCGACCCGACCAGGGTCGGCTACGCCATGCAGACCACGCTCGCCGTCGAAGAGCCTGCCGAGACAGCCGCAGTACTGCGACGACGCTTTCCAGCCCTGACCGGACCACGACGAGATGACATCTGCTACGCGACCAGCAACCGCCAGGCCGGCGTCCGCGCGATCGCCGCGCAGTCCGACCTGGTGATCGTGCTGGGTTCACAGAACTCCTCCAACTCGAAACGCCTCGCCGAAGTCGCCGAGGCCGCCGGCACCCGCGCCGTACTCGTCGACGACGCCGGCGAGCTCGAGCTGGATCTCCTGGCCGGTGCCGAGCGGATCGGCATCACCGCTGGCGCGTCGGCCCCGCCGGAGCTGGTCGACCACCTGATCCGCTGTTTGTCCGGGCTGGGCCCGGTATCCGTCACCGAGAACGGGACGCTGACCGAGGACGTCCGCTTCGCGCTACCGAAAGAAGTGAGTCAGCCATGAGCATGCCGCTACGGCAGTCCATCCGCCTGGGCGGGTACCTGATGAAGCAGAAGCTCAAGCGACGGGAGAAGTTCCCGATCCTGCTCGAGCTGGAACCACTGTACGCGTGCAACCTGAAGTGCGCGGGCTGCGGGAAGATCCAGCAGACCCACGACTGGCTGAAGAAGCGGATGTCGGTCGAGCAGGCGGTTGCCGCGGTCGAGGAATGCGGTGCGCCGATGGTCTCGATCGCCGGCGGCGAACCGCTGATGCACAAGGAGATCGACGAGATCGTCCGGCAGTTGCTTGCCCGGGGCAAGATCGTGTTCCTGTGCACGAACGCCGTTCTGATGCCGAAGCACCTGCACAAGTTCACGCCGCACAAGAACTTCGCCTGGATGGTGCACATCGACGGGCTGCGCGAGCGGCACGACCAGTCGGTCTGCAAGGACGGCGTGTTCGACCAGGCCGTCGAGGCGATCAAGCAGGCGCAGGCGGCCGGCTTCCGGGTGATGACCAACACCACGTTCTTCGACACCGACAGCCCGCAGGACGTCATCGACGTACTCGACTACCTGAACGACGAGCTGAAGATCGACAACATGCAGATCTCGCCCGGATTCGCGTACGAGAAGGCGCCGGACCAGGAGCACTGGCTCGGCCCGGAGGAGACCCGGCAGCTGTTCCGCAAGGCCTTCGGCGACGGCCGGCGGAAGAAGTGGCGGCTGAACCACTCGCCGCTGTTCCTCGACTTCCTCGAGGGCAAGGTCGACTTCAGCTGTACGGCGTGGGCGATCCCGCTGTACTCGCTGAAGGGCTGGCAGCGCCCGTGCTACCTGATGGACGACGGGTACGTCGGGACGTACCAGGAGCTCATCGACGACACCGACTGGGACAGCTACGGTCGCGGCAAGGACCCGCGCTGCGCGAACTGCATGGCCCACTGCGGCTACGAACCGACCGCCGTCGTCGCGACGCTCGGCTCACTCCGCGAGTCGATCCGGGCGGCTGTCAGCTAGGGCATGGGCTTCGCGGACGCTGAGCACGGTGAAGGCGGCGATCGCGAAGGCGGTGAGGGTGGCGGGTATGAAGAAGACGTGCGGAAGGCCGATCGCGGCCACACCGATACCGCCGATGGTGCCGCCGATCGCCGAGCCGAGCGGGATCGCGCCGAGGAAGACGCCGGACGCGGTGCCGGCGCCTTCCGGGTACAGGTGCTGGGCGATCGAGACGCCGAGCGCGCCGACGCACGCCCAGAGGCCCGCGTTCAGCACCTGCCCGAGGAACAGGCCGGCGACCGACGTGCTGAGGGCGTAGGCGAGGTTGCCGGACAGCCCGAGTACGGCGCCGACGGTCATTGCTCGCATCGGGCCGTAGCGGTCGGCGAGGCGGGCGACGACCGGGAGCAGGAGCAGCTCGAGCAGCGGCTGGATGCCGATCACCAGGCCGCGGACGGAGTCGGAGACGTGGAGCTGCTCGGCCATGTAGATCGGCAGGTAGCCGAACTTGATGGTGTCGCCGGTCATCGCGAGGACGCAGACCGCGGTGAACACCAGCAACGGCATCATGTGGTCGATCCGCCGCCGCTCCACGGACCTGACGCGCGCCGGGTCGTCGTACCGCTCGACGCGCTGGCGACCGAGCGGGATGATCGCGCCGAACACGCAGGCCGCGGTCGCGACCAGCAGGGCCCGCAGCCCGAACACCCCGCCGAACCAGCTGCCGAAGACGGGTCCGAGGATCCAGCCCGTCGTGAACGCCATCCGGATGGTCGCGATGACCCGGTTCTCGGCCCGGGTCGGATGGCGGCTGAGCTCGTCGCGGCAGGCGGCGAACAGCTGCGCCATCGACCCGCCTGCCACGCTCAAGGCCACCGTGCTGATCACGAACGGCATCCAGACCGCGTTCGCCGACGCCATCAGCAGCCAGCCGGCCGCTCCGACCACCGAGCAGATCCGGAACCACAGCAGCCGGTCGTGACTCCGGTCCGACCAGCGGCCGACGATGTATCCGGCGATCGGAGAGGCCACGTTCGTGACGTAGTACAGCCCGGCGAGCGGCAACGGCGTACCGAGGTCACGGACCAGGAAGAGCGTCAGCTGCGGGGTCGCCGCCGACAACCCGACCCCGGCGATCAGCAGCGAGAGGAACGCCGAACGGTAGAACCGCGACCGGAGCACAGTGCCCAGCGCCGACTCCGACCGGTCCAGCATCCACCCCTCCAACGGAAAGCGCCTGCCACGAACGATAGGCGTTATGCCGCGATCTTGCTTAACCGTGTCAGCCCTCGAACAGACCCCCGCTCTCAGCCAGCCGCACGGTCCGGTCGGCGAGGTCGGAGATCACCGAGTTGTCGAAGCCGAACAGCGCCGAGCGGGTCCGGTTCTCGAGCGGTGCGATCAGGTGCTCCGGCAGGTCCCGGGTGCCGATGAGGATGCCGAGGACCGAGCCGACGGTCGCGCCGTTCGAGTCGGTGTCCCAGCCACTCATCACCACCCGTCCGACGCCGGTCAGGTAGTCGCCGTCCGACCAGAGCAGGGCAGCCGCGACGATCGCCGCGTTGTTGATGGTGTGGATCCACGAGTAGTGGCCGTACCGCTCCTGGATCATCCGGAGCGCGTCCTCCCACGCGCCCTCGAACTCCAGCACGTCGCGGATCGCCTCGGCCAACCGGGACTGCGGAGGTACGACGGCCAACGCCCGCTCGACCGCCTCGCGCGGTGAAGACGCCGTGAACGCCGACGCCACCAGTGCCGCCGCCCACATCTCCCCGTAGATCCCGTTCCCGACATGCGACAACGCGGCGTCCTGGTACGACAGCCGCGCGGCCGCCCACGGATCGCCGGCGTGCACGTAGCCGAACACATCCCCGCGGATCTGCGCGCCGATCCACTCCCGGTACGGATTACGCCGTCGCGCCACCTCAGGCACCGTGAACCCGTCCACGAGATTCACGTACGCCGCCCGCTCCGCCGTGAACACCTGCCCGACCGGGAACAGCCGGAGCCACGCCGCGCCGACGTCCTCGGGCCGCAGCCGGCTGCCATGCGTCTCGAGCAGATGCAGCGCCAGGATCGGGTAGTCGATGTCGTCGTCACGCGCCGAACCCCTGACGTTCCCGCGCGTGGTCTCCGGCCAGCACGACGTCAGCTCGAACCCTTCCGGCATCGGATCGAGGACCGGCACGTAGTCCCGCAGCGGGTACGCGTCCGCGAGTGTCAGGTAGTCGCGGATCCGGTCCGACGTCCAGTAGTCGCCCGACTCGATCGGCTTCCCCACGTTGCACCCGGCGATTCGCCCGAGCCAGGCGGCGTGGATCTTGTCCGCGAGGTCGTCCACCTTCGACGCCTCCGGGATCGCGGCGAGTGTCTCCTCGATGTCCTCGAGCTCGTCCGGCTCGACGTAATTCCAGCCGGGTGCCCGAGCCGCCAACGACATCCGGTCGAGCAGGTCGAGCACCGCGACCCGGTCGGCCGGGTCGGTCCGGTTGGCTTCGCCCACCAGCTCGTCGATGTCGTAGCCCGTCTCCCGCCGCTGCCGCACCTCGGCGTACAACAGGTCCGTCGGTTGCATTGCGTCGTAGTGTCCACTCGAGTACCCGGGCCCAAGTTCCATGTGGCTAGGGTCTCAGCATGCAGCTGAAATCGATGCCCCGGGCCGCTTCGTGGACGCACGTCGGCGTGCGGGTCGGGTTCGAGGTGCTCTTCATGGACGGTCACCGGTTGCGCGGCCGTACGTCGGCCCGCGAGGGCGAGTCGACCTGGTACGTCGGTTACCGCATCGAGGTCGACGACGAGTGGCAGACGCGGACCGTGCACGCGGTGAACTCGACGGTGGCCGGTGAGCGCGAGGTCGTGCTCGAACGGAGTACGAGCGGCTGGACCGTCGACGGGGTGGCTCGGCCGGATCTCGACGGATGCATTGACGTCGACTTCGAGTCATCGGCGGTCACGAACACGCTACCGATCCACCGGCTGCCGTTCGTCCTCGGCGAGCCGGTCGAGGTCCCGGCCGCGTTCGTCCAGGCCGACGACCTGAGCGTGATCCGGCTCGAACAGCGCTACACCCTGCTGAGTTCCGACGGTGAGCGGCACGTGTTCGACTACGAGTCCGCGACGTTCGACTTCGCCTGCGAGCTGGTCTACGACGCCTCGGGACTGGTCCTGGACTATCCAGGCATCGCCGTCCGCGATCGCTAGCTCGAGATCACCTGGCTGATCGGAGTGGCCAGCCTGAGTTGTGCGGTTCGGTCCTTTTCGATCTGGGTGGCGAGGGTTTTGACGGAGGGGGCGTGGCCGGCGGCCTTGACGCTGCGGGTGATCAGGGCGGACTGGGTGAGGTGGTCCTGGATCTCGGTGGTGAGGACGCGGTCGAAGACGGGTCCGTTGAGATTGCCTAGGGCAACGACCTCGTCGGCTGTCATCATCCCTGGCATGTCGTGGCCCTCATGTGGGTTCGTGGTCGGCAGGTTCGCCTGGGTCCGGAGTGCGATGAGCTTCTGCAGTTCGGTCCGATGGGCGGGGACCAGCGCGGTGGCAAGTCGTCGTACCGCGGGGTCCGTCGAGCGGGTCTGCGCGAGGTCGAGGATCTGCAGGAACTGGTCGTCCATCGGGATCATCAGCTCGAGCCAGGCGGCATCGGTGGGGTTGAAGTCTGCCTGGATCGCAGGAGTCGGGGAGGACTGGGCCGAGGTGGGCCGGGTAGATGGGGCGCAGGCGGTGAGAAGGCCGACGGTCAGGATGCCGGCCAGGAGGCGAAGGGCGGGGCGGAGCGGCATGGGGGTCCTCGGGGATCGACCTGCGGTGCCGGGGTCTGCCCACGCCCGGCACCGCAGGAGGTGTCAGGGCCGGCCGGGAAGGCGGTAGTTGTCGCCGAGGGCCTGGCCGCGGTCTGGTTTGTAGAGGTCGAACCCCTTGGAATTGCACTGCAGACCACCGTTGATGCAGTGGCTCACCAGGGCAGCGAGCGTGGGCGGATCCCACGCGTTGAAGAAGTCGTAGTGCCAGGAGTACCCACGACCGCTGGCGAGCCGGATGCCCGTCAGGTCGCCGTCCGCGGGGAACGCGATCTTGAACTCCAGCATCGGCACCGGATTCGGGTGCGAGGCAGGGCAGACCCCGTCGACCGGGTACGCCATGTGACTCTTGTGGTCGGCGGAGTCGAGGTCGTGGCCGTTCCAGCAACTGGGGGCCTGGTAACGGATGTTGAGCTGGGTTCCGGCCGGGCAGCTGGCCGGGAAGTCCCAGTTGTGGAAGCTGTCTCCACACTCCCAGCCCTCGACAGCGCCCGGCGCGGTCCGGAACGCGTCCTGGGTAGCAGTCGGGCTGCCGACCACGAACCTGAGCCCCGGTGGGAACGGCTGGACCTGTTGATAGTTGAGGATTCCTGACTTGTAGTAGATGACCTGCGCCCAGGTCTGGATGATCGGCTGGTCGCCACGGAACATCGTCGGCCACCAGTAGGCGGACAGGTCATCGGGATTCAGGCAGGTCGTCGAGTAGGCGCCGGCGCCGTTCAGGCTGTCCAGCGTCGTGGCGGCGTTCGTCGTCGTGTTGCCGACGAAGCTGTGTTCGTGGGAGGCGCCCGGCAGGTTCGGGAACACGATCGGGTCGTCGGGAGCGCGGTGATGGACGGTGCAGTTGACCTGGAACTCGTGATGCGTGACCAGGTCGTCGGCCTGCGCGGTGGATCCGGCGAGGGCGGTCAGCAGGGCGGCGATGACGGCGGCGGCAGTGCCACCGGCGTACAGGACTCTCTTCTTTCTCGGGAACACGGAACTCCTCCGGTCGGGGGATTCCGCGGGGGCGGTGGATCGGGCAGCCCGCGGGGTGGACGAATCGCGGGAGAGCGCTCTCTGAAACACCTTGTTCCGGCCGCCCGGTGGTGTCAACCCTCCGTCGGTTCCGGAACCGGCGCAGCGGCAGCGAGCCATTGACAACCCCAGGTGAGGTGGGGAACATCGGTGCCGCGAGAGAGCGCTCTCTCATCTCTCTCCCGAAGGAGTTCCGCCCCGATGAAACTCTTGTCATTCACAGCCGTGACCGCGGCAGGACTGTTGTTGCTGGGCAGTCTCGTCCAGCCCGCGGCTGCACACGAAACGTCGGCCCAGGCCGGGAGCCTGCTCTCGCAGGGCAAGCCGGTGACGGCCTCGTCCAGCGAAGGTGCGGGTACGCCGGCCACCGCCGCCGTCGACGGTGATCCCGGCACGCGGTGGTCGAGCACGTTCGCGGATCCGCAATGGCTGCAGGTGGATCTCGGCGCCACGGCAACCATCGACCAGGTCGTGCTGCAGTGGGAAGCGGCGTACGCGACCGGCTACCGGATCGAGGTGTCGGCCGACGGCACGCAGTGGAACCAGGTGTACAGCACGACCACCGGGCACGGCGGCACCGAGACGCTCCCGGTGAGCGGTTCCGGACGATACGTCCGCTTCTACGGGACCCAGCGTGTCGGCGGCTACGGCTATTCGCTCTGGGAGTTCAAGGTCTACGGCACACCTGGTACCGGCGGACCGCCACCAGGCTCCGGCACTGTCCGCGTTGCCGGCAGTCAGGGCAACTGGCAGTTGCTGGTGAACAACGCGCCATGGACGGTCAAGGGCCTGACTTGGGGGCCGCCGGCAACAGAAGCCGCGCAACGCCTGCCCGAGCTGAAGTCGATCGGCGTCAACACCGTGCGGACCTGGGGAACCGACGCGAGCTCCAAACCGCTGTTCGACGCGGCGGCTGCGAACGGCATGCGCGTCGTCGCCGGCTACTGGCTCCAACCTGGTGGTGGACCCGGCAGCGGCGGTTGCGTCAACTACGTCACCGACACCAACTACAAGACCACGATGCTCGGGGAGATCCAGCGCTGGACCACGGAGTACAAGGACAATCAGGGCGTACTGCTGTGGGACGTCGGCAACGAATCGGTCCTCGGCCTGCAGAACTGCTTCTCCGGCGCCGAGCTCGAGCAGCAGCGGATCGCGTACGCCACGTTCGTCAACGACGCCGCGAAGGCGATCCACGCCATCGACCCGAACCACCCGGTCACCTCGACGGACGCCTGGACCGGCGCCTGGCCGTACTTCAAGCAGTACTCGCCCGACCTCGACCTGCTCGCGGTCAACTCCTACGGCCACGTCTGCCAGGTGAAGCAGGACTGGATCAACGGCGGTTACACCAAGCCCTACATCCTCACCGAGAGCGGACCGGCCGGCGAGTGGGAGGTGCCGAACGACGCGAACGGCGTACCGAACCAGCCGACCGACCTGCAGAAGCGTGACGGTTACACGCAGGCCTGGAACTGCATCATCGGTCACACCGGCGTGGCGCTGGGCGCAACCCTGTTCCACTACGGCAGCGAGAACGACTTCGGCGCGGTCTGGTTCAACCTCACGCCCGGCAACGAGAAGAGCCCGGCCTGGTACGCCGTCCGGCAGGCGTACGGCGGCGCATCCGGTGGGAACACCGCGCCGGTGATCACGGCCATGAACCTGAGCCGGACCACGGACGTGCCGGCCGGCGGAACGATCACGGTCAACGTAGCGGTCAGCGATCCCGACGGAGACGCGCTCACTCATGAGTTCAAGGTCGGTGGGAAGTACATCGACGGGAGTGGTGCCCTGGTGACGACGCCGTCGAGCGGGAACGGGCCGTTCACCGTGACCGTGCCGCAGCGGCTCGGGGTGTGGAAGCTGTACGACTACGTCCGTGACGGTCATGGCAACGTCGGGATCGAGACCAGGTCGTTCCGCGTGGTCGCACCTCCGGTCAGCGGCACCAATGTGGCCCGCGGGAAGCCGGCGACCGCCTCGTCGTACCAGCAGGTCGGCGACGGAGCGCCGTACCCGCCGTCGAACGTGACCGACGGAAACGCGACGACGCGCTGGGCGAGCGACTGGTCGGATCCGCAGTGGGTGCAGGTGGACCTCGGGCAGGTGACGTCGTTCGACCGCATCCAGCTGATCTGGGAGCCGGCGTACGCGCGGGCCTACCGGATCGAGGTGTCGGACGACGGGAACAGCTGGAGACAGCTCTACAGCACGGCTGACGGCAACGGCGACGTCGACGACCTCGGGGTGGCAGGTTCGGGGCGCTATGTCCGGTTGACCGGCACGCAGCGCGGGACCGGGTTCGGCTATTCGCTGTACGAGTTCGGCGTGTACAAACAGTGAGAGTTTCCGACAGCTACGATCCGGTGTCATGAGGAGCGGCGCATCCCGTCGTACGCCGACCTTGGAGGATGTCGCCAAGGCGGCCGGGGTTTCGCGGGCCACGGTGTCCCGGGTGGTGAACGGGATCACCTCGGTCGATCCCCGGATCCGGACCGTTGTCACGCGGGCGATCGAGGACACCGGGTACATCCCGAACGCCGCGGCCCGGACGCTGGTCAACCGGCGTTCGGGCACCGTGGCGCTGGTGATCTCCGGATCCGACGGATCGGCCGACCAGATCTTCCGGGATCCGTTCTTCGGGCGGATCACCGGGGGAGTGGTCCGTCACCTGCGGTCCGGCGGTATGCATCCGACCCTGATGCTCGCCGACTCCGACCAGGCCCGGCGGGATGCGCTCGACTTCGTCCGCCGGGGGAACGCGGACGGCGCCTTGCTGGTCTCGACGCATGCCGGCGACTCGTTGCCCCGGTTGTTCGTCGACGCGGGCATCCCGGCCGTCCTGTTCGCCCGGCCCGCGGTTCCGGTGCCGATCAGCTTCGTCGACCTGGACCATGAGGCCGGCGCGGCACTGGCTGCCGACCGGCTCGCCGACCTGGGCTGCCGCCGGGTCGTGACGATCGCCGGCCCGGCCGACCTGCCGGCCGCCAACGACCGGCTGTCCGGTTTCCAGCGCGCGATGGAGCGGCGCGGAGTGCCGTACGTCGATGTCGTCCGCGGCAACTTCACCGCGCAGAGCGGCGAACAGGCGATGAGCGAACTGCTCGACGCGGTGCCGGATGCAGACGGCGTGTTCGCGGCGAACGACCTGATGGCGGTCGGCGCGCTCCGCGTGCTGCACGAACGCGGGCGGTCGGTGCCCGGCGACGTCGCGCTGATCGGCTTCGACGACAGCGAACCCGCGCAGATGGCGCGGCCGCGGCTGACCACGATCGCACAGCCCGTGGAGGAGATGGCCGCGCGGATGACCGACATCCTGCTGGACCAGATCGCCACCCCGGCCGCGACGTTGACCTCGGTCGTCTTCGATCCGGAACTGATCATCCGCGAATCCGCCTAGAAGTTCCGGAACAGTTCCGGGAACGGCGGGCCCTTGACACTGCCGCGCGCGGCCGACGACCCTCTGAGAGAGCGCTCTCTCAGTAACCGCCCCGACTGATTGGTCTCCCCGATGTCCCTGAAACCCTTGCGCTGTCTCGTCGCGCTCCTCCTCGTTGCCGGTGGCATCGGCGCTGGTGACGCCGCTGCCGCCGGTGCAGCCACCGCCGCAGCCGCCGCATGTGGCTCTTCCAACGTCGCGTTGAACCGCCCCGCCACCGCGTCGTCCACCGAGAACGCGGGCCTGCCCGCCTCCGCCGCGGTCGACGGCAACCCCGGCACGCGCTGGGGCAGCGCCTTCTCCGACCCGCAGTGGCTGCAGGTCGATCTCGGTTCGAGCATCGAGGTCTGCCAGGTCGGGCTCAGCTGGGAAGCGGCGTACGGCAAGGCGTTCCGGATCGAGTTGTCCGACGATGCGAGCAGCTGGCGGCAGATCTACGCCACGACCACCGGTACGGGCGGGACGCAGAATCTCGACCTCACCGGGACCGGGCGCTACCTCCGGATCACCGGCACACAACGCGGCACCGGGTACGGGTACTCGCTCTGGGAGGTCGCAGTGCACGCGACGGACGGCGGCAGCGGACCGGTCGTCCCGCCCACCGACCCGGCGAACCCCGACCTCGGTCCGAACGTCTCCGTGTTCAGCCCGAGCACGCCCCAGGCCGACATGCAGAACAGGCTGAACCAGATCGCCGCCGAGATGCACACCAACCAGTTCGGCACCCAGCGGTACGCCGTGCTGTGGAAGCCCGGCACGTACACCGCGGACGTGAACCTGGGCTTCTACACCCAGGCCGCCGGCCTCGGTCTGTCACCCGACGACGTGAACCTCAACGGTCATGTCCGCGTCGAGGCGGACTGGCTGCAACAGGGTGACAACCCGAACAACAAGGGCAACGCGACCCAGAACTTCTGGCGGTCCGCGGAGAACCTCGCCGTCACCACCCCGGCCGGCCAGATCGAGCGCTGGGCTGTCTCGCAAGCGGCGCCGTACCGGCGGATGCACCTCAAGGGCGCGCCGGAGATCCAGCTCTGGAACGGCGGCGACGGCTGGGCCAGCGGCGGGCTGTTCGCCGACACCAAGATCGACAACACCGTCGTCTCCGGCTCCCAGCAGCAGTGGTTCTCCCGCAACTCCGAGTTCGGCGGCTGGAACGGCTCGGTCTGGAACATGGTGTTCACCGGCACCACCGGCGCCCCGCCGCAGCACTTCCCGAACCCTTCCCACACGGTGATCGCCCAGACGCCGAAGGTCCGCGAGAAGCCGTTCCTGTACGTCGATGCCGCCGGCAACTACAACGTCTTCGTCCCGGCGCTGCGGTCGAGCTCGGCGGGGACGAGTTGGTCGCACGGAGCGGCGGCCGGAACGTCGATCAGTCTTGCGAACTTCTACGTGGTCAAACCCGGCGCGTCCGTCGGCACGATCAACGCGGCCCTCGACCAGGGCAAGCACCTGCTGTTCACGCCGGGCATCTACCACCTCAGCGACACCATCCGGGTGAATCGCGCGAACACCGTCGTACTCGGGCTCGGGCTGGCCACGCTGATCCCGGACACCGGTCAGGCCGCGATCAGTGTCGCGGACGTCGACGGGGTCAAGCTCGCGGGTCTGCTCGTCGACGCCGGTCCGGTCAATTCACCGGTGCTGATCCAGGTCGGCCCGGCCGGCTCGACCGCGAGCCACGCCGCGAACCCGACCTCGTTGCACGATGTCTACGTCCGGATCGGTGGCGCCCACGTCGGCAAGGCCACAGTCAGTCTCCAGGTCAACAGCAACGACGTGATCGGCGATCACCTCTGGTTGTGGCGCGGCGACCACGGCGACGGTGTCGGCTGGAACGTCAACACCGCGGCCAACGGGCTCGTTGTCAACGGCAACGATGTGACGATGTACGGCCTGTTCGTCGAGCACTACCAGCAGTACGAGGTGCTCTGGAACGGCAACGGCGGCCGCACGTACTTCTTCCAGAACGAGTTCCCGTACGACGTCCCCGACCAGGCGTCGTGGTCGAGCGGCGGCGGAACGCAGGGCTGGGCGGCGTACAAGGTCGCGAACAACGTCACGACACACGAGGCGTGGGGTGTCGGCAGCTACTGCTTCTTCAGCCCGAACACGTCGATCGTGGCATCGCGATCGTTCGAGGTGCCGGACACCGCCGGCGTCCGGTTCCACGATCTGGTCTCGGTCTCGCTCGGCGGCGTCGGGACGATCTCCAACGTCGTCAACAACACCGGTGGCACCGCGAACGTCACCAACCAGCAGCGGTACCTCGTCAGCTATCCCTGACCCGACGGAGTGACCCGCACCCTGATGTTCTTCATCAGGGGCTGGTCGCTCTGGCTGCTGTAGTCGTTGGCGGCGACGAGGACGTTCATCTCCGGCATGTACCCCGCGGCGTTGCCGCGGGGCATGTCGTATCTCAACGCGCGGTAGTCATGAAGAACGCGGACGGATCCGTCGCGCGCGGTCGCGGTGATGTCGACGAGGTCGCCCTGTGCGAGGCCCCGGGCGCGCATGTCGTCGGCGTTCATCAGGATCAACGTGCGGAGGTTCTTCACGCCCCGGTACCGGTCGTCGTCGGAGTAGATCGTCGTGTTCCACTGGTCGTGCGAGCGCATGGTCTGCAGGATCAGTACGTCGTCGTCCGCGGGCACCAGATCGGGTAGATCCGCCGTCGAGAACTCCGCGCGACCGCTCGCGGTCAGGAAGACCAGCTCGCGGGCCGGCTGGCGCAGCCGGAAGCCGAGCGGGTGGCGGACGCGGCGGTTGAAGTCCTCGAACCCGTCCAGGGCCCTGGCCATGATGTCCCGGATCCGGTCGTAGTCCTCGACGTACGCGTCCCACGGCGTCTGCGTCGCGGGTAGTGTCGCCTTGGCGATGCCTGCGATGATCGCCGGCTCGGACAGCAGATGCGGTGAGGCGGGGCGTTTGCGGCCGATCGACAGGTGGACCATGCTCATCGAGTCCTCGACCGAGACCGACTGCGGGCCGCCCGCCTGGACGTCGAGCTCGGTCCGGCCGAGGCACGGCAGGATCAATGCCTGACGGCCGTGGACGAGATGGCTCCGGTTGAGTTTGGTGCTCACATGGACCGTGAGCTCACAGTTCCGCAGTCCCTCCGCGGTCGCGGCGCTGTCCGGGGCGGCGAGCGCGAAGTTCCCGCCCATCCCGACGAACACCTTGACCTTTCTCTCCCGCATCGCGGCGATCGTGCGGACCGTGTCGAGGCCGTGTTCGCGCGGCGGGTCGATACCGCAGGCGGCGGCCAGCCGGTCGAGGAACTGCGTGCTGGGACGGTGATCGATCCCGCAGGTCCGGTTGCCCTGCACGTTGCTGTGGCCGCGGACCGGCGACGGTCCGGCGCCCTCGCGGCCGAGGTTCCCGCGCAGCAACAGCAGGTTGACGATCTCGCGGACGGTGTCGACGCCGTGCTCGTGCTGCGTGATGCCGAGACACCAGCTGATCAGCGTGCACCGAGCCTGCGAGTAGATCGTGGCGGCGCGGCGGATGTCCGATTCCGACAGCCCGGACTGCCGCTCGATCTCTGCCCACTCGGTGTCCTCACACACCTTCCGGTACGCCGCGAAGCCGTCGGTGTATCGCTCCAGGAACACCTCGTCGAGCGCTCTCCGGTCGGTCCGCGCTTCCTCGAGGACCGCCTTCGCGATACCCCGCAGCAGTGCGAGGTCGCCGCCGACGCGGACCTGCAGGTTGAGCGTGCTGGTCGGCGTGGCCTTGAACAACGCCATGTCGACGAACTCGTGCGGCACGATCGTGCGGGTGGCGGCGGCCTCGACGAGCGGGTTGATGTGCACGATCTGCGCGCCACGCCGGTACGCGTCCGCGAGCGCGGTCAGCATCCGGGGTGCGTTCGACGCCGCGTTCACGCCGAGGATGAAGATCGCTTCGGCGGTCTCCCAGTCGCGGAGGTCCGCCGTACCCTTGCCGGTTCCGAGGGCTGCCTGGAGGGCGCGGCCGGAGGCTTCGTGGCACATGTTCGAGCAGTCCGGGAGGTTGTTCGTGCCGTACTCCCGGGCGAACAGCTGGTAGAGGAACGTGGCCTCGTTGCTCAACCGGCCGGAGGTGTAGAACGAGGCCTGGTCGGGGGAGTCGAGGGCCCGCAGTCGGGTGCCGATCAGGTCGAAGGCGGCCGACCAGCTGATCGGGACGTAGTGGTCGGTCGCGCCGTCGTACACCATCGGCTCGGTCAGCCGGCCGGCGTCCTCGAGCGCGAAGTCCGTCCAGGTCTCGAGTTCGGTGACGGTGTGCCGGGCGAAGAGCTCACGGCCGGCGCGGTCCGGGGTCATCTCCCAGACGACGTGCTTGACGCCGTTCTCGCACAGGTCCAGCTTCAATCCGTCGGTGGCGTCCGGCCACGCGCAGCCGGGGCAGTCGAACCCGCTGTTCTCATGGTTCATCTTGAGCATCGCCCGCGGCCCGGACAGCAGCGCGTGCTCACGCTTCAGCACCTGGCCGACGGACACTGCTGCGCCCCAGCCCGCGGCCGGGTGGTGATAGTCCTCCTGCGACCACTCGGCGGCGGTCTCCGGCCCGTCGCCGCCGTCGTTCACCGTCCTGTCGACCATCCTGTCGCTCCCTCCGTCCGGGGACGCATCCCAAGGACGAGTCTGCACCTCGGACGCGGCTCAACGCACGGTGCCCGCCCTCCGAGGGAGGACGGGCACCGGGTTCATACGGAGGTTCGGCTGGTGCTCAGCCGCCGTTGAGGGTGTCGAACTTCGGTGCGATACGGAAGTACTGCGGGTCCGAGAAGGTCAGCGGGACCTTGCCCAGGCTCTTGATCACCGTGCTCGTACCGTTGGCGTGGCCAACGGCGTACAGGTAACCGGACTTGGTGTCCCGGTCGATGCCGAGCAGGAGGGTGCCGTTCGTTCCGCACTTGGTGGCGATGAGCTGCTCGAAGCCCTGCCAGGTAGCGGTGCGAACGGCCTTGCCGGTCGTCGCCGCGTTGTACTTCGTCGGCCAGGTGACCGTCAGCAGCGTGCCGGCCCGGGTGTTGGCGATGAAGGTCTCGGTGGTGTCGGTGCGGCCGATCAACGCCATCGACTTCACCGTGCTGAGACCGCCGACCCCGCCGGTCGAGCGCCAGCCGCTGCCTTCGGCAACCCAGCGGTCCAGCTGCCCGTTGGTGCGCTGGGCGTACAGCGTCGTCCGGGCCGGCGCGTTGGCCGGACGGTGGACGGACTGGTCGATCCAGCGGTAGTTGGCCCAGCCGCCACCGATGCGGAGGTTGGTGTGCGGGTAGTGCGGGTCGAGCTGGCTCTCGGTGTCGACCGTGAACGAACTCGAGTACAGCGCGCCGCCCATCACGGTCAGCCCGGTGCGCGTCTCGCCGCCGGCCCCCAACAGCTCTCCGGACACGGTGCTGATGTGCTGGACCTGGCCGGCCGGGAACACCCCGGCGGTGCCGCGGACGCCGCCGACGGTGATCGGTGCGGTGGCGTTGATCATCCGGCTGGTGAAGGCACCGTTGGCTGTCACCGACCCCAGCCGGAGCGCGCAGGCTGCCGTCGTACCTGATTCTGCTGCCGGCTTCGCCTGCGCCGACGATGCTGCGGCCGCGCCGAGCCCGAGTGCGAGCACTGCGGCCGAAGCCAGACCTACGGTCTTGCGAAACATCTGGATTGTCCTCCCCTCAGCGGAGGCGTCCTCGCCTCCGTCGTACCGCATTGGATTCCGGGCACCGCCGAAAAGTTCACGGCCGTGTTGCAGGAAAATCCCGGCGGCCGGCCGGACTATGGTTGGGGTCGACCGGGGGGACGGAAGGGGCGGCATGGCGGCGAAGGGACTGGCGGCAGGTCCGGCGTTGATCCGGGCGGCCACCGCCGTGACCGAGCACTACGAACGGATCAGTGCGGACCTCGGCCTGACCATGCAACAGGCCCGGCTGCTGTTCATCCTGCACCGCCGACCGACCAACATGCTCGGGCTGGGGTCGGCGCTCCGGCTCACCAAGTCGACGATGACCGGTGTCGTCGCCCGGATGGAGGCGGCCGGGCTGGTCGAGCGCGTCCCGGATGCGGCCGACCGACGGAACTTCGTGGTCACGCCGACCGCGCACGGCGTCGAGGTCGCCGAGGAGTTCGAGCGGCAGTTGCGCACCGAGGTACGGCGGATGCTGCAGGTGCTCGACCCGTCGGAGCGCGACACCCTCGGCGTACTGCTGACCGCGGTGATCGCCGGCCAGGAGAGCTAACAGTACGAGTTTCGGACTGTTTTGCCGGAATCCCTGGCGCTGGGGGAGTGCTGTCGGCTAGCGTCATTGGTACGAGATTCGTACCGTTTGCGGAGGTGTCCGATGACGTCGATCGATCTGCGGCAACCGGTGGCTGTCCATCGCCGGCAGCTGACCCTGCTCCTGCTCGCCGCGGTCGTCGCGGTCACGCTGAACTACCTCGTCGCGCGGGGTGCGGTCGCCCTCGGTGCGGACGAATCGTTCCGCCCGTTGACGCTGCCGATCTTCGCCCCGTTCACGCTGATCGGGATCGTGGTCGGCTTCGCCGGGTGGCGGGCCGTCGTACGACGATCCGCGCGGCCCGGCGCCGTACTCCGGGTGCTGGTCCCGGTGGTGCTCGTGCTCTCGATGATCCCGGACTTGTTGCTGCTGGCAACCGGGTTCATCCCGCACACGTCGGGGATCGCGGTCGCCGGTCTGATGCTGATGCACGTCGTCGTCACGGCCGTCGCCGTGCCCGCCTACCGGCTGTCAAGAGGTTGAAGGCTGTCTGGTTGAGCGCGATATCGAAGTGACCCTGTGACATACACGACTCGGCCTGCGTTCGCTGGTGGTTCAACGAGGCGTGTGAAAGATGCCGTATGGCCGGGCTACCTGGTAGACACAAGACTCGGCACGGGCGGCGGACAGGGAAACGGCTTCGATGGTGATGGCATGGCGGTTCGGCGCCGTGAGCGTTGATGCCGTCATGGCCGTGATCCGTGACCCGTCCACGTTCGCGGACTGGATGGTCGCCGTACCGTCCGCGCTCCGTGCCGGACCGAGCTGGCCGGAGACCGGGTGCGTGGTGCAGCGCGACACCGGCAAGGAGATGCGCGGGCGGCACATGCAGAACCGCGGGCTGATCGTCGCGATCGTCGATCGCTGGCGGCCCGACCGGGAGTTGGTCGTCCGGCTGCGCAGCGGGCTGGGTGGCTGGGTCCAGATCGCGGTCCGAGTCCAGCCGCGGCCCGGCGGCTCGCTGATCGAGGTGAGCGCAGAGCCGGTGACGGCCTCGGCGCGTCTCCGGTACGCCGGCGCCGGGCGCAACGCCGCCGAACAACGCTGCGCCCTCGTCGCCGAACGCCTGATCGCCCTCGCAACCCCAGAACCTGTCGACGACTTCTAGGGGATCAACACGATCCGCCCGAACACCTCGCCGGCATCGATCTTCCGATGAGCCGGCACGACGTCGTCCAGCGGCAGCTGCTCATGCACAACCGTCGGCAGGTCGCCACGAGCGGCGGCGGCGAACTGTTGGGCTCTGACGGTACGCCGCCGCTCGGACGGCACGGTGTCGGCACTGAAGGTCGAGAACGTCAGCGAATTCCGGAACGCTGCCATCAACGTCGTACCGAAGTCGGCGGGTGGTTGGCCGCCGACGACGCCGACGAGCACGAGCCGGCCGTTCGGCTTGAGCTTGCCGAGGAACTTCGGCAGGTCCGGACCGCCGACGATGTCGATGATGACGTCGTACGCCGGGGGAGCGTCGCCCGCACCGGACCGGTCCAGCACGTGGGTCGCACCGAGCTTGCGCAGCTGTTCGCCGCGCTCGGCGGACGAGGTGGTGACCGCTACTGCCGATGCGCCACGGCTGGCTGCGAGCTGCACGGTCAGGATGCCGATGCTGCCCGCGGCGCCGCGCACCAGGACGGACTCGCCGGGCTCGAAATGAGCGTGTGCCAAGGCGAAATGAGCTACGACGCCCGAACTGCCGAGCGTCACCGCGTCGACGGCGGAGAGCGCGTCGGGCAGCGGTACGACGTCGTCGATCGCGGCTGTTGCGTGCTCGGCGTACGCGCCGCCGAGGCCGGTGAAGGCCCATACGCGCCGACCGATCCAGGAACCGTCGACGTCGTGGCCGACGGCCGCCACCGTGCCCGCGACCTCGGAGCCGGGGACCAGTCCTTCGGCGAATCCCCAGGCGGCGAGGCTCCCGTTGCGGATCAGCGCGTCGACTCCGCCGACGCCGATCGCTTCGACGGCGATCAGCAGCTCTGTAGGTCCGGGGGTGGGCTTGGGCAGGTCGACGACGCTCAGTCCGTTCGGGTCGCCGAACGCCTTTATGATTGCGGCTCTCACAGGCTTAGGCTAAGCGGACGCTGCCGTCCGTTTAGCTGGAGTGAGAGTGATGACCGAGCAGATGCCTCAGAAGCTGCGCGCCGACGCGGAGGACAATCGCGATCGGATTCTCTCGTCGGCGCGGACGCTGTTCGCAAGTGAAGGGCTGACGGTCCCGATGCGGGCGATTGCACGGCATGCCGGGGTCGGGCCGGCGACGTTGTACCGCCGCTTTCCGACGAAGCAGGTGCTGGCGACGGAGGCGTTCGCCGAGCAGACGCGTGCGTGTCAGGCGATTGTGGACGAAGGCCTGGCGGCGGCGGATCCGTGGCAGGGGTTCTGTTGGGTGATCGAGCGGATCTGCGAGCTGCATCTGCAGAACCGTGGATTCACCGATGCGTTCCTCGCGACATACCCGGACGCGCTCGACGTCGCCGAGAGCCGGGAACTGACGCTGAGGTCCGTCGCCACGCTGGCGCGGCGCGCGAAGGCGAACGGCCGGCTACGCCGCGACTTCGAGCTGGGCGATCTGATGATCATGCTGACCGCACATCGCGGCCTGCACGTATCAGACCCAACCACCCGCACCACGGCCTCCCGCCGCTTCGCAACCCTTGTAGTACAAGCGTTCGCCGCCTGACGCGGCCGCCCCGGCGCGTTGGTCAATAGGTGCTGTTGTCAACGGTCCTTGACGACCTGGCGGAGGCGGTTGGTGGCGCGGAACTGGAGTTGTTTGACGGCGCCGTCGGTGCGGTCCATGGCGGCTGCGGTCTCGCTGATCGACAGGCCGGCGAAGAAGCGGAGTACCAGGCATTCGCGTTGGTCGTCGGGTAGGCGGGTGAGGGCGTCGCGGACGGTGGCCGTGCTCACGGACTGCAGCGCGGCCTGCTCGGGCCCGACGGACTCGTCGATCTGCGGATCGACCTCGTCGGTGACGATCGCCAGTCGGCTCCAGCCGGAGCGGTGGTGGTCGATCACGACGTTCCGGGCGATGGTGACGAGCCAGGCCGCGAAGTTCAGGTGCGCGCGTGGCCGGCGGGCGATCGCGCGGAACGCCCGCAGGAACGTCTCGCTGGTCAGGTCCTCGGCCGCGCTGCGGGACGAGGTCTTGCTGTAGGTGTAGCGGTAGATGGACGGCAGGTACCGATCGTAGAGCTGCCCGAAGGCGGCCCCGTCACCCGCTTGCGCGAGCCGGATCAGTTCGTCCTCGTCGTCGGAATCGTCGGTGTATCTGTGGTCGGCGACCCTGTAGGCGGCCGTGTTTGCACCTGCGATGGCCATGCGCTTCCCAAGCCCCGTTCTCAGTCAGCTACGCGGTGAACATCACGAAAAGGTTACCGAAAGTCGCGCACGGTGTCACTCCCTTTCCGTCGCGTCACGAAAACAGGCCGGAGGAACACCTCGAGGATCGCTGAACATCGGTCCCGATCCCGAACCGCGCTCGACAGCGAACTGCGCCGGCATGACAGTCTGCTCGAGCCGACGAGCATGAGCCGGCTCGCCGCCGAGCTCATTGACCTGTTTGCCTGACTGTTGCCCCAAGCAACCTTCCTGGGGGCTACGTGATGGTCGCACAGGAATCGGCCAAGCTGCGGATGCGCCTCACCTTGTGATTCAGTGCACTATGCACTTGACGCTCGCCACGTCGTACGACGCCTCTCCGGAGGAGGTGTTCGCGATGATCACCGACATCACGTTCCAGGAGCAGGTGTTCGAGCGGCTGCGGGTGCCGTCGTACGACGTCGTGGTGGGGGATGCCGGTGACGACCTGAGGGTGCGGTGTCACTGGCAGACGCAGGCGGCCGACGTCCCGGTGGTTGCCCGGCGGTTCGTCGGGAGCACGTTGGAGCTGGCGCAGGTGAAGGTGTGGCACCGCCCCGATGTCGACGGCGCGCGCGAGGCGGATGTCGACGGCGAGGTCACCGGCGTACCGGTGAAGGTGACCGGCACGACCCGCATCGTGCCGGCCGGGCGGGGGACCTCGCAGGCGTTCGACCTGCAGGTGACGGCCTCGGTGCCGATGGTCGGCAAAGGTATCGAGCAGGTCGTGGGTGAGGCCGTGCGGATCCGGTTGGAGAAGAAGTTCGAAGTCGCGCGGGCGTGGCTGTCAGGATCGCTGTGAGCTCACGCGAAGGCTGAGCGGCCCGCTCGCGCGTCGCGACATCGTACGACCGTCCGAGCGATTACTCGCGCCAGCCGGTGAGGTCGACGGACTTGCCGGTGTCGACGCGGAAGGCGAGTTTGATCGTGGTTTCCTTGCCGGCGGCCAGGTCGAGTTTCCAGGTGATCACGCCGAGGTCGGTGGTCTCGGCCGGGTCGGGTTCGGCGCTGAGCGGCTTGACGGTGATCTCGTGGTCGCGTGCCACCGGCAACTGGTCGAGGACCGTGATGCGGGCGTTGCGCGGCGTGTGGTTCTCGATCTTGGTCTCGTACTCGACCTGGCGGCGGCGCGTCGATCCGAGGGTCGCCTTGCTCGCTTCCCGGCGTACCAGCTTGCGCTCGACGCGGATGCGGTCGTCCAGCCCGAGCGCGAGCTCGACGTCCTCACCAGGCGCCCACAGGGGCAGCGCGGCCGACCCGACGAACTCGGCCTCGTGGAAGACGGAAGCCTTGCCGGCTGGCAGCGTGTGCGCGGACGAGTTCACCACGGTGGCGCGCAGATGTACGTCGGTCGATCGCACCGGCGCGGTGATGTAGTCCAGCTCGGCGTCGAGGTCGATCGAGGAGATCGTCGCGCGATGCGTGGCTCCGTCTGCGGGTACGGCGACGGGCCGGGGCGGGGTGTAGCTGGCGGCGGTCATGCCCTGCTCGACCGTTGCCTCGACGGCCTCGAACGCTGCCTGCTCCTGGATCAAGCCCGCGGACGCCCTTCGGGACTGGAGGTGCTCTCGCCCGCCCGCCACTTGCATTCCGAGTGGGACGGCCGCGCCGGGCGCCGCCATCGGCATCGGCGGGTGGAAGCGGTCCAGGTACCACGGGTCGAGCTCGGGAACCTTCGCGGTGACGGTCGGCCGCGCCGTCGACAGGGTCAGGTCGCACTCCGGCCAGTCCTCGTCGCTGTGCTGGGTGATCAGGCCGTACCAGTTCAGCGTGAGGCGGTCGCCGGTCAGACGGACGTCGTACGAGCTGGTCCAGTTGGCCGCGGGGACGACGTACGAGAGCTCGATCTCCACCTCGGCCTCGGTCTCCAAAGCGAGTGCGATCGCAGCCGCACGCCGGTCGGGCGTGCGCTGCTGCACGATCGCGGCCAGCCGACGGTCCGCGGCAGCAAGCCGCTTCTCGGCCTCGCGACGCTGCGCGGCGAGCTCGCGACGAGTCGCCCGTACGGCGGACAACCGGTCGGTGAGCGAGTCGGTGAATCCGCCGAGCTCGGCGCCCGCCTCGCCGGATGCCAGTGTGCGCGCGAAGCTGTTGCCGGCGCGGCGGGCCAACTGCGCGAGGAACGTGTCGAGCTGCGCCTGCACGTCGTCGGCGTCGACGAGTTGCGTCACCTCTTCCTGCGCATCGAGCCGTGCCTGCTCCAGGGCCGCGACGGTCTCGTCCGGGGCTTGGGGATGGTGTTGTGTCGCGACGTCCACGCCGAGGACGGTCGCGGGTCCACGGCCGGCGACGCGGACCGAGTCCTCTTCCAGGGACAGCGGCAGCGGCTCGACGTACACGGTCTGGTCCCCGGCGGGCACAGTGATCTGTCCGCGCCGGGTCACTCGTGCGCGACCCGGATAGACAGTGACAGCAACGATCGGCGCATCCACCACGAGTTGGTCCATGCCTCCGACAGTAGCCGCCGGACGGGACTACATCCCTGGTCTCACGGGCCAGGCGACGTCGTCGATCGCCAGCCATGGAGCGGCGGCGACGACGGCGGGCGTCGTACCGGCGAATGCGCTGACCTCGCGGTGGAGATGCGATTGGTCGACGTACCCGCTCTCGGCAGCGACACGGGCGACCGGATGTCCTGCCGAGAGGAGGTGGGCGGCGTGGTCGAAGCGGACCAGTTGAGCGGCTCGCTTGGGGGTGATGCCGAGCTGGGACCGGAAGCGTGCCCAGAGGCGTTTGCGGCTCCAACCGACCTCGCTCGCCAGGCCGTCGACGCGTAGGCAGCCGCGACCGGCGAGAGTTCGCTGCCAGATGTGTGCGACTTCCGCGTCGACCGACGCATCCAGCCGACGGCCGAGGACTTCCACCACGATCGCGAATCTCTCGTCCCACGATGCGGCAGCACGCAACCTGTCCTCGAAACGCTCGGCTCCCCGGCCCCACACGTCCGCCAACGACGCGACCGTCCCGGTGAGCTCGGCCGAGGCCCCGAAGGCGCGAGCTGCCGCGACCGGCGACAGCCGCACCTGAAGGCATTCGCCCAGCGTCCCGGCCGCGTGTACCTCGCCGGGGAGCAGCCCGACGAAGGCGCTGCCCCGCTCGCTCCGGCCGTGCGCGCCGTAGACGATGCCCTCGTCCTCGCTCAGATCGACGATCAGCGTGACCGACGGGTGCGCCACCATCGCAATATCCACGAACGCCGGCGCACGGTGCCGGAACCCGGCCATGCTCACCCCGGGCAGTTCGAGCGGAGAGCGCGGTACGGCGATCTCCACCTGTGCCCAGTCCGGCGGCGCTGGAGTCAAGCGCATGTATCGATGCTAGGCCGTGAACTGCAGAACGAGCTGTGCGCTGGGTTCAGGAGCTTCGAGCGGGGTCACGTGCCCGATCCCGGGCAGCAGCTCGATCCGCGCGCCGCGCACGACGGCGTACTCGTTGGCCGACGCCGGATCCCAGCGCGGGTCGGCGCCACCGAAGACGACCAGCAGCGGTACGTCGAGCTCGGCGAGCCGATCGGGGACGCTGCGCTCGGTGATGTATTCGCCGTTGCAGCGCAGTACGGCGACGAAGTCGCGGTACGGCAGGCCCCGAAGGTCGGCGATCAGCTCGTCCGGGAGATCAACGTCGGCAGCGCAGGTGGCGCGGATGCCCTTGCGGATCAGCTTGTCCGAGCGCAACGCCCAGGTGAGCCGACCGAGCGGTGGCCCGGACAGCGCGCGAATGATTGCCGGTTGCGGTAGGAGCGCTTCGAGCCTCGGACCGGTGCTGAGCAGGACCATCGCCTTCACCAGTTCGGGGCGTTGCTCCGCGAGCGAGGTTGCGACGTACCCACCGCTCGAGTGCCCGACGACGGTCAGCGGCCCGAGGTCGAGCGAGTCGATCATCGCCGCCACCCGCGCCGCCTGGGCAGGGATCTCGTACGACGTCACCGGAGCCGAACGGCCCAAGCCGGGCAGGTCGATCGTCACGACATGGTGGCGCTCGGCAAGGGCCGGAACCATCGGCGCCCAGCAGGCGCCGGACGCACCGGAGCCGTGGATCAGCAGCAGCGGAGCCGCTTGCCGCGAGCCACCGTGGACGACGTGCACCCCGTGGGAGTGCTTGACGGAGTTCTCACTCATGTCGATGACAATGCGCGTTCGGCGGCTTGTCGGTCTTGTACAAATGTCCGTACTCTGCGAGAAGCGGCTAAGGAGAAACCACATGAACCAAGGCTTGCTGAACTCGTTGACCGATGCCGAGCGGATGCTCGTCGCCGAGACCGAGCGCGACGCGTTGAAGGGTCTCGACGAAGACGAGCTGCTGGACCTGCACCAGCGCATCCGGCGCGCACGCACGAAGTACGTGAAGAACTACCGGCGTGCGGCGAGTGCCGCGGTGGCCGGCGTCGGCGGTCGCGGGATGTCGTATCCGCGCAACCAGCGGGACCGCGACAAGGCCGAGTTGTTCGAGTCGGTGCTGGCGAAGGTCAGTCGTGAAGTCGCCGTCGTCGCCAACCGTGCCTCGATGCAGCTGCGGGCCGAGCGGCTCGAGGCCGCGCGGGCGGCCAAGGCCCCGTCACCGGCACCGGCCATGGCTGCGACCGATGGGGCCAAGTCCGAAGCGGTCAGCAGGCCGCGGACGGCGAAGAAGACCACCGGCGGACTCAAGAAGGACGCGTCGACGCGGGCGATGGGTGCCCGCCGGCAGGCAAAGCGCGACTCTCGCTGAAGCTCACCCGAATCGGGGGATCACAATGCCCGTGCAACCACGGTCTGCTGGTGCGGTGCGTCGACGGAGGTTCGCGAAGACACTGGTGATCGGCGCTGCGCTGGTCACCGTCGGTCTCGCGTACACGGTGCTGGTGCCGCGCAGCGCGACGGGTGCGGACGGTCCCCAGTCCGACCAGATCGAGGCGGGGCGGAAGCTGTTCGCGGTCGGCTGTTCCAGCTGCCACGGGCTGCATGCCGAGGGCGGCACGGACGGTACCGGCCGGATTGCCGGGCCTTCGCTGATCGGCGTCGGTGCGGCCGCGGTCGACTTCCAGGTCAGCACCGGCCGGATGCCCGCCACCCAGACCAAGGCGCAGATCCCGCAGAAGCCGCCCGTCTACACCGACGAGGAGATCGCCCAGCTGGCGGCGTACGTCGCCTCGCTCGCCCCCGGGCCGGCGATCCCGTCGTCCGACGAGTACGACGTGAGCAAGGTGACGCAGGCCGACATCGTCCGCGGCGGCGAGCTGTTCCGGACCAACTGCACCGCATGCCACAACTTCGCCGGCCGCGGCGGAGCGCTCCCGGACGGTCGTTACGCGCCGTCCCTGATGGGGACGACACCGCGCAACATCTACCAGGCGATGCTCACCGGCCCGCAGGAGATGCCGGTCTTCTCCGACCACGTCCTGCTCCCCGAGGACAAACGCGCGATCATCGCCTACGTCGTCGCCCTGCAGCAGGCGAAGGATCCGGGCGGACTCGGCCTGGGGCGGCTCGGACCGGTCTCCGAAGGGCTGTGGGGCTGGTTCGTCGGTATCGGTCTGCTGGTCGTGGTCGCGGTCTGGATCGGGGCCAAGGTGCCGAGGATCCGCCGCCGCGACTGACCGAGGCTCGTCAACCCCTGCCGCAATCGGCACGAACCGGTTAGTCTCGATTTTCGAGGCACGTACGAGGAGCTGGGGACCAAGGATTCGGACAGAGCACGCCCGCCCAGGGGAGGGGTGACGCGCGTGACGAGCCCGGGGCTCGATCGAGAGCGCGATGCATTCCGGCGGTCGGCGGACGGGAAGACTCCGCGCCCGCCGCTCACGCTGGTGACCCGCGAGCGGCTGCACTCCGCGCTCGATCTCGGTGTCGGTTCACCGTTGACGATGGTGATCGCACCGGCGGGTACCGGTAAGACGGTCCTGCTGTCGGACTGGGTCACCCGCCGAAGACGCGCGGGGGAGCCGGTGGTGTGGGTGCCCGGGCAGGCTCCCGGCTCGTTGCAGGGTTTCCTCGAGCGGGTGGACGGCGCCGAGGGTTCGGAGCTGCTGGACCCGATCGTCGTCGACGACGCTCACTTGTTGCCGGCGTCAACGGTCGCCGCGCTGGCCCGGGTTCTGCAGGAGGCGCCGCACGCGCTGCGGTTGTTGCTCGCCACCCGGTACGACCTGCCGCTGCCGATCTCCGAGCTCGAGGTCAGGGGGATGGCGCTGACGTTGCGCTCGCGGGACCTGCGCTTCAACGACGCCGAGGCGACCGAGCTCGTCCAGGCGCATGCCGGGAACGCGACCGCGGACGACATCTGTCTGGTCCAGGAGAAGACGGCCGGCTGGGCGGCGGCGCTCGTTCTGGCCGCCCGGACGTTGCAGGCCTCCGGTGACGTGGTGTGGCCGCTCGCGAACCAGCGGCCGGTGCTGGACCTGCTGCTCGGCGAGACGCTGAACACCCTCGACCAGCGGGTCCTGGCGATGCTGCTGAGCACCTTCGCGGCCACTTCGTTGACGGGGCAACTAGCCGTCGTGCTCAGCGGCGACAACGAGGCCGGCTCGATGCTCGAGGATCTCGCCGGCAGCGGTCTCCTGGTCACGGCCTACGCCGACGAGGCAGGCGGTGACCGGGCGAGCAACCCGCTCTACCGTTATCACCCGCTGCTCGTCGAGTTGCTTCGACGGCGGATCGCCACCAGCGCCGAGGACCGGCAGCTCGTCGTCACGGCGCACCACCGCTCCGCCCTGTACTACGAGAGCCACGGCGCCAGTGAGGCGGCGTTACGCAGCGCGCTGGACGCCGACGACGTCGAGCTGGTCGAGCGGATCCTGTTCGGCCACGGGCCCGCGCTCCTGGCCGCGGGTGAGGCCGAGCTGGTCGAGGCAGCCTTCGACGCGCTCCCCGCGGGGTACGTCGAGCAGCATCCGCAGCTGTTCGGGGTCCGGGGACTGCTGCGTCGGATCACCGGGGACGTGGCGGGCGCGGTCCAGGATGCGGCGTCGGCCGATGAGATGGCGACCGAATCGGCTCCGGAGGCGCTGGCGGACGTCGTACTGCTGCGCCTGTGGGAGTCCCGGTACGGCTGGCATGACGTGCATGCGGCGATCGAGCGAGCCAGGTCGCTGTTGACGCGCGCAGTGCTCGGCCCGGAGCGGTTGGCGTGGTTGCTGATCGAGCTTGCGGCGGCGGAGACCTGGGCGGACGAGCTGGACGCGGCGCTCAGCCATCTGGACGAGGCACTCGTGACCGCGCGGATGGCGGGGCATCACCAGCTGATCGCGGGCGGACTTGCGCATCGTGCAGTCGTGCAGCATGTCCGGGGCCAGGTCCAGAACGCGGCCCAGTCGGCGCAGGCGGCCGTCGACGCCGGGGGAGAGCGCGGCCTTCCCCAGGAGTACGCCGTACGGGCGCAGGTCGTGCTGGGATTCGCGGCGGTCAGTGAGCTCGAGGTGGACGCCGCATGTCAGTACCTGCAACAGGTCACGGATGCCGATGTGGCCGAATCCGACACCGTGGTCGCGGGTCTGCGCGCGATGTTGCGAACGGTGCTCCTGGTTGAGCGGGGTCGCCTCGGCGAGGCGCTGACCGAGCTCACCAGCGATCCGGTCGCGGCCGGTCCGCTGCCGTCGTACCTCTCGCGGGATCTGGCGTTGCTGCGGTCCTGGCTGGCGACCTTGCTGGGCGACAAGACCACGGTCGACGCGCAGCTCGCGGTGCTGGAGCGCACCGGCAACGCGACCGAGGCCGAGCTGATCCGGGCGATGACGTCGATGCTCCAGGAGGACGTTCCGACCGCATTGAAGCTGATCGACGCCGGCCTCGAACGCCCCGACATCTACCCGCCGCTGGCCTCGGCCGCCGCATCGTTCCGGGCCGTACTGCTGGACCGCACCGGCGACGATCCGGCCGCTGAAGCCGCGCTGGTCGACACTCTGAACCGCGTCACGCCGCAGCGGATGTTGCACGTACTGACCCCGGCCGGCGACGAGCCCGCGTTCCTGGACCGCCTCCGCAGACACGTCACCGGCCCGAATCCACACCCGTTCGCGGCGGCCGCGCTCGAGAAGCTGTCCGACTACCAGGCCGGATGGAGCCAGGCCGGCGGGATGACCCCGCTGGGACGGACCAGGCCGGACGCGAACACCCCGCCGCCACGCCGCCTCGACGCGGTGGTGAACGGCGCCCGGATCCGCCTGACCGCCCGCGAGGCCGAAGTACTCGACCAGCTCGCGCTCGGCAGCTCGTACGCCGAAGTCGCCCAGGCACTGTTCATCACCGAGAACACGGTCAAGACCCACCTGATCTCGCTCTACCGCAAGCTCGGTGTGGACAAGCGGTCCGCGGCGCTGCGGACCGCCCGTACCGTCGGGCTGTTGTAGCCGTGGATCATCCGGAGCGGGTGAATGGCCGTCCCGGCGGAGTGCTGGGACGGTTCGCCGGCAAGGTCACCGGCCGGGTCATCGAAACCGTTCAGCCGGACGTGGTGCTGTCGCACGTCGACCTGGACGCCCTTCTCGACCGCATCGACATCAACCGGGTCCTGGACCGCGTCGACCTCGACGCGCTGATCGACCGGATCGATGTCGAACGACTGATGGACCGGGTCGACGTCGAACGCTTGCTCGACCGCGTCGACCTGGACCGCCTGCTCGAGCGGGTCGACATCGAGGCCCTGGTACGGCGGTCCGGTGTGCCTCAGATCGTGGTCGAGAGCCAGACCCGGCTGGCCGGCTCGCTGCTCGACCTGGTTCGCCGGCAACTCGCCGGCCTGGACGCCCTCCTCAACCGCGGTGTCGCCCGCTTGCTGCGCAGACAAGTCGCGCCACGATCCCGAACAGTCACCGGCGAGTACGCCGGTGCCGTGAGTCGCGCGATCGCGACCGCGCTCGACATCGCGATCATCGCGACGACGTTCACGATCGGACTGGCCGGCGCGAACCTGCTGACCACGTCGTTCTGGGGCGTCGAAGTACGACGGGCGCTCCCGGCAACGATCGCGCTGGCGGTCCTCGCGTTCTGCTACGCGTTCGGGTTCCTCGCGGTGGCCGGCCGGATGCCCGGTCAGGGCATCATCGGCCTCCGGGTCGTCCGCGCCGGCGGCGGCACGATCCGTCCGGGGCAGGCCCTGCGCTGGGTCCTCGGGTTCCCGCTCAGCGTCGTCCTGTTCGGTCTGGGCTTCGTCCCGATCGTGTTCGCCCGCGAGCATCGTGCGCTGCACGACCTGATCGCGGGCACTGCCATCGTCTACGACTGGGGCGAGCGACCCGCCGAGCTGCCCGGGCCGCTGTCCGCGTTCCTCGCTCGGCACGACGGGGATTCACCCTAATCGGAGGAGGCCGGCGGCGAGCCCGGTTGATGGGATGAGGCAGTCCAGCGCGGCACCGGAACGCGCGCCTGCCATCGAGGAGCTCGCATGACCCATCTGGTGGTTCTCGGTCTCGACAGTCGTGAGGACGCCGAGCGCGTCATCGCGCTGACCGATGATCTGGCGAAACAGCAACTGCTGCAGCGAGAGGACGCGGCCTACGCCTACAAGGACGCCAAGGGGAAGGTCCGCATCCACCAGTCCATCAACCTGACCGGCGCCGGCGCCGCCAGCGGCGCCCTCTGGGGAACGCTGATCGGTCTCATCTTCCTGAACCCGCTCGCCGGCTTCGCGGTCGGCGCGGCCTCCGGAGCGGTGGCCGGCAAGCTCACCGACGTCGGTATCAACGACGACCTGATCAAGCAGGTCGGCCAGGAGCTGCAGGACGGCCATGCCGCGGTCTTCCTGCTGGCCCGTTCGGCCACTGTCGATCGCGTCGTCGACGCACTCAAACCGTTCAGCCCGACGATCATCCAGACGAACCTGACGAAGGAGCGCGAGGAAGAGCTCGTCGAGGCGCTGCAAAGCTGATCCAGGTCCGGCCCAGGAGGTTTCGTGAACACGATCCCGCGCGACTTCGATCCGATTCCTTCGACCCGGTACCAGGTGCGGGTCGCCGTCGTTCCGCTCAAGCAGGCCGCGGACGAGGCGGACGCGCTCGCCGTACCGGTCGCTGCTGGTGTCGAACCCCCGGAGGAACTCGGCACCGACCTGGCCGGGCTGGAGTCCGCCGGGTTCACCGGCAAACGAGGGCAGACGCTCGTCCTCCCGCGGGCCGATGGTCCCGTCCGCGTAGCGGTCGGGATCGGCGACCGCGGCGAGACCGACGCCACGCTCGTCCGCGATCTGGCCGCGGAGTTCGCGCGGGCCGTTCCGTGGCACCGCAAGCTCGCGGTCGAGGTCGCTTCCGCGGACTTCGGGGTGTCCGTCGCCGACTTCGCGCAGGCCGTGACCGAAGGCGTGCTGCTCGCGCGCTGGCGGTACTTCGTCGGCCGCGACGCCGAGCAGCCCACGCTGGAATCACTGCTGATCGTTGCCTCCGACGACGACACCGCCGCGGCCGAGACCGGCGCCGAACGCGGCCGGATCGTCGCGCAGGCCTGCAGTCTCGGCCGGGACCTGGCGAACTGCCCGGCGACGACGCTGTCCGCCGTACGGATGGCCGAGGTCGCCGTCGAGGTCGGCGGAGCCTCCGGCCTGGAGGTCGAGATCTTCGACAAGGACCAGTTGATCGAGATGGGCTGCGGTGGGCTCCTGGGCGTCAACCGGGGCAGCGTCGAGCCGCCCCGGATGGTCCGGTTGCGTTACCAGCCGGCGGATCCGACCGGCCGGATCGCCTTGATCGGCAAGGGAATCATGTACGACTCGGGCGGCATCAGCCTCAAGCCGAGTGACGAGTCGCACGCGCAGATGAAGAACGACATGACCGGCGCGGCCGCCGTACTCGCATCGATGACGGCACTGCGCGACCTCGGCTGCACGGCGGCTGTGACCGGCTACCTGATGTGTACCGACAACATGCCGTCGGGGTCGGCGATGAAGCTCGGCGACGTACTGACGATGCGCAACGGCACGACGGTCGAGGTCCTCAACACCGACGCGGAAGGCCGTCTGGTGATGGCCGATGCGCTCGCGCTGGCGACCGAGGAACCCGTTGACGCCATCGTCGACATCGCGACGCTGACCGGCGCGTGCCTGCGGACGTTCGGTGTCGAGATCGCCGGTGTGATGGGCAACAACTCCGCCGTGGTCGAGCAACTGCGGCACGCGGGCGACGCGGTGGACGAGCCCGTGTGGGAGCTGCCGCTGCACCGGTCGTACCGCTCCCAGCTCGACTCGACGATCGCGGACCTGACGAACATGGGCGGGATCAACGCCGGCTCGATCACCGCCGGTCTGTTCCTCCAGGAGTTCGTCGACGGCAAACCCTGGGCCCACGTCGACATCGCCGGTACGGCGCAACTCCCGGCGCCGCGCACGTGGCGGAACAAGGGCGCGACCGGCTTCGGCACCAAACTGCTGATCGAGTTCGCGCTCAGGTTCGCCCGGCCGACGGACGGCGCCGCATGAACGCCAAGGCGGTCCCGGACGACAAGCCGGTCAAGAAGGGTGGGATGCAACGCGTCCTCGACGGCATCGAGCGGGTCGGCAACAAGGTCCCGCACCCGGCGCTGATCTTCCTGGCGCTGATCGTCATCGTCATCGTCCTGTCCCAGATCCTGTCCTGGGCCGGGACGAGCGTGACCACCGAGGTCGCCGAGCCGGCCACGGTCCAGGTCGCACCCGAGTACGAAGGCGGCTCCAGTGTCGCCGGCAACGACGCGCCACCCGCGCCGGCGATCCCGGACTACACGGTCAAGCACGAGACCATCACCGCCGAGAGCCTGCTGACCGGCGACGGTATCCGGTTCATCTTCACCACGGCCGTGCAGAACTTCAACGACTTCGGCGTGGTCGCGGTGATCCTGGTCGCGATGATCGGGGTCGGCGTGGCCGAGGAAGCGGGCCTGATCGCCGCGCTGATCCGGAAGATGGTGAAGGTCGCGCCCAAGGGGGCGATCACGTTCATCATCGTGCTGCTCGGCGGCATCTCGAGTGTCGCGTCGGATGCGGGCTATCTGGTCCTGATACCGCTCGGCGCGGCGGCGTTCGCGTCGCTCGGGCGACATCCGCTGGCCGGCATCGCGGCGGCGTACGCCGGTGTCAGCGCGGCGTTCTTCGTGAACGTGCTGATCACTCCGGCCGACGGCATCATCACCGAGGTCACCAACGAGACGATCAAACTGGTCTCGCCCGACACCCACCTGAACGTCACGCACAACTTCTACTTCAGCATCGCCGCGACGCTGTTCTGCGCCGCGGTGATGACGGTGATCACCGAGCGCATCCTCGAGCCGCGGCTCGGCAAGTACGACCCGTCCGAGGCCCCGTCCGACGCGCCGGTCGACCACAAGCCCAGCGAGGAGGAGATGAGGCTCGAGTCCCGCGGGCTGCGCTGGTCGGTCTACTACCTGCTCGTCGCGGTCGCGATCGTGTCGGCACTGACGTTCATCCCGAATGCCCCGCTGCGCAACCCGGACACCGGCGAGATCTTCGGGTCCTCGCCGTTCATGAGCAGCCTGCTCTTCATCATCTCGATGCTGTTCCTGGCCGCCGGCCTCGGCTACGGCAAGGGCGCGAAGTCGCTGACCGGCAGTACGAACGTGATCAACGCGATCGTGAAGACGTTCAACGGGCTCGGCGGACTGATCTTCCTGATGCTGCTGATCGCGCAGTTCATTGCCTACTTCAACTACACGAACATGTCGACGCTGGCCGCGACCGGGCTGGCCGATCTGCTCGAGCGTGCGGACATCGGGGCGTTGCCGTTGCTGATCGGCTTCATCCTGCTGGTCTTCGTCATCGACCTGATCATGCCCGGCGTGATCCCGAAGTGGGCGATTCTGGCGCCGATCTTCATCCCGCTGTTCTACCGGCTCGGCATCGCGCCGCAGACCGTGATCGCGGCGTACCGCGTCGGGGACGGTCCGGCGAACGTGATCACGCCACTGATGGTGTACCTGCCGTTCATCGTGCTCGTCTGCCAGCGGTACCGGAAGAAGGCCGGGATGGGCACGGTGGTGTCGATGATGCTGCCGTACACCGGGATCGTGCTGGTCGCGTGGACGCTGTTCTACATCGCTTGGTACCTGATCGGGATTCCCTGGGGTCCGTCCGCTCCGGTTCACCTCGGCTAGGGCCGGAACATGGATGACGGCACACTCAGCCTGATCATCCTCGGGCTCGCCGTCGTACTGTTCGTGTGGAACCGGCTGCCCGTCGATGTCGTCGCGGTGCTCGTCGCCCTGGCCCTGTGGGCGACGGGCGTGCTCGGCTTCACCGAGGTGCTGGCGGGCTTCGGCGACCCGGTGGTGATCTTCATCGCCACGCTGTTCGTGGTGAGCGAGGGCGTCGACTCGACCGGCGTCACCGCCTGGGCCGGCCAGACCATCGTCCGGTACGCCGGAACCACGCGAACCCGCCTGTTGATCGCCGTGACGGCGCTGTGCGCGCTGCTGTCGGCCCTGATCACGCTGAACGGGGCCGTCGCCGCGCTGCTTCCGCTGGTGGTCATGCTCGCGATCCGGATCGGGCAGCCGCCGTCGCAGATGCTGATGCCGCTCACGTTCGCGGGCAGTGCCGGTGCGTTGCTGATGCTGACCGGGACACCGGTGAACATCATCGTGTCGGAGGCCGCGAGCGACGCCGGCGCCGGCCCGTTCCCGTTCTTCTCGTTCGCGGTCGTCGGCGTACCTCTGGTGATCGGGACGATCGCGATCTCGGTACTGCTCGGCCCCAAACTGCTGCCGGTCACCCGGCCCGCGCATCCGGCCGCCGACCTCGCCGTGCACGCGGAGACGCTGGACGTGCACTACGCCCTGCGGGACGGCTTCTACCGCCTGCAGGTGCGTGACCTGTCGCCGTTCCTCGGACAGAGCGTGCGTGAGCTCGACCTCACGGCGTACCCCGGGGTGGCGATCGTCGGCGTACAGGACGGGCAGGGGCACAACCGCACGGACGCGGCGATCGACGCCGGTGATGTGCTGGTGGTGACCGGACCGTCGGAGAAGGTCGGCGACCTGGCCGTCGACAACCGGCTCGCGGTCAGCATGACGCCGGTCGACGATCTGCTGACCCGTGACTCAGGCGTGGTCGAGGCGGTGATCCCACCGCGGTCGGCGCTCGTCGGCGAGACGGTGTTCCCGGGGATGCACCGCGGTCATGACCTGGTGATCATCGCCGTACAGCGGATGGGCAAGGACCGTGGTAGGCGGCACACCCAACTCGCCGAGGGGGACGCCCTGCTGGTGCACGGGCCGTGGGAGACGCTCGACGAGCTCAGCCGGGACCGGGACATCTTGCTCGTCGACTCGCCGGAGATGGTCCGGCGGCAGGCCGTGCCGTGGGGGCCGAAGGCATCGATCGCGGTCGCGATCCTCGCGGCGATGGTGGTGCTGCTGGCGACCGGGGCGGTACCGCCGGCGATGGCGGGACTGCTGGCGGCGACGGCGATGGTGCTGACGCGGGTGGTCGGCCCGGCTCAGGCCTATCGAGCGATCTCGTGGCAGATCGTCATCCTGATCGGCGCGCTGATCCCGTTGTCCGGCGCGATCCAGTCCAGCGGTGGCGCGGACCGGATCGCCGACCTGATCATCGACGCGGTCGGCCCGGGCCGTCCGTACCTGTTGCTGCTGGCGCTCTTCGTGGTGACCGCCGCGCTGGGTCAGATGGTCAGCAATACCGCGACGGTGCTGATCGTGGCGCCGATCGCGGTCGCGGCGGCCGAGGGCACCGGGACGAACGTCAAGCCGGTGCTGATGCTGATCGCGGTCGCCGGTGCGGCCTCGCTGCTGACACCGATCTCGACGCCCGCGAACATGATGATCATGAGTCCGGCCGGCTACCGGTTCGGGGACTACTGGAAGCTCGGCCTGGTGGTGATGGCGTGGTGGTTGCTGACGGCAATCATCATCGTCCCGCTCGTCTGGTCGTTCTGACGTGTCCGACGGCAGGTACATCTCGACGGGCGGACTGCCCGATGCGTCGACCGTCGACGATCTCGTGCGGGTGACCTACGAGCTGTACCGCGATGTCACCGAGGGGACCGTGTCGGAGGTGTATCCGGCGCTGGCCCGGGTTGATCCGGACATGTTCGGGGTGTGTGTCGTTGCCACGAACGGGCGGTTGTTCGAGGCGGGGGACGCGCGGCGGCCGTTCACGATCATGAGCGTCGCGAAGCCGTTCGTCTTTGCGCTGATGTGTCAGGCGGTGGGCGTCGACGCGATCCGTGAGCTGGTCGGGGTGAACGCGACCGGGCTCCCGTTCAACTCCGTGCAGGCGGTCGAGCAGTCGCCCGCCGGGCGGACCAACCCGATGGTGAATCCGGGCGCGATCGCGACGACGAGCCTGACGCCGGGCAGTTCGCTGGAGCATCGCTGGCGGTTCGTCGTCGACGGTCTGTCGCGGTTCGCGGGCCGGACGCTCGAGCTCGATCAGGAGGTGTTGGAGTCGGCGCTGGCAACGAACCACCGCAACCGTGCGCTGGCGGCCCTCCTGAAGAGTGTGGGCGGGCTGGCGGGTGATGCCGGCGAGGCGACCGAGCTCTACACCCGGCAGAGTTGCTTGAGCGTTGCGGCGACGGACCTGGCGGTGATGGGGGCGACGTTGGCTGATGGTGGGGTCTGTCCGCTGACGCAGGAGCGGGTGGTTGACGCGGATGTCGCTCGGGTGACGCTGGTGGTGATGGCGATCGCGGGGCTTTACGAGACGTCCGGTGACTGGCTGCTCGATGTCGGCGTACCGGGGAAGAGCGGGATCGGTGGAGGCATCGTGACGGTCTCGCCCGGCAAGGGGGCGTTGGGGACCTTCGGGCCGCGGCTGGATCGGGCGGGCAACAGCGTGCAGGGTCAGCTGGCCGCACAGTTCCTGGCTCGGCAGCTCGGTCTTGATCTGCTCGCCTCGCAACCTGCTGAGCCGTTTACGGGGCGGCGAGCGTAAGAGTCGCGGTGGCTGAGGTGCCTGCGCGTACGTAGGTCAGCTCGATCTTGTCGCCGACCTTCCGCGTCAGCGTGGCGACCACGATCTGCTCGGCGCTGACGGCCTGCTGACCGTCGACCTTGGTGATCACGTCGCCGGCCTTCAGACCGGCCTCCGCACCCGGCCCGGTCGCCGCGAGAACGAACAGACCGCTCGGCGAACCCGATGCCTGCGCGAGCGCCGGCGGGATCTCCTGAACCTGCAACCCGGTCGTCGGGTGCCCCGGCTTGCCGGTCTTGATCAGTTGGTCCGCGATCGGATTCGCGAGATCGATCGGGATCGCGAAACCGAGCCCGACACTGCCGCCGCCACTCACACCGGACGCGTTCGGCACGGTCGCGATCGCAGCGTTCACGCCGACAAGATTCCCGGCACAGTCGACCAGCGCCCCGCCGCTGTTACCCGGGTTGATGGCCGCGTCGGTCTGGATCGCCCCGATCAAGTGGTGCGTCACCGAGTCGCCCGGCACCGGCACGTACCGATCGAGCGCGCTGACGATCCCCGACGTCACCGTGCTCGCGAGACCGAGCGGAGCGCCGAGCGCGACGACCGGCTGGCCGACCTGCAGATCGGCCGACGATCCGACCGCGATCACCGGATAGCCCTTCGCCTCGTCGGCTGCCTTCAGTACGGCGAGATCGGTGCTCGGATCGCGTCCGACGATGGTCGCCGCGGAGCTGTGACCGTCGCTGTACTGCACGGTGACGGATCCGCCTCCGGCCGCCGACGAGATGACGTGGTCGTTGGTGAGGATGTAGCCGCCGTCCCGGAACACCTGACCCGAACCCGTGCCGGCCGCGCCGCTGCCGCTCGCCGAGATCGTGACGACCGAGGGCAGGACCTGGTTCGCGACCGGGATCGCCGCGCACATCGCCGTACTGGATTGGCCGCTCGCCGGTGACGCGGTCGCGGTGTCGCCGCTGCGGCGGATGCTGACGATGATCAGCGTCGCGACCAGCGCGGCGACGATGACGCCCTCCGCGATGGCGGTGATCAGCAGGCGGTTCGGGCCGCGCGTCTCCGCGGGCTGTTGCGATCCGCCCTCGGCCTCGGACATGCCTACCTCCCGTGCCGAGAATAGGTACGGTCTGGATCCGGGAGGTCACCCGATCCGGGCGACTCGCGGTGGGTGACCGATCGGTCGAAGTACAGGTAGACGACAGCGGCCGCGACCAGCGGCATGGCCAGCGCGAACAGCAGCGACGACACGAGGTTGATCAGCGTGGGCGGCCAGTCGGTCGCGAGCAGGAGGATGATCCCGGCGATCGGTCCGACCGACAGGCCGAGTCCGACGATGATCGCGAGCGGTCCAGCGGTTCGCCACCATCGCCCCTTGACCAGGAGCCGGCTGCGTCTGAACGCCGCACTCGAGGAGACCTGCTCGGCCATCACGGCCGGTATGGCGAACGCCCGGCTGGCCGCGTAGTAGATGGCCAGCGGGATCGTCGCGACGATGATCGTCAGTACGGCGATGACCACGAAGTACCGCACTGCGACCGCGGCCAGTGGCCGTGCGTGCGCTCTGACGTCACGCCAGGTGAGTACGGCGGTCACCGGCTCGCCCCGGTCCAGCCGGTCGAGGGTCGAGGTGACAACGGCCAGGAGTGCGACGTACGTCGCGGCGGTGAGGATCGTGATCGCGAGCGCGACCAGGGAGGCCCAGAAGCCGGTCGCGTTCTCGGTCGGCGCGCCCAGGTCGGCCGGCGAATCGCGCCGGGCCGCCTGAAGGTCCGCCAGCACGAGGGTCGCCACACCGAGTACGACGAAGACCGCGGCGAACACCCCGAACAGCCCGGGGCGTTGTCGGAACAGCTGGAGCGCGGACGCCACCGTCTGCCCCCACGCGCGCCGCCTCCGCGCCGGCACCGGTGCGGCATCGGTCCAGCGGGTCCGGCTCGCGGCGAACCAGATCAGGGTGATCAGCGCGGCCAGGATCAGGCCGAGCAGCCAGATCCGGTCGAGGGTTTCGCGGAGCAGGTTCGATCCGGTGCCGACCGCCCTGCAGAAGACGCCTGTGCCGCTCGGGCCGAGCACCTTGCCGGCGGGTACGACCGTGCTGTCGTCGCGCCAGGTCGCCTCGGCGTCCTGGATCGGCCGTACCCAGGAGGCCTTCTCGTTGGGACCCGTCGGCCCGTCGAAGAACGACCGCTGCCGCTCGCCCCAGCGACCCTCGAAGGCCAGCCAGGGATATTCCTTCAGGTAGTCCGCGGTCGCCATCGGCACGTAGGCGACCTGGGGTCTGAGCTCGGTCGCGGGCCTGGTCGTGTCATCGCAGCCGAGACCTTCCGAGCCGCGCCCGAGGTACAACCGCTGGCCGTACTTGTTGGCGTGCGAACCGGCCGCCGGATAGACGACCGGATGCGTGCCGTCGACGATCTCGAGCTTGGCGTCGCCCCACCGCGCCCGCTCGGCGCCGCCGTGCTGGCTGAACCCGACAGCCGTCGGGGTCGTGGCCAGCGCGGCTTCCGGCGTCGCGGCGTCGAAGACGAGCTGAACGGACTCCCAGTCGCCTTCGTGCGTGTTGTTGTAGTCGTTGAAGATGTAGAAGAACCAATACTCCAAGGACAGCTTGCCGGGGTACGCCGGGTCGCCGGTCACGTGGGCGTAGACGGTCGCCGGATGCGTGCTGTTGATCCGTGCGGACCACTCGGCGTAGTCGCAGCCGGGACGCAGCGGATCGCCGGGGAAGTCGAGGAAGTGGCCCGGGTACCCGCGGCGGAGGTCCGTGCCTTCCGGCTGGGTCTTCACGAGATCCGGCGGCCGCCACGGGCCGCGCAGGGCGACCTGCTGATCACCCAGTACTGCGTTGACGTCGGTGGGTTGGAACTGCTCGCCCTCGTCGCAGCGCGTACCGAGCTTCTGCAACCGGACGACGGGGGAGTAGCGGTCAGCAAGTGTCTGTGCGGCCGCGTCGTCGGGCGAGGCCGCGGTGGCCGGCTGCGATGCGGCGATGAACAGTCCGGCGAACAGCACGCTGGCAAGGGCGAGCAGCAGCGGTCGTCTCCAGCGCACCGTCATGCGACCAGGGTGTGCGTCCACGGTTCCTGGTCGGGTCACCCGTTCCAGGTGAACCGCCGCCACACCACGATCGTCAACAGCCCGACGACAACCGGCAGGAGCTGCACAGCAACCCGCCAGACCAGCAGTCCGGCCACGAGGTCGGTGGCCTCGACGGAACTGTGGTTGGACACGAATGCCGCATAGGTCGCGTCCATGACCCCGGCGCCCATCAGGGGCAGCCCGGTCAGCGGATAGACGACCATGAAGCTGCAGAACATGATCAGCACGGTCGAACTGTCCAGCGTGACCCCGACGAACCCCAGGCACAGAACGAGGACACCCGCCTCGACACCGATCAGAAGCAGCTGGCTCAGCATCGCGAGCCCTCCGTGCTGCTGCATCCGCCCCGCGCTGTGCGACTGGAACGAGACGAGTCGCTCCTCCCACACAGCAGGGCCCGCGCTGGAGGGCCGCACGCGCTGGATCAGTCTCCCGAGCAGGCGCCCGATCGTGGCCGCCGTACGCTCGGCCCGCAGCGCATAGAGCAGTCCGACCAGCAGTACGACGGCTGCCGCGCCGAAACCCAGGCCCGCCCAGGCGAACGGGGCGTAGAAGTCCCCTGCCGCCCAGAAGATCACGAAGCCCAACAAGGGTGCGGCGAGGCGGGCGATGTAGAACAGCGTCGTACTCAGCGTGAGGCCCGATGCGGCGTCGGTGTTGTCGATACCCCAGGAGCGCAGCATCGCGAGTCGCAGTACGACGTCGCCGGGGGAGGGCGCGATCGTGGCGACGGCGGCGGCCGCCACATCGCTGATCATCGCCCGCAGGTAGCTGAGACCGGCGATCAGCAGCGCGAGCGGAGCGGCCAGGATCGAACGGCGGATCAGGATCACGACCAGCAGGACCGCGATCTGCCACAGACTCAGATGGGTGAGGGCGTGGCCGACCTCGCCCCAGTCGACACCGCGCAGCAACCGCAGCAGGAGCCAGGCGACCACGACGATGACGACGAGCCGGGCGAGCTGCACCACCGGCTTCGGGATCTTCCGCCGAGCAGCTCGAGGGGTCGGCACCGCCGGTGGAGAAGACTCGGCCACAGCACTCAGCCTGCTGACCGTGCGAACAACCACCATCCCCCGATCCGGGGGAGCCGAGTTGCGCACGTGAGCCGCACAGTCGCAGTGACGGCCGTGAAAGGGGCGTCCTATGGGCCACTACGTCATCCGGGTGAAGGGAACCTTGTCACGCGACCTGACCGACGCGTTCCCGTCGATGACCGCTGATACCGAGCCGCCGCAGACCGTTCTCCACGGGTACCTCGACGACCAGGCGGCGTTGGCCGGCATCCTGAACCATCTCGACATGCTCGGGATCAGCATCGTCGAAGTCCTGCAGGTCCCGCCGCCGGCGAACGGGTGCTGAGCACGTGTGGCCCGTTGTCGGTGCGGTCCTGCCGCAGGCGATGGCGATTGCGCTGAGTCCGGTGCCGATGATCTGCATCGTGCTCGTGCTGCTGTCCGACCGGCCGGTCCGCGCCGGGCTGTGCTTCGCGGTCGGATGGGTCGGGGCCCTGTCGATCGCTGTCGGGCTGGTCGCGTGGCTCACGGACACGGTCGCGGAAGGGCACGAGGAGTCCGCACGTGACGGAGTCGACGTCGTACAACTGGCGATCGGCGTACTGTTCGGCGTCCTTGCCGTCCGCTACTGGCGGAAGCGTCCGGAGCCCGGGACGACTCCGCCGCGGCCGGCGATCGTCGATCGGATGGCGACCCTGTCCGCGCCAGGGCTCGTGGTCGCCGGGGCCGCGGCGGCACTGGCCAACGTGAAGAACCTTCCGCTGGTCCTGAGCGCCGGGAGCCTGCTGGGCGGCGCCGGTCTCTCGTCGGTCGAGTTGACTGCCGCCGCGGCGATCTTCGTCGTCGCGGCGTCGTTGACGGTGCTCGGTCCGCTGCTGGCCGTCGTAGTCGTCGGACCGGACCGTTCGGCGCGCGGCCTGAGGTCGGTCGAGGCATGGTTGCTTGCCAACCTGAACACGCTCACCGTCGTCCTGCTGGCGGTCCTGTCGACCGTTCTCATCGGCAAGGGCCTCGATCTGTTCCGCTGAGTGGGCGGCGCGCCGTTGAGGGGTTTCGGCGAAGGCCCGGTGGGAGACTGCGGGGTGGGGGTCGGGCGGTCTCGAGGAGCGTGAAGCTGTGGGTCTCACCGAAGCGATACCTCTGGCGGCAGACGCCGATGTGAACGCGCCGTGGAACGGGCACGACACCCGGGTCCTGGTCGTCGCCGTGATCGGCATCGGCATCATCGTCGCGCTGATCGTCGTGTGGAAGGTGCATGCGTTCCTCGCGCTCACGATCGGTGCCCTGTTCGTCGGCCTCGGGTCCGGGATCGACGCCGGTGGCGTCACCAAGTCGTACGAGAACGGCGTCGGCAGCGTCCTCGGGTACGTCGGTGTGCTGATCGCACTCGGCGCCATGGTCGGGAAGTTGCTGGCGGACTCCGGCGGCGCCGATCAGGTCGTCGACACGCTGCTCCGCGGCAAACAGTCCGTGCTCCCGTGGAAGATGGCGCTGATCGCCGCGATCATCGGCATCCCGATGTTCTTCGAGATCGGTCTGGTGCTGCTGGTTCCGGTGGTCGTGCTGGCGATCCGGCGGACCGGGGCGCGGGCGATGCTGCTCGGCATCCCGGCGCTCGCGGGCCTGTCGGTGCTGCACGGGTTCATCCCGCCGCACCCGGGGCCGCTGGCAGCGATCGGCGTACTGAACGGGAACGTGGGCATCACGCTGGCGCTGGGTCTGCTGGTGGCGATCCCGGCCGTCGTGATCGCGGGACCGCTGTTCGGCAAGGTGGCTGCTCGGTGGGTGCCGATCGGGGCGGCCGGTGCCGCGCTGGAGGTGTCCGGTGGTGCACACGACGGTGAGTCGGGCGGCGCGTCACCGGGGCACGGCGGAGTCGAGGTCGCGACCGAGCAGGCCCAGCGGACGAGGACGCCGAGCTTCACCTGGACGATCGTGACCGTGCTGAGCCCCGTCGTACTGATGCTGCTGAAGGCTGCGTCGGACGTGTGGATGAGCAAGGACAATGCGCTCTATCCGGTGCTGCAGTTCATCGGTGACCCGGTGGTCGCGCTGCTGTTCGCCGTGCTGCTGGCGATGTACACCTTCGGTACCGCGATCGGCTTCGGCATGCCCGTACTGAGCAAGAAGATCGGCACGAGCCTGATGCCGATCGCCGGGGTGATGCTGATCGTCGGCGCCGGCGGTGGGTTCAAGCAGGTCCTGGTCGACGGCGGGACGGGTACGGCGATCGCCAAGATCGCGATCGCCGCGAACCTGTCCGCGCTGCTGCTCGGCTGGATCGTCGCAGTACTGATCCGGCTCGCCACCGGTTCGGCGACGGTTGCGACCGTGACGGCGGCGGGCATCGTCGCGCCGCTGGCCGGCGGCGAGAGCTCCACCCACATCGCCCTCATCGTGCTCGCCATCGGCGCCGGCTCGCTGTTCTTCTCGCATGTCAACGACGCCGGCTTCTGGTTGGTCAAGGAGTACTTCGGCATGACCGTCGGCGAGACCATCAAGACCTGGTCGGTGATGGAGACCCTGATCTCGGTGATCGGCCTCGCCATGACGTTGCTGTTGTCGGCCTTCCTCTAGGCGGCCGGGGCGTCGGCAGGGTTCATGCTGCGGTAAAGAATGGGCCCTCGGTGCGCGGAACGGCCGGGATGGGCACATACTGGAGGTGCTATGGAGTCCTCACGCGCGACGACGCGTCGTCACCTGTCCACGAGTCCGTTCCAGCGCCGGGTGCCCGCCCCGATAGAGACGTTCGAGGTCGGCGACCGGGTGTCCCACGACAAGGAGGGCATCGGCCGGATCACCATTGTCGAGGGAACCGACGCGGTAGTGGTCGACCTCGGCAAGGGCCGGCTCCTCCGGGTCCCCGCACCGTTCCACAAGCTCCACTCGCTCTAAACGCCCTCAGAGTGCCCGGGCGGCGACGAATCCACCGGATTGGTCGCCGCCCGCCAATGTTCTGAAGGCCCAGCGGCGCTGAAGGCCCTGCCGTTTCAGAAAGGCCCGAAGCGCAGGAGGGCTCGCCTGGCGGCTCGGGCGTGGACTCTGACCGACGGGGGCACCTGCACGTCTCGGGGATGAGGGTCGCGCGGTCTGCACGATCGGTCTGTCAGCCCGGATTGTGGGGTATACCGCCAGGCGAACACATCCACCCTAGGACCCTACGGACCGTCGAGTACCGATTTCCGCCGACTTGACCGCTAACCGGACAAGACCACTCCGGGATCAACTCACCGGACGGGCCCGGCCGAGGATGGACGGGGTCAGGACCGGGTTGGCGCGCAGGTAGGCGATGAAGCCCTCGTGGTCGCGGTCGTTGCGGAACGGGTCGGTGAACCCGGTGAAGACCTGGGTGCCGTCACCGCCGATCAGTGTGTAGGCGAGGGCGGCGACGCGGTAGTCGCGGGTCAGATCGAGGGGTTTGCCGTCGATGCGCACGGCCGCGGGGTCCACGCGCTGGCCGATCGGTTTCGACGTGTCGTAGGTGTAGCTCACGTTGTGCGAGACCGCGAACGGCGCGAACTTCTCGGTTCCGTTGGCCTGCCCCACCCACTGCGCCTCGAACGCCGCGTGTAGTTGCGTGCCGGGCAGCGTCACGGTCAGCACCGGATTGCCGTAACCGAAGGCGTTCCACGCCTCGCCGAACAGAACGGTGCCGTCGGCATCGGCCGGGTTGGTGCCCTTGGCAAACAAAAGATCACCGGTCAGTGCGTTCGAACCGGACACCGGCTTGACCGAGATCAGCGCGAGGTCGGCCCGACCGCCGCGGTGCTGGTTCGCGTCCCAGTAGGCGAAGTCCGCGGCCAGGTTGCCCATGGTCGACTCGCCCGACGCGTTCGGCGTACGCGTGAAGTCGCCGGTGACCTTCGCCAGCGGCGTGGCGAACCGCTTCGCGCCCTTCGCGGTCCAGTAGTCCGCGATGTACTGGAGCTCTTCGTCGACCGGTACGTCGCGGGTGTTGGCGTGGTTGGTCGAGGTGGTGAGCTCACGGATCACCGCGCCGGTCCGCGGATCGAGCTTGAGGTTGATCTCGTTGATCAACGACCCGTGGTTGCCGGCCTCGACGACCGGACGCGGTACGCCGTTCGGGTCCGGAACCATCATGTTGAACCGGCAGTGCCAGTGCCCGGTGACGATCGCGGCGATGTCGGGCGAGGCCTGCGCGGCGAGCTGGAACACCGGCCCGGACGGGTTCGTGCCCGCGTTGTAGTCGTTGCCGGCGACCCCGCCGTCGTGGATGTTGATCACGATCGCGTTGATACCGCGCTTCTTCAGCTGCGCCGCGAGCTTGTTCGCCTGCTCGACGTCGGACAGCGAGCGCAGTTCGGGCTGGTACGACGTGGATCCGGTCGGGGTGTCCATCACGGTCAGGTGGATGAACGCGATCGGCAGCTTGCGGCCGTGTCCCGCGTCGACCCACTCGATGTTGTACGGCGGGACGATCGTCCGGCCGGAGTCCGCGTGCACGATGTTCGCCGTGTAGAAGCGGAAGCTCGCGCCGCGGAAGCGATGACCGGTCGAGTCGACGAAGTTGTCGTCGCGGCCGTTCACCGGGTACGGCGCACCGTGCTCCATGTGGTCGACGAGGAAGCTGGCCGAGTGGTCCAGCTCGTGGTTGCCGACCGTGCTGAACTGCAGCCCGAGCGCGTTGAGCGCCTCGACGGTCGGCTCGTTCGCGTGCGCGTCGACCTCGAACGGCCAGCCGGAGAAGTTGTCGCCGGACGAGAAGAAGATCGAGTTCCGCCGGCCCTCGCGCAGCTGCTTGAGATGCGTCGCCATGTACCCGACGCCGCCGACGGTCACCTGGACACCGCCCGCGCCGGTGATCACGCTGCCCTGGCCGGGAGTGGTGGGCTGCAGATATCCGTGCAGATCGGTGATGTTGAGCAGTTGGACGTCGACGTACCCGGAGGTCGCGGCGTCGTCGAGTGCGTCCGGGCTGGCGAAGGCGACATCGCCGACCGCTGCGGCGGTGGCGATCGCCCCGGTGGTGGTGAGGAACGTCCGGCGGCGGATCCGTCTGTTCACTGCGAACCTACTTCCTGGGGGAGGGATGTGCGTTCCTGCGCAGTGCAGCCTGTTTATTGCCTCTTTCCGACATTAATAACCTCGGAGCGGGCAGGCGTCAACGCCTGACTGAACAATCGGCGAACGCGAGTCAGCGGGTGGGGGCGTGCAGACTGCCGGCTGCGAGCGTCGGCAGCGGGCCGCGCGAGCGGGCGAGCAGTCGCTCGTCCAGGGCATCGAGAGCGAGCGAGCAGGCGCCGAGCGCGACGCAGAGAGCGCCCAGGGAAGAAGCCCGCAGTTCCGGTACGCGCGGGCAGAGCCGGTCCAGTTCGGCGGCGAGCGGTTCCATCAGTACGTCGGCCGACTGTGAGAACGTGCCGCCCAGCACCAGCAGCTGTGGATCGACGATCGAGATGGCCGTCGCGGCGGCGACCGCCATCGCCCGTGCATACTTCCGGACGGCGTTCACCGCGGCCCGATCGCCGTCCCGCGCAGCAGCGAAAGCCCGCTCGGCCTTGTCCATCTCCGGAATCTCCGCCGGTACGACGGCGTGGAGATGCTCGAGCGCCACCTCCCAGGCGACCCCGCGGAGCGCTGACATGTCCGCCGCCGCGCCGTACGCACCGCGCCGCAACCGCCCGTCGAGCACCAACGCCAGCCCGGTACGCCGGCCGGCGTGCAGGAACACCATGTCCGTGGCGCCCTGGCGTTGTTCGGCGAGGGCGGCGAGCTGGCTGTCGTTGTCCACCACCACGAGCGGTGCCGACCGTCCGAAGTACTCCGCGAGGTCGGTCCCGGCCCAGTCGGGGATCGCGTTCGCCCGCACGACGGTGCCGGCGGCATCGACCAGCCCGGTGGTGCCGACGCCGATGGCCCAGACCTCCGCATCGGCCTCGCGCGCGCAGGCGGCTACGACCTCGTCGGCCGCGGCGAGTCGTTCGAGCCGGGGCGTCTCCGGAGTCACGGATTGCCGCCTGGTCGCCAGCGTCCGCCCCTCGAGGTCGGTCAGCACCCCACGGACGGAGAACGCCCCGATGTCGAGCCCGACGACGTACCCGGCCTCGGCGCGGAACCGGTAGCTGCGCGCCGGCCGGCCGCGGCCCCGGATCGCCGGGCTCTCCTCGACCAACCAGCGTCGGCTGACCAGACTCGAAAGCACCTCTTCGACCGCGGTCCGGCCGAGTCCGCTCTGCTCCACGATCTGCGCGACCCGCACGTCACCGGCAGCGCGCACGGCCGCGAGTACGGCCCGCTCGTTGAGCTGCCGCAACCGGGTCTGGTCCCCGGCATCCGGCATCGTCGACCCCATGATCGCGCCAGCCTAGAACATCGCGCACCTCAGGAGTCCCAGATCGGGCCGACGTCGATCGGGACGCGGCGCCGCAGCATCCATGGTGCGAGCGAGCTAGAGCCCTCGCAGTACGGCGCGGCCCAGGGGAGTGAGGGTGTGGTCGACCGAGTGGCCGAAGCGGGTCGTGGTGATCAGGCTGCTCTCCCGGAGGACCTTGGCATGCTGGCTGATCGAGCCCGGCGAGACGCCGAGGCGGTGGGCGAGTTCGCTGGTCGATGCGGCGAGCTCCAGGCCGGCCAGCAGTTTCGCCCGGGTCGGTCCGAGCAGCCGGACGAGTACGTCGAGGTCGGCGATCCTCTCGTCGACCGGCACGTCGTCCGGTTGGATCGGCAGCACGAGGGTCGGCGGCAGATCGCCGTCGATGAACGTCACCGGCGCACCGAAGCAGAAGTACGACGGGACGACGAGCAGCCCGCGACCGTCGAGGTCCAGCGTCTGGTCGGTGACGTAATCGGCCTCGAGGACAGGATCACGCCAGCGGATCGAGGGGTGCAGACGGCTCAGCATCCCCTCGACCCCGGCGTTCAGCAGCAGCGCCGTGAGTCGTTGCCGGGCCTGCTCGACCCCGGTCCGGACCGCGCTCCAGACCGGGCGTACCGCGGTGTGGTGGTATCGCTCGAGGGTCCGAACGACGGGGTCGAGGCGACCGCTGTCGTGCGCGCGCTCGGCCCACCGTGGCGTCTGTACGGCGGCCGGGTAGGTGCGGGCCAGGTCGTCGCGGACGACGGCCCGCGGCACCCGCCGGATCGCGTCGAGCTGCTCCTCGACGCTCGTCGTCCCTGACTGCATGGGCGGCGTCAGGAAGTCGGCGAAGTTCCCGGACGCCGGGACGACGGAGTACGCGGCGCGCAGGATGTCCGGATGCTCACTCACGGCGCTTCGCCAGGCCCAGTAGCGGGCGGGGAGGTTGTGGTACTGCAGGCCGTTGATGCTCAGGACCGACTCCCACAACGGATGCGGACCGCTCGCCACCCGGACGCGCGCCAGATCCGCGCTGGTGAAACGAATCCGCAGCATGGGTTCCCCTCCCGTCTCCGCTCACCGTATCTCCGGAAGGTGCCGTCGCCGGCTTACCGCAGCGATCGGAACGCCGCGCGAACCTCCTCGGTCAACAGTTGTGGCTCTTCCCAGGCGGCGAAGTGACCGCCCCGGGCAGGCTGGTTGTAGTAGGCAAGCGTCGGGTAGGCCAGCTCGACCCAGCTGCGCGGCGACTGGAAGATCTCGCCCGGGAAGGCGCTGAACGCGACCGGCACGGTGACGGGGGCCGGCGTCCCGCCAGTTGCGCGGGCCATCGCGCTCTCCCAGTAGGCGCGTGCGGCCGAGACTCCGGTGCCCGTGAGCCAGTACAGCGTGACGTTGTCGAGGATGTGGTCGCGGGTGAGGTTGCCGGCGACCAGTCCGCCCCGGAACGCGCGGGAGATCTTGTAATAGCTGTCGGTGTCGTGGTCGAGCATCCAGGAGGCCAGCGCGACGGGGGAGTCGAGCAGTGCGTAGCCGATCGTCTGGGGACGGTTCGACTGCTCGACGATGTAGCCGTTGCCGGTCCGGGCGAACTCGCCGACTGCTTGGGACGCGGCGATCTCCTCCGGGGTGGTCGCCGGGAACTGAGCGCCGCCGAGGGCCGGGACGAGCAGGTTCAGGTGGATGCCGAGCAGCCCTGCGGGTGCGAGACGGCCCAGGTTGTCGGTGATCGCGGCGCCGACGTCGCCGCCCTGGGCGACGTACTTCTGGTAGCCGAGGCGGTGCATGAGCTCGTCCCATGCCCGAGCGGTCCGGGCGGTGTCCCAGCCGGTCTCGGTCGGCTGAGCGGAGAAGCCGAACCCGGGAACCGACGGCAGGACCAGGTGGAACGCGTCGGCCGCGCTACCGCCGTGTGCGGTCGGGTCGGTGAGCGGGCCGATCGTCTCGAGCAGTTCGACGACCGAGCCGGGCCAGCCGTGGGTCATGATCAGCGGCATGGCGTTCGCGTGCCGGGAACGGACGTGGATGAAGTGGACGTCGAGGCCGTCGATCTCGGTGGTGTACTGCGGCAGCTTGTTGAGCTTCGCCTCGAACTTGCGCCAGTCGTACTGGGTGTTCCAGTACTTCGCCAGCGCCTGGCTCGTGGCCAACTGCACGCCCTGCGAGCGATCCGCGACGAGCTCCGCGACGGGCCAGCGGGTCGCGGCGACGCGGCGGCGCAAGTCGTTCAGCTGGTCGCGCGAGGCGGTGAAATGGAACGGCCGGATCGCGGTCGAGCCGGCCTGTGACGACAGGGCTGCCGGAGCTGCGCTGGCCTGGTCGCCCATCGCCGAGACGGCCGGTACGGCGAGCCCCGCTGCGAGCCCGCCGTACAACACCGTGCGCCGACTGGGCCTGGGGGACGCTGACGAAGACATGTTCTTCCCTTTCACGAGGTCTGTGTACTCATGAAAGGTTGCTCGACCTTCGACGGCGTCGCCCCAGTGGAAATCCCTGGTCCTACTCGATGACCGCCGGTGGCGCCTTCTCGTCGGTCAGGTTGATCACCTCGCGCTTGCGGGGGAGCATCAGCGCCGGCACCAGCGTGATGACCACCAGCACCCAGGCGACCCAGTAGGTGTGTGCGAAGGACGCGGCGGCGTCGGCCAGACCGCGCGCGATCACGGCCGGGTCCAGGTGCAGCGCGGCGAGGCCCTCGGGGCGTGTGTTGGACAGGATCGCCGCCTGCGTCTCGCGGAGCCCATCGTCGAGTCCGGGAATGTTCTGCGTGCCGGGGATGATCGGCGAGTTGTTCAGCTGGTTGGTCAGGATCACCGACATCGTCGCGACACCGCAGGACGAGGCGATCTGCTGGGTGATGTTGAGCAGTGTCGAGCCCCTCGCGACCTGGGGGCCGCGCAGGGTCCGCAGCGCGGTGGTGAACAGCGGCATCATCGTGCCGCCCATGCCCAGACCCATCACGAACAGCATCGCGATCAGGATGCCGTACGGCGTGGTCTCGGTGATCTGGGTCAGACCGAACATGCCGATCACGATCAACCCGATCCCGACCGGCACGATCCGGCCGACCGGAACCTTGTCCACCAGCCGTCCGGCGATCGGCATCGTCACCATCGCACCGATGCCCTGCGGCGCGACCAGGAGACCGGCGTGCAGCGTGGACTCGCCGCGGATCTGCTGGAAGTACGTCGGGACCAGCAGCAGGCCGCCGAAGAACGCGGCCGCGAACAGGAACATCGTGATGATCGAGACGGTGAGGTTGCGGTCGCGGAACAGCCTGAGGTCGAGCAGCGGATGCTCGGGCCGGAACGAGTGCCAGACGAAGGCGGCCATCAGCAGCACGCCGATCAGGATCGAGACCCAGACCCGGGGCGCCCCGAAGTCACCGCCCTCGGCGGGCAGCGAGGAGATGCCGAAGAGGAACAGCGCCAGCCCGGGCGACATCAGCAGCACACCGACGAAGTCGAACGACTCCGACGGCTCCGCGTGGTCCTTGGCCAGGGCGAACCGGGCGTAGATCAGCGCGATCACGCCGAGCGGCACGTTGATCAGGAAGATCCAGTGCCAGCTCGCCACCTGGATCAGCCAGCCGCCCAGGATCGGTCCGAGGATCGGGCCGAGCAGCATCGGCACGCCCAGGATCGCCATCAGCCGGCCCATCCGGCGCGGACCGGCGGCCTGGGTCATGATCGTCATACCGAGCGGCATCAGCATGCCGCCGCCCAGCCCCTGCAGGACCCGGAACGCGATCAGCATGTTGATGCTGGTGGCGGTCGCACACAGCGCGGACCCGGCGGTGAACAGGAAGATCGCGCTCATGTAGAGCCGCTTGGTGCCGAACCGGTTGGCGGCCCACCCGGTCAGCGGGATCACGGTCGCGAGCGCGAGTGTGTAGGCCGTGACGGTCCAGGCGACCGTGGAGTACGCGATCGGGTTGCTCGGCGTCCCGAACTCGTCCTGGAACGTCGGCAGCGCGACGTTCACCACGGTGATGTCGAGGATCGACATGATTGCCCCGAGCACCACAACGCCCGCGATCTTCAGAACCGCGGCATCGATCTGATCGGGGTATTCGGCTTGCGTGTCAGGCTGACTCACGGGTCCCCCCTCGGCTACGAACACGTCTCTCCAGAGCCTACGCGCGGCCACCCCCCAAAAGTCAGCCGGTTTCGCCGACGTGACTCCCCGTCGCCACCCAACTCCCGAGCAGAGCCAGCGCATCGGCCGACGGGGACGCCGGCTCGGCGGAGTACGCCGTGAGCGTCAGGCCGGCGTCGGCGGACAGGTCCATAGCCTCGAAATCGACGGTGACCAGGCCGACGACCGGATGCCGGAAGGACTTGGTGCCGGTGCGATGCAGGCGGACGTTCTGGTCGGCCCAGCGGGTCCGGAAGTCCTCGCTGCGGGTGCTCAGCTCGCCGATCAGGTCGGTCAGCTCCTTGTTGTACGGATCGCGGCCGGCCTCGGTCCGCAGGATCGCGACGTTCGTGTTCGCGGAGAGATTCCAGTCCGGGTGGAAGTCGTGCGCCCTCGGGTCGAGAAACCCGAACCGCGCGTGGTTCGGCGCCTGCCCGGGAGCGGTCGCCGGGCTGTCGAAGATCGGCGCGAAGAGAGCACGGCCGAGTGGGTTGGCAGCGAGGATGTCGAGGCGGCCGCTGCGCACGAGCGCAGGGGTGGCCGCCATACCGTCCAGGATGCGCTGCACGGCCGGCCTGACGCGGCGGGCGGGTTCACGGCGTGGCGCGCGAGGGCCGGCGTTCGCAGTACGGGCGAGGTCGAACAGGTACGTGCGCTCGGCTTCGTCGAGCTGGAGGGCGTCCGAGATGGCGTGCAGGACAGTCTCGGAGGCGCCGGAGATGTTGCCCTTCTCGATCCGGGAGTAATAGTCGACGCTGAGCCCGGCCAGCATCGCGACTTCCTCCCGGCGCAGCCCCGGCACCCGCCGATTGCCGCCGTAGTATTGCAGCCCCGCCTGCTGCGGGGTGACCTTCCCGCGTCTGTTGACGAGGAAGTCACGCACCTGCTTCCGGTTCTCCGTGCTCACGCTTCCACCTTACGAACTCCGGCCGCGGCGAGAGGGGTTCTGTCAGTACCCCCGTTCGACGCGGCCTCCCGCGCGGCGCCCGGCGAGGGTTGCCTGGGCTCTGGGCGAATTGGGAGGACACAGATGAAGGAACGCACTCTCGGAGCCGACGGTCCCGTGGTGTCGGCGATCGGGCTCGGTTGTATGACGATGACCGGTGGGTACGGCGGGCGGCCGGATCGGGCGGAGATGGTCAGGCTCCTGCACGCCGCCGTGGACCTGGGCGTCACATTCTTCGACACCGCCGAGATCTACGGGCCGCACGCGAACGAGGAACTGGTGGGGGAGGCGCTGGCGCCGTACCTGGACCGGGTGACGGTGGCAACGAAGTTCGCGAACGTGATCGATCCGGTGCAGCGGAAGCCGGTCGGGCGGATGTTGCGGCCCGACGAGGTCGGGGGTGCTGTGGACGGGTCGTTGCGGCGGCTCGGCGTCGAGGCGATCGACCTGTACTACCAGCATCGGGTGAACCCGGCGTACCCGATCGAAGAGTTCGCCGGGGCGGTGAAGGCACTGATCGAGGCCGGGAAAGTCAAGCGGTTCGGGATGTCCGAGGCGGCCGCGAGCACGATCCGGCGTGCGCACGCCGTACAGCCTGTGACTGCCGTGCAGAGCGAGTACTCGTTGTGGTGGCGCCGGCCCGAGGAAGAGGTCCTGGCTACGTGCGAGGAGCTGGGGATCGGGTTCGTGCCGTACAGCCCGCTCGGCAAGGGCTTCCTGACCGGAACGGTCGGCACCACCTTCGACAAGGACAACGATCTGCGGGCACGGATCCCGCGGTTCGGGGCCGATGCGCTGCCGCACAACGTTGCAATGGTCGAGCTGGTGCAGTCCTTCGCGACCGCGAACGGGGTCACCCCGGCGCAGGTCGCACTGGCCTGGCTGCTGGCGCGGAAACCGTGGATCGTTCCGATTCCGGGTACGACGAAGCTGCATCGGCTGGAGGAGAACCTGGCCGCCGCGGACGTCACGCTGTCCGCCGGCGAGCTCGACCGGCTGACCGAGGCGTCGTCGAGGATCGAGATCGAGGGCGGCCGGTACCCGGATGAGCTGGAGGCCCAGACCAACCTGTAGGTCGTGGCCTACTGTGGTTCGTGACGGTCCTGTTGAGCTCCCGGTTGAGCCCTCGGTTGAGGAGGAACGATGTCGGACGAACCTTTCGAGACGTCGGAGAACGTGCACCGCGATCGGCGCGAGCACGGTGGCGCCGATGCGATCCATCCGGACCAGGACGACCTGGACCGCCGGACCGAGGAGGAGCGGGTCGAGGCCGGGGTCGACGCGTACGATCCGGACGAGGTCCCGCCGGCGACCGACGAGCCGGTGCCGACCGACGTCACCCAGTCCGAGGTGTACGAAGAGGCCAAGGCCGAGCTGGACCGGGAGGAGTCCGAGGGCGAGATCTACCCGCTCACCGACCGGCACCCGTTCCCGCCGTCCCACTACGACCGCTCCTGACGGCCGCATGATCGCGCGGATGTGGCGTGGGTGGGTGCCCACCGAGAAGGCCGCGGAGTACGCCGAGATCGTCGAGCGCACCGGCATGGCCGGCTACCGCCGTACGCCCGGGAACCAGGGTGCGCAGCTCCTGACCCGCGACCTCGGCGACGGCCGCACCGAGATCGTGACGCTGAGCTGGTGGACCGACCTCGACCACATCCGCGCGTTCGCCGGCGACGACATCACCCACGCGAAGTACTACCCCGAAGACGACGACTACCTACTCGAACGCGACCTCACCGTCACCCACTTCGAAGTCAGACCGGAGGACAGCTGACCCGCTCAGAGGTGAAGGCTACGACCAGGGCGGGATCCTGGAACTCGACGACCTTGGAAATGCCTGTGGTGGTTGCGGTCAGTACTACGATGCCGCTCGCCTGACCGTGGTGATGGACCACTGCGGCCGGCTGGCCGTTGGCGGTGGTGGGGATGAGCCTCCAGTCTCCCGGCGCACCGAAGACGTGTGTCTTGAGCAGGTGGATGCATCTCGTCTTGCCTGCCCGCCAGTCGCGGAACGGGGTTGCCTCGAGTGTGGCGTCGGCTCGGAGGACCTGCTCCAGTAGGTCGGCGTCCGAGCGCTCGAATGCGGTGATGTAGCCGTCGAGCAGTGCACGCGCCCGCTGGTCGGTTGGCTCGAGGAGGTCGTCGGGCTCCAGGTCGTCGAGCGTCGAACGGGCGCGCTGCAGCGCACTCTTGACCGCCGCGGTGGTCGTGCCGAGGATCTCCGCGGTGTCGGCCGCGGGGAACGCGAGGACCTCGCGCAGGATGAGTACGGCGCGTTGGCGTGGTGGCAGGAGCTGGAGGCTGGCGATGAGCGCGAGCCGGACCGACTCGCGCGCGACAACAACCGCGGCCGGATCGTCGGCGGCCGGCGCGATCCAGCTGTCGGGGAGGGGTTCGAGCCACGAGACCTCGCCCGGCGCGGTGGGGAGCGGTGGGCGGTCGGGGCCGTCGTACGGGCCTGCCAGACCTGATGGCAGGAACCGGCCTCGGCGCGAATCGGCAGCCGTGAGGCAGACGTTGGTCGCGATCTTGTAGAGCCAGGAGCGGATCGAGGCGCGGCCCTCGTAGCCGTCGTACGAGCGCCAGGCCCGTAGGTACGTCTCCTGCACGAGGTCCTCGGCGTCATGGGCGGAGCCGACCATGCGGTAGCAGAGCGCGAGCAGCTCCCGGCGGTACCGCTCGGTGTCGGCGGTGAACTGCTCTTCCGAGCCCATACCCAAGTCTCTCAAGGCAGCAGCGCCAGCTTGCCGACGGTGGCGCGGGCCTCGAGCTCGGCGAGCGCTTTCGGCCCGTCGGCGAGGTCGTAGGTGGTGGGTCTGCTGGGGGACAGGACGCCGGCGGCGATCAGGGCCGAGAGCTCGCCGAAGACGTGTGGGGCGGTCTCGATGAGTACGCCGAGGTTGAAGCCGATCACGTGGACCTGATGCTTGTAGACGAGGTCCCAGTTGGTGATCGAGGCCTCGCCACCGGCCAGTCCCGTGACCACCACTCGACCGGTGACGCGCTTGGCCACGGCCAGGCTGGTTTCGAGCATTCCACCCGACTCCACCACGAGATCGACGCCGCCTGTCAGCCGCAGAATGTCGGCCGCGAGGCCGTCGCTGCGGGAGTCGAGCACATGGTCGGCGCCCAGAGCCAGCACGACTTCATGCTTACCCGGCGACGCCGTGCCGATGACCGTAGCGCCGTAATGCTTGGCAATCCTCACCGCCGCCTGCCCCGTCGCACCCGCCGCGGCATGAACTACCACGGTCTCGCCGGCGGCCACCCGGCCAAGAGTCGTCACCGCAGCCAGCGCCGTAGGCCAATTCACCACCATCCCCAACGCCTCCTGCGCCGACCAGCCCGGAGGCACCGGCACCGCCGTCCCCAACACCATGTACTCCGCAAACGCGCCGTCGCCAACCCCGACGACCAGTTCCCCCAGCCGCGCCTCGCCCACCCCTGCCCCCACCGCAACTATCTCGCCCGCCGCCTCGAACCCAGCCACGTACGGCGGCTGCGGCCCACCCCCGAACACCCCATAACTCTTGGAGACATCGGCAAAGTTCACCCCAGCCGCCCCGACCCGAACCAACACCTCACCCGCTCCGGCCACCGGCACCTCCGCATCGGTCACCAGCCGCATCTCCCGAGGCCCGCCCGACCCCGCCTGCACCAACGCCTGCATCCTCATCGACTCCTTCTCACCGTTGATCCACCAGGTAGACCCCACCCACCCCCAAAAGGAATCGCTGTTGTCGGGGTACCCGTGGTGGCAGGACCATCAGCCGGTGAGCTACAAGCTCGACAGCACCCGCACGCCGCCGCCAAGGTCTCGTGAGGCGGCGGCGTGGAGCGTTGCGGTCAGAGGATGCTGAGGGTGATGGTGCCTCGGGCGAGGCCGGCGGTGGAGACGCGGTCCCTACCGGCGCGGGTGTCGACGGTGAGGTGGTCCGTGGGCTCTGCGTCCTTCAGTTGTACGTCGGCTCGCAGCCCGGACACCCGCACGTCGCCGCGGGAACCCGACACCCGGATGTGGTCCTTGCCGGCCGTGCCCGTCACGGTGACTGCGTCGAGCGCCGAGTCGCCGCCGCGAGTGTTGAGCTGGGCACCGAGGTCGACCGAGACCTTCTGGACATCGGTGCCGCGCAGATCGCCGACGGTGACGGTGTCGGCGCCGCCGAGGGCGTTGAGGTCGAGGCGCTCGACATCGTCGGTGTCCATCACGATGTTGCCGACGTCCCGGGTGAACCGCAGTCGCGGACCGTTGGCAGCTGCAACGAACTTCTCCGCGGCGGCCGCGCCGTTGAACACCATCGTGTCCTGGTCGCGCCCACCCTCGACGACGTCGCTGCCGTCGCCCGGGTCCCAGGTGAACGTGTCGCGGCCGGTGCCGAGCAGTGCCGTGTCGGCGCCGCGGTTCCCGTCGACGCTGTCGTTGCCGGCGCCGGTGCGGATCAGTTCGTTGCCGCTGCCACCGAACACGGTGTCGTTGCCGTTCCCGGTGTCGATGATCGTGGCCGGCTGCACCTCGGCGCCGTAGTCGATCCGTACGACGTCGTTGCCGCCCCGGCTGGTGACGTGGATCTGCCCGAAGTCCGCCCGCTTCACGACACGCTTCGCCGTACCGTCACCGAAGTCCACCTCGACCACCGACGTGTCGGCGGCCGGCACGCTGAGCGTGATGTTGTCGGCGCGGTTCGTGCCGGTGACGATCAGCTGGCCGGTGTCGATCACGACACTGCCCGACGGCGCCGCGGATGCTGTCGCGGTGAGGCTCACGGCGATGCCGGCTCCGACAGCCGCCGCGGCGAGTCCACGCCGAAAATGCTTTGCCACTGTACCCATGATGCTTTCTCCCCTGTGGTGCACGAATGTATGGGCCCTACACGGGCCCCGACGCCGACCGGTTCACGCTGAACCGAATTGGTTCAGTGCTCGTATGCACGGCAAACAAGGGAGAATCAGGTAATCGTGGGTGATACCAACGGTCCTACAGTTCGGCGATGTAGCGGGAGGTGATCGCCGCCCACGCCGCCCCCGTTCGGTCACGGCGTGGGCGGCCGGCGGGTCCGAGGTTGTCCCAGCCGGTCTGTTCCAGGCGTACGACGGTGCCGTCGCCGCGCGGGTTGAACGTGATCTCGACCTCGGTCGCCTCGCTGCGGTCGAAGAACAGGTGCCACAGGAATCGCAATCGCCCGGGCGGCTCCCAGTCCAGCACCTCGCCCCACAGGTGCTCGGCTCCGTCCGGCCCGGTCTCGACGATCCGCCCGCCGGACTGCGGTTCGAAGCTGATCGCCGCCGGATCACCGCTGACGGTATGACCACGCGGCCACCAACTCGCACATTTCCGCGTCCACACGTCGAACGCGTGCGAGACCGACGCGTCGACCTCGAACTCGACGACCAGCGGCTCGATCACTTCTCCTCCGAGGTGTTCTCGGCCACGATCCGGAACCGCGTCGCCGCTGACCCCCACACGTCCGCGAAGTACGCGCGAACCGCGTCCACGCCCTCCTCGCGCAACTGGTACACCCGTCGATTCCCATCAGGTACGTCGCTCACCAGCCCGGCGTCCTTCAGCAACCGCAGGTGCCGCGACACGGCCGGCCGGCTGATCGGCAGCTGCTCGGCGATCTGCCGGACCGACAACGCGCCGCTGCCGAGGATCTCGACGATCGCCCGCCGGTTCGCGTCGCCGAGCGCGTCGAGCGCGGGCGCGGCCTCACGCGGTTCCACTGGCATACTCCCATCTCGGTAACTTGAGTGTTACGGTAACCGAAAGTGGACCAAGAGGGGGAGTCATGGGCGCAGAAGGTTCGGGGACGGCGGCGGATCCGTGGGTGCTGACCACGCCGCCCGGCAGCTCGCAGTACCAGGTGTACCGCGACGAGACGGCGCTCGTGTGCCAAGTGGGTACGACGAAGCTCAGCTACGACCTGCGCTGTATCGACGACCTGCACGCGATGCTGAAGGCGCACGGTGACTGGATGCCGCTCGGCAACGCCGACGAGCAGAAGCCTGCCGCACCGGGCACGGTCGAGGCCTGGGCGCGCTCGGAGGACAACCCGATCGGCGGCTGGTACGGGCTCCGCAAGGGCTACCGCGGCCGTTTCGCGAACTACGTTCCTCCGGTCCTCGAGGTCCTCGGCCTGGTCGAGCTCGAGCACAACCCCCGCAACAACCGGGTGCGAGCGCTCTAGCCGATGAGACCCGCGGTGACCTCGTCGAGCGAGTGGACGACGACATCGGCCAGCGCGAGCGCATCGTCCTGCGGCGGGTAGTTCGCGTTCGGTACTGCGATGACACGCAGCCCGGCCGCGGACGCCGAACGTAGTCCGTTGCTGGAGTCCTCGACGGCGACGACCCGGGACCCATCGACCCCGAGTCGCCGCACCACCTCGTTGTAGACCGCGGGAGAGGGCTTGCCCGCGCCGACCTCCTCGGTCGAGACCGTGACGCGGAAGTGCTCGGTCAGCCGAGCCGACCCCAGCACGGTGTCGATCAGCCGCCGCGGCGACGACGATGCGAGTCCCAGGGGCCAAGAACTCGCCAGCCGCTGCACCACGTCGACCGCTCCCGGCAACAGCGGCAACTCAGAGCGATAGCGCGCCACCATGCCGTCGATCACCCTGGCCGCCACGTCTTCCGCCGGCCCCGGTACGCCGACGACATCGGTCAGGTACGCCGACCACTCCGGCGTACTCATGCCCTGCAACGCCTCCGTGGCGTCCGCCGGCCAGTCCCGGCCCGCGGACGCCACGACACCTCGCCGTACGTCGTCCCACAGCGGCTCGGAGTCGATCAGGACCCCGTCGAGGTCGAAGACAACCGCATCAGTCATAACCTGATTTCTACGCGGGTCCCGCCCGGTTCGCCAGGATGACGCAGCCAGAGGACACCGGCGTCGTACTCGTAGTCGGTGCTCACGGATGTCGGCTCGGTGGGCACGCGCAGCGCGGTCGTGACCTGGACGCCATGTGGCGCTTCGCAGGTGAAGCTGATGCCACCCTCGTCGGAGACCCAGTCCACCATCCGACCGGCCGACGCGAGCAGTTGCTCCGAGTCATAGCTGAGGTCACGCAACCAAGTCAGTTGCCCCGGGCCCAGCTCACGCCGCTCGACAATCCCCAGTCCAGGATCGAGCAGATCGAGATAGTTGCCCTCGACAACATGGCTCCCGTCCAGCACGGCCCCGATGAGGTACGGACCACGCCGCACCGACAACCAGTTGGTCGACTGCCACGTATGGCCGCCGGCCTCGGCCAGCTCCCGGATCGCTGCGACGAGCTCGGCCGCGCGCTCCGGCGACTCGGTGAAGACGGCGGGCCGGACCGGAAGGAACCGGACCCGCCCCTTCCCGATCGACTGGATACCGTCCCGGTCCGCGCCGAGCGCCTCCGCCAGGTGGTCGGCGCAGGTCTCGTAGCGACCCGTCCACCAGGAGCGGATCTCGTGGTAGGGATCGGCCCCGTCCCCGACGTACAGCAGGCTGCCGCCGCGGCTGACCCATCCGGCCAGCGCGTAGTGGATGCTCGGCGCGAGCGGCTTCTGGAACTCGTAGCTGAGGACGAGTACGTCGACATCGTCCAGCGCGTCCGGTGTGTCGATCACGTTCTCCAGCTGCACCGGCGCGACCCGCTGCCCGTCGAACAGCGGCGGCAACGCGAGACCGTAGAAGTCGGAGAAATGCAGCTGCTCGCGGCCCTCCAGCGCGAGCGCATCCTGCAAGCCGTCGTAATGTCCGCTCTCACCACCGGGCGACCAGCGCTGGAACATCGCGGTGTCGGACAGTGCGATCCCGATCCGCGGGCCTTCCTGATCCCAGCGCACATCCGGCTGGTCCAGATCGCGCAGGCTGTTCATCGCGATCAGATAGCTCGTGGCCGTCTCCGGCGGGATGAGCGACCGCTCGTCGGTTCCCTCGCGCAGGTACGGGCGGTTGAAGATCCGGTTCGGCCACGGCGCCACCTCGTACCGCGAGACGCCGGGGTGCAGCAGCGACGCGATCAGCGTGCGCTGGTAGTTCGCGAGGTAGTCCTCCCAGGTGCGGTCCGGGTGGTCCTCGATCGGGTCGTGCAGGAACCACATCCGCCGGTCGGTGCCGCGGGTCAGGTCCTGCGCGATGCCGTATTCCAGGTACGCCGTCTCGAACGTGCGCTCGGCGACCTTGCCGGCGTACACGTTCGGCGTGCGGGACGTGCCGGTCCACACCTGCGCGATGGCGCCGTCGATCGAGGGGAGTGTCCGGAGGCGGGATTCGGGGCTGATGATCTGCCACTGCGTGTAGTTCAGCAGGCTGTGGGTCGGGACGTAGAAGTGCACCTCGCGGCCCTGCTGGAGCGCTTCGTCGCGCAGTACGGACGTGACCCGGTCGAGGCTGCGGGAGAGGAGATGCTGCTTGAGCTGCCCGGCACGGAAGTGCGCCTCGGGACTGCTGTGCGGCGGCTGCCACGGCTCCTTGAAGAACGCCTGCCATTCCCGCTTGAACGACTCCGAGTACCCGGCCCGCGCCCAGAACTCGGGCTCCTCGAGGTGGATGCCCTCGACGCCGAGCTCGATGATCGGGCGGAGCTTCTGGACGAGGTACTCGGTGAAACCGAACGTCGGGACCATGTACGGGATGTCGGTGCTCTTGCCGTGCAGGATCGGCTTGCCGTCGCCGGTCGTCTGAGCGTCGGCCCAGTGGTCGGAGCCGTCCCACCTCCCGTCCAGGTAGTCCTGGTAGGTGCCCCACGAGATGCCTGTCATCAGATGGACGCGGTACCCGGCCTCCCGCCACCGGGCGATGCGCTGCGCTGTGCTGTCGTTGAGGCCGTAGACCATGACGAAATCGGTGCGCAGGTCGATCGATTCGTCGTACGGCGCTTGCTCCTGAAAGCCGGTCGCTTCACGGTGCTTGTCCGTCATACCTCAACCCTTTCCCTTCCGGCACGCCGTACGCCAGCGTGCTGTCAGGAACCGGACACCACCTGTTTCTAGTTGAGGAGATCGGCCGCCTGGAGTTGCTGCCAGATCTCGGACTGGTCGACGACGGTGACGCCGAGCTTCTCGGCCTTGGTGAGTTTGGCGGCGCCGACGTCGGCGCCGGTGATGAGGAGGTCGGTGCTGGCCGAGACCGACGAGGCGATGGTCGCGCCGGCCTTCTCACAGAGTCGCTGGAACGCCGGCCGCGCGACCTTCTCTCCCGAGCGCGGGTCGCTGATGGATCCGGTCACGACCACGGTCTTGCCCGCCAGCGGCGCGCCGGCCGCGACGACCGGCGGAAGGTCCTCCTCGCGGACGTCGAGCGACACGCCTGCCGCCCGCAGCCGCTCGAGCTCCGGGCGCAGCCGGGTCAGGTGTTCGATGAGCGAGGCGGCGACCTTCGGGCCGATGTCGTCGACCGCGACGAGGCCTTCCTCGCCCGCGTCGGCAACTGCCTCCAGCGAGCCGAAGCCCGCGCGGCACAGCCTGGCCGCGGTGCCCTCGGAGGCCATCGGGATCGCGAGGCCGATCATGGCCCGGCGCAGGCCGACCTGGCGGCTGTTGTTGATCGACTCGATCATCCGAGCCGCCGAGACCTCGCCGATCCGGTCGAATTCGAGCAGTCTCTCGGCGGTCAGCTGGTAGAAGTCCGACGGGTTCTCGAGGATCCCGGCCTCGGCCAGTCGCTCGATCCAGACTCCACCGATCGCGTCGATGTCGGCCGCGGCGCGGGACGCCCAGTGGATCAGCCGCCGGACGGTCTGGGCCGGGCAGGAGACGTTGGTGCAGAACAGTTCGCGGCTGTTGCCCTGCTCGGTCAACGGGAAACCGCAGGACGGGCAGACGACCGGCGGGACGATGTCCTGCTCGTCGCCGGTGCGCTTGGACGCGTCAAGTACGCCGGCCACGAACGGGATCACGTCACCGGCGCGACGGACCAGGACGGTGTCGCCGATCTTGATGTCGCGGGCGCGGATCACCTCCTGGTTGGCCAGGGTCGCGCGGGTGACCGTCGTACCGCCGACGAAGACGGGCTCGAGCCAGGCGACCGGCGCGATCTTGCCGGTCTTCCCGACGTCCCAGACCACGTCGGCCAGCACGGTCGTCTTCTCCTCGGCGGCGAACTTGAACGCGAGCGCACCGCGGGGCGAGCTCGACCGGGTGCCGGCGGCCGCGAAGGCATCGCGATCGGCCAACCGCAGTACGGCGCCGTCGAGGTCGTAGTCGAGCTCGTTGCGCTGCTGCTCGATCGTGGTGATCACCGCCTGCGCCGCGGCGGCGTCGCCGCAGTGCCGCATGTCGGCGACGGTGAAGCCCATCGTCTGCAGCGCCTGCTCGAGATCGGCTTCGGCCTGGTCGCTGAGCAGGTCGAAGGCGAGGAACTGCAGGCGCCGCTCGGCGACGGTGGCCGGGTCCTTGGCGCGCAGCGTGCCGGCGGCAGCGTTCCTCGGGTTGATCAGCGGTTTGTCGGGGTGGGCCGCGTTGTAGGCGGCGAAGGTGGAGCGCAGCATGACCGCCTCGCCGCGCACCTCGACACGGTCCTGGACGTCGAGCTTGGCCGGGACTCCATCGGTCAACGCTCGCACTAGCGGCGTCACGTCGTCGCCGGTCGTCCCGTCGCCGCGGGTGACGGCTCGGGCGAGGCGCCCGTTCTCGTAGACGAGGGCGAGTGAGAGCCCGTCCAGCTTCGGCATCACGACGACCGACTGGCCCGGGAAGCGGCTGAAGAAAGCCTCGACCTGCTCGGGCCGGGTCGCCTTCTCCAGCGACAGCATCGGCCGCGAGTGCCGGACCGGCGCGTGCAGTACGGTCGGCGCACCCACCTGGTCCAGCGGGTTCGGGTCCGGGGCGAGCTCCGGATTGGCCTCGATCAGTGACCGCAGCTCGTCCTCGATCGCGTCGTACTCCGCGTCGGCCACCGTCGGCGAACCGCGGTAGTAGGCATCCCGCAGTACGACGATCTGATCGGCAAGTTCCTGAATCCGCTCCCCAACGTCCACGGCCAGGACCCTACCGGGGCCTGCGGACAAACCGGCTCAGGCAGCCTCAGGCGGCACGGTCGAGCAGGGACCAGCGCGGGTCGTCGTTCGGCCAGTGGTTGACCAGCGCGTCGACGGCGAGCCGGTGGACGGCCGGATCGAGTACGCCGTGAGCCGTGGCGGCATCGAGTACCTCGAGGTACGTCGCGATCGCCTCGATCGGGAGGGCCCTGGCGATCGGCGCGATCGAGGTGGCGACGTCACGCATGTCGACCAGCGTGAAGGCGCCGACCAGGATCGCGCCCTCGCTCTGCAGCTCGTCCGCGAACGCCTCGAGCGCGCCTCCCGAAGACACCGCGTCGTCGACGAGCAGCACCCGACGGCCGGCCACCGCTGCGCCGCGCACGCTCGGTTCGTGGTCCTCGTGGCCGACGTACCCGGGCTTGCGGACGAAGGCGAACGGGAGGCCCGCGGCCAGCGCGACCGCGGTCGCGAGCGGGATGCCACCGGTCTCGGCACCGACGACGACCTCGGCGCCCAGGCGGCGGGCGAAGTCCACGGCCGCGGTTCCGAGGTCGGGCAGCAGCCGCGGGTCGCCGTACGCGTTCTCGACCGAGAGCGGGTGCAGCGGGAGGCGTTCCTTCATGTCCCAGTGGGCGACGCCCGGGCGGACCAGGCCGGGAACGGTGGCGAGCCGGGCAACGAGGTCCGTGCGCGGCTGCGGAACGGCGGTCAGACGGGCCAGGTCGGCCCGGTCGTTGAGTTGCACGCGGCGATCGTTCGCCAAGGTCTTCCGGTTGGTGTTCATGCCTTCGACGATCGCCCTCCTGCCGCCTCCATCGCGTCCGTCGCAATCCCTGGCCCTCTGACGTGCCCCGGCACACGCGGCAGCTGCACGCGGACGGACCCGTGATTTCCCCTGGCGTGACGGGTCCGCGACCGCCGAACAGTAGAGGCATCGGATCCCGATCAAAGGAACGGAACTGAGATGACCACGATCCACTTCACCGAGACCACCACCTCGACGCCTGAGCAGTTCGTCGCCGCGCTCACCGACTTCGGTCCGGGCCGCGCGGAGATCTTCGCCAACAGCCACGACGACTACCTGAAGGTGCACGACCAAGGCCCCGGGTACGCCGATGTGACCGAGGGCTCCGGCGGTGTCTGGGAGCGCCTGCACTACGACTGGTCCGACCTGAACCACGTCGTGCTGACGACCACCGACTCCAACACCTGGGGCGGCGCGTCCGGCCACACCTACACCTTCACCCGCCGGGCCGACGGCGCGACTGTCATCGACGTCGTGATCGTCCGCCAAGGCAAGAACCTCAGGGGCCACCTGCTGGCCACCCTGTTCGCGCTCGGCGGCAAGAACGTCCTGCGCAAGGCCTTCGACAACACGGTCAAGGCCATCGAGAACCGCAACCTCAACACCACAGTGACGGAGGCATGACCATCATGAAGAAGCTCAGGAACCTGTTCCTCGCAGTCCTCGGAGGAACCCTGCTGTTCGCCGGCGCGACCACCGCACAAGCCACCAGCTCGACCTCGCAGGTGAAGCCGACCATCGTCCTGCTGCACGGCGCGTACGCCGACGGGTCCAGCTGGTCCCAGGTGATCAGCCGGCTCCAGGGCGACGGCTACAACGTCGTCGCTCCCGCCGTCCCGCTGCGGGGGATCGCATCCGACACGTCGTACCTGAGTGGGGTGCTGGCGGGCATCTCCGGCCCGAAGGTGCTCGTCGGGCACTCCTACAGCGGCGCTCTGGTCAGCGAGCTGGCCGACACCCCGGACGTGAAGTCGCTCGTCTACGTGGCGGCGTTCATCCCCGAGGCCGGCGAGACGCTGGGTGCGCTCAACTCGCAGTTCCCCGGTAGCGAGCTGGGTCCGGACACGACCTACACGATCAGCTACCCGGGCGGCGTCGACATCGCGCTCAATCCGAAGACGGCCGGCCCGGTGCTGGCGGCCGACATCCCCGCTCGCGTCGGTGCCGTGGCGATCGCCGCGCAGCGCCCGGTCGCGGCCGCCGCGTTCGGCGAGCCGGTAGCCAAGACAGCGCCCGCCGCGCTGCCGAAGTACGCGGTCGTCCCGACCGGTGACCACGCCATCGCGCCGGCCGCGGAACGCTTCATGGCCAAGCGCGCCGGAGCCTCGATCACCGAGATCGACGGCGCCTCCCACCTGGTCCTGATCTCGCAGCCCGCGGCAGTGACCAAGGTGATCGAGCGGGCCGCCCGCTGATCCATCACCGCACGAACCCCGGCCGGAGCAATCACGCTCCGGCCGGTTCGTCGTTCCGGACTGTCAGTAGCCGGCGGTTGCCGTCCGGATTGCTGTCCACGTGGCCCAGGGTGTGCGTCAGCGCGCCAGCGCACTACGAAGCTGTCGGCGGGATGTGATGCCGAGCTTCGAGAACGTCTTGCGCAGATGCCACTCGACCGTTCGCGGGCTGATGAACAGCTGGGCCGCGATCTCAGGGTTGGTCATCCCGTCGCGGGCCAGCCCGGCGATCTGCGCCTCCTGCGCGGTCAGGTCGTTGAGGGTTTCCGGCCGGCGCTTGCGGACCGTCTCGCCGGTGGCAAGCAGCTCGTGCCGGGCTCGCTCCGCGAAGGTTTCGAGGCCCATCTGGTCCATCTGCTCGTGGGCGATCCGGAGCTGTTCGCGGGCATCGACCCGACGGCCTTCGCGCCGCAGCCATTCGCCGTACTGGAGGTGGGAGCGGGAGAGTTCGATGCGCAGCTTCGTCCGGCCGAGGTGCTCGATCGACTCGACGTACCCGCTCTCGTCCGAGGTGAGCAGGGCCCGGACCCGCGCCTCGATGCCGAGTCCCCAGTCCGTCGGGGTGGCGGTCGTCCGCTCGGTCAGCCAGGCGAGAGCGGTCTCGACGAGCTTGGTGTCGCCCGTCCTGGACGCGGCCTCGGCGAGCTCACTGACGACGAGTACGTCGTACCCGAGGACGTCCTGCTCGAATACCTGCAGGGCTGCGTCCCGGGCGACGTCGTAGCGGCCGAGACTGTTGTGCAGTACGGCGTTCGTGAACGTCGCGAACGCCGCGATCCTGCCTTGACCCTGGTCGGTCGCCTTCTGGATGGCGGTGTCGATGAGCTTGCGGGCCGTGGTCTCGTTGCCGCGGTAGGCCTCGAGGAACAGCCGGCCGGTGCCGACGCTGGGGTTGCCGGTCGCTGCGGCGATCCCGGCGTCCTCCTCGACGAGGCGGGACACGGTCTCCAGATCACCGGTCGCGCAGAGCATGTTCGCCCGGAAGTTGAGCGCGAACTGCAGTTGTACGAGCGCACCGGTCGCGCGGGCGGTCCGCTCCTGCCGGGTGGCGAGCTCGAGCGCCGCCTCGTAGTCCCAGACCTCGACCGCCACGATGCCGACGCCGCGGTTGCCGGTGAGCCAGAACCAGTCGCCGACGTCCTCGGCGCCGACGTCGGCCGCGCGCGCCCGATCGAGCGCCGCGACCAGGTGCGGCGCTGCGGCTGTGTAGCCGCGGGTGTAGCGCAGCGCGAGGGCCTCGAGCAGAACGTCGACCGGCGACTCGGAGGAGTCAGGCACGGGCGGCGTCTCGGCCGCTGCGTAGGCGACGATGCCCGGCGCGTTCGGGCCGCTCGCCCAGATGGCGGCCGACATCGCTTCCAGGTAGGCGACCCGGGCGCGCTCGGGATCGAGCGGCTCGAGCTGCTTGGCTGCGTCGAGCAGCCCGCTGGCCGCTTCGCGAGCGCGACCTTGGTCGAATGCGATCTCACCGCGCAGATGTTCGGCCTCGGCCGTCCGGAGCGGATCCGGGGGACCGGCGGTCACCGCGCGGAGCAGCTCCAGGGCCGAGTCGAGCGCACCGGAGCTGCGCTTCGCCACCGCCGCGGCCAGCGTCCGTTGGGCTCTGCGGCTCGGGTCCGGCGTCAGCTCGGCGGACCGTTGGAGGAACGCGGCGGCCGAGTAGAAACCGCCGCGACCCTGGGCCCGGTTCGCGGAGCGTTCGAGCTCGGCCGCGACATCCTCGTCGGGCCTGACGGTCGCCTGGGCGCGGTGCCAGGCGCGGCGGTCCGGGTCGATGTCGGGATCGGTGACATCGGCAAGGGCCTGGTGCACAGCCTGCCGGTCCTGGGCCGTCGCCGTCCGGTACGCCGCCGAGCGGACCAGCGGATGCCGGAAGGCGATGTGCTGCCCGAACGTGATCAGTCCGGCCTCGATCGCCGCCGCGGCCGGGTCGGCGCCCAGCCCGAGTCGCTCGACCGCCCGCCACAGCAGGGTCGCGTCGCCGAGCGGTTCGGCCGCTGCGACGAGCAGGAGCAGCCGGGTATCCGCGGGCAGTCCTTCAACGCGTCGTACGAAGCTGTCCTCGATCTGGCTCGCGAGCGTCGTACCGCGGAGGCCGTCGGCGAGCTCGGCCGCGGTCCAGGTGCGGGGGAGTTCGAGCAGGGCGAGCGGGTTGCCCCGGGTCTCGGCGACGATCCGGTCCCGGACGCGCGGGTCGACCGGTCCCGGCAGCACCGAATCCAGCAGGGCTCGCGCGTCGGCGTCGTCGAGACCGCGGATCTCGAGTTCGTTGAACCCGGTCAGCTCGTGGTCCACACCGTCGCGAACGGCGAACACCATCACCACCGACTCGGCCTCCAGCCGCCGGGCGACGAACGCGAGGATCCGCGCGGACATCAGGTCGAGCCACTGCGCGTCGTCGACAATGCACAGCACCGGCCGATCGGACGCCGCGTCGGAGAGCAGATTGAGGACGGCGAGGCCGATCAGGAACCGATCCGGCGCCGGTCCCTCCTGCTGACCGAACGCGATCCCCAGCGCCTCGTGCTGTGGCCGCGCGAGCCGCTCCATCCGGTCGAGGAACGGACGGCAGAGCTGGTAGAGGCCCGCATAGGCGAGCTCCATCTCGGACTCGATGCCGACGATGCGCGCGACCATGCAGCTCTTGACGTTCGCGGTCAGGGCGTCGAGTAGCGCGGATTTCCCGGTGCCGGCCTCGCCCCGCAGCACCAGGGCTTCGCTGCGTCCCTGGCGTGCGGCCTCGAGCATCCGGCCCAGCACGGCGAGCTCGTGTTGCCGCCCCCGCAGTTCACGCTCCGCCATTCGGTCAGGTTTTCACCGGCATTGCCCGGAAAGCAAACGGTCAGGGAGCAGTGCTCCCGACCAGCACCACCGGACCGCGGGCGAGCCGCAGGACGTCGTACGTCGACGACTGCCCCGGACCAAGAACCGTGAGCGCGGCGCCTGCCGACTCGGACAGGACCAGGCCGTCCGTCGGGCCCGGTGCGAACTCCCAGCGGACGTCGACGTCGGGGTACGCCATCCGCCAGATGATCACGGCGTCCTCGACCTCGGCCGTGGGCTGGACGACCGTGAGACCGGTGCCGCGACGCCGGGCGGCGCGGAACGCGAAGCCGACGGCATCCGGCGACCCGTCGCCGACGACCACCCGGCCGGCCGACGTGCCGATGGAGCCTTCGGCGGACAACCCGATCACCGCGAGTGAGGCCGTCGTACGGCGGCTGAGCCGGCGGGCCAGCGCCCGTTCGAGGCGACCGCGACCGTGGCCGAGGACAACCAGCGCCCGCTGGGACTCGCGGGCCATGCTGATCAGGGCTTGCAGCTGCCTGCCCGGGAAGGCGGTCGTGCTGATCCGCAGCGACGGCGCGATCCGGCGGGCGCGGTGGATGGCGTTCATCAGGACGGCGTCGACGTCGTCCCGGGCGCGAAGATCCACCGCGGAGTTGGCCAGCGGGTCGAGCAGCTGCGGCGGCCAGCGGAACGCGTACACGAGCTGGAGCTCGGATCCCCGGGCAGCAGCCTCGGCCGCGGCCCAGTCCAGTGCGTCACGGTCGGCGCCGCCGACCAGCACGATCACCGGTCCGTCGTCCGGCCTTGCTTGGGCCGCGCGCACCGCGATGGTCTCTCGCCGCCCGCGGAAGAGCTTCATGGTGACCTCCTTGTCCCTGCCACCACCGTCCCGCCCACGGCCCACGCTCACACCAGTGACAATGACGGGCGTCGTCCCGGGCCGGCACCACCAGTGGGTTGCCCGGGCGCGACCACGCCTGGCCCGCGGCCAGTCTGGAAGGCATGAACACCACCACGATTCCCGAGGTCCGGTTCCGTACTGTCGACGGCGTCCGGATCCGCTATGCCGACAGCGAGGGCTCGCACGAGCCGACGATCCTGCTCACCAGCCCCTGGCCGGAGAGCCTCTACGCATTCGAACGCATCTGGGCGGCCTTGGCGGAGCATGCCCGAGTCGTCGCCGTCGACCTTCCCGGCTTCGGTCAGTCCGAACGTCGTGACGACTTGCTGGCGCCGCGGGCGATGGGCGAATTCCTCGGCCGCCTCGTCGCCGAGTTCGACCTCGGCCGGCCCTACATCGTCGCGCCCGATGTCGGTACTGCGGCGGCGTTGTTCGCGGCCGCGGACCATCCCGACCTGTTCGCCGGCGTGGTTGTCGGCGCCGGTGGCGTTGCTGTTCCGCTCGAGCTCGGCGAGCCGTTGTTGTCGTGGGTGGTCGACCCCGACTTCGACAAGTACCGCCGTGTCGATCCGCACGCGGTGGTCAACGCGGCGATGGAGACGCACGCGGGCGACGTACCGGATCTGATCCGGGCCGACTACCTGACGTCGTACGAGGGCGATCGCTTCGTCGAGTCGATGCGCTACGTACGCCGGTACCCCGAGCAGCTGCCCGAGCTGGCCGAGCTCCTCCCGACCATCACGACTCCGGTCACGATCATCGGCGCCCGCAACGACCGCGTCGTACCGCTTGCCAACGCCGAGTTCCTCGCGCAGCGGATCCCGGACAACCACCTCGCCGTGGTCGACTCCGGGCACTTCGCCTGGGAGGAGGCGCCGGACGAGTACGCGGGAATAATTCAACAGACTGTTGACGGCTGGTCAAGCGCGTCCTAGCAACCGCCCGTCGGTCGTCGCTGCGGCGCCGGAGCGCGGGGTGCTGTGAGGCTCAGTTGCGGTTGGTGATCTGCTGGAGCGCCCAGGAGTTGCCGTCCGGGTCGCTGAAGAAGACGAAACGACCCCACGGGAACTCCTGGACCTCCGACACCTCCACCCCACGTCCGGTCAGCTCCGCGCGGGCCTCGTCCACGTCCGCGACCACGATCTGCAACCCGCGGACGGATCCAGGCTCGGCCTGATCCATCCCACTGCCCAGCGCGATCGAGCACGCCGAACCAGGCGGCGTGAGCTGCACGAACCGCAGTTCGTCCGTCACCTGGTGATCATGGTCGGCCACGAACCCGACCTTCTCGGTGTAGAACGCCTTGGCCCGGTCCACATCCGACACCGGCACCGAAACCAACTCAAGCTTCCAGTCCATGCCCGGCAACCTACCGCCCCGGGCGGCGGAGGTGAGGACGCGAAGCCGGACCTCTTACTCGCGTTGGAGCTGGCGGAGGTTGGTCTTGGCGAGTTCGACGAGTTCGCCGGCGTTGCCGGACAAGATCGTTCTGGTCGCGAAGAGGGTGAATCCCTTGGCCTGCTCGAGAGTGATCTTCGGGGGCAGGGAGAGTTCTTCCCGGGCCGTGAGGACGTCGACGAGGGCCGGGCCGTCGTGCTCGAACGCGGCGCGCAGGGCCGGTTCGAGTTGGTCGGCGGTCTCGACGCGGGCGCCGTACAGTCCGGTGGCTTTCGCGATGCCGGCGAAGTCCGGGTCGTCGAGGTCGGTCGCGTACGTGACGATGCCGGCCGCCTTCATCTCGAGCTCGACGAACGACAGCGCGCCGTTGTTGAAGACCACGACCTTCACCGGGAGCCGTTGCTGACGCAGGGTCAGCAGTTCGCCGAGGAGCATCGCCAGCCCGCCGTCACCGGACAGACTGATCACCTGACGGTCCGGGTACGCCGCCTGTGCGCCGATCGCGTGGGGGAGCGCGTTGGCCATCGAGCCGTGGTTGAAGGAGCCGATCAGCCGGCGCCGGCCATTCATCTTCACGTAGCGTGCCGCCCAGATGCACGGCGTACCGACGTCCGCCGTGAACACCGCGTCCTCCGACGCCAGCCGGTTGACGGTCGCGGCGACGTACTGCGGATGCAGCGGCGACTCCTTGCGGCCCTGCTCGGCGAGCGCGTCCATCCGGCTCCGTGCGCGACGGTGATGAGCCGTCATCCGGTCGAGGTGATCCGAATCGGTCTTCGACTTGATCAGCGGCAGCAACGCGTCGATCGTGGCGTCGACGGTCCCGACGAGGGCAACGTCCACGGGCACCCGGCGGCCGATGTTCTCGCCGCGGACGTCGACCTGCACGACCGGCACGTCCTCGGGGTAGAACGGCCGGTACGGGAAGTCGGTGCCGAGCATCAGCAGCGCGTCGCAGTGTTCCATCGCCCGGTAGCCCGAGCTCCAACCGATCAGCCCGGTCATGCCGACGTCGTACGGATTGTCGTACTCGACGAACTCTTTGCCGCGGAAGGCATGCACGACCGGCGCCTTCAGTGCCTCCGCGAGCGCGATCAGCTGGTCGTGCGCGCCGGCACAGCCCGCGCCGGCGAGGATGGTCACGGCCTTCGCGCCGTTCAGTACGTCGGCGGCCGCGGCGAGCGGCTCGTCCGCCGGCCGGATGACCGACTGCGACGCCCGGATCTCGAGCGCCTTGGCACCACGCTCGGCCTGGGCCAGGAAGATCTCACCCGGTACGACGACGACCGCCACACCACGCCGTTCGAGCGCGGCGCGCATGGCCATCGCCAGGGTCCGCGGCAGTTGTTCCGGGACGCTGACAAGTTCGGAGTACACACTGCACTGCCGGAACAGCTCCTCCGGACGGGTCTCCTGGAAGTAGCTCCCGCCGATCTCCTCGCGTGGGATCTGCGCGGCGATGGCAAGCACGGGCACGCCGCTGCGATTCGCGTCGAACAGCCCGTTGATCAGATGCAGGTTGCCCGGTCCGCAACTGCCGACACAAACGGCCAGCTCGCCCGTCACCGCCGCCTCACCGGCCGCCGCGAACGCCGCCGCCTCCTCATGGCGCACGTGCTGCCAGGCAACCTCACCGTTCCGCCGCAGGGCATCGGTGAAGCCGTTCAGCGAATCCCCGGGAACCCCGAAGACCCGCCGCACCCCGGACTTCCCCAATGTCGCCACCACGACATCCGCAACCGACTCTGCCACAGCACGCCTCCTCAGTCCGCTTGGAAACAACTTAGGAGAGAGGTCGCCCCGACACGACCCCGGCATGCCACAGAAGTGGATCGACTCGTGCGAGCGGGACCGGGCCACCAGCCTCTCGGCCGGTGGCCCGGTCCCGCTCAACGAACTGTCAGAGCTTGGCGCACTGGCCCGACTTCGGGCCGGAGACCGAGTTTGGCAGGCCTGCGTCGGTCGGTGCGGGGTTGTTGCCGCTGCAGGCGAGCGGGCCGCTGATCCGGTTGCCGGAGACGATGGTCGAGCCGGTGTTGTTCTGTAGAGCGACCGGGCCCTTGATCGTCGACGGTGCGCATTCGCCGGCGGGGTTGCCGAGCCAGACGCGGGTCCGGCCGGTCACGCTCACCGGGCCGGACACCGTCGTACCGCAGATGAGGACGTTGCCTGCGCCGGAGGCAGTCACCGGGCCGCGGAACTCTGATCCGGTGGCGTACAGGCCGGCGCCTGCGGCAACGGTCACCGGGCCGGAGACCGTTGCGCCGTCGAAGCACGCGACGCCCGAGGTGACGCTGAGTGGGCCACTGTGCGTGCCGCTCAGCATCGTCGTACAGGCCGGAGCACCGGTCGCCACGAACGGCACGACCCAGGTCTGGGACTGGCGGGTGTAGGTGACAGTGCCGTGATAGGTCCCGTCGGCGGGGTAGGTGTGGCTCCCGCTGACGGTCATCAGGCTTCGGCCCTGACGTTGACTTGCCACGTAGTCGCGACCCGCGACGGCAGCGCTCTCGGCGGCGGAGCCGTCACCCCAGTCGATCGATGCGGTGACCTCACCCGGCGGGATCGAGCCGGCAGCCAGGCGTCCCAGCGGGGCGTTGGTGACGGTCCGGTCGACGCCGAAGCGTGTGACCGTGCCCATCGACTCCGGCGTCCAGTTGACCTGGGCGATCGAGCCGTAGTTCACGTTCGCGAACGCCCAGCGCGGCCCGGCGACGCTGAGTCGCTGCACGTACGAGTCGTAGTCCTGGGTCAGCACCTTGGGTGACCAGGCCTTCTCGAGGATCCCGGCCAGCCGCGGGAAGACCATGTACTCGTTGGTGGCCAGCCCGCGCATCTGCTCGCCCCAGATGGGCGCCTCGATGCCGATGATGTCCTCGGCCTTGGGCCCGCCGTACGCCGGTTGCGCCCAGACGGACCGGTACTTCTCGTAGACCCACTCCGGGTCCCATCCGTACGCCTTGTCGAGCTCGGTGCGCGGCGTGCGGCCGGGGGAACCGTCGTACCCGAAGTCGAGGTACGCGTTCCACTCCGGGGTCGTGATGACCGGGCGGTGCTGGTTGAACCACTCGGGCTTGATCAGCGGCGGACCGCCGCCGGTGTAGTCCGACCAGTAGTGGTTGATCGACGTCGAGCCCGGCGCGTAGCCCTCGAGGGCCGGGTTCCAGCCCATCATCTGCTTGCCGTTGGCGTTGACGATCTTCTCCATCTGGCCGATCCACCACTTGTAGTCCTCGTGGGGCATGCCGATGGCTTCGTCGCCGCCGATGTGGATGATCGGTGCGGGGGAGATGGCGGCGAGCTGGGCGATCGCGTCCCGCCAGAAGGCGAGGGCGCGTTCGCTCGCCGGGTCGTTCGGGTTCGTGCAGAACCGGTCGGTCTGCGTCTGGCCCTGGCAGCCCATCACCGCGACGCCGCCGAGGGACCGGACCGCGGCCGTGGCGTGGGCCGGGCCTTCCAGTTCCGGGACGATCTCGATGAAGCGGTCGGCGGCGTACTTCACCAGGCCCTTGAAGTCCTCCTGGGTGTAGAAGCCGGCGATACAGGCCGCTCCGTTGCAGCCGGTGCCGTCCAGGGCGGGGTAGCCCTTGATCTCGAGGCGCCAGGACTGGGAGTCGCTCAGGTGCAGGTGCAGCTTGTCCCCCTTGAGCGCGGCCAGCTGGTCGATCATCGAGCGGATCTCGGCGACGGTCATGAAGTTGCGCGCCGGGTCCAGCTGCAGGCCACGGTGCTCGTACCGCGGGTAGTCCAGCACCGTGATCGGCTGGACCGTCCACGGCCCGGTGCCCTCGGTCTGGGCGTTGATTGCCGCTGGCAACAGCTGCCGCAGGCTGGCGAACCCGTTGAACAGGCCGTGCGGCTGGGGTGCGACGATCTTCGCGCCGCCGCTGGAGACCGTGAGCGAGTACCCCTCGGCGGTCTTGTCGGCCGGCAGTCCGGCGACCGGGCCGGTGCTGAGCGCGATGTCAGCGGCGGCCGGCGAACCGGTCACGACCGGGAGTACGAACCCGGTGGCCGGGCGCAGGTAGCCGGCGAGCACCTCGGCCGTCGCGGTGAGCGCGCTGCTCGACACGACGATCCGGGACGTGTTCGTGAGCTGCCACGGCTGACCGGTGCCCGGAGTCTGCTTCACCGGCACGGGGATGATCTGTCCCACGGTCGGCGGCGGCTTCGGACCGGACCAGATCTCGAACTCGTTGATGGTGTACCCGACGGTCGAGGTCGTGGCGAGCGCCTGCATCCGGACGCACGTGACCGGGTCCTGGTGATCGATCACCTGGGAATCCTTGTCGGCCGGATTCACCACGTGGGCCACCGTCGTCCACGTCTGGCAATCGGCGTCGGTGGACACCTGCAGCTCGTACTCCGACGGCTTGGCCGGCGAGGTCCACCGGGTGAACACCTCGTACACCGGCGACGGCGTAGCCAGCTTGACCTGGAACCAGTCCTGCGTCGGGTCGTACCCGTTCCCGACCGACGCGTAGTTCGAGGTCCAGCCGTTGTGGACGAACACGTCGGTCGCGTTGGCCGGCGCGTACGTCAGCGCCGGCGCGGTCGTGCGTTGGGACTTTGCCGAGGCGACAGCACCCGGCAGCAGCGAGAGGTTGACGCTTTCAGCTGACACAGAGGACCCAGCGGTTGTGGCGGGCGTGCCGGCAGAAACCTGTGGGACCAGGACTGCGGCGACAAGCCCACCGATGGCAAGAGCGGGAACAGCACGGAACGAAAATCTCACGTCACTCCTAACCGGGGCAGCGGCATCACGCGGACGTGGAGGGCGACCGTACGGTGATTTTCCGCCTCACCCACCGTGCGCGCAAGAAACTAACGGAGGGAACTTTTCGAACTTGTCAGCGTTGGCAGCGGCGGGTGGGCGGCTGTAGCGTCCAAGGTCATGTCGACTGATAATCCGCGGTACGGGTTGCGGGGTCGGCAGGACGAGTGTTTGGTGCTGGACCGGCTGGTCGAGACAGTGCGGTCGGGGCAGAGCCAGGTGCTTGTGGTGCGGGGGGATCCGGGGGCGGGGAAGTCGGCGTTGCTGGGGTATATCCGGCACGGCGCGAGCGGTTGCCGGGTGGCGCATGCGGTCGGGGTCGAGTACGAGATGGAGCTCGCCTACGCGGGGCTGCATCAGTTGTGTGCGCCGATGCTTTCGTTGCGGGAGCGGCTGCCGGAGCCGCAGCGGCTCGCGCTGGAGACGGCGTTCGGGCTTCGGGCGGAGACGCCTCCGGACCGGTTCGCCGTCGGTCTCGCAGTACTCGGGCTGTTGTCCGAGGCCGCGGAGGAGCAGCCGCTGATCTGCGTCGTCGACGACGCGCAGTGGCTGGACGAGGCGTCGGCGCTGACGATCGCGTTCGTTGCGCGCCGGCTGTTGGCGGAGTCGGTCGGGCTGGTGTTCGCCGTACGGCGATCCAGTGAGATGCGCGAACTGGCGGGGCTACCGCAGGTGATCCTCAGCGGGCTCAAGGACAAGGATGCCCGTGGGCTTCTCGATGCGGCGTGGCCCGGGCGACTCGACGACCAGGTGCGGGATCGGGTCATCGCCGAGTCGCACGGCAATCCGCTGGCGCTGCTGGAGCTCCCGCGGGGATTGAGCCCGGCCGAACTCGCCGGCGGGTTCGAGCTTCCGAACGCGTCGCCGCTGACGAATCAGCTCGAACGGAACTTCCTCCGTCAGGTGGAGGCACTCCCGGAGGAGACCCGACTGTTCCTGCTGACGGCAGCAGCCGAGCCGGTAGGTGATGTCGCATTGTTGTGGCGGGCGGTAGGACTGCTCGGGCTGCGGATCGGGGCCGGTGTGCCCGCCCAGGAGGCGGGACTGATCGAACTCGGTGCCTACGTCCGCTTCCGGCATCCGTTGGTGCGCTCGGCGGTCTACCGGACGGCGCCCACAGGCGACCGGCTGAAAGTGCATGCGGCGCTGGCCGAGGCCACCGATGCCGAAGGCGACGCCGATCGACGCGCCTGGCATCGCGGCCACGCCGCCGCCGGCCTCGACGAATCGGTCGCCGACGAGTTGGAGCGCTCCGCCGGACGTGCCCGGGCTCGCGGCGGGATCGCTGCTGCCGCCGCATTCTTGCAGCGAGCGGCGGAGCTGACCCCGGATCCGGGCGGTCGTGGCCGGCGGGCGCTGGCTGCGGCCGAGGCCCAGGTCGGATCGGGCGCTCTGGAAGGCGCACAGCGGCTGCTCGCGATGGCGGAAGCGGCCCCGCTGGACGGACTCGGTCGGGCCCAGCTCGCTCGGTTGCGGGCTCAGATCGTCTTCGCGGTCAGCCGCGGTGTCGAGGCGCCGCCGGTGTTGCTCGACGCGGCCGAGCAGCTCGCGCCGTACGACGCCGTCGCGGCGCGCGAGACGTACCTCGACGCGCTCGGAGCCACGGTCTACGTGGGCCGGATCTATCCCGAGATCGGCCCGCGAGAGGTCGCCGCCGCGGTCCGGAAGGCTCCTCCCGGCCAACGCGCGGACCGGCCGGCGGACCTTCTCCTCGACGGTCTGGCGACGCTGTACCTGGACGGCTACGTGGCCGGGATCGAGCCCCTGCAGCGGGCGACGGAAGCGTTCGCGCAGGCGGCCGGAGACGACGAGAACGACGTACTGCGGTGGTTCTGGCTGCCCTGGCTGGTTGCGGGCGAGCTGTGGGACGACACCAAATGGCACGAGCTGTCGACCAAGGCGGTGCGGTTGTGCCGCGAGTCCGGGGCGCTCACCGTTCTGCCGCTCGCGCTGGGGTATCGCGCGTTCGTGCATCTGCATGCCGGCGAGTTCGCCGCAGCATCCACGCTGCTCGCAGAGGGCGACGGGATCAGCGCGGCGACCGGCGGCGCCCCGGTGCGCTATCCGGCGCTGATGCTCGAGGCCTGGCGCGGCGGCGAACCGGACGCGGTCATGGCTACCTTCGTGTCCGAGCTCGCGGGCGTCACCGAGCGGGGTGAGGGACGAGGGATCAGCGGCAAGGGGTACGCGACGGCGCTGCTGAACAACGCCATCGGCCACTACGACGCCGCGTTGGCCGAGGCGCGGGTCGCGTGTGAGTACGCCGACCTCGGCATCTACGGCCTCGCTCTGATCGAGCTGATCGAAGCGGGCAGCCGCTGTGACGCGTACGACGAAGCCGCGGACGCCCTGCGACGCCTGACGGAACGTACGACCGCGGCCGGCACCGACTGGGCGCTCGGCGTCCAGGCCTGGTCACAGGCGATGCTGAGCGACGGCGAGACCGCGGACGCGCTGTACCGCGAGGCCATCGCGCGGCTGGAGCGGACGCGCGTGATCATCTACCTCGCCCGGGTACGTCTCTCGTACGGCGAGTGGCTGCGTCGCGAGTCGCGCCGTGTCGATGCACGCGAGCAGCTGCGTGCGGCGTACGACGTCTTCAGCCGGATCGGGGCGCAGGCGTTCGCCGAGCGCGCCCGCAGAGAACTGTCCGCCTCGGGTGAGACAGCACGCAAACGCGGCGAGGAACCACGGGGTGTGCTCACCCGGCAGGAGTCGCAGATCGCCCGGCTCGCCCGTGAGGGCTTGTCCAACCCGGAGATCGGCGCCGAGCTCTACCTCAGCCGGCACACCGTGGAATGGCACCTGCGGAAGGTGTACGCGAAGCTCGAGATCAGCTCGCGCAACCAGCTCGGGCACGTGCCGATCAGCCGCCTCGAATCAGCCTAGTCCCGCAGCGTGCCGAGTTCGGCCTCGAACCGAGCCATCGCGTCGAGGTGCAGGAACGTCGCCCAGCTCACCCGCGCCACGCCCAACGACGCCAGTTCGGCCGGGGACTGGCCCTGCGCCCACCGGGTGATGTTCACCGGACCCTGGACCTCCGAGACGAAGGCACCCAGTGCGTCCGACTCCCAGGGACCGATGGGATAGACGCAGTCGACGCCTGCGTCGAAGTACGCCTTCGCACGCCCGGTCGCCTCCGGTACGAGCTCGGCGTACGCCTCCGGTCCGGCGCCGGCCAGGAACGGCGCGATGAACACGTCGATCCGGGCATTGATGACCAGCGGATAGTCGCGTGCGGACGCAGCCTCACGAATCGCGATCAGCCACTCTGCGTGGACGCCGGGATCGCGCAGGCCGCCCTCGCGATGGTCGCTGTCCTCCAGATTGCAGCCCGCGGCGCCGACCGTCAGCAGCGCCTCGACGATCTCGGCCGGCTCCATCCGGTAGCCGCCCTCGGCGTCCACCGACACCGGTACGTCGACAGCGCGCACGATCCGCGCTGCCGCGGCGAGCATCTCGTCGCCCGGCGCCCCCTCGTGGTCCTCGTAACCGAGGGACGCGGCAACCCCACCGCTGGTCGTTGCGACAACGGGATACCCGGCCGCGACGACGGCTCGTGCCGTGGCCGCATCCCAAGCGTTCGGAAGGAGCAACGGATCGCCCGGGCGATGGAGTGAGCGCAGTAGCTCACAGTGCTGCTGGAGTTCGGTCATGTCAGCTCGACTCGACGTGTGTGCAGGGACTTCGAGAGTACTGAGGAGCCGGGGATCAGCGCCACAGATCGCCAAGAGCGACGGCGATCCTGGCCGCGACGCGGGCGTTGTTCCGGGCCAGTGCCAGGTTGGCCGGGACGCTCTGTCCGTCGGTCTCCTTCTCGATCCTCGCCAGGACGTACGGCGTGACGGCGGGGCCTGCGATCCCGGCGCGGGCACTCGCGTCCAACGCAGCGGTGAGCACCTCGTCGATGCGTGCCGCCGGGATCTCGTCCTCGACCGGAATCGGAACGGTCAGCAGTACTCCGGTGTCCGGTCGGGACCGGAAGCGGAGTACGTCGCAGACCGTGCGCTCGTCGTCGACCCGATGGGGGATCGGCAAACCACTCGACCGCGTGTAGAAGGCCGGGAACCAGTCGTGTTGCCAACCCAGGACCGGAACGCCGGCAGTCTCGAGGTACTCGAGGGTCCGCGGCAGATCGAGGAACGCCTTGGCGCCCGCGCAGACGGTGATGACCGGGTGCTGTGCGATCGCATCGAGATCGGCCGAGACGTCTCCGCTCAATTCCGAGCCGCGGTGGACACCGCCGATGCCGCCGGTGGCGAACACCGAGATGCCGGCCGCATGAGCCAGGCTCACCGTTGCCGAGACGGTGGTCACGCCGACGTCCCAGCGCTGGGCCTGCGCGACGGCGAGGTCGCGCTCGGCGACCTTGCGAGTGCCCTGGAGTACGCGCTTCTCCTCGTCGGGCAGCAGACCGACATGCGGCCGGCCGTCGAGGATCGCGGTCACGGCCGGTACGGCGCCCTGGTCGCGGACTGCCTGCTTGCAGAGTTCGAGGGCATCGGCGTTCGCCGGGGCGGGTAGCCCGAGATTCGAGAAGATCGTCGACTCGAGCGCGACGACGGCGCGGTCCTCGGCCAGCGCTTGCGCCACCTCGCCGGACACGATGGGCTCAATCACAGACGACTCCGTTCTGGGCAAGGGAAGCACCGGGCGCGTTGAGAACTCGGCCGGCGATGCGATGGCCGGCTTCGACCGCCTCGACGGCATCGGCTCCGGCGAGTACGGCGGAGATGAAGGCCGCGGCGAACGCATCACCGGCGCCGGTCGTGTCCCGCACGTCGCCGACCGGAGGAACCTGGACGGTCGCCGTTGCCCGACCGTCGACGTGCAGTTCGGTGGGCTCGACACCGTTCTTGACCACGACCGTCGTACCTGGACAGGCGAGGTCTCGCAGGTCGCCGGTTTCGGCCTCGATCCCGTTCGCGAAGACGTACGTCGGCCTGAGGGTCCTGATCAGGTCACGAAACGGCGCGGGCCCGAGCGAATCGATGAGTGCGATCGAGGACGCGTCGATGGTGAGGACCGCCTCCTCGGCGTGGGCGAAGTCCGACGCCTGCCGGAGGACGGCCAGCGATGGTCCGGCAAGGGAGTACGCCGACAGGTGGATCGCGTCCGCACCGGACAGCCAGCTGTGGGGTACGTCGGTCAACTGCGCCGCGGCCGCTCGATCCGGGTACATCGTCCGTTCTCCCTGGGCGTCCACGAGGATGACGATCGTTCCGGTCCGCCCCTCCCGCTGGACGCGGGCGTCGACACCGGCTTCGAGCAGATCCTGCACCAGCGCCGTACCGGCCCGGTCGTCCCCGACCCGGCCGATGAATCGGGCCGACGTTCCGAGACTGCTCGCGAAGACGGCGACATTGGCGGCGGCACCGCCGCGCGTTCGGTGGATCCGCGCGGGATTGTCCGTTCCGACGCGGACCGCGGGTGGCGTCCAGACCACGACGTCTTCGACCAGATCACCGATGCACACCAGAGTTCGGTGCTGCGATGCTGATCCGTCACCCACGGCGTTCACCTCCCGTTCGGCCCGGGCGTTCGACCCAAAGCGCTCGGCACAGCGGTGGCATAGTCTTGTCGACTGACGGATCCGCAGCAATCCCATCACGAGGGACACCGCCCATGCTGAGAATTCTTCCGGTACTTCTGGTTGCCACGATGCTGACCGCAACGATCGCGCCCGCGCAGGCGTCGACCTCCGCTGCGTCCGATCCGGCGCGGGCCGAGCTTCGCGGCATCGTCGAGAACGTCGCCGGCGCGACCGGCAAGCGGTACGGCGTGAAGGACGACGCCGGTCATGTCATGGACACGGTCAAGATCATCCAGGACACGACCGGTGGCTACCTGGCCGTCTCGCACCACCTGGCGAGTGATGGTCACTTCCGGGTGAACCTCGCGACCTCGACGGATCTGCTCAACTGGCACTGGGTTCGCGAACTCGCCGGGAGCAACACCGGCCCCGCGTCGCAGCCGACGATCATCCAGGCGTCGAACGGCGGGTTCGTGCTCGCGTGGGAGCAGGAGCAGCCCGGTGGCGGCAACAACCACCTCGCCTTCCGGTACTTCGCCAGTCGCGCGGACCTCCTGGCCGGCAACGTCAGCCGCGCGTACGACGCTCCGCGCCGGCTCTCGTCCTGCGCCGAGGGCACCCCGAACATCTACAGCGTCACGCTCTCACCCGACATCGACCACTCGACGATCGACATCGGCGGCCACTATTGGTGGAACTGCGACCGCGACCGGCAGCAGCGTGGCACGCTTACCAACTTCAACTCGTGGTCCACGTCCGCGCAGCCGAACTTCGACAACGCCCTGCTCTACTGGGGTGTGAACGGCAACATCGGCGACCGCGACAACACCACGTTCCGCGGTTACAGCTTCGGCCTGATCGAGGGGCAGTACACCAAGGGCGACTTCGGCTCGTGGCGCACGTTCGTGTACGACTACCAGACCGGCAATGCCGACCGGACGACGATCCGGACCAACGGCGGCAGTACCGCGTTCGCCAATCCCACGATCACGAACCTGAAAGCGCCGAACGGCCAGCCGGCCCTCGTGGTGACGCTGTTCATCCCCAGCGAAGGCGCGGCGGCCGGCGAGTCCGGTGAACTCATCTACTACAAGACCTACTGAAAGAGCTACTGACTACGCAGCAGCAGATGCAGCGAGCTGTGGTTGGCGAGGCCGCCCAGCGCGCCAAGGGCTCGGAAGTTGAGCGTGACGTCGACAACGGCGGGGGAGTCGAAGCGGATCCGGATCGCGCCCTCCTGGCGTGGTTCGCCGGTGAGGTCGTGGGCCGGCAGGTCCAGCTCGACGCCGGGCACCGGGTCGCTCTCGATGACGAGCTGCCCGGTGACGTAACCGTCGTTGACGATCGTGACGTCGATCGGATGCCAGTGCCCCGGCGCGACGGGCTCGACCCGGGTCGCGGTCCGGGCGACGTTCACCCGGGCCTCGGGGTTGATTGTCACCGAGATCGGGGCCTTGGTGTCGACCGGGCCGCAGCAGCCGGCGGGTTCGCCGTACATCAGTCCACCTCGGATTCGTCGCGACGGGTCAGGTAGGCGGCCTGCGCGGCGTCGTACGCCTCGCGTGCCTCGGCCCGCTCGGTCTCACGGATGAAGCCGGACTTGGCCTTCCACAAGGCGTCGACCGAGTCGTAGAGCCATTGCGCGCTTCGCCGCGACGCGCGGATCGGCTTCCCCGCGAGCTCGACGAAGATCGGCTGGGTGTGCACGCTGCGCAGGATCCGCAACGCCAGCCAGGACGAGCGCTCCAGCGGTACGTCGAACTCGACCACCTGCTCGTTGCCATCAGCAACCAGTTCCCGCGACGCGACCGGCACACCGTTGACGAGCACCTCGACCAGCACGTTGCGGGTCCGCCCGATCCGCGATCGTTCGAGATGCCAGCCGACCGGAGCGCTGTATGCCGGTTGACCCGCCGCCGGCAGTGCGGGCGGTTCCTCGGGCAACCAGGCCGCGAGGGTCGCGCTGACCCGGACCGGTCCTGCGGCGTCCGCCGTCTGCTCGCGGCTGGTGTCGCCGTCGATCGCGAAGTCGTAGACGTGGCTGCGGCCGTCACCGAAGTACGACGCCCTGTCCTTCAATCCGCCGAGCCAGGATTCCAGCGCCTGCGGGCCTTGGGGCGGCTCGGGCAGCTGGACGTACGTGCGCCCGACGCCGGGGCCGTCGTCGTAGATGCAGGGGTAGTCGGTCTCGCCGAGCATCAGCGTGCGGTAGCCGACGTTCAGCAGGTGGTACCAGATGTTCAGCTCCACGGCGGGCGCGAACTCGGCGCCGCACTGGAAGTCGGCGGCACCCAGCGGTACGTCGACGATGATCTCGTTCGAGCCGATCGACTGGAATCCGGGGATCACGTAGTTCGGCAGCTCGTCGGTGCCGACCCCGAGGCCGAGACCGCAGTGCGCGTACCCGACCATCGCGTTCTGGGCGTGACCCCAGCGCATGACCGGCAGGTTGTACGACGGCCAGTCCTCGATGATCTTGGTCCCGGGGTAGTCCTGGTCGGTCAGCCCGAGCAGGATGACGTGACCCGAATGGCTGGACGGAAACCCCGACACCTCGAGGTCGTACCGCAGCAGGCTCTGGCCGTCGTGGTCGGTGTCCTGCGGATCCCAGTTCATCCCCTGGGCCTGCTGCATGGCCGGCCACTCCAGCTCGGCGCGCGGGCTGATCGACAAGCCGCTGAAGAACTGCTTCTGGTGGTAGTAGCACGGCCCCCAGGTGAGCACGCTGCCCATCCACAGGCCCTCGCCACGCACGTGCCGGATCATCGTCTCCGGCATCACGCCCTCGGACGGGACGCTGTAGTGCGAGCACCCGCCGGCGTGGATGTGCGGATCGCCGGAGTAGTACCCGTGGCGCGCCGGATCTGCCCAGCGATCGAGCTCGATCGTGACCGCGTCGTCGTCAGCTGTGAGGCCGACGTCGACGCGCACTTCCCGGTACTCCGGGCCGCGGCGTGCGGAGATCTCGTACTGACCGGCCGGCAGCGTGATGACCTCGCCGGTCGCGCGGTAGACATGTTCGTGGAAGAACATGTCCGGCGCGAGCCGCATCCCCTTCGACGGGTAGGACCGCCGTTGCGAGTCGCGAACGGTGAGCGCCGCTACGCAGCTGCTTCCGTCGGGTTCGCGGATGTCGAACCGGATGTCGCGCGCCGGCAGGCAGTCGAACTCGTACGACGCCTCGTACTGGCGGCTCTCACCGCCCATTCGCCGCCACGCCTTCGCGAGCGGCGGTCTGGTGTAGCTGTGCTCAGCCTCTTCGACGGCCAGGACGAATCCCAGCTCGCCGTTGTGGGTGCCGGCGTCGCGGCTGTACAGGCTGATCACCTTGTACTCGACGTCCACGCCGGACACATCGGTCGGACCGGCCAGCTTCACCTCGAGCCGACTGCGCTCGATCCTGGGGACGATCGTCAACGTGTCCGGCATCGCGATCCGCGCGGCGTGGCTGTGGTAGTCGATGGTGCCGAGAACATGGTTCGACTGGGCGGCGAGATTGCCGACCAGCCGATGCGGGTTCTCGATCCGGACCAGGAAGCTGCGCCAGCCGTGCTGGACCAGCCGCGGTGGCGCGGTGCCCGGCGTACTGTAGGTCAGCCCTTGTTCGTCGATCCGGACGCCGACCAGGACGTACGGGCGAAGCAGGTCCTCGACTGCGGTCGAGGACTGGGAATCGTCAGCCAGCTTGGCCAACTGGGCGGCAACGTCGTCGGGTAGTGGTTCACCGATATCGCGGAGTTTCTCAACAGCTCGAGTCGCAGAAGCGTGCAGCGGTTGGAACACGGGGCCTCCTCGGGTGCACCGGGCCCCCGAGCTTAGCCGTCCGGCGACGGTGGCCCGACCCATTTTCCGGGCCACCGTCGGACCGGGTCAGCTGAGTTCGGACCGTACGGCGTCCGGCCTTCTCCTGGAACGTCAGCACCTCGCGGATCGCGTCGAGGTCGAGCCGGAGAGCTGACGGACCGCGCACGTGATGTGGACAACCCGCGATTGACGTGCCCGGACCGCGTCCGTACTCTCACAACGTAGTGACGGCGCAAGGAAGCCGATGAGACTTCGGCACGGTCGCGCCACTGTGAGCCGTTCGCCTCGTGTGAGCGGTGAGTCAGATACTTCGCCGTCACGACGCTCCATTGGATGCGGGACGCACGATCCCCTAGAAGGAGGCTTCACTCGTGAGCAATCTGTCTGCTCCCACCTCGGTTTCCACGCCGGTCGTCGTACCGGTCTCGCGGGCTGTGATGTGGCTGGTCGGGACCGCGATCGTCGCGTTCGCGATCTACTACTTCGTCGGTGTCGACCAGGGCGCGTACTCGATCTTCGGCAAGGACACGCACATCCACGAGTTCGTGCACGACGCGCGCCACTTCCTCGGCTTCCCCTGTCACTGACATGGAAAGAAAACTCATCCTGCGCGGCGCACTCGCCGGCGCAGTGGCCGGGCTGATCGCGTTCGTGTTCGCGCGGATCTTCGCCGAGTCCCAGATCCAGGCCGCGATCGACTACGAGAGCGGCCGGGACGCTGCTCAGCACGCGCTGGACGAGGCGGCCGGGCTGCCGGTCGACCACGGCGGCCACGAGCTCTTCAGCCGGACCTTGCAGGCGAACATCGGCATCGGTGTCGGCGTCGTGCTGTTCGGGATCGCGATGGGCGCGCTGTTCGCGGTCGCCTATGCGATCTGCCTCGGCCGGGTCGGCAAGCTGCGCCCGCGCAACCTGGCGATGCTGGTCGCGCTCGGCGGCTTCCTCGCGGTCTACTTCGTGCCGTTCCTGAAATACCCGGCCAATCCGCCGGCGATCGGGCACGAGGACACGATCCACGACCGCGGCAACCTGTACCTCGCGATGGTGGCCTGCTCGATCGTGCTGCTGATCGGAGCCGTCCTGCTCGGCAAGCGACTGCAACCACGCTTCGGCAACTGGAACGCGACGCTGCTCGCGCTCGCGGCGTACGTCGCGATCGTCGGTGTGCTGATGGCCGTGCTGCCCTCGGTCGGTCAGTTGGCGGCGAACGTCGAGGAGTACGGGCGGCATGCGACCGAGACACCGTTGCCGCTGACCGATGACAAGGGCAACATCGTCTTCCCGGGTTTCGACGCCGACACGTTGTACGAGTTCCGGCTGTACTCGGTCGCTGCCCAGGTGCTGTTGTGGGGAGCCATCGGCCTGATCTTCGGACCGCTCGCGGAGCGCCTGCTCCAGCCGCGCACGGCCCGCACCGAGCAGGCGGAGCCGGTCCACAACGCATGACGCTCGACCAGGTCGTTGCCCTCGGCCCGTTCTTCGCGCACGAGCAACACCCCTCGGGTACGGCGGCCGTCGCACCGTGGCGGAACATGTCGGAGCTGCTCGACGACCCCGCCGTACTCGAGGACCGGGTGATGACCACCCGCGCATACCTGGCCGCCGCGGGCGGCCAGGAGCCCGAGGCCGTGGAGATCCGGGTCGCCGCGTCGATCACCCACCTGGGCCTGGTCGCGCGCCTCGTCTCACCCGCCTTCGCCACCTCGGTGCTGGGCGACGGTGTCCCGCCCGTCGACCTCGAAAGCGTGCACTGGCAACCAGTTCTCGGCGGCGCCTTCCCACTCTCGTTGGCACCGCCAACCACCTCACGCGACCTCGGCGCCGAGCTGTTCGAAGGCCCAATCCCGGCCCTCGACAGGGTCACCCAGCCCTTCAACGTCTCAGACCACATCCTCAAGGGCAACGTGGCCTCCGCCATCAACGGCGCCTTCGTAGCCCTCACCAACGCTGCACCCGAGTTAGCGCCCCGAGCCAAAGAAGTTGCCGACGCCCTCCTCGCCCACCCGGCCCTGCACGACACCCACACCACGACAGCCGGCACCTTCCGCCGCCGTAGCTGCTGCCTCGTCTACCGAGCCGCGCCCAATCACGACGGCCCCCTCTGCGGCGACTGCGTCCTGTCACGCTGACAGCGGCCACAGCGCCCTGAGCGCCTCCGGGGTATCGGCCACAGCGTCAGGGCCGAGGATCGCGAGCTGCTGGATGTAGCCGACCAGGATAGCGATCGTCACAGCTGATGCCGCCGGGCGCCGGTGCGAACCTGCTCCGGAGCGCCGCGTACTTCGACGGGCACGGCGCGGCGCAGCATGCCGTCGTACTCGGTGTGTGGAGCATCGGCGGCATCGCCGCGATCCTCGAAGGTCATCGCCGGGTGGCGCACCGTCACAACGCCCGGCACAGCAACGACCTCCTCGCGGAGAGCCCGTTGTACGAGGCGTTCAGCGATGTCACAGCCGAGGGCGGTGTCCGGACCTAGAGGCGAGTGGGCGACATCGGAGCCGCCCTCCGGACCGAACAGGACAGATTCATGAGCAGTGACATCAGGCCGACGATCGTGCTGGTGCACGGTGCGTGGGCGGACGCGTCGAACTGGTCGGGCGTCATCGGCCGGCTGCACGACGACGGGTACACCGTGCGGGCGATCCCGAACCCTTTGCGCTCGCTTCCGGGCGACGCCGCGTCCGTACGGGCGTTCCTCCAAACCTTGCCAGGCCCGGTCGTCCTGGTCGGTCACTCGTACGGCGGTGCCGTGATCACCAACGCGGCCACCGGACTGCCGAACATCGAGGCGCTCGTGTACGTCAACGCGTTCGCGCTCGACGAGGGCGAGACGGCTCTCCAGGCGGCCAGTGCGGACTCCGCGCTCTCGAACCCCGATCCGACCCAGGTGTTCGATTTCGTCCCGGCCGGGCCGCCGACGCCGACCACCGATCTCTACCTGAAGCGGTCGACGGTCCTGACGTGGTTCGCGACCGGCCTGAACGCCGAGGACCAGGAAATGGTCTACGCGACCCAGCGACCGGGTGCCTTCGGCGGCCTGGCCGACACGTCCGGTGCTCCGGCCTGGAAGACGATCCCGTCCTGGTACCTGATCGGCACCGGCGACAAGATCATCCCGCCGGACGTCCAGCGCGCGATGGCGAAGCGGGCCGGATCCACCGTGACGGAGTTCGACGAGGGACACCTCGGCCTGATCAGCGACCCCAAGACGACCACTCAGGTCATCGAGCGGGCCGCCGGCAGCTAGGTGACAACTGTGACCAACTTGACGGCCGAGTCGCCCCGGAGCGCAGTCAAGCGGCCAGGTCGGCGGTCAGCAGCTCTTCGAATCTGGTCAGGTCACCGGCCCGGGCCGCGGCGAGGAACGCGTGGACGAAGTGCTGATGTGACTCGCTGGTGACGATGGTCTGCTTGTCGGTCGCGATCCGTCGCCGCGCCCGGCAGACCAGCTGCCTGCTGTTCGCCGTACCGAGGTGGAGGAACTCAGCGAGCTGCCCGTAGGAGTAGTCGAAGGCCTCGCGGAGTACGAAGGCAGCACGCTCCCTGGGGGACAGGCTCTGGAGGACGACGAGCATGGCTTGTTCGACGGCGTCGCTCTGTTCGGCTGCGGTTGCCGGGTCCTCACCGTCGTCGATCCGCTCGGCGGCTGCAGACGTCATCGGGGTCTCGTGGCGACGCCGGGCGGACTGGCTGAGGTTGATCGCGAGCCGTGTGGTCATCGTCGCCAGGAGTGCCTGCGGATTCTCGACAACCGTGCGGTCCGTCTTCTGCCAGCGCAGCCACGTCTCCTGCACCAGATCCTCGGCGTCACTCGCGTTGGAGAGGAAGCGGTACGCGATCGCCAGCAACCGCGGACGGACTTCCAGGAAGGTTGCGACCGCCTCGTCCAGGTCGCCGCCGACTTGCCCGGCGCATGCGGTCTGGACCGCTGGGTTCTCCCCGTCGTATCGCACCTGCCGTGACCCTGTCGCGTTCACGTCCCGGCTCCTCTCCGGCTCGTCGTGCCTTCGGCTCCACGATCCGGCCGCAGCCCCCGCGCTCGCGCCGCTGAAGAACGTGGGCAGCTGCGTGGTCGCCATCACCACGTATCCGTAGGGCCCACCACGCGGTTGCCCTCTGCAATCTGCAGCGACGTCACAGCCAGCGTGTTTCTGCTGTCTTACGTTGTGAAGCAGATAGGGGGAGCGCGATGAGTTCCACGCCGCAACACCGGGCCGAGCCGTTCGTCATGATGCAGCTGCGGCGACTGAGCTTCGGCCACAATCCGTTGCGGCGGAGGGTCGACCGGATCGAGGCGGCGCTCCTCCTGGTCGCGATCGTGATCGCGCTGCTGGTGATCCCCGCGGCAGCAGCCCTCGGTACGACGCTGCACGATCGGGCCGACCAGTCCGCGGCCCAGGAACGCGCCGGCGTTCACCAGGTCCATGCGCGAACGCTGGACGGCACGGCCAACGCCGTACCGTCGACGCTGGGGCTCACGACGACGTCGGTTCGCGTCAGGTGGCAGGACCAGTCAGGGGCCTCCCACGAGGGAGAGACAGACGTCCTGCTCGGTACTCCGGTCAACGCAGCCGTGCTGATCTGGATCGACCAGGCCGGCGCGATGACTGGCGCCCCACCAACCTCCGGCGACAGCGCAGCCCTCGGCACCGCGATCGCCCTGACGTTCCCGCTGCTCGCCTGGCCCGCGATCTTCGTCGCGTTCCGCCTCGCCCTGCGCCCACTCGACAGTCACCGCGCCGACGAATGGGCCCGCGAATGGCGCCGGGTCGCACCCCGCTGGACCGGCCACCAGTCCTAGGCCAGGTGTGACAGCCCGACGTGACAAACGAACGGTGCGCGCACGACGGGACCAGCCCCTTCTGCAGATCGCGGCTGCGGAGCAACCTGTCGCGCTCCCGATACGGCCGGGCAAGGTGGTTTGGTGAATGGTGCCGTTTCGCATCGTCTGCCGGGTGGCACCGGGAGGCGACGATCACCGGATCGGAAGGAGAGTTCGATGAGTGCTGGCGACAAGATCAAGAACATGGCCGAGGCTGCCAAGGGCAAGGCCAAGGAGAAGACCGGCGACGCGACCGACGATCGCGACCTGCAGGCCGAGGGGCAGGCCGAGAAGACCAAGGCCGACCTGAAGCAGGCCGGCGAGAAGGCCAAGGACGCCTTCAAGGACTGACAGTCCCCGCAAGCAGTCCCGGCGAGCACCACAAACCTTACGTTTCACGAACCAGTTGGCGGCGATAACGGCATCCTTACCGTGCTTGGAAATTCCTCTCGCGGATCGCGGAAAGCCCTACTGTCAAAGGCGTTCCAGTGATTCCCTGCGTGAGAGGAATTTCCATGCCCATTCATTCTGCCCGGTTACTGGCGCCTGCGTTCGCTGCCGTTGCCGTGGCGTCCTTGCTGGCGACCGCGCCCGCGAACGCCGCGGTGACCGGACGATCCGGCGGCGACGTGGTCGTCGGGCACGTGTACGAGACGACGAACGTTGCCAGTGGCAATGCTGTCCAGGTCTTCGATCGGCTGCGTGACGGCCGTTTGCGTGTCGGCGCCGCGGTTCCGACCGGCGGTCACGGACTCGGGTCGTCGCTCGCTTCGCAGTACGGACTGGTGCGTCAGGGCAACCTTCTGTTCGCGGTGAACGGCGGTGACGACACGGTGTCGACGCTCGCCATCACCGACCGAGGTCTTGTACGGCGCGACGTCGCCCCCAGCGGGGGCGATCTGCCGGTCAGCGTCACCGTCCGCCACGGCGTCGTCTACGTGCTGAACCAGAACAGCGAAACCATCAGCGGTCTCAGGGTCAGCCACGACGGGCACCTGCAACCGTTGCCGCACTCGACCAGGTCGCTCAGCAAGTCCGGCGCAACCCCGACCGCGGCCGCCCAGGTCTCGTTCACTCCCGACGGCCGGAGTCTGGTCGTGACTCACAAGGGCGATCAGACGATCGACACGTTCGCGATCCGCAACGGGTACGCCGGTACGGCCACACCGCATCACTCCGCCGGAGTCACGCCGTACGGATTCGATTTCGACCGTCGTGGTGATGCGATCGTCTCCGAGGCCGGCCCGTCAGCGGTCTCGTCGTACTCCGTACACGGCAACCGGATGCGGACGGTCAGCGCCTCGGTCGGCGACCAGCAGGCGGCCGCGTGCTGGCTCGTCGTCACGCGCGATTACGCCTTCACGGTCAACGCGGCGAGCGCGTCGATCTCGTCGTACCGCATCGCTGCCGACGGACGACTCCACCTGCTGGCTTCGGTAGCAGCTCCGACCAGCGCCGGGGGCTCGGACGCCGCGCTCAGCCCCGACGGCAAGTTCCTGTACGTGCGTCTGTCGAACGGCTCCGTCGCTTCGTACGCCGTCCATCACGACGGCACGCTGACCAAGCAGGAGGAAGTCGCCGGCGCCACCACCGCAGGCACGGCCGGCCTCGCCACCAGCTGACCCGGACCTGGCCGGAGCGCTTGCCGCTCCGGCCAGCCCAGCGCCATTGTGCATTGATGCGCGGATCTGCATCATAGGAGCCACAATTGCGCAAAGGAACGGGATGGTGGTCTGGCGTGGCCGGGACGTGGGAGTTCGTTGTCTGCGATGCGCTCGCGAAGGTGCACCCGATCCGGGATCCCCGTCCGGTGCGCGCGGAGACGAGGTTCCAGGCCTTCCTGGGCGAGCCGGCGTCGTTCCAGCTGGCCTATCGCCCGCCGCTCGAGCCGACGTTCCGCGACCCCAGCCCGCTGCAGGTCCGGGTCGAAGGTGCGGCGGCCGACCTCGTCGCGGTGTCGTCCGTGGAGCTCGTGCCGTGTTCGTTCGTGGCACTGCCGGAGCACGACGACGGCTACGAGTTCGACGAACCCGGGCTGTACCCGGACCTGCTGCGACCGGTCTCGAACGGCGAAGCTCCGGTCCGGTTCGGCGCCTGGGCTGCGCTGTGGTTCGACGTCACCACGACCGATCCGGCGCGGGCCGGCGTCCATGAACTCACGATCGTGCTGACCTCGTCCGACGGCCGCGAGCTGCATCGCGCGCCGGTCACGGTCGAGCTCACCGGCATCGAGGTGCCGCCGCTCGACATCGTGTCGAGCCATTGGATGCACCTCGACGCGCTCGCGGATCACTACGGGCTCGAGGTGTTCAGCGAGGAGCATTGGAACGTCGTGGAGCGGTTCATGGCATCCGCGGCCGAGATGGGCGCGACCTCGCTGCTCGCTCCGGTGTGGACGCCGCCACTCGACACCGCCGTCGGTTCGTACCGGACCGTGGTGCAGCTCGTCGACATCACCGAGAGCGGCGACGGGTACGAGTTCGGGTTCGACCGGCTGCGACGGTGGCTCGAGCTGTGCCGGCGTACGGGGATCACCGGCGTCGAGGTCGCGCACCTGTTCACCCAGTGGGGCGCCCGAGCGACGCCGGGCATCATCGTCAACCAGAAGCGCGTCTTCGGATGGGACGTTCCCGCGACCGACGCCAGCTACCGCAAGCTGATGGAAGCGCTGCTGCCGGCGCTGCAGGCCGTGCTCGACGAGGAGTGGGACCGCGACCACGTGGTCTTCCACATCTCGGACGAGCCGTCGGGCGAGGAGGGGCTGGCGACGTACCTCGCCGCGAAAGCCGTCGTCGCCGATCTGCTGAAGGGCTGGACGGTCGTCGATGCGCTGAGCGAGCACTCGTTCTATACCTCGGGCGCGGTGGCGGTGCCGGTCGTCGCGACCGACCATGTCGAGCCGTTCCTCGCAGAGCGGCCGGAGCGTCTGTGGGTCTACTACTGCGTCTCACAGGACCGCGACGTCGCCAACCGGTTCATCGGGATGCCCTCGGCGCGCAACCGTGCGCTCGGGCATCAGCTGTTCGCGGCCGGGGTCGACGGCTTCCTGCACTGGGGCTTCAACTTCTGGTACACGTGGCACTCGATCCGACGGGTCAACCCGTTCGAGGACACCTCGGCCGGAGGCGCGTTCCCGTCCGGCGACGCCTTCGCGGTCTATCCGGGCCGGGACGGTACTCCTTGGCCGTCGATCCGCCACCGCGTCTTCGCGCAGGCGATGTGGGACCACCGCGCGCTGCAGGCGATCCGCGCGGCACACGGCGGTACGGCTGCGCTCGACGTCATCGACGCCGACCGCACTCTGCGCTTCGACCGCCCTGTGCTCGACCCGGAGCACTACTACGAATCCCGCCGACGGATGACCGCCGCGCTGACGAATGCTGTCGGTTAACCAAATGTGACGAGTTGATGCCTTACTGTGACAGCAGGGCATCAATTCAACGGGGGTCACAAGGAGGCAGTCGTGGAATCACCCAGTCCTGCGGCTCGGATCGGTGCGGAATTTCTCGGCACGTTCTGGCTGGTGTTCGGCGGCTGCGGTGCCGCCGTACTGGCCGGTGTCGTGCTCACCTCGGACAAGGTTCCTGTCGGCATCGGCTATCTCGGCGTGGCGCTGGCCTTCGGCCTGACCGTGCTGACCATGGCGTACGCCGTCGGCCATGTCTCCGGCGGTCATTTCAACCCGGCGGTCACGATCGGCCTCGCGGTCGCGAAGCGGATCGAGTGGAAATGGGTGCCGACGTACATCGTCACCCAGATTGTCGCTGCCAGCGCGGCCGGCGCCATTCTGCTGGCAGTTGCCAGCGGCAAGGATGGTTTCAGTGCCCACGACAGCGGATTCGCGAGTAATGGCTACGGTGACCGCTCGCCCGGCGGTTACTCGCTGCTGGCCTGCGCGATTGTCGAGATCGTGCTGACGGCTTTCTTCCTGTACGTGATCCTCGGCGCGACCGACGACCGGGCACCGAAGGGTTTCGCCCCGATCGCGATCGGTCTCTCGCTGACGCTGATCCACCTGGTCGGCATCCCGGTCACCAACACGTCGGTCAACCCGGCCCGCTCACTCGGCGTCGCCTGGTTCGCCGGCGGCGACGCCCTCGGCCAGGTCTGGCTGTTCATCGTCGCCCCGATCGCCGGTGCGGCGATCGCGGGCATCAGCTACGCCGGAATCACCGCGGCCCGCGGGCTCAAGATCGACGAAGGCGTCGCCAACAACCCGTAAAGCCACTGACCACCTAGGCCTGGGCGCTCGATGACCGCGGGGTATGGCGGCCGCCTTCCGTCATACTCCGACTGGCTCACCGGCTACTGCCGGTCAGACCACATCCGGGCACAGGCCGGGGCGGCCGAGGGTGACCTCGACGCGGCGGTTCAGGGCGCGGCCGTCGGCGGTCAGGTTCGAGCGCATCGGCCTGGTGGGGCCGAGCGTCTGGACGGTGATGACGAACTGGCCTCGGGGACGGGACGCGGCGGGGATGCGGGCCACCTGCCGCTGCATCTCGTCTGCGAGGGCCTTGGTGACGGCTTCAGCACGTCGCTGCCCGAGAGCGCCGAAGCGGGCCGGCTCGCCGAGTTCGTCCTCGTGCCCGACGATCGTGACGTCGAGACAGTCGAGATTGCCCATCGGCCCGTCGCGGAGCAGATCCTTGGCCAGCTGCACGATCACCCGCCGGTGCGCGGCGGTGAGAGTCGCGCCGCCGAAGGCGAACCGGGTCAGCAGCCGCGCCCCCGCGGGCGGCGGCACCGGGTCGAAGAAGTCGCCTTCGTCCTCGAACTCGCGGTCGGCACCCCAGGACCGGCCGTGCACGATGCGGATCCGCAACGGCGGCGGAGGCGCCTCGTACTCGAACTCGTCCTCGTACTCATACTCAGATTCGAACTCAGCTTCGTACTCGAGGTCATGTGCTCTGGCCATCGCCGGACCCCTCTCCGCCGTTCCACCCTGGCCTCACCGTAGGGCGGTCACCGCGGCCGGGGGAGCCGCCTACCCGGGCGACACTCGTCCGGGGTAGCGAGAACATGCGGCTCGCCAGAGGTTGGCAAGCGCTTGCCGGATTGGCATAGGGTGAGGAGGAGTTGAAGTGCTGCCGAGTATCGAGGAGTACGGGTGACTTCCACGCACGCTGTCAGGTTCGCCGCCGTTGGGCTCGACCACGCGCACATCTTCGGTCAGGTCGCAGGCCTGATCGCGGCCGGCGCGGAGTTCGCCGGGATGGCGACCGACGATCCGGACGCGGCGATCGCGACCCGGCTCCGGGAGCGGTACCCGGACGTTCCGGTGGCCGACAGCCCGGACGAGCTGCTCGCCCAGGACGGCATCGACCTGATCGTGACCGCCGGCGTACCGGATCGACGCGGACCGATCGCCGTCACCGCTCTGCGAGCCGGCAAGGACGTCGTGACCGACAAGCCCGGCTGCGTGAGTCTGGAGCAGCTCGAGGAGATCGAGAAGGCGGTCGACCAGAGCGGCCGGTTCTGGTCGGTGACGTTCTCCGAGCGGTTCGAGGTGCCGAGCGTGATCAAGGCGGGCGAGCTGGTCCGCGAGGGCAGGATCGGGACCGTCGTCCAGACCATCGGCATCGGGCCGCACCGCGTCGGCGACCGCGGCCACCTCGGCGGCGGCGCCGGCCGCCCGGACTGGTTCTACGACAAGGCCCGGTACGGCGGCATCCTGACCGATATCGCCTCGCACCAGATCGACCAGTTCCTCTGGTTCACCGGCGCGCGGACGGCCGAGGTCGTCGCGAGCACGGTCGGGAACTTCGCCAACCCGGACGAGCCGGGTCTGCAGGACTTCGGCGAGATCCTGCTCCGCAGCGAGAACGCCCAGGGCTACATCCGGGTCGACTGGTACACGCCGGCCGGTCTGCCGACGTGGGGCGACGGCCGCCTGATGATCCTCGGCACCGACGGCTACATCGAGCTCCGCAAGTACGTCGACATCGCCGGCCGCGACGGCGGCGACCACCTGTTCCTGGTCAACCAGGAGGGCACGCAGTACATCGACTGCTCGAAGGTCGAGACGACGTACTACGCCGACCTCGTCCGCGACGTCCAGGACCGGACCACCACGGCCGCACCCCAGGAGCACACCTTCGAAACCATGCGCCTGGCGCTGAAGGCCCAGCAGCAGGCGACCCTCCGCGGCGCGGCGAAGTAGCTCTTAGGCCTGCTTCGCCGGGGTCAACGCGCCCTGGGCGCGGAGGCTCAGGTAGCAGAGGCCGGCGAGCGGGACCGGCGCCCAGAACTGGAGGAGCCGCCAGGAGAGTACGGCGAGCAGTGCAGCCTGCCCGTCGACGCCGAAGCCGATCAGTGACGAGACCGCGATGCCCTCGACGACGCCGATGCCGCCGGGGGTCAGCGGTACGACGGCGGCCAGGTTCGCGGCGCAGTACGCGATCAGCACCACGATCGGGTGGACCCGCTCGCCGTACGCGGCAAGGAAGGTCCAGAGCACGGCGGCGTCGAGGAGCCAGTTCAGCGTCGCCCAGCTCAGGAAGGCCTTGCGTACTTCGGGATCCGCGACGACATCGCGCAGGCGGCGCGCAACGGTCGAGATCCACGGCCGGATCCGCTGGGGGAGTCGTCCGAGGATGGCTCGCAGCAGCCGGACGGCGAGGTGCTCGAGGCTGGATCGCCCGCGGTCGGCGAGGAAGGCGCAGACCAGGACGCCCAGGCCGACCAGGAACATGATCAGGTACGCCGTGCTCGCCTCGCGCAGGAACACGGCCGGGATCGACGTCAGCCAGGCGAGCAGCACCAGTGCGAGCGGGGACCCGATGGCTTCCGCCGTGACGGTCGCCGTCACATTCGTCGGCTGCGCACCGCCCATGACGAGCAGCCGGAAGCGCAGGGCGGTCGCTGTCGCGGCGCCGCCCGGAACGACATGGCTGACGCCGTACCCGGTGAGGTCGGACCGCAGGATCCAGAAGAACGGCAGGTGGTCCTTGCCGAGGAGCGCGCGGCTGAAGAGCGAGTAGCAGACGAGGCTGCAGGCTTCGAGCACGACGGCGAGGACGATCCAGGCAGGGTTGAGCTCCGAGACGCGATGGAGCGATTCCCGCGCGAGGGCGAGCTTCGGGAGCACGATGTACTCGACGACGGCGAACAGGATCACCAACGACACGGCGGACCAGAGCCGGCGGTACCAGGCCGGCCGGGTCCGGGTCTTGTCCTTCGACGGCACGACCCCAGTGTGCCGGGGCCGTCAGCCGCGGAGTTCGGCGGCGTGGTCGGGGACCTGGGCCTGCATGTCGCGGGGCGGGCGTTCGTACCCCTTGGACGGCGGCCGGGGCGGCAGGTCGAGCGGCGGCCGCTGCACCTCGTAGTACGAGATCGTCGAGAGCAGATGGGCGATCATGTTGATCCGTGCGGAGCGCTTGTCCTCGCTCTCGACGACGTGCCAGGGCGCCTCGGGGATGTCGGTGTGGACGAACATCTCGTCCTTGGCGCGGGAGTAGTCCTCCCAGCGGGTGATCGACTCCAGGTCCATCGGCGACAGCTTCCAGCGCCGCATCGGGTCCTCGAGGCGGCTGCGGAAGCGGTTCTCCTGCTCGCTGTCGCTGACCGAGAACCAGTACTTGCGCAGCAGGATGCCGTCCTCGACCAGCAACCGCTCGAAGATCGGGCACTGATGCAGGAACCGCGCGTACTCCTGGTTGGTGCAGAACCCCATCACCCGCTCGACACCCGCGCGGTTGTACCAGCTGCGGTCGAACAGCGTGATCTCGCCGGCGGCCGGCAGGTGTTCGACGTACCGCTGGAAGTACCACTCGGTCCGCTGCCGCTCGGTCGGCGCCGGCAGCGCGACGATCCGGGCAACCCGGGGATTGAGGTACTGCGTGACCCGCTTGATCGTGCTGCCCTTGCCGGCCGCGTCCCGGCCCTCGAAGATCACCACCAGCCGGGCCCCCTCGACCCGGACCCACTCCTGCAGCTTGACCAACTCGGCCTGCAGCCGCAGCAACTCCCGCTCGTAGACCTTCTTCGGCAACCGCCCGTCCTTGCTCATCCCTGCACGAACCCGGTGAGGATCGTCCGGCCGCGTTCGGTGAAGGCCTCGGGGGCTTCGGCGAGTGGGCGGACGGTGGTGACGACGGGGACCAACCGGCCCTCGCGGAGGCGGGCAGCGAGTTGGATCAGTTGTTCGCGATCGGGTTCGACGACGAAGAAGACGGCGCGGCCGCCGGTGGGGTGGATGGTCGGCGGAGTCGGGATGGTGACCAGGGTTCCGCCGGGCCGGACCAGAGCGGTGGAGCGGTCGCGGATGTCGCCGCCGATCACGTCGAAGACGACGTCGACCTCGCCGGCGTCTTGGAGGCGCTCGCTGTCCAGGTCGAGGAACTCGTGGACGCCCAGCTCGGCGGCTGCGGCGCGGTCGGCGGCCCGGCCGGTGCCGATGATGTGGGCTCCGGTCTCGCGGGCGAGCTGCGCGACGATGGATCCGACGGCGCCGGCGACCCCGTGGACGAGGACGGACTGCCCCGTTTGCAGGTGTGCGTGGTCGTAGAGACCTTGCCAGGCGGTCAGCCCGGAGATCGGTAGCGCGGCTGCTGCCACGTAATCGACATCCGCGGGCAGCGGAGCGAGGTTGCGGGCCTCGACGGCGACGTACTCGGCGAGGGTGCCGTTGCGGGTCCAGTCCGCGAGCCCGAACACCCGCTGGCCGACCGTGAGCCCCGTCGTGCCGTAGCCGAGCTCGGCGACAACGCCCGACAGTTCGTGGCCGGGGACCGTCGGGGTGCGGTCGCGTCCGGCACGGTCGGTCCACGTCCCCGGCCAGTCCAGCTCGCCGCGGGTGAAACCGGCCGCGTGTACCTGGACGATGACGTCGTTCTCGGCGGCGTGCGGATACGGCAGCTCGGTCAGCGACAACCCGCCGACACCGGCCGCGCGTTCCACAGCTGTGATGGCACGCATGACGGTCCTCTCCGCAGTGATCAGTGGCCCGCCTTCATCATGTCGGATTGGACCAACGATGGGGGCCTTTCACGCCATACCGTCGAAGCATGATCAGTACGAAGGACCTTGTCATCCCGGCCACGCCGGCCTCGGCCGCGGCGTTGGAGGTGGCTTCGAACTACCTCACGACCGCCCTGCTGAGCCACTCGCGACGCGTCTACCTGTGGGCGGCCGCGTACGGCGAGCTGAACGGCATCCAGTACGACGCGGAGCTGTTGTTCGCCGCCGCGATGTTCCACGACCTCGCGCTCGCGCCGGAGTTCGACAGCCACACCGTTTCGTTCGAAGAGGCCGGCGGCCATCTCGCCCGGGTCTTCACCGCCGGGGCGGGTTGGCCGAGTGAGCGCCGCGAGCGCCTCGGCGAGGTGATCGTCCGGCACATGGTGCCCGACGTCGACGTGACCGTCGACCCGGAAGGTCACCTGCTCTCGCGGGCGGCCGCGCTGGACATCGTGGGCAAGGACGCCGACGACCTCAGTCCGGCGTTCCGCGCCGAAGTACTCCGCGACTTCCCGAGGCTCGGGCTCAGCGACGAGTTCCTCGCCTGCTTCCGGGCCCAGGCCGACCGGAAGCCCGACAGCTCCGCCGCACGCGCGATCCACACCGGCCTAGCTGACCGGATCGCCGCCAACCCACTCGACGCGGTCAAGCCTTGAGGTCGGGTCTGGGGAGGATGAAGTAGCCGAGGAGCATTCCGAGGAGGCAGGGGAGCCCGTGGTTGTCGCTGATGGCGGTGTCGACCACGGCCAGGACGGGGACGGCGTACGCCGCGATGCGGAGCTGTAGCGGTGGGGTGACGCCGTACCGGCTGGGTGCCATCAGGATCAGGATGGCCAGGCCGCCGATCAGGCCGGCGACGCACATCGAGTTGCCGGCGCCGGTCGGGTTGAGCCACAGGTAGCTCATCAGCTGGCCGAGCCAGCCGCAGCCGAAGTACAGGATCGCCCACCGGCGGCGGCCGAAGACGCGCTCGGCGATGGTGCCGACGACCGCGAGCAGGATCAGGTTCGAGACCAGGCCGGACGCCCAGCCGTCCTGGAAGAACATGCCGGTGATCAGGCGGTACCACTGGCCGTTGTCGATGCGCGTCGGGTCACGGACGACGGCGTCGTACAGCGGCCGGTGGACCAGTTGCGCGATCCCGCAGGCCAGTGTCACGAGGAACACAGCCGCCGTCAGCAGAGGCCGGCGTGGTCCGAAAGCGAGCGCTGCGAGCGGGCTGCGAGCCGCGGTGTCAGTGGTCACAGCAGGAAATTTAACGTTCCGAGGTCGCCGTACCTGCGTCGTTTGTCACCGTGTACTCGGTCATTTGTCACGACGAAGCCCTTGGCGTACCGGTTACCGTGTTTGGGTCGCGGGTACGGGGGTCAGGGTGTTTGTAGCGAAGCGGTACAGATTGGGTTCTTCTCTCGGCCGAGGCGGCATGGGAGAAGTCTTTCGCGGTACGGACGAACAGCTGGGGCGCGAGGTCGCGGTCAAGCTGCTGCTGCGCTCCGACCGTGATCCGCGGGCCGCCGAACGGTTCCACCGCGAGGCGCGCGCCGCCGCGCGCCTGAACGACGCCCATGTCGTGGCCGTGTACGACTTCGGTCAGCACGACGACGGGTTCTTCCTGGTGATGGAACTGGTCGAGGGCGGGTCGGTCGCCGACGAGCTCGAGCAGCACGGGCCGCTGCCGAAGGACCGCGCGATCGAGATCATCGAGCAGTGCGCCGCGGGTCTGGCCGCCGCGCATCGCGAGGACGTCGTCCACCGGGACGTGAAGCCGAGCAACCTGCTGATCTCGACCGACGGGACGATCAAGGTCGCCGACTTCGGCATCGCCCACCTCCCGGGCGAGGGTGCGAGCACGCTGACCGGGACCGGCCAGATCATCGGCAGCGCGCAGTACCTCGCGCCCGAACGTGCGCAGGGCGGGCAGGCAGGCAAGCCGGCCGATGTCTACGCGCTGGGTTGTGTGCTCTATCAACTGGTCACCGGCCGGCCGCCGTTCACCGGCGAACATCCGACCTCGATCCTGTACCAGCACGTCGACGCCGAGCCGGCTCCGCCGAGCCTCGAGCGGCCCGAACTCGCCGGCGCGTTCGAGGCCGTCCTGCTCCAGATGCTCGCCAAGGACCCGGACGACCGTCCGACCGCGGCCGAGATCGAGGCCGGTGCCCTCAGTGCCAGTACGCCGGTCGCCGCCACCGCTCCCATGCCCGTCCCCGTCCCCGTCGCACCAGTGACTGAGCCCGTGCCCACCCGCCCGCCGACCACGCAGGCACAGCGCGATCGACGGATGACCTTGATCGCCGGCGCGATCGCCCTGCTTGCGACAGCCGGCGCCGTACTCGCCGTGGTCCTGCTCAACAACAACGGCACGAACCAGCCGCCGACGACCGACGTCGGTCCACAACCGGGCGCCACCAGCAGTACGCCGACGTCCCAGCCGACCACGCCGTCGTCGACAACCGCGCCGAACCAGACCGCACCGACTCAGCCGAGCCAGTCGCCGCCGTCCCAAAGCGCCACCCCGTCGCCAACCCCGACGCCGAGCGCAACTCCGACCACCACGCCGTCGACCAGCCCGACGCCGTCCCAAACCCCGCCGTCGACCAGCGCGACTCCGAGCGCCCCGACTCGGACCACGCCGTCGACCTCACCCTCGCCGACGCCGTCACCCACACCCTCGAGCACGGCCCCGTCGAACACGCCGTCACCGTCCGCCGCCGACTTGTGAGTTACAGGCGTACGACGTACTTGCCGGCGCCGCGACCTTCGGCCAGCGCTTGTTGAGCATCGGCTGCGGCCTCGAGTCCATCGATCGCGGTGAACTCGAGGCCGAGCTCTCCTCGCGCGACGAGTTCGAGCACCTCACGCAGAGCGTTGCCGATGATCTCCGGCGCGCGGATCGACATCGCGCTCATGCTGAACCCGCCGATCGACGCGTTGCCCGCGAACAGCCGTCCGGGTGGCAGGTCGTTCAGCGGCGCGCCGCCCGCGTTCCCGAACAGGACGACCCGGCCACCCGCGGCCAGCATGTCGAGGTCGGACTCGATCTGCTCTGTCCCCTGGGAATCGAGGACCACGTCGACGCCCCGGCCGTCCGTCAGGTCGCGGACGCGCTCGGCCAGCTCCGCCCCGCGGGTCAGCACGACGTCGTACCCGCTTTTCTCCGCGGCCGCGACGCGGGTGGCACTGCCGACGATTCCGATCAGCTTCTTCGCACCGTCGCGCCGGGCCCAGGCAGCGACGGCCTGGCCGACCCCGCCTGCGGCGGACTGCATGAGCAGGGTCTCGCCGGCGCGCAGCCGTCCGGACTGCCGGACCAGTAGCGCCGCGGTCGTATAGGTGCCGGGGGCAACCGCTGCCTGCTCGAACGACAAGCCGTCGGGGATCGGAACCGCCAGCTCGGCACGGACCCGGACCACGTCGGCCAGCCCGCCCGACCGGGTGAAGGCGGCGACCGGCGTACCGACCGCGGGTCCCGCGACGCCGTCGCCGAGCGCCCGGACCGTGCCGGCCGCCTCCAGCCCCGGCACGAACGGCCAGGACGTCACGTACGCCGGATCGCCCCGGCGCGCCATCACGTCGATGAAGTTGATCCCGGCAGCCTTCACGTCGATGGTCAGCTCGCCCGGTCCAGGCTCCGGTACGGCGACCTCGGCGACACGGGTGGAGCTCGTATCGGCGGCGGGCTGTTCGAAGGTCAGGGCATGCATGCTGCGATCCTCTCGATGTTCGTCGGTCATCGAACATCTTCGCACGCCCCCGAAGCTGCGTGTTGACCGCCACATCGGCTGCTCGGTACTGCGTGCTGGCTCCGATGCCGGCGACTCACCCAGCCGCCTACTTTCACGAGTATCAGGCAGGAACACAGTTCTCAGGAGGCGTTCGATGGAGCACATGGTCATCGCGGACAAGGCGATTCTCGCGGAGCCTAGAGCGACGTACGACGTACGCGGCGGGGGAGGGGTCAGGCTGCACGCCGGTGAGTGGGGTAACCCGCAGGGGCGTCCTGTGCTCTTCATTCACGGATGGTCGGCCAGTCATGTCTGCTGGGCGCGCCAGCTCGGCGGGCAGCTCGCCGAGCGGTTCCGGCTGGTGGCCTTCGACAACCGGGGCCACGGCATGTCCGAGAAGCCGTTGGGTGCGGACAGTTATCGCGACCCGCAGTTGTGGGCGGACGACCTTGCCGCGGTCATCGACCAGCTGGGCCTCGACCGGCCGGTGCTGGTCGCCTGGTCGTACGGCGGGTTCATCGTCTCCGACTACATCCGTGCGTACGGCGAGGATCGGATCGGCGCCGTCGATCTGGTCGGGGCCGCGGTAATGATGAAACCGCCGACGTTCGACCACATCGGTCCAGGCTTCCTCGGCAACGCACCGGACGCCGGCCAACCCGACCTCGCCACGAACATCGCCGCGATCCGCCGCTTCCTCGGCGTCTGCACCGCCGAGCCGCTCGATCCGGACGAGTGGAGCGCGGCGCTGGCCTGGAACATGGTCGTCCCGCCCGAGGTGCGGGGAGCGTTGATCTCCCGCGAGATCGACGGTGACGACGTACTGGCGAGGCTTTCGGTCCCGGTGCTGGTGACCCACGGCCGTTCGGACACGATCGTGCTGCCCTCGATGGCCGATCACGTCCTCGAGGTGTGCAGGACCGCGAGGCCGTCCTGGTACGACGGCGTCGGGCACGTCCCGTTCGTCGAGGACCAACCCCGCTTCGACCGCGAACTCGCCGAGCTCGTAGAGGCTGGTTATCGCACTAATCATTAGTGGTGATGCGATAGCCTGGGCGGGACGACGTCTGATGGAGGTCCTGTTGAGTGACTTCGGCGATATCGATCCGCTGGAGCTGGAGAACCAGGTGTGCTTCGCGCTGGCCGTGGCCTCGCGCACGGTGATCGCGGTGTACCGGCCGCTGCTCGAGCCGATGGGCCTGACGCACCCGCAGTACCTGGTGATGCTGGCGCTTTGGCAGCACGCGCCGCTGTCGGTGAAGGAGCTCAGCAGGCTGCTGCAGTTGGAGCCTGCGACGTTGTCACCCTTGCTGAAGCGCCTGGAGGCGAGCGGGTACGTCGAGCGTCCGCGGGCGCGCGCCGACGAGCGCGCGCTCGCCGTCACGCTGACCCCGGCCGGCTGGCGGTTGCGCAAGGAGGCCGAGAAGATCCCGGCGGCGATCGTGAGCCGGCTGGGTATGGAGGTGTCCGAGCTGCAGCATCTCCATCAGGAGCTGACCAAGGTGATCGCGGCCGCGAAAGAGGCCAACGCCACATAGTTTGTGCACTAATCGTTCGTGTACGATGGACAACGTGAAGCGCCGCAGAACACCGAAGCCCATGAAGATCGAGACGGTCCAGCGCTGGGTCGCCTCGGTCATCTTGTTCCACGTCGGCAGCGTCCCCGCGATCACGCTGGCCGTGTACAGCATCGGTGTGGCCGAGAAGGAGTACGGACGCGGCGTCGGCCTGTGGCTGATGTCCGGCGTCATCGGCGTCCTGACCGCCGCCGGCATCCTCGCTATCTTCCAGCGCTCGCTGAAGTCCCTCTGGCTGGTCGTCGGCCTCCTCCCGACAGTGGTCACGGGCTTCTACGTACTCTGAGGCGATGTCCGACACACCGTTCTCCCGCGACGCGATCAGTGCGGCCCTGGGCGAGCCGCTGAGCGACGTACGCCTGCTCGACTCCTTCGCCGCTTCCGCGGCCGAGGTTGCACGGGTTGCCGTTCGTACGTCGTGCGGCTCCGAGACCACCGTCATCGCGAAGCACGCGACCGGTGACGGGCTCGCGGCGGCTCGGCGGGAGATCCGTTTCTACGAGCAGCTGGCGCCGCGCTGGGATCATCCGGCACCGCGCCTCCTCGGTGCCACGGACGACGGTGACGCGATCCTCCTGCTGACCGAGGACCTGAACGCCTTGGGCTATCACGTCGTCGGAGCCGAGGTGTCCGAAGCCCAGTTGCACGGCGCGATCGACGTACTCGCCGCTCTGCATCGTGAGTTCTGGAACGACGTCCCGGCCGTCGAGCTCGAGCCGTCCGTCACCAGTACGGCGCAGGCCTGGCCGCCGGAGGTGATCAGTCGGAGTGCGGCTGCCGTCCGCGCGGAGGCCAAGCGATTCTTCGACGCCGCACCTGAACTCGGGGACGCGGAACGCTCGATCCTCGCGGAGATCGTCGACGGCTGGGAGAGCCAGTTCCGTTTGCGGGTCGGCGACGGCCGTGCGCTCACCTTGATCCACGGCGACTTCCACTTCCTCGGCAACGTGTTCTTCACCGGAACCGACCCGCGGCCGAAGGTGATCGACTGGTCCGAGCTCAAGCCCGGCCTCGGCCCGCACGACCTCGCCTACAGCCTGGCCGTGCTCCCGAGCGCCGATCGCCTGGGCCTGTTGCGGCGCTACTGGGAATCACTCGCGGTCGACGACTACAGCTGGGACCTGTGCGAGTGGGACTTCCGCTTCTCGGTGATCAGCAATCTCTTCCAGTCGATCTTCCAGCACAGCGTCCGCTGGTATCGCGTCTCCCTCACCGCCATCGAGTCCGCCGACGCCCGCTCGACCTTGACCACCCATCCGCCGCTCAACCCCTGAACCATCCGGCCTTTGCAGTCGGCGGTCAGGCCGTCGGGGTGTCGGTGTGTTGTTCGAGGAGGTGGAGGACGGGTACGCCGAGGTGGCGGCGCGCCTGGGCGGACCAGTCGACGTGGAGCAGCTCGGCGATGACGTGCGGCCGGGTCAGGATGACGACCTCCTGGCCGTGCTCACGCTTGATGTAGTCGACGAGCTCGTCGACCGGGGGCCGGCGCGTGATGATGCCGTCGGCCTCCCGGTCCAGGGAGCGGAGGCGCCCGACGCTGCGTTCCATCGCGGCGGTGGCGGCAGCATCCACGGCCCGTTGGGCGTCGTCGGCTGCGCGGCGGATGTCGTCGTCCGCCTGCGGCGCGTACCGCGGACCGGGCATCCCGAACAGTTCGGTCCCCGCCATACCGGCCAGGGACGCCTCGATCTGTGCCTGGGCGTCCTCGCACGGAATCACCACATGGAAGCGCACCGGCTCGGACGGGGCGGCGTACAGCTCCGCCAGTCGTCTGGCATCCTCCGCGCTCAACTCTTCTTCGACGAGGACCAACACGTCGTACATCAGGCGCCAGCTCCTTTGATCAGTTCCAGGAACGCGGGATCGTCGCGGATCGGGTCGAGGTCGGGATCGGTTGTCGCGTGGCCGCGGAACTCGTCGGACATCGTGACAGCCCGGCGAAGATGGGCGAGCGCGTCGTCGGTGCGACCGCTCTGACTCTCGCAGCAGGCGAGGTTGAAGAACAGCATGGGGTACTGCGGGGAGTCTTCGACCAGAATCCGGAGCCGGTCGGCCACCTCGCCGTACCTGCCGGCCTCGTAGAGCGGAAAGAGCGGTGCCCAGAGCTCCCAGCCGCGGGCGTCGTAGGCCTGCCCCGGCGTGCCTTCCAGCGCGATGATCGTCGTACCGGCCTGCTTGGCGGTCGCGGATCGCCGGGTGCGGGGCGGCGCGAAGACGAGGGTCCCGGTCGGTGCGTCGACCTGATCGCCGTCGATCTCGAACTGGGCATGACCCTGCAGGACGAGGAAAAGCTCCTGATCCGCGGTCGGATCGCCCTCGTCGTGCTCGTTGATGACCAGGTCACCCACGGCATGACCGGTCCAGGCAGTCACCCCGAACGCCGAGACACCCAACTCGTGCCGGATCGGCCGGTAGTGACACCCGGCGTCGTCGAACTCCTCGATCGCGTCCAGATGAGACACGCGGTATGCAGCCATGGGTGATCCGTCCCTTCGTGAGCTACGGATGCGGCCATCGTAGAAGCTGTTGCACCTTGTCGTGGTCCGGACCGAGTGCTTTGCTGACAGTGGGGGTGCGGTGCCGAGGTGCGAGGTGCCCGCGCGCGCCGCAGGGGACGATGAGTGATGGATCGAGTACGCCGTACCTCGTGGTCGAGACCGGATCGCACGAGGGGCAACGGATCGACCTGACCGGTGCGCACCTGACAGTCGGCCGGCAGCCGAACTGCGACGTGCGGTTCGAGGACCCGTACCTGAGCCGCACGCATGCGGCGCTGTGGCAGCGGGGCGGTGCGGACTACGTCGAGGATCTCGGCTCGGTCGGCGGCACCTTCGTGAACGGTGAAGCCGTCACGATGCCGCGGCGGTTGTATCCGGGGGACCGGGTGAGGCTGGCGGACCTGCAGCTTCGCTACAGCGCCGGCGAGGGGGCACCGACCGCGGTCCGGTACGACGTCGGCGATCAGCGAGCGCACACGATCAACAACGTCGGGCGGGACCAGTACGTCCAGCACGTCATCCAGCAGCGGGAGAACTTCTTCCGTGAGATCGCGGCGACCAAGACGCGGGCCCGGGGGCTGATCTGGATCGGCGTCGTGGTGTTCGTAGTCGGACTCGCCGTCGCCGTCTTCGGTTGGTACAAGTACTTCGGTCAGATCATGAACTTCTCGTCCGTCTCCATGCCCACCATGGACGACTTCAGCGGCTTCCTGATCTTTGCGGTCGGTGGCCTGGTGAACCTGGTCGGCGTACTGCTGATCATCGCCGGGATCGTGCTGCACATCGTCGCCACCGCACGCCGTCGCCGGGTCGATCGGGACCTGCCGCCACCCCAGCTGATGAGATGAATCGCGATGACTTTCAACATCGGTAACCAGAACGCGGCCAACATCAACAACGTCGGGCGCGATCAGCACATCACCGGAGGGCAGACCGGCATCGTCGTGACGCCGGAGCAGGCCTGGCAGGCGTACGCCGAACTGCGGGCCGGCATCGAGGCAACGCGGCTCGACCCGGCGAGCTCCGTCGCGGCGGACAAGGAACTGGCCGAGGTCGAGTCCGGACTGCGCCGGCCCGAGCCTGACCGCGCCCGGATCGCCACGAGGCTCGAGCGCCTGACCCGCCTTCTTCTCGCCGCAGGCTCACTGGCCTCGGCCGGCTCGGCCCTCGTCAAGCCGATCCGCATCCTCGCGCAGTTCCTGGGTGTTCTCGGAGCACCGATCCTCGGCCTGCTCCCGATCCTGGCCTGAGCCCCCTCCTCGCTGAGTCACGCCCTGGTGAGGGCGTCGGTCAGGGGGTGGATGGCGGAGAGACCGGCGGTAGTGGTCGGGGTGAGGTTGTGGTGGTAGGCGATGGTCTCGGGGGAGTAGTAGCTGACTCGGGTTACGCCCGCGTCGTCCCAGATGAGGACCTTGAGCGGGAGGTCCAGACCGGCCAGCGGGGCGGCAGCCATCACCGGAGTGCCCGCGGCCGGGTTGCCGAAGATGACGAGGACGGTGTCGCGAAGAGTCAGCCCGGCTGTCTGGGCGGCGGCCGCCTGATCGATGACCGCGAACACCGTCACGCCCTTCGCGTCGAGAAGCTCACGGAATCTGGTTGCCACCTCAGCTACAGAGCCAGGGGCGGTCTTGGTCACCACGCCGTCCGGCGATGTCTCGGTCGTCATGGTCGTATTCTTCCGCCTAGGCTCTGGTCTGTTCGCAGTTGTACGGAAGACACCAGCGGAGGTCTCGGTGAAGCTCGGCCTGCACTACTGGACGTACTCCGATCCGGCCGACCCGTCCGGCATCGCGCCGACGCTGGCCGAGACGGCCCGGATCGCCGAGGACGCCGGGTTCCACCGGTTCACCGTGATGGACCACTACTTCCAGATGGAGCATCGCGGCACCGCCGACGAGCCCATGCTGGAGGGGTACACCACGCTCGGCTATGTAGCCGCTCGGACCGAGCGGCTACAGCTGGGGCTGCTCGTCACCGGCGTGATGTACCGCTATCCCGGTCTGCTCGCGAAGATCGTGACTACCCTCGACGTCCTGTCCGGTGGTCGCGCGTTCCTGGGCATCGGCGCTTCTTGGTACGAGCGCGAGCAGCGTGCCCTCGGCGTACCGGTGGTGCCGATGGGTGAGCGCTTCGAGCGGCTCGAGGAGAGCCTGCAGATCTGTCAGCAGATGTGGAGCGACGACAACGGACCGTTCGACGGACGGCACTACCAGCTGGCGGAGACGCTGTGCGTGCCGGCGCCGATCTCGTCGCCGCGGCCGCAGATCATGGTCGGCGGCGGAGGTGAGAAGAAGACGCTGCTGCTGGTGGCGCGGTACGCCGACGCGTGCAACCTGTTCGCGGTCAGCCCTGAGGATGTGAAGCACAAACTCGACGTACTGCGGGCGCACTGTGATGCCGAGGGCCGCGACTACGACAGCATCACCAAGACCGCCGTGTACACCGATCGCGTGCTCGAGGACCCGGACGCCTTCTTCGCGGCGGCGGAACAGTACGCGCGCCTCGGCATCACCGAGCTGCAGTTCATGCCGGACCGCAACCCGGTGGAGTTCGCCACTCGCCTGGCCGACGAGGTGGTTCCGCGCCTCGCCTAGTGGTCAGGCCGGTTGGGTGATGACGATCTTGCCGAAGCCGCCGCCGTCGACATAGTAGCGGAAGGCGTCCGGAGTCTCCTCGAAGGGGAAGATCCGGTCGATGACCGGGCGCAGGCCGGCCGCGGCGATGGCCTTGTTCATCGCCTCGAAGTGCGCGCGGTGCCCGAGGGCGATCGGCCGGAGCGTGACGGACGAGGTGAACAGAAGCCGGGCGTCGACCGGGTCGGCGCCGCCGAGCGATCCGACGAAGGCAACCTCGCCTCCGGTGGCTGTGGCGCGCAGCGACTCGTTCAAGGTCCCTGCTACGTCGACGACATGATCGACACCGCGCCCATCTGTCAGCTCGCGCACCTGCTTGGACCAGTCCGGCGTGACGGTGTGATTGATGACCGCGTCCGCACCGAGCTCGGTGAGCCGGGCAGCCTTCTCGTCGCTGCCGGCCGTCGCGATCACGTGAGCGCCGAGCACCTTGGCGAGCTGCAGGGCGAACAGCGACACGCCACCCGACCCCAGCGTGAGCACGGATTCGCCAGGCTCCAAACCCTGACCGCCCACCAATGCGTTCCACGCGGTCACCGCGGCACACGGCAGCGTCGCGGCCTCTTCGAACGTGAGGTCCCCGGGAATCGGCAGCACCCCGTCCTGATCGAGTACGGCGTACTCCGTCAGCAGACCGTCGAGCGAACCACCGAGCTGATCCGCCCGCGCCAGATCGAACCGCCCGTCGAACCAGTGCGGGAACACCACCCCCATCACTCGATCCCCGACCTGGAACCGCTCGACCCCGGCACCTACCGCTACCACTTCACCGGCTCCGTCAGACGCCGCGATGATGGCGTCGGCAACCGGGAGCGGGTAGCGCCCCCGCAGGATGTTCAACTCACGCGCGCTGAGCGAATTCGCCCGAATCCGCACCAGCACCTCGCCCGCCCCCGGCTCCGGCACCGGATGCTCACGAAGCCGCAAACTCTCCAGCCCACCGCCGTACTGAATGTGATAACTCTTCATCGTTTGCACGCCTCAACACTGACCCCGTCACCAGCCACCCTCAATTCCCTCACAGGAATCGTCAGCCGAAGCTGAAGGTGAAGGCGGAGATGTTGGGGGTGTAGGTGAGGGTCATGGTTTTGCGTTGCTGGGTGGGGTTGTCGACCAGCTGGTAGGCGTTCGGCGTGCCGGAGACCTTGATTGTTTTGTCGGGTTCTCCGGGGATCGAGACGGTGACGGTGCCTTGGCCGGACAGGACGTGGTAGACCTTTGCGGCGTTGTAGTTGAGGCGTGCCTGGGAGCCGGTGGTGGAGGTGACACTTTGGGTGCCGACGGTCCAGTCGGCGCCGAGGCTGTAGGTGTCGTCGGGCTGGGCGGGATTGAGGCCGAAGGCAACTGTCTTGCCGGGGGTCAGCTTGCCGGTGCCGCGCAGGTTGGTCGAGCGGGAGTAGGCGAGGTACGTCTCCGGTGTCGTTCCCGCACCGCCGATCGAGTCGGCCTTGACCGTACCGTCGACCGGAGCCGGCAGCTGTACGCCGGGATTCGCGTCCTTCAGCAACTGGCGGATCTGGTCCTCGGTCTGCCCGTACCCGCCCTCGCCGAACTTGATCGACCGAACGGTGCCTCCGGCATCGACCAGGTACTTCGCCGGCCAGTACTGGTTGCGGTACTGCGTCCACGTCGCGAGATTGTTGTCCTGGCCGACGGGATACCCGATGCGCTCCTTGCGGATCGCGGACTCCAGGTTCCCGGCGCTCTTCTCGAACGCGAACTCGGGCGAGTGGATGCCGACGATCTCGAGGCCGAGGCTGCGATAAGCCTTGTCCCAGGCAAGCAGATGCGGAGTGGCGCGCTGGCAGTTGATGCACGAGTAGGCCCAGAAGTCGACCAGGACCACCTTGCCCTTGAGCCCGCCGATCGTCGCCGGCTTGCCGCCGGGTGTGTTGAACCACTTCTGCGTCCCGGTGAACTCCGGCGCTGCTCCACAGGAGGCGAGGTCCGCGGCCCCCGGCGTGCACTTGGCCAGGTCCTGCCCGCCTTGCCCGAGGGCCGGGGCGAGCACACCCTGGACGGTCTTGTTCTCGGCAACCTTCTTCTCGAGGCCGCTGGTATAGCTGGGCAGTGAGCGCTGGATGACGTCGGTGATGTTGAAGGCGAGCGCCACCGCGAGCAGGATCATCACGACCCCGCCGCCGATCCGGAAGCCGCGCGCGTGGTCGCGGTACGCCTTCACCCGTTGTGAGATCCGCGAACCCGCCGACGCGAAGATCAACAGCGGCAAGGCAGCACCGACGGCGAACGACACCGTGAGTACGACGGTGCGCCAGCCGACGTTGCCGGTCGCACCGGCGACTGTGATCGCAGCGAGGACCGGCCCGGCGCACGGGACGTACAAGGTGCCGAGACCGAGGCCGAGGACGAACGCGCCGCTGTTGTTCTTGTTGATCTTGGGCAGCCGGTAGAAGGGCTTCTCGATCCAGTGACCGAGCGCGGGGAAGATCAGACCCAGCCCGACCAGGGTGAGGATGACGAGACCGCCCCAGCGCAGGAAGTCGTCCGGCAGCCCGAGCGCCGACAGGATCACCGATCCGGTCAGCGTGAACAGGCTGAAGCTCACCACGATGCCCGCGATGATCTTCAGCGGCCGGAAGTCTCGCGCCTTCTTCACCGTGGGCTCGTCGACGAGAACGCGGCCGTCGGCCGGCACGGCTCTGCCTTCGGTCTTACCGGCGGTGCCGGCGAAGAAGATGATCGGGAGCATCGGCAGAACGCAGGGGGAGACCCCGGTGATCAGGCCGCCGACCAAGCCGATGAAGGCCAGTGTGATCATCGGGAACACTCCAAACTCGGTGATTGACGGGACATCCACTCTTCGTTCCCAAGCCCCGCCCGGATGGCTCTCCCGCGGAAGTTCTCCCCGCTACCCATCCGCGCGTCGGACAGCCGCGAATCCCGGTCGACCGCGGTTGCGCTCGACGCCGCCGTACGGACAAGAAAGGGGCAGTCATGAGTGACGCAACACGTCGCGGATTTCTGGTTTTCGCGGGGGCGGGTACGGCGGCGGCCGTCGGCGCCGTCGCAGTACCGAAGATCTTCAGCGACGAAGCCGGAGCAGCAGGGGACTCAGGGCCGCAGCTCGCGGCCGAGGACCTGACCGGCGCCGAATCGTTCGTGGTGCATGTCAAGGACGTGAAGAGCGGCCGGCTGGCGATCATGGTCGGCGAGCGCGAGGTCCTGGTCACCGATCGTGAACTGGCCGCACGCCTCGCCGGCGTGACGACGGCCTGAGGAGGGGAAAGCCATGTCTTCGCATCGCGAAGCGCCGGAGATCTCGAAGGACCCGGTCGCGGACAACACCGATGTCTACGCGTTCGTGTCGCCGGACAAACCGGACACCGTCACGATCATCGCCAACTTCATCCCGTTCCAGAACCCGTACGGCGGTCCGAACTTCTACGAGTTCGGTGACGACGTGCTGTACCAGCTGCACATCTCCAACAGCGGGACCGGCAAGGCGGACATCAGCTACCAGTTCCGTTTCCACGCCGAGATCCGGAACCAGAAGACGTTCCTGTACAACACCGGTCCGATCGCCTCGATCAAGGACCCGAACTGGAACCGCCCGCAGTTCTACTCGGTCACGCGCGTCGAGCACGGCCGCTCGCGGATCCTGGCCCGCAACCTGGCGGCGCCGCCGGTCAACGTCGGCATCCGCAGTACGCCGAACTACGCCAAGCTCGCGCGCCAGGCGATCCACACGATCGGCACGAACCGCAAGGTGTTCGCGGGTCAGCGCGCGGACGGGTTCTTCGCCGATCTGGGCAGCATCTTCGATCTCGGCACGTTGCGGCCGTTCCAGATGGCGCACCTGATCCCGTCGGCCGCCGCGATGGGCGTGAACGGGCTGCAGGGCTCGAACGTGCACACGATCGCGCTGCAGGTCCCGATCAGCGATCTCACCCGCGACGGCCGGAAGCCCAAGGACGTCCTGGACGCGAAGTCCGTGATCGGTGTCTATGCGAGTGCCAGTCGGCAGCAGTCCAAGATCCTGGACGGCGGCATCCCGGTCTGGCACGGTCCCTACAGGCAGGTGTCGCGGCTGGGCAACCCGCTGTTCAACGAGGTCATCGTGCCGATGGCCGAGAAGGACAAGTGGAACAGCCTGTCACCGTTCGAGGACAAGCGGTTCGCGAAGTACGTCACGCAACCGGAGCTCGCCGGGCTGCTCCCGGTGCTGTACCCCGGGGTGTTCCCGCGGCTCGCGGCGTACAAGAAACCGCGCGCGGACCTGGCCGCGATCCTGTTGACAGGGATCCCGAAGGGCGTGGTGCCCGGCTTCCAGAACTACACCGGCCCGGTGCAGGCCGACATGCTGCGGCTGAACGTCGCCGTACCGCCGGCCAAGTCGCCGAACCCGCTCGGCCTGGTCGCCGGCGACGCGGCCGGGTTCCCCAACGGGCGGCGGGTCTTCGACGATGTCGTCACCGTCGAACTGCGCGCCGTGGCCGGTCTCACGATCCCGCTCGTCGACCCTGCCTTCAAGCCGGACGACGCCGCCGGCGCGATCAAGGACGGTACGTCGAACACGAACTCCGACTACCTCAGCTGGTTCCCCTACCTCGGCACTCCGGCCGGAGGGTACTCCTCCAAGCCCGGCATGCCCGCGGTGTCATGACCAGGCCGCTGACCAACGCCGAAGAGAATCCGCACGCCGGCAAGGGCTCCTCGGTGCTGCTCGACATCGGCGACGGGGTCGGGGCGATCGTCCTCACCCTCCCTGCGGACCTGGAGGATGCGGAGATCGAACGCCGGCCGACCGGCGGACACCACTCCGGACACACTCACTTTCCTCATATCGCGGTGGTTCCGCGTCCGACACCGGACGGTGCAACGACCTACTCCGCCGTCTTCTTCGACGTACCGGAAGGTCGCTACGACCTGCACGTCATCCCGGACGGTCCGGCCCGCCTCAGCGTCGAAGTAATCGGAGGCCAGGTAACCGAGGCGACCTGGCCGTCCTGAGTCACTCGCCGAAGAGCATCTGCGCGTCGCCCGGGCGGAGGACGTGACGGAAGTGGACGGGGTCGGCGAACGTCGACGGCACCCTGCCGAGTCCCTTGATGACGGTAGCGGTGCCGTTGGCGTGACCAACGGCATACAGGTAGCCGGAGTGGGTGTCCTTGTCGATGCCGAGCAGGAGGGTCCCGTAGACGCCGCACTTCTCGATCACGAGCGCCTCGAAGCCCTGCCAGGTCGAGTCGCGGACCTTCTTCACGACCGGCTTCAGCGGCGAGGTCCGCGGGATCCGGATCGTGTAGAGCGCGCCGCCGCGGGTGTTCGCGAGGAACGTGTCGTACGTCGCGGTCTGGCTGATCAGCGCCATCGTCTTGACCGCTGCGAAGCCGGTCGCGGTCTGCTTGTTCCCCCAGGCGGACCCGTCCCACCGGGTGATCGTCCCGTTGCTGCGCAGCGAGTACTGCGTGGTGAAGACCGGGGGATCGGGATACTTCCAGTACCTCGTCGTGTCGAAGAAGGTCGCGTCACCCCAGCCGCCGCCGACCCTGGTCAGGTAGACCCGCGACCGGTCGACCTCGCCGGCCTCGGTCAGGTAGTAGGCGCTGGCGTAGTTGGTCGAGCCGATCACCACGTTGCCCCAGTACAGCCCGCCGGTGCCGGTGATATCCGGATCGTTCGCGATGGTCCCGCTCAGCCGGACCTGGCCGTCGGGATAGATGTCGGGGAAGCTGCGGACCACCCGCGCCGTCGGCGGCGAGGTGGCGGTGACGAGCAACGACGGATGGTCTCCGCCGGCCGTCACCGACCCGGCGACCAACGAGCAGGCTCCCGCGGTAGAGACTGTGGATCCGGCCTCCGCGACGCCGGGAACGGCCCCGGTCAGCAGGAGTGCGGCGGCTGCCGCCCATCGCGCAGTACTCGATCGACCGGACATGACCAGCCCCTCAGGGTTGAAGTAGTACCTCTGCCTAGCTCGATACTCGCCGGGGCCGGAAAGTTATGAGCGGTTGCCGGCTGGGCACCGGACGGTCATGCGACTCACGGAGACGGCCGATATCTGGTGGAAGAACGCGGTGGTCTACTGCCTCGATGTCGAGACGTTCTTCGACACCGACGGCGACGGCTGCGGTGACTTGCGTGGGGTCGGCCAACGGATCGACCATCTGGCCGATCTGGGCGTGACGTGCCTGTGGCTGATGCCGTTCTATCCGAGTCCGGATCGCGACGACGGGTACGACATCACCGACTTCTACGGCGTCGATCCGCGCCTGGGCAGCCACGGTGATCTGGTCGAGTTGATCACCCTCGCGCAGGATCGGGGGATCCGGGTGATCGCGGACCTGGTGGTCAACCACACCTCCGACGCGCATCCGTGGTTCCGGAGCGCCCGCGCGTCGCGAGAATCGCCGTACCGCGGTTGGTATGTCTGGCGCGACGAGGCGCCGGCGAACCAGCACGAGGGCATCGTCTTCCCGGACCAGGAGACGAGTCTGTGGCAGTACGACGAGGAAGCGGGCCAGTACTACCTGCACCGCTTCTACAAGTACCAGCCGGATCTCGACATCGCGAACGCCGAGGTGCGCGAGGAGATCCAGCGGGTGATGGGCTTCTGGTTGCAGCTCGGCCTGTCCGGCTTCCGGGTGGACGCCGTACCGTTCCTGCTCGACACGACCGGGGCCGAGGACGCCGGCAACCTGCCCGATCCGCACGACTACCTGCGCGATCTGCGGGCGTTCCTGGATCGCCGGGACGGGCAGGCGATCATGCTCGGTGAGGTGAATCTGCCGTATCCCGAGGTACGCCGGTTCTTCGGTGACGAGGACGGCGACGAGCTGACGATGTGCTTCGACTTCATCGGGATGCAGCGGCTGTACCTGTCGCTGGCACGCAACGATCCGGCCGAGTTGGTGAAGTCGCTGCGGCAACGCCCGTCGACCGCCGAGGAGAGCCAGTGGGGAACGTTCGTACGCAACCACGACGAGCTGACCCTGGAGAAGCTGTCCGACGACGAGCGGCAGGAGGTCTTCGACGCCTTCGGCCCGGAGAAGGACATGCAGCTCTACGGTCGCGGCCTGCGCCGCCGCCTGCCACCGATGCTCGGCAACGACCAGGCGCGGCTCAAGATGGTCTACAGCCTGCTGTTCTCGCTGCCCGGTACGCCGGTGCTGTTCTACGGCGAGGAGATCGGCATGGGCGAGAACCTCGCGATCGAAGGCCGGGGCGCTGTCCGTACGCCGATGCAGTGGACAGCTGGTCCGAACGGCGGCTTTTCCACGGCTGAACCGTCGGAGCTCACGGCGCCGGTGACCGAGGGGGAGTTCGGCCCTGAGCACGTCAACGTCGCTGCGCAACGCCGCGACCCGGACTCGTTGCTCAACTGGATCAAGCTGCTCGTACGGCGCTATCGGGAGTGCCCGGAGTTGTCGTGGGGAGAGTGCACGATCCTCGAGCACAACGCGCCCACGGTCTTCGCGCACCGCTCGGAGTACGAAGGCGGCGCGATCGTCACTGCCCACAACTTCGGTGCGGAGCCCACCGAGGTGACGCTGGGCGTGGTCGGTTCGGGCGTCGGACTGCGTGCGGTCGACCTGCTCCGCGACGACACCACCGAACTCGCCGAGAACGGCTCGCTGTCGCTGCAGCTGGAACCGTACGCGTCCCGCTGGCTCCGCATCGTCGGTCCGGCAGACCGCTACCTGCTCTGAACGAGCGTGGGTTCAGCCGGAGATCAGGCCGCGCTTGGTCAGAGTCTGGCTGAGTGTGCCCTCGGTCTGGGCCTCGACGAGCTCGAGCGCCAGCGCCCGCAGCTTCATGTTCCCGTCCTGCGAGCCGCGCTTGAGGACCGTGAAAGCGGTATCCGCGGAGAGATCGTAGCGGTGCATCAGAATGCCCTGCGCCTGCCCGATCACGGTCCTGTTGGCGAGTGCGGCTTGGAGCTGGGACACCAGCTTCGTGCTGTCCTGGTAGAGCTGCACGTTGTCGAAGGCGGCCCCGGCGTGCAGCGTGAACAGCAGGACGAGGTCGTACGACGCACCGCCGAAGGCGTTCGGTTTGCCGGAGAACAGGCTGAATGTCGCGACATCGTCGTGAGCCGCCGGGAGCGGCAGGAAAAGGCAGCTGCGATAGCCGGCATTGATTCCGGCCGCCGCGAACTGCGGCCAGCGGTAGTCCACGGCCAGATCGGCGATCCGGCGCGGCTCGCCGTACGTCAGCGTGTCGAACACCGGACCGCTCTTCGTGGTCAGCTCGGCGTCCAGCGCTGCCCGTGACGGCTCCGAGATCGGGTCCGTGGTCCGGTGGTACCTCGCCACGATCTCGGGCTGTCCGTCGGTGAGGACCGTCAGCGACGACTCGTCACAGTCCGGAACGGTCTGCACCATCCGCCGGACGAAACGCGACAACGTCGTACCGACATCGTCGTCCTCGACCAGCCGACTGATCTCCGCCAATTCCTGGGCAAGCGCCAGAATCCCCTCCGCCATGCGGCCATACTCTCACCGCATCAGCAGTTCGCCACCGCTACCTGGGGTTGGGTTCGCAGGCCCGCGCGGAGCGGGATGCACATCGGCTTGCCGCTGACCGGATGCGGGACGACCTTCGACTCCACCCCGAACACGTCGCGGATGATGTCGCAGGTGAACACGTCCTCCGGCGTACCCTCGGTGACGAGCTTGCCGGACTTCATCACGAACACGTGATCGGCGTACTCGGCCGCCATGTTGAAGTCGTGCAGCACCATCGCCACGGTCTTGCCCTGCTCCTGGTTCAGCTGATGCAGCAGATCCAGTACTTCGAGCTGGTAAGCCACATCGAGGTACGTCGTGGGCTCGTCGAGCAGGATCAGATCCGTACCCTGCGCAAGACACAGCGCGATCCACACCCGCTGCCGCTGACCGCCGGACAACTGATCGACGTGCTGATGCCGCAGCTCCGCCGTACGAGTCACCGCCATGGCCCACTCGACGGCTTCCTTGTCGGCCGCACTCGGCACCTTGAGCGAGACCCGGTGCGGATGGCGGCCGAACCAGACCAGATCCTCGACCGAGATCGACTCCGGCGCGACCAGGACCTGCGGCAGGATCGCCAGCAGCCGGGCCACCTCCTTCGTCGACGTGTCCTGGATCGACTTGCCGTCAAGGATCACGCTGCCCTTGGAGGGCGGCAACAGCCGCGCCAGCGCCCGCAGCGCGGTGCTCTTGCCCGAGCCGTTCGGTCCGATCAGGACGCTGACCTTCCCGTCGGGGATCGTGAGCGTCAGGTCCTTGGCGATGACGTGCTGGTCGTAGGCGAGCTGGACGCCCTGTGCCTGCAGTCGCATGATGAGTCTCCTACTTTCCGGTCTTCACGAGCAGGTACAGGAAGTACGGACCGCCGATGACCGCTGTCACCAGGCCGGCCGGGATCTCGAGTGGCGGCGCGAGGCCGCGGCCGAGCATGTCGGCGAACAACATCAGCAGGACACCGAAGAGTGCGGCCGACGGAAGCGAGGCCAGGTGCCGCCCGCCGAAGACGCGGCGGGCCATATGCGGGGCGATCAGGCCGATGAACCCGATGGTGCCGGACACCGCGACCGCTGACGAGGCGAGCGCGACCGCGAACAGCAGCAGGAGCCGTCGGGTCTTCTCGACCGGCTCGCCCAGTCCGGCGGCCAGGTCGTCACCGAGGCCGAGTACGTCGAGCTTGCGGGCCCAGATCAGTACCAACGGCACCAGCACCACGACCCACGGGAGGATCTCGTACACCGAGCTCATCGACCGGCCGAACAGACTGCCGGTCAACCAGATCAGCGCCGCGCTGACATCCAGAGGATTCCGGACCAGCAGGAACCGGATGCCCGCCTCGAACGCCGCGCTGACAGCGACACCGACGAGCGCGATCCGCACCGGCGTCGCGCCACGCCGGTAGGCCAGCAAGTACACCAGCGCCGCGGCCAGCAGCCCGCCGACGAAGGCCGCCGGTACGACGGCCAGCACCGGAACGCCCGGGATCGCGAGCAGCAACAGCATGCCCGCGAACCCCGCACCCTTGGTCACCCCAACGACGTCGGGAGCGGCCAGCGGGTTGCGGATGACGCCCTGCATCACTCCACCGGACACGGCCAGCGCGATGCCGACCAGCCAGGCGAGAATCACCCGCGGCAGCTGGAAGTCGACCACGATCTGCGCGGCCTGATTGCTGGTGTTGCCGGTGAGGGCGTTGAAGACGTCGTGCATCGACACCTCGGTCGCGCCGACACTGAGGCTGTAGAAGCTGAGTACGACGGCCAGCACGCCGAGCGATCCCATCAGGACATGCGGATACCGCTGCGCCAGCGTCGTCCGCCGGACGTGTTGCGCGACAATCGCAGTACTCACGATGAAGTCACCTTCTGTCGACGGGCCAGGTACACGAAGATCGGCGCACCGATGAGTGCGGTCACCACACCGGCCGGGACCTCGTACGGCGGTTTGACGTAGCGGGACAGGATGTCGGCGTACAGCACGAGGACACTCCCGGCCGCCGCGCACAGGGGGAGGAGCACGGTGTAGTTGGAGCCGGCCAGCCGGCGGATGATGTGCGGCACGATCAGGCCGATGAACGCGACCGGACCGGCCACCGAGACGGCCGCGCCGCTCAGCACGACCACGAAGGCCGACCCGAGCAGGCGGGTCCGTTCGACGTTCTGACCGAGGCCGCGCGCCATGTCGTCGCCGAGGGCGAGCAGGTTGAGCGAGCGCGACATCGAGAACGCGCCGACCAGCCCGATGACGAGCCAGGGGAGCAGGTTGCGGATGTCGCCCCAGCCGGCGAAGTTCACGCCGCCGACGAGCCAGAACAGCACGCTGTCCGCGGAGTTCTCGTCGAAGATGATCAGGACCTGGGTGAGCGAGATCAGCAGACTGCTCGCGGTGACGCCGGCCAGGGCCAGGCGGACCGGGCTCACCCGCCCGCGACCCGACCCGGCGAGCAGCATCACCGACACGCCGGCCACGGCGGCGCCGCCGAACGCCAGGAGAATCGTGGGCGCGCCGGACAGCGACGGTACGACGGTCACCGCGAGCACGACCACGAACACCGCACCGGCGTTGACACCCATGATCTCGGGAGCCGCCAGCGGGTTCGCCGCGACCGCCTGCATCAAGGCACCCGCCACGGCGAGCGCACCGCCGACCATCAGGGCCAGCACGACTCTGGGCATCCGGATCGACTGCAGGATCAGCTCGTCCGGCTCGTCGGCCCTGAAGATTGCCCCGGGCAACCGAGAGAGCGAGATGTGCTGACTGCCGATGGACAGGCCCCAGACGACGCCGACCACCAACAGCGCCAGCAGGACCAGGGCCACCCAGGTGACCCGCTGCTTGCTGGTGACGATCTTCGGACGCCGGTGCTCGGTGGGTTGGGGTACGACCGTTGTCGACTGGGACATGTCAGCTCCCGTAGAGGTTCTTGACCGCTTCCTGGGCGATCAACTCCGAGGCGACCAGACCACGTGAGCGTGACCAGATGTTCTGGTCGACCTTGTACGTCGCGTTGTCCTTGACCGCCGGGATCTGCTTCCAGAGCGGACTCTTCTCCCACGTGTCGGCCAGCGTGTCACCGGTCTGGCCGGCGATGAACATGATGTCCGGCTTCGTGCTGACCACCGTCTCCAGTGTCAGCGAGACCGTGGCGTCGCCGCTGTCGTCGGCCAGCGGGGACTTGATCCCGAGCAGGGCCAGCACGCCGGGGGTGTAGGCCTTCGGCGGGAAGCCGGTGAACTCCTTGTCGGACGACACCGCGAACAACGCCTTGCGGGCCTCGCCGGACTTCGCCTTGGCCTTGAGATCGTTGAGGATCTTGTCGTGCTCGGCCAGCCGGGTCTTCATCTGGTCGCACTTGTTCAGCGCGATCGCCGCGGACATCTCGCTGTCCATCACCTGCTGGTAGTTGCCGTTCAGGCTGGCGTAGGCAACGGTCGGCGCGATCTTCGACAGCTGGGCGTAGATCGCCTTGTGCCGGCCGCTGTCGGCCAGGATCAGGTCGGGCTTGAGCGCGGTGAGCACCTGGATGTTCGGGGTCGCGCGCAGACCGACCGACTTGTAGTTGCCGACCTTGTCCTTCAGGCCGGGGATGATCCGCTCCGGCTTGTCGTCGTCGGCGATCCCGACCGGCGCGATACCGACCGCGACCAGCGCGTCGACGAACGAGAACTCCAGGGCGACGACCCGCTTCGGGTCGCCGGTGACGGTGGTGGTGCCGAGGTCGTGCTTGATCGTCCTGGTCGGCTTGCCGCACTGCTCGAGATTCACCTCCGAGCTGATCCCTTGCACGGCCGCGGCCCGGTTGGCGTTCGGTGCGCCGCCGGTGGCCGGTGATGCTGACGTGCCGCCGCACCCGGCCAGGCCGACCGCCGCGACGGTCAAGGTGAGGACGGCGATCGACCGCCGCAGCCTCGAAGCGGTGTTGGACATGGCAATCACTCCTGGTGTCGAAGAGGCGTTACAGGGGTGGGGCGGTGGATCCCGGGCCGGGACCGCAGCAGTCCGGCGAAGAAGTCGCGGACGGCCGGAAGGATCAGGGAGCCGCGGTGTGCGACTCCGGGGACCAGTTCGAACCGGACGTCGATGCCTTGGGCAAGGAAATCGCGCTCGAGCGTGCGCAGCCGCTCGATCCGGGTGCTACCGGTCTTCTCGACGCCGTCCATCCAGTTGGACCCGCCGGGGTTGTCGATCTCCCAGGTCTCGACGTCGTTGTCGCCGACAACCATCAGGATCGGCACCCGGCGCAGCGACTCGAGGTCGACGGCACGGCCGAAGCGCTGCTCGAGATCCTTGGTGCCGAGCCACCAGGGGAGGCTGTCGTCGAGCTGGGTGATCCGGCCGGGAGCACCGATCGACACTCCGGCCAGCCGATCGGGATGAAGATAGAGGAAGCGGTGCGCGAACTGGCCGCCACCGGAGAATCCGTGCAGATAGAACACATCCGGGTCGATCGGGTACCGGCGGCTGACCTCGTCGACCATCGCCAGCAACGCCTCGTCGTACCGGATGCCCTGGTACTCGATGAACTTGAAGTTGTGCAGATCTTCCGGATCGATGATCCCGGCCGGGAACAACGGCGCGAGGACGACGACTTGGTGCTCGTCGGCGAACTCCGCCATGTGATCGCGGTACAACGACGCGTTGCGCTCGGTGCCGTGCTGCATGACGAGCAACGGAGCCTGGTCGGTGGACAGGTTCTGCGGTACGTAGAGGCAGTAGCCGAGTCGCTGGTCGTACTGCGAGGCGAAGATCGGCGTCTTGCCCCGCGCGAAGTGGGCCGAGGTCGGCTCGGCGCGCTGCCCGATCATGACCGGGCCCCGTCGTACAGGTTGAACGGGACGAGTTCGTACTTGTGCTCGCACGGAGGCCCCGCGGCGACGTAGTACTCGCCGGTGGTGAGATCGACGCAGCTGGACAGGGTGGTCGACCACTGCTCGACCGCGGGAAGCCGCTCGTCCGGATGCGCGCAGAGCGAATCCGGGTGTCCGAGGTGATCCGACATCGCTGTGTGGATGGAGTTCCGGACATCGTCGGACCTCGTCGCCGCGGCTGCCTTCACCAGGCCACGGCGGGCGCGCGGCACCCGGATCAATGAGTCGGGCGAGATCAACCGGCCGGAACTGCCGACCTCGCGCGGGCTGAGTACCTGGTAATGGTTGCCGTGCACAAGCAGTCCGTTCTCGCCGTACTCCCAGCCGTGGCCGCCCGGGGTGGTCTCGATGTCGATCGAGAAGCCGTCCCGGTGGGTGAGCAGCGCGTTGCTGGGGATGTGGGCATGGGTCGAGGTGAGGATCTTGACCGCGTCGGCGAGGTTCGCGGCGTCCAGGACCGCGCGGCGGATGACCGTCTGCGGCATCCCGGCCGAGTCGTCGAAGCGTCCGCCCAGACCGTTCGCGTTCAGTGCCAGGCCGGCGGAGTTCGCGCCGTGGCGGCCGATCTGTCCGGCCTCGACCTGCATGATCAGCGTCGGCTTCGGCGGCTGCACGACCCGGAGGATGACGACGGTACGACGGACGGCCTCGCGCCAGTCCCAGTTCTGGCCGGCGTACACATGCCCGTCACCGGCCGCCTGGTCGATCAAGGAGAACGACGTACAGCCGTCGACGGGGGAGTCGGGGAACCAGTTGTCGTAGATGAGTTCGCCGCGGCAGTTGAGCGCGAGGATCTCCGGCAGCGTGACTCCGGCGCCGTCGGCGATCCCGGTCATTTCGGCGAGCAGGTCGGGGTGGTCACGCTCGACGAGACGCTGCCAGGGCCGGGTGTGATCGAGCACCTGGTCCCAGCTGAGACCTGTCTGGTGCGCGAACGCTTCCCGGTAGTAGGCGATCGCCTCGGCGATCAGATCCGCCGCGGCGGTCCCGTACTGCCGGCCACGTTCCAGGGCCGACGGGCCGGCGATCTCGATGACTCGGAGACTCGGCAACACGCTCTCCTCGGATGAACAGTCTTGGTCAGGAAGGGAACATTGACGCAATACTGTAACGACTATTACGGTCTGTCCAGTCCCTACGGATAACGGGCCTGCAACCCAGGTGAGGAGCCACCGCCGATGACCACCCCATCGCTCGACCTGATCGTGTACGGCGGGATCGTGTGGACCGCCGATCCGCACCGGCCGCTCGTCTCGGCGTTCGCAGTCGCGGGGGACCGCATCGTCCGGGTCGGCGACGACGCCGAGCTGCTGTCGCTGGCGAGCGAGGGCACCGAGCTGCTCGACCTGGCCGGGCGGATGGTCTGCCCGGGGTTCAACGACGCGCACACCCACTTCGAGAACGCCGTCGACTGGCATTTCCAGGTCGCGCTGACCGACGTCAACGACCAGGCCCGGCTCGAGGAACGCGTCGCGGCCACGGCCGGGCGGCTGACGCCGGGCGTCTGGATCACCGGGGGAGACCTCGGCGACTTCGCCTCCACCCGCGAGGACGAGGTCGCGCTGCTCGAGCCGGACCTTGCCGCCATCGATGCGTTGACGCCGGACAACCCGCTGCTGATCCGCCGCGCCGACCACCAGTACTTCGCCAATTCCAAGGCGCTCGGGGTCGCGAACATCGATCGCGCCACGCCTGATCCGCGCGGTGGCAGGTTCGGTCGGGATGCCGCCGGAGAGCTCACCGGCATGCTGTACGGACAGGCCGGCGAGTTCGTCCACCGGTTGGTCACTCCGATGTCGTTGGAGCAGAAGCTGATCGGTGCGCGCGGCGTGATGGCAGGGCTGAACGCGGTCGGGATCACCTCGATCCACGACATCGCGCGGCTGCCGTCGGTGACCGAGGAGACGATCCCGCCGGCCTACCTCGAGCGCAGCTTCTCGAACGCGCAGATCTTCCAGACGCTCGCGGAGCGCGGTGAGCTGTCGGTCCGCGTGTACGCGTTCCTCCCGCTCGACACCCACGACCGGCTGGCCGGACACGGCGTCACGCCGAAGACCGGTGACGATTGGCTGCGGTTCGGGGCGCTCAAGATCTTCGTGGACAGCGGTGCGATGCTGCCGCCGTTCGATCCCGCGGATGCACCGGGCACGGGCCTGACCGACGGCTGGTCGTACCGGTTCGTCGGCGAGGAACGTCTGGCTGAGCTCGTCCTGGCGGGTGATGCGGCCGGCTTCGACATCGGCGTACATGTCCAGGGCGACCGCGGCTGCCGGATCGCGATCGACGCGTTCGAGCAGGCGACGCTGCTGAACGGGCCGCGCGATCGGCGGCACCGACTCATCCATGCGTGGCACCTGGCATCCGGTGACTTCGCCCGTGCCGGGGAACTGGGGCTGATCGCCGACGTGACGTCGGACCAGCTGCTCCTCTACTCCACGAACCTCGACCAGGCGCTCGGCGCGGCCCGCGCCGCGAACGCCTTCGCCTGGCGCCGGATGATCGACAGCAACCTCACCGTCAACCTGGTCTCGGACCTCCCCGGCGCGTTCAACAAATCACACGTTGCCGAGATCGATCCCCTCCGCAACATGTACGCCGCGATCACCCGCGCGTCCGGCGATCCGTCGCGGAGCGAGCCGTTCCACCCCGACCAGGCGATCACCATCGACGAGGCCCTGCTCGCCTACACCGCCAACCCCGCCTACTCCTCCCACGAGGAGGACGTGAAGGGCACCATCACCCCAGGCAAACTGGCCGACTTCGTCATCCTCAGCGAAGACATCCGCACCGGCGCCCCCGAGGTCCTACTCCGCGCACGCGTCGACCGCACGTACCTCGGCGGCCGCCTGGTCCACCAGGTCGACTGACGGCGGCGACGGTACGACGGTCAGCGGGCGAGAGCCGTGATGTCGGTGGAAGCTACTACGTCGACCAGGAGGCGTTCGTTGGAGTCGGCGTGGGCTTCGACCAGGCGGCCGGCTTCGGTGGGGTCGCGGTCGAGGAATGCCTTCCAGATGGCACGGTGTTCGTCGAGGGCCTCGGCGGGGCGGTGGGTCGACTCCTGGTAAGTGGTCTCCAGGATCGACAGCGCGAAGCGCATCTCGACCGCGACATCGGCGAAGAAGTCGTCGACCCGGGTGCTGCCGATCAGCCCGACGACGGCCTGGTGGAACTCCAGATCCCGCTGCACGATCGCCTGGGCGCGGCCCGAGCTGGTCGCCTCCGCCAGCTGCTCGAACGCCTCGGTCAGCCGCTGCAGCTGCGCGTCGGTCAGGGTGGCGGCGCGCGCGGCGGCGCTGCCCTCCAGCGTCTTGCGGACGCGGTAGAGGTCGTGGATGTCCTCCTCGGTGAACAGCACGACCCGGGAGCCCTTGTGCCGGTAGTGCCGCACGATCCGCTCCCGCGCGAGGATGCCGAGCGCGTCCCGGATCGTCCGGCGGGAGACGTCGAACTGGGCCGACAGACCTTCCTCGCGCAGCTGCTCGCCCGGCTTCAGGCGGCCGTCCATGATCGTCTCGCGCAGCAGTGCCGCGACCTCTTCGGCGGTCGTACCGCGATTCAGCGCCGAGACTCGTCCGACGACCGGCATGCGGCCCCCTCTCTCACCCTGCGTAGAGCTTCCACCGCACTCTATCGCGCTCTGCGATCATGGTAGCATTGGTGCATTGTTCACCAATCCTGTGGGGTGTAATGAGCATTCTCGAGTCCAGCTCGCCGGTGGAACAGTGGAACCAGGCGAGCATCGCCGAAGTCCTCGCCCAGGAGTTCGGTCTCCGGGCCGTTGCCCAGTCACCGTTGGGCGGCGAAGTCGATCAGAACGTGGCCGTCGATCTCTCCGACGGATCCCGCGTCGTCGTCAAGGTCTCGTCGCCGGGAGCCGATCCCGACGAGATCCGCTGGCGGCACGCGCTGCAGACGCTCGCCGCCCGGGCCCTCGAACCGGTGGAAGTCACCACCGCGATCGCCGCCCGCACCGGAGATACCGCCGTCCCGATCGACCGCGACGGCACGCGCCGAATTGTCACCGTTCAGCCCTGGCTGCCCGGCCGGACCTTGTCCGAGCTGAACAGTCATTCCCCCCAACTCCTCGGCGAGCTCGGCCGGACCGCCGGCCGGATGGTCCAGGCCCTCGCGCCGGCCCGTGCATTGCCCGGGGCAACAACTCGCTTCTGGGACGTCCTGCGGTCCTCCGAGGCGATTGCCGAGGGCATCGACGCGATCGAGGAGCCGGCCCGGCAGGACCAGGTCCGGCGGATCGTCGGCTGGTTCGACCAAGCCATCGACAGCCACGGCACCGGGCTTCCGAAGTCGGTCGTCCACCAGGACCTCAACGACTTCAACGTGCTCGCCCGACCAGGCACGGACGGTCGCCACCACGTGCACGCCGTACTGGACTTCGCGGACGCCCTGCACACCGCGCGGATCGGCGAACTGGCCGTGGCCGTCGCGTATTCGATGCTGCGGAAGGCCAATCCGCTCAGCGCCGCAGCAGCCGTGATCCGGGGGTACGCCGCCGAGCTCGAGGTCACCGAGGACGAGCTCGCCGTGCTGTATCCGATGGCCGCGGCCAGACTGTGCGTCAACGCGGTCACGTGGACGAAGCGGTGCGCGGAGACGGGGACGTCGTACGGCCGCGAGCGGGTGAAGTACACCTGGCCGGCGATCGCCCTGCTCGCGACCACCCCGCCGGAGATCGGCGAACTCGTGGTGCGCGAGGCCGCCGGAGCTGCGATCGAACCCGGAAGGCCGGTACCAGGTGCCGGTGCACGAAGGGCCGTGCCTGACCTCGACCTCGTGCCCGTCGCACCCGCTCACGAACCAGTCGGCCACGATCACCACGCCAAGCTCGGCCATCACCTCCAGCCCGACGCGGGCACCGTCGTACGGCGAACCACGCAGTCCGGTGAGGCGGCGACGCTCAGGTTGGGCCTCGAGATCGCGTCGCCAAAGCCGTTCCAGGTCGTCGCTTCGCAGCCTGGAGTCGTCGAGGAGCAGGGTACGGCGTACCTGATCCTCCGTCACGACGGCGACGAGACGATCTGGTCGCGGTGGACCGGGCTCGACTCGCCGCTGCCGGTCGGCGTACCGGTGGCTGCGGGTGACCCGATCGGCGTTGCGCAAACCAGTCTCCGCGTCGCGATCTTCCGTTCGCTCGAGACAGCACGCGCGGCCGAGCGGTCTCGAGTACCACCCTCCGAGGCGACCGCCTGGGCGATCGTCTCGCCGGATCCGTCGGACTTCCTCGGGCTCGATGCGCGGCCCGAGGCTGTCACCGACTGGACGGCCGACAAGGTGCTGGCGACCAGAAACGTGCGATTCGCCCGATCCCAACGTTCGTACTACGACCGGCCGATGCAGCTCGTCGGCGGTCGCGGCGCCTGGCTCTACGACGAGTTCGGCCGCGCCTACCTCGACGCGATGAACAACGTCAGCCACGTCGGCCACACCAACCCCCGCGTCGTCGAAGCCGCGACCGCACAACTGCGGCGACTCAACACCAACAGCCGGTTCCTCTACCAGGGCATCGCCGAGTACGCCGAGCGGCTGACCGCGTTGCTGCCCCATCCGCTCGAGGTCGTGTTCCTGGTCTGCAGCGGCAGCGAGGCCAACGATCTTGCCGTCCGGATCGCGCGCACAGTCACCGGGCGCTCCGACGTGCTGGTGGTCGACGGCGCGTATCACGGCAACACCTCGGTACTCACCGGGCTGAGCCCGAACCGGTACAGAGGCCCGGGCGGCACCGGCCCCGATCCGACCACCCACGAGGTGCAGCAGCCCAACCGCTACCGGGGCCCCTTCGGGTACGACGATCCGGATGCGGGCAGCAAGTACGCCGCCGACGTACAGCGGCAAGTCGATCGACTCACCGCACGAGGTACGCCGCCGGCCGCGTTCATCGCGGAATCGGCGATGGGTACGGCGGGCAGCATCTTCTACCCCGACGGCTACCTCGCCCGGGCGCATGCCTCGGCCCGGGCGGCCGGCGCACTCTGCATCGCCGACGAGGTCCAGGTCGGCTTCGGCCGGTTCGGTGACGTGTTCTGGGGATTCCAGAGCCAGGACGTCGTGCCGGACATCGTCACGATGGGCAAGCCGATCGGCAACGGGCATCCGATGGCGGCCGTGGTCACCACCCGCGAGATCGCCGACGCCTTCGACACCGGGATGCGGTACTTCAACACCTTCGGCGGCAATCCGGTCTCGTGTGCGATCGGAACCGCCGTACTCGACGAGATCGCCGAGGAAGGCTTACAGGCGCACGCAGCCGAGACCGGACGGGTCTTCAGGACCATGCTCGACGAACTCGCCGGCCGGCACGCGTTGATCGGCGACGTCCGCGCGCACGGCATGTACCTGGGTATCGAACTCGTCCGGGACCGGGTGACCAAGGAGCCCGCGCCGCAGGAGGCGCTGCTGATCAGCGAGCTGATGAAGGACGAGGGAATCCTGGTCTATCCGACCGGGGCAGCCGAGAACGTCCTCAAGCTCAAGCCGCCGCTCGCCTTCACACAGTCCGACGCGGAACTGTTCACCGAGGTTCTCGACGAGGTGCTGACCCGGGACCGGTGACCGGGCGGGGCCGCCCTGACCGTCAGGTCAGGGCGGCCATCACGTGCTTGATGCGGGTGTAGTCCTCGAGTCCGTAGACGGACAGGTCCTTGCCGTGGCCGGAGGACTTGAAGCCGCCGTGGGGCATCTCGGCCACCAGCGGGATGTGCGTGTTGATCCAGACGCAGCCGAAGTCGAGCGCCGCCGAGAGACGGAGCGCGCGGCCGACGTCCTTGGTCCACACCGATGACGCGAGGCCGTACTCGACACCGTTGGCGGACCGCAGCGCCTCGTCCTCGTCCTCGAACGTCTGCACCGTGATGACCGGCCCGAAGATCTCGTGCTGCGACAGCCAGTCGTCCTGGCGCAGACCGCCGATGATCGTCGGTGCGACGTAGTATCCGGTGTCGCCCTGACGTTCGCCGCCCGTGACGACCGATCCGTGCGCGGGGACCCGGGAGATGGCATCGAGCACGCGTTCCAACTGGACGGCGTTGTTGACCGGCGGCACCCAGGCGTCCTCGTCATCGGGCGAGCGGCCCGCGGTCGTCGTCGCCTGCCCGGTGCAGGCGGTCAGGGCCGCGATGAAGTCCGAGGCGGCCGGTGCCTGCACCAGCACCCGGGTCGCCGCGGTGCAGTCCTGGCCGGCGTTGAAGTACCCGGCCATCGCGATGCACTCGGCCGCGGCCTCCAGTTCGGCGTCCGCGAAGACGATCACGGGCGCCTTGCCGCCCAGTTCGAGGTGTGTGCGCTTGAGACGCTCGCCGGCGCTTGCGGCGACGGCCCGTCCGGCCGCGACCGATCCGGTCACCGACACCATTTGCGGAGCCGGGTGTGCGACCAGCGCGGCGCCGGTGCCCCGGTCGCCGGTGACGACGTTGAACACGCCCGGCGGCAGATGCTTCGCGGCAAGCTCGGCCAGCATCACCGTGGTGACCGGCGTGGTGTCGCTGGGCTTGAGTACGACGGTGTTCCCGGCCGCCACCGCGGGCACGAACTTCCAGATCGCCATCATCATCGGGTAGTTCCACGGCGTCACCTGGCCGATCACGCCGATCGGCTCACGCCGCAACCAGGACGTATGACCTTCCATGTACTCGCCGGCCGAGCGGCCTTCCAGCAGACGGGCGGCGCCGGCGAAGAAGCGGATCTGGTCGACCATCGGCGGGATCTCTTCGGCCTTGGTGATGTGGCCAGGCTTGCCGGTGTTGCGACCTTCTGCGGCGATCAGGTCGTCGGCGGAGCGCTCGACCTCGTCGGCGAAATCGAGCAATGCCTTCTGACGGGCCGACGGCGTACTGCGTCGCCAGTCGGCGAACGCGGACGACGCGGCGGCGTACGCGGTCTCGACGTCCGCCTCGGTCGAGTTCGGCGCGGTTCCGTACTGCTCGCCGGTCGAGGGATCGATGATCGGCATCGTCTCGCCGTGGACGGAGTCGACGAGCTCTCCGTTGATGAAGTTCTGGACGGTCGTCACAGCATTACCACCCTTCGGTAAGTACGCGGTCGAGTGCGTCCGCGAAGAAATCGGCATCGGTGATCGTCACGCCCAGCGGCGGCTTGATCTTCAGTACACACAGGCGATCCGAGGTCGGCTGCATGATCACGCCGAGCTCGCGCATCCGCTCGCAGATCGCGGCGGTCTCCGCCGGCGCGGGCTCCAGCGTGGTGCGATCGCGGACGAGCTCGACGCCGACGTACAGGCCCATCCCGTGGACGGCACCGATGATCGGGTGGCGGTCGGCGAGGTCCAGGAGCCGCGCCCGCAGATGGTCGCCCACCACACGCGCGTTCTCCTGCAGCTGCTCGTCGCGCAGTACGTCGAGAACCGTCGTACCGGCGACACAGCTGACCGGACTGCCGCCCGCCGACGAGAAGAAGTAACCCTGACTGCGGTAGCCCGCTGCGATCTCGGCGGTCGTGATGACTGCGCCGAGTGGATGCCCGTTACCCATCGCCTTCGCCACCGTGACGATATCCGGCACGACGCCTTGTTGCTCGAAGCCCCAGAAATGGTTGCCCAGGCGTCCATATCCGACCTGGACCTCGTCGGCGATGCACAGTCCGCCTGCCCGCCGTACGGCGGCGTAGACAGCCTGGAGGTAGCCGTCCGGGAGCGCCATGCCGCCGGCGTTGCCGTAGAACGACTCGGACAGGAACGCTGCGGGTGGATGACCAAGACTGTTGATGTAGGCAACGGCATCCTCGGCGTACCGGTAGGCATCGGGTCCGCGGTACTGCCCGCGATAGGCGTTCGGCGCGGCGACCGTGTGGACCCAGGTAGGACGCGAATCCAGCGCGTTGGGATTGTCCGCGACCGACGTCGAGATGGCGTCGGTGGCGTCGGACCAGCCGTGATACGCCTCCCGGACCGCGATGACGTCACGCCGTCCGGTGTTCGCCCAGGCGAGCCGGAGGGCGAGGTCGTCGGCCTCGGTGCCGCTGTTGACCAGGAACACCGTGTCCAGCGGTTCGGGCAGGAGCCCGGCCAGACGCTCGGAGAACTCGACCACCGCGCGGTAGTGGAACCGCGAGTTGGTGTTGAGCAGCCGCCACTGCCGTTCGATCGCAGCGGCGAGCCGCGGATGGCCGTGGCCGAGGATCGACACATTGTTGACCATGTCGAGGTACGAGCGGCCCTCGGTGTCGAACAGATGGTTCCGCCAGCCGCGCTCGATCTGCGGCGGCTCTCGGTAGTAGTGCTCCTGAACCGGAGCGAACGCAGTCTCGCGACGGTCCAGCAACTCCTGACGATCGGCGACCGGGGGAGTGCGGACTGCATCGATGAGGCCGGTCGGGTCCGGACACGACTCGGCCCAGGCGTCGGCCAGACTGGCCTGAACGAAGAACGGTGGCCGGACGTCGAGGTCAGTCACCTGCACCCGCAGCGCGGCTCCCGCTGCGACTCGCCCTAGGACAGCGCCGGTCTCGACACCGCCTTCAGCAGTAACGTCAGCACCACTGAGCCACAGGGTCATACCGTCCGGTCCCTTGAGCGCGACGTCATCGTCGTGCGACCTCACGACCCCGGCCGAGGGCGCCCGCAGCTCCAGTTCCCGTGCTGCGAACACCTCGACACCGAGACCGATGGACTCAGGTGCCTCGAACGAGTTCAGGCGAGTTCGCGTCAGACGCGGCTGCATGAACGGAACAGCCACGGCTGTCGATCCGTCCCGTTTCAGCATCGCGGCGGTTGCCTCCGCGTCGTCGAGCAGGAAGCGTCCGTCGTCCAGGTCGACGCTTGTGGCCGACAGATCCAGCTGGCCCGGAACGACCGGCTGGTCGCCGATCCACAGCAACGCCGAGCCGTCGACGGTCCGCCGTCCACGCCGGGGCCGCACCGACGCGCGGATCAGCTCTGTCAGGACCTCGAGCGGCACCGAGGTCGCCCGCTCGAAGATGTCCCACTCGCGTGCGAGGTTCTCCGTCGCGTACCTGTTGTCGCGGTCGACCTGCGCCTGCTGCTGACCACTCACCATCAACGCCGCGGCCCGCAGTACGACAAGTGGGCCGAGCGCCGCGAGTTCGTCGTCGGAGATCGGCCGGATCCGGTCGTACGCGACGATCGCCGGCAGCATCGTGGCCGGATCGGGGGAGTGGTGCAGCAACGACGTACAGGTGACGGCGAGTTCGGCGATCGACCAGCTTTCGGTGAGGTCGCCGAAGTCGATCACCCCGATCGGCCGTCGGCGACCGTCGGTGTCGACGGTGGCGATCACGTTGTCGTCGGTCAGGTCGCCGTGGATCACCTGCAGCGGCAGGTTCCCGGCGTACGGCGAGAGTGCCTTGGCGGCTGTGACGGCCGCGGCGCGCGCGGCGTCCGGGCCGCCGGGCACCGTGACGAAATCGGCCAGTCGGGTCACCACCTCGGCGGCGTTCCGGAGATCCCACTGGAGCGAGCGGGCCGGGACCTCACCGGCAAGGCCGGCCAGTGCGCGCGACGTACGCGCGGCCAGATCGCCCAGGGCGGCGACGATCTCGGGCGCGAGATAGCTGCTGTCGCTCAGGACATCGCCGGCCACGAAGGTCACCAGCCGCGCGTACGTCGGCCGGCCGCCGAGCGCGACGGACTGCACCGTCGAACCGTCTGGACCGGGCACCGCCACGGGCACCTGGATGTCAGGCTCGACCCGAGCGACCCGAGCGGCCGCGAGGTCCTGCGCCGTCAGGTCCTCACGAGTGAAAGCGGGATTGGACACCTTCAGGACGTACTGCGCGTCGGCCGAGGAGACGAGGAAGTTCGCGTCCTGCTGGCTGCCGAGCTCGGTGACCTGACCCTCGATGCCGTACGTCGCCCGCACGTACTCCGCTGCCTGTGCCACCGTGATCTCGGGCGCGGGGAGAACCGCTTCCTCGAAGAAGTTGAAGGTATGGGTCATGCGCGTTCCTCCGCGATCGAGTTGCCGCCGTCGACGACGACGCACTGGCCGGTCAGATAGGACGAGGACGGCGAGCACAGATAGGCGATGAGACCGGCGACCTCTTCCGGCGTACCGCTCCGGCCGACAGGGGTACGCAGCCCCTGCTGGTGCTCGTCCGGTGTTTGCGAGTCGGTGGCGATCCACCCCGGCGCGACTGCGTTGACCGTGACGCCTGCGGCCGCGGAGTCGAGTGCGAGTCCGCGGACCAGCCCCGCGACGCCGGCCTTCGCTGCGCAGTACGCGACCTCGCCTCGCATGCCCATCACCGGTCCGGTGAGGCTGGCGACCATCACCAGGCGCCCGGTGCCGGATTCCTCGAGCGCCGGCATGACTGCGCGGGCGAACAGGAAGGCCGCGTCGAGGTTGCGGGACAGGCTCGCCCGCCAGGTCTCGAACGACAGCTGCCCGACTGTTCCCGACTCGGGCTCCGGTCGGGTGGTCGAGGTCATGCCCGCGCAGTTGACGGCGATGTCGAGCCGCCCGAACCGAGAGGTGGCCGCTCGGGCCAGGTCAACGGCTGTGCGGTGCCGGGTCAGATCACCCGCGATGGCAAGAGTGCCGGCGGGGAGCTCGGCCGCGCGTTGGTGGACCCGGTCACCGGCTGCTGAGATGACGAGTGACGCGCCACGGGCGCTCAGTGCGCGGGCCACCGCGAAGCCGATACCGCGCGGTCCGCCGACCCCGGTCACCACCGCAGCCCGGCCCGCCAGGTCGAGGTCGCCCACACATAGCCACCTTCCAACGATTGGTGACCAATCTAGCAGCTACGTAATTGGTGAGCAATCCTGATAAGAGCTAGAAACCGAGTCTGCGACGCAGCGCCGTGAGTCGCTCGGAGGCGTCCACCGACCGCTCGGGCGCCAGCGTCGCGACGCCCTGTGCCAGCACGTCCCCGACGACGATCGAGGTCAGCGGCTCGCCGGTCAGGCCGGTAGGGGTGGTCGGGGAGTGGAGTGTGATCGTGACCGCGCGGGAGAGCTTGCTGTTCGGGTCTTCGGTCACCAGGATGGTCGCGGCCCCGACGTCCCGGGCGCGGTCGACCAGGACGTCGACCTCGATGACCGAGCGGCCCGGTGCGAACAGGACGACCACGTCACCGGGCCCGATCGCGAGCAGGTCGTCGGCGAGCCGGAAGCCCCCGGCATGCAGCGCGGTCACCCGGAGCCCCACCCGCCGCAGGACCAGGGCCAGATGATCGGCAGCCACGAACGACGCCCCGAAGCCGTAGGTCAGCGTGTGCTTCGCATCGAGCAGCAGTTGCACGGCGTGCTGGTACGTGTCGAGCGAGAACGTCGGCTGCATCAGCTCGAGCCGGTCCATCGACTCCGCCAGCACCTGGTGCCAGACGCTCTCCAGGTCCCCGCCGGTCGACTCGACCCGCTTGCGGGCCCGGACCACCGGCCGGTTCGCCTGCGTGAACGGCGCCGCGATCTTCGCCTTCAGCTCCGCCAGGCCGGAGTACCCGAGCGCCTGAACCGTCCGGATCACGGTCGCGTTGCTGGTCTTGGTCTCGGCGCCGAGGTCGGCCGCCGACAGGAACAGCAACTCCTCGGGCGTCCGCTCGGCCAGCGACCGGCTGACGGCGCGGGCGGCCGGCGAGAAACCCTCCCAGCGCTCGCGGATCCGCGTCCGCAGTTCGGTGATCACGTCGTCCTTGGTCGCGGCGGTGACGGCGTTCGTGGAAGCATCGTGGGGCTCATCCATGTAATGGATGGTACGAGCCCAGCCCCCGTCCGGTGATCAGGACGTTACGGTCGTGCTGCGAAATATCTCGGCGAGGACGTCCATCGCGTCGTCGATCAGCTCGTCGGAGATGGACAGCGGCGGGAGGAATCGCAGTACGTTCCCGTCGGTGCCGCAGGTCAGCACGATCACGCCGGCCCGGTGCGCCGCGGTGGCGACGGCCCGGGTCAGTGCGGCATCCGGTTGCGTGGTGCCCGGCACGACGAGTTCGACAGCGATCATCGCACCGCGGCCGCGGACGTCCCCGATCCTGGGGTCGGTGCCGGCCAGTTCCCGCAGCCGGGGCTTCATCCGTTGCTCGATCTGCCGAGCCCGCTCGACCAGGCCATCGGCCTCGATCGTCTCGATGGCGGCCAGCGCGGCGACACAGGCCAACGGGTTCCCGCCGTACGTCCCGCCGAGCCCGCCGACGTGCGGAGCGTCCATGATCTCCGCTCGCCCGGTCACCGCGGACAGCGGCAGGCCGCCGGCGATCCCCTTCGCCGTCGCGATGAGGTCCGGTACGACGCCTTCGTGCTCGCAGGCGAACAGGTTGCCGGTGCGGGCGAAGCCGGTCTGTACTTCGTCGGCCACGAACACGACACCGGACTCGCGGCACCAGTCGGCGAGCGTGCGCAGGAACCCCGGTGCGGGCTCGATGAAGCCGCCCTCGCCCTGGATCGGCTCGATCACCATCGCGGCCAGGTTCGTCGCGCCGACCTGCGCGGCGACGAGCTCGATCGCCCGGCGGGCCGCCGCCGTACCGTCGACGTCGCCGTCACGGAAGGGATACGACAGTGGAGCGCGGTAGATCTCGGACGCGAACGGCCCGAAGCCGCTCTTGTACGGCATGCTCTTCGCGGTCATCGCCATCGTCAGGTTCGTCCGGCCGTGATAGGCGTGGTCGAACACGACGACGGCCTGTCGCCGGGTGTAGGAACGGGCGATCTTGACCGCGTTCTCGACCGCCTCGGCGCCGGAGTTGAACAGCGCGGTGCGTTTGGCGTGATCGCCCGGGGTCAGCCGATTGAGTGCCTCCGCGACCGCGACGTACGACTCGTACGGCGTGATCATGAAGCAGGTGTGGGTGAAGTCCGCCACCTGTGCCTGGACGGCCGCGACCACCCGCGGCGCGCTGTTCCCGACCGTCGTCACCGCGATCCCCGAGCCGAGGTCGATCAATTGGTTGCCGTCGGCATCGACCACTATTCCGCCGCCGGCCCGGACCGCGAACACCGGCAGGGTCGTGCCGACGCCGCTCGCGACCGCCTCGGACTTGCGCGCCATCAGGGCTTGCGAGCGGGGTCCGGGGATCGCTGTCGCCAGCCGTCGTTCCTGCTCGATGCCGGCAGCTGCCTCGGCGATGGTCATCAGATCCTCCTCGGCTCGATCATCGCCAGTGTGAGACGCCGGAGCTATGCTGTCCAATGCTGGTTCTCAGCGAGATCCATGCCTAGGAGGCATATGCAGCTCCGGCATCTCCGGTACTTCGTGGCGACCGCGGAGGCGGGCAGCGTGAGTGCTGCCGCGCTCGCCGTCCACGTCGGTCAGCCGGCGTTGTCCCGGCAACTGCGGCAGCTCGAGCACGACCTCGGCGTCGCGCTGTTCGACCGCGGCGCGGGGCGGTTGACCCTGAACCGGACCGGACGTGCCTTGCTACCGACCGCGAAGAACCTCGTGGCCGCGGCCGACGAGCTGAAGGCCGAGGCCGCGTTCCACGCGCAAGGCCGTCTCGACCGGATCACCGTGGCAGCGCCCACCGTGACGCTGACCGATGTCGTCTCGCCGTTCGTGGCGACGATGGCTCCCGACGATCCGGTGCTGGATGCCCGTCCCGCCGATGGGGCGACCACGACCGAGATGCTGCAGTCGGGCGCGGATCTGGCGATCGGCATCCAGCCGACGCAGGCGCCGTACTCGTCGAGGCCGCTGGCTGTGCTCCCGGTCTGGGCGTACGTCCCGGTGGACGATCCCTGGGCCTCGCGGGACCGGGTGGACCTGGCCGAGGTGCTCGAACGGGACGTGATCGGCCTGCCCCCGACGTACACGGCCCGCGAAGCGCTCGACGCTGCGGTGGCTGCCGCCGGCGCCGGGATCAGGCAGTTCACCGAGACTGCGAACGGCACCATCGCACAGGCCCTGGCCGCAGCCGGCCGCGGCGTCGCCGTGGTCTCCGACGACCCCCGCTTCGACCTCGTCCCGCTCGTCATCAGCACCGGCACCGGCGTGCTCAGCATCAAGCTCGTCGCCGGCTGGGACTCCCGCACGGTCGCAGCCTCCGAGCTCGAGTCCCTGGCCGACCGCCTCGCGACCTGGGTGCTAGGCCGCTATCCGCAGGTGGGAGCCGAGTAGCGGAGCGAGTCGATCGCCGAGCAGGAGGTAGCCATCGGGTCCGGGGTGGACGTCGTCGGCGAACAGCCTGCGAGCCTCGTCAGTGGAGAGGAGATCCCGGCCGTCGATGATCTCCACGGCCGGATCGGCGCGGGCACCCAGCTCGACGAGCGTCCGTACGTCGTCCAGCGTCAGGCCGACCCCATTCGGTTCGCCTTCGCGTTCCGGGGCCGGGATCGGCGTGATCACGACGAGCGGTGTCTCCGGGTGACCCGCGCGGACGGTCGACACGAAGGCCTCGACCTGGCCGGGCAAGGTGCGGCCGTTGAAGGTCTCGCCGCCGTGAATGTTGATACCGAGACACATCGAGATGAGCTCGGCCGGGAGATCGCGGATCGTCCGCGCCGCGACCGGATCGAGATGGCACTCACCGGCGAAACCGAGATTGCGGCCGTCCCAACCGTGCCGGCGGGCGACGACGGCGGGCCACGTCTCCGACGGTCCGTAGGCACCGCCGCATTGGGTGATCGAACTGCCGTAGGTGATCCATCGCGGTCCGGTCGGGTCGAGTTCGTCGGCCGCGCCGTCGAAGCTGGGCTCCCGGATCGCGATCACTCCGGCCTGTGGAAGCCAGATCTCGACCTCCACCTCGCGCCCGGGGAGGTCGACGGTCAGCCGCTGCTCGCCGTCGCGGACCCCGCAACGCCGGTGCAGCTCGCCGTCGACGAGTACGTCGACCGGGGCGATCCTGGTGTAGATCCCGAGGGCTGCCCGGATGTCGAGTTGCACCGAGGTGGCCGTCGTACGCCAGGCGCCGCGGACACCTGCCGGGGTCGCGGCGCGGACCCAGAGAGGATGACCGGGTCGATCCGGGCGGCCGGTCCAATCGGTCAGCCCGAAGTCCTGGCCGCGCGGGTCGAGCCGCCAGAACGTCGTCCACCCCTGCTCGTCGATCTCGCGGTGCTGGAAGCCGGTCCAGGTCATGCCCGCACTCCTCGGATCCCGCGCAGCGAGCGGGCAGCGGGTTGGGCTGCGTCGGACGACAGACGCGCGACGGCGCGTGCACCGAGGCTGGCCTCGACGTGCGCGAGCATCACCGACGTCGCGGTGCCGGAATCGCCGGCCGCGATCGCATCGACCAGCGCGAGGTGCTCGGTGTGGGTGCGGTCCAGATCCGCCTCGGTCCGGCCGGTCTCGAGGGCCATCCGGCGGTAGCGATCGGCCTTGTCCCAGAGCGAGTCGAGGGTCTGAACCAGCACCTGGTTGTGGGAGGCCGAGTAGATCGCGACGTGGAACCGGCGGTGCGTCAGCAGCTCCGCCGTGCCGGGATCGGTCCGCAACGGAAGCAGCTCGTGGGCCGTCTCCCGGATCAGCGCGAGGTCGTCGCGGGTACGGCGTTCTGCCGCCAGCCCGGCCGCCAACGGGTCGAGGGACCGGCGGATCTCGATCAGGTCCCGCGCCTCCTCGACGGTCAGCCTCGTGACGCGCGCGTCCCGGTGGGCGTCCAGCTCGACCAGTCCCTCGGTCATCAGCCGCCGGAGCGCCTCGCGCAGTGGCGTCGTGCTGATGCCGAGCTCGTGGGCCAGCGAGGCCTGGGGGATGACGGCGCCCGGCGTGAGGTCACCCCGAAGCACCCGCTCCCGCACCAGCTCGTAGGCCACTTCGGCCTTCGTCACGCGATCTCCTTCGGGAAGTTATAGCAACCGATGGACTGAGAATACCTTGAGATCAAGCCTTGAGACGATAGCCACGGCGGTCTTGACTTCAGTCGTTATAACGACTGACACTCCTCGGCATGAAGACTTTCCGCCTCGGAGTCCTGACCGGTGACGGCATCGGGCCGGAGATCGTGCCGGCCGCCGTCGAGGTCGTCGACGCGGCCCTGGCCGCCACCGATGCCGCATCGGTCGAGTGGGTGCCACTGCCGGTCGGCGCCGCCGCGATCGAGACGCACGGCGATGCGCTCCCAGATGTCACCGTCGAGACGTTGACCGGGCTCGACGGCTGGCTGCTCGGTCCGCACGACAGCGCGGCGTACCCGGAGGAACATCGGCAGAGGCTCAACCCGAGCGGATACCTGCGCAAGCATTTCGGTCTGTTCGCGAACATCAGGCCGGCGAAGGCCTTCGAGGGCACTCCGGCGCTCGTGCCCGGGATGGATCTGGTTGTGGCCCGGGAGAACACGGAAGGCTTCTACGCGGATCGCAGCACCTACCGCGGCACCGGTGAGTTCATGCCGACCGCGGATGTGGCGATCGCGATGGGGATCTTCACCCGCCCGGCGATCGAGCGGATCGCGCGGCAGGCCTGTGAGCTGGCCCTCCGGCGGCACCGGCACCTGACGATCGTGCACAAGGCGAACGTGCTGCGGACCACCACCGGACTCTTCCTGGAGATCTGCCGCGAGGTCGCTGCCGACTATCCCCAGCTCGAGGTCGACGACTTCCACATCGACGCGATGACCGTGCACCTCGTCCGGCACGGGGCCGACTTCGACGTCCTGGTCACCGAGAACATGTTCGGCGACATCCTGTCCGACCTGACCGGCGAGCTGGCCGGCTCGCTCGGGATCGCGCCGTCCATCAACGCCTCGCACGACAGGGCGATGGCACAGGCCGCGCACGGATCCGCGCCGGACATCGCCGGCCGTGGTCTCGCGAACCCGACCGCGATGATCGCCTCCGCGGCCATGCTCCTCGACTGGCTCGGCGTCCCGGAGGTCTCCGAGCTCATCGACCGCGGGCTGCGCGCAGCGGTTGCCCAGGGCACCCGTACGGCGGACCTCGGCGGCTCCGCGAGTACGACGGAGTTCACCGCCGCCGTGGTCAAGAGCCTGGTATGAAACTGCAGCCCTTGAGGGGCGTCGCGCCCGACCATCTCCCCAGGACGCTCCGCATCCTGCTGGAGAACGCGCTCCGCAACGGGACGGATGCCGACGCCTTGCGGGCGTGGCGGCCCGGGGCGACCGGCGAGCTGGAGGTGTACCCGTCGCGGGTGTTCCTGCACGACACCAACGGCGTACCGGTGCTGGTGGACCTCGCCGCGATGCGCGACGCCATGGTTGCCCGCGGCAAAGACCCGCGGCTGGTCGATCCGGTGATCCCGGCCGAGCTGGTCGTGGATCACTCGGTGATCGCCGATGTGTACGGGCGGCCGGACGCGTTACAGGTGAACGTCGACCGCGAGTACGAGCGGAACGCCGAGCGGTACCGGTTCCTGCGCTGGGGACAGCAGACGTTCGAGCGACTCGCCGTCGTACCGCCGGGGTCGGGGATCATGCACCAGATCAACCTCGAGCACCTCGCCCGGGTCGTCGAGGAGCGGGACGGGTGGGTGTTCCCGGATCTCTGTCTGGGCACGGACTCGCACACCACGATGGTCAACGGCCTCGGGGTGCTCGGCTGGGGGATCGGCGGGATCGAGGCCGAGGCCGCGATGCTCGGCCAGTCGGTGTCGATGGTCCTGCCGCCGGTGGTCGGCGTCCGGCTCGACGGCGCCCTTCCGGCGGGAACGACCGCGACGGACCTGGTCCTCACGATCACCGAGGCGCTGCGAAGCCATGGTGTCGTCGGCAAGCTGGTCGAGTTCACCGGTCCGGCGCTGGCCGGGCTCGCGGTGCCGGACCGCGCGACGATCGCCAACATGAGCCCGGAGTTCGGCTCCACCGCGGCGTACTTCCCGATCGACGACCGCACGCTCGACTACCTCCGCTTCACGAATCGCCCGCCGGCGAAGGTTGCCCTGGTCGAGTCGTACGCCCGCGAACAAGGCCTCTGGCACGACCCGTCGGCCGATCTCTGGTACGACGAGTACGTCGACATCGACCTGTCCGCCGTCGTGCCCACGATCGCCGGTCCGCGCAGGCCCAACCAGCGCGTCCCGCTCTCGACCGCGAAGCAGTCCGTCGAGGCGGAACTCCCGCCCGGACCACGCACGACCGACTCACCCGGGCACGGCGCAGTAGTCGTCGCCGCGATCACCTCGTGCACGAACACGTCCAACCCGGCGGTGATGATCGCGGCCGGCTTGGTGGCGAAGAACGCGGTCGAGCGAGGGCTGGTCAGCAAGCCCTGGGTGAAGACGACGCTGTCGCCGGGGTCGCGGGTGGTGATGGACTACCTCGGCGCGGCCGGACTGACGCCGCACCTGGAGAAGCTGGGGTTCCACCTGACCGGGTTCGGTTGTATGACCTGCATCGGGGCTTCCGGTGAGTTGGCCGTCGACGCCAAGGACCTGACAGTGGCCGCCGTGCTCTCCGGGAACCGGAACTTCGAGGGCCGGATCCAGCCCGACGTACGACTGAACTACCTCGCCTCGCCACCACTCGTGGTCGCGTACGCGATCGCCGGCCGGATGGACATCGATCTGCTCACCGAGCCACTCGACGGGGACGTCTACCTGAAAGACATCTGGCCGCAGCCGGCCGAGATCGAGGCGGTTCTCGAGCAGGTGCTCAAGCCCGAGCTCTTCGACCACGCGTACGACGACCTGTTCGCCGGCGACCACCGCTGGCAGCACCTCGACGCGCCGGCGGGGGAGACCTTCGAGTGGGGCGACTCGACGTACCTGCAACAACCTGACTACTTCGATTCCCAGCCAACCGAGCTGACCGGTGCCCGTGCACTCCTCAGGCTCGGTGACTCGGTCACCACGGACCACATCTCACCGGCCGGCGCGATCCCGAGGGACGGCGTGGCCGGCCGGTACCTGACGGAGCTCGGTGCGACCGAGCTCAACACCTACGCGTCCCGGCGCGGGAACCATCAGGTGATGGTCCGTGGTGCCTTCGGCAACCTCCGGCTTCGCAACCAGCTTGTGGACGCGGAGGGACCGCTGACCCGGGGACCTGACGGCCAGACGGTCCCGATCTACGACGCCGCGATGGCCTACCGCGCGGCCGGCGTACCGCTGGTCGTCGTCGCCGGCAAGGAGTACGGCACCGGCTCCTCCCGGGACTGGGCCGCGAAAGGCCCGGCGCTGCTCGGAGTACGCGCGGTCCTCGCGCAGTCCTTCGAACGGATCCACCGCTCCAACCTGGTCGGGCTCGGCATCCTCCCGCTCGAGTTCCTTCCCGGCGAAGGCGACGATCTCACCGGCGTGGAACCGATCGACATCGAACTGCACGACGACGGTCTGGCCACCGCCACTTCCGCGGGCAGGACCTACCGTCTGCGGATCCGCCTCGACACCCCGCGCGAACACGACTACTACCGCCACGGCGGCGTCCTGCCGTACGTCCTGCATCGCCTCAGCGAAGGGCAACCCCAGTGATCGCCTCGATCAATCCAGCCACCGGCGAGCAACTCGCCGGCTACGAACCCTACGACTCCGACCGGGTCGACCGGCTGCTCGACGCCGCAGCGGTTGCCCAAAGCAACTGGCAGCACAGCAAGCTCGGCGAGCGAGCCGAGCTGCTACAGACGATCGCGAGCACGCTGCGCGCCCGCAAGCCCGAGCTCGCGGCCCTGATCACCACCGAGATGGGCAAACCGCTGACCGAAGCGATGGCCGAGATCGAGAAGTGCGCGATCACCTGCGAGTACTACGCCACCCACGCCGAAGGCTTCCTCGCCGCGCAGGCCGTCACCAGGGAAGGCCGGATCGAGTACGAACCGCTCGGCGTCGTCCTCGCGGTGATGCCGTGGAACTTCCCGTTCTGGCAGTTCTTCCGGTTCGCCGCACCCGCCCTCGCGGCCGGGAACGGCGCGATCCTCAAACACGCGAACACCGTGCCGCGCTGCGCGCTGGCCATCGAATCGGTGCTCGCCGAGGCCGGGATGCCGGCTGGTCTGATCGGCGTCGTGCTGGTCGAGACCGAGCAGGTTGCCGGCCTGATCGCGGACGACCGGATCGCGGCGGTGACGTTCACCGGCTCGACCGAGGTCGGCCGGATCATCGCCGCACAGGCCGGCCAGGCGCTGAAGAAGCAGGTCCTCGAGCTCGGCGGCTCGGACCCGTTCATCGTGCTCGCCGACGCCGATCTCGAAGCGGCTGCCACCGCGGCCGTCACGAGCCGGTTCGTCAACGCCGGGCAGAGCTGCGTGAACGCCAAGCGGATGATCGTCGAGGAGTCGGTCGCCGACCGCTTCGTGACGTTGTTCTGCGCGGCCCTCGACCGTCTCGTGCTGGGTGATCCGCTCGACCGCGCGACGACGCTGGGCCCGCTGGCGCGGGACGGTCTGCGCGACACGCTCGACAACCAGGTACGCCGTACCGTCGAGGCGGGAGCGAGTCTGGTCCGAGGCGGGGAAGCGGTGGAACCGGGCTTCTACTACCGGCCGACCGTGCTCGATCACGTCCGGCCGGGGATGGCGGCCTTCGACGAGGAGACGTTCGGCCCGGTCGCGGCGATCGTCCGCGCCCGCGACACCGACGACGCGATCGAGCTGGCGAACCGGACCGAGTTCGGCCTGGGCTCGTCGTTGTGGACGGCGCAGGACCGGGCCGCCGAGCTGGTCCGGCGGATCGAGGCCGGTGCGGTGTTCGTCAACGCGATCGTCGCGTCGGATCCCCGGTTGCCCTTCGGCGGGATCAAGCAGTCCGGGTACGGGCGGGAGCTCGGCGCGGCCGGGATACGCGAGTTCATGAACGTGAAGACCGTGTGGTCGGCCGATCCCGCGCCGCGGCTGGTGATCCGGCCCGACGACGTGGAGGTGTTCGACCGCGGCAGCGGCGTCCGGACGGTTCCGTACGTCGGCGCGTGGAACTGCGCCGCGAACAAGATCACCACCGGTACGACGGTCTTTGCCGTCGGCACCGAGATCCCGATGCACTCGCACAACGTGGAGGAGTCGGTGCTGGTGTTCTCCGGCCAGGCGACCGCGGTGATCGACGGCGAGCGGGTCGACCTGGAGGCCGGCGACGCGACCTGGGTGCCGGCCGGCGTACCGCACCAGTTCATCAACCGCGGCGCCGGTGAGCTGACCATCTACTGGGTGTACGGCGGCCGCGAGGTGACCCGGACGATGACCGCCACCGGGGTGACTGTGGCACATCTCTCGGCGTCCGACCGCGGTGCCGTTGCGGCTGCTGGATCGTAACGAATAGACTTATGTAACAGGTGATGCAGATTAACTGAGGTTACGCAAACCTCAGTACGGGAAGGCTCACCTCACTGCGGAAGGACACCTCGAAATGACCGCAGAAGTTGCGGAAACCCCTGAGATCCACCACTCCCATCGCGATGTCACCGGCGGCTGGCTGCGGCCCGCGACGTTCGGTGTGATGGACGGTCTGGTCTCGAACTTCGCCCTCGTCGCCGGTGTCGTCGGCGGCGGCGCGACCGGCAAGGTCGTGATCATGACCGGACTGGCCGGCCTGGTCGCCGGTGCCTGCTCGATGGCCTCCGGCGAGTTCACCTCGGTCTCGTCCCAGACCGAGTTGATGCAGGCCGAGATCGCGGTCGAGAAGCGTGAGCTCGAGATCCACCCGGCCGAGGAAGAGCGCGAGCTCGCACTGATGTACGAAGCCAAGGGGCTGCGTCCGGAGCTCGCCGCCGAGGTTGCCCGCGAGCTGACGGTCAATCCCGCGGTCGCGCTCGACACCCACGTGCGTGAAGAGCTCGGCGTCGACCCCAACGACCTGCCTTCACCCTGGGTCGCGGCCGGGTCGTCGTTCGCCGCCTTCGCCATCGGCGCCCTGATCCCGCTGATCCCGTTCCTGTTCGGCGCCGCGAGCGTCCTGCCCGCCCTCCTGCTCAGCGCGGTGGGGCTGGTTCTCACCGGCGGCATCGTCGGCAAGATCACCGCCCGCCCGTTCTGGTACGGCGGCGGTCGCCAGCTGCTGCTCGGCGGCCTGTCGGCCGCGGTCACCTTCGCGATCGGCCTGGCAGTCGGCACAGGATTGTCATGAACCTCCTCGTCACGGCTCTGGTGAAGCAGGTGCCCAAGGGCGACCACAGCGGACGCCTCGACGCGGACGGCCGGCTCGAGCGGGCCGGCGCCGTCACCGAGATGAATCCGTGGTGCCGCCGGGCGGTGGCCCAGGCGGTCCGGCTGGCGGGGGAGACGGGTGGTCGCAGTACGGCGATCACCATGGGCCCGCCCGCCGCCGTCGACGTACTGCGGGAAGCCCTGGGATGGGGTGTCGACGATGCGGTACATCTGTCGGATCCCGCGCTGGCGGGTTCGGACTGCTTGGTCACCGCCCGCGCGCTCGCATCGACGATCGCGGTGCTGGACGAGCCGCCCGATCTGATCCTGGTCGGCGCGAGCTCAGTCGACGGCAGCACCGGAGCTGTCGGCGCGATGGTTGCCGAGCTCCTCGGCCTCCCCTTCACCGGGCCTGTCCTCGCGCTCGAGGCCGAGGGCCGGCGCCTCCGCACCACGGTCCAGTACGACTCCGGCACCGAATCCGTCCTCATCGACCTGCCGGCCGTGGTCGCTGTGGCCGAGCGTTCCTGTCTGCCGGCCAAGGTCCCGGCCGAGTCCTGGCCGTCGGCCGACGCCGTACGCCGGGTCAGCACGACCGACCTCGCGGCCGGCGCCTGGGGTCTGCCCGGCAGCCCGACCAAGGTCGCCCAGGTCCACCCCGCCCCGCTCACCAGGGATCCGGTGATCTTCCGGGGCCGACCCGCAACGCAGGTGAGCCGGGCGATCGCCGAATTGATCGCGCGAGGTTGCTTCGACGCTCCCGTCGCCCAGCAGACCGAACCGGTGCCGACCCCGCAACGGCGCGGCCCGGATGTCGTCGCCTTGGTCGGCCCGGGACCCGATGCCGGAACGCGAGCGCTGCTCGGAACGGCCGCGGCGCTCGCCAATGAGGCCGGCGGCGCTGTCGTGGCGGTGCGAACCGGAGAAAGCAGTGCGGACCTCGCGCAGTGGGGTGCCGACGAAGTGATCACGGTGAGCGGCGACGAACCGCGACCCGTGGCACACGCACTGGCGCGATGGATCCGTGAGTGGGAGCCGTGGGCCGTGCTCGGTGCGGCTCTGCCATGGGACCGCGAAGTACTCGCCCGGCTGGCGGTCGTGTTCGACGCCGGGCTGATGTCCGACTTGGTGAGTCTGACGGTGAAGGACGGTCGCCTGGCCGGTCTGAAGCCCTCGGGCGGCGGCACGCTGGCGGAGATCGTCAGTCACGGAACGCCGCAGATCGCGACATTACGGACGGGTCTCCTGCCGCTCCGTACCCCGCGTGCCGGCAGGCAACTGACCGAGCATGTCCTGACCGTCGCGGCGGATCCCGCCATCGCCCGCGCCGAGCGTCGTACCGGTGACGACGGTGACGCCCTGGATCGGGCCGAAGTCGTGATCGGCGTCGGCCGCGGCGTACCACCGGAGAAGTACGACGAGCTCGAGGCGATGCGCGTCCTCCTCGGCGCCGAACTCGGCGCGACCCGGAAGGTCACCGACGAGGGCTGGCTCCCGCACGGTCGTCAGATCGGCATCACCGGCCGCAGCGTCGCGCCGCGGATGTATGTCGCCGTCGGACTGTCCGGGAACCTGAACCACCTGGCCGGTGCGAGCCGCGCCGGGACCGTGCTGGCGATCAACACCGATCCGGCGGCCGAGGTCTTCGCGCATTGCGATGTCGGTCTGGTCGCGGACTGGCAGGAGGTGATGCCGTTCCTCGTCGACGGGCTGCGGAGCCGTGTCAGCGGATAACCTGTCCGGCATGGCGACCCGACGTACCAAGGCCAAGAGCTCCGAGAGCTGGCTGCTGCTCATCTACAAGGTTCCCAGTGAGTCCTCACGGGCCCGGGTAGCGGTATGGCGGGAGCTGAAGCGGCTCGGCGGGTTCTACGTGCAGCAGGCCGTGTGCGTGCTGCCGGACCGCGACGACCTGCGGACCGGCATGGAGAAGGTGCGCGAGCGGGTGACCGAGCTGGGCGGCTCGAGCGTGTTCCTGACCTTGACCGAGGTCGACGACGACGCCCGCGAGCAGTTCGTCGAGGGCTTCCGGAGCCAGTCGGCCAAGGAGTACGCCGAGATCGTCGAGGAGTGCGAGACCAAGTTCGTCAAGGAGATCGAGTTCGAGCGGTTCCGGGAGAACTACACGTTCGAGGAGGCGGAGGAGATCCGCCAGGACCTGGAGAAGCTCCGCCGCTGGCTGACCAAGGTCGAGGGCCGCGACTGGATGGATGCCGACGGCAAGGACCTCGCCCGGTCCAAGGTCGCGGACTGCGAACGCCTGCTGGAGGAGTTCGAGGCCGACGTCTACGAACGGACCGAGGGCAAGGTCTGACTCATCTCCCGCGGGACTTGGGCCGCTTGGCCGTGTTGGTGGTGCGGGAGTGGCCGAGGACGGTTTCGTCCGCGAGCGGGTAGCCGTTGAGTTCCTCGCGGAGCTGGTTCATCCGCTCGGTGTTCTCGAGCGCCCGGTCCCGGTCGCGGGCCGCGACGGCAATGGTCAGCGCCTCGAGCAGGATCAGCACCACGGCCTGGCTGGTGAACGCTCCCGGCCGGCTCATCCGGGCGGAGAGGACGACCTCGACCTCGTCGCGTAACGCCTCGCCGAGCGTGTCGGTCAGCAGGATCACCGGTACGCCGGCGGCCGCGCAGTGGTCGATGATCGTCCGGGTCTCGCGGTTCACCCGGTTGTGCGCCATCACGATGACGACGTCCTCCGGCCCCAGCAGCAGGATCCGGTCGGCGAGCCGGTAGCCGGTCTCGGTCGCGGTCCGCGCTCGGTGCCCGATCCGGGTCAGGTGGGTGGCGATGTACTCCGAGACCCCGTCCAGACCCGCGAACCCGCAGACGACGGTCTCGTGGGCGGCGTCGACGAGCTCCACGGCGCGCCGGAACGCGGCCGTGTCGATGGTCTGCTCGGCCATCATCAGGTGTTCGATGTGATCGCGAAGCGTGGCGCGCAGGACGGTCTCCGGACCGTCGCCGACGGACTCGAGACTCGCGCTGAGCCGGTTGGCCGGCGAGAGCAGTGTCTGCAGGTGGCCCTGTAGTGAACGCTTCAGCCCCGGCAGACCGTCGTACCCGAGGGCCTTGGCGGTGCGGACGATGCTGGCGTCGCTGGTACCCGTTGCCCGGCCGAGCTCCTCGGCCGAGGAGAAGGCGGCCTCCTGCGGATGCGCGGACAGGTACTCGGCGACCCTGCGCTCGGTCGCGGTCAGATCCCCGAGCCGCGTCGCGACGCGCTCCTGCAGGGTCGGTGGCTTGGCCTCCGCTGTGGTCATGACATCCCTCCCGTCCGATTCGAACCCGGCCGATCTTTTCATCAGCGAATCCGTTGACAGCGATTGTAGCAATCACTACCGTCAAGTGAATATTCGTAGTGGACACAACGGCGTAGTGCAGGGAGCTCTCTGTGATCGACACTATCGACCTTTCGGCGGCCGATCCGCGTGAACGCGGCCGTCAGTACGGCGAAGCCGCGCGCGAGCAGATCGCCGCCTCGGTGGCCTTCTACGCCGAGTCGATCGCCCACAAGACCGGGCTCGCCTGGTCCGACGTACTCGGCCGGGCCGCCGTCTGGGTGCCGATCATGGAGGGCTACCTCCCGGAGATCGTGCCCGAACTGCGCGGGATCGCCGACGGGTCCGGCCGGACGTTCGAGGAGATCGTCGCGCTGAACAGCCGCGGCGAACTGACCCGCGGCAACCCGTTCGAGGCCAAGGACGACGACGAGGGCTGCACCTCGTTCGCCGTACTGCCGCAGGCCAACGCGCTCGGGCACACCTGGGCCGGACAGAACTGGGACCTGTGGGACGGCGTCGCCGACACCCTCGTCGTACTGCGGATCGCGCAGCCGGGCAAGCCCACGATCATCTGTCACGTCGAGGCCGGCCAGGTCGGCCGGCACGGCGCCAACTCGGCCGGGATCGCGCTCAACGCGAACGGACTCGGCGCCGGCTTCGGCGGCGGGCCCGGCGTCCCGGGTGCTCTCGTCCGCCGCAAGGTCCTGGAGAGCTGGGACTTCCACGACGCGCTCAAGGCGGTCTTCGACGCCCGCCAGAGCCTGTCCAGCAATCTTCTGCTCACCCACCGGGACGGTTTCGCCATCGACGTCGAGACCACCCCCGGCCGGCACGGCTGGATGTACCCGACGGACGGGTTGCTGGTTCACGGCAACCACTTCCAGGCGTTCGTCCCGCCGCAGATCGAGAACACCTACCGCCCGTTCTCGGTCGACTCGCTCTACCGTGTGCCGCGCGTCGAGGCGGGCCTGCACCGGCTCCGCCGCGACGGCAGCACCGACGAAGCGGTCAGCACCATCGTGCGCACCTCGATGAGCGACCACTTCGGCCACCCCGATGCCGTCTGCCAGCACGTCGACCCGCGCCGGCACGAGCTCGACCGTTACGCCACCATCGCCTCCAGCCTGGTCGACCTGACCGCCGGCAGCTACCGGCTCACCCCCGGCCTGCCGTGCGCGAACAGCTACCAGCTCGCGCCCTGGAACCTGTACGACGGTCCCGGTCCCGACGACCGTCCCGACGTACCCGGCCCGGCCCACGCCCTCGCCGGGCAGCGATGACCCCGCCACGCATCCTTAGTCTCGAGGAGCAAGTGCCATGTCTTACTCCGCCACCCGGGTACGGCGTGCTGTCGCCGTACTCGCCCTGACCGTCGCCGCCGGCGCCCTGGCTGCCTGCGGCAACTCCTCCTCGTCAGCGTCACCGGCCGCGGGGGCGGCGCCGAATGCTGACCGTGCCGCCGCCGCGCCCGGCGTCGGCCCTGGTGTGAACCTCGACGAGTGCGGCAAACCGACCCGCACCATCAAGCACGATCTCGGCACCACGACGATCACCGGCAACCCGACCAAGGTGGTGGCGCTGGAGTACTCCTTCGTCGACGCCCTGGTCGCGGTCGGGATGTCGCCGATCGGTGTTGCCGATGACAACGAACCGAAGCGGATCATCCCCGCCCTGCGGGAGAAGGTCAGCGCATACAAGTCCGTCGGCCTGCGCGCGACGCCGAACATCCAGGTGATCACCGCGCTGAAGCCCGACCTGATCATCGCCGACAGCGGCCGGCACAAGGCCATCTACGCGCAACTGTCGAAGATCGCGCCGACGATCGCCTACGCCAGCCTGAACGGCAACTACCAGCAGGTGCTGGACAGCGAGATGTCGACCGCGATCGCGCTGAACAAGTGCGACCAGATGAAGCAGCGGCTGACCGAGCACGCGAAGACGATGTCGGACCTCAAGGCCGAGGCGACGTCGAACGAGACCCGCAAGGCGCTGTTCGTCCGCGCCTCCGAGAAGGGCTTCACCGGCTTCCCGCCGAAGGCCTACACACCGGGCGTGCTGGCCGCGATCGGAATCCCGTCGGCCTTGCCGGACAGCGGCACCGACGCGTCGGTCTCGCTCACGCTCGAGACGCTGGTCGGCACCAAGCCGGACATCATGTTCATCGCCCCCAACGACGGACCGACCCTGCGCGACACCTGGGCGAAGAGTCAACTGTGGAAGCAGTTGCCGGCGGTGAAGAACAACGCGACGTACGACGTCGACCCGAACGAGTGGTCCCGGTCGCGCGGCTTGATCGCCTCCGAGGTGGTCGCCAAGGAAGCCGTCAAACTCCTCTACGGGAAGTGACATGGCCGTGTCTGTCTCCTCCGTGAGCACCGATCCCGCCGCGGACGCTGTCCCGAAGCGCCCGAAGATCGTCACGAGCAAGCAGCGGGTCGTCTGGGCGACGTTGGTGCTGCTGACGGTGGTCGTGGTCGGTGTGCTGTGGAGCTTGTCGATCGGGAGTCAGCACATCCCGTTGTCGCGGGTGCCGGGTGCGATCTTCCGGGCGGATACGCCGGACCAGTTGATCATCCAGTCGATCCGGCTGCCGAGGGTGGTGCTGGCGCTCTGCGTCGGCGCCGCCCTCGCGGTGGCCGGTGCGCTGATGCAGGCCGTCGCCGCCAACCCGCTGGCCGCGCCGGAGATCATGGGCGTCAACGCGGGCGCGGCCTTCGTGGTGGTGCTGGCGATCACGGTCCTGCCGTCGTTGTCCGGGGCGCCGACGATCCTGCTGTCCTTCGGCGGCGCCGCCGCTGCCGGCGTGTCCGTGATGCTGCTGGCCGGTTCGGGGCGGGGCCGGGTCAGTCCGATCCGGCTTGCGCTGGCCGGCGTGACCGCGAGCAGCCTGCTGATCTCGCTGACGCAGGTGCTGATCATCTTCAACGAGAACTCCGCCGACAGCGTGCTGTTCTGGCTGGTCGGCGGGGTCAACTTCGCCGGCTGGCCCGATGTCCGCAACCTGCTGCCCTGGTTGATCGTCGGCCTGGTGGGTGCGTTCGCGATGGCCCGGCCGCTGAACCTGCTGGCGCTGGGCGATGACATGGCCCGCGGCCTGGGCCAGAACATCGAACGCACCCGCCTGCTCGGTTCGACGTTGGTCATCGTGCTGTGCGGCGCCGCCGTGTCGGTGGCCGGTCCGGTGGCGTTCATCGGGTTGATCGTGCCGCACATCATGCGGCGCGTGGTCGGCTCCAGCTACACCGTTCTGCTGCCGCTGTGCGCGGTGGGCGGCGCCGTTCTCGTGCTCTACGCGGACATCGTGTCGCGCTACGTCAAACCGCCGTACGAAGTCCCCGCCGGGGTCGTGACGGCTCTCATCGGTGCACCGATCTTCGTGTACCTCGCCCGCAGGCAGAAGGTGACCTCATGACGAGTACTGCGATCATTGCCCAGGGCGTTCGCCGTACGACGCTGGCGCAGCGACATCCTGGGGTGTTGATGGGGTCGCTGGGCGCTCTGGCCGTCGTCCTGTCGTTCTACAGCCTGAGCGTCGGCGCGACCGAGGTGTCGATGGTCGACGTCTTCAAAGCGATCGTTGGTGACACCAGCGACCAGGCTGCTCAGATCGTCGTGCAGTTCCAGCTGCCCAGGGTATTGCTGGCGTGGCTGGTCGGCATCGCGCTGGCGGTCTCCGGTGGTGTGATGCAGGGCGTCATCCGTAACCCGCTGGCGGCACCGGATGTCGTCGGCGTCACCAAGGGTGCGGGCTTCGCCGGGATGCTTCTGCTGCTGGCGATACCCAGCATCCCCGTGGTGGCCGTGGTGCCGGCCGCGTTCGTCGGTGGTCTCGCTGCGGCGGCGTTGGTGTACTTGCTGGCGTACCGGCGCGGCGCGACACCGGTGCGGATCGCGTTGGTCGGCATCGCGGTATCGGCGGCGTTCGAGGCCGGTATCCGGTTCCTGCTCGTCCGCAATCCGCTGGACGTGAGCGCGGCGTTGATCTGGCTGACCGGGAGCTTGTTCGGCCGTTCGATGAGTTCGGTCCTGGAGATCCTGCCCTGGGTCGCGGTGCTCGTGCCGCTGACCATCGTCTGGGCTCGCAAACTCGATGTGCTCGGGCTCGGCGACGATCTGGCCGCGGGACTCGGCGAGCCGGTCGAGAAGACCCGGCGGCTCCTGCTGCTGTTCGCGGTCGCGCTGGCCGCGTCGGCGGTGGCGGTGTCCGGCACGATCGGATTCGTCGGGCTGATCGCCCCGCACATGGCCCGCCGGGTCTTCGGCGGGCGGCACCTCGCGTTGCTTCCGGCGGCCGGCTTGTTCGGCGTGCTGCTGATGTTGTTCGCCGACATGCTCGGCCGCGGTATCGCGCCCCCACTGGAAATCCCGGCCGGTCTGATCACCGCGGTGGTCGGCGGACCGTACTTCCTCTACCTGCTCGTGAAGACCGGAAAGTAGGACCTCCTCATGCGTCTGCAGGCACAAGGCGTCCAGCTCGCCTACGACCAGCGCGTTGTCGCACAGGATCTGACCCTGACCATCCCGGACGGGAAGGTCTCGGTGCTGATCGGCCCGAACGGCTCCGGGAAGAGTACGGCGCTGCGGGCCCTGGCCCGGCTGCTCCCACCGGCCAGGGGCAGCGTGATCCTCGACGGCAAGTCGATCCAGGACACTCCGACCAAGGAGGTCGCGAGACTGCTCGCGATCCTGCCGCAGGTCCTCGTCACTCCCGAGTCGATCTCGGTGGAGGACCTGGTCTGGTTCGGCCGCCATCCGCACCGGACCTCGCTGAAGACTCCGAGCTCGGTGGACAAGGAAGCGGTCGAGTGGGCCATGGAAGTGACCTCAACCGCCGAACTGCGCCATCAGCACGTCGATCAGCTCTCCGGCGGTCAGCGCCAGCGGGTGTGGATCGCACTGTGTCTTGCCCAGGGCACCGACCTGATCCTGCTCGACGAGCCGACCACATACCTGGACGTCGCGTATCAGCTCGAGGTCCTCGATCTGCTCCACAAGCTCAACCAGGAGCAGGGCAAGACCGTGGCGATGGTGCTGCACGACTTCAACATGGCGGCGGAGTACGCCGATCACGTGTTCGTGATGAAGTCCGGCACGCTGATCACCGAGGGTACGCCGGAGGACGTGTTCACCTGCGAGATCATCCGTGACGTGTTCGGGGTGGAGTCGAAGGTCGTGCCGCATCCGGTCAGCGGCAAGCCAATGTGTATCCCGCTGCGCGCCGGACTCCGTGCCAAGTTGTCAGTGGCAACCGGATGAGCGCGAGGCTGAGCCCAGCGGAAGTTGCCGAGCGGTCCGAGCGCGTCGCGCCGAGGCTGCGTGAGCATCTTCCGCCGACACCGTTCGTCCGGTACGGCGCGTTCAGCGACGAGCTCGATGCGGAGGTGCTGGTGAAATGCGAGCATCTCCAACGCACCGGCTCGTTCAAGGCCCGCGGGTCGATGGCGAAGATCCTCACGCTCACCGACGCCCAGCGGCACGCGGGCGTGGTGACCGCCTCGACCGGCAATCACGGCCTCGGCGTCGGCAATGCGCTGGCGACCCTCGGCGGCCACGGGATCGTCTACCTGCCGGAGAACGCGTCGCCGAGCAAGGTCGCGGCCCTGCGGCGACTCGGCCTCGAACTCCGGGCTGAAGGCAACGATTCCGGTGTGCTGGAGCCGAAGGCGCGGGCGTACGCCGCCGAGCACGATCTGGTCTATGTTCCGCCGTACAACGACCCCGATGTCATCGCCGGGCAGGGCACGGTCGCGGTGGAGATCCTCGAACAGCTCGACGGGATGCCGCTGGACGCGGTCGTGGTCGCCGTCGGTGGCGGCGGACTGATCAGCGGCGTCGCGGCGGTCCTGAAGAAACACCTGCCGGACATCCGCGTGTACGGCGCTCAGCCCGCGCTCGACGACGCGATGTCGGCGTCGGTGCGAGCGGGCGAAATCGTCCAGGTCGACGCCGCGGAGACGTTGTCGGACGGTACGGCGGGGAGTGTCGAGCCGGGCAGTGTCACGTTCGACCTGTGCCGGCAGCTCGTCGACGACTGGGTCGTGGTTGGGGAGGACGCGATCCGGAGTGCGCTCGCGATGGTCATCGACACCGAGCATCAGTTGATCGAGGGGTCGGCGGCGCTGGCGTTCGCGGCTGCGCGGGAACGGCGTACCGAACTGGCCGGCAAGCGCGTCGCGGTCGTGTCGTGCGGCGCGAACATCTCGGCAGCGACACTGGCCACTGTAGTGAACACAACAGACTGACGTGATCTCGTAGTGTCTGCTACAGTGACGGAAGATCCCAACCCCCCTTGTGCATCGGAGGTCCGACTCGTGACTGGTTACCGTGAACTCGCCGAGGTGGTGCTCGGTCTCCTCCCCGCCGACGTGCAGTTCGGCGACATCCGCGTGGTCCGGCGTACGCACGAGCAGGTTCTCGTGGAGCTCGACGGTCCGGGCGAGGTGAACTACGACGACTCGCTCGGGCTCGGGCTGCGGGTCCTGATCGGTGGTCAGTGGGGGTTCGCCGCCACGCACCGGCTGGACCCGCAGGGGCTCGACGCGGTGGTCGGCCAGGCGGTCGGTCAGGCGCGGGCGGCCGGTGGCGGTCGCGTCGTGCTGGGTGAACCCGTGACGACGCGGGACACCTGGTCGTCGCCGATGGTGGTCGACCCGTTCACGGTGCCGCTGTCGACCAAGCTCGACCTGCTGTCGGCAACGGTGAAAGAGGCGTCGACGGCCGGGCCACTGGTCCAGCAGATCGAAGCCTCGGTGGACTTCTACCGCGACGAGAAGGTGTTCGCGAACACCGAGGGCGCGATGATCGAGCAGACGCTGACCGAGAGCGGCGGCGGCCTGATGGTGAACGCCGGCGACGGGAACGACGTACAGCGCCGATCGTTCCCGCAAGGAGTGCCCAGGCAGATCCGCGGCCAGCGTGGAGACTTCGCCACGGCCGGCTTCGAGCATGTGCTGTCGCTCGGCCTGCCGGAGAACGCGGCCCGGGTCGCGTCCGAGGCGGTCGCGCTGCTGTCCGCCCCGCAGTGCCCGGACGAGGTCACCACCCTGGTTGCTGGCAGCAACCAACTCGCGATGGTGCTGCACGAGTGCGCCGGTCACCCGATGGAGGCGGACCGGGCACTCGGCACCGAGGCCAGTCTGGCCGGCGGGACGTACGCGACGCCTGAGCGGCGAGGCAACTTCCGCTGGGGCACGCCGATCGTCTCGGCGTACGCCGATGCGACGATCCCTGGCGGGCTCGGCTCGTTCAAATACGACGACGAGGGCACTCCGGCGCAACGCACCCAACTGGTCAAGGACGGCATCTTCACCGGCTACATGTCCAGCCGCGAGTACGCCGGCGCCCTCGGCGGGCAGTCGACGGGTCAGGCGCGCGCGGACGGATGGCAGCGGCTGCCGCTGGTCCGGATGACCAACATCTGCCTCGAGCCGGGGGAGTCGTCGCTCGACGAGATGATCGCCGGCACCAAGCGAGGCATCCTGGTCGACACCAACCGCGGCTTCTCGATCGACGACCAGCGGATGAACTTCCGCTTCCAGACCGAGATCGGCTGGGAGATCCGCGACGGCAAGGTCGGGCGGATGCTGAAGAACTGCACGTACCAGAGCGACACCCCGACCTTCTGGGGAAGTCTCGACGCGTTGGGCGGACCGGACGAATGGAGGGTGCACGGCGTCCCGTCGTGCAACAAGGGTGAGCCGCTGCAGGTCGCGCACGTAGGCCACGGCACCGTGCCGGGCCGTTTCCAGAAGGTGCAGGTGGGACGATGAGCATCGAGCAGGCAGACGTCCAGCAGGCGCTGGAGATTCTCGGCGACGGCGCCCGGCTCGACATCCTCGGCGAACACGCCGACCTCCTCCGGTACGCCGAATCCGCGATCACCGCCCAGCACAGCGAACGCCGGCTGCGGGTCCGCGTCCGCGTCGACCGGAACGGCCGCTCGGTCGCCGGCTCGCTCGAGACCCTCGATCCCGACGCCGTCCGCTCCCTGGCCGACCGCCTGTCCGCAGCGATCGCCGACCTGCCGGCCGGCCCCACACCACCAGCCACCGACCACGCTGATCGCACCGACCGCGCCGACCACTCCGTGCCGACGCCGGTGATCCCGGCGGCGGCCTCGGTGCTCGAATCGGATCCGGCCGTGCGGCACCGCTGGTTCGCGACCGTGCGCGACGGTCTGGACTCGTCGGCGAAGCTCGGCGGCGCCATCCGGTACGACGTACTCGATCGCGTCGTCGCCGACGCCACCGGCCTGTTCCGCGCCGAGACGTTGACCAAGGCATCGATCCAGGCGATCGCCAAGCAGGACGGCAGATCCGCGAGCGTCAGGCTGATGCACCGCGACGCCGACCAGCTCCCGATCGAGGAGATCCCCGATCGCCTGCGTGCGGCTCTCCGCCCGCTCCCGACGACCGAAGCCCGGCACGGCACCTGCCGCGTGCTGCTGAAACCACAAGCAGCCAACGCCTTGATCGCCACCTACGGCTACGCGGTTCTCGGCGCGAACGCCTACGCGACCGGCCGATCTGTTGTATCCGGCCGCCTCGGCGAGCAGGTCGCCAGCGAGCTGGTGACGCTTGTCGACGACGGCTGCGACCCGGACGGACTCCCGAGCGGATTCGATGCTGAGGGCAACGTTCGGCGCCGGACCCCGCTGATCGACCACGGCGTACTCGTCGGACTCGTCTCGGACCGCCGCCGGGCCGGCCTCACCGGCGGAGTGCCGACCGGTCACGCCGTACCGGACGGCTGGCGGTTCGGCGGTGACCCGGTCCCGTCGCACCTGCTGCTGGACGCCGGCACGTCGACCGACGACGAACTGCTGGCCGAGACCGGAAGCGGGCTGGTCGTCAACCGGCTCGACTACCTGCGCGTGCTGCACCCGAAGGAAACTCTCGTCACCGGTACGACGCGGGATGCGACGTACTGGGCCGAGGACGGCGAGCTGGTCGGCTGGCATCCGCAGCTGCGGTTCACGTTCCGGATGGACGAGGTGATGAACGCGATCATCGGCATCGGCTCGACCCGGGAGCGGTGCGACCAGACGTTCATGGAGAGCGTTGTCGTGCCGTCGCTGCTGATCGAGGCCGGCCCGCTCATCCTCCCGTGACCCCGCGCGAAGGAGTTGCCGTGGACGTGACGCCGGAACGGACCCCGAGCATGGTCGCCGCCCCACCGGCGGTCGACACCGCGGCGGTCTCACGCCTGCTGCTCGAGACGTACGGCGTCGCCGCCCGCCTGACCGAGCTGCGAAGCGAACGGGACCGCAACTTCCTGGCCGGCACGGACCTCGTCGTGAAGGTGTCGAACTCAGGTGACGACGCCGGGCAGATCGCGATGGAATGCGCCGCGATGCAGCACGTGGAGGCCGTTGCTCCCGACCTTCCCATACCCCGGCTCCTCCCGACGACCGCCGGTGCACCGATCGCCACCCTCGAAGCCGATGACGGGCGCATCCATCAGGTTCGGGTCATCACGGTCCTGCCTGGCGCGGACGCCGACCTGACCGCACTGCCGTCGTGGTTCGCGGCCGAGTTCGGGACGGTCTGTGCCGAGTTCGCTCGGGCGCTCCAGGGGTTCGGCCACCCGGCGGCGTACCGCAAACTCGACTGGGATCCTCGGCGGGTCGTCGATCTGGTCGGCTATGTCGAGCGTGTGCCGGATGTGGAGCGCCGTACGCGGCTGCGTGAGCTGCTCGACCGGTTCGCCGGGCTCGACGACGCGACTCGCGGGTTGCCGGCGTCGGTGCTCCACGCGGACCTGACGCTGAGCAACGTCTTGATCGGGGACGGACGCATCACCGGCGTGATCGACTTCGGGGACATGCATCACACCGCCCGGGTCTGCGACCTCGCGATCAGCCTGACCTCGCTACTGCGCGAGTCCGACGACCTCTGGGCCGACGCACGGCAGTTCCTGGACGCCTACCAGCGCGTCCTGCCGCTCGACCCCGCGGAGGTCGAGCTGATCGGCGAGCTCGTGCTCGCTCGCTCGGCCGCGAGCATCCTGATCTCGGCCTGGCGGGCGCCGCTGTACCCCGACAACGAGGAGTACCTGACCAGCCTCGTCGCCGGCAGCTGGAACATCCTCGACGAGCTGGCCGCACTGACCGACCTCGCGAACCGCTTCCACCAGCTCTGCGGTACGTCGCGCGTGACGACCGTCGCCGACCCGACGTTGCTGTCGCGACGGCGAGCGGCCCTCGGCGGTGAGCTGTCGCCGCTGTTCTACCGCGAGCCGCTCCAGGTCGTGCAGGCGGCGGGTGCCTGGGTGTCGACCGCCGACGGGCGGCGGTATCTCGATGCCTACAACAACGTTCCGGTCGTCGGGCACGCGCATCCGGCCGTCGTACAGGCGATCTCGCGGCAGGCCGCCGTACTGAATCTCAACTCTCGCTATCTGCATCCGCATGCGGTCGAGCTCGCCGAGCGACTTGTCGCGACCATGCCGGACGGGCTGGATACCTGCGTGTTCGTCAACTCCGGTAGCGAGGCCAACGACCTCGCCTGGCGGATGGCTCGCCTCGCAACCGGTCGATCCGGAGTGCTCGTCGCGGACCTCGCGTACCACGGGGTCAGTGAGGCAACCGCTGCCTGGTCGACGAACACCTACCCACCGTCGGCGCGACCTGCGCACGTCGGGATCTTCGAAGCACCGCGGCCGTCCGCAGACGGTCAGCAGCCGAACGGTGCGGATGCTCGCCGCCGGGTGCGCACCGGGTACGACGAGCTGCGCCGGGCCGGTCACGAGGTCGCGTTGCTGGCTGTGGACAGCGTGTTCAGCAGCGCGGGGATCCTGACGCCCGGCGACGACTTCATGCGCGGGTTGCAGGACGAAATACGAGAAGCCGGTGGGTTGTTCCTGGCGGACGAAGTACAGGCCGGGTTCGGGCGCGGCGGCCGGAACCTGTGGCGGTTCCTCGACTTCGGGCTCACGCCGGACTTCGTCACGCTGGGCAAGCCGATGGGGAACGGTCATCCGGTGGCGGCGCTGATCACACGCCGGGAGATCGCGGAGCAGTTCGCGGCGGTCGACGAGTTCTTCAGCACGTTCGCGGGTAACCCGGTGTCGTGCGTCGCGGCGCTCACGGTGCTGGACGTGATCGAGCAGCGCGGACTGGTCGCGCGGTCCGGCGAGGTCGGCGACCTATTGCGAGCCGGGCTGACCGAGTTGGGTACTCCGGCGCGCGGGCAGGGACTGATCGTGGGGGTGGAGCTGCCCGGCGCCCCGGAATTCGCAGAGCGGTTGCGGGAGAACGGCGTACTGGTCGGCACGACCGGACCGGGTGGGGGAGTGCTGAAGATCCGGCCGCCGCTGATCTGGTCTGCTACCGAGGTCGAGTACTTCATTGCGGCGTTCCAGAAAGCGAGAGATCGATGGACCTGATCAGCGTGACCGACTATCACACTGCCGGCGAGCCGTTCCGGATCGTGACGGCAGGCGTGCCGGAGATTCCCGGCACGACCGTGCTCGATCGGCGTTCGTACGCGCAGCAGTCGGCCGAGGTCGACGCCGTACGGCAACTGCTGGTCAACGAGCCGCGTGGGCACGCCGACATGTACGGCGGATTCCTGGTGCCGGCCGATGATGACGGCGCCGACCTCGGGGTCCTGTTCTGGCACAAGGACGGCTACTCGACCGCTTGTGGGCACGGCACCATCGCCCTCGGCGCGTGGGCGGTCCGGACCGGCCAGGTGGACGCCGCGGCGGACGGCGACACGAACGTCGTCATCGACGTACCTTCCGGGCGGGTCGTCGCACGGGTGACGTGTGTGGGCGGCGAGGTGCAGCAGGTCGCGTTCCAGAACATCCCGTCGTACGTCGTGGCGCGCGATGTCGAGGTGAAGACCAGCCGGGGTGAGGTGCGCGTGGACATCAGCTATGGCGGCGCCCTGTACGCGTTCGTCCCGGCACGATCGCTCGGTCTGACCGTGGCCCCCGAGCACACCACCGACCTGATCGCCGTCGGGCGCGAGATCAAGTGGGCCTTGAACGACACCGAGTGGGCCCGCCATCCGAGCGACAGCCGCCTCGACGGCATCTACGGCACGATCCTGTACGACGACCTCGGTGACGACGCGGACGGCCCGCACCAGCGCAACGTCACGATCTTCGCGGACGGCGAGCTCGATCGCTCGCCGTGCGGATCGGGCACGTCCGCGCGGATCGCCCTGCTGGCCGCGGACGGCAGGCTGCCGATCGGCCGAACCCTGCGGCACGAGTCGATCGTCGGTACGACGTTCCTCGGCCGGGTGATCGAACAGGTCCGGGCCGACGGGCACGACGCGGTCGTCACCGAGGTCGCCGGGATGGCGTACGAGACCGGCCGTGCCACCTTCACGCTGGATCCGTGCGATCCGCTCGGCACCGGGTTCGTGCTCCGATGAAGGGTCTCGCAATCGTTGGCGGTGGCAACATTTGTGCCGCTCTGCTCTCCGGGCTGCTCGACGGTGAGACCCCGATCCTCGACCGGGACCGGATCGCCGTCGTCGAGCAGTTGCCCGACCGAGCGGCGTACCTGCGGGAGCGCTTCGGTGTCTCGACCCCCGACCTCGCCGAGGCCGTGCGGGCGGCGGACACCGTGCTGATGATGGTGAAGCCGTACCACATCGAAGACCTGCTGCCAGGGCTGGCCGAACACCTGACGTCCGACCAGCTCGTCATCTCGGTCATCGGCGGGGTCAGCACGGCTCGCATCGAGAGCGACCTGCCGAAGACGCCGGTCGTGCGGGCTATGCCGAACACGGCCGCCTCGGTCGGCCGGGCCATCACGGCGATCAGCGCAGGCGCGTACGCCGAGGACGCGCATCTGGATCGTGCCGAATCACTCCTTCGAGCGGTCGGCACGGTCGTCCGGGTGCCGGAGACGCAGCTGAACGCGATCACGGCGTTCTCCGGGAGCGGACCGGCCTTCTTCTTCTACTTCGCGGAGGCGCTGATCGACGCCGGCGTACTCCTCGGACTGTCTCGTGCCCTGTCCGAGGAGATGGTGATCCAGACGGCTGTCGGCGCCGCGGCGATGCTCCGTGACTCAGGCGACGATCCGGTCCGCCTGCGCGCGGCCGTGAGCAGTCCGGGCGGAACCACGATCACCGCCATCCGCGAACTCGAGAAGGCCGGGGTCCGCGGCGCCGTCATGGCCGCGACCGAAGCCGGCCGCGACCGAACCAACCAGATCAGCGAGCAGGCCGACCGAACCGGTCGATGAATCGAGGATTCTCATGGCTGACACTGCAACCGTCTACCAACGCGGCAAGACCCCTGTGTTCGCGTCTCAGATCGATCCGCGGCTGCACTACTGCCTCTACGTCCCGCACCGGCTGACCGGCGACGAGCGAGTGCCGCTGGTCGTGATCCAGCACGGTACTGCGCGGTCCGCGACGAACTACCGCGACCAGTCGGTGGAGTTCGCGGAAGAACAGGGCGTCGTCGTACTCACGCCGATCTTCCCGGCTGGGCTGATCGATCCGGCCGACCTGCACAACTTCAAGTTCATCGAGTACCAGGGGATCCGCTTCGACCGGATGCTGCTGGCCATCGTGGACGAGGTGGCGGAGCGGTTCCCGGTCGCGGCCGAGCGGTTCTACCTGCACGGCTTCTCGGGCGGCGGGCAGTTCGCCCACCGGTTCCTCTACCTGCATCCGGACCGCCTTGCTGCTGTCTCGATCGGTGCCCCCGGCCGGATCACCCAACTCGACGACAGCCTGCCGTGGTGGCTCGGCACGCAGGGCTTCGAAGAACGATTCGGTCAGCCGATCGATTTCGACGCGCTCCGCCGGGTGCCGATCCAGCTGGTCGTCGGCTCCGAGGACGTCGAGACCTGGGAGATCATGAACCGCGGCGAGTCCAACTGGATGGACGGCGCCGAACTCACCGGCACCACCCGCATCGAGCGCCTCCGAACCCTGGAGCGGAACTACCGCACGCACGGCCTCGACATCACCTTCGATCTCGTCGACGGCGTCGCCCACTCGGGCCGCCGAGTCCTCCCGACCGTCGAGAGCTTCTTCTCCACCCAGCTGAAGAACCGGGCTCTGGGAACAGCGAGCTAGCTTGGGGGAGTGCGCAGCGATGGGGGCGGGATCCGGTTGCTGGCGAGGCTGTTCGGCGTCAGCGCGATGGCGGGTGCTTTGGTGGCCGGGCTGGTGGTACCGCTAGCAGGGTTGACAGGGTTCGGCAGCGAAGAGGTGGTCGACTCGCTGCGTGGATTGCCGCAGAAGCTGACCGCTCAGCCGCCTGATGTGCGGACACGGATCCTGGCCGACGACGGCAGCCTGATCGCGAACCTGTACGACGAGAACCGGGTACCGGTCGGGCTGGACCAGATCGCCCCGAGCATGCGGCAGGCGATCGTCGCGATCGAGGACTCGCGGTTCTACCAGCACGGCGCGCTCGACCTCGAGGGCACGCTGCGGGCGATGATCCGCAACCACGCGGACGGAACGCAGCAGGGCGGCTCGAGCATCACCCAGCAGTACGTCAAGCTCACCCTGCTGGAGAATGCGCGCACGCCGGCCGAGCAGCGGGCCGCGACCGCGCCCACCTACCAGCGCAAGCTGACCGAGCTCCGCTATGCGATCGCCGTCGAGCAGCAGGACTCCAAGGACGAGATCCTGGACAAGTACCTGAATCTCGCGAACTTCGGCGACGGGACGTACGGCGTCCAGTCGGCCGCCCAGCACTACTTCGGCGTCAACGCCTCCCAGCTCACCCTGCCCGAGGCGGCCATGCTGGCCGGCATCGTGAAGGACCCGACCGGCTACGACCCAGTGACCCACCCGTTCCAGGCCAAGAACCGCCGGGACACCGTGATCGGCCGGATGCTGCAGCTCGGCGTGATCTCCGTCGCCGAGGCGAACGGCGCGATGCGGACACCGGTGATCGACCTCTCCCGGGTGCGCACGGTGCCGAACGGATGCGCCAACTCGGCGTACCCCTTCTACTGCGAGTACGTCGTCTCCAAGCTGCTCCAGGATCCGGCGCTCGGCGACACCGTCCAGGAGCGCGACCACTACCTGAAGACCGGCGGCCTGACGATCCGGACCTCGCTGGATCCGCGCATCCAGGCGGCCGCGCAGCGGTCGATCGACGAGCACACCAAGCCGAGCGACAACACGGTCGCCGCGATCACCGTGGTCCAGCCGGGGACAGGACTGGTCAAGGCCATGGTGCAGAGCAAGCCGTACGGCGAGGGCCGCGACGAGACGGCGTACAACTACAACGTCGAGAAGTCGTATGCCGGTGGGTACGGCGGATTCCAGAACGGTTCGACGATGAAGGCGTTCACGATCGCCGCCGCGATCCAGCAGGGCATCCCGATCGACTACAAGATCAACTCACCCCAGCAGATCGACCTGAGCGGCGTCCCGTTCCGCACCTGCACGGGGGTGACGCGGGATCTCAACTATCACCCGCAGAACTCGACCAGGAGCGGCGACTTCACCATGGTCGACGCGGCGCGGTACTCCGTGAACACGTACTTCCTGCAGCTGTCCGAGAAGACCGGGCTGTGCGCACCCGCGACGATCGCCGCCAAGCTCGGCATGTACAACGCACAGACCCTGCAGCCGCTGGATCAGGTGGTGTCGTTCACGCTCGGAGTCGGTTACGTGACGCCGTTGATGCTGTCGAACGCCTACGCGACCTTCGCCGCCCGCGGCGTCTACTGCCAGCCGCTGCTGGTCACGTCGATCACCGACCAGACCGGTAAGGCGGTCGCCAGCACCGGCCAGTCCTGCAAGCAGGTCCTCGAACCGTGGGTCGCCGACGGCGTCAACCGGGTGCTGAGCGCGGTGATGCAGCCCGGTGGCACCGGCGGCAACCTGTCCTTCGGAAACTGGGACCTGGCCGGCAAGACCGGCACCATCAACAACAACCTCGCCGTCTGGTTCTCCGGCTACACCCCGAACCTGGCCGCGGCGGCAGTCGTCGCCGACGCGACCCCGCCGTACACGAACCTGATGTTCGGCCACCAACTCAACGGCCAGGACATCGCCGACCCGACCGGCTCCGGCACAGCCGGCCCCCTCTGGGAATCCACCATGCGCGAGGCCCTGAACGGCCTGCCGGTCGAACGTTTCGTCGCGCCACCCGACCGGGTGCTGTCGAGTCAGCCGCCCTCAGGATCGAGGCGGTAGCCCAGGCCGCGAATGGTCTCGATCGAGTGCCGCTCGAACGGCGCGTCCAGCTTGAGCCGCAGGTAGCGGACGTAGACCTCGACAACGTTGGGGTCACCATCGAATGCCGGATCCCACACGTTCTCGAGGATCTGGGTCTTGTTCACGGTCTCGCCGCGGTGGCGCATCAGGTAGGCGAGGAGGCCGTACTCGCGGCGGGTGAGGGTGATCTCCTGGCCCATGCGCTCGACCCGGCGGCGGACGGGGTCAAGGGTGAGGTCGCCGGCGGTCATCACGACCGGGCGTTCGGGGGCGCCGCGGCGGATCAGGGCGCGGAGGCGGGCGACGAGGATCAGGAAGCTGAAGGGCTTGGTGAGGTAGTCGTCGGCGCCGAGGTCGAAGGCGTCGGTCTGGTCGTACTCGCCGTCCTTGGCGGTCAGCATCAGCACCGGGGTCCAGACGCCGCGCTCGCGGATCTGCTCGAGCACCTTGTAACCGTTGAGCTTGGGCAACATGATGTCGAGCACGATCACGTCGTACGCGTGCTCGGTCGCGGCCCAGACCGCGTCCTCGCCGTTGTGGACCACCTCGACGACGAAGCCGTCCTCGGTGAGACCGTGGCGCACCGTCTCGGCCAGAGGGAGCTCGTCCTCGACAATCAGTACCCGCATGATCCCAGTGTCCGATCCCCTTGCTGAGAGCAACCTGAGACCACACTCACGGCAGTGGAAGCGTGACGGTGGCGGTGGTTCCGCCGGCGGGTGCCGCGGTCAGGGTGACCGTGCCGTCGTGGGCCTTGATGATCTCCTGGACGATCGACAGGCCGAGACCGGATCCACCGCTGGACCGCGCTCGGCTGGCGTCGAGGCGGACGAAGCGCTCGAAGACGCGGCGCCGATCGGCCTCGGGGATGCCGTCGCCGTCGTCCTCGATCGTGAGGACCGCGCAACCGTCCCGCTCGGTGGTGCTGAGTCGCACGGTCGTGTGCGCGGCTAACGCGGCGTTCTCGACGAGGTTGCGGATCAGCTGGCCGAGCCGGAGCGGGTCGCCGTGGACACGGACCGGCTGAACATCGGCCACTACCTTGAGCCGGTCGCCGCTGCGCAGTCGCAGTACTTCGGTGTCGACCAGATCGTCCAGATCGACCTCGGCCCGCTGCATCGGCAGGGCCGCGTCGTCGGCCTTCGCCAGCAGGAGCAGGTTCTCGACCAGCCGGCGCATCCGCTCGGCCTCGCCACGCATCAACTGGTGCAGGTCCTCCCACGCCTGGCCGCGCGCCGACGGCGCGATGACGTCCAGGCCGGCGGCAACCGTCGACAGCGGGGACCTGAGTTCGTGGCTCGCGTCGGCGACGAACCGGCGTTGGGTGGCCTGGCCTGCCTGCAGACGGTCGAGCATCTCGTTCATCGTGGCGGCCAGCCGGGCGATCTCGTCGTCGGTCGGCGGCACCGGGACCCGCTCGGTCAGGTCGCTCGACTCGATGCCCTGCACCCGCTTGCGGATCCGCTCGACCGGCCCGAGCGCCCGTCCGGTCAGCATCCAGCCGGCCGCGCCGACGACCAGCAGGAGGACGGGGAAGCCGATAGCGAGATACTGCGTCACTGTGGCCACCGTGTCGCGCTGCGTCTGGATCGACGACGCGACGACGACGGTGTACGTCTGGCCGGCGTACTCGACGCCGCGCGCGACGACCAGATAGTCGTGATCGTCGTCGAGCAGCGGCATCTCGCCGACCTCGGCGCGCTGGATCGTGTCGGCCGCGGGGCGTAGCTGGGTCAGCGCCGTGGTCTCCGCCCGGGCTGACGATGCGGCGACGATCCGGCCGGAGGAATCCAGGACCTGGATGATCTGCGTCGCCCGCGTGGTCTTGGCCAGATCCGTGCTGAGCGCCGTCACCCCATCCTCGGCGACCTGACTGGAGACGTCCGCGGCCCGGCCGTCCGCGGCATCGGACACCGTCGTGATCAGTGCCCGTTGCAACAACAGGAGGAGTACGGCGGCACCCAACGCCATCGCGATCGCCACGACGACCACCGCGGCAGCGGTCGACCTGCTCCGCACGCTGGCGCGGCGCAGTCGTGAGATGGCGTTGCGTATCGGGGACACGTCGAACCTTCCTTCTCGACCATCGTGCCAGGCGGCAGCTACCGGAGGCTGGCGAACACGTCGTCGAGCGGGACCCCAGGCGTGCGGCCGTGTTCGACGTACCACTCGTGGCCGAGCACAAGACGGAACAACCAGCGCGGCAGTTTGAGCAGCAACGACAGTGTGCGCGCACCGTCGTCGGAGCTGGCCTGGCTGGCGTGGGCCTCGAAGGACCGGCGCTTCGAGGCGGAGTACGCGCGGACGTCGACGCGGTGCGTGATCGCCGTACCGGGGGAGTAGGCGTGGTCGTAGTCCGCCGCGGAGACGGCCGGGAGTACGCCGGGGACCGCCGTCACGAGCCGGACCAGCCGGCGGATCAGGCGCCGGTCGATTGTTGCCTCAAGCACCAACGGTGTGCCGGCCCGGGCCGCGGCGTACGTCCCGGCCGTGTGCACCTGCCGATGGTCCGGGTGTCCGTACCCACCCGCGGGATCGTAGATCGTCAACGCGTCGGCCCGTTCCGCCCGCAGCAGCTCGATCAGCGGCGCCGCCGCATCCTCGACCGCCAGCGTGCTGAAACCGTCATCCGCGGTCGGCCAACCCGAGTCCTTGAACCCGAACCGCACCACCCGCGCACACCCCAGCGCCGCCGCCGATTGCTCCAACTCGTCCCGCCGGTGCGCCGCGAGCCGCCCGGCACTCCGGTACGACGAAGCCGCCGCGCCGGCCTCTCCGTCGGTGGCGACCGCGAGCACGACGCGATGCCCCTCGGCGGCCAGCCGCGCCAACGTGCCACCCATCAGCAGAGCCTCGTCGTCGGGGTGCGCGTGAAAAGCCACGAGGGTGAAACGCCGGGCCATTGACCGAGCATCGCACGCGGATCACTCACCGGCCACTTGCTCTCAGCACCCTCTCAGTGCCGGGAATCCAGGCTTGCTCTGGTGAGAACGAGTAGATCCAGGCTGGTGACCTCCATCCTGAGCATTTGTCTGACTGCCGCGCTCGTGGTGTTCCTGCCGCGCGCGGTCGGCGCCACCTGGAGCGAGGTCGGTGCTCTTCTCGTCAGCGTTTCGCCCGCATCCCTGGCGCTCCTGACGGTGGTGTGGATCGCCGGCCTCTGGGCACACTCCTTCGTCCTGGCCGCGTCGCTGCCCGGTCTGACCAAACGTCGCGGCCTAACTCTGAGCCTGACCGGCAGCGCAGTGGCAAACGTTCTGCCGCTGGGCGGCGCCGCAGGCACGGCGCTGAACTTCGCCATGGTCCGCCGCTGGGGCTTCAGCTCGGGCCGCTTCGGCAGCTTCCTCGCGGTCACCACCCTGCTCAACGTCGTCTCCAAGCTCGGCGTGATCGCCCTCGCCCTCGGTCTGGTGCCGATCCTGCACAGCGCTTCGGCGTTCGGCTCGGCGAGCCTGTTGCTGCTACCCGTACCGATCGCGGTGGCGGCCGGTATCGGCATCCTCGCCGACGAGCGGGTAGCCGTTGCCATCGGCAACGCAGTCGACAAGGTCATCGGCAGGCTCCGGCCGACGCGACTGACCGAACAGCTCCCCAGGCTGCGACGCCTGGTCCTGAACGTGATGCGGACCGGATGGCGGCCGATGACTGCCGGGATGATCGCGTACCTCACCCTCCAATTCGCGCTGCTGTGGCTGTGCTTCCAGGTCTTGCAGGTCCAGGTCGGCCTGCCTGTGTTGTTCACCGTGCTCGCGGTGGAGCGTCTGCTCACGATGGTCCCGATCACGCCCGGCAGCGCAGGTGTCGTCGAGGTCGGTACGACGGCGGCCTTGGTCGCGCTAGGCGCCGACCCTGCAGGCGCCGCGGCTGGTCTGCTTCTGTTCCGCGGATTCACCTACCTGATGGAGATCCCGGTCGGCGGCGTACTGCTTGCCGTCTGGTCCTGGTTGCACCGTCGGACGGCATCGGATGCGCGGCTGGAAGCGGTGGCCGGGTGAGGATCGCACTCGTCAGTGATTGCTACCTGCCACGGCTCGGCGGCATTGAGCTCCAGGTCCACGATCTCGCCGTACAGCTGATCCGGGCCGGGCACGACGTCACGGTCTTCACGATCACCGACGGGCCCGCGGGAGACGTGCCGGTCGTGCGGCTGCCCGCGATGGCCGGCGTACCGTTCCCGTCGGCGATCGATCGGCTGCGGTCGGCGCTGGCGACTTTCGACGTGGTGCACTGCCACTCATCGTTGGTGTCACCACTGGCCTGGCGGGTTGCGCGACTCGTGAACAACGCGCTCGTCACCGTGCATTCGTTGCCGAGCCCGTCGACGCCGTGGCCGGTCGAACGCATCGCCCGGTACGTCGGCACCGCGCAGTGGACCGCGGTCAGCGAAGCGGTTGCCGCCGTACTCCGGAACCGCCTGCCCTCCCGGCACATCGGCGTACTGCACAACGGGATCGATCCGCGGTTGTGGCTTTCGGGCACGTGTGAGCAGCATCCGCTGACGATCGTGAGCACGATGCGGCTGACGCGTCGTAAGCGTCCGATGGCGTTTCTCCGGATCCTCGAGGAGATCCGTGCGGCGGTTCCGTCCGCTATCCGGCTGCGCGCGGTCATCGTCGGGGACGGTCCCCAAGCAGGTGCAGTGGCTGCCGCGGCCCGGCGCGTCGGTCCTTGGGTCGAGCTGGCGGGGCGCCTGACGCGCTTCGAGATCCGGCAGCTCTACAGTTCCGCGGACGTCTACCTCGCGCCCGCGGAGCTGGAGTCGTTCGGTGTCGCGGCCCTCGAGGCACGCTGCGCCGGGCTGCCTGTCGTGGCGATGGCTTCCGGTGGGGTCGGCGAGTTCATCCGGCCGGGGATCGAGGGATATCTGGTGAACAGTGACGCGGAGATGGTGCGGACCGTCGCCTCGTTGCTGACCGACGATGCGCTGCGGTCGCGGATCCAGGACCTCAACCGTGGCACCGAGCCGGCCATGACCTGGGAACACGTTCTCACGCAGCATCTTTCGGCATACCGGGCTCAGCACGCTCTCAGTACGCAGTACCTAGCATCGACATGGCCCGATGGCCCCGCACCGGAGTGCGGGGCCATCGGGTTGGGGAGGGGTTAGCGGCTCTTCTGTCGGACGTCGATCGCGAGGCTGATGCTGAAGGCGACCAGGACCAGGGCTCCGCCGATCAAGGTGAGGGCGGTGTCGCTGAGGGCGCCGCTGAGCATGGCGGCGACCATGATCGCCAGGGTGATGACCACCGCGACCGCGATCTTCCAGTCGTCACCGATGATGAAGTCGTACCAGAACTGGCCGAAGGACTTGAGAAACTTCACTTCTTCACCTCCACGGCGATGTCGCCGGCCACGGCCGGGGTGGGTGCGGCCGGCTTGCGCAGCGCGGTCACGAAGATCCGGCTGAGCAGCAGCCAGGCGGCGAGCAGGGCCAGGATCATCAGGTCGTGACCCGGCCAGTTCAGGCTCTCGCGGCCGTCGCGGAAGATGCCGATGCCCTCGATCGCCCAGTACGTCCCGAAGGACGCGAGCAGCAGGCCGACGCCGTACTTCAGCAGGTTCTCGTTGATCATCGAGAGCGGGCGGCGCAGCGCGATCGCGATACCGAGCACGATGACCACGGCTGCGGCCGCGCCGAGGCTCGCGGCCGGGATGTTGTTCGCGTTCAGACCGAAGGTCAGCACGATGAACACGACCTCCATGCCTTCGAGGAACACGCCCTTGAACGAGACCATGAACGCGAACAGATCCAGCCCCTGCTTCGCCTCACCGGCCGCCTTGGCCGCCTCCACTTCCTCGCGATAGATCGCGTCCTCGTCGTGCACCGCCTTGCGCCCGGACGATCGCAGGATCGCCTTCCGCAACCACTGCAGACCGAAGATCAGCAACAGTCCGCCGATGGCGAGCTGCAGCGCCGACTCCGGCAGCCAGTTCGCCAGCGCGTACCCGGCCGCCAGCGTGACCACCGCGAGCGCACCGAGCGCCGCGAACGTCCCGATCAGCGCCGACCGCCAGCTCCGGGTGTAGCCCATCGCCATCACGATCGTGGTGGCTTCCACCATCTCCACGAAACACGCGACGAACGTCGCGATGATCAGGCCCCACGTTGCCGCGTCCATCTCTCACTTCCCTCAGGCAGATGAAACATATGCTGCACGTAACGATAGTTACGTCGCACGGTAGGTGTCAATCGGTGCTGAGGGCGGCCGGGGATTCGGCGTGGGGGATGAGGAGGTGCGGGTTGCCTGAGCCGTTGGCGGGGACGGACCAGATGTCTGAGTCGCCGGAGCCGTGGGGGACCGCGTAGCCGATGGTGTTCTGGTCGAGCCAGGCGGGCTGGTCGTCGATGCTGCGGGATTCGGCGAGTGGGGTCCTGGTGCCTGTGGCCAGGTCGAGGACGGTCAGGCGCCAGCCGTTCGCGGGGTTGTCGTTGATCGCGGATTTGAAGGCGATGCGTTTGCCGTCGGGGGAGAGGGACGGGCATTCGACGTTTCGGGCGATGGTGTGGACCGACTTGGTGGCGATGTCTCCTTGCGCCAGGTAGCGCTGGCCCGCGGTGGACATCGTGGCGTAGAAGGTGTTGTCGTCGGCCGCGAACGTGATGCCCCAGAAGTTGAGGTCAGGGGCGGTGTAGGGATGTCCGTCGAGGGTGACCGACAGGAATTCGAGCGAGTCGATCATGTCCTCGGTCTTGAGGTCGATCAGCCCGGCGCGGGTGGAGAACCGGCCGTGGTTGTACGAATCGCCCGCCACGAAAACCGTCCAGGCCACCAGTCGGCCGTCGCCGGAGACCCGGGTCCGGTTCGGTACGCCGACCAGCGGGATCGCCTTCTGCACATTGAGGTTCTTGTCGAGGATCGCGATCTGGAAGGTGGCCAGCGCGCCGTCCTGCCGCAGACAGGTCCCGGTGCCGCCGGCCGCGTAGACCCGCAGGCAGGTCAGAGCGGACACCGAGCGCGGTCCACCCGGGTTGTCCTTGGCAACGAACGCCACCTGCCCCTTGCTGTCCGGTGCGGTACTGCGGAACATGATCCGCGGACCGGTGAGGCTCAGTGCCCCGGTCGCGGCGACCGGCGTCGGCTGACGTGCGGCGGCGAAAGCGCCATACCCGATCGCGACCGTGGCCAGCACCAGCGCCCCGATCAAGGCGAGCACGATCCGCCGCGTCATGCCGGCTGCTCCGCGTCGGCTGGGATCCCGCGCAACAGCAACGCAACCACGAGTACGGCGACCGCGGCGATTGCAGCCGCGATCCGGATCGCGCCAGTTGGGCCCCAGGTCGTCCAGGCGAGCCCGAAGAGTATCGAGGAGACGAGGTAGGACAAGGCCTGTCCGGTCTGGATCAGCGCGATCCCCGTCGTACGGACGCCGCTGGGCAGCACCGGTCCGGCCAGCGCGATCAGGACGCCGTCCGTCGATGCGTAGAAGAGGCCGTACAGAGCCAGCACGGCGACCAGAAGTGGCCAACCGCCGAGTGGTCCGAACAGCAGTAGATAGACAAGCATCAACGCGAGGTAGCCGGCGATCACCACCTTCTGGCGGCCGATCCTGTCGGCGAGCACACCCACCGGCGCGGCCAACAGCAAAATAGGACAGGTTGGTGCCCACAGCAAGCAACGGGAACCAGCCGATACTCAGCTCCTCGCGCCGTTGCAGCAGCAGATAGACGAAGCCGTCGCCGATGGTCACTGTCCCGGCCAGGCACGCGGCCAGCACGAGCCGCCGTACCGGCGCGATCCGCAATAGGCCTCGCAGTGCGGACGGAGCGACCGTAGCCTTCGCCGGCTGCTCATCGCGGTGGTCTCGCACGAACAGGACCAGCACGAGTACACCGAACGCCGCGATACAGAAGCTGGTGACGAACACCGCGTCGTACGCCTGCGCGGTCCCGGCCAGGATCGCGAGCGCGACGAGCGGCCCGGCGAAGGCTCCGATGGTGTCCATCATCCGGTGTACTCCGAAGGCGCGGCCGTACAACCGCGGCGGCGTCGACAACGTGATCAGTGCGTCGCGCGGCGCGGTACGCAGGCCCTTGCCGGTTCGGTCGAGCGCGATCACGGCGCCGATCGCGCCGACGGCGTTGCCCGCAGCGAGTAGGCCGAGTTTCGCCACGGCCGACAAGCCGTAGCCGAGACCGGCGATGAACTTGCGCCGGCGGGCCCGGTCGGCGACGTACCCGCCGACGAGCCGCAACAGTGCGGTGGCGCCGGTGTGGGTGCCGTCGACCACGCCGTACACCGTGGGGCTCAGGTGCAGGCCGATCATCAGGTACACCGGCAGTACCGCGGTCACCATCTCCGAGGAGATGTCCGTGATCAGGCTGACGGCGCCGAGGGCGAAGACGTTGCCGCTGACGAGGAACAGCGCCCGCCGGCGCGACGATCTCGCGGCGTGCGGACGGTCGATCGAGGACAGGTACACGAGAGTCACCTCCGAGGGGCGGGGTCGCGGCCGCGTCACGTCATGGCGTGACGCGGCCGCGAGTGGGGGACGGCTAGTTCCACACGTTGGTGATCGCTGCGGCCGAGTTCAGGTGCGTCAGCCCGTAGGCGCTCTCGATGGTGCTCAGGACGTTGTAGTGGTTGATCTGGTTGGAGAAGGTGCCGACCTGCGTGTGCGCGCCGACGAACGCGGTGAAGATGTGGTTCGACGAGCCGCCGTTGTCCTCGTCGAAGGTGATCACGAGCAGGCTGTTGTGGGTCTTCGCCCACGACGCGTACGCCGTCAGGTTGTTCTTCAGCCAGGTGTCACCCGTGCCGACCGAGCAGTCGTGCATGTCGCTGCACATGTTCGGCGTCACGAACGACACGGTCGGCAGGCTCGCGTAGTCGGCCGAGCCCGGGAAGTCGGAGTACCGCAGGTTGTTCGCCGACGGCACGTTGCTGAAGTTGACCCAGCTGTTGTGCTTGCGCTGGTACTGGCCGCTCGAGCAGCCGGTGTAGCCGACCGACGGCATGCTCTCGGAGTAGCCCTTGAAGGTCTTACCGGCGTCGATCAGCTGCTTGCCCAGGTTGTTGCCGCTGTAGGTGTGCGGGCAGCTGTCGCTGGTCAGGCCTTGCGTCGATCCGGAGAAGATCGCCGCGTAGTTGGGTTGACTGGGGTGGGTGACGCCGTACGCCTGGGTGAACTTCGCGCCCTGGCTTGCCAGGCTGTTGAACGTCGGAGCGCTCGAGCTCCCGTTGATCTGCGAGTACGCGTGGTTCTCGAACATCACCAGCACGATGTGGTCGAAGACCGGCACGCTGGCCACCGCTTGCGCGGGTGCCGAGTGGCCGTTGACGACCACCGCCGAGGCGATGGCGGCTGCCGCCGCCACGACCGCGGCCGCGATGCGTTTCCGTATCACGATTCCTCCTCACAGGATTGGCCGGCCCTGACTGCGCCGTCAGAGCCTGACCAATCGTGAGAGCCGACAGCCGCGCCGGCCCCAACACTGCGAGCACCCCACATGTGCGCGAGGTAAACAACCAACCGTCACTCTCAGAAATCCCGCGACGACCCACGGCTATGCGCGAGTCAGATGAGCAGTCAGTTCCTGGTACGAGGCGTCGACCGGACGGGTTGTGTCCAGGACGAGGTGATCACCGGTGCGCGGCTCGTACTCGGTCATCATCCGGTGCACCTGCGGCCAGGACGGATAGACCCAGCCGGGCAGATCGCTGACCCGGGTCTCGACCCGGCGGCGGTGCTCGTACCCACCTGGTGTGGAGTCTCACCGGATAGCGCCTCGCCGTCTCTAACTGGCAAAAGCCATATTGCGTGTTAGGGTCGTAAGTGGAGGTGGTTCCCGGTGAGGTATCGGCCGGAGTTGGTCGGTGGGCACCTTGCGCTCGATCTGGTGAATACCGTGGCCTGGCGTCTCGATCCCGGGCGGACGGTTGATCGGTTCGCGGAGCTGGCGAACGTCGAGCTGTGGATGGACGCGGTCGGCTCGAGTTCGGATGTGGTGACGCCGCGGTTGCGTGACGAGCTGGTGGCGGCGCGGGGCATTGCGTACGACGTACTCTCGCCTCTCGCTGTCGGGGATCGGCCGGCTCGGGCTGCGATCGATGCGTTGCAGGGTCTGATCGGCGGTGTTGTCGGATCGGCTGCGGTCGAGGTGAGTCCGTTCGGGTGGCGGGCCGATGGTCCGGGGGACGCGGTTCGACTGGCGGTCTGGCGGTTGTTCGAGGACGAGGACCTGGGGCGGTTGCGGCAGTGCGCGGATGACGGTTGCGGCTGGCTGTTCCTTGACCGGAGCAAGAACGGCTCGCGCCGGTGGTGCAGTTCGGCCGACTGCGGGAACCGGGCCCGTGCCCGACGGCACTACGAGCGGACCCGGGGGACGACGGTATGACGTCACCCGGTCGGCACTCGTTCGCTCAAGGGCTTCGGATCGGCATCGGGCCGGGGCTCGCGGCCGGCGTACTGGCGCTGAACTTCGGCGCCGAAGCGCGGTCGCGGGGCTGGGGGACCGCGCTGCCGGTCGTGTTCTCCGGGTTCGCGTTCAGCGGCTCGGCCCAGTTCACGTTGCTCAGTTCGTTGTCCGGGGCAACGGTTCTGGCGGCGATCGTCGCGGCCGTGGTGATGAACCTGCGCTTCCTGGTGATGAGCGTCGCGATCGCCCCGAGTATGAGCGGCAGCCGGCTGACCCGCGTCCTCCAGGCACAAGCCATCGTCGACGCGTCGTTCCTGGCCGCTCACGACGAGGGCGATCGGTACGACATCTGGCGGATGGTGGGCGTCAGCGTCCCGCAATGGATCTGCTGGACCGGCGGCACCGCGATCGGCGTACTAGCCGCTCCTTCTCCGGATCTCATGCACCGGCTCGGTCTCGACGTGGCGTTCCCGGCGTTCTTCATCATCTTGCTGATCGACGAGGTACGCCGTTCCCGCCGGGCGATCCTCGTCAGTGTGCTCGGCGGGATGATCGCCGCCGGGCTGTTGTTCGTCACCGGTCCCAGCTACGCCTTGCTCGGCGCGGCCGCGGCCACCCTGATCGGACTGCGACAAAGGAGGCCTGATGAAGCTGTGGCTGTGCGTACTGGCCGTCAGCGCCGCTAACTGGTTGATGAAGGCAGCCGGTCCACTGGCACTCGGCAAGCGTCAGCTGCCACCGGCCGTCGTCCGGATCACGCAGTTCACGGCACCCGCGTTGCTCGCCGGACTGATCGTCACCGATCTCGGCGGCCACACGGTCGACTGGACCGAGCTGGTCGGAGTCGGCGTGGCCGGCATCCTCAACCTCGTCCGCGTCCCGATGCTGCCGGCCGCGGTCGCAGGTGTTGTTTCGACTGCCCTCGTCCGCCTCGCGTTGACCTAGTCAGGTGCGTGTCTGCTCTGGTGACGCGGTCTCGAGTGGCACCTCGTCGGCCGGGATGACGCCGAGCTGGGTGGTCTGTCGCGGCAGGACCGCGTCGAAGAACCAGTCGGCGGCGGTGCGGACGCGGTTGCCGGGCATCGACAGCAGGTGGTACCCGCGGGTGACGACCTTCGCGGGCAGACCGGCCAGCGGCACGTGCAGCGGGTTGGCAGCTGCCTGGGTACCGCCGAGGTCGACGACGAAGCCGAGATCTTCGTGGCGATAGGGCCGCGGGATGCCCGTTCCGAAGCTTGCTGCGATGTTGTCGGCTGCTTGTTTCCCTTGTCGCTGGGCGTGCTGTGCCGTCATCGGGGTGACTTCGCCCGGCCGGGTTAGGTCGGGTACGGCGGCCGCGTCGCCGCACGCGAAGACCTCGGGACGCCCTGGCACCTGGAGGTACTCGTCGACCACCAGCCGTCCCTTGTCGGTCTTCAGGCCGAGCCCGTCCACGACCGGATCGGGCCGTACGCCGACGCACCAGATGAGCGACTGGGTCGGTACGAAGCTCTTGTCGGTCAGCCGTACGCCGTCCTCGAGCGCCTCCTCGATCGAGACACCCATCCGGACGTCGACGCCGCGCTCGCGCAGTACCTTGTCCGCCGTACGGGAGAGACGTTCGTCGAGCTCCGGAAGGACGCGGTCGGCGACGTCGAGGAGCATCCATCGGATGCGTTGATCACGGAGGCGCGGGTGGCGCTTCCTCAGTAGCTCGGTGTAAAGGACAGCATGGGCGGCGACCTCGGTGCCGGTGTATCCCGCGCCGACGACGACAAAGGTGCACAGGGCGTCCCGGGACTGCTGGTCGTCGGTCGCGTCGGCCAGCTCGAGCTGCTCGGTGAGGTGGTCGCGGAGGAAGATCGCTTCGGGGATCCCGCGGAAACCGTGTGCGTGTTCGGTGATTCCTGGAACGGGCAGGAGCTTGTTGACGCTGCCGGCGGCGATGACGAGCCGGTCGTACGACAACTCACCGCGCGCTCCGGTCGGTTCGGCGTACCGGACCGTCCGCGCGTCGAGGTCGAGACCGTCGACCTCACCGAGCACGAGCCGCACCCCCGGCAGAGTCTCGGCCAGCGACACGGTCACCCGACGCGGCTCGATGATGCCGGTGGCAACTTCCGGCAGCAGCGGCACGTAGAGGAAGTAGTCGGTCGGATTCACCAGGACGATCTCGGCACGGTCCTTGGCAAGCTTCCGCAGCCGGCGCGCAGCATGAAACCCCGCGAACCCAGCACCCACGATGACAACCCTCGGCCTGTCCATACGCCCCCCGGTACCAGCCCGACCGACACTCCAAACCGCGTTGAAGGTCCTGCTCAAGCCTTGAGCGCCTCTGTCTCGGTCAGCAGCTCGTTCAGTTGGCGCCGGGGGCGAGTCAGCGAGCGGCCTCGGTGACTGGCTGCGTGCCACGGATCGCCGTCCTGGTCGAGGCGGCGGGGGACTGTACGGATGGTGAACCGGTCGCCGCGCAGCCGGCGATCGTCCAGCTCGTTCCAGTCCAACGGGGTGGCGACCGGTGCTTTCGAGCGGGCTCGGACGGCGTACGGCGGTACTGCGGTCTGCCCGTAGGCGTTGCGCATGATGTCGAGGTACAGCCGCCCTTCCCGTTTCGCTATGCGCTGTTCGGTGGTGTAGCGCTTCCGGTCGCGAGCGACGAGCACCTGTGCGACGCCCTTCGCGAATTCGCGCACCTGGTCGAAGTCCGCCGTACGGTCCAGGAGGACGTGGACGTGAAGGCCCTTTCCACCGGTGGTTTTGACCAGCGAGGGGAGCCCGAGCTCGGTCAGGAGTTGGTGGACGTCGAGGGCGGCGCGACGTGCCGCGGGGAAGTCGTCGCCGGGCGGGTCGAGGTCGAAGATCAGCTGGTCGGGATTCTTCGGGCGGTCGGCGCGAGACAGCCAGGCGTGCGGAGTGATGCAGGCCTGGTTTGCCAGGTACACGAGCGCGGCGGTAGAGCCGACGACCGCGTGCTTCACGTTGCCGGCGCCCCCGACCCGTTTCACCGATGCGGTCTCGATCCAGCCGGGGAAGTATCGCGGCACGGTCTGCTGGAAGACCCGTTGGCCGCCGATGCCGTCCGGGAATCGCTCGAGGGACAACGGACGTCTCTTCAGATACGGGACCATCTGTGGCGCGACTGTCTCGTAGTAGCTGACGAGGTCGCCTTTGGTCAGACCGTCGTCGGGGAACAAGACCTTGTCCGTCCGGCTCAGCTGGATGGTGCGACGGCCGACCCGGACCTGATCGGTGGTCACTGTGCTCGCTCCCGAACCACGTCGCGTGGAGACTTGTCCTCGCGCAGTCCCTGGAAGCTGGGATGGCGCAGTTGCCCGTCGCGCGTCCATTCGCTGAAGGCGACCTGGCCGACGAGCTGCGGTTTCACCCAGTGCACCCGTGAGCGCGGCAAGTTGCCGCTGGCAAACGATGGTTCGTCCTGTTCGAGATCGGCGAGTTGTTTGCTCAGTCGCTCGAGCATGGCTCGGTCGTAGCCGGTACCTACCTTTCCGGCGTACCGGAGCTCACCTTTCTCGTAGTAGCCGATCAGCAGGGCGCCGAACCCGACTCGGCTGCCTTGAGGATCGGTGTATCCGCCGATCACGAACTCCTGCGCGGTGGCGCACTTGAACTTCAGCCAATCCTTGGAGCGGCCGTTGGTATAGGTTCCGGCAGCCCGCTTGGCGATCAGACCTTCCCAGCCGCGGCGGCAGGCGTCTTCCCAGTACGGGACACCGTTGCCGATCCGATGTGGGGTGAAGCGGAGCGGACCGCCGTACTCGAGCGCGCCGCGCAGGAGCGCTTTCCGTCGGCGGAGTGGGAGTCCGGTGAGATCGTCTCCGTCCAGATGCAGTACGTCGAACACGTAGAGGAAGACCTTCACGCCCGTACGGCGTGCCGCGTCGGGATCGTTGACCTGCATGCGTCCCTGCAACCGGGAGAAGCTTGTCCGGCCGCCCTCGAAGGCGACGATCTCTCCGTCGACCACGAAGTCCTCGTTCGCCTGCTCGGCCAGCGCTTCGACGAGTTCGGGGTAGTGGTTGTTGAGTTCCTTGCGGTTGCGGGAGAGCAGTCGGACGCCGTTCGCAGTACGGAAGACCAGACAGCGTTCCCCGTCGAGTTTGCGCTCGTAGAGCCAGTCCGGGTCCGAGAAGCGGTCCTCGGTCAGGGTGGCGAGCATCGGCGCGACCCACTCGGGCTGGGTCACCGCACGCGAACTCTGTTCCCCTGTCACACCTCGCATGTTCCCGTAGCCCCACGGGGCAAACAGGCGAGGCCTCGGTGCAGCAGCCTGTCCACTTTCCTTGGGGACTAGTAGCCAGGAAGAAACAGGCAGACGAGAGTCATCACCCCCCCGTTCACCGGGTATTGCTGGTCGCGGAGCAGCCGGGCCAGGTGGGCGGCGGTCTGTTGGGTACTGGTGAGGTATGGAGCGTGGCGATCTGGACGAGTTTTATCGGCGGTATCTGGGGCGTTGTAATGAGCACCGGTTCGACGAGCTCGGTGAGTTTGTTGCCGGGACGGTCGAGGTCAACGGTGAGTCCCAGGACCTGGACCGATACGCCGCGGGGCTGCGGATCGTCGTACAGGAGTATCCAGACTTCCACTGGGACCTGCGGCACCTGCTGATCGATGGCGATTGGCTGAGTGCGCATCTGGTCGACACCTACACCACGCCCGCCGGGCGAGCCGTGAGCCTGCAGGAGCTCGCGATGTATCACGTGGACAGCGGCCGGATCGTTCAGGTCTGGGGCGACCTGGACCACGCTCGCCTGGCCAGGTAGTGCGCAACCGCTCACTCGTCGGGCTTGGCCAGCGGGGTTGTTGCCGGGCCGTCGAGGACGGAGCCGTCGGGTGCGAAGCGGGAGCCGTGGCAGTTGCAGTCCCAGGTGGTGTCGCCTTGGTTCCAGCGCAGGGGACAGCCGAGGTGCGTGCAGACCGGTACGACGGTGTGCAGGCGGCCGTCGTGGTCGCAGTATGCGCCGACTGTCTTGCCGTCGAGGTCGTACAGGCCGCCTTCGCCTACCTCCACATGGTCGAGCCCGCGGCCGAGGATGCGGCGGAGGTGGCCGGTGGCGAATTCCTTGCCGACCTTGAGGTTGTCCTTGACGAGTTCCGCGACAGCGTGCGCATCGCCGATGCGACTGGCGTCGTACAGCTCGCTCCAGGGGTTGTCCCGGCCGAGGACGGTGTCGCGCAGGATGCCGGCGGCAACGGTTCCGTTGGTGAGACCCCATTTGTCCATGCCGGTCGCGATCAGGATCGGCGAGCCGGGCGCCTTACCGACGTACGGGAGCAGGTCCGGGGTGCTGTAGTCCTGGGCGGACCAGCGATAGTCGGGCTGAACGTCGGTGTCCCAGAGCGATCCGACCCACTCGATGAGACTGCGGTACGCCGCGTCGGTGTCCTGCTCCGCGCCGGTTTCGTGGCCGCCGCCGACCACGATGAGTCCGTTGGGTCCGCCACCCGGCCACGGTCGCGTAGACCGCACCGGTGCGTCGGCGGAGATGGTCATGCCGGCTGGTGCCTCGACCGGTAGCCGTACGGCGATCCCGTGCGATTGATTCGGCCTGGTACGGGCGAAGTACCCGCCGACAGTGCCGATCGGCAGCAGCGTGGCGACGACGGCGTGCGCTGCGCTGACTCGAGGCCCGTCCGCGGTCAGCGCCTCGACGCGGTCGTCGGTGGGATCGAGGTCTGTGACTCGGCTGCGCTCGTAGATCCGGCCGCCTGCCTCGATGAAGGCGCGGGCCAGGCCGGCGAGGTAACGGACCGGGTGGAGCATCACCTGGTCGTCGAAGCGGACAGCTGACGTGCCCTGCCCCGGCAGGCCGGTCTCGTCAGGTCCCGCGAGTTGCGCCGGCAGGCCCAGATCCCAGGCGACATCTGCTTCACGCTGCAGATTGCTCGCCGAGTAGACGAACGACGGCCCTCTGGTCAGTTCGCAGTCGATACCGAGCCGGTCGACCAACAGCGCGATCTGCTCGACCGCGCCTTGGTTCGCAGAGGCGTACTGCCCGGCCTTGTGGCGACCGTGCCGATCGACCAGGGATGCGTAGATGGCGCCGTGCTGCGAGGTGACCTTGCCTGTGGTGTTGCCGCTGGTCCGGGCGCCGATCCGCGCGGCTTCGAGCAGGACGACATCCGTTCCCTCTTGCTGCAGGTACAGCGCGGTCGTCAGCCCGATCACGCCGCCACCTACGACGAGTACGTCGCAATGCTGGTCGCGATCGATCGCGTCGTACTCCGGGCTGGTCGCGGTCGCCTGCCAGACCGAGCGGTTCGTCGTCGTCATCCTTCCGGGTACCCACGTCCAACCCGTCAATTCACCTGGAGCCGGCGACGCGCAGGTCAGGAGCTGGTTCGGTGCGGGAGAGTGTGCGTTCCGTCGCAGAACGGAGGGATCGCGGTGCGCCCGCAGCGGCAGAGCGCGACGGTACGGCGTGCCGCGGGCATCGGATCGCCGTCCTCGTCGAGTAGCTCGAAGTCGCCGCGGACCAGCATCGGACCGTCCGGGTAGAAGCGGATCTGGGCCGCGCTGTCGTCCTGCATGGTCATAGCACCGCCAGTACCCAGCTCAGTAACGGTTTTCAGGCCGGGTACCGGTCGGCTGCCAATCGTCGAGGAGACATACATGCAGGTACCACCGCCGCGTGGGCCGCTCAGTGCCTGGCTGACTGACCGGCTCACAGGTGTCCAGCGGTCCGTCGAGATCGTGCGATCCGGTCAGCCGTTCGCTGATGAGGATCTGCAGCTTGCGCTCTGGATCGCCTACGAGTTGCAGTACCGCGGCTTCGACGGCGTCGACCCCGAGGCGCAGTGGGATCCGGACATCATTGCGGTCCGCAACCAGTTGGAGCGTCCGTGGATCCGTTGGCTGGAGTCCAGCTGCCGGGTTGATCCGACCGGCGAGCCGGTCGCGGTCCAGCTCCGGTCGATGATCGATGCCGATGACGGACCGCGGTTGGCGCCGTACCTGCGTCGGCATGCGACGCGAGAGCAGTTTCGCGAGTTCGTTCTGAACCGGTCGGTCTACCAGCTCAAGGAGGCCGATCCGCACAGCTTCGCCATTCCGCGTCTGGACGGGGCTGCCAAGGCGGCGCTGGTCGAGATCGAGTCCGACGAGTACGGCGGCGGCCGGCCGGAGCGGATGCATTCCGAGCTGTTCCGGACGACGATGCGCTGGCTCGGACTCGACGACAGCTACGGCCGGTACGTCGCGGAGGTTCCGGCCGTCACGTTGGCCGTGTCGAACGTGATGTCGCTGTTCGCGATCCACCGCCGCTGGACCGCCGCCCTCATCGGTCACCTGGCGGCGCTCGAGATGACGTCCACGCTGCCCAACCGGCAGTACGCCGCCGGCGCCGCGAGGCTCGGCGCGTCGGACGAGCAGGCGCAGTACTTCACCGAGCACGTCGAAGCAGACGCCGTCCATGAGCAGATCGCGGCCCACGACCTCTGCGGCAGTTACCTGCAGCAGCATCCCGACGCGATCAGCGACGTACTGTTCGGAGCCCGCTGCTCGCTCGTCGTCGACAACCTCTTCGCCGAGCACCTCCTGACCGGATGGGCGGCCTCACCTCGCTACCTGGGCGCGAGCGAGACCGCCACAGGATGAGTCGCTTCCCGAGTCGGGGGTACCGGGTTGTGGTCCGAACGATGGCAACAACTCTTGGAGGTACGGCGGATGAGCACGATCACCCAGTCGATCGATGTCGAGGTCCCGGTGACGACGGCGTACAACCAGTGGACGCAGTTCGAGTCCTTCCCGCAGTTCATGGAGGGTGTGGAGGAGATTCGTCAGCTCGACGACACCCACAATCACTGGGTCGTGAAGGTCGGCGGAGCCACTCGTGAGTTCGACGCGACGGTGACCGAGCAGCATCCGGACGAGCGGGTGGCGTGGAAGTCGGACTCCGGGCCGCAGCACGCCGGTGTGATCACCTTTCACAAACTGTCCGATGACACCAGCCGGGTGACCGCGCAGCTGGACATCGATCCGGAAGGTTTCCTGGAGAAGATCGGCGACAAGTTCGGCGTGGTCGAAGGCCGGGTGAAGGGCGACCTCGAGCGTTTCAAGGCGTTCATCGAGAGCCGCGGCACCGAGACCGGCGCCTGGCGCGGCGACGTACCCCGGTAGTCGTCCAGGGGAGCAGAGGCAAGAAGGCAAAGTATGAATCCGAGGAGGATCGAATGAGCAGGATCGCATTCCTGGTAGCCGCGGAGGGAATCGAGCGGGTCGAATTGACGGAGCCGTGGAAGGCGGTCAAGGACGCCGGCCATGAACCGGTCCTGGTCAGTCCGGACAGCGGTGAGGTCCAGACGTTCGACCACCTGACGGCGGCCGAGAAGCTGCCGGTCGATGCCGTCGTCGGCGATGTGGCGGTGGACGAGTTCGCCGCTCTTGTCCTGCCCGGCGGCGTCGCGAACCCGGACGCGCTGCGCCGTGACGGCAAGGCCGTTGCCTTCGTCAAAGATTTCGTTGCCTCCGGCAAGCCAGTGGCCGCCATCTGCCATGCGCCCTGGACGCTGATCGAGGCCGACGTGGTTCGTGGACGCACGCTGACGTCGTGGCCCAGCCTGCAGACCGACCTACAGAATGCAGGGGCGACCTGGGTCGATCAGGAAGTCGCCACCGACCAGAACCTGATCACCAGCCGGAACCCGGACGACCTGCCGGCCTTCTCGGAGACCCTCCTCAAGGCACTCGGCTGACAGGCACAACTGCTCGGTTCATATTCTCGGTAGCGGTAGGAGTTCCGGAGGCGCTTCGGGGTGATGCGGCTGCCCGCCTGGTGAAGAGTGTGACGTGGCGGGCGACCGCATCACCGATCAGAACTCGTGTCGAATGACGGCCGGTTTCACCTCCTTCCACCACGGTCCGCCTTGCTGTGTGTCCGCCGTCATCGATCTCAGTCCGTCGACATCGACAAACCCTGCCACCGGCGCGCCTGATCAGGCGTTGAGCTCCTTGTGATCGTTGTCGGTGCTCGCGATCGAGATCTTGCGTGGTTTGGCTCGTTCGGCGATCGGGATCCTGAGGGTGAGGACGCCGGCTTCGTAGCGGGCCTCGATCCCGTCGGGGTCCAGTGTGTCGCCCAGGAACAGTTGCCGGGAGAACACTCCGAGCGGGCGCTCGGCAACCTGCATCTCCACGCCGTCACCGAGCTCGAGCGGCCTGCGCTCGGCCTTCACCGTGAGTACGTTGCGCTCGACGTCGAGTTCGATCGCGTCCGGTGCGACACCGGGAAGATCGAAGGAAACGACGTACTGATCGCCTTGGCGGTAGGCGTCCATCGGCATCGAGGCCGGCCGCGACCACGTGCCCGGCGCCTGGTTCCCGAAGACCTGCTGGGCAAGCCGGTCGAACTCGCGGAACGGGTCTGTGCGCATCAACATCGTCTGCACCTCCTGTGGCATCAAGTCAACTGTGGTGTCAATACGCACCTCCGGTATAACATGTCATCCAAACGATGACAAGTATCGATGTCATCCAACCGCTGACGCCGAACGGGCGATGGGCCGCAGGATCGCCGACTCGTTCCATGGCTTCGCGCCGGACCCAGTCCCGGCCGCCAGGACGAGACCCGGCTTTCGAGCTTGGCTGCACTCGGCCTGGCCGTGTGCCGTCCGGCGCGAAGCGCTCTGTATTGCCGGTTCGCCGGCAGTTGGTGAATCAATCCTCGCCCGCGCGGACGCGTGCCGTTCGGGATTCCGTCGTACCGCGAACCGACGCAGGCCTCGTCCGGTCGGTCCGGTCGGTCCGGTCGGTGTCCGCGGCCTCAGGTGGGCTGGGACAGACGCGAGCCGTATGGACCGGACCTCCGCCGAGGCGACGGAATTTCCACCGGCGTTCGTCGTAGTCGTAGTAGGTGTCTACGCCGCCGACAGACATGACCAACCCCTCCTCCCGGGTTCCTGTCAGAGTTCTGCTTCCTTCTGCACTTTTTGCTGCAGTTCGTCCTTGGTCAGCCCGGAAGTGCCCGAGATGTCCGCGTTGCTCGCCTGCTGGGCGAGTTGGTCGCGGGTGATGTCGCCGGGTTGTTCGCCGAGGTGTTGCTTGCGGCTGGCAATAAAGGCATCGCCGAGCTGGGTACGGCGTTCGTCGGACAGGTTGGACCGCATTCCGGGCAGGACCTTGGTCTCTTCTTCCTCGACGTGGTGCGAGACGGCGTCGATCAGGTTCTGCAGTGCCTTGTCGAACGCGGCCGAGGTCGGATCGGTCTCGGCGAGTTTCGCGAGCAGCTGGTCGGCCTCGATGTGCTCCTGCTGGCTGTGCGACACCTCGTCCTTCTCGCCGGCTTCGGATGCGGCGACCGGATAGACCTCCGCTTCCTCGGCCCGGCTGTGCGCGGTCAGCAAGGTGGTCAGCACCGGCAGCAGGTTCGGCCGCTTCTCCGGATTCTCCTTGAGCTCGTCGAACAGCCGCTCGACCTCGCGGTGGTCCTGCATGATCAGATCAACAACATCGCCGGGCATCCCGTTTGTCCTCTCCAACTGTGTGGTGATGCCCTGCCAGTACCCGACTCGCATGCACAGCCGCTCCCGCCCGGGAGCCGGAGGCTCTGGTCATGACGGCAACGCCTAGGACGACAACCACTGCCGTACCAACAATCGTGAGCCAGCCGGAGCGATAGTCGAGACCGTTGTCGCGCGTTGTCGCGGTCGCCACCGCGACCGTGGCGGCCACCATCGTCGCTGTCCCGATCTGCGCTGCCGTGTTGAGCAGACCTGCAGCACTGCCCTGCTGCTCGGGACGAACGGCAGTACCGAGCCCGTACGCCGCCACGGCGCCCGCACCGTTTCCGAGGCCCGCGAGCACCAGTCCGGCAACGAGGGCGCTTGTCGAAGACCAGATCGCCGCAGCCGTTGCACCCGCGAGTATCAACAACAATCCACCCAGCAAGAGCTTCCGCGGTCCGCTGCGTGGCATCAATCGTCCTGCCACGGCGGCCGCGATGACGACGGCAACGCTGAACGGCAGGATCATCAAGCCCGCACTTGCCGGGCTGAATCCGTCGGCATCCTGCAGATAGATCGTGGCGACAACCACAAGCGAACTGGTGGTGGCCGTGACGCCGAACGACCCGAGCAGCCCGGCAACAAATCCGGGACGCCACAGGCCGGCCGGTACCAAGGGCTTCGGAGTACGGCGCTCGCGGCGTACCAGCAGGACTGCTGCCACGATCGCGGTCAGTCCGAGAGCAGTCGGGATCGCCCAGACTCTCGCCGACGTGTTGGCGGCAGCCACGATCGCCGCCACCGCTGTCACCTGGAAAATGACCGACCACAGGTCGATCCCCGGCGTTGGGCGCCGATCTTTCTGGTCTCGCTCCACCAGGCGGAGGAGCGTCGCCATCAGGATCGCTGTCAGGACGAGGTTCCCCCAGAAGATGGCTCGCCAACTCACCGCTGAGGTTGTCAGTCCGCCGGCCAACAGGCCGACCGCGCCGGCGAGACCACCGGTGGCATTCCAAAGACCCAGTGCTCGGTCGCGGTCTGCTCTGGAGGCGGTCCTGGTGAGCAGCACGAGCGCGTTCGGTACCGAGATGGCCGCGGCCACACCTTGCATGGCTCGCCCTGCGATCAACCAAGTCATGCCGGGGGCGGTCGCTGCGACGACCGAGCCTGCCGCGAAGAGCGAGAGTCCGGTGATCAGCACCCGACGGTGCCCATGCCGATCGCCGAGTTTCGCGGCGAGTAACAGCAGGCTGCTGAAGCCGACCGCGTACACCGGCACCAGGAGCCCTACCTGTGCGGGAGACCCGTCGAGGTCGGCGATCATCCGCGGTAAGGCCGAAACGACGACGGTCACGCCCATCACGTCGATGAACTGCACGGCGCACAGGGCGATGAGTCGGCGGCGTGAAGTGTCCATCCTCTGACGCTAAATTAATGGTTCTAGATCTTCAAACCGTTAGCGTGTTGCCCTAGGGTGAAGGCGTGAACGGCACACCGACCTGGGAGTGGCTGGAGGGAGAGCCTGCGCTCGACTTCGCGAACACGGTCATCCGGCGTGGCTGGACCGAGCATGAGCTCGTGACGACGGTCGCCGATCTCGAGTCCTGGCTCGATGCGGCGGCGCTGCCCGCGCCCCGACCGGATGTGGTGACCGAGCACGACGTACGGGCGTTCCTGGAGCTCCGCGATGCGGCTCTCAGGCTGTTGCGGTCCGCGGCCGGCCATGGGGAGTGGCGGAGTGCGGATGCGCACACTGTGAACGACGCGCTGGAAAGTTGCCCGGAGGTCGCACTCTTGGGGGACGCGCCTGGGTCGGTCGTGTCCCAGCCGCTCGGTTCACCACGGCCTTTCACTGTGCTGCTGTGTCGGCTCGCCGCCGAGGTCCGCGACATCCTGGCGATCCCGCGGGCGGATCTGGCCTTCTGCGATGCCCCTGGCTGCGGACAACTGTTCTTCCAGCGCCGTACCAACCAAACCTGGTGCGGCCCACCCTGTGGCAACCGAGCTCGCGTGGCCAGACACCAAGGCGCTGCGAGCCAGCTCTGACCAGGTGATGCCCGACGTGCAACTTCCTGCCTTGTGGCTGCATCTAGCAGGTGTCCAAAGGGGGGACATCGTGACACTTGTTCACACCATCAAAAACCGTCGACCGATTCGTACTGCTCTTGCAGTGCTCGCAGTAGCCGCAGTACCGGTGGGCGCGGTCGCTGTACCGGCGAGTGCCGGCGGCGATCGGAGCGGGGGCACGATCGGCCTCGTGTCGGTCGGAGCTGCTGGAGGTGGTGGCAACGGCGGTGTGTTCCCAGGGACCGAGAAGGGCGTCGGAGTGTCGGCTGACGGGCGGTACGTCGTCTTCTCGTCGTACGCGACCGACCTCGTGGCCAATGACACCAACGGCCAACGGGATGTCTTCGTCCGCGACACCGAGACCGGCCGTACGACGCTGGCATCGGTCGGGGTCGGCGGGATTCAGGGGAACCAGGAGAGCGGGCAAGGCTCGATCTCGGCCGACGGGCGGTTCGTCGCCTTCAGTTCTTCCGCTTCGAACCTGCTGCCCGGTGACACCAACAACAGCCCGGATGTCTTCGTCCGCGATCTGCGGACCGGACGTACGACGCTGGTGTCGGTCGGCCGCGGCGGTCAGGCGGATCGAGGTGCGGACCAGCCGGAGATCTCGGCCGACGGTCTGCAGGTGGCGTTCACGTCGGGATCGACGAACCTGGTGGCAGGCGATACGAACCAGACCGGAGATGTCTTCGTACGGGATCTCCAGGGCGGACGGACCGAACGCGTTTCGCTGACCGTCGGCGGGAACCAGTCGGCGCACTCGTCGGGTGATCCCACGATCTCGGCGAACGGCCGCTTCGTCGCTTTCGCTTCGAATGCCGAGGTGGCTGTACGGGACCGCGGTACGAACAAGACTCGCGTGGTTTCGCGCGGTGTGACGGTGGATCCGCGGTCCGATGCGCTCGAGGCCGGGAAGCCGACCATCTCGAAGGACGGGCGGTTCGTGGTCTTCACGGTCATCGGGTGGATGCCGGGAATGGATCCGGTTCCGAACATCTGGCTCCGCGATCTCCGTACCGATCGGCTCGAGCTGATCTCCGTCGACTACTCGGGTCAGCCCGCGTTGGCGATCGGCGCCGCCTTCCGGACGGGCATCTCTGCGGACGGGCGGTACGTCACCTTCGGGACGACTGCGCGCCTGACTCGCACGGATGAAGGGGAGCTCAGCGACGTGTTCCGGCTCGACCGGAGGACCAATTCGCTCCACTGGATCACGTCCGGCCAGGACCAGACCCAGGTGAACGGCCGTAACGGCAGTCACGGCCCGGCGATCTCCGACGACGGACAGCACGTGGCGTTCGACTCTGACGCGACGACGCTGGCGCCTGGCGGTGGCACTTCCGGATACGACACGTATCTCTGGAGCTCCGCACACATCGGGTAAAGAATGCAGTCGGGGGCAGTGACGACGGCAGTCGAGGCGGAGCGGGTCCGACAGTCGGCGATCGACTCCGGCCACGCCGTCCAGGCCCCGAAGGCCGCGACCTGGACGGCGCGGCTGATGCGATTTGCAGCGGCACGCTCTAGCCTCGGCAGGGAGATGTCCGACCGGCCAGTGCAAGGCTTGGAGCTGCGTGCCGACTGCGCGCAGTGTGTCGGCCTGTGCTGTGTGGCGCTCGCGATGACTGCGTCCGCTGACTTCGCCATCGACAAGCCGGCCGGTGAACCGTGCCCGAACCTGAAGCACGATTTCCGCTGCGGCATCCACGCGCGACTTCGGGACGGCGGCTTCCCCGGCTGCACGGTCTACGACTGCTTCGGTGCCGGCCAGAAGGTCACGCAGGTCACCTTCGGCGGCCGTAGCTGGCGGCAGGCGGCGGACTCGGGCGCGCAGATGTTCGAGGTGTTCTCGGTGGTGCGGCTGCTGCATGAGCTGCTCTGGTACCTGACCGAGGCCCTCGAGCTGGCACCTTCCCTTCGCGGTGCGCTCAGGCGTGCGTACGACGACACCGAACGGCTGGCGATGGGCAGCCCGGAGTTGCTCGTGGCGATGGACGTCACCGCCCACCGTGCACGGATCAACGACCTGCTGCTACGCACGAGCGAGCTCGTTCGTGCCGGTGTCTCGACCCGACCGCTGAACCGACGCGGTGCGGACCTGATGGGCGCGGACCTGATGGGTGCGGACCTGGTCGGTGCCGACCTGCGGGGTGCTGACCTGCGCAGCTCCTACCTGATCGGCGCCGACCTGCGACGCGCCGACCTCACCTCGGCCGACTTGATCGGCGCCGATCTCCGGAACGCCGACCTGCGCGGCGCGCACGTCGCGCGGAGCATCTTCCTGACTCAGATGCAGGTCAACGCGACCCGCGGCGACGGCAGTACGACGCTCCCGGACCGGCTGATCCGCCCGCCGCACTGGACCTAGCCTCCGGCTGCCGTACGCGTCTGCTGCCTGCCTGTCATGAGACATTGGGTCAATGGCGACCTGGCGGGATGTCGAGCGGATTGCCGGGCGACTGGCCGGCGCGAAGCCGGGGCGTGCGCACGAGGGTTCGCCGACGGTCGACGTCGGGCGCCATCCGTTCGCGAGACTGCGGTGGGACGAGGCGGGGCGGGAGATCCTGCAGTTCTGGAGCCTCGACCTCGATTCCCGCGACGCGCTCGCCGACCGCTCCGACACCTTCTTCGCGGTGCAGACGTTCAAGGTCAAGGTGTCGATCTGGGCCTGGCTCGACCGCCTCGAAGAGGCCGAACTGACCGAGATCCTGACCGATTCCTGGCTGGCCAGACGCGGCGTCCGGAGCTGACGACCGCCGAAAGGTGCCCACGACATCTTTTGTGGGAGTTGGATGTTTATCGGTATACGAGTGGCGTCAGAATTGCATGGTGTCCGCAACCATCCGCGGCGACTATCTGAAGAAGAGGGCTGAGCGATGCTTGATCCCGTCGTAGACAAAGGGCAGCTGACCGAGACCGACCGCTTCATCTTCGAGTCGTGGGGCTACTTCCTGATCCCCAACGTCTTGACCAAGGACGAGGCCGCGGAGGCGTACGACGTGTCGCAGCGTCTGCACGAGAGCCGCGACCGCGAGTTCGGGCAGATCGGCCGGACCTACGAGAGCGAGCCGGTGCTCGAGCGGCTGATCGATCATCCCGACGTGCTTCCGAAGGTCCAGGGGCTGCTCGGCGATCGATTCGTCCTGCAGGCAGGCTGGAACACCATGCAACCGGCGCACGCGGGGAACGGCGGTTGGCACCAGGACGGATCGTCGGCGTTCGACTTCAAGGACCTGGGCTACCCCGTTCCGTTGATCCAGCTCCGGGTGTCGTACCTGCTCACCGACCAGACCGTGCCCGGCATGGGCAACATGGAACTGATCCCCGGCAGCCACCGCTCGCGGGTCCCGCTGCCTGATTCCATCCGGAAGAACAAGGGCGACATCGCGATCGGCCACGTCATCTGCGCCGAGGCCGGCGCCGCCCTGGTCTTCCACAACGGCGTCTGGCACCGCACCTACCGCCATGACGGCGACTACGACCGCTTCACCACCCACTACGTCTACAGCCCACCGTGGGTCCGCCCGGCCGACCGCCTGAGCAACGACCCCGAGTTCCTCGAGCGCACCACACCCCTCCGCCGAGCCCTGATGGGCGAGTTCGCCCGCCCCGACGCCCCCTTCGGCGCCAACTACGACCCACTGCCGATCTGACCCACACGACACCGGCCTTCGGTCAAACCGAAGGCCGGTCCGTCGTGCCCTCAACACGGCTGTTGAGGAACTCGATGACGGCTTGGGCTGTGGGGACCGGTTCCTGTTCGGCGGGGTAGTGGCCGGAATGGTCCAGGACGAGGGCGGTGACGTCTGTGGAGAGGGTGCGGAGGCCGGCCGCGACGGCGGGGCCCATCGCGTAGCGGCCTCCGATGGCGAGGGTAGGGGTGTGGATCGGGCTCTGTTGGAGTCGGCGTACGTCGATGATGTCGTCGGGGCGGGAGCGGTAGTAGCCGAGGCCGGCTTCGAGGGCGTCGGACGTCGTGTAGGCGTCGATGTAGGAGCGGACGGTGTCCGGGGCGAGGCCGGGTGGGCCGGCGCTCTGGTGGAGGAAGGTTCCGTAGTAGGCGTCTTCTCGTCCGGGGACGAGCTGTTCGGCGAGGCCGGGGGTGCGGTTGAAAGGTCCGTGCCAGGTCGGGTAGTGGTCGGCGCCCGGTGCGGGCACGTCGACGTCGATCCCGGGCAGGATCTCCTCCTCGATGACGATCGCGTTCACGGCTGCCGGCATCGCCGCGGCCAGGAGAAGCGCGACGGTGCCGCCCCAGTCGTGGCCTACCAGCGAGAAACGCGTGAGGCCGCGGCGGCTGAGATCGTCCCGGAGCCACTTGGCGAGGTCGCTCTTCCTGAAACTGGGTACGCCCGCCGCCGGTCGGCCGAGCCCCGGCAGGGTGATGGGAATCGGCGTGAAGCCGCTCGCCTGCAGGAGCGGCAGCAGAGGTTGCCAGTGCAGCTCGGTGACCGGCCACCCGTGAACCAGCACGACAGGCCGATCGGTCGGCGAAGTACCCACCGTCCCATCATCCTCATCAGGCGGATGCAACCAACTTCGGGCTCGTAGGCGTGTCTAACCCGGTATCAAGGACGGGGAGGACAGATGAGTGATCGGGACGCCGCGTTCGAGGCGTACTTCGCGGCACGGTCCGACGCCATGCGCGGTACGGCGTACCTGCTGTGTGGCGACTGGCATCGAGCGGAGGACCTGGTCCAGCAGACGTTCACGAAGATCTATCTGGTGTGGCGCCGCATCCAGCGCCACGAGGTGATGGACAGCTACACCAGGCAGACGCTGATCCGGACGTTCCTGTCCGAGCGGCGCCGAGGGTGGTTCCGGCACGAGTCGGTCGGGTCTGCGGAGGCCGAGCGGGCGGCGCCGCCGTCCGGCCTGCCCGACGAACGGCTGGTGTTGCTGGAGGCGCTCGCGAAGGTGCCGCCGAGGCAACGCGCCGTGCTCGTACTGCGGTACTGGGAGGACCAGTCCGTCGAGCAGACCGCCGCGCTGCTCGATTGCTCGGCAGGAAATGTCAAGAGCCAGGCCGCGCGTGGGCTGGCGACGCTGCGCGGTTTGCTTGAAGAGGAGAAAGTTCGATGAACGAAGAGGATCTCAGCGAGGCCCTGCACGACTTGATGGTGCGCAGCAGTCCGCCGCCGTCGATGGACCCTGCGCTTGCTCTCGACCAGGCCCGCCGGGCGCGCAAGCGTCGTACGACGGTGGTGGCCGGGGCCGCCGTCGCCACACTGGTGGTTGGCATCGGAGCCGGTCCCGCACTGGTCGGGCACTACACCGGCAGCCGGTCGGCGGGCCAGATGGTTGCCGGCAGCACCGGTACGACGCCGTCGGTGCCGACGCCGCAGTCGGCCTCCACGGTGACGCCGACGACGACGCGGAAGTCCGGTGACCCGTGGCCGGAGGGCCAGGTGGACCGGACGGCGAGCGCCGGCCCTCGCGCCGACCGGGCCGTGACGCTGATGAACGACCTGAGCGCCGCAGTACCGCCGGGGTTCAGCACGCCGAACCTGAAGTACCCGGATGGTCGCTCGATGAGGTGGCCGCAGGCGCAGTACGCGTCGAACGACGGCGAGCAGGACTACTGGGAGTACCAGGCCATCATCCCGGTGCAGAGAGGTGAGCGCGTCGGCCAGCTGCTGGTGCAGTCGACCACGCCTACCGGAAAGCCGGCGATCGCGCTGTGCACGCTGGCGCAGCAGTTCTGGGGTGGGACCGGCACCTGCACCGTGATGAACGTCGGCGGCAAGCAGGTCGGCGTCGTGACCACCAAGGGCCACGACAGCTACGACCAGTGGGCCACCTACCGGTACGACGACGGCACCGTCGTGAACCTCGCGCAGGCCAAGAAGACCGACCGCGAGGGACGATCCCCGTTGACGCAACCGGTCTTCACCACCCGCCAACTGGCCGAGCTGGCGACGTCCGCGAAGTTCAAGATCAGCAGCTGACCGCCCCAGGGCACCGGGCTATCCGTTACCTCGGGAGCGGAGCCCGATCGTCAGCAGCAGGTTCGCGTACAAACGCTCTTCGCCGGTCGCGATGACCAGACCGACGTCGGGGGAGCGGACGATGTCGTAGAACTCGAACCGGTCGACCTGCTCCATCGGCACGTCGCTGCCGAGCAACTTGCGGTACTCCTCCTGCACGGACGCGTCCACCCCTTCGGCGGGGCGCATCACGACGGCGCTCTCGAAGTTCACCGCGGTCTGGATCAGCGGCAGGATGTCGGTCACCGTGAGCACGCCGGGTGCGAGGTTCAGATGCACGAGGCGGGCCGCCGGATTGATCTTCGTCAGGTAGGGATAGTTGCCGTCGGCAAGAAGGATGCGGGAACCGTGCCCGGCGACCGCCAGGGCCTCGAGGAGCGGTGGGTGGATGAGCTCGTGGTTGAGCATGATGACCTTCTCTTCCTGATCAGCGGTCGTCTCGGGCGCGGGGGGAACCGTAGCCGTTCCAGCCCGGGATCGTGCCGTCGACGTCCCACAGGTCCAGCCACGACTCCGATCCCTGCCAGAGGAACACCTGTCCCTTGATGAGGCGGTTGTTGCGTTCGACTCCGCGCATGTCCTCGATCTCGGCAGGTGTCAGCGGGTCGGACAGCACGGCGGCGATGTTCGCGGCGTACTGCTCCGGCTTGACGGAGAACGGGATCGGGATCTGACCGCGCGCGACGGCCCACTTCAGGCAGATGAGGGCCGGATGTACTCCGTGGTTCTCTGCGATGCGCCGGACGATGGGGTGATCCACGTCGACCAGATCGTCGTCGCTACGGTCGCGTTCGGGACGTGAGGGCGAGCCCAAGGGGGAGTAGCCGACGGGTTGGACGGCGTGGTCCACGGCGTACCGGAACAACTCCGGCTGCTGGAAGCACGGGTGCAGTTCCATCTCGATGAGAGCGGGAGCGATGCGGGCGTCGCGGAGGATGAGCTCGAGCTTCGGGATCGTCACGTTCGACGTACCGAGGTGGCGCACCAGGCCGGCGTCGACGAGGTTCTCGAGCGCGTGCCACAGCTCCATGTACCGCTCATGCACGTACGGCGTGGCCAGCGGGTCGCGCATCTCGGCCGCCGCGTGCGGCGGGTGATGGTTGGGGAAGGGCCAATGCACGAACACGGCGTCGAGGTACTCGAGTCGGAGCTGTCGCAACGACCTTTGGACAGAGCCCACAGCGTCCGCGGGGGCGTGCGCATCGTTCCAGACCTTCGACATGACGAAGAGGTCCTCGCGAGGTGCGACCTCCGCGATAGCGCTCTCCAGTACGACGCCGATCTCCGCCTCGTTGCCGTAGACGGCAGCGCAGTCGATCAGGCGGTAGCCGCTGCGGATCGCCCCCGCGACCGCGGCGGCGATCTCGTCCGCGGAGTAGCGGTCGGAGCCGAAGGTGCCCATTCCGATCGGGGGGATGGGTGCTCCGGATGCAAGCACCCGCGAGGGCAGCAAACCGGGATCGACCTCGGTCGGCACGAACGTCATGGTGTGACTTCTCCTTGTGGAAGGTTGTCCCCGAAAGCGCGCGCGAGGTGTACGTCGCGGCGTACGTCGTCGAGGTAGAACGGATAGCCGAAGATCCGGTCGACGCGTGCCATCTGGTACGGCCGGTAGTGCTGACTCCAGAAGAAGCCGAGGGTTTTCCAGTGTTCGACCGCCTCGTCGAGCAGTTCGGCCGCTCGTACGGCGTGCCCCGGCTCACCGCGCTCCTCGGCGCGGGCGAGTTCCAAAGCTGCCTCGATCTTCGCCGCGTAGTACCTGCCCAGTGCAGCCGTGGCTCGCAGGTCGAGGATGGCGCAGGCGGCGAGCGGTTCCCGCCATGCCGGGTCGCGGTCCTCTGCCGCCGCTGCGAACTCCTCGGCCGTGCGTGACTCCTCGGTCAGTAGCGCGATCACGTCGAGGGGAGTCTCGGCAGACGTTCCGCCGTTTCGTTCGGCCTTGGCGAACTCGCGGATACCGATCGTTCCGACGCCGGGCATAGGGGAGCTGTCGAGGAAGTCGAGCACTGTCCGGAGGCCGTGGTCGCGCGTCAGGCAGCCTTCCGGATGCCACTGGAAGTCGAGGTCCCGCCAGCACAGGCGATTGACCGCGGGGATGATTCTCGACGCGTGCCGGAGCCCTTCGTACAGGTTCGAAGCGTCGTCGCCGTGGTCGATCCGTGCCAAGCGTTCGAAGACATCGGAAGCGGTGTCGGGATCGTAGGCGAGCCGGCCCCACAGCTGGAACTGGAGCCGGTGTCGTTCGAAGTCCCAGCGCCAGGCCTTGTGGCCGTGGTCGACATGCTGGAAGTCACGGGCCCAGAGGTATCCGTCCGCGCCCCAGTAGAAGCCGTGGACGTAGTTCTTCTCGGCGATCGCGCGGACGTACTCCCGAACGTATTCCACATCACCCCAGCGATGCGTGTGAACATCGTCGTTCCGCACGGTGAACAGGAGTTGTGTCTCCTCGAGATCCACCCCGTCCCACGCGTGCTGCAAGTCCTCGAAGGCAGGACGGGGATGTGAGTAGCAGTGCGCGATCGAGTACTTCCAGCTGATGTAGAAGCGACTCGGATCGATCCTCGGCTTCGCCAGCGCGATGATGTCGGCGGTGCTTTGCATATTCGTGCGGTTCAGGAACTTGACCCTCCGTCCGGAGCGCTCGATTCCCCGGAGGTAGGTGTCGACCACCCACTGCTCCTTCTCGCTGCCCGTCCCGCTCATGGCCTCGCTACCACTGGTCCCGATGCCATCCAGTTCGGGATAGGTGATGAGCAGGCGGTAGATCATCTCCTCGTAGTACGCGGACACCTGTGGGGCGCGTTGCCTGGCCCGCGCAGCGTCCCAGCGATTGATGGTCTCGGTGCCTTCACTGCTGTTCGCCAAGGCGGCCGGCAGGCCGAGACCACGAGCCACCGGCTCGGGCAGGTAGATGTTCCAGGTGAACAGATAGATGTCGATCCCGCGATCTCGGGCGTGGCCGAACAGCGCGTGGAAGAACCGCTCGTGGTCGGCGATCTCCTCGTCGGTGAAAGGATTCGCGTCGCGGAACTCGGGGGAGCTCACCATCAGATGGAACGGGTGCAGCGACCACAAGCTCAGGCAGTTGTAGCGGTTGCGGGCGAGTTCGTCGAGGTAGTCGCGCCAGAACTCCAGATCGAAACAGGTCTCGAGGTTCTCCTTGAACGGATCGCCGTTGGAGTAGGGCTCGTAGGGCAGGTTGAACTTGACGCCACGGACGGCGAGCGAGGGTGATTTCCTCACCTCGAGTCCCTCATCGGTCCAGCTCTGTGAACGGACAAGGTCGGCGACCTCGAGGCAGCCGTACAGGAGGCCGCGCGGGTGGACGGCTTCGACGACGACCCGTCCGCCGTTGCCGGTGATCGTGAAGGACTCGTCCGGGTACGTCGGGGCCGGCCGGCCGTCGGCGCCGGCAATGAACGCGTCGACCTCGTTGGCCGAGCCGGCTGTCCGTACGACGATGACCGGCGTGACACGTGGGTCGTCGCGGAGCCCCGGCGAGGGACCGATGACCTCGAGGCCGGCCGCCTCGAGAGCCTGGCGGACCTCCGCAAAACCGAAGTCCACCAGCGGCGACCGCACTTCGCTGACGAGATACACCATGCTCATCGGCCCCCCAGACCGCTCAGTCGCACACCTTCGACGAAGGTCCGTTGCGCGAGGAAGAAGACGATGAGGATCGGGAGCAGGGAGATGATCCCGACCGCCATCATTTGGTTGTACTGCGTCTCGTACTGGCCCTTGAACAAGCTGAGGCCGAGCGCGAGCGTGAAGTTGTTCTGCGTCCGCAGGTAGATCAGCGGTGTGAGGAAGTTGTTCCAGTTGCCGACGAAGCTGAAGATCGCGACGGCCGCGATCGCCGGTTTGGACATCGGCAGGAAGATCGACCAGAGGGTGCGCAGGTGACCGGCGCCGTCGATGCTGGCAGCGTCGGTGATCTCCTGCGGGATGGACCGGAAGAACTGGCGCAGCAGGAAGATGAAGAAGGCGTAGCCGAACCAGGCCGGCAGGAACAGCGGCCAGTAGGTGTTCACCATGTTGAGCTTGCTGAACATGATGAACGTCGGCACCAGCGTCACCTCGGCGGGGATCGCCATGGTCGCGACCATCAGGGCGAACATGGCGGATCGGGTGCGTGCCCGCAGGCGGGCGAACGCGTACGCCGGTAGCACGCAAGACACCAGGTTCCCGATCACCGACAGGCCGGTGATGATGATCGAGTTGATCAGGAACGTGGTGAACGGCAACGACGTCCACGCGGTCGGATAGTTGCTGAACTGCGGTGTCGCGGGCAGCAGCTTGGGCGGGTAGGCGAGCACTTCCTGTGCGGTCTTCAGCGAGGTCGTCAGCATCCAGAGGAACGGGATCACGAAGACCGCGGTGCCGGCGATCAGCAGGATGTAGGTGCTGGTCTTCTGGACTCGCGCGACGGAGTTCTGACTGGGCGTGTGTGGCCGGCGTTGCACCGGCCGGGCTTGGCTGGGCGGCGTCGCTGTCAAGGTCATGGTGGAGCTCCGATCCATGGTCGGGTCAGGCGTCGTAGTGCACCCAGCGGCGAGCGAGTACGAACTGCAGGGCGGTCGCCACGCCGATGAGGGCGAACATCGCCCACGACAGGGCGGCCGCGTAACCCATATCGAAGTACTCGAACGCCTGACGGTAGATGTAGAGACCCAGCATCAGAGTCGCGTTGTTCGGTCCGCCCTCGGTCATGACCAGGACCAGCGTGTAGGCCTGCAAGCTGGCGATCAGACTCGTCACGACGTTGAAGAAGATGACCGGCGACATCATCGGAACGGTGACGTGCCAGAACCGGCTCCACCATCCGGCGCCGTCGATGCGGGCAGCTTCGTACAGCGTGGGGGAGATGCTTTGGAGACCGGCCAGGTAGATGACGATGGTGTTGCCCGCGCCCCACACCGACATCAGGATGAGACCCGGGATCGCCCAGTGCTCGTCGACCAGCCAGCCCGGTCCCTTGATGCCGAAGAACCTCAGGAAGCTGTTGATGAGGCCGGAGTCGGGTTGCAGGATGTTGACCCACAGGATCGCGGTGGCGACGCCGGCCACGACAGAAGGCAGATAGAAGACGGTGCGGAAGAACCCGAGCCCGCGCACCTTCTGGTTGAGCAGGATCGCGAGCAGGAAGCTCGTCACCACTCCGAGGCACACCGAGCCGGCGCCGAAGTAGATCGTGTTGACGATCGACTTGTAGAACAGGGGATCCGCGAACATCTTGTGGTAGTTCGCAAAGCCCGCCCAGCTGGGCGTGGACAGCAGCGACCAGTGGGCGAAGCTCAACAGGAGTGCGGCAACGACCGGGCCGCCACCGAACAGGATGAAGCCGATGATCCACGGGGACGCGAAACCGTAGAAGGCCCGGGCCTCGCGGCGCGCCAGTTTGCTGGTGCGCCGCCGAGTCCCCTGTGTCCCCTGTGTCCCCGTCTCGAGTGCGGGAGCGACCTGTGCCATGCCGATTCTCGTCTCAGCCCGCGACGTTCTTCTTCAGCAGCGGCTGGATCGCCTCCGCGATCTTCTTGCACGCGTCCGGGACGCCGAGCGACTTCCCCATCACCTGATCCCAGATCGGGGTCGCCGCGTTGGTGATCTGCGGCGTCGCCGGACCGAACACGACACCCTTGCTGGTCGCGTAGGTGTTGAGCGCACGGTAGATGGCGTCGGCGCCCTCCGGTGCGGCCTCCGACTTGAGATATGCCGGCCAGGCCGACTTCCTCGTCATGTTGCCCTTGCCGGTGCTGGCGAACATGAACACCTGGCCGGACGTCGAGAGGTACTCGTTGAGGTAGATCCAGGCCGCGTCCTTGTTCCCGCTCTTGGTGGTGATCGAGTAGGCGCTGCCGACCGCGGCCGTGGAGTGGCCCTTCGGGCCGGCCGGCCAGTCCGCGATTCCCCACTCGAAGTTCGCCTGGTCGCGCAGCGACGGGGCTCCCCAGGATCCGTCCACCTTCATGGCGGCCCGGCCGAGGGTGAAGGCGTCGGCCTGCGACAACCCCTGCAACTCCGACGGAGAGGGGAACACGCCCTTCTGCAGGTACATGTCCACCCACCACTCCACCGCGGCGATCGACTCAGGCTTGTCGAGAAGGACTTCCGACTCGTCGTCGCTCAGATAGTGGCCACCGAGTGGAGACAGGCGCACCGGGTCCCAGAACGTGTCGGCCGGCGTCACCGGCAGGGACAGGCCGAAGGTCTTGGAGCCGCCCTGGCCGCTGGTGGTCGCAAGGACCGCGTTGCGCAGGTCGTCGAACTTCCACTTCGAGGTCGGCAGTTCGACGCCGGCCTTCGAGAAGATGCTCTTGTTGTAGTAGATCATCACGGGTCCGCAGTCGTACGGCACCGAGTACTGCTTTCCGTCGCGCTTGTAGTACCCGGTCGAGACGTCGGCGAAGTCCGAGGGATTGAAGCTGGTCTCGGCGGAGATGTAGTCGTTGAGCGCCAGGAACGCGCCCGAGCCGATGAAGTTCTGCGCGAAGCCGAACCCGTTGTACATCACGTCCGGCAGGCTGCCGCCCGCGGCCTGGCTCGAGTACTTCTTCAGGTAGTCGGCCGAACTGTCGCCGGCGTTCTCGGCGACGATCTTGATGTTCGGATGACGCTTCTGGAAGAAGTAGTCGAACTGCTGCTGACGGACGAAGTCCGCCGGGGACCACGAGTGCGCCACGGTGATGGTCACCGAGGACTTCGGGTCGGCCACGACCGACTTCCCCCAGTCGAAGCTGTCGTTGAGCTTCTGGGCGCCGGCGGCGGGGTAGAGCTTGGACTCGACCAGCGAGGTCGTGGTCGGGCTCGACGACGAGCACGCTGCGAGGGCACTCGCCCCGGTGGCCGCGAACGCGGTCGCACCCGCCGCCCGCAAGAACGTCCGCCGGCTCATTCCCGCTTTCGCAGGAAGGCTTGGTACATGCATCATTCCTCCTCGATGACAATGTCGAACCGTGTGATGCCGTGTTCATGCCGAGCCTGAGAGGCGTCAGTTGCTCGCAGTACCTGATGTGCGGATCTTCAGCTCCGGGCCTCGTACGTCGAGAAGCGCGGTCCGGCCGAGCGCACGGACGGCATAGAGCCGGCCGGGCTCTGCTGGGAATGCGGCGCGTACGCCGCTGTCCGTCTCGGGGACGAGGTCGGTGGGTGTCCACTCGTCCGGGCGTTCCATGGTGTCCATGCCGGTGATGTCCTGGTACTCCGCTCCGAGCAGCACCGACTCGGACGACCCGCGGGCCAGAACTGCCACCCCGACCGAGACCGTCGAGCTGGCCTCGTCCCACGAAGCGTCGACCGTGGCGATCCGGGTCGGTTCGGCGGCCGCTTCCACATTGGTCAGCTTGATGACGGTCGGGTTGGGCCACTTCTTGTCGTTGTACAGCCGCTGGGCGTTCAGAGCCGAGACCACGAGACCGGCCTCGGTCTGCTCCCAGCGCGGAGTCGTGTCGAGCTCCGGCCGGTACTCCATCAGCTGTCCGCTCTGCCCGAGGATGGACACCTCGGTGAGCTCGGTGGCCTTGATGGATCGGAGTACGAACTCCCGCCGTTCGCCCCACTTCCAGCGCTCGCCGGTGACGATGACGTACACGGTCTTCGCGTCCTTCGACGCCGTGAACCAGAGGTCGCCCTCATTCGTGACGACCCATGGACGGGTGGCGTAGATCGCCTCGCGGTTGACGAACATCCACAGTCCGAGCTCCTGGAGCCTTCCCTCCTGCTCGACGGGAATCGTTCCGTCCGGCTTCGGGCCGATGTTCAGCAGCAGGTTGCCGCCCTTGGCCCGGGTCTCGATCAGGATCTCGATCAACCGGGTCCCGGACTTGTAGGTCTCGTTCGTCGGTTTGTAGGTCCACTGCGTGCCCATGGTGAGATTGGATTCCCAGGCGCCGTCGATCGGCTGGCCCGGGATGTACTGCTCCGGGGTGGGCAGCGCTCCGCGGGTCACCACGACACTGGGATCTGTCTCCCACGCGTGTTCGCGCAGCCCTTCGGCCTCGCCGTCGAAGAAGACCAGATCGACCGGACCGAATTCGGTCAGCAGTTCGGTGATCTGGGCCTTCGACAGGTCCATCAGCCCGGGATTCGCGGCCGGTTGCACGCTCGGGATCGACCGCTGGATCGGTATGCCGTTCTCCCAGAGCCAAGCGAAGTCGTCGGGGGAGAAGTAGACGCCGGCGGCGATGTCGTGCTCCCGGAAGGCAGCGAGGATCTCCGCGGTCGTGTCCCGGCCGAACGGGGTGTTGCCGACATGGCGCTCGGTCGTGGCCGTGCGGAACATGCAGAACCCGTTGTGGTGCTTGGTGGTGAACACGACGTACCGGATCCCCGCGAGGTCGGCGAGCTCGGCCCACTCGGTGGGGTCGAAGCGCCGCGGACGGAAGCGCCGGGGGAGCTCGTCGTAGTACCGCTCGACGAAATCCTCGGACGCGCCGACGAGTGGATGGCTCACGTCCGAGCCGAGTTGCGTGTCGACGCTCCAGTGGATGAACAACCCCAGCCCGAGGTCGCGGAACCACTCGAGGCGATCGGCGGCATTGCCCTCGGCACTGGCGTTCGCCACGGGATTGGACTCGATCAACACCAGAGAACTCCTCATCGAACCTGTCATGCGCGGCTGCATATCCGACTCACCAGTCAACTTGTCAGGCAAGTTAGCACGTAACGTTTCGCCCTGTCTACGATCAGATCAACGCGAGATTTCGGAGGTTCTCTCGCGTTATGTGCTTACTTGGAGCCGACCAGACGATACGATTCGTGCTCCTGGTCGCCTGGCGTGCGGGGATAAGAGGAGGGCGATGGCCACCTACAAGGACATCCAGCGCGAGACGGGTCTGTCTCTCGCCACAATCTCGAAGTACTTCAACGGCCGAACCGTGCTCGAATCGAACCGCGTCGCCATCGAGGCTGCGGCGGCCGCGCTGGACTTCCGCCCGAATGCGATGGCCCGCGGCCTACGATCGAGGCGATCGGGAACGATCGGCGTCGTCCTGCCGGCGCTCAACAACGATTTCCACCTGACGATCATCGCCGGGGTCGAGGCTGCCCTCAGGTCTGCGGGTATCAACGTCATCGTTGCCGCCAGCCCGTCGGGCCAGGAGGACACGGTGGGGCTGTTGCTGAGCCAGATGGTGGACGGCATCATCGCCGTACCGTCCGGTCATGACATCGAGCCGCTCCGTACGGCGATGCAGCGGGTGCCGGTGGTGCTCATCGACTGGGCGGCGGACGAACTCCACACCGATGGGGTCTTTCTCGACAATGCCGGTGCGGGCGCGATGGCTGCTCGTCTGCTGCTGGATCACGGGCATCGGCGTATCGCCATCGTGACCGGGCATCCGTCGGTGTCCACCATGCGTCTGCGGGCGTCGGGTTTCACCGAACGGCTCGCGGAGGCGGGCGTCGACCTGTCCCCGGAGTACGAGGCGCGCGGTCCGCTCGTCGTTCGCACCGGACATGACTCGATCAGCGGCTTCCTTGCCATGCGCAACCGACCGACCGCGATCTTCTGCGCCAACTACGAGCTCACACTCGGCGCCCTGATCGCGATCAACGAGTCAGGCCTCCGCCTGGGCCGCGACATCTCACTGGTCGGCTTCGACGGCGCCGAGCTCGCACAGGCCACGGTCCCGCGCCTCACCGTCATCGCCCAGCCCACTGAGGACATCGCAACCAGCGCCGCCGACCTGCTCCGCCGCCGCCTCGACAACTCCGGCCCCCCGCTGCCGGGTTCACCCGTCGTCCGCTACCTCCCCGCCCAACTCGTCCCCGGCGGATCGGTAGAACGCCTGAACGACTGAGTTGCGACTTCTCCTCGGCCCGCGCTCGCCGCTGCGGACGTCGTCGGTGTGTGCATCGGAGTCGTGGGTACCGAACCGGTATGGACTCGATCCGGGTGGGGCTTGTCGCTGATCCAGCCGCACCGACCGCGGTCGCGCAACGCCTGACTGACCTTGGCCCGGTCGATGGCAGCGCCACGTGGGACATCACCGTCGTGAGTGAGCCGTTCACCACAGGCTCCGAGGACGTCGACGCTGCGATCGGTCGGCTGCAGAAACGGGCTCATCAACGGGACTGGGACCTCGTCGTCGGTCTGACCGAACTTCCACTCCACGACCACGAGGGCCGGCACCTGCTGGTCGAGATCGATTCAGACCAGCGGACCGCGGTGCTCTCTCTGCCCGCGTTAGGTGGATTCCGGATGCACGCCCGGGCGCGTCGGGCGGTGCGCTCGCTGGTCGACGGCATGGCGGATCCGAACACGAACGATGCGCGCCGCGTGTCCCTGCCGCGGCTGCGCGGCCGCTGGCGTCTGCTCCTGGGCATGGTGCTCGCCAACCGTCCGTGGCTATTGGTGCCCGGGTTGAAGTCTGCGCTGGTCGCGGCGCTGGCGACTGGAGCCGTGGCGACAATCAACTCCACGGTCTGGCAGCTGGCGGGCTCGATGTCGTGGTGGCGCCTGGTCATCGCGACGATCGCCTCGGTCGCACTCGTCGTCGCCTGGCTCGTGATCGACGGCGAGCTGTGGGACCGGCCTGACGACGAATCCCCGCGTGCGCGCGAACGGTCCCGTCTCTACAACGCTTCGACGTTGGTGACTTTGATGGCCGGCGTGCTCATCTGTTACGTCGCTCTGTACGCCGTGAACTTGGCGTGGGCGTACTTCGTCCTGGATCCCGACGCGGTGCGCGGCTCTGTCCACCTCGAGCGCGAGCACGGCGACCTGTTCGTCCTGGTGTGGTTCGTCGCATCTGCCGCAACTCTCGGCGGTGGCCTCGGCTCCAGCCTGGAATCGGACGAGGCGATCCACGCAGCCGCCTACTCCAAGCGCGAACAGGAGCGTCGCGACCGCCTCGCCCGCGACCGGGCCCCCGATTAGTCTTCCAGCTCGACGTGCGGTCGACTGCCGGACCTAGAGCAGCAGCCGGAAGATGCGGAACGCCTGCTCCCAGTGCGCTGTCTGTGGATTCTTGACGTCGGGATCGATGACCTTGAGCGTCCGAGCGAGTGCGACGCTCAGCCCTCCCACCACCTCGGGCAGACGGGATTCGGCTTCCTGGCTGACTGTCACGCCGAGCGGTGGCCACGTCGTCAGCTGCGTCAGGATCGGCTCGAGCTCGATCTCCTCGTCGAGTTCGCGGAACTCGTGGATGCTTTTCTGCAACCCCATGGTGATGGGCAGATCACGCAGTTCGAGGATGTCTCGCCCGTTCGCCTTCGCCGTGCCCTGGCCGATCGTCAGCAGATCGTGAAGCTTGTCGCTGACGAAATCGCTGTAGCGCTTGAGGTCGTCTTTGTCGACGTCCAGACCCGCCGCGGCGCGGAAGAAGCGCTCGAACCTGTGCACAGCCATGACCGTCATACCGTCTCCTCCTTGTGCAGTACCGTCGCATGGACCTTCTCGGGCCGTGTCCTCCGCCAGCTGACCAGGAGGGTGGCGACCCCCATCGCTGCCACCACCGCGAGCAGTCCGATGGACAGCACCGTGAACACGTGCACCTGCTCAGAGGTGGGCGTCGGCAGATACCCCATGGAGAGGAGGCGGTACTGCCACGACGTACCGGTGATCACGATCGTGAGCGCGAGCGCGATGCTGTGTGTGGAGTCCCACAGGGCGTGCAGCAGCGAGACCCAGACGAACATGAGCAGAACAGCACGATTGAAGCGGAATCGCCCTGCGCGTGCTTCGCGGAAGAGAACTCCACCGAGGACGGCGGTCCAGAGCCCGTGCCCGAACGGCGCCAGCAAGCTTCGCAGCAGTTCGGTCTCGACGAGAGCGGTCAACGACAGACCTTTGACGGTCAGCAACGCGTTGAACGCGTACCCGGCCGATTCGAAGGCCGCGAACCCGAAGCCGACCGCTGCGCCCAGGACGAACCCGTCGCGCCCGTGACGCCGCGTGAGGTGGCGGGTGACGAAGACGAGAGCGCCGAGTTTGGCGGCCTCCTCGATCAGGCCGACGCCGAGGAACAACAACGCGGAAGGTTTCAGCAGGTAGGTCTCCAGCAAGGCTGCTGCCAGCACACCCAGCAGTCCACCGATCACGAAGGCTTTGACGATGAGCTCGGCGGTCACATGCGTGTCCCGCCATCTTTCGAACGACCAGGCAACGAACGTCACGGGGACGAGGAAACTGCCGAGCAGGATCAGCGTCGGCACGAGGTTGGCATTGCCGGTCAGCAGTGTGACGACGAGGCTGACGAGCCACAGGACGAAGCCGGTCAGAAAGATCCGTACCCACTGACCGTAGCTGCGCCGGTGTGTCGATCCGCCGGTTGTGACAGCTGAGAACACGTGGTTCACCTCCGCCTCCGCAACCGATCGTGGACCTCGTCCACGACGAAGGCGAGCCCGATGGCAAGGAGCCAGGCGTCCTTGGCGATCGGGACGCCCTGATCGGTCGGGCGCAGGCTGCCTTCCTGCCGCAGACCAGGGGTACGCAAGTACAGACCGACGAGGCCGCCGGAGAACGCGGTCAGGGCCGCGCCGACGAGGCCGGCCGGCACCACCGGGACCAGAAGCGCGGTGCCGAGGGCAATCTCGCCGGCCGACAGGGATCCCACGAACGAGCCGGGATCGAGCCGGCGGAGGAAGGGATAGGCGCCGGCCGCGAATCCGTGGGTCTGCTTGGCCGCCGCCTCGTCGGCGCGGACCTTGGCCAGACCGGAATTGAGGATGAACGCGCCCGTGCTGACTCGCAATGGCACCTGCCAGGCCTTCGGTTGCAGCTTCACGGTTCGCCTTTCCACTTCTCGGTGCCCCACTTCAGGCAAGCGTGCGGTTCCGAGTCTCGGTCACGGGCCTGGCGTCGTCATCCCGGAAACTTGTAGTCCACCGCCCCGCTCGGGAAATGGGGTAGCCTGGCAACGATGTCCTAGCAGTCGTGCCCAGTGATGAGACGCTCCGGACACGGGTGCAGCCACCCGGAGCCTCCCCGGCGGTTGTTCGCCGCGAGAACGCGTGTCGTACAGACCAGGAGATGCGTTCTTCCCATGCCTGATCATCCGGTCTACAGCATCGGAGCCGTCGTGCGGATGCTCGGCATCCCGGCGGCAACGATCCGGACCTGGGAGGAACGGTACGGCGTCGTGGTGCCCGAGCGGAGTCCGGGCGGACACCGCCTGTACTCGCGGTTGCAGGTCGAGCAACTGCGCTTCGTCGGCGATCGGTTGTCGGACGGAACGTCCGTCGGTGACGCGTACCGGCTGCTGCAGGGCCGGTTGGCCAGCGGCGTACCGCTGGAGTCTGTGAAGATCCCCGGTGGCGGCGGGCTGCTCATCCTGCTGGCCGAGCAGGATCCCTTCGCTGCCGACTTCTCCGACTACTTCCTGCGGACGGAAGGATACGGCGTCACGGTCATCTCGACCGCCGAGCAGGCCCTGGCCGAAGCCGTCCGGAAGACGCCGGATCTCGTCGTGATCGATCTGATGATCTCGGGCGCGCAGGGCCTGCGGCTCTGCGCCCAGTTGCGACGCCACTTCGACGTACCGGTGCTGGCGATCTCGACACTCGACCTCCGCGACGAGGCATTGGAGGCCGGTGCCGCCGCGTTTCTGAAGAAACCGCTCGAGCCGCTGCGACTGGTGTCGGTCGTCCGGGATCTCTTGGGACAGAGCGCCTACCTGCGCTCGAGCGCCGTTGTGGACTCCGGGCCATGAACGACCGGATGACGTCTGGATCGGCTCTGCTCGATGTCGTTCTGGGCGGCGGACTGCCACGCAACGCGATCATCCTGGTGATGGGCGCACCTGGTGCCGGCAAGACGATCATGGCCCAGCAGTGGGTGTTCGCCAACGCCACCCCTGAGCAGCCGGCCCTGTACCTTTCCACCGTCTCCGAGCCACTGGAGAAGCTTCTCCGGTACGGTCAGACGCTGTCGTTCTTCGACCCCGCGGCGGTCGGGCGGAGTGTCTGGTACGAGGATCTCGGCGGAACGCTCCGCGACCAGGGCCTGCAAGGAGTTCTCGTCCGCGTGCGCGAGCTCATCCGGATCCGGCGGCCGGCCATGATCGTGATCGACAGCTTCAAGGCGATGCATCCCTACGCCGGGCGGAACGGTGGCTTCCGTCCGTTCCTGCACGATCTCGCCGGCATGCTGAGCGCCTTTCCGGCGACCTCGGTATGGGTCGGGGAGTACCAGGAGGACGAGATCGAGCGCTCGCCCGAGTTCGCTGTGGCCGATGCGATCATCGCGCTGAAAAGCGTTCATTCCGCCGCACGCATGTCCCGGGCTCTCCAGGTACACAAGCTCCGGGGCGGCGCCTTCCTGGCCGGGACGCATTCCTACCGCCTGTCGGAGGACGGCATCACCGTCTATCCCCGGCTCGCCGACCCCGCTGATCCGAGGGACTACGAACTGCGCGGCGAGCGGATTCCGTCGGGCATCCAGGCCCTCGACGAGATGATGGAGGACGGCTATCGGTCGGGTTCGTCGACCTTGGTGGCAGGCCCGACCGGAATCGGGAAGACGGTGATGGGGCTGCATTTCGCCTTTTACGCCGTCAACCACGGCGAACACGCCATCATCGCGACGATGCAGGAGCATCCGTCCCAGCTGGAGCGTACGGCGTCGCAGTTCGGCTGGTCGATGAAGGCCGACAACCTGACACTCATGTACCGCAGCCCTGTCGACCTCAATGTCGATCAGTGGGTGTACGAGCTCCTGGACACGATGGAGACCACCGGGGCCCGCAGGGTGCTCCTGGACAGCCTCGCCGACCTGCAGGCCGCGGCACCCGATGACATGCGTTTCAGGGAGTACCTCTACTCGCTGCTCCACAGATCCTCGCGGCATGGAGCGAGCCTCATGATGACCTACGAGCTACCGGACCTGTTCGGGGTGACCAGACTCTCGGACGTCGCGGCGTCGCACCTGTCCGACAACGTCGTACTGCTGCAGTACAGAGATGTCACCGGGCTGATGTCGCGCACGCTCACGGTGCTGAAGACACGGGCCACAGACCACGAGTCGAGGGTGCGGGACTTCCGCATCGCCGCCGATGGGATCGCTCTCGTTCCCGTGTCCGAGGCGCCCGAGCCGCTGAGGGACTTTGGGGCTGGCCAGGGTGCTAGGACGGTGTAGTTGCGTTCGGCACTTCCTCGACAACCCTGGCGGTCACCCGCCGTCCGAGAGAGGCTCTACCCTGTACCGCGCCGCGCACGATGAGTGAGAGGCAGGGTCTCCCATGTACACGCAGCGACCTTCGACAGGTCGGCTTCGCGGTCGGGCGGGAGAGCTCAAGTCGATCCTCGACGTCCTCGACATCGCGGCCGCCGGGCGCAGCGCGATCTTACTGGTGGACGGTGCGCGGGGCATCGGGAAGACCCGGCTTCTCGCCGCGGCCGAGGACCAGGCGACGCACAACGGCTTCAGCCTCGCGAAGGCCCGGGCCGACGAGTTGCCGCGGCCCCCGCCGCTGGCGTCGCTGTACGCCGGGCTTGGCCTGGCGCCACCGGGCGTCGCGGGGGGCGGTGGAGCGGCCGGCCAAGGCCATATGCTCGCGTGCCTCGAGAAGTTGGCGGTTCGCACCGAGAAGCTCGCCGCACGGGGCCCGGTCTGCATCACGCTGGACGACGCCCAGTGGGCCGACTCGACGACCATAACGGCGTTGCGCGCGCTGCCATTGTGGCTGGCCGAGTATCCGATCTGCTGGGTGCTGGTGCGCCGGACGGTGGGGCAGGACCCCCGGATCGACTGGTTGTTCGCGGAGTGGGAGCACCTGGGAGCGTCTCGAATAGCACTCGGGCCCCTGGCCGACGACGCCATCACCGACGTCATCGGCGACGTGCTCAGCGCACGTCCGGACGGCGCTCTGCTGGCCATGGCGCACGGAGCGGCGGGTAATCCGCTACTTGTCAGAGCACTCCTGGACGGATTGCGGGCCGAGGGTGGGGTCGCCGTCGCCGGTGGTCGCGCACAGTTGCTGTCCGGACGGCCGCCGAGGCGGGTGCGCGAAGTCGTCCGCGACTGGGTCATGCGACTCAGTCCCACGGCGCGTCATGTCCTCGACGTCGCGGTGTCCTTGGATCGGTCGTTCGCCGTGGATGACCTGGGCGACCTGCTCGGGTGGCCGGACGAGCAAGTGCGGCGGCCTCTTCACGAGATCCTCGCGGCCGACCTGCTCGTCCCGGTCGAGAAAGATGTCCTGGCGTTCCACCACGATCTCGTCCGGCAGGCGGTAGCCGATCGCGTCCCGGCCGCCGTACGTATCGCCCTGTGCCGTCAGGTAGCTGGGACGCACCGGTTCTCCGCAGTCCTGGCTGCGGCCGCACCGAGCCGGGTGAAGATGCGTTATCCCTTGGGATGGGCTGATGAATGTGCCGGCCGACCGCAGCCTGCCACCGAGGAGTGGGACGTTCTGACCGATGGCGAGCGGGCGGTAGCCGAACTGGTGGCTCAAGGGCTGACCAACCGCGAGGTGGCGGCGCGGATGTTCCTCTCGCCGCACACTGTCTCTTTCCATCTGAGAAAGGTGTATCGAAAGCTAGGCATCCGGAGCCGCGTGGAGCTGACGCGCGCGTCGATCCACCGCGAACGGGATCGGCTGTCTCGTCGATGAACGCTCGATGCGCGACCTGACGGAGGCGGCTGACGCTGTTCAGCACCTGTCGGTACGGCGAGGTGCAGCCACGCCGCACAGATCCTTGCACGGTCGGCAGACCGAGGTGCGCCGACTCGGCGAATCCGTCATGGCTGTCGCGGCTGGTCATGGGTGCGTCATCGTGGTGGAGGGCACGGCCGGCCTCGGTAAGAGCACCCTGGTGTCGGAGACGGTGACCTGCGCCGAGCCGCTCGGGATCGGCGTCGCATCCGGTGTCGCCGACGAGTTCCATCGGATGTCGCCACTGGCACCGTTACTGGCGGCATTGCGTGCCTGCAGTCCGCCTCTGCTCGGCGATGCAAAGTTCGACCCTGCGCACGTGCTGGACCATGAACCCTCCTGGCTGATCGATCAGCTGGAAGCGGCGCTCAGGAGGACTGCGTTCCAGCAGCCTGTTCTGATCACACTCGACGACATGCAGTGGGCGGACTCGCTGACAGTGATCGCGCTCAGAGCCCTGACCGAACGCCTGTCCGCCAGCCCGATCATGTGGCTGCTGAGCAGGCGTCCCTGGCCGTCCACGCCCACGGGGGACACACTGTTCTCCGACCTGGTCGCAGCCGGTGCGATCCCACTCAGCCTGGCGCCGCTGGAGCCGGCGGCTGTGGCACGGGTCGCCGGTGATCTGCTGGGCGCCCCACCCGACGGTGCGCTGCTGGGACTGCTGGACAAGTGCGCCGGCAACCCGGCAGTCGTCGTGGACCTGCTGATGACGCTCGCCGAACATGAAGAGCTCATCGTCGACGCGGCACATGCCCGGCTTCTGCCTGGCTCTCTGCAGCAGAGACTTCGCGGATGGCTCACCGCGCTTGAGCCGCCGACCCGGCAGCTGCTGGACGTTGCATCGGTCTTCGGCCGAACCTTTGACCTGCCGTCGGTCGCGAAGGTTCTGCATCGCAGGGTTGCCGAGTTGCTGCCGGCGGTCCAGGAGGCGCTCGGGGCAGGTCTGCTGGTGGAGGCAGGCACACAGTTGGGGTTCCAGCACGATCTGATCCGCGACGCGGTCTACGGTGCGCTCCCGCTGGGCGTGCGGAGGTATCTGCACCGTGCGGCGGCTGAGGCGTTGCTGGCCACCGGCGGATCGATCTCCGATGCGGCGGCCCATACCATCAGTGGTGCCGTGCCTGGCGACCTCCAAGCCGTCGAGCTGCTGGTCCATGCTTCCGACGATGTCGCGGCCGCCGCTCCTGGTCAGGCGGCGGACCTGAGGCTGCGCGCCGTCGACCTGATGCCCTACGCCGACCCCGGTCGGTCAGGGCGTGTGATGGAGACGATGAGCCTGCTCGTTCGCGCGGGGCGGAACGCAGAGGCCCAGGCACTCGCTCAGGTTGCCTTGCGGGCCGGCCTGCCGGCGCAGGTCGAGGCGAGGCTTCGCTGCGAACTGGCCGACTCCCTCGGGATCGTCGGTTGCTCGGCCTCCGCGTTGTACCACTCCAGAACCGCGCTCGGCCTCCAGGGTGTCGACGACTCGACGCGGGCCTTGCTGTTCGCCGCGGAGTCGAACGCACATCTGATGGCCGGCGACCCCGGCGCGGCGCTGCGAGCGGGGGAACAGGCTCTCGCTACCGGGAAGATCCCGCCCCCGGCCGGCCAGGCTCTCCTCACGATGGGGGCGGCGGAGGGGGTGCGTGGTCGCCTTACGAGATCGCTCGAACTCGTCGATGAAGCCGTCGACGTGCTGGCCTCTGATACGGCGCAGGAGCGACACCTCGAGGTCTACTGGACGCGAGGACACACACTGATGGCGCTCGATCGCTTCGACGAGGCGGAGGCCGCCTTCGATGCCGTCGGCCGGCGGGTGGCCGGGCCGGGGACGGAATGGACCGACGTGTTCGGGTGCGCGTGCCGCGCGACGCTCCTGCTGCACCGGGGTGACCTGGACGATGCCGTTGCCGAAGGCAACGCGGGTCTGATCCGTGCCGAGGAGTTGCAGACGTGGAAGTACGTGCCGGAGCTGTGCGCCGTACTGGCGGAAGCGAACGCATACCGGGGCGAGTTCGGGTCGGCCCGCCGTCAGTTGCGGCACGGCGTCAGCAGGGTGTACGACCCGAGCAGTGTCGGGGCGCAGCGGCTGGCGTGGGCGAGCGCGGTCGTCGACGAGACCGCTGGTGAGGAGCCCGCACGCGTGTTCGCGCACCTCGCGTCGCTGTATCAGGAACTGCCGGACGGTCTACAGGTGCCGGCATTGGATCCCATGGTCGGCCCGCGCCTGGTGGGGTTGGCCAGGCGAGCGCACGACGCGAAGCGCGCGGGGATGGCCGCCGAGGCGGCAACCACCCTCCGTCGCATCAACGGTGGTGTGATCTCGTTCGCCGCCGCGGGCATGCAGGCCGGCGGGCTGCTGGGCGACGACGTCGACAGCCTGCTCGCGGCGGTGCACGCGTTCGAGGCGAGCCCCCGCCCGCTGGCGCGCGCCCGTGCCGCCGAGGATGCCGCAGGCGCCCTGTTCGAGCGGAGCCGGCGTGCGGAGGCCGTGGAGCAGCTCGATCTGGCACTTGCCGAGTACGACCGCGCCGGTGCGGTCGTACTCGGCCGGCGTGTCCGGCAGCGACTCTCCGAAGGTGTCACGCCGGGAACGGAACAACCAACAGTCGAACGGCCGAGCTTCGGCTGGTCGAGCCTGACGGCGGCCGAGCTCCGGGTAGTGCGACTCGCGGCGACCGGACTCACCAACCGCGCCATCGCCGACGAACTCGACGTTTCTCCGCACACCGTGGAATCACACCTGCGGCATGCCTATCGCAAACTCGATGTCCGGTCCCGGGTCGAACTCACCCATATGGTCCTGACCCGCGAACCGGCCACCCACGCCTGACCACCCTCAACCACACGTTCTGGGGATGTGCTCCCGGTCTGAGCAGACCAGTTTGTGTGTATCCGTGACAAGCCGTACAGAGGCCCGGAACACACAGGAGGCAGACCATGGCGAAGGCCGTCGGCATCGACCTGGGCACGACCAACTCGGTGATCGCCGCGATGGAGGGTGGCCAGCCAACGGTCATCCCGAACGCCGAAGGCGCCAGAACCACTCCCTCGGTGGTGGCGTTCACGGACGCCGGTGAGCGGCTGGTAGGCCAGTTGGCCCGTCGTCAGTCCGTACTCAACCCCAAGGGCACGATCACCTCGGCGAAACGGTTCATCGGACGGAGGTTCGACGAGGTCTCTTCTGAGCTTTCCGCCGTCTCGTACGACGTCGTCGCCGGGCCCGACGGCGCAGTGAGATTCGAGATCCGGGACAGGCTGCACGCACCGGAGGAGATCTCCGCGCTGGTACTGCGCAAGCTCGTCGAGGACGCGGGGAAGTTCCTCGGCGAGAAGGTCACCGAGGCAGTCATCACCGTGCCGGCGTACTTCAACGACGCCCAGCGTCAAGCCACCAAGGACGCGGGGCGCATCGCGGGCCTCGAGGTGCTGCGGATCATCAACGAGCCGACAGCCGCGGCACTGGCCTACGGGATGGACAAGCTGGAGAACGAGACGATCCTGGTGTTCGATCTCGGCGGGGGCACCTTCGACGTCAGCGTGCTCACGGTCGGCGACGGCGTCGTCGAGGTACGCGCCACCGCCGGTGACCCGCATCTGGGCGGCGACGACTTCGACCGCCGGGTGGTCGACAAACTGGCCGACGACTTCCAGCGTGAGGTCGGGGTCGACCTGCGCCAGGACCCGCAGGCCTTGCAGCGGCTGTTCGAGGCGGCCGAGAAGGCCAAGGTCGAGCTCTCGTCGGTCACCCAGACGACGATCAGCCTGCCGTTCATCACCGCGAACGCCCAAGGTCCGCAACATCTCAACACCACGCTGATGCGGTCCACCTTCGAGCAGTTGACCGCGGACCTCGTGGATCGCTGCCTGGGCCCGGTGGAGCAGGCGATGACCGACGCCAAGATGACCGCGAACGACATCGACGAGGTGATCCTGGTCGGCGGTTCGACGCGGATTCCGGCGGTTCAGGCGCTGGTACGCCGGCTCACCGGCGGCAAGGACCCGAACATGACGGTGAATCCGGACGAGGTGGTCGCCATCGGTGCCGCCGTGCAGGCCGCGATCATCAAGGGCGAGGTCAAGGACGTGCTGCTGCTCGACGTCACCCCGCTGTCGCTGGGGCTGGAGACGATGGGTGGCGTGATGACGAAGGTCATCGAACGCAACACGACCATCCCGGCCCGCCGGAGCGAGATCTTCAGTACGGCCGAGGACAATCAGACCGCGGTGGATGTGGTCGTCCTGCAGGGCGAGCGGGAGCTGGCCGCGGACAACCGGGTGCTGGCGCGCTTCCGCCTGGAGAACATCCGCCCGGCGCCGCGCGGCGTACCGCAGATCGAGGTCACCTTCGACATCGATGCGAACGGCATCCTGCACGTGGCGGCCAAGGACAAGGACACCGGCGCGGAGCAGAAGGTCACCATCAGCGAGACCTCCAACCTCGACCAGTCCGAGGTCGAACGGATGGTCGCGGACGCCGAGGCGCACCGCAGCGATGACACCCGGCTGCGTGAGCTGGTCGATGCGCGCAACGCGCTGGACTCGGCCGCCTACCAGGTGGACAAGGCGCTCGCCGACCGAGGCGATGCGGTGGCCGAGCACGACCGGGCCCGCGCCGAGATGCTGGTCGGCGACGCGCGCGAGGCGCTGAAGGATCAGGAAGCACCGGTGGAGCGGCTGCGTTCGCTGACCGGTGAGCTCCAGCAGATCGCGCAGGCGCTGAGCTCGAGCACAGCGCCGCAGCCCAGCGGTACGCCGCCGGCAGACGGTGACGACGAGGACGTCATCGATGCCGAGTTCTCGACGAGCTGATCGGAATGGCCGATCAGGAGACCGACACCGATGCGGCGCCGCCACGAGTCGAGGAGGCTCTGGAGGAGGCGCGTGAGAAGGCCGCCGAGATGGAAGACAGGTGGCGGCGCACGGCGGCGGAGCTGGACAACTTCCGGAAGCGGGTCGCGCGGGAGTCCGGACAGCAGCGGGACACCGAACGCGCCCTGGTCGCTGCCAGTTGGCTGCCGGTTGTCGACAACCTCGAGTTGGCGCTGGAGCACGCCGGCGCTGACGACGAGGCGATCGTCGAAGGTGTCCGGGCCGTGCGGGACCAGGCCCTCGCGGTACTGTCCGGACTCGGCTACCCCCGGGTCGACGACAGCGGGAAACGCTTCGATCCGGCGCTGCACGAAGCGGTCGGGACGACGCCGAGCGCTGAGGTACCAGCCGGCACGATCGTGCACGTCGTCCGGCCCCGGTACGGCGACGGGACCCGGGTGCTTCGCCCGGCGGGCGTGGTAGTCGCCGCGGAGGAGGGCTGATGCCCAGCCGGGATTTCTACACGACCCTCGGGGTCTCGCGGGACGCAAACGCCGACGAGATCCAGAGCGCCTACCGCCGGCTCGCTCGCCAGTACCATCCGGACGTCAACAAGGACCCTGACGCGGAGGAACGGTTCAAGGACGTCTCCGAGGCGTACGACGTGCTGTCCGATCCCCAACAGCGCAAGCGGTACGACGCGTTCGGTGCGGACTTCCGCCGGGTGCCTCCGGACGTCGACCCGGACACCTACGCCCGGACCGGTGCCGGTGCCGGTGCCGGCCGGGCCGGGGGTGGCGGCCGGGCCCGGGAGGGTACGTGGGACACCGGCGGGAGCCAGTTCGATGCCGAGGGCATCGATCTGGACGACCTGCTCGGCGGGATGTTCGGCGGCCGGAGCCGGCGCGGCTGGGGCCGGATCCCGGGCTCGGACCAGGAGGTCGAGCTGGAGCTGACCGTCGAGGAGGCCTATCGGGGCGGCACCCGGAAGCTGACTGTGCGTAGTCCGAGCGGTGCGGATCGGACCATCGACGTCAAGATCCCGGCCGGCGTGGTGAGCGGTCAGCGGATCCGGCTCGGCGCGCAGGGCGGGCAGGGCACCGGTGGCGCACCCGCCGGAGACCTGTACCTGGTGGTCCGACTCGCAGATCATCCGCGGTACCGGGTCTCTGGCCGTGACCTCACCGTCGACCTGCCGCTCGCCGTGTGCGAGGGGGCGCTGGGTGCGTCGGTCTCGATCGAGACTCCTGGTGGTGAGGCGACGGTGAAGGTGCCCAGGGCCAGCTCGAGCGGGCGCCGGCTGCGGCTCAAAGGCCGCGGTCTGCCCAACCCCCGTGGAGCGCCGGGTGATCTGTATGCCGAGGTCAGATTGATGGTTCCGCCGAGGCTGACCCGCGAGGAGAAGCGTCTGTTCGAGGAGTTGGCCGGGACGTCGAAGTTCGACCCGAGGAGACGGTCATGAGCCACCAGTTGACCAGGCCCAGCCGGTTCGCGCTGGAGGACTTCGCGCGGCTGACCGGAGCGCATCCCGAACTGCTGAGGCGGTTCGTCGCGCTGGGACTGCTCGAGGCAACGACCGACGGCACCGGTGAGTTGTGGTTCGGACCGTCGCAGCTGAGCCGGGTGGCCCGGATCCAGCGACTGCGAGCCGGGCTCGACCTGAACTATGCGGCGCTCGGTCTGGTGATGGACCTGCTGGACCGCATCGCCCTGCTGGAAGCAGAGCGCAGACGTTTCGTCGGAAGAGGAGCCAGGACATGGATATGAACCGCCTCACGCAGAAGTCGCAGGAGGCCCTGCACGATGCCCAGACGAAGGCCCTGCGGTTCGGGCACAGTCAGATCGACGGCGAGCATCTGCTGCTGGCGCTGTTGGAGCAACCCGATGGTCTGGCTCCGAGGCTCCTGGCCCAGGCCGGTGCGGATCCGGACGGGCTGCGGGACAGATTGGAACAGGAACTGAACCGGCGTCCCAAGGTCAGCGGTCCCGGCGCGGAGCCCGGCCAGGTGCTGATCACCCAGAGGTTGTCGCGGCTCCTCGACGCCGCGGACCGGGAGGCCAAGCGACTCAAGGACGAGTACGTCTCGATCGAGCATCTGGTGATTGCTCTGCTGGACGAGGGCCGGCAGAGCGCGTCCGGGCGGCTGCTCGCCGATCAGGGCCTGACTCGCGACGGGTTCCTCGCGGCGCTGACCGCCGTCCGCGGCAACCAACGGGTCACCTCGGCGATGCCGGAGGCGTCGTACGAGGCGCTGGACAAGTACGGCCGGGATCTGGTCAAGGATGCCTCGGAGGGCAGGCTGGATCCGGTCATCGGCCGGGACAACGAGATCCGCCGGGTCGTGCAGATCCTGTCCCGCAAGACCAAGAACAACCCGGTACTGATCGGCGACCCGGGCGTCGGCAAGACCGCGATCGTCGAGGGACTCGCGCAACGGATCGCCAACGGCGATGTACCGGACGGCCTGCGGGACCGGACCGTGTTCGCGCTCGACATGGCCTCACTGGTTGCCGGGGCCAAGTACCGCGGCGAGTTCGAGGAACGATTCAAGGCCGTGCTCAACGAGGTGAAGGCGGCCGAGGGCCGGATCCTGTTGTTCGTCGACGAACTGCACACGGTGGTGGGTGCGGGTGCGACCGAGGGCGCGATGGACGCGGGCAACATGCTGAAGCCGATGTTGGCCCGCGGTGAGCTGCACATGATCGGTGCCACCACACTGGACGAGTACCGGATGCACGTCGAGAAGGACGCGGCTCTGGAACGCCGGTTCCAGCCGGTGGTCGTCGACGAGCCGACGGTCGAGGATGCGGTCTCGATCCTGCGTGGATTGCGTGAGCGGCTGGAAGTCTTCCACGGCGTGAAGATCCAGGACGCCGCGATGGTCGCGGCCGTCGTGCTCAGCCACCGGTACATCTCGGACCGCTTCCTGCCGGACAAGGCGATCGACCTGGTGGACGAGGCGTGCGCGATGCTGCGGACCGAGATCGACTCGATGCCGGCCGAGCTGGACGAGCTGACCCGGCGGGTGCGCCGGCTGGAGATCGAGGAAGCCGCACTGGCCAAGGAGGAGGACACCGCCAGCCGGCAGCGGCTGGACGAACTGCGCAAGGAGCTGGCCGATCTGCGGGCCGAGGCTGACGCGATGCACGCACAGTGGGAATCGGAACGGCAGGCCTTGCGTAAGGTCCAGACGCTGCGGCAGGAGATGGAGCAGGTCCGGCAGGAGGCCGAGCAGGCCGAGCGCGACTACGACCTCAACCGGGCAGCCGAACTGCAGCACGGCCGGCTACCGGAGCTCCAACGCCAGCTCGCGTCCGAGGAGGAGCGGTTGGCCACCAAGCAGCACGGTCACCGGCTGTTGCGCGAGGTCGTGACCGAGGAGGAGATCGCCTCGATCGTGTCGCGCTGGACCGGCATCCCGGTCAGCCGTCTGCAGGAGGGCGAGCGGGAGAAGCTGCTGCGGCTGGACGAGGTGCTGCACGAGCGCCTGATCGGTCAGGACGAGGCCGTGCAGTTGGTGGCGGACGCGATCGTCCGGGCCCGTTCGGGGATCAAGGACCCGCGCCGGCCGATCGGCTCGTTCATCTTCCTCGGTCCGACCGGCGTAGGAAAGACCGAGCTGGCGAAGACACTCGCGGCGGCCCTGTTCGACACCGAGGACAACATCGTCCGGATCGACATGAGCGAATACCAGGAGCGGCACACGGTCAGCCGGCTGGTGGGCGCGCCACCTGGGTACGTCGGCTACGAGGAAGGCGGCCAGCTGACCGAGGCCGTGCGGCGCAAGCCGTACTCCGTGGTGCTGTTCGACGAGATCGAGAAGGCGCATCCGGATGTCTTCAACACGCTGCTGCAGATCCTCGACGACGGCAGGCTGACCGACGCCCAGGGCCGGACAGTGGACATGCGCAACACAGTGATCATCATGACGTCGAACATCGGCTCGGCGTACCTGCTGGACGGAGTGACCGCGGACGGGCAGGTCAAGGAGGATGCGCGGGACGCCGTGATGGACGAGTTGCGGCGGCAGTTCCGGCCCGAGTTCCTCAACCGTGTCGACGAGATCGTGTTGTTCAAGCCTCTCACGATGGCCGAGATCGAGCGCATCGTCGATCTGATGTTCGACGATCTGCGGACGCGGCTGGCGGATCGCGGAATGACGCTCGAGGTCGAACCGGAGGCCGCGCGGCACATCGCTGCTCAGGGCTTCGACCCGGTGTACGGGGCGCGTCCGCTGCGACGGTTCATCGCCCGCGAAGTAGAGACCCGCATCGGTCGCGCACTCCTCGGCGGCAACGTGCTCGACGGAGCGGTGATCCGGGTGACCCTCCGGGACGGCGACATCAGCGTCACACACGAGAACCCGGTGGAGGTGGCCGCATGAAGGTCGTGACCTGTCCGAACTGTCAACGCCGCAACCGGGTGCCGGCCGCGGCCGAAGGTGCCCCGCGCTGTGGTAATTGCCAGCGGCCACTGCCGTGGATCGTCGATGCCGGTGACAACGACTTCGCCGAGGTCGTGGAGCAGGCAAGCCTGCCGGTGCTGGTCGATCTGTGGGCTCCGTGGTGCGGACCGTGCCGGAGGGTCAGTCCTGTGCTGGAACAACTCGCCACCGAGAAGGCAGGCCAGCTGAAGCTGGTCAAGATCAATGCCGACGAGGCGCCCGAGCTGTCCCGGCGCTTCGACATCCGATCTATTCCGACCCTGCTGGTGCTGCGCAACGGAGCGGTTGTCGCGACGCAGATCGGTGCCGCGTCGGCACCGGCGCTGCGGCCCTGGCTGGAAGAGGCGCTGGCCAAGGAGACAACCTCGTGAGCGGCATCCCCGGACGGCCCTGATGAAGGAAACTCCGGACATGTACGGCGCTTATCCTCGACTGGACGAAGCCCAGCTGACCGAGTTGCAGGCGCTCGGCGAGCGCCGTACGACCAGTTCCGGCGAGGTGTTGCAGCAGGCGGGGGAGTCGCCGGACGAGTTCGTCGTCGTGCTCGACGGCACGGTCGCCATGATGCAGGACCTGGGCGGGCGGGAGCGTGTGGTCGCCGTCCACGGTCCGTACCGCTTCCTCGGCGAGGTCGGCATGCTGACCGGGCAGGCGATCTTCCTCACCGCGGTGGCGCAGGAGCCGGGCGAGGTGCTGGCGGTGCCGCTCGACCAGTTGAAGGATCTGGTACCGCGCGATCCGCGGCTGGCCGACCTGATTCTGCGGGCGTTCCTGATCCGCCGGTCACTGCAGCTCACCCTCGGCGCGGGCTTCGCGATCATCGGGTCACGGTTCTCCGCCGACACCCGCCGGCTGCGCGAGTTCGCGGCGCGCAACCGGCTGCCACATCACTGGATCGACCTGGAAACCGACGCGGAGGCCGAGCGGATGCTCCGCGAACTCGGCATCGGACGGGAGGAAACGCCAGTGGTGATCTGGCGTGGTGAGGTGCTGCGGAACCCGGACAACGAACGGCTGGCCGCCGCGGTGGGACTCCGCCGTACGACGCCGGTCCAGTCGGTGTGCGACCTGATCGTGGTCGGTGCCGGTCCGGCCGGTCTCGCCGCGGCGGTGTACGGCGCGTCGGAAGGTCTGGCTACCGTGGTCCTGGATTCCGTGGCCACCGGCGGCCAGGCGGGCACATCGTCGAGGATCGAGAACTACCTGGGCTTTCCGGCTGGGATCAGCGGCGCTGAACTCGCCGACCTCGCCGAGATCCAGGCCAAGCGCTTCGGTGCTGAACTCACGGTGCCCGCCACCGCCGTGGCGCTGGGGGAGCGGGACGGACACCACTTGGTGGTGCTGGAGGACGATGCACGCATCAGCGGCCGGGCGGTGCTGATTGCTTCCGGCGTCCGCTACCGAAAACTCGACGTGCCCGGTCTGGACGCGGTGACCTCGACCAGCGTGTACTACGCGGCGACCGAGCTGGAGGCGAACCTGTGCCGGAAAGACCCGGTGGTGATCGTCGGCGGCGGCAACTCGGCCGGACAGGCCGCGGTCTTCCTGGCGCAACACGCGGCCAAGGTGGTGCTCGTTGTCCGGAGCAACGAACTCGGACAGGACATGTCACGCTACTTGGCCGACCGGATCAAGCGCACCGACGGGATCCACGTGCAGCCGCACAGCGAAGTGCGCGAGGTCCATGGTGAGCGGTCGCTCGACGAAGTCGTGGTCGAAGACACGAAGACCGGCGAGCGCCGTGTCGAACCGGCGAAAGCCTTGTTCGTCTTCATCGGCGGCCTGCCGCACGTCCGCTGGTTGGGCGATCAGATCCTGCTGGACGATCGGGGCTTCGTCCTGACCGGCAGTCAAGTACCAGGCGAGCGGCAGTTGCTCGAGACGAGCAGGTCGGGAGTGTTCGCCGTCGGCGACGTCCGCAGCGGGTCGGTGAAACGGGTAGCCGCCGCGGTGGGGGACGGTGCCCTCGCCGTACGCATGGTGCACGAGCATCTCGGCCACACTCGATGAGTCGTCACAGGAGGTCAAGCATGGTCAAGGCCGTAGGCGCCAACCAGAGCACGACGAGCGTGGATCCCCACTTGTACCTGGTCAGGCCGGTCCGGCCACGTACACCCGAAGGATGCGAGGAGTGCCTCGAGCTGAACTCGCCCTGGGTGCACCTGCGCCTGTGTCTGACCTGCGGTCATGTCGGCTGCTGCGACTCGTCGCCGCTGAAGCACGCCCGCGCCCACGCGGCGCACTACCGACACCCCATCGTGCAGTCGTTCGAACCGGGTGAGAACTGGCGCTGGTGCTACGTCGACGAGGCCTTCGTTTGACGGCCTCGGCTCCGAACAGGTCGCCAACGTCGAGCTCCGCAGCGCTGAAGGAATGCGCGCGAGCGCCGGCGACTCGGCATATTCTGCGGTGATGGAGGAACAGGCCGAGTCGCGCCTCACCCGCGAAGACGCCGAGCGGCTGCTTGCCGGTGGCAGTTTCTTCTGGATCGATCTGGATCGGCCGGCGGCCGACGAGTTCGCGATCCTGCGCGACGTCTTCCGGTTCCATCCGCTGGCGCTCGAGGACAGCGAACAGTTCGATCAGCGGCCGAAGCTCGAGGAGTACGACGACTTCGTCTTCCTCGTCCTGTACGGCGCGGTGCCGGACGACGGCCGCCTCGTCGAGGTGCACTGCTTCTACTCCGACCATTTCCTGGTCACCATTCACCGCGACACGGTTCCGGCCCTGACCGACGTACGGCGCAGGTACGAGGCCGGCGGCAAGTCGGTCGAGGATCCCATCTGGCTCGTCCATCGGTTCTTCGATGCGCTGGTCGACAGCTTCATCGCGATCCTCGCAGGCATCGACGACCGCATCGACGACATCGAGGACCGGGCCTTCCGCGACGTCACCGACGAACAGCAACTCCAGGAAATCTCCACCCTGAAGCGCGCGCTGGTCAGGATGCGCAAGGTTGTCGAGTCGCAGCGAGACGTGTTCGCCAGCCTGGTCAGCGGTGTGGCCGAGTTGCCCGGCATGACGCGCGAAGCCGAGCGATACTTTCGCGACACGCACGATCACCTGATCCGGATCAGCGGCCTGATCGACACCTATCGCGATCTGTTGACGGCATCGACAGACGTCTTCCTGTCGACGGTGTCCAACCGGCAGAACGCCGTGATGAAGCAGTTGACGGTCATCTCGACAGTCTTCCTGCCGCTCAGCTTCATCAGTGGCTTCTTCGGGCAGAACTTCGATTGGATGATCACCCACATCGGCGGCTGGCCCGCCTTCGTTGCCTTCGGCATCGGCCTGGAACTCGTCGCCGTGCTCCTGATGGTTGTCTTCTTCAAACGCCGCCACTGGTTCTGACTGAATGAGCGGAGGCGATCAGGAGAATGGGTCGCGGTCGGCTTCCTCGCGGACTGCTTGGAGGGCCTCGCGGAGGTCGGGGATGGGGACCGAGCCGAGGGCCAGGCGTAGGGCGTGCGGCACGGTCGGTGTGGTTGTGAACGGCTCGGCGGTGGAGACGGCGACTCGGCGGGCAGCCAGGGAGGCGGCGATGCGGTCCGGGCGTGCGTCGGGGGCCAGGGGCAACCAAATGAAGTACGACGAGGGATGGGCGACGTACTGCAGGTCTGTGAGGACCTCGGCGGCGACTGATTGACGGCGGCGGGCGTCGGTGCGCTTCTGTGCTTCGAGGTGGTCGACGGTGCCGTCTTCGAGCCATCTACTGGCGATCGTTGCCGTCAGCGCCGGGGTGTTCCAGGTTGTTGCCCGGATGATGCGCTCCAGGGTTGGCACGAGCGTCGGCGGCGCGGCGATGAAGCCGATCCGCAGACCGGTCGCGACGCTCTTCGACAGGCCGGATACGTAGACGGTGAGGTCGGGAGCAAGCATCGCCAGTGGAGGCGGTGCGTCCTCGACCAGGTACGCGTACGACGCGTCCTCGATGATCGAGACGCCGTACCGGCTCGCGATCGAGACGAGCTGCGCGCGCTGGGATTCGTCGTACACCCAGCCGAGCGGGTTGTGCAGGGTCGGCATCGTGTAGACGCCGCGGACCCTGCGGCGCCGGCACAACTCTTCGAACGCGTCGAGATCCGGCCCGGCTGCGGCGGCCGGCAGCGGTGCCAACTCCAGTTTCAGCGTCCGTGCGAGCACTATCAGGCCGGGATAGGTGAGTGCGTCGACCGCAACCACATCGCCTGGTTCGAACAGTGCCATCGCCGTGACGGCAAGACCCTGCTGGGCACCGTTGACGATCAGGATTCTCTCGCGGCCGACCTCGAGGCCTCGGAGGCGCAGATGGCGGGCGACCGCCTCTCGGTCCTGTGCCCGCCCGCGGTGTGGCTGATAGCGCAGGAGGGCGTCGAGGTCGCCGGCGCCGGCGAGGTCGCGCAGCGCCTGGCGCAGCAGATCGGCCTGACCCGGAACCGACGGCGAGTTGAAGCTCAGATCGATGGCGTCGACGGCCACCGCTCGCTGATCGATCTCCTCGCCGGACACGGCGGCGAGATCACGGACGAACGTACCTCGGCCCTGCTCGGAGCTGACCAAGCCCATCGCCTCGAGTTCGGCGTACACGCGCGAGGCGGTCACGATGGCGATGCCCTCGTCGGTCGCGAGCCGGCGATGCGTGGGCAGCCGGTGACCGGCCGGCCATCGTCCGCTCCGGATCTGCGCAGCCAGCGAGTCGACCACGGCTTTGTACTTCGGGATCCGCACGACTGCATTGTATCCAGGACAATTCTTCGACTGTCATGCATTGGCCACTCTAGTGTGCGCCACATGCACACAGCGATCCTGACCTTCGACGGCTACAACGAACTCGACAGCCTCATCGCCCTCGGAATTCTCAACCGCGTCAGGGCGCCTGGCTGGCGGGTGTCGATCGCGGGCCCGACGCCGCGACTGCGGTCGATGAACGGTGTCGTCATCGACGCCATGATCGATCTGGAGGAGGCCTGCGATGCCGACGCGGTCATCGTCGGCAGTGGGAAGAAGACCCGTGAAGTGGTCGAGGATCCCGCCATCATGGAGACCTTGGCCCGGCTCGACCCGGCCCGTCAGCTGTTGGCTGCGCAGTGTTCCGGGGCTTTGGTGCTGGCGAAGCTCGGGCAGCTGCGTGATGTTCCCGCTTGCACTGATCTGGTGACCAAGCCGTGGGTCGTCGCGGCGGGTGTCGACGTACTGGATCAGCCGTTCTTTGCGCGCGGCAATCTCGCTACTGCCGGCGGGTGCCTGGCCTCGACGTACCTCGCCACCTGGACGATCGCCCGGCTCCACGGCCTCGAAGCTGCGAAGGACGCCATGCACTATGTCGCACCTGTCGGCGAGAAGGACGAGTACGTCGCTCGGGCGCTGCGTAACGTGACGCCTTATCTCGAACCTGTCAGCGCATAGCTATGGCTGGTTGTTGCGGCTGAAGAGCTGGAGGAAGAACAGGAAGACGTTGAGGATATCGAGGAAGATCGAGGCGGCCAGCAGGGGTGCTGAGGCGAGGTCGGTGGACCGGCGGAGGCGCTGGAAGTCGAACGCGGTCAGGCCGGCGAAGATGATCAGGCCGGCGATTGAATAGATCAGCGCTCCGCCTGGAATGCGGACGAAGATCAGCACGATGCCGAACAGGATCAGCCCGATCAGAGCCCACGAGCCGATGCGCGCGATGCCTGACAGGTCGCGGCGGGTGGCGTAGCCGGCCGCGCCGAAGCCGACGATGAACAGGGCCGTCGCTCCGCCCGCTTGCCAGAGCGCGCTCGGGTCCACGCTGGCGTAGTACGCGAGGGTCGGCGCGGTCGCCAGCCCCATCAGCAGACCGAACGCGGCGAGAAGCCCGACGGCCCGCCCGGTCGACTTCCGGACCGCGAACTGCATGCCGATCAGTACTCCGAACGCGGCGATGAACGCGAGGATGCCGATGCCGCCGTGCAGGTTGCGGCCCAGGTACGCCCCGAGTGCGAACAGCCCGGTGGTCATCGCGACGTACTGCATGGTCTGCGCAAACAACGTGCGCGCCTGATCCCGGCCGCTGACGCCGGCCCGGGGGTACGGGATTGATTCGTCCATGCCTTCACGATCCGACGAAGTCGCGCCCATGGCACCAGGGACAGTCCCTGGTCATCACCTGTCAGGCAGCCTGGTTGGCATGCGGCGGCTGTGGACGCCGGCCGGGCAGGAGACCGAGTGGACGCTGCAACGGGTGCTTGGTTTGATGCGCAGGCAGTGGGAGTACCGCACCCGGAGAATCCCGTCCCGCTGTCCGTTGCACTGGACTGGTCCCCGAGAGATCGGGTCCCGGACGCGCCGAGCCCGACCTGGGTCGAGGTGGAGAAGCCGCGCCTGTCGTGACCCGCGCAATTGAATTCATGGGCAGGTGGTCAATACCGTCCGGGCGGCTCGTCCACCTGCGAGGCAATTGCCGGTATTTACCAGTCATCCCGGTCGAATACGGTTTATGTTGGGTCCGTTCGAAAAGTTTGGTGGAGCTCTTGCAGTTCACTCCCGCGGCATTCATGCTCGACCCCGGATACGGCTTCCGCCCATCCTTGCCGCGAAGGAGACCGAAGACATGTCACGTCAGAGAACGACCATCTTCCTCGCCACCGCCGCGACGATCGCCTCGATGGTGAGTGGTGCGTCTGCTGCCGTCGGTTCGACCGATCAGGCCGACCGCGGGTCAGGCAAGTGCGGCGTACTGTTCGACGACTTCCAGTACACGTCGGCCACCGACCCCGCGCTCGGCGACCACGGCTGGAACGCGCGCAGTGAAATGGGTGGCCCCGGCGTGCCGGGTACCGGCTGGCCGGCGAGCAACGTCTCCTTCGTCAGCACCGGCGGCCAGAAGGTCGCTCAGCTCCGGGCGACGACGGACGGCACGGTCGCCGGTACGACGAACTCCGAGCTCCGCCGGACCACCATGAATCTGCGGAACGGCACCTACGCCACCCGCGTCCGGTACGCCGACTCCCCGGCCACCGGAACGGACGGCGACCACATCAACGAGACCGCGTTCGCGATCGGCCCGACGAAGTTCGACTACGACCCGATCTACAGCGAGCTCGACTTCACCGAGTACCTGCCGAACGGCGGCTGGGGAGAGGCCGGCCCGGTCAACTTCCAGACGAGTTGGCACACCTTCCGCGAGGACCCGTGGGACGCGCGAACCGCGGAGAGCCGCCAGGACCAGTCGCTGAACGGCTGGCACACCTATGTCACACAGGTCGGCAACGGCCACGTCAGGTACTACATCGACGGCAAGCTCACTGCCGACCACACCGTCGACCAGGACGGCAACACCGTCCTGCCGCGTCAGGACATGAGCATGAACTGGAACCTGTGGTTCATCGATCTGGACGGCCACCAGGGCACGGCGACCAGTGAGTACCGCGAGCAGGTCGACTGGGCCTACTACGCCAAGAACGAGACCGTCTCGCCCGCACAGGCCGACGCCCGGGTGGCGAAGTACCGCAAGCACGACACCACCTACCAGGACTCCTTGAGCAACACCGGGAGCTGCGAGAACTACCAGCCGCCGGAGCACTGAGCTCTGCCACGAGAGCTGCGGCGCAGGGATCAGGCCTGATTCCTGCGCCGCATCCGACGCGGCGGGCGGCGTACGATGTGGACCTTCCGGCCTAACTAAGGATGGGTCCTCGTGGTGGGCAGCCTGCGGAAACGAGATCGGGCGCGCGAGCACCTGCTCGGACTGGTCGAGTCCCGAGCGGTCGGCCAGCCGATACCCTCCGAACGCCAACTGTCCGCCGAACTCGAGATCTCCCGACCCACTCTCCGAGCCGTGGTCGACGACTTGGTTCGCGACGGCTGGCTGGTCCGCGAGCACGGCCGCGGCATGTTCGTCGGCAGTCCCAAGGTCGCTCAACAGATCAGCGGCACCCATGGAGCGACGTACCCGACAGCATCCGGACACTGGACCAGCAGGGTCCTCAGTCACGCCACGATCCAGGCCGGCACGTTGATCGGCAGCAGGCTCGGCGTGACCCCGAACACGGCCGTACTGCGGATCGCCAGGCAACGCTTCGTCAACGGCGACCCGATCTGCCTGGAGACCATCCACGTGCTGGCGGAACTCGTCCCCGGGTTCGACGTACGGGCGATCGAGCAGAACTCGTTCTACGCCATGCTCGAGGACCAGTACGGCGTGATCCCGACCGACGCCGAACAGATCCAAGGCGCCGCAGCCGCCGACGCCACCGAGTCCGCGCTCCTCGGCCTCGCCCTGGAAGCTCCGATCCTGATCCTGGAGCGAATCACCCGCGACCAGCACGGCCGCAGATTCGAGTTCACCCGCGCTGCGTACCGCGGCGATCGATACCAAATCAGAACCCACCTGACTCTTTCCGAACCACCAGCCGATTCTGCATAAGCGGAATACAAGGAGGAATTGTGGGACGTTTCGGTCGTCGCCGCGGTTACCTGTTGGTCGTCTGTGCGTTGGTGCTCGGGTTGTCGACGGGCCTGACGGCGAATGCTGCGCCAGGCCGAGTCTCGTTCTCGCCCGGCGCATCGGGCGCGGGGGATCCTTACTTCCCGGACATGGGGAATGGTGGCTACGACGTCAGCCATTACGACATCCGGCTGGCGTTCAACCCGACGACCAAGGCGATCAGCGCGACGACGACGATCCTCGCGAAGGCCACGCAGAATCTGTCCCGCTTCGATCTGGATTTCCAGGGACCGCTGAAGATCACCAAGCTGTCGGTCAACGGACGGGATGCGTCGTTCACCCGCCGCGGTGCTCAGGAGTTGGTGATCACCCCGCGACGAGGTCTGTGGCGAGGAAGCACGTTCCTTGTTTCCGTGACGTACGCGGGCGTCCCGCAGAAGATCGACGACCCGGCGCTGGGCGTATCCGGCTGGGTCGCCACCAAGGACGGCGCGGTCGCGCTCAACCAGCCGATCGGCGCCGCGACCTACTACCCGGTGAACGACACCACCGACGACAAGGCGACGTACAGCCAGACCATCACTGTGCCGACCGGGCTCACCGTGCTGGCCAATGGTGAGCCCGGACCCACCACCAAGCACGGTGGCTACACCACGTTCCGCTGGCACATGAGCCGGCCGATGGCCAGCGAGCTGGCGATGATCGCGATCGGGAAGTACAACGTGACCCGCGCCGTGACGGCCACCGGTATCCCGAACATCACCGCCATCGGCAGGTCGGTCGACACCACACCCGGTCAGGGCAGAGTGTTCAACCGGACCACGGCGCAGATCGTCCAGTGGGAGTCGTCGATGTACGGGCGCTACCCGTTCAGCTCGACCGGCGGCATCATCGCCGATGTCGGCGTCGACTACGCCCTGGAGACCCAGAGCCGGCCGGTGTACGACCAGCGCACCAGCGAAGTCGACGGTGACCTGCTCGCCCACGAACTCGGCCATCAGTGGTTCGGTGACAGCCTCACTCCGGTGCACTGGTCGGACATCTGGCTGAACGAGGGCTTCGCCACCTACTCGGAGTGGCTCTACCAGGAGAAGTTCAACGGCACCCCGGTGGAGAAGAGCTTCGCGGAGGCCTACGCCGACGAGAAGGACTGGAGCGGCAAGGTCGCCGACCCCGGACGGGATCACATCTTCGACGACCTCGTCTACAACCGCGGTGCGATGACATTGCAGGCGCTGCGCCTCGAGATCGGCGACCGCGCCTTCTTCCAGGTGCTGAGGCAGTGGCCGGCGACCTACCGGTACGGCAACGTCTCGACGCAGACCTTCATCCGGTTCGTCGAGCGATTGACCCACCGCGACCTCGACGCGTTCTTCCACACCTGGCTCTACCAGGCGGGCAAGCCGAAGCTCTGAAGCCTTGCGCTCGGACGGGTTGATCCAGTCTGCTGGGTGGTAGTAGCAGAGGGGGGTTGTGGGGGCGCTGCGACGGCGCAGGGGGCCCGGCTGTCGGCCGGGACAAGGGGGCTACGAGAGCAGATCTCGATGGTCGAGTTCGACCGGCCTGCCAGGGCTCGGACAGTCGCGCTCCTACAACTCGAACGACAAGACAGCACGTTTTCTTCAGCTGTAGTTCGATCTTCGAGGGAGGGGTCCAATGCGCAAGTACGTCACGCGCGCAGCCATCGCGGCGGGAACCGTCGCCGGGCTGTTGTGGGTCGCAGCCGGAACAGGCACGGCGACCGGCGGCCAGGAGCGGCAGTACGTCGTCCTGTACACCCAGGGCGGATCTGCCGCGGCCGCGCACGCCGCGATCGCGGCTGCGGGCGGCACGGTACTGGACGAGAACGCGGCGATCGGAGTCGCCACCGTCACCACCAAGAGCGACGCTTTCCCGGCCGCGGCCGCGGCCCGTGGCTCGTCCGCGATCGCGGGCGTCGCACGAAGTACGGTCATCGGGCACGCGCCGGACGACCGCCTGGCCGACGGCAAGGCGAGCTTCAAGCGCGACGCCGCACAGGCTGACCTGCTGGGTGCGACCGCGGGTCGCCAGGCGTCAACGGGCGCGGACAAAGACAAGAAGAAGCAGGAGCCGCTGGCCGGACTGCAATGGGACATGCAGCAGATCGGCGCCACCGCCGACGGCTCACAGCGCTACGAGCAGGGCAAGGGCGTGCGGGTCGGCATCATCGACACCGGCGTCGACGGCAGCCATCCCGACATCGCAGCCAACTTCGACAAGGCCCTGAGCCGGAACTTCACGACCGACATCCCGGTCGACGCCAACGGTACGACGGTCGACGGACCGTGCGAGCACCCGAGCTGCGTCGATCCTGTCGACGAGGACGACAACGGTCACGGTACGCATGTCGCTTCCGAGATCGCGTCGCCGGTCAACAAGCTCGGGATCGCGGGCGTCGCGCCCGAGGCGACGATCGTCAACCTGCGGGCCGGCCAGGATGCGGGCTTCTTCTTCCTGCAGCCCACGGTCGATGCGCTGACCTACGCGGGCGATCACGGCATCGATGTCGTCAACATGAGCTTCTACGTCGATCCGTGGCTGTTCAACTGCACCGACAATCCGGCTGACTCGCCGGAGGACCGGGCCGAGCAGGCAACCGTCATCCAGGCGATGCAGCGAGCGCTCGACTACGCCTATGCCCATGGCGTCACGCTGGTCGCAGCGGCTGGCAACGGCGCGACCGACTACACCAAGACGATCGTGGACTCGTCGAGCCCGGACTTCCCCAGCGTGCCCGGTGAGGCGCCGTACACGCGGACGATCCCGACTTCGTGTATCTCGATGCCGTCCGAGGGCACCCATGTTCTCTCGGTGACCAGCACCGGAATCTCCACCCGCAAGGCCTACTACTCCGACTACGGCAACGGTTACGCCGACCTGTCCGCGCCCGGCGGGGACGTGTACGACACCGCGGACCAGAAGCGCGACATCACGAAGGCCATCCTCGCGGCGTACCCGAAGCACCTCGCCGAGGAGCGCGGCCAGCTCAACCCCGACGGGACGCCGAACACACCCAGCGTCGTGCAGAGCTGCAACAAGGGCGTCTGCGGCTATTACCAGTATCTGCAGGGCACGTCGATGGCGTCACCGCACGCGGCCGGCGTCGCCGTGCTGGCGGTCGGCCGGCTGGGCGTCAAGGACCACGTCAACGGCGGCAAGAAGGCTTCGCCGGCGGCCGTCGAGCAGCTACTGCGCGGAACGGCGACCGACCACGCTTGCCCGACCCCTCCGCTGTTCACCTACACCCGTCAGGTCCTGCAATCCAACGGGACCTACGTGACCGTGACAACCAACCACCTGTGCGAAGGCACAACGACGAACAACGGCTTCTACGGCGATGGCATCGTCAACGCGAAGAAGGTCGCAAAAGGCTGACCTGACCTGGTAACGAGGCGCGCCGGTTGGTGGCGCGCCTCGTTACCGGACCTTCAGGCGAGCATGGAGCGGCCCAGCCAGTCGTCGGCGTTCTGTACGCCGGGGAGGGCGAAGAAGTAGCCGCCTCCGAAGGGGGAGATGTAGTCGACCAGGGGTTCGTCGATGAGGAGAGTCTGTACGGCGACGAACTGGCGGTCGAGGTCGGCGTTGAAGCAGATGAAGATCATGCCCAGGTCGAGCTGACCGTTGGGCTCGATGCCGGCGCTGTAGTTGAAGCCGCGGCGCAGCATCCGCCGGTCGTCGGCGGTGCCGTCGTGCGGGTTGGCGAGGCGGGTGTGGGCGGTCAGCGGGACGGTGTTGCCGTGTGCGTCCCGGTAGTAGCTCGGGAGTTGGAACTCCTCCTGGCCGGCTACGCGTTCACCCGGGCGGCCGGACAGGGGTGCGCCGGTGTCGCGGTCGCGGCCGAAGATGCGTTGCTGCTCGTTGATCGAGATCCGGTCCCAGAACTCGACGAACATCCGGATCAGCCGGACCACGTGGTACGAGCCGCCGGTCACCCAGTCGGGTTCGTCGCCGCCGGGCTTGGTCCACACCAGCCGGTCGAGCAGGTCAGGGCGGTCGAGGAACTCCAGGTTCGCCGTACCGTCCTTGAAGCCGAACAGGTTGCGGGGTGTGCCGGTCGGTCGTGGCGGGCTGGTGAAACCTTCCTGCTGCCAGAGCACCTGGAGGTCGGCTCGGGTGGCGCGCATCAGGATGCGGAGCGCGTGCAGGACGGTGTCGCGGTTGTCCGCGCAGATCTGCAGTAGTAGGTCGCCGTCGCAGCGATTGGGGTCGAGGGCGTCGTTCGGGAACTCGTCCATCGCGCGCAGCCGGGCCGGTTTGACGTCGGCGAGGCCGAAGCGGTCGTCGAAGAGACTGGCGCCGACGCTGACCGTGACCGTGACCGTGAGACCGTCGGGCACCGTGCCCGGGCCGAGTACACCGTTCTCGTACGGCGTCGACACGAGACCGTCATGGCTGCCGCGTCCGGCCGGTGCGTCGCCACCGGTGACCAGGTAGCGGATGGTCGCGGTGAGCGTCTGGAACATCCGCTCCAGCGCCGCCCGGTCGGCCGCGGTCACGAGAAACGCGACGACAATCCCCGCTTGCTGCGCAGGGTCGAGGATGCCGGCCTGATGGGTGCCTTCGAACGGCCGGGCGAGGGTGTTGTCAGGCATGGGTGATTGGGCCTCGGTCGCGGGTGGCGTTGCGGGGGTCGATGACGGCTGCGGTGTGGGACAGCAGCTCGACGCTGTGCTGGACCGCCGCGTTGACCGCGGCCCGCTGCCGGACGGACAGTGCCGCCAGGCCGACCCAGCCGTCGTCGCGGTGGTGGCTGCGGATCAGGGCCTGAGTGAGGCGGAGCTGCTCGTCGGTCTGGTCCAGGTACGGGTTCTGCTTGCGCAGGATCGGCCGTAGCGGGTCCAGCGCCTGCCAGACTCCGGTGATGTTCGCGTCCACGGTCGCCAGCTCGGTCTGGCTGCCGGCGTCACCGATCCCGTTCAGATCCCACTGCAGTGCGTCCTCGAGGATCTCGTGCGCGCGTCGGCCGATGTCGATCGGCGTGATCGCGTTCGGCAGCGCCAGCTCCTCGGCGAGCTGCCCGATCGCCTCGAGCAGCGCGTCGACGTACGGCGCGATCGTCGCCGTCGGTCGGTCGTGCCAGAGCATCGCCTCGATCTTGCGGAAGCCCGCGAAGTCCGCGTCCGCGAGCCGGTCGGGGGCGACGCCACGAGGCGGGTCGGCGTTGATGTCGTCGCCGGTCTCGTCGTACGCGCGGTAGGCGCCGCCGAGGGTTTCGTACGTGAGGTGGGCGGTGAGCCAGTGGCGCCGGGCGGTTGCCGTGTCGCCGGCCTTCAGAGCGTCCCGCAGTTGCTCGACCTGGCGGGTGAGCGTGGGCAACTGTCCGGTGATCCAGCCGACGTAGGAGTTGATCGGGATCCGCAGGTCGAGCCCCGTCACGGGCACGATCCCGTGCACGTCGTACGGCAACGGGTCACCGGTGACGACGACCGGCCGGCTGTACTTGATCGTGTAGTCGGTGATGCAGACCCAGCGGTACGTCCCGGGCGGGATCGATGCCGTCACCGCACGGCTGACGCCGCGGCCGAAGTGCTCGACCTCGAGGTAGATCCGCTCGGTCGCGGGATCCTCCAGGTAAACCTCCGCGCCGGCGCCCTCGTTGTTGACGAACACGAAGTCGTAGCGCCCGGCCGGTCCGCCGAGCCAGTCGTCGATGCCGTAGGGCGAACCAACGACCAGAACTATGGGCTGCGGCCGGCTCGACGGCAATGATCGTGCGGCCGCCGAGGCCGTCCTGCTGCTCACCAGGCCCACGCTGGGCGGCGGTTGTGAACGGATCCGATGCTGCCCGCGACGCGCCGGTGAACAGCGGGTGACCTGCCGGCAGGTCGAGCTCACGGACTCTCCCTGAGTCTTCAGGGAATGTTCATGACGCGATGCTCGCGAGGTCCGGACCTTTCGCAGTTGACTTCGGGGGGGAATCACCGCCACGAGAGATTAGGTAGCAAACCCATGTCTGACAACGATTCGGCATCCGCGGACGGCACCATGGCGGCCACGGAGCGCAACCGGATCAGCCGGCGCCGGCTGATGCAGGCCGCGGGCGCCACCGGCGCCGCTGTTGCCGCCGGGGGGCTCTCTGCAGCCCCGGCCAAGGCCGCACCGGACACGACTGCGACGGCCGGCACGACCGACAGCAAGACCGGCTCGAAGCCGGCGCAGCACTCGCACCGCACCGGCACGATCAAGGACCTCAAGCACGTCGTGATCGTGATGCAGGAGAACCGGTCGTTCGACCACTACTTCGGCACCCTCGACCTGGCCGGTGCTCGCGGCTTCGGTGACAAGCAGGTGCTGACCTGGCAGAACGGCCAGACGATCTACTACGACCCCAACAGCCGCGCCGAGGGCTACCTGCTGCCGTACCACGCCGACAGCCTGAAGTACAACGCGCAGAACACCAGCGCACGCAACCGATACTTCATGGAAGCCGACGTGCCGTGGCACCACGCGATTGCCAAGGCGTTCACGATCGGCGACCACTACTTCTGCTCGCTGGACACCAGCACCAGCCCGAACCGCATCATGATGTGGGCCGGCACCAATGACGCGGCCGGCACGCAGGGCGGTCCGGTCATCAACAACAACGGCGACTACGGCTACGCGTACAAGTTCAAGACGTACCCGGAAACGCTGCAGGAGGCCGGTGTCAGCTGGCAGATCTACGTCAACAACGACACCGACGACGACTTCCTGGGCGACTACACGGACAACACCGTGCGTTCGTTCGCGGCGTTCGACCCGAAGAACGCGAACCCGGAGAACACTTTGCCCCGGAAGGGCTTGCTTGCTCGAGGCAACGTGGTGTACGCCCACACCACGCAGCCCGCCGGCATCAAGAACGACACGTCGAACGTCGATTACGTACTGCGGGACTTCATCGCCGACTGCGCGTCGGGTGACATCCCCGAGGTGTCGTGGGTCGTCGCGCCCGCGGCGTGGACCGAGCACCCGACGTATGCCCCGAACAACGGCGCGGTCTACACCGACCGGGTGATCCGGGCGGTGCACGAGAACCCCGAACTGTGGGAGTCGACGCTCATCATCCTGAACTACGACGAGCCCGACCACGCGAACCGGATCGGTGAAGGCGGCTTCTTCGACCACGTCGTACCGCCGATCCCCGAGGTCGGCACTGTCGGCGAGCGCGCCCCCGGGATCAAGCCCGGCTTCGGCGGCCGGGTGCCGTTCGTGCTGGTCTCGCCGTGGACCCGTGGTGGCTTCGTCAACTCCGAGGTCTTCGACCACACCTCGACGATCCAGCTGATCGAGGAGTGGACCAAGAGCCTCGGCAGGCCGGCCGTCTGCGAGAACATCAACGACTGGCGGCGCAGCGTCTCGGGCAACCTGCTCTCGGCGATCGACTTCCGCAACTTCGACACGTCGTTCCCGAAGCTGCCCAAGCCGGCCGACCTGCTGAAGTCGGTCGTCGTCGACGCCGGCCTGCCGCCCGTGCCCCAGCCGGCCGTCGGTGCGCAGGTCATGCCGACCCAGCCGATCACGGGGAAGGCGAAGCGGAGCCCGCTGCCGTTCCAGCCCAACGGCGTCCTCGTCGAGAACCCGGTGACGGGAGCGGTGACCGCGACCTTCAGCGTCGAAGGTGGTCCCAGCGGCAAGGCGGTCAGCCTGGTCGGACTGGCCGACAAGTACGTGCCCGCCCTCGCGGGTGCTGAGCCGCTCGGAATCGGCCAGGACGCGCTGCCCCTCACGGCCGGGAACGGCCGGCCGAAGTCGTACACGTGGGACACGAAGACGACGAACGGCAAGTACGCGTTCACGTTCTACGGGCCCGACCACTTCATCCGGTCCTTCGCCGGCACCGTCGTCCCCGCCACCGACCAGACCTCGGCCCAGCCGCGGGTCGACGTACGGCTGGTCAAGGCGCGCGGGCGGTCGGCCGCAACGGTCGAGTTCACCCTGTCCGCCATCGGCCGCCGGGCAGTGACCTACACGCTGACCGCGAACGATTTCGCCGGCAAGAAGACGACCATCCAGGTCCCCGCAGGCAAGCGCAGCGTCATCACCTGGCCGACCGAGGACGGCTACTACGACGTGATCATCACCGCGAACGAGTCTGGCGACTTCAAGCAGCGGTACGCCGGTCGCGCCGCGGAGAAGTGATCCTTCGCCCACGGTGCTGATCGCAGCCGTGCTCGCGTTCCTACCGGATCGCGGGCACGGCTGCGCAGCGTCAGTCGTCGGTCGGGAAGGATGGGGGCGCCTGCAGGTCGTGGGCGCGGAACAGGACTGCGTGCTCGACGCCCATGGCCTTACCGCCCATCGCCGCGAACATCGGGATGAGGTCGGCGGGGGCCGGGTGCCAGGGGAGCGCGGCCAGGTACGCGGCGTGCGCCTCGAGCGAGGCGACGCCCTTACTGAGTGGCTCACCGGTCACGTCGACGCCGTGGCTCGCGGCCCCGGCGAGGCCGGGGACGAGGTACCAGCGCGGTGAGTGCGGCTCGAGGTGCTCGTCGTCGATCTGTTCGGGGAAGACCCAGCGGTTACCCGCGTCCCGGATCGCGTCGAGGGTCGCGAGCCCGGCGGCCCGGTGGTCGGCCTGGTCGAACCCCAACGGCGTCTCGACGTCGTAGCCGACGCCGAGCACGACGTCGGGCTTGAACCGGCGGATCTCGCGGCAGATGTCGCGGCGCAACTCGAGGCCGTAGACGAGCACGCCGTCCGGATGCTCGAGGACCGTCAGGTGCGTGACGCCCACGATGTCGCACGCTGCCTGTTGCTCGGCAAGCCGTAGCCTCGCCGTCTCCTCGGGCGGATTCGGCATCCCGGCCTCGCCGCGGGTGAGCAGCAGGTACCCGACCTCGATCCCACGCGCGGTCCACCGAGCGACGGCGGCAGAGCTGCCGTACTCCATGTCGTCCGGATGCGCGACAACGCACAACACCCGCTGAAAAGACTCCTCAGGCAACGCCGGCAAGGTCATACGAGCATCCTCGCACCCCCCTGAACCCTTGTCGCGGTACGCCGCCCCGACCGAACGGCGGGCCGCGGCCGTGCCAGGTGACCGACTTCCCACCGTTCGTCGGGATGTTCTGGGTCTATCGGCCTGCAGATCAGGGCCGTTTGGTGCGTAGTGGCGGAGTGGGTCGTGGACGAAGACTCGAGGCAACATCGTTCACCACTCCGCAGCCGCGTCCCGCGGCTTGAAAGGAACCGATCATGCGCCGCAAGACGTTCGATGCGCTGCTCACCTCTGCCGGGTTCGTCCTCGCGATCGTTCTGGTCGCGGCCGGCGGTCTGTTGCTGTGGGCCCACAACTTCGTCGACAACCAGGTCCACAGTCAGCTCGCCGCACAGCAGATCTACTTCCCGAAGGCGGGCAGCGAGTCGCTCGACGACCCGGCCGTCAAACCGTATCTGTCCCAGTATGCCGGCCAGCAGCTGGTGACCGGCGCGCAGGCCGAGGCGTACGCCAACCACTTCATCGCCGTACACATCAACGAGATGGCCGGCGGCAAGACCTACTCGCAGCTGTCCGCGGAGTCCCTGGCGAACCCGAACGACACCAAGCTGGCCGGCCAGGTCCAGACCGTGTTCCGGGGCGAGACGCTGCGCGGTCTGCTGCTCAACGCCTACGCCTTCGGCAAGATGGGCCAGATCGCCCTGATCGCCTCGATCGCCGCCTTCGCCGCCGCAGGGCTCCTGCTGGTCCTGTCCGTGCTCGGCTACGCCCACCTGCGCCGCGTCCCCGCCGACGCCGAGGTCATGCCGAAACTGACCGGCGCCGTACCTCACACCGCCTGACCTCCACACGGACCGCCGGCTCATTCCGGGTCGGCGGTCCCTTCGTCTCCGCGAGCAGACGCTCGGGCCGCCGCGATTGAGGAGCAACGATGACATCGACAGCAAGCGCAATGAAGCGTGTGAGCCGGGAGCAGGTCTGGAGGCACCTCGCCAAGGCGTCGTTCGCGGTGCTGAGCCACGTGACACCGAGCGGGCAGCCTCGATCGAGTGGAGTCGTCTACTCCGTCGACCACGGCAGACTGTACGTCGCGGTCGCGCCGTCGAGCTGGAAGGCGTTGCACATTCCGGCGACCGGTCAGGTCGCGATGACAGTGCCGATCAGGCGTGGCGGGTTGCTGTCGCTGCTGTTTCCGATCCCGCCTGCCACGATCAGCTTCCACGCCCAGGCGGTGGTTCATCCAGCCGGCACTCCAGCCTCCCAGCTCCCGGAGCTGGCCAAGCTCGTCCCGGCTGAGCGCCTCGCAGACTGCAGGATCGTGGAGATCGTCCCCGAAGACCGGTTCGTCACCTACGGCATCGGCACCCCACTGCGGAAGCTCGCCAACCCGGCGGCCGCGCGGGACCGGGTGCCGGTGGCGTAGAGGTCGCTGACTTCAGTGCACGGCGCGCTGCAGAAGATGCTCGGTAGGTCCGTTTGGACTATCTCCGTCCGCGCGACCGGAGGCCTCCTGCGGGGGCTCGGGGCGGGGGCGGTTCTTGTAGAGCTCGACGCTCAGGTAGCGGAGGATCGCCTGCTCAGGAGGAGTCGAACCGCCTACGCGGCGGGCGACAGCGCGTTGCGCGTCCCGTTGGGTACGGCGTTTCTCGAGGTCACTCATGGTCGGCTCCCTTCTCACACTTCCAGCAAACGCCGGTCTGTTCGCGCCGGGCAGGGGAGAAGTTCCTGGTCTGGATGGACCGGACGACCCTGGCCCGCGGCCGACGGAACCCCGGACGATGGCATTGACAGCGGAATCTCCGGGCGGAAGGACGAGACCATGACCACGAGGATCACGAGCCGGCGCTGGCGCGTCGACGTCTTCGTCGACGAACACGAAGACGATCGGACCACGCATGCCGAGGCTCGGTTGCACACGAACGACAAGACTCATCTCGTCGGCCGCGGTAGTGCGCACCGGAATCCCGCCGACACACAGGTCGCCGAGATCGGCGACGAACTCGCCGTGGCACGGGCCCTGTCGGACCTCGCGCACCAGCTGCTGCACGCCGCCGCGTCCGACATCGAAGCGCTCACGCACGAGCGCGTCCACCTACCCAGCTGACTTGCCTTCAACGCGAGCCTTGGAAGGCGTGCCGGGTTGCTGGTACGGCGAAAGCGAGGGCCGGCACGCACCAGAGCCAGAAGCCCCAGCCGAAGAGCATGAGCGTGAGGTGGAAGAGGATGACGGCGACGTAGCCGACTCGGCGGGTCTTGACGAGGAGTACGGCGATGGTCAGTTCGGCAACGGCGAGGAGCAGGGCCCAGAGAGTGGGGTGGGCCATGAAGACGTTCTGCCAGCCGTCGCGGACCCAGTCGAAGAAGGAGGCGTCGGCGAAGCGGTCGTAGGAGTTTGGTGTCGTCAGCGCCAGGGCGAGGTGGATGCAGGCGCCGGAGGCGAAGACGCCGATGAAGCCCCAGTGGATCGCGCGCCAGATGGTTGCTGATGGCACCTGTGTTGCCGGAGTGACCATGTCAGCCTCCGTATGCGGCGGCCGGAATCACGGCGACGGGGCAGTCGGCGTGGTGCAGGACGGTTTGGCTGACGGAGCCGATCAGCATGCCGGCGAAGCCGCCGCGGCCGCGGGCGCCGAGGACGATCAGGTTCGCGTCGGCCGCCAGGCGGAGGATGTGCTCGGCGGGGTGGCCGGTGATCTGGATCAGTTCGGCGTCGTGCCCGCCGCGGGCGTGGACGGCGTCGCGCACTTCGGTCTCGGTGAGCCGGTGCAGCTCGGTCCCTTCGGGCTGGGCCGCGACGACGCGTACGGCGAGATCGTGCCGGCGGGCGTAGTCCAGTCCGAATCCGAGCGCGGTCTCGCTCGCGCGCGATCCGTCGTACCCGATGACGACGCGGACACCGGCCATGCTGCCGAGGTCGGGCCGTACGACGACCACCGGGCAGCGCGCGTTGGCCGCGAGGTCGAGACCGGTCGAGCCGATGAGTGCGCCGACCATCACGCCGAGACCGCGGCTGCCGATCACGACGACCGCCGCGTCGCCGGAGGCCTTCTCCAGGACGACGGACGGTACGCCGTTCTCGATCCGGCCGTCGACCGTGACCCCGGGCTCGAGTCCCCGGGCGTGCGTGACCGAGCGGTGGACGATGTCGGCTGCCCGGGCCGCGGACTCGCCGGCGCCCAGGGCATACAGCAGCCGCAGGTCGGTGTGCTGTGCTGCGGCCTCGAGCGCCGCCCACTTCACCGCGACATCCGCGGCGGGTGATCCGTCGATGCCTACGACAACGGGTTTGTGGATCATGCCGGCTCCTTCACGAGGATGGTCGGGCTGATGCCGTCGCCGGCCACGAGGAGTTCGCGGAGCCGGCTGACGAAGCGGGCAGCAGGTGCGCCGTCGACGACGTCGTGGTCGAGGCTGACGGTCAGTTGCAGGAACTCGCGTTCGACGAGCACGCCCTGGAAGAAGATCGGCCGGCGCGCGAGGCCGCCGACGACAACGCTCAGCGTGTGCAGTTGGAACCCGACGCCCCAGCCCGCACCGGCACCGAACATGCCGACAGCCGTCACTCCGACGGTCCCGGCCAGGGCACGTTGACGAGCCGGCAACCGGTGCACCGCGCCGAGCAGCGCGACCCGGATGAACCCGGGTAGCAGCAGGTAGGCGTGGACCGACGGGGCCTTGCGCACCGAGGGGCTGAGTTGCGGAGCGGCCTTGACCGCGTGGATCTCGTCGTGCAGATCCTGGATCGTCCGCCGGCCCGCGTCGCGGAGTACGTGGGTGAACACGAAGGGGCTGCCGTCGACGTCGACCTCGACCGGGATGCCGACATCGACCTGGTCGAAGACCACCTCGCGGCCGCGCAGGTCGCGGTAGGCCTGGACGCCCGGGTCGGCGGCGACCGCGGCGGCGACACAGTGGATCACGAAGGCGGTGAACAGCTGCGTCGCGTCGTTGCTGCGGAGTGCACCTCGCGCGGAGGTCACATCGACCTCGAACAGTCCGTGGATGGCATGCCGGCGACGGGCCGCGCGACCGGCGTCGATCACCAGCTGCCTGACCCACGGCACGCGTCGTACCTGAGCTTCTCGCACGGGACACCTCCTGAAGCCGATCTCCTTCGAGCATCGGCTGTCCTGGTGGCCGTCCGCATCGGCCGATCGGTCCTGGCGTCACGGGACATAGGTCACTGCAGTCACGCCTCGGACGGGCCTTTCGGCCCTACAGGGTCCGCGCGCGGCGCTGTTCCCTCGAAGGGCATGAGCTGCTCGCATCACTTCTGTACCGAAAGGAACCATCATGAAGGCAGCAGTTGTCACCAGCTTCGACCAGCCGCTGGAGATTCAGGAGATGCCGGTCCCGGAGCCCGGTCCGGACGAGGTTCTGGTCCGGATGGAGACCAGCGGGTTGTGCCACACCGATATCCATGCGGCACACGGCGACTGGCCGGTGAAGCCGACGCCGCCGTTCGTGCCGGGACACGAAGGCATCGGCGTCGTCGAGCAACTCGGCTCCGGAGTCACTGACCGGGCGCTCGGCGACCGCGTCGCCATCGCCTGGCTCGGCTACGCGTGCGGCAAGTGCCGGTACTGCATCGGCGGCTGGGAGACGCTCTGCCTCGAGCAGCGCAACTCCGGTTACTCGGTCAACGGCAGCTTCGCCGAGTACGCCGTCCTGCCCGCTGCGTTCGCAACACCGGTACCCGACGAAGTCTCGTCGCGGGACGCCGCACCGCTGACGTGTGCCGGCGTGACGACGTACAAGGCGATCCGGGTCGCCGGTGTCGTGCCGGGCGAGCTGGTCGCGATCTTCGGGGTCGGCGGGCTGGGGCATCTGGCCTTGCAGTACGCGCGGATCGCCGGCGGTCTGACCATCGGCGTCGACATCGAGGACACCAAGCTGGAGATGGCCAAGCAACTCGGCGCGGACCACGTCGTGAACGCGGCCACGACGGATCCGGTCGAGGCGATCCAGGCGCTCGGCGGTGCTGACGTCGCGGTCGCGCTCGCCGCTGACCCGCAGTCGTTCGACCAGGCCTTCCGGTCGCTGCGCCGGGGCGGTCGGCTGGTCTGCGTGGCACTGCCGGCCGACAACGGAGCACTCAGCCTGCCGATCTTCGACACGGTGCTGAACGGCAAGACGGTCATCGGTTCGATCGTTGGCACCCGCAACGACCTGGCCGATGTCTTCGCGTTGCACGCGGCGGGACGGACCCGGGTGATCGCGGTCGACCGCAAGCTCGACGACGTCAACCAGTCGATTACCGACGTACTCGCGGGCGACATCCCGGCCCGCGTCGTCTTCCAGTTCTGATGTCCGAGCTGACAGAGGTCGATCGGGACGAGCTGCTGCACGCAGCCGTAGCCGCGCCGTCGATGCACAACACGCAGCCGTGGCGGTTCGGGTTCACCGGCCGGACGGTCGAGGTGTACCGGGACCGGGCGCGCGAATTGCCGGCGGAGGATCCGTCGCGGCGGATGTTGTTCGTCTCGCTGGGAGCCTCGATCTTCAACCTGCGAGTGGCAGCCGCGGCGCGGGGGATGGGTTCGCAGGTGCGCCATCTGGTCGACCAGCGCCGGCCGGACCTGGTCGCGGTCGTCGAACTGGGCGGACCGGCCAACGAGACCATGGCCGGGCTCGCGCCGTACCTGACCGCACGCCGGACCAACCGGGAGCCGTTCACCGAGCAGCGGCTGGCCGCACAGCTCCGGGTCGAGCTCGACCTGTGCGCACGGGTGGAGGGCGGCGCACTGCAGTGGCTCGATACCGCACCCCGGCAATGGTGGTTGCAGATGGCAACGAGTGAGGCGATGGCGGCGGACGACGACGATGCGGTGCGGACCGCCGAGCGTCGCCGTTGGGTCGGTGGTGATCGCGTGGTCGACGGCGTACCGTCGAGTGCGCTGGGCCCGCGTCCCGCCGGCGGGAACCCGGTGGTGCGAGACCTGGCTGCCACGCCCGCAGATGCTGCTCGCCCGACGGGGGAGTTCGAGCGCGAGCCTCAGCTGGCGGTTCTCGCGACCCGGTACGACGGCCCGATCGAGTGGCTGCGCGCAGGGCAGGCGCTGGAGCACGTCCTGCTGGAAGCCACCGCCCACGGCGTTTCGACATCGCTGCTGAACCAGGCGATCGAGCACGAGGAACTCCGGATGCAGATCAACGATCCGCTGGGGCCGTGGCAGCGGCCCCAGGTAGTGATCCGGTTCGGCTACGGACCGAAAGTCCCGTCGACGCCGCGCCGAGACATCGCGGACGTGACCCTCCGGCAGTCGAAACCGGGACCTTCGGCCCTGCAGCCGTCCCGGGTCCCGCCGGTGGAATGAGAACGACGGATACCACCGGGTGAGAGGTCGATCATGAGCGTACGGGTTGGGATCAACGGGGTTCGGGCGGATCGGGCGGGACTACCTCCGGTGCGTACTCGAACGGCGATCCAGCGGCATCGAGGTGGTCGCGATCAACGACGTCGCGGCACGGGCGACCCTGGCGCACCCGCTGCGCTGCGACTCGACGTACGGCCCCTTGAAGGAAGAAGTCGGACAACGAGTGGGGCTGCGCGAGCCGCCTGGTCGACCTGGCCGAGCTCGTCGCCGTCTCCCTGGGAAGGAGCAGAGATGAACAGCGAGTACGTCGTCCGGCTGGACGGCGAGGTGGATCCGGAGCAGGTCGGAGTCAAGACCGCCCGCCTGACCGAGCTCGCCCGCGAGGGCGTCCAGGTCCCGGAGGGCTTCGCGGTCACCGCCGCGGCGTACCGCGAGTTCGTCCGGGACGCACGGCTCGGGCCGGCGATCGCGCAGGCGATCCGCAGGTATCGGTCCGGTCGGGACCTGATCGTGGCCGCCGCCGAGATCCGGTCGGCCTTCCGCGACGCGCCGATGTCCCCGGTCGTGGCCGACAATATCCTGAAGGCGTACGCAGCCCTTGGTGGCGAAGGCGCCGACGTCGCCGTTCGCTGCAGCCCGGTGTCGGCACCCGACGTGGGCCAGGAGGAGGTCTTCCTCCACCTCAGCACCGGCGAGGACGTGCTGGCCGCCTGCCGGCGGTGCTTCGCCTCGCTGTACGGCGCTGTTGCCGTCGGCAACCGGGAGGCCGAAGGGATCGACCATCTCGCGGTCGCGATGCCGGTGACCGTGCAACGCATGATCCGCACCGACCTCGGCGGCTCCGGAAACGCCCGTGGCGAGAGCACCTTCGTCCGGGTCCGGGCCAGTTGGGGACTCGGCGGACCCACCGCCGATGCCGACCAGTACTCCGTCCACCCCGGATCGCGCCCGATGATCGTGACGCACCGCGGCGCCAAGCTGACGAAGACCGTGTACGGCGATCCGTGCGGCACGCGCGTGGTTCGGACGACACCGGAAGAGCGGTCGACCCTGGTGCTGTCCGACGAGGACCTGCACCGGTTGGCCGACTGGTCTGTTGCCGCCGACAAGCATTTCCGCCGCCCGACGACGATCGACTGGGCCAAGGACGGGTGTTCCGGCGAGCTCTCTGTGATCGAGGTTCGTCCGGGTGTTTCGCCGACGATGAGGATTCGGGCCTACGGCCGCAGCGCCCTCGTACCCCAACCAATCGCGGACTGAGAGGAAGCGTAGCGATGAAGAAGTACATCCTCGTCGGTGTCGACGACTCGCCTGAGAGCCGGCTCGCCCTGCACTGGGCAGTCGATGCGGCGAAGGCGCGTGGGACCGCGGTGCGGGTGGTGCGGGCCTACTTGAACGAAGCGAGCCGCTGGCCGGCGCTCGGCGTTGAAGGGTACGTCTCGCCGCCGATGCCGCTCGACAAGTTCCAGGACGAGCTCGACGAGGCCGTGCGCTACGCAAGGGACCGGCTGGGGTACGACGGTGGCTCCGGATGGCTGGCGGACTCCGACCCGTCGAACGCGATCCTGGTCGAGGCAGGCCAGGCGGAGATGGTGGTGGTCGGTACCCGATCACGGAACAAGGTCTCCGCGGCTGTGCTCGGCTCGGTGGCGACCGCGGTGGCGGCCAAGGCGCTGTGCCCGGTGGTGGTCGTTCGCGGTGAGCGCCGGAGCGGACCGGTCGTGGTCGGCACCGATGGCTCCGCCGACTCCGAGGACGCGATTGCATTCGCGTTCGAGGAGGCGGCACGCACGGGCGAGCCGCTCGAGGTCGTTCACTGCTGGCAGCCCCAGGCCGAGCATGCCTTGTCGATCGACAGCACCGAGGAGCTGCTGCAGAACTGGCTCGCTGAGAGCCTCGAACCGTACCGGGACAAGTACCCGACGGTGAAGGTGCGCGCATCCGTCGTCGAGGGCCGGGCGAGCGTTCGGCTGATCGAGCGGTCCGAGAGCGCATCCTTGGTCGTCGTCGGCTCGCGTGGCCGCGGCGGCGTAACCGGGCTGCTGCTGGGATCCGTCAGCCAGAGCCTTCTGCACCACGCGGACTCGCCGGTCGCGGTCGTCCGCCACCACCAGGAGTCATGATGAACGACTACCTGACAGTCGCCGACGTGATGACCAAGGACGTCGTCGCGGTCGCCGCGGACACGCCGTTCAAGGCCGTTGCCGCCGTACTCGCGGAGCACCACATCAGCGCCGTACCCGTGCGCAGCCTGTACGGCGGGGTGGCGGGGGTCGTCTCCGAGACGGACCTGCTGCGCAAGGAGGAGGTCCGGCGCACCAAGCACCGCTCGCACTGGCGGCACCGCAAGGAGTGGGCGAAGGCGGAGGCGCTGACCGCCGGGATGCTGATGACCAGCCCGGCGGTGACCGTCGAAGGCGGTTGCACCCTCGACGAGGCCGCGCGGTTGATGGCGAGCCGCGAGATCACCCGCCTGATCGTCACCGACGGCGACGAACTGACCGGCATCGTGGCGCGGTCCGATCTCCTGCGGGCCTTCCTCGCGACCGACGACGAGATCCTGGCCAGGGTCCGTCGCGATGTCGTCGACCGCCACCTGTGGGACGACCCGCAGGCGGTCGAGGTGTCGGTCCAGGAGGGGGTTGTGACCCTGATCGGTCAGGTGGAGAAGCGGAGCACGGCCGCATTCGCGCAGGAGCTCATCGTCGGTGGAGACGGTGTGGTGGGCGTCCGTAACGAGTTGACCTGGCGCTTCGACGACACCGCCCGCGCCACCGGCGTGACCTTCTACTAGGAGCCCTGGGCCGGTGACCGCGACCGAGCAGCAGACGACGGACCTGACGACGGACCCCCGCGAACCGGCCGACCGGCTGTTCCGCGATCTCCGGACCGCACCGCAGGGCTTGTCGTCGCGAGAGGCGCAGCGCCGGCTCGAGACCTACGGGCCGAACGAGCTGACCCGGAGACGGGGAAGTAGCTGGGTGGGTGAGCTGGTGCGACAGTTCACCCACCCTTTGGCGTTGCTGCTGTGGCTGGCCGCCACGCTCGCGGCTGCCGGCGGTACGGGCGTTCTGGCCGTGGCGATCGTCGTCGTCATCCTGCTCAACGCGGCGCTCGCGTTCGTGCAGGAATGCCAGGCCGAGCGTGCGGTGGAGGCACTGGCTGCCTATCTGCCGGTGCTGACGACCGCCGTCCGCGACGGCGACGTACGTGGCGTCGAGGCGCGCTCGCTGGTCCCGGGCGACCTGGTTGTCATTGCTGAAGGCAACCGAGTCTCGGCCGACGTCCGGCTGGTCACGGGTGCGGTCGAGATCGACAACTCGACGCTGACCGGTGAATCGGTGCCGGTGGTCCGGTCCGCCGACCTCGTCGATGCTTCGGGCAACTTGCTGGACGCCGGCGACCTGGTCTTCAGCGGTACGAACTGCACCGCGGGCGAGGCCCGTGGTGTCGTGTTCGCGACCGGCATGCACGCCGAGCTCGGCCGGATCGCGGCCACGTCGCAGCGGGTGACCCGCGAGGACAGCCCGCTGGAGCAGCAGGTCAAGCGGGTCGCGTGGCTGATCGCGGCGGTCGCGGTCGGCGCCGGCCTGCTGTTCCTCCTGCTCGGTACGACGGTCGCCGGGCTCTCGTTGCCGGACGCGCTGAACTTCGCGATCGGTCTGCTGGTCGCGAATGTCCCCGAGGGGTTGCTGCCGACCATCACGTTGGCGCTCGCGGTCGGCGTACGTATCCTGGCCCGGGCCGGTGCCGTGGTGAAACGGCTGTCGGCGGTGGAGACGCTCGGATCGACCACGGTCATCGTTCGCATTTCACTGCCGCCAACGTCTTCGGCGGCGTGATCTGGGCAGTACTGGTCGCCGGCGGCGGGTTCCTGGCGGGCGCGTCGTACCGGGTGCTCGAGCAGCGGCTGGGGCGCGCGAGCGGCGTCCTGCTCAGCGGGTTCGCCGTCACGGTGATCGTCGCCCCGGTGGTACGTCGCCGCCGGCGCCGCCGCAGTACCGGCTGAGCTCCCGATGACGGCCGGGTGTCGAAGCGGGGGTTGCCGGCACCGGCGTCGATGAAGAACTGATGAGAACTCTGTCATCCGATCCCGCTGACGGACGCGTTGCACCACTGTTGCGCTGACGGCGTGGCGCCCGGTGGGCGCGCGAGTGGGGGAGGGATCGTGACACAGCAGTGGAGATCCGCGTCGCGGCGATGGCTGCGGCTGACAGTGGGGCTGGCCCTGATCGCGGCGATGATGTCCGCGGGACAGGTGGCCCGGAACGCGGCGCCGGCGGCGGCCGCCGGGCCGGGGAGCCTGACCCTGCACGTGGCCAGCGCCCGGTCGGTGAACACCGGGCCGGGGTTCGTGCACGAGAACGATCCGGTCACGCAGTACAAGTGGCTGATCAACGTCGACGACACCGGTGACCCGGGGACCCGGGCGAACCAGTTGACCGACCGGTGCCTGCCGGCGACCGCTCCGGGCGGTTCGGCGGACCCGAACTACGCCGACACCTGTCCGTGGCCGTCCACCCGGCCGACCTCGGGCTTCGCGCCGATCGTTGCCCAGGGCACCGAGGCGGACCTGAACGACGGTACGGCGCTGGACAACCTGCCGCCCGGGAAGTACCTGATCTCGGTCACCGCGGACGGGTTCAAGATCGACGGGCAGCACTTCACGATCAGCTCCGGGCAGACCACCCACACGGTCGTCCGGATGAACCCGACACCGTTGCCGCTGACCACACTGCGGCTGCAGGTGTTCAACGACAACCTTCCGGTCGACGGCACCTACGAGGCCGACGCGGAGCAGGGACTGGCCGGGTTCACCGCCAGCCTCACCGATGTCCTCGGACTGGTCAGCACCGACTACTACGGCAATGCGCTGTGCACCGTGTACAAGCACGCGAACGCCAACGGAACCGGCCCGATCGTGTTCGACGCGAACAACCGGCCCGTCATCGACACCGCCCGCTCGACCGGCGTGTGCGTGAGCGACGCGACGGGTGCGATCGTCATTCCGAACCTCGGCCCGAACCGGTACGCGGCCACCGTGACCCCGCCGGCGGCCCAGGCCGGATGGGTCCAGACCACCACGCTCGAAGGCGGTCACGACCACGACATCTGGCAGCAGGAGGGCGAGACCGGCTTCGACACCGAGCAGGTCCGGGGCGCGGAGCTCGTGTCCGCGGTGCAGTTCGGCTTCGTCCGGACCAAGGCGCTGACCCCGCCGGCGGGCCCGGCGCCGACCGGTGAGGTGAAGGGCGTCGTCATCGCAGGCCTGCCGTACATCGGGGGGCAGAACGGGCAGGTCGTCCCGGAGACCGGCTTCGCCGGCGCGAAGTCCGACGGACCGATCCCGTACCCCTGGGTGGCGCTGTCGGACCTGGACGCCGGGGACGCGGCCGTCTACGTCGGGCGCGGTGCGGCCGACGGCAGCTTCGACATCACCAACGTGCCGGACGGCACCTACCAGCTCACGCTGTGGGACGACGACCAGGACTACATCCTGTGGAGCTTCAACGTCGAGGTGCACAACGGCGATGTCGTTGACGTCGGCAACAAGATGCTCGTCGGCTGGTTCACCCACGTGAACGGCAGCGTCTTCATCGACGCCAACGGCAACGGCAAGCGCGACACCGGCGAGCGTGCGGTGCCGAGCTTCACCCTGACCGTCCGGGAGCGGGACAACTCGCTGATGGACCAGTACACCAACACGGCGGTGACCGACTCGGCCGGCAACTACGACATCCGCGAGACGTACCCGCTCGGCAAGTGGCTGGTCCTGGAGGGATTCAACACCCGGTACAAGACCACCGGCATCACGTACCAGGCCGCCAACGAGACGAAGCCGACCACCCAGCTCGGCAGTCTGGTCGACATCAACTTCCTGCCGATCATCGGCCTTCGTGGGCGGATCGACTGGGGCGTCCAGCCGTACGACCCCGGCACCAACGGCGGAATCGTCGGCACGGTCACCTACGACACCACGCGGAACGAACTCGACCCGGCCATGGCGGCCACCGAGCCGTACCAGCCGGGGATCCCCGGCATCCCGGTACGTCTCTACCTGCCGAAGGCCTGCACCGACACGACTCCGACGGAGCTGTGCCGCCAGGACTACGAGACCGAGCCGAAGCAGATCTCCGACGACAACGGCGGGATGGTGGACAACCCGAAGTACGGCGCGTTCGTCAAGGGGCCGGAGGTCCAGGACGCCTACACGTCCGAGGAATGGGCGCCGCCGCGCGGATGTACGGCGCGGACCTACAACGGTCAGCCGCTGACGGACCAGCAGGCGCTGCCCGCCTTCGGGACGGCCGAGAACCGGCTGTGCGTCGAGGCCCCGATGATGGGGGTCACCGTGGGGGCCAGCGACAGCGCCGGCGGCAGCCAGACCGTCAACGGCAACTACGGTTTCACCACGTCGAAGATCAACCTCTATCCGCCGACCGACACCGTGCACAACCCGGACGGACTCGCGATGTACGCGCCGCTGCCGGCCGGCCAGGAGCAGGATCTGCCGTCCCGCGACTACATCGTCTCGGTCGACATCCCGAAGGACCCGGTCGACGGCAAGCCGATGTACAAGGTGACCCGGGAAGAGGACGTGAACGTCTTCGACGGTGACACCTACCTGCCGCAGGAGAACTACCCGCCGGCCACCCCGGCGCAGGCCGACGACCCGGCCGGGCCGCCGGACGCGACGCCGACGCCGCCCGCGGAACCGCCGTCGCAGCAGGCCGGCATCATCTCGCCGTGTGGCGGTCCGCTGCACACGGTCGACGTCACCAACCCTGCCTTCAACGCCGGTGGCGGCAGTCCGTTCCAGGGGTACGAGCGGCCGCTGTGCGGTGACAAGCTGGTCGGGCTGCGCGCGAACCAGGCGACAGCGCCGAACTTCAACCTGTTCACCGACGTCCCGATCCCGACGCACTTCTGGGGCCTGACGCTGAACGACCTCGGCCTGACGCTCGACAAGCGCAGCGTGAACTACGGCGAGGCGCAGGGCCTGCCGTTCGTCCCGGTCGGCCTGTACGACTGGTCCGGCCGTCTGGTCGACACCGTGCACACCGACTTCAACGGCCTGTACGAGGCCCTGGAGCCGTCCACGGGCACCTACAACTGCCCGCTGCCGGCCGGGCCGTGCCCGAACATGTATCGCTTCGTCGGCAACGATCCCGGTCAACCGGGGGCACTGAATCCGGACTACAACTCCCGGTTCCGGACGATCGCGACGAACTTCCAGGCGTGGCCGGGGCTCTACACGGTCACGGACGAGGCGCCCACCCAGGTTGCCGCGACCGTCCTGGCGCCGGACACGACGACGGTGAATCCGACCGTCTGCGACCTCGGATCGAACGTTCCGCAACTGCTCGCGGTCGACCGGCCCTACATCCGCCGCAGTGATGCCAACCGGTCGGTCACGGTGACCGGCTTCGGCTTCGGGGCGGCCGGCAGTCCGGACCGGGTGACGCTCGACGGTACGGCGATGACCGTGACCAGCTGGAGCGACAAGAAGATCACGTTCACCGTGCCGGTGGGCTTCGCGACCGGTTCGGCCGTTCTCGAGATCACCGGGCACAGCGGCAAGAAGAGCGTCAACGGGCTCACACTGCAGGTGCTGGGACTGAACGTGCCGCTGCTGGCCGGGATGTCAGCGGCCAATCCGCTGATCGCCGAGGTCGGTCCGACGAAGACGTACAAGACCGTCCAGGCAGCCCTCGAGGCAGCGACCCCGACCCGGCTGCGGCCGTACTGGCTGGTGGTGGTCTGGCCGAACGCGCAGACCGGCGCCAACCCACGCGGTGACTACAACGAGAACGTCATCGTGCACCACCAGGTCCGCATCCAGGGCGCCGGTCCGGGCGGCTTCGACTCGGCGGGCACCTGGGTACCGGGCTCGATCCTCGACGGTTCGGGCTTCAACCTGGACAACCCGAACGGGCTCGCCTGGGTCAACCGGCTGAGCACGCTGCAGTACTCCGGGGATCCGGCGGTGCCCGACTCGGCCGTGGTGACCGTGCTGGACGACCCGGCCCGGTCAGGGTTCGTGCCGACCAGTTGGCCGGTCACGCTGGACGGGCTCAGTATCACCGGGGGCGCCCAGGCCGACATCCCCGGCAACGTCAACGTGCTGACAGGCGCCGTGACGACGCCGTACGGCGCGGCCGGAGCGCTCGTCACCCAAGGCGGTGGCGTCTACGTGCACGCCAACGTCCGTGGTCTGCAGGTGACCGACAACGTGATCCACGGCAACGGTGGTTCGTACGGCGGCGGCATCCGGATCGGTACGCCGTACGTCGGTGACAACCGCAACTACGACCCGGTGATCGCGCGCAACCAGATCCGCGACAACGGCGGTACGAACCTGGCCGGAGGCATCGGGCTGTTCACCGGCAGCGACGGCTACCGGATCGAGAACAACGCGCTGTGCGGGAACTTCTCCGCGGAGTACGGCGGCGCGATGACGGCCTTCGGTTACATGGCCAACCCCGGTGGCAGCACCGGCGGGCGGATCACGAACAACCGGATCTGGTTCAACGCCTCGTACGACGAGGGCGGCGGCGTGATGGTCGCCGGCGAGCTGCCGGCCACGCCCACCGCACTCTCGCCCGGCTCGGGTCCGGTGACGATCGACGCCAACGTGATCCAGGCGAACCTGGCCAACGACGACGGCGGCGGCATCCGGCTGCTGCAGGTCAGCGGATCGCACATCTCCCGGTCCGATCCGCAGACCATCGCGATCACGAACAACACGATCGCGGACAACATCTCGGCGCACGAGGGCGGCGGTGTGGCCCTGGACGACGCGGTGTTCGTCAACCTCGTCAACAACACGGTGACGAAGAACCTGACCACCGCCTCGGCGGTGACCAGCAACGGCCAGCCGGCCCCGGCCGGTCTGTCCACGGCCGCGAACAGCGACCCGTTGCAGGCGCGGCTGCGCAGTACCTCGGTGTTCCCGGGCTCGGCGACGCTCGCGGCGACGACGTACAGCAAGCCGACCTTGCTGAACGACGTGTTCTGGGACAACCGGGCCGGCACGTTCGTCGGCGGGTACGTCTACGGGATCGGCGGACAGCTGCCCGACGGTACGGCGAACTCGGTGAACAACTGGGACATGGGCGCGGCCGACGTACCGGACGCCCTGCTGACACCGACGCACTCGGTGCTGCAGGACACCACCGGGACCGCACCGGATCCGACGAACTCGGCGGCCGATCCGCGGTTCGTGTCGCCGTACGAGGTGTCGGTGAACATCCTGGCGGTGCGGTCGTACCCGGCCTTCCGAGAGGCGGTCGTGGTGGCGCAACTGCTGCCGCCGGACCTGATGGGCGACTTCCACCTGGCCACCGGATCGCCGGCCTCTTCGGCCCGCGGCCTGGGCGCGGCGAACACCGTCGTCCGCTGGGGCACCGGCACGACCGGGTTCAACTACACCGTGGCGGCGCCGACTCCGGACATCGACGGCCAGCCGCGGCCCACCGGCACCGGGGTCAACCGCCGGTACGACGCCGGATCCGACCAGATGACGCCGTGAGCCGTGCGGCCCGCCGTGTCCCTCCGCGGCGGGCCGCACCTTCTTCCTCACCACGAACCAGTAACGGGAGACTGCAGTGACCGACAACTCTGTGTCGCGTGGACTCACGCGGCGTTCTTTCCTCACCGGAGCGGGTGCGGCCGCGGGCGTGGCACTCGGCGGCCGGCTGCTCACCACCAGCACCGTGATGGCCGCGCCCGGCCGGACCGAGGCCGCATCGGCGGCCGCCACCCACCCGGTCAAGCAGGTCCACCTGGTCGGTACCGACGGCTGGGTCGGCATGCCCGCCGCTCCGCCGGATCCGCCGTTCTTCCCCGATCCGCTGGCACCGGCGCCGTTCAACACCTACGTCTTCGGCTTCCGCGACGTGACCGGGATGACCTCGAACCTGGTGGCGGCCCAGCGCGGCAAGGCGCAGATCAGCGCGCCGATGATGGCGTTCGACGAGGAGGACGACGTCTACCTCACGCTGACCAACCTCGGGCTCGCGCAGCGGCCGGACCTCTTCGACGGCCACACCCTGCACTGGCACGGTTTCGTCAACGCGATCCCGTTGTTCGACGGCGTGCCGGAGCTCTCACTCGCGGTGCCGATCGGCCGGGACCTGACGTACTTCTACCGGCCGCACGACGCCGGCACGTACATGTACCACTGCCACTTCGAGGACGTCGAACACGTCCAGATGGGCATGACCGGCATGGTGTTCGTCCGTCCGGCCCAGAACCGGACGCCGCTCCACCCGGGGGAGCGGTACGCGTACAACGACGGTGACGGCTCGACGGCCTACGACCGGGAGTTCGCGTACATGATCACCGAGCTGTGGTCGGCCGCGCATTACCGCGACGCACACATCCAGGTCAACGACTGGACCGACTACGACCCGAGCTTCTGGCTGCTCAACGGCCGCGCGTACCCGGACACGATCGCGCCGAACGGCGACCCGCTGAGCACCGCGGCCGGCCGGCTGCAGTACCAGCCGATCTCGTCGCTGATCCGCTGCAACACCGGCGACCGGGTGCTGCTGCGGATGTCGAACCTCGGCTACCAGAACCACGTGCTGACGGTGGACAACATCGACCTCACCGTCGTCGCGAAGGACGCGAGCCTGCTCAAGGGGCGCGACGGTACGGCGAACTACCTGACCTCGAACGCGGTCGAGGTCGGCCCGGGGGAGAGCCGCGACGCGATCTTCGTCGCGCCCGGCCCCGGCGAGTACCTGCTCTACGACCGCAAGTACTCCTACCTGGACAACGGCGGGGGCTCCGGCTACGGCGGCATGATGACCAAGATCGTCGTCGGCCCGCCCGGCACCTATCCCGCGCAGACCGCGGCGAACGCATGACGGGGGCGATGATCCGATGAGACGACTCACACTCCAACGGCTGCTGGCGCTGACCGCGGCCGCCCTGCTGGTGGTCACACCGGTGGTGGTGCGTACCCAGGCCGACGCCGCGGAGATGTCGGAGGGCCTGCTCTGCGACACCGATCCGAACCAGACGTTCTCGCTGACCGCGAGCGCCGGCTACATCTCGACACCCGACGGCAACTCGATCTACATGTGGAGCTACGGCAACAGCAAGCGGGGCTTCCAGCTGCCCGGTCCGGTGCTGTGTGTCGAGTCCGGCCGGCCGGTGACCGTGATCCTGCACAACACGTTGCCGGAGGCAACGTCAATCGTGTTCCCGGGTCAGGTTGCCGTGAAGGCGAACGGCAACCCCGCGCAACCGCAGTTCGACTCCGGGGGCTCGCTGACCTCACTGGTGCAGCCGGCGGCCGCGACCGACGGGTCGGTGACCTACACCTTCACCGCCGGCAGCCCCGGCAGCTATCTGTACGAGACCGGCACCGACGTCGACAAGCAGCTCCAGATGGGGCTGTACGGTGCACTCGTGGTCCGGCCGGCCGGTCATCCGAACCAGGTCAACGACCGGGCCGACTCCGCCTTCGCCAACGGCAAGGAGTACGTGTACCTGCTGTCCGAGGTCGACCCCGACGTCCATCTGGCGGTCGAGCGGAACCAGCCCGTCGACGTGAACGCCTCGAAGTCGCGGTACTTCATGATCAACGGACGCAGCATGCCGGACACCCTGGCGCCGAACAACGCGCCCTGGCTCCCCGGTCAGCCGTACGGCGCGCTGGTGCACATCAAGCCGTACGACTCGGCCACCAACCCGCTCCCGGCGACGATCCGTTACTTGAACGCCGGCAGTGTGAACTACCCGTTCCACCCGCACGGCAGCGACGAACGAGTCGTGAACCGGGACGGTCATCCGCTGCAGGGACCGGCCGGGCAGGACCTGTCGTACCTGAAGTACGACCTCGACGTCGGACCGGGACAGAGCCTCGACGTGCTGATGGACTGGCGTGACGTCGAGCATTGGAACGCGACCACGAACCCGATCCCGACCCAGATCCCGGCGATCACCGACCAGTTGCTGGTCGGCCCGGACACCTGGTTCTCGGAGAGCGGCTACCTCGGTACCAAGAACCCGGTGCCGTCGAACCTGACACAGAACAACGAGTGCGGCGAGTACTACCACATCGCTCACAGCCACGCGCTCGAGCAGGCGACCAACTACGGGGCAGCCTTCGGCGGCATGATGACGGTCTTCCGCATCGACCCGCCCGCCGGCTGTGAGAGCCAGTGAGGACACGACGATGACGAACAGACTTCGGATCGCCCGTCGGATCGGCACCGTCGGCGTCGCGGCCACGGCGCTCGCCACCGCCTCGCTGACCCCGGTTCCTGCCGTTGCGGCCGCGGCCGCGGTCCCACAGGCGCCGGCGCACACATCTGTTGCCGTGGGCAAGCTCACGCCGCGCGGCTGCACCTTCGGCACCGGCACGGCCGCCTGCGATCTCTACGCGATGGCCGGTACGACGTCCCTGCTCGGGGCCACTGTCCCGATCTGGGGCTTCTCCGCCACCGGCGCGGCCGGATCGGCGACCGCTCCCGGCCCCCTGCTCGTCGTCCACCAGGGCGACCAGGTGACCGTCACCTTGCACAACCAGCTCGCAGGCCAGACAGTCTCGCTGGCGTTCCCCGGGCAGCCCCTGCCGTCCGGCGGTGAGGACACCACCGGCATCGCCACGGGCACCAAGGCGTACACGTTCACGGCCGGCCGCCCCGGAACCTTCCTGTACGAGGCCGGCCACACGACGGACGGCTCCCGCCAGGTCGCGATGGGTCTGGCCGGCGCGTTCGTCGTCCTTCCGCCCGACGGCACGGCGTACGGCGCCCAACCGGCGGGTTACCCGGCCGGCCAGTACGACGACGACGCGGTCGTGGTGCTGAGCGAGGTCGACCCGGCCTTCAACGCGAACCCGGCCGGTTTCGACCTGCGCAAGTTCGCGCCGAAGTACCGGCTGATCAACGGCAAGCCGTTCCCGGCCACCGACCCGGTGGCCACCGACCAGGGGCACAATGTGCTGCTGCGGTACGTGAACGTCGGTTCGATGACGCATCCGATGACCGTGCTCGGCGGACTGCAGACCGAGATCGCGCAGGGCGGCCATCCGCTCCACTACGCGACCACGGTCGCCGCGGAGAGCGTCGACCCGGGGCAGACACTGGACACTCTGGTGACGATGCCGACCGGGCCCGAGGCGAAGCTGACGCTGTACGAGCCCGCCCGGCATCTCGACAACAACGGGCAGCACACCGCCGATCCGGCGCAGTTCGCCTTCGGCGGCATGCTGACCTTCCTGGACACGAACGCGCCGCCGCCGAGCACCGACGGCGTCGGCCCGGTGTCGACGCATCTCCGGCTGGCGCCGAACCCGGCGACCGGACTGGTTGCGGTGACGGTGACGGCCGACCTCAGTGACGCGACGACCGGTGGCTCCGCGGTGACGCAGGCGGAGTTCGTGATCGACGACGCGGTCACCGTCGGACCCGGCTTCGGTACGCCGATGAGCCTGCCGGCCGGCGGCGTGAGCGTGACCGGAGCGACCGGCACCATCACGACCGCGATGCTGGCCGCGCTCGACGCCGGCCGGCACACGGTGTTCGTCCGGGCTCTCGATGCCGCGGGCAACTGGGGCGTGGTCGGCTCGGTCATCCTGAACCTGCCGAAGACCGGACCGCAGACGATCAACGGCACGATCGCCGACGTACCCGCCAACGCGACGGTGCCGGTGACGGTGTCCGCGACCGGTGACGACTCGGACGCGGGCGGCCTGATCAGTGCGGCCGAGTACTTCCTCGACACACCAGGGACGGACGGCAGCGGGACGGCGCTGACGCTGAACCGCAGTGCGACCGTGGTCTCCGAGGACGTCGACCTGTCCGTGGCGGTGCTGCAGGCTCTCACCGAGGGAACGCATCACGTGCTGGTGCACAGCAAGGACTCGCTCGGTCTCTGGGGGCCGCTGCTCGACATCCCCCTGCCGATCGACGTCACCGGCCCCGCGGTCGACGCGGCGGCGGTCGGCCCGAACCCGACCAACGCGGTGCTCGCCGACAAGAGCCACCCGGGCAACCTGCTGATCTCCGCCGAGATCACCGACAAGGACGCGGGCGGCGCGTTGCAGAGCCGGCTCGTGGACGCCGAGGCGTTCCTCGACCCGACAGTCCCGAACCCGCCAGGAGGGACCGGCCTGCAGATGCTGCCGGTGGACGGCAAGCTCGACTCCACCGGTGAGGCGTTCTACGGGCTGATCCCGCTCACGCAGGTGAAGGCGCTTGCCGATGGCACCCATCACGTCTACGTCCGGGGTCAGGACGCGGCCGGCAACTGGGGTGCGTTGTTCGCGGTGAACCTGGTGGTCGACAAGACCGCGCCCGTGCTGGGCGCGCTGACCGCCGCACCGAACCCGACGAACGGCGCGGACAACCTGACGCTGACCGCACCGGTGACGGATGCTTCGCTGATCGCGAAGGCGGAGTACTGGCTGGGCGGCACCGATCCGGGTGTCGGCAAGGGCATCTCGGTGCCCGTCAGCGTGGTCGCGGGCAAGGTCCAGGTGACCGTTCCGCTGACCACGGTGGCGCCGGGCAACCAGGTCTTCAACCTGCGGGTGCAGGACCTGGCAGGCAACTGGAGCAAGCCGGTCAGCACGGCGGTGTCGGTGCAGCGGCCGAACCGGATCTTCTCGGACGACTTCGAGTCCGGCGGGTTCGGCTTCTGGAGCGGCAGCACCGGTGGTGTGGCCAACACGACTACGGCGGCGCGACCGGGCCCGCTGGAGCCCGGCAGCTTGCGCGGGCTGCAGGTCACCCTGCCCGGTGCCGGCTACCTGACCGACAACACGCCGACGGCGGAGACGTCGTACCACGCACGGTTCGTCTTCAACCGGAACACGCTGACGTCCGGGACCAACGCGAACACGGCGCTGAGCCTGTTGCAGGGCCGGACCGGCGCCAACGGCCAGGTGTTCGCGGTCGAGTACCGCTTCACCGCGGGATCCGCGCAGGTGCGTACGATCCTCGACCGCAGCGGAGCCGGGACGTTGACCGGAGCCTGGGTCACGCTCACGCCGGGCAACCACACCCTGCAGGTCGACTGGACCTCCGGGCCGGCGACGGGTGGTTTGGCCGGGTCACTGCGGCTGCTGGTCGACGGGGTGAGCCGTTCGCTGCAGACCGGCAACACCAGCACGCTCCGGATCGAGACCGCCTGGCTCGGGGTCTCGGCCGGGATGAGTGCCAGTTCGGCCGGGCAGGCGTACTTCGACACCTTCAACTCGACCAGGTACACGATGCCGTAGCACCCCAGAAGCCGGGGCCCGTCCCCACCGGGCCCCGGCTTCGCTTCTCGGGAGGGAATCAGATGCTCGAAGCAACAATCCGGCAGCCTGGCGGGCGGCCGGCAGGAGTCAATCGACTGGTGGTGCTGAGCGCGGTGCTGGCGGTGGCGCTGGTCGTTGGCGTGCTCGTCGGCCTCAAGCTCTGGCCGGCGTCCGGTGATCCCGGATCGTTCCCGCAGAGCTCCACGATCGAGCAGCAGTACGGCGTCCGCTTCAGCCGGATCGCGGTCGTCGGCGACGGCGGGCTGATCACACTGACCTACGTGGTCCTGGACAGTGAGAAGGCCGGCCGCTTCCAGTCCGACGTACAGCACCCGCCGGAGCTGCTGAGTGAGGCACGCGACGGCGGCACCAAGCGGATCTCGGTGATGAAGCAGGGCCACACCCTGCGGGCCGGCCAGACCTACTACCTCGTCTACCAGAACACCAAGGGCGCGTTACGCCATGGTGAGAAGGCGACTGTCCAGCTCGGCGATCTCACCCTGCGCCATGCGCCGGTACTGTGATCGGCGCTCAGCCGGACGTGGGGTCCGCGTCCCTCGTGACCGGCAGCAGCACCTGGAACAGTGCGCCGCCCTCGGGTGCCCGTCCGGCGACGATCCGGCCGCCGTGGGCCTGGGCGGTGGCCTGCGCCATCGCCAGCCCGAGACCGCTGCCCATCGGCGCCGCCGACGGCGGACGCCGGTGCCAGAAGCGCTCGAAGACGTGCGGCAGGTCCCCGGCCCGGATCCCCGGCCCGGCATCGGCGACGCTGAGCACGTGCCAGCGCCCGGACCGCTCGTACGCGAGCCGGATCCGGTCGCCGGGCGCGGTGAAGTGCACCGCGTTCTCGATCAGTGCGTCGAGAGCGAGCTCGAGCCAGGCCCGGTCGGCCTCGACGATCTGGGGGACCGTCGGCAGTTCGAAGGCCCAGTCCCGGTCGGCGCTCTCGCGCCAGTTCCGCGCCACGGTTTCGAGGAACTCCCCGAGCTCGACGTCGAGGTAGCGCAGGGCCCGGCCGGTGTCGAGTTTGGCGAGTGCGAGCAGCCGTGTGGACAACGCCGACAACCGGTCCATCTGCCGCAGGACGATCGCGTAGTCCTCGGCGGACTCCGCAGTGTCGACCGCCGGTTCGAGGAGCTCGAGATGTCCGACCGCGATGGTCACCGGAGTCCGCATCGCGTGCGAGGCCTCGCGGAAGAAGTCACGCTCACGCTCGAAGATGGCCAGCCGTTCCTCCGACATCAGCTCGACCTGGTCCTGCGCGGCCTTGCGCCGGCGCGCGTGCCAGACCATCGCCAGGAACAGCAACGGCATCAGCGGGATCTCCGCGAACTCAGCACGGCTGCTGCCGTCCTGCAGTTGGTGGACGACCAGGATCCAGCCGGTGGCCACGGTGACGAGGAACGTGACCACCAGGGTCGGCAGCAACGGCCAGACGCGGAATCCGTAGACCAGCGTGAGACCGAGGAACAACAGGTGGTACGGGATCACCTCGCGCTCGATCATCAGATTCATCAGCGCCAGCATGGCCAGTACGAACACGGCGAGCAGACCGTCGGCGACCCGATGCCACCGCGGACTCAGCTGGGCGTCGGCGCTGCGGACCGTGCGGGCCGCGGCGGTGTCACGCGCTCTGAAGCTGATAGCCGACATTGCGCACTGTCTGGATCACGTCGCGGGTCATCTTGCCGCGCAGCCGCCGGACGTAGACGTCGACGACGTTCGTCGCGGGATCGAAGTCGTAGCCCCAGACCGCGGACAGCAACTCGCTGCGCGAGCAGACCGTGTCGGGTTTGCGCATCAGGTGCTGCATGAGCAGGAACTCGCGCTCCGACAGCGCCGCTTCGCTGCCGTCCACCCGAAGCCGGCGGGTCCGGATGTCGAGCACGATCCGGCCGACCCGCAGAACGAGCTCCTCGGTCGTCTTGCCGGCCGCACCGCGCAGACCGAACCGGACCCGGGCCAGCAACTCCCGGATCGTGAACGGCTTCGGCAGGATGTCGACACCTTGCTCCAGGCAACGGACCCGCGCGTCCGCGTCGGCCACCGCCGACAGCACCAGGACCCGGGTCGCCGGGCTGCTGACCAGGACCGCGGCGATCACCGCCTCGCCGTCGACCTCGGGCATCCGCAGGTCGACCACCATCAGGTCCGGCCGTCGGGTGAGTGCCATTCGCAGGCCGTCACCGCCGTCCGTCGCGGTCAGCACTTGGTAGCCCTCGGCCTCGAGGCCGCGGCGTACGAAGCGGACCACCTCGGGTTCGTCGTCGATCACCAACACAGTTGTCATGTTCCCCCCAGGCCCGCCATCTCGCGGCGCGCTGTCCGGATTCTCCCCCGAGGCCCCAAGCACATACTGACCGCGACGGACGCCGGAGGGAAGCCCGAATCGCCGGATCGGCAGCGGGTGACAACCAGATGAGAGTTCCGTCATCTGCCGCCGCGGGCACGCCGACGTGCGGGATCGTCGCCTGCAGCACTGTTGTGTCCGAGGGGGGACCGTGGGCATGAGCCGGGCGGGACATCGCCGGGGCAGGGCGGCGAAGCTGCTGCTCCTGCTGGTCGTCGCCGCGATCCTGTGGCTGGGCCAGGCCGGGGTCGCGGCGGCTCATCCCGTGCTGCTCCGCTCGACGCCCACGGACGGGCAGACGGTCCGGACGGCGCCGGAGCAGATCGATCTCTGGTTCTCCGAACCGCCTACGGCCGCTGGTCTCGACCTCGCCTTGTCCGACCGGGACGGCAAAGCCTTTCCGGTGACCGCCCGGATCGCCGACCAGGGCATCCACGTCGTGGTCACCGGCTTTCCCGACCTGCCACGCTCGGTCTACGAGCTGCGCTGGAGTGTGGTGTCGAAGTACGACCTGCACCGGCTGCAGGGAACGCTGGTCTTCGGTGTCGGACTGGCGGCGACGGCGAGCGGCCGGCCCGCGGAGTCCGTCACCGGACCGGCGGGCACCGTGGCCGACGTTGTCCTCGGGTGGCTCGATCTGGCCGCGACATCCGTTCTCTGCGGCTGGGTCCTCGTGGCCGCCATCGCGGCCCGCCGTGGCAGATTCCCTCTGCCCGCGGAGCCGGTCGCCTCGGTCCGCGCACTGGCAACTGCCTTCGGAATGCTCTCGGTGTTCGCATCACTCGCCCGGGGGGCGCGCCAGTGGTCGGAGGCCGCCGGGACAGACTCGGGCCTTGCCGTGGTCAGGGACTCCGGTCAGCTCCTGCGGTGGTCGTTGCGCGAGGCGGTCCTGGTCGCCATCTGCGTGCTCCTGGTCCGGCAGGCGCGTCACGGCAGGACGAATCTGGCTGGGACCACAACTCTCGCCTGCCTGCTTCTGGTGGATCTGGCGCTGCGAGCGGCGACCAGCCACGCACGTGGCGGTCCGGCCTCCCTGGCGGTGCTGGCGACCCATGAGGCGGCCGCCCTGAGTTGGGTCGGCGGGCTTGTCGTGCTGGGGATCCTGACGGCTCGGCTGCGCGAGCAGAGGGACCTGACCGTCGGGCTCTGGAAGGCGTTCGGTCCGGCGGCCGCATGCTCGGTCGCTCTGATCTCCGTGACGGGTCTCCTTCTTGCTGGTCGTCAGGTAGCCACGCTGGACGCCGCTCTCGGCACCTCGTACGGGCGGGCGTTGCTGGTCAAGCTGGTGCTTGTCGGCGCGCTGATGGCGTTCGGCCTGAGGCATGCGACGAGGCTGCACCCTTGGCTGCGGGGACGATTCGGTCCGGTTACGGCGCCATCGGCCCGGGCACAGGCGCTCTCGCCCCTGCTGGGAGTGAGCATCCTGCTGGTCGCGGTCGTTCTCGCAGGGACACCGCCGGCACGTGGGCCGCAGTTCGACAAGACTGACCCGGCAACGTCACGTGCGAACTACCAGGTGGACGATCTGCTCGTCACGGTGTCGCTCGGGCCCAACCAGCCCGGGCGGAGTCTGCTGCTGGTCGACCTGGTCAGCAGCCGGCGTCCCTCGCCGGGCCCGATCACGGCCGTGACCGCCGACGTCGGGTCGAGTTCCGGCGTCGTCCTGCGGCGCGGTTCCGGACAAGCGCAGGGTGGTGACCGCTGGCAGGCCGCGGTCGACGTCGACGCGACCGGGCCGTTGCCGCTGCGGATCGTGGCCGTTCGCAACCATCCCGGCCCGGCCGTGCTGACCACGACCTGGGTCGTGCCGTCCGGGCTCCCGCCACGTCCGGTGATCGTGTCGGACACCCCGCTGGCGCCGTGGACCGGTATCGCGGCGGCGCTCGTCACCCTCCTTGCCCTGGCGGTGGGGATCGCGCTCGCGCGTCGGCATCGGCGTACGCGGGTTGACGACGACGGACCCGCCGCGGCCGTGGAGCGGGATCCGGCCGGCCTGGTTCGGTGACCGTCGTACGGTGGCGGTATGTCGAGGCGGAGTTGGGTCGAGCAGATCATGGGGCTGCCGATCAGTGTGCTCGCGCGGGGGAAGGCGGCCGGCGGTGAGGCGGCTGATGCCGTGGTGCGGGAGGTGTTCGCGGAGCTGATCGAGGTCGATCGGGTGTTCTCGCCGTACAAGCCGGACAGTGCGGTGAGCCTGCTGGCGCGGGGTGCGGTCAGTTGGGATCATCTGGATCCGGTGGTGCGGGAGGTCGCCGAGCGGTGTGTGGCCGCTCGGGAGCTGACCGGTGGCCTGTTCGATGCGGAGGTGCCCGGTGGCAAGTGGGATCCGTCGGGGCTGGTGAAGGGATGGGCTGTCGAGCGGGCCGGCGAACGGCTCCGGAAGGTCGAGGACGTGGACTGGTGCCTGAATGCCGGTGGTGACGTGCTCGTGGTGTGTCCGAGCAACGAGCCGTTCACGGTGGGCATCCAGGATCCGCGCGACCCCGGCCGGGTCGTCGCGCGCGTGTCGTGCGCCGGGGGAGCGGTGGCGACGAGTGGGACCGCGGCGCGCGGCGCTCACCTGTACGACCCGCGGACCGGTGCCGCGGTGGTGACCCGCTGGCTGTCGGTGTCGGTCACCGGTCCGTCGCTGGAGTACGCCGACGTGCTCGCGACGGCCGCCTTCGTCGCCGCGGACGACTGGCCCGCGGTACTGCTGCCCGGGTACGAGGGTCTCGGTGTGCTTGCCGACGGCAACCTGTTTGCGACGGACGGCTGGGGATCTCTGTGAGTGGGCGGATCCTGCTGATCGAGGACGACGCCGATCTGGCCGAGCTGCTGGACCGTGTGCTCACCGACGAGGGGTACGCCGTGACGCGGGCCGGCGACGGACACACCGGACTGCACCTGGCGCTGACGCGTCCGGTGGACGCGATGATCGTCGACCGCGGCCTACCCGCGGTCGAGGGCCTGGACCTGATCGCCCGGCTGCGGAGCCGCGGTGTCCGCACGCCGATCCTGGTGCTGTCCGCACGCAAGACCACCGAGGACCGGGTCGAGGGTCTGGACGCGGGGGCGGAGGACTACCTGACGAAGCCGTTCGACCTGACCGAGTTGCTGGCCCGGGTGCGGGCCCTGCTCCGGCGGCATCTCGATCACGCGGTCGAGCTCGCCGTACCGGGTGGTTCGCTCGATCTGGCCGGCCGGACGGTGCGCCGGACCGACGGCGAGACCGTGGAGCTCTCGGAGCGGGAGGCCGACCTGCTCGCCCTGCTGGCGGCGCGGCCCGGTGCGGTGTTCAGCCGGTCCGAGCTGCTCGACCGGGTGTTCGGCGACGCGGAATCGGAGACGGTCGTCGACACGTACGTGCATTACTGCCGGCGGAAGCTCGGGCGGGGTGTGATCAGCACGGTGCGAGGCCTCGGATACCGGCTGGGCAAGCTGTGAGCGCTCGCGCCGTCGGAGACGAGGTGCTGGTACGACGGGCCGCGCGCGGGGTCGCCGTACAGGCCGCCGCGCTGGTCGCCGTGGCGATGCTGCTGCTGATCGCTCTGGTCACTGTGGTGGTCGTTCGCGGGCAGACGGGTGCGGCCGACGACCTGCTGCGGTCGGCGGTCAGAACTGCCGATGACGTGGGTGATCCGCCGGCCGGCGCGTGGCTGGTGATGACGGGGCCGACGGGACCTGTTGCGTCGGCGGGTCTCCCGGATGAGCTGCTGCCCGAGCTGGCGGCGCTGCGGACCCGCGCCACCGAACAGATCGAGTTGGTGACGGTGGAGAACGACGAGGGGGAGTACCGCATCGCAAGCGGTCTGATCAAGGGCAGGCCGGTACAGGCCGTGCTGAACCTGGCGACGGCGCACACCGAGCGGGTTCGTCTGCTGCAGGCGATGGGGTTCGCAGCCGCGCTGGGTCTGCTGCTGGCTGCCTTGCTGGGTCTGCTGATAGGGCGTCGCGCCGTGCGGCCGCTCGCGCAGGCCTTGACACTGCAGCGCGCGTTCGTCGCCGACGCCGGGCATGAGCTGCGGACTCCGCTCACCTTGTTGAGCACACGCGCCCAGGTGCTCGGGCGGGCGTTGCGCCGTAGCGGCGCGAGTGCGGAGGTGCTGTCCGATGCGGACGGCGTCGTTGACGACACGCGCCGACTGGGCGAGGTCGTCGACGACCTGCTCGCGGCGGCCGACCCGCGGGGCGCCGAGAACCACGAACCGGTCGATCTGGCCCGGGTCGCGCAGGATGTGGCCGACACGGCCGGCGCGCACGCCGAGCAGGCCGGCGTACGGCTGCGCTGGGAGGGTGACCATGCGGTCGCACTCGGTTCGCCCAGCGCGATCCGGCGTGCCACGATCGCGCTGGTCGACAACGCGATCGACCACACCCCGCGAGGCGGCGAGGTGCGGATCGTCGTACGGCGTCAGCGCGGGGACGTGATCCTGGCGGTCAGCGACACCGGCCCGGGTATCGCTCCGGACGCGGCGCAACGGGTGCTGCGGCGGTTCGACTCGGGTGGTCACCGGGCGGGACGCGCTCACTACGGCCTCGGACTGTCACTCGCGCACGACGTCGCGAACCGGCTCGGTGGTCAGCTCCGGCTGGCTCCGAGCGAGGTCGGGGCGACGTTCGAGCTGGTGCTGCCCGCGCTCGAGGAGTCCGGTCCAAGGAAGGGCTAAGAAACGGCGGGCATCGTCGGAGTATGACGAACCACGGTGCCGTGCGGGCCCCCGGCCGGTCGCGGATCGGGCACGCCCGGCGCCGGCCACGCCGTACGCCGGTGTGGTGGCGCGACGTGGCCGGCGTCCTGTGCTGGGTGAGCGTGCTGGTCGTGATCGCGCTGTGGGTGTCGGGACGCGGCCTGCAGTCGCTTGCGAGTGGACCGGCCGACCTGTTCACGTCGCTCGGACGGTTGTCGGGGCTGGTCGCGGCGGATCTGCTGCTGGTGCAGGTGTTCTTGATGGCCCGCGTCCCCATGATCGAGCGGAGCTACGGCCAGGACGAGCTGGCGCGCCGCCACCGGCTGGTCGGTTTCTGGTCGTTCAACCTCCTGCTCGTGCACATCGCCCTGATCCTCGTCGGCTACACCCTGCGCGACCACAACAACCTGCTCCGTGAAACTTGGACGGTCGTGACGACGTACGGCGGGATGCTGCTCGCGGTCGCCGCCAGTGCGGCGCTGACGTTGGTCGTGGTGACGTCGGTCAGGGCCGCGCGGAAGGCGCTGCGGTACGAGTCGTGGCACCTGCTCCATCTCTACGCCTACATCGGCGTCGGGCTGTCCATACCGCACGAGATCTGGACCGGTGCGGGCTTCACGACCTCCGCGGTCGCGCGGGCGTACTGGTGGTCGGCGTACGGCGTGGCGCTCGCGGCGATCGTGCTGTACCGGCTGGCGCTGCCGCTGTGGCGGACATTGCGGCACGGGCTCACGGTGCGCGAGGTGGTCCGGGAGGGACCAGGTGTGGTCACCGTGCTGCTGGGCGGGCGTGGACTGCACCGGATGCCGGTGCGTGCGGGGCAGTACTTCGTGTTCCGCTTCCTCGACGGTCCGGGGTGGTCGCGGGGCAATCCGTACTCGTTGTCCGCATCGCCGGCTCCGGACCGGCTCCGGGTGACGGCCAAGGCCGCGGGCGACGGCAGCAGCCGGCTTGCGCGGCTTCGTCCGGGGACGAGGGTCGCGATCGAGGGACCGTACGGCCGGCTGACCGCGGAACGGCGAGTGACCGACCGGGTCGCGATGTTTGCCTGCGGCATCGGTATCACGCCGTTGCGGGCGCTGCTGGAGGAGCTCGAGTACCGCCCGGGAAACGCGATCCTGGTCTACCGCGCGCACCGGGCAGAGGATCTGGTGTTCCGCGAGGAGCTCGAGCAGCTGGCCGGGCGCCGCGGCATCACGCTGCACTACCTGCTCGGCGGCCGGATGCGGACCCGGGACTCGTGGTTGCCCGAGAGTGCGTGGTCGTGGTCGGACGAGGATGCGATCCGGCAGCTCGTGCCACGGATCGAGCAGTACGACGTGTACGTCTGCGGACCGGATCAGTGGATGGACGCGGTGTGCCGGTCCGTCCTCGACCTCGGCCTACCGGCCGACCAGTTGCACCAGGAGCGGTTCTCGTGGTGAAGGGAGTACGTGCGTGAGGCGCGGTATCAAGCTGTTGATGACGGTCGCGACCACAGCCGTGGTCGCGGTCGCCTTGCGGGCGAGCGCGCAGGGACACTCGCCGGACGGACAGGCTGCGGTGGTCACGACCGAGCGACCCGCGCAGACGTCTGCCCGGCGCTCGCCACCTTCCAGCCGCGCCGGGAGCCGGACGGCGCCGCCCACCCGTCCGAGCTCCACGGCCTCTCCGCGATCGAGCACGTCACCAAGGGCCACGTCTCGACAGACAGCGCCCGTGTCGCCCACGGCTGCGGTCGTCGTCGCGGGCGGCGTGGTCGACACGCAGTACGGTCCGGTGCAGGTCGAGATGAGCGTGCGCGGCGGACGGATCACCAAGGCACACACCCTGCAGCACCCGAGCGGCGACGGCCAGACCGATCAGATCAACGGCTACGCGGTACCGCAGCTGAACCAGGAGACGATGGCGGCGCAGAGCGCGCAGATCGACACCGTCTCCGGAGCGACGTTCACCTCGGAGGGATATCGCCAGTCCTTGCAGTCCGCGCTCGACGCGGCGCATCGGGCCGGTGCACGATGACCGGTCACTCCGAGCGCCTGCGGCGGAATCTCGTGGTGGGTGGGGGAACCGGCGTACTGCTCGTCGTCCTGTTCCTCTTCCCGACAAGCCGGAATCAGGTGTCGAGCTCGTCGTTGCCGTCAGCAACTCCGGGAGTCGTCAGCACGGCACCAGGGACGACCGACCTGACGGTGAACGGGACGTCGGAGGGCACGCGGTACGGGCCGGTGCAGGTCCGGGCGACGATCCGGAGTCATCGTCTGACCGCAGTGACCGCGTTGGTGTATCCCGCGTCGGGCGGCCGTGACCGTGAGATCAGTTCGTTCGCCCTGCCGCAGCTGGAGCAGGAGGCGATCGCCGCGCAGAGCGCCACCATCGACACGGTGTCGGGGGCAACCTTCACCTCGGACGGGTACCGCCGTTCGCTGCAGTCCGCGCTCGACGCCGCGCACTTCCGGACAGGCGGCTGAGGCGTTCCAAGAAAACACCAAGATCTCGCTGACAGCCTGGCTGCTCCGAACCGGAACGAGTCGAAGGAAAGTGATGCAGACAGTCAACGGTCTCCCGGCCCACGTGCTCCTTGTGCACGCCGTCGTCGTCCTGCTCCCGCTCTCGGCAGCCCTCCTGGCGCTGACCGCAGTGTGGCCCGCGGCCAGACGTCGCCTCGCCGGCCCGAACGCGATCCTGTCGGTGCTCGTCGTCGTCCTCGTGCCGATCACCACCAGCGCCGGCGAATGGCTCGAACACCGGGTGGCGCCGAACCCGCTCGTCCAGCGGCACGCCGAACTCGGCGACACCGCGATCTACGCGGCCGTCGGCGTCGCGACACTCGCGGTCGTCCTCTGGTGGCGCCAACGGGAGAGCACCGGCCGCAGCCTGGTGCAGCGCAACTTCCTCGCGCCGACGTCGAACGCCCTGACCGCAGCCCTGACCGTCGTCGCCGTCCTCGTCGCCGGCGTCGCCGTGTACGACGTAGTCCGCATCGGCGACTCCGGCGCCAAGGCCAGCTGGAACAACTGGGCCGCACGCTCCTGAGCGCGGTCCGGTGGGGCGAATCGGTTGGTCAGGTTGCCGGTGTCCTCAGTTCTCCGGGTGTACGACGGCGACCGGGCAGTGCGAGTGGTACAGCAGACCGCGGGCCACCGAGCCCATCCGCAGTTCGGAGAACGCGGTCCGGCCCACGCCACCGACCACCACGAGATCCGCGTCCTGGGACTCGCGGGCCAGGACGAGGACGGGATGGTCGGTGACGCTGCGCTGTTGGATGCGGACCTCCGGGTACTTCGCCGTCCAGCCGTCGAGGGTGTGGGTCAGCAGTTCGTCGGCGCGCTCGATACATGGCTGGCGGCTCGGGTCGAACCACGAGTTGGGGTCCGGGTAGGTCTCCCGGACCTCGATCGCATGGACGCCGTGGATCTCGGCTCCGGTCAGGTGTGCCAGTTCGAAGCCGAAGCGGAGCGCGTCCTGGCCCTCCAGCGATCCGTCGATGCCGACGACGATCCGTCCCCGGGCCGGCGCGGCAGGATCCCATGTATCCGGGACGACGATCAGCGGGACCTGGGTGGCGAGCGCCGTACACGCCTGGGAGGTGGACCCGAGGACGAGCTCGGCGAAGCCGCCCATGCCACGGCGGCCGACGACCAGAGCCTGGGAGTGTTCGGACAGCTCGAGCAGAACTTTGGCCGGATGCCCGTGCAGGACCTCCAGGGTCGCGGATCGGAATCCGATGCGAGAGAGCTCCTGGAGTGCGTCGTCGAGCACCTCACTGCCGTCGTCCGGAAGAGCGGACGGCGGGCCGGCGAGTGGCTGCTGTTCGTCGTCGACGACGTATGCGGCGTGCAACGGCGCATGGTGCAGCGTCGCGTACGACGCTGCCCAGGTCAGAGCGATCAGACCGTCGCGGGATCCGTCGATCCCAACCAGTACGTGCGATGTGGTGGACATGCGAACCTCCCGGGCTCTCGTCCAATCACGCCGTGTCCAGGGCGCGCTGAAGATCGCGCTCAACGGACGATGGCGATCGGGCAATGGCTGTGGTGCAGGACGCTCTGGCTGACGGAGCCGAGTAGGAGCCCGGTGAAGCCGCCGCGGCCGCGGGAGCCGACGACGACCAGGTCCGCGGATGCCGAACGCCGTACCAGGGCCGGGGCGGCGGAGCCTGGGGAGAGCTCGGTCGTCCACTTGACGTCCGGGTGATCCGCCGCGGCGCCGGCCACGGATTCGGCTACCAGCAGCCGCGACTCCTCGCGGATCTTCTCGTCGTCGAACTGCAGCATCGAGGCACCGTCGGCGTAGGTCAGGAACGGGCTGGTCCAGGCGTGCACGGCGACGACCTCGCCGTGGAGGGCGTCGGCCTGGTCGAACGCGAAGTCGATCGCCCGGGCCGAATCCTTCGACCCGTCGATGCCGACCACGACCGTCGGGCCTTCCTCGCCGTGCGGCTGCTCGTCGTGCGGGACGACGACGACCGGGCACTCCGCGTGCGTCGTCACCTGGACGGCAACAGAGCCGACCAGGAGTCCGCTCCATCCGCCGAGGCCGCGTGATCCGAGCACCACGAGCCGGGCGTCCCGGGCCGCGTCGATCAAGGTCTTCGGAGCCGAGCCACCGACGAGGTTGGTCTCGACCCGCACACCGGCGTACTTCTGCCGGACGCCGGCCGCCACCTCGTCGAGACCTTTCTGCCGAGCGGTTCGCAGCGCTTCGAGCGGTACGACGTGCCCGGGCGCCGGGCGCGTCACGATGACGATCTCGAAGGCCTCGACGATGCGTAGCGGCGCCAACAGGCGGTCTGCCGCGGCGGCGGCCCAGTGCAGCGCGGACACGCTGCCCGGCGAGCCGTCGTACCCAACCACGATCGGGAGCGTCTGTGTCGACATGCTGTTGCCCTCCTGTGCGTTCAGAACCATTGGTCGAAGGAGTCGTGCCAGTCCAGCCGGGACGTGTGGCCGGCAGGCTGGGCGGGGTAGCCGATCCGGATCACCATCTGCGGCCAGTACCGGCCGCAGATCAGCTCCCGGACCTGGATGCGGGTCTCCGGGCGTTCGAGCACCTGATTGACGAACGAGGCCGTCAGGTCGTACGACGTCGCGGTCAACAGCACTCGCTGGAGTGCTGCACCGGCGTGGACCCAGCCGACGGCGTCCTCCGCGCGCGTGCTGAGGATCGCGATGGCCGGCTGCGTCTCGTAGACGGCCTGACCGCGGTGCGGACTCTCGAATCCGAGGGACAGATCGCGGACGACGGCCGGGCGTGCCGGGGCCGGCCCGAGGGCGCTGTCCTGGACGCCGTCACCTGAGCGATCGCCGCCGATCCAGCGCAGCCGCTCGTGCAGCCGGTCCTCGTCGGCCAGATCCGCGGTGTCGGTCTGCCGTAGCAGTTCGGCCAGCCGCGAGGTCGCCCACGGACCGAGCCAGTGCAGCTGTGCGCCTTCGATCCGGGCCGCCTCGTCGAGCCGGTCGCGGACCCGCGCTGGGATGGGCTGGTCGAGCAGCGGCCCGCGGTACGTGTGCCGCTGGGACACCGCGCCGTACATGCGGCCGAGCCCGGGGACCGGTGTCTTGCGACCGCCCAAGAACAACCGGGCGACGACGTCGGGGCGGGCCGGGTCCGGATCCGCCACCAGGCGCGACTTGTACCCGAGCACAGCCGCGGCCACCCGGATGTTGAAGGCGGCGGCGCCGATCCCGATCCGGGCCGCCCGGCCGGCCGGGTCGGCGACGTCGAGCGTGCGCTCCTTGTCGAGCAGTACGTCGACCACCGGCTCGTGCACCTCGAATCGCCAGGGTTGCGTGTTGTGCATCGACGGCGCGTGTGTCGCGGCCGTGAGCAGGATGTCTACCTCGTCCTTCGTCAGCATCGGATACCTCCTCCCATCCAGCCTCGCTTCGGTCCCGAGCGAGCGACAGCGGCATACGTCCCGGGACCGGCAGGCCCTTCGGCTCCCGTGAGTGGGGTGAGAACGGCTCTGACCGTCGTGGCCGTGAGATCGGACGATCGAGGTGTCGGAATCGAGTGAAAGGACGACACCATGACCACCACGACGCACCGGAAGCACTTGCCGGCTCCAGTGCTGGAGCCCGACGGTGATCGGCACCCGATCATCACCACGGCCGCCGGGCGTGCGCTCGGCGTACTGCGGATCGCGTTCGGCCTCACGTTCTTGTGGGCCTTCGTCGACAAGCTGTTCGGCCTCGGCTACGCCACCCCGTCCGGCAAGGGCTGGATCGACGGCGGCGACCCGACGGCCGGATTCCTGGGCAAGGGGACCAGCGGCCCGCTGGCCGACTTCTACCAGTCGCTGGTCGGTGACTGGTGGGTCAGCCCGCTGTTCATGGTCGGCCTGGCCGGCATCGGTCTGGCTCTGACCGTCGGCATCGGCATGCGGATCGCGGCAGTCAGCGGTGCCGTCCTGTACCTGCTGATGTGGTCGGCCAACCTGCCGCCGGAGAACAACCCGGTGCTGGACGAGCACATCCTCGGCGCCATCACCATCGTGGTTCTCGCGCTCGTTGCTGCTGGCAACGTGTGGGGGTTCGGCAAGTGGTGGACCGGTCTCGCGTTCGTCCGCAAGTACCCGTGGCTGAGTTGAGGATGAGCGAGATGACGACCAAACCGGTCATCCACGTGGGAGTCGACGGCTCCTGGCGAGACACCGGTGCCCTGGAGTGGGCCCTGCAGGAGTCGTTGCTCCGGCAAGAGCCCCTCCAGGTGGTGCACGTGATCGACGACAAGGTCCGGTACGTCCCCGGATGGGAACCTGATCTCATCGACGATGCCGCGATGGAGCTCGTCAACGAGGTCCAGAAACACCTGGACGAGAGCCCGGGCGATCTCGACCACGGGGCCGAGCTGATCGTCGGGCCGCCGGCCCGGACCCTGACCGAGGCTGCCGCGGACGGCCGGATGCTGGTCGTCGGCCGCCGGGGGATGGGGACGTTCAGGCGAATGCTGATCGGCTCCACCTCGGAGGCGGTCGTCGCGCATCTGACCGTCCCGGTCGTCATCGTCCCGGAGTACTGGAAACCGGCCGACCACTCCGGCCCGGTGCTGGTGGCTCTCGACGATTCGGACAGTAACGCCGCGGTGATGGAATTCGCGATCGCTGCGGCCGTCGAGCGAAGACTGCCGGTCCGCATCGTGCACGTCTGGGATCTCCCGGCTGTCTACAGCTGGGACGCGATGAACAGCGCCGGCATCAGCGCGGAGTGGGCCGAGAACGCCCAGCGGCACTTCGAGAACGTGGCCGCCGAGTGGCGTCAGAAGTACCCCGACATGACGATCCAGATCGATATCAGGCGCGGACACGCGGTCGACGGGATCGTCACCACGGCTGAACAGTCCGACGCCCAGCTCCTGGTCGTCGGAACCCACCATCACACCCGGCTGGCAGCTCTGCTCGCCGGATCCGTGACCCGCGGCGTACTGCACCACGCGGTCTGCCCGCTGGCCGTCGTACCGATGTGACTCCGAGGTGAGAAAGATGAGTGACTGGAACCGGACCGGACCCGTGGTGGTCGAAGTCGACGGCAGCGCGGAGAACCTCCGCGTGGTGGACTACGCGTCCGCCGAAGCACTCCGGGTGGGTGCGGAGCTGGTGCTCGTGGCGCCGTACTCCGCGCACGGCTCGTACTCGCCGATGACACCGGGGTACGCGCCCAAGTCCCCGGCCGAGCAGGCGGACGCGGCCGTGCGTGCCGCGGTGGCGCACGTGCGGCACCGCGACGGGTACGGGATCGAACTGGCCGGAATCACCGAGGAAGGTTCCCGGCTGCGGGTTCTCGCCCATGCGGCGCGGAAGGCCCGGATGCTGGTGATTCGGCGGTCCCGCAGCCGCGGCCCGCAACGGCTCGTGCACACCCAGACCAACCTCACGCTGGCGGCCCGGGCCGGATGCCCGGTGGTCGTCGTACCGCTGTCGTGGAAGCCGTCGCTGCTGGACCGGAAGGTTGCCGTCGGCATCGATGGTACGGCGCTGTCCGCGGAGGCGCTGGAGTTCGCCTTCGGTGTCGCGGCCGGCCGGGAGGCCGACCTGATCGTTGTCCACGCCGGCGTGCCGGCCGAGCGCGCCTTCTCCGACGAGGACCCGGATTGCTCGTGGATCAGCCGCGCCGACCACATCTTGTCGGAGAACCTCGCGCCGTGGACGAGCCGGTTCCCGGACGTGCGGGTCACGCGGTTCCTCAGCAGCCGGCAGCCGGCCGCGGCGCTGGTGCACGAGAGCGGCGACGTCGGCCTGGTCGTCGTCGGCGCACACAGCGGCGCGCTGCCCATCGACCCGGTGGCGCGGCGTTCGATGGCTGCGATGACGTGTCCGGTCGCGGTCGTCCCGCACCACCTGGCCGAGGCCGTGCAGGCAGATCGTCGGACCGACGTACTGATCGGAGGAGAGTCATGACCGAGAACGTTCGAGCACTGATCGTTTACGAGTCGATGTTCGGCAACACCGAGCGGATCGCGCGGGCGATCCGCGACGGGCTGCGGCAGTACGTCGCGGCTGAGACGATGCCGGTGAACCGGGCGCCGGGCGTGCTGCCCGAGGACGTGCGGCTGCTGGTTGTCGGCGGCCCGACGCATGCGTTCTCGATGAGCCGGCTGTCCACCCGGCAGGAGGCCTGGAAGCAGGGCGATGTGGTGATGCCGATCGAGGTCGGCATCCGCGAGTGGCTGGGCGTCCTGCAGCCGCCGACCGGATCCGGTCCGCGGGTGGCGACGTTCGACACCCGGATCGCCAAGGTACGGCGGTTGCCGGGCTCGGCGGCGCGGTCGGCGGCGAAGCTCTTGCGCCGGATGGGATTCCGGCCGCTGACAACGTCGGAGAGCTTCTTCGTGAACGAGACGACGGGGCCGGTCCGGGACGTCGAAGTCGAGCGCGCGCAGAACTGGGGCGCCGAGCTCGGCCGGTTGCTGACCGGCGCCGTGAAGGTCGCCTGAAGGGACCGGACCGATGATGCACTCAGCGGCAGGAGCCGCGTTCTGGTCGGTGACCGTACTCGTGCTGTGGGCCCTCGTGGCCGGCGGCGCGGCGTGGGCGGCGGTGCGGGTGATCAGGCAGCCGCGCCGTCAACCTCCGCCCAGCCTGCCGTCGCCACTGGACATCCTCGAACGCCGGTTCGCCGCCGGCGAGATGACCCGGGAAGACTTCGACGAAGCCCGCGCTCGCCTCCGCGAACACGACCTGGACATCTGAAGACGCCCCGCCGAAGGTCCCGCCGGTTCCGGGACCGAGGTCCCTGGTGCGTACCGTGAGGGGAGCGGGATGCTGGACCGGGGCGCCGGCCGGGTGGGTACGGCGTGAAGCCGAAGGAGACGGTCATGACGATCAAGGTGTTCCTGCTCGACGACCACGAGGTGGTCCGGCTGGGTCTGCACCAGCTGCTCGACGCGGAACCCGACATCGAGGTGGTCGGTGACGCTTCGACCGCGGCGGAGGCGATCGCGCGGATCCCCGCCGTACGGCCGGATGTCGCCGTGCTCGATGTGCGGCTGCCTGACGGCGACGGCATCACAGTGTGCCGAGAGGTCCGCTCGCAGATGGACGAGCCGCCGGCCTGCCTGATGCTGACGTCGTTCTCCGACGACGAGGCGCTGTTCACCGCGATCATGGCCGGCGCTGCCGGGTACCTGCTGAAGCAGATCCACGGCCAGGCCCTGGTCGACGCCGTACGCCGTCTTGCCGCCGGTGAGTCGCTCCTGGACCCCGCAATGACCGTCAAGGTTCTGGACCGCCTCCGGCACCCGGCCGAGGCCGAGGACCCGCGGTATGCGTCGTTGACCGAGCAGGAACGCCGCATCCTCGCCGAGATCGCCGAGGGCAAGACAAACCGGCAGATCGCCCAGTCGCTCTACCTGGCCGAGAAGACCGTCAAGAACTACGTCTCGTCCCTGCTCCGCAAACTCAACCTCGAGCGCCGCACCGAGGCCGCCGTCTTCGCCATCGAGCACACGAAGAAGCATCCGCAAAGCTAACGGCGCCTCAGCCCAGGAAGTGGCCCGCTGGAGGTTTGGTCGACGGGCGGTGCCAGGTGCTGCGTTCCGTGGCCTCGAGGGCGGCGTTGATGTCGTCGGACCAGCGGCGGATCATGGCCCAGTCGCGGGAGTCGCCGGCGAGGTTGCCGGTGGCGAGGTGGCGGGCCAGGAAGCCTTTTGCAGTGGCTTTTTCGAGGCGGCCGGGGAATGTCACGGCCGGGGTCGCGCCGATCTCGTGGGCCAGGTGCCGGACCGTCGGCGGCATGTCCTGCTCCTGGTCCTTGTCCGGGCCGACAGGGCCGCTGTGGAACAGCCAGACCTGACGCGCACGGAGCTCGTCGACGTGGTGCCGCAGGAACCGCACGGCCTCCCGCCGCCAGCGGCGGATGTACAGGGCGCTCCCCAACACGACCGCGTCGTACGGCGTGAGGTCGATGACGCTCGCGACATCGAGAACGTCGACGTTGTGCCCGTGTGTTCGCAGTTCGGCGCCGATCGCTTGGGCAATGTCGGCGGTCGCGCCCATCTTGCTGGCGTAGGCAACCAATACCTTCTTCGACATCACAACCTCCTTCGGTCCATCTCCAGCACACCATCCGCGCCGACGCCGGATGCAGTGCCGAAGGACCCGGTTATGCGGGCCGTTCGATCGCGGCGGGCGGGATGACCGCCACCGGGCACGGCGCCTGGTGCAGCATGGTCTGGCTCACCGAACCGAGCAGCAGCCCGGCGAACCCGCCCCGACCACGCGAGCCGACGACCAGGAGTTGGGCGTCGGCAGCCCATTCGAGCAGCAGCTCCGACGGGTGACCGGTCACCTCGACGATGTCCGCGTCACCGGCGTAGGGCCGAAGCCCGGCCAGGAGATTGTGGTCGTCGTCCTCATCTTCGTCCAGGACGGCGACGATCCGGGCCGCGAGCTGATGCCGGCGCGCGTGGTCGAGCCCGAACTCGACAGCGGCGCCGGCGGCCCGCGAGCCGTCGTACCCGATCACCACCTCGTTGCCGGCGAGCGAGTCGTCGGTCGGCCGTACGACGACAACCGGGCAGCGCGCGTTCGCAGACAACTCGATGCCCGCGGAGCTGACTATCAGCCCGAGCAGACGCCCGGTGACCCGGCTGCCGATCACCACCAACTCCGCGTCCGCGGACTCAGCCAGCAGGACGGCGGACGGGAAGCCGTCTACCCGCTTCCCGGTCACAGGCACCGCCGGCTCGAACGTCCGCGCGAGTTCGACGGCGTCCGCGATGATCTGATCAGCCTGCGCACGAAGCCCGGGCGCGAGGTCACTGGGGCCGACCGGCACCCGGAACTCTGCCCACACGAACGCATGCACCAGCTGCAGATCCGCTCCTCGCGCGGCGGCCTCGATCGCTCCCCACCGGATCGCGTTCTCACAGTCCGGCCGGCCATCGATTCCGACTACAACTCGTTTCCCGGTCATGCCGGCCCCCTCCGCCGGTGAGCTCGTGCACCGTCCTCAGTGTCGCGGTTGATGGCGGTCAGGGCCTAGAGGCGAAGGTCCTGTGGACCAGGACCAACGGCACTGGCCCGGGGGAGCGGTGTCGGGTGGGCTGGTGGAGTGTCGGAAGGAGCTGCCATGACAGCGATCGAGCGACCGGGTTCACCGATGGGGGCCGGTTGGGACGTGCTGGCCGCCGACGGGACGGTGGTGCGGATCCGGCCGGCGCGTGGGGACGACGAACCAGCCCTGACCGCGATGAACCAGCGCGTGTCGGACGAGTCGATGTATCTGCGGTTCTTCGGCATGAATCGCGCCATGGCCGACGACTACACCCACCACCTGACGGCGGAGCCGGGCGGACATGTCGCACTGGTCGCGGAGTACGGCGGCCAGGTGGTCGGCATCGCGAGTTACGAAGCCCTGCGCACCGGTGAGGCCGAGATGGCCTTCCTGTTGCAGGACTCGGTCCATGGTCGCGGCATCGGCACGCTGCTGCTCGAGCAGCTCGCGGCAACGGCCCGGGAGAACGGCATCGAACGACTGCGCGCCGACACGCTGGGGGAGAACGCCAAGATGTTGCGGGTGCTGGCCGACTCGGGCTTCGAGCAGGTCCGCAAGCTCGAGAGCGGCGTGGTCGAGCTGGTGCTCGACACGGCGTACCACCCGGCGACCTTGGAGCGGATGGCCGATCGCGAGCGGGCGGCCGAGAACCGCTCGCTGCAGCGGCTTTTCTCGCCGCAGACGATCGCCGTGATCGGTGCCGGCCGCAAGCCCGGTGGGATCGGGCACGAGCTGCTGCTCAACATCGTCAAGGGCGGCTTCACTGGTTCGGTGTACGCCGTGAACCCGCACGCTGCACAGATCGCGGGCGAGCCGGCGTACTCGTCGATCTCAGCGGTGCCGCGGACTGTGGACCTGGCCGTGCTCGCGGTACCCACCGAGCAGGTGCTCGACGTCCTGGCGGAGTGCGGTGCGTGCGGTGTCGGCGGTGCGGTTGTGCTGACAGCTGGGTTCTCGGAGCTGGGACAGGCGGGCCGCGAGCTGCAGCGGGAGATGCTGACGGTTGCCCGCCGGCACAGCATCCGGCTGATCGGGCCGAACTGTCTCGGGCTGGTGAACACCGCCCCGGAAGTGAGCCTGAACGCGACGTTCGCCGAGGTGTCGCCGATGCCCGGAACGCTTGCCCTCGCGGCGCAGTCCGGCGCGGTCGGCATCGCCGTACTCGAACATGCCGGCCGGACCGGGCTGGGGATCTCGGAGTTCGTTTCCCTCGGCAACAAGGTCGATGTCAGCGGCAACGATGTGCTGCTGCACTGGTGGGGCGACCAACGAACCGCGGTGATCGGTCTGTATCTGGAGTCGTTCGGGAACCCGCGCAAGTTCGGCGGTCTGGCCCGGATGATCGGGCGGACCAAGCCGATCCTGGTCGTGAAGGGTGGCCGCTCGCCCGGTGGCCGCCGGGCCGGTGTCTCGCACACCGCGGCCGCGGCAACACCAGAGACCGCCGTCGACGCGCTGTTCGAGCAGTCCGGCGTACTCCGGATGGAAACCGTCGAGGAACTCGTCGAGACGGCCCGCGTGCTCGCCGTACCCCCGTTGCCACGAGGCCGTCGGCTGGCTGTCATCGGAAACGCAGGCGGTGCCGGGATCCTCGCCGCGGACGCTGCGGCGCGACTCGAGTTGGAGCTGCCGGAGCTGACGCCGGCTATTCAAGAGCACCTCGCGGCCATCGGAGCGGTGGGTTGTGGCAACCCGGTCGATCTCGGCGCGGCCGCGTCTCCCGCGAGCCTCACGCAGGCGCTGAAGGAGATCGTGGCGAGCGGCGAGGTGGACTGTGTCGTCGTGAACTACGCCGTGACGCGGGCCGGCAACGTGGACGACATCTACGCCGCGATCGCGGCCGGGTCGGATCAGGCCGACCTGCCGATCGTCGTGAACTGTGTCGGATCGACCCATGCCGCACCGGAGGTCGCGCTGGCGGACGGTCGCCGGCTGCCGGTGTACCCGTTCCCGGAGAGCGCCGTCCGCGCCGTCGCCCATGCCGTCCGGTATGCCGAGTGGCGGGCGCGGCCGCAAGGCGTCGTACCCGATCTGCCTCAGGTGGATCCGTCGGGAGCCCGTGTCGTCGTCCGGCATTTCCTTCAGCGGAACCCTGACGGCGGCTGGCTCGACCCGCAGCAGGTCGGCGTGCTCCTGCAATGTGCCGGCGTGCGGATGATCCCGGTCGCGACCGCGCGGACCCGAGCTGAGGCGATCGCGGCCGCGGCAGAGTATCCGGTGGCGCTGAAGACAGCCGCGCCCGGTGTCGTGCACAAGACCGATATCGGTGGGGTGCGCGTCGGGCTTACGAACGCAGTACAGCTGGGGAAGGCGTACGACGACGTCACGACCGCCGCGGACGACCCGCAGGTCCTCGTACAGGCGATGGCGCCGAGCGGGACCGAGTTGGTCGTCGGAGTGGTCCGGGATCGGCTGTTCGGCCCGTTGGTGATGGCGGGCAGTGGCGGCGTTCTTACCGACGTACTGGCCGATCGTCAGTGGCGCGGCCTGCCGCTGACCGATCTCGACGCGCTGGAAATGCTGCGCTCACTGCGCTGCGCGCCTCTGCTGGCCGGCTACCGCGGCGCCGAAGCCGCCGACCAGGAAGCGGTCCTCGACGTCATCCACCGGATCGCCTGGCTGGCGAACCAGGTCCCAGAACTGGCCGAGTTGGATATCAACCCGTTGGTCGCGTCCCCGTCCGGCGCCTTCGCCGTCGACACCCGCATCCACCTCACCCCCGCAACCCCCGAGCCCGACTGGTATGCCCGCCACCTACGCGGCGAGTGAGCGGGTTATCGGGCGTCTTCGAGGGCTCGTTCTGCGCGGGCTGCTACCTGGGCGAGGGAGCGGAGCGTGATGATGGTCTGGGCGACTTCCTCGTACGAGTTCGGCGGGTGGACAGTGCGGTAGAGGTCGTCGCGGAGGACTTCGAGACGGTCGATCAGCACGGTCATCTGCGCTGCGAGGCGTGGGTCGCGGTCGCTGAGCACAGGCAGGATGTGCTCACGATAGACGGCGATCGTGTGCAGTGCCTCGGCGAGGCGCTGTTCCTCGAGGAACCAGTCGTTGGAGGCGCTGATTTCGGCGATGCGGTCGAGTTGGGCTTCCCAACTGTCGATCGTGAGCTGCAACGAGATGGTCATGACTGCTCCTTGGGGAGGAAGTCGGCGACCGGCCGGCGGGCGGTGCCGCTGTGCGGCCGGGTGGTGCCGAAGCGGATGATCATGTGGGCGTGACCAGGACGTCCGGTGAGGTGCTGCACCTTGCGGCGCAGGTCCTCGAACTCGAGCGGCTGGTTGAGGAACGACGCGCTCGCACCGGCCCGGGTCGCGGTCAGCAGCACGCGTTCGAGTGCGGCCCCGGCAGTGACCTGATCGGCGGGTTCGTCGAAGTTGGTGGACAGTACGGCGAGCGTCGGATGCGTCTCGAAGGTCTGCTCCGTCCGCGAGCGGTCGGCGGGCCGGGTGCCCAGGTCACGAACGGCTGCCGGGTAGCTGGTGGATCGTGGGCCGAGGGCCGAGCTGGGCACGCCGTCGGCAGGGCGTTCGCCGCCGACCCAGTGGGCACGCTCGGCCCGGCGGTGCCACTCGCCGATCTCGCGCAGGTCGCTCTCGAGGACCAGGTCGAGGACGCCGCGGACCTCGTCCTCACCGAGCCAGGTGAGGTCGGCGCCGCCGGCGTACGCCGCTTGCATCAACTCGACGCGGAGGTGCTCGGGGAGCGGTGTGGCGTCGGACGGATTGCGATCGGTGTGGCGGTACGGGATGTGTACGGCCAGGTCGGACAGCTCGTCGTCCCGGGTGGCAGTGGGTTCGAGGACGATGCGGGCCAGCAGATCGGGTTCGTCCGGGTACGGCGCCAGCCCGAACCAGGTGCCGTACCCGAGACGCTCTGCGGCGCAGCGGAGGTTGAAGGTCGCCGTGCCGGCGGCGATCCGCATCGCCCGGCCCGTCGGGTCCTCAGCGGGCAGGGTGCGGGATCCGTCCAGGTAGACGTCGATCACGTGACCCTCCACCTCGAACCGCCACGGCTGGGTGTTGTGCATACTCGGAGCGGCGACGGCCGCCGCGAGCAGGGTGTCGACCTCTTCCTTGGGCAGTTGCTCGGACACGGGTGGCTCCTCCCACTGGTTCTCCTACTTCAGGTTCGCCGGTAGGAGGTGGGTGGCGCTGCGGGCAAGAGTCCCGATCTGCTGGGCCTTTCGGCCGTCAGTTGCCCCGTCGGTTGCCCCGTCAGTTGTCGGTGATCGGTGCGCTGAGCTCGACGACGGTGCCGTGCGGCTCGTTGTCCCTGATCTGCACGGTGCCGCCGAGGGCTTGCGCGCGTTCGGTCAGATTGCGCAGGCCGCTGTTGCGTTTCCGCAGTGCGATTCCGATCCCGTCGTCCGAGATCCGTGCGATCACCTGGGCGCTGTTGACAGTGACCTCGACCGTGGCGGCAGATGCCTGGGCATGGCGGACGACGTTCGACAACGACTCCCTGATCGCCGCGAGGATCTGCGGTCGTACAGAGGCCGGCACCACAGTGTCGATCGGTCCGGTGCAGATCAGCTGCGGCCGGAAGCCGAGCGGCTCGGCGTACTCCGCAACGAGCGCCTGGACATCGCCGCGCAGCGAGCTGGACTCGGCTGCCTGCTGGAGCTCGAAGATCGCGGCCCGGAGATCGTGGATCGTGGTGTCGATGTCGTCGACCGCCCGACTGATGCGCTGCTGGTGCTCGGGCTTCACCAGGCGATGCATGCCCTGCAGTTGCAGGCCGGTCGCGAACAGCCGCTGGATCACGAGATCGTGCAGGTCCCGGGCGATCCGGTCGCGGTCCTCGAGGACGGCGAGCATGTCGCGGTCGCGTTGCGCCCGGGCGCGTTCCATCGCGAGGGTGGCCTGGCCGGCGAACATCCGGACCAGGTCGGCACCTTCGGCGACGCGGGTGTTCGAGCCCTGCTGCATGGCGACGGCCAGCACGCCGCCGGTGCCGGTGTTGCCGGCCGGTAGGGGAGCCATCGTCGTGCGGGCCAGCATCGCACCCTCGGGGAATTCGGTCAGTCCGCCGGCATCCTTCAGCAGCTGGGCCAGGTCCTCGATCACGATCTGTTCGCCGGTGCCCGCGGTGACGCGGCTCAGGACCGGTACGTCGGCAGGGATCCGCCGGCCGACGTACTGCGTGAGCTCGGGCGGCCCTTCGACCGCGCGTACGACCAACTCGTCGCCGTCCGCGAGCAGCACCGCCGCCACCTGGGCGCCGGACACCTCGCGCGAGCGTTTCGTGATCAGCTGGAGAGCCTGGTCGATGTCGAAGTCGCCGAGCAACAGCTGGGTGATCTCGGCGGTGACCTCGTGCCAGCGGCGGCGTTGCTCGGTGTCGGCGTACAGGCGGGCGTTGTCGATCACGACCCCGGCCGCGGTCGCGAGCGCGGTGACCGTGCGCTCGTCGTCCTCGGTGAAGTCCGCGCCGCCGGTCTTCTCGGTCAGGTAGAGGTTGCCGTAGGCGTGTTCGCGGGTGCGGATCGGGACGCCGAGGAAGTTCTTCATCGGCGGGTGGTTGGCCGGGAAGCCGTACGACCTGGGGTGCTCGGCGAGATCGTGCAACCGGATCGGCTCGGGGTGCTCGATCAGCAGGCCGAGGATGCCGTGACCTTCGGGGTACGGCCCGATGGCCGCGATCTCGTCGGCGGTGACGCCGTGGGTGATGAAGCGGACGAGCCGCTTGCCGTCCGGCCCGACGACGCCGAGTGCGCCGTACCTGGCGCCGGCGAGTTCACAGGCGGCGGTGACGATGCGGTCCAGGGTGCTGTTCAGGTCGAGATCCGCGCCGATGCCGACGACCGCATCGAGCAGGGCGCGGAGGCGCTCCTGGTACTCCATGATCTCGTCGACACGACCGAGCAGTTCCTGCAAGAGGGCATCAAGACGTACCCGGGACAGGCCGGCGTACTCGAGTGCGCCCTCGTCCCAGCTTCCCCGCCCAGAGCCTTCGGCCACGCGATCAGCCTACGCACGGTCACGAGTGATGTGAACTAGCCCGAGCGTGGCCGCTGACCCCACGGCACCAGCCTGCGACCGTGGACGGACTCGATTCCGAGCCGCACCAGCTGAGGGTCGTCCATCGGTAGCCAGGAGTGCAACGGCAGCGTACGGCGCAATTCGACGGTCTCCTCGGCCGTGACGACCGACAGATGGCCGATCGCCGTCACTGTCCAGCCGTTGTGACGCTCCATATCGACGTCATCCGCCTCGAACGCGACCACATCACCCCGCTCAGCGGCCCGGAACTTGTCACCCTTGCCCGTGTCGAACACGATCGTGTCGTCGTCCACCACGAAGTTGACCAGACGGATCGCCGGCAGTCCGGCGTACGTGTAAACCAACCGACCGAGCGGAACCGATCCGAGCAGCCGCACGCAGTCCACCGGACTGAGAATCTCCAGCCGCGAACGGTCGAAAAGCCGTGCTGTGCTCATGGCGTCCTCCTGACAACGGACGAAGTGTCCATGGAGTCAACAGTCGGGACGCACCGTGCACGGCAGTAGGGCCGAAAGTCCCGTCTTGCTCCTCAGACGAACGAGCGGACGTGAGCCAGTGCGGCGTTGAGCGAGGCTTCGAGTGGTTTGGTGTCGCGGAGGGTTTGGGACAGGAGTGCTCCACCTTGGAGTGCGGCGAGTAGGGCGTAGGCGAGTTCGTCGATATCTGCGGAAGGTCGTAGGTCTCCGCGTTGCTGCATGGCATGGAGGCCGTCGTACAGGACCTGCTTCCAGCGCAGGAATCCTTGTGAGATCTCGGCGCGTGACTCCTCGTCCCGGACACCCAGCTCGCCGGCCAGCGTGCCGAGATCGCAGGTACCGAGACCGTCCTGCTCGCGTTGTCGCGCGACCGCGGCGTCGGCCCAGGCCTGCAATGCGTCGAGACTGTCCAGCGCGCCGATCTCGGGCGGGCCGCTGACCGCGTCGGCCTGCCGGGTGATGACCGCGCGGATGAGGGCCTGCTTGCTGTCGAAGTAGTGGTACAGCTGCGAGCCGCTCACTCCGGCGAGTTGCCGGACCTGGTCGGTGTTGGTGCCGGCCACTCCGTTGCGGGCGATCAGCTCGGTCGCGGCGTCGACGATCCGGTCCCGGACGAGCTGGCCCTTGCGAGTCAGCCGACGCTCCTCGGGTGCGGTGGCCATGCGCCCAGTCTAGCGCACGAGTGGGGCGCTCAACCCAGTCTGTGCTAAAACTGGGGACACCAACCCAGTTTTGATCGGAAGGGCACCATCATGACCGCCGTTGACACAACTCTCGCGGGGCAGACCGCCCTGGTCACAGGCGCCACCGCCGGTATCGGCCGAGCGATCGCGCTCCGGCTGGCCGGGCTGGGGGCACACGTCGTACTGCACGGCCGGGACGCCGAGCGCGGCGCGCGGACAGTGGACGAGATCATCAGGGCTGGAGGCAGAGCCCGCTTCCTGAGCGCTGACCTCACCGATGCCGAGGAGACGAAATGTCTGGCCGCTGAGGCGGGTCCGGTCGACATCCTGGTCAACAGCGCCGGCGTCTACAGCTTCACCAGCACGCCCGACACCGACGTCGACGGCTTCGACCGCCACTTCGCGATCAACACCCGCGCGCCGTTCCTGCTTGTCGCCGCGCTCGCTCCCGGCATGGCGGAGCGGCGCCGCGGCACGATCATCAACATCACCTCGACCGCCGCGACATCACCGGCGCCGATCGGTGCGGCGTACGGCGCCTCGAAGGCAGCCCTCGAGCTCCTGACCCGGTCGTGGGCGACCGAGTTCGCGACGTACGGCATCCGCGTCAACGCGGTCTCACCGGGCCCGACGCGCACCGCCGGAACCGAGCAACTGCTCGGTGAGCACATCGAGACGCTCGGACGAGGCAACCTGCGCGGCACCGTCGGTGAACCGGAAGAGATCGCCGAGGTCGTGGCCTTCCTCGCCACTCCCGCCAGCTCCTACGTCAACGGCTCGGTATGGATCGCCGACGGCGGCGCCCTGAGCACCCTGCCTGCCTGACCGCGCCGCCGCTCCGTCCCTGGACGGATCCGACCGAGAGGGACCAGGTGAGATAGATCGGCGGGTGCTTCCTAGATCAGCGTCTATTCCAGACCGTAGGCTCGAACGGCGTTGGCGCGGCCCAGCATCTCGACGTAGCGGCGGGCGTCGGCCGCGCCGATCAGGTCGTCGGCCAGCCACTCGTCGAGCACCCGGCCGACGGCCCGGCGCCAGAGCCACGATCCGCACGCGTAGAGCTCGGGCAGGCCGAACGCATCCGAGGCGTAGAGCAGCTTGTGCATCGGCGCGATCTCCAGCGACTCCCGCACCAGCGTTTCGCTGGACGGCCCGGTATGGCTGACTGCGCAACTCGTGTCCAGCCAAACGTGCGGGAAGAGCTGCGCGAGAATCGCGGCCTGCCGGATGTACGGGTAGCAGTGCAGCAGCATCAGCTGAGCGCCCGTCGTACGCGTCGCGTGCGCGAACCCGGTGAGGTGGGACGGATCGCAGCGGTGCAGCACGATGTCGGAGTCGCCGTACCCGACGTGCAACTGGATCGGCTTACGGAGTTCCACCGCCCGCCACAACAAATGCCGCAGCAGGACCGGGTCCGCGAGACGCGTCGGTGAGCCTGCCTCGATTGCCGTCAACCAGCGGCCCGCGGCCGCGGTTACCTGAGCAGCTTCTGGTGGGGCCGGATCGAAGTCGAGACCGTACCGGTAAGCGATGATCGATTTGACGCCGACAGCGTGTGCGGCGGCCGCCTCGAGCGCGTTGTCGAAGGCGCTGGCGAAGCCCGCGGCGGTGCAGTCCGGCGCGATCGACTCGGCGAGCGTTTCCAGGCGCACGATCTCGTCGGTAGCCGCGCCGGTCAGGGTCGCCATCTCGTCCGGCGTCGTGATCGTCGAAGCGTGGAAACCGGTGTCGAGCAGGTACCGCTCGGTTCCGCTCGAAGCCAGTAACCGCGTGCTGACCTCGGTGCCGCCCAGCTCTCGGCGGCGCCGGAGATACTCCTCCGCGGTGCAATGCTGCGGCAGATCGAGCAACGGCGCGCACACCGAGCGCACCGTGATTCCGAACGGGCTGTCGAACACCGACGTACCGGGTGGGGCAGGCCAGTCCGACTCTGTGGCCAGCAGCTCCACCTCAGCATCGGTCGCGGTGCCTGTCTGTACGCCGTGGCAATGGTGGTCGATCAGCGGCATCTGGAAGGCCAGCTCGGCGACACTTTCACCAGCCCGCGTAACCGGTAGGGCGTCGGGGATCGCTTCTTGATCGCTCATGCCGACCACGCGAACCGCAACCGGTCGGCCACCGCGGACGGATCCTGTCCTCCGAAGGCGGTCACCTCGTGCCGCCGTACGGCAAGCAGCGCGGACAGCAGGTCCGCACCGAGTATGTGTTTGGCCTCGGCCGACTCCTGGAGCGCATCCAGCGCCACGGTCTGATCGGTAGGCAGTGTCGCGTGCTGCGCGTCGGCCGGATGAGTGGTGACCTCGGCCGGCAGCGGAGTCCTGCGCCGCAGTCCGTCCACGATCAAGCCGAGCACGACCGCGGTCGCGAGGTAGGGGTTGGCGGACGGGTCGATACATTTGACCTCGATGTTGGCGCTGCCTGCCTCGACCGCGCACAGACGTACGGCGGCCTCGCGGTTCTCCAGTCCCCAGCAGGCGAACGCGCCCGACCAGTGCCCGGGAAGCAGCCGCTGACCCGACAGCACGGACCCGGCGAGTACGCCGATCACGCCGGGCAGCCCGGCGACGATGCCGCCGATCGCCGACTCGCCCTCCACGGTCAGCCCGTGCGGTCCGGGCCCACCGGACAGCATCGGCGTACCGTCGCGATCGAGCGAGACATGGACGTGGGCCCCGTTGCCGCTACCACCTACGAACGGCACCGGCGAGAACGACGCGGCAAGCCCTGCGCGCCGCGCCGCGCGGCCGATCACGATGCGCGCCAGTACCACCTTGTCGGCCGCGGCGACCGGATCGGTGGGGGAGAAGGAGATTTCGTACTGGTTGTCGCCGTACTCGGCATGGCACTGCTCGACGTCGAGCCCGGCGGTTCGGCAGTCGTCGAGCAGCCGTAGAAGGAAGTCCTCCCGGTCCAGTCCTGCGGTCAGGCCGTAGCAGCTCCATGAGCGTTCGGTCAGCGCCGTGCCGTCGGCAGCGGTGAGTACGAACTCGACCTCGCAGCCGACGGTCGCGGTTATGCCGAGTGACGCCAACTCGCCAACGGTCTCCCGTAGCCGCCCGCGGGTACACAGCGGCGATGGCGAGCCGGACTGTTCATAGAACTCCGCCGGCGCCCAGGCCAGGCCGCCGCCGAGCACACGCAGCGCGCGCAGATCGGGACGCAACCGCTGGTCACCGAGCACGCTCAGCTCGGGCGTGAACGCGATGCCGTTGTCGATGCAGAAGACATGCCAGCTCGGTGCCGCCCCCAGCCCGGACCGGTGCGTCTCCGCGATCTTCTCGCGCGGCACGAACTTCGCACGAGGCACACCACCGGGATCGACGGCAGTCACCGCGAGCGCGCTCACCGCGGCCCGGGCGAGATCGGCGTCGAGCTCAACGAGCTCATGGCTGCCAAGGACGGAAAGAAGATGCGAGGCCATACAACAGACCGTCTCATCTAGCCCGCCGGTTGACCCCCTACGACCGACGGCCCCGCGTGTCTCGCGGCGCGGACCGAAGTCGCACCGCTCTGCGGGAGCCCGGTGAGCCGATCCGTCTTCCCGTTACTGACCGCGAACCCTGAGCCGTCCAGTTCGGTGTGCCGCTCAGGATTGATGACAGCGCCGGTGCCCGAGGAGCCGACCTGTCATCACCCGAACCCCGATCGCCGTACCAGCGTCGTACCGCGAGACAGGGGACGGCCCGGCGGGTGAATGGGAGCAGTTGATGACCGAACCAGGCGCCGGCGAGACGGTGGTGGTGATCACCATGCCGCTGTCGAAACAGGCCCGGGCGGAGCTGAGCGAGATGCTCGGCCCGGGGTATGCGGTCGTTGACATGAGATCGGCGCCCAGCTCGGCGAACATCGTGCTCACAACCGTCGTGAGCAGTCACGCACTGAGCATCCTGCGGGGCACCTTCCCGCGGGCGCGCATTCTCTTCACCGAGCTGCACGACGACGAGCGGGGTATCGGCTTCGCCGGCCCATTGTCGCGCATCGTCGCTCAGGCGCCGGACGGCTACTTCATCGCGCACTCTCTCGACGCGCTCACCCCGGTCGTCCAGTCCGAGGTGAAGCTGCAATTGTCCGGCAGCACCAGTCGCACGCCCCGCACCCTGTCGCTGACTTCAGCCGTGCCTGCTCCGCAACAGAAGACAGATGTTCCCTCCACGAGCACCGTCCGCTGGATCGACCGCCTGACGTTCCCCTCGATGCCATCAGGACGCTGGCTCGACCTCGAACCCATCGACGCGCTCGTCGTACACATGCTTCGGACGGACAACCCCCGCCGCGACCCCCTCTGGCCGGCCTTGGCCGCCGAGTGCATCATCCGCCTCGCCGCGCACCACCCCGAGGACGTACTCGTCGACGTAGCCGGACTGGCCCCGACAACCCGAGCCGAACTACAGATCCGAGTCGAGAGCGAACAGGTCAACCACGCCGCCTGGCCGTAACGAAGACGGGTCGGGGACCAAATCGGGCACTCCCGTTGTTATACACAGTGACGGCGCAGCCAGCGACGTCGGGAAGGGAGAAATCGTGTCGCACGACTACCGGAAGACGCCGGAGGCGGTCAGTCGCCTCACCGACAGTCAGTTCCGGGTGACGCAGGAGGACGGGACAGAGCCCGCGTTCCGAAACCAGTACTGGGACAACCACGAGGCCGGGATCTATGTGGACGTGGTGTCCGGGCAGCCGCTGTTCTCGTCGATCGACAAGTACGACAGCGGCACCGGGTGGCCGAGCTTCACCAAGCCGATTGAGGTGGACGCAGTTCGCACGAAGAGCGACAGGACGCTGTGGATGACCCGAACCGAGGTGCGGTCCACGGGCGCTGACAGTCACCTCGGTCACGTCTTCGGCGACGGCCCCACCGAAGCGGGCGGCCAGCGCTACTGCATGAACTCCGCCGCCCTACGCTTCATCCCGGTAACGGAGTTGGAGCGTGAGGGGTACGGCGAGTACCGGGCACTGTTCGACACATCCAGCGACACCACGGCCGCAGAGGAGAACGCATCATGACCAGTGGAATCCATGACACTGGGCAGGTCACCCGCACGCCCGGCACCGAGACGGCGGTCCTCGCCGGCGGGTGCTTCTGGGGTGTGGAGGATCTGATCCGGCGGCAGCCAGGCGTCCTCCAGACGCGTGTCGGATACACCGGCGGTCAGAACGACCACGCGACGTACCGCAACCACCCCGGGCACGCGGAAGCCGTCGAGATCGTCTTCGACCCGACGCAGACGACGTACCGCGACGTCTTGTCGTTCTTCTTCCAGATCCACGACCCGTCGACGCTTGACCGTCAGGGCAACGACATCGGCACCAGCTACCGGTCGGCGATCTTCCCGCTCACCCCGGAGCAGGAGCAGGTCGCGCGCGACACCATCGCCGACGTCGACGCCTCAGGCCTGTGGCCAGGCAAAGCCGTCACCACGATCGAGCCCGCGGCCCCGTTCTGGGAGGCCGAGCCAGAGCACCAGGACTACCTGCTGAATTACCCGGCCGGCTACACGTGCCACTTCGTACGCCCCAACTGGGTGCTACCACGGCGCGCCACAGCCTGATACGACCCCGAGGGTGTGCCCGCCGCAGACGCGACGGGCACACCCCTCAAGCAGGGATGGACCGACACAGGTGATCGACCAGCCCTAACGTTCACGCTCGGGGGTTAGTGATGTGAGCTGGATCTGCTTCGCGAGTGCGTATGCCGCGTGTCGGTCGTCTTCGTCGGCGACGAACACGCGACCGATGAGTAGAGCAGTGCGATGCGGTACGTCGATCCGCGCTACGCCGTCCGGCAGATCGCCGTTCCATTTCGGTTCGCACAGAAGGAAGTCGCCGGCCGCGGTTCCGGTGGTGCGTTTGCCGACGTAGGCGAAGTTGGCGCCGCTGGTCGGGTCGGTGAACTGCACACTGAAGTAGCGGTCACCCATCTCGGGCACGTGCAGAACCTGCGGTCCGGCTTTCACATCCAGCCACCCGCCGAGGTAAAGCACGTCATCGGTGCCGGTCGCGATGACACTGCCGCTCGCTGCAGACTGGGACGGACTCTGCGGCACTGCGTAGAGGGTGTTGACCGGGATCGGGCCGCCACCCAATCCGCGTTTGGTGAATATGCGCTTGAAGCCGCCGACCGTAATGCTGGGCCAGAAGTAGATGAAGGCGACCGCTCCGATCACCCAGACGACGAGGGCCGTCGCCGCGAGCAGGCTGATCGCCTGCAGTCCGCCGCCGATGATCCGGCTGATGATGACCCAGGCGAAGATCGTCATGATCACGATGGTGACCTGGGTGCCGTATCTCATGATGATGCGATTCATGACCGCACCTCCATGACCGGTGGGACCTGGTAGTCGCCGTCCACGATGGCGGTTCCGGGCAGGTAGGCGCGGAGCATGAGCTTGAACCGGCCGGGCGGTGTCGTGAGCCAGTTCGTTGCCTCGCTGGAGGGCTGATGTGGCTGAAGCAGGATGTCGACCGAGCCGTCGGCGTTCGTCACGAGACCGGAGTGGCTGCCGACGCTCGAGCGGCCGGTCGTGCCGCCGACCATGTAGCCGCCGGTGTCGGTCGCGGTGAGCGACCAGAATGCGTCGTTCGGGGGAAGTTGCGCCTGCGGGAAGTGGAGGCGGTAGGCGTGCTCGCCGTTGAGGCGCGCTCCTGCGTCGTCGCGGGTCGTGGTCCAGTAGGCGGCCTCTTCGAACACGTTGACGACCGGGAGCGCCTTCTGCGATGCCGCACGCACCAGGACGCCGGTGCCGGGGCGCCCAGCTCGGCGCATCGCGCTCCAGCCGTTGACGACCGTCGTCTCGGCCTTCGCTACGGCGTTCAAGATCAGGATCGTGGTCAGGTACGCGAACACGAGGCCGATGATCACGCCTTGCACGACGCCGGAACTCGCCACCCAGCCTAGGAACCCACTCACGATGGCACCTGCATCAGAGCCTGCCGTTCTGAAGCCGACAACGACGGTGACGATCGTGGCGACCTCGCCTCCAGCGAGTCACATGCGGCATCAGTCGCTGTCCAATCCATGGTCGAAACCCTAGAGACTGATTAGTTCTAATACAACTAGAATAACTCTATGTTCTAGAATAAGCCTGTGTTCGTGCTCATCGATCCGACGACCGTGACTCCTGTGTTCACCCAGATCGCGGAGTCGATCGCCACCCAGATCGCGACGGGGACGGTCGCCACCGGGTCGCGCCTGCCCGCCGCGAAGGAGTTGGCCGACTCGCTCGGCGTCAACGTCCACACCGTCCTGCGCGCTTACCAAGAGCTTCGTGATGACGGTCAGGTCGAGCTTCGGCGGGGTCGTGGAGCCGTGGTCCTCGGTGTGCCGACTGCCGAGGGTGTGAGGGTCGCTGTCGCCCAGGCGGCCGCTGAGGCGAAGGCCGCGGGCATCCCGATCGGCACCTTGCTCGCGCTCATCCGGAAGGAGTACGAGTCGTGAGCCGTCGTCTGGTCGACCATCGTGCCGCGCGCCGCGCGGCGCTTGTCGCGACGATCTGCGTGCCGGTCGCGATCGTCGTTGCTGCAGAGATCGTCGTCATCGGCGTCGCCGTCGGCGGCCCCCGGCTCATCACCCACTGGGGGGCTGATTCCGATCGCACTGGGCCGTGGTGGACCTACGCGATCCTGGTCGCGGCGATCGGGTTCCCTGTCATCGCAGTCATGGGGTTCTTCATGGCCCGAGCGACCCGGGTGGCCGGGATGAACGCCTGGATGCCGGCAATTGCCATGGGAATCACTGTTTTCCACGCTGTCGGCATGGGGGCCGGCTCGGTGATCCTCAACGCTTCGCCACTCGCGCCCGCTGTCCCACTGGCCGGCGGCGTCATTCTCGCGGTCGCCGCCGCGGTGCTCACCTGGAGGCTGCTGCCCCGTGAGGCTCCGGCAACGGAGAGCGTTCAGGCAGCCGACACTCTCCCGGTCCGGTCGGGCGAGGTCGCCGCATGGACCGGCAGGGTTGAACTCCCGGCCTGGTTCATGGCAATCATCGCGACAGCTGTCGCAGCCCTGATCGTGCTCGGCGTATCGCTGCAGTTGACCGTCGGTCCGCGTCTGTGGCCGATCTTCCTCGCGCCGACGCTCTTGCTCGTCGTACTCCTCGTCACAGCGCAGTTCGTCGTGACCGCCGGTCCACGCGGATTCACTGTCCGGTCAGCGATCGGTTGGCCGCGACTCCACATCCCGGCAACCAACCTGGCGAAGGCCGGCGTCATCGCGGTCGACCCGATGGCCGACTTCGGCGGCTGGGGCCTCCGATGGGTGATCGGTCCGACCCATAAAGGGCGCTGGGGGGTCGTCACCTGCCGCGGGCCCGGCCTCGAAGTCTTCCGCCATGACGGCCGCTCCATCGTGGTTACCGTCGACGACCCAGGGACAGCCGCCGCCGTCCTTGAAACTTACGCGCAGAAGCAAGGGTGACGGATGCAGTCGCGGCAGCGACCCCTGATTCAGCGGACACTACCGGGAGACGCATGGATCATCCGGATCGCTCCGACTCGTTACCCCGCAGCGGCTCAACCCCACGCCGCGACGGAACTGCCGGGTGGCGAGTACGGGATCGGAGCGCAGCCCGGACATCCGCAGACACAGGTGGCGAGGACGAAGTAGGCCTCCTGCTCTGCTCGCCTCGAGTGATCAAGTAGTGGACGCACGTGCCCCAAAGCACCTGACTGTCGGCGCCCAGGGCGCCGCAGACCTCGCGGACCAGCCGTGTCTTCCCCACCCCGGCGTCGCCGTGCACCACCAGTGCACACGGACGACCACCCGCGGTCGCCTTCAGAGCATCTGCGAGAAGTCGCTGCTCGACCCCCCGGCCAGCGAGCCGAAGATCCGGCCGCGCCGCGTTTGACCCCACGTACCCAGGGTCCACCTGGCCGGTCCAATCGGACCAATGTGATGACCGGGCCGGTGGCGACTGATGACAGCGCTTCTCCTTACCCTTACGAAGGCTCAAGGCGCCTTTGGGCGTCGAGGGCGCACCACGAACTGCTCGGGGAAGGTCCATTCGAAGCGGACGGCGGCCAGGCGCACGAGCGTGGTCACCGTCAGGCAGACGACTCCCGCGATCGGGATGGGCGTGCCGAGTTCGGCGAGTAGGACCAGCGCTGCGGTGCCGGCACCCGCGGCGACGGCGTACAGGGTGCCCACGTGCAGGAAGGAGAACGACAAGCCGAGCATGACGTCGCGCAGCATCCCGCCGCCGATGGCTCCGATGACGCCGACCACCAGTGCCCCGGCCACGCCGACGCCGAGGGACAGCGCCTTCGAGGCCCCGATCGCCCCGAACAGCCCCATCACGACGGCGTCGAGCACGGTGATCAGCCATTCCGCTCGTGACAACAGGGGTTGCAGCACCATGCCGAGGATCGCCGAGGCGCCGGCCACGATCAGGTACCAGTTGCTCCAGACCACGACCGGCGGCTGATTGAGCACGGTGTCGCGAAGCAGGCTTCCCCCGAGAGCGACCGCGAGCCCGATCGCGATGACGCCGAGCACGTCGATGCGGCGAGACCTGACGCCGGCGGCGAAGAGCGCCCCTTGAAGACCGCCGAGTCCGGCGGCCAGGAGTTCGATCCAGAGCGTCACCTGGAACGGGGTGATCGACATGTGATCCCTCCGGAGAACTGGGGGCCGGCGCGCGCGATTGGCGCGGACCGGCCCCCTGGGTCGAAAGCGGATCAGCGGCCGGCGTGCAAAGCGCCTTTCGCGGCGGCATCGATGGTGTCGGAGACGACGCCGGCCTGCGTGATGAACAGGGCGTGGCTGGCGGACACGTTGGTGATCTTCGCGCCGCTCCGTGTCGCCATGTGCTGCAGCATGGCCTGGTCGAACGACTTGTCCTCCGTGGCGATGACGGCCCAGCTGGGCTTGTCGCGCCAGGCGGCGTTCTTCAGCGGCGTGTCGAAGACCGACATGTTGATCGGGATCTGCGAGTCACGCAGGAAGGCGGCGTCCGCGTCGGTGGCGTCGTGGGCGAACCCGGCCTTGAACTTGTCGTGGTTGAGGAACCCGTATCCGTCGTCCGCGACATCGATGACGAAGTCCGGCGTCGCCGCGAATCCCTCGTACTGCTGGCCCGTGGTCTCGCCGGCGTCGGGTGCAAGAGCGGAGACGTAGACCAGACCGGCCACGTTCGGGTGGACACCGGCCTCGGTGATGACCGTGCCGCCCCAGGAGTGGCCAACGAGGATCGTGGGGCCGTCCTGCTGGTCCAGCACCCGCGTGGTCGCTGCGACGTCGTCCTCCAGTGAGGTGAGCGGGTTCTGCACGATGGTCACTTTGTAGCCGCGCGCCGTCAGGTTGTCGTACACGCCACGCCATCCCGAGCCATCAGCGAACGCGCCGTGCACCAGCACGACGGTCTTGATCTCCTGGTCGGTGCTCATGATCTGGTCCTCCCTCTTCCCGCCGGGAGTGCCCGGGCGGATCGGTGACGAGCTCGACAATACTGACTCTGATATGCAATATATCGCGCGCTGCATGTCCTCACAAGCCGCGCTTGCGGTTTACGAGATGTAGGGCTGTGTGTGCAATATGTTGGCGTGCCGATTCCTCCGAACACCCCTGCCGTAGACCGCACCCTCCTGCGCGACGACGTTTACCGACGCCTCCGCGACGCCATCGTCGATGGAACGTTCAGGCCGGGGGAGCAACTCAAGGACGGCGACCTCGCTGCCTGGCTGGGGGTCAGCCGGACCCCGGTGCGCGAAGCGCTGCTGCGCCTCGCGGCGAGTGGATTGGTGGTGGCGCTGCCGGGTCGATCCACGACGGTCAGCGCCATCGACATCCAGGTGGTGCGTGACGCGCGAGATGTCGTCGCCGCGATGCATGAGTTGGCAGTGCGAGAAGTGACGGGCCGGCTCAGTGAACAAGACGTGGACCGGATGCGGGACGCGAACCGCCGGTTCGCCGGGGCTGTGGCATCGGGCGACGTCAAAGCCGCCCTGGAGGCAGACGAGGAACTGCACAGGATTCCGGTCGCCGCGCTCGGCAATCAGGCCCTCGAAGCGGTGATCGAGCGCTTCGACCCCCTGATCCGCCGCGCGGAGCGGATGCGCTTCGGTGTCGACGGCCGAGCCTCCGTCAACCGGCACGAGCAGCTGATCAATCTCATCGAGGCGGGAGACGCAAAAGGCGCCGCCTCGGTGGCCTTCGACATCTGGCACAGCCTCTCGATCGACGACACCGAAGCCGACACCTGACCAGCTGGCTCGGGAGTTGCGGCCGTTCACCCATGGGGCGACAGCTCGGGCTTGGTGATCATGGGCTTCGTCCCCGCCCTCTAGTACTTCCGCGACGTCACCACAGGCCGCGCCGCGAACCAGTCCGACCTGACCAGCGCAGCCCGCACCCTGCAGCTCGCCGAACAGCTGCACCAGCAGCTGCTCCCGCTTCCCGGCGAACCGCGAGTATGAAGCAGGGGATGCCCTACACCTGCTCGATGTCCGAGAACAGACCCTTGAACGGAACCTCGGTGCCAATGAGCGTGCCGAACAGATCGGCGGCGGCGGGCGTCGTGACCGCGGCGGAGGCGTCGTCATAGTTGTCGAAGTACAGGTCGAGCGTGCGGTACGCCGGAGTGGCGGTGCCGTCTTCCTTCGGCCACACCTTGGCGGACTCCAGCCGCTGGAGCTTCGGAAGCTTCGCCGCGGCCTGCTTGAGGTCAGCGTAGGCGCGTTCGAAATCGTCGGGGTTCGCCGGGTTGTCGATGACCAGCGTGATCTTCGTTGGCATGAGGTTCTCCTTGCCGAGTGGGCGTCCGAACCAACCGGATGGTGGAACGAACGTTCTGTCACATCGACAGTAGAGGAGCCGATTCCACGCCGTCAAGACCGATCGTTCTATCTCTTTGTGTGATGTAGCACGGTACTAGAGCGCGGACTCCTTCGACCGGCGTTCCGCATTGACGCGCAAGAGTCCTTCGATGCCGCGGAGAAAGGTTTCGGTCACGAGGGCGGGGTCGAACAGGCAGCCGGCGGCCATCGCGCCGTCGCGCAGCATCACGAAGTGGCGCGCGGCCGAGTCCGCCGTTCCCTGGTGGACCTGGGCCATCATCGTGGTCAGCGTGTCCAGGAACCACTGCCGGTGGGCGATGATCTCCTGGTGGACGGGTTGATCGGTGGCGGGATACTCCGCCGCGGCGTTCAGGAACGCGCAACCGCGGAACCCGGGGGACTGGATGGCTTGGGCGATCGAGCCTGCGATGGCCAGGAGCGCGTCGACGGGTGACGCGTTGTCGGCGATCGCTGCGTCGACCGTGGCGCGCTCCATCGCGTGGACCTCGCGCAGGTAGCTGAGGACGAGATCCTCCTTGCCCGGGAAGTGCCGGTAGAAGGTGGCCCGGGTCACCTGCGCCTCGGCGATGAGTCGATCGACGCCGACTGAATGGATGCCCTCCGCGTAAAAGGTCTTGGTTGCCGCGGCGAGCAGCCGCTGCCTCGCCTCGGAAGGCCGGGGTCCGGTTTCGGCTGTGGTCATGCCGACCATGATAGCGATAGAACGTTCGGTCTTCCAGGGAGCGGTGATCAGCACCGGTCACGCGGATCGTTTTCCGGCAGTTGTTCTGTCCCGGCCGCCTGACCGCGGTCCGCTCGCGGGTCGTCCCGGCCGACCACGCGTTGCCGGTCGACGGCTGCCGGAGCCGGGGCTGTGCAGGTAGAACGTTCTGTCTTGACATAGTGTGGGCCTCGCGACATGCTGTGTGTACGGAACGTTCGGTCTACTTCGCCCGATGGTTCCGTCCCACATCACTCGAGAGGATCATCGTGAGCACCGTTGAATCACCTGCCGTCGGAGGCGTCGCAGCGGCACTGCGCCGGCTGTACTTCGTCAGGTTCGCCTTCGCTATCGTCTGGGCGATCCTGCTGTTCACCACCAAGTCGGACCTGGGGGCGCTCGGCGTCGTTCTGGTCGTCCTGTATCCGCTGTTCGACGTCGCTGCGGCGGTCGTCGACGCCCGTTCGTCCCAGGGCGCTCGCTCGGTCCGCGGCCTGTACGTGAACATCGCGATCAGCCTGATCGCGACCGTCGGCCTGGCGATCGCCAGCAGCTCCGGTGTGCCGGCGGTCCTGCGGGTCTGGGGCGCCTGGGCGATCGTCGCCGGGCTGGTCCAGTTGATCGTGGCCCTCGGCCGTCGCTCGATGGGCGGGCAGTGGCCGATGATCCTGAGCGGTGGCCTGTCCGTGCTCGCCGGTGCGTCGTTCGTCGCCGGTGCCTCCGCGGAGGACCCGAAGCTGACCAACATCGCCGGCTACGCGACTCTCGGCGGCATCTTCTTCCTCGTCTCGGCGATCCGGCTCGGCCGCGCCGCGAAGGGGCACTGACATGACCACCACCTACGACGTCGTCATCATCGGCGCGGGACCTGTCGGGGAGAATGTCGCCGACCGCCTCGTTCAGGGCGGCCTGACCGCCGCCATAGTGGAGCGGGAACTTGTCGGGGGCGAGTGCTCCTACTGGGCCTGCATGCCCACCAAGGCGTTGCTGCGCAGCGCGGCGGCGCTCCGGGCGGCCCGGCAGGTGCCCGGCGCACGGGAAGCCGTGACCGGTGACCTGGACGTGGCCGCGGTGCTCGGCCGTCGCGACTCCTTCGCTTCGAACTGGCAGGACGACGGACAGGCGTCGTGGCTGGAGTCGGTGGGTGTTCCGCTGTACCGCGGACACGGCCGGATCAGCTCCGAGCGGGTCGTTGAGGTGACGGCGGGCGACGGTACGACGACGACGCTGACCGCGCGGCACGCCGTGGTCGTCTCGACCGGGAGCGGCGCGCTGGTCCCGGACATCGAAGGGCTCCGCGCGGCGGCGCCGTGGACCAGTCGGGAGGCGGTTGCGGCCAAGGAGGTTCCGGGCCGGCTCGCCATCATCGGTGGCGGGGTGGTGGCCTCGGAGATGGCGACCGCATTCAGCGATCTGGGGTCGTCGGTGACGATGCTGGCGCGTGACGGCGTACTGCACCTCGCGGAGCCGTTCGTGGGGGAGCGGGTGGCGGATTCGCTGCGGGACAAGGGTGTCTCGGTGCGGATCGGGGCCGAGGCCGGTTCGGTGAAGCGCAACGACGACGGCACGGTCTCCATCACGCTGGTCGACGGCGAGCAGATCGACGCCGACGAACTGCTGGTCGCGATCGGGCGCACCCCGAACACCCAGGACATCGGTCTGGAGGCCGTCGGCCTGACGCCGGGTTCGTGGCTGACGGTCGACGACACGATGCAGGTTGTCGGGCCGGACGCCGTGCCGCTCGGCGACGGATGGCTGTACGCCGCCGGTGACGTCAACCGCCGCGCCCTGCTCACCCACCAGGGCAAGTACCAGGCCCGCGCCGTGGGCGACGTCATCGTGGCGCGTGTGAAGGGCGAGCCGGTCGAGGACGACCGGTGGGGCAGGCACGCGGCGACCGCCGACGAGCGCGCGGTCCCGCAGGTGGTGTTCACCGATCCGGAGGTCGCTTCGGTCGGCCTGACTGCGGCTGCCGCCGAGGCGGCCGGGCTGCGGATCCGGGCCGTCGACTACGACCTGGGCGCCATCGCCGGATCCTCGCTGCATGCCGAGGGGTACCAGGGCCACGCCCGGATGGTCGTCGATGAGGACCGCAAGGTGATCGTCGGCTTCACGCTGGTCGGGCCGGACGTCGCGGAAATGGTGCATGCGGCAACGATCGCGATCGTCGGCGAGGTCCCGCTGAACCGGCTCTGGCACGCGGTCCCGGCGTTCCCTACCGTAAGCGAGGTCTGGCTGCGGCTGCTGGAAGCCTACGGCCGCTGAGCCGTCCCACTGGTGTCCGTCCCGCGTGAATCGCACCGGGACGGGACAGCAGGCAACTCTCCACTTCTTCCGTGAAAAGGGTCTGTTCGTCATGCCTTATCGCTTTTCCCGTCTCGCGGTGGCGGCTGCCACTGCACTCGCATTGCTTGCCGCTACGGTGCCGTCCCTGGCATGGGCCGCCGGCACGTCGGACAGTAAGCCGACCATCGTGCTCGTCCACGGAGCGTGGGCGGACTCCTCCAGCTGGACGCCCGTCATCGACCGGCTGCGCCGCGACGGCTATCCCGTCCGCGCGCTCGCCAATCCGCTGCAGGGACTGACCTCCGACACCGCCTACGTCACCAGCTACCTGTCCACCATCGACGGTCCGAAGGTCCTGGTCGGTCACTCGTACGGCGGCGCCGTCATCACCAACACGGCCACCGCCGTCCTCGACGTCAAGTCGCTCGTCTACATCGCCGGATTCATCCCGGCCGCGGGTGAGACCATCGGCGAGCTCGCGGCGAGGTCGACACCGCCGCTGCCGCTGATCGCGACCCAGGTCTCCGGTGGTACGGAGGTCAGCCTCGACCCGGCGCAGTTCCGTACGGCGTTCGCCGCCGACCTCGACGCGACCGTCGCGGCCGACCTTGCCGTCACCCAGCGGCCCGCCAACACCAAGGCGGTCACCGACGCCAGCGTTGCCGAGGGCTTCCGAACGATTCCCAGCTGGGATCTGGTCACACGTCAGGACCATGCCATTTCCCCTGACCTGCAACGCTTCATGGCCACCCGGGCGCACGCCCGCGTCACCGAGGTGGACGCATCCCACGCGGTCATGCTCAGCCGTCCCGGCGACGTTACGAAGATCATCGAGCAAGCCGCGCGATGACCCGCTCAGCAAGAAGCTGCTCATCCGGGTGAGTCTGGTCGTCTTCACGGTGGGCTCCTTACTGTCCGGGCTGTCGTCCTGTCCGGGCACGCTGATCGCGGCGCGGGCCGGGCAGGGTCCGCGCCCGCGGTCCGCTCGCGCTGATCCAGGTGTTCACCGCGACGATGTCCCGCCCCGCCGGCTGGGCCGGTACTCCGGCTACTTCGGCGCGGTGTTCGCGGTCGGGACCAGTGCAGGGCCGCAGTACAACGCGACGGTGGCCGAGAAGCGGTCCGCGGAGGCCGAGCCGAGCGCGTTGAAGGTGCCCGAGCAGGTATCGGCCGAGGACATCCACAAGCTTGTTCAGGAGCTGGGCGACATGACGGCGGCGCTCGATCAGGCCGGCGCGAGCGGCATGAGACCGCTGTACCAAGCGCTGGGTCTGCCAGTGAATGACAACCACGAGACCAGATCGGCCGAAGTCGCCGTAAGCCCCGCTCTGCATGGTTTTAGCTTTGGTGTTCGAGGCCGGACACGCACCTTAACCAAACGCCTCGAACTCGGCTCTGGTGAGGCGTATCGGACACCGTGACAACAGATTGATCCCGGCCGAGGACCCGCAGCGGTTCGCGGGCCTCGCGATGCAGATGACCGTGACGATGAACGAGGCCTACCCCTGCGCGATTCTGTGGGGCTTCGGGGAGGCGACGATCCCGGCCGATTCCCGGCCGGCGGCATTCGATGCCATTCGGCACATCATGAGTCTCGGTCTGACCAGTTGCGATAGGTGGCTTGGATGGTCAGTGCGACGTATCCATGACGACACGCCGCTCGATGTCATCGACGGGATGAGCGGCGCGGAGGGTACGTTCACGATCTGCTCGTTCTGGTTGGTGTCCGCGCTGGTCGAGATCGGCGACCTGGGCGAGGCTACGGCGCTGTGCGAGAAGCTGCTGTCGTATGCGAGCCCGCTCGGTCTGTACGCCGAGGAGATCGATCCGCTCACTGGACGCCAGCTCGGGAACTTCCCGCAGGCGTTCACCCATCTGGCCATGATCAACGCCATCACCCACATCATCCGAGCCGAGGAGGCAGCCGGTACGTTCATCCCTCCCCGGCGCGGTTCTGAGGTCATGCTGCCTGGTTCACGTAGTCGAGCAGCGACCAGCGGGGATCGTCATCGGTCAAGTGGTTGACCAGGGCGTTGACCGCGAGCTCGTGGAGCTTGGGCTCGAGAGTCCCGGCCTCGGTCGCCGCGTCGAGGACCTCGAGGTACGTCGCAACGGACTCGATCGTGAGACCGGCGCCGAACTCCGCGAAGGTCTCGTTGGCGATATCAGCCGCGATGGCGTCGAGGTCGCGGGGCTAAACAGCGTGAGCGGGGCCGTGTAGCCGCCGCGACCAATGTCGGCCGGTCCGGGCGCTGGCCCACTCGCAGAGGCGGGGCCGGTTGACGTGGGTGGTCAGGGGATCTGTGAAAATGTGCGTGCCCGGCGTGTCCGCCTCTTCGAGGGATTTCCGCAGCGCGTGGCACACCGTGCACCTTGACCAGGAGACAGCGCATCGATGCGATCACCGCAAGTCGAGGTGGCTACGGAGTCTGCCTGGCGTTACTTGATCGGGCATGTCGTGCTGCGATGGCTTTTCGTGGCCATGTTGCTGTCGGGCTTTGCCCTGTCGTTGAGCTGGCCGCAGATGGGCCTCTTCCTGACTCAGGAGCTGCATCTGTCGGTGCGGGCCGCCGGGCTGTACTACGTGACGAACCTGGCTGCCCCGGCCGCCGGGTTCCTCGTCGGCGCGCTCTCGGACCGATTCGACAAGCCGATCCCGCTCGCCGTGGGAGGTTCGCTGCTTGCTGCCGCGGGCTGGACCGTGATTGCGGTGTGGGAGCAGCCGTGGGTGCCGTACGTGGTGAACGTCGCGGTCCTCAGTCTGGCCGGCACCTCTGGTGGACTGCTGTTCACCGTGGCCCGTCGCTATCTGGAACGGCATCCGACACCGTCGCGGTACGGTGTTCTCGCGCTGTTGCGGATCAGCCAGGCGGTCGGCTGGATCACTGGGCCGGCGCTCGGTGCGTGGCTCGCCGCGGTGGCCGGGCTGCGGGAGACGCTGCTGGCCACGGCCGCGTTGTCGGCCGTCGGGGTGGTTCCTGTGGTCCTGGCCGGTCGGCACCTGCCCTCGGAGCGTACGAAGCCGCGCTCGGATGCGACTGCTGTGGCAGCTCGAGAAGCCGAGCCGGCCGTGCCGCCAGGCCGGTTCGCGTTGTTGGCGATGTTCACGGCGGTCGGTGTGCTGGTGATGTCGGGTGAGTCGATCAAACTGTCGTTCCTGTCGATCTACATGGCCGAGACCCTGCGCGTGAGCGCGTTCGCCCGTGGCGCGGTCATCTCGTTGCAGCCGCTGCTGGAGGTCGTCTTCATGGCCACGTTGGCCCGGCTCGCCGGGCGGTTCGGCGCGCTGAGGGTGTTCGCGCTCGGCATCGTGGCAGCGTTCGGGGCCTACCTGTCCTACGCCGTCGCGCAGAACCTCGTCGCGATCGCGATCGGCCAGGTGTTCATGTCGGTCGCCGTCGCGGCGACGGGCGCGTTGGGCGTTGCGATCGCTCAAGACCTCGTGCCCGAACGGCTCGCCACCGCGACGAACACGTTCAGCAGTTCGGTGATGGTCTCCGGAGCGCTCGGCGGTCTCTACACAGGCATTGCGGGTGACAGCCTGGGTATCCCGCGTCTGTTCGTGCTGCCGGCCGCGGCCGCTGTAGTAGCCGCGGTGCTGTACGGCGCGATGGTGTTCGCCCGGCGCGGGCCTTGGGGCCGTGGTCTGCGGCACTGACTTGGAGGGCTACATCGTCGGGGTGGCTATATGGGCCGGGCTCCAAGTCAGTTGAATAATCTGACGATTTCTCCGAACTAGACCTGGTCCATCGAGTGCCTCAATGCCGGGCGATCCGAGCGCACTCGCCTGATGATTCAGCCTTTTGACAGCTGTGGATCGGACACTTCCGGCTGACGCTGCGCTAGCCGCCCGAACCATTCGCTTGAAGGAGACGTTCGCTTCGTTGTACTGCTGCAGTCGTCGCAGAGCGCGCATAGTGGACATAGGTGCCGTTGGTGTATCCGGGGCGGGGCATCTGGCAGCCTGGGAAGCTCCGCGGGGTCGGGTCGCCGCTAGGGTAGGCGCCCTCGCCAAAGACTTCGAGGGCTACAACGACGCTAGGGTCATCGGAGGCAACCTCGTTCTGATGCTACCCGAAAATAAGGTGCTTCAGACAACTATCATTTGGCAAGGCAACAAGCAGGATCCGTTAGATATCAAGTATCTCGGCAAGCTGATGGACATCACGACTTCGCGAGTATGAGGCTGCAGGTGAGCATGATCGCTAGCTACACGTTTCGGCGCCATCAGTCAGGCTCGCTCCCGTGGTGAGGGTCGGCCGGCGGTTCCGGGCTGGGGATAGGGACTCTCGGCGGCACGCGCTCGATGCGGGTCCAGCCCTTCCAGCCCCGTTCCTCCATGATCGCGAGTAGCCGCGCTGCTTCGGGCGCGGACTCGAGCATGACCGCATCCAAGAGCTCGATGAGTTGATCGTCGAACGGTTCGTCGCCCAGCTGACCGGCCTCGGCGGCGCGGAGGTACAGGCGTTCGAGGATGTCGGCGATCTCGACGAGCAAGGCATCGTCACCCTGGTTGTCGACGGCTTCGCTCACCAGGCTGTAGAGCTTCTGCGCATCGGGATCCTCCAGCTGCTGGTGCTTGGCGGCGATCATGGCATCGATCACATCGGGCACCTGCGCGGCGATCATGATCCACGCGTCGCGCTCCATCTCGAGGTAGCGCTCGCTGACGCCGTGACCGCGCAGCCGGTCCAGGTAATCCACGACGCTCTGCGGGAGTGCCAGCTGCTCGCCGACCGCCAGCCTGGCGAGCCGGCGGCGGCTGGCCTGCAATCGCCGGATCTCCGCACGCAGGTCCCTGTCGATCTCGTGTACGCCGTCCGCGAACTCCTGAGGCGCGGCATCGAGGAGTTCCTGTACCCGGGCCAGCGGCACGCCGGCGTCGGCCAGGGTGTGGATCCGGATTAGCCGTACGACGGCACCCGAGTCGTACGACCGGTACCCGGACCGGTCGCGCGCAGGCTCCGGCAGCAGCCCGATCTGGTGATAGTGCCGCACGGCCCGCACCGTCACACCGGCGTACGTCGCCAGCTGGCTGATGGTGAGCATGGGCCCAAGCCTGCCTCAGGCGGACTTCCGGCGATAGGCGACCATCGCCAGCAGGTACGCCACGACAAGTACGCCGACGCACCAGGCCAGCGCAGTCCAGATGTCGTTGCCGACCGGTTGCTGAGCGAACAGTGCACGGATCGTGTTGACGATCGATGTGACCGGCTGGTGCTCGGCGAACCACCGCACCGGGCCGGGCATGGTCTGCGTGGGCACGAACGCCGAGCTCACGAACGGCAGAAAGATGAGCGGGTAGGCGAACGCGCCCGCGCTCTCGACCGATCCCGCGGTGAGCCCGGGGATCACGGCGAGCCAGGTCAACGCCAGCGTCGACAGGAGCAGGATGCCGGTTACCGCGAGCCAAGCCTGTACGCCGGCGCTCGAGCGGAAGCCCATGAGCAGAGCGACGCCGACGACGATCACCAGCGCGATCAGGTTGGCGACCATGGAGGTGACGACGTGGGCCCACAGTAGGCCGGACCGGGCGATCGGCATGGACTGGAAGCGCTCGAGGATCCCGCTCTTCAGGTCCATGAAGAGGCGGAACGCGGTGTAGGAGATGCCGGACGCGATCGTGATCAGCAGAATGCCGGGCAGCATGAAGTTGATGTACTTCGATCCGGTGGAGATAGCGCCGCCGAACACGTAGACGAACATCAGCATCAAGGCGACGGGCGTGAGGACGGTCGTGATGATGGTGTCCAGGCTGCGGGTGATGTGCCGCAACGTCCGAACCGTCAGGGCGAGGGTGTCACTGAAGAAGTAGGTCGTCATCGCTTGTCTCCAATGATGGCCAGGAAGATCTCCTCGAGCGTCGGCTGCTTCTCGACGTACTCGACCTGCGCGGGTGGGAAGAGCTGTTTGAGCTCGGCGAGCGTGCCGTTGGCGATGATCCGGCCCTGGTGCAGGATCGCGATCTGGTCGGCCAGTTGCTCGGCCTCGTCGAGGTACTGCGTGGTGAGCAGCACCGTCGTACCGGAGCCGGCGAGCTCCTTGACTGTCTGCCACACCTCGATGCGAGCCTCCGGGTCGAGTCCGGCGGTCGGCTCGTCCAGGAAGATCACCGGCGAATCCCCGATCAGGCTCATCGCGATGTCCAAGCGGCGGCGCATGCCACCGGAGTACGTCGACACCCTGCGCGTGGCCGCCTCGGTCAGCGAGAAACGATCCAGCAGGCCGTCCGCGATCACGACCGGGTCGTCGAGGTGCCGCAGCTTGGCCACAAGCACGAGGTTCTCCTGGCCGCTGAGGATCTCGTCGACAGCGGCGAACTGTCCGGTCAGGCTGATTGAACCGCGCACCTGCGCGGCCTGCGTGGCGATGTCGAAGTCGTTGACCATCGCGGACCCCGCGTCGGCCTTCAGGAGTGTGGCGAGGATCTTGATAGTGGTGGTCTTGCCCGCGCCGTTGGACCCGAGCAACGCGAAGATGCTGCCACGCGACACTTCGAAGTCCACGCCACGCAGAACCTCCAGCTTCCCGTACGACTTCTCCAGGCCCCGCACCCGGATCGCCGGACCGACGCTCTGCCGGCTCTTCTCGATCAACGTCGTCATCACCTGTCTCCTTTGTGGAGCCGTCTCCGTCAGCTGGGAGAAGCGGTCTGCCACACAGGATGCAGGGCTGACGCCGCGTCAAGGTCAAGTCGCGGGGCAGGCCCGCCTGAAGCTGCAACCCGACGCCGCCCCGGGATTCCTGTTCCAGCAGCAGTCGGAATTCGCTCACGATGTCGATGCTTTCCTCACCGAATGACGCGGACAAGGTGTCTCAGGTCGTGAGTGAGGCTCGGCCCGAGTTCGAGGACGTGCCGATCCGGGATTTTGCGCCGTCGCTCGTCGAGCGGGACGCCAAGCAGCGGTTGTGGGAGCCCTGACCACTGCACGGCAGAGGCTCGAGAGTTTGATCTGAACGCCGGGCGATCGGCCGGTGAATCCACCTGGCGCGAAGGAGCGGCCGTGGGGCGAGTGTGGATTCAGCGCACATCCCGTACGCCGTACCCGGAAGGACGTCGGCCATGACCATCCCCAACACTCAGCACCGCGCCGTCGACGGAGTTCGGATCAGGTACGCCGACAGCGGCGGACCGCACCGGACGACGGTGCTGCTGACGAGCCCGTATCACCACGCCGGTCACGCTGATCAACGGCCGCCACGACCGCGTCGTACCGCTGTCCAACGCGGAGTTCCTCGATGCCCGCCTCCCCAACAGCCGCCTAGTGGCGGTCGACTCCGGCCACTTCATCTGGGAGGAAGCCCCGGACCAGTACGCCGCCACAATCGTCGAGGCGATCATGTCGACGGACTGAACAGCTCGATCTCGATGCCGTCGGGAGAGTTGCACAGGGACGCCGGAGACGTATTTGCCGTGCTATCGGCCCGGAAGGGAACGGGGGAGGCCGAAGGGTTGGAGGGTGTCGTTCTCGAAGCGGGTCATGGCCGTGATGTGGTCGCGGTTGAGGGTGAGGACGTAGAGGCCAGTTCCGTGGCGGGTGCCGTTCGGGGCCTGGAGGTAGGCGCCGAAGGCCGGTTGGCCGTTCGCGCGGGTTGGGATCAGGTCGAATCTGCGGCCGGCGCCGAAGAGGGTGGCGCAGAACTGGCGGACGACTTCGCGGCCTTGGTACTCGAAGGGGAGAGGCGGCATGGACATGAAGACGTCGTCGGTGAGGAGCGCGACGAGGGCGTCGATGTCGGCGGTCTCCCAGGCCTGGACGAAGCTCGTGACGAGGGTGTTCTCGGCGGGTGAGTCTGCGGCTGGAGGGGGTTCCTGGTCGGCTCGTCGGCTCTGTACGCCGGCGCGTGCTCGTTTGAGGGCGCTCTTGACCGATTCGACGGTGGTGTCGAGCATTTCGGCGACTTCGTTCGCGTGAAAGCCGAGGACGTCGCGCAGGATCAGTACGGCGATCTGGCGGGGTGGGAGGAGCTGCAGCGCGGTGACGAAGGCGAGTGAGATCGATTCGGTCTGTTCGTAGCGGGCCTCGGGTCCGAGCGGTACGTGCATCGCGTCTTCGAGGAGTACGTCGGGGAACGGCTCGAGCCAGACGATTTCGCCGAGCCGGGTGGGTTCGGGCGGCTCGACGCCGGGAATGTCCCAGGCCTTCGCAGGCCGGCGGCCGGCTGAGCGCAGCGTACTGAGGCATCTGTTCGTGGCAATTCGGTACAGCCAGGTGCGGATCGACGCGCGGCCGTCGTACCCTCCGAGGCCGCGCCAGGCGGACAGCATGGCGTCCTGAAGTGCGTCCTCGGCGTCGTGGAACGATCCGAGCATCCGGTAGCAGTGCACCTGCAATTCGCGGCGGTGCGGCTCGGACAGCGCCCGGAACGCCTCGCCGTCTCCGGCCCGCGCTCGGCTGATCAGGTCAGCTCCCATCAACTCCACCTTCCTTCCACCTGTGTAGACGTCGGCCGAAGGCCGAAAGGGGCGGTTGAGGAGCGCCTCCTTTGCGTACGTCGTGGCGTCAGTCCCAGTGGTAGTCGACAACACTGACAGAAGGAGCACTGCCATGGGAAAGCTGATCGTCAGCGAAAACATCTCGATCGACGGAGTGATCGAGGATCCGACCGGCGAGGACGACGGCGGGCGTGGCAACTGGTTTGCGCGGATTGGAGACACGACCCGCGGTGTATGGGCCGAAGTCGAGCTGAACGAGGCGCTCGGAGCTGAGGCCCTGCTGATGGGGCGCCGCAGTTACGAGTGGTTTCTGGCGCGTGGCTGGGCGACGTCGCGTGCCGGTGCGTGGGCCGACAGGTTGCGGACCCTGCCGAAGTACGTCGTGTCGTCGTCAGCCCTCGAAGGTCCGGATTGGGGCAACGTGACCGTCCTGAAGGGCGACGTACCGGAGGAGGTCGCGAAGTTGAAGGAACAGATCGACGGCGACATCGTCCTGTACGGCAGCGGTCGACTCGTGCACACGCTGTGGGAGCACAACCTGGTGAACGAGCTGCGGCTGATGACCTACCCGGTCGTGGTCGGCACCGGCTCGCGACTCTTCACCGACACCAGCGACGCCACGGATCTACGCCTGATCAACACCCGACCCGTCGGCGAGGACCTCGCCCTCCACATCTATCAGCCCATCCTCTGACGCAGCCACCCGGCCGGGCCGTGAACCCCGACTGGACCAGCGTCGATCACATCTGTTCGTGTGTCTTGGTGGGGACTGGTTATATCCGTCGAGACGACGGTCAGCGCCGCGGTGAGTTGCGCGAACCTGCTGTCGGAGAAGGCACCAGACGCAGCTCGAGAGCTGTGCCGTGCTGCTGAGATCGCTCTTCCGGTGAAGCCGATGCCGCCGACTTGGCGTCCGTTGGCGTCACATGGTCGGCGTTGGACCAGACCGAGGGGGAGCGCGTTCTTGACCTGGCGGCCGAACGAGTCGCCGCGACGCCCAGGGCGGTCCCCGGGTACCTCAGGGCGCTCGAGCGGCTGCCGTCACCGCAGGCCGAGGAACGCGTAAGAGCCGTTGGCGCCCTTGTGACGGAGGACACCGACGATCACAAGGCGACGTTCGTGGCCAGGGCGCCCTGGACTGCCTCGCTTGCCGCTGGGACGTAGCCGAAACGCTGGCGGCCGACCTCACAGACTCCGGGAGTGCGCTCGAGGAAATCGAGAGCGCACGATCTGCGGCCGCGAGTCCGACAACTGTGCTTGAGCGCACCTTGCTCGAAACCGCTGACAGCTCACTCAAGGGCCTCACGGGCTGGGCCATCCAGATGGCTCACAGCGACGAGTGCGAAGAGGCTCTTGCCCAGTTGCTTGCTGCCGTCACTGATCCGGACTTCCAGGAACCGCGCTTGAGGGTGCTCGGCGATTTCGCTCCCTGCGCCGTACCGCTCCTGCTTGCCACGGGAGGCACGGTCGCCCTCGACAAAATGGTCGACGCTTTCGCCGACCTCGACGAGCGCCCCCGCGAGGCAGCCGCACTCTCCGCCGCCAACTGATTCCGTGTGCGGGTAGTCGGCAGCAATTTGGTTGTTGCAGGCAACCTGTCCCAGAACCACAAAAGCGGCACCGGAGTGCCGCTTGCTTGGGGTGAAGCGAGTGTTTCAGTGTCCGAGGGGGGACTTGAACCCCCACGCCCCGCGAAGGGCACTAGCACCTCAAGCTAGCGCGTCTGCCTATTCCGCCACCCGGACGAGTGGTCTGCACCGGGGTGCGGTGCCGACCGGAGAACAGTAGCAAACTCCAGGGGTGGAATTCACATCGGGCGGGTGGGGGTGGTGACGGAGTGTTGGGGTGGGGGTAGTTTCGGGTTCAAGGAGAAGGGTGGGGTGGGATGACGGAGATCGAGCTGGGTGCGATCGAGGCGGAGCGGGACCGGATCCGGAGTGCGTATCTGAAGCCGGGCGGGGTCAGTTCGGCGCGTGGGTTGCATCACACCGCGTTGTTGTGTGCGGATGTCGAGCGGACGGTGAAGTTCTACCAGGACGTGCTCGGGTTCCCGTTGACCGAGATGGTCGGGAACCGGGACTACGAGGGCTCGACGCACTTCTTCTTCGACATCGGGAACGGGAACCTGCTCGCGTTCTTCGACTTCCCCGGGCTCGACCTCGGGCCGTACGCCGAGGTGCTCGGCGGACTGCATCACATGGCGATCTCGGTCGAGCCGTCGCGGTGGGAGCAGCTGAAGGAGAGCCTGACCGAGCACGGCGTCGAGTTCCAGGAGGAGAGCGGTACGTCGATCTACTTCCGCGACCCCGACGGCGCGCGGATCGAACTGATCTCGGATCCGCTCGGGGAGATGTACGGACTGAAGGTTCTCTGAACCGGCCCGGCTGCTGAGCCGTTGACCCGGTGAAGCGTCGGCGGGATCCTCGTCTCGGGGTGAGACCGGCGTCGGACCGAGTCTCGGGGCGGTGGGGCGGCGATGGGGCAGCGAAGTCCGTTGGTGACGTTGGCGGCGACGGCCGTCGGGCTCGTCGCGTTCCTGGTGGTCAACAGCACCCAGACCGGCAACCCGACGACCGCGAGCAACCCGGCGCCGACCGCGACGCCGCAAGGGACCGTCATCCCGTCGGAGTCCCCGACGACGCCCCCTCCGACGGTGCCGCAGACACCGACCAAGCCCGCCTCGACGGCGCCGGCCAAGCCACCCGCGGTCTATGCAGGACGGACCAATGAACGTGAAGCCTCGTTGGCGATCGCGACCAAGGGCGAGCGAGCCGCGGCGTATGTCTGCGACGGCCGGAGCCTGGAGGCCTGGCTGGTCGGCACCTACCGCAACGGCCAGCTCGTACTCCGCTCGAAGTCCGGCGAACGCCTGACCGCCGCCATCACCAACAACACCGCCACCGGCACCTTCACCCTCAGTGGTCGCACGCTGCGATTCGCGATCGGGAAGGCCGGCCCACCAGCCGGCCTCTACCGCGCGCGGAACTCCACCAGCACCATCGGCTGGATCGTCCTGCCCGACGGCAAGCAGGTCGGGGTGGACAACGACGGTACGCCGGCCCCGGCCCCGCCGCTCGACACGACGACCCGCGCCGCGAGCGTGAACGGCGTACCCGTGACCGCCCGAGCAATCGTCGGAGATGAGACGTTCTGATGAGCACCGCACAGGTCCAGCACGCGACCAGAGTCGCGGTACCGCTGTCGGTCGGCGCCGCCGTAGCGGTCGCGCTCGGCGTCTACGGCCGCCTCCACGACCCAGCCGGCGTCGCGATCAACCTCGCCGGCTTCTCCAGCTTCCAGTCGGTGAAGACCTGGCTCACGACCATCGCTCTCCTTTTCGGGATCGTCCAGCTGATCTCGGCCATGTCGCTCTACGGCCGCCTGCCCACCCGCCCGTGGGTCGGGCCGCTCCATCGCTGGTCCGGCCGCGTCGCCGTTGCGTTCACGCTCCCGGTGGTCGCGCACTGCCTCTATGCACTCGGCTTCGAGTACGGCGAACCGCGCGTACTGATCCACTCCCTCCTGGGCTGCTTCTTCTACGGCGCGTTCGTCGCGAAGATGCTTACCCTCAGCCGGACAGACGCCCCCAAATGGCTCCTGCCCGTCGTCGGCGGGGCCGTGTTCACGGCGCTGGTCGGTCTGTGGCTGACCTCGTCGCTCTGGTTCTTCACCACGTTCGGAGTGATCCGATGACACAGCAACCAGGCCGTCGCGCAGTGCTGGCCGTCGCTCTCGGAGCGACAGCCGCGGGCTGCTCGAAGTACGGCGAAAGCTCGAGCACCCCATCGCAGACCGCGCCGGCGAACGCCGTACTCGGCAAGACCGCGGAGATCCCGGTCGGCGAGGGGAAGATCTTCGACCAGAACCAGGTCGTCGTCACGCAACCGGTGAAGGGGACGTTCAAGGCGTTCAGCTCGACCTGCACCCACCAGGGCTGCCAGGTCACGACTGTTGCCAACGGCACCATCGACTGCCCGTGTCACGGCAGCAAGTACTCCGTGAAGGACGGCTCGGTCGTGGCCGGACCGGCCCCGCGTCCGCTGCCGCCGAAGCAGATCACGATCTCCGGCGACTCGATCACGCTGGTCTGACCAGACCTGAGGATGCCCTGAGCGCGAACGTGGGAGAGGATGGGCCCCATGACGAACCTCAGCGACCGTCCGTCGTACACCCCCGACGCCGAGGTGGTGGAGCTCTGCAGTGAGCTGATCCGGATCGACACCACGAACTACGGCAACGGCAAGAGCAACGGGGAGCGGGTCGCGGCCGAGTACGTCGCGGCCAAGCTCGACGAGGTCGGGATCGAGTCGACGATCTACGAGTCGGAGCCGGGGCGCGCGACGCTGGTCGCCCACTGGGACGGCGAGGACCAGAATGCGGACCCGCTGCTGGTGCACGGCCACCTGGACGTCGTACCGGCCGATCCGAAGGACTGGAAGGTCGACCCGTTCTCCGGGGAGATCTTCGACGGCTGCGTCTGGGGTCGCGGCGCGGTCGACATGAAGGACTTCGACGCGATGGTGCTGTCGGTGGTCCGCGCCCGGCAGCGCGCCGGCGTGAAGCCGCGGCGGCCGGTCCGCCTCGTGTTCACCGCCGATGAAGAGGCCGGCGGCGTGTACGGCGCGCAGTGGCTGACCAACAACCACCCCGACACCGTCGCGGATTGCACCGAGGGCATCGGCGAGGTCGGCGGTTTCTCGATCACGGTCAAGGACGACCTCCGGCTGTACCTGATCGAGACGGCTGAGAAGGGCATGAACTGGATGCGCCTGAAGGCCCGCGGTACGGCGGGTCACGGGTCGATGGTGAACAACGACAACGCGGTGACCAACCTGGTCGAGGCGGTGACCCGGATCGGCGGGCACGAGTGGCCGCTGCGGGTCACGCCGACGGTGCGCGAGTTCCTGAAGACGCTGGAGGATGTGCTCGAGGTCGAGCTCGACCCCGACGACATGACCGCGACGCTCGCCAAGCTGGGCACGTTCAGCCGGATGTTCGGCGCCACGATCCGCAACACGTCGAACCCGACGATGCTGAACGCCGGCTACAAGGTCAACGTGATCCCCGGCGACGCCGAGGCGCATATCGACGGGCGGTTCCTGCCCGGGTACGAGGACGAGTTCTTCGCGACGATCGACGAGCTGCTCGGCGACAAGGTGCAGCGGGAGACCGTCGTACAGGACATCGCGCTGGAGACCGAGTTCAGCGGCGGGCTGGTCGAGGCGATGAAGGCGTGCCTGGCAGCCGAGGATCCGCAGAGCCGGACCGCGCCGCTGCTGATGTCGGGTGGCACGGACGCCAAGTCCTGGAGCCGGCTCGGCGTGCGGTGCTTCGGATTCGTGCCGCTGCAGCTGCCGCCGGACCTGGATTTCATGGGGATGTTCCACGGTATCGACGAGCGCGTGCCGACGTCGGCGCTCGAGTTCGGCTCGCGGGTGCTGGACCGTTTCCTGGACCAGGCCTGAGCTCGGACCGGCGGCCTGAGAAGCTAGGTGCGTGATCGCAGACAACGCCACTGAGGAGCTCATCCGGCTGCGCAGCAGCATCGACAACATCGACGCCGCGCTGATCCACCTGCTGGCCGAGCGCTTCAAGTGCACCCAGCAGGTCGGTGCGCTCAAGGCCAGCACCGGGATGCCGCCGGCCGACAAGTCCCGTGAACAGGCGCAGGTCGCTCGGCTCCGCGCGCTTGCGGCCGAGTCGGGTCTCGACCCGGTCTTCGCCGAGAAGTTCCTCGCCTTCGTCATCGCCGAAGTCATCCACCACCACGAACGCCTCGCCGAGGCGCGCCCCGCGGACTAGCTGGTCCGGATGACCGTCGGTACGGCGAGCAGGCCGGAGTTGAGGTAGTCGGCGGCGTGTCCGACGTGCTGGAGGTCGAAGCGGTGACCGAACTCTGCGGTGACGTCTTCTGCCGCTTGAAGGAGGTGCTGGTCGGCGGAGAGTGCGTTGGCGGCGGTGTTGTGTACGACGACGCGCAGTACGTTGACGCCTGCGTGTGCGGCGTCGGTGATGTCGACGCGGTACGGCGGGGCCCAGAGGCTGCCGCAGCGGGTGTCGTTGAGGTAGATCTCGGCGGCGACGCCTACCGGCGGGGTGATGAGCGCGCGGTAGGAGTTGGGTGGGAGGTAGGGCTCGCTGTCCGCGTCGACCGGTGTGCCGGGACCGAAGTCCAGGAAGAGCCGGCCGTCGGTGTCGGGCAGGTGGAGCTCGGTTCGGTAGGCGGCGGAACCGGAGTAGGTCGCGAGCTCCGGGGTGTCCTCCCAGCGGTGCGGGATGGTCACCGGACGAACGTCGTTGTCGAAGGCAACCGACCAGGCGCCCAGGATCGCTTCGACGGGTTCGAAGGGTTGGGCAGCTTCGGCGGATTGGCTGGTGCCGACCAGGACGGCTGACTCGTAGGGGTGCAGGGTGAGGGTCTGGATGACCTCGATCGACGTGCCGGTCCACCGTTCCATCGGCCGGTCGGTCGTGAGAGCGCGTGGCTCGGGGCCGGTGTTCGCGACAAAGTACACGTCGCCGTCGTCGAGCCTTCGATGGACGACTCCGACGTCTTCGGGCGGAGTGAGCGGTGCCGGCGGGAGGTGCTCGGCAAGAGTGGCGAGGTCGGTGACGACCGTGCCGCCCGAGGTGCGGACCGCATCCAGCCAGCGCGCGGTCTCCGGAGGCGTGGTGGTGCCTTCGGGTACGACGACCAGCGGGACGTCGGCGGGATCGACAATCGAGACGGCGTCGTCGTCGATCAAGTCGAAGTCGAGACCGGCCTCGCGGATCGTCCGCGGGATGCTCTCCGGGATCAGGCGCCGGACGACGCGGTACAGGTTGTTCGGCTCGCTCACGCCGGTCTCGGCGTACGCGTCGGAGGCCGGGATGTAGACCTTGACCGGGCGCACCGGCGTACCTTGCTGGAGCAGCCAGGAGAGTCGGTGGAGTGAGGCGAACAGATCGGTTGCCGCCGGCCACCACGGGTTGCGGTCGTCGAGAGCGCCGGCCGCGTAGAAGATCCAGCCGAGGCCGGGGCCGTTCGACGGCGAGTACGGCCAGCCGTGGCCGATGAGCTGGTTGACGCCTGACAGGAAGTGCTCGTGCGCCTCACCCTGGAGATCGAGCGGCGTCGCGCGGAACGACGGCGAGTGCACCCAGGTCCAGACCTCTGCCGACACGACTGACCGGCCGTAGATGCCGGCGGCCGACGACGCCCACCGCGTCTCCGGGATCCGCGTCCAGCCCCACCCCTCACCCTCGAAGATGTCCGCGAACCGGTAGCTGCTCATCGTCGCCGGCGGCTCGCCGTAGCTCTGGATGCGGAACGGTACGCCGTGCCCGGCCGCCCACCGCTGGAACACCTTCAGGAAGTTGTCCTCGTACAGCTCCGACAACGTCCGCCCGAAGTCGATCCGCAGCTGCCGCGACCCGTCCGTGTCGACGAGCAGTTCATACAACCGCGGCCGCAGCTCGTACCCGCGCCGCTTGACGAACTCGTCGAAGATCCCCGGCGTCCAGTCCGCGCCGTACACCTCCAGGCTGTCGCAGAACACCGATCCGAGCAGTTCCGGAGTCGCTGCCTGCAGCAATGGCTCCGCGACGCGGCGGATGTGCTCCGACGCGGCGGCCGCCGAGTAGTGGTCGAGCGTGTGCCCCTCGGCGCCGGCAGCGGCTCGCTTCACCTGCTGCCCGGTGACACGCGACGTGGCGATCAGGACCTGACGCGGTTGACCGCCGGCCGGGACGTGGATGATCCGGTCGCGCACCGGCACCTCGACGTACGACGACCCGTCGCCCAGGAAAGCTGCAACGAACTCATCACCGGGCCAGGCAGCCACGACCGGTACGTCGTACGCCGCCCCGCCGATCTCCCGGCGATCCCAGTGCAACTGCCGCGCGGCGTGCTCGGGCCCGATGTGCCCGCCGCCGTACGACCAGCCGCTGCCCAGCGTCACGTCGAACCGCAGCCCGAGCGAACGCGCCGTCCGCGCCGCGTGTCCGACCAGCTCGAGCAGCTCCGCGGACCCGAACGGCGCCGTCACCGGCCCCATCGGATAGACGAACGCGACCTCGACCCCGCCCAGCCCGGCGGCGGCCATTGCCTGCAGCTCCCGGTCGAGCTCGTCGCGCGTGACCGACGGTCCGAACCACCACCAGCGCATCATCGGCCGCCCCTCGGGCGGCGGGTTCCGGAACTGTCGTCGTACGTCGTCGACGGTCGCCATACCCTTCACCCCACAGCGGAGATGACCAACGGTCAACGACGATGACCACTACCGGTCAGATTTGCTCACGCCTGACGTCAGCAGGTACTGACCGACGGCGTACGTCGACATCGTCAGCGCGCCGCGCCCGGGAAAATCCCGCCCGGACATCCGCAGCGCGATCAACGCGTCCGAGACCAGGAACAGCGCCCCGCCCACACCGCTCCGCGAGTTGTGCCAGCGGGACGCCACCGCAGTTGCCGTGAGCAACAACGCGTACGCCGCCACCGGCACCCGCCGGCCACCGAGCCCAGGGGACAGTACTGCGATCAGCGCCGCCCACAACGCCGCGTACGCCGCGAGCACCCGCCAGGACCGCTGCGCCGGATTGGCGAGAAACACCGCGAGATAACACGCATGTGCCGCCGCGAACGCCGCCATCCCTGCCAGCTGGGCATCGGTCTCCAACAGCAGGTCACCGGCGGCCGCCGCGAGCAGCGCCGCCTGGATCATCGGCGGAGCGTCCTGGGTCCGCGACCATTGCCAGAGCAACGGCATCAGCGTCACCTTGCTGGCCTGCTTGAGGATGTTGACATCAAAGGCGACGGCGGCGACCTGCACGACCGTCGCACCCCAGAAACCCGCCAACACCCGCCGGCCACGTGCCAACCGCCCCAGGTTCATGTCCCCGAGTCTGCCTGCTCCCGGCCGCCGACTCACCGGTGTTCACGACAAGTTCAATGTGGCGCGGAGTTGGGGGAGGTGCCGGATCAGGGCGCGCGGCGGCGTCGGGGTGGTGACGACGGAGAGGGTGAGGCGGTAGGCGAAAGGGGAGGAGGCGAGATGTTCGCCGGCGCGGAGCTCGGTGGCAAGGGCGCTGCGTGGGACGAGAGCCAGGTGGGAGCGGCGGCGGGCGATGGCGACGGTCGTGCTGAGCGTGACGCCGCGGCGCGGGATGGCGCCGAGGGCGGCGAGCCGGGCGTGGATCTCTTCGGTGCCGCGGTCGTAGGTCGAGAACACGATGGGCCGGTCCTTGAGCGGCTGACGGCCGCGGCCGGGCGGGCGGGCGCCTGGTGGGACGAACAGGACGAGGTCGTCGCGACCCACGCGCCGTGCGACGGCGCCACGGGGGAGTGTCATCTGCTCGGCGATCGCGATGAACGCGGCATCCATCGTGCCTTCGGCGACGCGGTCGACCAGGAACTGGCCGTGGTCGACCTGCTGCTGGATCTCGAGCTCGGGCAGGTCGGAGTCCAGGACCGGGAACAGGATCGGGGCGAGACTCGCGAACGTGCCGATCACGAGCTGCTGACCCACCGCGGCCGCGCGGGTGGCGTCGTACACCTCCTCAAGGTGGCGGAGGATGTGGTCGGCGCGGCGGCCGAGCTCGGCGCCGGCGGGGGTCGGGCGAGCGCCACGAGTGTCGCGCTCGAAGAGCTTGGTGCCGCAGAGGCGCTCCAGACGGGCCAGCCGTTGTGATGCCGAGGGCTGTGAGATGCGCAGCTCACGTGCCGCGGTGCCGACCGCACCGGTGCGGGTGACGGCCTGGACCAGCCGTAGATCCTCGACCGAGGGTAATGAAGCCATAGGTTCAGCCTATGGCAAGCAGTCAAGACTGAGCGGCTACCTGCGAAGGGCTGGAAAGCCAAGAATCAAAGGCGTGAAGGCGAGATTCGAGGCGCTGGCGCTGCTGGCGGGCAGCGGTACGGCCGACTTCGCCATGCGCATCACGCAGGTCGCCCTGCCGTTGGTGATCCTGCGGGAGACGGGATCGGTCGGAGCGACCGGGCTTGTCGGCGGCGCGGCCGGCGTACCCATGCTGTTGTCGCCGTGGTGGGCGCGGAAGGCACGGCAGTGGGTCGACTCCGGACCAAGGCTCGCGGTCGTCGCGCTGGTGACGGCGATCGCGTTGGCCTCGGTCCCGGCCGCGGCAGAACTCGGTTTGCTGACGCCGGAGTTGCTGGTGCTGAGCGGTCTGATGCTGGGCTGCGGTACTGCGTTGTCGGACCCGGGCCGGTCCGCGCTACTCGCCGACACAGGGGATCGGTGGGGCCCGGATCGCGCGGTACTCCTGCTCACGTGGCAGGACGGCCTTCGCCGTGTCGGCATGCTGATCGGACCGACTGTCGGTGCGCTGGCGGTGTCGGCCGGATTCACCAATCAGCTGCTGTGGATAGAGGCGGTAGCTGTCGTAGGCGCAGGGCTCCTCGCCTGCACGGTGCCCGCACGGCGAGTGGCTGTTACAACGGTCGAGGTCCCGTCCATCCGCGGCAGTCTGAAGGGCCGTCCGGAGGTCCTTTACGGCTGGCTGATCCGCGGGACAGGGTGCGTGACCTGGTTCGCGTTCACCTTGGGGTTGTCGGTGCTGGGGGAGCAGCGCGGCCGGCCCGGGATCTATTTGGCTGCAGGCATGACGGGGTACGGCGTGGGCTCGCTGATCGGGACCGCCATCTCGCTGGCCGTCGTACGCCGGATCCCACCCGTGGCCTGTGCTGCCGTCGCCTGGTCCTGGTGCGGACTGTGCTGGATCGCCATGGGCCTGTGGTCGACGCCGGCCGTGGTCGCGGTCGCGGGGGCGTTCTCAGGCGTGACGGTCGTTGTCGGGATCGCCGCCATCTCGGTCATCATCACGAGATCGTCGGCGGGCGCAGAGCGGCGTACGTTGCTGAGCGGACAGGCTGTCGTGGTCAGCGCGAGCAGTTCGGCGGGGCTGCTGGCCGGCGGACCGATCATCGCGACGGTCGGCGCACAGGTGACCCTGGTCGGCGCCGGGACGATCACGGCGTTAATCGCTGGACTCGTGCTGCTTCGGTGCCAGACTGCACTACATGCCAGGGATCGTGATCACCACGTTGGCCGAGCGGCCTGAGTACCTCGAGCGGATGTACGAGTTCGCCGACACCTGGCCGAAGTTCATGTTCAACGACCCGATCGGCAACGCGCTCATGGGTCAGGTGGCGTCGAACTTCCCGGACCAATGCCTGGTTGCGACCGAGGACGGTGAGCCGGTCGCGCACGGCCGGAGCATCCCGTTCGTCTACCCGGACGAGAACCGCACCAAGCTCCCGGCCGACGGCTGGGACCGTGTCCTGCAGTGGGGTTTCGCCGACAAGCGCAACGGTCGCGAGCCGAACGTTTCGAGCGCCCTCGAGATCCTGATCCGCCCGTCGTACCAGGGCCGCGGCCTGTCCCACGCGATGCTCGACGCGATGCGCCAGGCGGTCAAGGCGAAGGGCCACACCACCCTGTACGCCCCGGTCCGCCCGAACGGGAAAGCCGACCCGCACCAGCCGATGACCGAATACATCGACCAACTGCGGCCCGACGGTCTACCCGAAGACCCCTGGCTGCGCGTCCACGTCAAAGCCGGCGGCAAGATCATCGAGGTCGCGCCACGGTCGATGGTCATCGCAGGCACGCTGGACGAGTGGCGTGCTTGGACCGATCTCCCGTTCGACACGACGGGCGATGTCGTCGTACCGCAGGCCCTCGTCCCGATCCACTGCGACGTCCGGCACAACCACGCGGTGTACGTCGAGCCGAACGTCTGGGTCCAGCACGACCTCTAGCGCGCGAGGCGGCTGAGGAGAGCCGAGGCGGCGCAGATTCCGGCGATGGCGGCGACGATCAGGACGGCGAAGTCGAGCAGGTAGTTGGTCGGCTGGCCGATGAGGAGACCGCGGAGTGCGCTCACCTCGTAGGTCAGGGGATTGGCATGACTCAGCACCTTCAACCAGCCCGGCATGATCGCGATCGGGTACAGCGCGCTCGATGCGAAGAACAGCGGCATCGTGATCGCCTGCCCGATCCCCATCAGGCGGTCGCGGCGCAGTACCAGGCCGGCGATGGTCATCGACAGGCAGGAGAAGAACGCCGCACCCAGTACGACGACCACGAGCACCGCCAGCAGCTTCAGCGGGTTCCAGGTCAGGCTGACGCCGAGCAGCGCGGCGACGATGATGACGACGATCGCCTGCGAGATGGTCCGGACGCCGGCCGCGAACGCCTTGCCGGCAACGAGTGCGGAGCGCGGGCTCGGGGTGACGAGGAGCTTGGTGAGGATGCCGGCGTCGCGTTCCCAGATGATCTGGATGCCGTAGAAGATCGCGACGAACAGCGCGGACTGGGCGATGATGCCCGGCGCGAGGTAGTCGAGGTACGGGACGTTGCCGGTCGGGATCGCACGGATCCGGCTGAACGTCTGGCCGAAGATCACCAGCCAGAGGATCGGCTGGATCGCGCGGGTGATCAGCTCGGTCCGGTCGTGCCGCAGTTTCTGCAGCTCGACCAGGCAGAACGTGCCGATCCGCGACAACAGCCGGAGCGCCGCTCGCGGCCTCGAATCAACCCATGCGCTGGGCGGTGCGACGGGTGCCACGGACATCGCGCAGGCCTCCCTTCTCCGAAGCCGCGAGGCTTTCGCCGGTGTGGTGCCGGAACACGTCCTCGAGGCTCGCCTCGGGACCGAGCTCGGCCTTGAGATCAGTCGGGCTGCCGACGGCCCGCAGCCGGCCGAGATGCATCAGCGCAACCCGGTCGCAGAGGATGTCGGCCTCTTCCATGTAGTGCGTGGTGAGCAGCACGGTCATCCCGTACTTCTCCTGCATGTCCTGCACCCGCGCCCACACCGAGTCCCGCGCGACCGGGTCCAGCCCGACCGTCGGCTCGTCCAGTACGAGGAGCGCCGGACGGTTGACCAGCGCCTGCGCGAGCTCGAGCCGCCGCACCATGCCGCCGGAGTACGTCGACGCGAGGCGGTCAGCCGCATCGGTCAGATCGACGATCTCGAGTACTTCGGCCACGCGGGCCGCCCGTTCACGCCGCGGTACGTCGAACAGCCGGGCGAACCAGGACACGTTCTCGCGACCGGACAGTGCTCCCTCGATCGACAACTGCTGCGGGACGTAACCGAGCAGGCGGCGTACCGACATGGCGTCGCTGCGCACGTCGAGGCCGAAGACGCGGACCGTCCCGGACTGCGGTGGATAGAGCGTGTTGAGCACCCGGAGGGTCGTGGTCTTGCCGGCGCCGTTCGGCCCGAGGAGGCCGAAGCACTCACCGGGGGAGACGGTCAGATCGAGGCTGTCGACCGCGAGATGATCCCCGAACTTGTGACTCAGCCTGATGATCTCGGCAGCCGGCGCCGGCTGTGCTGCGGTGTCTGCACTCATATGCCCTCCTTGACGTCCTGCTCGGATGGGGTGAGCCGCTCAGCGAGTACGCCGAGAACCGGTAGCGCGGCTCGCAACGCGTCACGGTCGGCGGGATCGAGTCCGTCGAGGGCCTCGTTGACGACAGCAGCTCGGCGGTCGCGCCACGCCTCGACCTGCTCACGGGCCGGCTCGGTCAAGGTCAGGCGGGCGATCCGGCGGTCGCTCGCGTCCGACGTACGCAGCAGCATGCCGCGCTCGGTGAGCTGACCGACCAGGGTCGACACCGTGTTCGGGACGAGGCCCAGCTCGGCCGCCGCCTCGGCGACGGAGATGCCGGGATTGCGCCGTACGAGCCGGATCAGCTCCGCCTGGGAGCCCGTCAGGGTGCTGAGCGCCAACGGGCGGCCGGCGGATCGGCGGAGGCGACGGCGCACCAACCCGATCGCAGCCAGCAGGTCCTCGGCGAGCGTCTCGGTCACGCTTCCGAGAATACCTCTGTCGCAGAGATATTTCACCGACAGAACCCCGACGAATCCTCGGATCGATCCACACGGTGCGGGAACACGTGCGGGCGTCGTTCGACAAGGTCGGCGTCGGGAGCCGACGGGAACTGGTGAGCGCGTTGCTCAGAGGGTCCGCATCACGCGGATGATGCGGCGGCGGAGCCAGACGCGGCGGGTGCCGTCGGGATATTTGCGCAGACGGGCAAGCTCCCACCCGCCGTACTCCGCGTGCTCGGTGAGCAGCCTGCGCACCGCACCGCGGGACTCCGTCCTGGACACCTCGAACTGCTGCAATTCGTATTCGGCCATCCGCACCTCCACCTACCGGAACACCAACAGCCTCAAGAAACATCCTCCAACGCCGCCGAAATCGCGGGCGGCAGGGTGAGTTCCTCTACTCCCAGCACCGACTTCAATTGCAACGCAGTCCGGGCTCCGACGATGGCCGCCGACACGCCGGGCCGGTCCCGCACCCAGGTCAGTGCAACCTCGAGCGGGGTCCAGCCGAGCCCGTCAGCTGCCCGGGCAACCGCTTCCACGATGCCCGAAGACCGAGCGTCGAGATAGGGGTCGACGAATCTGGACAGATGCTGAGACGCCGCCCGCGAGTCCGCCGGGATGCCGGTGCGGTACTTCCCGGTCAGCACGCCGCGGCCGAGCGGGGACCACGCGAGGATCCCGATCCCGAGGCCGGCGGCGGCGCGGAGCGCGTCCACCTCGGCGTCCCGGGCGAGCAGTGAGTACTCCACCTGGTTCGACACCGGGATCGCCCGGCCCGGCCACGCCTGCTGCCAGGTGACGGCCCGGGCGGACTTCCAGCCTGCGTAGTTCGAGATTCCGACGTACCGCACCTTGCCGGAGTTGACCGCGTGGTCGAGCGCGGAGAGCGTTTCCTCCAGCGGCACGTCGTCGGACCAGGTGTGCAGCTGCCAGAGGTCGATGTGGTCGACGTTCATCCGGCGCAGCGAGCCCTCCAGGTCGCGCAGCAGCGCGCCGCGGGACGTGTCGGTGATCCGCTCACCCCGGCGGACGCTGAACCCGGCCTTGGTCGCGATCACCAGGTCGTCGCGGTCGACCACGTCGCCGAGCAGTGACCCGATCAGCAGCTCGCTGTCACCGTCGCCGTACGCCGCGGCCGTGTCGATCAGCGTGCCGCCCGCGGAGACGAACGCCGCCAGCTGCTCGCGCGCCTCGTGCTCGTCGGTGTCCCGGCCCCACGACATCGTCCCCAGGCCGAGCCTGCTCACCGCCAGTCCACTGTGACCGAGATAGCGCTGCTGCATGAGCCGAGCCTATTGCGGGCCACCGACAACCTCTCGCTAGGCTCGCCAGTCATGCGACTCGGACTCAACATCGGCTTCGTGTACGGCGGCGACGATCACCTGGACCACCTGAGGCTGGTGAAGGAGGCCGAGGCACTCGGTTTCGCGGTCACCTGGGCCGCGGAGGCATACGGCTCGGACGCGGCGACGCTGCTCAGCTGGATCGCCGCGCAGACCACCACGATCGACGTCGGCGCGGCCGTCTTCCAGATCCCGGCCCGGACGCCGGCCATGACCGCGATGACCGCGGCCACCCTGGACCGGCTGTCGAACGGCCGGTTCCGGCTCGGTCTCGGCGTGTCCGGGCCGCAGGTTTCGGAGGGCTGGCACGGCGTCCGTTTCTCTCAGCCTCTGCTCAGGACCCGTGAGTACGTTGACATCGTGAACGCCGCCCTGAGGCGCGAGACCGTCGCGTACGAAGGGAAGTACTTCACGTTGCCGCTGCCCGACGGGCCGGGCAAGGCGCTGAAACTGACCGTGCGGCCGATCCGCGACCACGTGCCGGTGTACCTGGCGGCGGTCGGTCCGAAGAACCTCGAGCTGGCCGGCGAGATCGCCGACGGCTGGCTCGGCATCCTGAACGATCCCGGCTTCCTTGGAGAGCAGTTGAACCACATCAAGACGGGCCGTGCGGTCCGTCAGCAGGACCTCGACGGCTTCGACGTCGTGGTCAACACCCCGCTGATGACGGGCGACGACCTGCAGGTCGCGGCCGACCCGGTCCGTGGGTACGCCGCGTTGTACATCGGCGGCATGGGCAGCCGGGAGAAGAACTTCTACAACGCGCTCGCGGTCCGGATGGGGTACGCCGAGGAGGCCAAGCAGATCCAGGACCTGTACCTGGACAAGAAGCACCGCGAGGCGATGGCCGCCGTACCGTTCGGGTTCCTGGACTCGATCTCGCTGCTCGGCTCGAAGGAGCGGATCGCGGACAAGCTCACGGCGTACGCCGAGGCCGGGGCGACGACTGTCGCGCTGACGCCGTTCGCGTCGTCGGTCGAGCAGCGGATCGCCGATCTGCGCACGGCCGCGGAGGCGCTGGAGCTGGCCGGGGTCGCCGGCTGATGACGATCTGGGACTCCATCATCCTCGGCATCGTCGAGGGCCTGACCGAATTCCTGCCGGTCTCCAGCACCGGGCATCTGACGATCGTGTCGAAGATGCTCGGCCTGAAGATCGACGACCCGTCGATCACCGGCTTCACCGCGGTGATCCAGGTCGGCGCCATCGCCGCGGTCGTCTTGTACTTCTGGAAGGACATCTCCCGGATCGCGGTCGCCTGGGTGCGCGGGCTGGCGAAGCCCGAGCACCGCGGCGAGTTCGACCACCGCATGGGCTGGTACGTCATCGTCGGCTCGGTCCCGATCGTGATCGTCGGCTTCCTGGCTCGGGACCTGATCTCCGGCCCCCTCCGCAGCCTGTGGTGGGTCGCCGCCGCGCTGATCGGCTGGTCGGTCGTCATGGTCGCCGCCGAACGCGTCGGCACCAAGGAACGCCCGTTGACCCGCATCACGTTCGTGGACGCGCTCGTCATGGGTCTGGTCCAGTGCCTGGCGCTGATCCCAGGCATCTCCCGCTCCGGCGCGACAATCTCCGCCGGCCTGTTCCGCGGCCTGGACCGAGTTGCCGCCACGAGAATCTCGTTCCTCCTGGGCATCCCCGCCCTGGTAGGCGCCGGCGTCTACGAACTGAAAGACGCCCTCCACGGCAACGTAGGCGCCGTCCCACTCCTCGTCGGCACCGTCGTCAGCTTCCTCGTCGCCTACGCCTCGATCGCCTGGCTCCTCCGCTTCGTAGCCAAACACACGATCGAGGTCTTCGCCTTCTACCGAGTCCTACTAGGCATAGTCCTGGTAATCCTCCTGGCCACCAGCACCATCACCGCCACCTGACGCGCATCCCTCCGCCCGCGGGCCGACCAGCTCGCTCGCGTGCGGGGGATATCCGTTCCGCTTGCCCCTTCTCTGCTCGTATGAAGGTGGAGAAGGGGCAACACCAGGGGAGAACCTCACAACCAGCCGACTTTGCGGAAGAACCGGTACATGGTGGAGCAGACGATGGCCATCAGGAGCAGTACGGCGTAGTAGCCGTAGTGCCAGCGGAGTTCTGGCATGTTGTCGAAGTTCATGCCGTAGATGCCTGCCAGCATCGTCGGGACTGCCGCGATGGCGACCCACGCCGAGATCTTGCGCATGTCGTCGTTCTGCTGGACCGACACGCGTGCCAGGTGTGCGTTCAGCGCCGACTGGAGCAGCGTGTCGATCGCCTCGGTCTGGTCGGAGACCCGGCTCAGGTGGTCGGCGACGTCGCGGAAGAACGGGCTCGCCTTCGGGCCGAGGCCGGCGACGCCGTGCGCGAACTCCTCCATCGGTTCCCGCAGCGGATCGATCGCCCTTCGCATCTCCAGCACCTCGCGCTTGAGCCGGTAGATCCGCTCCGCGTCGCTCGTCCGCTCGGGGGAGAACACCGAGCTCTCGATCTCGTCGACATCGATCTCGACCTGTTCGGCGACGACCTCGTACTGATCGACGATCGCGTCGCAGATCGCCCACAGTACGGCGGCCGGACCGTGCCCGAGCATCGATGCGCGCTCCTCGAGTTGATGCCGCGTGGTGGCGAGCTCGCCGCCTTCCCCGTGCCGCACCGTCACGACGTACCGCTGCCCGATGAACGCGGTCACCTGCCCGGTCTCGACCGCGTCGCCCTCGTCGACGTACCAGAGGGTCCGCAGTACGACGAGGATCATGTCGCCGAACCGCTCGACCTTCGGCCGCTGGTGGATCTGCAGCGCGTCCTCGACCGCGAGATCGTGCAGGTCGAACAGCTGCTGCACCCGCGCCATCTCCGCGTCCGACGGGTCGTGCAGCCCGATCCACCCGAACGATTCGTGATCGTCGTCGATGGCCTGGGCAACGGTCTCGGGGTCCTTGGGCAGATCCCGCCGTTCCCCCTCGGCGTACACCCCGCAATCCACGATCACACCACCCATCATGGCACCACGACTTGAGAGACCGGATAACGTGCACACCATGCCCACGGTGATTCTGGTCCGCCACGGTCGTAGTGCCGCGAACACTTCCGGCACGCTGGCCGGTCGTACTCCCGGTGTGAAGCTGGACGAGACCGGCGTCAAACAGGCCGAGGCGGTCGCGGAGCGGCTGGCCGGGCTGCCGCTGGCCGCGATCGTCACGTCGCCGCTCGAGCGCTGCAAGCAGACCGCGGCCGCGATCGCGAAGCACCACGCCGAGCACCATCCCGACCGGCGTCCGGTGTTGCGTCCGGCAACCGACCGGCGGCTGACCGAGTGCGGGTACGGCGACTGGACCGGCAAGAAGATCGCGACCCTGGCGAAGGACCCGCTCTGGACCGTCGTCCAGCAGCACCCGTCGGCGGTCACGTTCCCGAACGGCGAGTCGATGCGCGCGATGCAGCAGCGCGCGGTCGACGCGATCCGGGCGCACGACGCGGCGCTCGCGACGAGCCACGGCAACAACGCGATCTGGGTCGCGGTCTCGCACGGCGACGTGATCAAGGCGATCGTGGCGGATGCCCTCGGCCAGCACCTGGACACGTTCCAGCGGATCGTCGTCGACACCGCCTCGACCACGATCATCACCTACACCGCGACCCGCCCGTTCCTGGTCCGCCTGAACGACTCCGGCAGCGAGCTCGCCTCCCTGGTCCCTAAGCCGACAGCGAAAGGCAAGCCCAAGAAGCAGTCCTCGGACGCGGTCGTCGGCGGACGGTAATAGGGTCTAGATATGGCGCGAGTTGTACATACCTACGACGACCCCGAGCGGTTCGTCGCCGGCACCGTGGGGGAGCCCGGTGCGAGGACGTTCTTCCTGCAGGCCCGGGCCGGGCAACGGCTGACGTCGGTCGCGTGCGAGAAGGAACAGGTGATGGCACTCGCGGAGCGCCTCGACGTGATGCTCGACGAGGTCGCCCGGCGTTTCGACCGTGACCCGGTCACCCAGACCGCGGCGGACGACACCGCGCCGCTGGAGCAGCCGATCGAGGAGGAGTTCCGGGCCGGCACGATGACGCTGGCCTGGGAGGCCGACGCCGAGCGCGTGGTGATCGAGGTGTTCGCGGTGGTCACCGGTGAGCAGGCCGACCTCGAGGAGACCGACCCGGTCACCGCCGCGATGGAGTCCGACGACGCCGAGGTGTTCATCGTCCGGATCACCGAGGAGCAGGCCAGGGCGTTCGCCCGGCGCGCGGTCGCGCTGGTCGCGTCCGGCCGCCCGAGCTGCCCGTTCTGTGGCCGGCCGATCGACGCCGACGGCCACATCTGCCCCCGGGCCAACGGCTACCGCAGGCACTTGCCGGAATGACGATCGATCCGGAGCTCCTTGCTCTAGGGGAGCTGTCGTTGCACGGCCGCCTCGTCGCGGCCTCGAACGGTACCTACCAGGGCTCGGTCAGCCTGAACGGCCAGACCGCGACGGTGGTGTACAAGCCGATCGAGGGAGAGCGCCCGCTCTGGGACTTCCCCGACGGCACGCTGGCCCAGCGGGAGTTCGCGGCGTACGTCGTCTCCGAGGCGCTCGGCTGGTCGGTGGTGCCGCCGACGCTGTTGCGGGACGGGCCGCTCGGCGAGGGCATGGTCCAGCTGTGGATCGACGAGGCCGAGCTCGGCGCGGGGGAGACCGAGCTGGTCGACATCGTCCCGCAGGGCCGCGTGCCCAAGGGCTGGGTCGACGTACTCGAAGCGCTCGACGGCCGCCACAACCCGGTCACGCTCGTCCACGCGGACAACGAAGCCCTGAAGCGGATGGCCGTGTTCGATGCCGTGGTCAACAATGCCGACCGCAAGGGCGGCCACGTGCTGAACCCGGGTGACGGCCGGGTGTACGGCGTGGATCACGGTGTCACGTTCAACGCCGACGACAAGCTGCGCACGGTGCTGTGGGGCTGGGCCGGTGATCCGATCCCGGCCGGCCTGCTGGACGACGTACGCCGGTTGGCCGATCAGCTCGCTGGTGGCTTCGGGCAACAATTGTGCGAGCTGATCACCACGGTCGAGCTGACCGCGACCCGCGAGCGCTGCGCGACGCTGCTGAAGACGGGGACGTTCCCGTATCCGAGCGACGACTGGCCCGCGATTCCCTGGCCGGCCTTCTAGACCTTCGGCTCGACGCTGACGTTCCCGATCCGGCCGAGGTCGTCGAACGCTGCGAGGACGACGCTGCCGTTCGGCGCCGTGGCGCGGATCGCGTCCGGCTCCTCGTCGTACGGCAGGCCGAAGTTCTGGAAGTACCCGCGGACGACCTGCCGATGGTCGGACGGGAACACACTCACCGCCGTCATCAGCAGCCGCGGTGTGGCGATCGCGTCGAAGCCGGCCAGCGGCAGCTGCTCGTCCGCAACATGCAGATACACGTGCCCGCGGCCCTCGTTGATCGCGGTCGACCAGACCCCACGACCACCCAGTACGGCGCCCGCCGTGATCGCCAGCGTGATCGCGGCCTGCGCCGGCTGCGGGAACCCGCTCAGGTCCGGGCTGTCCGCGGTGAACTCGCTGATCCCGTGCTGCCGGCCGAACTCACGGACCGCCAGCGTCGGCGCCACAGCCGGAGCGTCGGCTCCGAAGCCCGGGTTCGCCCAGCCCCACAACCAGGTCTGGTCGAGCTCGGAGAAACTCCCGAGCAGCGACACCCCGCCGAGTTGGCCGCGTTCGCCGGTCAGCGTCCGGGCGTCGAGGTCGGCCTGCAACGGATCCGGTCCGACCGACTCGTTGAACAGGTCCTGCTGCTGGATCGCGGCGGCGGCGATCCAGCCGCCGAACGCCTGGAACTCGGGACTGAAGTCAGCGCTCATCGCGGCGACGTTAGCGGCACCAGGGGGCCAGGCGGTGGAGGGACCACAGATTGGAACCGTGTCGCGTCATTGAAAATCGGACTGGCATAAGCTCCGACACATGCAGGCGTGGACGAAACCAGACATCCCGGTCGTACCCGGGCCGGCCCGGCGGCTGCGCCTCTACGACACCGCTTCCCGCGGCCTGGTCGAGGTGCCCCCGACGGACAGCGCGACCGCCCGGATGTATGTGTGCGGCATCACGCCGTACGACGCGACGCACATGGGCCACGCGGCGACGTACGTCACGTTCGACCTGATCAACCGGATGTGGCGGGACAGCGGGTACGACGTCCACTACACGCAGAACATCACCGACGTCGACGATCCGCTGCTCGAGCGTGCGACGGCGACCGGGGTCGAGTGGACCGATCTCGCGGCGCAGGAGATCCAGCTGTTCCGCGACGACATGACCGCGCTGCGCGTGATCCCGCCGCAGAACTACATCGGCGTCGTCGAGTCGATCGACCTGGTCTCCGACGCAGTCGAGGACCTGCGCCGGGCCGGGGCCGTGTACTCCGTCGACGGCGATCTGTACTTCGCCGTGAAGACCGACCCGCTGTTCGGCGGCGTGTCGAACTACGACCGGGAGACGATGACGGAGCTGTTCGCGGAACGCGGCGGCGACCCGGATCGCGAGGGCAAGCAGGACCCGCTGGACAGCCTGCTGTGGCGGCACGAGCGGCCGGGGGAGCCCGCGTGGGACTCGGCGCTCGGACGCGGCCGCCCGGGGTGGCACGTGGAGTGCTCGGCGATTGCGCTGAAGTACCTCGGGATGACGTTCGACGTCCAGGGCGGCGGGACCGACCTGATCTTCCCGCACCACGAGATGTCGGCGAGCGGTGCGCAGGTGGCGACCGGCGAGCACCCGTTCGCACGGGCGTACGTGCACCAGGCGATGGTCGGTCTGGACGGCGAGAAGATGTCGAAGTCCAAGGGCAACCTGGTGCTGGTGTCGAAGGAGCGGCTGGCGGGCGCGGATCCGATGGCGATCCGGCTGGCGCTGCTCACCCATCACTACCGCACCGACTGGTTCTGGATGACCACAGACCTGACGGATGCGCAGGCGCGGCTGGATGTCTGGCGAGGCGCGATCGGTCGCGGCTCCGGGCCGGATGGTGCGGCCGCGGTTGATGCCCTCAGGGCGGCGCTGGCGAACGATCTGGACACCGTGGGTGCACTGGCCGTAGTGGACGCTTGGGCCGAGACCGAAGGCGACGATCACGAGGCTCCTGCCCTGGTCTCCCAGGCAGTAGATGCTCTGCTCGGTGTGAAGCTGTAAGACAAAGGCCCCGACCGGATGGTCGGGGCCTTCAGCTGTCAGCCGGTGACTGGCTGGTGGGTCTTCACCGGCGTGGGGACCGGCGCGGCCGGCGGGGTGTCGAGCTGGGGCGGGGCCGGGTTCGCCGGTTTCGGCGTCGGCTTGGGCTTGGCGGCCGGCTTGGCGCAGGTCGCCGACGCCAGGTTGATGACCTCGGCGCCGCCGCCGAGGTTGATGCTCAGGCCGGTGATCGTGAACGAGCCGTCCGAGTGCTTGCCCTGGCTGTTGACGCTGATCGCCGCCAGCGGGTTGGACGGCAGCGACGCGCCCTGCTTGGTGCTGGGCAGCTTCAGGGTCTGGCCGAGCAAGGTGATCGCGCCGAGGTCCACGCCGCCGGAGTCACCCGAGCAGTAGACGTTGAGCGAGTCGATCGCGAGCAGCGACGTCGGCGGGTTGAGCAGCAGGTTGCACAGGTCGGGGAGGTTCTTGACCGGCAGGTCCTTGGTGCTCAGCTTCGGCAGCGGCAGACCCAGGTCGGGCAGCGCGATGTCCGGCAGCGGCAGGTCGTCCGCGCCGGTCTTCGGCAGGCTGGCGCACTGCTGCTTCAGCTCCGGCGGGATCTGCACCTGGCTCAGGATGTCCGGACCGACCACGATGTCGAACAGCTCGACCGACGCCGAGTCGTTGCCGGCGGTCGCCGTGCCGGCGCGGACCGAGAGCAGCGGGTTCTTCGGGAGCTCCAGCGCGGACGTCGTCTGCCGCTTGCCGTCGAGCGATTCGGCGTACGGCGTCTTCGCGATCGGCACCTGGCCTTCCGCGCTCACGGCGTACGCCGAGGACGGCCGGGCCGCGGCGTTGCCGACCGGCGCACTGGCGACCAGGCTGAACGTCACGACGCCTGCCACGGCCGCGGCCGTGAGGATCGTCGGAGTCAACTGTCGTCGCATCGGAATCTCCTTATTTGCTGTCGATCAGGACGAGCGTCCCGAGCGGTACCTTCTGCAGATCGGCGAGGGCGGTCTTCGGCACCCGGACGCAGCCCGCGCTGATCGCCGCCCCGAACACGTGCGGATTCGGCCAGCCGTGGATCGCGACCGTACCAGGTCCGCCACCGAACGTGTCCAAGGTGGGACTGTGTGCACCCAACGGGAGCACGATCGGCGACGCCGACCGCTTGTGGTCGATGATCGAGCCGAGCAGGAACGTCCGGCCGGGCGGCGTCGGCGTCTTCTTCGCGCCGACCCCGGCCTTCCAGGTGCCCAGGCTCTTGTTCTTGTCGAACAGCTCGATGGTCCGCGAGCTGGTGTGCACGCGGATCAGGTACGACGAGGTTGCCCGGTCGAGGTCGTCGTCCTGGAGCCAACCCGTCGACCGGTTCGGCTTGGAGGGGAGCAGGACGCGGACCCAGCCGTCGGTCTGCTCGACCACCGGCAACCATGTCGGGCCGAACTGGGTCGGGCCGATCTTGCCGATCGCGTCGGCGTCCGGAGCCGTGAAGAGCGCGGCCTCGGCGCGGGGGTGGACGACGAGTCCACCAGTGCCGGTGAACGGTTGCGTGTCGAGCGGAGCGGTCGCGATCGTGGTGGCGGTCGTCGAGGCCGTCAGCGTGGCGAGGTCGACGGTGACGTGCTTCGTCTTGTTGCCGAAGATGCCGACCGCGGCGACGATGCCGAGCAGCACGAGCACAGCGAGGGCAGGGATCGAAGTACCGCCCCGCTCGTTGCGCATGTCACTCCCCGTGCTCCCGGTGACGGCACGCCGTCACCCCCCAGTTGTCCGGACGAGAATAAACCCATTGGTAACAACGCGCCATGCCCGGCTGGGTTACGTGGTCGAGTAGTGCGCGGCGACCTCGTCACTCGTCGTCAACCAGACGTCGCTCTGCGCCGCGATGTACTCCAGCGCGAGGTTCAGGTACTTCGCCCGGAACGGCTGCCCGATCACGAACGGATGCAGTGCGAGTGCCATCACCCGGCCGCCCTCTTCCCGCAGTACGTCGTACTGGTCCTTGACCATCTGCAGGAAGTCGGGACCCGACAGGCCGCGGAGGAACAGGCCGAGGTCGTTGAGCTCGAGGGTGTACGGGACGCTGAGCATGCCGGGCAGGTTCAGGCGGTACGGCTGGTCGTCGTTGGTCCAGTCGAGGACGTACTGGTAGCCGAGCTCGGCGAGCAGTTCCGGGGTGTGGTGGGTCTCGGTCAGCGCCGGCCCCATCCAGCCCTTCGGTCGCTTGCCGGTGGCGGTCTCGATCGTGGTCGTGATGTCGGTGAGGATGCGGCGTTCCTCGTCCGGTTCGTAACCGGTGTGCAGGATCGAGTTGGTCTGCCCGTGCGCCAGCCAGGCCCAGTCGCGTTCGACGCCGGCCTTGATGATCTGCGGGTTGTGCTCGGCAACCATCGAGTTGACCAGAGCGCTCGCGCGGACGCCGTACCGGTCGAGGATGTCGATCGTGCGCCAGACGCCGACGCGGGCGCCGTACTCGCGCCAGCCGTGGTTGAGGGCATCGGGCTCGACGTCGAGCGGCCAGATGCTGGTGGAGGGTTCGTCGGGCAGGAAGTGCTCGATGTTGAGCCCGACGTAGAAGGCCACGCGCTTGCCGTCGGGCCAGTCGAGGGCGGGTCGTTCAGTGATCGGGCTGTACTCGTAAAGGGAGTCGTAGAGCGTCATACCGGGACGGTAAAGTCTGACATCAATGTCAGGTTCAAGTCCTGGAGGCGGTGTGCGGATCGGGGAGCTGGCGGAGCGGGCCGGGGTGAGTGTGCGGTCGCTGCGGTACTACGAAGCGCAGGGCCTGCTCGTCTCGGAGCGGACCGCCGGCGGCCAGCGTGAGTACGCCGAACGCGCCGTCGACCGGGTGATCCTGATCCAGGAGCTGCTCGCCGCCGGCCTGCACAGCAAGAAGATCGCGCAGCTGCTGCCGTGCATGCGGGACCCGGACGGCGGCCCGAACGAGCGGGCCACACCCGAACTCGTCACCGAACTCACCGCCGAGCGGGACCGGATCGACCAGATGATCGCCGACCTGGTCACCTCCCGCGCCGTTCTCGACGACGTCATCACCACCGCGACGCGGGAGATGCCGATCTAGGTCCTGTCTGGTAATCCATCGCCTACTGCGGGGCACTCGGCACGGCACCTCGCCGCACCGAGCACCTCCTCGCTACGGCGCTGGATCACCAGACAGGACCTAGTCGCTCGGGTGGTTCTTGTTGCGCCGCCTGAGGTACCGCTCGAACTCCGCCGCGATCGCCTCGCCGGTGGCTTCCGGGAGGTCGGCGGTGTCGCGCTGCTCCTCGAGGGACTGGACGTACTCCGCGACCTCGGGGTCCTCTTCGCTCAGCTCGTCCGCGCCGCGCTGCCAGGCGCGGGCCAGCTCCGGCAGCTCGCCCTCGGGGATGGCCAGGTCGAGCAGCGCCTCGATCTTGCCGAGCAAGGCGAGTGAGGCCTTCGGGCAGGGCGTGCCGGCGATGTAGTGCGGGATCGCAGACCAGATCGAGACCGACGGAACGCCGAGCGTCGTGCACAGATCGGCGAAGACGCCGGTGATGCCGGTCGGGCCTTCGTACGTCGACGCCTCGAGGCTCCACGACGCGGTGAGCTCCGGGTCCGAGGACGTTGCGGAGACCGGGATCGGCCGGGTGTGCGGCGAGTCCGCGAGCAGCGCGCCGAGCACGACGACGATCTGCGCGTTGGACTCGTCGACGATCTCCAGCAGCTCGCGGGAGAACGCACGCCAGCGCATGTTCGGCTCGATGCCGCGGATCAGCAGTACGTCGCGACCGGTGTCGTCGGGCCGCGCCAGGTAGATCCGGGTCGTCGGCCAGGTCAGCCGCCGGACGCCGTCCTCGTCGATGCCGACCTGGGGACGGTTCACCTGGAAGTCGTAGTAGTCCTCGGGGTCGATCGCCGTGACGAGCTCCGCGTCCCACTCGTCCACGAGATGGTCGACCGCTCCGGTGGCCGCCTCGGCCGCGTCGTTCCAGCCTTCGAACGCGGCGATCACGACCGGGTCCCTCAGGTTCGCGAGGTCAACCACTCGCAGGCCCCCTGTCGTCTCTGTAGGCAATCCGGCGGGAAACCGGACTGCCAGCCTACGTGTTCCGGCCCGGCGGTGTGCCCGGTTTCACGCCCAGCGGAACGTGTCGATGAGACCCGAAATGTCCGGACCAGGCCTGACCAGGGAGAATGGACCCGAGCTGATCGGTGGAGACGGCCATCGACGACGTGTGAGGAGCGGTAGTTGCCGGCCCTGCAAGCGGTGCTGTGGGACATGGACGGGACGTTGGTCGACTCCGAGAAGGTCTGGGCGGAGGTCCAGCTGGAGCTGCTCGCCGAGCTCGGCGCCACCTGGACGATCGAGGACTGCATGAGCCTGATCGGCAGCGATCTGCGGGACGCGGTCGAGGTCTGGATGGCGCGGATCCCGGCCGGTGTGATCACCGCCGGGGAGCTGGCCGACCGGATGTTCTCCGAGGTGATCGAGGCGCTCCGCAAGGAGGTCACGTTCCAGCCCGGTGCGCTCGAGCTGCTGCAGGCGCTGCGCAAGGAGGACGTGCCGTGCGCGCTGGTCTCGGCGTCGTACCGGCAGATGATCGACGCCGTGCTCCTGCACCTGCCGCCGGATCCGTTCGACGTGATCGTCGCCGGCGACGAGGTGACGCTCGGCAAGCCGAACCCGGAGCCGTACCTGACCGCCGCCGCCAAGCTCGGCGTCGACCCGGCCAACTGCGTGGTGATCGAGGACTCGATGACGGGCACCCAGGCCGGTACGGCGGCCGGCGCGTACGTCGTCGCAGTACCGCAGTGGATCACGATCCCCGAGGCGCCACGCCGTCTCGTGGTCAAGTCGCTCGAACCGCTCACCCCGGAGTCCCTGCGCTCCCTGCTCCATTGACGAGCTACCGTCACTTGGTGCCTTCGGGGGCGTTGTTCGGGTAATGGCTGGGGAGAGTGAGACGGTGAGCAAGTGGGTGCGCCGGATGTCGGCGGCCGTGGCGGTGGGCGCCCTGGGGGTGTCCCTGGCTGCCTGCGGTCAGCCCGACGACAATGCGCCGCACCCGGGGGAGTCGTCGCCGAAGCTGATGCTGTTCCGGGTGGCGACCACCGACTCGATCTCCTCGCTCGACCCGGCCGGGCCGTACGACGCCGGCTCGCGCACCGTCCAGGCGAACCTGTACCAGACGCTGCTGACGATCCTGCCCGACAAACCGACGCCGGTGCCGGACGCGGCGGACTGCCAGTTCGACTCGCCGACGACGTACACGTGCAGCCTGAAGGAGCATCTGACCTTCCCGAACGGGCACGAGTTGACCTCGTCGGACGTGAAGTTCAGCTTCGACCGGATGGTCCGGCTGAAGACGCCAGGGGGAGCGTCGCACCTGTTCTCGTCGGTGAAGTCCGTGAGTACTCCGGACGACCTGACCGCGGTGTTCAACCTCACCAGCCCCGACGCCCGGCTGCCGTACCTGCTGACCACGACCGCCGCGTCGATCGTCGACGAGCAGTCGTACCCGGCGAACAAGCTGCTCGAGACGAAGGCGATCGGCAGCGGGCCGTACCAGCTCGCGGCGTACAAACCTGGTGAGGAGGTCACGCTCGCCAAGTTCGCCGGCTACAAGGGTCCGCGGGCGGCGCAGAACGACGGCGTCACGATCAGCCTGATGAAGGACTCGACCGCGCTCTACCGGGCCGTCACCAGCGGCAAGGCGGACGTCGCGTACCACGGGTTCGGCCCGAGCCTGCTGGACAAGTTGCGCAAGTCCGACCAGGTGCAGGTGGTCGAGACCGACTCCGCCGAGATCCGGTTCTTCGCCTTCCAGATGAAGTCGCTGCTGGCCCGCAAGCCGGCGATCCGGCAAGCGGTCGCCCAGCTGATCGACCGCCCGGCGATCGCGAAGAAGGCGTACGGCGACCGCGTGTCGCCGCTGTACTCCGTGGTGCCGCCCGGGTTCGGCGGTCAGACCGACGCGTTCAAGACGGAGTACAAGCAGCCGAGCAAGACCGCGGCCGCGGCGATCCTCAAGGCCGCGAACATCGCCGCGCCGGTCCCGCTGACGGTCGGCTGGACACCGACCCAGTTCGGCACCGGCGCGAAGGCCGAAGTACTCGAGCTGAAGCGTCAGCTGGAGGCGTCCGGGTTGTTCCGGGTGACCCTGCGGAGCGCGGAGTGGCCGCAGTACCAGCAGGCGGCCAAGGCCGGGGCGTACGACCTGTACCAGTTCGGATGGATCCCGGAGTACCCGGACGCCGACGACTACCTCGCGCCGTTCGTCACCGACGTACCGTTCCAGAACGGGTACCGTTCGGCCGCGGCCACGAAGCTGTTGCAGCAGCAACGGACCGAGCAGAACGGACTGAAGCGCGACGAGCTGATCGGTCAGCTACAGACCGTGATCGCGCGGGAGGTGCCGGTGATCCCGAGCTGGCAGGGCCGGGTCGCCGTGGTGGCCCGCAACGACGTCGAGAACGTGCAGCCGGCCATCGATCCGTTCTCGTTCCTCTACCTGTCGGGATTACGGCGCTGAAATCGGGCAAATACGGCCCTGATCACGGCACTGACACAAAAATGCCATGGCAGTAACGGTTGGCGAGGCCCCGGCGACCGTGGGTGCGACACCGTGGTTTACTGCGGAACGTCCACGATACGGGACGATTTCCTGACGATCACGATCGGGCAACGCAGCACTTTCCGCGTTTGACTCCGCGCTGTAATGGCGGCAGGTTAAGGCCGCAGCCATACGGGATTTCGTTCCTGTTCAAACCGAACCAGGCAGGGGTACCCATCGCGTGAGCGCGCCACTCGAGGTCGAGCCCGGAGCATCGTCGGCCCAGCCGGACGCCATCCTCGAGGGCGTCGGCAAGATCGAGGGCAGGTCGCTCTGGCAGATCTCCTGGATGCGGCTCAAGCGCGACAAGATCGCGATCGCCGGCGGCATCTTCGTGGTCTTCCTGATGCTGGTCGCGATCTTCGCGCCGCTGCTGTGCAAGCTGGTCGGGGTCACCCCGAACGACTTCCACCAGGACCTCGTCGACGCCTCACTGCAGACCCCGATCGGCAAGCTCGGCGGGATCAGCTGGGACCACCCGTTCGGGGTCGAACCGGTGAACGGCCGCGACATCTTCGCCCGGATCGTCTACGGCGCCCGGATCTCGCTGCTGATCGCGTTCCTCGCGACGCTGCTGTCGGTGGTCATCGGGGTCGTGATGGGCATCATCGCCGGGTACTTCGGCGGCTGGGTCGACACGCTGATCAGCCGCTTGATGGACATCTTCCTGGCGTTCCCGCTGGTGCTGTTCGCGCTGGCGCTGGTCGGCGCCATCCCGGACTCGGTCCTCGGGCTGACGGGTGACCCGCTGCGGGTCGCCCTCATCGTCTTCATCATCGGCTTCTTCAGCTGGCCCTACATCGGCCGGATCATCCGCGGTCAGACCCTGTCGCTGCGGGAGCGGGAGTTCGTCGACGCGGCGCGCAGTCTCGGCGCCCGCCGTCCGTACATCCTGTTCACCGAACTGCTGCCGAACCTGATCGCCCCGATCCTGGTCTACGCCACGCTGCTGATCCCGACCAACGTCCTCTTCGAGGCCGGCCTGTCGTACCTCGGCGTCGGTGTCCGCCCGCCGACGGCCAGCTGGGGCGACATGCTGTCGATCGCCGCGAAGTGGTACCAGGTCGACCCGATGTACATGGTTCCGCCCGGCCTGTCGATCTTCATCACGGTGCTGGCCTTCAACCTGTTCGGCGACGGACTGCGTGACGCGTTGGACCCGCGGTCGCGATAGGACTTCTCTCCAACCAGGGAGCCTGGGCTCTCACGAAAAAAGGGGTGCAACAAAAGATGAGATGGAATCGCATCACGACGGCGACCGCCGTCAGTGCGGCCGTCGCCTTGAGCCTGGTGGCTTGTGGGGGACCCAAGGCTACGCCCGGAGGGTCCGCGAGCAACGGGAGCTCCGCGACACCGGAGTTCAACGCGGCCGTCGGCAAGGTGTTCAACCCGAGCGACAAGAAGGGTGGCACGCTGCGGATGGCGATCACCCAGAACTGGGACTCGACCGACCCGGGTGACACCTACTACGGCCTGTCCTGGAACCTGGTCCGCAACTACGTCCGTCCGCTGATGACGTTTGCGGCCAAGCCGGGCGCCGAGGGCGCCAAGCCGGTGCCGGACCTCGCCGAGGCTCCGGGCGTGCCGAGCGACGGCGCGAAGACCTGGACCTACAAGATTCGCAAGGGCGTGAAGTTCGAGGACGGCACCGAGGTCACCTCGGCCGACGTCAAGTACGCCGTCGCGCGGTCGCTGGACAAGACCACGCTGCCGAACGGCCCGACGTACTTCAACGACTTCCTGCTGGACATCCCCAAGGGCTACAGCGTCTACAAGGACCCGTCGCTGGCCGGGGTGGCGAAGGCGATCACGACGCCCGATCCGAACACGATCGTGTTCCACCTGAACAAGCCGTTCTCGAGCTTCGACTACTTCGCCCAGCTCCCGTCGACGGCCCCGGTGCCGAAGGCGAAGGACACCGGCGCGAAGTACAAGGAGCACCCGATCGCGACCGGCCCGTACAAGTTCGAGAGCTACAACGCGAACACCGGGCTGAGCCTGATCCGCAACGACCAGTACGACCCGGCGACCGACCCCGACTCGGGCCGTAAGGCGCTGCCGGACAAGATCACCGTGGCGTTCAACGTCGAGGGCACCGACATCGACAACCGGCTGCTGGCCGGCGACCTCGACGTCGACATCGCCGGTACCGGCGTGCAGCCGGAGACCCAGGCGAAGATCCTGGCCGACCCGAAGCTGAAGGCGCACGCCGACAACGTGCCGGCGCCTCGCCTGAACTTCACGGTTCTGAACAGCCAGGTCGCGCCGCTCGACAACGTGAACTGCCGCAAGGCCGTTCTGTACGCCGCCGACCACGAGGGCTACCAGCGTGCCTACGGCGGTCCGATCGGTGGCGACATCGCGACGAACCTGATGCCGCCGGGCGTGACCGGAGCCGAGAGCTTCGACGACTACGGCTTCCTGACCGACAAGAACGGCAACGTCGACAAGGCCAAGCAGGCCCTGCAGGCGTGTGGCCAGCCGAACGGCTTCGCGATGAACATCGCGTACCGCGCCGACCGGGCCAAGGAGAAGGCGGTCGCCGAGACGCTGCAGCAGTCGCTGAAGCGCGTCGGTATCAACCTGACCACCAAGCCCTACCCGACCGGTGACTACACCAAGCTGTACGCCGGCAAGCCGGACTTCGCCAAGGCGAACAAGCTCGGCCTGATCGTCTACAGCTGGGGCGCGGACTGGAACGACGGCTTCGGCTTCCTGAGCCAGATCGTCGACAGCCGGGTCATCCGGGACACCGGTGGTAACACCAACCTGGGTATCCGCATCCCCGAGGTCGACAAGCTGATCGACCAGGCGATGTCCACCACCGACGAGGCCGCCCGTAACAAGTTGTGGGTCGACGTCGACAAGAAGGTCATGGAGCAGGCGGCGGCGCTGCCGGGCATCTGGGCCAAGGGCCTGCTGTACCGTCCGGACACGCTGGCCAACGTCTTCACCAACGACGGTCAGAACATGTACGACTACGCGGCGATCGGACTCGCCCAGAAGTAGTTGCTCTGACCAACCATCATTTCGCCAGCAGAGGTAGGTGAAGGCTGATGGTGGCCGGTGATCAGCGATGATCACCGGCCACCGCGCCGCGCACGGTGCTCGCATATCTGATCCGCCGGGTGATCGGGGCAGTGATCCTGCTCTTCATCGTCACGGCAGTCACGTTCTCGATCTTCTTCCTGGTTCCGAAGCTCGGCGGCGCGACCGCCGACGACCTGGCCTCGCGTTATGTCGGTAAGAGCGTCGGCAAGGAGCAGATCCACGAGACCGCCGAGCGGCTCGGCTTCACCGATCCGCTCTACGTGCAGTACGGCCGGTTCGTCAAAGGCCTGGTCGTCGGGTCGGACTACAACTACGGTCCGGCCACCGAGCACTGCCCGGCCCCGTGCTTCGGCTACTCGTTCCTGACCCAGACCCCGGTCTGGCCGGACCTGGTCGCGCGAATACCGGTCACCGCCTCGCTGGCGGGTGGTGCGGCGTTCATCTGGCTCATCACCGGGGTCGGCACCGGCATCATCTCGGCACTGAGACGCGGGTCGGTCCTGGACCGATCGCTGATGACGGTGGCACTGGCCGGCGTCTCGCTGCCGATCTTCTTCACCGGTCTGCTGTCGCTGTCGATCTTCAGTTACGGCCTCGGCTGGACCGTGCAGGGCGGCACCAACCCGTTGGACGAGACCAATCCACTCTGGTGGGCGTACGACCTGATCCTCCCGTGGGTCACGCTCGCGTTCCTGTACGCCGCGGCGTACGCGCGACTCACCCGGGCCGGCATGCTCGAGACGATGAACGAGGACTTCGTCCGGACCGCGCGGGCCAAGGGCCTGACCGAGCGCGACGTCGTCATCAAGCACGGCCTGCGGTCCGCGCTGACGCCGATCCTGACCATCTTCGGTCTGGACCTGGGGCTGCTGCTCGGCGGTGCGATCCTGACCGAGACCACGTTCTCGCTGCCCGGCCTCGGCCAGTACGCCGTCATCGCTCTGCAGGCCAACGACCTGCCGAAGGTGCTCGGTGTGACGCTGATCGCGGCGTTCTTCATCGTGGTCGCGAACCTGGTCGTTGACCTCCTGTACGCCGTAGTCGACCCGAGGGTGCGCATCTCGTGACCGAACCGACCAACGAGGTACAAGAACCGGTCCAGCGGATCGAGCGCGGCGAGGCGTTCCTCGACGTACGCGACCTCAAGGTGCACTTCCCGACCGACGACGGTCTGGTCAAGTCGGTGGACGGCATCTCGTTCAAGCTGGAGCGGGGCAAGACCCTCGGCATCGTGGGCGAGTCCGGCTCCGGCAAGAGTGTGACGAGTCTGTCGATCATGGGCCTGCACCCGCCGGGTGTGGCCAGGATCAGCGGCCAGATCTTCCTGGACGGGCAGGACCTGGTCTCGGCGAGCCGGGAAGAGGTCCGGTTGCTGCGCGGCAAGCGGATGGCGATGATCTTCCAGGACCCGCTGTCGGCGATGCACCCGTTCTACACGGTCGGTCACCAGATCATCGAGGCCTACCGGGTGCACAACCAGGTCAGCAAGCAGGTCGCGAGGAAGCACGCGATCGAGATGCTCGACCGGGTCGGTATCCCGCAGCCGGACCGCCGCGTCGACGCGTACCCGCACCAGTTCTCCGGCGGTATGCGGCAGCGCGCGATGATCGCGATGGCGCTGTCGTGCGACCCGGACCTGCTGATCGCAGACGAGCCGACCACGGCCCTCGACGTCACCGTGCAGGCGCAGATCCTGGACCTGATCCGGGACCTGCAGCGCGAGTTCAACTCCGCCGTCATCATCATCACCCACGACCTCGGCGTGGTCGCGGAGCTGGCCGACGACATCCAGGTGATGTACGCCGGCCGCGCGGCCGAGTACGGCACCGCCGAGGAGATCTTCGACCAGCCGCTGCACCCGTACACCTGGGGTCTGCTCGGCTCGATGCCGCGGATCGACCGGGAGCGCTCCGAGCGGCTGATCCCGATCAAGGGCACGCCGCCGAGCCTGATCAACGTCCCGACCGGCTGTGCGTTCAACCCACGCTGCAACTACGCGCACCTGAACGGCGGTGCCAGCGAGACCGACCGGCCGGAGCTGCTCGACACCGGCAGCGGCCACATGGTCGCCTGCCATCTCTCCCCGCAGAACCGCCAGCAGGCGTGGGAGACCGACATCAAGCCGAAGCTGTGAACGGGACGACTGTGACCACTACTGACGCCGATTCCACTCCCGCCGTCCCGAAGATCGGCGAGGAGCTGCTCTCGGTCACGAGCCTTGTCAAGCACTTCCCGATCCGCAAGGGCGTTCTGCAGCGCCAGGTCGGCGCTGTCCAGGCAGTCGACGGGCTGACGTTCAACGTGACCCGTGGCGAGACCCTGTCGCTGGTGGGCGAGTCCGGCTGCGGCAAGACCACCACCGGCCGGCTGCTGACCCGGTTGCTCGAGCCGACGTCCGGCACGATCATCTTCGAGGGTCGCGACATCAGCCATCTGCGCGAGGGGCAGATGCGGCCGCTGCGCCGCGACGTACAGATGATCTTCCAGGACCCGTACGGCTCGCTGAACCCGCGGCACACGGTCGGCAAGATCGTCGGCGCGCCGTTCAAGCTGCAGAACGTGAAGACCGAACACGGCGTGAAGAAGGCCGTGCAGGAGCTGCTCGAGCTGGTCGGTCTGAGCCCGGAGCACTACAACCGCTACCCGCACGAGTTCTCGGGCGGTCAGCGGCAGCGGATCGGTATCGCCCGGACGCTCGCGCTGCGGCCGAAGCTGATCGTCGCCGACGAGCCGGTGTCCGCGCTGGATGTGTCGATCCAGGCCCAGGTGGTGAACCTGCTCGAGGACCTGCAGGAAGAGTTCGATCTGACGTACGTGATGATCGCGCACGACCTGTCCGTCGTCCGGCACGTGTCGGACCGGGTCGCGGTCATGTACCTCGGCAAGATCGTCGAGCTCGCCGACCGCGTCGACCTGTACGAGAAGCCGATGCACCCGTACACGGTCGCGCTGCTCTCGGCGGTCCCGGTGCCGGACACGAAGCGGAAGACCAAGCAGGAGCGGATCCGGCTGCAGGGCGACGTACCTTCGCCGATCAATCCGCCGCCGGCGTGCCGGTTCCACACCCGCTGCTGGAAGGCCCAGGACATCTGCAAGTCCGTCGAGCCGCCACTGGTCGAGCTGGCCCCGGGCCACCAGACCGCGTGCCACTTCCCGGAGAACCAGACCACGGAGACGCCCGCTGCCGATCAGGCCAAGTCGTAGATCGGGGCGCCGGTCGGCAGTGCGAACGGCGTCGTCCGTGGTGCCGCCTTGCTGAAGGTGAAGGTGGAGAAGCCCGGGGCCACGACCCTGTACGTGCCGGTCCGGGCGTTGAACACCAGCAGGTCCGCTTCGTTGTGCGACGTGTGTCGCGCTCCGGCGACGGTGAAGGTCGTGTCGTCGAGCCACTGCCCGAACCTGAATGCCCAGTAGCCGGAACGCGGCAGTTGACCACCGGTTCCGGCGGTTACCTCGTACAGTTGCAGATCGGACCAGAGGGGCTGGATGCCCATGAAGGCGTCCTCCGGCTGGGTCACGAGGTAGCTCGCATCCGGTGACAGGAACGCCTGCTGGCCGGTGAACGTGGTCTTGGTTCCGCTCGTCAGGGTCGGACCGACCTTCAGGGTGTGGCCCATGATCGGTTGGGAGAGTGGCTGCTGGTAGACCAGTTGGCCCGCGGTCACGGTTCGGACCGCGTTCGGGGCCACCTTGGCGATCAGTTCGCCTGTGTTGGTCTTGATGTCCCAGCGGTAGAGGCCTTCGAGCGTGCCGAAGTACGCGGTCCCGCCGTCGAGCGCGACGATCGCGGGGCCGTACGCAAGGCTGGCGTTGGGCGGGATCGTGTTACCGATCGGCGTTCGGACGAGCTCGCGGTCCGCGCCGACGTCGTACACCACCGACTCGGAGTGGTCGTTGAAGCCCTCGACCCACGCGACCAGATTGCCGCGGTGGTCCGCCGTCAGGCTCCACGCTCCCTTGCCGGTCGGGCGGTCGGCGATATGGATGTTGTTGCCCTCGTCAAGGAACACGAAGCCGGAGTCCGTCTGGACGAAGGCGTTGATGTGGCTGGATCGCGTCGTGATCACGTCGGCGCCGTAGTGGATCTTGTTGCCGACAGCGAATGTTGCTGCCCGGCGCTCCGAGAACGGCGCCGGACGAGCCGGCTGGGGCCGCCGGCCGCGGATCAGGGTTGCGCCGCCGACGGCAACGGCCGCGGTGGCGACCGCGCCGCCGAGGACCGTCAGGGCGCGCCGGCGGGAGATCTGGCTGTTGCCGGCCGCAACGATGCCGTCGAGGTCGAGGGGTGGCGGTTCGGCACCGTCGGCGCGCTCGGCGAGGGTGTCGCGGAGAAGGTCGGTCATTCGGTCATCCCTGCTTTCAGCACCACATCGGAGCGGAGCTTCTTGAGTGCGTCGGAGACCTGGCTCTTCACGGTCCCGACACTGCAACCGAGCACCTCGGCGGTCTGGGTCTCGGTGAGGTCCTCGTAGTACCGCAGTACCAGCGCTGCCCGTTGCCGGGGCGGGAGTTTCTGTAGCTCGCGCCACAGCCAGACGCGGGCGGTCACGTCATCGGGATCGGTCGGTAGCTCGGGTACGTCGTCGTTGGGCAGCTCGGCTCGCCACGACTTGCGGCGCCACCAGCCGATCGCGGTGGTGGTGATGACGCGGCGTGTGTACGCCTCGGCGTTGTTCGGGTCGCGGAGGCGGTGCCAGCCGACGTACGTCTTGACCAGCGCCTCCTGGACCAGGTCCTCCGCCAGACCGCGGTCGCCGGCCAGCAGGTAGGCGTAGCGGTAGAGCGCGCCGTGCCGGCTGGTCGCGAAGTCGGCGAAGCTCATCGGGTTCCCCTCGGTCGATCTACCCTCCTTGACGTGGGGACGACGTCAAAGGGTTGGGTGTTGCAGCGAGGAGGGTCCGGGCGATCAGGGCGTGGCCGGCCGCGTTCGGGTGGTCGCCGTCGGAGGCGAGCAGGCTGGTGATGTCGGCGCTGTCCTCGAACGGCGTGTAGATGTCGACGTACGTCGCGTCGTCGGCGCGGGCCGCCGCGTCGATGGCGGCGTTGGTCCGGACGGTGAGCTGGTCGCTGGCGATCCGGCCGCTCGGGGTGTACTGGCGTTCGGCGACCTCGCCGTCCTTGAACACGTTCCAGTAGCCGGTCATCAGGATCGTGGTCGGGAGGTTGGCCCGCAGTACGTGGATGCGGTCGAGGATCTTGCCCAGGTTGACCTGGAGCTGCTCGAACTCGTCGGACACGCAGTCACCGGTGCACTGACCGCTGGTGACGTCGTCGTGGTGGTCGCCGAAGTCGTTCGCGCCGATCGTGATCAGGACGACGTTCGCCGCGGCGGTGGCCTGCTCGGCGGGGGAGTTGCGCTGGTCGAGCAGCTGCAGCAGACCGTTCGAGTCGAGGCCGGCGACGCCGAGGTTGTTCACGATCACGGGTACGCCGGAGCGGTCGTGGAGCAGGTCGCCGTACATCTGCGGGAACGCCGCGCAGTTGCAGTTGTGGCCGGAGGTGACCGAGTCGCCGAGGGCGACGACCCGGACCTGACCGGCAGCCTGGGGCTGCGGCCGGAGGACCTCGCTGATCGTGTCGGCGCTGCTGATCGCGGTGACGATCAGCAGCACGACCAGACCGATCGCCAGTCGTCGGAGTGTCTGGATCACGCCGGTTTCGTGTGCCCCGTTCCGTGGTGCGGGCTCGCCGGGAGCGCGAGCTGGTTCGCCAGCCAAGGATAGGCCGTGGCGAACGCCGGGGCCGCGAACTGCCACACGTGCGTGCCGGGCGAGATCTCGACCCGGGACCAGATCCCGACCTTCACCCCGGCCGTGGACAGCTCCTCCGCCTCGTGCTGGTGCCGCAGCTCCTCGGTGCTGGTGAGGAACAGGCCGTTGACGTCGGTGTACTTACCGTGGGCGCGCATCACGAGCAGGGCCTCGTTGGCCTTCTCGAGCGCCACGTTGCCGCCGTACAGGTCGTGCAGGCTGGCCGCCGGCGTGGTGGTGTACGGCGCGAGGTCGCCGGAGATGTCGATGAAGTGGTCGAAGACGTCCGGGTGCTCGACGACGAGGTCGATCGCGCAGGTGCCGCCCATCGAGAACCCGGCGACGGCCCACTGCCGCGGGTTCCGCGACGCGCCGAAGGTCTTCTCGACGAAGTGCGGGATGTCCTCGTCGAGGTGGTCGGCGGAGTTGCCGCGCGGCCCGTTGACGCACTCGGTGTCGTTGTCGAACCGCGAGGTCGCGTCGACGAAGACCAGGATCGGCGCGTACCCGTGGTGCCGGTGCGCATACGCGTCGGACACCTGTACGGCGTTCCCGAGCCGCACCCAGTCACCCGGACCACCACGCTCACCGCCGATCAGCTCGACGACGGGCAGCGCCGGCCGATGATCACCGTGGAACCAGATCGGGGGCAGGTAGACGAGCTCCTGCCGATGCTTGAAATGGCTGTACGTCGCCGGAATGTTGACCGCGACCAGCCGGCCCGCCGGCGGCAGCTTCGTCGTACCGGCCGTGCGGGCGAGGCCCGACATCGATACCTGACCAGGCAGGGGTGTGTTGGTCCAGTCGTTCACCGCGGAGTCGATGGTCGGGTAGTAGCCGACGAACTTGTTGATCCCGTTGGCACACACCAACGCGGCGAGCGCCGCCGCGACCACCGCCGTACCGCGCCGCCACCACCGCGCGGTCCGCCATCCGGCCGCCAGCACGATCAAGGCGCCAACCGCCAACCCGAACCACAGCCACACCGAGAACGGCAACGGATCCGTCAGCCCGATCAACCTGGCCCCCGGGTACGCCGCGAACAACGTCACCAGCGCCGCGCCACCGACCACCGTCGGCACCACCCGCCACCGCCACCCCCGATCCCGCCATCCCACCGCGGCAACCAAAGCACCACCGGCCACCACATCCAGCATCGCCGGAAACCATCCCCCGAGCAGCGACACACTCATCCAACCCTCCAGAACCCGAGTAGACCCACAGGCGAGACGCCCAGCCCCGGCAACTGGTTGGCATGACCTGAGCCGCAGCTCTCAGCGGATACTCAGCTCTCGACGAGCTCCCGTAGAGCTGCGGTCGCATCGCCGTCCAGCGGCACTGAAACAGCGCGGCTGCTCAGATACCGGAGAACGAAGTTGGTGGCGAAGTCGGACCAGCCTTCCGCGATGAAGAGCGCGTCCTCGGGCGCGATGCTCCGCAGGTATCCCTCGTCCAGGCTCTCGAACATCTGCGGAACCGCGTGATGGCTGAGCCAGTGGGTCGGTTCCTGCGCCCGCAGATACGTGACGAAATCGGGGCTGAAGTAGTGGTCGCAGGTGAGGGGCATCGAGTGCGCGACGAAGCGATCGATCTCGAGCCGAAGTTCGCGCAGGCGGTCTCGCTCGGTCCCGGTGGCGTGCCCTTCGGCGCGCCAGAGGAGTGCGACCACAGTCGGGCCGCGCTCCGGATTCGCAGGACGGAGTTCCTCGCGAAGCGCAGGTATTGCGGTCAGTAGCGCTGGATGGCAGCCGACGACGGCCGCGAGCTCGACCTCGTACCCTGCCGAAGGTGGGGGCAGAACGACGGTCAGCAGATCCCGCACGTAGTCGAACGGCAGGCTCGGCGCGGTCCGGGAGAGCAGGTAGAGGATCGACCGCTTGACGTTGCCGTTGATCGCGGTTGCCGGCCTGAGCATGGCCAGCAGGTCTTCGAACCACGCGTAGTCGTACGGCAAGAGGCGGCTGAGCTGCGGTACCCCGGTGCCGATGAGATGGATGGTCGCGATCTGGTCCATCGCGCTGACGTCCAGCGGGCGCCATGGGTCGTGCCCCGCCCGGGTGGCGACCGATCCGATCATGAGTTCGGCTTGGTGCATGAGGTTGCCGAGCAGCTCGGCCTCGCCGACCACCGGATCGATGCTGGCTCCTATTCGCCTCGTGACCTGCGCGTCGGCCAACGCCACGGGGGTGTCGGTCGGGCCGGCCAGGTCGATCGTCAGCGACTCGATGATCGTGGTCCACGACGCATCGTCGAGTCCGGCGTGCCAGAGGCGGACCAGGCGGGTCCAGACGTCGGCGGTATCCGGGCCGACGACTGCCTCGATCGGCACCGGGTCGTCGGCCAGCAGGACGCGGAGCAGGGTGAGGTTGGCGGTGTAACAGGCGCGGCGGCGTACCGGGTCGTAGGGGAGCGGGGCGTAGAGCTGGTCGCCGAGGTCCGGGCGAGTGAGTTCACGTTGTAGCAGGTGGCTGATGGTGGCGTGGAAGCCCGTCAGGGCGTCGGGCTCGTCGTGGGCGAGACGTTCGACGAACTCCGCGATGAAGAGCATGATCGGCTGGCGGGTGCTCAGCGGCTGGTGACTGAGCAGGCGGCGCAGGAGGCCATCGTCGAGGCCGTCGCCGGCAGGTAGGTCCGGTTGAGCGGCTTCGACTTCACGGTGCCGCATGAGGCGGGTGAGGTGCTGCACCACGAGTTCTGCGACCAGGAACTCGCCGAACGTGGCGTGGAGGAACTCGTAGGCGCTGCGTTGTTCTCGGTCGGCTCTCGGGTTGTGGACGAACATGAACTCTCCGAGAACCCGGTCGGCCACGGTCAGGGCCTGGATCGTGGACGCGCTGGTTGCCGGTGGTTCCAGCGCTGCCAGGTCGGCGTTCAGTTCGGCGTCGGTGACGTGTTGGCGTCCGCGGTTGAACATACCGATTGCGGCGTACTGGAGCTGGCGCCGTTGTTGACGCCGCAGAAGGTTCTGTTCGGCTTCCGGAAGCTCCGGCGCGGTCTTCTCGGTGACCTGGCGGCTGATGAAGCGGTCCATGATCCGCTGATACAGCTCGGTCTGCGTCAGACCGGGGCTAACTAGCTGGTTCGTGCCCAATTCGGCGAGGTAGACGGCGAGCATCAGCAACAGCAGCGGCTGGCAGGTCAGCTGGCTGATGTCCTCGTCCGTCGTCATCTCCTCGACCTCGAGCGGTGTGAAGCCGGTGACGCCGTCGTGCGCGGCGTTCCACGCAGTCAACCATTGCGCGATCCTCGGGCGGTCGAATTCGCGGAGCTTGATCATCGGGGTGTCCGGGGCGATCTCGGCTCGGTCGGCGACGACTGTTCGGGAGGTGATGATGACCGAGGTCGGCGTACCCAGGGTCTTGGCTCGTTTCTGGAAGGCTTCGACCTTGGTCAGGTACGCCGATTGGGTTGTGCCGGTGGCTTGGATGAGTTCGTCGAAGCCGTCGAGGAGGACGACCAGGTGGCAGCGGTGTGGGCAGGTCTGGGGGTCGGCGCAGTCGTCGCAGCAGCCGCACTCCTGGCGGAGTTCGTCCAGGTCGGCCTGGGGGCGTTGGAGCGTGCGTTGCAGCTCCTTGTTGATCTGGATCGTCAGGTCGTCGTCCGGGTTCACCGACCGAAGGGGCACGCGGACGACGGCGAACGCGTCAGCCGGCAACTGCGCGGCCAGGACCTCCGTCAGCAGCGACTTCCCGGCGCCGGGGTGGCCGAGCAGCAGCAGCGGGCGTCGGGCGCCCTCGGGGCTCGCCAGGTAGCTGGCGAGGTAGTCGACCAGGGACGAGTGCTCTGGTTGCTCGGACCACCAGCCCTCGTCGGACGGCCGTGATCGGTCGTCCGCGATGGCGTGGTGGAACGACGGCTCGACGAACCCATCACGGACCGTCGGTGACGCCACGGATCGGGTCCGGGAGCGGAGGAGTGGCTCGTCGAGGATCTCGCGGGCCGCGAGTGCGAGCTTCTCGCGGTAGCTGTTCCGCGGCGCGGGCGTCCCGGGCATGACCATCGCCAGCATCGTGTGCAGCTCGCCCAGGGCCTCGGACTGCGCACGGACCAGCTCGCGAGTCGCCGAGAACTCGTTCAGCGTCACCCACAGGCCGAACGGCGTGGACGGGCTGAGCTCCAGCATCCGGCTCCGGTACAGCCAGGCGGCCCGCTCGACGATCGCGTCCACCACCGCGGAGGGCGGTGTCGGTGGGAGCCGGCTCCACGCCTCGAGACCGGTGAAGAAGTCGACGCAGCGGCGGCCGAGGCGTTCGTAGTACGGCTTCAGGTTGCGCTCGAGGTTCGCGTCCATCCCGAGCTCCGGCGACGACATCGGTACGGCGACGTCGAACAGGTCTTCGTGATCGGCGCCAGGTACGTCGAGCAGCCGCTGCCGTTCCGCGTCGGTGAGGGCCAGGTCGCGGTAGTTGGGGCCGATGATGTGCGGCAGCGCGTCGAAGAACGACGACACCACGGTGATCGTGTGCGCGGCGACGACCAGTTCGAGCTGGTCCTTGTCCTGAGTGCCGCGGAGCCGCTTCGACAGCTTGGTCACGGCCGCGTCGAGCAGGCTCACCGCCTCGTTCTTCGGGTCCACCAGCGACAGCCAGGCGGCGGCCGTGATCCCGGCGACCGGCCCGCCCACGATCGTCGCGGCGCCGGCGCCGGCGAAGATCGCCGTACCGAACAGCCGGTCCAGGACCGATCGGCCGCGGCGGTCGAGATCGAGCACGGACAGCGCGCCGCGGAAGGTGGTCGGCGACAGGCCGGCAGGCAGAGCCACAGGCGGAGCTCCTCGGGCAGATCGAAGGCGAAGGACCAAACCTATCGCTGTCCGTGACCACCGTGAACGCGCCGTTGAGTGATCATGAGACTACCGAGTGTCGCAGCCGGTGGACAGTACATCTGCGTTCGACAATGTCGAACGGCGGGCGTTGTCACGTCTGGTTATCGCTCCTAGATTCCAGCCAGCCGTGGTCGTCACGGCGGGGAAGGGAGGTTCGGTATGGCTACGACCGAAGCGGTCAAAGCGAAAACCCTTCTGGGGGAGTGTTCCGCGGAATTCGCGGGCACGTTCATCCTGATCCTGTTCGGCGTCGGGGTGGTGGCGCAGGTGGTGGCCGGTGGGATCGGGGATCACGACTCGATCGCGTGGGCCTGGGGTATCGGCGTGACACTGGGCATCTACGTTGCGGGCCGGATGACCGGCGCGCATCTGAACCCGGCGGTGACGGTCGCCCTCGCGGCGTTCCGCGGCTTCAGTTGGCGGAAGGTACTGCCGTACTCGCTGTCGCAGTTCCTCGGGGCGTTCGTGGCGGCTCTGGTGGTCCGCTGGAACTACACCGAGGCGCTGCACAAGGTCGACCCCGGTCTGACCATCAAGACCCAGGGCGTGTTCTCCACGCTCCCCGGCAACGGCAGCCTCGACCTCGGCGTCCACATGTGGGGCGGCTTCCGCGACCAGATCATCGGTACGGCGATCCTGATGATGGTGATCCTGGCCATCACCGACCTGCGCAACACCGCCCCGGGCGCCAACCTGGCGCCGTTCATCGTCGGCCTGCTGGTGGTCGGCATCGGCATGGCCTGGGGTACCAACGCCGGTTACGCGATCAACCCCGCCCGTGACTTCGGGCCGCGGGTGGCGTCGCTGATCACGGGGTACGGCGGAGCGTTGAAGGATCAGTTCGGGGACCTGTATTTCTGGGTGCCGATAGTGGCGCCGATCCTCGGTGCGCTGCTCGGCGCGTTCCTGTACGACCTGCTGGTCGGACGGAACCTGCCGATCGCCGACGAGGACGAGGAACCGGGCCGCATCCCGGAGGAGAACACGAGCGCATGACACCACCCCTGTGTGAGGAGAGGACTTTCCATGGCTGACTTCGTCGGTGCCGTCGACCAGGGCACCACGAGCACCCGATTCATGATCTTCGACCACTCCGGCAACGCGGTGGGTATCCACCAGCTGGAGCACGAGCAGATCCTGCCGCAGGCGGGGTGGGTGGAGCACAACCCGCTGGAGATCTGGGAGCGGACCAGCTCGGTGATCCGGACCGCGCTGAACGCCAACAACCTGCAGGCGAGCGACCTGGCCGCGCTCGGTATCACCAACCAGCGCGAGACCGCGGTGGTGTGGAACCGCAAGACCGGTCGTCCGTACTACAACGCGATCGTCTGGCAGGACACCCGGACGGACCGGATCGCCTCGGCGCTGGACCGCGAGGGCAAGGGCGACGTGATCCGGCAGAAGGCCGGGCTGCCGCCGGCGACGTACTTCTCGGCCGGCAAGGTGCAGTGGATCCTGGAGAACGTCGACGGTGTACGCGAGGCCGCCGAGGCCGGTGACGCCGTGTTCGGCAACACCGACACCTACCTGCTGTGGAACCTCACCGGCGGCACCGAGGGCGGCGTCCACGTCACCGACGTGACGAACGCCAGCCGCACGATGCTGATGAATCTCGAGACCCTCGACTGGGACGACGAGCTGATCAGCTTCTTCAACATCCCGCGGCAGATGCTGCCAGAGATCCGTCCGTCGTCGGACCCGAACATGTACGGCGAGACGCTCGCGAACGGCCCGGTGGGTGGCGTCGTGGCGCTGACCGGTGACCTCGGCGACCAGCAGGCGGCGACCGTCGGTCAGGTCTGCTTCAACCCGGGCGAAGCGAAGAACACCTACGGCACCGGCAACTTCATGCTGCTGAACACCGGTACCGAGCTGGTCCGCTCGAAGGCCGGCCTGCTCAGCACGATGTGCTACAAGTTCGGCGACGAGGCGCCGGTCTACGCACTCGAGGGGTCCATCGCCGTGACCGGATCCGCGGTGCAGTGGCTGCGCGACCAGCTCGGCATCATCTCCGGCGCCAGTGAGATCGAGACCCTGGCCCGGACCGTCGAGGACAACGGCGGTGTGTACTTCGTACCCGCGTTCTCGGGCCTGTTCGCGCCGTACTGGCGGTCCGACGCACGCGGGGCGATCGTCGGGCTGTCGCGGTTCAACACGAACGCTCACCTGGCGCGCGCAACACTGGAAGCGATCTGCTACCAGAGCAAGGACGTCAGCGACGCGATGGAGAAGGACTCGGGCGTGACGCTCGACGTACTCAAGGTCGACGGCGGTGTGACGGCCAACGAGTTGGCCATGCAGATGCAGGCCGACATCCTCGGCGTACCGGTGAGCAAGCCGGTCGTCGCGGAGACCACGGCTCTCGGTGCGGCGTACGCGGCCGGGCTCGCGGTCGGGTTCTGGAAGACGAAGGAAGAGCTCGTCCAGAACTGGAACGAGGACAAGCGGTGGGAGCCGCAGTGGTCGGACGAACAGCGTGCCGCCGGGTACGCCGGTTGGCAGAAGGCGGTCCAGCGGACACTGGACTGGGTAGACGTCGACTGATCGAGCACGAGTAACTGAAGTAACTGCAATCGGAAGGAACAGCACAGTGGGCGTAGTGGCTCTGTCACCGCAAGCGAGGGCCGACGCGATCGACGCGATGGCCGACGGACGGGAACTGGACGTCCTGGTGATCGGTGGCGGGGTGGTCGGCACCGGGTCGGCGCTCGACGCCGCGACCCGGGGCCTGACCACCGGACTGCTGGAGGCGCGCGACTTCGCGAGCGGCACCTCCAGCCGGTCCAGCAAGCTGATCCACGGTGGCCTGCGCTACCTGGAGATGCTCGACTTCCGGCTGGTGCACGAGGCGTTGCAGGAGCGCGGTCTGCTCCTGCAACGCCTGGCACCGCACCTGGTCAAGCCGGTGCCGTTCCTGTACCCGCTCCAGCACCGCTGGTGGGAGCGGTTCTACGCCGGCTCCGGCGTCGCGCTGTACGACGGGATGGCGGTCAGCTCGGGCTACGGCGCCGGACTGCCGATCCACCGGCACCTGACCCGCCGCGGCGCGATGCGGCTGGTCCCGTCGCTGAAGAAGTCCGCGCTGATCGGCGCGCTGCAGTACTACGACGCGCAGGTCGACGACGCCCGGCACACGATGGAGCTCGCGCGGACGGCAGCGTCGTACGGCGCGCATGTCGCGAACCGTGTCAAGGTGACCGGATTCCTCCGCCAGGGCGAGCGGGTGACAGGCGTACAGGCGAAGGACCTGGAGAGCGGGCGTGAGTTCGAGGTCCGCGCGAAGCAGGTCGTGAACGCGACCGGCGTCTGGACCGACGACACGCAGGCGATGGTGGGAGAGCGCGGGCAGTACCACGTCCGCGCGTCGAAGGGCATCCACCTCGTCGTTCCGAAGGACCGGATCCAGTCCAGCACCGGGATGATCCTGCGGACCGAGAAGTCCGTGCTGTTCATCATCCCGTGGGGCCGGCACTGGCTGATCGGGACGACGGACACGGACTGGCACCTCGACAAGGCGCATCCGGCGGCGACGAGCAAGGACATCGAGTACCTGCTCGACCATGTGAACGCCGTACTGACGACCCCGCTCACCCGCGAGGACGTCGAGGGTGTGTACGCCGGGTTGCGGCCGCTGCTGGCCGGTGAGTCGGAGAGTACTTCGAAGCTGTCCCGCGAGCACGTGGTCGCGCACAGCGCGCCGGGTCTCGTGGTCGTTGCCGGCGGCAAGTACACGACGTACCGGGTGATGGCGAAGGACGCGATCGACGCGGTCGCGGACGCGCTCGACGGGCGGGTGCCGAAGAGCGTCACGAAGAACATCCCGCTGGTCGGCGCCGACGGGTACCACGCGCTGTGGAACCAGCGGCACCTGATCGCGCAGCGGTCCGGTCTGCACGTGGCCCGGATCGAGCACCTGCTGAACCGGTACGGCGCGCTGATCGACGAAGTACTGCAGCTGGTCGCGGACGACCCGTCGCTGGGTGAGCAGCTGCCCGGCACGCAGGACTACCTGAAGGCCGAGATCGTGTACGGCGCGAAGGCCGAGGGCGCGCGCCACCTCGACGACATCCTCGCCCGCCGGACCCGGATCTCGATCGAGGCCTGGGACCGCGGCGTCGGCGCCGCCGAGGCAGCCGCCCGGCTGGTCGCCCCGATCCTCGGCTGGGACGAGGCGACGATCGAACGCGAGGTCTCCTTCTACGGCAAACGCGTCCAGTCCGAACGCGACTCCCAGGACCAACCCGACGACGAGTCCGCGGACAAGGTCCGCCTCGAGGCCCCCGACATCGTCTCGCCGGCCTGACGGATCGCCCCGGGGACTAGAGTTCCTGGTCCTCGGGGCGGATCCAGTTGAAGGTGCGTTGGACGGCGGCCTGCCAGTTGGCGTACTCGGCTTGGCGGCGGGCCGGGTCCATGTGGGGCATCCATTGGCCGGCGCGGTGCCAGTTGCTGCGGAGGCCTTCGAGGTCGGGCCAGTAGCCGACGGCCAGGCCCGCGGCGTACGCGGCGCCGAGGGAGACCGTCTCGGTCACCATCGGGCGTACGACGCGGACGTCGAGCAGATCGGCGAGGAACTGCATCAGCAGGTTGTTCGCCGTCATCCCGCCGTCGACCTTCAACGCGGTCAGCGCGATACCGGAGTCGGCGTTCATCGCGTCGACGACCTCGAGCGTCTGGAAGCCGGTCGCTTCGAGGACCGCCCGCGCCAGATGCCCCTTGGTGATGTAGCCGGTCAGCCCGGCGATCACCCCACGTGCCTCACTCCGCCAATGCGGCGCGAACAGCCCCGAGAACGCCGGCACGATGTACGCCCCACCGTTGTCCTCGACCGTGCGCGCCAGCGTCTCGATCTCGGCCGCGGTGTGGATCATCCCCAGCCCGTCCCGGAACCACTGCACCAGCGACCCGGTCACCGCCATCGAGCCTTCCAGCGCGTACGACGCCGCGTGGTCACCGATCTGGTACGCGACCGTGGTCAGCATCCCGTGCTTCGACCGGACGATCTCCTGCCCGGTGTGCAGCAGCAGGAACGACCCGGTGCCGTACGTGCACTTCGCCTCACCGGCGCTGAAGCACGTCTGCCCGAACAGCGCGGCCTGCTGATCACCGAGCGCCGCGCCGATCCGGACACCGGGCAGCACTTCGGTCGCCGTCGCGAAGACCCCGGACGAGGGCCGGATCTCCGGCAGGATCGCCCGCGGTACGTCGAACGCCTCGAGCAGCCGATCGTCCCATTCGAGCGTCTCGATGTTCATCAGCATCGTGCGGCTCGCGTTCGTCACGTCGGTGGCGTGCAGCCCGCCCTTCGCGCCGCCGGTGAAGTTCCAGATCAGCCAGCTCTCCATCGTGCCGAAGCGGATCTCGCCGCGTTCGGCGCGCTGCCGTAGCCCGGGCGTGTGATCCAGCATCCACTTGATCCGCGGCGCGGAGAAGTACGTCGTCAACGGGAGACCGCACAGCTCGGCGAACCGGTCCGGCCCTTCGGTGCCGGCGAGTTCGGTGACGAGCCGGTCGGTCCGGGTGTCCTGCCAGGTCACCGCGTGCCCGATCGGCTGTCCGGTCAACCGGTCCCACAGCAGGCTGGTCTCGCGCTGGTTCGCGATGCCGATGGCAACGATCTGCGACGGCGAGGCGCCGATCTGCTTGATCGCGGCGGGCACAACGCGGGTGACGTTGTTCCAGATCTCCCCGGCGTCGTGCTCGACCCATCCGGGCCGCGGGAACAGCTGGTGGTGCTCACGCTGCGCCACCGACACCAACCGCCCGCGTCGGTCGAACAGGATGCACCGGGTCGAGTTCGTCCCCTGATCCACCGCAGCCACGTATTGCTCAGCCATCAACGCAGCCCCCGATCACGGTCATGCGTCCTCCCGGAGGTCGCGGCCGATGGCTTCGGCGGTGGCGCGGACCATCGTGACCAGGTCCGCGCGGTGCCGCAGGCGGCTGTCGCAGATGCGCTCGACCCGGCCGGCCAGACCGACCGCGCCGACGACCAGGCCGCCGAGTCCGCGGATCGGCGCGGCGATACTCGCCAGCTCGACGGTGTGCTCCTCGAACTCGCCGGCCCACCCACGGGCGCGGACCGCCGCCAGCTCCTCGGCCAGCCTGGCGGGATCGGTGATCGTGCGAGTGGTGAACGCCTCGAGTTTCCGCGGCCGGGAGGCCCCGCTGGCGTCGTACGCGAGAACCGCTTTGCCCAGCGCGGTCGCATGCGGCGGCAGCGTCGTACCGACGTCGAGGTCCTGGTCGCTGTCGTCGGGCCGGAAGACGTGGTGAACCACGACGACCTTGCCCTCGACCAGCCGCCCGACGCGGACGACCTCACCGCTGCGGGACGCGAGCGAGTCGGCCCAATTGATCGCGCGGCTGCGGAGCTCGTTCGGATCGAGGTAGCTCTCGCCGAGCCGGCCGAACGCGTCGCTCAGGTGGTAATGCGCACCGCTGTGGTCCTGCTCGACGAAACCGACCTGGTGGAGGGTGCGGAGGATCCCGTGCACAGTCGTCTTCGCCAGCCCGAGTGCGTTGCCGAGGTCGGCCACCCCCAGCCCGTCAGGCGCGGCGGCGAGGAGTCGTAGCACCGCCGCGGCCCGCTCGATCGACTGCACAGTCCCCGGCACAACGGCAGATTACCTGTGAATCACTGGTATGGCTTCACCTCAGGAGTTCACTGCAGTACTCACTCTGCGATCACTCGGCAATCACCCGGCAATCACTCCGAAGCGATTGCTCGCAACACATTCAGACGTGCAGCACGGCGTGACGGCCAAACAGCAGCGAGTACGCCGAACAGCATCGCCGCCGCGACGGCCGCAACCAGCTGCAGCACCGGGATATCGCGGACATTGAGCCCGTTGTCGACCATCGCGGACTGGATCGCCGCCGCGACCCCGACACCGAGCGCCAGTCCCAGTAGCGATCCGAGCATCGTGATCGCGATCGACTCGACCCGGAGCATCCGGCTCAGCTGCGGGGTGTCCATCCCGACCGCCCGCAAGAGACCGATCTCACGGGTCCGCTCGACCACGCCGAGTCCCAGCGTGTTCACGATGCCGAGCAGTGCGATCAGTACGGCGAGCACCAGCAGGAACCCGACCGCGGCGAGTACGCCGTTCACTGGCTCGCGGGCCGCGGCGGCGTACGCCTGCTGGTCGCGGACCTGGATCGACGGGTAGTCCTTCGTCAGTTGGCCGACGAGATCGGCCCGGACCTGACCGACTTGGTTGCCGTCAGCAACATCGACGTACAGGAGGTTGTCGCTGGTCGCGCCGCCGATCGCCTGGTACGTCGGCAGCGAGACGATCACCGCGTTGAGCTGCCGGTTCGGTGCGACGATCCCACCGGCGGTCAGCTTGTGCGTGCCGGTCGCGGTGGCCAGCTCGAAGGTCTTGCCGACGGTCACGCCGAGGGTGGTCGCGAGGTTGCGGGGGAGGAGGGCCTGGCCGGAGCCGAGTGCGGCCGCGGAGCCGGAGTCGAACTTCGTCGTGATCGGGCCGTCGAGCGTGCCGTCGCTGACCCCGGTGACCTGGACGTTCGTCTTCCCGACCTTGCCGGTCTCGGTCCGGACCCGGTGCACGGAGCGGACCCCGGTGACGTTTTCCGTCCGGTCGCCGACCTGCGTGCTGAAGGACGGCGTGCCGTCGGTGGTGATCAGGATCTGCGAGGTGCCGAGCGCGTCGGCGATGTTCTGGTTGATCGACGCCTTCGCCGAGGCGGCGATCACCATCAGGCCGGCGATCAGCGAGACCGAGATCATCAGCGCGGACGCGGTAGCCGACGTACGGCGTGGGTTCCGCTCGGCGTTGCGGCGGCCGAGGGTGACCGGCGCCTTGCGGCCGAACGGGAACATGAGCCCGCGGACGACGTACCGGCTGAGGAGCGGGCTGAGCATCACGATGCCGATCACCGCGGTGCCGGCGCCGAGAACGATCAGTACGACGCCCGGCAGGCCGCCGGCGTTCAGGCCGATCGCGTACAGCAGGGCGGCCATGAGCAGGACGAAGGCGCCGACCAGGATGCGGATGAGCAGCGAGCGTTCGGGCACGGTGACGTCGTCGCGCATCGCCGCGATCGGCGGAAGCTTCCCGGCCCGGCGCGCGGCCGGCGCCGCGGCGGCGACCGTGACCCCGATGCCGATGATGTAGCAGGCGATGATCGTGGTCGGGGTGACCTGGAGCGACGCGGTCGGGATGCGGAGGTCGAGGGTTTCGTAGGTGAAACGGATCGCGACGGCCACGCCGATGCCGATCAACAGGCCGAGCGTGGAGCCGAGGAAGCCGATCACGACGCTCTCGGCGACGATCGAGCTGGTGACCTGGCCACGGGACGCGCCGATCGCCCGCAGCATCGCGAGCTCGCGGGACCGCTGCGCGACGACCATCGCGAACGTGTTGACGATCAGGAACGTGCCGACGAACAACGCGAGGCAGGCGAACAGCACGAGCACCGTGCTGAAGCCGCCGAAGGTCGTGTCGAGATCGTGCCGGCCGTCGGCCGAGACCTGCTTCGCGGTGCGGACCTTCACCGTGTCGCCGATGGTTTTCGAGATCGCTGTGCTGACGGTGTCTGCGTCCGAGCCTGGCTTGAGCGCGACCGTGATCGACGTCCAGCCCGCCTTGCCGAGCAGCAGGCGCTGAGCCGTCGCACCGTCGAACGTGACGAGTGGAGCGCCGGCGGCGGCTCCCGCGACAGCCGGCGTGGTGGTCCCGGTGAGCGTCGCGGTCAGCGCCTGGGTGGGCGTGACGATCTTGACCTGGTCACCGATCCCGTAGCCCGCGCGACCAGCGGTCGACTCGTCGAGCGCCAGCTGGCTGCCGCCGAAGGGCGGGGTGCCGTCGACCAGCCTGAACGGCGCGGTCCCGGCGTCCCGAGGCCAGGCTGCTCCGAAGCTGGTCAGCCCGTAGTTCTCGATCTTCTTGCCGTCCGGGCCGAGGATCTCGACGTCACTGACCATCAGCTGCGGGATCGCACTCGACACCCCGGGTACGGCGGCGACGCGGTCGGCGACCTCGGACTGGAACGTCGCCGGGCGGTCGGTGCCGGTCTCGATCGGCGACGACGGCGTGACGGTGATGTCCGCCGTACTGACCGCGAAGTTCTTCTTCAGCGCGTGCGAGAGCGTGTCGGTGAAGACCATCGCGCCGCCGGCGAAGGCCACGCCGAGCGTCACGGCGAGTGTGCACAGGACGAACCGGAGCCGGTGCGCGAGAACCGAGCGGAGGCCGAGCTTGAACATCAGCCCGCCACGTGTTCGGCAGGCTGACTCGTTTCGAGCTTCTTCATCGTGTCGAGCACCGTCTCGGCGGTCGGGTCGAGGAGCTCGGACTGCAGCGTGCCGTCGGCCAGGAACAGGACACGATCGGCGTACGACGCGGCGCTGGGGTCGTGCGTGACCATCACAACGGTCTGGCCGAAGTCGCGGACGGAGCGATGGAGGAAGTCGAGAACGTCCGCCGAGGAACGGGAGTCGAGGTTGCCGGTCGGCTCGTCCGCGAACACGACGTCCGGGCGGGAGACGAGTGCGCGGGCACAGGCGACACGCTGCTGCTGGCCGCCGGACAGCTCGGACGGCTTGTGGCCCAGCCGGTCGCTGAGGCCGATCGCGTCGATGACCGTGGTCAGCCACTCCTGGTCGGGCTTCCGTCCGGCCAGGTCGAGCGGGAGCGTGATGTTCTCGAGCGCGGTCAGGGTCGGCACCAGGTTGAACGCCTGGAACACGAAGCCGATCCGGTCCCGGCGGAGGTGCGTGAGCTGCTTCTCCGGCAGCGTCGTCAGATCGACGTCACCGAGCAGCACCTTGCCGTCCGACGGCTTGTCCAGCCCGGCGAGACAGTGCAGCAGCGTCGACTTCCCGGACCCGGACGGCCCCATGATCGCGGTGAAGCGGCCCTTCCCGAAGTCCACACTCACGTCGGCCAACGCATCCACCCGCGTCTGCCCGCCGCCGTACACCTTCCACACCCCGACCGCCCGAACCGCCACATCAGCCACGACCATGCGACGAACCGTATCGACCGAGGGTTCCTCCGGGTGGTGGAGGTGGTGGATCAGCCGTCGACCGTGATCAGGTCGATGCCGGCGGACTCGGCGGCTACCTCCTCGACCGACCGGGTAGGGAGTGGCGGGGGCGTGCCGCCCCAGGCAGGGCAGATGGCCTTGTGGTCGCACCAGTCGCAGAGCGGGCCGGGGCTGGGTCGCCAGTCGCCGGAGTCGAGGGCGCGGGTGATCGCGATCCAGAGCGCGGAGACCTTGCGCTCGCAGGCGCGTAGGTCGGCCTCGTCGGGGATGTAGCGGACGATCTCGCCGTTGCCGAGGTAGACCAGTTGGAGCATGGCCGGCACGACACCGCGCAGCTTCCAGAGCACGAGGGCGTAGAACTTCATCTGGAACAGGGCCTTGGCCTCGAAGAACTCCGACGGCGAGCGACCGGTCTTGTAGTCGACGACCCGGATCTCACCCGTCGGCGCGACGTCGAGACGGTCGACGTAGCCCCGCAGCACCAGACCTGAGTCCAGGGCGGTCTCGACGTACAGCTCGCGCTCGGCGGGCTCCAGGGCATTGGGGTCTTCGAGGGTGAAGTACTTCCCGAGCAATTGGTGGGCCTCGGCCAGCCATTTCGCCAGCTCTTCACCGCTTGCGTCTTCGGCGAACAGCTCGGCGACCTCGGGCTCTTCCTCGAGGATGCGCTGCCACTGCGGCTCGAGCATCTCCGCCGCCTGCTCCAGCGTCCGCTGCCCGCGCGGCAGGTCGTACAGGCGCTCCAGCACGGCGTGGACGACCGTCCCGCGCACAGCGGCCGCCGACGGCTTCTCCGGCAGCCGGTCCACGACACGGAACCGATACTTGAGCGGGCAGCTCATGAAGTCCGCGGCCCGGGACGGCGACAACGCCCCGCGCGGATGCACATGTGGATCGACCGCAGCTGCAACGCTCATACCGAAACCCTAGGCACAACCACCGACACTTCGCGCGCACCCCACTCCGCCCTGTGGAAAACCCAGCAAACTCCCAGCCGGCTTTCGGTGGACCATCGGCCCGACGCGCCACCCTGGACGTATGAACCGCCACCCACCGCCGAACCACGACCGCGGCCTGTCGTACGACCTCGCCACCCTCCACCGCCGCCGCTTCCTGGGGCTGGTCGCGGGCGCCGGCCTGATCGCCGTCGCGGGCTGCACCGACAGCAGCTCACCGACGAGCACACCCGGTGGGGCGGCCGGCGCCACCGGCGTGGACGAGATTCCGCCGGAGACCGGCGGTCCGTTCCCCGGCGACGGCTCCAACGGCCCGAACGTCCTCAACCAGTCCGGCATCGTCCGAAGCGACATCACCAGGTCCTTCGGCACAGCCTCCGGCCAGGCGACCGGCGTACCGCTCTCCGTCGAGCTCACCGTCCTCGACGCCGACAAGGACACCCCGCTCGAAGGCGCCGCGATCTACCTCTGGCACTGCGACGCCCAAGGCCGCTACTCCCTGTACTCCGACGGCGCGACCGAGGAGAACTACCTGCGCGGCGTCCAGGCCGCCGATGCCGCCGGCAAGGTCACCTTCACCACGATCTTCCCCGCCGCGTACCAGGGCCGCTGGCCGCACATCCACTTCGAGGTCTACTCGAGCGTCGACGACGCGACGAAGGCCGGCCAGATCACTCGCACCTCCCAACTCGCGCTCCCGAAGGACGTCTGCGGCACCGTCTACGGCACCGACGGGTACGACGGAAGCGCGCAGAACCTGAGCCGGACGTCGCTGGAGAACGACAACGTGTTCGGCGACGACGGCGGCGTACATCAGCTGGCGACGGTGACGGGAGATGTCGATCAGGGGTACATCGCGGCTCTGACGGTGGGTGTGTAGCACGGAGTTACGGACAGCCAAGTAGGTTTGGGTTGATGCCAGACTCGCGTGATCCCCAGAACCCCGCCCAGCCGGCCGGTCCACCACCGCCCGGGACGTGGGTGCTCGGTCGCGTCCGCGGGATCCGGCTGACGATGCGGTTCACCTGGCTGCCGGTGGCGATGCTGCTCGCGGTCGGGTTCGCGGCGATCATCCGGCAGCAGTTCCCCGAGCTCGGCGGCTGGCGGTACGCCGCGGCGTTCGCGTTCGTGGTCGCCTTCACGCTGTCGATCCTGGTCCACGAGCTGGCGCACGCGCTGATGGCGCTGCGGTTCGGCATCGGCGTCTCCGAGATCAACCTCGGCTTCTTCGCGGCCGGCACGCATATCGAGGGTGAGCGGAAGTCACCGCTCGAGGAGTTCGCCGTCTCGGTGGTCGGCCCGATCGCGTCGCTGGTCGTCGGCGGCCTCGCGTACCTCGGGTCCCGGGCGTTCGACGAGGGCGTCGGGTACGTCGCCCTGTGGGAGCTCGGCATCGCGAACCTGATCGTCGGCGTCACCAACCTGCTGCCCGGCCTGCCGCTGGACGGCGGCTGGGTGCTGCGCGCGATCGTCTGGAAGTTCACCGGCAACATGCACACCGGCACGATCGTCGCCGCGTGGGCCGGCCGGTTGCTCGCGATCTCGGTGCTGGCCGTGCCGGTGCTGCTCGAGGAGATCTGGGGCTGGCAGCCGTCGATGATCGATTTCATCATCGCGCTGCTCGTCGGCTTCTTCCTCTGGACCGGCTCGACCGCGTCGCTGATGCAGGCCCGGCTGCGGCGCAAGCTGCCGAGCCTCCAGGTCCGTACGCTGGCCCGCCGTGCCGTCGCCGTGCATTCCGGTACGCCGATCTCCGAAGCGGTCCGGCTCGCGGGCCAGACCCAGGCCGGCGCGGTCGTGGTCATCGACGGCGAGGGCAAGCCGCACGCGCTGGTGTCGGAGAACGCGGTCGCCGCGGTCGCCCCGAACCAGCGCCCGTGGACCACGGTGAGCGAGGTTTCCACCGCCATCGGCGCGGGCCACATCATCGGCGTCAACGACACCGGCGAGGAGATCCTCGCCACGTTGCGCGAGCACCCAGCCTCGGAGTACCTCGTCCTCGACGCGAGCGGCGCGGTGTACGGCGTACTCGCGACCGCCGACGTGGAACGCGCGTTCCGCTCGCGCTGATTATTCGGTTGCGGTGACCGAAAGTTAAGGTGAGCGCCTTATGGCTGACTTGCGTGACTTTCCCGACCAGGCGTTCTCCGGGGTCCATCACGGACCGCTGCAGGAGGGCGAGTGGATCACCCTGCAGGACTCGAAGGGCCGCCGGCACTCGGTCAACCTGGAGCGCGGGAAGATCTTCCACACCACCAAGGGCGGGATCGCGCACGACGACCTGATCGACGGCCCGGACGCGGTCGTGATCAAGTCCAAGGGCGGCGTCGAGTACCTCGCGCTGCGCCCGCTGATGGCCGACTACTCGGTGTCGATGCCGCGCGGCGCCGCGGTGATCTACCCGAAGGACACCGCGCAGATCGTCACGATGGCCGACATCTTCCCGGGCGCCAAGGTGGTCGAGGCGGGCGCCGGCTCCGGCGCGCTGACCACGGCCCTGCTCCGGGCCGTCGGGATCCACGGACAGGTGATCTCGTTCGAACGCCGCGAGGACTTCGCCGAGGTCGCGCGGAAGAACGTCACCGGCTTCTTCGGCGGCGAGCACCCGGCCTGGCGGCTCGAGGTCGGCGACCTGGTCGAGAAGCTGAACGAGCAGGACGTGGACCGCGTCGTGCTCGACATGCTGGCGCCGTGGGAGTGCGTCGACGCCGTCGCTGAGGCACTTTCACCCGGTGGCGTGTTCTGTGCCTATGTGGCCACCACGACGCAGCTGAGCCGGTTCGTGGAGACGCTGAGGGCACACGGCGAGTTCACCGAGCCGCGCGCGTGGGAGTCTCTCGTGCGAGACTGGCATGTAGAAGGCCTTGCGGTTCGTCCGGGCCACCGGATGCAAGGTCACACCGCCTTCCTGGTCACAGCACGAAGGATGGCGCACGGGGTGCAGGCACCCCGGAAGAAGCGACGCCCCGCGCCTGGCGCGTACGGCGACGACTATCTCGGGCCCCGTCGCGAAGAGGCCCGTCCGGAATCAACCGACGACATGCCGAAGGCAACTGGTTCATCCGCAACCGACACGTGATGGGATTCAGCTTGCCCGGCGAGGTTTTCTGGGTAAGGTCCATAGGGTCGAGCCCCACATGGTGAGGTGATGATCGTGGCTGGAGACGAGAGTCCTACCGCGGCAGAACTGCGTAACCAGGTCCGGTACCTGGAGGCCGAAGTCGCGGCGTTGCGACGGCGGCTGCTCGAGCACCCGGCAGACAGCCGGTCGCTCGAGAGCAGGCTGTCCGAAACACAGGCCTCCTTGGCGAGTGTCACCGCTCAGAACGAGCGGCTGGCCGACACGCTGCGGGAGGCGCGAGAGAAGATCATCGCCCTGAAGGAGGAGGTCGACCGGCTGGCGCAACCGCCGTCCGGATTCGGCACCTTCCTCGGACGTAATGAAGACGACACGCTGGACGTGTTCACCGGCGGCCGGAAACTCCGGGTCGCGGCGAGCCCGTCGGTGGACCTGGACGCGCTCCGGCTCGGCCAGGAACTGATGCTGAACGAAGCACTCAACGTGGTCGAGGCCTGCGAGTTCGAGGTCGTCGGCGACGTCGTGATGCTGAAGGAGCTGCTCGCCGACGGCGAGCGGGCGCTGGTCATCGCGCAGGCGGACGAGGAGCGGGTGGTGCGGCTTGCCTCGCCACTGCTCGACGTGCCGCTGCGGGCCGGCGACTCGCTGCTGCTCGAGGCCCGCTCCGGGTATGTGTACGAGAAGATCCCGAAGTCCGAGGTCGAGGAGCTGATCCTCGAAGAGGTCCCGGACATCGACTACACCCAGATCGGCGGCCTGACCGGCCAGATCGAGCAGATCCGGGACGCGGTCGAGCTGCCGTACCTGCACAAGGACCTGTTCCTCGAGCACGAGCTCAAGCCGCCGAAGGGCGTCCTGCTCTACGGCCCGCCGGGCTGCGGCAAGACGCTGATCGCCAAGGCGGTGGCGAACTCGCTGGCCAAGAAGGTCGCCGAGCGGACCGGGACGGAAGGACAGAAGTCGTTCTTCCTGAACATCAAGGGTCCCGAGCTGCTGAACAAGTACGTCGGTGAGACCGAGCGGCACATCCGCCTGGTCTTCCAGCGGGCCCGGGAGAAGGCCTCCGAGGGCATGCCGGTGATCGTGTTCTTCGACGAGATGGACTCGCTGTTCCGCACCCGCGGATCCGGTGTGTCGTCCGACGTGGAGAACACCATCGTTCCGCAGCTGCTGAGCGAGATCGACGGTGTCGAGGGCCTGGAGAACGTCCTGGTCATCGGCGCCTCCAACCGCGAGGACATGATCGACCCCGCGATCCTGCGGCCCGGCCGGCTGGACGTGAAGATCAAGATCGAGCGCCCCGACGCGGAGGCGGCCCGGGACATCTTCTCGAAGTACCTGACCAGCGGACTGCCGTTGCACGTCGACGACCTCGGCGAGTTCGGCGGCGACCGGCAGGCGTGCGTGGACGGCATGATCCAGCGCACGGTCGAGCGGATGTACACCGAGGCCGACGAGAACCGCTTCCTCGAGGTCACCTACGCCAACGGTGACAAGGAGGTCCTGTACTTCAAGGACTTCAACTCGGGCGCGATGATCCAGAACATCGTCGACCGGGCCAAGAAGATGGCGATCAAGGCCTTCCTGGACGAGAACCAGAAGGGTCTGCGGGTGCAGCACCTGCTCCAGGCCTGCGTGGACGAGTTCAAGGAGAACGAGGACCTGCCGAACACCACCAACCCGGACGACTGGGCCCGCATCTCCGGCAAGAAGGGCGAGCGGATCGTGTACATCCGGACGCTCATCTCCGGCAAGCAGGGCACCGAGCCGGGCCGGTCGATCGACACCGCGACCAACACCGGTCAGTACCTGTAAGACACCGCGAACCGCCCCTGGACCTCGTGTCCGGGGGCGGTTCGTTCGTCGGAGGGGGTAGACAAAACACCCGGTGCGATCGGGGGGTTTCCCTGATTGGTACGGCGGTCGGGCGGGCTTAGCTTGCTGTTATGGCGACGGATGAGGTGCGGAAGGACCTGCGGGCCGCGGTCGCGGCACGGCAGGAGCTGGGGCCGGAGTACGAGGCTGAAATCATCGACGGCTTCCTGGAGAAGCTCGATGCCCGAGATGCCCAGCGACGCGTCAGCCCGTACGCCGAGCCGGCCCCGCGGCGGCATCCGAGCCGCGAGACCGATCCCGGCGGCCTGGCGCTGGCGATCGTGTCGATCGTCGCGGCCATCCCGATCACCGCGATCGCAGCCGGCATGATCGGCCCGTTCGGCGTACTGATCGCCTGGATCGGCCTGGTCGGCATCAACTTCGCCCGCACCATGTCCCGCCGCACGCGCTAGCGGACCGGGATCTGCCGTCCCTGTGCGTCGAAGGCACGGACCTCCGTCGTGAGCTTCTGGCCGACGGTGAACTTGCCGTTCGCCTGGACCTCGGTGTAGGCGAAGCCGTCGTCGACGACTCCGTTGGTCCACGGGCCGGTCTTACCGTTCAGCACGTACCGCGCCTCGACCTTGGCGACATCGGGGTGCGCCCGGTAGAGCCGCCATGACTGCAGGGTGGTGAGGTCGTTCGTGAAGTCGCCGTCCGTGCTGCCGAGCGCCACCAGAGTGCGCTGCGCCGTGGGTTTGGTCCGCCAGGCTTTGTCGTCGATCCGCCCGACCGTCCCGATCGCGCCGAGCTTGCCGCTCGGCGGCGTGCGCGTCATGCAGTACCGGTACCCGAGCTTGGCGGTGAGAGGCGCCCCTCCGGTCCCCGGCTTGCGACCGCCGCGGATGCCCGTGGGCTGGACAGCGGCCTTCTTCGTGTTCAGTGCCAGTGCGACCAGCGAGGTGCTGTCCTTGGTGATACCCCGGACGTGACGGCTCCAGACGAGCTGGGCGGGACCCGCCTCGTCCGGGAACTGGCAGTCGGCGACGATCTTGGCCACGTCGGCCTGCGGTATCGGGCCGAGATCGACACCGACCTTGGCCTCGGGGGAGGCGAGCGGGGTCGACGTACCGGCAGCTCCTGTGTCGTCGGGTGACTTCTGGGTGACGACCAGCGTGCCGGCGACCACGGCGGCGATGGCTCCGACGGCGACCACTGGAGCGATCCACCGGCGGCCGGAGCGGTGATCGGCGGGCCGTGACCTGTCCATCACCTGATTACGGAGGCGGTGACGCTCGGCGGCGCTCAATGGGGGGACCCGCGGAGGCTCGAGTTCGGTGTTCATGACAGCTCCTCGGTGAGGGCGACCCGGCTGAGCAGGTCGGGGAAACGGCGACGGGTGCGGTGCAGCCGGGCCTTGACGGTTCCGACCGGTACGCCGAGGGCGTCCGCGGCTTCGGCTGTGGTGAGTCCGGACCAGACGACGAGCTCGAGCGTCTCGCGTTCGTGCCGGGGGAGTTCGGCCACGGCGCGACGGATCGCCGACATCCGGCGTTCGTCGTCCAGGCGGCGTGCGACGTCGGGTGCATGGTCGTCGTCCGGCGCCGGGTCAGGCAGGCGGGTGAGCAGGTTGCGCAGCCGGGCCGCAGTACGGGCCAGCGCCCGGCATTCGTTGCCGGCCACGACGAGCAGCCAGCCCCGAGCGCTCGGGGAGGTCAGCGGGCCCGGTGGGTTGCGCTGGAAGCGTCGCCAGGTGCTCAGGAACGTCGCCTGGACCACGTCGTCGGCAGTGCTCCAGGAAGCGGTCCGCCGGAACGCGAACGCCCGTACGTCGTCCGCGTACCGGTCGAACAGCTCGCCGAGCGCGAAATGGTCCCCGACACGCAACCGCTCCCACAGGTCCCGGTCGGATCCCGTAGCCATGGCCGGCTCCGTATCGTCAGTCAGGGTGATCTTCACATCCTCTAATGACCGGACACCGGACGGATGGTTGCATCACAGCCTGTTCAGGATGTCCCGCAGACCATCGGCGACGTCGCGGGGCAGGTCGAGGAGCAGGCCGCGGTGGACGCCGTACCAAGGGGAGAGGCGGGCCCAGTCTGCGGCGCGTTCGACCTGGTCAGGGCTGGGTTGGTACACCTCGATCAGACCGGCCCGGAGAGCTGCTGGTGCGCCGTTGAGGGGCCAGCAGAGGTCCAGTGCGGGGTCTCCGATGACGGCATCGGTCCAGTCGATGATCCCGGTGATCTGACCGTCGGTCATGAGGATGTGGTCGGGACCCAGGTCGCAGTGGATCAGAGAGGTCCGGACCAGGGCGACCCGGTCGAGCAGCTCGTTGGCGCCGGGCCGGGCGGCGGTGGGCAGCAGTGGCACGATCTGGGACCGGAACTGGTCCAGCTCGGCGGACTTGGCTGCGCTCGCGGCCTCGGCGTCCAGCGCTGCATGAGCCACGGCTTCGACGGGGTCCACAGCGTGCAGTGCGACGAGGAAGGCGCCCAGCGCGCGGCCGATCGCCGTGCCGCCGTCTTCGAACGGTGTGCCCGGGAGCATCACGTGGCGTACGCCCTCGTCGGTCAGCTCAGGCACGGGGACAGGGAGCGGGAGTTGCGGGGCGAGCCAGGGGAGGAGCGTGGCCTCGGCGAGCAGGCGCGGGCGGACCTCGGGTCGCCGTGGTGAGCGGTGGATCCACTCGCCCTCGATCCGGGCCTCGCTGTCCCAGCCCTCGAGGATCGTCACACAAGACTCCTGACGTACTCCCCGAGCAGGCCCTCTGCGTCAGGCATGAACGACCAGGACGGGTCGTCCAGCTTGGCTACGAGGTCGGCGGGGGACATCCAGGCACCCCAGTCGACCTCTTCCGGCTGGTGCCGCACCGGGCCGTCCCAGACGCAGGTGTACAGGTACGCGTGGTATTGCGTGTGGTCGTCGGCGTAGTCGCCCTCGGGCAACCGCGTCAGCTCGACGCCCGAGATCCCGAGCTCTTCCGCCAGCTCCCGTACGACGGCGTGGAACGGGTCCTCACCGGCCGCGACGACCCCGCCGGCGGTGAAGTCGTAGCGGCCCGGATACAGGTCCTTGATCGGCGTACGGCGGTGCACGTAGATGTCGCCGGCCGTATTCCGGACGAGCACTCCGGTGGCGGAATGCCGCAGGTTGTCGCGCCGCATCACGGACCGCGGCGCCGATCCGGTGACACGGTTGTCCTCGTCCAGGATCGCCACCAATTCGTCCACGGGCGCAGTCTCACATATGGGCGGCACAGGTAACCCTGTGGACACAGCAACCCCTTTAGTCGCCGGTACCGCGTAGGCTCGTTCGCATGAGTGTTCGGCGGATCATGGGTACCGAGACCGAGTTCGGGATCTCGGTGCCGGGCCAGCCCGGGGCCAACCCGATGCTGACCTCGAGCCAGGTGGTGAACGGCTACGCGCAGACGCAGCCGCTCGCGCGCAAGACGCGGTGGGACTTCGACGAGGAGCACCCGCTACGCGACGCGCGAGGTTTCGACCTCAGTCGGGAGGTGGCGGACTCCAGCCAGCTGACCGACGAGGAGACCGGCCTGGCGAACGTGATCCTCACCAACGGCGCCAGGTTGTACGTCGACCACGCCCATCCGGAGTACTCCGCTCCGGAGACCACCAACCCGCGGGACGCGGTGGTGTGGGACAAGGCCGGCGAGCTGGTGATCATGGAGGGCGCGCGGCAGGCCCGGTTGATCCCCGGCGCCCCACAGCTGAACCTGTACAAGAACAACACCGACAACAAGGGCGCGTCGTACGGCTCGCACGAGAACTACCTGATGCGCCGGTCCACGCCGTTCGCGTCGATCGTGCGGCACCTGACACCGTTCTTCGTGAGCCGTCAGGTGGTCACCGGCGCCGGCCGGGTCGGCATCGGCCAGGACGGCGCGGCGCACGGGTTCCAGATCAGCCAGCGGGCCGACTACTTCGAGGTCGAGGTCGGCCTGGAGACGACGCTGAAGCGCCCGATCATCAACACCCGCGACGAGCCGCACGCGAATCCGGATCGGTACCGCCGGCTGCACGTGATCATCGGCGACGCGAACCTGTCCGAGATCTCGACGTACCTCAAGGTCGGTACGACGTCGCTCGTGCTCGCGATGATCGAGGACGGCTGGCTGACCGACGACCTCGGCGTCGACCGGCCGGTGTCCGCGCTGCACGAGGTCAGCCACGACCCGTCCTGCACGCACCTGCTGACGCTGAAGGACGGCCGCAAGATCACCGCCGTCCAGCTGCAGGCGGAGTACCTGGAGCAGGCCCGCAAGTACGTCGAGGACAAGTACGGCGACGACGCGGACCGGCAGACCAAGGACATCCTGCACCGGTGGGAGCAGATCCTCGACCAGCTCGCGATCGACCCGATGAAGCTGTCCGACCAGCTCGACTGGGTCGCGAAGTACAAACTGCTCCAGCAGTACCGCGACCGCGACGGCCTCGAGTGGGACGACCCGAAGCTGCACCTGATCGACCTGCAGTACGCCGACCTGCGTCCGGACAAGGGCCTGTATTACAGGTTGGTGAAATCCAACCGGATGCAGCGGATCGTCACCGACGAGGAGATCCGGATGGCGGTCGCGCACCCGCCGACCGACACCCGGGCGTACTTCCGGGGCCGCTGCATGCAGCAGTACGCACCGCAGGTCGCGGCCGCCTCCTGGGACTCGGTGATCTTCGATCTGCCGGGTAAGGAGTCACTGCAACGGATCCCGACCTTGGACCCGCTGCGGGGTACGAAAGCGCACGTCGGCGCACTTCTTGACCAATGCGACACCGCCAGTGACCTGGTTCGCACCATTACTGGGGGCGCCGCCGGGTAGGGTCGCTGTAGAGGGGTCGGTTGGGCGACCTTTCCAGCGGTTCTAGGAGGTGTGTGCCATGGCGAAAGACGGTGGACAGCAGCACAAGCAGTCCAAGCGTTCGTCGACCGAGGAAGAGGTCGAGCAGGTCGAGGCGTCGGAGGACGTCCAGGAGCGGAAAGAGCGACTCGACGAGGATGTCGACTCGATCCTGGACGAGATCGACGAGGTGCTCGAGGAGAACGCCGAGGAGTTCGTCCGCGGATTCGTGCAAAAGGGTGGGGAGTGAACCGCTCGATGACTTCTGATGCCTCCGGCCGGTTGCCGGAAGCCTTCCTGACCCCAGGTGGCTCGTCGTTCATGGACTTCCTGGCCGGGCACGCGCCCGACCTGTTGCCGGGACGACGGGCCCTGGGTTCGGGTGACCTGTCCAATGACGTCCCGCACGGTACGACGATCGTCGCGGCCACCTTCCCCGGTGGCGTGATCATGGCCGGCGACCGGCGGGCCACGATGGGCAACATCATCGCCCAGCGTGACATCGAGAAGGTGTTCCCGGCCGACGAGTACTCGGCGGTCGCGTTCGCCGGCTCGGCCGGTTTCGGGATCGAGATGGTCCGGCTGTTCCAGGTCGAGCTGGAGCACTACGAGAAGCTCGAGGGCGCGACGCTCAGCCTCGACGGCAAGGCCAACCGGCTCAGCGCGCTGATCCGGGGCAACCTGCCGATGGCGATGCAGGGCCTGACCGTGGTGCCGCTGTTCGCGGGGTACGACCAGGACATCAAGGGCGGCCGGATCTTCTCCTACGACCCGACCGGCGGGCGGTACGAGGAGACCCATTTCTACAGCGTCGGCTCGGGCTCGTTGTTCGCCCGCGGCGCGCTGAAGAAGCTGTACCGCGAGGACCTGTCCGAGACCGACTGCGTGACGGTGATGATCCAGTCGCTGATCGACGCCGCCGACGACGACTCCGCGACCGGCGGCCCGGACATGCTGCGGCGGATCTTCCCGGTGGTCGGCGTGGTCACCGCGGACGGTTACCGGCGGCTGCCGGAGGACGAGGTGGCAGCGCTCGTCGACGCGGCCTGGAGCCAACGGCACCTGCGTCCCGACGGCCCGGCCGCGACGTCCCTGACCTGACCCCCGCCCTTTCGACTGATAAGAGGACGACACCTTCGATGAGCGTTCCGTTCTACGTCTCGCCCGAGCAGCTGATGCGGGACCGGGCCGACTTCGCCCGGAAGGGCATCGCCAAGGGCCGCAGCGCGATCGCGCTGCAATATGCCGACGGCATCCTGTTCGTGGCCGAGAACCGCTCGCCCGCGCTGCACAAGGTGGCCGAGATCTACGACCGGATGGCGTTCGCCGCCGTCGGCCGGTACAACGAGTTCGAGAACCTGCGGATCGCCGGCGTGCGGCTGGCCGACATGCGTGGGTACTCCTACGACCGGCGTGACGTCACCGGCCGCGCGCTGGCCAACGCGTACGCGCAGACGCTCGGAGCGATCTTCTCCTCCGGCGGCGAGAAGCCGCTCGAGGTCGAGATCCTGGTCGCCGAGATCGGCAACACCCCGGCCGACGACCAGGTCTACCGGCTCACGTACGACGGCTCGATCGCCGACGTGCAGGGGTACGCCGTGATGGGCGGCCCGGCCGACCAGGTCGCGGACTACATCGGCGAGCACTACTCCGAGGGCATCTCGCTCGCGGGCGCGCTCCGCCTCGCGGTCGACGCGCTCGGCCACGACGGCACCGAGGTCCGGCAGCTGACCCCGGACCAGCTCGAGGTCGCGGTCCTTGACCGGACCCGGACCCAGGTGCGCAAGTTCAAGCGGATCTCCGAGGAGACGCTGGCGAGGATCCTGTCCGAGTCGCGTCCCGCGGAGGAGCCCACCGCACCCGCCGACACCGCCGACACCGACGCCGCCGCCAAGAACGACAGCGCGCAGACGACCGCGTCGGCCGATGACTCCCCGGTCGCCCCGCCGGCGGACGACGCACCGATCGCTCCGCCGGAAGATCCCGACGACAACCGTCCCCTGTGACGGACCAGCACGAGACCTCAGCCGTCACCGACAACGTGGCGGCTGAGTCGTCTCGGCCCGCCGATCCCGTCCCGTGGGAGCTGCTGGGGGAGGAGCCCGGGTTCCAGCGCTTCCTGACCGTTCGGCTGCGGCGGTACCGGATGCCGGACGGCCGCGAGGTCGAGTGGGACGTGTTCGGCCCCGAGGCCGGTATCACGTCCGGGATCACCGTGCTGCCGCTGACACCGGAGGGCCGGATCGTCACGATCCGGATGTTCCGGGCCGGCCCGGACACCGTCGTCACGAACCTGCCGGGCGGTCTGGTGGAGCCCGAGGAGGACGTGGCGGTGGCCGGCGCGCGGGAGCTCGAGGAGGAGACCGGCTACACCTGCGAGACGCTCGACGTCGTCGGCTGGCAGTGGTCCGGCGCGTCCTCGACCTTCCGCAAGTACGTCGCGATCGCGCGCGGCTGCCGCCCCGACGGCAAACAACAGCTCGACGAGGCCGAGGACTGCGTCCCGGTCGAGCTGACCGTGGACGCGTTCCGTGCCGAGCTGCGCACTCCGGGTGCGATGACCGGAATTGATGCCGCCTATCTCGCGTTGGACCACGCAGGCTTGCTCTAGAAATCTGCGGAGGAATCGATATGAGCGACTGGAACACGAACGTCATCACCGAGTTCCGGGAGAACGAAGGCAGGGTCGGCGGCAACTTCGAAGGCGCCCCGATGGTCCTTCTCCACCACGTCGGCCGGCGGAGCGGACAGGAGTTCATCGCCCCGACGATGTACCTGGCCGACGAGACCGACCCGGCCGTCATCTACGTGTTCGCCAGCAAGGGCGGCGCGCCGACGAACCCGGACTGGTACCGCAACCTGGTCGCCGCCGGTGAGGGCGTCGTCGAGGTCGGCACCGAGACGTACAAGGTGTCCGTCGAGGACGTGACCGGGGCCGAGCGCGACCGCATCTACGCCGAGCAGGCGAAACGTTACCCGGGCTTCGCGGAGTACGAGGTCCGTGCGGCCGGCATCCGCACGATCCCGGTCCTCAAGCTGACCCGGGTGTCTTGACGGGCGGGTCCGCGCGCTGAGTGGATAGGGGCGTGACCCCTGAAGCTCAACAGACCAGCAGCCGTCCGGACGGGTTCGACCTTGGTGACACGGTCGGTCTGGTCCACGGACCGACCACCGATCCCGACGCCGAGCGGATCGTCCGCGACACCCTGACCCGGGCCGGCGTGACCACGGTCGTCGACGGCGAGGCCGCCGTCACGGTCCACCTCGGCGGCACCGGTCTCGACGTCGAACCGGCCGCCGGTCTGCCGGCCGACGGGTACGTCGTTGCCGTCGGCGACCACACCATCGTGCTCGACGGCGTCGACACCCGCGGCACGTACTACGCCGCGCTGACCTTGGACCAGCTTGTCCAGGGCAACCATGTCGACGGTGTCGAGATCCGCGACTGGCCGACGCTGCCGTACCGCGGCTCGATCGAGGGCTTCTACGGCACCCCGTGGTCGCACGCGGACCGACTCGACCACCTGGACTACCTCGGCGCGCACAAGCTGAACACGTACCAGTACGCGCCGAAGGACGACGTCTACCACCGCGAGCAGTGGCGCGACCCGTACCCGGCCGACAAGCTGGCCGAGCTCGGCGAGCTGATCGAGCGGGCTCGGCGCAACAAGGTCGACTTCACGTTCGCGCTGTCGCCGGGCCTGTCGATCGCGTACACCTCCGACGACGACTTCCAGGCGTTGATCGCGAAGTTCGAGGCGCTCTACGAGCTCGGCGTCCGGGTGTTCAACGTGCCGCTCGACGACATCGAGTACGAGAAGTGGCACTCCGACGAGGACGCCGCGAAGTACGGCTCAGGTGGTGGCGCGGCCGGTGCGGCGCAGGCCGACCTGTGCAACCGCGTCCAGCGCGAGTGGATCGCGACCAAGCCGGACGTGGCCCCGCTGCAGATGGTCCCGACCGAGTACTACGACGTCGAGGAGACGCCGTACAAGCAGGCGCTGCGCGAGCAGCTCGATCCGGCCGTGATCGTGCACTGGACCGGTACTGCGGTCGTCCCGGAGCGGATCACGAGCGCACAAGCGGCCGCGGCCAAGGCGGTCTTCGGGCACGACATCCTGATCTGGGACAACTACCCGGTCAACGACTACGCCCACGGCCGGATCCTGCTCGCGGCGTACACGGGTCGTGAGCCCGGCCTCGCCGAGCACGTCGTCGGCGTCATCTCGAACCCGATGAACCAGGCCGCGGCCAGCAAGATCGCGCTGTACTCGTTCGCGGAGTTCGGCTGGAAGCCTGCGACGTACGACGCCGACGCGTCGTGGCGCCGTGCGATCGCCGAGCGCGCCGGGGGAGACGCGGCGACGATCGCGGCGCTGGAGGTGTTCGCAGACCTCACGACGTACGACGGGAAGCTGCACCTGACCAACGCGCCGGTGCTGGCCTCGAAGCTCGCGGCCTTCAAGGCGACCTGGGACGGCGGTGACCTGGCCGGCGCGATCGCTGAGCTCGAGCCGTACCTCGAAGCGATCGAGAATGCGTCCGCGCAGATCCGCAGCGGTGTCATCGACCCGGAGTTCGAGGCTGAGACCGACTCCTGGCTGGACGCGTCGTTCTACTGGGGCGGGGCGCTGCGGCAGGCGCTGCGCGTGTTCGAGGCGCAGGCGGAGGGCAACGAGTCGGATGTCGCGACGGCTCGGGACGAGATCGAGCATCTGATCACGCAGGCCAACGAGATCCGCGACGTACGCCTCCCGCACAGCAAGGTCCCGCTCCGGATCGGCGACGGGGTGGCCGACGCATTCGTAGCCCAGGCCGGGTGGTCGGGCGGCCCGGTATCCTGAGGGCGGACCGCGACTGGCGCTGAGGTGGACCACCACCGGGGAACGGTCTGCCATCCGGCTTCGCCGCGCGCCTGGGCACCTTCGACTTTGAGGAGTGCACAGATGACCGCTGAGTTGATGATCGGGACCGACCTCGCCGCCGAGATGGTGGCCAAGGCCGCGGAGCGGGCCGCTGCGTTGCACGAGCGGTACGGCGTGCAGCCGTGCCTGGCGACCGTGCTCGTGGGTGACGACCCGGCGTCGGCGACGTACGTGCGGATGAAGCAGAACCGGTCGAAGAAGGCCGGGATCGCCTCGCGGAGCGTCGTCCTGCCGGCCGAGACGACCACCGACGAACTGGTCGCGGAGATCCGCAAGCTGTCCGAGGACCCGGCGGTGCACGGGATCCTGCTGCAGCACCCGGTGCCGGCGCAGATCGACGAGCGGGCCGCGTTCGAGGCGATCGACCCGGGCAAGGACGTCGACGGCGTGACGATGCTGTCGTTCGCGGCGATGGCCTTCGGCGATCCCGGGTTCCGCTCGGCGACGCCCGGCGGGATCATGCGGCTGCTCGCGGCGTACGACGTACCGCTCGAGGGCGCGCACGCGGTCGTGATCGGCCGCAGCCCGATCCTCGGCAAGCCGGCCGGGATGTTGCTGCTGGCATCGAACGCGACGGTTACGTACGCGCACTCGCGGACCCGGGACCTGGCCGAGCTGGTCCGGACCGCCGACGTGGTGATCGCCGCGGTCGGCAAGGCGAACTTCGTCCGCGGTGACTGGCTGAAGCCGGGTGCGGTCGTGGTCGACGCCGGGTACAACGAGGGCAACGTGGGCGACGTGCACTTCGAGAAGGCGGCCGAGGTGGCCCGCCTCATCACGCCGGTCCCGGGCGGCGTCGGGCCGATGACGATCGCGCTCCTGCTCGAGCAGACCGTCGACGCCGCCGAGGCACAGCTGGGCTAGCAGCCGGCTAGCGGTCGCACCCGCCGTCCTTGTCCGGCCGCGAGTGCGGCCGGGCCAGGTCGTCGATGCCCTTGTAGGCGTACGGATCGGTTCCGGCGACCATCACGATGTCGCGGTAGTCGTGCTTACCGATGTGTACGCCGGTCGGAACGGTCTGCCAGGGGAGCAGCGACTCGGCGCTCATGTAGTGGTTGGCGAGCGCCCGGCGCAGCCCGTGCCGGCCGGTGTTCGGCAGTGATCGGTGCAAGAGGTACCCGTTGAAGATCACCGCCGAGCCCGCTGGTACCTCGACCGGGACGGCGTCGTCGTCGGAGTACGGGAAGTCGAACGCCTCGACCGTGCAGTCGAAGCGGAGGTCGTCCTGCTCGCGATCGGGATAGAGGACGCCGCGACGGTGCGATCCCGGCAACACCCACAGACAGCCGTTCTCGATCGTGGCGTCGTCGAGCGCGATCCACGCCGCTGTCAGCGAGCGGTCCCGGGTCGGGATGAAGAACTCGTCCTGGTGCCATGCCTGCCCCGGCTTGCCTTCGGGCTTGATGAACAGCATCGACTGCATCGCCTTGACATTGGGCCCGATCACAGCGGTCAACGTCTCGACCACCCTCGGCGCGTGGAGGGCAGCGAGAGCTGCGTCGGACGCCTTGTGCGGATGATGGATGCAGAGGAACTGGCGCAGGACATCATCGGTCGGCTCCGGGGCTGGAGCGCCTTCGACGGCGCCGAGCTCGCCCCGGCACAGTTGCTCGGCCGCGGCGTGCAGCTCGGTGACCTGTTCGGGCGGGAGGGCCTGGTCGAGGACGACGAAGCCGTCCTGCCGGTAGGACTCGACCAACTCGTCGGTGACCTCGGTGAAATGCATCTAGCCACGGTCGCAGGGCACGCCGCGCCGGCCAATGTCGCCGGCAAGCGCTTTACTATCTGTTCGTGACATTGCGACCACCGGCGGTCAGCGTGAACTCCCTGGTCCAGATCGCCGACTACGCGCCCGCGGCGACGTACGGACCGCGCTGGTTGCCGAACTTCGAACTGCTCTGGATCCTCCACGGATCGGCGCTCTGGCGCACCGAGGTGTACGACGCCGGCGTCCTGCAGACCACGGTCGAGTACGAACTGCGACCGGGAACGGTGGCACTGGCGAAGCGCGGCAACCGGGATTCCTATATCTGGGACTGTGATCACCGTTCGCGGCACGCGTACGTGCACTTCCAGATCGAAGACTTCGGCGAGCTCGGCGATCCGTCGAACTGGCCCTGGGTCCGGTCGATGTCCGATCCCGGCCTGCTCGAGGAGCTCTGCAGCTACGTGCTCGACCTGCCGACGCCTGCCCGGGGTCACAGCGATCGGCTGGTGACGACAATGCTCGAGGTCTTCGTCAGCGCACCGGTCGGTTCGCCGGCCGCGGGGATGCCGGATCCGGTGCGGCGTCTGATCGACCATGTCGCAACGGTCTGGGCGATGAGCGGCCCGCGGATCGTGCCGGTGCAAGAGTTGGCTGCGGCGGCGAACCTGTCGGCCGGCCACCTGCACCGGCTCTTCCGGGAGCGGTACGGGTGCGGACCGGCGTACGCGCTCGATCTGATCCGGCTGGCCCGCGCCGCGACCGCTCTCCAGCGCACCAACGCCACGATCGGCGAGATCGCCTCCGACTGCGGTTACAGCAATCCGTACCACTTCTCGCGCCGCTTCTCCCTCGCGTACGGCGACCCGCCGGGAACGTTCCGGCGCCGTCGCCAGCTGTCCGATCCGCTCGCGCCCGTGCGGGAGGCCGGGCTGCTTCCGATCGGTCGCCGGCTCCTCGATGCCGCCCGGAACGGCTGACGCCCGTGCACGATCCGAGACGGCTGTCCACTCCTTGACTACCCTGGCCTAGGGTTGGGGAGACGAACCGGAGTCAGAGCATGGAGGCGAGTACGTGGCGGTACGGGCGATCCGGGGTGCCACCCAGCTGGACGTGGACGAGCGCGAGCATCTGCTCGAGCGCACCGCGGAGCTGGTGAAGGCAGTCCTGGAGGCGAACGATCTGGAGAACGAGGATCTGATCAGCATCCTGTTCACCGTCACCTCGGACCTGCGCTCGGAGTTCCCGGCCGTCGCGGGGCGGCAGATCGGGCTGACCGACGTACCGCTGATGTGCATGCAGGAGATCCCGGTGCCGCACGCGCTGCCGCGGGTGGTCCGGTTGATGGTGCACACCGAGACGTCGCGGTCCCGCGACAAGATCCAGCACGTCTACCTCCACGGCGCCGTAGCCCTCCGCCCCGACCTGACCGGCGCCCAGTGACCGAGCTGCGGGGTCCCGTTCGCATCGTCGGCACCGGATTGATCGGTACGTCGGTCGGCCTGGCGCTGGCCCGGCTCGGTGTCGTCGTGGAGCTCGTCGACGGGAACCCGGACAACGCGCTGATGGCCGAGCGGATCGGCGCCGGCTCACGCCTGGTCCAGATCGAGCCGCAGTTGGTCGTCGTCGCCGTACCACCCGATCATGTCGGCGCGGTGGTCGCCGAGCAGCTTCAGCAGACCGACGCGGTGGTGACCGACGCGGCCAGCGTGAAGTCCAAGCCGCTCGCCGATGCCCGCCGGCTGACCGGCGACCTGAGCCGGTACGTCGGCAGTCACCCGATGGCCGGATCCGAGCGGAACGGTCCGCTCGCCGGCCGCGCCGACCTGTTCGACGGCGCCACCTGGGCGATCACACCCCACGAGACGAGCACTCCCGAAGCTGTCGACCTGGTACGGCGGCTCGCGGAGGCCGCCGGCGCCCGTACCGTCGAGATGTCGGTCGAGGATCACGACCTCGGTGTCGCCCGGGTGTCCCACCTGCCGCACCTGATGTCGGCGCTCGCGGCCGGCACGCTGGCCGACGCACCGTCGTCCCACCTCGAGCTGTCCGGTCAGGGCGTCCGCGACGTCACCCGGATCGCGGCCGGCGACCCGACCCTGTGGACCCAGATCGTGTCCGCGAACTCGGGGGCGCTGACCGGCCTGCTGGAGCAGATCCGCGGCGAGCTCGACCGCCTCCTCGTTGCCCTAGGCAAGGAAGAGGCCGGCGACGAGTTGACCGCGATCCTCGGCCAGGGCGTCTCCGGCGCGGTCCGCGTGCCGGGCAAGCACGGTGCGCCGCACATCGACCTGGTCACGGTCCTGGTCACGATCCCGGACCGCCCCGGCCAGCTGGCCAGGCTGTTCGCGGACGCGGCCGAGTCCGGCGCCAACGTCGAAGACCTCCGCATCGACCACAGCCCCGGCCGTCCGGTCGGTGAGGTCGAGCTCGCCGTCAAACCCGCCTCCGTCGACCAGTTGGTCGACGTCCTCACCGACCGCGGCTGGGTGGTCCACCGCTAGGAGGGGTGTGCCGGACGGTTCCCCGCCTACTGCGCGGCACTCGGCACGGCACCTCGCCGCACGGGTGCAAAGGCCACGATGCTCCGCATCGAGACCTTCGCCCCCGCACGCCGATGCACCGCACCGAGCACCTGCTCGCTACGGCGGGGAACCGTCCGGCACACCCCCTGTCCCCGTGCGAAGGTAATCTTCGGGGCATGATCATCGCTGTGGACGGCCCGAGCGGCTCCGGTAAATCGAGCACCGCCCGCGGAGTGGCCACCCGGCTCGGACTGCGGTTCCTCGACACCGGGGCGACGTACCGGGCGGTGACCTGGTCCGCGGTCGAGCACGGGCTGGATCTGGACGACACCGCCGCGGTCGCGCAGCGGGCCCGGGACCTGCGGCTGGAGATCAGCACCGACCCGGGCCACCAGTTCGTGATCGCCGACGGGACCGACGTGACGGCCGCGATCCGGGAGCCGCGGATCAGCGAGGTGGTCTCGAAGATCGCCACCAACCTCGACGTCCGCAAGGAGCTGATCCGGCGGCAGCGGGCGATCATCGACGACGCGCAGCCGAGCGGCGGGATCGTGGTCGAGGGCCGCGACATCGCCACCGTGGTCGCGACCGACGCCGAGCTGAAGGTGCTGCTGACCGCCGACCAGGAGGCCCGGATGGCGCGCCGCGGCGCCGAGGTCGGCTCGCTGACCGCCGAGCAGCTGCGGGACCAGATCGTCCGGCGCGACGCCGACGACTCGACCGTGTCGGAGTTCCAGGTCGCCTCCGACGGCGCGGTCACCATCGATTCGACGTACATGACCCTCGAGGAGGTCATCGACGTGATCAGCCGACTGGCAAAGGAGACTGTCCCGCAAGGTCAGGATCGATGACGGCGGAAGTCACCGGGCACAAGGACCTGCCCCGCACCGACGATCTGCCGCCGCTGCCGTACCGGTTGGCGCTGCCGATGCGGAAGATCGCGAAGCCGTACTTCCTGCGCAAGTACAACCTGACCATCCACCACGAGGACCGGTTCCCGCTGACCGGGCCGCTGCTGATGGCGCCGAACCATCTGAGCCTGCTGGACGCGCCGCTGCTCGGCGCGGTCGCGCCGCGGATGCTGCACCAGCTCGGCAAGATCGAGGTGTTCGGCGGTCTGCAGGGCGCGTTCCTTCGCCGGATCGGCCAGATCCCGGTCGACCGGTCGTCGTACGACGTGCTCGCGGTCCGGAAGTCGATCCAGGTACTGCGGGACGGCCGGGTGCTGAACATCTACCCGGAAGGCACCCGGGGCCCGGGTGATTTCAGCCGGATCAAGGTCGGCGTGGCGTACCTGGCGATGGTCACCGGGGCCCCGATCCTGCCCGTGGCGCTGATGGGGACGCGGCTGCCGCTGGGTAGCGTGGAGGGTCACCCACCGGCCGGGAGCCGGGTCGATGTCGTCTATGGCGAACCGTTCTCCGTCGACCGCGTACCCTTTCCTAGGAGACATTCCGACGTACAGGCGGTTGCCGACCACATCGGCGACGTGCTGCGCGCCCATGTGAAGGCGGCCGTCGAAGAAACCGGCCACCCTCTTCCGGGCTGGCGAGACGAGAAGGACCCTGATGACTGACCTGCCCACCGAAGTACCGACGCACGACCGTGAGGACACGGGGCCGCTTCCCGTGCTCGCGATCGTCGGGCGGCCGAACGTGGGCAAGTCCACGCTGGTCAACCGCATCATCGGCCGCCGCGAGGCGGTCGTCGAGGACACCCCGGGCGTGACCCGGGACCGCGTGTCGTACGACGCCAACTGGGCCGGCCGGGAGTTCACGGTCGTCGACACCGGCGGCTGGGACCCGGACGCGGTCGGCATGGCCGCCCTGGTCGCGGCCCAGGCGGAGGTCGCGATCAACGCGGCCGACGCGGTGCTGTTCGTGGTCGACGCGGTCGTCGGCATCACCGACGCCGACGAGGCAGTCGTCCGGGTGCTGCGGAAGTCCGGCAAGCCGGTCGTCCTCGCGGCGAACAAGGTCGACGACCAGCGCGTCGAGTCCGAGGCGATGAACCTGTGGAGCCTGGGCATCGGCGAGCCGTTCCCGGTCTCCGCGATGCACGGCCGCGGCACGGGCGACATGCTCGACGCCGTACTCGCCGCGCTGCCCGAGGCGCCGCCCGAGCGTGACGGCGAGCTGGCCGGGCCGCGACGGGTCGCGATCGTCGGCAAGCCGAACGTGGGCAAGTCCTCCCTGCTGAACAAGGTCGCCAAGGAGGACCGGGTCGTCGTCAGCGACGTCGCCGGGACGACGGTCGACCCGGTGGACGAGCTGATCACGCTCGGCGGCAAGGAGTGGCGGTTCATCGACACCGCCGGCATCCGCCGCAAGGTGAAGAACTCCCAGGGCCACGAGTACTACGCGTCGCTGCGGACCAACGCGGCGATCGAGCGGGCCGAGGTGGTCGTGGTCGTCATCGACGCCTCGCAGTCGATCACCGAGCAGGACCTGCGGATCATGAACGCGGTCGAGGAAGCCGGCAAGGCGCTGGTGATCGCGTACAACAAGTGGGACCTGATGGACGACGAGCGGCGCTACTACCTGGAGCGCGAGATCGACCGCGACCTGGTCCAGTTCCGCTGGGCGCCGCGGGTCAACATCAGCGCGCTCACCGGCTGGCACATGGAGAAGCTGGTGCCGGCGATCGAGGCGGCGCTCGAGGGCTGGCAGACCCGCGTCCCGACCGGTCAGCTGAACGCGTTCCTGGGCCGGATGGTTGCCGCCCACCCGCACCCGGTCCGCTCCGGCAAGCAGCCGAAGATCCTGTTCGGTACGCAGGCCACGACCATGCCGCCGACGTTCGCGATCTTCACCTCCGGCCAGATCGAGGCGTCGTACCAGCGCTTCATCGAGCGGCGCCTGCGCGAGGACTTCGGCTTCGTCGGCAGCCCGGTGCACGTCCAGATCCGGGCCCGTCAGAAGAACAAGAAGCGCTGACCCGCCCTGGTCAGGACCAGGGCGGCGAATGCTGTAAGGTAAAGCCCGCTCACCTCAACGGCGAGCATCGGGCTGTGGCGCAGTTTGGTAGCGCACCGGTCTGGGGGACCGGGGGTCGCAGGTTCAAGTCCTGTCAGCCCGACCAACGAAGAGGGGCACCGACCTTGTCGGTGCCCCTCTCGGCGTCAGTGGACCTCTGCGAGTTCCTTCTCGTCCGGCTTGCCGAAGACGTTCAGCGACTCGCCCTCGATGTCGACCTTCGGGGTGATCCGGTCCAGCCACTTCGGGAACCACCAGGCCCGGTCGCCGAGCAGGCTGAGGATCGCCGGGACCAGCGTCATCCGGACCACGAAGGCGTCGATCAGTACGCCGATCGTGAGGCCGAAGCCGATCGCCTTGATGATCGGGTCCTCGACCAGGATGAAGCCGGCGAAGACCGAGGCCATGATCAGGGCGGCCGCGGTGACGACCCGGGCGCCGTGGCCGAGGCCCTGGACGGTGGCGTCGTTCGCGTGCCGGCCGTGGACGAACTCCTCGCGGACCCGGGACACGATGAACACCTCGTAGTCCATCGCGAGCCCGAACAGGATGCCCATCATGATGATCGGCAGGAAGCTGACCAGCGGACCGGGGGAGTCGATCCCGACCAGCTTCGCCAGGTGGCCCTGCTGGAAGACCGCGACCGTGATCCCGAAGGTCGCCCCGATCGTCAGCACGAACCCGAGCGTCGCCTTCAACGGCACCAGCACCGACCGGAACGCCAGCAGCAACAGCAGGAACGACAACCCGATCACCACGAACAGGTACGTCGGCAACGCGTCGGACAGCTTGTTCGACACGTCGACCCCGACCGCGGTGTTCCCGGTCACCGAGATGTCGGCGCCGCTGGTGGCGAGCGGCTTGATCGCGGAGCGCAGGTTCTTCACCAGGTCAGCGGTCTGCTCGCTGGCCGGTCCGCTCTTCGGGATCACCTGCAGCAACCGCGTCGTACCGTCCTGGCTCGCGGCGGCCGGCTGCGCGGCGACGACATCGGGAAGGGCCTGCGCCTTGCCCAGCACCTGCTGTGCCAGCGCGTTCGAGGTCGCCGGGTCGTTGCTCTGCACAACGACCACCAGCGGTCCGTTGGCGCCGGGACCGAAAGCGGCGGCGGTCATGTCATAGGCGACCCGCTGGTTGGTCCCGGCCGCGGCCGACGCGCCGTCCGGCAGCGCGAGCTGCATGTCCTTCACCGGGATCGCCAGGATGCCGAGCCCGATGATGCCGACAGCAACGATCGGCACCCGCAGTCGCGTCACCAGCCGGCCCCACCGGAAACCGAACCCCTCCTTGTGCACAGCCGCGGTCGGCGACTTCCGCAGCTTCCGCGGCAGCACCCTGTTCCCGACGAAGCCGAGCAACGCCGGCAGTAGCGTCAACGCGACCAGTACTGCGGTCAGCACCGTCGCCGCAGCGGCCAGTCCCATCGCGGTCAAGAACGGCACGCCGACCACCGACAACCCGGCCAGCGCGATCACGACGGTCGCGCCGGCGAACAACACCGCCGACCCGGCCGTCGCTGTGGCTCGCGCAACGGACTCCTCAGGATCCATCCCTTCAGCCAGCTGCGTCCGGTGCCGCGAACTGATGAACAGCGAGTAGTCGATCCCGACCGCGAGCCCAAGCATCAACGCCAGGATCGGCGCGGTCGACGAGACATCGGTGAACGCCGTGACGATGAACAACCCGGCCATCCCGGCCAGTACGCCGAGCAGCGCCGTCACCAGCGTCATCCCCGCGGCGACGAGCGACCCGAACGTGACGACCAGTACGACGGCCGCGACCGCGACACCGATCACCTCGGTCGCGCCGATCTCCGGCACCCCGGCCTTGATCTGGCCACCCGGGACGACCTTGAGATCACCCGAGCTCAGTCCGCTCAGGCCGTCGTACCCGTCGACGCTCTCGTGCGACAGCTCGTCGGCCGGCTTGTCGAACTGGACGCTGATCAGCCCCGTCGTACCGTCCGGGCTGATCGCCTTGCTCGTGAACGGGTCGACGGCAGCGATGACCTCGGGCACCTTGGCGACCTTGGCAACCGTCACACCGACCGCAGCCTTCACGGTCGGGTCGGCCAGCGTCTTGCCCTCGGGTGCCTTCACCACGACCGTGGACGACGCGCCGCTCGCGGCCGGCAGCTCCTGCTTGAGTGCATCGAGCGCGCGTTGCGACTCGGTGCCCGGGATCGAGAACGTGTTCGCGGTCTTGCCGCCCAGCGTCAGCGCGCCGACACCCAGGAGGACGAGGAACAGCGCCCATACGGCAGCGACGAGCCGCCTGCGCTGGTAGGAGAACCGGCCGAGCCGGTACAGCAGATTGGCCATCGGGAAGTGCATCCGTTCGGGTCGGTACGGCGTACGGGCAGAGGTGATCGTCCGCCGGACGGCGGAGGGCGGGTTCAGATCTCAGGCGCGGCGGAGCAGTCTCCGCAGGGCGATGTCGCAGAGTCTTCGGAGGTCGTCGTCGGTGCGCTCGACGGAGTGCCGGCACTCGCCGAGCAGGCCGTTGATCGCGAACTTCGCCAGGTCGTGCTCGAGCGGGTCGTCGGACCCGGCCATGTACTCCGTGAGTTGCATGCCGTCGGTGACCAGTTGGGCGACCTCGGGCATCTGCTCGATCACCGGCAGGATGTCCTGCAGCACGTCAACGACCCCGCGGTGCGTGACCGCGAGGTCGATGAAGCGCTGGATCGCGAGCTCCTGGGCCTCGGCCCGGGACAGCTGGGCCGCGGCCTTGACCAGCTCGGCGACATCGGCCGCGGCAGGCTCGAGGACGGCCGCCAGCACGGCCGGCTTGCCGCTGAAGTGGTAGAGCACCGTCGCCTTCGAGCACCCGGCCGCGGTCGCGATGTCCTGCAGTGACGTCGCGTTGTAGCCGCCGGTCTGGAACAGGTGCATCGCCTGCCGGACGATCTCGCGCCTGGTCCGCTCCCGTGCCGGGGTGGTGACTGCCATGTCAGCATCCTGCCTGACCGATCGGCCAGTTTTCAACCGATCGGTCAGGATTGTGGCTTGCTTCACGCGCTGGTCCCGATTTGCTTGCGGTGTAATCCTGTAATTCAGGAGGCGTGACGATGGCTGACGAGATTGCTGGGGACGATGTCCTGGATGCCTACTCCCGAGTGGTCTCGGGGGTGGCCGAACACCTGATCCCGCGGGTCGCGAGCCTGCGGATCCACAGCCGGCGCGGCGACTCGTCCGGCTCCGGCGTGGTGCTGACCGGCGACGGTCACCTGCTCACGAACGCCCACGTGGTCGGCGACGGCTCGGAGGCCTCCGCGGAGTTCGCCGACGGTACGACGGCGCAGGCCCGCGTCGTCGGCGTCGACCGGCTGTCCGACCTCGCCGTACTGCGGGCCGACCGCGAGATCCCGGATCCGCCGGAGTACGGCGACGCGGACCACCTGAAGGTCGGGAACCTGGTGGTTGCTGTGGGCAACCCGCTCGGCCTGGCCGGGAGCGTGACCGCCGGTGTGGTGAGCGCGCTCGGGCGGTCGCTGCCGGTGCGGAGCGGCTCGGCGCAGCGGATCATCGAGGATGTCATCCAGACCGACGCCGCACTCAACCCGGGCAACTCCGGGGGAGCGCTCGCCGACGGCAACGGCCGCGTGATCGGCATCAACACCGCGGTCGCCGGCATCGGTCTCGGCCTGGCTGTCCCGATCAACCCGACGACCCGCCGGATCATCTACTCGCTACTGCACGACGGTCGCGTACGCCGCGCGTACCTCGGTCTGGTGACGACGCCCGCACCGCTTCGCCCGTCACTCGCGGAGCGGTTCGACCAGCGGTCGGCGCTCCGGGTCGTCGAGGTCATCCCCGCCAGCCCGGCCGCCGCAGCGGGCCTGCGTCAGGGAGACCTGGTGCTCGCGGTGAACGGCGTACCGCTCCGGGATGCTCAGTCGCTGCAGCGGCAACTGTTCGAGGACGCGATCGCCCGCCGTACGGAGATCACCGCGATCCGCAACAACGCACTCGTCGACGTGATCGCCTACCCGGCCGAGCTCACCGATCGCTGAGGTCGGCTCGGAGGAGCACGCAGGTGCCGGGTTTGAGCGGCGCGCCCGGGAAGATGAAGTCGCGGGTGACCTCGGTGAACCTGAAGCTCTTGTTGAGGTCGAGGATCGCGCCGTTCGCCAGGTTGACGAAGGAGTAGACGGCGTCGGCCCGCTCCGCGGTCCAGCGGAGACGATCACGCATCAGTAGCTCGCCGATCCCATGGCGGCGCCAGGCGGGGGAGACGATCAGGCCGATCAGGTAGTACCCCGTCGGGGCAGTCGTCGGCGGGTCGTCGGGTTTGAGCTCGTGACGGATCACGCCGCCGTACCCGACGACCTCGTCGCCGACGACCGCGACGGCGATGTACTTCTCCGGGTTGGCGAGGTCGGCCACCAGCCGCTCCCGCCGATCGGCCGCGGACCCACCGGTCCGCGACACGATCAGCTCGGCACACGCGTCCAGGTCACGCAGCTCTCCTGGACGCACGCGTACGTCGACGGTCCGCCGGCCGGCACCCGGCCGGTACTCGGCGAATCCGGTCACCAGCCGCGCTCACGCCACTCTGCGACGTGCGGTCGCTCGGCGCCGAGGGTGGTGTCGGAGCCGTGGCCGGGGTAGACCCAGGTCTCGTCGGGGAGCTCGTTGAACAGCTTGGTCTCGACGTCGTTGATCAGCGACGTGAACCGCTCCGCGTCGCCCTGGGTGTTCCCGACGCCGCCGGGGAACAGCGAGTCGCCGGTGAACAGGTGCGGCGCGCCGTCCGGGTCGTCGTACACCAGGGCGATCGAGCCGGGTGTGTGACCGACGAGATGGATCACCCGGAGGGTGCACCGGCCGACGGCGATGTGGTCGCCGTCGTCGACGAGCTGGTCGGTCGGGACCGGGATGCCCTCGGCGTCGTACCGTCCGGCGACGGTGGTGGCGCTGGTGCGTGCGACGACCTCGGCCAGCGCTTCCCAGTGGTCCTGGTGGCGGTGCGTGGTGATGACGCGCGCGAGGCCGCCGTCGCCGATCAGCTGGAGCAGCGTGTCCGCCTCGTTCGCGGCGTCGATCAGGACCTGCTCGTCGGTCTGGCGGCAACGCAGCAGGTAGGCGTTGTTGTCCATCGGCCCGACGGCGACCTTGGTGATCATCAACTGGGCCAGCTCGTGGGTCTGGGCCGGTCCGCCGACCTTGACGTTCCCGTGGTACTCCGGCATGCGCCTTCTCCCTGGATGTCGGTGATGGAGCGATCCTCGCACTGTTCGCGGCCGGGTGCGCGAACCACCCTCGGCGATCGAATATACTTTCGAAACGCCCCGCGGACGGACCACTGCATCCGGTGGCGGAAGTTTTTGTCGGTGGGCCTCGTTAGCATGACGGGGCATGCCCCGGATACCCTCGAGAACGGCTGAGAGTGAGCTTGTGTCTGACCGTCTGATCGTGCGCGGAGCGCGTGAGCACAACCTGAAGGACGTCTCGGTCGACCTGCCGCGGGACGCCATGATCGTCTTCACCGGACTGTCCGGGTCCGGCAAGTCCAGCCTGGCCTTCGACACGATCTTCGCCGAGGGCCAGCGGCGCTACGTCGAGTCCCTCTCGGCGTACGCGCGCCAGTTCCTGGGGCAGATGGACAAACCGGACGTCGACTTCATCGAGGGGCTGTCACCGGCCGTCTCGATCGACCAGAAGTCCACCTCCCGCAACCCGCGCTCGACCGTCGGCACGATCACCGAGGTCTACGACTACCTCCGGCTGCTGTTCGCCCGGGCCGGGCGGCCGCACTGCCCGGAGTGTGGCGAGCCGATCGCGCGGCAGACGCCGCAGCAGATCGTCGACCGGGTGCTCGAGCTCGACGAGGGCACCCGGTTCCAGGTCCTCGCCCCGGTCGTCCGCGGCCGCAAGGGGGAGTATGTCGACCTGTTCCGGCAGCTGACCGGTCAGGGTTTCTCCCGGGCCCGCGTCGACGGTGAGACCATCCAGCTCACCGACCCGCCGAAGCTGGACAAGCAGAAGAAGCACAGCATCGACGTGGTCGTCGACCGGCTCGCGGTGAAGGGCTCCGCCAAGCAGCGGCTGACCGACTCGGTGGAGACCGCGCTCGGTCTGGCCAGCGGCCTGGTCGTGCTCGACTTCGTCGACCTCCCGGAGAACGACCCGCACCGCGAGCGCCGCTTCTCCGAGAAGCTCGCCTGCCCGAACGATCACCCGCTCGCCATCGACGAGCTCGAGCCGCGGTCGTTCTCGTTCAACTCGCCGTACGGCGCCTGCCCGGTCTGCACCGGGCTCGGCACCCGGATGGAGGTCGACCCGGAGCTGCTGGTGCCGGATCCGTCCAAGTCGCTGGACGAGGGCGCGATCCAGCCATGGGCCGGGCAGAACGTCTCGCAGTACTTCGAGCGGCTGCTCGACGCGCTGGCGAAGGACCTGAAGTTCAAGACCAGCACGCCTTTCGGCGAGCTGCCGGCGAAGGCGAAGAAGGCGCTGCTCACCGGCCACGACAAGCAGGTCCACGTCTCGTACCAGAACCGCTACGGCCGCGAGCGGTCGTACTACACCAGCTTCGAAGGCGTGATCCCGTACGTTGAGCGCCGGCACGCGGAGGCGTCCAGCGACACCGGCCGGGAGCGCTTCGAGGAGTACATGCGCGAGGTGCCGTGTCTGGCCTGCAACGGCGCGCGGCTGAAGCCGATCTCGCTGGCGGTCACGCTCGGCGGCAAGAACATCGCCGAGATCAGCGCGATGTCGATCGACGAGGTCCACGACTTCCTCGTGCAGATGGAGCTGAGCCCGCGGGAGAAGCAGATCGCGGAGCGGGTGGTCAAGGAGATCGGCGAGCGGCTGCGGTTCCTGCTCGACGTCGGCCTGGACTACCTCGCGCTGAGCCGGCCGGCGGGTTCGCTGTCCGGCGGTGAGGCACAGCGGATCCGGCTGGCGACCCAGATCGGTTCGGGTCTGGTCGGCGTGCTGTATGTGCTCGACGAGCCGTCGATCGGTCTGCACCAGCGGGACAACCGGCGGCTGATCGAGACGCTGGTCCGGCTCAAGGAGCTGGGCAACACGCTGATCGTCGTCGAGCACGACGAGGACACCATCGACCACGCCGACTGGGTCGTCGACATCGGCCCCGGCGCCGGTGAGCACGGCGGCCAGGTCGTCGTGTCCGGCACGGTCGAGGACCTGCGCAACCATCCGGACTCGATCACCGGCGCGTACGTGTCCGGTCGACGGGAGATCCCGATCCCCGCCGTCCGGCGGCCGCTGACCGAGGGCCGCGAGCTGACGGTGTACGGCGCCCGGCAGAACAACCTGAAGGACATCGACGTCACGGTCCCGCTCGGGGTCTTCGTCGCGGTCACGGGTGTGTCGGGGTCGGGCAAGTCGACGCTGGTCAACGACATCCTCTACACGTCGCTCGCGCGGCAGATCTACGGCGCTCGCGCGGTGCCGGGCCGGCACACGAAGATCTCCGGGATGGAGCTGGTCGACAAGGTCATCCACGTCGACCAGTCGCCGATCGGCCGGACGCCGCGATCCAACCCGGCGACGTACACCGGGGTGTGGGACCACATCCGCAAGCTGTTCGCGGAGACGCCGGAGGCGAAGGTCCGCGGGTACCAGCAGGGCCGGTTCTCGTTCAACGTCAAGGGCGGCCGGTGCGAGGCCTGCTCGGGTGACGGCACGCTGAAGATCGAGATGAACTTCCTCCCGGACGTGTATGTCCCGTGCGAGGTGTGCCACGGCGCGCGGTACAACCGCGAGACGCTCGAGGTGCACTACAAGAGCAAGACGGTCGCGGACGTGCTGGACATGCCGATCGAGGAGGCGGCGGAGTTCTTCGCCGCGATCCCGGCGATCTCGCGGCACCTGAAGACGCTCGTCGAGGTCGGCCTCGGGTATGTGCGGCTCGGTCAGCCGGCGCCGACGCTGTCCGGTGGTGAGGCGCAGCGGGTGAAGCTGGCGTCCGAGCTGCAGCGGCGTTCGACCGGCCGGACCGTGTATGTGCTGGACGAGCCGACGACGGGTCTGCACTTCGAGGACATCCGCAAGCTGCTCGGTGTGCTGAGCGGTCTGGTGGACAAGGGCAACTCGGTGCTGGTCATCGAGCACAACCTCGACGTGATCAAGACCGCCGACTGGCTGATCGACCTCGGTCCGGACGGCGGCCGCCGCGGCGGCACGTTGGTCGCGGAAGGTACGCCGGAGGAGGTCGCGGCCAACCCGGCGTCGTACACCGGGCAGTTCCTCGCGGAGATCCTGGAGGGCCGGGCGGCGAAGCCGAGCGCCCGGAAGCAGGCCGAGAAGACGGTTCCGGTGAAGAAGGCGGCCGCGAAGAAGGCTGCCGTGAAGACGACCGTGGCGAAGAAGGCCGTCGCCAAGAAGGCAGTGAAGAAGGCGGCACCGGCCAAGAAGACGGCGGCCAGGAAGCGCGTCGCCGGCTGACCGTCACCTCCTCAGCGGCGGAACAGCTGCTGGACGAGGTGACGGATCCACGTACGACGCGGTGACGGGAGCAGTGCCGCCGGCAGCATGACTGTCGGCGGCTGCGCCAGTGTGACCGGCACTTGGACCATCCGGTCGCCTTGGAGCCAGAACACGTCCGGACTGCACTGGTCGGGCGCATCGCGATAGGTGTCCGCGACGAACCTCGCCAGCTCGTCCGCAGTCTCCTGGCCGGCGTCCGCGGGGCAGAACGCCACCGTGCTCAACCGCGGTACGCCGAGCAGTATGCCGAGGCCGAGAGACGCCTGCGGCAGCAGATTCTCCCGATCGACGACAGCCATCGACACGAGCGGGTCGTCCTCGCGACTGAGCACCGAGAACCCGTTGTGCTCGACCGGCCGCAGGTCGGAGATCTGCTCCAGTGTGAGTTGCACCGGCGACGGTACGGCCGGATCACCGAGGCCGAGCATCGATCGCCGTACGACGGTCAGCCGCCGCAGGTCCTTACCGGTACCGATGAAGACCACGACCTCGAAATGGTCCCCGAACGGGATCAGTGCGTCGGCCACCGGACCGGCCGTGCGGGCGGACCAGCCGCGCTGGACGAGCAACGCGCGCTGCCGCTCCGCGACGTCGCCGAACCGATGCTCCTCGGTGGCCAGTTCGCCCTCGGCGACGACGGCGCGGAGCCACGCCTCGATCCGCTCGGCCCAGAGGTGCTGCGGCAACTGATTGCAGCGATCGATGATCTCGCCCAGCCCGACAACCGCGGACATCTGCAGCGCGCCGCGGCCCCAGCCGACCTCGACCGTGCGCTCGGCGGTGTCGACGACACAGCCCGGCATCCACATCGGCGCGAGGTCCGCGATCGCCCTCAGAACGGTCGAGTCGTTCGTCGTTCCTGTCATCCCATGGCCTTCCCCACGCCCAAAGTCTGTCAGGCACCCGGTCGACTCGTGACCCGGCGGGTGGCGGCGCCCAGCGGATCGGCAGCCGGCTCACAGCAAACCTTCAAACTGCGGTTCAATCCTGGACTCGTTGAACCGTTCTGCTGATCCGGTCGTTTGACCCGGTATATAGCGTTCAACTACTTCGACCAGCAGGCTCTTGGAGGTCCAGATTCATGAGCGATGACACGATGGCACCAGTCACCCCGCAGCAGACCGAGGCCGTGCCCGGCACCGCGGCGGACGGTCTGCGCGACCGGAGGACGGTGCTCCGCTGCGCGGCCATGGCCGCGCTGGTGGGTGCCAGCGCCCCGATCCTCGCGGCCTGCGGCAGCAGTAACGACGCGTCTGGCGGTGGCGCTTCGACGCCGTCGGCCACCGGCTCCAGCTCTGCGCCCGCTCCCAGCTCGAGTGGGCCGTCGTCGAGCGCACCCTCCTCGAGCGCTCCGGCCGGTGGCGGGACCGTGCTCGGCCCGGTGTCCGACGTACCGGTCGGCGGCGGGAAGGTGTTCACCGAGGCCAAGGTCGTGGTGACCCAGCCGACCGCGGGTCAGTACAAGGGCTTCTCCGCGGTGTGCACGCACCAGGGCAACATCGTCGGCTCGGTCGAGGACGGACAGATCGTCTGCCCGTTCCACAACAGCCACTTCAAGATCACCGACGGCAGCGTGACAAGCGGCCCGGCCCCGTCGCCGCTCCCCGCAGTGAACGTCGCCGTCCAGGGCACCAACATCGTCCAGTCCGCCTGACCCTTTGCTGAGCCGGCCAGCCAATTCGGTAGGTCCACCAGGCTAGTGGGGGGTTCCCCACCCGGTGTCAGGGTGGGGAACCCCCCGCTTCGTGGGTCAACCCATGAAATGCGTCGGGCCGGGAGGTGGGTCTAGCCGGGATGTGGGGCCAGTCGGGATGTGGAGCCAGTCGGGATGTGGGTCTAGCCGGGATGTGGGGCCAGTCGGGACGTGGGGCCAGTCGGGACGTGGTCAGGACTGGGCTGGGTCGGCCTTGCCGACATACAACAGCTTGTTCGGGCTGACCCTTTGCTGGGCTGACCAGCCAACCTGGTAGGTCCACCAGGCTAGTGGGGGGTTCCCCACCCGGTGTCAGGGTGGGGAACCCCCCGCTTCGTGGGTCAACCCATGAAATGCGTCGAGACGGGACGTGGGTCTAGCCGGGAGGTGGGGCGAGTCGGGACGTGGTCAGGGCTGGGCTGGGTCGGGCTTGCCGACGTACAGCAGCTTGTTCGGGGAGGCGTCGCCCGGGTCGCCGACCTTGTCCGGCGTCGAGTTGGCGACCAGCGCCTTCGTGACGTCGGCCGGGGTGGCGTCCGGGTGGTCGGCCAGGTACAGCGCGATTCCGCCGGCGACGTGCGGCGTCGCCATCGACGTACCGCTCATCTTCGCGGTCGCGTCCGGGTCGGTGATGCCGACCGAGGTGATGTCGACACCCGGCGCGAACAGGTCCACGCACTTGCCGAAGTTCGAGAACGACGCCCGCTTGTCCTGGTTGTCGGTCGCGCCGACCGTGATCGCCGAGGGCTCCCGGGCCGGCGAGCTCTGGCAGGCGTCCGCGCTGTCGTTGCCAGCGGCAACTGCGTAGGTGATGCCGGCGCCGACAGAGGCCTTCACCGCCGCGTCCAGCGCGTCGTCCGCGCCGCCGCCGAGGCTCATGTTCGCCACCGCGGGCTTCTTCGCGTTCTTGGTCACCCAGTCGATCCCGGCCACCACGGACTCGGTCGAGCCGGATCCCTGGCAGTCGAGCACCCGGACCGCGATCACCTTCGCACCCTTGGCCAGGCCGTACGTCGTGCCCGCGATGGTGCCGGCCACGTGGCTGCCGTGCCCCATGCAGTCGACGCCGTTCTGGCCGTCGCCGACGGTGTCGGTGCCCACCGACGCGCGGTCGCCGAAGTCCTTGTGCTTGGCGTAGATGCCGGTGTCGATCACGTAGACGTTCACGTTGTCTGCGGTGGTCGACGCCTCGTACTTCTTGTCCAGCGGCAGGTCGCGCTGGTCGGCCCGGTCCAGGCCCCACGGCGGGTCGTCCTGGCTGACGGTGATCTTCTGATTCTGCTGCACGAACGCGACCCGCGAGTCACCGGCGAGCTTCTTCGCCTGGTCCTCACTCATACTCGCGGAGAAGCCCTTGATCGAGGCGTCGTACTGGTCCTTGACCTTGACGTCGTAGCTCGTCGCCAGGCTCTGCGTGGTGACCCGGGTCTGGGCCTGCGACCGCTGGCCGTTCAGTACGACGATGTAGCTGCCGGGGATCGCGTTCGAACTGCCGGCGCCGCGGATCGTCACCGGCGCCTGCTGGGATGCGTTGCTGCCGGCCGCCGTCGCGACGATGCCGGTGACCGCGAGCGCTGAAGCCGCGACCGCACCGAGTAGTGCGCGTGGCCTGCTCAGGGATGGGGACATGGGCGGAACTCCCTCGAGTCAGCGCAAGGCCTTGTTGCCTCACGCAAAGGTCCTGCACATCTACCCTGGGTCACACGCTAGAGACGACGCTCATCCCAACCGGGGGTCAAACCGGCCTTATGGGTGAACCCGCAACACGACCGCAACGTTCACTGCGTTTGCCGCGCCTGATGGTTGGCGTACTTGCGCGCCGCGAACTGGTAGGCCTCGTCGAGCAACGGGACGAGTGGCTGGAGGTCGGCCGGGTTCACGATCGCCACCCAGTACTGGGCGGCGTAGAACGGGTGCGGCATGAGCGTGTTCCGGGCCGTGTAGTCGTGACCGGAGTCGAGCACCCAGTCGGCGTCGCGTTCGGTCGGCACCGGCCCGAAGAGCGAGGTGTACGTCGCCTTGGTCAGCCCGAGGTTGAGCCGCCACGCACCGGGCTCGTCCAGCCGGGACACCTTCTCGTAGTGGTCGCCGGTGACAATGGTGGCGAACGGCTGCTGTCGCTCCGGTGGGAGGTCGGCGGACGGGTCGTAGAGGTAGAACAGGTCGTCCTGGGCCTCGAGCACCCGGACACCGTCGTACGCGCGGATCGTCCGATCCAGTTCTTCGATCGTCATACCTTCAAGTCTGTCATTGAAGTAGCAGTAGAGACTTCGGCGGAATTCCGGATTTGTCGGCAACCCGAACTAGGGTGGTTGGGTGGCTGATCCGTCCTCGTACCGTCCCGCTCCGGGATCGATCCCCGACTCACCCGGCGTCTACCGTTTCAGCGACTCCGCCGGGCGGGTCATCTACGTCGGCAAGGCGAAGAACCTGCGGTCCCGGTTGTCGTCGTATTTCCAGGACCTGGTGAACCTGCACCCGCGGACGCAGGCGATGGTGACGACGGCCTCGAAGGTCGAGTGGACCGTGGTCGCCAGCGAGGTCGAGTCGCTGCAGCTGGAGTACTCCTGGATCAAGGAGTACGACCCGCGCTTCAACGTGAAGTACCGCGACGACAAGTCGTACCCGTGGTTGGCCATCACCCTCAACGAGGACTACCCGCGGGTGATGGTCGGCCGCGGCCAGAAGAAGAAGGGCGTGAAGTACTTCGGTCCGTACAGCCACGCCTGGGCCATCCGCGAGACCGTCGACCTGCTGCTGCGGGTGTTCCCGATGCGCTCCTGCAGCAAGGGCGTCTTCAACCGGCACCGCCAGATCGGCCGGCCCTGCCTGCTCGGCTACATCGGCAAGTGCTCCGCGCCCTGCACCGGTCAGGTGACGCAGGAGGAGCACCGCCAGATCGTCGACGACTTCGCCGCGTTCCTCTCCGGCCAGACCGCGACCTACGTGCGCCGGCTGGAGAAGGAGATGAAGGCCGCGGCGGCCGAGCTGGAGTACGAGCGGGCCGCGAAGATCCGCGACGACCTGGCCGCGCTGGAGAAGGCGCTGGCCAAGAACGCCGTCGTCCTCGGCGACGGCACCGACACCGACGTGATCGCCTTGAGCGAGGACCCGCTCGAGGTCGCCGTGCAGATCTTCTACGTCCGCGGCGGCCGGATCCGCGGTGAGCGCGGCTGGATCGCCGACAAGGCGGACGGTACGGCGACGACCGGCGATCTCGTCTCCCGGTTCATCCAGCAGATGTACGCCGACGACTCGGTCGACGCGATCCCGCGGGAGATCCTCGTCCCGACCATGCCGGAGGACGCCGACGTACTGACCGAGTGGCTGGAGGGGATCCGCGGCGCGCGGGTGTCGATCCGGGTTCCGCAGCGCGGCGACAAGAAGGCGCTGATGGAGACCGTCGAGCGGAACGCCCTGCAGACGCTGACCATGCACAAGACCAAGCGGGCCAGCGATCTGACCACCCGCAACCAGGCGCTCGAGGAGATCCAGGCCGGCCTCGACCTGCCCGAGGCGCCGCTGCGGCTGGAGTGCTACGACGTCTCGAACCTGCAGGGCACCGAGGTGGTCGCCTCGATGGTCGTCTTCGAGGACGGCCTGCCCCGCAAGAGCGAGTACCGCCGCTTCGTGATCAAGGGCGTCGACGGCCAGAACGATGTCGCCTCGATCGCCGAGGTGCTGACCCGCCGCTTCAAGCGCCTCCTGGACGAGCGCGCCACGATGACTGGTGACGAAGACCCGAACGGCGCACTGATCGACCCCGAGACCGGGCGGGCGAAGAAGTTCTCCTACGCGCCGGGGCTCGTCGTGGTCGACGGCGGTCCGCCCCAGGTCGCCGCGGCCCGGCAGGCGATGGACGAGTTGGGCCTGGGCGACATCCCGGTCTGCGGTCTCGCCAAGCGACTGGAGGAGGTCTGGCTCCCCGACGAGGAGGACCCGGTCATCTTCTCCCGTACGTCGGAAGGCCTGTACCTGCTGCAGCGCCTGCGCGACGAGGCGCACCGGTTCGCGATCACGCACCACCGCAGTCGCCGGTCGAAGTCGATGGTCGAGAGCACCCTCGACGAGGTCCCGGGCCTGGGGGAGGTGCGGCGCAAGACCCTGCTCCGGCACTTCGGCTCACTGAAGAAGTTGCGCGCGGCGACGATCGACGAGGTCGCCGGCCTGCCCGGATTCGGGCCGCGGCTGGCGGAGTCCGTCGTACTCGCGGTGAACGCTGCCGCAACGAAGGCGGAAACCGGCCGGGCCCCGTCGGTCAACACGGCCACGGGCGAGATACTGGGCGACGACATCCCGGCGCCGGCCGGGGCGCCTGACGGGGACCCAGGGAGAACCGATAACTGATGGACGACACGGGCGGCAACCTCATCATCGTGTCCGGCATGTCCGGCGCGGGACGAAGCTCCGTCGCCGACGTACTGGAAGACCTCGGCTGGTTCGTCGTGGACAACCTGCCGCCGATGTTCCTCACCACGCTCGTCGAGCAGGTGATCGGCACCGGCGCGGCGCCGCGGCTCGCGGTAGTGGTCGACGTCCGGACGGGTCTGTTCTTCGAGGAGCTGAGCTCGGCCATCCACGACCTGCGGCTGAAGGGGTACCGCCCGCTGACGCTGTTCCTGGAGGCTTCCGACGACGTGATCGTGCGCCGGCAGGAGAGTGTCCGCCGGCCGCACCCGCTGCAGGGCGAGGGCCGGCTGCTGGACGGCATCCAGCGCGAGCGCGAGCTGCTCGGCGACATCCGGGCCGGCGCGGATCTGGTCATCGACACCTCGAGCCTGAACATCCACCAGCTCGCCGCGAAGATCGTGAACGCGTTCGGCGACGAGGAGAACGCCGAGCTCCGGGCGACGGTGGTGTCGTTCGGGTTCAAGTACGGCATCCCGGTGGATGCCGACGTGGTCGCCGACATGCGCTTCATCCCGAACCCGTACTGGCAGCCGGACCTGCGCCCGATGACCGGGCAGGACAAGCCTGTGTCAGACTTCGTGCTCGGCCATCCGCTGGCCCAGCAGTTCCTGCAGAACTACGTGGACGTGCTGGACACCTTGCGGAGCGGCTACCTGAACGAGGGCAAGCGCTTCGTCACCGTCGCGATCGGCTGCACCGGGGGAAAACACCGCAGCGTCGCGATGGCCGAAGAGATCGCCCGCAGGCTGCGTGAGAAGGGGTCGCCGACATTGGTCGTACATCGGGATCTGGGGCGTGAGTGACGCGATCTCCGAAGGTCGTCGCACTGGGTGGGGGACACGGCTTGGCCGCCTCTCTTTCCGCGCTTCGTCACGTCACTGACCAGTTGACCGCGGTCGTCACGGTCGCCGACAACGGTGGCTCGTCGGGGCGGTTGCGCCAGGAGCTCGGCGTACTGCCTCCGGGTGATCTGCGGATGGCGCTGGCCGCGCTGTGCCGTGACGACGAGTGGGGCCGCACGTGGGCCGACGTACTGCAGCATCGCTTCCGCAGCAACGGTGAGCTGCACGATCACGCGGTCGGCAACCTGCTGATCGTCGCGTTGTGGGAGTTGCTCGGCGAGGCGGTCGACGGGCTCGACTGGGTCGCGCGGTTGCTCGGTGCACAAGGGCGGGTGTTGCCGATGTCCGCCGTACCGCTGGACATCACCGCGCGGGTGCTCGGGCTCGATCCGGCGCATCCTGAGGCGATCACCGAGATCCGAGGTCAGGCCGAGGTGGCGACGACCGAGGGACACGTCGTCGACGTCGCGCTCGACCCGGCCGACCCGCCCGCCTGCCCAGAAGCGCTCGTCGCCATCGCGGAGGCCGACTGGGTCGTGGTCGGCCCGGGTTCGTGGTTCACGTCCGTCATCCCGAACCTGCTGGTCCCCGAGCTTTCCCGCGCCCTCGAGCAGACCGGCGCCCGCCGGCTCCTCACGCTGAACCTGGGGGAGCAGAAGGGCGAGACCGACGGCTTCTCACCCGAGACCCATCTCGAGGTGCTGGCCGCGCACGCCCCGGATCTCCGCATCGATGTCGTCCTCGCCGACACCGGCCACGTGCCCGACCCCGAGTCACTCCGCCGTACGGCGGAATCCCTCGGGGCCGAGCTGGTGATCGCCGATATCGCCGACGACGAGCGCGATCTCCACCACGCCCCGGACAAGCTGGCGAAGGTCTACCGCGAGATCTTCGCCTGAGGCCCAGTCGAAGGCTCAGTCGAAGCGCTCAGTCGAAGCGCTCAGTCGAAGCGCTCAGTCGAAATCGGTGTCGATGGACTTCTTCTGGTCGTAGACCTGCTTGCCCTGCGCGTCGTACCCCCGGATCCGGACGCTCTTGATACCGGAGTTCCCGCCGGTCAGGCCCCAGATGTAGTAGCCGTTCGAGATCAGCGCTCGGGTCGGGCCGGTCGGCAGATCGACGACGAGCTGGGCGACGCCTTCCGGCACCATCCCGAACACGCCGCTGTCCGCGAATGTCCCGTTGGCCTGCACCGCCGCCCGGGCGTAGTCGTACGGACCCTTCGCCGTGGCCGTCAGCATGTGACACCACGCGTAGACCCGCTTGTCCGGAGAGATCAGGACGGCGGTCAACTTGTCGCCGGTGCCGGTCTTCAACGCGACCTGCCAGTCTTTCGTGACCGGGCCGGCAGCTCTGATCACGCCGTCGTCGGTGCCCACCCCGCCCTGATTCAGGTCCTTGAAGTAGATGTCGTCGACGCCGCGGCACCGCGTGGTGACCTGGTCGTCGGTCAGCGGGCTGACCGGCGGCGCGGCAGCGAGCGGCTTCCCGGTCTCCGGGTCCTTGGTGAGCACGACGACCGGCGTGATCGGCGTCGCGGTCTTCACGATCACCGAGGGATCGACCCTCCGCGGCGGCGCGGTGAACGGCTTCGGTGTCTGGTCGTAAACCTTCTTGCCGCTCGAGTCGTAGCCCCGGATGCGATTCAGGATGATGAGCTTGTTGTCCTTGCCCGGATGCCCGAGTGTCGCGTATCCGTCCGCTCCGACCAGAGCCTCGCGAGGACTGCTCTCCCCGGCGATGTCCAGCAGCACGCGGCTCACACCGGGCACCGGAACCTGGAAGCCGTCCTGCATGGTCAGCGGATTCCGGTACCGGCTCCTTGCCTCGACCGTCGCCCCTGCGGTGCGGGCGAGGCTGTCCGGCTTCGTCGGGCTGCTCATCGTGCACGTCGCGACGATCGACTTGTCGGGCGAGAGCAGCAGGGCGTTCAGTACGGATCGGTCTCCGCTCTTCACGAGGACCGTCCACCGGCCGTTGATCGGACCTGCGTGGTCGGTGGTCTTGCGCTCGCTGTGGGCGAGGCGCTGGTAGGCAAGGTCGTAGCGCGAGCAGCGGTTCAGCACCTCGGCATCCGGCAACGGGCTGACCGGCGGTGCCGGGACGACCGTCTTGCCGGTCTCGTTGTCGACGATGCGGCCGGTCTTGACGTCGATCGTGATGGTCTGGCCGGGCGGCGTACCGGCCGGGCCGATGCTCTCGTCGCGGGTCGCGGACCAGGCGGTGAGGCCGCCGATGATCGCTGCCGTGGTCAGGACCGCGGTGGCTGCCGTCGCGACCCGGGTCCGGCGGACCGAACGCCGTGCGCGGACCAGCAGGTCGTCGACGTCGGTGGTCAGCGGCCGGTCGGTGTCGTCGGCCGCGGTCGCCAGCAGGTGTTCGATGTCGTTGTTCACGGGGCGCTCCTTTCGGTCTGGTCGAGAAGCTCGCGGAGGCGGGTGAGTGCTCGGGAGGTCTGGCTCTTGACGCCACCGACGCCGATGCCGAGGACGGCGGCGGTCTGTTCGAGGCTGAGGTCGCCGTAATGCCGCAGTACGACGCAGGCGCGCTGGCTCGGCGGCAACGCGGCGAGGGCCTCGACGACGAGCATCCGGTCGTCGACCGTGCGGGCCGGGTCGGCGAGTACGCCGGTCAGGTCGCCTGTCTCGTCGCCGTTGTCGACGAGCCGTTCGCGCCGCCACGGTTTGCGGGACTGGTCGAACACCGAGGTGACCAGGCACTGGTGGGCGTAGCTGTTGAGCCCGTGGGTGCGGTCGATCCGGTTCCAGCGGCGGTAGACCTTGACCAGTGCGTCCTGCGCGGCGTCCTCGGCGCGGTGCCAGTCGCCGCACATCAGGTACGCCGTACGTCGCAACCGCCGGATCATCGCGGTCGCGAATTCGGTGAACTCGGCTTCATCCGATGCCTTCATGCGCCTCCTCTCACAATGTCGCCGGGGTAACGCGATCAACCCGCCGGAAGGTTGCAACTCGCGTAACCGCAGGGGCTGGCGGCCGTTGGTGGTCCAAGGGTCTTTGACATGGGTGGGAGGATGGCCTTCATGGCGATGACAGCACAGGTGAAGTCCGAGCTGACCAGTATTCAGGTGACGAAACCGTGTTGCCGCAAGGCCGAGGTCTCGTCGATCCTGCGGTTCGCGGGCGGGCTGCACCTGGTGTCCGGACGGATCGTGGTGGAGGCCGAGTTGGACAGCGGCGCCGCGGCCCGGCGGCTGCGCAAGGACATCGCGGAGATCTTCGGTCACCCGTCGGATGTCGTGGTGATCTCCCCGTCCGGCATCCGCAAGCAGACGAAGTACGTCGTCCGCGTGGTCCGCGACGGTGACGCGCTGGCGCGGCAGACCGGACTCGTGGACAACCGTGGCCGGCCGGTGCGCGGTCTTCCGCCGGCGGTCGTGTCCGGGGCGTCCTGCGATGCGGTTGCGGCTTGGCGAGGTGCGTTCCTCGCGCACGGTTCGCTGACCGAGCCCGGGCGTTCGTCCTCGCTCGAGGTGACGTGCCCCGGTCCGGAGGCGGCGCTGGCGCTGGTCGGTGCGGCGCGACGGCTCGGCATCGGTTCGAAGGCCCGCGAGGTGCGCAACGTCGACCGCGTGGTGATCCGCGACGGTGACGCGATCGGCGCACTGCTGACCCGGCTCGGCGCACACGAATCGGTGCTGGCCTGGGAGGAGCGCCGGATGCGGCGCGAGGTCCGCGCGACCGCGAACCGGCTGGCCAACTTCGACGACGCGAACCTGCGCCGGTCCGCCCGCGCCGCGGTGGCGGCAGGTGCACGTGTCGAGCGGGCGCTGGAGATCCTCGGCGACGACGTACCCGACCATCTGCAGGTCGCCGGCAAGCTCCGCCTGGAGCACAAGCAGGCGAGCCTCGAGGAGCTCGGCCAGCTGCACGAGCCGGCCCTCACCAAGGATGCCGTGGCAGGCCGCATCCGCCGGCTGCTCGCGATGGCCGACAAGCGCGCCGCCGACCTCGGCGTCCCCAACACCGAGGCCAACCTGACCCCGGAGATGCTCGACCCGGCCTGACCGGATCGTTATCTCCCGCGGCCCACGATGCGCTTGCGACGTTGATTGGATCTCCTCACGGGGTTGCCAACCGATGAACACGTGAGGACACCGATGGGTACTGCTGAAGAAGAAGCGAAGGCGTTGGCCGAACTCGAGCGCGTGCGGACCGAGAACGCGATCAAGGAGATGCAGCGCCAGGAAGAGCTCCGGAAGCTCCAGGAGCAGCAGCAGAACAAGATGGCCGCCGACGAGCCTGCCGTGGCGAGCTGGCCGGACGACGGATTTCAGCCGAGCCCGCAGACAGGCATGGACCGCGTCGCGGGCGCATTGCGGGTCGGGAAGGCCGGCGACGCGGCCTTTGCACGGGACCTGCTGAACAGCGGGCAGGCGCCGCTCGGTGGTGTCAGCAAGCCGGAGTCGGCGGCCGACGGCGTCCGGGAGAATGCGGCCGGATCGCGGGCCGCGAAGCCGGCGCTCGGCCTGGGCTGAACACGGCCGAGGCACCAGCTGGTCAACTGGTATTCAATAGACTGCCCCGGAAGGTTTCCGGGGCAGTCGCACGTGGGGGTGGTCTGCTCGGATGGCTACCGGCGGGTCATGGTGGTCTGATGTGGACGCTACCAGTTGGCCAGGTGGGCTGTTGGGCTAGTGTTCGGGCTGTAGGGCAGTGCTCGAACGCCAGATCTGAGGAGACGCAGTCCCGTGACCGTACGCGTAGGTATCAACGGCTTCGGCCGGATCGGCCGTAACTTCTTCCGCGCCGTGCAGGCGTCCGGTGCCGACATCGAGGTCGTCGCCGTCAACGACTTGACCGACAACCAGACCCTCGCTCACCTGCTGAAGTACGACTCGATCCTGGGCCGCTTCCCCGGCGAGGTCTCCGCGACCGACGACGACATCACCGTCAGCGGCAAGAGCTTCAAGGCGTTCGCCGAGCGCGACCCGGCCAACCTGAAGTGGTCCGACGTCGGCGCCGACGTGGTGATCGAGTCGACCGGTTTCTTCACCGACGCCACCAAGGCCAAGACCCACGCCGACAACGGCGCCAAGAAGGTCATCATCTCCGCCCCGGCGAAGAACGAGGACCTCACCGTGGTGATGGGCGTGAACCACGAGCTGTACGACGCCGAGAAGCACACCGTGATCTCGAACGCGTCCTGCACCACGAACTGCATCGCCCCGCTGGCCAAGGTTCTGAACGACGCGTTCACGATCGAGAAGGGTCTGATGACCACGATCCACGCGTACACCCAGGACCAGAACCTGCAAGACGGCCCGCACAAGGACCTGCGCCGCGCCCGCGCCGCCGCGCTGAACATCGTGCCGACCTCGACCGGCGCCGCGAAGGCGATCGGCCTGGTGCTGCCGGAGCTCAAGGGCAAGCTGGACGGCTACGCGCTGCGCGTCCCGGTGCCGACCGGCTCGGCCACCGACCTGACCGTCACCGTCGGCCGTGAGGTCACCGTCGACGAGGTCAAGGAGGCCTACAAGGCCGCCGCGGCCGAGGGCTCGCTGAAGGGGTACCTGACCTACACCGAGGACGAGATCGTCTCCACCGACATCGTCACCGACCCGGCCTCCTGCATCTTCGACGCCGGCCTGACCAAGGTGATCGGCAACCAGGTCAAGGTCGTCGGCTGGTACGACAACGAGTGGGGCTACTCCAACCGCCTCGTCGACCTGGTCAAGCACGTCGGCGCCTCGCTCTGACGGCTCTGACCCTTCACACATCGCAGCCTGCGTCCGGCGACCTGGTGTCTCCCGGACGCAGGCTCATCCCTGATCTCGAGGAAGCTGAACTGTGAAGACCATCGAAGACCTCGGCGACCTGGCAGGCCAGCGGGTACTGGTCCGGTCCGACCTGAACGTGCCGATCAAGGACGAGGTGATCGGCGACGACGGCCGCATCCGCGCCTCGCTGCCGACGCTGATCAAGCTCGCCAAGGCCGGCGCCAAGGTGATCGTCACCGCGCACCTCGGCCGTCCGAAGGGCGAGCCGAACCCGGCGTACACGCTGGCCCCGGTGGCCAAGCGGCTCGGTGAACTGCTGCAGCCCGAGGGCATCACCGTGCACTTCGCGACCGACGTCACCGGCGAGAGCGCGCAGGAGGCCGTCCAGGAGCTGGACGAGGGCGAGGTCCTGCTGCTCGAGAACGTGCGGTACGACCCGCGCGAGGAGAGCAAGGACGAGGCGCAGCGCGGCGAGCTGGCCGATGAGCTCGCAGCCCTGGCCGACGTCTTCGTCAGCGACGGCTTCGGTGTCGTACACCGCAAGCAGGCCAGTGTGTACGACGTCGCGCGCAAGCTCCCGCACGCGGCCGGCGGGCTCGTGCTCGCCGAGGTCGAGGTGCTGAAGAAGCTGACCGAGGACCCGGCCCGTCCGTACGTCGTCGTGCTCGGCGGCGCGAAGGTGTCGGACAAGCTCGCGGTGATCGACAACCTGCTGGCCAAGGCCGACAAGCTGCTGATCGGCGGCGGCATGGTCTTCACGTTCCTGAAGGCGCAGGGCCACGAGGTCGGCAAGAGCCTGCTCGAAGAGGACCAGCTCGACACGGTCAAGGGCTACCTGGAGACCGCGAAGTCGAAGGGCGTCGAGATCGTGCTGCCGACCGACATCGTGGTCGCGCCCGAGTTCAAGGCCGACTCGCCGGCCACCGTGGTCGCTGCCGACGCGATCCCGGGCGATCAGCTCGGCCTCGACATCGGCCCGGAGTCCGGCAAGGCGTTCGCGGCCGAGATCGCCGGCGCGAAGACGGTGTTCTGGAACGGCCCGATGGGTGTCTTCGAGATGGCCGCGTTCGCCGGCGGAACCAAGGCCGTCGCGCAGGCGTTGACCGAGGTGGACGGGCTGAGCGTCGTCGGCGGCGGTGACTCCGCGGCCGCCGTACGGCAGCTAGGCTTCGCCGACGAGCAGTTCGGGCACATCTCCACCGGCGGTGGGGCCTCGCTCGAATACCTGGAGGGCAAGGAGCTCCCGGGGCTCGCCGTACTGGAAGAGGACTGACCCACATGGCTGACACCACAGCTGCCCGGACGCCGTTGATGGCGGGCAACTGGAAGATGAACCTCAACCACGTCGAGGCCGTGCACCTGCTGCAGAAGCTGTCGTGGACACTGCAGGACAAGAAGCACGACTTCGAGCGGGTCGAGGTGGCCGTGCTGCCGCCGTTCACCGACATCCGCAGCGTGCAGACGCTGGTCGACGGCGACCGGATGAAGATCAAGTACGGCGCCCAGGACGTGTCCACGCACGACGCCGGCGCGTACACCGGCGAGATCTCGGCCGCGATGCTCACGAAGCTCGGCTGCACGTACGTGCTGACCGGCCACTCCGAGCGCCGGCAGTACCACCACGAGACCGACGAGCTGGTCAACGCCAAGACCGCCAAGGCGCTCGAGGCCGGGCTGGTCCCGATCGTGTGTGTGGGCGAGGGCCTGGAGGTCCGCAAGGCCGACGGCCACGTCGCCCACTGCCTGGGCCAGGTCGACGCCGCACTCGCCGGGCTGAAGCAGGACGACGTCCGCAAGCTCGTCATCGCCTACGAGCCGGTCTGGGCGATCGGCACCGGCGAGGTGGCGACCCCGGAGGACGCGCAGGAGGTCATCGCCGCGATCCGCGGCCGGCTGGAGGAGTCGATCTCACCCTCGGTCGCCGACTCGGTACGGATTCTTTACGGTGGATCGGTGAAGATGGCCAGTGCAGGTGGCATCATGGCCCAACCGGATGTCGACGGCTGTCTGGTCGGAGGCGCGAGCCTTCAGGTGGACGAGTTCGCCGGCATCTGCCGTTACCTGGACCTTCAGTTAGGCTACTCCTCGTGATTCTCGCTTTCTCGATCGTCGTGATCGTCTGCAGCCTGTTCCTCACGCTGCTCGTACTGCTGCACAAAGGCCGCGGTGGCGGCCTCTCGGACCTGTTCGGTGGCGGTGTGTCGTCCAGCCTCGGCGGCTCGTCGGTCGCCGAGCGGAACCTGGACCGGATCACGATCGGTGTCGGTCTGATCTGGTTCGCCAGCATCGTCGCGGTCGGCCTGCTCTACAAGCTCGGCTGAGGGGTCGGTTCCCGTGGCTGGTGGTGGCAGCGCGATTCGTGGCAGCCGGGTCGGTGCCGGGCCGATGGGCGAGGCGGAGCGCGGCGACACCGCGCCCCGGCAGCGCATCGTGTTCTTCTGTGCGAACGGGCACGAGACCGCGACCTGGTTCGCGGTCGAGGCCTCGATCCCGGAGGAGTGGGACTGTCCGCGGTGCGGTCTTCCGACCAGCACCGATGTGAACAACCCGCCCCCGCCGCCGAAGATCGAGCCGTACAAGACGCACCTGGCCTATGTGAAGGAGCGCCGCTCCGAGCAGGAGGCCCAGGAGATCCTGGACGAGGCGCTGGAGAAGCTCCGCGCCCGTCGCGCCCGCGGCGAGGTCATCTTCTAAGAGGTTCTGCGTTCAGCCCGGATCGAGCCAGCGGTCCGGGCTGAGGCATTCCGTGGCGCAGTGTGAGTGATCCGCTGCGTCGCGCTAGGGTCTGCGGCATGACGTCGATCGCGCCGCTCCGCTGGACCCCGCCGCCCGCTCCGCCGGTGCGGCACCCGAAGAACGTCGACGTGGACGTGGTCACGCTGCCCGGCGCCGGTCCTGAGGACACGCTGATCGACGACGACGGCAGCGTCCTCACCGGTCTGTACGACGGCCGCATCCTGCGCGTCAGCGCGGACGGGAAGACCATCAGCACCCTCGCCGACACCGGCGGCCGGCCGCTCGGCCTGGAGTGGCTCCCGGACGGCAACGTGCTGATCTGCGACGCGAACCGGGGTCTGCTGACCCTCGACAAGGACAACCGGGTCTCGACGCTGCTGTCCGAGATCGACGGCCGCCCGATGCGGTTCTGCAACAACGCGGACGTCGCCGAGGACGGCACGATCTACTTCACCGACTCGTCGACGCGGTTCGGCATCGACGAGTGGATGGCCGACCTGCTGGAGCATTCCGCGACCGGCAGCGTGTACCGCCGTACCCCGGACGGTGAGGTGACCCGCCTGGCCACCGGTCGTGCCTTCCCGAACGGCGTGGCGCTCAGCAGCGATCGCCGTACCCTCTTCTGGGCCGAGACGGCGACGTACGGCCTGTACAAGCTGGACCTGACGACCGATGGCGCCGAGCCCGTGCAGATCGCCGCGATTCCTGGCCTGCCGGACAACATCGCGCGTGGGTCGGACGGGCTGATCTGGGTCGCGGTCGGTTCGCCGCGCAACGCCGTACTCGACTTCCTGCTGCCGAAGCCGCCGGTCCTGCGCAAGATCGTCTGGGCGCTCCCGGATGCACTGAAGCCGAAGGCCGCGGACATCATCGAGATCCAGGCGTACGACGAGACCGGCGCGCTGGTCCACGATCTGCGCGCGAAGCACCCCGGGTTCCACATGCCGACCGGGGTCCGGGAGCGTGACGGGAAGGTCTGGCTGGGCAGCATCGGCACCAGTTCCCTGGCCACGTTCCCCACGCCTTAGTGTGGCGGTCATGCGTTTCGGTATCGCGATCCTGCCGGAGTACCGCTGGCAGGACGCCGCACGGCGGTGGCGGCAGGCGGAAGAGTACGGCTTCGACCATGCGTGGACCTACGACCACCTGACCTGGAGCGGTCTCCAGGACTCACCGTGGTTCGGGACGACGCCGACCCTGACGGCGGCGGCGACGGTGACCTCGACGATCAGGCTCGGCACGTTCGTGACGTCGCCGAACTTCCGGCATCCGTTGGCGCTGACCCGCGACATCCTCGCGATCGACGACGTCTCCGGCGGCCGCTTCATCTGCGGGATCGGTGCCGGCGGCAGCCTGGACGCGACCATCCAGGGCGGCCCGGACCTCACTCCGCGGCAACGGCAGGACCGCTACGAGGAGTTCGTGACGCTTCTGGACACGTTGCTGACGACCGACGGCGTCGACTTCAAGGGCGAGTACTACGAGACGCGCAACGGGCGCACGCTACCGGGCTGTGTCCAGCAACCGCGAGTGCCGCTCGTCCTGGCCGGCAACGGCCCCCGCTCTGTCCGCTTCGCCGCACAGCATGGCGACGGCTGGATGACGACCGGCGGCGACAGGACCAACCTCGATACCTGGTTCGCGTCCCTCGCCGAGCTCAGCCACCGCCTGGACGACCACCTCGACGGACGTCACGTCGACCGCTACCTGTCGATGGACAACGCGCAGTACGCGCTCTCGAGCCCGGCCGTCTTCGAGGAGATCGCCGCTCGCGCAGCCGCCCTCGGCTTCACCGACCTGATCACCCACTGGCCCCGCTCGGAGGGCGTCTACGAAGGCTCCGAGGACGTGCTGGCGCGGGTCGCGACCGAGGTCATTCCTCGTCTGCGTTAGTACGGCGGACCCACGCGGGGACGACGTACCAGAAGACGGCGAAGACCAGTAGCACGGCCGCCACGACGACGATCGCGACCGGGCGGGAGAGTACGACGTCCGCGGCGAGCAGGACGCCGCCGGTGATCGCCACGATCAGGAAGAGCATGCCGGCGATGGTCATCTTGTTGGCGATCGGGAGCATGCGGTCGCGGAGCTGCTGGCGGTAGATGATCCGGTGGAACGACACCGGCGCCAGGAACAGGCCGACGGCCAGCGCGGACGCGATCAGCGTGACGGCGTACACGTCGTGGGTGAAGCTGTCGGCGTCCTGGAAGCGGCTCTGGAAGGCGATGCTGAGCAGGAACGCGAACAGGATCTGCGTCCCGGTCTGGGCCAGGCGGAGTTCCTGCAGCAGTTCGTTCCACTGCCGGTCGAGCCGTTCACCGGGGTCTTCGTCCGGTCGGCTGTACGGCGAGCGCTCGGTCACCGTCCTATTAGACCCGAACGCGGAAGAGCCGCACACCTTTCGGTGTGCGGCTCTCCTACTGGTTCAAGAAAGGGTGATCCGACGACTCAGATCGCGCGGATGTTCTCCGCCTGCAGCCCCTTCTGGCCCTGGGTGATCTCGAACTCGACCCGCTGGTTCTCGTCCAGCGAGCGGAAGCCCGACATCTGGATGGCCGAGTAGTGCGCGAACACGTCCGCGCCACCGTCATCCGGGGTGATGAAGCCGAAGCCCTTGTCAGCGTTGAACCACTTGACAGTACCGACAGCCATTTGTCTATCTCCTCGATGGCTTATAACAATCCGTGAACCACACCTCATGGATCACGCGTCGCCGAAAGGCCCCAGACGACAGACCGGCCATGCAGCACAGCAAAGTCAGGGAGTCCAAAACTGCAACGCCATAACTGTAGCCGTTCTGCGGCCTGATGGTAGGGGTGACCACAAACACGTGTCGCTGATTGTCAGGGCCCGTTACGCTGCGTGGCCGGTCCGGTGCGGGCTCCGCGGCCCCGCTGCGGAACCCGAAATCCCGCGCCGACCTGCTGGTTCGCGGCGGCCGACGGGTGCGGGACGATGGCAACGAAGGACAATTGCCCGGTACGCCGGGTAGCGGACGCATTTTTCTGATCATTCGTCCCGGCGTGTCGCGCGGGCATGTGCAGCACTGCGAGGAGGAGGCGACCGTGATCGTGACAGTGACCCGCAGTGGGGGTTTCGCCGGGATGACCAAGCACGCCGAGTTGGACACCAGCGGTGAACCCGACGCGGCCGAGCTCGAGGACGCGGTCCGGGCGCTCGGCGCCAAGGACCTCGGTTCGGGCCGGCCGCAGCCGGACCGGTACGTGTACCGGTTGGTGGTGCGTGACGCCGCCGAGAGCGACGCCACGCAGCACACCGTTGCCGAGCAGGACGTGGACGCGACCACGGCCTGGCTGCTCGACCGGATCCTCGGCAGCTAGCGCCAGTCGATCTCCGGCGCCCGGTAGAAGTTGACCCCGAGCACCTCCCAGCGCGAGCCCTGCTCGGCCAGGCGGTCGCGGTACGCCGTCCAGTCGAGCGCGGACTCCTGCGACCAGCCCAGCTCGGCGATACCCGGCAGCCGCGGGAAGACCAGGTACTCGATCTTGCTCACGTCGTCCACGGTCTCGGTCCACAGCGGCGCCTCGACGCCGTCGATCGCGCTCTCGGGTACGCCGGGGACCAGCTTGGCCGGATTCCAGCTGTACGACTGCTCCACACTGACCAGTCCGGCCCAGTCGAGGCCCAGCTCGGTGCTGGCGTCGTACTTCATGTCCAGGTACGCCCGGTTGGCGGGGGAGAGCACCAGCGTTGCGCCCTGCTCGACCGCCTTCTGCGCGAGCACCTGAGCCTTCGGGTCCTCGGTTCCCCAGTACTGCACGACGGTGCCGGCCGGCAGCGGTCCGTCGGCGATCTCGTGCCACCCCATCACCCGCTTGCCGTTCTTGACGACCAGTTCGGTCGCCTTGGACACGAACGTCAGGTAGTCGCTGTGCTCGGTCGAGTGCGCCTCGTCCCCGCCGAGGTGCAGGAAGTCACCCGGTGTCTGCTCGGCGACCTCGCGGAACACGTCGTCGAGGAACGCGTACGTGACGTCCTTGTCGATCGCGAACGAGCTGAAGCCGACCTCGGTCTCGGTGTAGAGCTCCGGCGCCTGGTCGCCCTTGTTCAGTTCGGCGTACGACGCCAGTGCGGCGTTGGTGTGGCCAGGTGTGTCGATCTCCGGGACAACGGTGATGTAGTGCTCCGCGGCGTACTGGACGAGGTCGGCGTACTCCGCCTTGCTGTACGAGCCGCCTTCGCCGCCGCCGACCTGCAGGCTGCCGCCGTGCGCGGTGAGGTTCGGCCAGGAGTCCACCTGGATCCGCCAGCCCTGGTCGTCGGAAAGGTGCAGGTGCAGGCGGTTGATCTTGTAGAGCGAGAGCAGGTCGACGACGCGCTTGACCTGGTCGACGGTGAAGAAGTGCCGGGAGACGTCGAGCATCATCCCGCGGTACTCGTACCGCGGGGCGTCGGAGATCGTCGTACCCGCGATCTCCCACGGGCCGTCCTGCGGGGCGTCGGCCTCGGCCTTGGCGGGCAGGAGCTGGCGGAGCGTGGTGACGCCGCGGAACAGGCCCTCGGCGGTGGCTGCGGTGATCGTGACGCCGGACGCGTCCGCGCGGAGCTCGTAGCCTTCGGCGCCGAGGGTCTCCGGGCCGTTGACGGACAGCGTGATCGTGCCGGTCCCGTCCTGCACCGGCAGGTCGTATCCGGTGGAGCGCCGGAGCCGAGCCGCGAACCGGTCAGCGATCAGCCGGGCAGAGGGATCGTCGAGGCCGATCGTCGCGTCGGCCGCCAGCAGGAACGTCTCATCGGCCAGCGCCTGCTGGGCCGTGGGCTGCGGAATCATGATCGTGAGTGTTCGCGTCCCTACATAATCCGTCAAGTCCCTTCAAAACTTGTTGGCGAGAGCTGTCGCCCGGGCCAGATAGCTCCCGCCGAACAGCACCACGTGGACGAGCAACGGATGCAGCTGGTGCAGCCCGATCCGCTCCCGCCAACCGTCTGCGAGCGGGTGCACCTCGTCGTACGCGCGCAGCACTCGCTCCAGCTGCGGCAACCCGAAGAGACCCAGCATGGCGAGATCGGTCTCGCGGTGTCCGCCGTGCGCGGCCGGGTCGATCAGATGTACGCCTTCCGCCGTCCACAGCACGTTGCCCGACCACAGGTCGCCGTGGATCCGGGACGGTACGTCGGACGCGTCGTCGTACGCGCCCGCTTCCAGCCGGCCGCAGAGCCGCTCGAAGACGTCCAGCTTGATGCCCGCGGCCCGCAGGTACGGCCGGAGCCGGAGGTTGGCGTAGAACTCGCCCCACGACTTCACCGGCTCGGCTGCGTGCGGCAGCGCGGTCGTGCCGATGTAGCCGTCCCCGTCCCACCCATCCGGCGGTACGCCGTAGTGCCGGGCGCCGGCGTCGTGGGTGACGGCCAGCCGCCGACCGAAGTCCTCGGCCAAGGCATCGGTCGGCGGAGTGGTCTGCAGCATTGTCGTCGTCAGCTGGGTAGGGGAGACGTCGAGCGGCTCGGCCACGGGCACGCCGCCCGGTACGGCGAGCCAGCGCAGACCGGCCGCTTCGACGGCGAAGAAGTCTGGTGGCGCGTCAGGCCAGCTCTTCACAAACCCTGCGGTCATGGTCGGACTCTTCCATCAACGGCCGCCGGCGGGCCAGCCACGGCTCGCACAGCATCACGAGCGCGGCGACCGCGGTCAGCAGCCCACCGGCGAGTGCGACACTGCGGACCGTCGTGTAGTCGATGAGCGCGCCACCGACGAACGCACCGGCGGCGATGCCGACGTTGAACGCCGAGCTGGCTCCGGCCGACGCGATGTCGGTGCTGCCTGGAGCGATCTGCAGCGTCCGGCTCTGCACCGCGACCGCGAGCCCGCTGAACGACAGCCCGATCAGTGCGATCAGGAGGCCCGTGGCCACCTTGAGCTCGCCGAGGGCGAACACCCCGATCAACCCGACGGTCAGGACCCCGTACGGGATGACGACCGCACCCCACGGGTACCGATCGAGCACGCGGCCGGCGATCAGCGTGCCGGCGAACCCGCCCGCACCGCTGGCCAGCAGCATCGGACCGAGCGCGTCGGACGAGAAGCCGGTGATGTCCAGCAGGAACGGCGTGACGTAGGTGTTGAAGGTCAGGAAGCCGGTGACCCCGATCGAGGCGGCGACGAGCAGTACGACGTACCCGCGGAGGTCCGGGGCGCTGCCGCGGCGCGAGGGGCTGTCCTGGACCTCCGTGCGCGGCAGCAGGGTCACGATCCCGATGCAGGCAGTTGCACCGAGCACGGCCATCACGACGAACGGGACCCGCCAGCCGGCCTGCTCGCCGAGCCACGTGCCGAACGGGATGCCGAGGATCGGCGCCAGCGCCGTGCCGATCGCGAGTCGCGCGACCACCCGGCCGCGCAGCTCCGGTGGGAAGAGACTGGTCGCGATCGGCGGCGCGATCGACCAGAACAGCGCCTGCGAGATCGCGATCACCAGCCGCCCGCCGAACAGCACCTCGTACGTCGGGGCGGCGGCGGAGAGTGCCGTCGCGACGGTGAGGACCGCGAGCGTTCCGCCGAGCACCAAGCGGCGGGGGAGGTTGGTGGTCAGCCGGGCGAGTGGGATGGAGGCGAGCACGACGACAGCGGCGTACCCGGTGACGAGGAGGCCGATCTGGGAGCGCGACCGGCCGAGGTCGTCGGCCATCACGGTCAGCAGCCCGATCGGCAGCACCTCGATGGTGACGAAGGAGAACGTCGAGACGCCGAGGAACACGAGCGCGGCGGTGGCTCGGCGGGACGAGAGGGTCATGAGGTCACCTGATCCCGGTAAAAGGTTTGATGCTGGTAGCATCTCATCCATGACCGACAGTTCTCACGCGGAGTTCCGCATCGTGGGCGGACACCCCGCCCTCGATCTGGTGAACACGGTCACCCCGCGGTTGCGCGGCGGCGCGGTCGAGCACGATTACCTCACCTCACCGGCCGAGCTGCTCGACTGGAGCCGCCGGATCGGGCTGATCGATCTGCGCGATTACAGCGCCGTCGAGGGCACCTGGCGTTCGGCTCCGGAGCTGGCCGCGAAGGCGCTCGGCGCGACGTTGGAGATCCGCGAGGCGGCGTACGAGGTGCTCGCGCCGCGGGCGGCCGGCGCCGTCGTCGCGACGGACGGAGTCAAGGGGAGCGAGGCTTCCGCGTTCGAGCGCATGATGTTGCGCTGGTCCGCGGCCGCCGCCCGCTCGATGCTGCTCCCGGATGATCAGCGCGAGCGCGGCGTCGCGGAGCTCGTCGTCGGCACGTCGCCGGCGCAGCTGGTCCCGGACCGCCTGGTGGTGGCCGCGGTCGAGCTGGTGCGGACGGTCGAGCTGCGGCAGCTGCGGGCCTGTCCGGTCGACGACGGCGGCTGCGGCTGGCTGTTCCTGGACCGCAGCCGGAACGGTTCCCGCCGCTGGTGCGCGATGGAGGACTGCGGGACTCGGGCGAAGATCCGCAAGCTGGGGGAGCGCCGACGCGCTACCGCCGTACCGCAGTAATAGCGGTAGCGAGAGCGAAGCTTCACTGTCAGCGATCGGCTCACTGGTCGAGAACGCGTGTCGAAAGGTGCGAATTGTCCCCTCGACCTGTCATCGTAGGCGGCCGGGCCTTCCGACAAGAGGGACCTGGCCGGGCCTGCCCCGGACGAGGAAGCAGGCTGACGCAACAGAAAGTGGAGGACAGATGACGCAGGTGGCAGAGCAGCCGGGCAGTACTGCCGGGCGGCTCGGCTCGGTGGTGCTGGATTGCCCGGACCCGCTCGAGCTCGCCCAGTTCTACTCAGCGCTGCTGGGGCTGGACATCGACGAGAACGGTGACGACGACTGGCGGAGCCTGACCGGCCCCGGCTCGTCGCTCGGCTTCTCGACGCTGGCCTTCCGGCGCTCGGAGCAGTACGTGCCGGCCACCTGGCCCGGCACCGACGCGCAGGATCTCCATCTCGACCTGATCGTCGAGGACCTCTCGAGCGGTCACGCGACCGTGGTCGCCCTCGGCGCCGAACCGCTCGACCCCCTGGACCCGCCGCCCGCGGACAACGCCCGCGGCTGGCGGATCTACGCCGACCCGGCGGGCCACCCGTTCCGGATCTGCCTCGAGTAACACGCCGGCGGCCCGCCCCACCCGGGGCGGGCCTTCGTATGTTCAGGACCAGGCGCTGCTGGCCGTGAACGGGAAGTGCCGGCCCTCGACGTACCTCGGCCGCGGCTGGTAGCTGTTCACCCCCGGCTCGCCGCGCAGATGGAAGGCGCTCGGGTACGGCGTCTCCGGATCGGTGATCCGCGTCGACGTCGGGATGTAGCGGATCGTCAGCCCGCAGCGCCGGTTGGGCGACGTGTTGGCGTTGCTGCCGTGGACGATGTTCGGGTGATGGACCTCGACGTCGCCGGGCGCGAGCACCATGTCGACCGCCTCGGTCTCGTCGATCTCGACCGCGATCTCCTTGCCGAGCACGCTCTCGACCTCGGTGTTGTCGCGCATCCCTTCCACGCCGGACAGGTGGCTCCCGGGGATGACCCGCACGCATCCGTTCTCCGGCGTCGAGTGGTCGACCGCCAGCCACAGCGTGACGACATCCATCGGGTCCAGCGGCCAGAACGCGGCGTCCTGATGCCAGAGCACCGGCTGGCCGGAGTACGGCGGCTTGGAGATGTAGTGCGAGGCGAACAGCGCGATGTCCGGCCCGACGAACCGCTGGGCGATGTCGACGAGCCGGTCGTCGCTCACCAGCCGGACCCAGAACGGGTCGTCGCGCAGGTACACGTGCCCGAGCTGTTCGGGTCGTACGTCGGGATGCCGGGCCTGAAGCCATTCGACATGATCGTTCACTTCCTTGACCAGCTCTTGGTCGATGACGTCGCGGAAGATGACGTAGCCGTCTGTTTCGAACATGTCTCCAGCGTGCGGTTCGCCGGACCTGGCGGACTAGTAATGGGCTGACGAGAATTTGTACTGTGTTGAGGTGAGTCAGGTACTGCGGTTCGAGGCGCACGCGTTCGGGCGGCCGTACCACGCGGCGCGGGTGCGGATCCCGGCCCGAGCCCGCGACACCGAACTGCACACCCACGCCGACTTCCACGAGTTCATGGGAGTCGTCTCGGGCAGCGGTGAACACCTGCTGACCACCGGCGTAGAACAGTTGCAGCCGGGGGACGTGGTCCTGGTCCGGCCGAGCGACCGGCACGCGGTCCGCGGCTCGGTGCCCGACGGGCTCGAGTTCGTGAACGTCGCCTTCCCCAGCTCGATCTGGCAAGGCTTCCTCGACCTGACCCGGACTGCCGGCTGGTCGTCCCGCGGCCCGATCACGTTTCACCAACCGGCCGCGATCGACGTCTTCGAGCACGCCCTGGCCCGCTTCCAGGACAACCCGAGTTCCTACGACCTGGTCCGCTTCTGGATCGACCTGATGGAGCTGCTCGCACCGGTCGACGCCGCGGCGCCCGGCATACCCGACTGGCTGGCCAGGGTCTGTACGGCGATGCGCGCCGAGCAGAACCTCCGCGGCGGCGTACCCCGGCTGCTCGAACTCGCCGGCGTCAGCCCCGCTCACCTGTCCCGATCGATGCGGACCGCGTACGGCGTCACGCCGACCGCGTTCGTCACCGACCTGCGCCTCGAACACGCCGCATCCTTGCTAGCGGCAACCAATACGTCGATCGCCGCGATCGCCACCCGCTGCGGCTTCACCAGCCAGTCCTACTTCACCCGCACCTTCACCGCGGCCCACGACCTCCCGCCCCGCGACTTCCGCCGCCGCTCGCAGCGCGCGTTCGTGCCCTAGAGCGATTCCAGATAAGCGATGGTCTCCGCCTGCTCGCCCCACTTGGCCCAGCCGAGTGCGTCGGCGTGGAACTTCGGGTCGGTAGCGGTCAGGTCCGCGTCGTGCTCGACGAGGAATCGGAGTGCGTCCAGCGCACCGGTCCCCGCGGCCAGATGCGCGGCGGTGGCGCCGTCCTTGGTCCGCTCGTTGATGCCGAAGCCCATGCCGGCGAGCCGACGTACGACCTCCCACCGCTGCGCCACAGCCGCTTCGGCCAGCAGCGCCGGCTGCTCGGTCGGTGTGACCTCGCCGGCGAGGGCGGCGGCGAACGGGTCCTCGGTGCGCGTGCCGCGGTAGAAGTCGCGGACCGTGCCGACCTCCGCGCCGTGGTGGATCAGCTCGTCCAGGATGTGCAGCGCGAAGGACGTGCCGTCGTGTTCGGCGTACATCCCCGCGGCCTCGCCCATCGGGCGGTCGAGGACCTCCTGGCTGAGGGCGGCAAGGCGTCGGCGCCAGACGTCGTACGCGTGGTCCAGGGCCGCGAGCGCCGCTGCCGCGGACGCCGGCACGGGTGGCTGGCCGTCGTCCGGGCCGGGTTGGTGACCGAACCAGGTGGCGGTGCGGTCCTCCTGCAGGATGTCGATGATGTGGGTGATCCGCCAGGCCAGCGTGGTGAACGGCTCCGGTTCCGGCGGGATCTTCGTGCGCTCGAGCACGAGACCCGAGTCGGACTTCCGGATCGACCAGCAGCCGTCGAACGGTTCCCAGAGGTATTCCTCGTCGGTCAGGCCCTCCACCCGGTTGCGCAGCCGCTGCCAGGCGAAGTCGGACAGGTCCAGGAGATTCTGCGTCAGCGTGGTCATACGGCCACCGTAGGACGACCTGCGGACAGGATCGGTCCGCAGGTCGGGGCAGAATGGAAATTGATGGATACCGCGGCCCGATTGCTCCGTCTGCTGTCCTTGCTCCAGTCGCGCCCGCACTGGGACGGCGCCGAGCTGGCGGACAGGCTCGCCGTCACGCCCCGGACGGTACGGCGTGACGTCACCAGGCTGAGGTCGCTCGGGTACCCGGTGGAGGCCGAGGCCGGGATCGGCGGCGGCTACCGCCTCGGTCCGGGCGGCCGGCTCCCACCGCTGCTGCTCGAAGACGAGGAGGCCGTCGCGATCGCGGTCGGCCTGCGGGTCGCGACAACCACAACCGTCTCGGGCGTCGAGGAAGCGGCGATCTCGGCGCTGGCCAAACTCCACCAGGTCCTGCCCGCCCGGCTGCAGGAGCGGGTCGCGGCCATCGGCGCACACACCACCCAGCTGCCACAGGGCGAGCTGCCCCAGGTCGACGGCGAGGTGCTCGTCACCCTCGCCGCCGGTTGCCGCCATACTGAGGGCCTCCGGTTCCGCTATCGCACCCATGACGGCACGGCGTCCGAGCGCAGCGTCGAGCCACTGCAGATCGTGCACACCGGCCGCCGCTGGTACCTCGTCGCGCGCGACCGCGACCGCCAGGCCTGGCGCACCTTCCGCGTCGACCGCATCACGCAGCCCGTGCTGACCGGCTCCCGCTACCGGTTCGAGGACCCACCGGACCCGGTCGCACTAGTTGCCGAAGGCACCGGAGTGGCGCCGTGGGACATCGTCGGCCGAGTCCGCGTCCACGCGGACGCCGCCACGGTCGCCCGGATGATTCCGCCCAGCCAAGGCGTCGTCGATCCCATCGACGAGAACACCTGCGAGGTCCGCTTCGCCGCGAACGAGCTCGGTCCCCTGGTCTCAGGCGTCATCCGCCTCTATTGGCCGTTCGAGATCCTCGACCCGCCCGAACTCCGCGCCGCCGTCCACGACCACGCCCGCCGCCTGCTCGACTCCTAGCTGTCGGCGAGCGCCTTCCGGATCCGCTTCTCCGAGATCGGGTACGGCGTACCCAGCGTCTGCGCGAACAGGCTGATCCGCAGCTCCTCGAGCATCCAGCGAACCTCGAGGAGCTCAGGGCTGGGGTACTTGCCGGTCGGTACGGCGCGCAGACGCTTCTCGTACTCGTCGGTGAGCGTCTGGACGATCGCCATCCCGGAGCGGTCGCGGGCAGCGTTCTCGCCGAGCTTGTCGAGCCGCTGCTCCATCCCGCGCAGGTACCGGACCAGGTCCGGCAGGCGCTTGGCGCCGGTCTCGGTGATGAAGCCGGGGTGGACGAGCCGTTCGAGCTGACCGCGGACGTCCGACAACGCCACGATCAGCGCCGGGCTCGACGCCCGCGAGATCTGCTTGTCGACGGTCCGGGCATGCCCGAGCACCTGCTCGACCTGCTGCAGGATCGTCAGCACGGTGTCCGCGAGCTCCGACCGTACGGCGTCGCGCAGGATCGCGAACGCGGTGAGGTTCCACGCCGGGCCGCCCGCGGCCGTCATCAGCTGATCGACCGCCGCGCCGATCGCGTCGTCGAGCAACTCGCCGACGTTGCGATGCGGACCGGCCATCAGCGTCATCTTCTGCTGATTGCTCAGGTGACGCTGTACGACGTCGATCACCGACGGCATCGTCAGCAGCAGGAGCCGACGGGTGCCGGCCCACATCGCGGCAGTCTGGTCGCGCTCGGTCTCCTGGAGCCGGATCGCGACGGACTTGCCCTCGTCGACGAGCGCCGGGTAGCCGGCGACGGCGAGGCCGTTGCGGCGTTCGGAGAAGCTGCGCGGCAGGTCGCCGAAGGTCCAGTCCGTCAGCCCGGACTTCTCCAGCCCGCTGACCGCCTTCGACGCGACCTGCGAGATCGCGGCCGTGGTCTTCGGCTTCAGCTTCTCCTTGAGCTTGGCAAGATCCTTGCTCTCAGCAACAGTCTTGCGCTTGTCGTCCTCGACCCGGAACGTCATCCGCAGATGCTCCGGCACCCGGCTCCAGTCCCAGTCGCCCGGCTCGATCACGACACCGCGCAGCTCCCGCAGAGCGCGAGCCATCGCGTCGGTCAGTGGTCCGGACGCCGGATCCAGCTCGGGGAGAATCTGCCGCGCATGGTCCGGTGCCGGCACGATGTTGCGCCGGATCGCCTTCGGCAACGACTTGATCAGCGTGGTGACCAGCTCCTCGCGGAAGCCGGGCACGCTCCACTCGAACCCGTCCGCGGTGACCTGGTTCAGCACGAGCAGCGGAATGTGGACGGTCACACCGTCGGCGTCCGTACCCGGCTCGAACGCGTAGGTCAGGTCGAAGGTCATCCCGTTCTGCATCCAGTGCAGCGGGAACTCTTCCTCCCGGACCTCGGCGCCCTCGCGGACCACCAGCGAGCGCTCGAAGTCGAGCAGGTCGTGGTCGCGCTGCCGCGCGGTCTTCCACCAGGTGTCGAAGTGCCGCCCGGTCACGACCTCGGGACCGATCCGCTCGTCGTAGAACGCGAACAGCGTCTCGTCGTCGACCAGCAGGTCACGCCGCCGGGTGCGCTCCTCGAGCTCCTCGACTTCCTCGATCAGCTTGCGGTTCTCGTGGAAGAACTTGTGGTGCGTGTCCCAGTCGCCCTCGACCAGCGCGTTCCGGATGAACAGCTCGCGTGACACCTCCGGGTCGACCTTCCCGTAGTTCACCTTCCGCCGCGCGACGATCGGTACGCCGTACAGCGTGACCTTCTCGTACGCCATCACGGCGCCGGCTTTGCGTTCCCAGTGCGGTTCGGAGTACGACCGTTTGATCAGGTGCGGAGCGAGGTCCTCGGCCCACTCGGGCTCGATCTTCGCGTTCACCCGGGCCCACAACCGCGAGGTCTCGACCAGCTCGGCGGCCATCACGAACTGCGGCGGCTTCTTGAACAGCCCGGAGCCGGGGAAGATCGCGAACTTGGTGCCGCGAGCACCGAGGTACTGGTGCTGGTTCGACGGGTCCTTCATACCGAGGTGGCTGAGCAGCCCGGACATCAGCGAGATGTGCACGCTCTGCGGGTCGGCCGGCTCGCCGCTGTTGAGCTTGACGCCGATCTGGGACGCGACCTGGCGGAGCTGCGCGTAGATGTCCTGCCACTCGCGGACGCGCAGATAGTTCAGGTACTCGCTGCGGCACATCCGGCGGAACTGGTTGCCGGACAGTTCCTTCTGCTGCTTCTTCAGGTAGCTCCAGAGGTTCAGGTACCCGAGGAAGTCGCTGTTCGGGTCGCGGAACCTGGCGTGCGACTGGGTGGCCTGCGCCTCGGCGTCGGTCGGTCGCTCGCGCGGGTCCTGGATCGACAGCGCGGCCGCGATCACCATCACCTCGCGGACACAGGCGTGCTTGTCGGCCTCGACGATCATCCGGGCCAGCCGCGGGTCGAGCGGGATCTGCGCGAGCTGGCGGCCGATCGGGGTCAGCCTGCCGCCCTTCGGGGTGTCGATCGCGCCGAGCTCGGTGAGCAGCTGCAGGCCGTCGGTGATGCTGCGCTTGTCCGGCTCGTCGATGAACGGGAACGCCGCGATGTCGCCGAGCCCGATCGCGGTCATCTGCAGGATGACGCTGGCGAGGTTGGTCCGCAGGATCTCGGGGTCGGTGAACTCCGGGCGGTTGGTGAAGTCTTCCTCGGAGTACAACCGGATCGCGATGCCGTCGCTCGTGCGACCGCTGCGGCCCTTGCGCTGGTTGGCGCTCGCCTGCGAGACGGGCTCGATCGGCAGGTGCTGGACCTTGGTGCGGTGGCTGTACCGCGAGATGCGCGCCGTACCGGGGTCGATGACGTATTTGATGCCGGGGACGGTCAGCGAGGTCTCGGCGACGTTCGTCGCGAGCACGATCCGGCGGGCGGAGTGCGACTGGAAGACGCGATGCTGTTCGGCGTTCGAGAGTCTGGCGTAGAGCGGCAGGATCTCGGTCGTACGCCGCTCGCCGCGGAACTTGTCGTTGAGCGCGTCGGCGGTGTCGCGGATCTCCCGCTCGCCGCTGAGGAAGACCAGGATGTCGCCGTCGGCCTCGTGCTCGAGCTCGTCGACGGCGTCGAGGATCGCCTGGGTCTGGTCGCGGTCGATCGTGGCCGGATCCTCGGGGTCGTTGATCGGGCGGTACCGCACCTCGACCGGGTAGGTCCGGCCGGAGACCTCGACGATCGGGGCCGGGTTGCCCTGCGCGTCGGCGAAGTGCGCGGCGAACCGCTCCGGGTCGATCGTCGCCGACGTGATGATGACCTTGAGGTCGGGGCGGCGGGGGAGGAGACGCTTGAGGTAGCCGAGGATGAAGTCGATGTTCAGGCTGCGCTCGTGCGCCTCGTCGATGATCAGCGTGTCGTACCTGCTCAGGTCGCGGTCGCGCTGGAGTTCGTTCAGCAGGATGCCGTCGGTCATCAGCTTGACCAGCGAGCGCTCGCTGACCTTGTCGGTGAACCGGACGGCGAAACCGATCGTCTCGCCCAACTCGGTCCCGAGCTCCTCGGCGATCCGCTCGGCGACGGTCCGCGCGGCGAGCCGGCGCGGCTGGGTGTGGCCGATCATGCCGTGGATCCCACGCCCGAGCTCGAGACAGATCTTCGGGATCTGCGTCGTCTTACCCGACCCGGTCTCACCCGCGACCACCACGACCTGGTTGTCCCGGATCGCTGCCGCGATCTCGTCCTTGAGCTGACTGACCGGCAGCTCTTCCGGGTAGGTGATCTCCGGTACGGCGCTCCGCCGCACCTCGACCCGACGCTCGGCCTGCTCGATTGCGCCGATCACACCCTGCAGCGCCTGCTCCCGCTTCCGAGCTTCCTTCGTAGTCCGAACCCGCTCCAACCGCTTCCCGAGCTGCTCCCGGTCATAAGCCGTCAGGTCATCCAGCCGCGCAACAACCTCCGCCAAACTCACCCCGTCCTCGACGGCGGTGTCATCAGAGGACCCGCGACGCTTGCGAGCGGGCGGGGCGCTGGCGGAGCCGCCGCTGCGAGCGCCGCCTGCGGTGGGCGGGGTGCTGGGCGAGCCGCCGCGCTGGGCGCGCTCGTCGGTCGAGGGTGCCGGGGTGGCGTTGTTGCCTCCTGGGCCCGGCCTGCGACGACGGCGAGGGCGACGTGTGGCGGCTGGGTCTTGTGAGGGGGCTGGGGATGGACTCGGGGACTCGGTCCGGGCATCAGGCATAACCAGTCCAGTTTAGGCGTCCGCCCCCAGCCCCTCATCCGGATTACCGCAGGTGACCCGCCAGCGACTTCAGCGCCGCGACCTGGTCGGGAATCGGGGTGTTGACGAGGTTGAGGTCCCAGTCGACCCGGGTGATGCCTTCCGTGGCGGCCCGCCGGAGGTCGTCCAGGATCGTCTCGGGTGTGAAACCCACCGGCCCCTGCAGCATCGGATGCGGTTTCATCGGCCCGGCGCGGAGGATGATCGGCCCGGAACCGCCCGCCTGGTGGTACCAGCCGATCGCCGCGCAGGTGGACTCCCAGTCGCGATGCGCCAGCGTCAGCCCATCCGCGATCCGGGCAGCCCGCTCAACAGCCGGTTGCGCGATCCCACCGCCGTACAGGGTCAGCGGCGCCACCGGCTTCGGCCCGAGCGTCGCCATCGGCACCGTGTAGTGCTCGCCCGCGAACTCGACCGGATCGGGCCCCCAACACGCCCGCAGTACGGCGACCGACTCCTCGAACGCCGCGACCCGCCCGCGCTCCGGCACACCGGCAGCGACGAACTCCTCAGACAACCAACCAAGTGCGATCCCCAGATCCATCCGCCCACCGGAGAGCTGATCGATCGTCGCCACCCGCCGCGCCAGCACGACCGGCTGCTGGAACAGCGGCACCAGGACGGCGGTATGCAACCGCACCCGCTCCGTCCGCGCCGCGACGTACGTCAGCGTCTCCAACGCGTCGTACGCCGACTCCCGCGGCAGTCCGGCGTGATTCACCCAATCCGGCGCCGCCGGCACCAGCAATCGCTCGAACACCGACACCGCCGCGAATCCGAGCTCGTCGGCGGTCGTCGCGATCTCGACCACCGCATCCGGCCCGCGCAGGCCCACCACCGGCAGCCCGACGCCAACCTCGGGAAATGACATCCGCAGTTCCTTCCGCTCCAGGGCACCCCGAAGGCGCCCGTACACCCGTCAGTCGGAGCGGGCGGCGGGTACTTGCGGTCAGTCGTGCGGTGACGGGACCTTGACTGCGAGGACCGGGACCGGGGACTCGAGCAGGACGCGCTGGGCGGTGCTGCCGAGGATCAGCTTGCCGACGGGGGAGCGGCGGCGCAGACCGAGCACGATCAGGCCGACGTCCTCGGCGGCGGCTGCCTTGAGCAGTGCGCCGGCCACGTCGCCTTCGGTGAGGGCCTGCTGGATGGACACCTCGACACCTTGCTCGCGCAGCTTGGCCTCGGCGGCGGCCAACTCGTCGGCGTTGGCGTAGCGGGCGTCGATGTAGGAGTCGCCGCGGCTGGTGTTCAGGAGCAGGACGGAGGCGCCGCGCAGCGAGGCCTCGGTCGCCGCGGCGGTGAGCGCCGCCTCACCTTCGGGCGATGGCACGTATCCGACGAGAATCTTCACGGCACCCACTCTCCCATCAATCGTCCTCGCCGAAGGTCAGCCGGTTAAGGTCAAGCGCATGGTTGAACTGCAGGTGGTCCTCCCGGACGAGTCGGCAGCGATGTCGCCCGAGCGCTTGGTCGAGCTGGCCGTGGCAGCCGAGGAGCTGGGCTACGGTACGGCGTGGTTGCCCGACCACCTGCTTCCGCCGGCAGAGTTCGGCTCGACGTACGGCGGGGTGTACGAGCCGCTCGTGACGATCGGGTACCTCGCGGCGCGCACCACCCGGATCCGCTTCGGCACGTCCGTGCTGGTGCTGCCGCTCCGGAGCGCGTTCGTCGTCGCCAAGCAGGCCGCGACCCTGCATCGGCTGTCGGGCGAGCGCGTCGTACTCGGGCTCGGTGCAGGCTGGGCTCGCGAGGAGTTCGCGGCGGTCGGCGTCCCGTTCGAGGAGCGTGGGCGGCGTACGGACGCGTCGCTGGAGATCGTCCGCGACCTGTTCGACGGACGCGATCGCGGCGGGGTGTTCGAGCCGAAGCTGCGGGCGCCGTTGCCGATCATGATCGGCGGTACGACGACGCCGGCGCTGCGGCGGGCGGCCAGGTTCGGCGACGAGTGGCAGGGGCTCGGGCTCGACGGCGCCGGGTTCAGCGCCTCGGTCGCGCGACTCCGGTCGTTCGGGGAGCGGAAGGTGAAGGTCGGCACCCGGCTCGACTGGTCCGGTGGCGATCCGGAACCTGTCGTGGCGATGGCTCATGAGCTCGCCGAGGCCGGTGCCGAGACGGTCGCGGTGTCGTTCGGAGACGAGCGTGACGCACTCGAGCGGATGACGCGGTTCTACGACCTGTTCACGGCGGGCTGAGTTTGCCGCGGAGGACCTTGCCGGTGGCGTTGCGCGGGAAGTCGTCGAGGATGACGATCTGGCGCGGGGTCTTGTAGCGGGCCAGGTTCGCCTTCACGTGCGCGATCAGTTCGTCCTCGGTGACCGGCTCCCGCAGTACGACGTATGCGACCAGGCGCTGACCGAAGTCGTCATCGGGTACGCCGGTGACGACTGCCTCGGCGACCGCGGGATGCGCGGCCAGGCACTCCTCGACCTCGACCGGGTACACGTTCTCGCCGCCGGAGACGATCATGTCGTCCTCACGCCCGTCGACGAAGAGCCGGCCGGCGCCGTCGAGATGACCGAGATCACCGGTGCTCATCCGGCCGTCGACCACGGTCTTGCTCGAACCATCGGAGTACCCGGCGAACACGAGCCCGCCACCCGCGAAGATCCGCCCGGTCGTCCCGGTCGGCACCTCCTGGTCCTGGTCGTCGAGGATCCGGATCGAGCTGCCGAGGCACGGGCGACCCACTGTCCCGGGCGCGTCGAGCAGATCGGCGGAGTTCGCGATCGTGGCGATGCCCACTTCGCTCGACCCGTATGCATCACACAGCACCGGCCCGAACACCTCGATGAACCGCTCGGCCAACGGCACACCGAGCTGCGACGCGCCGGAGATCACGGCCCGCAACGAACGAAGGTCGTGCTCCGCGATGGCCGTCGGCCCGAGCTCCAGCATCCGCCGCAACATCACCGGCACGGCAACCACGGCACCAGCGCGCGTCTTCTCGACATCCGCCAGCAGGGTCGCCGCGTCGAACTTCGGCCGCAACACCAACGGCGCCCCGAGGAACAACGCCAGCATCGACGTCAACAACCCGAGCCCATGGAACAACGGCGGCGCGATGATGACCGGCTCACCCGACCGCACCCCGAACCGACTGAGCGCACTGGCGGTCAACCCGGCCAACCCCACCGCAGTAGGCACCCGAGGTGCTGCCTTCGGCGTCCCCGTGGTCCCCGAGGTCAGAATCGTGATGTGCCCGGCCGACTCCGGCACCGGCGCACTCGCCGTACGACTGTCAGCCAGTTCCTCGAGATCGGACCCGATGGCCGGGATGCCCTCCGGCACCGTGAATTCCAAGTCGTGGACCAGTAGATCCGGCCGGTGCCGTTCGAGGACCGCCTGCAGTTGAGGCGCCGCGAACTCCGTGTTCACGAAGAGGACATCCGCACCGATCCGGGACGCGGCCAGCGTCGCCTCCAGGAAGCCGATGTGGTTCCGGCACAGGACCGCGACCTTGCTACCGGCAACGATGTCGTACTGCGCGTGCATGCCGGCCGCGATGCGCTCGCACCGCCGGTCCAGCTCGGCATACGTCAGCTGACTGGCACCCGAGATCACCGCCGCACGATCAGGCCATCGGATCGCCGCGATCACGCCGAGCGCAGCCATCGACTGACCCCACGTCCGCAGCGCCCGCTCGATCCGCACCAGTTGCGCCGGCCCGGCCGACCGCCACACTCCGGACCTGACGAGCGCCAGCGACACCTCGCCGACCTCGGCCGCACCCTGCATCAGCCACTCGGGCGGCCGGATCGGTCCGATCGGGCGGATCGTTCTCATCGCTTCTTCCCACCTCCGGTACGCCGGAAGTACTGCTCGAGCAACCGGTCCGTCGGCACCCGCAACAAGTTGCCTACGGCATCAGCCGGCCGGACGAACGGCGGCGTGATGTTGTGCGGCCGCTCTGCCACCGCCGTACACACCTGATCGGCGGCCTGCTCAGGCGTCAGCCCCGGCAGCTTGTTGAGTAGCGGCGTCGGCTCACTCATCCGCGTGTGCACCAGCCCCATGTACACGGTCGATGTCGTCACCCCGTCCCCGCGAACCTCCTGGGCGACGCATCGCAGCCACACATCGAAGGCACTCTTCGACGCCAGGTACGCCGACCACCGCGCCATCGGCGGGGTCCGCACCCCGGCCGTCGACACGTTCACGATGTGACCCGACCGGCGTTCCCGCATCGACGGCAGCAGCTCGAGCACGAGCTTCGCCGGGCCGAGGTAGTTGATCGCGTTGGTCCGCTCGATGTCATGGAACCGCTGGTACGTGTCCGCGACCGAACGCCGGATCGACTTCCCGGCATTGCTGACCAGTACGTCGACCTGTCCGTGCTCGGCCAGCACCGTCCGCACGAGCTCCTCGACCGCGCCCGGATCGGCCAGGTTCGCCGGATACACGTACGCCGACCCGCCGCCGTCCCGGATCTCATCGGCGACCACCTGCAACTGTTCCTCGGTCCGCGCCACCAGCAACACCGTCGCCCCGGCCGCCGCCAGCCGTCGCGCCGTCGCCTCGCCGATCCCGTACGACGAACCGGTCACCAGGACCACCTTGTCCCGTACGGCTGCGGTCAACCGCTCGTCGGAGATCCGGGTGCGCCCGTTGGTCAGCGCGACAAGCAACGGCCACCCGAACGGACGCTTCCCAGTCATGCCGCCGACATTACCCGCTGGTAGCCACGCGCGGGAGCCCCTGGCTGACTCTTTGCAACCAGTCCCGCACGAGGACGCCGAGCAACTCGGGCTGCTCGATCTGCAGGTTGTGCCCAGCTATGTCGAGCACAGCGAAGGTCGCGCGCGGGTAGTGAGGGAGCAGCTCGTACCAATCCTCGTAGCCGGTGACAGCGTCCTGCCGGCCGCACAGCACCAACGTCGGCCGGGTGTAGACCGGACCGCTCTCCGGAGCCGTCGACAGTGCCCACTTCTCCTGGATCCGATCCATCGCAGCCAGGTCCGCGATCGCGAGACCGGGCGCGACATCGGCCCGGTAGGCGGCGAGGGCAGCCGCGGTCTGCACCACCGCGAGCTCGGTGAAGTCCTCGCCCTCGGTCAGCGATTCGAGCACGCCCGGCTCGGTGCGCAGTACGACGTGTTCCGGCACCTTCCGGTCCTTGTGCCACAGTGTGCCGGTCGGGCAGATCATGCCCATGCCCAGGATCTGCTCGGGGCGTTGGGCGACGAGGCCACGGGAGAGGTACCCGCCGTACGACTCGCCCATCAGCAGGAACGGCTCGTCGCCGATCTGCTCGTCGATGAACTCGAGCACCGCGGCCATGATCCCGTCGGAGCTGTCGATGTCGCCGGCCGGGCTCTGGCCCATGGCCGGCAGGTCGGGATAGATCCGCCGGTATCCGGTGAGTTGACTGAAGATCGGTTCGAGGCAGCCGGTCATCAGCCGGTGGTCCGGAGTCCAGCCGTGCAACGCCAGAACCGGGACGCCCTCGCCGAAGGCCACATGGTGCAGAGTCATGAAAGAGGTTTTAGCAATCGCAGCCGACAGTTCTAGAGTCGCCCCATGGCCCGTCGCTCAGCACTGCCCCCGATTCCCGACTTCGCCGTACTCCGTTCCCGCCTCGACCGCGCCCGCGCGGCCGCGGCAGGCACCGGGCTGGTCATCGCGCCGGGCTCGGATCTGCGCTACTTGATCGGTCAGCCGGGCGGCTCGTTCGAGCGGCTCACCGCACTGCTGATCCCCGCGGACGGCACGCCGGCGCTCGTCGTACCGAAGCTCGAAGCACCTGGCTTCACGGGCTTGGGCGAGCTCGGGGTCGACGTCATCACTTGGGTTGACGGTGTCGATCCTTACAACCTGGCTGCCGAGCGCCTGGGCGACCCGGAGCGGGTTGCGGTCAGCGACTTCACGCCGGCGCTGCACGTGCTGGCGATCCGCGACGCCTTGCCGAAGGCCGAACAGGTGCTGGCCGGGCCGATCGTCCGGGAGCTTCGGATGCGCAAGGACTCGGCGGAGATCGAGGCACTGCGGAAGGCGGGTGCGGCGATCGACCGCGTGCACGCCCGGGTCGGCGAGTGGCTGCGGCCGGGGCGGACGGAGGCGGAGGTCGGCGCCGACATCGCCGCCGCGATCGTCGAGGAGGGGCACACCGAGGCGGACTTCGTGATCGTCGCAAGCGGCCCGAACGGCGCGAGCCCGCACCACGCTCTGTCCGAGCGGGTCATCGAAGCCGGTGACGTGGTGGTCGTCGACATCGGCGGACCTGTTGCCGAGGGCTACAACTCCGACTCGACCCGCACGTACGCCGTCGGCACGCCGCGGGACGCCGACGTGGCTGCGACGTACGCCGTACTGCAGGAGGCCCAGCACGCCGCGGTGGACGCGGTGCGGCCCGGTGTGACGGCTGAGTCGATCGACGCGGCGGCGCGCGACGTGATCGCCGCGGCCGGGTTCGGTGAGTACTTCATCCACCGGACCGGACACGGGATCGGGCTGGACGTGCACGAGGAGCCGTACATCGTGGCGGGCAACGACCTGCCGCTCGAGGCGGGGATGGCGTTCAGCGTCGAGCCGGGCATCTACCAGCCGGGCCGGTGGGGTGCGCGGATCGAGGACATCGTCGTGGTCACCGCGGACGGCGGCGAGTCGATGAACAACCAGCCGCACGACCTCGTGGTGCTCTGAGGTTCAGCCCGCGCGGAAGGTCTTGCGGTAGGCGAGCGGCGAGACGCCGAGCTCGGAGCGAAGGTGGTGGCGCAGCGACGCGGCGGTCCCGAGACCTGCTTCGTGAGCGACGCGGTCGACCGACAGGTCGGTCGTCTCCAGCAGGTTGCAGGCGTGCCGCACGCGCTGCTGCAGCAGCCAGGTGCCGGGCGACTGCCCGGTCTCGGCTTTGAAGCGCCGGCTGAAAGTGCGCACGCTCATCTTGGCGTTCGCCGCCATCGCCGCCAGGCTGATCTCCTCGCCGAGACGTGCGAGCGCCCAGGCCCGCGTCGGCGAAGTACCTTCACTGCCTTCTGCCGGGACGGCGTGCTCGATGAACTGCGACTGCCCGCCGTCCCGCCACGGCGGTACGACGCAATGCCGGGCGGCCCGGTTCGCGACCTCACTGCCGAAGTCCCGACGGATCAGGTGCAGGCAGAGGTCGACGCCCGCGGCGAGTCCGGCCGAGGTGAGGATGTCGCCGTCGTCGATGAACAGCTTGTCCTCGTCGAGCTTCACCTGCGGGTACACGCTGCGGAACAAGTCGGCCCGCTCCCAGTGCGTTGTCGCGGGCCGGCCGTCGAGGTAGCCGGCCGCTCCGAGGACGAAGGCGCCGGTGCAGATCGAGGCGATCCGGGTGCCGGGGCGGATCGTCGCGAGCGCGGCGGCCAGGTCGTCGGGCAGCGTGCCGTCGTACCGCGGCTGGTGGATGTAGGTGCCCGGGACGATCACCGTGTCGGCTTCGGCCAGCGCCTCGGGTCCGTGGTCCGGGACGAGATTGAACCCGGCTCCCGCCCGGACCGGGCCGCCGAGGCCGCAGATGCGGACGTCGTACAGCGTGGTGCCGTCGGCCTTGGTCGCCGCGCCCAGTACGGTCGGCGGGATGGTCAGGTCGAACCCGACGACCGGCTCCAGTGCCAGGACGGCGACGACGTGCGGGCCGACGGACGTCAGGTGTCGTGGGCTCATGGCCGTATCTTGACACATGTTGTCCATCTGGCCACTAGTTCGATGGCGGTCGAACCCGCACCCTTGATCGGGTGACGCAGATTCTCGAGACGAAGAAGGCTCCCCGGGTGCATCTTGCCTGGGCGGTCGCCGTGGTGGGGTTCGTGACCTTGATCGGCGCGGCAGGGTTCCGTTCGGTGCCCAGCGTGCTGCTCGATCCGCTGCACGAGGAGTTCGGGTGGTCGCACGCGACGATCTCCTCGGCGGTGTCGATCAACCTGCTGCTGTACGGCGGCATCTCGCCGTTCGCCGCCGCGCTGATGGATCGACTCGGTCTGCGCAAGGTCGTCAGCGGCGCGCTGGTGCTGATCGCCTTGGGCAGCGGCCTGACCGTCTTCATGACGTCCTCGTGGCAGCTGCTTCTCTGCTGGGGTCTCCTGGTCGGCGTAGGCACCGGGTCGATGTCGATGACGTTCGTGGCGACGATCACCGGGCGCTGGTTCGTCCACCGCCGCGGACTGGTCACCGGGATCCTCACCGCGGCCGGTGCGACCGGTCAGCTCATCTTCTTGCCGCTGATCGCGACCCTGGCGTCGCACCACGGCTGGCGGGTCCCTGCGCTGGTGGCGGCTGGTGCTGCGCTGGCCGTCGTACCGCTGGTGCTGTTCTTCCTGCGCGACTACCCGAGTGATGTCGGGCTCAGGGCGTACGGGGCTCCGGAGGGGAGCACTGCCGGGCAGCGGGTCGAAACGACAGGTAGCAGTGCGCTGCGAGCGGTGCGTGCACTGGGCATGGCTGTACGGCGGCCCGCGTTCTGGCTGCTTGCTGGTGGGTTCGCTATCTGCGGTGCGTCGACGAACGGACTGGTCGGGACGCACTTCGTGACGGCTGCGCACGACCACGGCATGCCTGCCACGACCGCTGCGTCGTTGCTGGCGCTGGTGGGCCTGTTCGACGTGGGCGGGACGATCTTCTCGGGCTATCTGACCGACCGGTGGGACCCACGGTTCCTGCTGATCGCCTACTACTCGCTGCGTGGTCTGTCGCTGCTGGTCCTGCCGTCGCTGCTCGGGCCGACCGCCGCGCCGAGCACCTGGGTCTTCATCATCTTCTACGGGCTGGACTGGGTAGCGACGGTGCCGCCGACCGTGGCGCTGTGCCGGGAGTGGTTCGGGCAGGACGGGCCGATCGTGTTCGGCTGGGTGTTCGCCTCGCACCAGGTCGGCGCTGCGCTGGCGGCCACCGGTGCCGGTTGGATCCGGGATGCGCAGGGCAGCTACAACCTCGCCTGGTACCTGGCCGGCGGACTGTGCGCGGCGGCCGCGCTGATGTCCGCGAGCATCGGACGGCGACTCGTTACTGCGTGACCCTGTCCGCTAGCCTCGATTTAAGTTGAGGTTGGAGGGATGGGCGATGGACATCGAGCCTGGTGAGCTGACCGTCGGGCAGCTGTCGCAGCGCAGCGGCGTAGCGATCTCGGCGCTGCACTTCTACGAGCGCCAGGGCTTGATCCTGAGCCGCCGTACGTCGGGGAACCAGCGCCGGTACAAGCGGGACACGTTGCGCCGGGTGGCGCTGGTCCGGATCGCCCAGCGGGTCGGCGTACCGCTCGCCGAGGTCGCCGCGATCCTGAAGTTGCTGCCGGAGAACCGGACGCCGACGCGGGCCGACTGGGAGCGCATCTCGGAGTGCTGGCAGGCCGAGCTCGACCGCCGGATCCTGCATCTCGAGCAGCTGCGTGACGACTTCAAGGACTGCGTCGGCTGCGGCTGCCTGTCCCTCGATCGCTGTGCCCTGGCCAACCCCTACGACGCCTTGGCCGCGAAGGGACCGGGGCCGCGCCGGCTGATGGACACCGAGGGCGAGCCGTGCCGTCCGGGGAAGTGCGCCTGAGGTTGTCCACAGCTCCGGGGTCGCGGCCAGCGAACTGGGGGTGCGGGCGTCTAGGGTTCGGGCATGGCTGAGACCGATGGACCGCTGGCTCTGACCGACGACCGCGCGAAGGTCGCCGGTGACGTGATTCGTGCGATCGCCGGCGACGACGCCCGGCTGCGCGCGGATCAGGAGACCGCGGTCGCGGCGCTGTGCGAGCCTGCGGCGCGGGTGCTCGTCGTGCAGGCGACCGGATGGGGCAAATCGGCTGTGTACTGGGCGGCGACCGCGATCAGACGATCGGAGGGCGCCGGCCCGACGCTGGTGGTCTCGCCGCTGCTGTCGTTGATGCGCGATCAGGTCGCGGCCGCGAGCCGGGCCGGGCTGCGCGCGGCGACCTTGAACTCCAACAACATCGATGCGTGGTCAGGCATCGAGCACGACCTGCGCTCGGGTGCGATCGACGTGCTGCTGGTGTCGCCGGAGCGGTTGGCCAACCCGGGGTTCGGGCGACGGGTGCTCGACGGGCTGGCCGGCCAGGTCGGGCTGCTGGTGATCGACGAGGCGCATGCGGTGTCGGACTGGGGACACGACTTCCGGCCGGACTACCGGCGCGTGTCCGACGTGCTGCAGCAGCTCAACCCGAAGACTCCTGTCCTTGCAACGACAGCTACTGCCAACTCGCGGGTGACTGATGACGTGGCGAAGCAGCTGGGGGAGTCGACTCTCGTACTGCGTGGGCCGCTCGCGCGGGCGAGTCTTCAGCTCGCGGTCGTGGACAAGCTGTCTCCGCTCGATCGCTTTGCCTGGGTCGTCGACCAGCTACCGAAGCTTCCGGGGTCCGGGATCGTCTACGCGTTGACGGTCGCCGATGCGCAGCGGCTGGCATCGGTGATCCAAGAGGTGCACGGCCGGGATGTGCCGGTCGCGGCGTACACGGGTCAGCTGGAGGCGGGGGAGAGGGAGAGCCTCGAGGACGCGCTGCGGGCGAACCAGCTGAAGGCGTTGATCGCGACCTCGGCGTTGGGGATGGGGTACGACAAGCCGGACCTCGGGTTCGTGGTGCACGTCGGGTCGCCGCCGTCACCGGTGTCGTACTACCAGCAGGTCGGCCGTGCGGGGCGCGGGATCGATCATGCGGTGGTCGCGTTGCTGCCGTCGGATGCGGACTCCGGGGTGTGGGACTACTTCGCGACGGCGACGATCCCGGTGCCGGAGAACGTGCAGCGCCTGCTCCGGGCCTTGGAGGGGTACGGTCCGGACGAGCCGGCGACGGCTCCGGCGCTCGAGGCGGAGACCGGCCTGCGGCGTACGCGGGTCGAGTTGATGCTGAAGCAGCTGGCGGTGGACGGAGCGGTCGAGCGGGTCGAGCGCGGCTGGGTGCGGACCGGGGCGGACTGGACGTTCGACGCGGAGCACTACGACGGGATCGTGTCGGTGCGCCGTCGCGAGGCGGACATCATGCGCGCCTACACGCGCGGTGATCGTTGCTTGATGCAACTTCTGCAGGAGTCGCTGGACGACCCGTCGGCCGAGCCGTGCGGACGTTGCTCGGTCTGCCTGGGGGAGTTGCCCGCTCCGCTGGAGTCGCGGCCCGATCCGGAGACGGTCGCGGCGATCGTCCAGTTGCTGCGCGGTGAGGTGCACGTCCTGGAGCCGCGCAAGATGTGGCCGGGAGGTGCGTTCGGCGCTCGCGGGAAGATCCCGCCGGCGCTGTCGGCCGAGCCCGGCCGCATCATCGTGTACGCCGATGCGCCGGAGTGGCGTGAGGTGGTGCAGGGGGCATTCAACGCTTCCTCGGCGCCCGATGCTGTGGAGGCACTCAAGTCCGGTGCCGTGGCTGCCCTGTCGCGCTGGCGCGGTTCGTGGTCCGCCCGCCCTGAGGTCGTCGTGCCGCTCGCTGCGGCTGGGTATCAGGAGCTGACGTCGACGATCGCCGATCACGTGGCGGGGGTCGGCAGGTTGGACCGCGCCGAGCTGACGATCGACCGGACCGGTTACACCGACGACCTGTCGTCAGCTGAGGAGGCCCGGGTCTGGCGAGACGGCATCCAGGTCGACCAGGCGACGGCCCAGTCCATCGCAGCCCGGACCGTCCTTCTCCTGGTCGATGCGACGTCCTCCCAGTGGCCGGTCACCGTCGCCACCGCCAAGCTCCGCGAAGCCGGCGCGGCCGCCGTCCTGCCTCTCGTCATCCACAAACGCCCCTGACCATCCCGCCCGATCACCGAACAGGAGCCAGCTCCAGGAAGGACTTCAGGTCGGACAGGACTTCCGGCCACCCATGCTGGATCATGGTTCGCAGCACGCTGTCGGGCCCGAAGCCGCTGTGGATCACGGTCAGCTTCACCTTGTCGTCCACCGGCTCCAGCTCGAACGTCGCCGTGGACAGCGGCTCGCGGCTGGTCTTCTCGTACACGTCGGCCGGCAGGTCGACCGCCTTCGCGAACTCCGGCGTGATGTTGTGCCAGGTGTACGACAGCCGCGTGTACGGCGTGTGCTCGATCACGACCTGCCCCGGGCCGGCCATCGACACGTCGCCCATGTGCCAGACCATCGCCGAGCCCGGCTTCCAGTCGGTCTCGTGCGACAGGTTCCAGTACTGCGCGGTGAATTCCGGCTCGGTCAGCGCCTGCCAGAGCCGCTCCGGCGTGGTCCTGATGTAGGTCGTGTAGACGAAGTCGTTGTCGCTCATGGTGGGTTCGGCCTCCAAAACCGTCTTGAGATCGGCGAACATCTGCGCCCGCCGGCGGTCGTACCGGGTCATCCAGCGGTCGGCGATCGCGTTGATCGGCTCGGCGTTGAGGTAGTGGAGCTTCTCGCGCCCGCGCCACACGGTGGTGACGAGGTTCGCGGTCTCCAGGATCGTGAGGTGCTTGCTCACCGATTGCCGGGCCATGTCGAGGCCCGCGCAGAGCTCGCGCAGGGTCTGGCCGTTGCGGGCGTTCAGCATGTCGAGCAGCTGCCGCCGGCTCTGGTCGGCCAGCGCACGGAACACCTCGTCGTCCATCACGCCTCCCGATTGATCATGCCGCCGGATCATGCAGCCGTTTGGCTGCATGAGAAACATAGGCAGCCGAACGGCTGCATGTCAAGGGAACTCGATTGACGCGGAGGTGAGGATGGACGCGTGGACATCACGAGCCTGGGCTACCGCACCGACCTGTTGCTGCTCGAGCTGGGCGGCAGCACCTTCCGCGACACCGGCGAGTACGTCGTGGTGCGGACGCCGGCCAACCCCGGCTACTGGTGGGGCAACTTCCTGCTGTACCGCACGCCGTTCGCCCCGGACGACGCCCGGATCCGCCTGGACGACTTCCACCGTGAGTTCCCGACCGCGGAACACGTTGCCATCGGCATCGACAGCGTGGATGGTGCGATCGGCGCGGAGGACGAGGTGAAGGCTGCCGGTCTCACGATCGACCGGAGCGTGGTGATGACCGCGGACCGGGTCGTCCCGCCGCCGCGGCCGAACACCGAGTCGACGTACCGGTTCCTGGACCGGGACAGCGACTGGGCCCAGCTGTTCGACCAGAGCCTTGCGACCGCGGACATGACGGTCGACGCGGCCTACGAGGACTTCACCCGGCGCAAACAGGCGGCGCAGCGCGCGCTGGTCGAGGCGGGCCACGGGAAGTGGTTCGGCGCGTTCGACGGTGATCGGCTGCAGAGCTCGATGGGGTTGATGTTCGACGGTAAGGGCGTCGCCCGGTTCCAGAATGTGCAGACGTCTCCAGAGGACCGCGGCCGTGGTCTGGCGGGGACGCTCGTCCACCACGTGTCGACGTACGGGTTGACCGAAGGCGGTGCGCGGACGCTGGTGATGGTCGCGGATCCGGACTACCTCGCGGTCCGCATCTATCGCTCGGTCGGATTCAAGGACACCGAGACCCAGCTTCAGTTCGTCGTGCCGCCCGCGTGACAGAGTAGGACGCATGACGGACGTACGCGGGGTCGTGATGGTCACCGGTGGGAGTCGCGGGATCGGAGCGGCCGCGTCGGTCGCGCTCGCGGCGGACGGCTGGGACGTCGGCGTCAACTACCGGACGCAGGCCGACGAGGCTGCCCGCGTGGTGAAGGCGTGCGAGGAGCTCGGCCGGCGTGCGATCGCCGTACAGGCCGACGTCGTCGAGCCGGACCAGATCGAGCGCCTCTTCGACACCGTCACCGCCGAGCTCGGTCCGATCGGTGCGGTGATCAACAACGCCGGTGTCGTCTCGCCAGGCGGCCGCGTCGCGGAGTACGACGCCGAGCGCCTCGACCGGGTGTTCCGGATCAACTCGATCAGCGCGTTCCTGGTCGCCGGCGCCGCGGTCCGCCGGATGTCGACGGCGTACGGCGGCACCGGGGGAGTGATCGTCAACGTCTCGTCGCGCGCGGCGGTCCTCGGCTCGGCCGGCGAGTACGTCGACTACGCCGCGAGCAAGGCCGCGGTCGATGCTCTCACCACCGGGCTGGCCAACGAGGTCGCGAAGGAAGGTGTCCGGGTGCTGGGCGTGCGCCCCGGCCTGATCGAGACCGACATCCACGAGCCGGGCCGGCTGGATCGCCTCGGTGCCACGCCACCGCTGGCCCGTCCGGGTAAGGCGGAGGAGGTCGCGGAGGTGATTGCGTTCCTCGCCTCGGACCGCGCGTCGTACATGACCGGTACGACGGTCGACGTCTCCGGCGGCCGGTGAGCCGTGGGGCTCCGGCCGGTTGACCTGGCGCGCCGGGCGGGGGTGTCGACCCAGCTCGTCCGCAACTACGAGGCGGCCGGGATCCTGCCGCCGGCGCCGCGGTCGGACACCGGGTACCGGCAGTACGGCCCGGAGCATGTGTCGGCGCTGCTGACGTACCGCGCCCTCGCGCCCGGCTTCGGCGCGGAGACCGCCACCGAGATCATGCGAGCCGTGCACGACGGCGACGAGGCGCTCGCCTACAGATTGGTCGACGCCGCCCACGCCGCACTCCACGAGCAACGGCTCGCCACCGACGCCGCGAGTGAAGCGCTCGCCGCGCTCGCTGCCGAGAACGTCGACCAACTCACCGGCCCGTCCCTGCTCGTCGGAGAACTGGCACACCGTCTCGGCATCCGCACGTCAGCACTCCGGGTCTGGGAAGCAGCCGGTCTGCTGGCGCCGACCCGAGAGCCCGGCACGAAGTACCGCCGCTACGGCCCCGAACAGGTCCGCGACGCCAGGATCATCCACATGCTCCGCCAGGGCCGCTACTACTTCGAGCAGATCAGGCCGGTCCTGGACGGCCTACGAAGAACGGGCAGCACCGACGCCCTGCGTACTGCGATCGCCGAGCGCCGCGCCGCGCACGACCGTCAGACCAAGGCGATGCTGTACGGCGGCGCCCTGCTCCATCAATTGATCAGTCAGGGACAGCCAGCCGAGTCGGCGCCGACCGTCCCCGCACAGTGATCTGCTCGGTCGTCCGCCACTGATCGGCCTCGGCCGGGGCCGACTGCTCGACCGCGGCCATCGACGCGATCAACCGACCCGGCGCAGCCTTTGCCAGCTCGCTCAGCCGGGCCGCCTCGTTCACCGGATCGCCGATCACGGTGTACTCGTGCCGCCGTACGTCGCCGACCGTGCCCGCGACGACGATGCCGGCCGTCACGCCGATGCCGGCGATTGCCTCCGGCAACTCCTCGTCGAGCCGACGGGCCAGCTCCCGGCCGGCGCACAACGCGCTCCCGGCCGGATCGGCCAGCTCGGCCGGCGCCCCGAAGACCGCCAGTGCCGCGTCACCGGCGAACTTGTTCACGAACCCGCCCTGACGGTCCACCTCGTCGACCACGATCGCGAAGAACCGGTTGAGCAGTTGCACGACCTCGGTCGGCGGCCGATTCATAGCGAGCTCGGTCGAGCCGACCAGGTCGACGAACAGCACCGCGACGTACCGCTCCTCGCCGCCGAGCCGGTCGCTGCTCAGTGCCTCCTGCACGACGTCGGGTCCGACGTACCGGCCGAAGACGTCGCGGATCCGCTCGCGGTCGCGCAGTCCTTCGGCCATCCGGTTGAACCCGGCCTGCAACGACCCCAGCTCGGTGCCGTCGAAGACCGGGATGCTCACGTCGAGCCGACCTTCGCCGATCACACTCAGCGCGTCCCGCACCGACCGGACCGGCGCGACGACCGACTTGGCCGACAGCATCGTCAACAGCCAGCCGTTGCCCAGTGCCACGATGCCCAAGGCAAGGATCACGACCGACAGCCGCGTCGAGGTGACGTCACCCTCGATCAGCGCGAGTACGGCGGCCAGCATCAGCCCGGCGACCGGTACGGCGGAGCCGACCGCCCAGAAGAACACCGTCCGCGCCTTCAGCCCCGCCGCGAGCAGCCGTCGCGGCGGTGGTGAGTCGGCCAGCGCCCGCGCGGCGACCGGCCGGAGCGCGAACTCGGTCAGCAAGTAGGACACCGAGCAGGTGATGATCGCGCCGTCGATGACCGTGAGGGCGACGCGCAGCGCGTTCTCCGGCTGCATGATCACCGTCATCACGGTGAAGACCGCGGCCGCGACCAGCCAGAGCAGCACCTCGATGAGCGTGAGTCGCAGCGGCAGCTGCAACGTGGCGATCTGCTCCCGCCTGGTGGCCGGCCGCTCGAGCTCGACCCAGCGCGTCACTCGACGAGTCAGCCGCATGCTCCAGACGCAGCCGATTGCGATTGCGAGCACGAAGTACGCCGGGATGATGATCGCGTCGGCGAGCTGAAGCCGGTCGACCAGCGAGGGGCCGGGCAGCACGTAGACGGCGAGGACGAACACGACCAGCGCGCCGATCAGGTTGGTGCCGATCGAGAACGTGGTCATCAGGATCTGCAGCCGGACCCGCAGCCGGCGGGTGCTCTGGTCGGCCGGGCCGAGCAGCCAGGATCCGAACGGGCGCCTTTTCAGCACCAGATCCGGATTCCCCTGGGTCATCATGGTCACAGTCTGCTAGATGGCACCGCCATTTCCGCAACCTGTGTCAGGTGGGTGTCAGGACCGAACCAGGGTTTTGGCACGTTGGTGCGGCTGGCCCAGATTGGCCGTCCGATCCGGCCGGTCCCTGGGTACTGTTCCTCGGACGCCTCACTCGGGGAGCTTCCGTGACGCACGATCGCCACTCCTACGCCGAGCCCGCCCTGGTTCGGACCACCCATCTCGAGCTCGACATCGCGCTCGACTTCGACGAGAAGGTGCTGGCCGGTAGCGCCACGCACACTCTCGCGTGGACCGGCACAGAGGCGCACAGCGGTGACCGCCTCGTCCTGGACACCCGCGACCTCACCGTCCTGGGGGTCGAGGGCCAGACGTCCGACGGCTGGGAGCCGTTGGAGTACAGCCTGGCCGTCCCGGACAAGGAGCTCGGTGCCGCACTGACGATCCGCACGTCGAAGCATCCGCGGGTCAGGGTGAGCTACCGGACCGCGCCGACGGCGACCGGTCTGCAGTGGCTGGAGCCGGCCATGACGGCCGGCGGTGTCATGCCGTTCATGTTCAGCCAGTCGCAGGCGATCCACGCCCGCAGTTGGGTGCCGGTGCAGGACACCCCGAGCGTGCGGTTCAGCTACGCGGCACACGTGACCGCGCCGCCGGAGCTGATGGTGCTGATGAGTGCCGACAACGGTACGACGTCGCGCCGGACCGGCTCGTACGACGTGGTGATGCCCGAGCCGATTCCGTCGTACCTGCTGGCGATCGCGGCAGGCGATCTGGTCTTCGAGCCGCTGGGCGGGCGGTCCGGAGTGTGGGCGGAACCGGCCACGGTGCGGCAGGCGGCGACGGAGTTCTCCGACACCGAAGAGATGATGCGGGTCACCGAGGAGCTGTTCGGCCCGTACCGCTGGGGCCGGTACGACCTGCTCGTGCTGCCCCCGTCGTTCCCGTACGGCGGGATGGAGAACCCGCGGATGACGTTCGCGACGCCGACCGTGGTGATCGGGGACAAGTCGCTGGTCAGCGTGATCGCGCACGAGCTCGCGCACAGCTGGTCGGGCAACCTGGTCACGCAGGACAGCTGGGACGACATCTGGCTCAACGAGGGCTTCACGTCGTACGTCGAGAACCGGATCGTCGAGGCGGTCTACGGGACCGAGTTCGCGCTGATGGAGACCGCGATCAAGCAGCACGCGACGGTGGTCAAGCTGGACCCGCTGACGCCGGCCGAGCTGGCGGTCGAGCTGCCGGGGCTGCACCACCGCTCGGAGTACCACGGGAAGACGTCGACAGGCCCGCTGAAGGGGTCGTGGTTCCTGTCCTGGCTGGAGGAGCGGTTCTCGCGGGAGGTCTTCGATCCGTTCCTGCGCGGGTACTTCGACCGGTTCGCGTTCCGCAGTATCAACACCGACAACTTCGTGGAGCACCTGCGCGAGCATCTGCTGTCCGAGCACCCCGATGTGGTGACGGACGACGAGCTCGCGGCCTGGTTGTACGAGCCGGGCATCCCCGCGTTCGCGGCGCGCGCGGTGTCACCGCGGTTCCAGGTGGTGGACGAGGCGCGTGACCTCTGGCTGAAGACGGGCGAGCTCCCGCACGGCGCGGGGCAGTGGACGACGCAGGAATGGCTGCGCTTCCTCGACGCGGCACCCGACGTACTGAGCCCTCTGCTTCTGCAGCAGCTGGATCGCGCCTTCGGTCTGACCGGGACGGCGAACGGCGAGATCGCCCGCCGCTGGTACCAGATCGTCGCCGCCAGCAGCTACGAGGCGGCGTACGCCGAAATGGCCGAATTCCTCACCAAGGTCGGTCGCATGAAGCTGGTCCTCCCGGTCTACCAAGCCCTGGCCGGCACCGACCGGGCCTTCGCCGCCGAAGTCTTCGCCAAAGCTCGTCCTGGCTACCACCCGATCACGACAGCAGCAGTACAACGCATCCTCGGGCAGTAGTTACAGGTCCAGCTTGCGGCGGTTGACCTGGTAGCCGGGGCGGTAGCCGAGGTGGGCGTTGGTTCGGCGCATGGGTGTGTTGGTGTCGACGGTGTCGGTGAGGAGACCGTCGAGGTCGGGGAAGCGGTGACGGGTCTGGTGGATCTGGGCGGCCTTCATCCAGAGGGCGAGGCCGCGGCCGCGATGGGCGGGGAGTACGGCGGTGCCGTAATGCTGACCGTCGCCCTTCCCGTCGCCCGGCACGACGAGCTCGGTGAAGCCGACGATCCGGCCGGTCTCGTCGAGCGCGGCGACGACGGACAGGTGTTCGCCGCGTTGGGCGACGACCTGTGCGGCGTGCCGGGTCCGCTCGACGTCCCACACGTCCGGGCCGACCGAGATCGACCCGGTCGGCGCATCGTCCATCCCGGTGCGCGCGTCGGTGAACGACTGCACCAGGTCGTCCGGCACGACGCCGTCCCACGAGATCAATCGGTATCCAGGAACCTCCGGTACGTCGGGAACCGGGTCGGACAGCTCGCGCCGGGTGTAGACGAGCGTCAGCCCGATCTCGAATCCGTACCGCTGGAGGAACTGGTCGCCGATCGACTTGACGGTCACATCGGCGAGCAGCGTCTGTACGTCGTGATCGCGCGCCCCGGCGACGACCGCGTCGAGCAGCCGCGACCCGATTCCGCGGCGCCGCTCGGCCGGGTGGACGGTCAGCTCGAGCTCGCCCAGGTGCGAATAGCTGTTCCTGCTGTCGAGCCGCAGGAACGCGGATCCCACCGGCGTACCGTCGGCCTCCGCGGCCAGCCATGCGATCCGGCGGCTGGTCGGCCGGTAGTCGGGATCCGTCAAGGGAATCAATCGAATGCTCAAGCCGCCAACTTAACCCGCCCGCAGGATCACGAGCCGCCGGTCGGCCGATCGGCTGGATCACGTGCCGAGGGTCGGTCGATCGGCTACCGTGGCGCGCAGGCCGAAGCGGGGCGAGGCGGACGGGGAGAGGAGCCAGGGGTGGAGCATCTGGACGGCGAGGCCGCGCGAGACAACGTCGTACGCACGATCGGTGCCGATCACGTCGCTCTGCGCGAGCAGGTGCTGGCGGAACTGCGCCGGCGCATCGTCGACGGTGAATACAGCCAGGGGGAGCGGCTGACCGAAACCCGGCTCGCGGACGACTTCGGTGTGTCGCGGAACCCGGTGCGTGAGGCGCTCCGAGTGGTCGAGGCCGAGGGCTTCGTCCAGATCCTCCCGCGCCGCGGCGCCGTCGTCGCGACCCTCGACGAGACCGCGGTCCGCGACCTGTTCGCCGTCCGCGAGCAGCTCGAGACGCTCGCCGCAGGCCTCGCGGCAGAGCGGGTGACGCCCGAGGGGATCGCGACCCTGCGCCGGCTGATCGACGACGCGAGCAAGGCCACCGAGGCCGAGGACTTCGACCGGGTCGCCGAGCTCAACAGCGCGTTCCACCGGGCCGTGATCGAGGTCAGCGAGAACCGCTGGCTGCACTCGATCTCGTCCGCGATGTACTACCACGTCCACTGGGTGTTCCGGGTCGGCGCCGCCCAGCGCGCACCGCACTCGTCCGAGGAGCACGTCCGGCTGGTCGACGCCATCGAGGCGGGCGATGCGGAAGCCGCCACCACGGCCGCCCGCCTGCATGTGGAGGCGGCCGCGAAGGCGGCGTACGGTCAGCGTCCGACCGCGTAACCCTGCATCCCGCGCGGGTTCGCGCCCGCGGCGAGCACCCCGTCGGCTTCCTTCCGTACGGCGCACAGCCGGCCGAGGCTCCACGCATCCGAGTCGGTGACGACGTGCCCACGCCGTACCAGCTCGTCGCGGATGTCCTTGCCGACTCGCGTCTCCATCACCAGGCCGCCCGGCTCGGTGGCGCGTGGGTAGAACGACGACGGGAAGCCGGTGGTGTGCCAGGCCGGCGCGTCGATCGCCTCTTGCAGATCCATCCCGGCACCGAGGTGCCGGAGCAGGAAGAGCAGCTGCCACTGGTCCTGCTGGTCGCCGCCCGGCGATCCACACGCCATCAGCGGGTCGCCGTCGCGCAGTACGAGGGTCGGCGTGAGCGTCGTACGCGGTCGCTTGCCTGGCGCGAGCGAGGCCGGCAGACCCTCCTCGAGCCAGAACATCTGCGCCCGGCTGCCGAGGCAGAACCCGAGCTCCGGAATCGTCGGCGACGACTGCAGCCAGCCGCCGCTCGGCGTCGCGGAGATCAGGTTGCCCCACTTGTCGATCACGTCGACGTGGCAGGTGTCCCCACGCGTCACCCCGCCGGGCGACACCGTCGGCTCGCCGGTGGTCGCATCGCCGGTTTCGTTGCCCACGGCAAACGACGGCAGCCGCGGCTCGTGCCCGTCCGGACGTCCCGGGCGCAGCTCGAGCGACGCGTCCGGCCCGATCAGCTTGGCCCGCTCAGCGGCGTACTCAGGCGAGAGCAGCGTCTCCAGCGGTACGTCGGCGCCGTCGCCGTACCAGGCCTCGCGGTCGGCGTACGACAGCTTCATCACCTCGACCGTCGTGTGCACGCCGTCGGCGCTGTCCAGGTCGACCTCGCCGAGGGCCGCGAGTACGGCGAGGGACTGGAGCAGCCCTGGCCCCTGCCCCCAGGCACCGGTCTTCGCGATGGTGTACCCGTTCCAGTCGTACGTCGCAGGGTCCTCCCACGTCGCCTCGAAAGCGGCCATGTCGTCGCCCGTGATCAGGCCGGCGTGGTCCTCGCCGCTGGAGTCGCGATGCGGCAGCCGGGAGAACTTGTCGATCGCCTCCGCGACGAACCCTTCCCGCCACGTCTTCCGTGCCTGCTCGATCTGCGCCTGCCGGTCGGCGCCGGCTGCTTCGCCTTCGACGACGAGCTTCTCCAGCGTCGCGGCGTACCGCTCGTTGCTGAATCGTCCGGTCACCGGCCGACCGTCCTTGAGCCAGAGCGCGGCCGACGTCTGCCAGTGGTCCTCGAACAGGTCCTGCACGGTGCTGATCGTGTCGGCCACCCGCGGCACCAGCGGATGACCGTTGCGCGCGTACTCGATGGCCGACTCCAGTACGACGCGCAGCGGCAGGGTGCCGTGATCACGCAGGAGGAGCAGCCAGGCGTCGACGGCACCGGGGACCGTCGCCGCGAGCGGACCCGAGCCGGGCACCAGCGTGAGGCCGAGTGAACGGTAGTGCTCGATCGTCGCGCCGGCGGGGGCGACGCCCTGGCCGCACAGCACCCGCGGGGTGGGGTCGTCGGCGGTCGCGATGATGGCCGGCACCTCACCACCGGGACCGTTGAGGTGCGGCTCGACCACGTGCAAGACGAACCCGGCGGCGGCGCCCGCGTCGAACGCGTTCCCGCCGAGCTCGAGGATCCGCATGGCCGACTGCGACGCCAGCCAATGCGTGGACGAAACCATCCCGAACGTGCCGCGCAGAGTGGGCCGGGTGGTAAACGTCATCGGGCAGCTCCTTCAATTGGTCGTACGTCGGGTCCGGTGCCGTCGTCGTTGACGAGATGGCAGGCCACCTGATGTCCACCTTCGCCGATCGTGCGTGTCACCGGCACGACTGTCCGGCATTTGTCCACGGCGACGGGGCATCTGGTGTGGAAGCGGCACCCCGGCGGCGGATCGATCGCCGACGGCAGGTCGTCGCCGAGCAGAACGGGACGTCGGGCCCGCTGCTCGGCCGGATCGGGCACAGGTGCGGCGGACAGCAGCGCCTGTGTGTACGGGTGGGACGGCTTGCCGAAGATCCGGGCGCGCGGCCCTTGTTCGACGAGCTGACCGAGGTACATCACCGCGACCTCGTCCGCGAGGTACTCGACCGCGGACAGGTCGTGGGTGATGAACAGACAGGCGAACCCGAGGTCACGCTGCAGATCGGCGAGCAGATTGAGTACTGAGGCCTGCACCGACACATCCAGTGCACTGGTCGGCTCGTCTGCGACCAGGAGTCGCGGCTCGGAGATCAGCGCGCGGGCAATACTGACCCGCTGCCGCTGACCGCCCGACAGTTCGTGGGGCGCGCGCTGAGCGACCTCGGGGCGCAGACCGACGCGTCGCAGCGCCTCGCGAACCTTGGTCGGGATGTCTTTGCGACGCATCAGCCGCAGCGGCTCACCGACGATGTCGCCGACGGTGAACCGAGGGTCGAGCGAGCCGGCCGGGTCCTGGAAGACGATCGAGACGTCGCGGCGATGCGGCCGGAGCTGACGGCGGGACAGATGCGTGATGTCGGCGCCTGCAATCCTGACCGTCCCACCGGTCGGTTCGAGGAGCCTGACGATGCACCGGCCGACCGTGGACTTGCCCGAGCCGCTCTCACCGACCAGTGCGACGACAGAGCCTTGCGGGATCCGTAGCGTGACTCCGTCGACCGCACGGACCGGTCCGAAGTGCATGACGAGGTCTTCTACTTCGAGCGCGTCCATCAGACCTCCACGGCTTCTCGGACCGGGTGCCAGCACGCGACGCGATGTACGCCGGCGGTCAGCTCGGGCTGTGACGTCGTACAGGAGTCGTCGGCCCGCGAGCAGCGGTCGGCGAACGTACACGCATCCGGCTGCGCGGACAGGACCGGCACCAGGCCGGGGATCTCGCTGAGCCGATGCGTCTCGGCATGGCGTCCGGCGGCGGGGGACGCACCGAGCAGTCCGACCGTGTACGGGTGCTGCGGCTTGGCGAAGATCCCGTGCACCTCTGCGGTCTCGACCACGCGTCCGGCGTACATGACGGCGACCCGGTCGGCGAGGTCCGCGACAACGCCGAGGTCGTGCGTGATCAGGACGATGCTCGTGCCGAGACGTTCACGCAGCCCACGGAGTACGTCCAGGATGCCGGCCTGGATCGTGACGTCGAGGGCGGTGGTGGGTTCGTCGGCGATCAGGACCTTCGGATCGCAGGCGACGGCCATCGCGATCATCACCCGCTGGCGCATGCCGCCGGAGAGCTGGTGCGGGTAGTCGCTGATACGGCGTTCCGCGGACGGGATGCCGACCAGCTTGAGCAGCTCGATGGCACGGGCCTGGGCGGCCTGGCGGGTGACGCCGACGTGGGTTCGCAGTACTTCACTGATTTGGTGGCCGACGGTGAAGACCGGGTTCAGCGAGGTCATCGGCTCCTGGAAGATGTACGCGACCTCGCGGCCGCGGATCGAGCGGAGCGTCCGCTTGTCGGCACCGATCAGTTCGGTGCCGTCGAGCTGCACCGAGCCGCCGACCGTCGCGGTGCGGGGGAGGAGACCGGCGATGCTCATCGCGGTGACGCTCTTGCCACAACCTGATTCACCGACGACGGCGAGGACTTCACCGTCTTCGACCTCGAAACTGACGTGGTCGACCGCGGACACCGGACCGTCCTCGGTCCGGAACGTGACGGAGAGATCTTTGACTGCGAGGACAGGTGTCATCGGCGGCTCGCCTTCGGATCGAGTGCGTCACGGAGGCTGTCGCCGACGATGTTGAACGCCAGCGTCAGCAGCATGATCGCGACGCCGGGCATCACCGCGGCCCAGGGCGCCCGGGACGCGAACTGCTGTGCGTCGGCCAGCATCGTGCCCAGGCTCGGCGCCGGCGGCTGGATGCCGAGGCCGAGGAACGACAGCACGGCTTCGCCGAGGATCGCGGCGGGGATGCCGACGGTCGCCTGGACGATGACCGCGGAGCCCGCGTTCGGCAGGATGTGCCGGCCGAGCACCCAGGCGTCGCTCGCGCCCTCGACGATCGCGGCGGCGACGAAGTCGAGCGACTTCAGCCGCAGCGTCTCCGAGCGGACGATCCGGATCATGCCGGGGATCTGTGCGATGCCGATCGCGATCGCGGCGTTGCCGAGGCTCGCGCCGCGGATCGCTGCCAGCCCGACCGCGAGGATCAGGAACGGGAACGCCAGTACGAGATCGGTGAGCCGCGAGATCAGCGCGTCGACCGCGCGGAAGTAGCCCGCGATCAGCCCGAGCGGTACGCCGATCACCAGCGAGAACGCGACCGCGAGGATCCCGACGTGCAACGACGCGCGCAGACCGAACATGATCCGCGAGAGAACGTCCCGGCCGAGGTCGTCGGTGCCGAGCAGATACCCGGCTGTCCCGGGCGGAGCGAACGCGTTGCTCAGGTGCGTCTGGGTGGGGTCGTGCGGCGCGAGCCAGTTCGCGAACACCGCGAGCACGACCCCGATCGCGAGTACAGCGAGTCCGGTCAGCGCGAGCGGGTTGCGGAACACCCGGCGTACCACTCGACGGCTGTTGCTCCGCGGAGGAGCGATCGCTTCGGCGACTGCCATCACGCCTCACCTCGCACGCGGATCCGTGGGTCGATGACGGAGTACAGGAGGTCGACCAGCAGATTGATCACGATGTACGCCGTCGCGGTGACGAGGACGACCGCTTGGATCACCGGGTAGTCGCGCTGGAAGACGGCGTCGACCGTGAGTTTGCCGAAGCCGGGGAGCGCGAAGATCCGTTCGGTGACAACGGCGCCGGAGATCAGCGCGCCGAGTTGGAGACCGACGATCGTGACGACGACGATGAGACTGTTGCGGAGGGCATGCTTCCCGATCACCGCCTTGGGCGGGAGGCCCTTGGCCTCCGCCGTACGGATGTAGTCGGCACTGAGCGCGTCGAGCATCGATGATCTGGTCTGGCGCATGATGACGGCCGCCAGTCCGGTGCCGAGGATCAGTGCCGGCAGGATCAGGTGATGCAGGTTGTCCACCGGGTTGGTGAAGAACGGGACGAAGCCGGAGGCCGGAAAGAGGCCGAGGGCAACGGACAGGTACAGGATCGCCATCAGACCCAACCAGAAGTGCGGCACCGACAAACCCAGCAACGCAAGGGCGTTCGCAGCCCATTCGGCCGGCCCACCACGTCGTACGGCGGCCACGACGCCCGCGCCGACGCCGATGACAGCGGCGATCAGGATCGCGAGCACCGACAGCTCGATGGTCACCGGCAAGGCGCTCAAGATCATCGACCGCACCGGCGCGCCCGTGCGGATCGACTGCCCCAGATCGCCGCGCGCGGCGTGACTGACGAACTGCCAGAACTGCACCAGCCACGACTGGTCCAGTCCGTACTGCTGCCGGATCGCCCGCAACGACTCGGGGTCGCGATCCTCTCCGGCCAGCGCCAACGCCGGATCACCCGGCAACGCCCGTACTCCGACGAACACCACGATCGTCGCGAGCACGAGCGTCACCAGCGATTGCCACAGCCGGTTGAGGAGGTACCGCCTCACTTGGCGAACCCCGCGAAGGCCGTTCGGATCACGCCGTCCGGGTAGACCTGGATGCCGAGGACCTTCTTGGAGACGCCGGTCAGGTTGCGCTGGCGGTACATGTAGATGATCGGGTCGTCCTGCTGGAGCTTGGTGACGACGTCGCCGTACAGCTTGACGCGTTGGGCCTGGTCGGTGGACTGCCGGGCGTCGGTGAGGAGCTTGTCGACCTCCGGGCTGCTGTAGCCGGACACGTTCTGGCTGCCGGTGGTGCCGATGAAGTTGAAGATATTGGCGTCGGGGTCGACGCGGCCGGACCATCCGAGTTGCAGCAGCTCGAAGTCACCGCGGTCCTGCTGGTCGAGCAGCGCGGCGTACTCGACCGGCTTGATCACGAGGTCGAATCCACCCTCCTTCACCATGCCCTGCAACGCCTGCGCGAGCCGCAAGCTGTCCGGGTTGTTCGAGGTCACCATCTCGACCTTGTACGGCGTACTCACGCCCGCGTCGGCCAGCAACTGCTTCGCCTTCGCCGGATCGTGCGCCGGGCAGACCTGTGCTGCGTCCGAGGTGAACTCGCTCTTGGGCGAGATCGGCGAACAGGCAACGGTGTTCAGGCCGCCGAAGAGCGACTTCACCAACGCCTCGCGGTCGATCGACAGTGCCAGCGCCTGGCGAACCCGCGGGTCCTTGGCGAGCGGAGTACCGAGTGACTTGAGCGGGTTGCCGACGCCGTTCGAGTTGCCGATGTTGATCGTGAGGCCTTGGTACCCGAGCGACTGCGACTGCAGCACGGTCACAGTGTCGTCCTTCTGCAGCGCCGGCGTGTCCTGTGTCGACAACGAGTCCGCGACCTGGGCGTCGCCGGACTTCAGGTTCGCCGAGCGGATGCTCGAGTCGGTGATGATCCGGTACTCGATCGCGTCGAGGTGCACCTTCGCGGCGTCGTAGTACTGCGGGTCCTTCACGACCTTGATCGAGTTCTGCGCGACGCGGCTGGCGAACTTGAACGGGCCGACGCAGACCGGCGCGTTGGAGAAGTTCGCGCCGAGCTTGGCAACGGCGGCGGGGCTGAGGACCATGCCGGACCGGTCGGCCAACGCGGCGGTCAGCGGGGCGAACGGCTTCGAGAGCTTGATGACGACGGTCTTCGGGTCGGGCGTCTCGATCGAGGTGATCGGACCGAGCTCGCTCTTACGCGCCGAACCGGCGAGGGTGAGGTCCCGGTTCAGCGAGATCTTGACCGCGTTCGAGTCGAACGTGGTGCCGTCGGCGAACTTCACACCCTGTTTCAGCGGGATCGTCATGCTGAGGCCGTCGGACGAGATCGTCGGCAGCGCGGTGGCAAGCTGCGGCACGACCTTCGCGTCCGAGCCGAGGTCGTACAGCTTCTCGCACATCGTGTGGAAGACGTACCGCGAGTAGAGGCTGCGGGACAACGTCGGGTCGAGCTTGTCCGGATCGGCGGACAGGGCAACCGTCAGCGTCCCGCCCTGCTTGACCTGCGACGCGTCGGCGGGCTCGCCGAAGACGTCCTGTCCGGCCGGCGCCTGGGTGCCGCTGCTGCTGTCGCCACCGCTGCCGCTGTTGTTGCCGGCGGGCTCGACCGGGGAGCAGGCCGTGCCGACCAGGGCCAGCGCGATGACGGCGGCGCCGATCCCGGCCAGGTTCCGGTGGCGGTTACGCAAAGTGAAACGGTTCAGCGACAGCGGAAGTCGACGAGTCATCGAGGGCTCCTGAGTAGGCGGTTCTGTCGACTGTTTCATGTATACAAGGTGGGTGCGCAAGTGATTCGGCGAGTTTGGCTGAACCTTTTACGACCTCTCGCCGTACTCGGAGTGGAACGTTCAACGCCGACGACCGCTGGGGTCGCCGGAGGCTGGGGCGCGGCCTCCGGCGACCCGATTTCACACGGTGACGGGGTAGGTGAGGTCCCCGGCGGGTACGGCGTGACGGCCCAGCGCGAGTGCCATCAGATTCGGCCCGTCGTACTGCGGGTGATGGATGCCGAACTCGGTCGCCTGCCGGAATCCGAACCGCGGGTAGTACTCCTGGTGACCGAGGACGACGACGGCCTGCTCGCCGCCGCGATCACCCGCCGTAGCCAGCGCGGCCCGCACGGCGGCACTGCCGGCGCCTTGCTTCTGGTACTCCGGGAGCACGGCGACCGGTCCGAGTGAAAGGACCGGCTGGTCGCCGATGTGGCAGCGGGTGAGGAGCGCGTAGGCGACCGGCGCGTCCTCGGGTGTGGTCGCGACGAACATGTGGCCGGGGAGCCAGGCGACCGGGTCGGCGCGGTGAGCGTCGAGGAAGTCGACCTCGTACTGGCGACCGAACGCCTGCAGAGTGATGTCGCGGATCAGTTCGACGTCGGCCGGTGTCTCGACGCGGGTGTTCCAGGTGATGGACAACGGTGGTCCCTTTCGAAGGTTGGAAGATGAGGCTGAGTAACCGGGCGCGCGTCAACCCGGAACGTCGCGGTCATCAACCCCACCTCCTCCTTCGAGTCGCGGTCACCCTAACCGGAAGCGTGGCTGGCTCGCACTGGATTTACGACGCGGCACTTACCACCCCAGCAGTTACCACTCGGCACCTGCGACTCGGCACCTACCACTCGGCGAGGAGCGGATCGTTTGACGGCGGGGCGACCGGGGTCCAGCTGCCGTCGACCAGCCGGTACGGATGCCATCGGCCGACGCGGTCGAGCCGGAGCTGCGTGTCGGCGCCGAGCGTGAGCCGGTTCGCCGTGGCCGTGACGGCGAGCTCGTCGGCGGCCAGCAGTTCCGCACGCGCCCGGTTGAGGTCCGCGGCGTTGGGCGTCCAGGTGTGTTCGAGTACGTCGAGGCCGGGCGCGCCGCCGTACCGCCAGGCTTGGATGCCGGGGGCAAGGTCTTTGCTCGTCGCCTCGGCCAACGGCCGGGTGAGCTCGGGGAAGTCGGCAGCGAGGCGGATCGTGTCCTGCCACTCGTCCAGCGTCGCCGGGACCGGGCGTCCGTGGAGGAGCGCGCTGAGCAGGTTTCGCGCCCGGCGCGCGGCATCGAGGACCAGGAGCGGTAACACGGCCGGCCCGACCCCTTCCGGTGGCTCGATCCCGGTCACCGCCAAGTCTTCGAGCCTGACCTTGTCCGGCAACTCCGGAGGCTCAGGCACCTCGCCGGGCGCAGCCCCGTCCCCAGCCCAGGACCCAGCGCCGGACCCGTCCCCGTGCCCAGCTCCGGACCCGGCCTCGGCCCCAGCGCGGGACCCAGCACCGGACCCAGCGCCGGCTTCGGTTGGCTTCGAGGGTGACCGTTGGAGGTCGTCGAGGAGGGATTCGCGCGTGCGGCCGCGGAGGAGTAGGAGGACGAACGGGTCGGCGTCGAGGAGCCACGCGACCTGGTAGCACAGGGCGGCTGCGTGCTGGCACGGCAGCTCCCAGGCGTCGCACGTACAACTCGGGTCGAGGTCGCCGATCCCCGGCAACAGCGTGACGCCGGCGTCGCCCGCGGCCTCCACCAGGTCGTGCGGCATCTCGCCATCCAGCAGTGCGGCGATATGCCCGGACCGCGCCGCGATCTGCTCATTGAACCGGCGCCAATCGTCCGCGCTCAACTCGTCGACGTGGACGACGGACTCGTAGGTGTCCTCAGGTGCGTAGACCGACGCCGCGATCCGCCCCGGGCTGACCGTGATCGTCCCGACCTGCCCCGAGTTCGCGTACCGTCGCCCCTTGCGCAGCTGATCGGTGTCAAGCGAGGTGTCTTCCATCGCCTGCACCCACGCCCGCGCCCACCACGACCGCCCCCGCGTGCTCCGCTGCTGCCGCGCGAACGCCGGAAACCCTTGTACGTCGTTCATCGCAGACCTCCCCGCAGCTCGACGAGGTCGGCGAGTTCCGCGTCGGACAGCTCGGTCAACGCTGCCTCGCCGCCGCTGAGGACCGCCTCGGCCAGCTCGCGTTTGGCGGCGAGCATCGCGGCGATCCGGTCCTCGATGGTGCCCTCGGCAATCAATCGGTGCACCTGGACCGGGCGGGTCTGCCCGATCCGGTACGCGCGGTCGGTGGCCTGATCCTCGACGGCCGGATTCCACCAGCGGTCGTAGTGCACGACGTGATCGGCGCGGGTCAGGTTGAGACCGGTGCCGGCGGCCTTGAGCGAGAGCAGGAAGACGGTGACCTCACCCGCCTGGAAGCGATCGACCATCGCCTCGCGCTGCGCGACGGGCGTGCCGCCGTGGAGCAGTTGGGTCTGGATGCCACGCGCCTCGAGGTGTCGCTCGAGCAGTCGCGCCATCGCGACGTACTGCGTGAACACGAGGACCGCTCCGTCCTCCGCGACGATGGTCTCGAGCAGCTCGTCGAGGAGCTCGAGCTTGCCGGAGCGGCCGGTGAGGCGGGCGTTCTCGCTTTCCTTCAGGTACTGCGCGGGGTGGTTGCAGATCTGCTTCAAGCCGGTCAGCAGCTTCACGATCAGCCCGCGTCGCGCCATCTGGTTGCTGGCGCGAACCTCCGCCATCAGCTCCCGGACAGTTGCCTCGTACAACACAACCTGCTCGCGCGTGAGCGATACAGGCTGGTCGGTCTCGGTCTTCGGCGGGAGCTCCGGTGCGATCCCGGGGTCCGACTTCTTGCGACGGAGCAGGAACGGCCGGACCAGCTTAGCGAGCCGTGCGGCGACCTCCTCGTCCTTGTCGGCCTCGATCGGCGCCGCCCACTGGTTGCGGAACGTCCCGAGGCGTCCGAGCAGCCCGGGAGTTGTCCAGTCGAGGATCGCCCACAGCTCGGACAGATTGTTCTCGACGGGCGTACCGGTCAGGGCCACGCGTGCTTGGCCCGGCACGGTTCGCAGGGCTTTCGCAGTACTGGAGGAAGGGTTCTTCACATGCTGGGCCTCGTCGGCGACGACCAGTCCCCATCGATGGTCGGCCAGTTTGGCGGCGTCGCGTCGCAGCGTCCCGTACGTCGTCAGCACGAAGCCGTCCTGCGCGTCAGCCAGCGAACGGGACGTGCCGTGGAATCGCCGTACCGGAGTGCCGGGGGCGAACCGCTGGACCTCGCGCTCCCAGTTGCCGAGCAGCGACGCCGGGCAGACGACGAGGGTCGGGCCCGCGGTGCCGGGAGATTGCTGGCGGTGGAGGTGCAGCGAGATGAGCGTGATCGTCTTGCCGAGACCCATGTCGTCGGCGAGGCAGCCGCCGAGGCCGAGGGACGTCATCCGCACGAGCCAACGCAGACCGCGTAGCTGATAGTCGCGCAGGGTTGCCTGGAGCTCGGCGGGTGCGTCGATCGGTTCGTCGGCGCGGTCGGGATCGGCGATGCGGGCGCGGAGATCCTCCAGCCACTTGGTCGGGGTGACGGTGATCTGGCGGCCGTCGATCTCGGCGGTGCCGGTGAGCGCGGCGCCGAGGGCGTCGATCGGGGTGACAGGTTTGAGGATGCGTTCGCGGGCCTTGCGGGCGAGCTCGGGATCGATCAGCATCCACTGGTCGCGCAGGCGAACCACCGGGCGGGTGGCTTCGGCGAGCTGGTCGAGCTCGGCCTCGGTCAACGGGTCGTCGCCGACCGCGACCTGCCAGCGGAAGTCGAGCGTCTTGTCGCCGCCGAAGAAGCCGGGGAGATCACTCGGCGGTCCGTCCGCGGAGGTGATCGCTGCTCGCGCTGTGAGTGCGCGGCTCAGACTTCGCGGCCAGTGAAGGTCGACCCCGGCCGCCGTCAACCGTTGCGCCGATCCGGCGAGCAACTCGGCGACCTCTTCGTCGGACAGTTCCATACGGTTTGGTATGGCGGCATCCAGCAACCGCTGCAGCGCCGGCCACACCCGGGCGGCGCGCCGGATCGCCAGCGTCGCATCAATCCGGGCCCGTGGCCCGAAGCCGGCGACGTCGTCGGCCCAGACGTCGTCCGCATCTCGCACCAGCGTCGGATCCTTCAGACTGTGCAGCTGAACGACCGCGCTGAACGCATGCGAGTCACCCATCTCGATCCGCAACGAGATCCGCACCCCGCTGTCGAGCCCAGCCGAAACCTGATCCGCCCACCCACGCAACCGGCCGGCCCGCTGCGGCGCCGCGGCGGCGAACAGGTTCGTCTGATGCGCCTTCCCAGCAGCCGGCGACCGAGGCATCCCATCAGCAACCGCATCCAAGAACTCCCGCAACAACTCCTCCGCCACCGGCAACCGCACCCCACCAGACGCGACCAAAGCCCCACCCGCCCCCACAGAGCCGATCCCACCGGCGCCCTCACCCGAGCGAGTTGCGTGCTGAGGCGTGGCAGCGGCTCCCGCCCGAGCTGAGCCGGAGGGGCCGCCGACTTCGACTGAGCGGGTTACGTGCGGGGGAGCGGACGCCCCTCCCGACCCGCCCGAGCTGGACGCAGCTCCCGCCCGGTCGGACCCGGCGCCGGGCTCAGCCGACTGGGTTGGGAGGGGGAGGGATCGGGCTGAGGGGGGCATGGATTCGGCGAGGGTGAGGATGCGGGTGACGTCTTCGGCGTCCAGGGGGCCGACGCGCCAGGCGTCGTGGCCGGCGGGGGAGACGCCTGGGAGGAGCTTGCCTCGGGCAACCAGCTGTAGCGCCACCAGCGATGCCCCGCCCCAGAAGGCCGCCGACGGGTGAGCCCCCGCGGCCCGCCGCATCCGCCCCAGCACCGGCACCGCGTCCGCGACCGACAGCTCGACCGCCCGCACCGGCCGAAGCTGGGAATCGACGACGAGCTGCAGATCGACCTGGTCTCCGACGCCTAGGGGTAGCTCACCGCTGGCGGGATCCCAGAAGGCTACTCGGCTTGTGCGTGGTGGATCGGCCGGCCGGAAGACCACCGCGTATCCAGCCAGTTCGTTCCCCGTGCCCACCAACCGACAACCCTCCTAGCAAGTCATCCAGCAGATCAGACCGGAACAGTTTCCCCAGGCTGATCAAACTGCGTCCGATACAGCTCTTCGTACCGCCCGCCGGCCGCGAGCAACTCCGCATGCCGACCGCGCTCCACGATCCGCCCGGACTCGATCACGAGGATCTGATCCGCGGCCCGGATCGTCGACAACCGGTGCGCGATCACCACCGCCGTACGACCGGCAAGCGCCTCGGTCAGCGCCGCCTGCACCGCCGCCTCGTTCGTCGAGTCCAATGCCGCGGTCGCCTCGTCGAGGATCACGACCCGCGGCTGCGCGAGCAGCAACCGCGCGATCGTCAACCGCTGCCGCTCGCCGCCGGACAAGCGATACCCACGCTCACCCACCACCGTGTCGAGCTGATCGGGCAACGATCGGATCAGCTCACCCAACCGAGCCCGCTCGAGCGAATCCCACAGGTCGTCCTCGGACGCCTCGGGACGCGCGAGCAGCAGGTTCTCCCGGATCGAGTCGTGGAACAGGTGACCGTCCTGCGTCACCATCCCCAGCGTCTGCCGCAACGACTCCGCCGACACATCCCGTACGTCGGCCTCGGCCAGCCTCACCGAACCCGAGTCCACGTCGTACAACCGCGGAATCAACTGCGCGATCGTCGACTTCCCGGCACCGGACGACCCGACCAGCGCCACCATCTGCCCTGGCTCGGCCCGGAACGAGATATCGTGCAACACCTCGACCCCACCCCGGGTATCGAGCTTCGCCACCTCCTCCAGCGAGGCGAGCGACACCTTGTCCGCCGACGGGTAAGCAAAGCTCACCCCCGCGAACTCCACCGCCACCGGCCCCTCAGGCACGCGACCCGCGTCCGGCTTGTCCTTGATCAGCGGCTCGAGATCCAGTACTTCGAAGACGCGCTCGAAGCTCACCAGCGCCGTCATCACCTCGAGCCGTGCACTCGCCAGCGCGGTCAGCGGTGCGTACAACCGGGTCAGCAGCAGCGCCATCGACACGACCGCACCCGCGTCGAGCTGATCCCGCAGCGCATAGAACCCACCCAGCCCATAAACAACAGCCAGCGCAAGCGCCGACACCAACGTCAACGCCGTCACGAAGATCCACTGCACCATCGCCGTTCGTACGCCGATGTCCCGCACCCGCCGCGCCCGGATCGCGAACTCCAGCGACTCCCGCGCCGGCCGCCCGAACAGCTTCACCAACGTCGCACCCGGCGCCGAGAACCGCTCGGTCATCTGCGTGCTCATCGTGGCGTTGTAGTTGGCTGCTTCCCGCTCGAGCGAAGCCAACCGATGCCCGACCCGCCGCGCCGGGATGACGAAGACCGGCAGGATCACCAGCGCCAGCAGAGTGATCTGCCACGACTCGCGCAGCATCACCACCAGCGTGAGCACGAGCATCACCAGGTTGCCGACGACGCCGGACAACGTGTCGCTGAACGCGCGCTGCGCGCCGATCACGTCGTTGTTCAGCCGGGAGACCAGCGCGCCGGTCCTGGTCCGGGTGAAGAACGCGATCGGCATCCGCTGGATGTGGTCGAACACCGCCGTCCGCAGATCGAGGATCAGTCCCTCACCGATCTGCGCCGACAGCCACCGCGTCAGCATGCTCAGCCCGGCCTCCGCGATCGCGATGACCGCGATCAGCACGGCGAACCGCAGTACGACGCTGAACGCCTTCCCGCCGACGATCGCGTTGACCACCTCGCCGGCCAGCACCGGAGTGGCGACCGCGAGCACCGCGGCGCCGACGCTCATCACGAGGAACCAGATCAGCTGGGTGCGGTGCGGACGCGCGAACGCGAGGATCCGCCGCAAGGTCGCCTTCGAGAACGGACGCTTGTCGTCCTGTGCGTGCATCGCGTGGTACAGCGAGTTCCACGCGGTCATTTCCATACTCACAGCGAGCTCCGCGGATTCGATCGATCAGGGACCGTCGATGATTCCGTGCCCCACCGACAAAACCAGACGTTAGAACCTCGACAAAGATTGAGGTCAACTGCGTACACTGTACGAAGTATAACCGATCCGAGAAGAACGACGCACATGAATCAGGAGTACAGCGGTAGCGGCGACCCGGCGAAGAGCCTCGAGCTGCTCTGGCGGCGCCGCCCGCAACCGACCCGCGGGCCGAAGCCGGCGCTGACCGTCGACCAGATCGTCACCGCCGCACTGGAGGTCGCGGACACCGACGGCCTCGCGGCGATGTCGATGCGCAGGGTCGCCGACGAGCTCGGCGTCGGCGCGATGACGCTGTACCGCTACTTCCCGGGCAAGGGTGAGTTGCTCGACGTCATGCTCGACACCGTGTACGGCGAGCTGCCGCGCCGCGAGGTGCCGGGGGAGTGGCGGGCCAAGCTCGACGAGGTCGCCCGCGAGAACCGCGCGCTGTACCTGCGGCACCCGTGGATGCTCCAGGTCGCGATCAGCCGTCCGCCGCTCGGTCCGAACGTGATGGCGAAGTACGAGTGGGAGCTGAGCGCGGTGGAAGGCATCGGCCTCACCGATGTGGAGATGGACTCGACCGTCGCGCTGGTCAACGGTTACGTCCACGGCGCAGTGCGGACGGCCGTCGAAGCGCGGCAGGTGATCCTCCGGTCCGGTATGACGGACAAGGAGTGGTGGCTGGCGCACGTGCCGCACCTGGATCAGATCAGCGACCTGGCGAAGTTCCCGTTGTCGGCCCGGGTCGGCACCGCGGTCGGGAGTGAGTTCGATGCCCCTTATGATGTCGATCATGCGTTCGAATATGGTCTGGAGCGGCTGCTGGACGGCGTGTCCGCGCTGGTGGTGAACCGGTCTGCACCGGAGGGGTAATCGTAGTTGTGAGTGAGTACTCACTCAGTTACCTTTGATCCGTGACACCACGAGCGACCCCACTGCCACCCGAGGAGCGACGCGCGGCCATCGTCGAGGCCGCGCTGCCGTTGCTGGAGGAGTTCGGGGCCGAGGTCAGCACCAAGCAGATCGCCGAGGCCGCCGGGATCGCCGAGGGGACGATCTTCCGGGCGTTCGGCAGCAAGGACGCGCTGATCGAGGCCGCGATGGCCACCGTGTTCGACACCTCCGACATGATCCGGGCACTCGAGCATGTCGACCGTTCACTGCCGTTGCGGGAGCGCACGATCGCCGCGGTCGAGATCGGCCAGAAGCGGTTGCGCGGCGTGTTCAAGCTGCTGTTCGCGCTGCGGATCCGCCGGCCACCGGAGTTCAAGCACTCCACGCCGATGGACGAGGCCCGGCGGCAGCGGCTGTCCGACCTGGCCAACGCCGCCTTCGCGGACCTGCTCCGGCCGGACGCGGACCAGTTGCGGGTCCCACCCGAAGAGGTGGTCCGGATGATCGGGCTGCTGACCTTCTCCGCCACCCACCCAATGATTTCCGCCGGCCACGTGCTGACCGCCGAAGAGATCGTCGACTTCGCCTTCGACGGTCTCCGCAAGCGCGGGACGGATCAGCCGCCGGCCGCGGAGGGCATCGTCGAGTACGCGCTCGGCGGCGCCCGCCATCACGACTCTGGGGATGATTGATGTTAGTTCGCGTCTTGCGTACGCACCTGCGTCCGTACGCAGGAAACCTGTCCTTGGTGGTGGTCCTGCAGTTGGTCGGGACGATCGCCTCCCTCTACCTGCCCACTCTGAACGCCGACATCATCGACAACGGCGTGGCCAAGGGCGACACCGGCTACATCATGAGTACCGGTGGCTGGATGCTCGCTGTCAGCCTGGTGCAGATCATCTGCACGATCACGGCGGTGTACTTCGGTGCGAAAACGGCGGCCTTGTTCGGTCGCGACGTACGGGCAGCCGTCTTCCACCGGGTCGGTGAGTTCTCCGCCCGCGAGGTGAACCAGTTCGGCGCGCCGACGCTCATCTCCCGCAGCACCAACGACGTACAGCAGATCCAGATGCTCGTCGTGATGACCACGACGATGCTGGTCGCCGCGCCGATCACGATGATCGGCGGCGTGATCATGGCGGTCCGCCAGGACGTCGGCCTGTCCTGGCTGGTGGCCGTCGCCGTACCGCTGCTGGCCGCCTGCGTCGGGTTCATCGCGAGCCGGATGGTCCCGCAGTTCCGGAAGATGCAGAAGAACATCGACGGGGTGAACCGGGTACTGCGCGAGCAGATCACCGGCATCCGGGTGGTCCGGGCGTTCGTCCGCGAGCCGCACGAGGTCGAGCGCTTCGGCGAGGCCAACCAGAACCTCACCGACACGGCGATCAAGGCCGGCCGGCTGATGGCGCTGATCTTCCCGACCGTGATGCTGATCCTGAATCTGTCGAGCGTGGCGGTGCTGTGGTTCGGCGCCTCCCGGATCGAGGACGGGACGATGCAGGTCGGCGCGCTGACCGCGTTCCTGAGCTACCTGATCCAGATCCTGTTCTCGGTGATGATGGGCGTCTTCGTGATGATCATGGTGCCGCGGGCGTCGGTCTGCGCGGACCGGATCCAGGAGGTTCTCGAGACCGACTCCTCGGTGCGACCGCCGGTCACGCCGATCAAGTCCTTCACGGGCCGCGGGCAGCTGGTGTTCGAGCACGCCTCGTTCAAGTACCCGGGTGCGGCCGAGCCGGTGCTGCACGACATCAACCTGGTCGCCTCGCCGGGGCAGACGACCGCGATCATCGGCAGTACGGGTGCCGGCAAGACGACGCTGCTCTCGCTGGTGCCGCGGTTGTTCGACGCGACCGAGGGACGGGTGCTCGTCGACGGCATCGACGTACGAGAGATCGAGCCGGAGGCGTTGTGGGAGCGGATCGGGCTGGTGCCGCAGCGTCCGTACCTGTTCTCCGGGACGGTCGCGAGCAACCTGCGGTACGGCAACCCGGATGCGACCGACGAGGAGCTGTGGGAAGCGCTGGAGATTGCCCAGGGCAAGGACTTTGTCGAGGCGATGGCCGAAGGACTGGAGGCGCCGATCGCGCAGGGCGGCACGAACGTGTCCGGCGGTCAGCGGCAGCGGCTCGCGATCGCGCGGGCGCTGGTGCGCAAACCGGAGATCTACCTGTTCGACGACTCGTTCTCGGCGCTGGACCTGTCGACGGACGCCCGATTGCGGGCGGCGCTGCGGCCGGTCACCCGGGAGGCTTGTGTGGTGGTCGTCGCGCAGCGCGTGTCGACGATCATCGACGCCGACCAGATCGTCGTGATCGAGGACGGCGCGATCGTCGGCACGGGCACGCATGACCAGTTGCTCGAGACGTGTCCGACGTACGTCGAGATCGTCGAGTCCCAGCGTTCCGCGGAGGAGGCGGCATGAGCGAGTCGACCACGCCGTCCCCGAACGGACAGGCACCCAACGGACAGTCGCCGAACGGGCAGTCGCCGAACGGGCAGGCGCCAGGTGCGTCGGCGCCGAAGGCTGTCAAGGCTACTGAGCGACCGACCACTGGTCGGGGGTTCGGTCCGCCGGGAGGTATTCCCGGCGACAAGTCCATGAACTTCCTGCCGTCGGCGAAGCGGTTGCTCGGGCGGTTGCGTCCGCACCGGATGCAGGTGTCCGGAGTCATCCTGCTGGCGATCTGCAGCGTCGGTCTGTCGGTGCTCGGCCCGAAGATCCTCGGCCGCGCGACCGACATCATCTTCGCCGGTGCCATCGGCAAGCAGCTGCCGAGCGGTTTGACCAAGGCGCAGGTGATCGAGCAGACCCGGGCCTCCGGCAACGGCCGGCTGGCGGACCTGCTGCAGGGGATCGACCTGATCCCGGGCGTCGGTATCGACTTCGATGCCCTGCGCAACGTACTGCTGCTGGTCCTGGCGCTGTACGCCGGCGCGTTCTTCCTGTCCTGGGCCCAGGGCTACATCCTCAACGGCGTCGTACAGCGGACGATCCTGTCGCTGCGCAAGGATGTCGAGGACAAGCTCAACAGGCTGCCGCTGAGCTACTTCGACGGTGCGCCGCGCGGCGAGCTGCTCAGCCGGGTGACGAACGACATCGACAACATCTCGACCAGCCTGCAGCAGACACTGAGCCAGCTGCTCACCTCGCTGCTGACGGTGATCGGCGTGATCACGCTGATGTTCGTGATCTCTCCGGTGCTCGCGCTGATCGCACTCGTCACGATCCCGATCACGATGATCCTGACCGCGGCGATCGCCAAGCGCTCGCAGGTCCGGTTCATCGCCCAGTGGCGCCACACCGGTGCGCTGAACGGGCAGATCGAGGAGGCGTTCACCGGGCACGAGCTGGTGAAGGTCTTCGGCCGGCAGAAGGAGATCGAGGCGGAGTTCGCGAAGAAGAACGACGAACTGTACCAGGCGGCGTTCGGGGCGCAGTTCATCTCCGGGCTGATCATGCCGGTGATGATGTTCGTCGGGAACCTGAACTACGTGGTGATCGCGGTCCTCGGCGGTCTGCGGGTCGCCTCCGGCACGATGTCGCTGGGTGATGTGCAGGCGTTCATCCAGTACTCGCGGCAGTTCACCCAGCCGCTGACCCAGGTCGCCTCGATGGCGAACCTGCTGCAGTCGGGTGTCGCGTCCGCGGAGCGCGTGTTCGAAGTACTGGACGCGCAGGAGCAGATCCCGGACGACGCGACGCCGGAGAAGGTCACCGATTCTCGCGGGCGGGTCGAGTTCGAGCACGTGTCGTTCTCGTACGACCCGGACAAGCCGCTGATCACCGATCTGAGCCTGGTCGCGGAGCCCGGGCAGACGGTCGCGATCGTCGGCCCGACCGGTGCCGGCAAGACCACGCTGGTCAACCTGATCATGCGGTTCTACGAGCTGAACAGCGGCAGGATCACCCTCGACGGTGTCGACATCACCGAGCTGACCCGGCACGACCTGCGCTCGCGGATCGGCATGGTGCTGCAGGACACCTGGCTGTTCGGCGGCACGATCCGCGACAACCTTCTCTACGGCAACCTGGACGCCACCGAGGAGGACATGCTGGCCGCGGCGAAGGCGACGTACGTCGACCGCTTCGTGCACAGCCTGCCGGACGGGTACGACACGGTGATCGACGAGGAAGGCAGCAACGTCAGCGCCGGTGAGAAGCAGCTCCTCACCATCGCCCGCGCGTTCCTGGCCGACCCGCAGTTGCTCATCCTCGACGAGGCCACCAGCTCGGTCGACACCCGCACGGAGGTCCTGGTCCAACGCGCCATGGCCGCCCTGCGCTCCGACCGAACCAGCTTCGTCATCGCCCACCGCCTCTCCACCATCCGCGACGCCGACCTGATCCTGGTCATGGAGAACGGCGCAATCGTCGAACAGGGCAACCACAACGAACTCCTTGCCTTGGACGGCGCCTACGCCCGCCTCTACAACGCCCAGTTCAGCGGTGCCGTAGTAGACATCGACGAAGAGGCCGCCGCCATCACGGCCCCGGTAGCCACCCCCGCCGGCCGCCCGATGGCCCGCTGACTCACCCGGACGGGGACGCCATCCAGGCGTCCCCGTCCGGTGTCATGCCTGTGGATAACTTCCGCGCCGGAATCGCGAACTATGCGGTACTTGAGCCATGCCCACGAGCGCGCCCCGCTGATGGTCAGAGTCGCCGACGACATGCTTGCCGACCTCCGCGCCGACGTCGCCGAACGATGTGCTGACCGGATCGTCGCGCTGGGCCGCGACGGACACCACCTCGCGCTCGCGATGACCCGGCTCGACGGGCAGTTCTTCCGGCAGTACGGGTCGAACCTGGTGCTGTCCCGCGCGCTCGTCGAGAACGCGTTGCAGGATCTGGAGCATCATCAGGGACTTCGGTTTCCGCAAGTGGACGGCTTCCGGCGGGTGGCACCTCGCGTAGATCCTGCGGACACGGTCGGTGGGTTCCGGCAGCTTACCGACTACCTGCAGGCGAACCGGGTGCCCGTCGGTCGGCCCGGGAGTCGAGCGACTGTCTTCGACACGAGCTTCAAGGGCACGGTGCAGGAGCTGCTCTCGGCGGTCTACCCGGAGACCACATTCACCGGTCGGTATGCGTTCCTCGGTGAATCGCCGCACGACCCGCACCCCGGGAGCAAGAAGGGATACGAGGTACACCTGTCCGCTGCGGAGACACGGCAGGGGCGGCCGCTCTACGAGCTGCCTGCTGACGAGTCGATGCTCCTGGAAGGCTTGAGCCGGGGACGGGTGTCCCCGCGATTGCGGGATCTCCGCGTCCGCGAGGGCGTCAAGGTGGTGAATCTGATGGCGGTCGCGGACCTGGCCCGGGATGTCGCCGGACTGCGCGATGCCGGCGGCAACTATCGGTCGTGGCTGGACGACTTGGGCCACGCGATTCCGGAGCGAGATCCGCGCGTGGATCGGCGACCGCTCGCCGGATCAGCGGCCGGCGGAGTTCCTCGACTCGTTCGTGCACCGAGGCGACAAGCAGCAGGCTGACGCGCTGCAGAAGACGCTGGATCGCGGCCAGGTGCCGGAGCGGGACCGGGAGGCGATCTGGGCTGCGTACGAGCGGTGCGGGAGTGACAGCGACAAACGGGTGTTCGTAGACAATGTGTTCAATTCCATCCGGACCAGCGGAGGTGGCAATGGGCAGCGGCGACGCGGATCCCGAGGCCGAGTGGACGGCGCTCGCCGGGACGAGCGCGGGCTTTGAGGAGTTCGAGGAGCTCGCCGGCCCACTGATTCGGGGTGGCCCGCCCCCGGCCGTCGGCGTACCGGCGATCGCGCGGGCGCCGATGGTCATCGATACCGATATCGGTGGGGATCCTGATGACACTGTCGCGTTGGTTGTGGCCGCGCGGTTGGTTCCTGAGCTGAGGTTGGTCGTCACCAGCGACGAGTACGGCGGTGAGCGGGCTCGGTTCGCGCGGTACCTGCTGGACCTTGTCGGGCGGACGGATGTTCGGGTGGTGGCGGGATCCGATCTGGGGAACAGCCGGATGTGGGTGATCGACGGGCTGTGTCCGGCGGAGGTGCCGCGGCAGGGGACCGACGTGGTCGGAGCGGTGAGTGAGCTTTGTGCGGCGACCGACGGGCGGATCCGGTGGGTGGGAATGGGGCCGTTGTCCAACCTCGCCATGCTCCAGGAGGTACGCCCCGAGCTGGTGTCACAGCTGGTCGTGACGCAGATGGGCGGGGCGATCAACTATCGGGATCCGTCCCGGGCGGAGCACAACTTCCGGGTCGACCCCGGGGCGGCGATCCGGCTGCTGCCGGCGCTCGAGCCGTGGTTGCCGACATTCGTGGTGTCCGACGTGACGTTCAACCCGGCGATGGAGATCACGACGGATTCGCCGCTCTACAAGCGATGGACCCAGTCGGACGCCCGCCCGTTCGAGCGGGTGCTCCGCGAGCATTCCGATCGCTGGATGGCGAAGTACCCGGGCACGATGCAGCACGACGCGCTGACGCTGGCCGCCGCCATGCTTTGGCCCGGCGTGCGCTTCGTGCGTGAGCGTGTGGCGCTTGACCCGATCGCGCGAATGAGCCGTAGCGACGACGGAACGGAGATCGTGATGTCGGTGTCCGCCGACTACGCCGCCTTCATGTCTTGGCTGGACACCGCCTTGAGCTAACCGCGGAGTGCCTGGGTGACGGCCTGCCGGAATGCTGTTGGGGTGGAGAGCATTGGCATGTGGTCGGCGTTTGGTAGGACGGTCAGGTCGGCGTGGGGAGCTTGGGTGGATAGGCGGTGGCCCCAGAGTTGGGTGCCTTCGAAGTCCTGGGGGCCGATCAGGACCGAGATCGGGGTGGTGAGCTCGGGGAAGCGGTGCTTGACGGGGGGATCGAGTTCGACGCCGTGGTGGACGGGCATGGTGAGGACGCGTGCGTTGGCCAGGACCAGGCCGACGAGGAGTCGGTGGGCGTCTTCGGGTACAGCCGGGCACCAGCCCTTGATGTCATGTTCGGCTGCTGCCGGGATGCCGTCGGACTCGAGGATCTCGGCCAGTTGGGCGAAGTGGGCGCGCATCACGACCCGGGCTGACTCCTCGGCCGGCGTCGGGTCCGGGAACTCGCCGAACGAGGGGCCGACGGCAACGACTCGTTCGACCCGCTCAGGATGCCGGTGGGCGAAGCCGAGTGCGCGTCGCCCGCCGTCGGAGACGCCGACCAGCACAGCGCGCCGTACGCCGGCCGCGTCCATCACTGCGGCCAGGTCGGCGATCTCGTCGTACGCCCGGTCCGACGGCGACGACAGGCCATTGTCGCGGTAGTCCCAGGTCGTCACGCGGTGGGTCTCGGCGAGCCACTCGATCGTGGAGGACCACATGCGGACGTCGGCGAGTCCGCCGTTCAGCAGTACGACGTCGGGACCCTCACCGTGCTGCTCGAAGTACAGATAACCGTCGGGGACGTTCACGAAGGACATGCGGGCAGTCTGCTGAATCGCGGACCGCCCGCATATCGGGAATTCTCCCTATCCGGCGCGAGCTACCCCGGGGCGAGCTACCCGGCGCGGTTCAGTCGTCGTACGGCGAGCTCGGCCAGCAGAGCGGCGCCGTCCGGGAGGATGGAGTCGTCGAAGTCGGCCAAGGGGGAGTGGTTGTCGGCGGCGGCGTTCGGGTCGGCGGAGCGACAGGCGCTGAGGTTGAGGTAGACGCCGGGGATCTCCTCCAGCACATAGGAGAAGTCCTCCGCGCCGCAGCGTGGGTTGGGGCGTTCACGGAAGCGGTCGGCGCCGAAGAGGTCGACGATCGCGTCGCGCGCGAACTCGTACTCCGCGGTGTTGTTGACCGTCACCGGATAGCCGACCGTGTACTCGACCTCGGCCTTCAACCCGTGGGCGTCGGCCATCGACTCGGCTAGTTGCGTTGACACTAGTTGCACCTTCGCGCGGGACTCGGCCGAGAACGTCCGGACCGTCGCGTCGAAGAACGCGTCGTCCGGGATGATGTTCTCCTTCGTACCGCCCGCGATCCGCCCGACCGTGAGCACGACCGGGTCGAACACGTCGAACTGCCGCGTGATCATCGTCTGCAGCGCCCCGACGATCTCGCACAGCACCGGGATCGGATCCTTCCCGCGGTACGGCGTCGACCCATGCGTCCCCGCACCGATCACCCGGACGTGCAGCTGATCCGCCGCGGCCATGAACGAGCCCGGCTTGCTGCTCCACATCCCCAACGGCTGCGACGCCGACCCGACATGCAGACCGTACGCCGCGTCCGCCCGCCGGCCCGCCGCGTCGAGCACACCCTCGCGGATCATGATCGGTGCCCCGCCCGAGGTCTCCTCACCGGGCTGGAACATGAACACGACATCGCCGGGCAGCTCAGGCTGGAGAGCGCACAGCACCTTCGCAGCCCCCACCAGCCCGGCAACGTGCAGATCGTGGCCACAGGCATGCATCATCCCGGGATGCTGCGAGACGTACGGCACGTCCGTCCGCTCGGTCACCGGCAACGCATCCATGTCCCCGCGCAGCAGCACGACCGGCCCGGGCCCGCCACCGCCCCGCAGTACGGCGGTCACCGAGGACAGCTCCTTGCCGAGCGTGATCTCCAACGGCAACCCGGCCAGCGCCTCGAGGATCAGCTGCTGCGACTTCGGCAGCTCGAGGTCGTACTCCGGAACCTGGTGCAGCGCCCGCCGCAGCGCGACGATCTCGTCCCGGAACGTCTCGGCCAGCTCGCGCGTCCGGCTCATGCCTTCGGCCCCAGGTCCAGCGCCGACATCACCCGTTGCGCGCTGCCGCCCAGCTCGAGCAGCTCGACGAGATCGAGCCACCGCTCCGGATCCTTGATCTCGTGCGGGATCCGCGCGTCGTACGTCCCGACCGGCGCGTCCTTCGCGACCGCGACCACCTTCGGCGCGACGTCCAGGTAGTCGCTGTCCGCCAGGATCTTCTTCTTCACCCCCGGCGCCATCGGCGTACTCGGGTCGGCCGCGGCGGCGCGGATCGCATCCAGATCGCCGTACGCCGTGACGAGCGCGGCGGCCGTCTTCTCGCCGATCCCCTTCACCCCGGGCAGACCGTCGGAGGCATCCCCGCGCAGCGTGGCGAAGTCCGCGTACCGCTGAGCGGGAATCTCGTACTTCGCCAGCAGCGCCTTCTCGTCGTACACCTCCGCCCGGCCGACGCCCCGAGCTGCCGTGTAGATGATCCGGATGCCGCGGCTGTCGTCGATCAGCTGGAACAGATCGCGGTCGCCGGTGACGACGTCGACCGGCATCGTCGCCTGGTGCGACAGCGTGCCGATCACGTCGTCGGCCTCATGGTCCGGCGCGCCGACGATCGCGATGCCGATGGCCTCGAGGCACTCGCGGATGTACGGCACCTGCACCTCGAGCCGGTCCGGCACGTCCTCGACCTGCTCGCCCTTCGGCGTCACGAACTCGACCCGCTGCGCCTTGTACGACGGAATCAGCGCCACCCGCCAGGACGGCCGCCAGTTGTCGTCCCAGCACGCGACCAGATGGGTCGGCCGGTGGTTCTCGGCGAGTCGCGCGATGAAGTCGAGCAGCCCGCGGATCGCGTTGGTCGGCGTACCGTCGGCGGCCTTCATCGTGTCCGGCACGCCGAAGAACGCACGGAAGTAGAGCGACGCGGTGTCGAGCAGCATCAGGCGCTCGGGTGTCTCAGCCATGGGGCGATGCTTTCATGCCGGGGCGTCGCGGCAGTAGGGTCTCCAGGATGGAGGACCTGGACCGCAAGATCGTCGGGCTGCTCGCGTCCGACGGCAGGATGAGTTTCACCGACCTGGGCAAGGCGACCGGCCTGTCCACGTCGGCGGTGCATCAGCGGGTGAAGCGGCTCGAGCAGCGCGGCATCATCCAGGGGTACGCCGCGACCGTCGACCACACCGCGCTCGACCTGCCGCTGACCGCGCTGATCTCGATCCGGCCGATCGACCCGTCCCAGCCGGACGACTCACCCGAGCGGCTCCGTGAGGTTCGCGAGATCGAGTCCTGCTACTCGGTTGCCGGCGACTCCAGCTACATCCTGGTCGTGCGGGTCGCCTCGCCGGCCGCGCTGGAGAACCTGCTGGCCGTGATCCGCGCCCGGGCCAACGTCTCCACCACGACGACGATCGTGCTCAGCACGCCGTACGAGCGCCGGCCTCCCGCCCTGTGAGGGCGCTGCTGTCGGACCTGTTCAGCACGCTGATCCCCGGCGGTGACGCCGAGCGGGCTCTGGTCAACGAACGGATGGGGGCGGCGCTCGGGGTTGACGCGATCGCCTTCCAGCAGGAGTTCGACGCGGCGTCGTACGAGCGGTTCATCGGGGCGTACGGCGATCTGCCCAACACGCTCCGGGTGATCGCGGAACGCTGCGGCGGAAACCCGACCGACGAACAGGTGCAGGAGGCAACGAGTCTCCGCCGCGCCCTCGCCCAACGCCTGCTGAATGCGGCACCCGCGACAACGCTGAGCACGCTGGCCAGGTTCAAAGCAGCGGGCTGGAGGATCGGCCTGGTCAGCAACATCACCGCCGAGACCCAGCTCCAGTGGGCAGGTAGCCCGCTCGCGCCGTACTTCGACGCCACTGCGTTCTCCGCCGAGGTGGGGGCGGCCAAACCGGAGCCGGCCATCTACGTGACGGCGTGCAATGCGCTGGGCGTCGACCCCACCGAGTGCATTTATGTTGGCGACGGCAACGACAACGAACTGCCTGCCGCTGCGTCGCTCGGCATGCACGCCATCCGCACGCTGGAGCACGCCAACTCCGCTCCGCACTGGCCCGGCCCGACCATCAAGTCCTTCGCCGAGCTCAGCGAGTTGGCAGTCGCCCAGTAAACGCCTCCGGTGCCACCCCCTGCATTGGTGGCACCGAAGGCGGGATCAGGAGAGGTCGAGGGACTTCTGGGCCTCGGCGGCCGCGCGGGAGGCAGCGGCTCGTTGTTCGGCTTCGGCGAGGGTGGTGCCGGCGTGTTCGGTCCACCACTGCTGGCCCTCGACGGGGAGCGTGTCGATCGGGTCGTAGTACTCGTAGGTGCGGTTCAGCGCCTCGGGGTCCTGCTGCTCGATGCCGGTGCGGTAGTTCTTCTTCCAGTACGAGATGCCGCGGACCTCGTCGTACTCCGACAGTTGGTGCACCCAACGCTTGCCGACGTACGGGACGTCGCACACGATGCGCGGGGTCGCGAAGCCGGGGAGGTAGCCGAGGATGCCGTGCTGCAGGTGCTGCGCGTCGCGCACCGATACCCGCCAGTGCTCGGAGAACGGGATCATGTCGCACATGTAGAAGTAGTACGGCGTGATGTTCGCGCCGTCGAGCAGCGCGAAGCAGAGGTCGAGCAACTGCGGGATCGTGTCGTTGACACCGCGCATCAGCACGCCCTGGTTGCGGACGTCGCGCAGCCCTGCCTCCAGCATCGCCTTCGATGCCTCGGCGACGAGCGGGGTGACGGACTGCGCCGCGTTCACGTGCGTGTGCATCGCGATCATCACGCCCCGGTTGCGCGCCACCGAGGCAACGCGCTCGACGCCGGCCAGGACGTCGGACGAGAGCCAGTGCTGCGGCATGCCCATCAGCGCCTTGGTCGCGAGCCGGATGTCGCGGATGTTCTCGATCTCCAGCAGGTTCATCAGGAACGTCTCGAGCCGCGGCCACGGCATGTTCGCGACGTCGCCGCCGGAGACGACGACGTCCCGGACGCCCGGCGTACGGCGCAGGTAGTCGAGCATGTCGTCGAGCCGGGTCTGCGGTTTCGCGACGAATTTGAGCTTGTCGATCACCGGCGTCGAGTTCCCGACCAGGTCCATGCGGGTGCAGTGACCGCAGTACTGCGGGCACGTCGGCAGGATCTCCGCAAGGACCTTGGTCGGGTACCGGTGGGTCAACCCCTCCGTGGCCCACATCTCGTGCTCGTGCAACGAGTCCCGGGTTGCGTGCGGGTGCGACGGCCAGTCGGCGCGACGGTCGCTGAACACCGGCAGCATGTAGCGGCGGACCGGGTCCGCGTAGAAGGCCTCGGTGTAGTCACCTGCGTAATCGGCAGCACCGGACGGCACGATCGTGTTGAGCATCTGCGGCGGGAGCAGCATCGACATCGTCGCGCGCTCGGCCTGGTCCCGGGTCAGGTCGTCGTAGAACCGGTCCTCGAGCAGGTCGCCCATCACGTCGCGCAACTGCTTCACGTTCTTCACGCAGTGCGACCGCTGCCACTGCACCGAGCGCCACTCCTCGGCCGTGACGTCCTTCCAGCCGGGCAGGCGGGTCCAGTCCGGCTCCACCAGTTCGGCCCGCCGGTACGCGTACGGCTGGCCGTCGCCGGGCTCGGGACGAGCCAGCTCCGGGGTGATCAGGTCGGTCACGGGTGCCTCCGCTGGCCATAAGAATGATGCAGTAGGGGTTCTGCGGTCTCATGTGAGGATAGCGATAGAACTTCCCTCAGATCCAACAGTACGCCGCAAGAATTCTCGTCAAGGCGGGATCTGAGTAGTATTTTGCCCGACCGCTACGAGGAGGATCCGTGTCATCGAGCCCGGTAGGACTGCACCGCGTACTCGCGCCGTCGGGCGTGTTGCCGCAGGCGGCGGACACACTCGACGCACGCGCCGAGATCTGGCCCGACGAGGTCCGGATCGCGGTCGAGCGGCTCAACCTCGACGCCGCGTCGTACCGTCAGCTGGCCGAGGCGCACGACGGTGACGGTACGGCGATCCGCCGCGCGGTCCTGGACATCGTCAAGGCCCGCGGCAAGATGCAGAACCCGGTCACCGGCTCCGGCGGGATGCTCGTCGGCGTGGTCGACGAGGCCGGCCCGGACTCGCCGCTCGGCGTACAGAAGGGTGACCGTGTCGCGACCCTGGTCTCGCTGACGCTGACCCCGCTGCAGATCACCGACGAACTGAAGGACTGGGACGGGAAGAGCGAGCAGGTCCCGGCGCAAGGGCACGCGATCCTGTTCGCCCGCTCGATCGTCGCGAAGCTGCCGGACGACCTGAAACCCGAGCTCTCACTGGCCGTCATGGACGTCTGCGGCGCGCCGGCGCTGACCGCCCGCGTGGTCCGTTCGTATGTCGACAAAGGCACAAAGCCTGTCGTGTCAGTAATTGGCGGCGCAGGTAAATCCGGGTCGCTGTCGCTGGCCGCGGCGCGCTCGGCCGGAGCTGCCCGGACGATCGGGATCGTGCCGTTCCAGGCCGAGCACGACAAGCTGACCGAGGCAGGTATCGCCGATGTGGTCGCGCTGGCCGACGCCCGCGATCCGGTAGCTCTTGCAAAGGCGGTCGAGAAGGCCGGGGGACCCGCTGACATCACCGTCGTCTGCGTCGACGTACCTGGCTGCGAGCACGGCGCCGTACTGTCGACGGCCGCCGGCGGCACGGTGATCTTCTTCTCGATGGCGACGTCGTTCTCGGCCGCCGCGTTGGGCGCGGAAGGGCTGGCTGCGGACGTGACGATGCTGGTCGGCAACGGATACGTGCCGGGCCACGCGGACTTCGCGTTGGAGCTGTTGCGTGCCGAGCCGGGTGTCCGTGGTCTGTTCGAGAGCAGGCTGGCGGAGGATTAGTTCGTGCGCACACTTCTGACGAACGGTTCCGTCTATTCGCCCGCCGACCCCCATGCCACCGCGATCGCTTTCGACGACGGGGTGGTGACCTGGTTGGGTGACGACACCGGCGCGAGTTCGTACGCCGATGGCGCGGACGAGGTGATCGACCTCGACGGCAAGCTGGTCACGCCCGCGTTCGTCGACGCTCACGTGCACACTGCACAGACCGGCGCCCTCCTCACCGGACTCGATCTGGCCGGTACGACGTCCCTCACCGAGGCGCTCGATCGCCTGGCAGCCTTCGCTGCGAGCCTGCCTGAAGACGCGGTGATCGACGGCGCCGGGTGGGACGAAACGCAGTGGCCGGAGGGCCGGCCACCGACGGCCGAGGAACTCGATCGCGCAGGTGGCGGCCGCCGTGTCTACCTGTCCCGGGTCGACGGTCACTCCGGGGTGATCTCGTCCGCGCTGGTCGCCGCGGCGCAAGGCGCTGACTCGGGTGCCCGGCTCGAAGGCTACGACCCGAGCGGTCGCGTCGAGCGGGATGCACACCACGCCGTCCGGGATGCGTTGAGCGCGCTGATCGGACCGGACCAGCGTCGTCTGGACATCCAGGCCGCGTTGAAACACATGGCAAGCAAGGGCATCGGTGCCTTCCACGAGATGGCCGCGCCGCACATCGGCCCGCTGTGGGAGCTGCCGCTGGTGCGTGAGGTCGCGGACGACCTCGGCCTGTCCGCAACCCTGTACTGGGGTGAGCCCGGCGTCTTCGAGCACGTCGGCACCTACGGCCTCGCCGGTCTGGCCGGTGACCTCAACGCCGACGGCGCCCTGGGCTCGCGGACGGCGGCGCTGAAGACGCCGTACGCCGATCGTGCGGATCACCGTGGTCACGCCTACCTGACGGCCGAGCAGATCGCCGAGCACGTGATCGCGTGCACCGAGCGGAACGTGCAGGCCGGGTTCCACTGCATCGGCGACCAGGCGCTCGAGAACATCGCCCGCGGCTTCGAGCTCGCTGCCGAGAAGGTCGGCATCCAGGCGCTCGTCGCGGCGCGGCACCGACTGGAGCATGTCGAAATGGTCGATGAGGCAACGATCGCCACGTTGGGCCGCTGCGGTGTCGTGGCCAGCGTGCAGCCGATGTTCGACGGCCTGTGGGGCGGCCCGGACGGCATGTACGCCGAGCGTGTGGGCGATCGCTGGCAGGGCATGAATCCGTTCGGTTCGCTGGCGCGCGCAGGCGTCGTACTCGCGTTCGGATCGGACGCGCCGGTGACCGAGCTGGGCGGGTGGGACGCGGTCCGGGCGGCCGCGTTCCACCATGAGAAGTCAGAGCGGATCACCGTCCGCGCCGCGTTCCAGGCGCACACCCGCGGCGGTTGGCGGGCCGCGGGCATCGACGACGCCGGAGTGCTCGCGCCGAGCACGGCCGCGACGTACGCGATCTGGGAGACCGACGCCGACCTGGTGGTGCAGACGCCGGACGAGCGCGTCGCCGCGTGGTCGACGGACCCGCGTGCGGGGGTGCCGGTGCTTCCGGATCTGAGTGAAGGTACGCCGACCTGCTTGCGGACCGCTGTCGGCGGCCGCGTGATCTATGAAGTCGAGGGATGGTCCCAGTGACTGGTGCAGTGAAGAAGCTCGACCTTGATCCGGTCACCGTCCGGAAGGCCCGCAGTCTGGCCCGCAAGGCCGGCAAGCCGATCGTCAACCTGGCCCAGCAGCACACCACGGTGTCGGTCGAGCGAGCCGTACTGCGGCTTGCCGGGCTGACCGGCGCGGATACCGAAGGCATTCCGTGGGTGAACCGCCTCGCAGACACCGTCCGTGCCGATGTCGGGCTGGAGCACGGTCTCGCGCTGCCGGTCTGGGACGCGCTCGTCCGTGGTGAGGCCGAGGACCTGGCCGTGCTGGCCCAGAAGGCCGCGTCCGGTTCGGTGACGTTCCGGATGCCCGAGGGACGCGACGCCGTACGCGCTCGGACCGCCGCCCGGAAGATGGCGGCCGCCGGGATGAAGCGGATCGACGGCCGGCGCCGCGAGCGCGACCGGCTGATCAAGCGGCACGGCGACCCGAAGCAGCGGCCGTGGATCTACCTGATCGTTGCCACCGGCGACATTTACGAGGACATCCCGCAGGCACAGGCGGCCGCGCGGGAGGGCGCGGACATCATCGCGGTGATCCGGTCGACCGGGCAGTCGCTGCTCGACTATGTCCCGGAGGGCGCGACCCGTGAGGGCTTCGCCGGCACCTACGCCACGCAAGAGAACTTCCGGCTGATGCGTGCGGCGCTGGACGACTCGTCCCGCGAGTTGGGGCGCTATGTCCGGCTCACCAACTACGCGTCCGGGCTGTGTATGCCGGAGATCGCGACGCTGGCCGGGCTCGAGCGGCTCGACATGATGCTGAACGACTCGATGTACGGGATCCTGTTCCGCGACATCAACCCGATCCGGACGTTTGTCGACCAGCGGTTCAGCCGGCAGATCCACGCTCGCGCGGGGATCATCATCAACACCGGCGAGGACAACTACCTGACCACGGCCGACGCGGTCGAGGCAGCGCACACGGTGACGGTCTCGCAGCTGCTGAACGAGTACTTCGCCAAGGAAGCCGGCCTCGAGGACTGGCAGCTCGGCCTCGGGCACGCATTCGAGATCAACCCGGACCTGCCGGACTCGTTCCGGATGGAGCTCGCGCACGCGATGCTGGCCCGGCAGCTGTTCCCGAACGCGCCGCTGAAATGGATGCCGCCGACCCGGCACATGACCGGCGACGTGTTCCGCGGGTACCTGCTGGACGGCTTCTTCAACCTGGTCGGCGCGATGACCGGGCAGGGGATCCTGCTGGTCGGGATGATGACCGAGGCGGTCGTGACGCCGTGGATCTCCGACCGCGACCTGGCCCTGCAGAACGTCCGCTACGTGTTGGGTGCCGCAGGCAACCTTCACGAGGACTTCCGGCCGGAGCCGAACGGGTTCATCGCCCAGCGGGCGCGGCAGGTGCTGGGGGAGTCGGTGGAGCTACTGGAGGAGATCGTCGACGACGGTCTGCTGAACGCGATCGGCGACGGCACCTTCGGATTGATGAAACGTCCTCAGGACGCGGGGCGCGGGCTCGACGGCGTGGCTCGCAAGTCGCCGGAGTACTACAACCCGGCCATCGAGCTGCTGGAGGAGAAGTGAGCATCATCCGGCCGTACGGCGACACCACCGGTGACGGAATGGTGCAGCTGTCGTTCACGCTCCCGGTCCCGCACGACAAGCGGGCCGAGGGCGCCGCGGTCCAGCTGGCCAACAAGATGGGCATGGATCCCGCCCTGGTCGTGCATTCGAAGCCGATCGGCCCGGACTTCACGTTCTTCGTGGTCTACGGCCCGGTGAACCACCTGGTCGACACGTCGAAGGTCGAGGTGATCGAGCGCGACTACCCGCTGCTGTCGCCGAAGGAGGTCAACCTCGCGATCCGGAAGGGCCTCCGGCGGCGGCTGACGGTGGTCGGCGCCTGCATCGGCACCGATGCGCACACGGTCGGTATCGACGCGATCCTGAACATCAAGGGCTTCGCCGGCGAGAAGGGCCTGGAGTACTACCGCGAGCTGAAGGTCGTGAACCTCGGCGCGCAGGTCGCCGTACCCGAGCTGGTCCGTCGCGCGAAGGCCGACAAGGCGGACGCGATCCTGGTCTCCCAGGTGGTCACGCAGCGCGAGGCGCACGTGCTCAACACCAAGGAGATGTCCGCGGCCTTCCGGGAGGCCTATGCCGAGGACGCCCGGCCGGTATTAGTTGCTGGCGGCCCCCGTTTCACCGAGCAGATGGCCGGCGAGCTCGGGGTCGACCGGGTGTTCGGCCGCGGTACCACGCCGGGTGAGGTGGCCAGCTATCTGGTCGATGCCCTGGTGACGAAGAAGGTTCCAGCGAAGAGGAGCGCATAGGTGTCGAAGGCAACCATCGGGCTGACCGTCACGCATCGGCGGTACGTGCCCTACAGCCACGCCCACTACGCCGGGAATCTGGTCGACGGGGCGTACGTGCTGGGGCTGTTCGGTGACGTCGCGACCGAGGTGTGCATCCAGTCCGACGGCGACGAGGGGCTGTTCGCGTCGTACTCCGACGTGCAGTTCCTGCAGCCGCTGCGGGCCGGTGACGTTGTGGAGGTGAAGGCAACGATCACCCGGGTCGGCAACCGCAGCCGTGACCTCGAGTTCAGCGCGTACGTCGTCTGCCGGGGCCGTCCGGACAAGTCCGGGTCGGCGGCCGAAGTACTGGCCGAACCGCTTGTGATCACACGCGCAAAGGGAACCGTCGTCGTACCGGTTGAGTGACGATTGGTTGCCCTGGGTAACGATCACGTGGAGTGCCGAGACCGCTCTGTAACGTGACCCGGATGAGAGTTCCTCGTTTTCCCTTGCGGGGCAGGCGATAGTGTTACAACGGGCTCAAGGAGCCGGGGGAGAGGTTGACACCGTCGCCGCCAGCGAGCATCGTTTTGGGAGTCGTCATATCCCGTTTGTTCAACGGTCACAAGAAGTTCGGCCACCGATGATCCCGCGACGCTGACCAGGTCAGAGCCAGGCTTGAGTCGACGGGGGCTGAGATTGCCGGTGGTTAGCCCCCCGCGGGGCAGAGGTGGAAGAGGCTCGGCGGCCAGTAGACAACAGCCGGACGGTTCGCAGCCAGCGCATCGTCGGTTGGTCCGAAGGCACGCTGAGCCTCTTTCCTCTATCTACGGACCTGTGAACGGCGCCGAAAACGAGGCCTTCTCACTTCGTCGCGCTGTGCTGACGCCCCTTCACTTTCCGCATTCGGTGCCCAATGGCTACTGACCGGATACATTCGCGTGCCCCGGACGTTGTACGGTCGTGCGACCGGTATCGGCCGGGATGTGAGGACAAAGGGGTACGGCGTGGACCGATTGAAGGCTCTGGGGCGGGTCCTGCCGAGAGTGGTGCTGGCGGTCGCCGCCGGCGCACTGCTCGGCTTCGCGTTCGAACCGCATGATCACCCCGGGCTGACGATCGTCGCCGTACCGCTGCTGCTGGCCGCGCTGGACGGCATCTCGATGAAGGCCGGCTTCCTCGTCGGCGCCGGGTTCGGCATCACGTACTACGCGGTCCTGGTGCCGTGGCTGAGTGTGATCGGCGGCGACGCGGCGATCGCGCTCGCCGTACTCGAGGGGCTGTTCTATGCGGTCTTCGGGTTGTTCGCGACGCAGGTGCTGAAGCTGAAGCTGTGGATGTTGTGGATCCCGGCCCTGTGGGTGGCGACCGAGTTCGCGACGGCGTCCGTGCCGTTCGGCGGATTCCCGTGGGGGCGGCTCGCGTGGGCCTTCTCGGATGTGTCGCTGGGCAAGCTCGCGGCGTACGTCGGGATCCCTGGGCTGAGCTTCGTCGTCGCTCTCGTGGGTGTTCTGGTGTACGCCGTCCTCCGTCGCGCGAGCGGGCTGCGGTTGCGGGCCGTGGCGCTGGTCGCCGGGCTGGCGATCGTGTTCGGGAGCTCGCTGATCCACCTGTCGATCGAGGGCGACGGCAAGACCGTGAAGGCCGCGATGGTGCAGGGCAACGTGCCCGGCAAGGGGCTGGAGTTCCTGGGCCGCGCCCGTACGGTCACGAAGAACCACATGAACGCGACGCTCGACCTGGAGAGGCGGGTCCAGGCCGGTACGGAGATGAAGCCGGATCTGGTGATCTGGCCGGAGAACTCGACGGACATCGACCCGTACAAGGACGACGAGACCCGGGCCGACATCGAGGAGGCCGTCCGCGCGGTCGGCGTACCGATCCTCGTCGGTGCGGTCACCGAGGGGCCCGGTCCTAACGAGCGGCAGACGACGGGCATCGTGTGGGATCCGGTCACTGGGCCGGGACAGCGGTACGCGAAGCGGCACCCGGTGCCGTTCGGTGAGTACATCCCGTTCCGCAACCAGCTCCTGCCGTACATCAAGCGGCTCGAGATGATCGGGGCACAGACGGTGCCGGGCGTCGGGCCTGGGGTGATGCCGATCAAGGGCGTCACGTACGGCGACGTGATCTGCTTCGAGCTCGCGTACGACAACGTGATCCAGGACGTGGTGAAGGGCGGCGCGCAGGTCCTGATCGTGCAGACCAACAACGCGACGTACGGCGGGACGGGTCAGCCCGAGCAGCAGTTCGCGATCACCCGGATGCGCGCGATCGAGACGGGCCGGACCGTGCTGATCGCGTCGACGAGCGGGATCTCCGGCGTGATCCGCCCGGACGGGACGGTCGAGCACAAGTCCGGCCAGTTCGTGTCCGACGTGTACGTCGCGACCGTGCCGGTCCGGGATGGTCAGACACTGGCGACGACGCTGGGCGCCTGGCCGCAGTGGATCCTGACCGGGCTCGGTCTGATCGGCCTGATCCTGGGCCTGGTGAACCGCCGGCGTCGCCGCGGCGACGACCAGGAACCCCCACCCGCCCCTGATTCCACCCGGACTCGCGAGAAGGTCCCGGCCTGACCTGTAACACTGGGGTCAGTCGCTCGGAGGGTTGAGACATGCCTTGGTTCATCGCGCTGGCGCTGCTGGTGGTGCCGATCCTGGAGATCTACGTGATCATCCAGATCGGCCAGGTCATCGGCGGCTGGCCTACAGTCGCGCTGCTGTTGGTCGAGAGCGCCCTCGGTGCGTGGATCATCAAGCGCGAGGGGCGGCGTGCGTGGAACGCTTTGCAGTCGGCCTTCCAGACCGGCAAGATGCCCGGGCGGGAGCTGTCCGACGCCGCGCTGATCCTGGTCGGCGGCACGCTGCTCCTGACGCCTGGCTTCGTCACCGACATCTTCGGCTTCTTCTTCGTCCTCCCGTTCACCCGGCCACTGGCCCGCCGAGCCATGTCGTCGTTCTTCAACCGCCGCATCACCACCCAGCTGGGCGGAGCCGGCCTGGGCGGCTTCATCCCAGGCACCCCGCCGACCCCACCACGTCAGTCGTCCGACGACGTGATCCAGGGCGAGGTCATCGACCCGGACAAGAAGTAGCCCCTCGCGGGGTAAGCCCCCGCGGGCTACGCAGACGCTTCCTTCGTCGCTGCGCTCCTCAGCGCGCCTGCTTCGCGCGCTCCCACCCACCCCGGCTCATCGCCGTGCTCCCTTTCCGGCTGTCGGCGGTGTGCCGGTTTCGCCGGAGTGGCGCGCAGGGCGTTCCCGAGTGGTGGTGCAGGGAGAGGATGGGTGTGGGGTGACCGGAGGGGGTGGGTGGGGGAGACTGGCGGGGTGACGAGGGTCGGTGGGCGGGTGGTGGGGTGGTTGCGCCGGCGTGACAGCGGGCTGGCTGCTACTCGGCGGGCGGGGCGGACGGCGTTGGTGATGCCTACGTTGTTTGCGTTTTGTGCAGAAGTGCTGCGGGCGCCTGTCGTGGCGACCTTTGCGGCCTTCGGGGCATTCGCGATGTTGTTGCTCGTCGACTTCACCGGGAGCACGATTCAGCGGCTGCGCGCGCAGGTTCAGCTCGCGATCGCGTGGCTGGTGCTCGTAACGCTTGGGACGCTGGCGGGGCAGTCTGTGTGGTCTGCGATCGTCGGCACGGTTGTTGTCGGGTTCGGCGTACTGTTCCTTGGCGTCGTCAGCTCGGTGCTCGCAGGTGCGAGTACTTCGTTGCTGCTGGCCTTCATCCTCTCGGTGGCCACACCGACACCGGTGTCGATGCTGCCGGACCGACTCGCCGGCGTCGCGATCGCGGGGCTGGGGGCGGTCCTCGCCGTCTGGCTGCTCTGGCCGAGAGTCGCAATCGACCCGCTGGGCGCACCGGCGGCGCGAGTGTGTCGAGCCGCCGCGATGCAGCTTCGCGCGGAAGCCAGCGACACCGTCGAGGTCTGCACGATGCGGACCGAACAGACCGCAAACCTCATCAAAGAACTCCGTCGTACGTTCACCGCGACGCCGTACCGCCCGACCGGCCTGTCCACCGGCTCCAGAGCGATGGTCCGCCTCGTCGACGAACTCACATGGCTGACCACGATCCTCAACGAGTCCGGCCCGGTCGCCGCCCGAGGCGCCGCCGACGACCCGGACTCGTCAGCGGTTCACTTCGCCGCGGCGAACGTGCTGGAGCTCAGCGCCGAACTGCTGGAAGACCCGGCCCTCGCCCCGGACAAACTGTCCGCCGCGACAGCAGAGCTTCGGGACGCCGTCACCGCGCTCGAGAAGGGCGCCGTCGCGCGGCTCCCGGCCACTGTGGGTACGCCGATGGCGGCCTTCTTCAGCGCGCTCAATGTGTCCTTCCGGGCGCAGGAGCTCGCATTCGGCGTCCTGCTGATCGGGCAGAACGTCGAGACCGCTCGGGTCGCGGACCAGCGCGGCTGGACCGACCGTCTCCTCGGCCGCGAGCCGAAGTCACTGACAGCGCCCTTCGCCAGCGCCGCGGAACGCGCCGCCGCGCACCTCGAGCCGCATTCGGTCTGGCTCCACAACAGCATCCGCGGCGCGGTCGGTCTCGCGATCGCGGTCGGCGTGGCCAACTTCACCGGCGTCGCGCACGGCTTCTGGGTCATCCTCGGCGCCTTGTCGGTACTCCGTTCGAACGCGCTCAACACCGGCCAGAACGCCTACCGCGCGGTCGGCGGTACGGTCGTCGGCTCGGTCCTCGGCGCGGGCCTGCTCGCGCTGATCGGCGAGAACCGGATCGCGTTGTGGATCCTGCTGCCGATCGCGGTCCTGTTCGCCGGCATCGTCCCGGCAGCGGTCTCGTTCGCAGCCGGGCAGGCAGCGTTCACCGTGACGCTGGTGATCCTGTTCAACATCGCCGCGCCGGAAGGCTGGTCGCTGATCCTGTTCCGCATCGAGGACATCGCGCTCGGCTGCGCCGTCAGCGTCCTCGTCGGACTCCTGTTCTGGCCACGAGGGGCATCCGCCGCAGTCGGCAAGGCGCTCGCCGAGGCGTACGTCGACAGCGCGAACTACCTCGTCGGCGCCGTCTCCTTCGGCGTCTCGTGCTGCGTCCCCGGCTCCCGCCCCACCACCCCGCAGGACAGCCGCCGGGCCGCCGCCGCAGCACGCCGCCTCGACGACGCGTTCCGCACGTACCTCGCCGAGCGCGGCCCGAAGCCGATCCCGCTCAGCGAGATGACAGCGCTCGTCAGTGGCGTCGTAGCGGTCCGCCTGGCCGCCGACGCCGTACTCGAGTTGTGGGAGCGGTACGCCGACGGCCAGCCGCCGTCCGAGGATCGTGCTGCCGCCCAGTCCGCTCTGCTCGCGTTGGCGGACCGACTGCTCGAGTGGTACACCACGCTCGCCGGCGCCCTCGACGTACAAGGCAAAATCCCCGAGCCGCTCGCCTACGACCACGAGACCAAGCACCGGCTGGTCGAGGCGGTTCGCCGCGACCTGTACGACGCCGACGGCCGCGCAACGCCGACCGCGATCCGGATGCTCTGGACCGCCGATCACCTGGAGGTCGTACGCCGCCTCCAGCCGGGTCTCACGACTGCGGCCGACGAGACTGTTACTGCGTGAGGCTGTTGCCGATGAACGCCAGGGTCCGCGCCTCGACCTGACGCAGCTGCGACTCGGTCAGGTCGCGGAGAGGCCCATGAGTCGTGAGGGTCGCCGTGCCGTGGACGGTCGCCCAGATGGGGTATTCGATGCCCTCGCGTCGTTCCGGGGACAGAACTCCAGCCTCGACCAACTCGTCCAGCGCGGCGCCAAGGAGGCCGAGAGGGGTGCGGTCGGGCTCGTTGGACGCGCCGTACGCGTGCTGCGCAGGAAGGGCGTACGCCGCGGCGAACAGGCCGGGCTCCTCGTGGGCGAAGCGCAGGTAGGCAGTGCCGATCGCGCCCAGGCGACGTTGGGCGGCAGCGGGGTTGCCGCGCTTGCCGCGCACGCGGGCGATCTCGGCGGTCATCCGGTCGGCCAGCTCGAGCATGGCCGCGGCACAGACCTCGGCGAGTAGTTCGTCGCGGTCGGCGAAATGCCGGTAGGCAGCGTTCGGTACGACGCCGACCGCGCGGGTCGCCTCCCGGAGTACGACGGCGTCGGGGCCGCCGGCGCGAGCCAGTTCGACCCCGGCCGCGACCAGGCCGGCGCGGACGTCACCGCGCGGACGCCGTCGTCGGGGCGGAGCTTGCGGTGCTGGATCGGCCGTGGTCACGCGGTCAGGATAGCAATGTGGACACTGTCCACCAAGCAGGCTAATGTGGACACTGTCCACTAAAGAGGGAGGCGTCCGATGGACGGGAACACAGTCGCTGAACCAGGGCGGCAACAGGACAAGGCGTTGGTGACGGCGGAGGAATGGTTCGGCGGCGGTGAGCGCCGCTGGTACGACGCGGAGTCGGCCCGGCTCTTGTCCCATGCGGAAGGGGAGGCGAGGAGCGGGCTGATCAGGGTCTTCGGCCGGAAGACCGGTGCGGTGAGTCCGGATTCGGTGTGGCTGACGATGCTGCCCGGATTCCCCGAAGGCTCGTACGGCTGGGCGCAGGTCGATCGGCTCTTGCCGGAGAGGCTCGGTCCACGCCTGTATGTCGATCCGGTGGGGCAGGGTGACTCCGACAAGCCGAGGGGGTATGCGTACTCGACCGTGGAGCGGGCCGATCTGATCGGGGCCTGGTGGCGGCACCTCGGCGTGCGTCGTACCGTCGTGGTCACGTTCGACTACACGTCGCTGGCGCTGCTCGAGTTGTTGCGCCGGCAGTTGGAGCGGCCAGGTGGGCCGGTGATCACTGCGGCGTTCATGGTCAATGGCGGCTTGTTCGCGGACTCGCATTCACATCCGTTGCGAGGCACTCCGCTGCTGAGGTCGCCGCTCGGCGTGCTGGTGGCGAAGGGCTCGCAGAAGTCGGCGGTGACCTTCGCGCAGGGATTCAAGCAGGCACAGATGTACTCGCGCGGCCACGAGCCGAGTGAGGCCGAGATCGCCGAGACGTGGTCGGCGCTGGTGCGGCGAGACGGCGCGAGGTTCCTGCACGAGGGCGCAGGCTTCGTGAAGGAACACCGCCGCAACGCTGGGCGTTGGGATCTTGCCGCGATCGCCCGTGAACTGAACGGCTCCGTCGCCCTCACCGTCGGCGGCAGCACCGAGGACCCGTACGAACACCGCCAGGTCGACGCCACCCGCGAACGGGTCCCCGAGGCCGACATCGTCACGTTCCCCGGCGGCCACCTCACCACCAGCGAACAGCCGGCTCTCCTCGCGGACGCAATCACCCGCATCGCCGTTCAGCACGGCATCAAGGAGACCTCCTGACATGCGAACCATCCCCAAGAACGTTGTCAATCGTCGTGGAACACTCAAGGAGGCTGTGGCATGAAGGACTCAACTCTTCCCGCGCAGTATGTGACCGGGAATGTGCGGGACGGGATCAGTGCGGCTCTTGTTGCTGCGGGCAAGGACTTGGGTGGGTTGAAGCCGGCTGACCTTGCACTGGTCGAGGACTACCACACCGGTGGCCGGCCGGCGACGGTGCAGTTGGTGGATCTGCTCGGGCTGACGCCGGACAGCGAGGTGCTCGACGACGGTTCAGGCATCGGCGGTACGGCGCGATACCTGGCCGACCGCTTCGGCTGCGGGGTGACTGCGGTGGATCTGTCCGACGAGTACTGCGAGACCGCGCAATGGCTCAACCGCCTCGTCGGCCTGGACGACAAGATCGTCGTACGCCAAGGTGACGTGACCTCGCTGCCGCTCGACGACGCATCCGTCGATGTCGTCTTCAGCCAGCATGTGCAGATGAACGTGGCGCGGAAGGACCGCCTCTACCAAGAGGCCAGACGGGTACTGCGGGACGGCGGCCGGCTCGCGCTCTGGGACATCATGGCCGGCGACGGCCGTGAACTCGACTACCCGCTGCCTTGGGCGGACGGCCCCGAGCACAGCTACCTCGTCCCGCCGAACGTCGTGCGCACCGAAATCGAGTCAGCCGGCTTCACCGTCGAGCACTGGGAGGATCTCACCGAGCAGGTCGGCGCGATGATGCGGATGATCCAGTCTCAACCACCGAACCCACTCGGCCTGCACGCCTTCGTTCCGACGTTCCGCGAGCGGGTGAAACACCTGACCGAGGCCCTCTCCGACGGTCGCGTCCGCGCCATCCAGGCGGTGGCCCGGTCAGTGACCGCGGCGTCCTGAGCGAGGGACTAGCCGAACGTGAAGACGAAGGCCTCGGCGCCGGCCCGGTCGAACCTGATCTCGAGCGTCCGGTCGTCGATCGCGCCGTGCTGGCGGACGAGTTGGTACAGGCGACCGTCGCGCAGTACGCCGGTGCCGTCCTCGTCCACGTCGACGCCGTGCGCGCGGCCCGGCGGCTCGCCGTCGAGCAGTACCTGGAACCCGATCGGCTCCGATCCACGCGTGGACAGCACGAGGTGCGCGTCCCGCGCGTGGAACCGGAACGCGATGCTGCCGCCCGGCTCATCGAGTACGACGAACTCGGGCTGGGCGGTCCATCCGCCGGTCAGGGCCCACTGGTTGAGTCGCAGCCGATCGCCAGGCCCGGCGGCCGGTTGGTCGCCGCGCGAGTAGCCGAGATAGGTCTCGGGGGTGCGGAGCTGCTCCCAGTCGGCCTCGGCCTCGATCCCCACCCCGGTGGCGCCGACCGGTTCGCGGTCGACCGCGAGCAGTTGCTGGATGAGCCGCTCCGACCGTGCGTACCGTCCCTCGCCGAAGTGGTGGTCGCGGATCGTGCCGTCCGCGGCGACGAAGTACAGCGCGGGCCAGTAATGGTTGGCGAACGCGTTCCAGACCGCGTAGTCGTTGTCGAGGGCAACCGGGTAGCCGATACCTCGCTCCTTGGTTGCCCGCGCGACGAGCCCCGCGTCGTGCTCGATGCCGAACTCGGGCGTGTGTACGCCGATCACCACGAGCCCGTCGTCGGCGTATGCCTCCGCCCAGGCCCGGATGTACGGCGCGGTGCGCAGCCAGTTGATGCAGGTCAACGTCCAGAAGTCGACGAAGACGACATGGTCCCGCAGGTCGGCGGGGCCGGGTGGCTCGGAGTTGAGCCACCCGGTCGCCCCGCCGAACGACGGCATGTGGAGATACCGGGACATGACGCCCCTCCTTCGGCAGGCTCTCTGTGAGCACCACTCTGCGCCCTTCGACCGCCCGCGCGCACCGGTCGAACACCCTGGCGTTGCCAGTACCCCTGAACTCCAGGGACCAGTGAGTCGGGTCTAGCTCGTGAAGGGACCCTTGGATTCGAAGGCGTGGTGTGCGAAGCGGTCGGCGATGAGTTGGTGGGTGGGGCCGTCGGGGTGGAGATCGTCGAGGAGGGGATGGGCGGCGTTGTCCGTCTCGCCGTACAGCTCGCGGCCGTCGAGGTAGTGGAGGTTGGGGTCGGAGGCGGCGCGTCGGGCGACGATGCGAGCGAGTTCCGCGCGGATGACGGAGAGCGTCAGCTTGCCCGCGGGGATCTCCGCGGGGTCGCCGGTGGCGACGAAGCGGAGCTCGCCGGCGGCCAGGGCGGAGAGGTCCCAGCTGGTGGGGCCGGGGGTCTCCTCGTGGATCGGGCAGAGGATGGGGGAGACGACCAGCAGCGGTGTGTCGGGGTGGCCGTCCCGGATGGTGTCGAGGAAGCCGTGGACGGCGGGCGTGAACGAGCGGAGCCGGAGGCCGTCCGAGTTCACGATGTTGATGCCGAGCTTCAGGCTGATCAGGTCGGCGGGCGTGTCCCGGATCGTCCGGGCGATGAACGGCTGCAGGTACGCGCTGCCGCCGTACCCCAGGTTGAGCAGCTCGACCCCGGCCCGGGCCGAGGCGAGGGCCGGCCAGGTGCCGGTCGGATGGGTGGCGTTCGAGCCGTGGCTGATCGAGCTGCCATGGTGGAGCCAGACGCGACCCGAGGGCGGGACCGGTTCGACCGCGGCATCGGTGCGCAGGGCAACGAGTTGGGTTGTCTCGTCGTGCGGCAGCCAGATCTCGACCGTCTTCGCGGCCGCGGGCAGGCCGGTGATGCTCAGGGTCTGGGTCTCACCCTGGCGGGTCTCGGTGGCGCCGGTCATCAGGTCGATGGCGATGACGTCGCCGCCGGCCGCGGTGAGCTGGATGAAGAGCTCGCCGTCGACGAGTACGTCGTACACGCCGTCCGGGCGCGGGGGAGCGCCGGTGTAGTCACGTTTCGTCGGGAGCGTCTCGAGCTCGATGACCGTCGCTCGGGTCGAGAAGACCAGGCGGACCCCGGACGGTTGGGACTCGACCATCGTCATCTGGGCGTCGTCGTACTGCGTGCGCGCCCAAGCGGGCAGGCGGTGTGGCAGGACGCCGCGGTCGGTGGGCTCGAGCTCGAGCGCACCGCGGACCAGGTCGAAGGTGATGGGGGTGGTGATCATGTCAGCTCCAGCTGCGGAGGAGGGTGTCGAGGGCGTCGATGATGCGCGGCCAGCTGTCGTCGGAGCTCGGCCGGCTGAAGGCGAAAGAGCCTGCGGACTCGAGCGTGATGTAGCCGTGGATCGTGCTGCCGAGCAGGCGTACGGCGTCTGTCTGGGCGGGCTCGTCCAGCTCGTATCCGCGGAGGACCGCCCGCGTGAGCTCCGAATGCCGTCTCCCGGCTTCAACGAGCTCAGGAGCCGCTGTCCCAGGCAGGAAGCGGGTGGCGGCGTAGCGGCCCGGGTGGGCGCGGGCGTAGTCGCGGTAGACGTTGGCCAGAGCGGACAGGGCGTCACGGCCGGCCCGACCCGCGACAGCGTCGGCAGCTTGGTCCGCGAGCTCGGTGAGGGCGACCGTCGTGATCCGCGCCTTCAGGTCGGCGGAGCTGCGCACGTGGGAGTAGAGGCTGGCGACCTGTACGCCGAACTGGCGGGCCAGAGCGGACACGGTGACCTGCTCGAAGCCGACCTCGTCGGCGAGCTCGGCGCCCGCCTGTGCCAGCCGCGCGCCGGTCAACCCCGCTCTTGCCATAACTCATTATGGAATTACCTAAAGGCTTTAGGCAAATCCGGGCAGAAAGAAACCCTCACCGCGCCGTTGCGGTGAGGGTTCTCACATGGGGTCAGGCCGTGCGCTTGGTCCGGTGCAGGTGCGCCGGGCCGATCTCGCCCTTGCGGAGCAACTCGACCCGCTCGGCCAGCAGCTCCTCGAGTTCCGAGATGCTCCGGCGCTCGCGCAGCATGTCCCAGTGCGTACGGGCCGGCTTCTCCTGCTTCGGCTCCGGCTTCTCGCCGGTGGACCGGGCGGCCTCGCTGCCGCAGTGCGGGCACTCCCAGACCGCGGGCACCTCGGCGTCGTGCGCCATGGTGACCTCGACCACGTGGCCGCGGGGGCAGTCGTACGTGATCATCTGGCGGGGAGCGAACTCAACACCACGGTCATCCTCGAAGCTGACCCCACCCAGCCCCGAACCACGCAGTACGCGATTAGACATGTCAAACCTCCGAGATCGTCATCCGTGCCAACGGTCGGCCGGCCCGGATCATTCCCATTTTGGCATGTCCGAGCCATATGTACGCACCTGACGGCCCGGGTTCACGCTGTCGTGACCGGCTGTCGTCGGGTGTTCACAGATCACGGTGTGTCGCGAACCGCACGACGTACGACGCACCGAATCGATATCTGGTTCACAGCCTGTTGCCAGGAATCGAGGATCTCCTCCTCAGCATCTCTCCCTACCGTCTGCTTCCATGGTGCTACCCCGCCACAAGATCCGTGGCCTCAGTTTCGTGAACGTGGCGCTGGTCGCCATCGTGCTCGTCATCGCCCTCACGGCCTACTTCCTGTTCTTCAAGAAGGACCCGCCGGCCGCGAGCGCGACCCGGCCGACGGTGGCGGTCCAGCGCGGTGACGTGACCGCGAGCGTCAGCTCCAGTGGCACCCTGCAGAGCTCCCAGACGGCGTCGCCACAGTTCGAGACCTCGGGCACCGTGACGCAGATCCTGGTGAAGGTCGGTCAGGTCGTGGCCAAGGGCGCCGCGATCGCGAAGATCGACCCGTCCGACGCCAACCGCCAGCTCGTGATCGCCCAGCAGAACCAGATCGCCGCCGAGAACTCGGTGAGCGCGGCCGACGAGACGCTCAGCGACGCCGAGGACGCCCTCGACGCTGCCGAGGAGGCATCCGCCTCCCCGTCGCCGACCCCGACCGCGACGAACGGTCAACAGCAACAGCAGCAGTCCCAGTCTCAGTCCCAGTCTCAAGGTCAGGGTCAGGGTCAGAGCCCGCAAGTTGCCGTCAGCAACGCCGAGGCGAGCCTGGCGAAGGCCAAGGCGGACAAGGAGCAGGCCGACCAGAACGTCGAGGCGGCCCAGGCTGCCGTCGACGCCACCACACTGAAGGCGCCGATCGCCGGGACCATCACGGCGATCAACGGAGCGATCGGCTCGGTGACCGGAGGATCCAGCTCGGGTTCAGGCAGCGGCTCCGGCGGTAGCAGCGGCCAAGGCTCAACCTCAGGTCAAGGTTCAGCCCCGAGCAGCGCGAGTACCTCGACCTCGGGCACCGGCTTCGTCGACATCGCCGACCTCAAGGCCCTCCAGGTGATCGCCGCGTTCGCCGAGGCGGACGCGATCAAGATCAAGGCCGGCCAGTCCGCGACCGTGACCCTGAACGCCGAACCCGGTACGACGCTCACCGCGTCGCTGGCCTCCGTCTCGCCGACGCCGACCACGACCAACGGCGTCGTCTCCTACTCGGCGACCTTCAGCCTCGCCAAGCTCCCCGCGAACGCCCGCATGGGGCAGACCGCGAACGTCACGGTCCAGACCGCGAAGGCGACCAACGCCCTCTACGTCCCGAGTACGGCGATCGCCACGAGCGGCTCGACGTACACCGTGACGATGGCTGACGGCAGTGGGACGCGCGAGGTGAAGGTCGGCGTCCGCGGGGACAGCTTCACGCAGATCACGTCCGGCCTGAACGAAGGCGATCAGATCGACCTGCTGCAGGGCGCGATCGGCGGCACCGGCACCCAGAACGGCCAGGGCCGGCAGGGGCAGGGCGGCACCGGTCAGTTCCCGGCCGGCTTCGGCGGCGGCGGTGGCGGCGGTGCAGGCTTCGGCGGTGGCGGGGCTGGTGGCGGGGCTGGTGGCGGTGGCTTCCGTGGCCGCTGACGCCCTGATCGACATCCGGGACGTCACCAAGACGTACGGCCACGGCGAGACCGCGGTACACGCACTCCAGGGTGTGTCGTTGCGCGTCGACGCCGGCGAGTACGTCGCTGTGATGGGCTCCTCCGGATCCGGCAAGTCCACGCTGATGAACATCCTCGGCTGTCTCGACGTACCGTCGCGCGGCGAGTACTGGCTGGACGGCAGCAACGTGGCCCGGCTGAGCGAGGACCAGCAGGCGCTCGTCCGCGGCCGCAAGATCGGGTTCATCTTCCAGTCGTTCAACCTGATCCCGCGGACCAGCGCGCTCGCGAACGTCGAGTTGCCGCTGACCTACGCACACCTGCGCCGGGCCGAACGCCGCCGGCGCGCGAACCGCGCGCTCGAACTCGTCGGTCTCGCGGACCGCACCGGCCACCGGCCGAACCAGCTGTCCGGCGGTCAGCAGCAGCGGGTCGCGATCGCGCGTGCGCTGGCGACCGGTCCGCGGATCCTGCTCGCCGACGAACCGACCGGAAACCTGGACGCGCACTCGACCGACGAGGTGCTCGGGATGTTCGACGGTCTGCACGCCGACGGCCGGACGATCATCGTGATCACCCACGAGCACGACGTCGCCGCTCGCGCCCGGCGACTGGTACAGGTCGCCGACGGCCGGATCGTCTCCGACGAGGTGACGCGCTGATGTCACCACGCGACCTGCTGGGGGCCGCACTCCGCGGCCTCACGGCGAACAAGCTCAGGTCCCTGCTCACCGTCCTCGGCGTGTCGATCGGGGTCGGCGCGGTCATCGTCCTGGTTGCTGTCGGCAACGGCTCCGGAAAGGCCGTGCAGGCCCGGCTCGAGGCGATGGGCACGAACCTGCTGACGGTCTCCACGACCGGTGGCGGTGGCGGCTTCCAGCGCGGACAGGCCGGACCGGCGTCGCAGCAGTACAGCCTCACCCTCGACGATGCGGCCGCGTTGGCCGACGCGCGGCTCGCGCCCGATGTCTCGTCGGTCGCTCCGGTGATGACGAGCAGCGGGGCCACGGCGACCAACGGCGACACCAGCTACACCGTGAACCAGGTGATCGGTACGACGCCGCAATACATGCCGGCCACCAACACGCCGGTCGGGATCGGGGCGTCGTTCACCCAGGCGGACGTCGACACCTCGCAGCGGGTGATCCTGCTCGGGCAGACGACCGCGACCGAGCTGTTCACCCGGCCCGCGAGCGCGGTCGGGCAGACGATCAAGCTCGGCGCCGTCGACTTCGTCGTCCGGGGCGTGCTGGCCAGCAAGGACAGCACCGGGTTCAACGACCCGAACGCGACCGCGATCGTGCCGATCAGCACGCTCCGCGCCACGCAGGCCGGGTACGGCGCACTCAACCAGATCGTCGTACAGGCCAAGGCCACCGATCGGGTCGACACCGCGCAGGCCGAGGTCACGCAGCTGCTGACCGCTCGCCACCAGGTGCCGGCGAATCAGACGTCGCCGTTCCGGATCACGAACTCGGCGCAGATCCTGCAGACGAGCCAGGACACGGCCGCGACGTTCACCGCCCTGCTGGCGACGGTCGCCGCGATCAGCCTGGTCGTCGGCGGGATCGGCGTCACCAACATCATGCTGGTCACGGTCACCGAGCGGACCCGCGAGATCGGTATCCGCAAGGCGCTCGGGGCGCGGCGGCGGACGATCCTCGGGCAGTTCCTGATCGAGGCGACGCTGCTGAGCCTGCTCGGCGGCGCGGTCGGTGTCGGGGTCGCGTTGATCGTCACCCGCTTCCAGCTGGCCGGTGTGCAGCCGGTGCTGGTGCCGTCGTCGATCGGGCTCGCGCTCGGCGTGTCCGCGGCGGTCGGCCTGTTCTTCGGCAGCATGCCGGCGCACCGAGCCGCCGGACTCCGTCCCATCGATGCACTACGACATGAGTGAGAGGCCTTCCATGAGTAACCAGACGCCCGACGAGTTCGCCCAGATCGGGTCCGACGAGGAGGTCGACGCGGCGCTCAAGCCGAAGAAGACTCTCAACCTGCCGCTCGCGACGGCGATCCTGGCCGGCGTCGTCGTACTCGCCGTCGGTCTTGCCGGCGGGGCCGGGCTGCATGCGGCGTTCGCTTCCGACAGCTCGTCGAACCAGCCGCAGGCGGGGCGCGGCGCCGGCGGGTACGGCGGGTACGGCGGGTTCCGGGGGCAGAACGGCGGCGGAGGGACCGGCCAGGGGCAGCGGCAGTTCCCCGGCGGCGGTCCGGGCGGCGGAACCGTCGGCACCGTGGTGTCGGCGAACAGTTCTGAGCTGGTCGTGAAGACGCAGTCGGGCAACGTGACGGTGAAGCTGACGGGCGACACGACGTACGAGATCACCTCGAAGGGCACTGCCGCGGATCTGAAGGCCGGCGAGCAGGTGGTCGTGACCGGTCAGAACGCGAACGGGACCGTGACCGCGCAGACCGTGCGACAGGGTGCGTTCGGCGGGGGCTTCCGGAACCCGGGGGCGACGCCGTCGTCGCGCTGATCCGCTCGAGCTGATCCACCTCAGGTCCGTGCGCCCGGCCAGCACCCCGGCCGGGCGCACGTCTGTTCTCAGCTGCGGGTGGCGGTGAGGGCGACGGCGGTGGAGTCGAGGGTGAAGCTGCCGCCCGCGGCGTCGATGGCGGCTCCGGTGCGGTCGAGCACCTCGTCGAGTTTGCCGGCGTCGGCGAGCGGTTTGGCCATGCCGCTGGTGCGGAGCTGGTCGAGCCACTCGTCGCGGGTGTAGTGACAGCTCCAGGGGTACGTCGGGCGCTCGAGGTCGGTGAACGCGCCGGTCGCGGTGAGGCTGTCGGCGGTTCGGTCGAGGAAGTGCTCGTAGGCGCCGAGCGGTGCGGCGGCGACCTGAGAGTTGACCGGGCTGTCTGGCAGGACCTCACGGTGGACGGCTGCGAAGGCGGCGCCGAGGTCGGGTGGCGGTTGGAGGACATACCAGAAGGCGGCGAAGCAGCCGCCTGGTCGGAGTACGTCAGCTGCTTTGGCGGCGCCGACGGTCGGGTCGATCCAGTGCCAGGTCATGCCGGCGACGAGCGCGTCGAAGGTGCGACCGGCCGGCTCCCAGGACTCGAACGCCGAAACCTCGACCTCGACTCCGGTACTGCGGGCGAACGCTGCCATCCGCTCATCCACCTCCACGCCAACCACCCGGCAACCAGCAGCCCGGAACTGCCGCGCGGCGATCCCCGTCCCACACCCGACATCGAGCACCGCCGACCCGGGCGCAGAGGAGATGACCGAATCGATCAAGGCAGACGGATAGCGAGGGCGAGCTCGGTCGTACAGCTCCGCGTCAGTTCCGAACGACTCAGCCATCTCACGATGCTTGTGTGGGTCTCCTGCAGGTAGAGTGGGCATGTGCCCACGGTAGTGGGCGGGTGCCCATTCTTGTCAAGGGAGGGTTTGTGCCGACCGGTGTCGCGATGCGGGATGCGCGGGAGCAGTTGTTCGACGCGGCGGAGCGGGTGCTGCTGCGGGACGGCCCGGAGGCGCTGACCAGTCGGGCGGTGACGACGGAGGCGGGGTGTGCGAAGGGCGTGCTGCACAAGCACTTCACCGACTTCGACGGCTTCCTGGCCGAGCTGGTCCTGGACCGGATCCGTCGCCTCGACGACCAGGCCGAGGTCCTGCTGAAGGCCGCCGGGCAAGGCTCGGTCGTCGACAACCTGACGACGATGCTCACCGATCTGTTCGGCTCGGTAGCGGTCGCGATCGTCAGCTTGACGATCTCGCGCGACGGCCTACGCGCACGTCTGCGGGAGGCCGTGCCGACCGGCGTACCGATCCTGAGCGAGGCAGGTCGGGTGGTCATGGACTACCTGAAAGCGGAACAGACCTACGGACGCATCCCCGCGGACCGAGACCTGAACGCGCTCGGGCTGACCCTGATCGGCTCCACCCACCTGCTCTTCGCCGACCGCACCGGTGTCCGCCCCACGACCGACGAAGTACGAGCCTTCGTCGCTTCCGTGGTCTAAACGATGCTCGGCTGCGCGTTCCCGGCCTCGGTGATGCCGCGGCGCATGTCGACGCGGACCAGCAGCACGAGCCCGACCACGAAGAACAAACCGAGCGCCACGATCGCCGGCCGATAAGACCCGGTGATCTGATGCACCAGCCCGAACACCAGCGTGCCCAGCCACGACGTACCGCGCTCGCCCGCCTGATACAGCGAGAAGTACTCCGCCTCCCGCCCCTTCGGGATCAGCTGGCTGAACGCGGACCGCGACAGCGCCTGCGTCCCGCCGAGCACGATCCCGATCGCGGCGCCCATCGCGAGGAACGGCACGATCTGGTGCGCCGGCAGCAGGAACCCGGCGATCACGATCAGCATCCAGATCACCAGCCCGCCGGTGATGGTGCGATGAGCGCCGTACCGCGCCGCCACCCGGCCGAACACGATCGCGCCGAAGAACGCCACGAACTGCACCATCAGGATCGTCGCGATCAGCACCTGCGTCTCGAACCCGAGCTGCTTCTCGCCGTACGTCGAGGACACCGAGATGACGGTCTGGATGCCGTCGTTGAAGAACAGGTACGCGATCAGGAACAGCATCGTCATCGGATAGCTGCGCAGATGCTTGAGCGTCGCCCCCAGCTGACCGAAGCTCTGCCGCACCAGGCTGCCACTACGGACCTGTACGACGCTCACCGGCGGCCGGTCCCGTAGCCGGAGGAACGGGAAGAACGTGAACAGCCCCCACCACAACCCAGCACTCAACAGACTGAGCCGGACCGCCGTTCCTTGACTCATCCCCAGGGCGTCGTGCGCGGTGACGACGGCCAGGTTGACCAGGAGCAGGATGAAGCCGCCGGCGTACCCGAAGGCCCATGCGCGGGACGAGACCGAGTCGCGCTGGTCGGGCGGGGCGATGTCGATCAGGATCGAGTCGTAGACGACCAACGACGAGCCCAGGCAGAGATTGCCGATGAACAGCAGCAGCGCACCGAGCGCCCAGCGACCGCCGCCGACGAACACCATGCAGCAGGCCGCCAGTGCGCCGGCCCACGCGAACGCGCACATCAGGAGCTTCTTGCGGGCCATCCGGTCCGCGATCGCGCCGACCACCGGCAGGAACAGCGCCGACACCAGGGTCGCCACGGTCACGACGTAGAACGCCAGCGATCCGGGGGAGATGCCCAGCCCCAGTACGTCGAGGTTGGTGCGGCACGGGTGGTCGGTCGTCCCGGAGTACCCGCAGGCGGCCTGTTCCGCGACCGACGTCAGGTACGGCGCGAACAGGACGGTGCCGACCGTGGTGACGTAGCCGGAGTTCGCCCAGTCGTACAGGCTGAACCCCCAGTACTCACGCTTGTCCACACCGGCCGGGGCGGAGAGAAGTCCCATGCGCGGAAGTGTGTCAGGTTCCGGGGACGTTGCGGCGTACCGCCGGATAACACTTCAACTCCACTCAGCTCCATTGTCCCCGGTCCATCAGTACGTCGCGCAGCAGGTCGGTCCGGTCGGTGATGATGCCGTCGACCCCGGCGTCGAGCAGCTCCCGCATCTGTGCCGGATCGTCGACCGTCCAGACGTGCACTTGCTTGCCCCTGGCATGCGCTCGTTTGATCAGCCCGGGCGTCAGCACCTTCAACGGCCCGTACGCCTGCGGGATCTGCAGACACGCCCCGGCCGCCGGCAGCCCGAACGGCAGGAACCGGATCAGCAGGATCTCGAACTCGCCGTACCCGGTGCACAGCCGCGGACCGAGCAGCTTGCGGATCCGGCGTACCCGGGACTGGGAGAACGACGAGACGCAGACCCGGTCGATCGCGCCGGCGGCCTTCAGTACGGCTGCCGCCGGCTCCAGACCGCCCTCGGCCTTGATGTCCAGGTTGAACCGGATGTCCGGGAACTGCTCGAGCAGCTCGTCCAGCCGGGGGATCGGCTCGTGGCCGTTGATCTTGGCCTTGCTGACCTCGGACCACGGCAGCTCGGCGATCACTCCGGTGCGGTCGGTGACCCGGTCGAGCTTGTCGTCGTGGAACGCGATCACCACGCCGTCGCTGGTCGCGTGCAGGTCGGTCTCGAGGTAGGTGTACCCGAGGTCGACCGCGTGCTGGAACGCGTGCAGCGAGTTCTCGTAGCCGATGTTGTCCGGGTGTTTCGCGCCGCCTCGATGAGCCATCGCGATCGGGCCGTCATGGTCGAGGTAGGGGTACACGAGGGGAAGTATGTACCGTTTGGGTGGTGACGGTACTCAGCCCCCGCCCCGACCTGTGGACCCTCGACCCCGGCGTCCTCCACCTCAACCACGGCTCGTACGGCGCCGTGCCGCGCCGGACCCAGGAGGTGATGGCCGCCCTCCGGATGGAGATGGATGCCAACCCGATGGTCTGGTTCCGGACCGTCGCCGACCGGCTGACAGCCAGCCGGCTCGCGCTGGCGTCGTTCCTGGAGACCGACCCGTCCGGATTCGCCCTGGTCCCGAACGCGAGCGCCGGCGTCACCGTCGCGCTCGCCACCCTGCCGATCCCGGCAGGCAGCCGGATCGTGCTGACCGACCACACGTACGGCGCGGTGCGGTACGCCGCCGAGCGGTTCGCCAAGGAACACCAGGCCGAGATCGTGATCGTCCACATCCCGCTCGAGGCCGACGACGAGACCGTGGTCTCGCTGATCGCGGACCGGCTCGACAACGCCTCCGTGCTGATCGTCGACCAGATCACCTCCGGTACGGCGAAGGTGCTGCCGGTGGAGGCCCTGGTCGAGGCAGCGCACGCGCACGGCGTACCGATCGTGATCGACGGCGCGCATGCCCCTGCTCTGATCGACGCCCCGGCTCCCGTCGGCGCCGACTTCTGGACCGGCAACTTCCACAAGTGGCCGGCCGCACCGCGGGCGACCGCCGGGCTGGTGGTCGCGGAACAGTGGCGCACGGCAACGATGCCGCTGATCGTCTCGTGGTCGGAGTACGACGAGCGGATGCCGGAGCGCTTCGACATGCAGGGCACGTACGACTACGTGCCGTGGATCGCCGCGCCCGAGTCGCTCAACGTGCTCGCCGACCTGGACTGGCCGACCCGGCGCCCGCAGCTGACCACGCTGGTCGAGGAGGGCGCACGGGTGCTGGCCAAGTCGCTGGGGACCGGTATCGCCGAGGTCGTCCACCCGCCGACGACGATGCGGCTGGTCGAGCTGCCGTCTTCGGTCGACCTGTCCGGCGGCGATGCGCTGAAGATGCGGATCTCGCGTGAGCTGAAGGCCGAGATCACCTTCACCGGCTTCGAGGAGCGCAAGTTCATCCGGTTGTCGGCGCATGGGTACAACTCGCTCGCGGACTACCAGAAACTGTCGGAGGGACTTCGTACAGTCCTCGGGTGAACGACATCCAAGGGTCTTACAACGCCGCCGCCGCCGACTACCACGCGATCCTGCGGGACTACCACCACGCGGATCCGTTCGAGCGCGGTGCGCTCGACTACTTCGCGCGGCTGGTCGAGCCTGGCCCGGTCGGGGATCTCGGTTGCGGGACCGGGCGGATAACGTCGTACCTGGCCGGGCTCGGTCTGGATGTGTTCGGGATCGACCTCACGCCGGGGATGATCGAGGTGGCGCGCCGGGAGTACCCCGAGCTGCGGTTCGAGGTCGGGTCGCTGTTCGACCTCGACCTGAAGGACGGTGAGCTCGCCGGCGCGCTCGCGTGGTATTCGCTCGTGCACACGCCGCGCGAGGACCTGCCGGCGGTGTTCGCGGAGCTGTACCGCGTGCTGCAGCCCGGCGGCTACCTCGTGCACGGCTTCAAGGTCGGCGGCGGCAGCCGGCATCTGAGCAACGCCTACGGTCACGACCTCGACCTGGAGGTCTACAGCTACGACCCCACGGACGTGGCCGGGCTGCTCGCCGGCGCCGGGTTCGCCGAGGTGGCGACCCTGACGCGCGCGGCGATGCCCGGCGAGAAGGACAAGGCGCAGGCGGCGCACATCGTCCGTAAACCGGCTACCCCTTGATCGCTCCGGAAGTCAGTCCGGCGACGATCTGGCGGTTGAAGAACAGGAACATGATCAACGGCGGGATCGTGATCAGCAGGATGTCCATGAACAGCAGGTTGTACTGCGTCGTGAACTGACTCGAGAAGTTGTACAAGGTCAGCTGCACGGTGGCGTTCTGGTCACCGGGCAGGAAGTACAACGGGTTCACGAAGTCGTTGAACACGTTGACCGACTGCACCACCACGACCGTGACGATCACGGATCTGAGCAACGGGAACACGACCTGGAAGAACAACCGCAACGGCCCGGCGCCGTCGATGATCGCCGCCTCGTCCAGCTCCCGCGGGATCGTCGCGACGAACGCGCGGAACAGCAGGATGCAGAACGACAGCCCGTAGGCGATCTCGATCAGGATCAACCCCGGCATCGTCTTGAACATGCCGAGCTTCTGCAGCACCCAGATCGTCGGTACGACGGCCGGCGGGATGATCAGCCCGGCCAGCACCAGGAAGTTGATGAACCCGTTCCACCGGCTCTTGCGGCGCTGCAGCACGAACCCGGCCATGGCCGCGAGCACCACCATCCCGGTGACGCTGGCCACGGTCAGGATCGTGCTGTTGATGAACGCGATCACCAGCATGTAGTCGCGGGCCTCGACCACCTCGATGAAGTTCTGCACGAAGCGGAACTGGTGCGGCCAGGAGAAGCTCAGGTCGGCCGACTGGGTCCGGTCCTTCACCGCGGTCAGCACGATGAACGCGAACGGGATCACGAACACGACGATCGAGACGATGATCGCGACCGCGCTCAGCACCCACTTGCGACCCGGGCGGTGGTTGACGAGTTCCGCCGTACTCACAGGTCCACCTCCTTGCGGTTCAGGAACCAGGACAGCGGCAGGATGATCGCTGTGACGGTGATGAACAGCACCACGTTGCCCGCGGTCGACAGGCCGTAGAACCCGGCCTGGTACTGCTTGTAGATCACCGACGCGATCACGTCCGAGGTGAACCCGGGTCCGCCGCGGGTCATCGCCCAGATCAGGTCGAAGGACCGCAGCCCGCCGATCAGCGACAGGATGATGACCGTGACGGTGGCCGGCCGGGACAGCGGCAGCACGATCCGCCGGAACTGCTGCCACGACCCGGCGCCGTCGACCCGGGCGGCCTCGATGTACTCACGGGGGATCGAGACGATCCCCGCGATGTAGATCAGTGTCGCGAGACCGACGCCCTTCCACACGTCGACCGCGGCCACCGAGAGCAGCGCCCACTTCGGGTCGGTCAGCCAGCCGGGACCGTTGATCCCGAGCAGCCCGAGCGACTCGTTGATCAGGCCCTTCTCCGGGTTCATCAGCACGGTGAACGTCAGCCCGACACCGATCGTGGAGACCAGCACCGGGAAGAACACCACCGACCGGAGGTAGCCGCGGGCAACGATCTGGGACGTCAGCAGGACCGCGAGCAGCAGCCCGAGCACCACCTTCGACCCGGACGTGACAACGGCGTAGATGAGGGTGTTGGTGAAGCCCTTGACCAGCGCGGGCTCCTGGAAGAACAGCTTGAAGTTGTCCAGCCCGATGAACTTCGACTCGAACAGACTCCACCGGGTCAGGCTGAAGTAGAGCGAGGCGAACGTCGGGACCAGGAACAGCACGCCGTAGATGACGGCGGTCGGCAGGTAGAACCAGTTCGAGTACGGACGGTAGACCTTGCTCCCGGCCGCCGAAGCGGCCGGTCGCGCCTTGCTGCGTTCACGTGGTTTCACCGAGGTGACGGTCATGGGGCCTCCCGTCCTGGACTGAGGAGCGCAGGGAGCGGAGCGACCGGAGCGACGAGGGAAGGACGGGAGTTACAGCCCCATGACCCGCCGCGACGGAGTCGTGGCATCAATACAGCCACCGACCTCACCAACCTGCCAGGCCGAGCTGCTGTGCCTGCTTCTTCACGTCTTCGTCGTACCGCGCGGCGCCGTCCTTCGCCTTGCGGATACCGGAGCCCACCTCGACCGTGATCTGCTCGAGCGACGGGCCCTTGACCGGCGACAGGAACTCCAGCGCCAGGCTCGACCCGTCAGGCTTGTCGAGGTACGGCTGCATGTCCTTGATCGCCTGCGGTACGTCGTTGCCGAGCGTGCAGCCCTTGACGGCGTACGGACCGGTCGGTGCGCCGGCGGTGTTCTGCGAGGCGCAGCCGTCCGGGCTGGCGACGAAGGCGAGGAACTTCTTCGCCGCGTCGAGCTTGTCGCCGGTCGTGGTCTTCGGGATGTACAGGCCGCCCGGCGTCCACAGCGTCAGGCCGTTCTTGCTCGCGTCGTCACCAGGCAACGCGAACAGGCCGACGGTCTTGGCGGCGTCCGGGTAGGTGGCGACCATGTTCGCGACCACGCCGGACAGGATCGGGTAGTGCGCACCCTTGCCGGTGGCAAGCATCTTCAGGCCGTCCGGCAGCTTCGCCGAGGCGAAGTCCTTGTTCTCGTAACCGGCGTCGTGCACTGCCTCGGTGTGCTCGAACCCCTTGAGCGCGGCCGGTGAGGTGGCGTACTTCGCCTTGTTCGCGGTGTAGTCGTCGGCGAACGACGGCTCGGCCGCGGCGACGTTGTGGAAGTCCCCGAGGACGAACAGCTGCGACGTCCAGGTCTCGCCGTACGTCTGGATCACCGGGGCGACGCCGGGGTCGTTCGCCTTGATCTTGGCGTTGTTGGCCATGAACTCGGCCCAGGTCTTGGGGATCTTCAGACCGAGCTTGGTGTAGACCGGGATGCTGTAGAGCACCGCGCCGCCCATGAAGCCGCCGACGGGTACGCCGTACACCTGGCCGTCGGCGGTCACGGTCTTCTTGAAGTTGTCGTCGAGATTGCCGATGTACGGCTGGTCGCTGATCGACACCAGGTTCTTCTGCGGGGCGATCGCCTGGAACAGCGACCCGGTGTTGTAGCCGAAGACGTCGGGCATGTCGCCGGTGGACAGCCGGGTCTTGACGATGTTGTCGCCCTCCGTGCCGGCCGGCCGGGTCTCCGTCTTGATCGTGATACCGGGGTTCTTCGCGGTGAAGTCCTTGATCAGCTGGTTGGCCTCCTTCACGTCCTGATCCTGGTTGCCGATCAGGTACGTGATCTCGACCGAGTTGCTGCCGGAGTCACTGCTGGATCCGAGACTGCCCGCGCTGCACGCGGAAAGCACCAGCGAACTGACGGCGAGAAGCGCCAGTCCGCTAGCTCCTGGGCGGAACCTCATCTTGACCTCCAAAAGGATGTTGTTCAAAGCAGCGGGGCGGTGTCGGGTTGGCTTGGACTAGTGGTTCAGCAGTGCTTCGAGCTTGGCCTTCAGGGCCTCTGCGCTCGGGGAGAATCCACGGGGGCTGATCGCGTCGACCAGTCCGGTGGCCGGCTGGTCGAGGTACCGCTCGAGGCGGGCGGCCAGTTGGGCGTCGTCCGCGACGATCCCGCCTTCGACGGCCGCGGTCGCGAGTTCGGTCCAGGTGGGTTCGTGGTCCATCAGTTGCCGGATCGTGGCGTCCGCGGCCAGTTCGGGCCGCTCGGCGTACGGGTCGTCGGCGGTCCACTCGTGGGTACCGTGCTCGACCTCGACGACACCCTGCCCGGGTACGTCGACCCTCGCGCGGGACCCGACCGGCACGGTCACCGACAGCGTGACCCGGCCGTCGGCGCGGGCCCACGCGACCGACGCCTCGCCGTACGGCGTGAGGTGCCGGGCGGACGCGTTCGTGAGCTGCTCGGTGAGGAGCGGCCGTACGTCGATCGTGCGGTAACCGGGCTCGGCGGCCGCGAGGCCGGCGACCCGGCGGTGCATCCAGTCGGCGACCGCGCCGAGGGCGTAGTGGTTGAACGACGTCATCTCACCGGGGTTGATGCTGCCGTCGGGCAGCATGCTGTCCCAGCGTTCCCAGACTGTCGTGGCTCCCATCGTCACTGCGTACAGCCAAGAGGGGCAGCCTGTCTGTAGCAGAAGGCGGTACGCCAGGTCAGGATGTCCGGAATCGGCCAGTGCGTCAGCCATCAGCGGCGTACCGACGAATCCGGTGCTGATCCGGAAGCCCGACGTACGGACCAGGTCGGCGAGACGTTCGCCGGCCCGCTGCCGCTGGGTCTCCGTCGGCAGCAGCGCCCACTGGAGGGCGAGTGCGTAGGTAGTTGCCGCGTCGCTCAATACCCGGCCGCCGTCGGTCGCGTACTCGGTCGCGAACGCCTGCCGGACGCGCGCCGCCAGGTCGGTGTATTCCTGGGCCAGGTCGGCGTGGCCGAGGAGCTCCGCCGCCTTTCCGACCACCTCCGCCGAGCGGGCCAGGTGCGCGGTCGCGACCACGTCGGGATCCGCCTTGGCGGCGAAGGCGTTCTCCGGGGGTGCGGTCGGGTCGAGCCAATCGCCGAACTGGAAGCCGCCGGACCAGAGCAGGTCGCTGCCGGCCAGGTCGGTCATCTTGTCCACCCAGGCCCGCATGCTCGGCAACTGCCGGGCGAGCAGACCGGCGTCGCCGCTGCGCTCGTAGACCACCCAGGGGACGATCGTTGCCGCGTCACCCCATGCGGCCGTCGCCGGGCTCTCGTTCCGGAGCACGTCCGGTACGACGTAGGGCACTGAGCCGTCCTTCTGCTGCTCTGCCGCCAGGTCGGCCAGCCAGTTCGTCAGGAAGCCGGCCGTGTCGAACAGGAAGCTCGCACTGGGGGAGAAGACCTGGATGTCGCCGGTCCACCCGAGTCGCTCGTCCCGCTGCGGGCAGTCGGTCGGTACGTCGACGAAGTTGCCGCGCATGCCCCACACCACGTTCTGGTGGAACTGGTTGAGCAGCTCGTTCGACGACTCGAACCAACCGGTCCGCTGCAGGTCGGAGCCGATGACGACGGCTTCGAGGTCCTCCTTCGCGAGCGCGTCCACGCCGGTGACTTCGGCGTACCGGAAGCCGTGGAAGGTGAGCGGGGAGTCGAGCACGACCTCGTCGGGTCCGGCGAGGAAGTAGGTGTCGGTCGCCTTGGCGGTGCGAAGCGGACGGACGCCTAGCTCGCCGTTCTCGAGGACCTCCGCGTGACGTACGACGATCTCGTCGCCCTCGGCCCCGCCGCGGACCTTCAGCCGGACTCGACCGACCAGGTTCTGCCCGAAGTCGACGAGCGTCTTGCCGGACGGCGAGGTGATGATCTCGACCGCGGGCAGTACGTCGGTGATCCGGACCGGCGGCCCGTCGGGGGCGACGAGCAGGTTCAGGTCGGCGTCGAGTACGTCGACGGGAGCCGGCTCGCCGGGCTGCTTACGAAGGTCCGTGGTCTGGCCGTCGTACAGGTCGTCGGCGAGGACGTTGCTCTCCCGCGAGGTCCAGGTGCCGTCGCTGCCGAAGGTGTGCACCTGGCCGTCGTCGGTGGTGACCTCGAGCTGCGCGAGTACGGCGAGCCGCTCGCCGTACAGCTGCTTCTGGTCCTGGAAGCCGATCCGGCCGCGGTACCAGGCGTTACCGACGAGGATCTCGAGCTTGTTCTCACCAGGTCGGACAAGCTCGGTCACGTCGTAGGTCTGGTAGCGCAGCCGGTACTGGTACGCCGTCCAGCCGGGCGCCAGCTCCTCGGTGCCGACGCGCTCCCCGTTGAGCTCGGGGATGTAGATCCCGTACGCGGTCGCGTAGAGGCGAGCCTTGACGATGCCTTCCGGCAGGTCCGTGACACCGGCGATCAGGGGAGCGGGGGAGCCGTGCGGGTTCTCCCGCGGGCTGACGAACCGCGCGGTCCAGTCGTCCGAGGTGAGCAGACCGGCCTCGACGGTCGCGGGCTCACTCCACTCACTCCAGTCGTCGTTACCGCGGACGCGGACCCGGACCTGCGCGGACTCGCGCGAGCCGAGTGGGTCGGCCGGCCAGGGCACCAGGACCTGGTCGGGCGACTGGACCGTGAACGCCTGGGTCGTGCCGGTCGTGATCTCGAGCTCGTACGCCGTCTGCGCGTAGCCGGCGTCCGCGGCCGGGACCTGCCAGGAGATCCGGGGCGTCGCGGTGCCGATGCCCAGCACGGTGCCGGACTCCGGGGAAGCTGATCGATGCTCGAAGCGAAGGGCGGTGGGTGCGGCGAGGTTCGACATGAGGCTCCAACTCGCGAGTGAAACGATTCATTGGGTGCGCTGACAAAACGCCGCGATCTCGGTTGATTGTCGGCGGGACGTTTCGCCTGTTCCCCGATCCTGTGCCCGGCAGTCGCCGGCGAGTAGCCCGAAGTGCACTCGGTCTAGCACGATCTGCACCTTGGCTCGTATCGTGAACCATGACCGACGAGCCCGTGAGGACCCGTGGAACGGTGCTGCACTTCGTCGAAGGGACGGTCGTGCACGCCGGTCCACACCTGCACGAAAAGTCCCATCCGCTGCACACGCACAGCTTCTTCGAACTGCTGCTCGTCACCGGCGGTGAAGGCATCCACCACAGCCTCGCCGGACGGCAGAAACTCCGGGCCGGCGACGCGATCCTGCTGCGTCCCGGCGTCTGGCACGAGTACGTCGACTGCACTGCGCTCGAGGTCTACAACTGCTGCTTCTCGGCCGATCTGGTCCGCCGCGAACTGGCCTGGGCGCGCGAGGATCCCTTGCTGGGTTACCTGTTGTGGACCGGGCCGTTCTCCGGCCAGCGGCGGGGAATGCTCGCCACGCACCTGGACCCGGACACAATGACGGAGGCCGTCGGACACCTCGACGGACTTCGCCAGCTTCGCAACCAGCCACTCAGTCGCAACCGCGCCGAGATCATCGGCTGGCTGTCGCTGTACCTGAGTTGCGTCGCGCGGACCGTGGCCGACCGCGACGAGCGAAGCGAGCACGCGCATCCCGCCGTACTCGACGCGATGCGGTTGATGGAGGCCGACCCGGCGCGGCACTGGACGCTGACCGATCTGGCCGGCGAACTGCATCTCGCGCCCGGGTATCTGGTCCGATTGTTCAAGTCGGTGACCGGGCTGCCGCCGATGGCGTACCTGTCGCGTCATCGCGTCGAGCTCGCGGCCGACCAGTTGCTGCACACGGACCTGCCGATCAGCCGGATCGGGGAGTCCGTCGGCTGGCCGGACCAGAACTACTTCGCCCGCCGGTTCAAGTCGCACTACGGGCTGTCCGCGTCGGCCTATCGGCAACGTTTCAATGCCGTGAAGTCGACACTTTCCTACCGCTGATCAGCAGCTCGAGACCGTCCAGGATCCGCTGCAGACCGAACTCCAGCCCCTGGTTCTCGCTGCCGGCCGCCGTCCGCATGGCCGCCGTCAGGTAGGGGAAGCGGTCAGCCTCGGTGCGGAGGATCTCGGCCAGCGACTGCTGCATGTCCTCCTCGGTGAGACCGATGGTGTGCCCGGGGAACGTCGTCGACTGCTGGGCGATGTTGCGGACGTGGCTGGTGATGACCAGGATCGAGTCCAGCTGCTCGCCGCCGGTCAGGCCGGTGCCGCTCAGCGCCGCGATACCGCGCTCGATCCAGGTGAGCTCGTTCGGTCCGAGCAGGCGGCGGCCGACGGTCGACAGCAGCAGCCACGGGTGGCGCAGGAAACCGTCGTACAGGTCCATGGTCCAGGTGTGGAGCGCCTCGCGCCACGGTAGTTCGGGGCGGTCCGGCGGGGCGCCCATGGCCAGGTCGCTCATCACCGCGACCAGTTCGGTCTTGCCAGGGACGTACCGGTAGAGCGCCATCTTCGTCACCGGCAGCTCGCCGGCGATCCGCTGCATCGAGACCGCGTCCAGGCCCTCCGCGTCGGCGATCCGGATGCCGACCTCGGCGATCCCGGTCAGCGTCACCGCCGGCTTCGGGCCGCGGCTCGGCGGCGAGGGCTTGCTCCAGAGCAGCTCAGACATCCTTCGATCCTTCTCGAACTGAAACCGGCTTGAACTGTGTCTACCATACACTTTACTGTGTCCGGCAGACACAATTACTCCTGAGGAGGACGACGATGAAGGTTCTGGTATCGGGTGCGAGCGTGGCGGGCCCGTCGGTGGCGCTCTGGCTCGGTCGGGCGGGGCATGACGTGACGGTGGTCGAGATCGCACCGGCGCTGCGCCAGGGCGGGTACGCCGTGGACTTCCGCGGTGAGGTGTTCACGACGGTTCTGGACCGGATGGGCGTGCTGGCCGACCTGCGGTCGCTACAGACCGGCGGCAACGCGATGCGGTTCGTCGACGCGTCTGGTCGCCAGCTGATGCGGTTGCCGGCCGAGTTCGCGGGCGGGGAGTTGGAGGTACTGCGGGCCGACCTGTCGCGGGTGTTGTACGAGCACGGTCGTGAGCACGCGACGTACCGCTTCGGGGACTCGATCGCGAGCCTGGACGAGCACGCCGACGGTGTGGATGTGCGGTTCGAGAGCGGGATCGAGGAGACCTACGACCTGGTCATCGGGGCGGACGGCATGCACTCCGTCGTACGGCGCCTGGCGTGGCCGAAGGAGCGGGTGGTCGAGCGCCATCTGAACTACTACGTGGGCGGCTGGGAGGTCCCGAACACGCTGGGGGTCAGCGGCGACACCCTCATGTACAACGTGCCGGGCAAGCTGGCGAGCGTCGGCGCCGACCGGCGTGACCCGGGGCTGGCGCAGACCCTGTTCGTCTTCAAGTCGAAGGAGCTGACCTACAACCGGCGCGATCTCGACCAGCAGAAGGCGATCCTGCGGGCGCAGTTCACCGGCCTGGGCTGGCACGTGCCGGAGCTGCTCGAAGGGTTGCCGGCAGCAACGGAGTTGTACTTCGACTCGATCAGCCGGGTGAGCGTGGATCGTTGGTCCACCGACCGGATCGTGCTGCTCGGCGACGCGGGGTACGGCGCCACGTTCGGAGCGCTCGGGACGGGGACAGCGGTCGTCGGAGCCTATGTACTGGCGGGGGAGCTGGCGCGCGCCCGGGACTTCAGGGTGGCGTTCGACCGGTACGAGACGCGCCTTCGGAAGTCGGTGTCGACGACCCAGGACGGCAGCCGGGCGGGGTCGTTCATGGCGCCGGCCACCCGGTTCGGGCTGACGGCGCGGAACCGGATCCTGGACATCCCGTTCTTCAACAACCAGATGATCAAGATGGCGCAGAAGATGAGCGAACTCATCGAGCTGCCCGACTACTCGCTACAGGAGGGGAAGTTGGTGCAGGAATGACTCCCAGGAGTCAGGGAACCAGCCCGGAACTCCCAGCACGGCCAGGTAGAGCCAGATCGCGACCAGCACGCAGAGGAACAGCGCGACTGTCCCGAGCGCCTTCAGCCAGGCGGGCTGCTTGCCGGTCCAGGCGGTGAGTGCCTTCACCCAGTCCTTGACCCGGTACAGCAGCCGCTGGGCCCACTCGAACTCGCTGGCCAGCACAGCCAGACCGGCGATGAACAGCGGGATCCCGCCCGGTCCCGGCAGCCAGCCGGTCAGCGGGGCGGCGATGATCAGCAGGCCGCCGAGGACGCCCACGCCGATCCGGTAGAACAGCAGCTTGCGCGGATTCTCACGAATCCTCCGCCGCCACTCCCACCGGTCATCCGCAGCATCCAACGTGATGTTGTGATCGGTGCGGTCGGGACTCTCGTGCTCGGCCACAACGTCAGCCTACCGGGCAGCTACGAACTGGCCGGGTTGCCGAACTCCCAGTGCCACGGTTCCTCGCGGCTGCCGCCCTGCTCGGCCCAGGCCGGGTGGACCCAGCCGTACGTCGCGGCGTGCGACTTCATCCACTCGTACTGGGCGGTGTTGTACTTGTCGATCCCGCCGCACAGGTCGACGGCCACGCCCCAGCCGTGGTTGGAGGTGCCCGGAAGGGCAGCCAGCGACGGCTTGCGCGCATACAGGTCCACCTGGGAGGCGTACGAGCGGTAGGAGTCGGTGATGCACAGCGACTTGCCGAACCGCGCCCGGTAGGCACTCGACAGCTGCAGGTACGCCGCTGAGGCGTCGCAGCGGAGCATGTGCCCGCCGCCGATCCCGCACAGCTTGCTGGCCGGGATCATGCCGTTGCTGTAGCCACCCCAGCCCGTGCTGGCGGAACCGGTCGCCAGGAACGGCATCGGGTTGACCGGATCGCCGCCGAGCCGTACCTCGAAGTGCAGGTGCGGACCGGTGGAGTTGCCTTCGGTGCCGACAGCACCGATCTGCTGCCCCGCGGTCACCTGCTGTCCGTCGGTCACGTCGATGCGGCTCAGGTGTGCGTAGAGCGTCTCGAGCCCGTTGCCGTGGTCGATGCGGACCAGGTTGCCGGCCCAGGCCGGGTGCTCGACCCGGACGACACCGGATGTCACCGCGCGGACCGTCGTACCAACCGGGGCGGGGAAATCCTGGCCGGTGTGGAGTCCGGTCGACCACATCGACCCGGACTGGCCGAACGGCGTGCCGATCTCGTAGGTCCCGTCCGGCAGCGGCCACGTCCAGGCGCCCGAGCCGACGTTGTACGACGTTGCGGTGTTACCGCAGCGGAATGCGTACGCGTCGGACGTCCCTACCGGGGCGACCTGCGGCTTGGCCGGCGCGCCGAGCGTCGGGCGGAGCGCGGCGTAGAGGTTGTCGGGGATGGTGGTGACGACGACCGAGCCCTTCGCCTCGTCGGCGGCGATCATCTCGCCGTTGTCGAGCGCGACGCCGATGTGGACGAGGCCGAGGGACTTGCTGCCCATCACCAGCAGGTCGCCCGGCTGGATCTGGGCGTTGGGCACGGCCTGGTAGTCCGGGTACACCTTGCTGACCAGGTTGGGGAGGGTGGTGTACGGCTGCCAGGCGACGCGGGCCGCGCCGAGGCATCCGTACTTGTCCGGTCCGGTCGCTGCGACGCCGTACGGCTTGCCGACCAGACTGAAGGCCTGGTTGACCGCGCGGATCGTCTCGGCCGACATCACCCGCACGGTGCGGCCGGCGACGGCGGCGGACGCGACACCCGGGACCGGCGTACCCCGGCGGGTCAGCGGTGCGAGCCCGGCGGGGAGCTTGGCAGGGTTCTTGAGGAGGGCGGCTGCCGGGGGAGTGATCTTCGCGGACGTCAGCTCGGTCAGGTAGGTCTGCCAGCGCGCGAGCGCCTGCTGGTTACGGACCTGCTGCAGCTGCTTGGACAGGGCGGAGGCGACGTCGAGGTCCGCAGTCTGGTCCGCCATGGCTGCTGAGGCGTCGGCGGCCTTCTGCTGCACCTGCTTGCTGAGGTCCTGTGCCTTGGCGGCGGCGTCGTTCGCGGCTTGGCGCTTGGCGGTCGCCTCGGCCTTGAGCCGGATCGACTCGGACTCGGCCTCCATCGCCATCCGGTACTGCGAGACCTGGGTGCTACCGAGCTGGGTGATCGCGGTCTGCCGGTCGGCGATCTCCTGGAGGTTCTCCGCGACCGGGGCGAGCGACCAGAGCATCGACTCGGTGCCCATCACGGTCGGGATGCCCAGCTGGTACGCCTGGGCGGTCAGGAGGCCGAGCTGACGGCGCTCCTCGTCGGCCTTGCCTTTGGAGACCGTCGCGGTGGCCTCCGCCTTCTTCGCGGCGGCCTCGGCGGCCTGCGCGTCCTTGAGCGCCTTCGTGTAGGCAATGGTCGCCTTGGCGAAGTCGGCCTGGACGGCGGCGGCCTCGGCCTGGAGCTGCTCGAGGGACCGGTTGACGTCGGTCACGGAGGCGGGTGGCGGGGGCGTGGGGTCGTCGGCGTACGCAGGCAGTGCGACGACTGCCAGCAGCGTGCCGAAAGCCGCCAGTCGCAGCCCCCGACGTCTCCCCAGATCCATCGGTCCCCCATGATTTCGCCTCACGCGCCCACCCAGCCTACCCCGGGAGACGGGTTGTGCTGGGGTGACCTATTAAAGTTCACTGCATGGCCTCGCACTTTGACGTTGTTGTCCTCGGCGCGGGTCCGGGTGGGTACGTCGCGGCGATCCGCGCAGCCCAGCTCGGCCTCAAGACCGCCATCATCGAGAAGAAATACTGGGGCGGTGTCTGCCTGAACGTGGGCTGTATCCCGTCCAAGGCGCTGCTGCGGAACGCCGAGCTGTCGCACATCTTCCGGACGGAGGCGAAGACCTTCGGCATCAGCGGCGAGGTGACCTTCGACTTCCCGACCGCGGTCCAGCGCAGCCGCAAGGTCGCGGACGGCCGGGTCAAGGGCGTCCACTTCCTGATGAAGAAGAACAACATCACCGAGTTCGACGGCTGGGGTTCGTTCACCGACGCCAACACCCTCGACGTGACGCTGAACGACGGCTCGTCGGAGACCGTCACGTTCGACAACTGCATCCTGGCCACCGGCGCGACCACCAAGCTGCTGCCGGGCACCCAGCTGAGCGAGCGCGTGGTGACGTACGAGGAGCAGATCCTCACCGAGGAGCTGCCGGGCTCGATCGTGATCGCCGGCGCCGGCGCGATCGGTGTCGAGTTCGCGTACGTGCTGGCGAACTACGGCGTGAAGGTGACGATCGTCGAGTTCCTCGACCGGGTCGTCCCGCTGGAGGACATCGAGGTCTCCAAGGAGCTCGCCAAGGCGTACAAGAAGCTCGGCGTCGACGTGCTGACCGGCACCCGGGTCGACTCGATCGACGACTCCGGCGACAAGGTCAAGGTCACCGTCACGGGCAAGGACGGCGCCCAGAAGACCCTGGAGGCCGACAAGGTCCTGCAGGCGATCGGCTTCCAGCCGCGGGTCGACGGCTACGGCCTGGACAAGATCGGCGTCCAGCTGACCGAGCGCGGCGCGATCGGCATCGACGGCTTCTGCCGGACCAACGTGCCGAACATCTTCGCGATCGGCGACGTGACCGCGAAGCTGATGCTCGCGCACGCCGCCGAGGCGATGGGTGTGATCGCGGCCGAGACCATCGCCGGGCACGAGACGATGGAGCTCGACTACAAGATGATCCCGCGGGCGACCTTCTGCCAGCCGCAGATCGCCAGCTTCGGGTGGACCGAGGAAGAGGCCCGGCTGGAGGGCTTCGACGTCAAGGTCGCCAAGTTCCCGTTCACCGCGAACGGCAAGGCCCACGGCCTCGGCGACCCGACCGGTTTCGTCAAGGTGATCAGCGACGCCAAGTATGGCGAGCTGCTCGGCGCGCACCTGATCGGCCCCGAGGTGACCGAGCTCCTCCCGGAGCTCACCCTGGCCCAGAAGTGGGACCTCACCACCAAGGAACTGGCCCGCAACGTCCACGCCCACCCGACCCTGAGCGAGGCCCTCCAGGAGGCCTTCCACGGCCTCGAAGGACACATGATCAACTTCTGATCAGCGTTCTCGGATCGGGCGCCGGCGGATTCCTCCGTCGGCGCCCGATGTCTATTCGCTGACGATGTCGACGGAGATCTCGACCGCCGGCACGGTGCCTCGGTTCTCGAGCCAGTGGAGTGTGTTCCGGTCCTCGGGCCAGCCCGGCCCGGGCCCGTAGTCCGTCGTGATCCCGTCGCGATGGTCGGTGATCGTCCCCTCGAGCACGTAGACGGTCCCCGGCCGCCCGACATGATCGTGAACCGGCCCGAACACCCCTCCCGGCGCGATCGTCACCATCCGCATCCGCAGCCGCCGGCCGTCCATCCCGGGAAGCTCAGCTCCCAGATCGACGGTGGCCAGGTCCACCACCGTGACCCCGTTGCTGGCCGGCGCAACCTCTTCACCACTCATACCGCGCTCCTTTCCGGCTGCTCTCAGCGATCTGAGATGTCGCCGATGACCGGTTTGACGTCGACGATCGGGGTGCCGTCGAGCGCTTCGAGGTTGTTGACCTGGAGGCGGAGGTCGTCGACGGCCAGGACGGTGACCCGGTGGAGGCCGAGCGGGTTGGGGCGGTCGGGGGAGCGGGTGCTGAAGACACCTGTCGGTGGCCGGCCCGGGTCGCTGCGCGGATGGACCTTTTGGACGGAGCGGTCGGCCCGGTCGAACCAGCTGACGAGGATGAGCTCGTCGCCGGGCCTGACGTCGGCAAGCGCAGCACGCACCGACTCGTCGAACACGACCCAGGCGTCGGGAGCACCCTCGTCGCCCTGACGGGGAGCGTCGGCGAGGTCGCGCAGACTCGACTCGACCCGAGCCACCGGATGCAGCTGCATCCCACCCCGCTCCCGCACCTGGTCGGCGGTCATCGTGGGTACCTGTAGATGGTTTGGAGGGGCTCGCCGGGGGTGTGGATGTGGAAGGCCAGGCCGGGGAGGGCGGACGGGTCGACGACGCTGCCGCCGCCGGTGCCGGTGGAGGGCTCGAAGGGGACGGGAACGGTGGACCGGATGCCGGGCGCGCCGCGGACCGGATGGCCGGCGAATGTGGTGACGATGGCGTTGTGCACGTGGCCGGTGAGGATGGCTGTGATCGGCTTGCCGGTCAGCACGGCCGCCACCGCATCGCGGTCCTGCAGCATCCACTGATCCATCACGGGGTGATGAAGATCGAGCGGTGGGTGGTGCATGGCAACGAACACTGGTCCGTCGAACGGCTCGAGCAGTACGCCGTCCAGCCAGGCGAGCGACTCGTCGGAGAGCTGGCCGTGGTTCTGCCCCGGCACGGTGCTGTCGACGAGGACGAAGCGCGCCGCACCCACGTCGCGAACCTGATGCACAGGGTGGCCGTCGCCGGGTGAGTCCACGAACGACTTCAGCCCGGCCCGGAGCGGCGAGCTGACGTCGTGGTTGCCCGGCAGCACCAGCACCGGGACGTCCACGGACAGCTCGCCGGCGACCTCGGCGTACTCGATCTCGAGTCCGTGGTCGGCGAGGTCGCCGGTGACGAGGACGACGTCCACCGACGACGCCCGGACGTACGACGTGATCTTCCGCAGCCGTGTCCGCGCCTCCTCCGAGCCGTCGAGATGCGGGTCACTGAGGTGCGCGATCACGTACATGTCAGCACAGTACTGGTCAGGCCGGGTGCCGGAAGAGGGTCTGGAGCGGGGCACCTGGGGTGTGGATGTGGAGCGCCAGGCCCGGGTGGGCCGTGGTGTCGTCGACGAGGCCGCCGCCCGGCGCCGGCGGCTCGAAGGGGAGTGGCGGGGTCGAGCGGACGCCTGGTGCGACCAGGAACGGCAGGCCGGCGAAGGTGGTCGCGAGACCGTTGTGCACGTGCCCGGCGAGCACGGCGGTGATCGGTTTGCCCCTGAGCACGGCCTCGAGCTCGGGGCCGGAGCGGAGCAGCCACTGGTCGAGGCCCGGGTGGTTCAGCTCGAACGGCGGGTGGTGGAAGGCCACGAACAACAGGCCGTCGACCGGCTCGGACAGTACGCCGTCGAGCCAGGCGAGCGACTCGGCCGACAGCAGCCCGTGGTCCTCACCCGGGACCGAGGTGTCGAGCAGGACGAACCGCGCTCCGCCGACGTCGTGCACCTGGTGCACCGGATGCCCCTCGCCGGCCGAGTCGACGAAGTCCGCGAGACCGGCACGCAAGGGCGCGCTGACGTCGTGGTTGCCCGGCAACACCAGCACCGGCACGTCGAGCTTCAGCTCCGCGGCGAGCTCGGCGTACTCGGACTCCAGGCCGTGGTCCGCGAGGTCGCCGCTGACCAGGACAACGTCGACCGGCCGGCGGAACTCGCGCAGGTACGACGTGAGCTTCCGCAGCCTGTTCCGAGCTTCGTCGGAGCCGTCGAGATGGGGGTCACTGAGATGCGCGATCACATACATAGCCGGAATTATCCGGACAATCGCCCGAGCCCGCTGGCATTATCCACAGAACCCAGCCGGCAGATCGCTGCACGGAACCAGGTCGCCACGATCGAGCACGGGCTGCGTCGGCGGTGAACGGCCGCTTACGGAGTGGTGACGCGCCGGGGCGAGGCTTGGCCCGGTCGGGTCGCTCTGGAAGATTGTCCGCATGGGTGAACAGGGTGACCAGGTCGATGTCGTCGTGGTGGGGCTCGGGGTCGGCGGCGAGGAGACCGCCGGGCGGTTGGCGCAGGCCGGGCTGCGGGTGGTCGGGATCGAGTCGCGGCTGGTCGGCGGCGAATGCCCGTACTACGGGTGCATCCCGAGCAAGATGATGATCCGCGCCGCGAACCTGATCGCCGAGACCAGGCGGGTCGAAGGCATGGCCGGTACGTCGACAGTGCAGCCGGACTGGACCCCGGTCGCCAAGCGCATCCGCGAGGAGGCCACCGACACCTGGAACGACCAGGTCGCGGTCGACCGCCTGGTGAACAAGGGCGCAACTGTCATCAAGGACCGCGCGACGATCACCGGACCGAACACGGTCAAGGCCGGCGACCGCGAGTTCGAGGCGACCCGCGGCATCGTGATCGCCACCGGCACGATCCCGTCCGTCCCGCCGATCGACGGCCTCGCCGGTACGCCGTACTGGACGAACCGCGAGGCGATCGAGGTCGAGGTGCTGCCGGCGTCGCTGCTCGTTCTCGGCGGCGGCGCGATCGGGATGGAGTTGGCGCAGGTGTTCGCCCGCTTCGGGGTGAAGGTGACCGTGATCGAGGGCGCCGCCGAGGTGCTGTCGATGGAGGAGCCGGAGTCCGGGGTGCTGGCGCGTGAGGCGCTGGAGCGCGACGGCGTGACGTTCCTGCTCGGCGCGCACGCCAAGCAGGTCACCTACGCCGGGGACACGTTCACCGTCACGCTCGAGAACGGGGCGACGGCCGGCGGCGAGAAGTTGCTGGTGGCAACGGGTCGCCGGATCGCGACGGCGGACCTCGGGCTGGAGAAGCTCGGTCTGGACCCGAAGGCCCGCCGGATCGACGTCGACGAGCACGTCCGGGCCGGCGACAAGGTGTGGGCGATCGGTGACGTGACCGGCGTCGGCGTGTTCACCCACAACGCGATGTACCAGGCCGACATCGCGGTCCGCGACATCCTGCAGGAGCCGGACGCGCCGACCGCGAGCTACCACGCGATGCCGCGGGTGACGTTCACCGACCCGGAGATCGGCGCGGTCGGGATGACCGAGCAGCAGGCCCGAGAGGCCGGGCTGAACGTCCGGACCGGCTCGACCCCGATCCCGGCGTCGACGCGCGGCTGGATCCACAAGGCCGGCAACGAAGGTTTCATCAAGGTGATCGCGGACGCCGATCGCGGGGTGCTCGTCGGTGCGACCAGCGCGGGACCGACCGGCGGCGAGGTGCTCAGCGCGCTCGCGGTCGCGGTGCACGCCGCCGTACCCGTTCACACGCTGCGACAGATGATCCTCGCGTACCCGACGTTCCACCGTGCGATCGGCGAAGCACTCAAGCCGCTCTGACTCGACCGTGAGACTGCTTGTTGCGAATCAGTCGCAACTAGATCAAGAATGTGATCGTGCACGTTCCTGATGGCTTCTTCAACGCGCCCACGTCCGTCGCGACCGGCCTGATCGCGGCCGGCGCGGTCGGCTTCAGCCTGCAGCGGGCGAACCGGGAGCTCCGCGAGACCGGACCGGCGCTGGCCGGTCTGACCGCGGCGTTCGTGTTCGCGGTGCAGATGGTGAACTTCCCGGTCGGGGCCGGGACGAGCGGTCACCTGCTCGGCGGTGCGCTGGCGGCCGCGCTGGTCGGGCCGTGGACCGCCGTACTGGTGATGGCGACAGTGCTGCTGGTCCAGGGGCTGCTGTTCGCCGACGGCGGTCTGACGGCGCTGGGCACGAACATCACGTTGATGGGGCTGATCACGGTCCTGGTCGGATACTTCCTCACGCGTGCCCTGTTGAAGGTGCTGCCGCGGCGAGTGGGAAGCGTCGTACCGGCAGCGACCGTCGGCGCGCTCGTGTCGGTTCCGGTGGCGGCGCTGGCGTTCACCGGGCTGTACGCGGTCGGCGGCGCGGTCGACATTCCGCTCAGCAAGCTCGCGACGGCGATGGTCGGCTGGCACGTCCTGGTCGGCATCGGCGAGGCAGTGATCACCGCGGCGGTGCTCAGCGCGGTCGTCGCGACCCGGCCCGACCTGGTGTACGCCGCCCGGCACCTGCAGCAGGACCTCGTCCTGGTCGATGCCGACGGCAACACTTCGACGGTTTCCCCGGACAGGCCGATCGCCGCCAAGCCGGCCGGGCGGTCACTCGGGATCGGCGTCGCGGTCACGCTCGTGGTCGCCGGTGGGCTGAGCCTGTTCGCGAGCGCGCATCCGGACGGGCTGGAGTTCGTCGGCGCCAAGCTCGGGTTCGACGGCGCGGCGAAGGACTCGGCAGTTGCGAGCAGCCCGCTGGCCGACTACGGCGTACACGGGATCGGCAACGCGCAGGTGTCCGGCGCGCTCGCAGGGATCATCGGCGTACTGGTGACGATCGTGGTCGGCCTGGCGATCGCGAAGCTCGCCTCACTGCGGGCGAACAAGGCATCGTGAGCGGCGACGGACTTCTCGTTACGGTGGACAGTCCGGTCCACCGGATCCCGGCGCAGGTGAAGCTGATCGCGCTGTTCGTCTTCGTGCTCGCCGTGGTGTCGACACCGGCCGCAGTCTTCTGGGCCTTCGGCCTGTACGCCGTGATGCTCGTGGCGGCTGTCGTCGTGGCCAAGTTACCGGCGACCGTCGTCGCCAGGCGGCTCGCGGTGGAGACGCCGTTCATCGTGTTCGCCCTGCTGCTCCCGTTCGTGGCGACCGGTCCGCAGGTTTCCGTGCTCGGTCTGCAGTTGTCCCAGTCGGGTGTGCTCGGCGCGTGGAACGTGCTGGCGAAGGGCACGCTCGGGGTGATTGCGGCGATCTTGCTCTCGGCCACGACTGCGCCGAGGGAACTGCTGGCCGGGCTGGAGCGGCTTCGGTTGCCTTCGACACTTGTGGCGATCTTGTCGTTCATGGTCCGCTACCTGAGCGTGGTGTCGGACGATCTGCACCGGATGCGGGTGGCGCGGGAGTCCCGTGGGTACACGGGCGGCCGCGTCGGTCATCTGAAGGCGGTCGCCGGGGGAGTGGGGGCTCTGTTCGTGCGGAGCTTCGAGCGTGGGGAGCGGGTGCATCTGGCGATGCGGTCACGTGGGTACTCCGGCCGGATGCCCTTGCTGAGTGTGCAAGGCGCGTCGCGCGGACAGTGGATGGAAGGGCTGACGATCTCCGTGATCGCGGTCGTGGTTGCCGTGGCGGCGAGGACGGTCGGCTTGTGAGCGGTCCTGCGATTCAGGTCGAGCGGCTGGTGTTCGCCTACCCCGACGGGCGGCAGGCGCTGTTCGGTGTCGACTTCACCGTCGAGCGCGGCGAGCGGGTCGCGCTGCTCGGGCCGAACGGCGCCGGCAAGACCACGCTCGTCCTGCATCTGAACGGCATCCTCGGCTCGGTTGCCGGCGGCACCGGGAGTGGTCGCATCCAGATCGGCGGGACCGGTCTGCACCGTGAGCACCTTGGCGAGATCCGCCGGAAGGTCGGTCTGGTCTTCCAGGACCCGGACGACCAGCTCTTCATGCCGACCGTCCGCGACGATGTCGCCTTCGGTCCGGCGAACCTCGGCCTGCGTGGCTCCGAGCTCGACGATCGTGTTCACGAGGCGTTGGTCCAGGTGGGGATGCAGGATCACGCCGACCTGGCTCCGCATCACCTGTCCTTCGGCCAACGCCGTCGCGTCGCCGTCGCAACTGTGCTGGCGATGCGGCCCGAGGTCCTGGTCCTCGACGAGCCCTCGAGCAATCTCGACCCCGCTGCCCGGCGCGAGCTGGCGGACATCCTCGCCGGGCTGGACGTCACGCTGCTGATGATCACGCACGACCTGCCGTACGCGCTGCAGCTCTGCGAGCGCAGTCTGCTGATGGACGGCGGCCGCATCGTCGCCGACGGCAAGACCCGCGACCTCCTCGGCGACGCCGAGCTCATGCAGGCCCACCGCCTGGAGCTGCCCTACGGCTTCAACCCGCTCTCGGTCTCCGGCCCCGAACGCTGACCGCGCCTCCCGGTGGCGGGTTGTTTGCTCGGTGGGCAACTGCAACGCGTCAGCGGTGGAACAACCCGCTGTCGGCGGATCTGTGGAGCGGCCGGTCAGGTAGGCGGTGCCTGGGGGGTGGGGGTTTCGAAGGCTGAGCGGAGACGCCCACGGGAGGCGGTCAGGTGGGCATGCATCGCCCGATCGGCTGATTCGGTGTCGCGCCGGCGGATGGCTGTGACGATCAGGTCGTGTTCGTCCAGCGCGTCCTCGGTGACCCGGGAATCGCGAAGCAGGCGGAACAGCTGCAGGTGGCAGTGGAGCTTGGCGAAGATCTCGCCGAAGTAGCTGTTGCCGGTCGCCGCGATCACGGCCTCGTGGAACTCGGCGTCCGCCCGCGCGAAGGCGCCGTACGACATCGTGCCGTCCTGGTAGCGGGCGCGCATCTCGGCCGCGATCTGCGCGAGCTGCTCGACCTCGTCGCCGCGGTGCCGGCCGGCCGCGAGGCCTGAACAGTACGGCTCGATCAGGAACCGGGCCTCGAAGAGATCCTCGAACCGCTGCGGGGTCAGCTTCGGCGTGGCGGAATATCCGATCAGATGTGTTTTGGTGACCAGGTCCTCGGCCTCGAGCCGGTTCAGCGACTCGCGAACCGGGGTCTGGGAGACCCCGAGCCGGCGGCTGAGCTCGTCGACGCGGATCCGCTCACCTGGCTGGATCTGGCCGTCCAGCAGGAACTCCTGCAGTCGCTCGTAGACCACATCACTCATCCGGGGCCGTCCGGAACGCCCGGTAGTCACTGCGGTGCGCTGGCTCATCTGTTTGTCCATCCGTCGGCAGAAAACATGGATTCGTATTCACAGACCATTGCGAATCGTATCCGATCTGATCTAGCCTCCCAAGAAATCGAGAGCAATGAATACGAATGCAGCGACTCCACCCTGGGATGGTCGACGTGCACACAGATCTGCTCACGGCCCAAGCATTGGCCGAACGACTCCTGATCACCGCCGGTGTGCCGGCTCTCGCGGCAGCGCAGCAGGCCGAGCTCCTTGTCGTCGCGGAGGCGAAGGGAATGCCGTCTCACGGCCTCCTGCGACTCCCGCGACTGCTACGCCGGTTGGCGAACGGTACGGCGAGCCCGACCAGCACCGGTTGCCACACCTGGATGAGCCCCTGCTACCTGTCAGTGGACGGTCAGCAAGGACTCGGTCCGGTCGTGGCGACCCGCGCGCTGGAGGCCATCGTCCCGGCCGCCGAGCAGTACGGCGTGGCGGTCTGCTCGATCACGAACAACAACCACCTCGGCATGCTCGGGTACTACGCCGGCCGCATGGCCGACCGTGGCCTGGTCTGTCTCGGCATCACGACCAGCGAAGCGCTGGTGCACCCGTGGGGCGGCACCGAGGCGATGCTCGGCACGAACCCGCTGGCACTCGCGGTTCCGGCACGGCCGCCACTCGTGCTGGACATGGCCACCTCGCAGATCTCGATGGGCAAGGTGCACGACCACGCGCTGCGCGGCGTACCGCTGGAGCCGGGCTGGGCTTTGGATGCCGGTGGCAACGAGACCGTCGATCCGGTGGCGGCCAAGGACGGATCGATCGCGCCGTTCGGGGGAGCCAAGGGGTACGGCCTCGGGCTCGGCCTGGGCGCGATGGTCACCTTCCTCACCGGTGCGGCGTACGGCACCGCGGTCGGCGGCACGCTCGACGACGACCACCTGAGCAACAAGGGCGACCTGTTCATCCTGCTCAGCGGCGGGCGCCACTCCGCCACGGAGTACCTCGATCAGGTACGCCGCAGCCGCCGCGCCGACCCGGCCACGCCGGTCGCGGTGCCCGGTGACGGCGCCCGCGCGCGGTACCGGGAGTCGGTTGCCGATGGCATCGAGATCGCCGACGACCTGTGGCGTGAGCTGACCCGGCTCGACACAGCCCGGCGCGAAGCCGTTCTGGCCGACTGATCCCGCCCCAACGACCAGACAAGGACAACGAATATGACGATCACCGCCCCTGCCTTCGGCGTGCAACGGGCACCGCGCACGGTTGTCTTCGGCGCCGGCCAGCGCGCTCTGCTCGGTCGCCACGCCGCGGAGTACGGCAGCTCGGCCCTCGTCTGCACCGACCAGCGGCTCGCTGCGTCTCCGGAGTTCGCACAGCTGGTCACGGACCTGGAGGACAACGGTCTCGTCGTCCGCGTCTGGAGCGACACGTCGCCGGAGCTGCCGATGTCCGACATCGACGCCTGCTTCGACGCGATGGAGTACGCCGGTATCGACGTCGTGATCGGGATCGGCGGCGGCAGCTGCCTCGATCTCGCGAAGGCCGTCGCGCTGATGCTCACCCACGGCGGCCCGATCGATCAGTTCTACGGGGAGAACGCGGTACCCGGCCCGGTGCTCCCGATCATCGCCGTACCGACCACCGGCGGGACCGGCTCCGAAGTCACACCGGTCTGCGTGTTGAGCGACAGTCGCCGTGAGCTCAAGGCCGGCATCTCTTCGCCGTACCTGATCCCGTCGGTGGCGATCTGCGACCCGGAGCTGACCTACTCCTGCCCGCCCAGCCTCACCGCGAGCGCCGGAGCCGACGCCGTCTCGCACCTGGTCGAGTCGTTCACCGCGATCCAGCGTCCACCGTCGGCGCTCGCGCAGGGACGGGTGTTCATCGGCAAGAACGTCATCAGCGACTCCTACGCCCGCTGGGGTCTCGGGCTCCTCGCGACCGCACTCCCGATCGCCTTCGAGCACCCGGACGACCAGGACGCTCGCTCCGCGGTGATGCTCGCCGCGAACGCGGGCGGATACGCGCTCGGAGTCGCCGGCACCGCGGCCGCCCACGCGCTGCAGTACCCGCTCGGAGCCTTGACCCACACCCCGCACGGTGTCGGCGTCGGAGTACTCCTGCCGTACGTCATGCGCTACAACGCCCCCGCCCGCGTCGAGGAGTTCGCCGAGATCGCCAAGCTCTTCGGCGTACCGAAAGCAGGTAACACCCAGCAGCAGGCACTCGCCGGAATCGAGGCCGTCGACGCGCTGCTCGACCGGATCGGCATCCCACCGACCTTGAAGGAGCTCGGCCTCGCCGAGGACCAGCTCGACTACGTCGCCGAAAAGGGCCTGCTGTCGGCCCGGCTGATCGACAACAACCCCCGCCCGCTCGATGTCGACGCGCTGCTCGAGATCACTCGGGCGGCGTACGCCGGCGACCGTTCTGACCCGTTCTGACCCGTTCTGAACCCCGGAGCCATCAGATGACTTCTCCGCACGATCTGTTCATCGACGGACAGTGGCGGCCTGCCTCCGACGGCCGGCGCTTCGCCGTCCACGACCCCGCCGACGGGTCCGAGCTGGCCCAGTTCGCCGCCGCCACCGAGGCAGACTGTCTCGCCGCCGTCGACGCGGCCGCCGACGCCCTGGCCGGGTGGTCCGCGACCCCGCCGCGGCAGCGCTCCGAGCTGCTCCGCGCCACCTTCGAGCTACTGACCGAGGAACGTGAGCAACTCGCCGCACTCATCACCGCCGAGAACGGCAAGGCGTACGCCGACGCGATCGGCGAGGCGACGTATGCGACCGAGTTCTTCCGCTGGTTCGCCGAGGAGGCGGTCCGGATCGGCGGCGACTTCCGGCTCTCACCGTCCGGCGACAAGACGATCGTCGTACGCCGTGATCCGATCGGCGTCTCGATCCTCGTCACGCCGTGGAACTTCCCGGCGGCGATGGCCACCCGCAAGATCGCGCCCGCACTCGCGGCCGGTTGCTCTGTAGTACTGAAGCCGGCCAGCCAGACTCCGCTCACGGCTGCGTACGTCGTCGACGTGATGCGACGGGTCGGCGTACCGGCCGGCGTGGTCAACCTGGTGACGCCGGTGCCGGCCGGCCCGGCGGTGAGCGCGATGCTGCACCATCCCGCCGTCCGCAAGCTGTCCTTCACCGGCTCGACCGAGGTCGGACGGGTCCTGCTGCACGAGGCGGCCGACCAGGTCGTCAGCTCGTCGATGGAGCTCGGCGGCAACGCGCCGTTCGTGGTCCTACCCGGCGCCGACGTCGAGGCCGCGGTCGAGGGCGCGATGGTCGCGAAGATGCGCAACGGCGGCTCGGCGTGTACGGCGGCCAACCGGTTCTACGTCCACGAGTCGCTGGTGGACGAGTTCAGCACCCGGATCACCGCGGCGATGAAGGCGATCAGCATGGGCCCGGGCGCCGACCACTCGAACGAGCTCGGCGCGTTGGTCTCACCGGAAGAGCGCGACAAGGTCGCCGGCCTCGTCGACCGGGCCGTTGCCGAGGGCGCCAATCTGGCCCTCGGCGGCGAGACCTCGACCGGTGGAGCGTTCTACCCGCCGACCGTCCTCACCGACGTGAAGCACGGCAGCGAGATCAACCAGACCGAGATCTTCGGACCGGTCACCGCGATCGTCGGGTTCAGCGACGTCGACGAAGCCGTCGAGATGGCCAACGACACGATCTACGGCCTGATCTCCTATGTGTACGGCGATCCCGCGCAGGCGCTCGCGGTGGCGCAGCGGATCGACTCCGGGATGGTCGCGGTCAACCGCGGCGTGCTCAGCGACCCGGCGGCGCCGTTCGGCGGGACCAAGCAGTCCGGACTCGGCCGCGAAGGCAGCTCCGAGGGGATTCTCGAGTTCCTCGAGGAGAAATACATCGGAATCGAGGTGTGACCGATGGTCAATACCGTGCTGCCCACTGTCTCGCCTCCTGCCGAGGCGGGACGGCCCGAGGCGCGCAAACGCACCAAGCTCAAGCCCAAGCGGCAGAACCTGGCCGGCTGGCTGTTCGTCGGCCCGGTGATCTTCGGTGTGCTGTTCTTCCAGCTCCTCCCGGTCGCGGCTTCTCTGGTGGTGTCGCTGACCAACTGGACCGGACTGAACTCGCCGAAGTTCCTCGGTCTGGGCAACTACAAGGAGCTGTTCACCGCTGACGACACGTTCTGGCCGTCGCTGAAGAACACGGTCATCTTCACCGTGGTCGTCGTCGTGCTGACGATCTTCATCGGGCTCGGACTCGCCGTCCTGTGCAACCAGAAGATCAAGGGCATCGGATTCTTCCGGACGCTGTACTACTCGCCCGCGGTCACCAACGTCGTCGCGATCGGCTTCGTCTGGTTCTGGCTGTACAACCCGGACAGCGGCCTGTTCAACTCGACGCTGAAGACGATCGGCATCGACGGACCGGCCTGGCTGTCCGACACCAAGACCGCGTTGATCGCGGTGATGATCGTCGCGCTCTGGCAGGGTGTCGGCTACCCGATGGTGATCCTGCTGGCCGGGTTGCAGAGCATCGACCAGTCGCTGATCGAAGCAGCGACGGTGGACGGGGCGTCGCCGTGGCGGCGGTTCTGGTCGGTCGTGTTCCCGCTGCTGACGCCGAGCCTGTTCTTCCTCACGATCACGCAGTTCATCACCTCGTTCCAGGTGTTCGGGATCATCTACGTGATGACGTCCGGCGGTCCGAACAACGCCACCTCGGTGTTCATCTTCCAGATCTACGAGGCGGCCTTCGGGCACGGCCGGCTGGGCTACGCCTCCGCGATGGGCTGGGTGCTGTTCGCCATCGTCGGTGTCGTCACCGCGATCCAGTGGAAGATGGAGAAACGGTGGGTGCACTATGACAACTGAGGTGACAACTGAGGCGACAACTGGGGCCGTCAGAATCTTCAACCGGCCGCCGCGGCACATCCCACGCCGCGTCGTCCTGATAGTGGTCCTGCTGTTCTTCGCGGTGGTGTTCGCGATGCCGCTGCTGTGGATGATCAGTGCGTCGCTGAAGCCGGAGAACGAAGTACTGCAGTCGCCGCCGACGTTCATCCCGTCGGAGTTCCAGTGGGGCAACTACTCGCAAGCCGGGCACGGCCTGCTGCCGTTCTTCCTGAACAGCTGCAAGCTCGCCGCGCTGAACGTCGGCTTCCTGCTGCTGTTCGCGTCGCTGGCCGGCTACGGCTTCGCCCGGCTGAACTTCGCCTTCAAGAACCTGGCCTTCGCGCTGTTGTTGTCGACGGCAATGATCCCGGGCATCGTCTACCTGGTTCCGCAGTACATGCTGTTCCGGCAGATGGGGTGGATCGACACCCACTACCCGCTCTGGGTGCCGAACGTGCTGACGCCGGTGTTCGGCACGTTCCTGCTCCGGCAGGCGTTCCGCGGCGTACCGGTGGAGCTGGAGGAGGCCGCCAAGCTCGACGGCGCGTCGATCTTCGGCACGTTCTGGCGGATCATGCTGCCGCAGGTGAAACCGGCCTTGGCCGCGGTCGGCGCGCTGACCTTCATGGGCTCGTGGAACGACCTCTTCGGCCCGCTGATCTTCCTGAACTCGACGCGGTTGCAGACCATGCCGATCGCGCTCGCGCTGTTCAAGGGTGAGTACTTCACCCAGACCAATCTGATGATGGCCGCCGCGACGCTGACGATCCTGCCGCCGCTGCTGCTGTTCCTGCTGGCCCAGAAGTACTTCGTCCAGGGCATCACGATGTCCGGCCTGAAAGGATAAGTATGCGGATCACGAACATCGAGTCGATCATCCTGCTCGACAAGCTGCACATCGTGAAGGTGCACACCGACGAGGGCCTGGTCGGTGTCGGCGAGGTCAGCCCGATGAATGCCCACGTCTCGCACAGCGTCGTGGAGCAGGCCCTGGCGCCGCTGCTGATCGGCGAGGAGGCGACCGACATCGAGCGCCTGTGGCGCCGGCTCTACACCAAGCCGTACAAACTCGGTCCCGGCGGCGCGCAGCTGAACGCGATCGCGGGTATCGACATCGCGCTGTGGGACCTGCTCGGCAAGGCGGCCGGGCTGCCGACGTACCAGCTCCTCGGCGGCAAGTACCGGCAGAGCGCGAAGGTCTACGCGAGCTCGATGTCGCGCAGCATGACACCGGAGCAGGAGGCCGAGCGTGCGCAGTCCTTCCAGGAGAAGGGCTTCCACGGTTACAAGATCCACTCGTCGACGCCGTGGATGCACGACGACGGCTTCGACCAGACCATCGCCACCGTGACCGCGGTGCGCAAGCTCGTCGGTGACGACTTCCCGGTCCTGGTCGACGTCAACAACGCCTACTACGAACACACCGCGATCAAGCTGGCCCACGCGCTGGAGGACCTCGGCGTGTGGCATTTCGAGGAACCGCTCGCCGCCCACGACTACGCGGCGTACGGACGGCTGGCCGACGCGGTCGACATCCCGATCGCGGCCGGCGAGCAGGAGTACACCACCTGGCAGTTCCGCGACCTGATCCTCGACGGCCGAGTCGACATCCTGCAGCCCGACGTGATCAAGTGCGGCGGCATCACCGAGTTCAAGAAGATCGCGGTGCTCGCCGACACCTTCACCAAGCCGATCACGGTGCACAACACGCAACAGACGATCGGTACGTCGGCACACGCGCACCTGTGGGTCAGTACGCCGTCCTGCGTCTACCCGCAGGAGTACAACATCGAGCACAACCCGATCCTCGACGACGTACCGATCTGGAAGAACCCGCTCGTCCCGGTGAACGGTGAGATCACGCCGTGGGACCTGCCCGGTCTGGGCATCGAGCTGGACGACGACGCGGTCGCCAAACTGCGGACCAATTAACTTCAGAGAACAGGAACGACCATGCCCGCATCAGAGATCTCCCGTCGGTCCGTCCTCCGGGCCCTCGGCATCGGCGGCGGCGCGCTCGCCGCCGGCCTCCCACTCGCCGCCTGCGGCAGCAACGGCAGCGCTGGAGGGGGCGGAGGCGGCGGTAACGCCTCCTGGATGACCTGGGACACCGAGAGTGGCAGCCCGATGTACACGGTGGCCCAGAACTGGGCCAAGCAGGCCGGCAAGACCCTCGACATCCAGTCGATCCCCGGTGACGACTACGACACCAAGCTCCGGACCGTGCTGTCGTCCGGCGCCGCGCCGACCGCGATCCGGATCAACGACGACTACGTCCGCGGGTACTACGCGGAAGGCTCGCTGCTCGACCTGCGCCCGTACCTGGAGAAGGACGGCATCAAGCCGGACGACTACTTCCCGGTCGCATACAACTTCGCCAAGCAGCCCGACGGCGCGCACGCCGCCTGGCCGATCATGACCAACCCCGGCGTGCTGTACTGCAACACCGACGCGTTCGCGGAGGCCGGGGTCGAGCTGCCGCCGAAGGACTGGGCCAAGAGCGGCTGGACGTGGGACGACTTCGTCGAGACGGCCAAGAAGCTGACCAAGCCGAACGGCGAGCGCTGGGGCGCACTGGTCTTCCCCGACTCCTCGCTCGAGACCGTCTTCCCCGTGAGCAACGGCGGCGACGGCATCTACTCCAAGGACGCGACCCGGTTCACGCTGGCCGAACCGCAGGGAACCGAGGCGGTCCAGTGGGTCGCCGACCTCGCCCTGGTCCACAAGGTGCACCCGGACTTCGCCACCGTCACCGCCGGCCGCCAGACCCCGAACTGGGCGCTGGCCCAGCTCGGCACCGGCAAGGTCGCGATGCTGCTCGGCCTGACCAGCGGTATCCCGTACCTGCGCAAGAACGCCAAGGTGAAATGGGACATCTTCCCGACACCGATGAAGGTCCAGCGGACGACCGTGAACACGTTGACCGTGCTCGCGGTCCCGAAGGCGTCGAAGGACCCCGACACCGCGTGGAGCTTCCTGAAGTACTGCGCCGGCGCGGACGCGGCCAAGCTGCTCGCGCAGTCCCGAGGATTCATGCCGGTCGCGAAGAGCTCGTCGGCGCTGTTCGTGCCCGACGACAAGTCGCCGTCGAACCTTGCGCTGGTGACGCAGGCGCTCGGCAACGCGGTCAACGAGAACTTCAGCCGTTACATCGAACGTGCCCGGACCATCTACCGGCCGGTGCTCGACGACGTCTGGAGCGGTAAGAAGACCGCCGAGGCGGCGCTGGGCGGCGTCAAGCAGAAGGTCGAAGACGTACTCGCAGGCAAGGGATGACCGGATGAAGATCACCGATATCAGCGTCGAAGTCACCTCCGAACCGAAAGCGCACGCGGTCCGGGATGCGATCCAGCTGCTCGACCGCAACGGGCACACCCGCGTCCGGATCGACACCGACGAGGGCGTGAGCGGCGTCAGTACGACGTACTTCGGTCGCGTCGAGAGCTCGCCCGCGGTACTGGCGCACCTGATCGCCGACCAGCTGGCGCCGGCGATCATCGGGGAGGATCCGGCGCTGATCCGCGGGATCCGGCAGCGGCTCCAGACGCTGACCGATTACCAGGGGACCGCCGGGCTGTCGTCGTACGGCATCTCGGCGATCGACCTGGCGTTGTGGGACCTGCTCGGCAAGTCCCTCGACGTCCCGGTGTGGAAGCTGCTCGGGGCGCAGCGGACGGCGATCCCGACGTACGCGATGGTCGGCTGGCTCGAGCTGGACGTCGCGGGCCTGGAGAGTGTGTCGGCCAAGGCGATGGAGCAGGGCTTCCGCGGCGTGAAGATGAAGGTCGGCGGTGGTCCGCTGACCGAGGACGTGCAGCGGATCAAGGCGGTCCGCAACATCATCGGTCCGGACGCGCCACTGATGGTCGACGCGAACCAGGCGTTCGGGTACTCCGAGGCGCTGCGGCGGGGCCGGGTGTACGAGGAGCTCGACTGCCGGTGGTTCGAGGAGCCGCTGCCGGCCGCGGACACCGACGCTCACGTGCGGCTGGCCGAGAAGCTCGACATCCCGATCGCAACGGGGGAGAACCGGTACGGGCAGGCTGCCTTCCGGGACTTGATCGCGCGGGGTGGCGTGGGCGTCGTACAGCCGGATCTGCGCCGGGCCGGTGGGTTGACCGACTGTCTGGAGATCGGGTTGATGGCGGCCGGGTTCGGGGTGCCGTACGCGTCGCACGGCGGTGGGGCACACATCCACGTGCTCGCGGCGCTGCCGAACACGATTTATGTGGAGAGCGGTTTGCTGCCTGAAGACGGGAGGGTCGAGCTCGTCGACGGCTGCTATCCGCTGCCACCGGGGCCGGGGTTGTCGTCCTGGAACGGCTAGTGGGCGGCTAGTGGGTGACTGGCACCGGGAATCCACGGTGAATTTGTTACCAGGACCTTGTGTGTTACTCGCCGGTCAGCGAAGGTGACGTTGAGTACTTCAGTCGCCACCCCTCGCTTACAAAGGCGGTCCGCCCATGAAGTCCATCGCCAGTCTGCTGTCCGCTGCGGCCCTCGGCGCCGCGATGCTCCTCAGCCCGGGCGTCGCGCACGCCGCGGCCCCGAACTACGTCGCCCTCGGTGACTCGTACGCCTCCGGCGTCGGGACCCGCACCTACATCTCCAGTAGCGGGTCCTGCCAGCGGTCCACCAAGGCGTACTCGTACATCGACGCGGCCCGGATCGGCGCGAACCTGACGTTCGTGGCCTGCTCCGGCGCGAAGGTCGCCGACGTCACTGCGAACCAGTTGCCGTCGGTGACCAGCTCGACCAACATCGTCTCGGTCCAGGTCGGCGGCAACGACGCCGGCTTCTCGTCGGTCATCACCGAGTGCGCGAAGCCGTCGTGGCTCGGCGACTGCACCAGCGCGGTGGCCGGCGCCCAGACGATCATCAACAACACCCTGCCCGGCCGGCTCAACACGCTGTACTCCTCGATCCGGAGCCGTGCCGCGTCGGCGACGGTCGTGGTCGTCGGGTACCCGCGACTGTTCAACGGCACCGACTGCAACGCCGGCACGTTCTTCAGCCCCGACGAGATGACCCGGCTGAACGCGACCGCCGACCTGCTCAACTCGAAGATCTCGGCCTCGGCGAGCGCGGCCGGGTTCACGTTCGTCAACCCGACGTCGAAGTTCATCGGTCACTCCGTGTGCGGCAACCCGGAGTGGATCAACGGGCTGTCGAACCCGATCAGCGAGTCGTACCACCCGAACGTCACCGGCCAGGCAGCGTTCGCGGACCTCGTCCAGCCGGCCCTCTGACACGCATTTGGTGGGTTGACCCACCAAATGGGGGGTTTGTGACCCTGGTTCCGGGTCACAAACCCCCCATTTCGTTGGTGAACCAGGCAAACGGGGGCGCATTAGAGATGCGGAACGGGCGAGTTCGTGGTGTCATGCTGGGGTGGCGCGGAGGTCTGTGGACTGGTTACTGGCGGCCAGGATGCAGGCGAACTGTTTGGCGCGTCCGGTGAACGAGGCCGGCCCCGGAGGGGTGGCCGACGTCGTGCGCCGGACGGGGGGCCTCCAGGCGCAGACGTGGCGGGGCGCCGCGTACGCCGTACGCGCCCGATCGACCGCGACCACGGCGGCCGACGTCGTGCATGCTCAGTCGGTCGACCGGTCGGTTGTCCGCGGCTGGTTCATGCGTGGCACTCTGCAGCTGGTGGCTGTCGAGGATGCCGGTCCGCTGCTGGGGCTGCTCGGTCCAAAGCTGATCAAGGACACGGAGCGCCGGTTCGGTGAGTTGGGGCTGCCTGCGGAGGTGCGCGCTCGGGCGGCCGACGTGCTCGAGGATCATTTGCTGGCTCATGGTCCTTCGGATCGTGCCGAGTTGGCCGGTGTGCTGGTTGCGGCCGGGCTGATCGCGGAGCCGAAGGGGCAGGCTGTTTACGCGCTGATCCGGTATGCCGGTCTGCTCGGCAGACTCTGCTACGGGCCGGGCGAAAGTTGGGTCGCCACGCAGGCGTGGCTCGAGAAGCCGCTCGTGCTGGAGGGCGACGCCGAGACGCTGGCCGGCCGCTACCTGACCGCCTACGGCCCGGCGACCGCCCGCGACTTCGCCACCTGGTCAGGTCTCCCGGTCCCCGTTGCCCGGCGCGCTGTCGAGGCAGTTGCGACCACGACCTTCGAGGTCGACGGCACCGACCTGTCCGCGGTCGACGACCTTCCTGGGAACCGCGACCTACGCATGCTGGGGGAGTTCGACGCGTATCTCCTCGGCTACCAGAATCGCTTCCAGGAATTGCCCGCCTCGATCTTCCCTGGTGGCGGCATGCTCCGCCCGGCCATCGTCGAAGCAGGCCGAGCCATCGGCTCGTGGACCCATGCCGACCTGTCGGTGGACGTTTTCGACGGCGAGCCCGACCTCTCCGCCGAACTGACGGACCTGGCTCGCTTCGTCGGTTGATCGTATATGCCGCGTCGGGTATATATGGAGTCATGACCGAGACGCTGAGCTCTGAGAACGGCCGGACCGTACTGCGGATGCGGCGAGACCTGCGGCATCCGGCAGAGAAGGTCTGGCGAGCGATCACCGACCCGAGCCAGCTGGCCGGGTGGTTCCCGGCTGCGGTCGAGCTGGACCTCCGGCTGGACGGTCCGGTCACGTTCACGTTCGAGCAGGATCCGGGCGCGCCGGTCGACGAGCAGAGCAGCGGGGTGATCCGCGCCTACGAGCCACCTCACTTGATCGAGTACACGTGGGGCGTGGAGGTCCTCCGCTGGGAGCTGCAGCCGACCGCGGACGGCTGCACCCTGCACCTCACCGCGACGTACGACGACCGCCCCGGCTCCGCCAGCTTCGCCGGCGGCTGGACCCTCTGCTTCGACGCCCTCGAACGAGTCCTCGGCGACACCGTCCCCGAACGCGACTACGGCGAGCTCCACGAGCATTTCATCAAGGCCTTCGGCCTGGACCGAGGCGCCGTGACCCCTGACGGCGCCCTCCACTTCGAACGCCAACTGGTCCAACCGAAGGACGCAGTGTGGGCCCACCTCACCGGCCCCGAAACCCCAGGCAAAGGCACCCCACCTCCGACCGGCTTCGTCCCCAAGGGCATCGACCCAGGCCCGATCACCGCTCTGGAGGCCCCCACCCACCTCGCCTACGCCTCCGCCACCGGCACCATCACCTGGACCCTCCGTGACGGCAACGGCGGAGCCCGCCTACACGTAAGCCAGACCGCCCCAGCCCCCGACCACCAGTCGGCCTGGCATGACCACATCGAAGCGCTGGCAGCCGACCTCGCCAACTGAGCGCGGGTTAGCTGGTTGCTTTGGTGACCTCATCCAGGAGGGTTTGCAGTTGGCCCGCTAGCTGAGTGCGCGCGGCGGGGGAGAGGGATGCGACCAGCTCGGATTCGCGGGTGAGGACCAGGTCGACGGTGCGTTCGATGAGGTCGTGGCCGGCGGGGGTGAGGGTGACCACGACGGCGCGGGTGCCATCGTCGGCTGCGTGGCGGGTGACCAGGCCGGTGTCTTCGGCGCGGGCGACGCGTTGGGAGATCGCGCCGGCGGTGACGAGAGTACGGCGGGACAGCTCGCGGGTGGTCAGTTCGTACGGCGATCCCGCGCGTCGCAGCACGCTGAGCAGATCCAGGGTCGCGGGGTCGACGCCCGCGGCGGCGAGCACGCGGCGGCGGTCGTCGGCGAACAGTTTGGCCAGTCGCCACAGGGGCGTGACGATCTCGGTCGAGTCGGTCGGCGTACCAGGGCGCTCGCGTTGCCAGGCGCGGGCGATCTCCGCCGCGGGGTACGGACTCGGCGCATCGAGCGGGTAGTTGTCGGCCACGACGACCATGGTACGTTTAGGTCTAAACATTTAGACCTAAACGTGAGGTGCGACATGAGGACGATCGTGGTGACCGGGGGAGCGACGGGGATCGGGCGCGCGACCGCCGAGCTGTTCCGCGCGGACGGCGACGAGGTCGTGATCACCGGCCGTCGCGCCGACGTACTGGCCAAGACAGCGGCTGACCTCGGGGCCAGGGGAGTGGTCTGCGACGCGACCGACCCGACGCAGATCGAGCAGCTGATCCGGACGCTGCCCGACCAGGTCGACGTACTCGTCAACAACGCCGGCGGCAACACCGACTTCGGCCGCCCGGACGGGGACCTCGCGCGGCTGAAGGCCAACTGGCTCGCCAACCTCGAGGCAAACCTGATCAGCGCCGTCCTCACCACGACAGCTCTCGCGCCACGACTGACAACGGCCGTGGTCCACCTCGGCTCGATCGCCGGCGCCCGCGGACCAGGTTCGTACGGCGCCTCGAAGGCAGCCCTGGCGATGTGGAACGCCGACCTCGCCGCCGAACTCGGTCCCCGTGGAATCACCTCGAACGTCGTCGCGCCCGGCTTCACCGCGGAGACCGAGTTCTTCCAGGACCGCCTCACCGACCAGCGCCGCGAGACGTTGCTCCAGGCAACATTGACCAAGCGCGAGGGCCAGGTCGGCGACATCGCGAGCGCGATCCACTTCCTCGCCTCACCGGCCGCCCGCCACATCACCGCCCAGGTCCTGCACGTGAACGGCGGTGCGTTGATTACACGCTGACACGTGACAACGTGCGCCAGGTGTGACAATGGGCGACATGCGTCCGACCGTCAAAGATGTCGCCAAGCTCGCCGGGGTGTCGCCGAAGACGGTGTCGAACGTGATCAACGGCGTGGTGTTCGTGCGGCCGGAGACCCGCGCCCGGGTGGAGAGCGCCCTGGCCGAGCTCGACTACGTCCCGAACATGAGCGCCCGCGGCCTCCGCAACGGCCGGTCCGGCATGATCGCGCTGGCGCTGCCCGACCTGCTCCGGCCGTACTCCGCCGAGATCATCCACCTGGTCGTCGAGCTCGCCCACGAGCGCGGCTGGGGCGTGCAGATCGAGCAGACCGCGGCCGAGCCGAAGCGTGAGTTCGAGCTGCTCTCGAAGGCTCGCGCGTACCTCGTCGACGGCCTGATCCTCAACCCGGTGAACCTCGACGACAGCGCCGTGACGTCGGCCGGTCCGCTGCCGCCGGTCGTGCTGATCGGTGACGTCGACCAGGACGTCGTGAGCCAGGTCGCGATCGACAACGTCGCGGCCGCACGCGACATGACCAAACACCTGCTGTCCCGCGGCTGCCGCCGGATCGCAGTCGTCGGTACGCCGGAGATCCCGCGCGGCTCGAGCGGTGCCGGCGTACTCGCAGGATCGGCCGAAGGTCCCGGTACGGCGGCGTCGCGGCTCAGGACGGCCGGCTATCACCAGGCGCTCGAGGAGGCCGGCGTACCGATCGATCCGTCGCTCGAGATCGCCCTCGACCGGTGGCGGCCGGAGGGCGCGGCGACTGTCGTCGGGAAGTACCTCGCGGACCACGAGCTGCCGGACGCGTTCTTCTGCTTCACCGACTCGTTGGCCTCCGGCGCGTTGGCCGCGCTGTGGGGTGCGGGCATCGACGTACCGCGGCAGACGCTGGTCGCCGGGTTCGACAACATCCTCGAGAGCCAGTTCATGATCCCGCCGCTGACCACGATCGATTTCGACCGGCGCGCGTTCGTCGCGGCCGCGCTGGATCTGCTCGCCGAGCGAATGGCGGACAAGGACGCCCCGCCACGCAGGGTGATGATCCCCCACCGCATCATCGACCGCGCCAGCACCACACGCTGACGGGCTTTCGTGGACAGGAGTTCCGGTACGCGGGATTCCGATCACGATCCCTTGAAAACGTCGTCACTCTCAGCAAGGGTTGCCTGATCACTTCCGCGTCGTTTCCGGGTGCGGGAAGGACGGGGAGTGTGCGGTCGTGTGACCGCGTCCACCGCCACTCGGGGGCAGTTCACGATGAGAAGGGGGAAGTGTGTCAGCGATGAGAAGGCTCGCCGAGCAGTGCCGTGATGTGAGGAGTCACGGCAATGCGGGGCTCGGACGAGCCGCGATCCAACCGGCGGTGTGTACCGGCATCCACGAGGTGAGCTCGTCGAGCAGCCCGGTGCGCCCGCGACGCGTGGCGATGCTCAGGTTGAGCAATGGAATGACGACCACGCTGCGACTTGGCGAGGGTGTCACGCTGCCTGCGCCTGGTAGCACTGTTTTCGTCCAAGGTGGCCGGGGCATGGGTGACCAGCCTGCCTCAGGTGGGGTCATCCTCGCTTCGAGCGAGCTTGTCCGGACGGCAACGGTCTGAGTCAGTGACTCGCCGGTCTCAGGTGTCGACGCCCAGCTGAGGCCGGCAAGTTCCTGGATAGTCAGGGCTCCATCGGATCCGTGAAGGACCGGATCTCGATCGGCGAGTATCTCGCCTCCGGCAGTCGCGCGGCGATCTCGGTCGCACGCTCGAGACTGCACTCGACGATGTAGAAGCCGGCCAGGACTTCCTTGGCCTCCGTGAACGGCCCGTCGGTGATCGCCGGTACGCCGTCATTGACCCGGACCACCCGCGCCTGCGCCGTGGTCAGCCCCATCCCGTCGACGAGTTCGCCGTTCGCCTTCAGCTCTTCGGACAACACCCGGTGCTGGTCGAGCACCTGCTCGATCCCCTCGGCGTGCAGCGTGTCCCAGGTCTCGTCGTTCCCGTAGATCAGCAGCATGTATTTCATCGCTTGCCTCCATTCACCGGAGTACGTCGGAGCCCCGGACGTCAGCTCGACATCCGGGGCTCACGTTAGCGACTACCAGGTGGCGCCGGCGGGCTGGCGCACCGTGGTGTTGATGCGGTTGAACATGTTGGTGAGCGCGATCATCAGCACGATCGCCGACAGTTCCTTCTCGCCGAAGTGCTTCTCCGCCTCGGCCCAGATCGAGTCACTGACCGAGGTCGGGTTGTCGGCCAGCCGGGTCGCGGCTTCGGCCATCTCGAGTGCGGCCCGCTCGGCGTCGGTGAACAGGTCCGAGTCCCGCCAGGCGGCGACCTGGTGCAGCCGCTCGTCGGTCTCGCCGTTCTTCAGCGCCGACTTGATCCCGCCGAACACACACGGCGAGCAGCCGTTGATCTGGCTGGCCCGCAGGTGCACGAGCTCCAGGATCTTGCCGTCCGTTCCGGACTGGCCGATCGCCTTGTAGATGTTCTGGATGCCCTTGGTGGCGTCCGGCAGGATCTCCGCGGGGTTCGTCATCCGTGCTTGCATGGAGCTTCTCCATCAGGTTCGTGGTTTGTTGCCTTCACTCCCTTGACGGATGCTGCGCGGCCGATGTGACAGCGAAGTGCAGATCTTTCTTCAGGCGTTCCTCGACGGGTACGGCGGGATCGGAGTACTGACCTGTCAGGCAGATCGGGCCGTCGTAGCCGATCTTCTGCAGGGCGGCGAAGACCGCCGGCCAGTCGGCGAGACCGTCCTCGGCCTCGACGAAGTTCGTCTTCCAGCCGGTGTTCGTCCGCAGGTAGTGCACGTTCTTCAGGTTCACGATGCCGAGCCGGTCGGCGCCGAGCTCGAGCGTCACGGCGGGATGGTCACCGGCGAGCGCGTCGTGCGCCGCGTCCCACACGAGCTTGTACCGATCGGGCAGTCCGTCGAGCAGTTGCAGTACGCCGAGCGTCGACGAGACGAACCGGCCGTGATGCGGTTGTACGCCGACCTGCACGTCGTACCGCTCCGTGAGTACGACGGCCGCCTCCAGCAGCTCGCGGTTGCGCCGGACCGAAGCGGCGTACCCGTCGGGACCGAGCTCGGCCATGATCCGGATCATCGGCACGCCGGCCTCGGCGCAGGCGGCGAAGACCTGCTCGGACAGGTCACTCGCGACGCTGATCGGTTCGATGCCCTCGGCCCGCAACTGCGCGGTGAACTTCGGCAGCTCGGCACCGGCGTTCGCCGAGGTGACGTACGCCGTGTCGCGGACCGGGATCTCGGCGCCGCCGAACCCGATCCCGGCGACGAGCCGGCCGAGCTGGTCGCCGGGAAGGCCGGACCAGGGCTTGGTGAAGACGGACCAGAGACAGGTCATTGTTCAGCGGCCTCCTAGACCACTCATGGTGATACCTCGGACGAACCAGCGTTGGGTCAGGAAGAACAGGACGATCAACGGGATCGTGGTGACGGTCGCTGCCATCAGCAACAGGTTCCACTGGGTGCCGTTGGTGTCCTGGAAGACCTGCAGTCCGACCGATGCCGTCCGGGTCGCGTCGCTGTTGGAGATGACGAGCGGCCAGAGCAGGTTGTTCCACTGGCCGATGAACTTGAACACGGCCAGCGTCGCGATCGCCGGGACCGCGAGCGGCACGATCACCCGGACGAACGCCTGCCAGCGGTTCGCGCCGTCGAGACGGGCGGCCTCCTCGTAATCACGCGGGATGCCGAGGAAGAACTGCCGCAGCAGGAACACCCCGATCGCGGTGAACGCGTGCGGCAGGATCATCCCGGGCCAGGTGTCGATGCCGTGCAGCTTCGCGACCAGCACGAACTGCGGGATCAGCGTCACCTGCGACGGGATCATCAGCGTGGCCAGGTAGATCCCGAAGAGCCAGCTCCGGCCCGGGAAGTTCAGCCGTGCGAACGCGTACGCCGCGAGCGCAGCGGTCACCGTCTCGAGGATCGTCGTACCGCCGGCGAACCAGATCGTGTTCAGCAGGTACCTGCCGAGCGGGACCAGGTCGAAGGCGCGGGTCAGGTTCTCGGGGTGCCAGCTGCTCGGCCAGAACGACGGTTTGGCCGCCATCGACTCGGCGTCGGACTGGAACGCGACCAGGATCATCATCACGACCGGGATCAGCGTGAGGGCGGTGACGAGGAAGCAGGCGAAGACGATCAGCTTGCGCTTGACTTCAGTTGTCATAGTGCACCAGCCTCCGCTGGAAGAGGAACTGGCCGGCGGTGATCACCACGATGAACGCGAACAGCACCAGCGACTGCGCCGCGGCGTACCCCTGGTCGTAGTTCTCGAAGCCGGTCCGGTAGATGTACATGACCAGCGTGGTGGTACGGGTGCCCGGTCCGCCGTTCGTCATGATCAGGGCCTGGTCGAAGACCTGGAACGATCCGATCACCGACGTGACGATCACGAAGAACAGCGCGGGGGAGAGCATCGGCAGCGTGATGTGGCGGAAGCTGTTCCACGGCGACGTGCCGTCCACGCGGCCGGCTTCGTAGAGCTGTTGCGGGATCGCCTGGAGTCCGGCGAGGAAGACCACCATGCCGAAGCCGAAGCTCTTCCAGACGCTCATCAGGATCAGTGCGGGCATCGCCCAGTTGTCCGAGATCAGCCAGGCCGGCCCGTTGATACCGAACCAGCCGAGCACGGCGTTCACCAGACCGTCGTGCGGAATGTAGAGCCAGATCCAGACGAACGCCACCGCGACCGTGATGGTTGCGTACGGCAACAGCAGAAGCGACCGGAAGACAGCGACCCGGCGTACCCCCTGGTTGAGGAGCAGCGCCAGGGCCAGACTGACGAGGATCGTGAGCGGCACGCTGACCAGCGTGAAGTACACCGTGTTGCCGAGCGCGGACCAGAACGTCGGATCAGGACCAAGGCGGGCGAAGTTGTGCAGGCCCGCCCAGGTCGGGGAGCTGAACAGGTTCCAGTTCAGCAGGGAGATGACGCCTGCGGCAACGACCGGTCCGGCGGTGAAGATCAGGAAGCCGATGAGGCTGGGCAGGATGAACAGCCAGGCGGTGAGCGCCTCGCGGCTGCGCCAGCGTGGGGTCGGTTTCGAGGTCGGTCGGGATGGTGTGGGGGTGGTGACGGCTGGTGCCAGATCGACGGCCATGGGGATCACCCCTTCCTGGCGGTGGCTTGGCGGACGGTGTCGAGGTGCTGGCGCATCAGGATGTCGAGGCGCGGGGTGAGCCCGTTGATCGCGTCGGGGACGCTGACCTGGCCGAGGAAGGTGCGCGGCAGGTCCTGGCCGAGCAGCTGCTTGACCTGGTTCCAGTTCGTGGTGACGTCGAAGGCGTGACCGCCCGCGAGCTTGCCGGCCAGGATCTCCTGGACGATGCCGAGGTTGTCGGGCGGCGGCTGGAACGCGCTGCCGGCGCTGAGCCGGGCCGGGTTGTTGCGGCCGGCCTTGGCGTAGATGTCGAGCGCGCCGGTGCTGGTGAGGGTCTTGATCAGCTTCCACGCGAGGTCGAGTTCGGCACCCTCGCGCACCCCCGATGGAATCGCGAAGCTGGAGCCCGAGACGCGCGGTTTGCTCCCGGCGGCGCCGGCCGGGAACGGGATGATGTCCCAGTCGAACTTGGCCTTGCGAGCGTTGACGACCTGCCAGGGGCCGTTCTGCATGAAGGCGACGTTGCCCTGCATGAAGTTCGACAACGAGCTCTCGGTGACCAGGTTCTTGATCGGCGGCGTGACCTGGTCCTTGACGAACAGATCGATGACGTACTGCAGGGCCTCTATCGCTTCCGGATCACCCAGCGTGCTGCGACTGCTGTCGGCGCTCATTACGTTGCCGCCGGCGCAGTAGATCCACGACACCAGGTCGTCGATGGCCGGCGCACAGGTGAAGCCGTACTGCTGCCCGGGCTTTGTCAGCTGCTTGCACAGGTCCCGGAACGTTGCCCAGGACATCGGTTCGGTCGGCGACGGCAACGGGATGCCTTGCTTGTTCAGCAGGTCCTTGTTGTAGTACATGACCGTCGGCGCGACATCGAAGCCGATCGCGTACGTCTTCCCGTTGAAGCTGCTGATGCTTTTGCTCGTCTTGTAGAAGTCGTCGAGCGTGAAGTCCGGGTCGTTCGCGATCAGGTCGTCGAGCGGCCGGTGCGCGCCACGGGCGGCGTACGTCGGGATCAGCGTCCCGTTGAGCGCGGTGACCAGGCTCGCCGTGCCGCTGACGAGTTGGAGGTCGAGCTTGGTCGGGTAGCTCGGGGACGGCGTGAGGCTGGCGACGGACTTGACCTTGAGCTGCTGCTCGACGTACTTGCCGAAGTCGTCCCAGACCTTCTTCTCAGCGGCGCTGCTGGACCACATGGACCAGGTGGCGGCGCCGGGCGGCGGGCCGGACGAGCAGCCGGCCAGGGTTCCGGCCGCGGCGATCCCCAGGCCGGCGAACCCGGTCATCCCGAGGAAGCCGCGGCGGGACAGCATTGTTGACATGGTTCTCCTCACCGGTAGAGCAGGTCGATCGACTCCGCGCGGATGCGCTCCTCGTCGACCTCGACGCCCAATCCAGGGGCGGTGGGGACCGTTGCGACGGCCTTGGTGATGCTCAGCCCCTCGACGTACAGATCGGTCAGCAGCTCCGGCCCGTTGAGCTCGGCGGGCAGGGCGAGCTCGAGCTGACTGAACACGTGCAGCGCGGCGGCGAACGCGACTCCGCAGTCGGTCAGGCCGCTGGCGAGGATCTCGAGACCGCCGGCGAACGCGGTCTGGGCGGTCTTGAGCGCGTTGCGCAGTCCGCCGGACTTGCAGATCTTGACGACGACCAGGTCGGCCGCGTCGAGCCGGATCGCACGGGCGAGGTCCTGTGCCGAGAAGCTGCCTTCGTCGATCGCGATCGGCAGGTCGATCAGCTCGCGCAGTCTGGCCATGGCCAGGGTGTCGGTACTCGGCACCGGTTGTTCGATGCAATGAATCGTGTGGATGCCCGACGTCCGGTCGCGCAGCTGCCTGAGCGCGCTGGGCCGGTAGGACTGGTTCGCGTCGAGCCAGAGCGGTTTGCCGTCGGCAACCTCCGCGACGGTCTCGATCGCGGCGGTGTCCGCATCCAGATCGCCGCCGATCTTGACCTTGTACGCCGCGTAGTCCGACGACTGGATCGCATGCTCGCGGACGGCGTCCTGGTCACCGACCCCGATCGCCGAGCAGAGCGGGATCTCGTCGTGGATCTTCCCGCCGAGCAGCGCATGCACCGGTACGCCGGCCAGCTTGCCCGCCGCGTCGTGCATCGCGACGTCGATGGCGGCCCGGGCGAACGGGAACCCGTTCGACACTGCCGGGCTGAGCCGCTTCGCCGCGCGCCGGTGGAACAGTTCGACGTCGAACGGCGTGAGCTCGAGCAGGATCGGCGTGAGATGCCGCCGGATCACGACCGCCATCGTCTCGGCCGTCTCGTAACTCCAGCTCGGCAGCGCGCGCTGCTCACCCCAGCCGACGACGCCGTCCTCCGTGGTGAGCTTCACGAAGATCACCGCGCCGGCCTGGTCGGGCGCCGCATCGGGCGAGCCGACGGCGCCGCTGCCGAGCACGAACCGACGAGCGAACGGCACCGCGACCGGGAAGACCTCAACCTGGGTAATGCGTGACATGGCCGTTCCTCTCACGCGGCGATCGACCACGACGCGGGATCGACGAAGCTCGGTCCGCGGTTTCCGTTGTCGAGCCAGCTCATCGCGTCCTGCATCACGTAGCGGGCCAGTGCCAGATGCCCCTCGGCGGTGTCGCCGGCGATGTGCGGTGTCAGCAGCAGGTTCTGCGTGGACAGCACCTTCTCGTCGAACTGCGGGGGCTCCGGGTCGTAGACGTCGAGCGCCGCGTAGATCCGCCCGTCCAGCGCATGGTCGAGCAAAGCTTGCTGGTCGACGGCAGGTCCACGGGAGGAGTTCACGACGACCGCGCCGTCCGGCAGATTCTCGATCAGCGCGCGGGTGATCATGCCCTTCGTCTCGGGCACGTTCGGGACATGGATGCTGAGGAACGGGCCGCCCGCCGCGTCCTCGAGCGTCGTCGTCCGTACGCCGAGTTCGGCGGCGCGCTCGGCCGTCAGGTACGGGTCGTAGACGGCGAGGTCGCACCCGAACGGCTTCAGCAGGGTGATCAGCGCCCGCGCCGTACTGCTCGCGCCGATGATGCCGACCTTCGCGCCGGCCAACTCATGACCGCGGTACTCCGTCTGCTTCCATCCGCCCGCGCGGACGGCGCCGTCGAACCGGGGCAGCCGTCGCGCCAGCGTGAGCATCGACGCGAGGCAGTACTCGCCGACCGACCAGGCGATCCGCGGACCTGCCGAGAAGACCGCGACACCCTGGTCGAGGATGACCGGGTCGATCAGGTTCTTGACCGTGCCGGCCGCGTGCGCGACCACCTTCGGGCCGCTGCCGTCCGACCACCGTTCCTTGCCGAGATGCGGCGTACCCCAGCTGGTGAGCAGGACGTCGGCGCCCTTGACCAGCGCGGGCACGGCGGCCGGGTCGAGGGCCGGCGGTTTCGCAGTGGATCCGGGGCCGGCGGTGTGCTCCGACGTTGCCCAGACCACCTCGAAACGGTCCTCGAGCAGCCGGCGGGTGTCTGCGTCGACGACATCGGCGGCACGTTCGGGCGAGAAGAGTGCGGCGAGTTTCGGCATGGCACTGACGGTAAGCGCATTCCGTTATGCAGGTCCAAGCCCTATTTCGCATGAACCGATACCGTGCAGGCATGGACATGTCGCTCCAGCAACTCCGCGGATTCGTCGCGGTCGCCGAGGAACTGCACTACGGCCGGGCCGCCCAGCGGCTGAACCTGACCCAGCCGCCGTTGACCCGCCAGATCCAGGGCCTGGAGCGCACCCTCGACGTCCGGCTGTTCGACCGCACCGGCCGCGGCGTCCGGCTGACGGCGGCCGGTGACGTGTTCCTCGAGCACGCCCGTCGTGTCCTCGCGTTGCTCGAGGTCGCCCCGGAAGCGACCCGCCGCGCGGCCGACGGGACGACCGGGACGCTGCGGCTCGCATTCACCGCGATCGGGGCGTACGCCGTTCTCGCCGACTTCCTGACCATGGTCGGCAAACGCACGCCCGGGGTGACTGCCGAGCTGACCGAGCTCGTCAGCCCGGCGCAGTTCGAGGCGCTGGCGAATCTGGAGATCGACCTCGGGCTCGTGCGGCCGCCGATCCCGGCGCAGTTCGAGTCGATGCTGGTGCACTCCGAGGACCTGGTGCTCGCCGTACCGGCGTCGCATCCGCTGGCCGATGGGGATGGGCCGGTTGCGCTCGTGGATGCGACCGATGACTACATCGGCTACAGCCCGGAGGGTTCGCAGTACTTGCATGACATCTGCGCGGCGATGATCGGGATGGATCGGTACGCCGTGAGCCAGCTCGCCTCGCAGGTGCCGACGATGCTCGCGCTGGTGCGAGCCGGATTGGGATGCGCGTTGATCCCGCGGTCGATCATGGCGATGGGCGTCGAGGGCGTCCGGTACCGCGAGCTCGATGCGGCTGACGCGCATTCGGTCACGTTGCACGCGTGCTGGAGTCCGGACAACCCGAACCCGGCGATGCAGCGGCTGGCGGAGTCGTTGCGGCAGGATCCGCACCTCGGGGCTTGACTTTGAGCGCACTCTAATTCATAGGCTGCTGACCATGGGTGAACAGCACAAGATCGGCTCGGGTTTCGGGCATGACACCACCGCGGACGAGGTCCTCGCCGGGATCGACCTGACCGGCAAGCTGGCGATCGTCACCGGCGGATATTCCGGTCTCGGTCTGGAGACCACCAAGGCGCTGACGAAGGCCGGCGCGCACGTCGTCGTACCGGCCCGGCGGCCGGAAGCGGCGCGGGAGGCGCTGGCCGACGTCGACGACGTCGAGATCGACGAGCTGGATCTGGGCGACCTGGACAGCGTGAAGGCGTTCGCGGACCGGTTCCTCGCGTCCGGGCGGTCGGTCGACATCATGATCGACAACGCCGCGATCATGGCTGCTCCGGAGACGCGGGTCGGGCCGGGTTGGGAAGCGCAGTTCGCGACCAACCACCTCGGGCACTTCGCGCTGGTGAACCGGCTGTGGCCGGCGCTCGTGGCCGACGGTGGCGCGCGCGTCGTGTCGGTGTCGTCGACCGGGCATCGACGCTCCGACATCCGGTGGGACGACCTGGAGTTCCGGCAGGGCTACGACAAGTGGCAGGCGTACGGGCAGGCGAAGACGGCCAATGTGCTGTTCGCGGTCCAGCTCGATGCCCTCGGCAAGGATTCCGGCGTACGGGCGTTCGCGTTGCACCCGGGCGGGATCCTCACGCCGTTGCAGCGGCACCTGCCGAAGCAGGAGATGGTCGACTTCGGCTGGATCGACGAGGACGGCAACCCGTTGAGTACGGCGTTCAAGACCCCGGCGCAGGGCGCGGCGACCCAGGTGTGGGCCGCGACCTCGCCGCAGCTGGACGGTCTCGGTGGCGTGTTCTGCGAGGACTGCGAGATCGCGGAGGTGTCGACCGACGACGCTCCCGGCGTACGGCCGTATGCGATCGACCCGGCGTCGGCCGCGCGGTTGTGGACGGTGTCGGCTGAGCTCACCGGAGTGAACGCTTTCGGATAGCTTCGGATAGAACTGTGCTGTGATCACTGTTGTCGAGCGGCTGCGCGCGTCGGGATCCGTGTTCGCCGAGGACGAGGCGGCGCTGATCGCCGAGTCCGCGCGGGACGAGGCCGAGCTGGCGGCCATGGTCGACCAGCGCGTCGCCGGGCTGCCGTTGGAGTACGTCGTCGGCTGGGCGTCCCTCTGCGGGCTGCGGATCGCGGTCGACAACGGGGTGTTCATTCCACGCCGCCGTACGGAGTTCTTGGTGTCGGAGGCGCTGCGGGTCACCACTGCGGGAGCCGTCGTGGTCGATCTGGCCTGCGGGACGGGCGCGCTCGGCGCGGCGGTCGCTGCCCAGCGCGAGGTGACTCTGTACGCCGCCGACATCGAGCCGGCTGCGGTCGAGTGCGCGCGCCGCAACCTGGTTCCGTGGGGCGGGACGGTGTATCAGGGCGATCTGTTCGCGGCGTTGCCGGAGCGGTTGCGCGGACAGGTCGACGTTCTGCTGTCCAACGTCCCGTATGTGCCGACGGACGAGATCCGCCTGCTGCCGGCCGAGGCGCGGCTCTACGAACCGCACGTCACTTTGGACGGCGGTTCGGACGGCTTGGCGGTCTTCCGCCGGGTGGCCGTCTCCGCGGCGGAATGGCTGGCGCCTGGCGGTCACTTCTTCGTCGAGGTGAGCGAACGCCAGGCTCCGGTCGCGCGCAATGTGATGGTCGAGAACGGTCTGGTCGCCGAGATCGTCGAGGACGACGATCTCGGCGCGACCGTTGTGCGCGGCACCTATACCCGGCGCTGAATGTGCAGGAGGTACTCGCGACGGTTGAGCGGGTCGTGGTCGGTCCGAGGCCGCTCGGGAATCCGACCGGTGACGGGGTGATAGCGCTCGAACGCGGACTCCAGGACGCCTTCGCCGCGGGTCAGGGCCGGGAGTTGCTGCTCGAGTTCGTACACCGCGGCCGCGGGGATCTCTCCCTCCAGGGATGAGGTTTCCGCCGCCAGCGCCGGGACCTGCGGGATCGCGCGGAGGCGGGCGAGGGCTGCGAGTACGGCGCGGGTGGTGTCGGTCGGGATCTCCAACTGGAAACGGTGCATCGGCTCGTGCACCGTCGTACCTGCCTGCCGGAGGGCCGTCATCAGCACGAGCGGCGTGAGGTTGCGGAAGTCGCCGGCCGTGCTGGACATGGACTTGTCGAACACGGCGTGGGCGTGGCTCTGGCGGGCGGAGTACCCGGAGTGCGTCATCACGACGTGTGCGTCCGGGATCTGCCAGCCGTGCACGCCTTGGTGCAGCGTTTCGCGGACCGTCTCCTCGACGGCCTTGATGAACGCGTACGGCATCGAGCCGAGCTCGACCTCCAGCTCGAAACTGACGCCGGCGTTGACCGGCGCCGGCTCGACCCGTAGGCCGATGGTGGCGAGGAACGGGTTCGGGTCCTTTTTGTTGAACTCGACCGCGGCGCCGGTGCCGACCAGGCGCTCGATGCAGATCGTGGTCGTCTCGCGGAAGTCGACCTCGATCCCGAACTCGATCGCCAGCGTCGTCTCGATGACCTCCTTCTGCACCTCGCCGTACAGCGAGACATAGGTCTCCTGGCGGAGGTCGTCCTGACGCAGATTGATCAGCGGATCCTGCTCCGCGAGCTGGGTCAGCGCGACGCGCAGGTTGCCTTTGTCGGACGGCCTCCGCGCCGAGATTACGGTCTCCAGCGTCGGCGGCGCGAAGAAAGCCGTCGTCGTCCGCGGCTCGGGGTCGTCGGTCGCGGTGATGCGGTCACCGATCTGGACGTCGGCCAGGCCCCAGAACTTGCCGATCCGACCTGCTTGTACGGCGTTCGCCGGGCCGTCACCGATGACGTGCAGAGCGGTGATCTTGGCGTCGCGCTCGCCGAAGCGGATGCGGTCGCGGACGTGCGCCGTACCGGAGAACAGGCGGACGTAGGCGATCTTCTCGCCGGCCGGTCCGCGTTCGACCTTGAAGACGGAGCCGTCGAGCTGGGTGCCGTCGGTGCGGGCGCGGGGGAGCAGGTCGCGGATGCCGTCGGTGAGGGCTTCCGTCCCGGCGCCGGTGATCGCGGAGCCGAAGTACACCGGGTGCACTCGCGCTCGGTGAGTCTGGGCGGTGAACGCCGCGTGCAGCGCGAGCGGCTCGCCCTCGACGTATCGCTCGAGCAGATCGTCGTCCCACTCGGTCAGGATCTCCAGGAGCGTGTCGTCCTGGACGATCGGTTTGAACGTCGCTTCGGGTGTGCCGAGGTGGCTCGCCTCGCCCATCGGGACGATCGCGGGGGTCAGTTTCGCGGCGATCTGACGCAGCACACCGTCGTACTGCGCTCCCGGTCGGTCGAGCTTGTTGACGAAGATCAGGGTCGGGATGCGGAGACGCTGGAGCGTTCGCATCAGGACGCGGGTCTGCGCCTGGACGCCCTCGACGGCCGAGATCACCAGGACCGCGCCGTCGAGCACGCTGAGCGCACGCTCGACCTCGGCGATGAAGTCCGGGTGTCCTGGGGTGTCGATCAGGTTGACCGTCACGTCACCGATCGCGAACGAGACGACGGCGGACTTGATCGTGATCCCGCGCTGCCGTTCGAGCGCGAGCGAGTCGGTCTGGGTGTTGCCGTCGTCGACGCTACCGACCTCGTCGATGACTCCGGCGGTGTACAGCAGCCGCTCGGTCAGGCTGGTCTTTCCGGCGTCAACATGCGCCAGGATCCCTAGATTCAGTACTTCCACGCAGCTTCATGTCCTTTGAACAGGTGACAGTCCGATCAGCAACAGACATGAAGCGAGATCGCATGACGGACTCCTTACCAGGCACCTGCTCGTACGCGTCCGAGTACACCAACTCGGGTCGCGCCGCCACAAACCATTTAGCGCACTGCTACAACCTCTGTCACCGGATGGTCGTGCCGACCTGGGTGCCGTTGACGATGGCCGAGGCGGCGCCGGTGCGATCGATGTCGAACACGTGGAGGGGAAGCCGGTGGTCGCGGGCGAGGATGAAGGCGGACTGGTCCATCACGCCCAGGCCGCGGTCGATCACCTCGGTGTAGGTGAGGTGGTCGAAGCGCCGGGCGCCGGCGTGCTTGTTCGGGTCGGCGTCGTACACGCCGTCCGTGCCGTTCTTCGCGACCAGCAGCGCGTCGGCCTCCAGCTCGACGGCCCGCTGGACCGACGGGTAGTCGGTCGTGGTGAACGGCTGCCCGTTGCCGCAAGCAAGCAGGACGATCGAGCCCTTCTCCAGGTGCCGCAGCGCGCGGAGCCGGATGTACGGCTCGGCGAGGTTCTCGATCGGGATCGCGGTCATCAGCCGTACGCCGTGCGCCCCGAGCGCGGCCAGCCGCCCACGGAGCAGGACGGCGTTGATCACCGTGCCGAGCATGCCGATGTTGTCCGCCTCGACCCGGTCGATACCCCAGTCGTCGGCCCGGTTCCCGCGGAACACGTTCCCGCCGCCCACCACGACGGCGACCTGTACGCCGGTGGCACGCAACCCGATCACCTCGTTGGCGAGGTGGGTGAGCCGATCACTGTTGAATCCGAACTCGTCCGGGCCGGCGATCGCCTGCCCGGACAACTTGAGCACGAGCCTGCGGTACATGCCGCTCCGTTCCGATCAGATGGCGGTGATCGCCAGCAGGTCTATCACGAACCTGGTCCCGCCGAACGCCTTGTCGCCCGCGCCACGCTCGCGGCAAGGTAGGCGCGTGGCCGAGTTCAAGGAGCAGGATCTGAGTGGGGCGCGGTTCGAGGACGTGCGGCTTCGTGACGCGGTGTTCGACAAGGTCGACCTGACGGGAGTCACGATCCGCGGCGCTCGGGTGGTCGATGTGTCGATCGACGGGGATATCGACAACCTGCGGGTGTGGGGCGTTGACGTCGTACCGCTGATCGACGCCGAGCTGAACCGTCGGCATCCGGATCGGGCGAAGATGAGTCCGGCCGATGCGGACGGGTACCGGGAGGCGTGGGAGCTGCTCGAGCGGCTGTGGGGCGAGACTGTCGAGCGCGCCCGGGCGATGCCGGAGGAGTTGCTGCACGAGTCGGTCGACGGCGAGTGGTCGTTCATCGAGACGCAGCGCCATCTCGTCTTCGCGACCGACGCCTGGGTACGACGTGCTGTGCTGGGCGATCCGGCTCCGTGGGACCCACTCGATCTGCCCCACGACGAGATGGCCGACGTACCGGGGGTTCCGCGCGATCGCGCCGTCCGGCCGTCGCTCGACGAGGTGCTTGCGGTGCGGGCCGACCGGATGGGGACCGTGCGGGACGTGTTCGCGGAGCTGACCGATGAGCAGCTTCGGGAGAGGACCGTGCCTGTGACAGAGCCGGGTTATCCGGAGTCGGAGAGTTTCGAGGTCAGTCGGTGTCTTGGGTGCATTCTGAGTGAGGAATGGCACCACCGGATGTACGCCGAGCGCGATCTCGCCATACTGCGTGGGTGACGAAGATGGTGCTTGCGGACTGGCGGAAGATGGTTCACGCGCAGCATGCGAGGTTTGTGACCTCCTCGCTGGCTGAAGGGGCGCGGTTCGTGCAGGCCGTGGGGGAGGCGTGTTCGTCGGCCGAGGTTGTGCCGGAGCTGCGGCTCGGCGCGACGTTCGTGGATGTGTCCAGCCGGGACGAAGGGGTCGCGCAGCAGATCAGTGCGATCGCGGCCGAGCACGGGCTGACTGCCGATCCGGCCGCCGTGGCTCAGCTGGAGATCGCGCTGGACACGGACGATCTTCCTGCGATCGGGCCCTTCTGGGCGGCTGTACTCACCGGGACGGCGGACTCGTTCCAGGGCAGCGACATCCTCGACCCGACCGGCCGCGTCCCGGGCCTCTGGTTCCAGGGCACCTCTCCGCACGCGACGCCACGGCAACGGTTCCACCTGGACCTCTGGCTGCCGGCCGAGGTCATCCCGGCGCGCATCGAGGCCGGACTGGCCGCGGGCGGCAAGGTCGTGTACGACGACGAGGCGCCGGCGTTCACCGTGCTCGCGGACCCGCAGGGCAACAAGGTCTGCCTGTGTGCCTCGGCGGGCCGGTAAATAGGCCGCGCACCGGGAGCGCCTCTGCTACCGTCGGGCTCAATCCGAGGAGGTGCATGATGGCTTGCAAGGTTATCCGGTTCCGCGCCATCCCCTCCTCTGCTGCCTTCTGACAGCTCTTCTCCGGACCGGTTGGTGCGTCGCGGCGTCTGGCCGCGGATCACGTGTGCGCTGAAACCACTCAGCGCGTACTCCGTGCCGACCGAACCGGAGCTTCCGCATGTCCGCTATGGACACTCAGCTTCATGCTGCCCTCGCACGTGCCCTCGACGGCGTCCCGCACCACGAACTACGCCGCCGGGTCGCTGCGCTCTCACACCGCTACCGCACCGAGCAGGTCGACGACGCTGCTCCCGGCATGCGCGATCACCTCGATGCCGTCGCGTACGCCGTCATCCGGATGCCGGCGACCTTCCGTGCCCTGTACGCCGCGCTGTCAGCGGCCGAGCGTCACGTCGACGCCTCGTTCACCACCCACCTCGACCTGGGCGGCGGCACCGGCGCCGCCGCCTGGGCCGCAGCGTCCCTCTGGCCGACCATCACCACTGACATCATCGAGCGCCAACCTGCCGCGATCGCCCTCGGCCAACAACTTGCCTCCAGCAACAGTTGGCGCTGGACCGCGGCCGACCTCCGCCACTGGAGCGGGTCTGCCGACCTCATCACCATCGGGTACGTGCTGAACGAGCTGTCCGACCACGTCCGCGACAGCCTCATCCAGACCGCGGCACGATCCGCCACCACCCTCGTCATCGTCGAACCGGGCACGCCACCCGGCCACCGCCGTACGCTGCGAGCGCGTGATCTGCTGATCGACCACGGCTTCACGATCGCGGCGCCGTGCCCGCACCAACGCGAGTGTCCGACGGACTGGTGCCACTTCGCCGCCCGTCTACCGCGCACCGAACTGCACCGCGTCTTGAAGGACGGCACCCGCAACTACGAGGAAGAGCGCTTCAGCTACCTCGTCGCGACCCGCGCCCCGGTTCGGCCCGCTCCGGCGCGGGTGATCCGCAGACCGGACCGGCCGAAAGGCCGCGTCGTTCTCGAGCTCTGTACGTCGACCGGCGCCGCGCAACAGCTGACCGTACCGAGGTCGGACGAGGCCTACCGTGCTGCCCGCGGCGCGAGCTGGGGAGATGTCTGGGATCAGAGCTCGTAACCGCCCGATGCCTCCAAGGTCTGGGCGGTGATCCAGCCCGAGTCGGGGGAGCCGAGGAACGCGATGACCTTGCCGAGGTCGTCCGACTCACCGATCCGGCCGAGCGCGGTCCGTTCCGCGATCGGAGGAATCCACTCGGGGTGTTCGGAGAACGCGTCGCCGCCGAGACGGGTCCGGGTCACGCCAGGAGCGACGGCGTTGACCCGGATCCCGCGGACGCTCAGCTCCTTCGCGAGGTAGCGGGTGAGCACGATCTGCGCGCCCTTCACGCTCGCGTAGACCGAGTACCCGGGCGACGGCCGCGCCGACTCGAGCGCGGACGTGCTGGTCGTGTAGACGATCGACCCGTTGTCGGCGATCAGCGGGAGGAGTGTCTGGGTGAGGAAGTACGGGCCCTTGAGGTGGACGTCGACCATCTGGTCGAACAGCTCCTCGGTCGTCTCCTCGAACATCACCGGCGGCTGTCCGACGCCCGCGTTGCTGACGAGGAAGTCGAACGTCGTCCGGTCCCATTTCTCGAGTACGTCGGTCAGCGCGCTCCGGAACTCCGCGAACGTCTCCGGCCGCGACACGTCCAGCGGCAGCGCGACCGCCGTACCGCCGTCCTTCTCGATCCGCTCGACCGTCTCCAGGCCGCGTTCGCGACTGCCGCGGTAGGTGACGACGACGGCCGTGCCGCGCTTCGCGAGCTCGAACGCCGCGCCCTGTCCGATGCCGGAACTTCCGCCGGTGATCACAGCTACTTGCATAATCGTGCACAACTCCTACTTGGTGAGGAACAGGTACCACACCAGTAGATGCGCTGGGACTGCGATTCCGTTAGATCAATTGTGGCGACGGCTTGCACGATCCTGCTCGATCCCGGCTCGGCGGCGTACCGAACTCGCGGCGGTACTCGCGGCTGAACTGGGACGGGCTGTCGTAACCCACGGCGTACCCGGCACTCGTCACGTCCTCGCCGAGCCCGACCACACGGAGCCGAGCCTCGTGCAGCCGGATCTTCTTCTGGAACTGGATCGGGGTCAGTTCGGTGACAGTGCGGAAATGCCGGTGGAAAGCCGACGTGCTCATGCCGGCCATCGAAGCCAGATCCTCGATCCGGAACGGCTCGGTGTAGTGCTTGCGGATCCAGCCGATGACTCGCGCGACGTGCGACAGGCTGCTGTCGGCGAGCCCGATCTCGCGGACAGCAGCCCCCTGCGGGCTGCGCAGTAGTCGCCAGAGGATCTCGCGTTGGACGAGCGGCGCGAGGACGGGCGCGTCGTCGGGTTGGTGGACCAGTCGGAGCAGGCGGATCATCGCGTCGACCAGTTCGGCCGGTGCGTGGTCGACGGTGAGTCCGCGGACCGCACCGCCGGGCTTCTCGGTCGAGTCGAGGAGCAGCGAGGCGATCGACTCCGGGCGCAGTTCGAGTCCGACACCCAGGCACGGTGCGTCCTTCGATGCCTCGACGAAGTGTCCGGTCACCGGAAGGTCCACGGAGACGATCACGTAGTCGCCGGCGCCATACTCGAAGACCTGCTCTCCGAGCGCCAACCGCTTCCGGCCCTGCGCCACGAGGGCGAACGTCGGCGAGGCGAGCCCGGCCGTCGGCGGCGTAGGCGCCTCTACAACCGACAGCAACAAACCGTCGATCGCGTCCTCGTGCCCGGCCGCGCCGACGATCAGCTCCCGCAACTCCGCCAGTGCCTGGTCCACGTCAGACGTGTCCGACCAGAAGACAGAACGGATGCCCCGCGGGATCGGCGAGCACGTACAGCGGCTCGTCCTCCTCCGCCTCGCGGTCGTACAGCAGCCGCCCGCCGAGCTGCTCGGCCCGCTCACGATGCCGGTGGAGCTCCTCCAGCGACGGTACGGCGTAGTCGATGTGCAACTGCATCGGCACCTCGGCCGACGGCCAGGTCGACGGCGTCAGCTGGTCGACCTGCTGGATGGCGAGCTGCCGGTTCCCGTCCTCGTCGACGAGTACGAGCCAGCTCGCGTCGTCCTCGGAGCCGTCGACGGGCGCTTCGTCCCCAGGCCGGTACCGCAGTCCGAGCAGCACCCGGTAGAACTCCGCCAAGCCGCGCGAATCCACCGCGTCCAACGCGGTGTGCATCCGTCGTGGATAGCTGTCCATGCGGCAACCCTACGGGCTGCGGAAGGAGGTTCTGTAGGTGTTGGGCGGGATACCCACGACGCGTTTGAACTGGCGCCGGAGGGTCGTGGCGGTGCCCAGGCCGGTCGCGGCAGCCACCGATTCGATGCTCTGGTTGGTGGCCTCGAGCAACTGCTGGGCCCGGCGGACTCGTTGGGTGAGCAGCCATTGGAGCGGCGTCTGCCCGGTCACCGCGCGGAACTGCCGGCCGAGGTGACGAGGGCTGGTGTTCGCACGCCGGGCCAGATCGGTGACGGTCAACGGCTGGTCCAGGCGCTCCTGAGCCCACGCCAGCAGCTCCGCGAGGGTGTGATCGCCGCTCACCGGGACCGGCGTCGACACGAACTGCGCTTGGCCGCCCGCACGGTGCGGCGGTACGACGAGACGCCGGGCGACCGTGTTCGCCACCGTCGCACCGTGATCGAGGTGAACGAGGTGGAGGCAGAGGTCGACCGCGGCTGCCTTGCCGGCCGCGGTCAGGATGTTGCCGTTGTCGGTGTAGAGGACGTCGGGGTCGACGGTCGCCTTCGGGTATCGGGCCGCGAGAGCATCCGTGTGCCCCCAGTGAGTGGTTGCTCGTCGGCCGTCGAGCAGGCCGGCCGCGCCGAGGACGAAGGCACCGGTGCAGAGCGAAGCGATCCTCGCCCCGGACTCGTAGGCGGAGAGCACGGCGGCGACGAGCTCGGGTGATGGCGGCTCGTCGACATCCGCGAGGGCCGGGACGATGACGGTGTCCGCCTGCGTCAGGCGGTCGAGGCCGTCGTCGGGTTCGACCGTGAACGGGCCGACCCGGACCGATCCCGGGCCGCACAGCCGCACGTCGTACCACTCGTCGGCGCCGAGCGGCGGGTTGCCGAAGATCTCGTACGCGATGCCGAGCTCGAAGTGCAGCAGGTGCCCGGCGGTCGCCAGCGCGACAGTGTGCATGTCCGAAAGTGTACGAACAGCGTCGTTCCGGACTCTCACGACGGCCGCTCCGGTACGGCGAGACTCGACGTATGAACGCTGTCGTGGTCTATGGAGCAACCGGTCACACCGGCCGATTCGTCGTCGAGGAACTGCTACGCCAAGGTCTGCCGGTCGTCGCCTCCGGCCGGAACTCCAGCGCGCTCGAAGCACTCTGGGACCTGGAGATCCGCCCGGCCCCGGTCGATGATCCGCAAGCCCTCGATCAGGCGCTGAAGAACGCCGCCGCGGTGATCAACTGCGCCGGCCCGTTCGCTCTGACCGCGGACCCGGTGATCGACGCCGCCGCCCGCGCGGGGATCCCGTATGTCGACGTAGCAGCCGAGATCGAGGCAAACCTGGCGACGTACGCCAGGCACAGCGACACCCCCGTCGTGCCTGCGATGGCGTTCTACGGCGGACTCGGCGACCTGCTGACGACCGCGGCGCTGGGGGAGCGGACGAGCGCCGACGAGGTGCACGTCGCGTATGGACTGACCAGCTGGCACCCGACCCCCGGTACGCGCGCCGCCGGCCAGGTCTCGCACGATCGGCGCAACGGCCGCCGGCTCCGCTTCACCGACGGTGCCTTGCAGTACCACGACGACAAGCCGGTGCAGGAGGATTGGACCTTCCCGGAGCCGCTCGGCCGGCGGCGGGTGATCCCGGAGTTCACGATGGCGGATGTCGTGACGATCCCGAGCCATCTCGCCGTACCGGAGGTTCGCACCTACATGACGGTCGAGGCCGCCGGCGACCTGATGGACGCAGACACACCCGCGCCGGTCGCCGTCGACGCCGCGGGCCGATCGGACCAGACCTTCGTCGTCGACGTCCGGGTCCGGACCGGGGGCGAGGAGCGTCGGGCGACGGCGCGCGGCCGGGACATCTACGCGATCACGGCCCCGCTGGCGGTCGGCGCCGTACGGCGGATCCTCGCGGGTGAGGCGCGCTCGACCGGGGTGGCGTCCGCGGGCGCGATGTTCGACGCGGTCGGCTTCCTCAACGATTTACCACTCGCGCTCGACCTGCCGTAAATCGATTCCCTGCGGGAGAATGAAGGTCCCCTGCTGACCGCCCGTCATCAGCTGGAGGCCGCCCGCCATGCCCGACATCCGCCCCTCCCGTCGTGCCGTTCTCCGCCTGACAGCAGCCGGTGCTGTCGCTGGTGCTGTCGCATCGACGGGCCTGGCCGCGATCCCGGCGTACGCCGACGAGATCGACTACACCGCCCGGAAGACCTTCGACGACTGGGACCGGCTCTTCCAGCAGGGCGGCCCCGGTCAGCCGGACCAGCCGAACGACAACAGCAACCGCGACGGCCGCTCGGGGATGCTGGCCTGGAGCCAGTCGTACGTGCTGCTCGGGCTGGTCCGGATGTACGAGAAGTACCGCGACACCCATTACCTCGACCGGCTGATCGACAACGTCGACCAGGTGCTCTCGGTCCGGGACAGCGAACGCGGCGTCAAGGACTATCGCGGCCTCTCGCTGCCGGCGTGGCGTGCGGACCACCCGTACACCACCGGCTACGCAACCCTTGCCGACGGCAACGGTCAGCCGCTGCTGGATCTCCGCGAGGCCCTGTCGTACGCCGAGGACACCACGATCACCGTCACCGCCGGGACCCGGTCCGACACGTTCTCGGTCCAGCTCGTCAACACGTTCAACAACCGCACAGTCGCGCACACCGACCTGTCGCTCGACCCGGCGAGTCCCGACTATGCGGTCAGCCGGATCTACGCGGCCGCCCCCGGGCCGCTGCAGCTGACCGCCGTCGACCGCCGAGCGGTTCCACGCGCCGGCGCCGTACCCCGGCTCGGCACGTACCCGATGCACTGTGAGCCGGTGATCTTCGCCGTGCACACCGGCATGATCACGTATCCGATCGCGAGCTTCGCGCGGATCGTGCTGACCTCGCCGGCCCTGCGCCGGCGCTACCTGCGCAAGGCGGTCGAGTACCTCGTCGCCTGCCGCGAGGCGGTCGCAGTCCACGACTGGGAGTATCGCGACGGCGGATACCTGATCTGGCCGAAGAGCCAGCCGCTCGCGTACGACGGGTGCGAGCAGCCACTCAATCAGTCGGTCGGACTCGGTCAGACCCTGGTCGAGCTCGCGCTGGCCACACGCGACCGCGAGTACCGGCGGAAGGTCGCCGCGATGGGCCGGATGCTGGCCGGTCAGCTCGCGGTCGACGCCGGGGATGCTTACCTGTGGCACTACTGGCCCACGGGCGGCCGCATCTACGACGGGTTCGTGAAGACCGGCGATCCTGAGACCGATGTTTCGATCTTCACGCCGTCGGGCGGCCCGGCCCGCCAGTTCGAGGACATCAGCCACGGGGCGATCGACGTCGAGTTCGCCGTACGGGCGTTCCGGGCACGGCTTGCGTTCACGGCGCAGGACATGGGGCGGATCGCCCGGACGTTCACTCAGAACGTGGTCGGTACTGACGCCGACGGACTGCCGGTCATCCACACGACTGTCGCCGGCACCACGGTCGGTGCGCCGTCGGTCGCGCAGCAGGCGCCACGCTGGATGCAGGCGAACGCCCGGGACCCGCGGGTCCACACTCAGTGCCTCGCCCTCTACAACCGCTACCAACCGACTCCGGAACGCGACGGCCGGCAGGCCATCGACTTCGGCTGGCTCCTTGCCAACGTCGCGTACCTCAACTGGGCCCGGTAATTCTCAGGTGGCGTGACATAGCCTGATGGGGTGGAGGGGACTGAGGTAGGGGTGGGGGGTGCTCCGTCTCGGGCGAGGCGGTACGCCGCGATCGTGATCGCCGGGTTGTTGCCGTGGGCATGGTTCTTGCTCCGGGACAGGTTCGGCGTGGTGACGGATGTGCTCGCGATCCTGTTGCCGATGCTGGCGCTGATCGTGGCGTTGGTGGTCGGTGTGCTGGGCAGACGGCGGCGCGCTGCGGTGGCGTTCGCGGTGTCGACGCTGCTGGTCGGGATCGTCGGCACGGTCGGCCCGTGGATCCCGCACGGTTCGGGGACGGTCGACGCGAGCCGGGGCGTACGGTTCGCTGCGGCGAACATCGGCGCCGGGGAGCTCGAAGGTGCGGACAACCTGATCGCGCAGAAGGCCGACGTACTCGTGATCTCCGAGATCGGGCAGCCGCTGACCGAGCGGTTGTCCGAGGCGTATCCGGAGCACGTGGCGTACTGGGACGGTCCGGCGGTCGGCGTCTTCAGCCGCTGGCCGATGACGGTGCTCGAGCAGCCCGGGCCGGATCTTCCGGGGTACATGCTCCGGATCCATGCGCCGTCGGGTGACTTCGATCTGATCGCCGTCCACGTGCCGAAGCCCTGGTACACGTCCGGCGGGTCGTCGTACGACGCACCTGCCGACACCGTTCCGTACGAGACGACGGTCGCGAATCATCACCGGCTGATCGAGCAGATCGCCCTGCGGGCCGCGCGCGACGACCACCCGGTCGTGATCTCCGGCGACATGAACACGACCGACCGCGGCCGCGACTACCGGGTACTCGCCGGTCCGCTGACCGACGCGATGCTGAACGGGTGGGGCCGGCCGTCGCAGATCGGCCGATGGGCGGCGCTGTTCGTCCGGATCGATCAGCTGTTCCTGAAGCCCGGCTGGTGCTCGGACGACACGGGCTGGTTCCAGGTGCCGAAGTCGGATCATCATGGTCTGGTCGCGACGATCGGACCGTGCAAGACATGACCGAACTCGAACAACTGGTGGAGACACTCGACGGGCTGCGGGCCGGCGTGCTGAAGAAGCTGGCCGGCCTGAGCGAGGCCGACGCGCGCCGCAGCACGGTCGAGTCCGGGACCAACGTGGCCGGTCTCGTCCAGCACCTGACCTTCGTCGAGTCCCTCTGGATCGAGGAGGTCGTCGCCGGCGGCAAGGCCTCCCGCGGCAAGCGCTCGATGACGGTCGACCCCGGCATCTCGCTCACCGAGCTCCGCGCCGACTACAAGGCAGCCTGCGCCGCATCCAACGAGATCATCGCCGAACTCGGCGACCCCGAGGCACCGGTTACCCGCAACGGCAAGACCCACAATCTCCGCTGGGCCGTCCTCGCCGTCATCAACGAAACCGCCCGCCACGCAGGCCACGCCGACATCATCCGCGAACAACTCGACGGAACCACCGGCCGCTGAGCCGGCCTTGACCCAGCCTTGACCCAGCACTGTGACATCTTGTCGTCGCCGATCTGGAACTACCCGAAGGACGCCGATGTCGCAGCCGCATCCCGAGTCAGGCTCGTACCGCAACCCGTCCGACGACGCCTGGTGGCGCCGGGCCCTCGATGCCACCGGGGCCACGATGCAGCTTCGTGCCTACGAGCAGGACGGGCGCGAGGTCACCTGGTCCGATGCCGTCATGAACGCGAGCGCCGCGGCGAGCATGCATTGGCGGCGGGACACCAACGAGCGCTGGGCCAACCTCCCGCCAGGACCGCTCGGCAACCTCTCCGACGGGTTCGCGCAGCGGCTCGCCGAGGAGTACATCCAGAACGGCCGGATGGGCTACCACATCGACAACACCGAGTTCCTGCCGAACGTCCGTGCCCAGATGGCCCGTGGCGACATCGACCGGACCCTCGAGACCGCGGCCACCTCGATCGTCACCTCCGCCGATCCCGGTGAGCGCGGCGAGCGCTGGCACCACCCGGACCCGGACCTCGTCAGCGACGTCCGCAACGCGATGAGCAAGCAACTGCTCGACGGCCGGTACGGCGACGCCCAGGTCGCCGGCAACGAAGCCGTCGCCGATCAGAACTTCGCCTACCGTCTCGGGTACGCGACGGCCGACGCCGGTGTGAAGGCGGTGAACGAGGGGATTGCGGCCCGTCCCGACGCGGAGCTGGCTCGCAGCGTTCAGCACACGCTCGGCGCTCAGCCCGCTCCGCGGGTCACGCCGGCGGGAGAGCGGGCCGACGGTGCCGCCGCACGACCGGCGAGCGGTGGGCCGGCTGGCGCTGCGGCGAAGGACAGCGCCACGGTGACACGCGGCTGAGAGCACCCCGCGGCGAGGCGGGTGACTTCGGTTGCCTGACCTGGCAGGATCTACACCGTGAGTAGTGGTACGGCGGATGAACAGCGCCTGGCGGACCTGGCGCGGCTGCGGCGGGTCAAGGACCGGATCGACCGGGATTACGCGCAGCCGCTGGACGTCGACGCGTTGGCCCGTGGTGCCCACATGTCCTCGGGCCATCTGAGCCGCGAGTTCAAGCGTGCTTACGGAGAGTCGCCGTACGGGTATCTGATGACGCGGCGGATCGAGCGGGCGATGATGCTGCTGCGGCGCGGCGGGATGAGCGTCACCGACGTCTGCTTCGCCGTCGGCTGCCAGTCGCTGGGCACGTTCAGCACCCGCTTCACCGAACTGGTCGGCATGCCGCCGAGCGCGTACAAGGACCGCGCCGGCGACGCGACCCTCGGCATCCCGTCGTGTGTCGCGAAACAGGTCACGCGACCGATCAGGAATCGAGAAGCATCTCCGACGTCCGGCACGTAGTTTGACGCCATGGACATCAAGATTCACGCCAGCTTCCTGCCGCACACCGATCCCGAGGCGTCCGTCCGCTTCTACCGCGACCTGCTCGGCTTCGAGGTCCGGATGGACGTCGGGTACGAGGGCATGCGCTGGATCACGGTCGGCCCGGTCGGTCAGCCGGACACCTCGATCGTGCTCACGCCGCCGGCCGTCGACCCCGGTCTCACCGAGGACGAGCGCCGTACCATCGCCGAGATGATGGCGAAGGGCACGTACGCCACCGTCGTGCTGCAGTCCGACGACCTCGACGGCCTGTTCGAGCGGCTGCAGGCCACCGACGCCGAGGTGATCCAGGAGCCGATGGACCAGCCGTACGGCATCCGCGACTGCGCGTTCCGCGATCCCGCCGGGAACCACGTCCGTATCAACCAGGCCTCCTGACCCGCGCCCGACTCGCCCGACTGAGGAGACACGCATGGAACACGTTGCCGACAGCCACGACATGATCCGGGTGACCGGCGCGCGGGTGAACAACCTGAAGGACGTCAGCGTCGAGATCCCGAAACGCCGGCTGACCGCGTTCACCGGCGTGTCCGGGTCGGGCAAGAGCTCGCTGGTCTTCGGCACGATCGCCGCCGAGTCGCAGCGGCTGATCAACGAGACCTACAGCGCGTTCGTACAGGGCTTCATGCCGACACTGGCCCGCCCCGAGGTCGACGTACTCGACGGCCTGACCACCGCGATCCTCGTCGACCAGGAGCGGATGGGCGCCAACCCGCGCTCCACCGTCGGTACGGCGACCGACGCGAACGCGATGCTCCGGATCCTGTTCAGCCGGATCGCGAAACCGCACGTCGGCCCGCCGACCGCGTACTCGTTCAACGTGCCGAAGCGGACCGCGACCGGCTCGATGACCGCGGACAAGGGCGCCGGCGAGAAGAAGGTCGTCCGCGAGCAGGTGTACGCCGGCGGCATGTGCCCGCGCTGCGAGGGCATGGGCTCGGTCACCGACTTCGACCTGACCGCGCTGTACGACGAGAACAAGTCGCTGAACGAGGGCGCGCTGACGATCCCCGGCTACAGCATGGACGGCTGGTACGGCCGGATCTTCCGCGGCTCGGGGTTCTTCAACCCGGACAAGCCGATCAAGAAGTACACGAAGAAGGAGCTGCACGACCTGCTCCACCGGGAGCCGACCAAGATCAAGGTCGAGGGCATCAACCTCACCTACAACGGCATCATCCCGGCGATCCAGCGGTCGTTCCTGTCCAAGGACGTCGATGCGATGCAGCCGCACATCCGCGCGTTCGTCGAGCGGGCGGTGACGTTCACGACCTGCCCGGACTGCAACGGGACCAGGCTCGGCGCCGAGGCACGGTCGTCGAAGATCAAGGGCAAGAACATCGCGGACCTGTGCGCGATGCAGATCACCGACCTGGCCGCCTGGATCCGGGACGTGAAGGAGCCGTCGGTCGCGCCGCTGCTCAAGGCGCTCGGCGAGGCGCTCGACTCGTTCGTCGACATCGGCCTGGGGTACCTGTCGCTGGAGCGGCCCGCGGGCACGCTGTCCGGCGGTGAGGCGCAGCGGACCAAGATGATCCGGCACCTCGGGTCGTCGCTGACCGACGTGACGTACGTGTTCGACGAGCCGACGATCGGTCTGCACCCGCACGACATCCAGCGGATGAACGACCTGTTGCTGCAGCTGCGGGACAAGGGCAACACGGTGCTGGTCGTGGAGCACAAGCCGGAGATGATCGCGATCGCCGACCACGTGATCGACCTGGGCCCGGGCGCCGGGTCCGGTGGTGGCGAGGTGGTGTTCGAGGGCACGCTCGACAAGCTCCGTACCAGCGGGACACTGACGGGCCGGCACCTGGACGACCGCGCTTCGCTGAAGGAGTCGTTCCGGTCGGCGTCCGGCGCGCTCGAGGTGCGTGGCGCTTCGACGAACAACCTGCAGAACGTGGATGTCGACGTACCGCTCGGGGTGCTGGTCGTGGTGACCGGCGTGGCGGGATCGGGGAAGAGTTCGCTCATCCGCGGGTCGATCGCCGATCGTGAGGGCGTCGTGGCGATCGACCAGGGCGCGATTCGTGGATCCCGGCGGAGCAACCCGGCGACGTACACCGGGCTGCTGGAGCCGATCCGGAAGGCGTTCGCGAAGGCGAACGGGGTCAAGCCCGCGCTGTTCAGCGCGAACTCCGAGGGAGCGTGCCCGGCGTGCAAGGGCGCGGGCGTGATCTACACCGAACTCGGCGTGATGGCGACGGTCGAGTCACCGTGCGAGGAGTGCGAGGGGAGGCGGTTCCAGGCCGCCGTACTGGAGTACACGTTCGGCGGGAAGAACATCGCGGAAGTGCTTGCGATGCCGGTGGCGGAAGCGTTGCCGTTCTTCACCGAGGGCGACGCCCGGACTCCGGCCGCTTCGGCGATCCTGGCGCGGCTGGCGGACGTCGGACTCGGGTACGTCTCGCTCGGGCAGCCGCTGACCACGGTGTCCGGCGGCGAGCGGCAGCGGCTGAAGCTGGCGACACACATGGGGGAGAAGGGCGGCATCTACGTCCTCGACGAGCCGACCACCGGTCTGCACCTGGCCGATGTCGAGCAGCTCCTCGGTCTGCTGGACCGCCTGGTCGACGGCGGCAAGTCGGTCATCGTGATCGAACACCACCAGGCCGTGATGGCGCACGCCGACTGGATCATCGATCTCGGCCCGGGCGCCGGCCACGACGGCGGCAAGATCGTCTTCGAGGGCACTCCGGCGGAGCTGATCAAGAAGCCGAAGACGCTGACCGGGAAGCATCTCGCGGAGTACGTCAGGTAACCGGTCAGGAATCGAGAAGCACCGGGGGAGTCACCGCGACTAGCGTGACAGTCAGTAAGCGAAACCCGAGTTTGGAGATGCTGAAATGACTTCCACGCAAGGCGTCAAGACGATCCTGCACCCGGTCACCGACCTCGAGAAGGCCAAGCCGGTGTACGCCGCGCTGCTCGGCCTGGAGCCGATGGCCGACTCGCCGTACTACGTCGGGTTCGAGGCCGAGGGTCAGCAGATCGGCCTGGTGCCGAACAGCGACATGACCTCACCGACGGCGTACTGGCACGTGACCGACATCGAGGCGAAGATCGCCGAGATCACCGCCGCCGGCGGCACCCTGAAGGACGCCCCGAAGGACGTCGGCGGCGGCCGCCTGGTCGCGACCCTGACCGATCCCGACGGCAACGTTCTCGGCATCCTGCAAGACCCCTCCTGATCACCATGTGCCTGATGCCGAGGATCTACCTCACCGCCATCTACGGCGATCCCCAGCAACGGGACGCCCCGGACCCGGACGTCCCGCCGGAGGAAACCTCTCAGGCACCCGATGAGCAGTCGCAAGAACTGGTCCCGGCCTAAGCTCGCTCGCATGATTGCTCAGCTCCAGGTCAATCTGTTCTGCGCCGATGTGGATGCCTGCCTGGCGTTCTACACCCGCCTCGGCCTCACCGAGGCGTTCCGGGCACCGGCGACCGGTCCGGTCCAGCACGTCGAGGTCGAGGCCGCCGGCATCCGCATCGGCCTCACCTCGGCGGAGGTCGCGAACGACCTCGTCAACCTCGGCGTGGCCCCGTCCGGTACGCCGTCCACCGAGATCGTCTTCTGGTGCGACGACGTCGACAGCTTCTACGACCACGCGGTGGCAGCCGGCGGTACGTCCGTCGTACCGCCGGTTGATTCCACCGACAACCGGCTGCGGTTCGCGTGGCTGCGAGATCCGGATGCTCACCAGTTGAAGCTCGTGCAGAATCGCTCGCATGGCTGAATCCCGGGTGCGGCATGTGTTGTTCGACGCGGACGGCGTACTGCAGGACCTGCCCGGCGGTTGGTATGCGGCGATGGAGCCGTATCTGGGCGATCGTGCCCGCGACTTCCTGCACGAGACGTGGTCCGACGAGCTGCCGATGCTCGCCGGCCGCGGCGACTACCTACCGGTGCTCGAGGCGTCGTTGGTGCGGTACGGCGTGAGCACGCCGGCAACCGAGGTGTACGACGCGGTGTGGAAGAACATCGTGCTGATCGAGGAGTCGTTCGAGATCGTGCGGGCGCTCAAGCGCAGCGGGTACGGCGTACATCTGGGAACCAACCAGGAGTGCTACCGCGGGGCACACATGCGGACGGTCCTCGGGTACGACGCCCTGTTCGACGTGAGCTGCTACTCGTACGACCTCGGCGTGGCCAAGCCCGATCCGGCCTTCTTCACCCGGGCCGCGGAACGGATCGGCGCCGACCCGTCGTCGATCCTGTTCATCGACGACAACGCCCGCAACATCATCGGCGCCCGGACGGCCGGCGTGCTCGCCGAGCAATGGGACTTCACGCAGGGCCACGACGTCCTGCACGAGCTCCTGACCAGCCACGGCGTCACTCGGGAATGATCTCCACGGAGATGTTGCCCTGGACGGCCCGCGAGTACGGGCAGATCGAGTGCGTTGCCTCGAGCAACTTGTCGCCGGGGTCGCCGCGGAGGTGGTCGGGGAGCTCGACCCGGAGTACGGCAGCGAGGTCGAACTTCCCGTCCGCCGGCACGAGACTGACCTCGGCGGTGACCGCGACGTCCTCGGCGTCCAGGCCGCGGTCCTTGGCGATGAGACCCAGCGTGGTGGAGAAACAGGCCGCCCAGCCGGCGGCGAACAGTTGTTCGGGGTTGAGACCGTCGCCGGTTCCACCCATCTCCTTGGGGAAGGCGAGCTGTACGTCGAGCTGCCCGTCGGCGGTGACGGCGCGGGACTCGCGACCGGATGAGGTTGCTACTGCGGTGTATTTGGGTTTCATGGCGTCAACCATCCGGGACGCCGGGGGAGAGGTTCAATTACCTCCTTGTTAATGGCTGGTTGTCGCCTCGCGACGTACCCTGAGGTTGTTATGACCGTCCTGGACGAGCCACAGACCGTCGGTGAGCTGCTGCGGTTCTGGCGGGTGCACCATCGGCTGAGCCAGCTGGAGTTGGCGCTCGAGGCCGAGGTGTCGACGAAGCACCTGAGCTTCGTGGAGACGGGTCGTGCGCAGCCGAGCCGTCAGCTGTTGGTCCATCTTTCGAACCATCTCGATCTGCCGATCGCCGAACGCAACCGGCTGTTGCTGGCGGGCGGTTTCGCGCCGATCTATCTCGACCAGCCGTACAACTCGGAGGCGATGTTGCCGCTGCGTGAGTCGTTGCGGCGGCTGCTCGATGCGCACCTGCCGAACCCGGCGCTGATCGTCGACGGCCTGTGGAATCTGATCGACGCGAACGCCGCGGCGTCGCTGCTGTGGGCCGGCGTGAAGCCCGAGTTGCTCAAGCCGCCGATGAACATGCTGCGTCTGTCCGTGCACCCCGGCGGTCTACCGAGCATCTCGTCGATGACGGCTGCCTGCAGTCTGCCGCTCATCCACCAACTCAAACGCCGGAGTCGCGACACCGCCGACGAGGCGCTGGCAGAGCTGCTGGACGAGGTCGAGCCGTACCTGCCTGACGCCCCACCGACAGCCGCGGCGCAGCAGCCGATGGTCACGATGGATCTCAAGACCCGTCTCGGCCCGGTCCGTCTCTTCACCCTGATCGCGACGATCGGCGCTCCGCTGGAAGTCACAGCCGCCAGCCTCGCCATCGAGACGTTCCTCCCTGCCGACAGCACGAGCGCCGACCGCCTACAGGAGCTGATGAGCTGAGTGGAGATTTGCCTTGCAGGTCAGGCGGATGTGGCACAGCTGGCTCGTCTGCTCTGGCTGAACGCCGCACCTGAACAACGCGCCGAGCAGTCCGTCGAAGCGTTCGCGGTCGACTTCGGGGCTTGGTGGGCGTCGCATGACGACTCGCATTTCGCGTTCGTTGCGCGGCTGGATTCAGAGCTTGTCGGCATGGCGTGGCTGGCCGTCGTTCCACGGGTTCCCAGGCCGGGGATGACGAGACGGCGTTCGGCCGACATCCAGAGCGTGTTCGTCGTACCGGAGTTCCGTGGGCAGCGAGTCGGGTCGGCGCTCGTGCAGGCCGCGGCGGAGCACGCGTTGGAGCTCGGAGCCGGTCATGTGACTGTTCATTCCGGCCGGAAGGCTGTGCCGGTGTACGAGCGGCTCGGGTTTGCCTCATCGCGTCAGCTTCTCCAGAAGGAACCCGAGCGCTCGTAGGGTTGCGGCCATGCCGAAGACTGATTACGACGAGTTCGCCGAGGCGTATTCCGCGGACAACGAGACCAACCTGCTCAACGGCCACTACGAACGCCCGGCGATGGTGAACCTCGCCGGTGACGTCGACGGGCATCGCATTCTCGACGTCGGCTGCGGCTCCGGGCCGCTGACAGCGGCACTCCGCGACAAGGGCGCGATCATGTCCGGCTTCGACCTGAGCTCGGCGATGATCGAGCTGGCTCGCCGCCGGCTCGGTGACGACGCCGACCTGACCGTCGGCGACCTGGCCAAGCCGCTGCCGTACGACGACGCCGCGTTCGACGACGTCGTGATGTCGCTCGTCCTGCACTACCTGGAGGACTGGACCGAGCCGCTCGCCGAACTCCGCCGGATCCTGAAGCCGGGCGGACGCCTGATCCTGTCGGTCAACCATCCGATCGTCTACACGGCACTGAACCCCGACGCCGAGTACTTCGACATCGCCGAGTTCTCCTTCGACGCCGAACACGCCGGCCGCACAGTCACCTACACGAACTGGCACCGCCCGCTGCACGCGATGTCCGAGGCGTTCACCGCGGCAGGTTTCCGGATCGCCGTCATCAGCGAGCCACCGATCGACCCTGAGACCCCGAGCGAGGTGATCCCGGAGCATCTGAAGGACGTCACCAGGTTCATCAGCTTCATCTTCTTCGTCCTGGAGGCCTGCTGACAGCAGCTCCTGCAGACCGGACTGCGTGGCCCATTCTTGCCAATCCCGGTGCTGCTGGCGAAAACGGGCAATTCGTTTACACCCTGTCCCCGGTGCTGATCAGATTCGGTCACCCCTGACCACCGGAGGACACCGTGCTTTCTTCTGCCCGTCGGCTGCTCGTGCCGGCCGCTGCCCTTCTCCTGGTCGCCGGTCTCGCCACTCCGATGACGGCCGGCGCCGAACCGCCCCCACCACTCCCGACCGCCCGTGGCACGGCCGCGGCGGGGGAGACGCCCCTCGACCTCACGCTCATCACCGGCGACAAGGTCACGGTCGCGCCCGGTCCCGGCCGCGCCGTGTCGGTGCAGGCCGTCGAACGCGCCCCGCGGTCGACCGGACCGGTACGGGTCAGCGTCGAGAACGGCGACACGTTCGTCTACCCCGGCGCCGCGATGCCGTATCTGGCGACCGGGCAGCTCGACAAGCAGCTGTTCAACATCAGCGAACTGGTGGCCCAGGGGTACGACAACGCCCGGAGCAAGGACATCCCGCTGGTCGTCACAGGCTCGGCCGGCGTGGCCGCCAGGTCCGCGCGCCGCTCGGCGCTGCCGGGCACGACCACCACGCTCGACCTGCCGTCGGTCGACGGCGCGGCCGTCAAGGCCGAGAAGACGCAAGCGGCCACGCTCTGGTCGGCGCTGACCGGGCAGAGCGTGCAGAGCGGGCAGAGCAGCCTCCGGGCGAAGGCGACCACCGCCGCGGCGCCCTCGTTTGCGGCGGGGATCGGCAAGGTCTGGCTCGACAGCAAGGCGCAGACGATGCTCGCGGACACCACCGCACAGATCGGCGCGCCCGCGGCGTGGGCGGCGGGCGAGACCGGCAAGGGCGTGCGGGTCGCGGTGCTGGACTCCGGTGTGGACCTGGGGCACCCGGACCTGGCACCGCGGATCGTGGCGACCAAGAGCTTCGTCGCCGGTGAGGACGTCGTCGACCGCAACGGTCACGGCACGCACACCGCGTCGACCGTCGCCGGTACCGGCGCGGCCTCGGACGGCAAAGAGCGTGGCGTCGCACCGGACGCCGATCTGATCGTGGGCAAGGTGCTCGGCGACAGCGGCTCCGGCCCGATCTCCGGCATCATCGCCGGGATGGAGTGGGCGACGCGGACCGAGCACGCCAAGGTGATCAACATGAGCCTGGGTACGGCGGCCTGGCACACCCAGGATGATCCGCTGAGTCAGGCCGTGAACGAGCTGAGCGCCGAGACCGGTGCGCTGTTCGTGATCGCCGCGGGCAACTCGGGGAGCAGCCCGTACAGCGTCAGCTCACCGGGTACCGCGGACGCCGCCCTGACCGTCGGCGCGGTGGACGGTTCGGACCAGCTGGCCGACTTCTCCAGCGTCGGCCCGCGGCTGATGGACGACGGCCTCAAGCCCGACCTGACCGCACCCGGCGTCGACGTCCTGGCCGCGCGCTCGCAGTACACGAACGACGGCGGCGAGGGCTACTACCGGACCGACAGCGGTACGTCGATGGCGGCTCCGCACGTCGCCGGCGCGGCCGTCCTGCTTGCTGCACAGCACCCGGACTGGACCGGGCAGCAGCTCAAGGACGCGCTGATGAGCACCAGCAAGCTGACGCCCGCGTACACGCCGTACCAGGCAGGGACCGGACGCGTCGACGTCGCGGCGGCCTCGCTGCACGGCCAGCTCATCGCCACCGGATCGGTCGACGCCGGGCTCGTCCCGTGGTCCTCGAAGCCGGCCCGGACGCCGGTCAAGCGGCAGATCAGCTACCTCAACACCACGGAGCAGCCGATCACCCTGCGGCTGTCCACCGACAACGCCGCGATCTTCCACCTCGCAGCTACCCAGGTGACAGTGCCTGCGCGGAGCGCCGCCGCGGTCGGCTTCACGGCGGACCCGAACGGACTGGCTCCCGGCCAGTACGCCGCCCAGGTCATCGCGAGTTCGTCGACCGGCACCGTGCACACGGCCGTCGGGCTGGCCATCGAGCCGAAGAAGTACAACCTCACCGTCCAGCTGAAAGATCAGGACGGCAAGCCGGTCAGCGGTGAGGTCGAGGTCACCGGTGCGGACGGGAAATCCACCGTGCTGTGGGCAACGGACGGCAAACTCACCAGCCGCTGGGCGCCCGGCTCGTACACGATCGTCTCGACCCTGGACGTGCCCGGCAGCAACGGCCCGCACTCGCTCGGCCTGGCCTTCCTGACCGCGCCCGAGGTCGACCTGACCGCGGACCGGGACGTCGTCCTGGACGCGTCGCGGAGCCGTCCGATCAAGGTCGACACGCCCAAGCCGACGACCGTCACCACGAGCAGGTTCGACCTCTTCCGGTCCTTCACCTCGGCGCAGCCGACCCCGGACGACAGGGCGGCGCTGCACGAGATCTTCATGCCGCCGCCGGACTACGACAGCTTCTGGGCGCTGCCGACGAAGAACAAGGTCCGCACCGGCAGCTTCGTGCTGACCACCCGGTTCCGGGCCGAGCAGACGCCGCTGACGATCAGCTACGACGGCCGCAGCCTCGACGACTCGCTGCTCGTCCAGCCCGGTTCGCCGTCGTTCCGCGCCGGCACGACGCGCGTCACGGCCGTCTTCGCCGGGACCGGCACGCCCGCCGAGTACGCCGGTCTGGACGTCCGCGGCAAGGCGGTCGTCGTCCGCAACAGCATCGACGTACCGCCCGCGGACCGGGCCGCCGCGGCGCACGCTGCCGGCGCGACCATGCTGCTCGTGGTCAACGACGGCATCGGCCGCTACAACGACTGGTACGGGGGAGACGACGGCCAGACCCTCGGCCCGATCCCGACGGCGTCGCTCACCCTCGACGACGGCGAGGCCCTGATCAAGAAGCTCAGCACGCGTCGGACCGAGCTGACCGTCGCGGCCAACCCGGTTCCGTCGTACCTGTACGACCTGGTCGACTACCACCAGGGCAAGGTCCCGGACGACCCGTCCGCGGCCACGGACCCCGGCAGCCTCGCCCGGATCGACAACGACTTCGCTCCCACGAACGGGCAGCAGGTCCTGGAGAGCCGCGAGGACAGCCCGGCCTACGAGTACTGGCCGGCCTCCTTCCCGTACGCCGTCTTCGGGTCGATCCGGGTACCGCGGTTCCCGGCGAAGCCGGCGGTGGGGCACCGGACGGACTGGGTGTCGGCGGGCGCGAAGTGGCAGCAGTACGCCGCGATCAACGGCTGGGCGACGTTCACCGACATCACGAGCTACCAGCCGCGCAGCGTGCAGAGCCAGCGCTGGTTCGGCCCGATCGTGCGGCCGCGGATGCTCGAGTTCGAGCTCCCGCACCGGGTCGGCAACGCGATGGGCGGCATGATCGCCGGGTTCGGTGACGGCGGGTCCGCGCACAGCGGCGACTCGCTGATGACGCGCAGCTTCGCGCTGTACCAGGGCGACGAGAAGCTGGTCGGGAACGGTCCGCGGCCGGACTTCGGCGTGGGCGACCTGGCGCCGGAGAAGCGGCCGTACCGGCTGGTGGCCGACACCGTCGGGAACGCGGAGCTGACGCCGTACTCGACGAGCACGCACACCGAGTGGAGCTTCACGTCCGGGGAGGCGGAGAACCAGCCGCTGCCGCTGGCCCAGCTCGACTACGGCGTGGACGTCGACGCGGCCGGCCGGGCGAAGCGGAACTCGGTCTTCACGGTCAAGCCGGTCGTGCTGGGCAGCAGCGCGCGGCAGGACGCGGTGGTCTCGGTCGGACTGGAGGTCTCGTACAACGACGGGGCAACCTGGCAACGGCTGCAACTGAAGGAGTCCAAGGGCAACTGGTCGACGCGACTGCAGGCGCCACCGCACGCCGGTCAGGTGTCAGTCCGGGTCACCGCCAAGCAACGCAACGGCGGCGGCATCACCCAAACAATCATCCGAGCCTTCGGCCTCAGATAACACCGCCATGAAGTGACTACTTGTCCCAGACGTTCGCCTGGGACAAGTAGTCCTTCCGCCCTTTCGAATGAGCCGGGAGTAGCTGGGTGCGCCGCGCCCTGATCGCCGCTCCAGACCCAGCCGCCACTGCAGTGCCATGGTTCGCGGTCAGCTTGCTTCGGTGCTGTCTTGATAGAACGGATAGAGGCGGAAGCCAGGCTTCTCGAAGTGAGGAAATGTTCGGTAGAACTCGGTGGCATCGTCCTGACTGAGCAGATCTACTCGCTCCCCGCCGGCGAGGCGCAGAGCCTCGTTGACCATGGCGCGGCCGATCCCCTCGCCGCGGCGAGTCTCGTCGACCACCATGTTGGCGAGGTACGCCTGGAGTTCTCCATCGCTGAAGAGCTCAGCGAACCCGATGACGTCTCCGTGATCAAGCGCGACGACCGTGGTCACCCCGGGGGCCGTCAGCACTCTCGTAGCACGCGCTGGGTCCGCGGGGAACGACGGCCAGCCTTCGTTGGTGCAGAGTCGAAGTACCCCGTCGAGATGTGCGGCCACAAACCGTGTGTACTCAGGCATCGGGCTATCGTTTCATCCTCGCGACGGAGATGGGGCATGTGCCAGCAGACCGCCGAGTCGCGAACGGGTGCGCGGGCAACAGAAAGTCAGTCGCTGGGGGTGACCCTGTTGCGTACGGTTCCGGGATGGAAATCGTCGTGACACTCGACTGCATCGACACCGAAGCTCAAGCAGGATTCTGGCTGGACGTGCTTGGACCACTGGGGTATCGACGGGACTTCGACGCACCGCCGTATCTCAGCCTGACCACGCCCAGCTCAGCACCGACGCTGCTGCTGCAGGCAGTCCCGGAAGTCAAGCAGGGCAAGAATCGAATGCACCTCGACCTCCGGGTGGAAGACTTGCCGACCGAGGTAGAGAAATTGGAGCAGCTGGGTGCGCGGCGGCTCTCCACCGAACTCACTGAACACGGCTTCCGTTGGGTCGTTCTCGCTGATCCAGAAGGAAACGAGTTCTGCGTCTTCGTTCCGCCGAAGACCTCAGGTACGGCGGGATAGGCCAGCTCAGTTCCGCTGAGCAACTTCCTGGATTCGGTAGGAGTGCGCCCGCGATCAGGTGTCACGGGCGACGTAGCGGGCGTAGGCAGCGGCAGAGTCGACGGCGTGCCGCTCGATGGTCGCTGGGGAGTAGCCGAGCGCCGCCCGCCGGCGTGCCGCTCGATGGTCGCTGGGGAGTAGCCGAGCGCCGCCCGCCGGCATACAACTCTTCCTCAGCACCGCACTTTAAGCGCCGATAAGGAACATTATGTCAACTAGTACCTCCAGACCACGCCCCTAGCCTCTGTCACCGGAGTTCGGCCTGACGGCCGTGTGGGCCTGGTACGGCGCGATGATCGAGCGAGACGAAACCGATCATCGCGCCGTACCAGTTCGTCAGGCTGGGCGCGGGGCGACGTACGCGCCGATCTCCGGCGACGTGAATAGTTCGATGACCGTCGTACGATCACTGGCCTCAGCGTCGCCTGCTGGATGGAAAATTTCCTCGGAGAAGATTGTCGGATTGGTTGGTGGGTGTTCGTGGAAGGGGTGGGCGGGCCAGCGAGGAGCGCCGTGGGCTGAGGAGATGGTTGTGATGCACTACTTGATTTCTGTGGTCGACGACGAGAGCAGCTCGGACGCGGCGGACGGATCGGGTGACGTTGAGGCGTTCAACGAGCGGCTGAAGGCCGACGGGTACTGGGTATATGTCGGCGGGCTCGACTCCCCCGCGACGGCCACCGTCGTGGACAACCGGAAGGACGCGGCGATCCTCACCGACGGGCCGTTTCTCGAATCGAAGGAGTATCTCGGCGGGCTCTGGATCGTCGACGCCCCGGACCTCGACGTCGCGCTGAAGCTTGCCGCGGAAGCGTCGAAGGTGTGCGACCGGAAACTCGAAGTACGGCCGTTCGCCGACGAATGAATCCCGGACCGGATACGGTTTCCGGAGAATTCACCACGGGAGATGATGTGTGATGCAGTTCCTGGTTTCTGTGCTCGACGACAAGACCAATTCGGCGACCGAGGAAGAGATGACCGCCATCACGGCGTTCAACGAACGGATCATCGCCGACGGCAACTGGGTCTTCGCCGGCGGTCTCGCGGCGCCGAGCGCGGCCACCGTCGTCGACAACCGCGGCGATGCAGCCATCTTCACCGACGGGCCGTACCTGGAGTCGAAGGAATACATCGCCGGCCTCTGGATCATGGAGGCGCCCGATCTCGACGCGGCCCGAGCCCTCGTGACCGAGGCGTCGAAAGCGTGCAACCGCAGGCTCGAGGTGCGGCCGTTCCTGTGAGCGATGTCCAGGAAACGATCACGCGCGTCCACCACGAGGAGTGGGCGCGGGTGGTCGCGTCCCTGACCAAGCGTTTCGGCGACCTGGACGTCGCCGAGGAGGCCGCCGCCGAGGCGTTCGCGACCGCCGTCGAACGGTGGCCGGACGACGGCGTACCCCCGAACCCCGGCGCGTGGCTGACCACCACCGCCAACCGCAAGGCCATCGACCGGCTCCGTCGCGAGAACAAACGCGACGACAAACACAAGGAGGCTCAGATGGTGTACGACGAACCGCCCGAGCCTCTCGGTGTCATCGACGACGAGCGGCTCCGGCTGATCTTCACCTGCTGCCACCCGGCGCTCTCGATGGAGACTCGGGTCGCGCTGACGCTACGCATGGTCGGCGGACTGACCGTGCCCGAGATCGCCCGTGCATTCCTCGTGCAGGAGACCGCGATGGGGCAGCGGATCACCCGCGCGAAGGCCAAGATCAAGGCGGCGCGGATCCCCTATCGGGTGCCCGATGCGGAGGATCTCCCCCGGCGCGTGTCCGGCGTACTCACCGTGCTGTTCATCGTGTTCAACGAGGGCTATCTGGCGACCGGTCCCGACACGGATCCGGTGCGGCATGAGCTGACCTCGGAGGCGATCCGGCTGACGCGGCTGATCCGCGCCCTGATGCCGAGCGACGGTGAGGTCGCCGGGTTGCTGGCATTGATGCTGCTGACCGAGGCCCGCCGTACGGCGCGGGTGTCGGCGAGCGGCGAGCTGGTGTCGTTGGACGAGCAGGATCGTGGCGCGTGGGATGCGGCGATGGTCGCCGAGGGGCATCGGCTGGTGCGTGAACGGTTGGCGGCCGGGGTCGCTCCGGGGCGGTACCAGATCCTCGCGGCGATCAACGCCGTACACACGTCTGCGCGGGACGTGCGCGACACGGACTGGTCGCAGGTGGTCGCGCTGTACACGCAGCTGATCCGCGTCGATCCGTCCCCGATCGTCGAGTTGAATCGGGCGATCGCGGTGGCCGAGCTCGATGGTCCGGAGGTCGCGCTGGCGACGATCGACAAGCTCGCTGAGAAGCTGGACGGGTATCACGCATTCCACGCGACGCGGGCGGATCTGTTGCGCCGGACGGGTCAGAGCCGGGAGGCGCGCGCGGCGTACGACAGGGCGATCGAGCTGGCCGGCAACACTGCCGAGACGGCGTACCTCACACGTCGTCGCGATCAATTAGCGACGGATCCGCCCGAAACGCGCTAGGCAGTGCCAGACCTGCTTGACGGATTGCGCGGAATGGTTGCGGGCTGCATGTCCTAATCGCTCGGGTGTCAATTCGGGGCCGAGCGAGCGTGCCAGCTCGACGATGTGCTCACCGCGGTATTCCGGGTCGAATTCATTTGCCGTGGCACGAAATCCCGGGTGGTATTCCACCGGACAGCCGAGTTGTTGTGCGGCCTCCTCAACCCGGGTGCCGACAAACGACGGATCAAGCACCACGGCGTCGACGTCGGTAGCGAGCTGCACGCCGCCGTGGACGTGCGCCTCGACGTAGCCATCCAGATCATCGAAGCCGGACTCGTCGGCCAACCGGCACAGCTGCTCCAGCTGACTCTTGTCGCCGAAGTGCTGCGGCTCCCGTGCAGAATCCGGAAAACAGAAGGTCGCCCGATCTATCGCGTCCTCCTTCAACCGAAAGTACGACGACCCGAACCGAATCCCGCCGCCGTACGGATCGTCGCGCCGATTCCACACCCCGTATACGGGTCTCGCCGACGCCGGCTGCTCGTCGTACTTGCCCGAGAACAACCGACTCTCCCACCGCCAACGGTCCCCACCGGCAAACGCGGTCAGTCCCCCGTTAGAAACCCCGGTAACAAACTGCGACCGATAAGACCCGTCGCGCACCATCGATTCAATAACCATCCACTCCCCATGCGGCCAATTCGGGTGGAATTGCAAAGTGATCATCAAAGCGGTCCCGTCACACGTCCGGCGGCGTCGATCACGATGAATCGGAGATGTTGATCATGCCGGCCTTCGGCCAGCCAGTGCGCAAAGGCGACTCCGGCTGTCGGCGGCATGTCGAGCGAGGTGGGATCGACCGTCAGCTCGAACCAGCGGAGATCGCCCTCGGGGCATTCGGTGGGGATGGGTGCGTCCGGGCGCAGGTTGGCGGTGAAGTAGTACGTGGTGCGAAGTTCGGCGCCGGTGTCGCGCATCGCGACGTACCGCAGGCTGAAGTTGTCGAGGTGGTCGGCGGCGACACCGACCTCCTCGTGGAGTTCCCGGAGTGCGGCAGCCGTCGGGTTGTTGAACTCGTCCGCTTCGACGTGGCCGCCGATGCCGACCCAGGAGTCGGCGATGGCACGGGATCCACGGCGGTAGAGGAGCAGGACACTCCCCCGCCGCACCAGGAAGATCGACGTCATGTGGCGCGTCGCGTGCGGAGTCATGTGAGGTCAGACGTTGATGTTGAAGCCGAGGTCCAGGTCGGAGGCTGGGTGGCCGCCTCGGAGGCCCCAGTTGTGGGTGGGGTGGTCCCGGATGAGGATCGTCACGTGGTCGGCGGGGATGTTGAACGGCTTCAGGTTGATGATCATCTGGCTGTAGAGGGCGCGCTTGGCGTCGATCGAGCGGCCGGCGAAGCAGTCGATGGTGACGAGTGTGAAGTACTCCGGCTGCGTCAACCGCGGCGAGCAGGCGAACCGATGCGGGGCATGCACGACGAGTCGTACATCCTTGTCCTGTGGAGGAATCTGGAACCCGGCCACCACCGCGTCATGCACGGCATCGATCAGCGCAACCTCCTCCGCCTCCGAATACTCGCGACGAACTTCGATCATCGTGCTTGGCATGCGGTAAGTCCTCTCAGTCTGTCGGTGGCGGCGACCAGAATGCTGCCCCATGAAGATCCCACGAGGAGCTGTGGTCGTCATCGAGGCCGGCAAGGTCCTGGTCGTGAAGCGCTACCTGCGCCTCGAGACCTCCGCCGAGTGCGTGATGTGCGAGTACTCCAACGCCCCCGGACCGAGGTGTGGCGGCCATCGGTATTCCGTGCTCCCGGGCGGGCATGTGGAAGCGGGCGAGTCTGCTGCGATCCGCGAGCTCGAGGAGGAGACGACGCTCACCGCGACCGTGGATCGGCTGTTGTGGACGGGCACGCACAACGGGCGGCCGGCGTACTACTTCCTCGCGACCGACGTGCGCGGCGTACCGCGACTTTCCGGCGATGAAGCAGTAGAGCATTGTCCGACCAATCATTTCGAATTGCGGTGGGTCGATGCGCGGGAGTTGGACGACATTTATCCGGCGGATCTGAGAATGCGTCTAGTTGAGCTGTGCGACCAGGCGGGTCAGGCCGAGTAGGTTTCCTTGGTCGGCTTCCAGCATTTGTTCGTCCGGTTTGTAGCCACGGCCTACTTCTGCGCAGGTTTTCAGCCAGAGGAGCCAGTCGGACCAGCCGTTCGGGAGGAAGTCGGCGGTTTGGACGGTCACCAGGTTCGTGCGTTGCCAGAGTTGGTGCCACCAGTCGGGCGGGAGCCAGGTGCACAGGTCAGGGCCCCAGCGATTCTCGAGGTACGGCGGGGGTGCGAGCGCGGGCGCCGTACGGATGCCGGGCGCGATCACGCCGACCGCACCACCGGGGCGGAGAAACTGGGTGAGGTAGCCGAGGTAGTCGGCGCCGGTGCCGAAGTAGTTGAAGGCGCCGATGCTGACGATCGCGTCGAAGAAGTCGTGGGCGAACAGGAGTTTGTGCGCGTCGGACCGGATCGGGTGGACGCGGTCGGCGGCGCCGGCGTCCTGGATCCGTTGCCAGTTCTCGGTCGGGTCAACCCACAGATCGATCGCCCAGACTTCCACGTCGTACTCGCGGGCGAAGAAGATCGACGTCAGCGCCGTACCGCAGCCGAGGTCGAGGACCCGCATGCCGGGCTCGAGCGTCATCGCCTGCATCAGACCCTCCGCGCTCCACAGCGGATGCGGGCCCATCAGGTTGTCGACGATCCACTGCGGGTCGTAGGTGTTCGACCGCGGATATCGGTCGACGATGAGCGGATCAAGAGCGGAGGGCATGGCGCCGACCATGCCAGTACCCCCGCAGCGTCGACAACGGAGTTTCCGACGCCGACGACCTAGCGAACGGCCTCCGCGATCATCCGATGGCCTTGTTGTTCGAACGGCTCATCACCAACCTGGTAGGCCCAGACGCAGGTGTTGACCGCTTCGCGCAGCTGGGCTCGATGCCAGACGTCCGGCTCACGGGGGTCCGAGCCGTAGCCGCTCAGGAAGGCGGCCGCCAGCTCCGGGTTCGTGCGGAACTGCTGCGCGGCGAGCCGTGCAAGATCCGTGTAGGCCGGGCGGAGGTCGGCGCGGCCGAAGTCGATGACGCGGATCGTGCCGTTGTCGGTCAGCCAGTTCCGCGGCTGCCAGTCGCCGTGCGTCGGCACGAGCATCGCCGGCGGCGTCGGCCAACCGGAGATCTCTGCTCGCAGACGGTCGGTCAGATCGGGCGCGATGCGATGCGGCTTGCTCAGGTACGTCAGCGTCCGCTCGTTCTCACGAGCCTCGTAAGCATCATCCGGTACGGCGGTCTGTTGGTGGAACTGCGCCAGCAGCTCACCCGCCTCGCGGTACGTCGCCTGCGCCCACTCGGCAGGCGAGCCCTGGACCAACTCCCCCGGCAGGAACCGCGTCAGCAGAAGCTTGGCGTCGTCGTCGGCCTGGACGAGTTCGGGCGCTCTCCCCCGCGAGGTCCACGGCGTCAACCAGTTGCGGTGGGCCCGTATCTCCCGCGCGAGATGGTGGTCGGCCGCATCGCCGGCCTTGGCGATGTAGCGCTCGCCGTGGTGCGTGAGCTCGAGCACGAGGGTGCCGATCAGACCCCAGCTGTGGTCCTTGATCAGCTCGGCGGACGGCAGCCAGGCGTCGAGGAGAGCTTGTTGTCTGTCGGTGAGTCCCACCCGCGCAGAATAACGCAGAAAAATACGGGAAATGGTGGACGAATGTCCTTGGAAGATTTATCCTGGCCGAATGCAGAATTCACAGGTAAATACTTCTCTACCATTAAACGTATCATCGGGAATTGCGGAATGCAAGTCCGGCGAATTCTGGCAGCTCGGGGATGTTGCGGTCCGGCGGATCGGCTTCGGCGCGAAGCGGCTCGCGGGACCGGGCCGCGACGGAGCTGACGTGCAGGAGCGGGCGGTCGCGCTGTTGCGCCACGCGGTCGCGCTCGGCGTGAACCACATCGACACCGCGGCGTTCTATCCCAGTCACGGCGCTGCGGGGCAGACGTCGTTCGAAAGCCTCGACTGGGCGAACGACGTGATCCGCCGGGCGCTCGCGCCGTACCCCGAGCAGTTCGTGCTCGCCACGAAGGTCGGGCCGACCAACAACGGTCTCGCGCGCCCGGACGAGTTGCCGACGCTGGTGGAGGGTGAGCTGCGGGCGCTCGGAGTAGACGTGCTGGATCTGGTCAATCTGCGGTTGCACGGGATGAAGTCGATCGCGGAGCATTTCGGCGTACTCGCTGATTTGCAGGCGAAGGGCATGATCCGGCACCTGGGTGTGTCGAATGTGCGGGTGGAGCATCTTCGCGAGGCGCTGGAGATTGCGCCGGTGGTCGCGGTGCAGAACCGGTACAGCGTCGGATTCGGGCGGATGAACGACGAGCTCCTGGGTCTGTGCGGTGAACTGGGGATCGCGTTCGTGCCGTTCTTCACGCTGACCGCGGAATCGCGCGAAGCCGGCGGGGTCCCAGAGTCGGCGGCCGTGCAGGAGGTGGCGGATCGGCACGGGGCGACACCCGCTCAGATCCGCCTGGCGTGGACGCTGAGCCGAGGCCCGCACGTCCTCGCGATTCCGGGCACCTCGAGCCGACAGCACCTGGAGGAGAACCTGATGGCAGCCGACATCACCCTCTCCCCCGCCGACCTCGCCGTACTCGACGCCATCACAGACTGACCCGCACCGCCGGGGCGGGCACGCACCGCCCCGGCGTCGCCTACGATCACAGCTGGACGAGAGGGGGCTGCGTGCTGAAGAGCGTTCTGTTCGACCTCGACGGGACCTTGGTCGATCAGGAATCAGCCGCGGCCGAGGCTGTCGTCGAATGGGCAGCGGAGTACGGCGTCATCGGCGCGACCGTAGCCGCTGACTGGGCGCGGGTGTCCGACCGGCACTACAGCCGCTACCAGCGGCGGGAGCTCACGTTCGCGGAGCAGCGGCGAGCGCGGGTGCGGGAGTTCCTCGCGGTCGACGTCAGTGACTCCGAGGCCGACGAGATGTTCGTGGGGTATGTACGGCGGTACGAGGCGGGCTGGTCGGTGTTCGACGACGCCGTCCCCGCGCTGCGGGCGGTCCGGGCGGCAGGTCTCGGAGTGGTGGTGCTGACGAATGGCAACCGCGGACACCAGCAGTTCAAGCTTCAGCAGCTTGCGCTCGCCGATGAGATCGACGAACTGATCGCCGGCGAATCCCTTCCGGCCGGGAAGCCTGATCCGCGGGCGTTTCGGTGCGCGCTCGACCAGCTCGGGGTGAGCTCCGACGAGGTGGTGATGGTCGGAGATTCCCTGGAGAAGGACGTGCGAGGCGCGCAGGCAGTAGGGATCGAGGCCGTGCTCGTTGACCGGAACGGCGTGCACGCGGAGGTCGGCGTACCGCGGGTCCGGTCGTTGGGTGAGCTTCCGGGGCTGCTCAGAAGGTGACCTCGTCGGTGTTCTGCACGGCGGCGGTGCGGCCCGGGGCCCGGTGGTACTGCCAGTAGAGGTTGGTGTGGGCGATCACCTTGTCGGGTGTCGGAGCGCCGTACTCCGACAGGTTCTCCGTCGTGTGAGCGTCGCCGACCAGCGTGACGTCGTACCCGCGGACGAAGGCGCCGTGGATCGTGGAGCGGATGCACTCGTCGGTCTGGGCGCCGCTCACGATCAGGTGGCCGATGCCGGCGCGGGCGAGGACGTCCTCGAGGTCGGTCGCCTCGAAGGAGTCGGGGAACGTCTTGTGGACGAGCGCTTCCGAGCCGTCACGCGTCAGCTCCGGGACGAACTGCCACTCGTCGCTGTCCTTGACGAGGTTGTCGCTCGAGTGCTGGACCCACACAACCGGTACGCCGCCCGCGCGGGCCTTGCCGACGAGGGTGCTGATGTTCGCCACGACCTGGTCGCGCTCGTGCGCGTCGGCCACGACACCGTTCTGGACGTCGACCACCAACAAGGCCGTGTTCGGCCGATCAGCCAGCGTAGACATTGCCTACCTCCCCATCATGGATGTACGGCGAGAACGCTAGACCCGACCGCCGACAGTTTCAGGGCCACAGCTGAGGTCCACAGTTCAGGTCCGCAGCCGCAACCGCACCGTCGGCACGTCACCGTCGTCGAGCTCCTCGGCCCGCCGCACAGATGCCTTCACCGGCAGCAAATACCGCCCGTCCTTCGGAAACATCGACGTGTCCCACGCCGTCCCACCGATCTCCGCGACGACCGGGATCATCCCCCACCCATAACTGACAAAGCTCGACTCAGCCTCGAAGAACGCACACTCCTCCTCCGGCACCGTGATGAAGTACCAAGGCGCCGGCCCCCGCCAGTACCAGATCTCCCCAGCGAACTCGACCTCGTTCACGCTTCCAGCACCTCCATGAAGTCGTCGAGGTATCCATACCAAACACAATGCCCGGCACCACGGACAGAGCGGACACAGAATCCCATCCGCTCGAGCTCCTGCGCCCGCTCCGCCGACACGTACCGGCTCGGGTCGGCCCTGATCAGCATCGACGGGATCGTCGGGCGCTCAGCAGCGTGCCCGGTGTAGGAGCGTTCGAGTGCGACGGCCGTCTCCACGTCGAACTTCGCAGCTGCCTCGGCCTCGACGCGACAGTCCTCGGCCGACCAGCTGGGGTGCGTGGCGCGCAGCCTGGGCTCGGTCCGGGTGGCGCGGGCTGTGGTGAGGCGTTCGTGGTGGTCGACCGGTGGATCGTGCGGTGAGTTGAGGAGCGGTACGTCGACGTACACAGCGCGGGCCGGGCGTAGCTGGGGCAACGCGTGCGACAGGACGACGGCGCCGAGTGAGTGGCCGAGCGCGAGCGTGGGCCGGTGGTCGACCGATTCGAGGACAGAGGCGACGAGCAGGTCCATCGTGGCGCCGGGAGCCGGCGGGGAGTCGCCGTGGCCGGGGAAGTCCAGGGCGATCGCGCGGTAACCGCGGTCGGCGAGGGCGGGGCCGAGTTGGTGGTACTGCGTGGCGCTGCCGAGCATGCCGTGGAGGAGGACGGCCGTGCGCGGGCCGGTACCCCAGGTCAGGGTGTTCAGGCGCATCAGTCGAGTGTGCTTGCGGTGATCAGGCGTTGGCCGAGGGATTGGGAGGCGGCTTGGATTTCGGGGCTGCCGAGGATGCGGTAGGGGGCTCGGATCGCGGTTAGTTGGGCGGCGTACCAGTCGGGCTCGTCGGTGCTGGCCAGGAGTCGGGTGTGGGTTTCGTCGATGGGCTCCAGGCGGCCCATCGAGCGCGGGATCCACCAGGCGGCGTCGTCGCGGGGGGCATCGATCACGACCTCGATGGGGTACTTCCAGCCGAGCGCGAGGTGCTCCTCGACGGCGGCGAGCGGATCCAGGTCGGGTGGTGGAGTGAAGTCCTGGGTGAGGGGCTCGACCTTGGTGACCTTGTCCACGCGGAGGACGCGCTGGGAGTCCTTGGCGTGCGACCAGCACAGCAGGTACCAACGGCCGCGGCGTACGACGACGGCCCAGGGGTCGACGTCCATCGGCCGCTCGCCGTGGTGGAGGCGGTAGTGGATGCGGACCTGGCGGCATTCGGTGCTGTACGACACGAGGGCGGCCGTGATCTCGGGCTCCGGCGTACGGGCGCCTGGATCGGGGCCGCGGGCGCTGACCCGACGAATCGCGTCGGTCGACCGGGCGATCTGCTCCGGCAGCACACGGATGATCTTGCCGAGGGCGTTCTCGACCGGGTCCGCGCTGCCGCGAGGTCCTTCGAGGACGGCCATCACCAGACCGAGGGCCTCGGTCGTGCTGAACATCAGCGGCGGCAGGCGCAGTCCGCGGCCGACGCGGTAGCCGCCGTACGGACCGCGGACCGACTCGATCGGGATGTCCGCCTCGCGCAGGATCGCGACGTACCTGCGGGCCGCTCGTTCGGACACGCCGAGCTTGTCGCCGAGCTGGTCGGCGGTGATGCCAGGGCTGTTCTGGATCAGCTCCAGGACCATCAAGGTCCGGGCTGTCGGGCTCACGTCGTACGCCATCGCTCACCATTCCGGAAGGTGTCCGTCCGGAACTGAGGCTAGCGGTCACCGCCGACAAAAGGACAGTAGTGCTCACGAGATGAGCAGTTTGTCTGCGACGATCGGGCTGTGCGCGCGGATCGATTGGTGGCGGTGTTGCTGCTCATGCAGGCCCGCGGCCGCGTGACCGCCGCCGACGTCGCGCAGGAGCTGGAGATCTCGGTCGCGACCGCACGCCGGGACCTCGAGGCGCTGTCGACGGCCGGCATCCCGGTTTATCCACAGCCCGGCCGCAACGGCGGCTGGCAACTGGTCGGCGGAGCGCGGACCGATCTGAGCGGGCTGACCGCGACGGAAGCTCAGGCCCTGTTCCTCCTGGTCGGTCCCGCGGCGTCGATCGCACCGGAGGCGAAGGCCGCCCTACGCAAACTGGTACGCGCGCTGCCCGACACCTTCCGCGAGCACGCCCAGGCCGCGGCCGAGGCAGTCGTGATCGACCCGGCGCGCTGGGGCGCCCACGTGAAGGAGCGCCCCGAGCTGGTCACCAGCCTGCAGGACGCCGTCGTACGCCGGAACCGGGTGCGCCTGGTCTACTCGGGCCGCGGGCACAAGACGTCGGAGCGCATCGTCGATCCGCTCGGACTCGTCGACAAGGACGACGTCTGGTACCTGATCGCGCGGACCGACCGGGGCCGGCGCACGTTCCGGATCGATCGCGTGGTGGCGGCTCAGGCGACGGACGAGACGTTCGAACGCCCGGACGGATTCGAGTTGTCGACGGCGTGGGCCGACATCGTCGAGCGGATGGAAGAACGCCGATCGGGGCTGACGGCAACTGTCGTGATGGACCAGCGGCACGTCTGGGTGATGCAGGACCGGCTCGGCCGCAACTGCACGGTCGACGGGACGGACGGCGACCGGGTCCGCCTGAAGATCACGGCGCCCACCCCCCTGATGATCGCTCAGGAGCTCGCCGGCTGGGGCGGGTCGATCGACGTACTCGACCCACCTGAGGTCCAAGCCGAGCTCGCGCGTCTCGGCCGCGAGCTCGCCCATCGCTACAGCGGGATCGAGTAGAGGATGAAACCGCGGTTCTCGGCGACCTGGTCGTAGAGCCGCCGCGCGGTCGCGTTGCTCTCCTGGGTCGACCAGTAGACCCGGCCGCAGCCGCGCTCACGGGCCCAATCGGTCACTGCCGCGATCAGCGCCCGCGCCGCACCTTGGCCGCGAGCCTCGGGGGCGGTGAACAGGTCCTGCAGATAGCAGGAGTCCGGGGCCGTCGTACTCGCGTGGGTGAGGAAGTGCGCGATCCCGACGAGCTGCCCGTCCAGTCGTGCGCCGAGCGCGTGGATCTCCGAGTCCTGCTGGAACCTGGTCCATGCCTGATCGAAGAACTCGTCCGGCATCGTCCGTCCGTAGAACTCGTTGTAACCGGCGAACAGTTCCTGCCAGGTATCACGGTCGGTAGAGGTCAGCGGGCCGATGGTGAGCATGCGGCGCACTGTGCCATACAGCGCCATGGTGACGGGCCGAATGGACCATCGGTGTGAGTAAGGTGCCATGGTTCAGCGTGTCCCGACCAAGCCTCAGGAACCATTCGTGACCACATCCCCTCCCCAGCCGCCGCAGAACCCGTACCCAGGTCAGCCGGCCGGCTACGGTCCGCCGCCGCAGCAGTTCCCGCAGTACACCCAGCCGGACCAACAGCAGCCGCAGCCGGGTCAGCAGTACCCCGGCCGGCAGGGCCAGCAGCAAGGTCAGCAGCAGTACGGCCAGCCCTACCAGCAGGCGTCGCAGCCAGGGCAGTACCCAGGCCAGTACCCGGGCCAGCAGCCGCAGTACGGCCAGTCGTTCCCGCAGCAGGGCGCCCAGCAGTCGTTCGCGCCGCAGGGCCAGCTGACCTGCCGGTTCTGTGGCGGCTACCCGGCGGCCGAGGCGACCGTGCGCGGTCACCAGGGCATGATCGTCCTGATGCGGTTCCTGAAGCTGCAGGGCCCGTTCTGCCGGACCTGTGGGATCGCGTCGGTCCGCGACATGACCTCGAAGAGCCTGTGGCAGGGCTGGTGGGGTGTCGGCTCGTCGATCGTCAACCCGATCACGATGCTGATGAACATCGGCCCGATGCAGAAGTTCAAGAGCCTGCCGGAGCCGCAGCCGGGCCCGGGCCGGCCGATGAACCCGGGCAAGCCGCTGTTCCAGCGGCCGGCGATGCTGATGCTGCTGCTGCCGATCGCGGTGATCGCCCTGATCGTCTTCGCCAACCTGAACTCGACCGAGGCGAAGGCGAACGTCGGCGCGTGCGTGGTGAACAACGGCACGTCGACCAACCCGGACGTGAAGGTCGTCGACTGCACGTCGTTGGAGGCGGAGTACAAGATCGTCGGGAAGATCGACGACTCCACCGACGACACCCAGTGCGAGCAGTACAACGCCGAGGCGTCCTACGTCTCCCAGGACGGCTCGAACAAGTACACGCTCTGCCTAGTCCACGTGAAATGACCAGTGAAGTGAGCTAGACGTAGTACCCGTCCACCGGCACGCGCGCCTCGTCGTACAGCGCAGGTCCTTCCTGCGGTACGGCGGGGAAGCCGCCGGTGGACTTCAGCCCGTCGAGCTGCTCTCCGGACAGCGCGTAGACCACCCGGCCCAGACCGGAGCGGGCGAGCGCGCCGGCGCACATCCCGCACGGCTGGCAGCTGGTGTACATCGTCGTGCCGGCCGCGTCGTCAGGCGACAGGTGCTGCGCGGCCCACACGGCGAGCTTCAGCTCTGGGTGGAAGCTGATGTTGCCTTCGCTGATCGTCGTGTTGCGGTCCTCGGCCAGCACGGTCCCGTCCGCTCCCACCAGCAGCGAGCCGAACGGCGGGTCGCCTGCCTCCCGCGCGGCCGCGGCCAGCGCGATCGCGCGGCGCAGGAATCCTTCTGCTTCAGGTGTCACGTCGTCTCCAAGCCTCTCTGATGGTCGCGAGCGCCTGCCAGGCTGTCTCGGCAGGGTCGCCTTCGAACGGATCGAGTACGACGCTCTGCGCGCCGAGCTCCCGCAGTACGTCGAGATCCTCGACCACCTGCTCCACCGAGCCTTGACCTGCGACACGATCGCCCTCAGGCAGGGGCTTGTCCGTCAGCCGGAGCAAGATGCGCGGCGCGAACCCGGGAACAGGCTGGTCGAGTGAGGCCGCCATGGTCCGCAGCTGATCAAGTCCCGAGCGCATCTGGACGATGCGTTGCCGCAGCGGATGCCACGCCGTACCAAACCGTATGGTACGGCGAAGGGCCGCCGGACTCGCCCCGCCGACCCAGATCGGGATGTTGCCGACGCCGTAGTCAGCGGTGTCCGCCCACGCGCGCCGGAGCTCGGCCAGCAGCTCGTCCGTATCGTGTCCACGCCGACCGTGCTCGGCGCCGAGAGCCTCGAACTCCTGCCGCGCCCAGCCGACGCCGATTCCGAGCACCAACCGGCCGCCGCTGAACTGATCGAGGTTCGCCGCCATCCTTGCCACCAGCAACGGATGCCGGTACGGCGCGATCAGTACTGTCGTCCCGAGCCGGACCCGCTCGGTGATGCCTGCCAGCCAGCTCAGCGTGGTGAACGGTTCGTAGAACGGCGCCGGGTACTGCTCGGCCACGTCGGGCGTGATCACGACGTGATCGGACACCATCAGCAGGTCGTATCCGAGCCCTTCGATGACCCGCGCCCAGTCCCGCAGGCGCGCCGGATTCGTCTCCGGGCCGAAGTTCGGCACGTTCACTCCAAGTTCCACGCCCTCAGGCTATCCAGGCGACAGTCGCCTTCTGAAGAGATTCCTCCCGGCGTACGACGCCTGCCGCCGGGGAATCGCCGGTAGATTGGGCAGGTGACCGAGACTCTCGATTCGACCGACTGGGCGATCCTCAGCGAGCTGCAGGAGGACGCCCGGATCTCGCTGACCGAGCTCGGCCGGCGGGTCAGCTTGAGCGCGTCGGCGACAACCGAGCGGGTGCGGCGTCTGGAGTCGATCGGTGTCATCACCGGCTATCGCGCCGAGGTCGATCTCACCAAGGTGGGCTATCCGGTGCTGGCCGTCGTCCGGCTGAAGTACCCGGGCAACAAACACGAGCCCCTGCACCGGTTGCTGGCCGAGCGGCGCGAGATCCTCGAATGCCTGCGCACGACCGGCGACGACTGCTACACGTTGAAGGTCGCGGCGGCGTCGATGCCGCATCTGGAGGAGCTCGTCAACGAGCTGACCGACTTCGGGAGTACGACGACCAACCTGGTCTACTCGCAGACGCAGCGGTACCGCGGACCGGAAAAGCCGGTGACCGAGTCGGCCCGGGGATGAGAGCGTTGCCCGGTGCTGACCGTCCTGGGCATCGACGTCTCCTCCGACCTGCTGCAGCGATGGGTCGACTGGCTCGCGCCGGACGAGCAGCCGTTCTTCGTCACGAAGAAGCAGGCGATCGCCTGGGATCTGCGGGTCGAAGACCGTGAGCCGAGCCGAGAAGATCGCGATACGTACCGGACGTACAACGTCGACGGTCGGGCTGCCCGGATCGCTTGGCTGAGCGAGGCGTCGTACGGCGAGCTGCCGAAGGCGACCCGGGCTGCGTTGGTGCGGGCGCAGGTCAACTATGGGCGTGGCGCGGTTCCGACTGTGCGTCGATGGGTGGGAGCTGTCGGGCCCGAGGTCAGGCAGCAGGCCGACGGGCACCGGTTCGTCTGGTGGAAGTCGCTCCTGCGTGATCCGAAGGCGGTGCTGCCGGAGATCGTCAGTGAGGACCTCGGACCGAGCCGGCACGCGGAGGTTCGCAGGTGGCCGCGGCAGCTCGAGCGGGTGCGGGAGCTGGCCGGAACGTTTCCGGATGGGAGCGGGCCGAACTGCTTCGGGACCGTGATGGCTGCCTGTGGTGTCGAGGGTGCGGAGGACGTGTGGATGCTGCGTGAGCCCTTCGAGGAGTGGCTGGCGAACCACACCGAGCGCGGCGGGCGCGACGACGTACCGGGCACTGTGTTCGTGTGGCGCGACACGGTGTCGCGGGTTCAGCACGCGGCGGTGACCATCGGCGACGGATGGATGTTGCACAAGCCGTCGCAGTCGTGGATGACGCCGAGGAAGATCAGGTCTGTCGGGGAGGTCAAACGCGCCACGCGGACTGCCGGATGGCGGCTGGAACGTCATAGAGTTGTGGGGTGAGGTTGCTCGTCACTGGGGCCACTGGTCTCCTGGGGCGACAACTCCTGCGCAGTACCGACCACCAGGCCGAGCATGAGGTCGTGCCGGCGTACCACTCGGAGCGGGTGCCGGGCGGGGTGCAGCTCGACATCCGTCGGCGGGACCAGGTGCGGGACGTGATCCGCAGCGTGCGTCCGGACGGGATCATTCACACCGCCTACCGGCAGGACGATTGGGCGACGACTGCGCTGGGGGCGGTCAATGTCGCCTTGGCCGCGGATGGTGCGCGGCTCGTGTTCGTGTCCACGGATGCGGTGTTCGGTCCGCGCAAGATCGCGTACCGCGAGCACGAGCAGCCGTGTCCGATCACGCCGTACGGCGCGGCGAAGGCTGCCGCCGAGACGACGATCCAGGCGCTCGCATCTGATGCGGTGATCGCGCGTACGTCGCTCATCGTCGGGTCGGACGGGCGCTCGGAGGAGGAGCAACGGGTACGACGGCTCGCGGCCGGCGAGCCGGGGGCGTTCTACACCGGCAACATCCGTTGCCCCGTCCACGTCGCCGACCTGGCATCGGCACTCATCGAGCTGCTCATGTCAGACGTCAACGGCATCACCCACGTCGCCGGCCCCGAGGCCCTGAGCCGCCTCGAACTCGGCCGGCTGATCGCGATCCGCGACGGAATCAATCCGGAGGCACTCCCCTCGATCCCGGGCGAACCATCGGACATCCAACTGGACTGCCACCGGACACAGTCGATTCTGAAAACCCGCATCCGCCCGGCCACCGAATTCCTGGCCGTCGGGACATCTGCAGCTCGACAGGAGGTGTACCACCGCGGCGACCGACGCCAGGCGGGCAGAGACTCGAGCTGAGGGCCGATACGCGGACATCTCCTGTCGAGTTGCAGGTCTAGCCGTCCGAGCGGTTCGGTAGCAGGTCGTGGGCGAGTTGCTCGAGGGTGTGTGAGACCTCGGCGACGCGGGCGGGGTCGTCGGTGCCGAGGGCTGCGGCGAGGGCGGGCTCGATCGTGGTGCCGCGAACCTGGGCCAGCCGGTCCGAGACGTCGGGCGCCTGGCTGACCAGGGCGCGTCGGCGGTCGGCGGGGTCGGTGGTGGTGATGACCGAGCCGGCTTCCTTCAGCCGGGCGATCGCGGTCGACACCTGGCTCTGTGGCAGCCCGGTCCGCGCGGCGATCTCCCCCACCGCGCTCTCCGGGTGTTCGGCGATATCGCTCGCGACGATCAGCACCATCCGCGCGCTCCCGGCGTACTTCGCGGCGCCGCCCGGCGGCTCCGGCAGCGCATCCTCGCCGATCTTCATCAACGCCCGCCCGAGCAGGAAGAGCTCCACACCGTTCACAGCCTGAAATCTACATCAAGTCAGATACATCTTGATAGATGCATCGAGTCAGATGTAATCTCCGACCCATGCCAACCCTCGAAGTCCCGGGTGCTGTCATCCATCACCAACTGGAAGGCACCGGCCCGCTGCTGCTGATCGCCCAGAGCGGTGAAGGCGACGCTGATCGCACAGTCGACCTCGCCGCACACCTCAAAGACGCCTACACAGTCCTCACCTACGACCGACGCGGCCTGTCCCGGAGCCGGCTCGAACACCCGGCCACGATCGCCGACCACGCGGACGACGTACACCAACTCCTCGCGCACCTCACCGACGAGCCCGTGGCGATGCTCGGCTGCAGCCTCGGCGCAGTAATCGGCCTCCATGTCGCCGCCGCAAACGACGTCCCCGCCGACCTCACGACCGTCACCGCGCGCATCGTCGCAGCAGCGGGTACGACGACGCCGCGCACCGTCTTCGACTACCAGTGCGCCGAATCGCTCGCCAAACTGCCGACCAGGAACTACAGCTCTTCCCGGGCGGCCACAACGGCAATCTGAGCCACCCGAAGGCATACGCCGAGCGCCTGCGTGAGGTCCTCAGTCGTTGACGGTCGTGGTGACCGGCGCACCGAGCTCGACCGTCCGGCTGACCGTGCAGAGCCGGTCGTGCGACATCTTCACCGCGCGCGGGAGCGCCTCGCGGGCCTTGTCGCCGTCCTCGCCCTCGGGGAAACGCACGACGAACTCGACGGCGAGGTTCTCCATCCGGTTGCCCTCCTCGGCGTCGCGGACCTTGTCGCCGCGCACGACCGCACTGAACTCGGTCGGCTCGGCCCGGCGGCTGACGACCACGTCGACGTCGATCGCCGAGCAGGTCCCGATCGCGGCCAGCAGCAGCTCGACCGGGGTGAAGTCGGTGTCCGCGCCGCCGGAACCGACCCGGATCGTGCCGCCGCGGACGTTGCGCACCTCGTAGCTGCTGTTCGCCACGCGCTCGAAGGTCACCTGGCGCAGAGAGTCAGACATATCCGTCACATTCTGTTGCTTGTGGCAACTTCAGAGGGAGTTGAGGGCCTCGCTCACCGGGGTCTCGCCGGCGATGAGTTCCAGGGTCCGGCCGATCGCGGCCGGGGTGTCGCACAGGCCGGCCAGCACCAGCGCGACGTCGTCGCGGCTGACCCGTCCGTTGCCGGTCTTGTCGGCGAGACGGACCTTCCCGGTGCCGGGGTCGTCGGTCAGGCCGCCCGGCCGCAGGATCGTCCAGTCCAGATCCCGGGCCCGCAGGTCCTCCTCGGCCGCCCATTTCGCCTTCAGGTAGATGGTGAAGGTCGAGTCGTCGGTCAGCGAGTCGGCGGTGTCCGCACCCATCGAGCCGACCTGGATGTGCCGCCGTACACCGGCCTGCTGGGCCGCGTCCGCGAACAGGGCCGCCGCACCGCGGTCGACCGTGTCCTTGCGCGCGTTCCCGCTGCCCGGACCGGCACCCGCCGAGAAGATCGCGACGTCCGCACCGGCCAGCACCTTGGCGACGGCACTCGCGTCGACCTGCTCGAGGTCGAGTACGGCGGCCTGTCCGCCGGCCGCCGCGATGTCGGCCTCGTGGTCCGGGTTACGCACCAGCCCGACCACCTCGTGTCCGTCACCGCTCAGCAGCCTCGTCAGCCGCAGCGCGATCTGTCCGTGTCCACCTGCAATGACGACTCGCATACCCGCAGACTATCTCTGTGCCACACGCATCAACCATTGACGGGACACGGATCGCCTATCAGGTTCGGGGCGAGGGGCAACCACTTGTGCTGCTCGCCGGGCAGTCGAACAACCACACGTGGTGGGATCCGATCCTCGCCGATTTCGAGGGCTACCGACTGATCACCCTCGACTGGAGAGGGACAGGCGAGAGTGACAAGCCCGATGAGGTCTACAGCACCCGCGGGTTCGCCAATGACGTGATCGCGGTGCTCGATGATCTGAGCCTCGACAGTTCACACGTCTACGGGACTTCGATGGGAGGGCGGGTCGCGCAGTGGCTGGCCATCGACCATCCTGAGCGCGTCAAGGCATTGGTCCTCGGCTGCACCTCGCCCGGCGCGGCGCACGGGTACGAGCGGAGCCAGGAGATCCGCAAGGCGCTGGCCGACCCGGCGCGGACCGATCGGGTGCTGCTCGAGCTGATGTACACGCCGGAGTGGCTCGCCCGGAACCCCGGTCCGTATTACGTGCTCGGCGATGCGAGCATGCCGTCGTACGCCAAGGGCAGGCATCTGGTCGCCAGCAACAAGCACGACGCGTGGGACGGCCTGCCGAGCATCACTGCGCCGACCCTCGTCCTGCACGGCACCGACGACATCTTCAGCCCGGCCGCCAACGCGCAACTGCTCGCGGATCGCATCCCGGGAGCGCGTGCCGAGCTGATCGCGGGCGCCCGGCACGCCTACTTCCACGAGTTCCGGTCGATCGCAAGCCCTGCGGTTCTAGCCTTCCTGGCTGCGCAGCACCGGGCGTAGCGCATCCAGTACGGCGGGATCCTCGATCGTCGACGGCACCGGCTCGTCCCGCCCGTCCGCGATCCCGCGCATCGTCCGCCGCAGGATCTTGCCCGACCGCGTCTTCGGCAGCGCGTCCACGACCGACACGTCCCGGAACGCCGCCACCGGACCGATCTCCCGCCGTACGGCGGCCACCAGTTCGTCTCGTAGCGTCTCCTCGCTCACCGTCGCCCCGGCCTTCAGTACGACGAGCGCCCGCGGCAGCTGACCCTTCAACGGATCGTGTACGCCGATCACCGCGCACTCGGCGACGGCGGCGTTCGCCGCGACGACCGCCTCGATCGAGCCGGTCGACAGCCGGTGCCCGGCCACGTTGATCACGTCGTCGGTACGGCCCATCACGAAGATGTAGCCGTCCTCGTCAATGAACCCGCCGTCACCGGTCAGGTAGTAGCCGTCGTACTCCTTCAGGTAGCTGTCGATGTAACGCTGGTCGTCACCCCACAGCGTCGGCAGCGCGCCCGGCGGCAGTGGGAGCTTGATCGCGATCGCGCCCTCCTGCTGCGGCAGCAGTTCCTTGCCGTACGCGTCGAGGATCTGTACGTTCCAGCCCGGCATCGGCACGGTCGCCGAGCCCGGCTTGGTCGGCAGCGGCTCCAGTCCGCGCGGGTTGGCCGCGATCGGCCAGCCGGTCTCGGTCTGCCACCAGTGATCCACCACCGGTACGCCGAGGTGCTCGTGCGCCCAGTGATAGGTCTCCGGGTCGAGCCGCTCCCCCGCCAGGAACAACGTCCGGAACGTCTCCATCGGGTACTTCGCCAGCTCGCGCGCTTCCGGATCGACCTTCTTGATCGCCCGGATCGCGGTCGGGGCAGTGAACAGAGCCTTCACGCGGTGCTCGGAGATCACCCGCCAGAACGCGCCGGCATCCGGCGTACCGACCGGTTTGCCTTCGTACAGGACTGTGGTCGCGCCGACCAGGAGCGGGGCGTAGACGATGTACGAGTGGCCGACGACCCAGCCGACGTCCGAGGCGGTCCACCACACGTCGCCAGGTCCGATGTCGTACACGTTGCGCATCGTCCAGGCGAGCGCGACGGCGTGGCCGCCGTTGTCGCGGACGACTCCCTTCGGCTTCCCCGTCGTACCCGACGTGTAGAGGATGTACAGCGGGTCGGTCGCGGCCACCTGGACCGGATCGGCAGGCTCGGCCTTCGCCGTCAGCTCGGTCCAGACGACATCGTGCTCACCGAGCTGCGCGAGTGCCTGCGGGCGTTGGAGGACGATCGTGTGCTCGGGCCGGTGCTGGGCGATGGTCAGGGCCTTGTCGATGATCGGCTTGTACTCGACGACCCGGGTCGGCTCGATCCCGCAGGACGCGGCCACGATCACCTTCGGCTCGGCGTCGTCGATCCGGGCGGCCAGCTCGCGTGGTGCGAAGCCGCCGAAGACGACCGAGTGGATCGCGCCGAGGCGGGCGCAGGCGAGCATGGCGACCGCGGCTTCCGGAACCATCGGCATGTAGACGATGACCCGGTCGCCCTTCTCGACCCCGAGTGAGCGCAACGCACCCGCGAAGGTGGCTACCTCGTCCCGTAGCTGCGTGTAGGTGTACGTGCGCCCGGTGCCGGTGACCGGGGAGTCGTAGATCAGCGCGGTGCGGTCGCCGTCGCCTGCGTCTACGTGGCGGTCCAGGGCGTTGTACGACGTGTTGAGTACGCCGTCGGGGTACCAGCGGTAGATCGGGGCGTCGGCCGCGTCGATCGCCTGGGTAGGCGGACGCGTCCAGGAGATCGCCTCGGCCGCCTCCAGCCAGAAACCGTGCGGGTCGTCCAGGCTCCGCCGGTAGCTCTCGTCGTACGCGCCCATTTTGGATGGCCTCCGTCCGTCGGCTGTTCTCCATCGTGGCAGGGTTGAGGCATGACGGTAAGCCTCGAGGACGTGCAGCAGGCGGCAGAGCGGATCGCCGGGCGGGTACGCCGTACTCCGGTGGTCGAGGTCGCACCCGGGCTCACGTTCAAGCTCGAACTGCTCCAGCACACCGGCTCGTTCAAGCCGCGCGGCGCGTTCAACCGGCTGCTCAGCGCGAAGGACAGCGGCGAACTGACCGGCCAGGGCATCGTCGCCGCATCGGGCGGCAACCATGGCCTCGCGGCGGCGTACGCGGCCCGGGAGCTCGGCGTGCCGGCGCGGATCTTCGTTCCGGAGACGACCCCGGCGGCGAAGCTCGGCAAGCTGCGGACGCTCGAAGCGGACGTCGTACAGGTCGGCAGCGAGTACGCCGAGGCGTACCAGGCGGCGCTCGCGGCGCAGGACGAGTCCGGCGCGCTGCTCGTCCACGCCTACGACCAGCCGGAGGTCGTCGCCGGTCAGGGCACGGTCGGCCTCGAGCTCCTCGAACAGGCAGGCAGGTTCGACACGGTCCTGGTCGCCGTCGGCGGAGGTGGCCTCATCGCCGGCATCGCGACGGCAATCGGTGACAACGCCCAGGTCATCGGCGTAGAGCCGGCCCTCGCCCCCACGATGCACCGCGCCCTGCAGGCCGGCGGACCATCCGACGGCCCGGTCGCCGGCGTGGCAGCCGACTCCCTGGGCGCCCGCCGCCTGGGCGATCTCGCCTTCAACGCGGTCCAGGGCCATCACGTGCGGTCCGTCCTGGTCGAGGACGACGCGATCGTTGCCGCCCGCAAACAGCTCTGGTACGACCACCACCTGGCAACCGAGCACGGCGGCGCAACGGCGTACGCGGCCCTGAGCTCAGGTGCCTACGAACCGGCGGTCGGCGAGCGGGTCGTGGTCGTCGTCTGCGGCTCGAACACCGACCCGAGCACCCTTACTTAGCGCGCTGCTTGTCGTCGGACAGCACCCACGCGGCCAGCACCCCGGCGATCCCGCCGAACAGATGGCCCTGCCACGAGATCCCGTCCTGCGGCAACAGACCACCGAACAGGGCACTGCCCCACACCATGATCACCACGATCCCGATCAGCACCTGACCGAGCCGCCGGTTGAACAGCCCCCGCAGGATCAGGTACGACGCGTACCCGAAGACCAGCCCGCTCGCGCCGATCGTGATCGTGTTCGGCGGTGAGATCAGCCAGGTCCCGAAGCCGCCGATCACCACCACGATCGCGGTCACCGCGAACAACCGGGCCGCGCCGCTGACCGCGATGATCGCGCCGAGCGTGACCAGCGGCAGCGTGTTCGAGATCAGATGGCCGAAGCCGAGGTGCAGGAACGGCGCGGTCAGGATGCCGACCAGGCCGCGCGGTTCGCGGGAGATGATCCCGTACTGATCGAGGGCCCCGTTGGTCGCGGTGTCGATGACCTCGCTCAGCCACATCAGGCCCACCAGCAGGACGAGCAGCTTCAACCCGCCACCGATCTTGGCGGTGTCCACACTCCGCCCGGAGCGTTTCGCCGGAGTCTGCGAGCTCATAACTCAACCATGCCGTACTCCCCCAAGTCTCAGCCCGTGACGGGCGCGGCGACAGCGGACAGTGATCTCTGAGATACTCCGAGTGGCACTCGTCGAGTGAGGGGGAACGATGCCAATTGCTGTCTATGTCCTTGGCCTGAGCATTTTCGCGCAAGGCACGTCCGAACTCATGCTCGCCGGACTCCTTCCCGAACTCGCCACTGACCTGCAGGTCTCGATCCCCCGGGCCGGACTGCTGATCTCCGCCTTCGCGCTCGGCATGCTGGTCGGCGCCCCGGTCCTCGCCGTCCTCACCCTCACCTGGTCCCGCCGTACGGCGCTGCTCGCCTTCCTCACCGTCTTCGCGCTGACGCACATCGCCGGCGGCCTCACCCCGAACTACACCGTCCTCCTGGTCACCCGGATCGTCGGCGCCTTCGTGTACGCCGGTTTCTGGTCGGTTGCCGCGGTCACCGTGATGTCGCTGGTCAGCAGTGACACCCGAGCTCGCGCGATGAGCATCGTCACCGGCGGCCTGACCGTCGCAACCATCGTCGGGCTGCCGCTGGGGACGGTCCTGGGCCAGCATCTCGGCTGGCGCTCCGCGTTCTGGACGGTCGCCGGGTTGTGCGTCCTGGCCATGGTGGGTGTCGTCGCCACTGTGCCCGGCGACCGGCCCAATCCCGCGACAGCACCACGCCTCGCGGATGAACTGAGAGTGCTGGTGAACGCCCGGCTGTGGCTCGCGTTCGGGACGACGGCCCTCGTCACCGCGACGATCCTCGTCGTCTTCAGCTACCTGGCACCGCTCCTGACCCAGATCACCGGCCTCCCCGCGAGCGCGGTGCCCGGCGTACTCGCCCTCTACGGTCTCGGGTCGTTCATCGGGATCACCGTCGGCGGCCGGTTCGCCGACGCCCTGCCGTTCCATACGTTGTTCATCAGCATCACCGGGTTGGTGATCCTGTCGGCGCTGCTCGCGGTCGTCACCTCCACGCCGGTCGCGGCAGTCGCGGTCATCGCCCTGCTCGGCGGCTTCGGCTTCGCCGCGAACCCCGCACTGAACGCCCGCGTGTTCAGCCTCGCGGGCGAGGCACCGACGCTCGCCACCGCGACGAACTTCTCCGCGTTCAACGTCGGCATCACCGTCGGGCCGTGGCTCGGCGGCCTGGCGATCGACGCCGGCGCGGGCTACCCCGCGCTCGGCTGGATCGCCGTCGCCACCGGGCTCGCGGCCCTCGCGACGGTCCTGCTCGCAGCCTTCCTTCCGGTCAGTTCACCGGACCTTGCGGATCGAGATGCGACGGATCGAAATCGGCGTGCCGCTTGAACACGTACTTGTTCAGCAGCCACGTCAGCGCCCACAACCCGACACCGACCAGCATCAGCCAGCCGGCGATCTTGTAGTCGGCCGACGCCCGCCCGGACAACGGGCTCGCCAGGTACACGCACAGCACCACACCGAGCACCGGCAACGCCGTCGGTGCGTTGAAGTGCTTGTGCTCGACCTTGTCCCGCCGCAACACCAGCACCGCGACGTTCACGATCGCGAACACACACAGCAGCAGGAACGCCGTCGTACCACCGAGCGCCGCCAGGTCGGCGTACCCGATCAGGACGAACGCGAGCAGCGTGGTGAACAGGATCGCGATGTACGGCGTACGCCGCTTGCGCAGGACCCGGCCGAGCGGACCGGGCAGCACCTTCTCGTGCGACATCCCGTACAACAGGCGGCTCGCCATCAGCATGTTGATCAGCGCCGAGTTGGCGACCGCGAACATCGTGATCCAGGCGAACACCTCGAGCGGGAACCCGGGCGCACCGGCCTGCACGACCTTCAGCAGCGGCGTCGCGCCCTTGTTCAGCTCCTCGGGCGAGACCAGCGCGACCGCGGAGATCGCGACCAGCACGTAGATGACGCCGGTGATCGACAGGCCGATCAGCATGATCTTCGGGAAGATCTTGACCGGGTCCTTGGTCTCCTCGGCCATGTTCACCGAGTCCTCGAACCCGACCATCGCGAAGAACGCCAGCGCGGTCGCCGCGGTCACGGCGCCGAACGGCGACTCCCCGTCGGGCACATGGAAGTCGGTCAGCCGGGACGTGTCGCCGTCGCCGCCGATCAGCGCCCACGCGCCGATCCCGATCACGATCAGCAGACCGCTCAGCTCGACACAGGTGAGTACGACGTTCGCCTTCACGCTCTCGCCGACGCCGCGCAGGTTCACCAGCGCGATCAGCGTCATGAACGCCAGCGCGGTGATCATCAGCACCGACCCGCGATCGGGATCGATGTGCGCAGCGGAGAAGAAGTTCGCCGCGAACGCCTTCGAGGCACTCGACGCCGAGGTCAGGCCCGAGCACATCACCGCGAACGTCAGCAGGAACGTGAGGAAGTGGATCCCGAACGCCTTGTGGGTGTAGACCGCGGCGCCACCGGCCTTCGGGTACTTCGTGACGAGCTCGAGGTAACTGGTCGCTGTCAGCATCGCGACGACGAACGCGCACAGGAACGGCAGCCAGACCGCTCCGCCGACCTCGCCGGCCACCTTGCCGGTCAGCGCGTACACGCCGGTGCCGAGGATGTCGCCGACGACGAACAGCAGCAGAAGTCCCGGCCCCATCACCCGCTTCAGCTCCGGGCGCTCCCCGGTACCCGGTCCTGTGCTCGGTGCGGCGGCAGCATTTTCACTCATCGTGCCTCCCTCACATCGGTGCGTCGGGAGGTTCCATGATGGCAGCTGAGAGGCAACTGAGAAGGGCGGGCGCGCGCGTTGAGGCTTGACCGAACGTCCCCTGTCCGATCCGCGCGCGCCCAGCACGTCAGGCATACCCCACCGCGGGGGTATCCGCACCCGGCCCGGGCCTGACGTATCCCGGACATGTCGCGAAGTCGCCAAACCGGTCGAGACGGTCCACTGGACGAGATAGCCTGATCGGATGCTGGAGACGGTTGGGGTGGAGCCGCCGGACGAGGAGGCCTACCGGGCGCTGCTGTCGGCGCCTGGTTGCGACGTCCGCGAGCTCGCCGGGCGACTCAGCCGCGACGAGCGCGACCTCACCGAGACAGTCGGCCGGCTGGAGAAGCTCGGTCTGCTGACCACCACCTCCGACGACCCGGTCCGGCTGCTGCCGACGCGTCCCGATGTCGCGGTCGACGCGCTGGTCGCCGTACGACGGGCCGAGCTCGACCGCGTCCGTGCCGAGGCCCGCGTCATGCTGACCGAGCTACGTGCGCAGGAGCAGCACCGCCCGGAGAACCTCGTCGAGGTGATCGTCGGCCAGGAGGCGATCGCGGCCCGGTTCGCCCAACTGCTGAACGGGACCGGGGACCAGCTCCTCGTTCTCGACCGGCCGCCGTACGCCTCGCGGCCCGGCGACTCCGATCCGAAGGTCCGCGGACTGCTCGGCGACGGAGTGGTTGTCCACGGCATCTACTCCCCAGACTCCCTGGACATCCCGGGCGGCGTCGACGAGGCCTTCAGCGCGGCCGATGCCGGCGAGACGTCGCGGGTGCATCCGCAGGTGCCGATGAAGCTGGCTGTGTTCGACGGGAAGATCGCGCTGCTGCCGCTGGCTGTGGACCAGCTGGTCGACAGTGCGCTCGTCGTACATCCGTGTGCGTTGCTCGACGCGTTGATCGAGATGTTCTGGCTGCTGTGGGACCAGGCCGTGCCGGTTGTGCCGTCGGCCAAGGCCGATCCGACGGATGCGCGGCTGATGACGCTGCTGGCCGCCGGGTTCAAGGACGACGCGATCGCGCGACAGCTCGCGCTGAGCAGCCGGACCGTCGGCCGGCGTGTGGCCGAGCTGATGGAGACGCTGGGCGCGCGGACCCGGTTTCAGGCCGGCATCCACGCCCAGCGCCGCCATCTACTGGAGGACTAGCAAGTGCCGAGCATCTGCTGCAGAGCGGTCTTCTCGGCCGACTGCAGCGAGAGGCCGTAGGTGTACTTCACCCAGATCCACTCGCGCGCATAGATGCAGTGCACCGACGCGTTCGGCGGCTGCCACTCCGACGGGTCCGAGTCGCCCTTCGACCGGTTGCTCGACGCCGACACGGCGATCAGCTGAGCGATGGTCAGGTTGTTGGCGAACTCCTGCCGGCGCGCCTGCGTCCATCCGCTGGCACCCGACTTCCACGCTTCGGCGAGCGGCACGATGTGGTCGATGTCGACACCGGACGACTCGTTGACGTAGGTCGCGTCGTAGACGCTGTACCAGCGGCCCGCCGTCGGCTGGCAGCTGCTGTCCACGGTCACGCCGATGCCGTCGCGCTTCAGAACCTCTTCACGCGTGTCGCAGCTGCCGGACTGGGTGATCCAGTGTGGGAACTTGTCCCGGCTGTACCCGCTCGTCGACCCCTCCGTCTTCACGGTGAGGCTCGCCAGCTGGGTGGCCGCCGTACTGGCCGACGGCGGGGTCGGTGGGTATGCGAGCGCCGGACCGGCGCTGAGACTCCAGGCTGCCGTCGCAGCTACAGCGGTGACGGCAGCAATGATCGAACGTCGCATCGGTCAGGCCTCCGAGGGTTAGGGCGGATCCCCCCTGACGTTGCTGCCCTCAGCCTTCCCCGATCACGCACTGCAGGAAACCACTCACCAGTTACAGTCCAGTGAACGTCAGTCGTGTTCGACGACGGTCAGCGTCCAGCCCGACGATGCGCGGTCCAGCTCGGCGTTCCAGCGTTCGGCGATCAGTTTGTGCAGCGACTTCGGCGTACCGGGGTCCTTGCCGGACTCCAGCAGGTGCCGCGCGACCAGGCCGCGGGTGTGCTTGGCCATGTGGGAGACGACCGTGCGTACGCCGTCGCGCTCGCGGACGACGTTCACCGACACCCACTTGTCCGCCTGGTCGCCGGTCGGGCGCCACGCCGCGACGTACGTCGACGAGCGGCAGTCCACGATGACGCCGTCGACGTCGGCCAGTGCGGCGTTGAGCGGATCGCGCCACACCGACGCGAGCGGCCCATGACCCGGCAGCGTCGTACCCATCGAGAGCCGGTACGGCGGGACGCGGTCGGCCGGTCGCAGTGCGCCCCACGCCGCCGAGATGACGAGCAGCCGGTTGGCCGCGCGGCGCTTGGTGCCCGCGGACAGGGTCGAGTAGCCGAGGGCGTCGTACAGGACTCCGGAGTACAGCTCGGAGACGGGCACGGACGGCTCGGTGCGCCAGCGGGTGTTGCGGTCGACCTCGTGCCGCAGCGAGGCGCCGACATCTAGTACGTCGAACGCGTCCGCGGAGGCGGAAACCTTCGCCAGGGTCTCGAGCACCTGCTCGCGGACGGGGTTGAGCTCCGGGAACGACAGGGTGCCGAGATCGACGGCACGACCGCGTGACCGTCCGGTCTTGCCTTCGGACGGCGGCAGGAGGATCAGCGTCACGTCAGCTCGTCCAGAGCGGCCAGGTCCTCGGCGGTCGGGTCCCAGGTGCCGGCGGCGACGTTCTGCGCGATCTGCTCGGGCTTGGTGGCGCCGGCGATGACCGAGGCGACCGCGGGCTGGGCGGCCAGGCCGCCGATCGCGACGTCGATCATCGTCAGGTCGCGCTCGGCCGCGAACGTCTCGAGCGCCTCGATCTTGTCGAAGTCCGCCCGCGCCAGCCGCTCCGGCTGCGTCGCGAGCCGGCTGCCGTCCGGTGCCGTCGTACCGCGCTTGTACTTGCCGGTGAGCAGACCGGAGGCGAGCGGGAAGAACGGCAGGATGCCGATGCCGAGGTGCTCGCAGGCCGGCACCAGTTCGTCCTCGACGTCGCGCTCGAGCAGCGAGTACTGGTTCTGGGCGCTGATGAAGTGCTCCAGCCCGTTCGACCGGGCGGTCCAGTCGGCGTCGACGACCTGCCAGCCGGCGAACTGCGAGCTGCCGATGTACCGAACCTTGCCCTCAGCAACCAACTCGGACAGCGCCGCCAGGGTCTCCTCGATCGGCGTCACCGGGTCCGGGAAGTGCAGCTGGTAGAGGTCGATCCAGTCGGTGCCGAGCCGCTGCAGACTCGACTCGACCGCCTTGCGGATGTACCGGCGGGAGCCGCGGACACCCCAGTCCGGGCCGTTCACACCGCCCAGGTCACCGCCGAACTTGGTCGCGATCACGACCTCGTCGCGGCGCGCACCGAGCGCCTTGCCGAGCAGCTCCTCGCTGAACCCGTGCTCGCCGCGGTAGATGTCCGCGGTGTCGAACAACGTGATCCCGGCGTCGACCGCGGCGTTCACCACCGCGTCCGTTTCGCCCGCATCGAGCCGCCGCCCGAAGTTGTTGCACCCCAGTCCAACGACGCTCACGGTGAGACCCGAGTCGCCCAGCTGCCGGTACTTCATATCACTCATGTGCTCAGCCTAATCTCGGCATACAGTGGCCCTCATGCCGAGTCTCACCGTCGACGGCGCCCGCACTCGGGCCGCCGCGCTTTCCGTCCAGTCGTACGACGTCGATCTCGACCTGACCCAGGGCGATCGGACGTTCGGGTCCACCACCACGATCAGGTTCCAGGCGACGAGCCCGTCGACCTGGCTGGACGTGAAACCGGACGAGCTGACCTCGGTCACGCTCAACGGCACGGCCGTCGACGTGGCCGGCCTGAACGACGGACGCCTCGACCTGACCGGCCTGCAGCCGGACAACGAACTGGTCGTCGTCGCCTCGATGCTGTACTCGCACGACGGCGAGGGTCTGCACCGCGCGGTCGACGCCGCCGACGGTCTCGTCTACACGTACGCGATGTCGTTCCTCGACGCCGCCCCGCGGATCTTCGCCTGCTTCGACCAGCCCGACCTCAAGGCGCCGTACCGGATGACGGTGACCGCGCCGGAGGAGTGGCTGGTGCTCGGCAACGGCGCCGCGACCCAGGTCTCCCCCGGTCGCTGGGAGCTCGCCGAGACCAAGCCGCTCTCGACGTACTTCGTCACCGTGGTGGCGGGGCCGTACCACCAGGTCACCGACGCGCATGACGGCATCGCCCTCAGCGTGGTCTCGCGGCAGTCGCTGAAGGACGCGCTGGACCGTGAGGCCGCGGACATCTTCGAGGTCAGCAAGCAGTCGTTCGACGAGTACCACCGGATGTTCGGCTACCGGTACCCGTTCGGTGAGTACCACCAGGCATTCGTGCCCGAGTTCAACGCCGGCGCGATGGAGAACCCGGGCTGCGTCACCTTCCGCGACTCGATGGTGTTCCGGTCAACGGTCACCGACGGCGAGCGCAGTCAGCGGGCCCGGACCATCGTGCACGAGATGGCGCACCAGTGGTTCGGCGACACCGTGACGATGAAGTGGTGGAACGACCTCTGGCTGAACGAGTCGTTCGCCGAGTACATGGCACACCGGGTCTCGACCGCGGCCACACGGTACACCGACAACTGGATCGACTTCGCCTACATCCGCAAGTGGTGGGGCCTGCAGGCCGACCAGCGGTCGTCGACGCACCCGGTGGCCGCCGACGCGGTCAAGGACGCGCTCGCCTCGCTCGACGACTTCGACGGCATCTCCTACGCGAAGGGCGCCGCGGTCCTCAAACAGCTCGTGGCGTACCTCGGTGACGACGTGTTCCTCGCCGGCGTCAACGCGCACATCGCGGCGAACGAGTTCGGCAACGCCACCTTCGCCGACCTGCTCGGCAAGTGGACCGAGGCCGGCGCCGTCGGCCTGGACGACTGGGCCCAGGCCTGGCTACGGACGCCCGGCGTCGACACGATCACCGCGTCGCGGACCGCGACCGGCATCAAGCTGCAGCGCAAGGCGCCGGCGGCGTACCCGGCTTCACGACCACACAAGCTGGCCGTCGGCGGGTACGACGCGGACGGCCGCGGTACGACGGTCGACGTACTGATCGACGGCGACGAGGTGGACGTCGACCTCGACCCGTCCATCGCCGTGGTCGTCCCGGACGCGGGCGACGACAGCTGGGCGAAGATCCGCCTCGACGAGCAGAGCCTCGCGAACCTGGCGACGGTGGTCCCGAAGATCGAGGACGGCGTGACGCGGGCCGTCGTACTGAACAGCATCCGGGACGCGGTCGCCGACGCGGAGCTCGACCCGAAGATCGGCTTCGACGTCGTCCTCGGCCTGCTGCCGACCGAGACCAGCGACATCGCGGTCGGCACGATGCTCAACTGGGCGAACTCGCAGGTGCTCGGCGTCTACCTGCCGTACGAGCCGTACCGCGGACAGCTCGCCGACGTACTGCGGGCGCGGCTCGAGACCGTCGAAACCGGAAGCAGCGTGCAGCTGTCGGTGGCCCGCGGGTTCGCGCGCTTCACCGACGACGCCGATCGGTTGAAGGGCTGGCTGGCCGGCGACGGCGTACCGGACGGCGTGACGATGGACGCCGACCTGCGCTGGATCGTCATGCTCCAGCTCGCCCGGCTCGGCGCGATCGGCGAGGCGGAGATCGACGCCGAGCTCGAGCGCGACTCGTCGTCCGAGGGCGTCGTGCACGCGACCCGCTGCCGGGCCGCGCTGCCGACGGCGGCCGCGAAGGAGCGGGCCTGGGCGCAGATCATGACCGACGCGGACCTGCCGAACTACGAGCTGTACGCGGCCGCCGAGGGGTTCTGGCACCCGACGCAGTCCGACCTCACCGCGTCGTACGTCGACCGCTACTTCGCGGAGATCGCGGGCACCGAGAAGTTGCGGTCCGGCTGGGTCGTCGCGACCAGCGCGAAGCTCGCGTTCCCGCGCTACTCGATCGAGCAGCGGGTCGTCGACCGGGCCGCCGACCTGATCGCCGACGAGTCGATCGTGGCCGGCATCCGGCGGTCGGTGGCCGACAGCGCGGACGACCTGAAGCGTGCGCTTGCGGTGCGTTCGGCCTTCGCGAGCTGACCTTTGGTTAGCAGTCACACCGTGTTGTGACTAATGTGACTGGTGTGACCAGGAGGACCCTGGTGACCAGGCAAGATGTGATTTCGTGACGTAACCTCCACAATGACCGCGCGGCACGGCGCGCCGGTCTTGGTCAGGCCCAGCGTCCGGGAGAGACTGTCTAGAACCGCACAGGAGAACAAGGTCAATGCGCGAGGCGAGGCTCGTCGGTCTGAGCCAGGACGGTAAACAACTCGTCCTGGCGATGGCAGAGACGGGTGAGGAGTTCGCCGTACCGGTCGACGACCGGTTGCGTGCGGCCCTCCGCGGAGACCGTGCCCGACTCGGCCAGCTGGAGATTCAAATGGAGAGCGCGCTGCGCCCACGAGACATCCAGGCTCGTATCCGCGCCGGCGAAAGTCCCGAGGCGGTCGCCGCCATCGCCCAGATGCCGATGGAACGCGTGATGGCGTTCGCCGGCCCGGTCCTGGCCGAGCGGGACCACATCGCCAGCCTCGCGCAGCGTGCGTCGGTCCGTCGTCGCGGCGGCGGCGATGCCCCGACGCGGAATCTCGGCGCCTGGGTGACCGACCGGCTGCGGACCCGTCACGTCGACCCGGCCTCGGCCGAGTGGGACGCGTGGCGGCGCGAGGACGGTCGCTGGGCGGTGCGCGTCTCGTACTTCGTCGAGTCCGAGGACGAGGCGGAGAAGAAGGACGAGAAGATCGCCATGTTCGCGTACGACGCCCCCGGGCGGTACGCGGTGCCCGACGACGACGAGGCGCGCTGGCTGGTCGGCGAGCAGGCGCAGGTGCTGGCGACGCCGGTCCAGCCGCAGCCCGGTGAGCGTCGACTGGCCGCGGTGGCGGACATCGACCCGCTGATCGCGCCGGACCATGGCGCCGACAGCTACGAGGCCGGATTCGAGGACACGGTCGGTCTGCGTCGCCGAAACCACCCTGTTTCCCGCGAGGGCGCGGAGCCGCCTCGCGAAACGCGCGACTTCGTGCGCGAGGCCCGAGAGCTCAACCGGGACTCACGCGAGAGCAGCCGTGACTACCCGCGCGAGGTTTCCCGCGACACCGGTCGATCACCTGACCCGGAGCGCGGTCCACGACGGGTGCACTCGGTGCCGAACCCGGACGAGGAGCCCACGCTGATCGACGTACCCGTCGACCAGCCGCCGGCGCCGCGCCCTGCAGTCCGCGCCGTCGAGCGCCCCGCCGACCCGCCCGCTTTTGCCTCCCCCGCGGCGCCCGACGAGGCGCCGGCCGAGGCTCGTCAGGCACGCCCGCAGCAGCCCCGCCCTGCGGAGCCCCGCCGTCCCGAGCCTGCCACCGAGGCGGCGAGTGAGCCGTCCCGTCCGGCCGAAGTCCGTCACCCGGAGCCTGCCCGCGAGCCCGCTGCCAAGCAGGCGCCGCACGTCGAACCTGACCCGGTGACCGAGGCGCCGCGTCCCGCGGCAGCTGACGCCTCCGAGCCGGCCGCGGCGGAGGAGACCCCGGCAGAGCCGAAGAAGAAGGCTGCCCGTCGCGGCAAGCGCGCCAGCGTCCCGAGCTGGGACGAGATCATGTTCGGCAAGAAAGCCGACTGACACATCACGGACCGTCGTCCCAGATTGCGGACGGTGTTTGCCGGTGGACCCGCGGTAGTGCCATGATCGTCCGCATGCAGATGCTGTGTTGTTGCTGTTGTCACTGTTGTCACTGACGCGCGCCGAGTCCGGCGCACGAGGCCCTGCCCCTTTCCGTGGCCCGCCCGCCGACACAGCACTCACAGGAACTTCGCATGAATCTCCCGGCTCTCGCCGACCTGCTCGCGTCTCGTGGTCTCCGGCTCCTCCCCGGTTCGTACGCCGTACCGGTCGAGCTGCTCGTACAGTTGCCTGACGCAACGATCGCCCGGTTCACCGCCCGCGGTACGACGCTGCGCCTGCGCAGCTACTCCCCCGAGGCGCTCACCACGATCACCATCCCGGCCGAGTGCGGCTGCGGCGACCACCACCCGCAGACCGGCCCGGCCCGCGTGACCCTCAGCCGGTACGCCGTACCGCTCGAGGAACACGTCATCGACGGCGAGCTCGAGTTCGGCTGGCAGCACCACGAAGCCGGCGCCCTCCGCCTGGCGGACGCCGTCCCCCACTTCCTCACTCTCGTCGACATCCTCCGCACCCGCGAACTCATCGGCGTCGCCTGACCCCCACCCCCGCCCCGCTCCCACGAGATGGGTTCACCTACCCCGTAGTGGGTTCCCCCCGCCGCGCTCCGGGGTGGTAACCCGCCACGAGCTGGGTTCACCTACCCCGTGGCGGGTTCCCCGGCCGCGCTCCGGGGCGGTAACCCGCCACACGATGGGTGAACCCATCTCGTGGGAGTGGGTGGGTGGGGAGTTAGGGGCGGCGGTGGGGTGGTTCGGTGGTGTCGTAGTGGTGGCGGGCGGCTTCGACCTTTGTGAGGTTGGGTGACCAGTCGGCGAGGGCGTGGAAGAGCGGGGCGAGGCTGCGGCCGAGCGGGCTGATCTCGTACTCGACGCGGGGCGGGACCTCGGCGTGGTACTCGCGGACCACCAGGCCGTCACGTTCCAGCTGGCGCAGGCGCTGGGTCAGGACCTTCGGCGTGATCACACCGATCCGCCGCTCGAGCTCGACGAACCGCTGGCGGCCGTACTCGTTCAGCGTCCACAGGATCGGGGTCGTCCAGCGGCTGAAGACCAGGTCAACCACCGGCGCGATCGGACAGGCCTGCACCGGCTCAACTGCTGTGGTTTCGTTCACAATCCCAATACTATCCTCTAGGTACCTACTATCTCGCGACCAGTAGCGTCCTGATCATGATCGTGATCACCGGAGCAACCGGCAACGTAGGCCGCCCACTCGTCCAGTCCCTGATCGCCGCCGGCGAGGACGTCGTACCCGTCTCGCGCAGCGGCGACGGGCACCAGGCCGACCTGACCAGACCCGAGACCCTGAAGCCCGCCCTCGACGGCGCGAAGGCCGTCTTCCTCCTCACCTCCGCCAACTTCCTTGCCGGAGGCAACCTCCAGGACGTCGTCGACGTGGTGAAGGCAGCCGGCGTCCCCCGCGTCGTCCTGCTGTCCTCCCAAGGCGTCGGCACGAACCGCCACCCATCCGTCCACGAGGACGCCGTGACCGGGTCCGGTCTCGAGTGGACCATCCTCCGGCCGGGCAACTTCGCCAGCAACGCGTTCCAGTGGGCGGAGTCCGTCCGCACCCAGCGCACGATGGCCGCGCCGTTCGCCGACGTCGCACTGCCGACCGTCGACCCCGCCGACATCGCCGAGGTCGCAGCGGCCGCTCTCACAGACTCGCGCCAGGCAGGCACGAGCTACCCCGGGACCGGCCACGCGGGGGCGATCTACACGCTCACCGGTCCGGTCGCGATCTCTCCCCGCGAGCAGGCCGACGTGATCGCGAATGCTGTCGGCGAGCCGGTGCAGTTCACCGAACTCAGCCGGGATCAGGCGCGGACCGGGATGCTGACCTTCATGCCCGAGCCGGTGGTCGAGGCCACTCTCGACGTCCTCGGTACGCCGAGCGCCGGGGAGCAGCAGGTCAGTCCGGACGTCCAGACCGTGCTCGGCAGGGCGCCGCGGACGTTCGCCGACTGGGTCACTCGGAACGTCGAGGCGTTCCGCTGACCAACGGCAGGAAAACGTCGTCGACGAGCGAGGTGAGCGCCGACGACGGGAGCGGCTCGCGGGCGAACAGCATCTCGTGACGCAGCAAGTTGGTGGGAGCGGTGAGCACCCGGTCGGGCACGTCCGCCGTCGGGATCTCACCGCGCTCCGCCGCACGCTTGATGATCGTCCCCATCACACTCGACATCCGCGAGTAGACCTCCGGATCCAGATCCGGGGCCTCGGCCAGCAGTCCGTGCACGACGTCGGGTCCGAGCGTCGCGAACCGGTCGGCCATCAGCCGCAGTACGCCGAGAACGTCCTCCCGCAGGCTGCCGGTGTCCGGCACGTTCTCGACGATCGAGCCGGTGCGGTGCCGCATCGCCGCGACCACCAGCTCAGCCCGGTTGCGCCACCGCCGGTACAGCACCTGCTTGCCGGTATGCGCCCGGGCCGCGACGGCCTCCATCGTCAGCCGCGCGTACCCGGACTCCGTCAGCTCGTCCCAGGCCGCATCGAGCAGGACGGCCTCGAGCTCCGCACCCCTTCGACGCTCCACGAAACCAACTCCTCAAGAAGAGACCTTGCGTCTCTTACGCATCCGAGCCTACTCTCAACTCGTAAGAGACGCACCGTCTCTAAGGAGACTCTCGGATGACAACCGCACCCACCACGGACCGCCTCGACCGGGCGGTCCTCAAACTCGCCGCCGTGCTCGTGCTCGGCGCTCTGGCTCCACTGCTCGACAGCACGATCGTCACCATCGCGATCCACACCCTCGGCATCGAGCTGCACACCTCGGTGTCCACGGTCCAATGGGTCAGTACGGCGTACCTGCTGGCGCTCGCGATGGCCGTCCCGATCACCGGCTGGGCCGCGAACCGCTTCGGCGCCAAGCGCATGTGGATCATCGCGCTCGCCCTGTTCCTGCTGGGCTCGATGCTCTGCGGCGTCGCCTGGAACATCGGCTCGCTGATCGCGTTCCGCGTGGTCCAGGGCATCGGCGGCGGCCTGATGCTGCCGATCCTGCAGACCCTGCTGCTGCGCGCCGCCGGCCGCGATCGCATCGGCCGCCTGATGGCCGTCGTCACGCTGCCCGCACTGATCGGCCCGATCCTCGGTCCGGTGATCGGCGGACTACTCGTCGGCCACCTCGACTGGCGCTGGATCTTCTACGTCAACGTCCCGATCTGCATCACCGCGATCGTCCTGGCCGTCCGCGTGCTCAAACCGGATCCCGAGCCCACCGCAGCGGCCCTCGACGTACCAGGACTGCTGCTGATCTCCCCCGCGCTGGCCGGCATCATCTACGGCCTCAGCCAGGTCGGCGATCACGGCTTCGGCAACCACCGCGTCCTCATCCCACTCATCACCGGGATCGCACTCCTCGCGGCCTTCGCCCTCCGACGGGCCAAAGACCCGCTCATCGACCTTGCACTCTTCCGCACCAAGTCCTTCACCGCATCGACCGCGCTCCTGTTCCTCACCGGCTTCGGTCTGTACGGCGCGATGCTGCTCCTCCCGCTCTTCTACCAGCAGGCACGCGGTGAGACCGTCACGGCCGCCGGGCTGCTTCTCGTCCCGCAAGGCATCGGCAGCCTGATCGCCCGAACGGCCGGCGGACTCACCGATCGCTACGGCCCACGCTCGGTCATCCTCGTCGGCATCGTTCTCACCACGCTCGGGACCATCCCGTTCGCGTTCACCGGCACGGCGTACTGGGTCTTGGCGATCGCGCTGATCGTCCGCGGCGCCGGGCTGAGCGCGGTGATGCTCGCCGTCATGGTCGGAGCGTTCCGTGATCTCGAGCCGGCGCAGATCCCGCACGCGAGCAGTACGACGCGGATCATGCAGCAACTCGGCGGCGCTTTCGGCGCCGCGACGCTGGCCGTCGTCCTGCAGGGTCAGCTCGCCGCGCACCCGACCCCGACGGCGTATGCACACAGCTTCGGCTGGGCCATCGGGTTCACCGTGATCGCCGTCGTACCGGCACTCTTCCTGCCCGGGCGCCGGGCTCTTGAATAAGTAACACGCTTGGTTTAACTTATCCGCGCAGCTGCTCTCTCCTGTGTACTCCGGTCCGCCACCTGGAGGTTTCCACATGCCCAGACGCCTGCTTGCGCGGGTTCTCCCTGCTGTTCTGCTGGCGAGCGTGATCGCTGTTCCAGCAGCGCACGCCGCCACCATGTATCCCAGCGGGGTCGGCGCCGATCTCGGTCCGACCCCGACCACCCTCGGCGTGCAGCCTGCCGCCGGCGACGACCCCGCCGGGCTGCGCACCGGCACCGAACAAGGCCGCACGTACTGGCAGACGAACCAGGCAGCCGGCACCGGCTACCTCGAGTTCGACGTCGACCACGATTACGTGGACGAGATCGGCACCGACGACGTCCTGGTGACGGTGACCTATCTCGACAGCGGCTCGGGCACCCTCGACCTGCAGTACGACGCCAAGGCCAACCCGCAGCAGGACGCCACCGACATCCAGCTGACCAACACCGGCGCCTGGAAGACCGGCGTCTTCTCGCTCACCGACATCGGGTTCACCAACCGCCTCGGCGACGCCGACGTACGTCTGTTCGGCAGCGCCGACATCACGATCGCGAGCCTGCGGATCAGTACGGCGGGCGTGTCGGTCCAGCTCGGCGCGACGCCCGTGCAGAACGGCATCAGCCCGCGCGCCGGCGACGACGCGTCGCACCTGATCACCGGCGTACAGGACGGTCGTGCGTACTGGCAGACCGACCGCACCGCGCCGTCGCCGGGGACGAACTTCTTCTACATGAACGTCGCCGACACCTACCTGTACGACAACCACAGCCTCGTGCTGGTCAGCATCGACTACTTCGACGAGGGCAACGGCCAGTTCGGGCTGCACTACGACTCCCCCGGCGAGACCATCCCGGAGAAGTTCAAGAACTCCGAGGTGATCCGCTACGGCGACACCAAGACCTGGAAGACGTACACGTTCGCGCTGCCCGACGCGGTGATGACGAACCGCTCGAACGGCGGCGACTTCCGCATCCACAACGGCGACGGCTCGGCCGACCTGAAGGTTGCGGCGGTCCGCGTCGCCAAGGTCGCGACGACCCTCGACGTCACCGAAGGGCTCGTCGACCTGATCGGCGAGGCGACGCGCACCGAGGAGGCAGCGCGCGAAGGCACCCGCGACGGTCAGTACCCGGCCGGCAGCCGAGCCACGCTGCAGGACGCGATCGACGACGCTCAGGCGATCGCATCCACTCCGGGCGTCACCGACGCACAGGTCAAGGCCGCGCTCACGACGCTGCAGGCGAAGCTCGACGCCTTCACCGCGTCGATCGTGGACACCAACTTCGCCCCGGGCGGTACGGCGACAGCCAGCAACGGAGCAGCCGCCACCGTCAACGACCGGGACGACAGTACGTCCTGGACAGGCGGCGCCGACTCGTGGCTCCAGATCGATCTGGGTAAGCCGCGGCCGGTCAACGACGTACGCGTCGAATGGGCTGAGGCGTACTCCCCCGACTACACCGTCCAGGTCTCGAACGACGGCAAGAAGTTCACCAGCGTCGGACGGATCGGATCGCCGGGCGGTAACCAGACCAGCCGGACCCGGTTCGCGATCACGAGCGCCCGCTATGTGCGCGTCGCGATGACCGGCGCCGACTCGTTCGTCGTCAAGGAGCTCGAACTCCGGCTCACGCCGGTCGTCACCCCGAAGCCGAAGCTGGTGCAGACCAGCAACCCGACCGAGGACGGCGTCGTCGCCGACTTCGACGCAACCCAGTACGGCGCCGACCGCACCGGCCGCCGCGACTCGACGAAGGCGATCCAGCAGGCGATCTACGCCTGCCAGGATGCGGGCGGCGGGACCGTCTGGCTGCCGGCCGGACAGTACAAGGTGACCGACACGATCGAGGTCCACGCGTTCTGCAGCCTCCGTGGTGACCACGGCCAGAAGCTCGGCACGGGCACCGTGATCATCGCCGATCTCCCGTCCGGCGACGACGGGCCGAGCCTGTTCCGGATCGGCGGCAGCGCCGGCGTGCTCGGCGTCACGACGTACTACCCGAACCAGAGTGCGACCGAGCCGGTCCCGTACGGCTACACGTTCGAGATCCCCGGCGGCGCCTGGATCGGGAACGAGAACTACATGATGTCGACCGTCTCGGACGTCACCATGCTCAACTCGTACCGCGGGATCGGCGTCAGCACGATGCCGAACGACCACGGCAACGCACCGAGCTCCGGCCAGGTGCACGAGTCGACCACGATCCGCAACGTGACCGGTACGGCGCTGTTCGAGGGCGCCCGGGCCTACAACGGCGCCGACGTCGGCACCTGGGAGAACGTTGCCTTCAGCAACTCCTACTGGTCGTCGGCGCCCAAGGCCTTCAACCCACCGTCGCGCCAGGCACTCGACACCTGGACCCGCGCGCACGGCACCGGGCTGGTCCTCGGCGACCTCGAGTGGGACCAGTTCTACCGGATCAGTGTCAGCGACTACCTGGTCGGGATCCACGTGGTCGCCGGCCAGCGGGCCCAGTTCACCGGCAGCTTCCTCCAGCCGGACGTACGCCGGACCGGGACCGGGCTGCTCGTCGACGTGATGGACGACCGGTGGGGCCTGACGCTTGCCGGTGGTCACGTCGACGGCGGGATCACGAACAACTCGGCCGGGTACGTGAAGATCACCGGCACCGAGGTCGTCGGCGCAGTCTCCGGGATCGTCCACAGGATGTCCGGCACGGCACCGACGTACGACCAGAAGCCGCTGCCCAAGCCGGTGCAGAAGCTGTACGTCGTGGATGCGCCGCACGGGGTCGGATATCTGCCCGCGACCGATGCGACCCGTGACGTCCAGAAGGTGCTCGATCAGGCCGGGCGTGAGGGCGGCGGCATCGTCTACCTGCCCGCCGGGTGGTACCGGATCAGCACGCATCTGTCGGTTCCGGCGAAGGTCGAGCTGCGCGGCGCGTCCGCCGTGCCGAACCGGGACCAGGGCGGTGCGAGCGGCGGGACCGTGCTGCAGGCGTTCGAGCGGAACACCGACACCGCGCTGATCACACTCAAGAGCAAGGCGGGTGTGCGCGGGTTGCGGGTCTTCTACCCGGACAACAACCCGGGCAAGGCCGAGGGCGTCGTGCCCTACCCGTACGCGATCCGCGGTCAGGCCGGCGGCAACTACGTGATCAACGCCGGCTTCCCGAACGCCTGGAACGGTATCGACCTCAGCGGCGACAACGTGGTCGTCCGCAAGGTCGCCGGCGCGTTCTTCGACCATGCGATCTCGATCGGCGCGGGGCGCAACGGCCGCGTCGAGGGCGTGCTCTCGAACGGGAACGCGGTCACCCGGGTCGGGTACCAGGAGCCGTACTGGATGAACGAGGGCAGCATCTTCGAGCTCGTCATCGACAAGTACATGCGCAAGACGGCCAAGATCGTCACCGTCGACGGCGCGCGTGGGCTGACGCTGCTCGACGTGTTCGCGTACGGGTTCCACGACGGGCTGGTGGTGAACTCCGGTCAGGTCGACGCGTTCAACCTCGGCACCGACAACCTCGGGACCGACGGCCACACGATCCAGGTGGTCAGCGGCGACGTCGAGGCCACCAACCTGGCCCGGTACAACGGCGCTACGCTCAGCGGTACGGCGACGTTGCACAACGTGATGGTGATCAACGTCGTCCAGCGCAGCGTCTCTGTGCAGGCCAATGGGAACGGCACGGTGAAGATCGCCGGGAACGAGTCCGAGCCCGGGAAGTACGAGGTCGGCGCGCAGGTGACCGTGACGGCGACGCCATCATCGGATAGCGTTTTCCAGAGTTGGACCGTGAACGGGACCGTGGTGTCGACAGCGCCGTCGTACACCTTCACCGTCAGCACGGACCAGGTTCTGACCGCGAACTTCCAGTAGGAGCGAGATGGCTGACACACAACAGCAGGTCGCGATCGTGGGCTGCGGCATCATCGGCAAGCGCCACGCGGCGACCATCGCGGAACGGCCCGACGCGATCGTCACCGCGCTCGTCGACCCGGATGCCGCCGCCCGGGAGGCGGTGCTGGCGCAGCTGACCGAGGCCGGTCAGCCGGAGCCGAAGCAGTACGACGACCTGACCGCGGCGCTGAGTGGGTCGGACATCTCGCTCGTCGCGGTCTGTACGCCGAGCGGTATGCACGCGGAGCTGGCCGAGGAAGCGCTGAACGAGCGCAAGCACGTCGTCGTCGAGAAGCCGATCGACGTCGACCTCGGCCGGGCCCGCCGCCTCGGTGCGGCGGCTGCCCGGGCCGCGAGCCATGGCGTGCAGCTGTCGGTGATCAGCCAGCACCGGTTCGACGCCGGCAGCGCGGCGATCAAGGAGGCGATCGACGCCGGACGGTTCGGGCAGCTGACGTCGTGCGTCGCGACGGTCGCCTGGTGGCGGAGCGACGAGTACTACGCGTCGGCCGGCTGGCGCGGGACGTGGGCCCAGGACGGCGGTGGCGCGCTGATGAACCAGGGTGTGCACACCGCCGACCTGGTGCTGTGGTTCATGGGCCGCCCGGTCAGCATCCAGGCGCAGGCGCTGCGGGCGGCGCACCACGCCATCGAGGTCGAGGACACCGTGGTCGCGACGATCACCTTCGAGAACGGCGCGGTCGGCACGCTGCACGCGACGACCGCGGCGTTCCCCGGTGGGAGGACGCGGGTGTCGGTCCACGGCACCGAAGGTGGTGCCGAGGTGGAAGACGATCGCCTGAGCCGGCTGAACGTGGACGGTTCGAAGGACGAGGCTTCGGTCGACGTGGGCGATCCCGGTGAGCACAAGGCGCAGTACGACAACATCCTGACGGCGATCGCGGCAGGCAACCAGCCCGCCATCACCGTCCAGGACGGCATCAACGCCCTGGCCCTGGTGCGGGCGGTCTACATCGCCTCCACGCTTCAGCGCCCGGTCAAGTTCGAGGACGTCCTCGAGGGCAAGTACGACGACGTAGAGGTCGCCCGCGGAGTAGGCCTACCACCCAACTGAGACCAGGACGAGCCCGGCGTCGGACTAGGCGCCGGGCTCGCGGTTGTTCAGGATGCGTTGGTAGAGGTTGCAGTCCTGCCAACGGCCGTCGATGTGGAGGTACGTCGGCGCCATCCCGATCTGCTTGAAGCCGGTGCGGTCGAGGACGCGTTGCGAGGCGACGTTGCCGGTCAGTGTGCTTGCCTCGATGCGGTGGAGCTGCAGCTCGGCGTCCGCGATCTCGGCGACTGCCTCGACGGCTCGCGTGGCCAGGCCGCGGCCGACTGCATCGACGGCCAGCCAGTAGCCGAGCGCCGCGCTGCGGAACGGACCGGGGACCAGGTCGCTCAAGGTGATCGCACCGACGATCCGATCACCTTCCACGAGCACCCACGGCACGACCAGGCCGTTCTTGTAGCGCTCGAGCTGGTACGTCATCCGCTCGACCTGACCCGCCGTCGTGAACCATTTCTCGGTCCGCACCGGCTCCCACGGCCGGAGATGCTCGCGGCTGCGGACCTGCGCGTCGGCAAGAGCAGGGGCGTCGTCGAGCGTGGCGATCCGGAGTTGTACGTCGGGCGTCAGCGAGCGGGCTTCGATCACTTCGGCAGCCTACGTGCCTGGCTGGAGCCCGACACGCGAGGGGTGAAGGCGTCGTGGAAGATCGTCGACGCCGCCCCGACAGCGGCCGCGTCGGTCTGCAACATCGACTCCTCGACGGCCACCGGACGCGTCTCCCGAGCGACCGGATGCGCGTTCACGGCACGCCCGATCTCGGTCAGGAAGATCTCCGAGACCTCCTTCATGTACGCCGGTCCGCCGAGCACCACGAGATCGATATCGAGGAGGTCGACCAGCCCGACCGCGCCCTGCCCGACCACCCGCGCCACCTGGGTGACCGCCTTCACCGCAGCCACATCGCCGTCCGCGGCCGCCTTGCACACCGCCTTGTACCGCTTGGCCTCGTCGGTCGCGCCCGGATCGGTCTCGACGTACCCGAACTCCGCCGCGATCACCGGCAGCGACGCCGTCGGGTTGCACTCGGGCACCATCCGCGGCCCGTCCTCCGGGTCCCACTCCCCCATCCGCAGCGCGGCGATCTGCCCGAACTCGCCGGCGTTGGCCGAGCCGCCGCGATAGATCGACCCGTTCAGGATCAGTCCGCTGCCGACGCCCGTACCGAGGTACAGGTACGCGAAGTCGCGTGCCCGGGCCGACCGCCCGATCCAGCGCTCGCCGATCGCGGCCGCAGTACCGTCCTTCTCCACGAGCACCGGGTGGTTCAACCGCTCCTGCAACAGCTTCCGGATCTTCAGCCCGCGCCAGGCGGGCTGCAGCGGCAGCGCGAGCAGCGACCCGTCGGTGTCGATCGGCCCTGGTACGGCGACGCCGACGCCGAGCATCGAAGCGGGATCGACCTGGCTGATACTCAACGCCGCGGACACTGTCGCCGCGGTCAGATCGATCAGCTTGCCCGCCTCGAGACCGTCGGCGAGATCGACGGTCTCGCGCCGGACGATCTTGCCGTCCAGGTCGACGACCGCGACCGTGAGCAGCTCCGGGTCGATGTGGATGCCGACCGCGTGCGCGGCGTTCGACCGCATCCGCACCGGGGTGCGCGGCTTCCCGAGCCGTTCGGCGCGCTCCTGCGCCTCCTCCACCAGCAGGCCCTGCTGGAGGAGGATGCGCAGGATCCGCGACACGGACTGCTGGGTGAGACCGGTCCGGCGGGAGATCTCGGTCCGGCTGATGATGCCGGCCAGCCGGATCGTCTCGATGATCACGGCCTCGTTGAACGAGCCCAGGTCGTACTGGTTCGCGCCTGCACGGCGCAGCTCCGTCAGGTCGTTCATCTCCACCTCCCCGTCTCACCTCGAGTAGCCGCGATCGTACTGCCCACTGTGCGTATTTACGGTGCTTCGAGCGCTCCGTCGATGCGTCGTACGCCGGCTGCCCACTCGTCGTGCCCGGACAGTTGCGCGGGATAACGGGCCGCCGCCTCCAGATCGACGTCGATACCCCAGCCCGGCGCCTCGTTCGGCCGCAGCCAGCCGTCCTCGATCCGCAGCGTCCCCGGGAACACCTCGTGCACGGCGTCGTCGTAGATATGACCCTCTTGGATGCCGAAGGCAACAGAGCTCACATCCAGCGCGACGTTCGCCGCGGCCCCGATCGGCGAGGTGTCACCCGGCCCGTGCCAGGCCGTCCGTACGCCGGAGATCTCGGCCAGGTCGGCCAGCTTGCGGGCCGGGGTCAGACCGCCGATATCCGAAACATGCGATCGAATGAAGTCCACACCGCCGTCCCGGATCAGCCGGACCGCGTCGCCGAACGACGTCGTCAGCTCGCCGACCGCCAACGGCACCGGCGAGGCGGCGCGGACCTCGGGCAGCCGGTCCCACAGCTCCGGTGCCAGAACGTCCTCGAGGAAGAACAACCGGTGCGGCTCCAGCGAACGAGCCAGCAGGACGGCTTCCTTCGGTGTCAGCCGCGAGTGCACGTCGTGCAACAGCTCGATGTTGTCCGGCAGCGCGTGCCTCGCCTCGGCGAACAGCTCCGGCGTCGTCCGCAGGTAGTCCCGTGCGGACCAGCCGTTGTGGTACGGCGCGTCCGGGTACAGCGTGGGCACTCGCGGAGCGCCGTACCCGCCGCCGCCCGGCGTGGACATCTGCAGCCGGATGTGCCGCCAGCCCTGCGCGATCAGCTTCTGCGCGTGCTCGATCGTGTCCTCGATCGTCTTGCCGCTGGCGTGGATGTAGGTGTCGGCCGCGGCACGGACCTTGCCGCCGAGCAGCTCGTACACCGGCATACCGGCGCGCTTGCCGGCGATGTCCCACAGCGCCTGGTCGATACCCGAGATCGCGTTGTTGGTGACCGGTCCGCCGCGCCAGTAACCGGAGTACCCGGCCAGTCGGGTCAGATCGCCGATGTCACCCGGGTAGCGGCCGACGAGCAGCCGGGCCAGGTGCTCGTCGACGAACGTCTGCACCGCCTTCCACCGCTGGGTGAACGTGGCGCAGCCGAGCCCGTACAGGCCGGGCTCGGTGGTGTCGATCTTCACGACCACCAGCGGGATGCCTTGCGGCGCCGTGACGATCGCCTTCACCTCGCGGATCCGGATGTCGTCGCGGACGGGCCACGGTTGGTCGAAGTTCGAAGGCATTCAGAGCTCCAGAGGAAGAGTCGGTAGGTCCAGCTCGTGTTTGGCGCGGAAGCCGAGCACGGTCCGGATGGCGGTCAGGTCGATCGGCACCTCGCGCCCGACGAACCGCCGCGAGCGCGGCACGTCCGGCGCGAACGCGTCGAGCAGGTCCTCGGTCGCGTACGGCGCGACGGTGGTGTCCGCGGCGACGAAGAACGTGTGCGCCCCGGACAACGCCGCGGTCAGCCCGAGCTCGACGGCGTACGCCGAGTCCCGGGTGTCCAGATAGCTCCAGGCCTCCCGCAGACCGCTGCCCGGCTTCACCCTGGCATTCTCCGCCATCCGCTCCAGCACGTCCGGCGAGTTCACATGCGGGAACCGGAACGAGACCACGTCGATCCCCCACCGGCGCCAGACCATCCGCGCGGTGTTCTCGTCGTTCTGCTTGGACAGCGAGTACCAGTCGCCGACGTCGGTCGGCGCCTTCTCGTCCCACGGGAAGTACGGCTGGCGGATCTCGTGCGGGTTGAACGGAACGCCGGTCGCGTTGATGCTGCTCGCGATCACCGCCCGGTCGATGCCGAGGGCACCGGCCTGCGCGAGCACGTTGAACGTCGACACGACGTTGATCGAGTACACGTCGTACGGCGTGCCCGCCGACGGGTGGGCGAGCGCCGCCAGATGGACGACGTACTCCGCGCCCTCCAGCGCCCGGGCCACGTCGGTCTCGGAGCGGGTGTCGCCGATCAGCACCCGGTCCGCCTTCAGGTCCGGGTGCTCGACGTTCGACAGGGCGGTCACCTTTGCACCCAGGTCGTTCAGGTGCTCGACCGTGACCAGCCCGATCCGGCCGGCGGCCCCCGTGACCAGCACGCGCCGGCCGTTCAGTTCACTCACTCTGGCCTCACTCTTTGATTCCTCCCGCCATCCCCACGCCGCGCAGGAACTGTTTCTGGAACAACAAGAACAACACCACAGGTATCAGAACCGCGAGGAACAGGGCGCTCATCTGCAGTGAGATCTCGGTGGTCTTCTGCACCCGCGGGAGGGCGACCGAGATCGGCTGCAGCGTCGGGTCCGGCAGCACGAGCAGCGGCCAGAGGTAGTCCTTCCAGGACCCGATCACCGTGAGCAGGGCGACGACGCCGACGATCGGCTTGGACAGCGGCAGGATCAGCGCCGTGAACAGCCGCAGGTTGCTCGCGCCGTCGATCCGGGCGGCCTCGATCAGCTCGCGCGGGATCGAGTCGAAGTACCGCTTCATCACCAGCACGTTGAACGCGCCGGCCGCCGACGGCAGCCAGACCGCCCAGAACGTGTTCTGCAGGCTGATCCCGAGCAGCGGCATCTTCAGCACCGTCATGTAGAGCGGCACCAGCGAGATGACACCGGGCAGGAACAGCGTGGCGAGGACGGCGCCGGTGACGACCGGGCCCCATTTCGGCCGCAGGATGCTGAGCACGAACGCGCCCGTCGTACAGACGAACAGCGTCGAGATCATCGAGCCGATCGCGATGAACGCGGTGTTGCCGAGGTACGCGCCGATCTGGACGCGGTTCCAGGCGTCGGGGATGTTCTTCAGCTGGATGCCCGACGGCCACATCTGCATCGGGCCGCTGAGGATGTCCTGACTGGTCGAGACACCGGACTTGAGCAGCCAGAGCAACGGACCGACGCCGGCGATCGCGACCGCGATGAAGATCAGCACCTGGATCGCCGGCAGGCCGTAGCGGATCAGTCCGCGTTGCCGGTCGGCTGTGGAGATGATTCCGCGTTCCGAGATGCTCATGTCGTACTCCAGCGGCGGGTGACGAAGTGGTAGACGACCGACAGTCCGCACAGGACCGCGGCGAGCAGCACGCTGAGCGCGGTCGCGGCGCCGAAGTCTCCGTTGACGAACGCGTACCGGTAGATCAGCAGCAGCACGGTCATCGTGGCGTTGTTCGGGCCGCCGCCGGTGAACAGGAACGGCTCGGTGAACACCTGGAACGTCCCGATCAGCTGCAGCAGCATCATGATCAGGATGATTCCGCGGATCTGCGGCAGCGTGACGTGCCAGACCCGGCTCCAGATCCCGGCCCCGTCGAGCTCGGCCGCCTCGTACAACTCCGTGCGTACGCCGGTCAGCGCCGCCAGGTAGATGATCGAGGTGGCGCCCGCGCCGGCCCAGGTCGCCTCGAGCACGATGGCCGGCATCGCCAGGGTCTGCGAGTTCAGCCAGGCGAACGGCCCGATCCCGAACCAGCCGAGGATCGAGTTGAAGACGCCCGCACCGCTCGGATCGTAGAAGAACGTCCACAACAGGATCGCGGCCACCGGCGGTACGACGGCCGGCAGGTACGAGAGCACGTTGTACAGCCAGCCGGTCTTGCGCAGCTCGCTGATGAACACGGCCAGGAACAAGGGCACCGGGAAGCCGAAGATCAGCGCCAGGAAGGCGAAGTAGAGCGTGTTGAGCGCCGCCTGCGGGAGCTGCGGGTCGGTCAGCACGTAGCTGAAGTTCGACCAGCCGACCCACTCGGCCGGGGTGACCAGGTTGTTCTTCTGGAAGCTGAGCACCAGTCCGCGGACGATCGGGCCCCAGGAGAAGTACAGGAAGATCAGTACCAGGGGCAGCGCGAAGAAGATGCTGCTGAGCCCGCCGGAGCGGTACCAGGTGGCAACGCTCCGGCTCGACTTCTGGGTTCTTTGCTGGAACATGTGGCTACCGCGCGAGGCGTGCGTCGATCTTCGAGGCGGTGTCGCTCAGTAGCTTGTCGATGTCCGCGTCCTTCTTGGTCAGCACCTGCTGGACGACCGGGTCGAGCAGCGAGTAAACCTCCTGGCCCTTGTTCGACGGCTCGGGCAGCAGCTTGAGCGACGTGGTCGAGTCGATGTAGCCCTGGAACTGCTTGACCGGGACGTTCACGTACGGCTCACGCCACTTGTTGTACTGGTCGTACGTCTCCTGGCTCAGCGGGCTGATACCGGGACGGCCGACGAAACCCTTGTCCGCGATCGTGTTCTTGGCGTCCTGCACCGCGACCGCCTCGGAGGTGTACTTGTCGAACTGGTCGAACTTGATCCACTTCAGCGCCGCGACGATCTCGTTCTTGGTCGCCTTCGGGCTGATCATCTTCAGCGAGCCGCCGGTCAGCGTGCCGTACGGGCCGCCGTCCTGCGGCAGTGCGCCCTCACCGAAGTCGGCCGGCTTCATGCCGAACTGCTTCACGCTCATGTCGTAGGCGTCCGGCGCCTGCAGGACCATGCCGATCTTGCCGGCCGCGAAGTCCTGGCGGACCTCCTCCTGGTTGTACAGGAAGCGGCTGCCCATCGAGTTGTCGGTCCAGCGCATGTCCTTCAGCAGCTGCAGCGCCTTCTTGGTCGGCGCATCGTTGAACGTGGACTTCTTGCCGTCCGCGCTCTCGACCGTGCCGCCCATGCTGTAGGTCATCGTGGTCAGCATCCAGCCACCGGTGTTGTTGGTGGTCAGCTGCGCGTACCCCGCCTTGCCGGTCTTCTCCGAGATCTGCTTGGCGTACTGCCGGACCTCGTCCCAGGTCGTCGGCGGCTTGTCCGGGTCCAGGCCGGCCTGCGTGAACAGCTTGCGGTTGTAGGCGATGCCGACCGAGAACACGTCGATCGGAACGCCGTAGATCCGGCCGTTGGCGTCCTGGACGATCTTCAGGACGTTCGGGTTCAGGTCCTTGGTCAGGTCGACCAGCTTCAGCTCGTCGGTGATGTCCGGCAGCTGCTTGTTCGGGATCATGTTGGCCGGCTCGGTGAAGCTGATGTTCATCACCGTGGGCAGCGTGCCGCCGGCCACCTGCGCCTGGAAGGTCTGCGCCTGCCAGCTGGTCTCGGTCGACTTCACGGTGATGTTCGGGTTCTTCGCCATGAAGTCTTTGATCTTCTGGTTGAACGCCTTGAGGTCGTTCGGCTTGTCAGGGGTCGGCCGGTCGCCGATCGTGATGGTCACCGGCGCGCTCTGGTCGATGTCGCCGCCGGCGCCGCCGGACGACGACGGCGTCGTGCCCTTCGCGCAACCGGCCGCGAGCATCAGCCCGGCCACACCGAGGGCAGCACCGAACCGGCCCCACCTGCTCACTCTCGTCATCGGAACTCCTCAGGTTTCCGGATGCCGCCGATGTGCTCTGAGCCACACACCGGCCAGGTCCCGAGTAAGTTAAACCAAGCGTGTTACTAACTCAAGACCTAGATGGACACTTTTGCGGTAACGGTTTCGCTCAGGGGTTCAGATCACCCAGCGGGAGGAACTTCGGCGACTGCGGATCGGCCAGGAAGTCCATCAGGAGCCGGTTCACCAGGTCCGGCTTCTCCAGCGGCAGCCCGTGCGAAGTCCCCGGCACAACGGCCACCTGGGCGTCCGGGATCGCGCGGGCCACTTCCGCGGTGTGTTCGAACCGGACGCAGTCGTCGTCGCCCTGAATGAGCAGGACCGGCATCGGCAGGGCCGTCAGGGTGGCCGGCTCGATGTCGGGGACGGTCTTCCACATCTGCACCCATTTGGCGAAGACGACGTCGAAGTGCGCGGGGCCGTCGGGCGAGAGCGCGTCGTACTGCGGGCGGAAGGCCCCGGCGAGGAACTCCAGGCCGGCAGGCTCGAGCAGGGCCTGGTTGGCCGCGGTCCCGCCGGCGTGGGTCAACTCGGTGCCGATCAGCACGAGCTTGCGAACCAGCTCCGGCCGGGACAGCGCGAGATTCATTCCCACCTTGCCGCCGTCACTCCAGCCGATCACATGCGCCGGCCCGAGCCCCACCGCCTCGATGAATGCGGCCGTGTCCGCAGCGAAGATCTCCATCGACACCGGCCCGTCGACATCCGCGGTCCGCCCGTGCCCACGCCGCTCCGGGATCAACACCCGGTACTGCGAAGCCAACGCCGGCGCCTGCGCCGCCCAACTCTCCACGGTCCCTCCCCCACCGTGCAGCAACAAGACGGCCTCGCCCGCTCCGAGCTCCTCGTAATACGTCCCATCGACATACATGGACGTCGAACGATCCACACCGACTCCGACGTTCCCACCGAAACCAATCGTCGAGGAGAGATCATGCCGAACCCAGTTGTGCACTTCGAGATCATCGGGATCTATCCGGCCCGGCTGCGGGAGTACTACGCGGAGCTGTTCGGATGGAGCTACGCGGTCGGCGACACCGTGTCCGGTGAGGTGTCCGAGGCCGGCCAGTACGGGTTTGTGGAGGCGTCCGTCGCCGGACTGAACGGTGGCGTCGGCGGTGGCGCCTCGCTGCGGGCGAAGGTGCTGTTCTACGTCGGGGTCGACGACGTCGAAGCCGCGCTGGAACATGCCGAGGCGCTCCGCGGACGGCGGGTGTTCGGACCGGACGGCGTGCCCGGAAAGTTGATGGTGGGCCAGTTCACCGACCCAGAGGGCAACCTGATCGGGGTCGCCGGACCGGCGTAATCAGGCTCTAGCCGAAGCCGCGGATGCGGAACTGCATCACGCGGTACGGCCAGCCGTTCGCGGTGTTCCACTGGCTGACGGACAGGTGCATGTCCGACAGAGTGGATCCCGGGATGACATACCCGCCGTACAACTGGGCCACGTGGTTGTCGTCCTCCGAGCCCCACGCGCCGCCGTAGATCAGCGTCTGGCGGTACGCCGTGTACAGGTTGGAGGTCGGCGTGTCCATGATGATGCCGTCGATGCGGTAGTCGCCGGCGTTGAACCAGGTCAGGACCCACTTGCCGCCCAGCGGGCGCAGGCTCATCTCGCCGAAGCTCCCGGTCAGGATCGGCGTCGCCGGGTTGCCCCAGGCCCAGACCCCGTCGCGATACCCCCACGGTTCGTACGCCGCCGGGTTCGCGATCTGGTCGGCACGGACGCGCTTGAGGATGATCGGCTTGTCACGCTGGAAACCGGTCGAGTAGACGTACACGTACCCGTCGTTCCCGAGCCCCCACGTGAGCAGCTGAAACAGTCCGCCGTCGATGTTCGGGTCGAACTTCGCGCCGGTGTGGTACCAGCTCGCACCCGAGTTGTCCGATCGCCAGATCTCCGTCCAGACCACGTTGCCGAGGCCCTTGTTCACCATCGCGTGCAGGTACATCGACCCGCCGATCGTGATCACGTCCGACGGCAGCACGGTCGAGAACGTCGGATTGTCGTGCGGGTAGTCCCACAACTGCTGCGCCGCATCTCCCCCGACGGCGCCCGACCACTGCACGCCGCTGTTCAGATCTGTCGTGGTCGACCACAACGCGACCGGTGACCGCCACCAGCCTCCACCGACGGCCGGCTGCTCGAACGTGTCCCCGAACATGAACAACAGCCGCCCGTCCGGCGTACGCGCCGGAATGCCGAGGTCGGTCGCCGCCATCCGGAACCGGTCGGTCAGGCCAGGGCCGGTCAGATCGGCCACCTTGTTCGTCAGCACGGCCTGGGTGCCGGCGAAGGCTCCGGACGGTACGGCTGCCAGTACGCCGGTACCGAGCGCGGCGCGCAGGAACGTGGATCGCTTCATCATCGAATGCCTCCCAGGGGCGGGTGGGAAATCGATTTCTGACTCTCCAGCAGCGGCGCACCCTCTGTCAAGGGTTGATTAGCACGGACGCCAGCTGAGTGAACTGCTTCCGCTGGGTCGCGTTCAAAGCCTTGGTCAGTTCCGTGATGCGTCGGGTGATCTGCATTTCGCCGTCCTCGGCGAGGCGCCTGCCGGCCGGCGTGAGCGCGACGAGAACGCCGCGACCGTCGTGCGGCGACGGCGTGCGACGGACCAGTCCGCGCTTCTCCGCGCGGGAGACCAGGCCGGTGATCGAGGATTTGTCGAGGCCGAGGTGCTGGCCGAGCTCGAGCATGCCGGGCTGCCGGTCGCGAAGGATCCCGAGCAGCCGGATCTGGATGATCGACAGGTCGTGCTCGGCGCCGACCGCGGCGAGGATGCGCTGGATCTGGAAGGACAGCTGCACGAGGGCGTCCACCGTGTTCATGGTCCGGAGTCTAGTTGACGTGGTACGTGGCACAAACTATCGTCGCGCAGTAGTACGCGAGACAAACTACTTTGTGAGGTGTTCGATGTACGCAGCCGTGGTGCGGTCGTTCGATCAGCCGCCGACGTACGACGTCTTCCCCGAGCCGGCCGGCTCGGACGTCGTGGAGGTCGTTGCCGCGGGCCTCCATCCGCGGGTCCGCTCGGCGGCGAACGGGACCCACTACACGTCGGAGGGCACGCTGCCGATGGTCCCCGGGATCGACGGAGTCGGACGGACGGCGGACGGCGAGCTGCTGTACTTCGTTGCCGACGACAACGCGGTCGGGACGATGGCGGAGCGGACGGCGGTCGATCGCCGACGCGCGGTCCGGCTACCCGCCGGCACCGATCCGGTGGCGGTCGCGGCCGGCATGAACCCGGCCATGTCGTCGTGGGTCGCGCTCCGGCGGCGTGCGCACTTCCGGGGCGGATCGGTGCTGATCCTAGGCGCGACCGGGAACGCGGGTCAGCTCGCCGTACAGATCGCCAAGCACCTCGGTGCGTCGAGGGTGGTCGGCGCGGGCCGCGATCCGGAGCGGCTCAAACTGCTCACGACTCTGGGGGCAGATGAAGCGGTCACCCTCGAAGCCGTGGCTGAGTCCGCCGCTGACGTCGACGTCGTGCTCGACTACCTGTGGGGTGATCCGACCGAGCAGGCCATGTCCGCGATACTGCATGCGCGCTCCGACCGCGCCCAGCCTTTGACCTGGATCCAGATCGGCTCGATGGCAGGGCGTGAGTTGACGCTCCCCTCCTACCTGCTGAGAGCCGCCGCGCTGAGCATCATCGGCAGCGGCCAGGGATCTGTGCCCGGCCGCGACATACTCGCGGAGCTGCCCGAGCTGGCCACACTCATCACGTCGGGCGCGCTGGCGATCAACCCCCAGCCGGTCCCGCTCGCCAAGGTCGAGCGGGCCTGGACCTCCCCACAGCAGTCCGGTGTCCGAGTGGTGCTCGTTCCTTGAGGCGTGACCCACCGGGGCACGCCGTCCACCCGGCCAAGGCGACAGCTGAGGACCGCCTCGGTCCCGTGGGTTGGTGAGCGCTCAGTCCTTGCCTGTGGCTACTGGGCGGGTGGGGTCGGTGATCCAGTCGGACCAGCTGCCGATGTAGACGGTTGCCGGGAGGCCGGCTGTTTCCAGGGCGAGGGCTTCGTGGGTGGCGGTGACGCCGGAGCCGCAGTAGACGGCGGTGTCGCCGTCCGGTGTGACGCCCAGGCTCTCGAAGCGGGTGCGGAGGTCGGCGGCGGGGAGGAAGTGGCCGGACTCGTCGACGTTGGCCGTCGTGGGGGCGTTGGTGGCGCCGGGGATGTGGCCGGCGACCGGGTCCATGGGTTCTACGTCGCCGGCGAAGCGTTCGGGGGCGCGGGCGTCCAGCAGGACGCCCTTCGCGGCGACCTCGGCCGCACCATCGGCGTCGAGGACGGGCAAGTGACCGGGAGTTGCGGTAAACGTGCCAGCTCCATCGGCCGGCGCTTCCACCACGACCTCTCCTCCGGCGGCCTTCCATGCGGCGAGGCCGCCGTCGAGGACGCGGACGTCGGTGAGGCCGAAGTACCGGAAGGTCCACCACGCGCGGGCCGCGGACATCGCGTTGGCCGCGTCGTACACGACGACCGGGGTGTCGGCGGAGGTGATGCCGAGGCGGCGGAACGTTGCGGTCACGGTGGTTGCGTCGGGCAACGGGTGGCGGCCGGGGCCGGGCGGGCCGGCGAGCTCGGTGTCGAGGTCGACGAAGTACGCGCCGGGCAGGTGACCCGCGTCGTACGCCTCCTTGCCGGGCGGACCTGCCAGGTTCCACGTCACGTCCACGAGCACCGGCGACAGCGCGCGCAGTTCGTCAACGGTGATCAACGGGCTCATGAAGCAGCTCCTCCGAACGGCAGTACTTCGGGTGACAGGGTGGCCCGCGCGCGGGCCTGGGTGAGTCGGCGACGGTGGTGCCGGCGGCAGAGGACCTCGTACGCGGGCTCGAGATCGCGCGTCACCATGTCACCCACCACCAGCTGCTCGCCCTCGGTCACCATCTCCCCACCGATCGTACGGGCGTTGTGGGTGGCCCGTTCACCGCACCAGCACAGCGCCTCGACCTGGAGCAGTTCCATCCGGTCGGCGAGCTCGACCAGCCGCGCCGAGCCCGGGAACAGTGTGGCCCGGAAGTCGGTCAGGATGCCGAAGCAGAAGACGTCGATCTGCAGCTCGTCGACGAGCCGGGCCAGCTGCTCGATCTGCAGAGGGCTGTAGAACTGCGCCTCGTCGCACACCGCGTAGTCGAGCCGTCCGCCCTGGGTGAGCTCGTTGACCACGTAGTCCCAGAAGTCGAACTCCGGCCGTACCTCGACCGCCTCCGCCGACAGTCCGAGGCGGGACGAAAGCACCGACTCCCCGGCCCGGTCGTGGCTGGTGAAGATCCGGCCGAGCCGTCCTCGCGCCTTGTGGTTGTGATCCATCTGGAGGGCCAGCGTCGACTTCCCGCAGTCCATGGTCCCGGTGAAATAGAGGAGCTCAGCCACGGGCGATCATCCTGCCAAGTCAGTGGTCCGCACCGCACGTCGGGGTGTGTCGTTCGCGGCGGCTTTGGTTCTGAGCCTGTGTGCGGTTTGAATGGATCGTGCGCAAAGCTCTGCTTCTGATCCTCGCGGCCTGTCTGATGGTCGCCACCGCCACCCTGCCGGCCGTTGCGACGCCGGTCCGGGCCGCGGCAGGGCTCCGTGCGTACTTCGTGATCACCGAGCCGAACCAGACCGCAAAGGTCACCGGAGCCGTCACGCAGAACGGCGGCACGGTCTACGCGACGTACGACGCGATCGGCGTGATCGTCGCGCACTCGACGGCTCCCGACTTCGTCACCAAGATGCGCGATGTCGACGGCGTCCAGAAGGCCGGAGCGACCCGTACGACGGACCTCCCGGCGGACGTCAACAATCCGGCGATCCCGTCCGCGGTCCCGGAGACGGCGACGACCGCTCCGGAGACGGATCGCGCGGACATGACGCAGATCGGCGCGGACCGTGCCTGGCAGAAGAACCTGGGCTCGAAGAACGTGACGGTCGGCGTCCTCGACACCGGTGTCGACGACCAGCACCCGGATCTGAAGGCGAACTTCGACGCGTCCAGGTCGGCGTCCTGCGCCTACGGCAAGGTCGACACCCGGCCGGGTGCGTGGCGTCCGGTCGGCGAGCACGGCACCCATGTCGCGGGGACGATCGCCGGCGCGAAGAACGGCGTCGGCATGATCGGGGTCGCGCCCGGGGTGAAGGTGTCGTCGGTCCGGATCGCCGAGGCCGGTAACCAGCTGTTCTTCCCGGAGAACACGGTCTGCGCGTTCATGTTCGCCGCCGACAAAGGTATTTCGGTGACGAACAACAGCTACTACGTCGACCCGTGGCTGTTCCTGTGCCCGAGTGACAAGGACCAGGACGCGATCGCCGAGGCGGTCCGCCGGGCCGTCGCGTACTCGGACAGCAAGGGCGTCGTGAACGTCGCCGCGGCCGGGAACGAGGACTACGACCTGGCGAACAAGTCCGGCGACGACTCCAGCCCGGACGACTCGACCGCCTCGCCGCGGACCGTCACGAACGACTGCATCAGCCTGCCGACCGAGCTGCCGAGCGTCGTCGTGGTGGCGTCCGTCGACCCGACCGGCGTGAAGTCGCAGTTCTCGAACTTCGGCGTGAACAAGATCAACCTGGCCGCCCCGGGCGAGGACGTGTACTCGACGGTTCCGGGCGGCGGCTACAAGATCCTCGAGGGTACGTCGATGGCGTCGCCGCACGTCGCGGGTGTCGCGGCCCTGCTCCGCAGCGTCGATCCCAAACTCACGGTCGCCCAGGTGCGTGCCAAACTCGCCCAGCAGGCCAACGACCTCGCCTGCCCGGCCGGCACGACCGGTCAATGCGTCGGCCCGACGGCCAACAACTCCTACTACGGTGAGGGTCTCGTCGACGCCGCCGAGGCGGTCGGCGCCGCGTCCGCACAACCGCAGGGCGCGATCGCGATCACCGAGCCGGACGAGCAGATCGGTGTCGGCGGCATCCCCGCGATCCCGCTGCTGATGAAGGGCACCGGCGGCTCGGGGGACATCAGCTACTCGGCCGCCGGTCTTCCGCCTGGTCTGTCCATCGACCCCGAACGCGGCTGGATCACTGGTGTCCTCACCCCTGGCGCGGGACGCTACAAGGTCACCGTGATCGCCCGCGACGGTGAAGCCAAGACCGCGCGCACCACGTTCTACTGGGACGTCTGGAGTTTCTAGCGCCCGGCGTCGACGAGGAGCGGGATCTCCATCTCGTCGGCGGTCAGTGAGCCGTGCAGGCCGATCAGGTTCGCCTCTTGGGCGTGCCTGCGCGAAGCGACGAGCGCCACCGGGCCGAGCGAGGCGACGATGACGTCTCCGAGGCGGGGCGCGACGCGATCCTCGACCGGACCGAACCAGCCACGGGCGATCGCGTCCGCCCGTGACAGTACGAGCGCCTTGTCACCCAGCCGCTCGCTGTAGGTCGCGATCACCTCGGCCTCGGCGCCGGGAACGCAGTACAGGTGGCGGAAGCGGGACTCACCGCCGACGACGCGTACTCCGTCGGTCAGCGCCGGCTCGAGATCGATGTCCACGCGGTGTTCGGGCGCGATGTCGATCATGCCGTGGTCGGCGACGACGAGCAGCACTGCGTCCCGTGGCAGCGCGGAGCGAACCTGCAGAGCGAAGTCGTCGGCCGCCGCCAACTCCTTCTGCCACTGCCACGAGTCGCAGCCCTGCTGATGGCCGATGTAGTCGAGCTGCGAGTCGTACACGTAGACCAGCGACGACTTGCCTTCCCGGCTCGCGAACCGGGTCGCGTCCAGCCGGTCCTCGACTGTGTCCGCGCCGCGGTGCGCACTCCCCCGGAACGCGGCGGCTGTCAGCCCTGACGAGTCGAACCGGGCCTTGCTCACGTTGCGGGTCGCGACACCTGCGGCGGCTGCGCGATCAAAGACCGTGCCGTGCGGTTGCCATCGGCGCGGGTCGACCGGGGCGTCCCAGGCCAGCGCGTTCAGCAGGTCGCCGGTCTCCGGCACGATCGACGTGTAGCCGACGATGCCGTGTGCACCGGGCGGCAATCCGGTGCCGAGGCTGGTAAGACTCACCGCGGTCGTCGACGGCACTCCGGCCGTGAGGCTACGGCCGGCCAGCGACGACAGGTACGGCGCGGCTTCGGCGTACCGCTGGAGCAGGTTCCACCCCAGGCCGTCGAGGAGCAGGACGGCGTACCGCGGTGCGGCGGGCAGGTCGAGGACGTTCGTCTCCCCCGGCACCGATAGCGCACCGGCCACCGACGGCAGTACGTCGGCGAGCGATCCGCCACCGTACTGCGGGGAAACCGGGACGATCACCGGACTACCTGCTGGTCGCGAAGGACAGAGCCTTGGCGAACTCGAGCACCTGCTGGATCCCGGCCGGACCGTCGGCCGCCGCGCTGATCCGCAGCGAGATGTCGTCGGCCGCGACCGAGCCGGTGTAGCCGTGGTCGGCCTCGCAGTTCGGGTCGGCGCAGACGGCCGGCTCGAGGTCGATCCGGTTGACCATGCCCCAGCCGATCGTCAGCACGACCTCACCGGCGCCGGCCACGGCCGGGTCGGACTTGCCGGAGGCGTAGCCGGCCGGATTCGGGACGACGCGGTTCACGACCACGGCGTTCACCCGGTGCAGCGGGATCGCCTCGGTGGAGGTCGACGCGTACGGCGCGCGGATCAGCTCGTCGGCGGCGTGCTCGTCGGTGTGGCCGACGATCAGGCGGCTCGGGGTGAGCGCCAGGATCGTGATGTGCCGCCGGACCTCGTCGCGGTCGAAGGTCGGCTCGTGCTGCAGCACGTAGGCGCGGATCGGCTCGCCGGCGATCGCCACTTCGAGCGAATCCGTCACCACGTCGGGGTAGTAGCCGCACCGATCTATCGCCTCGCGCAGGTCCGCGGATGCGTCCGCGAGCTCCGGTGCATTCAGGTCACGCATGCAGCCCATCCTTGCACGATCGCGACCCCAGGCGTTCGACCCTTGTGGACAACCACGCTCAGTTCGCACTCGCCTTCCGCAGGACCGGCGCACCAGCGGCGCCCGCGACCGCGACGAGGACCAGCCCGGCCACGACCTGCCCGATCAGCAGCAGTACGCCGGAGCTGCCCTGCGTGATCACCTTGCCGCCGCTCAGCGCCAGTCCGCACAGCGCGCCGAACCCGACGACCGGCAACCCGACCCCGATCACCGGTACGACGGCCGCTACCCGCGCCGACCGCTCGATGACCTTCAGCGGTACGCCGGACCGCCGCAGCGCTCTTGCCGGAGCCGCCTGGTCCAGCGCAGTACCAACCGCACCGGCTGCCGTCGACGCTGCAACCGTCAGGAAGACCAGCGACAGCAGCAGCGCCACTCCGATCCGCATGTCGTGGAAGCTCGGGTCATCGTCGCCAGGCGGCATGAACACCGAGATGAAGCCAGTGACGAAGCCTGACAGCACCAGCGCCGCCACCGGCCGGAACGCGCCCTTCGGGTCGTCCACGAGTCGGCGTCCGGCCAGCAAAGTCACCGGTCCGTTCGCGAGGTTCGCCATCGTCTTGCCGACCACCTGCACCGCGAACGGGCCGATCACGCGTACGGCCAGCGCAGCGAAACCGATACCGATCAGCAAGGGCAGGAGGGCTGCCTGCATCCCGTAGTACGCCAGGATGACCGGACCGATCACCAGCAGACCGATGCGTAGGACGCTGACGCCCTTGCGGGTCTGACCGCGGACAACGCCCAGCGGGGTAATGCTGACGCGGCCGAGGCCGATCAGTGCGCTCACGACTGACAGGACGGGTACGGCGACCAGTACGACGATGACTGTCCACCAGTTGACGGTGATGTCACCGACGTACCAGCGTCCGCCGCCGAGCGGGATGCGGGCGATCAGTGGGCTCAGGACGGTGTAGCCGACCAGTCCGACGACGGCGCCGACCAGTGCGAGGACTGCTTGTTCTACAGCGCTCAGCCAGAGGACCTGCGTTCGCGTTGCGCCGGCGAGGCGTAGTGCGGCCAGTCTGTGTTCGCGGCGCTTGGCAGCGACACCTGCTGCTTGGCCGACGAGGCTGAGGATCGGGAACAGCACCAGCGTGATGCCGAAGGCCACTGCGATCAGCAGCCCGAGCATGCGGCTGTCCCAGACCTTCTCGTGCCAGCTGCTGACGTACTGCGGGTGTTCGTCGGCCGGAATCGTCTGCACGCCGCGGATGACGATGAACTCCTCCGGCGACGACAGCCCCTTCGCGCTGATCACGCCGGTCGGCTGCGCAGCGCCGTACTTGGCGCTGAGGCTGGACCAGTGCTTGGCGACCTGTGGTGAGACGAAGACCTCACCAGGCTTCGGGGTGTGGTCGAGGCCGGGTGGTGGCGGGAGCTCGTTGGGCTTGAGGGTCGCGAGGTCGAGGACGGTCATGCGGTGACCGTCCACGCGCTGGTCGTCGTCGAGATTGAGCGCACCGATCGCGGTCGCCGGGTCGGCCTTGTCCCCACTTCGCCAGCCGATGCGCTCGGACCGGTGCGAGAGCCCGAGCGAGCCCGCGATCAGGAAGGTCACCAGCAGTGCGACGACCGCTGTCGCACCGAGCGCCGCGAGGTTGGCGGCCCGGCCACCGGGCCCGGGCCGACGGACGAAGCGCAGCCCGAGATCAGTCATCGGGTTCATCGCACGACCCCGCTTCCGAGCTGACCACCGGGGAGCGAACCACCGGGGAGCGCGCCGGCGCCCGGTGCGTCGCCTACGCGGCCGTCGACGATGTGGAGGGCTCGGTGGCAGCGCGCGGCTACCGCGTTGTCGTGAGTGACGACTACTACGGCTGCGCCTCGGTAGGTGGCAGCGCCGACGAGCAGGTCAATGACCTGGGAACCGGTGGCTGCGTCCAGAGCGCCGGTCGGCTCGTCGGCGAACACCACCTGTGGTTCGCCGACCAGCGCGCGGGCGATGGCCACTCGTTGAGCCTGACCACCCGACAGCTCCCCCGGCCGTCGTCCCACCTCGGCGGCGAGGCCGACCTGGGCGAGCATGTTGCGCGCCCGGCCGATCGCGTCCCGGCGGCTCAGACCGTCGACCATCAACGGCAGCGCGACGTTCTCATCAGCAGGTAGCTCGGCGAGCAGCTGGTTGTCCTGGAACACGAAGCCGAGCCGACGCCGACGCAGTACCGTCCGAGCGGCATCGTTCAGCTGGTCCACGCGTTCACCGCCCAGCCACACCTCGCCCTGGTCCGGTGTGAGGATCCCGGCCAGCACGTGCAGCAGCGTGGTCTTGCCGTTGCCGCTCGGCCCCATCACCGCGAGGGCCTCGCCGGAGCGGACGGCAACGTCCACGCCGGCCAGGCCGACCACGCTGCCGTAGTACTTGACCAGGCCGTGTCCGGAGAGCACGACCTGCGACTGGGGACTCTGAAAGCTCATACCCCAGAGCCTTTCGCGTACGCCGCCCCGGATCGTCGGCCCGCAGACCGGTCTTGCCGTCGCCTTCCGATGCCTTTCGGCGAATCGCCGTACGACTCAGGTCGTACGTCAGGAAGGGAACGCCGACGGATACGCATCCTGATAGCTCGGGATGGTGCCGCCCGGCGTCTCCACCGATTCGGCGTTGAGCATCGCGTGCACGATCGCCCGCGACAGCGTCCGTGCGCCCGCCGCGTAGACCGTCTCGAGCTGCCCGAGCGCCAGCGGATCGGTGACGCTCAGCCGGGGCCGGTCGTCGTCGGCGATCCGGGTCGACAGCGCGAAGATGCTGTCACCGTCGACGAGTGTGTGGATCGGGTCGATCGCCCGCGCCAGCCCGTCGTGCGCGACTATCGCCATCCGCTTGGTCGCCGCCTTGTCGAGCGGTACGTCGGTGGCCACCACGGCGATCACGGTGTTCATCGGCGGCCCCGGGATCAGGTTGCGACCTGGCACGGCCGGTGGCGGCGGCTCGACCGGCGTCCGCAGGTGGCTGAACTCGGCACCGATCCCGAAGCGTGCGCCGTACAGGTTGCCGTCGGCGTCGACGGTCGACCCGGCCGCGTTCACGATCACCAGTGCGCCGACCGTCGTACCGTCGTCGAGCCGCACGCTGGCCGAGCCGACGCCGCCCTTCAACGAGCGCGCCCGCGCCCCGGTACCGGCACCGTGGTTGCCCAGGGCAACCGGTCCGTCGGTGGCGGCGGCGATCGCGTCCGCTCCCCACGACGGCTCCGGCCGGGCCTTGAAGTCGCCGCGCCGCCCGAGGTCGAAGATCACCGCCGTCGGCACGATCGGCACCACGTCGTACTCGCCCTGGCCGACCCGGACGCCCTCGCCGCGCTCCTCCAGCCAGCGCATCACACTGCCCGCGGTGTCGAGACCGAACGCGCTCCCGCCGGTCAGCACGATCGCGTTCACGCCGCCGTTCGAGTTCACCGGCGAGAGCAGATCCGTCTCCCGCGTGCCCGGCGCTCCGCCGCGGACGTCGACGCCGGCGACGGCGGTCGTCGGTACGTGCACGACCGTCGTACCGGTGAGGTACGGCGCGTCGACGCGCTCCACCTGTCCGACAAGAATTCCGGGAACATCGGTGATCGCATTGTGCGGACCAGGTTGCATGCTGCGGATCATAATCCGGTTGCGGTGAACGTTAGCGTGAAATGTATGAACGCCGATCAGCTGTGTGGTCTGCTGGCCGAACCGTCGAGGTTGCGCACGTACTCCGCGATCGTGCTCGGCGCCTCCACTCCCGAGCAGGTTGCCGGAAGCACCGGACTCGCCGCGCCGGTCGTGGTGAAGGCACTGCAGCGGCTGACCAAGGGCGGGCTGATCGAAGCCACCCGCGACGGGTTCACCGCGGACGAGGCCGCGTTCAAGGACGCCGTCCGCGAGAGCCGGCCCGAACGCGTCCCGCTCGACCCGGATCCGGACCGCGACAACGTGCTGAAGTCGTTCATCCGCGACGGGCGGCTCACGCACTTCCCGACGTACCCGGACAAGCTGCGGATCGTACTCGAGTTCCTCGTGCGGAACTTCGAGGTCGGCCGCAGCTACCCCGAGACCGAGGTCAACGGGATCCTCAACCGCTGGCACCCCGACCACGCCGCGCTGCGGCGAGAGCTGGTCGACGCCCGGTTGCTGACCCGCGAGAACAGCATCTACACCCGCCGCCCCTCCCAACAGCCCCCCGCTTGATGGGTCAACCCATCCCGTGGCGGGTTCCCCCACCGACGCCACGGTCGGGAACCCACCACGAGGCGGGTTAACCCATCCCGTTGCGGGTTCCCCCACCGACGCCACGGCCGCGAACCCACCACGAGGCGGGTCAACCCATCCCGTTGCGGGTTCCCCCACCGACGCCACGGCCGCGAACCCACCACGAGGCGGGTCAACCCATCCCGTTGCCGGTTCCCCCACCGACGCCACGGCCGCGAACCCACCACGAGGCGGGTCAACCCATCCCGTTGCGGGTTCCCCCACCGACATCGCGGTCGCGAACCCACCACGAGGCGGGTCAACCCATCCCGTTGCCGGTTCCCCCACCGACGCCACGGCCGCGAACCCACCACCAGCTGGGTCAACCCATCCCGTTGGGAGTTCCCCCACCGACATCGCGGTCGCGAACCCACCACGAGCTGGGTTAACCCATCCCGTTGCGGGTTCCCCCACCGACGCCACGGCCGCGAACCCACCACGAGGTGGGTTAACCCACCTCGCGCGTGCGACAGCGGGCGGCGCGGGGCGGGGCGGGGCGGGGTCAGGTGAGGCGGCGGGCGGGGGTGTCTTGGCGGGGTTTCTCGTTCGGGGCGATGCGGACGGTGGTGTCGAGGACGCAGGCGCCCTGGGTGGAGACGAGGACCGAGCGGAGGTCGAGGCGGACGACCTCCTCGAGGTCCAGGGTCAGCCGGGAGACCCGGTGCAGGAGGTCTTCGATCGCGGAGATGTCCACCGGGTCCGAGCCTCGATAGCCGTAGAGGAGCGGGGATGCCTTGACCTCGCGGACCATCTCGGCGGCGTCCCGGGTGGTCAGCGGCGGCATCCGGTACGAGCGGTCGCCGAGCAGATCCGTCGCGACGCCGGACAGCCCGAAGGTCACCACCGGCCCGAACGAGACGTCCTCGATCGTCGAGATCACCACCGGAACCCCGGGCGGCGCCATCTTCTGTACGACGAACTGCGCCCGCCCCGGATCCGACGCGACCCCGAACGTCTGGGTCATCTCCGCCCAGGCCGCCCGCATGTCCTCCTCGTCGTGGATGTGCCGCCAGATGTCGGCCAGGTCGGGCCGCATCCGCCACTGCTCCGCCGTCGCCTTCAGGATCACCTCGAACCCGAGGTCCGCCGCGCGGTCGACCGCCTCGTCCGCGCTCATCACCGGGAACGCCGGCAGCACACTGATCCCGTAGAAGCTCAGCAGCCGCTGCCGGTCCGCCTCGTCGAGATCAGCGCCACCGGGATGCCGCTGCAGGAACTCCGCGACGAAGTCCTCTCCCCCGGCGGTGTCCACGTCCGGCAGGTCCGGGATCCGGCTGTCGGAGCGCCTGCGCCACTCGGCGTACTGCGTCGCCTTCGCGAGCGCGCCGACGGCGTACTGCGGGTTGAGGAACGACGGGATCGATCCGCGCGCCGCGCCACCGTCCTCGTCGGGCACGCGCAGCTCGGCCGGGACGCTGCGGGAAGCGAGGAACGTCGAGACCACGGGCTTGTCCGAACCTGCGGCCGCCGCCGCGAGCGCCTGCGCGACCTCTGCGCCGTTCGACTGCACCGGCGGTGTGTAGATCACCACGACCGAGTGCACCCGCTCGTCGGCGAACACCTCGGACAATGCCGCGCCGAAGTCGGAGGCGGTCGCGTCCGGGCTCAGGTTCCGCGGCTCGCCTGCCGTGTCGAGCCCGCAGCCCGCCATCGTGTCCAGCGCGAGCAGCGTCAGCGCATCGGAGTTCGAGACGATCGCGACGCCGCGGCCCTTCGGCAGCGGCTGGTGCGCGAGCAACTGGGCGACGTCGAACAGCTCACCGGTGGTGTCCACACCGATCAGGCCGCTCTGCCGGAACAACGACTCGATCGTTGCTGGCGGCAACTTGCTGCGCCGGATCATCTGGCCGACCGGCACGCCCTGCGTGGCCCGGCCCGACTTCAGCGCGATGACCGGCTTCCGGCCGGCCAGCCGCCGGGAGACCCGGCTGAACTTGCGCGGGTTGCCGAGCGACTCGAGGTACAGCAGGACGACCTCGGTGGCCTCGTCGGAGTACCAGAACTGCATCAGGTCGTTGCCCGACACGTCTGCCCGGTTACCGGCCGAGACGAAACTCGACAGGCCGAGACCACGACCGACCATGTCGGCCAGGATCGGTACGCCGAGCGCGCCGGACTGGCAGAAGAACGCGACCCGGCCCCTGCTCGGCATCAGCGGTGACAGCGTGGCGTTCAGCGAGACACCGGGCGCGGTGTTGATGACGCCGAGCGCGTTCGGGCCGATCACCCGCATGCCGTACGAGCGCGCGAGGCCGACCAGGTACCGCTGCCGCTTGCGGCCCTCGTCCCCGATCTCGGCGAACCCGCTCGACACCACGACCAGGCCGCGCACGCCCTTGGCCGCGCAGTCCAGGACGACGTCCGCGACCATCTCCGCCTTGACCGCGACCACCGCCAGGTCGACCGTGTCGCTCACCTCGCGGATCGTCGGGTACGCCGGGACGCCGTCGATCTCGTCAGCCTTGGTGTCGGTGTTCACGGCGTACAGCCGGCCCGGGAAGCCGCCGTCGCGGAGGTTGCGGAGCAGGGCGTTGCCGATCGTGCCTTCGCGCCGGCTCGCGCCGATCACGGCCACCGACGACGGCGTCAGCAGCCGGGCGATCGACAGCGCCTCGGACCGCTGCTCGCGGGCCTGCATCACGCCGAACGACGTGTCGGTCGGTGCGATGTCGAACTCGACCACGATCACGCCGTCCTCGAACTCGCGGGCGACCTTGTACCCGGCCTCGGCGAAGACCGTGATCATCTTCCGGTTGCCCGGCAGTACCTCGGCGACGAACCGGTGGATGCCGTTCTCGCGGGCCGCCTGGGCCAGGTGCTCGAGGAACAGCTGGCCGAGACCGCGGCCCTGGTGCGCGTCCTCGATCAGGAACGCGACCTCCGCCGTGTGCCGTCCGGTCCGCTCATAGCGGCCGACGCCGATCATCTCGTCACCGACCGTGACGATCAGCGCCAATCGGTCGTGGTAGTCGACCGTGGTGAACCTCGCCACATCCCGCTCCGACAACTGTGGATATGGCGCGAAGAAGCGGTAGTACTTCGATTGCTCGGACACCCTGGAGTAGAACTCCACCAGCAGATCCGCGTCGGCGGGCGTGATCGGTCGCAGATGCGCGGTCGCGCCGTCCCGCAGGACGACATCGGCCTCGTACTCCGCCGGATAGCCGTCCGGCAGCTCGTGGTCATACTGGTCCGGCACCTCGTAAGCGTACTCAAACAGTGACCTGAGAGGTCGTGAATATTGGTCGAGCGCATCGCGCCGGTGCTGGTCTTCCTGATCGCCGTGACCGTCATCGCCGAACTGGCCGACCAGGCCAAGGTGTTCGACGTCGCGGCGCGAGAGGCCGCGCACCTCGCCCGCGGCCGGGTCTGGCGGCTCTGGCTGCTGGTCGTCGTGCTCGCCACCGGGCTCACAATCGTGCTGTCACTGGACACCTGCGCGGTACTGCTCACGCCGGTCGTGCTGTCGATGGCGCGCCAGCTGGAGATCCCGCCGAAGCTGTTCGCGTTCACCACGGTCTGGCTGGCCGGTACGGCGTCTTTGCTACTGCCCGTGTCCAATCTCACGAACCTGCTCGCCCTGCATCAGTTCCGCCAGTTGGACGCCTCCTTCATCTCGGTCAGCTGGCGACCGGCGATCGCGTCGATCCTGATCACAGTCGTCGTACTCGCGGTCCTCTTCCACCGGGACCTGCGCCGGACGTACGACGTACCGCCGACCCCGCCGGTCGAGGACAAGGTGCTGTTCTGGGGCTCCGCGGGCGTCTGTGTGCTGATGGGACCCGCGTTCGTGTCCGGTGTCGAGGTGGCGTGGCCGGCCAGTATCGGGGCGATCGTGCTGGTCGTGCTGTTCGCGATCCGGCGGCGGAGCGTGCTGCGATGGTCGCTGGTCCCGTACAAGCTCGTCATCACGGTCGTGGTGCTGTTCACCGTTGTCGCTTTCCTCAGCGATCACGGGCTCGAGGGCCTGCTCCGCCGGATCGCCGGAACCACCTCCGAGCTGCGGCTGAGCGCGACTGCGGCCGTCGGGGCGAACCTGTTCGACAACCTCCCGGCGTACCTGGCCATGGAGCCGGTCGCTTCGAACAGTCCGCACCGGATGATGGCGCTGCTGATCGGCGTCAACTGCGGCTGTCTGCTCACCCTCTGGGGCTCCCTCGCCACGCTCCTGTGGAGGGCACGCTGCGACGCCGCCCGCGTGGACATCTCCTGGTGGTCATTCCTGTGGCGCGGTCTCATCCTCACGCCACTTGTCGTGACAGGAGCTGTTTTGGCACTGAATGGGTAATGTGCGCGACATGGCGACGGAGCAGAGCACCTCGGCGGTGACCCGGGAGTTCCGGGAGGCGCGGGACTTCCTGGTGGCGCACCGGGACGACTATGAGACGGCCTACCGCGACTTCAGCTGGCCGGCGTTCGAGCGGTTCAACTGGGCGCGGGACTGGTTCGACGCGCTGGCGGTCGAGCAGGCCGACGTGGCGGCGCTGACGATCGTCGAAGAGGACGGCCAGGTCACCTCCCGGACATACGCCGAGATGGCCGAGCGGTCCCGCCAGGTCGCCGGCTGGCTCACCGAGGCGGGCCTGAAGCCAGGTGACCGCGTCCTGATCGTGCTCGGCAACCAGGTCGAGCTGTGGGAGACGATGCTCGGCTGCATCCGGGCCGGCGCGGTGATGATCCCCGCGACCACCCTGCTCACCGACGGCGACCTCGCCGACCGCATCTCTCGCGGCAACGTCCGCGCGGTGGTCACCAGCGGCGCCGACGCCGGCCGGTACGCCGGGATCGCGGACCACTGCATCCGCGTCGCCGTCGGTGTGGAGGCAGAAGGTTGGTTGCGGTACTCCGACACCGAGAGCTATGACGGTCCGGTTCCAGAGGTCGACACCGCGGCCGACGACTCGCTCCTGCTCTACTTCACCTCCGGTACGACGAGCCAGCCGAAGCTGGTCGAGCACACGCAGGTCAGCTACCCGCTGGGCCACCTGTCCACGATGTACTGGATCGGTCTGCAGCCCGGCGACGTACACCTCAATGTGTCATCGCCAGGCTGGGCCAAGCACTCGTGGAGCAACGTGTTCGCGCCGTGGAACGCCGGTGCGACCGTCTTCCTCTACAACTACACGCGCTTCAACGCCGAGCGGATGCTCCAGGTCCTGCAGGAGTACGGCGTGACCACGTTCTGCGCACCGCCGACGGTGTGGCGGATGCTGATCCAGGCCGACCTGTCCGCGGTCGACGTACAGATCCGCGAGTGCATCTCGGCCGGTGAGCCGCTCAACCCCGAGGTGATCGAGCAGGTCCGCAACGCCTGGGACATCACGATCCGCGACGGGTACGGACAGACCGAGACGACCGCGCAGATCGGCAACACCCCTGGTCAGCCGGTGAAGCTGGGGTCGATGGGCCGGCCGCTGCCCGGGTACAGCATCGCGCTGATCGACCCGGCCTCCGACGTGATCGGCGACGACGGCGAGATCTGCATCGAGCTGGCCCCGGCGCCGGTCCCGCTGATGCGCGGGTATCGCGACGCGGACGAGCTGACCGCCGAGGTGATGCGCAACGGGTACTACCACACCGGCGACGTCGCGAGCCGGGACGCGGACGGCTACATCACGTACGTCGGGCGCTCGGACGACGTGTTCAAGGCCAGCGACTACCGGATCTCGCCGTTCGAGCTCGAGTCCGTGCTGATCGAACACCCCGCGGTCGCCGAGGCAGCCGTCGTACCGTCACCGGACCCGGTGCGCCTCGCCGTACCCAAGGCGTACGTCGTCCTCGCCGCGGGGCACGAGCCGTCGCGGGAACTCGCCGGGGAGATCCTGGCGTTCTGCCGCGAGCACCTGGCGCCGTACAAGCGGATCCGGCGACTCGAGTTCGCCGACCTGCCGAAGACGATCTCCGGCAAGATCCGCCGTGTCGAGCTGCGCGCCGACGAGGCGGCCAAGGTGGAGAGCGGCGCCGGGAACACCTACGACGAGGCCGACTTCAAGTAGCGGCGTACATTTTGCTCATGACCGACGACAAGAGCATCATCGGGCGGATCGACGACCTGGTCGCGGAGGAGAAGGACCTCCGGGCCAAGCACGCCGCCGGGCAGATCAGTGACGCCGACGAGCACGCGCGGCTGAAGGCTGTCGAGATCGAGCTGGACCAGTGCTGGGACCTGCTCCGGCAGCGGCGGGCGCGGCGTGAGTTCGGCGAGAACCCGGACGACGCGCAGGCCCGTTCGGCCGACACCGTCGAGGGCTACCTGAACTAGAAACCGCGCAGTTTCTCCGGGGTGATCCGGATCAGGACCGAGTACGACGCGTGGAACTGATCCGGAGTCATCCCGAGCCCGGCGATGTCCTCGGCGTACTTCTCGTTGTACGCCGCGAGCTCGTCGCCGCTGATCGGTGCGCTCTCGATCACCGCCGTGCCGGTGATGACGCCGACGTCTCCCCCGGTGTGGGTCGCGTTGAAGTTGACGCTGACCTGGGGATGCGCGGCGATGTTGCGCAGCTTCGCCTTGTCCGGCTCGCTGCCGATCAGGATCTCGTCGCCGCGCCACAGGAACCACACCGGCGTCGGAGCCGGCGTACCGGACTTGGCGACCGTGGTCAGCCAGACGATTCGCTCGTCGTCGAGCTGCCGCGCGATGCGCTTGCCGAAGCCGGTGGAGGTGTCGATCGTGAACATCAGAACCTCTCAGAGCGATGGTCCGAGACGCCCCCACTCGATCGCCGGGCAATGGTTCATGACCATGGTCAGCCCGGCTGCGGTCGTGCGGTCGTAGGCGTCCTGATCAACTACATCCAGTTGGAACCAGACGGCCTTGGCGTTGATTCCCACCGCCTGGTCCGCGATGTCGCCGGCCAGGCCGGAGTTCACGAACACGTCCACGCAGTCGACCGGGAACGGGATGTCGGCGAGCGTCGCGTACCCCTGCTCGCCGTGCACGGTCTCCGCGGACGGATGCACCGGCACGATCCGCTTCCCGTGACTCTGCAGGAACCGCGCCACGCCGTACGCCGCCCGGCTCGTGTTGTTCGACAGCCCGACCACGGCCCAGGTGTCGCAGTCGGCCAGGATCTTGCGGATCGCCTCGTCCATCGTCAACCTCTCAAGTAGGTCAGCACCGCGGATACCCGCCGGTCCAACCCTTCTTCCAACCGCAGCTTGGCGAAAATGTTTCCCACATGCTTGCGGACCGCGGCCTCACTCACCACGAGCTGCTCCGCGATCGACGCGTTCACCCGGCCCTCCGCCATCAGCGCGAGCACCTCGAGCTCGCGCGGCGTGAGCGCCGCCAGCGGTCCGTCGTTGCGCCGTCGGGCGAGCAGCTGACGGACGACCTCCGGGTCGACCACGGTCCCGCCGTCCGCGACCCGGTCCAGCGACTCGAGGAACTCGGTGACGTGACCGACCCGGTCCTTCAGCAGGTACCCGATCCCGCCGGTCGTTGTCTCCAGCAACGACGACAGGTACGCATCCGCGACGTACTGCGAGAGCACCAGGATCCCGATCGCCGGCAGCTCGGCCCGGATCGCGGCGGCCGCGCGCAGGCCCTCGTCGGAGTGCCCGGGTGGCATCCGTACGTCGGTGATCACGAGGTCCGGCGGATCCTTGCGTACGACGGCCAGCAGCGTGTCGGCGTCCCCGACACTGTCCCGTACGTCGTGCCCGGCGCGATCCAGAATGCTGGCCAGGCCCTCCCGCAACAGCAGTGAGTCCTCAGCCAGCACGATGCTCAATCGACGGCTCAGTCTCCCAGTCGGCACGGGCACTCCATTCTCAGTCGTGTCGGCCCACCGGGTGGGCTGTCGACGTCGAGTGTGCCGCCCAAGGCGTCCAACCGCGTCACCAGCCCGGTGAGTCCGGTCCCCGCACCGAGACGTGCGCCGCCGATCCCGTCGTCCTGAATCGTGATGACGAGCCGGTCACGATCCACCCAGCCCGCCACCTCGCACTTCGTCGCCTGTGCGTGCTTCGCGACATTGGCGAGCGCCTCGGACACGACGAAGTACGCCGCGGCCTCGATCGGCGGTGGCAGCCGGGTCGTGGACAGCTGCACCGTCACCGGCAGCGGCATCCGGTCCGCCACCTCCCGTACGGCGGCCTCCAGCCCGTGATCGACGAGGACCCGCGGATGGATCCCGCGTACCGCGGCCCGCAGGTCCGCCAACGCCGCCTCGGCCTCGGAATGCGCCTTGACCACCAGCCGCCGGCCCTCGCCGTCCGGTAGATCCAGCTCGGCCAGCCCGAGCGTCATCGTCAGCCCGACCAGCCGCTGCTGTACGCCGTCGTGCAGGTGCCGCTCGATCCGCGCCCGCTCGGTCTCGAACGCGTCGACCAGATCGAGCCGCGAGCGACGCAGCTCGGCGAGGTTGCGCTGCAGCTCCTCCTGCCGTGGTCCGAGCATGGCCTTCGCGAGTGACGCCTCCGCGCCGGCGATGACCCCGAGCAGGTATGAGCTGACCACGTAGAACACCGGGCCGAACAGGACCAGGAAGATGAGCCCTTCCCAGGCCGAGTCCAGGGTCCACGGCCCCATGCCCAGCTCGTCGTTGTCGGCGATGATCGGCGCGGCCAGGGTGGTCAGCAGGATCGTCGCGCTCATCCCGGCGAAGGCTCCGCCCACGAGCCACAGGAAAACTCCGAGGACAAAGCTGTAGCCGAGCGCCCGCATCGACGCCTGCTCCCGGCGGCGGAAGGCCAGCCGCTGCCTGAGCGTGAGTCCTCGCGGCAGCTTCGCGTGCGGGCTGCTGATCCCGTCCACCAGCATCAGCCCGGCCCGCCAGCGCTCGGACCAGCCGATCGCCGCACCGATCAGCGGGAACGCGGTCAGCATCAGGACGCCGATCAGGATCGGGCTGAGTACTGCGCTGACCGCGGCCAGCCCCACGAGTACGCAGATCCCCAGCGCGCCGGCGGGGATGGACGTGAAGAGGTACGCGTAGCTCCGCCACGGCCACGACGAGATCAGGTAGCGCGGCGAGGCCAGCGCTGCCCACGCCGTCTTCGGACTCTCCACGCTGTCAACCCTAGATGGGGCTCAGCCTCCTGGACGGTAGCGTGCGCGCTACTCCAGGTCTCCACTATGGGCCAGCGCTTCGAGGCTGCTTCCGCGGTTGCCTGGTTCCATGACCGCTACCGCGCCTTCGTACCCGACCGTGTCGCCAGTCGAGCCGCCCGCGCTGCTGCTGGACGGCATCACCAAGACGTACCGCTCCAAGGCCGGAGCGGTCGACGCGCTGCGCGGAGTGACGTACCACTTCGCCCGCGGCTCGTTCACCGCCGTCATGGGCCCGTCCGGCTCCGGCAAGTCGACGCTGCTGCAGTGCGCCGCCGGACTCGACCAGCCGACCACGGGCAGCGTCGTACTCAACGGAGTGACGCTGAGTGGCATGAGCGAGGTCGAGCTCACCAAACTGCGCCGGGCGGAGATGGGGTTCGTCTTCCAGGCGTACAACCTGCTCCCGTCGCTGACCGTGTACGACAACGTCGCACTGCCGCTCCGGCTGACCGGGCGCCGGCCGTCGCGGAACGACGTACACCGAGTGCTCGACCAGGTCGGACTGGACGGCAAGGCGAAGCGGCGGCCGGCGGAGCTGTCCGGTGGCCAGCAGCAGCGAGTGGCGATCGCGCGGGCGCTGATCACGCAGCCGTCGGTGTTCTTCGCCGACGAACCGACCGGTGCGCTGGACAGCGGGACCAGCCGGCAGATCCTCGGCCTGTTGCGAGAAGCGACCGACCTGGCCGGGCAGACCGTCGTCATGGTGACCCATGACCCGGTTGCCGCGGCGTACGCCGAGCGCGTGCTGTTCCTGTCGGACGGACTGCTTGTCGGGCACCTCGACCGCGCCACGCCGACGCAGATCGCCGCGGCCATGAGCGACCTGGAGCAGTGATGTTCTTCCTCAGTCGACAGACCGTGAGCCGGCACCGGTCGCTGTACGCCGGTTCGTTCGTCGCGCTCGCGGTCGGAGTGTTCCTGCTCGGGCTGGCTGCGACGGCCACAGCGGCCACCATCGCGTACCGCGGGCCGGCCGCGTCTGCGATCACGGTCACCACGCTAGGCGGCGACGGCGCGGCGCCTCGGCAGATCCGGGTGCCGTTCTCGGACGCCGACGTCTCGGGACTGCAGGTCGTCCTGAACATGGTCGGCGCGATCAGCGGATTCATCACGATCTTCGTCATCGCCAGCACCTTCGCGTTCGCGGTCGCGTCGCGGCGTCGTGAGATCGGGCTGCTGCGGCTGATCGGCGCGACCCCGCGTCAGATCCGCCGGATGGTCCTCGGTGAAGCACTTGTCGTCGCGCTGGCCGCATCCCTGACCGGGGCGGTCGCGGCTCAGCTCGCGACTCCCCTGCTGCTGGCCAAGGCGTCCTACACGGAGCTCGCGCCGGTGAAGCTCGAGCCGGCGTCGCCGTGGATACCGCTGGCGATCGCAGTCTCGGCCGGACTGTTGGTCGCGATGCTCGGCGCACGGTCGGCGGCGCGTCGAGCAGGGCGGGTCGGGCCGATCGACGCGTTGCGGGAGGCCTCCCTGGAGCCGCCGCGGATCGGGCCGGTCCGGATCGTCTTCGGTCTGCTGTTCATGGGCGGCGCGATCACGATGTTGTCGCTGATCCGGCCGTCGAGCGGTGACGGCGCCGTACCGCTGGCGATGTTCACGCCGATGGTGATGGTGATCGCGCTGACGCTGCTCGCACCACTCGTCGTACCCCTGGTCGGCCGGCTGTGGGCGCTGCCGCTGGTCGCGTGGACCCGCGTGTCCGGCCGCCTGGCTCGAAGCAACGTGGTAGCCGCGCCACGCCGGAGCGCGTCGCTCGCCGCACCCATCCTGGCGATCTCCGCCGTCGCCGGCTCCATGGTGCTCAGTCTGAGTTTTGCCGCGGACAGCGCCGGCGCGACGATCCGGGACGCTGTCCGCGCGCCGATCGTCGTCACTGGCGGTGCGCCAGTTGCCGGTCCAGGAGTGAAGGCTGTGGATGCGGCGGTGCCGCTGCAGATGGTGCGGATCGACCGCGACGATGCCGAACTCGAGGATGTCGAGGGGATCGATCCGGCGGTCGCCGCGCAGACGCGGGATCTGACCGCGCTCGCCGGCGGCATCGGCCGGCTGACCGGGAATACGGTTGCTATCGGCAAGGAGATGTCGGGGTTCGAGGGGTACGAGGTCGGCGACGAGATCCCGCTGGTGTTCGTCGACCGGACGCCGATCAAGCTCCGGGTGGTGGCGATCGTGAAGGACGCGTTCGGGGTGAACGCGTCGCTGCTGATTCCGCTCGACCTGGCCCGCAAGCACGCGTCGAAGGCCCAGCCCGAGCGCCAGTTCGTGCTGCCCGCCGACGGCGTCGATCCCGCGAGCCTGGTGAAGCAGTTGCCGGACGCGCAACTGGCCGCGGACTGGGAGGCCGACCAGGCGGACGGCGTACGGCAGGGGAATCAGTTCGGGCTGGTCCTGCTGCTCGGTCCGGCCGGGCTGTACAGCGCGATCGCGATCGCGAACACGCTGCTGATGGGCAGCCTGCAGCGACGGCACGAGTTCGTCACGTCGCGGCTGCTCGGCGCGACACCGGCGCAGCTCCGGCGGATGGTGCTGTGGGAGTCGTCGCTGGTCGGAGCGGTCGCGCTGAGTCTCGGTACGGCGATCACGGTGACGGTCGGGATCCTGATCCGGCACGCGATGAACGCGGGGCTGGCCGACGTACCGTTCACGATTCCGTGGGGTGTGCTGGTGGGGATCGGCGGACTTTGTCTGATCCTGGCGGTAGGGTCCGCTCTGGCCCCGACCACGTACATCCTGCGCCGGTCACAGCCCTCCGCGGTAATGGAGTAGACCAGTACTGCGGAGATGATCGGCGCAAGGGTGGGTCGTGGCCGGAGAAATGGCTGTTGACCAGGGACAATGGGTACGGCGCCGGACCGTCGCGGCGTCGTACCGGTTTGATCGAGGAGCTCGTAGACCCGCATGGCACGCCGTACCAGCACCGCCGAACCCGAAGACTTCGAGGAGCGCATCCTCGACATCGACGTCTCCGACGAGATGCGTACCAGCTACCTGGAGTACGCCTACTCGGTGATCTACGCCCGGGCGCTGCCCGACGCGCGGGACGGACTGAAACCGGTGCAGCGGCGGATCCTGTTCTCGATGGCGGAGAACAACATCCGCCCCGACCGCTCGCACGTGAAGTGCGCCCGCGTCGTCGGTGAGGTCATGGGTAAGTACCACCCGCATGGCGACGGCGCGATCTACGACGCCCTGGTCCGGACCGGGCAGTCCTGGTCGATGCGGGTGCCGCTGATCGACCCGCACGGCAACTTCGGCTCGCTCGACGACGGCCCCGCCGCGATGCGGTACACCGAGTGCCGGATGGCGCCGCCCGCGATGGCGATGACGGCCGGCCTGGACGAGAACGTCGTCGACTTCAAGCCGAACTACGACGGCCAGGAGAACGAGCCGGCCGTGCTGCCGGCCGCCTTCCCGAACCTGCTGGCCAACGGCGCCACCGGGATCGCGGTCGGGATGGCCACCAACATGGCCCCGCACAACCTGGTCGAGGTGATCCAGGCGCTGCGGCACCTGATCAAGACCCCGACCGCCGACATCGACGACCTAATGCGGTTCGTCCCCGGGCCGGACCTGCCGACCGGCGGCAAGATCGTCGGCCTGGAAGGCATCAAGGACGCGTACACGACCGGCCGCGGCAGCTTCAAGATGCGCGCCACCGCCCGGATCGAGAACGTCACCCCGCGCCGCAAGGGCATCGTGGTCACCGAGCTGCCGTACGCCGTCGGCCCGGAGAAGGTGATCGAGAAGATCAAGACGCTGGTCCAGGCCAAGAAGCTGCAGGGCATCGCCGACGTCAAGGACCTGACCGACCGGACCCACGGCACCCAGCTGGTGATCGAGGTCAAGAACGGCTTCGTCCCCGAGGCGCTGCTGGAGCAGCTGTACAAGCTGACCCCGCTCGAGGACGCGTTCCACGTCAACAACGTCTGCCTGGTCGAGGGCCAGCCGCGGACGCTCGGCCTCAAGCAGCTCCTCGAGGTCTACCTCGACCACCGGTACGACGTGGTGCGCCGGCGCAGCGAGTTCCGCCGGAAGAAGGCGCAGGACCGGCTGCACATCGTCGAGGGCATGCTGATCGCGATCCTCGACATCGACGAGGTCATCCAGATCATCCGCAGCAGCGAGGACTCCGCCGAGGCGCGGTCCCGCCTGATCGAGATCTACGACCTGTCCGAGATCCAGGCGAACTACATCCTCGACATGCCGCTGCGCCGGCTGACGAAGTACTCCAAGCTCGAGCTCGAGACCGAGAAGGGCGAGCTGGAGCGCGAGATCGAGGCGCTGACCGCGATCATCGACGACCCGAAGCTGCTGCAGAAGACGGTGTCCGACGAGCTGGCGGAGATCGCGAAGACGTACGGCACGCCGCGACGGACCGTCCTGCTGGAGTCGTCCGGCGCGACCAAGACGGCCGCCGTGCCGCTCGAGGTCAGCGACGACCCGTGCTGGATCCTGATGAGCTCGACCGGGCTGCTCGCCCGGACGAACGGTGTCGAGCCGTTCGGCGGCGGCGAGGCGCGCGCGAAGCACGACGCGATCGTCTCCGCCGTGAAGAGCACGGCGCGCGGGCAGTACGGCCTGATCACCAGCGCAGGTCGGTTGATCCGGCTCGAGTCGCTCGACCTTCCCGCCGTACCGACGACCGCTGCCGCGCCGAACCTGCAGGGTGGCGCGCCGATCGCCGAGTTCGTGTCGCTGGAGCCGGGTGAGAAGGCGCTGGCGCTGACCACGATGGACCCGGACTCGGTCGGTGTTGCCCTTGGTACGACGGGCGGCGTCGTGAAGCGGGTCGTCCCGGACCACCTCAGCAACCGCGACTCGTGGGAGATCATCGGGCTGAAGGACGGCGACGAGGTCATCGGGGCGGTCGAGCTGTCCACGGGCGACGAGGAGCTGTGCTTCATCACCTCCGACGCGCAACTGCTGCACTTCCCCGCGTCCGCTGTACGGCCGCAGGGACGGACCGCGGGCGGTATGGCCGGTGTCCGGCTCGGCGCGAAGGCGAAGGTTGTGTTCTTCGGAGCCGTCGACACCGGGCGCGAGGCGCAGGTCGTCACGATCGCGGGCTCGTCGTCGGCACTGCCGGGGACCGAGGTCGGCGCGGTGAAGGTGACGCCGTTCAGCGAGTACCCGGGCAAGGGCCGTGGGACGGGCGGTGTGCGCTGCCAGCGGCTGCTCAAGGGCGAGGACGGGCTGCTGCTCGGCTTCATCGGTGCGGCGCCGGTGAAGGCCAGCGCGAGCAGTGGCGCGCCGGTGGATCTGCCGCCGGTCGACCCGCGCCGGGACGGTTCCGGCGTACCGGTCGCGCAGCCGATCGCTGCGTGCGCTGCTGATCTGGCAGGCTGACCCCTGTGAAGAGACTGCTCGCGCTCGGCGCGGTCGTAGTACTTGCGCTGGCGGGATGCAGCGACAAGAAGGACAGCGGCGGGGGCGGGCAGTCCGGCGGCGACGCGGTCGCGCTGCTCACCGACGTCAAGAAGACCATCGACGACGCGGCCAGCGTGCACATCGTGCTCACCGGCCGCGACCTGCCGGACAACGCGCAGACGCTGGCCAGCGGCGACGGGGTCGCGACACACGCGCCGGCGTTCAAGGGCAAGCTGACAGTCCGGTCCGCGGGTGCGCCGATCGACGCCCAGGTCGTCGCGGTCGGCAGCAAGGTGTACGCGAAGCTCTCGTTCACACCGAGCTACATCGAGCTCCCGCCGTCCCAGCTGGCCTCGCTCGGCGCCCCTGATCCGGCGATCCTGCTCGACCCGGCGAAGGGCCTGACCGCGGTTCTGCCGACGATGAAGGACCCGAAGATCAAGGGCGAAACCCGTGAGGGCGCGAAGGTGCTGACCGAGGTAACCGGCTCCGTCCGGGGGAAGGATCTGCAAGGCATCTTCCCGAAGGCGCCCGCGGACCAGGACTTCCCGAGCACGTTCAAGATCGACAAGGACGCCAAGCAACTGGTCTCGGCCACGATCACCGGCCCGTTCTACTCCGGCGCCACCAGTAGCTACGACGTCACCCTCGACAAGTACGGCGAGAAGGTCGAGATCACCAAGCCGTGAGCGACAGCTCGGCGAGGACGCGACTGACGCTGGCGTCCATCGCGGTGGCGTTCGCGGCGGCGGACACGTACGTCGTGGTGCTGGCGCTGCCGGACATGATGGCCGGCGTCGGGCTGTCCGCGGACGAGCTGCAGCGGGCGGCGCCGATCATCTCGGGCTTCCTGCTCGGGTACATCGCCGTACTGCCGCTGATCGGGCGGATCGCGGATGTCGTCGGTCGTACGCCGGTGTTGGTCGGCGCGTTGTTGCTCTTCGCGGTCGGGTCGCTGATCACCGCCGGGGCGTATGACCTGCCGCTGGTGGTAACTGGTCGGTTTCTTCAAGGGGTCGGCGGTGGTGGGCTGGTTCCGGCGACGCTTGCGCTGGTTGCCGATCTCTGGCCGGCTGAGCGGCGTGGGTTGCCGCTGGGTGTCGTTGGGGCGGTGCAGGAGCTCGGCTCGGTCCTCGGCCCGCTGCTGGGCGCTGCGGTACTCGCGATCGCCGACTGGCGCTACATCTTCTGGCTCAACCTGACAGTCGCCGTGGTTCTCGCACTTCTCCTGCGCGGGGTCAAACGTCCACCTGTCTCGGCCATTGTCGGCCTGCTCGCCTGCCTGGCGCTTGGCCTCACACTCACGGCGCCCGACCGGCTCGCGTCCGGTGTCACGCTTGGCCTGCCGTTCGTGCCCTTCACCGGAGCCTCCCGGCTGCTGACGCCGATTGGCGTCGCCACACTCGTGCTGGCGGTCATCTGGCTCGGATTGGTCTTGTGGCAGGGGCGCGGTCGCCTGGGCGGCGTGCTATCGCAGGTCGATCTGCTTGGCGCACTGCTGCTCGCACTCGCACTGGCAGGCGTCGTACTGGCGTTCGCGACGGCCGACCCCGAACGTCAGTTGATGTCACCGGCCGGTCCGTGGCTGCTGGTTGCGGCTGCTGTCTTCGCAGGGGCTTTTGCGCTGTGGCAGCGACGTACGGCGGCGGCCATCGTGCCACGCGGTCTGCTGGGTGCTCGTCCTGCGTGGGGCTCGTTGCTGGTCAGCTTCCTGATCGGATGCGCCCTGATCGCCGCCCTGGTCGACGTACCGGTGTTTGCCCGCACCACCCAAGGCGGTGGGCAGCTCGCGGCCGCCCTCGTGCTGGTGCGGTTCCTGATCGCGCTGCCGGTCGGTGCGGTTGCCGGTGGGTGGCTCACGCGCCGCTACGGGCTCGGACTGATCGCGGGGGCCGGGCTGGGGTTGTCCGGTGCGATGTTCGTGGTGATGGCCTTCTGGAGTCGTACGGCGCTCGATCACTGGCCGGCGACCGTCGTACTGCTGGTGTGTGGTTTCGGGTTCGGCCTGGCGCTGTCACCGCTGAACACGGCCATGCTCGGCTCCACGCCCGCCGACAGCCACGGCCTGGTGAGCGCGCTCGTGGTCGTCGCCCGGATGGTCGGCATGCTCGTCGGCGTCTCCGCGCTGACCGCGATCGGGCTGCGGCGGTACTACGCGATTGCCGATGGCATCAAATCGCCGAACGAGCTGTGCCCGTCCTCCCCCGGTAACTGCCGCCCGTTCCTGGACGCGCTCCGCGACGCCGCAGTTTCACAAGTTCACGCGATCTTCGCCGGTGCTGCCGTGTGTGCGTTCCTGGCCGCCGCCCTCGCCGTACTCCTGCTCGGCCGACGTGGGGTATTGCACACATGATGATCATCATGAGGGACAGCCGTCTCACCTCGCGTACCGTGAGGGTGTGACCCCTGCGCCCGCAACCACTGGCTTGCCTGGCCTGTGCTCGACGTACTGCCGGGTGCTCCGTGAGCCGCTGGCCGGCACCGCGGTCGTTGCCAAGGGATGGGTCGTCGTCGAGCAGCCTGGTCCGTGGGGCGCGAAGGCGCCGACACAGAGTCATCTCGACGCCGAGTTCGGCGGGTCTTTCGACGACCAGTGCAAGAAGGCCGACGTCCGGTTCGGACTGATCCGGTCGCCGGGGAAGCATTCGGACGCTGTCGAGCGGTCACACCAAGTCTTCGTCGCCTCGACCACGCCCGGGCAGAGCTGGCTGCTCGGCGGCCGGGTCACGGATCCGACCGAACTGGGCGACCTTGATCTCGATGCCGTCGCCGGCGGCGATCGTGCGGCGGTCATCGCCTCCCTGCCCGGGCTCCTGCCGGTCGACGAGCCCGTCGTCTTGGTGTGTACGAACGGCAAGCGCGACGGGTGCTGCGCCGTACTCGGGCGGCCGCTGGTGTCAGGGCTCGCCGAACGGGCACCGGGACGCGTGTGGGAAGCCAATCATCTCGGCGGACATCGCTTCGCGCCGACCGCGACGTACCTGCCGGCCGGCACGATGCACGGGCATCTCACCGTCGAGACGGCGGTCGAGGCGCTGGCCGCGGCGGATCGCGGCGAGACGATCCTGACCGGCCTGCGCGGCCGGTCCACCTGGAGCAAGCGCGGTCAGGCGGCCGAGGTCGCCGTCCGGGAGCTCACCGGCGAGCTCGCCCTGGATGCGTTGCGCGTCGTGGCCGAGGGCGCAGAAACTGTCACCGTCCAGCACGTCGACGGACGGTCGTGGATCGTCCCGGTCACCAGCGCGCTCGCTGATCCTCCCCGTCCGGACTCGTGTGGAAAGGAACCGTTCGCAATGTCGATCCTGCAAACCGGAACCCCAGTGTCAGGCGCGATCCGATGAGCGGCGGATTCGACGATCTGCTCGCCGCGAACGCGGAGTACGTCAAGGACTTCCACTACGGCGGATTCGACGGGATCGCCCACGCCGGCATCGGCCTGGTCACCTGCATGGACTCCCGGATCCCGCCGCTGGAGATGCTCGGCCTCAAGCCGGGTGACGCGAAGGTACTGCGGTCGGCCGGCGGGCGGGTCACCGAAATCACGATGACCGGCCTGGTGCTCGGCGTACAGCTCCTCGGCGTACGCCGGATCATGATCATCCCGCACACCCGTTGCGCGATGGCCGCGATGTCCGAGGACGACCTACGCGCGAAGGTCGAGCAAGCCGCGGGCAAGCCCGCCGGCTACCTCCCGATCTCGGTCATCCCCGACCAGCTCGAGGCCCTCCGCCGCGACGTCGCCGCGGTCCGCGAACACCCCCTGATCGGCGACGACATCCTCGTCGGCGGCTTCATGTACGACGTCGACGACGGCCGCCTCACCCAGATCGACTGAGCAACGACTCAGTGCAGGGTGACTTTGCCGGTGTCCAGTTCGTAGTAGGCGCCGATGAGGGTGAGTTTGCCTGACTTCTCCAGGGGGCCGATGACGGGCGACTGGCGAAGCTTGGTGAGAGTAAGGGCGACGTTGGCCTGTACGGCGTTGGTGAGGCGGTCGCCGGGTTTGCCTGCTACCTGGCGGACTGCTGGGGCGAGGGTGTCTACGAGATAGTCGAGGCCCTTGGTGTGAGAGGTGCGTTGGTCAGCGTCCAGGGCCTTGATGGTGGCGTCGAGTGCGCCGCAGCGCTGGTGGCCCAGGACCATCAGGAGCGGGGTGTGGAGCTCGGCGATGCCGAACTCGATGCTGCCGGTCACCGACTGATCGAGCGCACCGCCTGCACTTCGTACGACGACCAGATCGCCGAGGCCCTGGTCGAAGACCAGCTCGATCGGCACGCGGGAGTCGACGCAGCCGAGGATCGTCGCGAAGGGATGCTGGCCTTTGCTCACCACCACCCGCCGCGCGATGCCCTCGTCCAGGTCCTGGTCCTGAGCTGCCACGAACCGCGCGTTGCCGGCCATCAGCCGCTCGAGCGCTTGCTTGCCGTCGGCAACCGGTGTCTCGGTGGTGGGCGGGACCTGCGTACCGGAGCAGGGTTCGAGGCCGGTTCCTGCGCAGCCGGCGAGGGCTCCGGCGCCGAGGGCGGCCAGGCCGGCGGTCAGGGCCTGACGGCGGGACGGATTGGTCAACGGAGGCTCCTCACGCACGGACGGCGTGGGCGGGTGCCGTCTCTTCGAAGGTAGCAGATTGCATACAGTCTGCAGTACTCTCAAGATCTTCGAATCTCTCGGCCCACGGCGGAAGATCTGATAGACATCCCGTATGAGACTCCGCCCCAGCTCATTCCACCGTTCCCTGTTCGTCGGCGCCCTGGCGCTGACGGCCGTCCTCTCCGGCGCTCCGATCGCCCACGCCGTGCCTGACGCCGCCCCGGCACTCCGCGGCGGCCACGCGACCGGGTGCCTGGATCACTCGATCGCCGGCACGGTCGAGGAACAGCGCCTGGACAGAGGCGTCGCCGACGGGCCGTCCGTTCCGGCGGAGATCCTCCGGCGGTCCGGTTTCGACCGGCAGGTCGAGCAGTTCACCGACCTCCTGTGCCGGGTGCCCAATCGCCAGGCCGCCGCAGCCCTGGTGCGCGTCCAGGGCGAGACCCTCTGGCGTACGGCGACGCACCGAGCCCAGCATCCTGTCCGCGGAGCCGACGCACTCCCCTCAACCGACGACCGCGGCCTGTACTGGGCTCGGATCTCGATGGCGTTCGCCTTGCGCCAGTGGCAACCACGCTTCGGCCTCGGTACGACGGAACGCGCCGCCCTGATCAAGTCGTTCGAGTACGCCTCCCGCGGCATCACCAGCACCCGCTTCTCACCAGGCGTCCGCAAGATCCTCGTCACCGGCTTCGACCCGTTCACTCTCGACGCCGACATCCGCATCGGCAACCCGTCCGGCGCGAATGCGCTCACGCTCGACGGTCAGCGCTGGACGGTGAACGGCAAGACGTACGAGATCCAGACCGTCGTCTTCCCGGTCCGCTACACCGACTTCGACGAGAGCATGGTCGAGAACGCTCTCGCACCGCATTACCGTCCAGGTCCGCAGCGCGCGGATCTCGTCATGACCGCGAGCCAGGGCCGGGTCGGTATCTTCGACCTCGAGGTCTTCAACGGCCGGCGACGCTCGGTCAGCTCGATCGGCGACAACAACAACCTCTGGGGCGGCGGCACGATCAACGCACCGGTCGTCTCCCCCAGCATGCCGCCCGGCCCCGAGTTCATCACCTCGAGCCTTCCGCTGGCCCGGATGTCGCACGCCGACGTCGCCCCGTTCCGCACTCGCGTCAACACCTCGATCCTAGAGATACCAGCCGGCCAAACCGACCCCGTACGCCGCCCCGACGGCCCCACACCCGGCTCGATCGCATCCGAGGGCACCGGCGGCGGCTACCTCTCCAACGAGGTTGCCTACCGCAACACCCTCCAACGCGATCTTCTCGACCCGTCGATGCCGGCCGGCCACCTGCACGTCCCGGTCCTGTCGTTCGACCCGGCCAACAAGACTGAGATCACCGACCCGACGTACGAAGCCAACCGCGAGTCCATCGTCAACGGCGCCCACGCGATCCTCCGCGCAGCACTCGGCTAGTACAGAAAACTGATCATCATCCCGCTTGCGGTGATCACTATTCTGTCCATCAGATCGCTAGGACGTCGGCGGTCCGGACGGGCAGCCCTGTCTCGAACGAGCGATTGGCTGCGAGGCCGGTCACCAGGGCCAGGGCGGCCTGGCGGGCGTCGGCTATGTCGGCCCCCTCGGTTGGTTCGTCGTCGAGAAGGGCTGCCAGCACGCGGGCGTCGGCGCCGCCTTGGCCGGCGTGGTCGTGGTCGACGGTGTGGTCGATCGGCGGCTCCCACAACGGTCGCAGCGTGATCGACGTACGTCCCGCGGTCGGTGCGGCGAGGTCGCCGTGGACCCAGCCCTTCGCCGATTCGACCCGCTGATTCGGCGCGGTGAATGTCGACTCTTCGACATTCAGCTCCAGCCGGCCGCGTGATCCGTTGAACATCACGCGATAGCCCTCGGAGGGCGAGTACGCCGTCAGGTGGTACGTCATCGTCGCGCCGGTGTTGTAGGAGACGAGCACAGCCATGTCGTCCTCGATCGTCACCCCGGGCGCGAAGACGTTGCGGTCGCGGTGGTATCCGTCCTCGGCCTCTGCATCCAGATACAGCTCGCTCAGCGTCGCGTTGTCGGCCAGGTGCAAGGCGAACGGGTCGTCGAGCGCTTCCGGAGATCCATGCACGCGGGCGTACGGGCGGGCGTACCCGTGCCGCTGACCGGGCCCGTAGAACGCCAATTGCCCTTGTGCATAGACGATCCGCGGCTCGGCGCCCAGCCACCAGTTCACGAGATCGAAGTGATGACTGGCCTTGTGCACCATCAATCCGCCGGAGTTCGCCTTCTCGCGATGCCACCGGCGGAAGTAATCCGCGCCATGGGACACGTCGAGCATCCACTCGAAGTGGACCGAGTGGACGTCCCCGATCGCACCCTCCGCCAGCAACGAACGCACCCGTCGATGCACCGGGTTGAACCGGTAGTTGTAGGCGACCGACAGAGACCCGCCGGTCTCCTCAACCGCAGCCAGGATGCTCGTCGCCTTCGCGGCATCGGTCGTCATCGGCTTCTCGCTGATCACCCGTACGCCGGCCCGCAGCGCCGTCTCGATGTAGAGGTTGTGCGTCGCGTCGACGCTCGTCACGATCAGCAGTTCGATCCGCTCGACCCGCAGCATCTCCTCGAACCGCCCCGGCGGCCATTGATGCGCCGTACGACGGCCCGCCGCGAGCAGCATGCGGTTGTGGAACGCCATCCGGACCGAGTTCGGATCGCACAACGCGACGACGTCGTACCCGTCCCGCTTGGCCAGGCCCTCGGTGAAGAGCTGAGCACGGTTCCCGGTTCCGACGATTGCCGTCCGCACAGGCATGGAGTACCTCCTATTGCTTGACCGCACCGGCCAGTCCGTTGACGAAGAAACGCTGCAGGAGCACGAAGAGCAGGATGATCGGCGCGAGCGTGATGACCGTGCCGGCACAGAGCAGCGTCCACTCGGTCGAGTTCTCGCCGATGAACGCGTACATGCCGATTGCCAGCGTGCGCAGCTCGGGCCGGCCGAGGGTGAACACCAGCGGGATGAAGAAGCTGTTCCACGCGGTGATCGCGGTGAACAGGCCGACGGTGGCCAGCATCGGCCCGGACAGCGGCAGCATGATCCGGGCGAACGTCTGATGGAAGTTCGCGCCGTCCACCATCGCGGCGTCCTCGAGCTCCTTGTCGATCGCCATGAAGTAGCCCATGAACAGGAACGTCCCGAACACCACTCCCCCGGATGCCTGCACGATGATCACCGACCACAGGCTGTTCAGCAGATGCACCCGCTGCATCAGGTCGAACACCGGGATGATCGTGTACCCGTGCGGCAGGAACAGCGTCGCCGAGACCAGCCCGAGGCAGAAGCCACGGCCCGGGAAGCGTGTACGGGCAAGTACGTATCCCGCGCAGGAGGTGACTACTAAAGTGATCACCACCGTGCCTACGGTGATCAGTATTGTGTTCATGAAGTACCGGCCGAATGACGCCTCCTGCCACGCGTTCAGGTAGTTCGCCCAGAGGAAGTGCGAGGGCATCGGATTCAGCCCGTCGGTGAAGAAGTCGTCGTCACTCTTCAGCGAGGAACCGAGTGCCCAGAACAGCGGGTACAGCCACGCCAACCCGCTGACCAGCAACGCCACATGCGTCATCACCGTCACCACGCGCCGCCGGGTCATGAGGCACTCCTCCTACGAGCGAGTGAACGCAGTACGACGACCTGGACGACGGAGAAGCCGATCAGCAGCAGGCCGTAGATGAACGACGCGGCCGAGGCCAGGCCGATGTCCGGTTGGACCGCGTTGGCGTTACTGCCGCCGAACGCCAGGTGGTAGATGTACGTGTTCACGACCTCGGTGGCGAAGAACGGGCCGCCGCTGGTCAGCACCTGTACCAGGTCGAAGATCTGGAAGGTCCCGATCACCGCCAGGATCACGATCACCACGCCGACCGCGCGCAACATCGGGATCGTGATGTAGCGGAACATCGCGATCCGGCCGGCGCCGTCGAGCCGTGCCGCCTCGTAGAGCTCGTCCGGGATCGTCTGCAGCCCGGCCAGGAAGTACACGAGGTTGTAGCCGAACGTGTGCCAGATGCCGACCAGGATGATGATCGCCATCGCGAAGTGCGGATCCCCCAGCCAGTCGATGTGCTGATGGATCAGGTGCAGGTTCAGCAGCAGCGTGTTGATCGAGTCACCGAAGTTCGACACCAGGAGCTGGATCACAACACCGATCACCGCGGCCGACGTCACCACCGGCAGGAAGAACAGCGTCCGGTAGAACGAGGCGAACCGCAGCCGCTTGTTGTTCAGCACCAACGCGAGCGCCAAGGCCAGCACCAGCTGAATCGGTACGACGAACGCGGCGTACACGAAGGTGTGGCCGAGGGATCGCCAGAAGATGCTGTCGTGGACGATCTGCCGGAAGTTGGCCAGGCCCACGAAGCTCGACGGGTCGCCGATCCCGTCCCACTTGTAGAACGTGTAGCCGAGCGACGCGATGATCGGATACACCACGAACGCGAGCAGCAGCACCATCATCGGCGCCAGATACACGTACGACCACAGATAGGTACGACGGCGGGCCCGCCGCCGGGCCGCCGCTGGTGGCGGCCCGGTAGCGGTCACGTCCTGCCGTACGGCGGTCATCACCATCAGGCGCCCGGCCTCGTCGTGTAGGCCTTGGTGAGATCCCAGTCCGCGAACGTGAAGTCCTTCGCGCTGACCCCGGGCGCCTTCTTGATCGCATCACCGAGCGCCTGGTTCATCTTGCCCTCGAGCTCGGTCAGCGCACTGTGCGGATCCTTCAGCTGCCCGGTGTAGATCCCGGCGAGCACGTCGTTGATGTCCGGCTTCACCGCGGGCAGCTGGACCGCCGACACCTTCGGGTTCCGGATCGCCGGCTGCGGGCCGACCACGGCCGCCCCGGCCATACCGACGTACTGCGCGAACGGTGCGAAGGTGACGCTCTTCGGATCGTTGTTCTTCGCGTACACCGACAGGCCCTGGCCCTGCTCGACCCACCGCTTCCCCGCGTCCGGGCTGTACAACCAGTCGAACCAGGCCCAGGCCTCGTCAGCGTGCTGCGTCTTCGACGAGACCGCCACGAACCGTCCGCCAGGAGGCCCGTAGAACAACGCCCTCGGCGCCTCGCTCGGGCTCGGCAGCGTGACGAGGCTGTAGTCGGTGAACTTGTGCTGCGTCCACTCCGGCTGGTTCCACACCCCGCCGACCGTCATTCCGAACCGTCCGCGCTCGAAGAACGCCCGTGCCTGCTCGTCGGAGATGCTCATCGAGTTCGGGTAGAACCAGTTCTTGTTCTTCCACTCCATCAGCAGGTTGATCACGTCGAGGAAGTTGCGATCGCTGCCGAACGTCCAGCGCCCGACCCGGTAGTCCATCCCGTCGATGCCGCCGACCGCGGCGCCACCCGGCGAACCGGCGCCGCGCACGAACAGATCCAGCCACCAGGCCAGGGTCGTGTTCGTCGAGTTGCCGAAGCCGAACGGCGCGACCTTCCCGCCGCTCTTCGACGCGATGGCGTCGGCGGCGTGCGTCACGTCGTCCCAAGTCTTCGGCAGCTTCACACTGCCGTCGTCATTGGTCAGGCCCGCGTCCTTGAAGACACCATGGTGGATGTAGAGCTGCAGCGACGGCGCCGGGGCCGCGAACGGCGCGGTGTAGACCTTGCCGCCGAAGACATCCACTCCCTCGACGAAGCTGTTCTCCGGGAAGCTCGACTGCCACGACTTGGTCGCCCACTTGTCGACCGGCATCAGCCACTCCTGCGACACCTGCTGACTCAGCTGTGGGCTCTTCGGCACCATCAGGATGTCCGGCGGGTTGTTGCTCCGGTACGCGAGCGACACGAGGTCGGCGTACTTGTCGCTGACCTGCGTGGTCTTCTTGACCGCGATGTCCGGATGCGCCTGCTGGAACAGCTTGATCTCGTTGTCGACCCAGCCGGCCTGACTGGCGTACCAGTCCCAATAGGTGATGGTGGTCTTGGCCTTCGATCCCGAGGCGTCGTTGCCCGAGGAACAGCCGGCGAGTGCACCCGCGCCGGCGAGAGCGGCCGCACCGCGGAGCAGTGTCCGCCGTGAGATGGGTGATGACATGTGGATCCTCCAGTGACAGGTGACTTAGCAGGCCGGCGAGGCCGACGACGCGGTCTGGGACAGGGAGCCGAGCCGCCAGGTGAGCGGGCTGCCGTCCCAGGTGACCGCGACGCGACGCGGGCGCTGGAAGGGCAGGAACGAGACGGTCTGGCCGCGATCCGACGGACCCGGGCTGAACGCGTTGTCGGCGCCGACCGGGACGGGGATGTAGTAGTTGTTGGCATTCGAGTAGCCGAAGTACGCCGTGTACGAGTCGGCGTTGTGTACGACGCACGCCGCGGTCGGCTGCACCGGGTTGAACGCGGTCTCGGCCGGGCCGGTCCCCCGCGCAGCCGTCTTCACCATCGGAGCGAACGAGGCGTCGTCAACCAGCAGGTCGCCGGCGCCGGTCGTGGTGCTGATCCACCACTCCGCCTTCGTCAGCGTCCCGGTCCAGGACACCGGCGCGTTCGACACCGAGATCTGCGTCCACCCGGTCGAGGTGACCGGCGCCGAACCAAGGCGCACAGTTGTCGAGCCGGTCGACGTGGTCAGCTTCAGACTCACCATTGCGGTGTCCGAGCCGGACGCCAGTCGCACCCACGCGGACGAGTCGTACAGCCCACCGTTCACCACCGAGACACCCTGTGCCGGACCGGCCCACGCGGCCTCTCGCCCAGCGGCCGACAGGTCACCTGCGCCAGTGTGCGGAGTCGTCGAGGCGTTCTTCAGCGTGCAGGTTCCCAGGCAGTACCAGCCGGTGGTGTTGGACTGGTTCTCCAACGTCCCGTTCGCCAGCACAGACGGTGTCGGTAGAGACGGCGCGACTGCGGGCGCGCCTTGCGACGGCGGCGGGGTGCCATCGGTCGGAGTGATGGCCAGGTCGTCTAGCGTGCATTCGGGTGAGCTGGCACTGGGGTTCGACCAGGCGAAGACCTGGACCCACTTGGTCCCGGTCGGTGGGGTGAAGGCAGCCAGCTTCTGCGTGTACGAGCGCTCATCGGCGTACGACAGCTCGTACTGGAAGGTCGGCGTACCGGCCGTGGCGCCGCCCCGGACACCGGCGTAGCACTGCGTCCCAGCGCCGTTCAGGCGCCCCCAGCCGGACAGGAGGTAGCTCGTGCCTGGAGTGAGGCCGGTGACGTTCTGGGTGACGCCGGAGCCCGGGCTGAGCGAGAGTGCCGTGTGGCCGCTGTGGGCGTTCGCGGCGGTTGACGGCCCGGTGCCGAGGGAGGTCCAGCCGCGGGTACCGCTCTCGAAGCCGCCGTCGCCGATCGGATTCGGCTGGTTCGTGCGGACCGTGGTGGCGATGCCGTCGGTGATGACCTTGACCGACGCGCCGGCCGTGGTCGGCATCGCGACCTTCACCTGCTTCGAGATGCCGTTCACGGTGACCGTCACCAGGTAGTCACCGAGGAAGCCGCGGGTGCCGAACGTTCCAGCAGCGCTCGACTGGCCCGAGACGCTGGTGTGCCACTGATGCTGGACAAGGTCCTGCCAGACCAGGGCGTTCGGCTTGGGCGACCAGTCGTCGTTGTAGAGCGCGACCCGCGGGTTGTAGATGTTCTTCGACCAGATCCCGAAGTTGCTGATCTGGTTCACGTTCGGGTTCGAGAACATCGCGGTCATGAAGTCGCGGGTGTAGTCGGCCTGCAGTTGCTGGTCGTCGGTGTCGACGTCGAACTCCGTGACCGCGACCTTCACACCGAGACCGGCGAACTGGTCGACGATCGCCATCAGGTCGTCCGGCGACGTCAGCTGCAGCCCGTTGAAGTGGCTCTCGAAGCCGACGGTGTCGATCGGCGCACCCGACGACTTCAACGACTGCACCAGGTCGTACACGTGATCGCGGTGTCGCGTCTCCCAGCCGTTGTTCTCGACCAGGCCGTAGTCGTTCAGCGCAAGGGTCGCGTTCGGGTCGGCGGCGTGCGCGAGCCGGAACCAGTTCGCGATCTCGTCCTGGCCGAGGACGTCCTGGACGTTGTGTTCGGAGTACGGCTCGTTGACCACGTCCCACTCGTCGACGATGCCGGCCAGGGTCGACGCCTCGTCGGTGATGTGGGTGTTGATCCGGGCGCGCAACGCGGCCGGGTCGTTCTGCAGGTTGACGACGTCGGGCTGCATCAGTCCCCACGACGGCCAGATCAGGTTGTGCCCGCGGATCCGCAGCCCGTGCTCGCGCATCCATTGCAGGGCCGGCAGCGTGATCGTCTCGCGCTCGGTCGGGTTCTCCCAGTGGTTCCACTTCAGGTTGTTGCCCAGGGCCCCTTGGTTGAACAGCGTCGAGTACTTCGACTGGTACTGCGCCAGATCGGTCCCGCTGATCCCGCCGGACGGATCCCCGATCAGCCGGGCGCCGTCCGACGCGGCGCCGAACTTGAACGCACTCGTCTGCTGTACGGCGGACACGGTCGCACCGCTGACCGGATTGCCGGCGGTGTCGACGACCGACACCGCCAGATTCCCCTTGCGGTACTGGTCGATGCGGGCGTTGGCCGCGGCACGCCAGGCCGCGTTCGCGTCGCGGCCGTCGTACGTCACCTGCGGGTAGCCGGCTGGGGTGCCGGGCCCGAGGTCCTGCACCGAGACGCCGGCGATCTGGAACGTCTGCACGCCGTACCCGAGCCACAGGTTCAGGTGCGCGGCTGTGCTCGTGCCCGCGGTGTACGTCGTCGCGGCACGGAACGGGAACTCGAACTTCTGCCATGCGGTGCCGTACCGCAGAGCGGCGTTCAGCGACTTCTTGTACGGCGAACCGTCGGTCTCGAAGACCAGATGGGCGTTGCCGCTGGTCGGTGTGATCGCCCGTGCCCACACGGTCGCGACCAGCGCGTCGCCTTCGGTGACTGTCGCTGCAGCCGGTACGCCGAGAGTGATCTCGTACTCGCCGTCGAGGCCGGGACTCTGCGGCTCGTTGGGGACAGCGATCTCGAGGGCCTTGGTGAAGTCGGGGTTGCCGGTGATGTCGACCTGCCGGGTCGCATCGGCCGGGAGGCCTTTGAACTCGGTGAAGTTGGCGACGGCGTCGGCGGGCAGGACCTCGTACGGCGTGGCGTCGGCGTGGGCTGGGGACTGGATCGCTACCGCGGCGATGAGGGCAAGGCTCGCACCGGTGGCCAGTTTTCTGAACACTCCGGATTCCTTCCAGAGGGCGCACGGCAGCATCGCCCGGCGGCGAACGTGCCTGGGCTGGTGCCGTGGGTGGTGTCAGTGGTCGGGCGGGACCTCGATCCCGGAGGATCAGGCCTTGGTGGTCTGCGAGCGTCCGCGCGGGGATCGGGTCACGGGCACCGGCCCGCAACTCGCCCGGACGATCAAGCTGGTGGGCATCACGAGACGAGGCAGTTCGGCGGCCGGCGGCTCGAGCTCGGCCGCCTCCTCGCCCGGCTCGTGATCGGTGTCGTTCGGGCCGATCGCGGACAGCAGCATCTCCGCCGCGCGCTTGCCCATGTCGATGAACGGTTGCTGGATGGTGGTCAGCGGCGGCCGGATCTGCGCCGCCGATTCGATGTCGTCGAAGCCGATCACCGACACGTCCTCCGGCACCCGCAGCCCGGCTTCGGCGGCCGCGGTCATCACGGCGTACGCCGTCACGTCGGAGTGCGCGAACACCGCGGTCGGACGCTCGTCGGCGGGCAGCGCGAACAGCTCGTGCGACCGGGCGCGGATCTGCTCGGGCAGGAAGTCGCCGGGCTTGGTGAGCTCCGGATCCGGCTGGATGCCGGCCGTCCGGAGCGCGTCCAGGTAGCCGCGGTAGCGGTCCTGGCAGCAGCGGTACGTCATCCGCCCTTGTACACAGGCGATCCGCTCGTGCCCGAGCTGAAGCAGATGATCCATCGCCGTCAACGCGCCGTCGTAGTTGTCGGCGGTGACCGACGGCAGTGCGACGTCGGCGTCGATGGTGTTCACGAGAACGACCGGCAGGCCTTCCTCGTGCAGCTGCACCAGCGGGTCGAGCGGCTGTTCATGGCTGACCACGAGCAGGCCGGACGCCATGCTCGAGGTGAGGATCCGGTCGATCAGCGATCCGTAGTCGCGGTCGTTGGTGGCCGTGTAGAGGATGATGTCGAACCCGCTCCGCTCGGTCACCGCGGCCACCCCGATGTTGATCGAGGCAACCATGTGCCAGGACAGCCCGGGCACGACCATGCCGATCAGCCGGGTGCTCCCCTTGGCCAGCGCGGTCGCGGCGAAACTCGGCACGTACCGGTGCCGGCGCATCACCGCGAGGACGTGCCGTCTGGTCGCCGGGTCCACCTTCGGGCTGTTGTTGAGCACCAGCGAGACGGTGGACTTCGACAGACCGGACAGCGCGGCGATGTCACGGATCGTCAGCTTCGCCATCCGGCCATCCTTCGGGATTCGGTCCGTTGGACTGGTCCAACGGCTGGTTGCACCGGAACGTAACAGTGCGCCGGTACGCCGTCAACACCCTGTCTGCAATCGGTTTCAGTACGAAGCATTGCGCTCGCCGCCGTCTTCGTGCCACGATCGGCGCACCGTGTTGGACCGGTCCTACGCAGGCCGGGATCACCTGCCGGGGCCGGTCCGGCACGCCCGCCAGTCGCAACAGGTCACCGCCAGGAAGGCCGCCCATGCCGCCGTACGCCCTCGACGACTTCGCCTTCGACCTCCGCCGCGCCGTACCTCCAGCCGAGATCTGGGTCGGCAGCGGCACGGGGACGGTCAGCCAATTGGCCGGGACCGTGTGTGGCGTCGGCGGCTGGTTCGCTCCCCCGCTCGCCGCGCCCGACAGTCGGCTCACGGTCTCGCTGGAGGTCGACGGGCAGCAGGTCGTCGACCTGGCCCGCCCGGGCGCCGGCAACCGCGGACTTCTCCCCGCCGGCGGCACCTGGCGGCCGGATCGGATCGTCCGGCGGGGCACCTACCACCAGTACGCCGACTCCCTGACCTCGCTGGCCGTCGAGTCCACTCTCACGCCACGCCACGGCTCCCCCGGCTACGACCTGATCCTGCGCATCCGGAACCGCTCCGCCAACGTCCACCAGCTCACCGTGCGCCCGGAGCTGGCGCCGACCGAAGCCCGCGAGGTCCCGCTCTCGGACTGGGGCTGGGTCCCGCCCGCCGGCGGCCGAGGCGAGCAGGTCACTCTGACGCACAACAGCCTTACGGCGACTCTTGAAGCCGAGGGCGAGATGGTCTTCACCATCGGCGTTCACGCCGGCCCGACGCCGACAGCCGAGGACACCGGCAGTGCCTGGGAGTCCCGCATCACGCAGGCGCTCGGCCGGATCCCGACCCTCACCTCCGACATTCCAGGTCTCGAGCAGTACTACCGCCGTTCGCTCGCCAGCGGGCTCGTCTGCTGGTGGGATCACCCCGGCTTCGTCACCCAGCCGTTCATCGCCACGTCCGGCCTCGACGGCGGCGCCCTGTGTTCCTATGCGTGGGACACCGGCGGCTACGCCCCGAACGTACTGAGTCTCATGCTCGGTGACAGCGTCCTCGACATCATCCAGTCGTTCCTCGACGCCGACCTCACCGACCGGTACGCGATCGCCCCCGACGGCACCGGTCTCGGCGTCGCCTACGCGTACAGCGGTTCAGCGCTCGTCGCGCTCACCCAAGCGGCTGCCGCAGAGCGTTCGCTCGACCCATCGCTGATCGCCCGGCTGTACGACGTGATGACCGCGCTGGACAAGCGCTTCCAGCCCGACGACCGGACCGGCGTACTGCGGGACTACGGCGACCAGAGCAATCTGCTCGAGATGCGGAGCGCCGGCTGGGAACACGTAGTGGCCAGCCCGAACGCCGAACGGGCCTGGGCGCTGGCTGCCCTCGCCGAGCTGTCCGACCTGACCGGGGCCGCCCTACCCACGACCGAGCTGCGGGAATCCGCGGAACAGATCCGGGCCGGGATCATCGATCAGCTCTGGGACGAGGACGCCGGCTGGTTCCGCAGTCGCTACCCCGACGGCCACACGGAGCTGGCCTACTCGATCCAGGCGTTCGATGTACTCCGCGCCGGCGCCTGCCCGCCGCCGGTCGCCGCGAAGCTCCTCGACCATCTCGGCTCGTTCCTAGGCGAGTACGGCGTCAGTAGCGTCAGCGTCGAGGACGAACTGCACTACGAGACCGCCGACATTGACTGGTCAGGCGCCGGCGCCTACACCGGCGAGGCACCCCAACTCGCGCTCACACTGTGGCAGCAAGGTCGTCCGGAGCTCGCGTGGGACGTCCTCCGCCGGCTGTTCTGGATGGGCGAGCACTACCCGTACTTCCCCCAGGATCACTTCTCCGACAAACCCGGCGCGCCCGGCTCCGGCCGCCGGATCAACATCGTCGCCGGCCTCACCGGGGCCGAGGCCATCCTCACCGGCCTGGCCGGCATCCGACCGAACCCGGATGGCTCTCTCCACATCCGTCCTCATCCTGTTGCCGCTGGCAACATCAGCCTGAGTGGGCTCGGGTATCGCGGTCACACGATCGACATCACCATCCGGCCGGACTGCTTCGAGGTGTCCGTCGACGGGCAGCTGCAGTCACCCGAAGCGGACGGCAGTGTCATCGCAGTACGCCGCGCAGCGAGCGGTTGCGGTTCGGGCAGCAGCGCCGGATGATTCAGAGGTTCGATCCGCCCGTCGAATGCTGGGAGGGACCTACGCATGAGGATCCGACTTCTGGTCAGCGCTGCGGCAGCGACCGCACTCGTGGCAGCGGCAGTCGCCGGTCCCGCGCAGGCGTCGCAGCACGCGACCTCCGCAGTACCGACGTTTGTCGACGGTCTCGCCCAGGCGGTCTTCTCGACCAACCCCGCCGATTGGTACAGCGGTGAGGTGTGGGTCCAGGCGCCGTTCGACAGCGACCACGACGGCAAGCCGGACCGGATCCACGCCGACTTCACCGCGCCGCCGGAGGTCCTCACCCAGGGCCTGAAGGTGCCGGTCATCTTCGAGGACAGTCCGTACTACGCGGGGACGGCGGACGAGTACAGCAACTGGGGTGTCGACCACGAGCTGGGTTCGCCGCCGGCGTCACGCCCGCGCGCGCCGTTCTGGGCGGCGTTCGACACCAGCCCGGTGATCAGCACCGTCTACGAGTCGACGTGGGTGCCACGCGGGTTCGCCGTGGTCCACGCGGAGTCGCCGGGCACCGGTCATTCGGATGGCTGCCCGACGTCCGGCGGCAGGAACGAGACGTTGGCCGCGAAGGCGGTGATCGACTGGCTCAACGGTCGGGCCCGCGCGTACACGACCAAGGACGGCTCGACCCGAGCAGTCGCGAGCTGGACGACCGGGAACGTCGGCATGATCGGCACGTCGTACAACGGCACGCTGCCGGAGGCTGTGGCGACGACCGGGGTGGCCGGTCTGAAGGCGATCGTGCCGATCTCGGCGATCTCCGACTGGTACGACTACTACCGCGCCAACGGCATGGTCCGGGCGCCGCACTCGTCGTCCAACCCGTCGGGCAACAACAACGCGTTCCAGGGCGAGGACCTCGACGTACTGGCCGACGTCGTCTACTCGCGGCTCGACGAGACCGGCGCGCGGACCATCTGCCAGCCGGTGATCGACGACATCGAGCAGCACATCGACCGCGCCACCGGGAACCGGAACAGCTTCTGGCAGGAACGCGACTACATGAAGGACGTGCGCAACGTCCACGCCGCGACCCTGCTTGCCCATGGCAACAACGACTTCAACGTGATGACGAAGAACGCGGCCCAGTTCTACGACGCGCTGAAGAAGCAGCACGTGCCGCACATGTTCTACTTCCACCAGGGCGGCCACGGCGGCGCGCCGCCCGACGTACTCATCAACTACTGGTTCACCCGGTACCTGTACGGCGTGCAGAACGGGGTCGAGCGGTTGCCGCGGTCGTGGGTCGTCCGCGAAGCCGCGTCGTGTCCCCCGCGTCAGACGACGGTGGCCGGAGAGCAGTCCAATACGGCGACGCTCACGGTGGCGGATACGCGGCCGTTCCGGATCGGGTTCTCGTTGACCGTGCCGCAGACCAACGCCGACGGCACGATCAGCACCACGACCCGGCTGATCGCGAAGATCCCCGACCAGACTCATCTGGTCCTTGTCTCCCCAGTGGCCACCGCGGCCGGCCAGAAGGTGGCTGATGGCGCGACCGTCAGCCTGCAATGCAGCAACGCCAATCCGACACCGTACGCCGAGTGGCCGGACCCGGCCGCCGGTCAGGCAGGACTCGAGCTCACCCCGGGGGCACCGACCCGCGGCGGGCTGACCTTCAAGCCATCCAAGTCCGGCACCGAGACTCTCACCGACGACGCCTCGATCCCCGGCATCACCTCGGCGAACGCGCCGTCCTCCGGCGTTCGGCTGGTGTACCAGACGCCGCCGCTCACCAAGCCGGTGCGCATCAGTGGTACGCCGTCGGCGAGGCTGCAGTTGGCCTTCAGCGCATCGAAGGCGAACGTGACGGCCGCCCTGGTCAGCTACCCGCCGACCGGCAACGGCACGATCCTCACCCGCGGCTGGATCGACCCCGCCAACCGGTTGTCCGACTGGACCGACGCACCGGTCAGGCCCGGCAAGATGTACCGAATGAACGTCGACCTCCAGCCGAAGGACACCGTCGTACCGGCAGGCAACCGCCTCGCCCTGATGGTCCTGTCAAGCGACCGCGACTTCACCATCCGGCCTGCTCCCGGCACCCGGCTGACCCTCGACCTCTCCCACAGCTCGATCGACATCCCGGTGGTCGGCGGCCGCAAAGCACTGGCCGACGCGTTCAACTAGTCAGGACAGCGAAGGCTTCGAGCACCGAGTCGAAGTGATGATCCGCAACCGGTGAGTCCACCGCATGGTGGTTGCCGATGCGGATCGTCCTCAGGCCCGCGTTGATGCCGCCGGCGATGTCGTACGCCGGATGATCGCCGACCATCCACCCACCTTCGAGCCCGGCACCCGCACCCTCCGCCGCGATGGCGAAGATGCGGGCGTCGGGCTTCCGCACGCCGACGGCTTCCGAGATGCAGCAGTAGTCCACCGCGCGATCGATCCCGGTGTGCGCGAGCTTCCGGGTCTGCTGGACGACGCCACCGTTCGTCACCACGGCCACCCGCCACCCCGCCGTACGCAACGACTCCAAGCCATCCAGCACAGCAGGCTCGACCCAGGTGAACGACGGATGCTCGCGGTCGTAGTCGTCGACCGAGATGCCTGCCCCGAACTCCTTCTCGAAGGCGGCGAACAATTCACCCCGCGGGGTGAATCCGCCGTTGTCATGAGCAACCAGCCGGTCGACCGCCGCCGGATCCAGCCCGGCGCGGTCGACCCACCACCGCGCCCACGCCACGAACGCCGCGTCCCGATCGATCAACGTGTTGTCGAGGTCGAAGCAGACCAGGCGCGGCGTCATGGCTCAAGCCTCACACAGCGGTCCACCTCCAGGTAACGCGTAGGCTCAGACGTCGATGCGGTTCTCGTCCAGCTCGTAGGCGCCCTGGACCAGGAACTCCTTGCGAGGCGCGACGTCGTTGCCCATCAGGAGATCGAACACCTTGGCCGCCTCCTCCGCGTGGTCGACCGTGATCCGGCGGAGCGTGCGGTGGCGCGGGTCCATGGTGGTCTCCGCCAGCTGGTCGGCGTCCATCTCACCGAGACCCTTGTAACGCTGCGGCGGCTCCTTCCAGCGGACGCCCTTCTTCATCAGCTCGGCCGTCTTCCGCTGGTACTCGGCGTCGCTGTAGGTGTACAGGTATTTCTCCTGACCCTTCTTCGGGTTCGTCAGCTCGAACCGGTGCAGCGGCGGCACTGCGGTGTAGACCCGCCCCGCCTCCACCAGCGGTCGCATGTACCGGAAGAACAGGGTCGCGAGCAGGCAGCGGATGTGGGCGCCGTCGGAGTCGGCGTCGGCCATGAAGATGATCTTCCCGTACCGCGCCTGCTCCAGGTCGAACGTCCGGCCGGAGCCGGCGCCGACGACCTGGATGATCGACGCGCACTCGACGTTCTTCAGCATGTCGCCGACGGACGCCTTCTGCACGTTGAGGATCTTGCCCCGGATCGGCAGTAGCGCCTGGAACTCCGAGCTGCGCGCGAGCTTCGCCGTACCGAGGGCCGAATCACCCTCGACGATGAACAGCTCGGACCGGTCGACGTCGTTGCTGCGGCAGTCGGCCAGCTTCGCCGGCAGCGCCGACGACTCCAGCGCGGTCTTGCGCCGCTGCAGCTCCCGGTGCTGACGGGCCGCCACCCGCGTCCGCGACGCGGCGACGACCTTCTCCAGTACGGCGCGCGCCTGCGCCTTGTGTTCACGCTTGGTCGACGTCAGGAACGCCTCGAGCTCCGACTGCACGACCTTCGCCACGATCCGCGACGCCGCCGGCGTGCCGAGAACTTCCTTGGTCTGGCCGTCGAACTGCGGCTCGGCCAGCCGGACCGTCACGACCGCGGTCATGCCTTCGAGCACGTCGTCCTTGATGATCTCCTCGCCGCTCTTCAGCAGCCGGGTGCCATCAAGTGCATTCGTGAAACTCTTCGCCAGCGCGCGCTCGAACCCGTTGACGTGAGTGCCGCCCTTCGGCGTGGCCACGATGTTCACGAACGAGCGCAGCTCGGTCTCGTACCCGTCGCCCCAGCGGACCGCGATGTCGACGTCCAGGTCGCGCTCGACGTCCGACGGCGTCATGTGGCCGGCGTCGTCGAGCATCGGAACGGTCTCGGTGAAGTGGCCCGTCCCGGTCAGCCGGACGACGTCGGTGACCTTCTGGTCGGTCGCCAGGAACTCGGTGAACTCGCTGATCCCGCCGTCGTGCTTGAAGTGCTCCTCGGTGACCTCGTCGCCGCGCTCGTCGCGGATCACCAGCAGCAGCCCCGGCACCAGGAACGACGTCTGCCGCGCCCGGGTCACCAGCTCGTCGTAGTTGAAGGCAGCGTCCTTGGTGAAGATCTGCCGGTCCGCCCAGTACCGGATCCGGGTGCCGGTGACACCCTTCTTCGCCCGGCCCGCCTTCCGCAGCCCCTTCGCCGGGGTGAACGACGCGTTCGCGCCGTCGCCGTCGAACTCACCCGCGACGCCGCGCCGGAACGATGCGGTCCAGACCGTGCCGCCGCGGTCCACCTCGACGTCCAGCCGCGCGGACAGCGCGTTGACCACCGAGGCGCCGACGCCGTGCAGACCGCCGGACGCGTTGTACGACCCGCCGCCGAACTTGCCGCCGGCGTGCAGCTTGGTGAAGACCACCTCGACACCGCTGAGCTTGGTCTTCGGCTCGATGTCGACCGGGATGCCGCGGGCGCGGTCCTTCACCTCGACCGAGCCGTCCTTGTGGAGGACGACGTCGATCTGGTCGCCGAAGCCGGCCAGGGCCTCGTCGACGGCGTTGTCGATGATCTCCCACAGGCAGTGCATCAGACCGCGGCTGTCGGTGGACCCGATGTACATACCGGGCCGCTTCCGGACCGCCTCGAGACCCTCGAGGACGAGCAGATGGCGGGCGTTGTACGCCGGGTCGATCTCAGTACTGCGAGGCGTCGGGGCGGCCACTTGGCTCCTTCACTGGTTCACACACTTACACGGACAGCCTATGCGGCCGCACCCCCAAAACGCGGCAGGCGGGGCCTGTCCGGGCATGCGCCGGGGAACAGGAGATGGGTGACGCGACAGGTATCGATCCGGCCTCGATTCGAAGTGGCGTACGACACTCCGATTCTCAGCACACGGTGACGGCATCATGGCGCACAGTGAGAGAAGAAGCGTCCGGCCTCCGTGGCTCACCACAAATTCGCCCGTTCACGAAACGATTCCGCGTCAACAAGCGTCATACGAGGACAGGTGGTTCGTCTCACATACGGACACGTTGTCCCCACCGGGAAGCGATCCGCGTGTCAGGATGTTGTTATCTGGTGAGTACGGAACTAGATGAGATGAGGCCTCAATGACTACAGCACTCGCCCCGAGTTCGGCCCTGTCGGCCGCGGATCGTTGTGACCGCTGCGGTGCGCAGGCCTACGTCCGAGTCACCCTGACCAGCGGTGGGGAGCTACTTTTCTGCGCCCACCACGGCCGCGAGCACTCGGAGAAGCTGCGCGACATCGCGATCACGATCCACGACGAGACGGGTCGGCTCGAAGCCACCCCGACGGTCTCGGCGGAAGAAGAGCGGTAAACCCCAAGGCTGTTCCAAACGCGCCAACGGCGGCGCCAAAGTCATACAGGCTTCGATGGCGGTTCACCCGGACGGGTGACCGCCATCCTTCCGTTCACACGACAGGTACTCCGGGGCCCGGGCCGTGCCGCCGCAGTTCCTGCCAGGCCCGCGCCAGCCGGGTCACCGCATCGTCAAGCACTTGTTCCGCGTAGGCGAACGGCACCCGCAAGTAGTCGTCGTGCGAGCCGGACGGATCCATCGCCTGGCCCGCCACCACCTCGACGCCGTGCCGCAACGCCACCTGGGCGAAGACACGCGCATCTGTGTCCGGCAGCCGGATCCACAGCGCGGACCCGCCGACCGGCACCGACCATTCCCATTCGGGCAGTCGTTCGGTCAGCAACTCCCCCATCAACTTCTTCCGCGCCGTCGCCAACCGCGCCCGCGTCGCCGTGAGCTCCGTCAGTCGCGGCAGCAACCGCGCGGTCAGTGCCTGATCGATCAACGGGCTGCCGAGATCGGCCAGCGCCTTGTGCCGGGCCAGCCGCTCCGCCAACGGTCGCGACGCGCGGATCCAGCCGATCCGCAGACCGCCCCACACGGCCTTCGACACGGACCCGATCGTGAGCACCTCGGCGTCGTCGGGCGCGTACGCCGCCAGCGGCGGGGGGATCGCCGGCCCGGACGGATCCCACGCCGAGTAGGCGTTGTCCTCGACCACCACCACGCCGTACTTCGCGGCGAGCTGGGCGACCTGCCGCCGCCGGTTCGCCGACATCAACCGGCCGGTCGGGTTGTGGAACGTCGGCATCACGAACAACATCGCCGGCTGGTGCTCCGCGAACGCCGCATCGAGCAGGTCCGGCCGGATCCCGGCATCGTCCAGCGGTACGCCGACCACCCGCCCGCCGGCGGCCCCGAACAGGTCGAAGCATCCCGGCCAACTGGGCTGCTCGATCGCGACCGCGGCGCCGTTGCGCAGGTACATCTGCGTGACCAAGGCGATCGCCTGATGGGCGCCGGTCGTCACCACGATCTCGTCCGCCGATGTGGGCAGTCCACCGCCCGTGAAGTGATCGGCGATCCGCTCACGCAGTACCGGGAGGCCGCGGGGGTGGTAGCCGACGTCTCCGAGCAGCGCGGGTAGGTCGGTGGACGCGAGGTCGATGAGCTCCGACGAGAGTTCGGGCAGGCCGGGGTCGACGGCGTACGTCAGGGAGATGACTTCGCCGGGGCCGACCGTGATCCGGTGGAACAGCGACTCGCCGTACCCGGTGGGTATCTGCTTGTCCGCTCGTGAACGACCACGCCCGGCCGCGCGTGCCACCGTCGTACCGCTGCCGCGCCGGCTCTCGACCAGGCCGCGGGCGCGGAGTTCGTCGTACGCCGCGACCACCGTCGAGCGGCTGATCGCCAGCGACTCCGCCAGCCTGCGTTCGGCCGGGAGGCGTGCGCCGACCGGGAGCTCGCTCGAGCCGATCAGAGCGGCGATCTCGTCGGCGAGCCGCCGGTACAGACCCCCGGAGCGACCGGTCAGTCGGTGGCCGATCAGGTGAGCCAGATCGAAGGGGTCTCCAGAACGGTCCACTTCTCCCCCAATTGGCTCGGGTGGACTGCTTCTCGCGCCGTCAGGCTAGTCCACATGGGAATCGGTCAGGTGCTGGGCTTCGCCGGCGCGACAGTGGTGCTGGTCGGGATGCCAGGGCCGAACAACCTGTACATCTCGCTACGCAGCCTCACCCAGGGACGCCGCGCCGGTGTGGTCTCCGCGCTGGCGATCGAGACCGGGACGCTGGTCTACATCGTCGTCACCGCGCTCGGACTTGCCGCGCTGGTGAAGGCCTCTCCCGCGCTGTTCACCGCGATCACCGTGACCGGCGCGCTCTACCTCGCCTATCTCGGCATCAAGACGCTCCGGGCGTCGGGCGCCCAGTTCGACGGCATCGCACCGGCGCCGCTGGGGCGGGTGTTCCGCGACGGTGTCGTGGTCAACCTGCTCAACCCGAAGGCCGCGCTGTTCTTCCTCGCGTTCCTCCCGCAGTTCACCACCCGCGGCGCCGGTCCGGACCAGTTGCGCACCGAGGTGCTGCTGCTCGGAGTCGGCGCGCTGCTGATCGGCCTCGTCCTCGACCTCTCGTACGCCGTCGGCGCGGATGCGATCGGCCGACGCTTCCGATCGGTCCGTACTACGGGACGCGCACGCAACCTGGTGGTCGCGGCGATCTACCTCGGGCTGTCGGCGTTCGCCCTGATCACCGCGCTCTGAGGTGCTTCGAGTACGGTCAGCTCGTCGCCGTCGAGGCGCACGGACAGCGTTTCACCGCCGAGCCGCAAACCCCTGATCTCGAGGGCATTCCAGGGCATCGACTCGGCCGGGTTGATGACCAGGGTGCCGCCCGGGACGTCCGGCTCGATGCCGAGCGCGGCCACGAGTACGGCGATCGCGGACGCGGCTGCCCACGCCTGCGGCCGGCACGACAGCGGGTACGGGGTCGGCGTGTTCTCCTCGCCCGTACCGCGACCGCCGTACAACTCCGGGAGCCGGTAGCCGAACGCCTCCGCGGCACGGACCAGGCCGTCGACGTACGACGAAGCCACGTCGGACTGACCGGTCGCGAACAGGCCCTGGACCGTCATCGCGGTGTCGTGCGGCCAGACGCTGCCGGTGTGGTAGCCGAGCGGATTGAACCGGGTCATTGCCGTGGACAACGTTCGCAGCCCGAAGCCGCTGTTGAGATCGGAGCCGGCGAGGACCTCCGCGACGACCTGCTCCTCGTCGGCGTCGAGCAGGCCGGTGCCGAGCAGGTGGCCCATGTTCGACGCACGCCCGGCGACCGGGTTCTTCGCGCCGTCGAGCGCGATCGACGGGTAGCCGTCGACCCAGAACGTCTTCCGGAAGCGTTCCTGCAGCGCCACCGCCCATTCGCGCCACTCGTCACCGGACTCGCCGTGTGCCTCGAGCAGTTCGGCGCCCTTCACCGCGGCGGCGTAGGCGTAGCCCTGGACTTCGCAGAGCGCGATCGGCGCCGTTGCGAGCGTTCCGTCGGGCCACTGGACCGCGTCGTTGGAGTCCTTCCATCCCTGGTTGGCCAGGCCGTGGCCGGACTCGTCGACGTACTCGAGGAAGCCGTCGCCGTCCGGGTCGGCGTACTCCTTCATCCAGTTCAGGGCGCGCTGCAGGTTGGGGAGCAGGTCGCGGACCTCCTCGGCCGGCATGCCCCAGCGCCAGGCCTTGTGCAGGGTCGTGATCCACAGCTGGGTCGCGTCGTGCGTGCCGTAGTACGCCGCCGGCAGGACCAGGCCGCCACCGTGGTCGGCGACCTCGGCACGCAGTTCGTGCGGGATCTTGCCGGGCTGCTCGGCCGATTCGGCGTCGATCTTCGTACCTTGCCAGGCAGCGAGCGCGCGGAGGGTGCCCGCGGCGAGGGCCGGATCGACCGGGATCAGCATGCCGGACGAGATCAGCGAGTCGCGGCCGAAGAGCGTGAGGTACCAGGGCGGGCCGGCGCCGAGATAGCGGTCGTCGCCGGCGGCCAGCTGGAGTGCACTGACGTCTTCCAGCGAGCGGCCGACCCAACGCTCGACCCGCTTGTCGTCGCAGCGGACAGTGACGTCGTACGGCGTGCGCTCGGCGGGCGGCTCGATCGAGAACCCGGTGGTCGACTTCGGGAAGTCGGCGGTGACGCGCAGGGTGATCGTGAACTCCTCCCCCGGCTCCAGCCGCGGCGTCGCCGAGACACCCGGATCGGCGGTCACGACGACTGTGGTGTCGTCCTTCTCCCACCGCGTGCGGCCAGCACCGTCCGGGAGCGATGCGACTTGCGGCAGGCTCTCGGCCGCCCCGCTGCGGACCGCCGCCGTACCGGCGAGATCGGTGCCCAGGGCAACATCCAGGCGTCCTTCGATCGCCGACCTGGAGCGGTTGACCAGCGTGATCCGCTCGGTCAGGCCGTCGTCGTCGACCGTCCGGGTGCGGTAGAGCATGACGGTCGGGTCGTGGCGGGTGTCGCCGAGTCCCTCGACCATCGCGACGTACTGTTGCGTGGCCGCGTCGCGCTCGTCCACATGCACCGGGACCGGTTCCCGGCCGTCGACGGTGACGCTCAGCCGGGACAGGATCCGCCGGTCCCGCGCGTACACCCCCTCGGCGCCGGAGCCTGTCAGCTGCCCGGATCGAGGCGAGAGAACCACCCAGGGAGCGGCGAGAGCGGTGACAAGTTCGTGGAGCGGGGACATGTCTCCACCCTAAGGGGCCTGCTTTACGGCAGAGTGTGGGTGTGGAGACTGGTGTGACCGTTCTGGTCGGGATCGCGATCTTCGTCGGGATCGTGGGTATCGTCGTGCCGATCCTGCCCGGTGCGATCCTCAGCCTGGCCGCGATCCTGGTCTGGGCGATCGTCGAGCACAGTGCGACCGGATGGATCGTGTTCGCGATCACCGTGGTGTTGATCGGTGCCAGTCAGGTGGTCAAGTACGTCGTACCGGAGCGGCGGCTCCGCGAGGCCGGCGTACCGCGCCGCTCGATGATCGTCGGGGTTCTGCTCGGCATCGTCGGGTTCTTCGTGATCCCGGTGATCGGGATGTTCATCGGCTTCCCGGTCGGCGTCTACGTCTCCGAGCTGCAGCGGCTGCGGACGCACGCCGCCGCGTGGACCTCGACCAAGCACGCGCTGCGTGAAACCGGGGTCTCGATTCTGATCGAGCTCATCGGTACGTCGCTGGCCGCGGCGGTCTGGCTGATCGCCGTGCTCTTCGTCGTCTGACCTGCGAGCTGAACTGCCAGCTCAACTGCCAGCTGAACTGCCAGCTGATTCTCAGGCTGGGCGGAGCGTCGTCTCAGTTCCGTGGTGCAGCGTGGGAAGACCCAGTGCCAGGTGACGGCCCGGCACGCAGTACGGAAGGCACAGCAGCATGAAGCTTTCGCAGAAGCGATGGCGGCTGATCGGCACCGTGGCCGCGGTTGCCGCGACCACTACCGCCGGCGGGGTCGCCTGGGCGGCCACCAACGCGGATCCGACGCCGTCGCCCTCGGCGTCGCCGTCCACGCCCGGGCAGCAACAGAAGCCCGACCGGCCCGGGAAGGGCTTCGGCCCACGTGGTGAGTTCGGGTTCGGCGGCGCGCTGCACGGCGAGTTCGTCGTACCGAAGGACGGCGGTGGGTATCAGACCGTCGCGACGCAACGTGGATCGGTGACCGCGGTCAGCAAAGACTCGATCACCGTGAAGAGCGAGGACGGGTACAGCCGTACCTACAAGGTCGACGCCGAGACCCTGGTGAACTCGGCCCGGGACGGCATCTCGTCGATCAAGACGGGTAGCACCGTGAACGTGAGCGCGGTCGTGGCGGACAACACCGCGACGGCGACCATGATCAACGACGGTTCGGCCCGCGACGCGGCCGGCCAGAAGTGGGGGTTCAAGCACGGGCCACGCTGAGCGGCGGCGACTCACAGGTGATTGCCAGGAACCTTCCAGGGTTCACATGGGAACCGGCGGCACACTGTGAGCATGAGTCCGCATCTGCTGGTGGTCGACGACGAGCCGAACATCGTCGAGCTGCTGTCCGCGAGTCTGCGTTTCGCCGGGTACGACGTGACCACGGCGACCCACGGCGCCGAGGCGCTGCGCAAGGCGCGGGACGTGGAGCCCGACCTGGTGGTGCTCGACGTGATGATGCCCGGCCTGGACGGGTTCGAGGTGGTCCGCCGGCTCCGTGGTGAGGACCGGCATGTGCCGGTGCTGTTCCTCACCGCCCGGGACGCCGTCGAGGACAAGGTGCTCGGGCTGCAGACCGGTGGCGACGACTACGTCACCAAGCCGTTCAGCCTGGACGAACTGGTCGCCCGGGTGCGTGCGCTGCTGCGCCGGTCCGGTCACCGCGAGCAGACCACGACCGAGGCCGCCGTACTGCGGTATGCGGACCTGGAGCTGAACGAGGACAGCTACGAGGTGTTCAAGAGCGGTCAGGCGGTCCAGCTATCTCTGACCGAGTTCAAGCTGCTGCGATGCCTGCTGGAGAACGCCGAGCGGGTGATGTCGAAGGGCCAGATCCTGTCCGCGGTGTGGAACTATGACTTCGCCGGCGACGCGGGCGTGGTCGAGTCGTACATGTCGTACCTGCGCCGCAAGGTCGACACCGGCGACCAGAAGCTGCTCCACACCGTCCGCGGGGTCGGCTACGTCCTGCGCACCCCGCGAGGCCCCAACTGATGCAACAGACCCACCGGCGGTTCGCCGACCGGTACCCGTTGCGCGTCACCATCGTCGTCGTCCTGCTGGCGCTGGTGGTGGTTGCGCTCGGAGCGTCCGGCGTGCTGGCGACGACGATCATGCGTGGGTACCTCATCGATCGCGTCGACGAGCAGCTGCAGCAGACCGCCATGCCGCTGTCACACGTCCAGCCTGATCGGCGTCCGCTGCCGCCTGGTGGCGGGCCGGCGCGGCGGCAGCTGCCTAGTCAGTTCGTGGTGCAGTTCAACGACTCAGAGGGTGCGAGCGACAACGGACCGGTCGGGTCGCGGCTGGCCGAGACGGAGCCGTTGCCGAAGCTGCCGACGCTCAACCTGAACCAGGTCCGGGCGTTGAACGGGAAGTCGTTCGACGTCGATGCTGCGTCGGGCGGCGCCAAGTGGCGGGTGCTGGCGGTACCGACCGATGACGGCCAGGGGTCGGTCATGGTGGCACAGAGCCTCAAGGAGATGGACCACACGATCCAGCGGCTCGTCGGGATCCAGGTCGCGGCCGGGGTCATCCTGCTCGTGCTGCTGGCCGGTGTCGGGACCTACGTCGTACGGCGGAGTCTGCGCGGGCTGGAGGATGTCGAGCACACCGCGGTGGCGATCGCGGGCGGGGATCTGAGTCGACGCGTACCGCAACGGGATCCGCGGACCGAGGTCGGGCGGTTGTCGCTCGCGCTGAACCAGATGCTCGGCCAGATCGAGACTGCCTTCGCGCAGCGGACGGCGTCGGAGTTCGCGGCGCGGCGATCCGAGGACGCGGCCCGGCGTTCGGAGGAGGCCGCGCGGCAGTCGGAGGACCGGATGCGGCGGTTCGTGGCGGATGCGTCGCATGAGCTGCGTACGCCGTTGACGTCGATCCGCGGGTTCGCGGAGTTGTCGCGGCAGCGTGGCGATACGACGGACTCGGACACGATGCGCCGGATCGAGGACGAGGCGAAGCGGATGGGCCTGCTCGTCGACGATCTGCTGTTGCTGGCGCGACTGGATCAGCAGCGCCCGCTCCGGATGGAATCCGTCGACCTGCTCCCGATCGCTGCCGACGCGCTCCACAACGCGCAAGCCATCCAGCCCGACCGGCGTTTGTCACTGACGATCCTGCCCGACTCGGAAGCACCCGTAGTCGAAGGCGACGAGGCCCGCCTCCGCCAGGTCCTCGGCAACCTGGTCAGCAACGCCCTCAACTACACCCCGGTCGACGCCCCCATCACCGTCTCGGTGGGCACCCGCGGCAACGAAGCCGTCCTGGAGGTCACCGACACCGGCCCCGGCCTCTCCGACGAACAAAAAGCCCGAGTCTTCGAACGCTTCTACCGAGCCGACACCGCCCGCACCCGCACCACCGGCGGCTCCGGCCTGGGCCTCTCCATCGTCGCCGCCCTGGTAGCCGCCCACAACGGCCGAGTAACCACCACCAACACCATCCCTCACGGCGCCACCTTCACCATCTACCTACCTCTCAACACGAAGTAGCTCCCGCGCACGAAGCAAGCTCCGCAGCCGCCGCCTTCCGTCCTCACCACACCCGCTCCGCGCACCGCCCCGGATCATCGCCGCCCCGCGCATCCACCTGGTCCGTCTAGCTCCGCAACCATCGGCAGCGCCTCCTACACTCTTTCCGCTAAGTTGCCAAAGGCAACATCCACAGGCTCGTCGCCTGTGGATAACCAGAATCCCTTGTATTCAAGGGATTCCGAGTTTGAGAACTGTCGGTGGCCACGTCTAGAGTTTGCTGCATGGAGCTATTGGACGAGCGACCGATCTGGTCGATGAGCGGCAGCGAGATGCTGTCGACTCTCGACCAACTCGACGCGCTGCTCGCCCGCCTCCAGACGCAGCGCCTCCAACTGATCGCCGGCCTGGAAACGGTCGGGTACGCAGAGGAGATCGGTGCCCACGACACTGTTCAACTGCTGGCCTTCCGCTACCGTCTCGACCGTCCCGAGGCTCGCCGCGACGTCCGGCTGGCAAAGGCCCTCCCGAAGTACCAAGCCGTCTCCGCAGGACTGCCTGCCGTCGACCGAGATGACGCGGAGGAGTACCTGCGCCCAGCACAGGCCGACGCGATCGTCTCGGCCCTAGAGCGCGTACCCGACACGGTGCCGATCGAGAACATCGACGTCGCCGAACGCGAACTCGTCGGCCTGGCTCGCCACCTCTCTCCGGCAGAGCTCCGCAAGGCCGGCCAACGCGTCCGCGACCTCCTCGACACCGACGGCCCCGAGCCCGACGAACACAAGGCGTACGCACGCGAGGCCCTCACCCTCTCCACCGCCCCCAACGGCGTGACATTCCGCGGCTACCTCGCCAACGAGAACGCCGAACTCCTCCGCAGCCTCATCCACGCCGGCGCCCGCCCCCACAAAACAATCGCCGGCGACCTCGACCCCCGCCCCCGCGACAAACGCCAGGCCGACGCCCTCACCACCGCCCTGACCATCGCCGCCACCACACTGGACACCACCACACCCACTCCTTCCACACCACCGCGCGCCCACCACAACCAACCCGAAGCCGCCCCGAAGCCGCGCACCACTCCAACCCACCAGAGCGGAGGCGACTCCACCCGCTCCCACGCGCAACCAACCGATCCACCAACCACGGCCCCGGTCGGCACAACCGGATCGGTAGGCACCACGGACGCAGACGATGCCGCGCGTGCGCCGGGTGCCGTGGACGCGGCGAGTGCGCTGGGTGCCGTCAGTGCCGTGGACTCCGTGGGTTCTGCGGATGCCTTGCGGGCCGTGCACCCAGTCGGTGCGGCAGGTGCCGTGGGTGCTGTGGACACTGCGGATGCCGTGGATTCCGTGGACGCGGTGGGTGCCCTGGACGCGGTGGGTGCGCTGGGTGCCGTCAGCGCCGTGGACTCCGTGGGTTCAGCAGATGCCGTTCGTGCCGTGCACCCAGTCGGTGCGGCAGGTGCCGTGGGTGCTGTGGACACTGCGGATGCCGTGGATTCCGTGGACGCGGTGGGTGCGCTGGGTGCCGTCAGCGCCGTGGACTCCGTGGGTTCAGCAGATGCCGTTCGTGCCGTGCACGCAGCCGGCGCAGCAGGTGCCGTGGATACGGTGGGTGCCGTGCACGCAATCGGCGCGGCGGGTGCCGTGGATTCCGTCGACGCGGTGGACGCGGTGGGTGCTGCGGGTGCTGCCGATGCCCTGGCGACGGCAGCCGCCGAGCCTGCGGGCGGTCTGGTTCCGGGGTTCGGGGCGAAGGCGAACATCACCGTCACCATCGATCTCGAGGATCTGAAGTCTGCTGCAGCGCACGCGATCGGCGACACCGTGTACGGCGACGGACTGTCCGCCGCCACGATCCGTCGCCTCGCCTGCGACGCCAGGATCATCCCGCTCGTACTCGGATCCAACTCCGAACCACTCGACGTCGGCCGCTCCGAACGTCTCGTCACCCGCGCCATGCGCCGCGCCCTCAACGCCCGCGACAAAGGCTGCGTCATCTGCGGCGCCCCGCCGATCATGTGCGACGCGCACCACCTCGTGTCCTGGCTCGACGGCGGCGAAACCAAGATCTCCAACCTCGCTCTCCTCTGCCGCCGCCACCACATCGACCTCCACGCCGGCGACTGGAAGATCACCATCACCAACGGCAAAGTCTCCGTCTCCCGCCCCACCTGGACAGACCCTCCAATCCACGCCACCCCACTCGATCCGAAGACCCCACCAGCCCTGACACCATCCCTCCCCGAAGCAACCCCCTCCACGATCTGGGGCAACCCTCCACCCATCCGCCCCGCACCACCCCCAGACCCCCTGAATGACCCACCCCTGCCCAACCCCTGGGCTGACCCCCCGGCCAATCCCCCACCCGATCCCTGGACCGATCCCTGGTGGACCCGCCCGGCGAGCTGACCTGGGTCTGGCCCCATGCCCAGACCGACCCAGGACAGATCCCAGGCCGACCCGCCCCGCCAGCTGACCTAGGTCTCACCCACGCCCAGACCGACCCAGGACAGATCTCTGGTGGACCCGGCGAGCTCGCCGACGTTGGGGTTGCCCGTCGCCAGGACCGAGGCTCCGATCAATGCGATGGCTGATGCTTGGATCGATGGCCCGGTCTATGCCCCACCCGTCAGCCGACTGGGCCTGCAGGAGTTCGCGCGCCTAGCCCAGCGGCCACCCCATAGGCCAGCGCGAGCCTCACAGCCCGCCAGGCTCACCCCAGCGCCGAGGGAGTTCGTCCGGTCCCGCCCATTCCTGCGCCGCCCTCAGCGCGGTCCACAAACTCGATTCCTCGGCTGGTCTTCTCGGACCAGATCCAGCCGGGCGTGGACCAGGTCGAACGGCTCCGCAGGCGGCGGCTCGCGCAGTAGGTAGAACCGGAGTAGGTAGAACCGGAGTACCTCGTGCCGGAGTACCTCGTGCCGGAGTAGGTCGAACGGAAGTACCTCGTGCCGGAGTACCTCGAGCACGCCGCCGGCTCGGCTCGATCGGTCGATGTCTGTGACCAGCACCCGGCCGACGGTTCCGAGACCCCGGCGCCGACGTCCCGACGCCGCCAACATTCGCCGAGCTCAGCGGCCACCCGTACCCTCCCGCGAGCCTCACAGGCAGCCAGGGTCAGCTGCCAGGGGAACTCGCCTGTGCCGCCCATTCCTTTGCCCGTGTCGAAACGAACAGCTTGGCGGGTGCCGCGAACCGTTCGGCGGTCTTCGAGTGTTCGACCGGGTAGGGCGGGGTGATGTAGCTTTCAAGGGACTGTGACGCTGCCAGAGGAGGTGAGACCCATGAATGCGATGTCGATATGGGTGCTCCCCCTTCCCGTCATGGTTGGGCGATCGGTGTAGGTGTCGCCGGGAGTGCCGCCAGGCTCTCCTGAAAGGCAATACCTATGGACTCCTTAGACGTCATCATCGCCGGATGCGGGCCGACGGGCGCGGTGCTCGCCTCCGAACTGCGGCTGCACGACGTGCGTGTACTCGTTCTGGACAAGGAAACCGAGCCCACATCCTTCGTCCGAATCGTCGGTCTGCACATTCGTAGTCTTGAGCTGATGGCGATGCGCGGCCTCTTGGACCGCATGCTCGAACGCGGGAGGAAGCGGCCGGCCGGCGGCTTCTTTGCTGCCATCAACAAGCCTGCGCCTGCCGGGTTGGATTCGGCCCACGCTTACCTGCTCGGCATCCCGCAGCCGGTCGTCGTTCAGCTGCTCCAGAAGCATGCGATGCACCTGGGTGCGGAGATCCGGCGCGGTTCTGCGGTGGTCGACTTTGAGCAGGACGATGACGGTGTGACGGTCCAGTTGGCCGGCGGAGAGCGGCTGCGCTCGCGTTATCTGGTCGGCTGCGACGGCTCACGCAGTACGGTGCGGAAGCTGCTCGGCGTCGGCTTCCCCGGCGAACCCTCGCGGAACGAGACGCTGATGGGCGAGCTGGAGCTGGACGTGACACAGGAGGAGCTTGCCGCCAAGGTGAGCGAGGTCCGCGAGACCTACAAGACCTTCAGCGTCACGCCGTTCGCAGACGGGATCTATCGCGTCGTCATCCCCGTCGCGGGAGTCAGCAATCACACGAAACCGCCCGCTCTCGACGACTTCAAAGACCAGCTACGCGCAATTTCCGGCACCGATTTCGGTGTGCATTCTCCGCGCTGGCTGTCGCGTTTCGGGGATGCCACCAGATTGGCCGAACGGTATCGGGTCGGGCGGGTGCTGCTGGCCGGCGACGCCGCGCATATTCACCCACCGACCGGCGGACAGGGCCTCAATCTGGGCATCCAGGACGCGATCAACCTCGGTTGGAAGCTAGCCGCACAGGTCCGCGGCTGGGCACCGGACACACTCCTGGACACCTATCACGCCGAACGTCATCCGGTTGCCGAGGACGTGCTGGACAACACCCGCGCCCAAATGGAACTACTCTCCACCGAACCAGGCGCACAAGCCGTACGCCGACTGCTCACCGAGCTGATGGACCTCGACGAGGTGAACCGTCACCTGATCGAGAAGATCACCGCGATCGACATCCGCTACGACTTCGGCGAAGGGCCCGAGCAACTCGGTCGCCGCCAACGCGACATCAAAACCAAGCAGGGCGATCTCTACAGCCTCCTCCACCACGGCCGCGGCATGCTCCTCGACCGCACCGAGCACCTCACCGTCGAGGGCTGGTCAGACCGAGTCGACCACCTCGCCGATCCCACCGCAGCAATAGATGCCCCCGGCATCCTCCTACGCCCCGACGGTCACATCGCCTGGCTCGGCAACAACCAGCAAGACCTGAACACCCACCTCACCCGCTGGTTCGGTAACCCCGCCAGCTGAGCTACAGCTTGGGGAACGTGCGGTTGGCGGATTCGCCGTGTTCCAGGACTTGGGCGGCGGGGCCCAGGATTTTGGGGTCGGGGTGGCCTACCAGCTCTTCGTCTTTGTCGGTGTAGTCGTAGAGGCTGAGGACGTGGCGCATCGCCTCCAGGCGGGCGCGTTTCTTGTCGTTGCTCTTTACGACGGTCCAGGGGGCGTGTTCGGTGTCGGTGTAGTGGAACATCGCCTCCTTTGCCTCGGTGTACGCCGACCATTTGTCCAAAGACGCCAGGTCCGTCGGGGACAGCTTCCACTGGCGGACCGGGTCGATCTGGCGGATGGTAAAGCGGGTCTGCTGTTCGGCCTGCGACACCGAGAACCAGAGCTTGACCAGCAGGATCCCCGAGCGGACCAGCATCCGCTCGAACTCCGGTGCCTGGCGCATGAATTCCTCGTACTGCTCCTGGTCGCAGAAACCCATCACATGCTCCACGCACGCGCGGTTGTACCAGGACCGATCGAAGAGCGTCATCTCACCAGCCGCCGGCAGGTGTGCGACGTACCGCTGGAAGTACCACTGGGTCTGCTCGCGGTCGGTCGGCTTCTCGAGCGCGACGATGCTCGCGCCGCGCGGATTCAGGTGCTCCATGAACCGCTTGATCGTCCCACCCTTGCCGGCCGCGTCGCGGCCCTCGAACACGATCACCAGCCGCTGCTTCGAGCGCTTCACCCAGTACTGCAGCTTCAGCAGCTCGATCTGCAGCAGCCGCTTGTCCCGGTCGTAGATCTCCCGCGGCAGCCGTTCGCCGTACGGATACCCCTCGCGCCAGGTGTCCACCGGCGTACCGTCGGCACGCAGCAGCACCGGGTCGTCGTCCTCCTCGTCGAGGACGCGGAAACCAAGCTCTTGGACCAGGTCAGGCGTGTTCATGTCCCCAGCGTCAGCTCCCTTGGTGGCCGCCAGGTGAACAGCTCATCGGCGGCGGAGTTTGACCGTGCAGTCGCGGCGATTGATCAACTCACCGTCACGCATCACCTGCGCGCGGTCGTGCACCTGGCTGACCAGCGTATCCCACTCGCCGTCGGGCAGCTCGAGGCTTTCGATCACCTCGTCCGGCGTCGGGAAATGAATGTCCGGATGGGGATTGTGCTCCCCCGGCGGGAACCCCATATGCCCTTCGATCAGCAGTACGCCGTGACGCGCGACCACCTCGGCCGCACGCCGCAGAATCGCATCTCGCGGCAGCTCGGTCTTGGAGTGCAGGAACTGCGCCGACACGAGATCGAACGAGCCCTCCGGGAACGACTGCCCGAGCTCGTGCTGCTGCCAGTCGACCCGGTCCTCGACGCCGGCGTCCTCCGCGTGCTGAGCCGCTCGTTCCAGCGCGACCGACGAGATGTCGACCCCGGTCACCGTCCAGCCCTGCTGTGCGAGCCAGATCGCATCCGCGCCTTCGCCGCAGCCGAGGTCGAGTGCGCGACCCGGCGTCAGGCCGGACACCTCGTCCACCAGGACCACGTTCGGCCGGCCGCTCCAGACCTGGTCGTGCTCGGCGTAGAACGCATTCCAATAATCTTCGGACAGTTCCTCGGTCGTCATGTGAAGATGCTGCGTTGGCCCCGGGTCGGCGAGCAAACATGTTTGCCAGATCGGCAAGTCGGAGTGGAGGACGGTAGTGATCGAGGACGGCGAGGAGATTCCGCTGCTCGGCGGTGATGTGACCGAGGGACTGGTCCGCGTCGGTGACACGGTACGGCGGCCGCCGGGTGAGCGGGACGAGCTTGTCCGGGACGTGCTGCTCCATCTCGAGAGGGTCGGCTTCGCGGGAGCACCGCGGTACGTCGGCGTCGACTCCGCCGGCCGCGAAACGCTCACGTACGTCGAGGGCGAGGTCGCGGGTCGTCCGCGCCCGCCGTGGATCGCCGACGAGCAGCGCGCGATCTCGCTCGCGCATCTGCTGCGCGCGTACCACGATGCCGTCCAGGGATTCGGCATCCCGCAGAACCTGCCCGCGCCGATCGGTCCACCCGGCCTACCGGCCCTCGACGATCAGCCGGAGCTGATCGGCCATCAGGACCTCACACCCGAGAACGTCGTCTTCCGCGACGGACGCGCGTACGCGTTGATCGACTTCGACCTGCTCCGGCCGGTCAGCCGAGCCGCCGACGTGGTCAACCTGATGCTGTGGTGGGCACCGTTCGGCGACGACGCCGATCTCGATCCGGAGCTCCGAGGTCTCGACCAGTCGCGGCGCTGTCGCCTCCTCGCCGATGCCTACGGTCTCTCCGATCCGGACCGCAGGCGGTTGATGGACCTCGCGATGGCCCGCGACGAGCGCACCTGGCACACGATGAAGTACCGCGCCGAGACCCTCGGCGGCGGCTGGCAGCGGATGTGGAGCGAAGGCGTCGGCGACAAGATCCGGCATCGCCAGGCCTGGCTCGAGAAGTACGCCGACACGATCACGACGGCGCTGCTCGCCTGAACCGCACCGGAAGGCTGACCGCGGCTGAACCTGACCGCCCCTGACCAGGCTCAGCCGCGGCGCCTGCTCAACGGGTGATCGTCACCTCGGCGCCGATCCTGGCGGACTCGTAGATCGCCGACAGCATCCGCGCCATCTCCAGACCCTGCTCGGCGGTCGCGTCGGCCGGGATCTCACCGCGGCAGATCTGCAGGAAGTGGTCGATCTGGTTCGCGAACCCGACCTGGAAGTCGAACCCGAGCGAGTCGATCTGCGGCTGGACGTGCAGCAGCGTGTCGTGCCGCTCGGTGATCATCAGCAGCTCGGGCTCGATCTCCGCGCCGCCCTTGTCACCGTGGATCTTCACGCTCGTCGAGTTCCGGGCGTGCAGCGAGTACGACGTGTCGACGTCGAGGACCGCCCCGCCCTCGAACCGGATCTGCGCCGTGGCGTAGTCCTCGACGTTGTTCACCTTGGTCTCGGACGCGGCGCGGTACCGAGTCAGGTGCTGGATGTTGTCCCGGGCCCCGAGCGGCGAGAACGTCGCCCCCGACACCGAGACCGGCGTCGGCATGCCCATCAGGTACCAGCACAGGTCGATGATGTGCACGCCCAGGTCGATCAGCGGGCCGCCGCCGGACACGTTGACGTCGCCGAACCAGCCGCCGGGGTTGCCGGCCGCCCGGATGATCGTCGCCCGCGCGGCGTAGATGTTGCCGAACTCGCCTTCGTCCAGGAATCGCTTCGTGACCAGGGCGTTCGGGGCGAAGCGCCGTACGTAGCCGATCTGCAGCGCATTGCCGGTCTCCTTGGTCGCCTTCACCAGCGCCTCGGCCTCGGCGACCGTCACGGACATCGGCTTCTCGACCAGCACGTGCTTGCCGGCCCGGAGCGCGGCCTCGGCGATCTTGGCGTGCAGCAGGTTCGGCACGCAGATGCTGACGGCGTCGACGCCGGAATCGTTGAGGATCTCGTCGACGACATCCGTCGCCCGCGGTACGCCGAACTCGTCGGCGCGCGCCTTGGCCCGCGTCCGGTCGATGTCACACACGGCCACGAGCTCGGCCTGGGGGTTCTTCTGGTACGAGATCAGGTGCTGGGTCGCGATCGCGCCAACGCCGATCACTGCGATGCGGGTCGTCATGTCAGGCAGCTCCTGCCAGTCTGAGGATGTTGTCGAGAGAGCGTTCGATGGCGTCCGGCGTCCGCTCCAGACCCTCGAACTCGAGGCTCACCGGTACGTCGGGCTTGGTGTTGACCAGCGCGAGCAGACCGGCCAGATCCACGTCGCCGTGGCCCGAGATCGTGCCGAGCAGGTAGTCACCGGCTAGCGTCTTCAGCCAGCCGTCGCCGGCCGACCGGCGGATGTGGAAGTCCTTCACGCCGATCGAGGCGGCGAGGTCGATCAGGCCGGCAGCCGTCTTGCCGGGCACCTCGCCGACACACAGGCCGTTGCCGAGGTCGAGCGTGACGCGGAAGTTCGGGCGATCGACGGCGTGTACGAGCCGCGCCAGCCGGTCGCTCCCGTTCATGAAGAAGCCGTGGTTCTCGATCGTCGACGTGATGCCCAGCTCGGCCGCGTGGTCGGCGACCGCCCGGCATCCCTCGACGACCTTGGCGAACGTTGTCTCGAACTCCCCAGGGTCCTGCTCGCGCCACGACCACGGCGCGACGTCGTGGCGGAAGATCCGGGCGCCGAACCGGTGCGCGACGTCCAGCTGCCGACGCAGCCGGTCGATCTCCTTGTCGTCGGCGGTCCGCAGGTCGCCGCTGACCAGGTAGTTCACGATCGGTACGCCGACCTCCTCCGCGTGCTTGGCCGTGTCGTTCACGACATCGGGGTTCTCCAGGTAGTACTCGCCGTCCATCGCGGCGACCTCGATGTGCCCGGCCGGGGATGCCGCCACCCAGTCCAGGACGCCGATCAGGTCCATCTCACCGCTCGTCATGAGCGAGCGGAAGCAGTACGAGCTGACTCCGAGCTTCACGTGCTGGTCCTCTCAGTGTTCAGGGGAATCGAGGGGAATCGAGGGGAATGCGGTACCACGGACTCGGGTAGTCCTTGACGCCGTAGATGTCCGAGCCGAACCGGTCGAACGCATTGCCGACCGCCCCGAGCACCACCGCCTCGCGCCCCAGAGCCGAGGCGACGAACGGTGGACGCTCAGGGAAAACCAGTTCTTTCTCGACCGCCGCCACCAGTGGTCGCAGCAGTACGCCGCTGTCCTGCGCGAGCCCGCCCCGGACGACGACGACCTCGGGGTCGACGGTCAGCAGGACGGTCGCGATCCGCCCGGCGATCTGCGCGCAGAAGTCCTCGATCTCTTCCCGGGCGGAGACGTCGCCCTGAGCGGCCGCCGTCAGTACTTCCTCGCCGGTCGGGTGGGATGCCCAGATCAGCTGTCCACGTTGGGCGTTCCGCGTCCAGCGCATACCGCGCTGTGCGCCGAGTTCGCCGGCGAGGCGGTGACGTCCTTGCCGGATCACCCCGTTCAGGACGATCGAGACGGACAGGCGTTGACCGATCTGGAGGTAGACGACATCGGAGTACCCGCGGCCGGCGCCGACCCGCTGCTCGGCGAGCGCCGCGAGCTTGATGTCGTTGTCCACGGCAACGGGTTTGCCGAGGTCCTGTCCGACGACGTCCGCGATCTGCAGTCCGACGAGCTCGGGCAGCGCGAGGCTGGCGCGGAGGTAGCCGTTCGGCTCGATCACACCAGGCAGCGCGACCCCGACCCCACGCAGACGCTCGAGATCGAGCGAAGCGTCCGACGCCGCGGTGTGGACGGCGTACCGGATCAGGTCCGGCGTCGGCTCCTGCCTGAGCTCGGTGTAGGCGACGCGGGAGCCGGACAGGTCGCAGATGATCGCCCGTACGCCGCGTGGGCCGAGGTCGACGCCGGCCACCAGACCGGCCTCCCGCGCGAACCGGAAGGCTCGCGCGGGACGGCCTGGTCCGGCGGTCGACGGTTCGGTCGGCTCGACCAGACCGGCCTCGACAAGGTCATCGAGTACGGCGTGAACCGTGGGACGCGAGAGCCCGGTCCCGGCGCTGATGACGCCGACCGTCTGCGCAGCGTCGGCCTGGTCGGTATCGGCCAGGAAACGCAGACAGGCGACCTGGTTCGCGCCTCGCACAGTGTCCATCGGCCCCAAACCTGTTATTCAACCGGCTTTAATAAAGACGGTAGCAGAACTAGTTCGAGGGTGGCAACGAAAGTCAGCGGTTCAGAATCGTCCGTTCGACAACCGTCCACGCGGTGGTCGTGAGCACGTAGAGACCGGCGGCGAGCGGGACGAAGGCAACGGTCAGGATTGTGCCGTACGGCAGCAGTTGCGCAAGCCGCCGCGACAAGGTCGTCGCCGAAGCGTCCAATTGGCGCACCTGGAAGCGTGCCGAGAACCACGCGACGACCGCGACCAGAACAGCAACCGCGAGGAACGCCGGCGTGCCGGCGAAGATCGGCCAGTGCACGCCGAGCGGCGCACCGAGCAGGCTCCCGCTGAGCAACTGATTCGACTCCCCCGCCACGACCGTGCGGGAGAACAGCGTGTACATCAGCCAGAAGAACGGCAGTTGCGCCAGTGTCGGCAGGAACCCGGCGAACAGCGTCGTACCGGACTCCGACTGCAGCTTCGCCACTTCACGCTGCAGGCGTTCGGGGTTGCCGCGATGGCGTTCGGTCAACTGCTTCAGCTGCGGCATGATCGCCGCCCGCGCCTTCAGCCCGCGCTGGGCGCGCACGCTCAACGGGACAAGACACAGGCGTACGACGAGGGTGCACAGGACGATCGCGCTCACCGCGGCGTACGCACCGGTGAGCGGTTGGAGGGTCGAGACGAGGGACGTGAGCAAGTGATAGGCACCGGCGACCGGTGCCTCCAGGAAAGAAGGCACAGCAGAACTCCACGAGTGAGTAGGAACAGGTAGCGAGGAAGTGCGCTACTGCCCTGGTGCTCGTGGTCGGGGCCGGCCGGCGAGATCCGGATCCCGGAGCGAGAGGTAGGCGGTGCGGCGGGCGTTGGCCCGGGTGGCGCTGACCCGCGCCGGGATCGGCGAGGCGAGCGGGCGCTGCGCCGCGGTCCGGGCGACCGTGACCTGGACCGCGAGGAACAGCACGGCCGCCGCCGTGAACACGGCGACGGCCAGCAGGCCCGAGTCCGGGCCGAGGGCAGGCATCGCCAGCGTCCACACGCCGGCGAACACCTGCCCCATCGTCATCAGTCCAGGTAGTCCCGGAGGACCTGCGAACGCGACGGGTGCCGCAGCTTCGACATGGTCTTCGACTCGATCTGGCGGATCCGCTCGCGGGTCACGCCGTACACCTTGCCGATCTCGTCGAGCGTCTTCGGCTGGCCGTCGGTGAGACCGAACCGCATCGAGACCACACCGGCCTCGCGCTCGGACAGCGTGTCGAGGACGGCGTGCAGCTGCTCCTGGAGCAGCGTGAACGAGACCGCCTCGGCCGGCACGATCGCCTCGGAGTCCTCGATCAGGTCACCGAACTCGGAGTCGCCGTCCTCACCGAGCGGAGTGTGCAGCGAGATCGGCTCGCGACCGTACTTCTGCACCTCGATGACCTTCTCCGGGGTCATGTCGAGCTCCTTGGCGAGCTCCTCCGGAGTGGGCTCCCGGCCGAGGTCCTGCAGCATCTGCCGCTGGACGCGGGCCAGTTTGTTGATGACCTCGACCATGTGCACCGGGATACGGATCGTCCGGGCCTGGTCGGCCATCGCGCGGGTGATCGCCTGCCGGATCCACCAGGTGGCGTACGTCGAGAACTTGTAGCCCTTGGTGTAGTCGAACTTCTCCACCGCGCGGATCAGACCGAGGTTGCCCTCCTGGATCAGGTCCAGGAACAGCATGCCGCGGCCGGTGTAGCGCTTGGCCAACGACACCACCAGGCGCAGGTTGGCCTCGAGCAGGTGGTTCTTGGCGCGGCGGCCGTCCTCGGAGATCCACTCGTACTCGTCGCGGACCTTGTCCTTGAGCTTGGCGGCCTCGTCGGCGGTCTGCTCCTCCGCGAACAGACCGGCCTCGATCCGCTTCGCGAGCTCGACCTCCTGCTCGGCGTTCAGCAGCGGGACCTTGCCGATCTGCTTCAGGTAGTCCTTGACCGGGTCCGCGGTGGCGCCGGCCACCATCACCTGCTGCTCGGGCTCGTCGGTCTCGTCGGCCTCGGAGACGATGAAGCCCTGGTCCTCGGTGAGCTCCTTCTCCAGCCCCTTCACCGCATCGGGCTGGAAGTCGGACTCGTCCACCTCATCGAGAGCGCGCGGCTTGCCGGTCTTCGGGTCGATCGCCAGACCCGCCTCGGACACTGCCTTCTTCGCCGGAGCCTTCTTGGCAGCGGCCTTCTTCGCGGGGATACCGTCCTCCTTGGTGCTGGCGGCCTTCACCGCCGCCTTCTTCGCGGCCACCTTCTTGGCGGCAGCGGGATCGGCCACTCGGGCGCTGGTCCTCGGAGCCGTGCTGCGGGCGGTGGCGGCCACGGCCCGGGCCGGCTCGGCGGGAAGATTCTCGGACGAGCTGGACGACACGAATTACCTCTCGTCTGACGCAGGGTTTGTACGGCGGTACGACTGTTGAAGCTACGGGTCTTGCTGAGTCTGTGAGTACTACGTTGTGCGGCTGCTCGCTGGTCAGGCGGCGGCAACAGTCCATTGTAATCCGCGAACCAAGGCCACGCGTCGCACGACCCCCCGGAACGGTGCACTCAGGCCCCTGCCGGGCGGGCGTTCCCGCGACGGCAAGGGCCTGATCTGCTCGGTACTCGAAGGGTACGTCGTCGGTCGCCCTTCTGCTGAACCGTTATACGTCTGTGTTCACCCGTTGCGTGTCTGCCGCAGCGGCCGCGCCACCACCCGCTGGCGGACCACCTGCTGCTCCTGCTTGAACTGTCGCACCCGGACCAGCGATGCCACGTCGATCACATCCGCGACGGACTTGAACGCGCCGTCCTCGCCGTACGGCTCGGACGCCTCGCGCCACCCGCGCGGACGGACCTTGAGTTGCTTGCCGAGCAGCGCGACGAAGATCTTCGCCTTCTGCGCGCCGAAGCCCGGCAGGGCCGACAGCCTGGCCAGCAGGTCGTCCCCGGATTTGACATCGGACCAGAGGGCTGAAGCGTTACCGCCGTACTGCTCGTCCAGGTGTTTGGCCAGGGTCTGGATCCGCGCCGCCATCGCGGTCGGGAACCGGTGCACGGCCGGCGGACCGGCCACCACCTCGACGAAAGCGTCGGGGTCGTAGTGCGCGACCGTGGCGGGATCGAACGGTCCCATCATCCGCTTCGAGATCGCGACCGGGCCCGCGAACGCGCGCTCCATCGGGATCTGCTGGTCCAGCAACATGCCGACCAGCAAGGCGAACGGATCTCTGCTCAACATCTCGTCGGCGTCGGGCTGCTGTGCGAGGCACAATTTCCTGCTGCGTGTCGAAGTCACCTCAGTCCTCCCCTCCCTCGTCCAACTCACCCTCGGCCTTGACGGCGAGCACCGGACACGGAGCATCGAGCAGCACCCGCTGCGCGTTGCTGCCGAGAATGAGCTTGCCGACCGGCGAGCGGCGCCGCAGCCCGATCACGATGAACTCCGCATGCACCTGCTCGGCGACGGCCACCAGGTCCTCCGCCGGGTCCAGGCCACGCACCAGCTGCCGCACCTCGTACGGCACGCCGGTCGAGTCGAGTTGCTCCCGTACTTCCGTCAAAGCGGCATCACTCGCCGCAGCCTCGTCGCTGTCGAAGCCGCGTCCGCCCCGGTGCGAGTTCACCACTACCAACTTCGCGTCGCGCAGCGTCGCTTCCTCCGCTGCTCGCCGAAGAGCCGCACGGCCTTCCGCCTTCGGCACATAACCCACGACGATGGTCGTCATCGCCCTGCCTCACCTCCGGGTGTGTGTCGACCCGTCTCGAACGATACTGCTCCCGACCGCGGTCGGCATCCGCTGCATTTGCACCTGTTGTGTCGCGGCGGTGACGGAGGGCTGCCGGTGCCCGAGTACTACCCGCGGCGGGCCCGCCTAACCTTCCGGTGGCCACACCTTTGCAGGGCTGTCACCCAACGCGCCACCCCTGTAGTCCGGGTCGTTATCGAACTCGTCCAAGAACCCGCCCAGCCAGTTGCCCTGGGCAAGATCGGAAGGGTTCCGTCAGAAGGACCAGGGTTCCGCTCATCCTTGTCCTACGTTGTCTGCGCAAATACCTTCCCCACCCACCGCCCCGGTCAGGCGTCGATCGCGGAAGCTAACCGGTTCAGTCGACCGGCCATTCGTGCACCGGCGTGTTCTCGTGCATGTGGTCGCGGTACCGGCGCAGCATCCCGCGCAACGCGTCCTTGCGACCGTGCGACCCCTTTGTATACAGGCGATGGAACTCATCGGCCTGCCACGACGCGCCGTTGCGGCTGGTGAGGCACCGCTGCTCGATGATGCCGAGCAGCCGGTCCCGCACCGCCACGTCGACTCCCCAGGCGTCCAGACCGCGAACCGCCAACGGCAGAAGGCGTCTGAGCACGAGCTCGGTCGCGCGCGCCGTACCGACGCCCGGCCAGAACACCTCCGCGTCGATCCCGTTGCGGGCGGCGTTGTGGAAGTTCTCCTCGGCCGCGCTGAACGACATCTGCGACCAGATCGGCCGTTCGTCGTCGGCGAGCGCGCGGACCAGACCGAAGTAGAACGCGCCGTTGGCGATCGTGTCGACGACGGTCGGCCCGGCCGGCAGGACACGATTCTCGACGCGCAGATGCGGTTTCTCCCGGACAACGTCGTACACCGGGCGGTTCCAGCGATAGATCGTCCCGTTGTGCAGCCGCAACTCCGAAAGCGCGGGAGTGTCGCCGCGGTCGAGGACCTCGATCGGATCCTCGTCGGACGTCACCGGCAGCAGGGCCGGGTAGTAGCGCGAGTTCTCCTCGAACAGATCGAAGATCGAGGTGATCCATCGTTCACCGAACCAGACCCGCGGCCGGACGCCCTGCGTCTTCAGCTCGTGCGTGCGGGTGTCGGCGGCCTGCTCGAACAACGCGATCCGGGTCTCGCGCAGCAGCTCCTTGCCGAACAGGAACGGCGAGTTGGCCCCGACGGCGAGTTGTACGCCGGAGATCGCCTGCGCGGCGTTCCAGTACCGCGGGAAGGCTTCCGGTGTCACCTGGAGGTGGAACTGCGTCGACGTACACGCGGCCTCCGGGACGATGCTGTCCGCGGTGACCTGCAGACGCTCGACCCCGTCGATCGAGATCTGCACGTCCTCTCCGCGGGCCGCGAAGATCTGATCGTTGAGCAACGCGTACCGCGGGTTGGTGCTGAGTGCGTCGCGGCGGATGTGCTCGGTCAGCAGGGTCGGCAGGATGCCGATCACCACCATCGACGAGCCGGTCCGGGCAGCCTTGTCCTCGGCGGCGTTCAGGCTGTCCCGGATGCTTGCTTCCATCGTGTCCAGGCCGAGTCCGTCGATCTGCCCGGGTGGCACGTTGATCTCGATGTTGAACTGACCCAGCTCGGTCTGGAACGCGTCGTCCTCGATCGCGCTCAGCACCTCGGTGTTCTTGAACGCCGGGTCGCACTTCTCGTCGACCAGGTTCAGCTCGATCTCGATCCCGGTCATCGGCCGGTCGGGCGCGAACCGGGCTTCGCGCAGCATCCGCGCGAAGGCGTCCAGATTGCGATGGACCTGACCCCGGAACGCGGTCCGGTCCGCCCGGGTGAACTCGACCCGGTCGACTTCCTCACCCATCAGCGCCTCCCCTGGTGGCTCCCCGGTTACAGCATGGCCTCAGTGTGCCCGAAGGTGCCCATCTACCGCGCGCCGAATCACACCGGACAGACGATGAAGTCCTTCCGCTCGATCCGGACCGGCTCCTCCCCCGCCTCCGCCAGCACCTCGGCCAGCTCGGTCAGTACGTCGGGACGCAGCTGCAGCTCGTGCTCGCCGGGGTGCTTGTCGGAGCCCATCTCGAAGTCCTGGCCCGGCTGGTCCGTCAGCTCGATGTGCGCGCCCAGGATCCACTCGACCGGATTGCCGTCAGCAACAAACTCCGCCAGCCGCGCGACACTCGCCCGGAACGCCGGCCAGTCGAAGACGTAGAGCCGGCCCGGGTACAGCGAGTCGCCGCTGAACAGCAGCCGCGTGTTCCGGTCGTACGTCGCGATGTGCGAGGCGTGGTGCCCCGGGATCGGGACGATGTCGAGCACCCGGCCGCCGAGGTCGAACTGCGCAACGCCGTTCGGCCGGTCGGCGAACCCGAAGTACCGCGCGACATCCTCGGCCGTCTTCCCGACAACCTGATCGAACTCGTCGTCGCCGCCGACGTGGTCGCCGTGGCTGTGGGTGTGCGCGACGACCAGCTCGCGCTCCCCGGCCAGCTCGTCGATCAGCGGACGGAGCGGGGCGTGACCGGTGCCGGTGTCGAGCAGGAGGGCGCGCTCGTCGCCGAGGAGGAGGTACAGGAACGGGCCCTCGAAGTTGGTGTGGAGCGCCTGGCGGATGATCGCCGTACGGTCGTCGTACCAATGGACCTGGTGGGCGGAAGTGGACGGATCGGTGCCGTCGTCCCACTGCTCGGGAAACGTCATAGCGGGAATTGTCGGTCACACCAGGGACACTGGACAGGTGCGTGGGGATCCGTCGGTGCTGCATGTCGATCTGGACGCGTTCTTCGCGGCCGTCGAGCAGCGGGACAAGCCGTCACTGCGGGGCAAGCCCGTGGTCGTCGGCGGAGTCGGCGTCCGCGGAGTCGTGTCCACCGCGTCGTACGAGGCCCGCAAGTACGGCGTGCGGTCCGCGATGTCGACCGCGGAAGCGCGATCGCGGTGCCCGCACGCGGCGTACCTGAGCCCGCGGTTCGAGGTGTACCGGCAGAGCAGTCAGGCGGTGATGGCGGAGATGCGGGCGCTGTCGCCGCTGGTCGAGCCGTTGTCGCTGGACGAGGCGTTCATCGACCTGACGGCCAGCGGACTCACGGGGCTGACGGTCGAGGACGTCGAGGCGATCGCGCAGGACCTGAAGGACGCAATCCGGAAGGTGAGCGGCGGGCTGACCGCATCCGTCGGCGCCGGTACGTCGAAGTTGATCGCGAAGATCGCCAGCGACCTCGACAAACCCGACGGCGTGGTCGTCGTGCCGGCCGGGACCGAGGCGGAGTTCCTCGCGCCGATGCAGGTGACGGTGATCCCGGGCGTCGGTCCGGCGACGGCGCAGCGACTCAGCATGGCGGGCGTCCGGACCGTCGCCGACCTGCAGCAGCTCGACGAGGACGAGCTGATCCGGCAGGTCGGGTCGGCGCACGGCAACAGCCTGCACCGGCTCGCTGTCGCGGCCGACGACCGGCCGGTGGTGAGCGACCGCGAAACCAAGTCGGTCAGCGTGGAGGACACCTTCGAGACCGACATCATCGACCGGTCGCTGCTGGTCGCGATCGCCGACCGGATGTCGCTGCGGGTCTCGGAGCGGCTGCAGAAGGCGCAATTGTCCGGCCGCACGGTCACGGTCAAGACGCGCATGCACGACTTCACCACCCACACCCGCTCGTCGACCTTGGCCGGGCCGACCGACGACTCGCGGGTGATCGCGCGGGTCGCGCGCCGGTTGCTCGAGGAGAGCGAGATCGGCGGCGGCATCCGGTTGCTCGGCGTCGGCGTCTCCTCGCTGGCCGACTGGATCCAGGACGACCTGTTCACCGAGGACGAGCACGCCGGGAACCCGGTCGAGATCGTCGAGCTGCCGGCCCGGCCGCGTGACCTGGTCGGCTTCCATCCCGGTCAGGACGTCGCCCACCCCGACTACGGCCAGGGCTGGGTGTGGGGCTCGGGACGCGGTCGCGTCACGGTCCGCTTCGAGACCGCGGACACGCCGCCGGGACCGGTCCGAACCTTCGCGATCGACGACCCGGCGCTGACAAAAGTGCGGATCGTCGGGGCGGATGCAGACGAAGAACCCGAAACCAACCACAATGTCTCGAATGAATGAGGAACGGCGGGGGGTTTACCCGTTCTGCGCGCCGTGTACGGCGGCGTCCGAGGTCTGGCGCGCGACCGACACGGCCGGCCCGATGGGTAGCCGGTTCTACGGCCACCGCGACGTGTGCGAGAACTGCGGGTCGTCGGTGCGGACGCTCTACAACACCGTGCTGTGGCTGCCGGTGTCGAAGGTCGGCCAGTTCCGGATCATCCCGACCGGCGGACGGACGTACGTCGGCCGCAAGGTGGTCACGCTGCCGCTGCAGACCGTCGTACGGCGGGAGCCGGTGTCGGCGATCGCTCGGTATCCGGAGCTCGACTCGGACCCTGGCTACAAGCAGGCCGAGGCGCACTGGGACGACCACGAGCCGGGTCAGGCGTTGCCGTTCTACCAGTCGGCTCTGACAGAGCGGGAGAAGGTCCTGGCGGCCGACGACCCGGCGACGTTGCGGGTCCGGCTGCGCGTGGCGCAAGGGTTGCTGGCGACCAGGAACTACGGACGCGCGATCGCGTGGTTCGAGCTGGTGACGCCGCAGCTGACGGAGGTGTTCGGACCGCATCACGAGCTGACCCGGGCAGCGACCGAGGCCACCACCGGTGCGCGGCTGATGGTCGGCGGGCCGCGGTCGGAGGCCCAGCTGCTCGCGGACATCGTTGCCGCCGACGAGGACAGCCTCCTGGCCGGGGATCCGCAGTTGGTGCGCGATCGGGCCGCGTTGGGCCGGGCGCTGCTGGCGTGCGGCGACATCTCGGAGGCGCTCGAGGCGCTGACCCAGGTGGTCCGCGACGCAACACCGGGGCATCCCGATACAGCGGTCTACCGCACGGCGCTGGTCGACGCGTGCGAACTCGCCGAAGGGCGTGGGAAGAAGCGCGAGGTGCAGCTCGCCGAGGCTGCCCGCCGGGTGCTCACCGGCGAAGGCGCACCGACAAGCATGTGACGCATCCCTCGAGCTTCTCGAACTCACCGATGTCCACGACGACCGGCGTGTAGCCGAGGCCGGCGAACAACTCCGCCGACCTCGGCGCCGACGCAGCCATCAGCAACCGGCCCTCCCCCAGCAGTACGACATGTGCGCCGGCCTCCTCGGGCACAGGCCGGAAGCTGTCGAACGCAGCCGGATCGTCGACGAGCGGCTCGTACCCGATCACGGTCCCATCGGGCAGCGCGGTGACAGCCGACTTCAGATGCAGCACCTTCTGCACCGGCACCGCGCGGACGTCGGCGCCCAGCGGAGCAAACGCGGCCCGCAGTTGCTCGATTCCCTCCGCGTTCGTGCGTCCGCCTTGTCCGACGTAGATCGTCGGGCCGATCTTGAGTACGTCGCCGCCGTCGAGCGTGCCGGGATCGGTGATGCGAGCGATCCGGTAGCCCTGTGCGGCAACGGTCTCCTCGGCGGCCGCGGCCTCCGGGCGTCGCTCGTTCGCGCCGGCGCGGGCGATCACCGCGAGGTCGCCGTACACCACCATCGTGTCCTCGATGAAGACGCTGTCCGGACACTCCTCGATCGGCGGCACCTCGACCGTGGACCAACCGGTGCGGTGCAGCGCGTCGACGTACTGCTGCCACTGCGTCGCGGCGAGGTCGACGTCGACAGGCGTGCGTTCGATGTGGGTGACGAGGCCTTCGGCCAGGCGCGGGCTCGGGCGGCGGATGAGCGCTGTCGGCATGTCGGTCGGCATGCCAGGAGGTTATCCGGGTACCAGAAGGCATCCGAGAGACAGGAGACAACGGGATGCCGAAGATTCTTCCGGCGACAGGTGGTGACGTGGTCGAGATCATCCTCGCCGATCACCGGTGGTTCGAAGAGGCGCTTCGCGAGCTGCGCGACGTCACGAGCGACCGCGAGGCAGTGCTCGCCGATCTGGCCACGGTCCTGATCGCCCACGCCGAGGCCGAGGAGTCGAAGGTCTACCCCACGCTGCGGCGCAAGGACGCGATCGACGCCGAGGAGGTCGAGCACTCCGAGCACGAGCACGACGAGGGCAACGAAGCGCTGCTCGAGCTGATGGAGGTCGACGACACCGCGAGCGAGGAGTTCAGCTCGAAGCTGCACGAGCTGTCCGAGGCGCTCTCGCATCACCTCGACGAAGAGGAGCGCGACGTCCTCAACCCGGCCCGCACCGACGTCTCCGAACAGGTACGCCGCAACCTCGGCGACTCGTTCGCGGAAGAGCGCGCCCGGCTGATCGAGTCGGGCTGCGGCGACATCGCCAACGTCCGCAAGATCGTCAAAAGCTGACGACCAGCCCTTCCTCCGCGGCGATGACCTCGCCGTCGAACTCGGCCTGCGCCTCGCGCACCGAGATCGAGCGATCGGAGCCCGGCCAGAAATGCGTCAGCACGAGCCGCCGGGCTCCGCGCGCACCCCTCGCGGCCTCGGCGGCTGTCATCAGGTAGCTGCCGTTGGACTGACCTTGGTAGGTCGCATCCGAGACGAAGACGTCCGTCCCCTCGGCCACCAGCCGCAGATCCGGCGACGGGCCGCTGTCACCGGTATAGGCGAGCGTCATTCCCGGCGCGCTCAACCGCACGCCGAGATTCGTCGTGTAATGCGGCAGTTCCACGGTCAGCACCTCGAAGGGTCCGATCCGCGTCGTCGACGAGAGGTCGTGCACCGCGAACACCTCGGCCGGGTCGGGGTCGGGCTCGATCGCTCGCAGTACTTCGACAGTCCCCGGCGTGGTGTGCAGCGGAATGGGCGGTGCATCCGGAGCCTCGTAGTACCGCACCCGAGCCAGGCCGCTCACGTCGACGCAGTGATCCGGATGCTGGTGCGTCACGAGGATCGCATCGACCTCACCCTGCGGACAGTGCTCGAGGAGACGCGGCAAAGCGGCATACCCGAGATCGAGCACGACTCGGAATCCGTCGTACTCGACGAGGAACCCGGCGCACGCCCGACCGGCCTCGGGCCAGGCGCCGCAGGAGCCGAGGACAGTCAGCGACCTCACCGGGTGGCGAACGGCTGGTTGCTCGGCACGATCTCCTTGCCCAGCGGCAGGAGCGAGACCGGGATCAGCTTGAAGTTCGCCACGCCGAGCGGGATGCCGATGATCGTCAGGCAGAGCGCGATCCCGGTGGTCAGGTGACCGAGCGCCAGCCACCAGCCGGCGAAGATGATCCAGATGATGTTGCCGAGCAGCGCGCCCGCGCCGGCGCCCGGCTTGTCGACCACCGTCCGGCCGAACGGCCACAACGTGTACCCGGCGATCCGGAACGACGCGATGCCGAACGGGATCGTCACGATCAGCACACAGCAGATGATGCCGGCGACCGCGTACCCGACAGCCAGCCAGAACCCGGCCAGCACCAGCCAGATCAGGTTGAGAAGCGTCTTCATGCTTCCAAGCCTGCCACCTCACGGGTGTGTTGCCGCACCAACTCGGCAACAAGTCCGGGATCGTTCCGGGGCATCCAGTGCCCGCCCCTGACCACCTTCACGGTCAGATCAGGAGCCCATCGCGCGATATCGGTCTGCAGCGGTGTCGTGACGAACGGGTCGGCGTCGGGAGACACGGCCAGCACGGGTACGTCGGTACGCCGCTCCTCCGGGCGGATCAGCCGTGGCACGACGTTGGCGCGGTAGAGCTTCATGCCGTTCACGTAGTCACCGATCGAACGCCTGTCCTCGGCGTCCTGTTGCTCCAGCCGGTTGAACGCCCGATGCGCCCAGCCCGTGCGCCAGCCGAGCTCGGGGATCCATGGGAGGTGGAAGTAGACGATGTACCAGGAGTGCAGGAGCTGGCGGACAGCGGCGCGGTTCCGGCGGCGGAGGAAGTACCCGGCGTGGTCGAGCGACGGCCCTGAGATCGAGACGAACGAAACGATGCGGGCCTGGAGGTCGGGGTCGGTGACGAAGTGCCAGGACTGGATGGAGCCCCAGTCGTGGGCCAGGACGTGTACGGACTGGTCGGGTGCGGCGTGGTCGAGGACCGCTGCGAAGTCGTCTTGCAAACGGTCGAGGGCATAGGCGGATGTGACGCTCGGGTGATCGGATTCGCCGGCGCCGCGGACGTCGTACGTGACAACGTGGAAGTCCGTGGTGAGGTGCTCGGCGACCGGCTCCCAGAGCGCCGCGTTGTCCGGGTAGCCGTGGACGCAGATCAGTGTCGGTGCATCCGGATTGCCGTAGTCGTAGACGGCGATCGAGGTGCCGTCGGTGCTAGTAGTGGTCGACTTCGAGGGTGGCAAAGGTCATCCCCGCTTTCACCAGTCGCTCCCGCAGAGCGGGTCCCATGGCAGCGGCCGTGGTGGTCTGGCCGGCCGTCTCCGGCAGGTCGTCGAGCGCGAGGCACAGTGCGCTCTCGCCGAGCATCTTCGCGGTCTCGTCGTACCCGGGATCGCGGCCGGCGACCTCGGTGATCACCTGCTTGCCGCCGCCGCGGCCGACGAACCGGACGTTGAACCACGACCGCGCCCGCCGCTCCGGGCTCGGCCCGTCGCCGGGCTGCAGCCGGTTCAGCATCGCCTTGCGCACCGGCGGGATCTGCGCGCCGGCGATCATCAGGCTCACGCCACCGATGCCGGCGGCAACCATCGGGAGCCGGTCCATCGCCGCGTAGTGCGAGTAGCGGAAGTCAGGCCCGTAGCGATCGAGCAGCCGTGCGGAGTACCCGACGATCTGCGGATCGATCGTCGGCAGCGGCACCGCCCAGAAGCCCTGCTGGCGGTGGATCCGCCCGGACACCGCACGCGCCTTCCGTCCCTCCGGCCGCGGCTCGGCCTGTTTCCGCGCCCGATGCGCCTCGAGATTCTGCTTCGGGCGCGAGAACGCGGTGATCGCGGTGTGGAACGTCCCGCCCGACGGTCGACCGCCCGCTCGGAGCAGACCGTCGACCTGGATCGGCACGCCTTCCGGCAGCTGCTCGACGGTGTACTGCACGCCGAGGTCGTACGGAATCGAGTCGAACCCGCAGGCGTGGATGATCCGAGCGCCGGTCTCCGTCGCGCGCTGGTGATAGCGCACGTACATCCGATCGGTGAACTCAGGCTCGCCGGTGAGGTCGAGATAGTCCGTCCCCGCCTCGGCACACGCAGCGACCAGCGGCTCGCCGTACTGGATGTAAGGGCCGACTGTCGTCGCGACGACCCTGGTCGACTCGGCCAGCGCGCGCATCGACTCGGCGTCCGTCACGTCCGCGTGCAGGATGTCCTTGCCGAAGCGTTCCAGCTTCGCTTTGTTGCGTCCAGCAACGGCCCAGCGCAGCCCGGCGGGCGCGTTCTTCTCCAGGTACTCCGCGGTCAGCGCGCCGGTGAAGCCGCTGGCCCCCAGCAGCGCGACGTCGTACTCGCGGCTCATTTGTGCGCAGCCTTCTCCGAGTCGGCCAGTCCGCCGGCCCCGGTCGGCCTCGACGACTCCTCAGCGCCACGCGCCTGGATGTCAGCGAGCGCGGCCGCGTCCGCCTTCGGCATGCTGAACCGCGAACCGAACTCGATGAAATGCGGGATCGCCCACCGGACCACCTTCAGCGCGCCGATCCAGCCCGGCACGTGCACTGTCCGCGAACGCTTCTTGATCCCGTCCACGAACTTGTCGACCGCGAACTCCAGCGGATACGTCTTGCTCGCCAACGGCATCCCGGTCCGCACGCGGCCGAACACCGGATGCGCGTCCGCTCCCCGCACCATGTCGGTGTCGACGAAGGTCATGTGCGCAACCCCGACACGTACGCCGAGGTGCCTGAGCTCCGGCCGCAGCGTGTCCCCGAGCGCCTCGACGCCCGCCTTGGAGACGTTGTACGACGCGAGTCCGGGGATGTGCACGATCGCCGCGAGGGAAGAGACCAGCAGCAGGTAGCCCTTGCTATCGAGCAGGTACGGCAGCGTGAGATGGACTGTGCGCCAGACGCCGTACAGATCGACGTCGACGACGCGCTCCCAGGTCTTCGGATCCATGCTGCGGCTGAACCCCGGTGCAGCGATGCCGGCGTTCGCCATCACGACATCGATCCGGCCGTAGCGCTCGGCGACAGCCTCGACCGCAGCACGCAGCGAGTCGGTGTCAGTGACGTCGGCCTCCCACCAGCCGGCCTCGGGGCCGCAATCCTCCGCGACCTTCTTCAGCTCGTCGGGCTCCAGGCCGACCAGCGCGAGCTTCGCGCCGTCACCTGCCAGCTTCCGGGCCACCGCGGCGCCGATCCCCCGGGAGGCGCCGGTGATGAGGACGACTTGACCGGCCAACGGACGCATCTGGACCTCCAGCTTGTTGAGCAGATACTCAACAGTAAGTGCTTGTTGACCATTTACTCAATAGACTGCCGGTATGACCCAGACCTCTCGACTGCGCCCCGACGAGCGCCGGGCGCAGATTCTCGCCGCGGCTCGGCGGGTGCTGCTCGCGGATCCGCATCGCGAGCTGACGGTCGAGCTGGTCGCCGCGGAAGCCGGCGTCTCCCCCGCCCTGCTGTTCCACTACTTCGGCTCGAAGAAGAAGTTCCAGTACGCCGTCATCGAGGAGGCCGCCGCCGAAGTGATGCTGCGGACCGCCCCGGACCCGTCGCTGCCACCGGACGAGCAGCTCCGGTCGGGCATCCGCGCCTTCGTCCGCGCCGTACTCGAAGCCCCGCAGCTCTATCGCGCCACGCTGCTGATGTCGGCCGCCGGCGATCCGGAGATCCGCGCGCTGCACTCCGATCTCCGCCGCGTCTTCAGCCAGTGGGTGATCAGCGCGGTTGCGGAGCGTGGCATCGAAGTCACCCCCGTCGTCGAGCTCGCGTGCCACGGCTGGCAGGGTTACGTCGAACAGACCCTCCTGGTGTGGATCGACGATCCGACCGTCTCGCCGGAAGCCCTCGAACACCTCTGCGAGCAGTCCCTGGACGCGATCCTCACGACGACTTCCGAGTGAGCGTGATGAACAAGTTCTTCCTGACGGTGCACATCCTCGCCGCCATCCTCTGCGTCGGCCCAGTCACTGTGGCGACCAGCATGTTCCCGTCGATCGCGAAGCGCACGCTGACGGCCGAGACCCCGGAGGTGGGCGGGCTGCAGGTGCTGCACCGGATCACCAACGTCTATGCCTGGGCCAGTCTCGCTGTGCCGGTCTTCGGGTTCGCGCTCGCGGGCAGCATGGACGTGATGGGCGAGGCGTGCCTGATCAGCTCGATCGTGCTGACGCTCGCTGCGGCGCTGGTGCTCGCCTACCTCGTCGCGCCCGCGCAGTCGAAGGTGCTGGCGGCCGCGGGCGGGACGGCCGAGGAGCGCAGTGCCGTGCTGTCGAAGGCGAAGCTGCTGTCGATGACGTCCGGGATCTTCGCGTTGCTCTGGCTGGTCGTGCTGGTGCTGATGGTCGTCAAGCCGGGGCACCACAGAGGGTAAGGTTCCCGCGTGCTGACGGTTGCCACGGTGAATGTGAACGGGATCAGGGCCGCGTTTCGGCGTGGGATGCAGCCGTGGCTGGACGACACCGATCCGGATTTGTTGCTGATGCAGGAAGTCCGGGCGACGGACGACGTACTGCGGGAGCTCCTCAGTAGCGGCCGGGATGGCGAGTGGAACATCGCGCATGCCGAGCCTGCGATCGACGGGCACAAGGGGCGCGCCGGCGTCGCGGTGGCGAGCCGGCGGCCGATCAAGGACGAGCGCGGCGAGATCGGTCCGGAGCGGTTCGCCGGATCCGGGCGGTGGGTCGAGGCGGACGTCGTACTGGAGGACGGGACGACGCTGACCGCGGTGAGCGCGTACGTGTTCACCGGCGAGTTCGAGACGCCGCCGCGACAGGAGGAGAAGTACGCGTTCCTCGACGCGATCACCGCCCGGCTGACCGAACTGCGTGCCGACGGCCGGCACGTGCTGATGTGCGGCGACCTGAACATCGCCCACCGCGAGGAGGACCTGAAGGCCTGGAAGGCCAATCGCAAGAAGAGTGGCTTCCTGCCTGAGGAGCGTGCCTGGATGGACCGCCTGTTCGAGGCCGGCTGGGTCGACCTCGGACGTCGGTTCGGCGGCGAGGGACCGGGGCCGTATTCGTGGTGGTCGTGGCGCGGCAAGGCCTTCGACAACGACGCGGGGTGGCGCATCGACTACCAGATCGCCTCCCCCGAGTTGGCCGCCGCGGCCCGCAGTTGCGTCGTCCACCGCGCCCCGACGTACGCCGAACGCTGGAGCGATCACGCGCCGGTCGTCGCGACGTACGACGTGTAGCCCTTGCCGGACCTACGGTGGGAGCCATGCCCGAAGATCCAGCCTTCGTCCTGCCGACCCCGGACGTCGCCCGTGAAACCCACGAGGGCCTCGAGCTCTACCTCCCGAGTGCGACCGAGCCGGCGCCCGCGGTTCTGCTGATCCACGGCGTGCCGTACTCCGCTGAAGGCCGACCGCTCCCGAGCAAGTGGAACATCTACCAGGGCTACGCCGGCCAACTCGCCGACCGCGGCTGCGTCGCTGCCGCCGTCGACCACAGCCCCGACGGGCGTCCGGACGACGACCGCTCCAACGCCGCGTTGGCGGGCGCGATCGAGGCCATCCGTGCGCATCCGCGGGTGGACGGCGAGCGCGTCGCGCTGTGGTTCTTCTCCGGCAGCGGGCCGTTGGCCGCCGCGTTCCTGCAGAGTCCGCCGGAGTGGCTCCGATGTGTCGCGCTGACCTACCCGGTGCTGGGCGACTCCGGGCTGGTGACAGTACGAGGTGTGGATCCGGTCGAAGCGGTCAAGGGGGCGCGGGGACTGCCGGTGGTGATGACTGTGGTGGGGCGTGAGCTGGCCGACGTAGCGCCGACCCAGCCGCCGTTCATCGACGCTGCGCGGGCGGCCGGGGTGAGGCTCGAGGTGATCGAGGTGCCGAACGGCAGGCACGGGTTCGACGTACTCGATCACACCGAGGAGTCGCGGGGTGCGGTCAGGGCCGGATTGGATGCGGTAAGCATCTGCGTGCGCGGGTAGTCTCGCGGCATGTCCGAGACTTCATCTGTCACGCCGCCGGTTGCTGCCCGCAAGCCGGTCGAGCGGGTGCACCACGGCGATGTGTTCGTCGACGAGTACGAGTGGTTGCGGGACAAGACCGACGACGAGGTGCTGGGGTACCTGCGCGCCGAGAACGCGTACACCGAGGCGCGCACGGCCCATCTGGAATCGTTGCGTGAGGCAATCTTTCGGGAGATCTCGGACCGGACGCTGCAGACCGACCTGAGCGTGCCGGCGCGGCGCGGCGGGTACTGGTACTACTCGCGCACGATCGAGGGTCAGCAGTACTCGCTGCACTGCCGGGTCAAGGTGGACGGCGACGAGCCGCCCGCGACCGACGGAGAGATCGCCGGCGAAGAGGTGATGCTGGACGGGAACGAGGTGGCCGGCGATTCCGAGTTCTTCTCGCTCGGCACCGTCGACGTCTCCCCCGACGGCCGCCTGCTCGCGTACTCCGTCGACCTCAAGGGCGACGAGCGTTTCACGCTGCGGATCAAGGATCTGAGCACCGGCGAACTGCTTCCCGACGAGCTGCCCGAGGTGCACTACGGCTCGGCCTGGTCCGCGGACGGCTCGACGATCTTCTACACGAAGGTCGACGACGCCTGGCGGCCGTATCAGGTCTGGCGGCACACGCTCGGCGCCACGGACGACGTCCTGGTGATGGAGGAGCCTGACGAGCGGTTCTGGGTCGGTGTCGACCTGACCCGCAACGAGCAGGCGATCATGATCGCGCTCGGCAGCAAGCTCACCAGCGAGGTCTGGCTGCTGGACGCACAGGACCCGACCGGCGAGCCGGTTGTCGTTGCCCCGCGCCGCGAGGGTGTCGAGTACGACGTCGAGCACGCCGGCGACCAGCTCCTGATCACGCACAACGCGGATGCCGCCAACTTCTCGCTGGCGTCCGCGCCGCTGGACTCCCCCGGCGACTGGACGACGCTGATCGAGGGCGACGAGACCAGCCGCCTGCTCGGCACCGACGCGTTCGCCGACCACGTGATCCTCTACCGGCGGCGCAACGCGCTGACCGAGCTCGCGATCATGCGACGGTCGGACGGCGGCTTCGGCGAGCCCGAAGTACTGGAGTTCGACGAGCCGATCTACACGGTCTCCCCCGGCCGCAACGACGAGTGGCACGACACCCGGTACCGCTTCGGGTACACGTCGCTCGTCACGCCTGGTTCGACGTACGACGTGGACGTCGCGACCGGCGAGCGGCGGCTGCTCAAGCAGCAGCCGGTGCTCGGCGGCGTGGACCTGACCGCGTACACGCAGTACCGCGAGTGGGCGACCGCACCGGACGGGACGAAGGTGCCGATCTCGATGGTCGCGCGCAAGGACGTCGCGAAGGACGGGAACGCGCCGGTCGTGCTGTACGGCTACGGGTCGTACGAGTCGTCGATGGATCCGTGGTTCTCGATCCCGCGGCTGTCGCTGCTCGACCGCGGCGTGGTGTTCGCGATCGCGCACGTGCGCGGCGGCGGCGAGCTCGGCCGGCACTGGTACGACGACGGCAAGATGCTGACGAAGCGGAACACCTTCACCGACTTCATCGCCGCCGCGGAACACCTGGTGGAAGCCGGCTGGACCAGGCCGGAACGCATCGTCGCGCAGGGCGGCAGCGCCGGCGGGCTGTTGATGGGCGCGGTCGCGAACCTGGCCCCGCAGGCATTCGGCGGAATCGTCGCGGAGGTCCCGTTCGTGGACGCGCTGACCACGATCCTCGACCCGTCGCTGCCGCTGACCGTGATCGAGTGGGAGGAATGGGGTAATCCGCTCGAGGACAAAGCCGTCTACGAGTACATGAAGTCCTACTCGCCGTACGAAAACGTCACCGCGCAGCACTATCCGCGCATCCTGGCGATCACCAGCCTGAACGACACCCGGGTGTTCTTCGTCGAGCCGGCGAAGTGGGTGGCGAAACTCCGGGCGACCGCGAGCGGCGACCCCGACGTACTGCTGAAGACGGAAATGGATGCCGGTCACGGTGGCCGCAGCGGGCGGTACGACGCCTGGCGCGAGGTCGCGTTCTCGCTGGCCTGGGAGCTGGACACGCTCGGACTCAGCTGAAAACCGAGCCGAAAAGCGGGAATTTCCGCCTCCGGATGTGTGTTGTGCAACACATCCGGAGGCGGTTTTCTGTCCGGATTCTCAGGTTCGGTGCGGGGTGTCGGGCCGAATATCGCAGCGGGGCTGCGGGACACCGGTTTCCACGGCGGAATCACTGCCGGGAACTCTCAGGGAACCTTCAGGGTGTTTACACACTGGTACCGGAATCTTGAACCCTACTCGAGCGTTGCTCTCCATGTAACGACGAAGGGAGTTTCGGTGGCTCGCATGGCTCGTGTCCGGTCGACGGACGACGGTATCGACGGCAAGGACAGTGTAGGTCTCTACCTCGAAGAGATCGCGCGCACGCCTTTGCTGACGGCTGAGGAAGAGGTCGAGCTCGCTGAGACGGTCGAAGCAGGACTCCTTGCGGAGCAACTGCTGGCCGAGGGGCGGGTTGGACGTAAGAAGGGCGGAGCGCCCAAATATGCCACGGAGGAGGAGCTGGAGTGGCTGGCCGAAGCGGGCCGGCGCGCGCAGCAGCGGTTCGTGACCGCGAACCTCCGGCTCGTGGTGTCGATCGCCCGCCGGTACGGGCGGTCCCAGATGCCGCTGCTGGACCTGGTCCAGGAGGGCAACACGGGACTGATCCGCGCGGTGGAGAAGTTCGACTACCGGAAGGGTTTCAAGTTCTCGACGTACGCGACCTGGTGGGTGCGGCAGGCCATCACCCGCGGTATCGCGCAGCAGGCCCGAGTGGTCCGGCTGCCGGTGCACGTGGTGGAGCAGCTGAACCAGATCGGGTCGGCACGGCGCACGCTGGAGCGCAAGCTCGGGCGCGAGCCGGAGATCGACGAGATCGCGGCGGAGCTGGGTCTGGACGAGGAGCGGGTCACCGAACTGATCCGCATCGGCCGGGACCACATCAGCCTGAACAGCCCGGTCGACGACGAGGGCGAGACCTCGCTGGGTGACCTGATCGCGGCCGAGACCGCGCCGGGTCCGGACCAGCTGGTCGCGGACGCGTCCGACCGCTCGGGCCTGTTCAGCCTGGTCGACCAGCTCGACCCGCGGTCCGCGGACGTGATCCGGCGCCGTTACGGCCTGCACGACGGCCGCCAGGCCAAGCTGGCCGACATCGGCGCAGTGCACGGCATCTCGGCGGAGCGAGTCCGCCAGATCGAGCGTGAGGCGCTGGGCCGCCTGCGCCTGATGGCAGACCCGACGCTGGCCGCGTAACACCCACTCCGAAACCCCTCAGGACCCCCGAGCCGTGATCCGGCTCGGGGGTCCTTCGGTGTTCCCGGGTGTATCCGGGTCAGTTCCAGCTGTCGAGCAGCGCCGGGAGCTCGGAGAGGCGCTGGATCGTGGCGTCCGGCGTACCTTCCGTGTGGCCGATCTGCTCGGTCGGGATCGCGCTGTGCGGCAGGTGGGCGGCCCGCATGCCGACGTTCTGCGCGCCCCAGACGTCGTCGAAGAGCCGGTCGCCGACGAACAGGCAGCGTGACGGCTCCGAGACACCGACCGCACGCATCGCCGCGAGGAACGCCTCCGGGTGCGGCTTCGTGTGCGGGATCTCGCTGGTGTAGACCGCGCCGTCCAGCAGCTCGTGGACGCCGTCGCGGGCGAAGATCTCCTCGTGCCGCCGGCGGGGCCAGATGGTGTTCGACAGCACGCCGACCTTCAGGCCGCGCGCCTTCAGCTCGCGCAGCGTGTCGATGGCGTCCGGGTCCAGCTCGGTGTGCGGGTCCCACTGCCGGTCGTACTCCGCCTGGGCCGCCGGGCTGAGGACGACGTCGGCCAGCTTGCACACCTCCTCGAGCGTGCTGCTCAGATGCTCGTCGCGCGAGCGCAGCCAGATCGACCCCTCGGCCGCCACCAGCCGGGCGGCCAGCTCGTCGGCCTGGTCCTCGTCGAGCACCGCGGCGACGGCGCGCCAGGTCTCGCGCAGGTCGATGTCGTGCCAGGTTGCCAGTGTGCCGCCCCAGTCGAACAGGACGGCCTCGATCTTCACGTTCGTCACGCGGCAAAGCCTGCCAGAGCGGACCGACAGTTCTCGCGTGGTTTTCAGCTCACCCGGGCTACCTGCTGCCGGCGGGCCAGCCAGGTGATCGCGAACGCGTAGAACGCCAGGCACGGGATGTCGGAGGCCAGCAACGTCCATGGCGCGCCACCTTGCTCGTCCCAGCCGGAAAGCTGACCGGTTGCCGCAGGCAACATAAACGCGAGCAGGTTGTTCAGCGCGTGCAGCGCGATCCCCGCCTCCAGTCCCCCGGTCCGGACCGTCAGCCAGCCGACGGTGACGGCGAACAGGAACACGTCGGCCATCGCCCAGCCGGTGTAGCCGTGCGCCGACACGAACGCCGCGCCGCCGATCACGATGCCCGGCCACGGGGACCGGAAGGCCGTCCGCAGCCATCGGGCCTTGCCGTTCGGGTTGTCCGGGCCGTATGCGCCGACCGCCTGGATCAGCCAGCCGCGGAACATGAACTCCTCGGCAGCGGACTGGAACGGCACCAGGAACAGGATCACCAGCGCCGGGACGACGAACGCGCCGAAGCCGATCCACGACCCGCCGTCGTTCCCGATCGAATCGTCGGGAGGGAAGATCGCGTCGACCAGCAGGCCCATCGCGTACGACAGCGCGAGGTACCCGAGAGCCGGCACGCAGCACAGCAGCAGCCAGCGCCAGCGGATCTTGTTCAGGACCGAGGCGACGCTCCAGAACGGCCGGCGCTGGACGACCCACGCGGCCAGCCCGACAGCCGGGGTCAGGATGCCGAGCATCACCAGGGTGACCGCGAGGTTCTCGGTGTCGCTCGGGAAGATGTCCGAGCCGCTCGGAGCCGGGAACGGCCCGGCGATGACGCGGTGCGCGATCGTCCAGGCGACGACAACGCCTGTCGTCAGGAACAGGACGAAGGCGCCGAGCAGGAGCGTCCCGACGATCGGGCGCCACCAGGTGTGTTTCGGAGTACGCGCCAGCCGGTGGAACGGCGTACCCGGCGGGGCGGGGATGATGCGGGGCTCACGGTAGGCATATTGGACCGGGTACGGCGCCGGAGCACCCGACTGCTGAGGGTGGGGTGGCGGCGCGCCCCACTGCTCCGGGTACGGGCCGGGGTGGGCCGGGGGCGGTGGGTACTGCCCCGGCTGGGAGTATGGGCCCGGTTGCGGTTGCTGGTGCGGTGGCGGCCCGGGCTGTTGCGGGTCCATGACTGGACTCTAGAAGATCGGGCCAAGCAGACGGAGGGAAAACACGGTGGCTACTGAGCCCGAAACATCCAGGTCGACGGACGCACTGCCGCAGTCCGTGCTGATGCCGCTCAGCGGCTCGGCCATCTTCCTGGTCGTCCAGGTCGAAGACGGCGGCGAGGACCGGACCCGCGACCTGCTGGAGCGGATGAGCGGCCTGGTCCGGTCGGTCGGATTCCGTGTGCCCAACGGCAACCTCTCGTGCGTCACCAGCATCGGCTCCGACGTCTGGGATCGCCTCTTCAGCGGTCCGCGGCCCGCCGAGCTGCATCCGTTCGTCGAGCTCAAGGGCGCGACCCACCACGCCCCGGCGACCCCCGGCGACCTGCTGTTCCACATCCGGGCCGCCCACCAGGACCAGTGCTTCGAGCTGGCCGGCCAGATCATGACCGTCCTCGACGGCGCCGCCACGGTCGTCGACGAAGTACACGGCTTCAAGTACTTCGAGATGCGGGACCTGCTCGGCTTCGTCGACGGGACCGAGAACCCGACCGGCGCCGACGCACAGGCCGCCGTACTCGTCGGCGACGAGGACCCCGACTTCCGGGGCGGCAGTTACGTCATCGTGCAGAAGTACCTGCACAACCTGAAGGCGTGGAACGCGCTGACGGTCGAGCAGCAGGAGCAGGCGGTCGGCCGGACCAAGCTCGACGACATCGAGTTCCCCGACGCGAAGAAGCCGGCTAACGCGCACATCGTGCTGAACGTGATCGAGGACCAGGACGGCAACCAGCTGCAGATCCTGCGTGACAACATGCCGTTCGGCACGATCGGCACGCAGGAGTTCGGCACCTACTTCATCGGGTACGCGAAGAGCCCGTCGGTGACCGAGTTGATGCTGCGCCGGATGTTCATCGGCGTACCCGAGGGCACCCATGACCGCCTGCTCGACTTCTCGACCGCCGTCACGGGTGGCCTCTTCTTCACACCGACGTCGGACTTCCTCGACGACCTCCCGCCGGCGCCCTGACGATTACTCGCCGTTCAGCGGCGGGTCGACGAAGCTCGCCCAGCTGTAGTTCACCGGGTCGCTGAACGTGCCCGGCACCTTGCCGAGGCTGTTGATGACGGTCGCGGTTCCGTTGGCATGCCCCACGGCATACAGGTACGCCGAGCCGCTGTCCTTGTCGATGCCGAGGAGCAGCGTGCCGTACTGTCCGCACCGAGTGGTCAGCAGCGACTCGAAGCCCTGCCAGGTGCTCGTGCGCAGCGCCTTGACCACCGGCTTCATCGGCGAGCTCAGGGGGATCCGGATCGTGTAGAGCGCGCCGCCTCGAGTGGTCGCCAGCAAGGTGTCGTACGTCGACGTCCGGCTGATCAGCGCGACCGCCTTCACCGACGCGAACCCGGCGTACGAACCCGCGGAGCGCCAGGCGGGCTTGCCGTTGACCTCGCTGACGAACCACCGGTAGAGCACGCCGTCGTTGCGCAGGGCGTACGTTCTTGCGTTGCTACCGCCGTCCGCCGACCAGGACTTGGTCAGGGTGCGGAAGTCGTTCCAGCCGCCGCCGATGCGGGTCATCTGGTTGCTGACGACCTTGCCGTCGGTGCCCTTCTGGGTGAGCAGGCCGCCGTCGTACAGCACGCCGCCGGTGACGACGGCGCCGGTCAGTGCGGTGTTGTCGTCGAAGTCGTCGTCCCAGACCCAGTCGCTGCTCAGGGCGACGGTGCCGAACGGCTGCTTCGCCATCGTGTCGACCGGGTTGACCGAGATGGGTGAGGTCGCGCGGACGTATTTGTTCACGAGGTCGTTCCCCGCGGTCACCGAACCGGCCTGGATGTAGCAGGCGGTCGCCGTGGGTGCTGCTGCTGCCGGACTGATAGTGGTGAGGACGGGAGCGGCCAGGAGCAGGCCGGCTGCCGCCGCAATCATCTTTCGCATACTCGTTCCCCCTTCGGTGCTGAGTTTCCTCGCTCTCCTCGATGCCGGTGTCACTTCGAAAGTTGTGAAAGCCAACCTGTCGGTGCCATAGGCCAGACTGGATTCATGTTGCTCTCCGAGGTGGTCACGACGTCGGCCGCGCTGGCCGGGACCAGGTCGCGGCTGAAGAAGGCGGAGTTCATCGCCGGCTTGTTGTCCAAGGCCACCGAGCCCGCCGAGATCGAGATCGTCGTGACGTACCTGTCCGGCGAGCTGCGGCAGCGCCGGACCGGGGTCGGCTGGCGGACGCTGGCCGATGCGCCGGCGCCGGCCGCCGACCCGTCACTGACGGTCGAGGAGGTCGACCAGGCGTTCGCGGACCTGGCTGAGATGTCGGGCACCGGCGTGCAGGCGCGGCGGCGGGCGGCCGTCGACGGGCTGTTCGCGCGGGCGACGGCGGATGAGCAATGGTTCCTGCGCCAACTCGTGGGCGGCGAGCTGCGGCAGGGCGCGCTCGACGGCGTGATGGCGGACGCGGTCGCGCGGGCGACGGGGATTCCGTTGGACAAGATCAGGGCCGCGGCGATGTTGCGTGGGGCGGCTGCTCCGGTCGCTGTCGCCGTACTGACCGAGGGTGAGGCGGGCCTGGCGCAGTTCGGTCTCGAGGTCGGGCGTGGGGTGCAGCCGATGCTGGCACAGTCGGCGACCACGGTGGCGGAGGCGTTGACCAAGACCGGTACACCGGCGGCGCTCGAGTGGAAGCTGGACGGGATCCGGATCCAGGTGCATCGGGACGGTTCTCGCGTCGTGGTTTACACGCGAACGCTCGACGACATCACGACACGCGTGCCGGAGGTGGTTCGCGCAGTGCTCGAGCTCGACGCCCAGCAGGTCGTGCTCGACGGTGAGCTGATCGCGCTGCGGCCGGACGGGCGGCCTGAGCCGTTCCAGGTGACCGGGTCGCGGACGGCAACGCGTGCGGCCACGGGGCCGGAGTCGGTGCCGCTCACGCCGTACTTCTTCGACATCCTGCACCAGGACGGCCAGGACCTGCTCGGGCTCGACGGAGCCGCGCGGCACGACTGGCTGTCGAAGCTCGTGCCCGAGGAGCGCCGGGTGCCGCGGCTCGTGACCGATGACGCGGAGGCCGGGCAGGCGTTCTTCGCGGATGCGGTGCGGCGCGGGCACGAGGGCGTGATGGTGAAGTCGTTGACCGTGCCTTACGAGGCGGGCCGACGCGGGTCCGGGTGGGTGAAGGTCAAGCAGACGCACACGCTCGATCTCCTCGTGCTCGCTGCCGAGTGGGGTCACGGGCGGCGGACGGGCTGGTTGTCGAACCTCCATCTCGGTGCGCGCGACGAGGAGACCGGCGAGTTCGTGATGCTCGGGAAGACATTCAAGGGGCTGACCGACGAGCTGCTCCGCTGGCAGACCGAGCGCTTCCAGGAGCTCGCCGTACGACGGGACGACTGGGCCGTCTACCTCCGCCCGGAGGTGGTGGTGGAGATCGCGTTCGACGGCGTGCAGACCTCACCGCGATACCCGGCCGGCATGGCGTTGCGGTTCGCCCGGGTGATTCGTTATCGCGAGGACAAGCGGCCCGAGGACGTTGATACGGTGCAGACCGTGCGCGCGATCCACGCCGGTCCGGAAGTAGGTTCGAGTCATGAATGAGGATCCAGACGTCGTCTCTCGCCGCATCGCCCACGAGTCACTCGACCGCGACGACCCGACCGGTTGGTTCGAGCACCTGTACGCCGCTGCCGCCGAAGGATCCGCCGTCGTCCCGTGGGACCGCGGCACGGCACACCAGTTGCTGATCGACTGGATCAACGAGGCCCAGCCCGACGGCACCGACAAGACCGCACTGGTCGTCGGCGCCGGCACCGGTTGGGACGCAGAACTGATCGCCGACCGCGGATACGACACGACCGCGTTCGACATCTCCCCCAGCGCGATCGAGACAGCCCACCGCAACCACCCGGACTCCAAGGCGCACTACATCGTCGCCGACCTCTTGTCTCCCCCAGCCGACTGGCACCGCGCCTTCGACCTGGTCATCGAGATCTACACCGTGCAGGCGCTGCCGATCTCCCTACAGCCGGCCGCCATCAAGCAGGTAACCGAACTGGTAGCCCCCGGCGGCACGCTCCTCGTCATCGCCGCCGCCCGCCCCGACAACCAACCCGACGAAGCCGTCGCAGGCCCACCCTGGCCCCTGACCCGCGCCACGATCCAGTCCTTCACGGCCCCCGACCTCCGCCTGATCCAACTAGACCAGGCCCCCAGCCCGACGGACCCCACCATCCTCCGCTGGCGAGCCGAATACTTACGCGACTAGCCACACTGCCGAAGTCCTCAGCCGGACGGGGCACCGGCACCTGCGCCCGACGACCGCGTCGTACGGCGGGCCCGGTCGGACCATGCGCGCAGGACGACGATCCCGCTCGCATCCCGTCGTACGACGGACCCGATCGCATGCCGCGGCACGATGGCGCCCGCGCCCGTGGTCGCGGTACAACTCCCGCCGCTCGCCGCGGCGCGAGCTCCCTCGCCGTACGACAGCCCTCGCCGGCACATCGCCGTACGCCGAACTCCCGGAGTTGCCGGCCTTAGGTCCTCGTGGGCGCCCCCGTGGGTCGAGATTGCATGGGAACACCTGTTCGAAAATCATGTAGACTCGGGATATGGCGGGGCGAGGCGTAGTGGGGCCGACGGCTCTGCGGATGATGCTGGGTGGTCATCTGCGGGAGCTGCGCGAGCGCGCCGGTGTCAGCCGGACGGACGCCGGCTGGGCGATCCGGTCGTCTGAGTCCAAGATCAGCCGGCTCGAGCTCGGCCGGGTCGGTTTCAAGGAGCGCGACGTCGCCGACCTCCTCACGTTGTACGGCGTGCACGAGGCGCGTGAGCGGGATCGGCTGCTGGAGCTCGCCCGCGAGGCCAACGACCCGGGCTGGTGGCATCGGTACGGCGACGTCACGCCCGACTGGTTCGACGCGTATCTCGGGCTCGAGGCGACCGCGGAACTGATCCGGACCTACGAGATCCAGTTCGTCCCCGGCCTGCTGCAGACCGCGGAGTACGCACGCGCCGTCGCGCGACTGACTCCCTCCGGCGTGCCGACCGACGACGAGATCGAGCGGATCGTCGCGCTGCGCACCCGCCGGCAACGCGTCCTGGACCGTGAGCCGCCGCTCAAGCTCTGGGCGGTGGTCGAGGAGTCGGTGCTGCATCGCCCGATCGGCGGCCTCGACGTACTGCGCAGCCAGCTCGACGCCCTCCGCGATGCCATCACCCGGCCGAACGTGACGCTTCAGATCATCCCGCTCGCCAGCAGCGGTCACGCGGCAACCGGCGGAGCGTTCTCCCTGCTCCGGTTCCCGCAGCGCGATCTGCCCGACATCGTCTACCTCGAGCACCTCACCAGCGCGCTCTATCTGGACAAGCGCGACGACGTCGAGGCCTACACACAAGCCCTTGACCTGCTGGCATCCAGCAGCCCGTCACCACAGCAGACCGACGAGCAGCTGACCCGCCTGCTCGAGCGCCTACCGCGCTGACCTGCCGCGCTGATCAGTCGTCGGTCGACTTGCTGACCTGCCGCGCTGATCAGTCGTCGGTCGACTTGAGGTGTTCGATCCGCCCCTGGTCCTCGCCCGCGTCGAGCAGACCGTCCGAGTCGGTCCGATTGGTGTCGTACTCGCTGAGCGCGATGTCCGGGTGGTGCATGTCGAAGGCCGGCGAGTCCGAACGGATCCGCGGCAACTGGTCGAAGTTGTGCCGCGGCGGCGGGCAGCTCGTCGCCCACTCCAGCGACCGGCCCCACCCCCACGGATCGTCCACCTCGACGAGCGGGTGCCGCCGCGACTTGTAGACGTTCCAGAAGAACGGCAGCGTAGAGATCCCGAGAATGAACGCACCGACGGTCGACACCTGGTGCAGTGTGGTGAAGCCCTCGAACGACTTGTAGTCGGCGTACCGCCGCGGCATGCCCTCGACACCCAGCCAGTGCTGCACCAGGAACGTCGTGTGGAAGCCGATGAACAGCAGCCAGAAATGCAGCTTCCCCCAGCGCTCGTCGAGCATCCGCCCGGTCATCTTCGGCCACCAGTAGTAGAACCCGGCGAACATCGCGAAGACGACGGTGCCGAAGACGACGTAGTGGAAGTGCGCAACGACGAAGTACGTGTCGGAGAGCTGGTAGTCCAGGGCCGGCGAGGCCAGGATGACCCCGGTGAGGCCGCCGAAGAGGAACGTCGTGAGGAAGCCGACCGCCCACAGCATCGGGGTGTCGAAGGACAGCGAGCCGCCCCACATCGTCCCGATCCAGTTGAAGAACTTCACCCCGGTCGGTACCGCGATCAGGAACGTCATGAACGAGAAGAACGGCAGGTTCACCGCACCGGTCACGAACATGTGGTGCGCCCACACCGCGATCGACAGGGCGCCGATGCCCATCGTCGCCGCAACCAGACCGATGTACCCGAAGACCGGCTTGCGACTGAACACCGGCAGGATCTCGGTGATGATGCCGAAGAACGGCAGGGCGATGATGTAGACCTCGGGATGCCCGAAGAACCAGAACAGATGCTGCCAGAGGATCGCGCCGCCGTTCGACGCATCGAACACGTGCGCTCCGAGCGATCTGTCCGCCTCCAGCACCAGCAGCGCCGCCGCGAGAATCGGGAACGCGATCAGCACCAGGATCGACGTGACCAGGATGTTCCAGCAGAAGATCGGCATCCGGAACATCGTCATCCCCGGCGCCCGCATCGTGATGATCGTGGTGACGAAGTTGACGCCGCCGAGGATCGTGCCGAGACCGGCCATCCACAGGCCCATGATCCACAGGTCGCCCCCGATACCCGGCGAGCGGACCTCGTTCGACAAGGGCGAGTACGCCGTCCAGCCGAAGTCGGCCGCGCCGCCCGGGGTGAGGAACGCGCCGATCGTGATCAGCCCGCCGAACAGGAACAGCCAGTAGCTGAACATGTTCAACCGCGGGAACGCCACGTCCGGGGCGCCGATCTGCACCGGCATGATCACGTTGGCGAACCCGACGAACAGGGGCGTCGCGAACAGCAGCAGCATGATCGTGCCGTGCATGGTGAAGAGCTGGTTGTACGTCTCCTCGTTCACGAGCTGCAGCCCCGGCTCGGCGAGCTCGGCGCGCATGATCAGCGCCATGATGCCGCCGATCAGGAAGAAGATGAACGACGTGACCAGGTACAACTGGCCGATCACCTTGTGATCGGTCGTCGACAAGAGTTTGCCGATCACCTGGCCCAGTGGCCGCCGTCGTAATCCGACAGCAGTCGTTCCGGTGCGCTCGGTGATCCCAGCCTGTCCACTGACGCTGGCCACGATTCGATTAGACACCTATGGTCCCGCGAGGAACACCCCTTACCGCGGAGCACCGGCCGCGATCACCGCGCGTACGTCGGCCAGTCGCAGCGTGGCCGGGTCGACGTCCATCAGGCACCACGTGGCCCCGGCGTCGGCGTACGGACGCGGATCGACGTCCGGTTCCAGCGCCACCGCGATGTCGTAATTGTCCAGATTGCCGCGCAATTCACGCAGTACGGCGGCCGGCTCGGCGACCTGGTCGGGCGACGTGAGGTTGACCGGGAAGAAGCCGTCGTACTGCGCTGCTCGCCGGATCGGCTTCGCATTCCCGGGGAATCCGGCGATCCACACCGGCACCCGGCCCGCGACCGGCCGCGGCAGGAACTGCACGTCGTCGACCAGATAGTGCTTGCCGTGATGCGTCACCGGCTCCCCAGTCCAACCCGCCGTGAGGATGTCCAGCATCTCATCCATCCGCTCGGCCCGGACCCGGTCGTTCACCTCCTCACCGGTCTTCGAGTACTCCTGCGCGAACCGGTCGCTGCCCAGCCCGACGCCGAGCGTCAGCCGGCCACCCGAGAGCCGGTCCAGAGTCGTTGTCTCACGCAACAACTTGGTCGGTCGGCGGCGCGCGATCGGCGAGACCATCGGCCCGATCCGGAGTCGCTCGGTCACCATCGCGATCGCGCTCATCGCGATCCACGGATCCGACACCAGCCGGACCGGTTCCCGCCACCACAGCTGGTCCCAGAGGAAGAACCCGTCCCACCCAGCCCCCTCGGCCGCCGCTGCCAGCCCAGCGACCTCGCGCGCATCGGACAACTCGTCGAACAAGGGCAGCCAGATCGCAAATTTCATGACGCCACCTCGTCCACGAAGGTCTTCCAGTAGGGCGCCGACAACCCGTGCCCCATGCCGGGCAGCACCACGAGCCGAGCACCCGGTGCCGCGTCTCGCACTGCCTCACCGTGCGGCAAAGGCAGCAGCGGATCGGCGTCTCCGTGCAGGACGAGAACCGGCATGGTCAGGTCGCCGAAGCCGCCGTCGCGTGGGCCGTCGAAGGTCATCGCGAAGTGGTTCGTCAGCGAAGCCTCGTAGTTCCGAGCCCGGGCCATGTCCCGCCGGACCAGAGCACGAGCGGCGGTCTCGTCGAAATGTCCCGCTGCCTCGGCTTCGATCGACCGTACGACGTACTCCTCGACGGCAGCCGGGTCGCCGAGATCGGGCGTAGCCGGATACGACACCGACGGTGGCGGGAGTCCGTCATCACCGGTGCTCGTCGAAACGAAGGTCAGCGACGCGACGCGGGATGAGTAGTCGACGCCGAGGATCAACGCGATGCCGCCGGACATCGACTGCGCGACCACGTGCGCCTTCTCGATGCCCAGGGCATCGAGAAGACCGACGGCGTCAGCCGCCAAAGTGCTCATCGCGTAGCCCGGTTCCCCGACCGGGAAGGAGGTCGACCGGCCGGTGTCGCGCTGGTCGTAGCGGATGACGAACCGACCGCGGGCGGCGAGTTCGCTGCACAACCGGCTGTCCCACCACAGCATGGAGGCGGTGGCGCCGTGGATGAGCAGGACGGCGGGGTCGGCCGGATCGCCGTACGTCTCCGCGCAGAGTTCGATGCCGTTGACCGAGTAGAGGTTCTCCATGCCCACGACCGTAGAAGCCGCACACACATCGTGAAAAGCGATTGATTCTTATCGAAGCGATCGCCAATGGCGATAGAGTGCGGCCATGTACGAGTTGCGTCATCTGGCGACGCTGGCTGCCGTCGCCGACGAGGGATCGTTCGGCCGTGCCGCGAGCAGGCTCGGCTACACCCAGTCGAGCGTCAGCCAGCAGATCGCAGTCCTCGAGAAGGCCGCCCAGGGGCCGCTGTTCGACCGGCCGGGTGGGCCGAAGCCGGTGCGGATCACTCCGCTCGGCGCCGTCCTGCTGCAGCACGCCCGCGACCTGCTGCGCCGCGCCGACGAGCTCAGCGACGGGATCGAACGTTTCCGGGCCGGCGACAGCCGGATCGACATCGGCACGTTCCAGACCGTCTCGAACACGCTGCTGCCGCAGGTGATTCGCGGCCTCCGCGACGCGCATCCGGGCTGCGACATCCGGCTGTTCGAGGAGGAGACCGACGATCCCGATCTCACCGGCCTCGATCTGATGTTCTTCGACGGCCGCACCGACGACACCATCGAGGACCTCAAACTGCTCGACGACCCGTACGTCCTGGTCGCGCGCCCGGGCGACTTCCCCGCCGGACCGGTCCCGCTCGAGAAGTTGGACGGCCTGCCGCTGGTCGCCCATCCGGCGATCTGCCACCAAGCGGTGGTCGAGGACTTCCTCCGCGCCCGCGACATCCGCCCGCAGTTCGTGTTCCGCACCGAGGGCAACGAGGCGCTGCTCGCGATGGTCCGCGCCGGCCTCGGTGCGGCCCTCGCGCCACGTCTCGCCGTACTGCGTGACGACCCGAGCCTCACGCTGCATGAACTCACACCCGAGCTCCCGGCGCGGGAGATCTTCTTGCTGTGGCAGGCCGGCCGCACGCACTCACCGCTTGCGGCACACGCGATCGAGCTCGCGCGGAGTGCGGCGGCCGGCCTCGCCCTCAACTGACAGTCAGCACCTTCGACGCGGTCTGCGTCCCCTGGTGGTCAGCGTCCGCGAGCCACACCACGCGGTAGGTGTAGGTGCCGCGTGCGGTCGGCTTGATGCTGAAGGCGTACTTCCCGTTCGTCGTCAGCTTCCCGGTCGTCACCGCCACCCAGGTCGTACCGGAGCGCCGCTGCAGGTACGCCGTCGTACCGGCGTGTGGCGGGTTCAGGTACCCGTAGAGCAACGTTGACGCACCCAGCTTGATCGCACCCGGAGTGAGGTACGCCGACAGCGCCGGATGCACCTGGACCAGCGGAGCCGTGCTGCGCGTGCCGAGCACAGCACCGCCGCCGTTGTAGCCCCACATGTAGTACGTCGACACAGCCGGCTTCTGCGACGTCGACGCGATGCCGTTGGCGTCCGTGGTGAACGATCCGACCGTCGACCACTTGCTCGCGTTCTTGGCCTTCGCGTACAGCACCGCCGGTACGCCGGCCAGCTTCACACCGTCCAGCCGACTGACGGCCGTCGACAGCGTGACCGCCTGCGTGTACATGATCGAGGCCGCACTGGCGCCGATCGTGGCCTTCGAGCCGACGAGCTTCACGTCGACACCGGGACCGATCTTGCCCTTGCTGTCCTTCACCCAGACCCGGTACGCGTAGCTGGCCGAGTTCGACAGCCCCGTCTGCGTGAACAGGCTGGCCGAGCCGTTGTAGACCGCAGTTCCGGAAGTCGGCAGCGGCGGCGGAGTCGAGCCGACCGCACTGCGAACCATGATCTGGCCAAGAGTCACACCCGCCGGCTTCGTCCACCGCAGCGTCGCCGCCGCAACTCCGCCGGTGACGCTGAAGCTGGTGACAGGAGGCGGCGGGGCCGTCAGGTTCAGGTAGTTCTTGTCGATCGACATCGTGACGCCGCCATTGGTCTCACTCAGGCTGTCGTACTGGTGCACGCGCTGGTGATTGCTCCAGTAGGTCGCCGGAACCGACATCGTGCCCGGCGTCTTGTTCCACTGGGCCATCCAGATGTTGTCCGGCCGCGTGTACGCCGTGCTCGTGTAGCCGCTCACCAGGTCGGCGCTTCCGTGTGCAGCGTTGACATAAGCCCCGCCCAGGTAACCCCGCGAGTTCAGCTCCTGGGTCCAACCACTCACATACGACAGGACCGCTGCCTTGCACGCTGCGGTCGAGTCGTACGGCTCGAGGTCGGTGTAGATCGCGCTGCGCTGGGCGAACCCGAGCGCCTGCGCCGCGGCGACCGCGTTGATCGCAGCGTTGCGGCCCTGGATCAAGGCGGTTGACGCGACCGACGACATCCGGCTCTTGTACGTCGTGCAAGGCGCCTGGTAGCCGACGTCGATCAGGAGGAACTGCCAGCCCTTGCTCGCGTTCGTGGCCACCCAGTCGGCGGTCAGGTTCGGCTGCGCGCAGGCCCGGAGCCCGCCGCTGATGTAGATGCCGATCCCCTGGTACTTCGGTCGCCACGCGTCCATCGTGGACTGCGGCGGCGCGGTGCACGCGTCAAAGCCATCGCCCGCGAAGTTGCCCGTGGCAACCACCGACGGGGTGACCGCGGCGGGTGCCGCAACCCGGGCGGATGGCGTCTTCGTCACCACTCGGCCGGTGGCCAGCACGTCGCCCGCCGCACCCTCCGCGCCCGGTGCGTAGTACGCGGTCGCGAGTACTCCGGCATCGGTGACCGCGCGCCGGAGCAGGCCGTCGCTGGACGGCGTGTTCGTGGTCAGCGGCTCGAGGATCAGGCCGGAGCTGCGGCCGACGAGATGCGCCGGGCAGTTGGCCTGCGACGTACTGCGGCCCAGGTACACCGCGGGCTGGTCGAGCCGGACGCAGGCGGTCGGGTCGGCGGTCAGGTCGACCACCGGCCAGTTGGCCGGGACAGTTACTTGGTAGCCACGGTACGAGACGGTCTTGGTCTCGTCCGCGACGGCTGAAGTGGCAGCGGTGGTACCCGCCACCAGGGCGAGGGCGAGTGCCAGCCCCCCAGGTCTGAACAACCTCACAGTGCTCCCCAGATGATCGACGATCAGAGCCCCCAAGTGAAAGCGAGTACCTGCGCTCTTGTCGAAGAGCATCCGGCACTCGCCTCGATGCCCGGATGCTATCGGCGCAGGTGGTTCACCCGTTCGGCGGGATGTTTTGGATCGCTCAGTCCATAACGTGCTAGGCTCGAAGTCATGCCGAGACCGAGGACGTTCGACGAGGATCGCGCCATCGACGCCGCGATGCGGGTGTTCTGGACGGCCGGCTACGAAGCGACCTCGACGCAGGACCTCTGCGAGGCGACCGGCCTCGGCCGGAGCAGCATCTACAACACGTTCAGCAGCAAGCGCGATCTGTTCGACCGAGCCCTCCGGCGGTACGTCGACCAGTTCACCGCCGCCCAGCTCGAGGTCATCGAGGACGCCACCGTGCCGATCCGTGAGCGGGTGCGGCGGATCCTCTGGACCGCCGTCGAGCCGGAGCCCGACGACCCGACGGGCTGCTTCGTCATCAACACGATCGTCGAGCTCGGCCCGAAGGACGCCGAGATCCTCGACCTGCTCGACCGGGACCACGAGACCAAGCTGGCTGCCCTGACGGACGCGATCCGGACGGCGCAGGCCAGTGGCGAGGTCGACCCGGAGCAGGACGCGACCGGGCTCGCGACGTACGTCTTCACCGTTCTCGGCGGCCTCCGGGTCGCCGCTCGACGCGGCGCCGACCGCGCCGGCCAGCAGGCCGTCGTCGAGGCGACTCTGCGCAGCTTCTGATCGTCTCCCCTGCCCACGTTTTGCACTGAACGATCCAATACGAGAGGACCTCATGCCTCGCGCTGTCTATCTGCTCGGCCTGGCGATCTTCGCCCAGGGCACGTCCGAGCTGATGCTCGCCGGACTGCTCCCCGAGATCGCGACCGACCTGGACGTCTCGATCCCTGCTGCCGGTCTGCTGATCTCGGCATTCGCCGTCGGCATGCTCGTCGGTGCGCCGATCCTGGCCGTCACCACGCTGCGCTGGTCCCGCCGCGCGGCGATGCTCGCGTTCCTGGCGATCTTCGCGCTCACCCACGTGGCCGGCGCCCTGACCTCGTCGTACGGCGTACTCCTCGCGACCCGGGTCGCCGGGGCCTTCGTGTATGCCGGATTCTGGGCGGTCGCATCGGTGACCGCGATCGAACTCGCCGGGCCCGAAGCGCGCGCCAAGGCGATGAGTGTCCTGGCCGGCGGGCTGACTGTCGCCACGATCGTCGGCCTGCCCGCGGGAACGCTGCTCGGGCAGCACCTCGGCTGGCGCTCCGCGTTCTGGGCGGTCGCGATCCTGTCGGCTCTCTCGATCATCGGCATCGTCGCGACGATCCCGCGCGGCCGGGCGGAGCGCACTCCGGAGCTGCGGCAGGAGGTGCGCAGTATGGCGAATCCGCAGTTGTGGCTCGCGTACGGCACTACAGCTTTGTCGACCGGCGCGATCCTGGTGATCTTCAGCTACCTCGCTCCCCTGCTCACCGACACCACCGGACTGTCCGCCGGCTGGGTGCCCGCGATCCTGGCGCTGTACGGCGTCGGCGCGCTGATCGGCATCACGATCAGCGGACGGACCGCGGACCGGCGTCCGTTCAGCACGCTGGTGCTCAGCCTGACCGGCGTGATCGTCGCGGCGGTCGTGCTCGCGCTCACGACGGGTACGCCGTGGCTCGCCGTACCGGCGATCATCGCGGTCGGGACGTTCGGGTTCGCGACCAACCCGGCGGTCAACTCGCGGGTGTTCAGCGTCGCCGGATCCGCGCCGACACTGGCCGCGGCGTTCAACATCTCCGCGTTCAACGTCGGGATCACGGTCGGTCCGTGGCTCGGCGGGCTCGCGCTCGACGCGGGCGCCGGGTACTCGTCGGTGGGCTGGATCGGCGCCGGACTCGGAGTACTTGCCTTCGGCACCATTCCGCTCGCGATCCGGGCCGCCGGGCGAGCCCGGGCCGACCGGCCGAGCGCAGCTCAGCCGGCGTACGACAGCGCCAGTTCGATCACCGGCGCGTAGCCCGAGCGACGGGCTTCGGTCCAGGTGGCGGCGCCGCCTGCCAGGTCGTCGGTCGCTATCCGGTAGATCAGCGCGCGGATCAGCATCTGACCCCATTCCGGCAGATGCGCCCAGCGGGCGGCGAGCCCGGGCTCGGCGCCGTACCAGCACAGTGCGTCCGCAACGGCAACCGCCGACGCCCACGACGGCGGTCGCCAGTACACCGGCCAGTCGATGATCGCCGGCGGAAGCCCGTCGGCGAACATCACATTCCCCGGCAGATCGCCATGCACGACCTGCTCCGCCAACTCGACCGGCCGCCAGGCATCGACAAGCAGCCCGACCAACTCGACGTACGCCGGACTCCCGTCGTACGGCTGCTCGCCCCACGCGATCCGATCGCCGTCGGACCACGGATCGCTGCGCTCATCGAGGAAGTCGGGCCGCCGGAACCCCGCAACGGCTGCATGGAAAGCCTCAGCCGCCCGCAGCACGTCGTCTTGTCGCCCGACATCAGTAGCCCCGTCCAACAGCGAGCTGCCTTCCCACCCGAACGCGATCCACTCACCGCTCCGGCTCCGCACGGGCCGAGGTACCCGGAACTCGTCCGACTCCGGCAGGTCGGCCAGCACCTCGGCCCGCCAGACGGTCTCCGAAACAGCACGCTTCAGCACGACGTCTCCGGATCGCCACGTCTCCCCCTGCCCACCAGGCAACAGGACTGCGGGCTCGGTCAGCGCGAACGCGTCGAGGACTTTAGCGGAAGGACCAGCCATGCGCGCACCCTGCCATGAACACCGCGCGGGGCTCACCAGGTTTTAGGTCCTGGAGCTATAGGGTTCTGCGGTGACTGATCTCGACCTGTTCGGCGACCTCGACACCGCGGCCCTTCCGGAGCGGCAGCAGCGGATCCTGGTGGTGATCCGCGACTGGGTGACCCGGCACGGGTATCCGCCGAGCAGCCGGCAGATCGGTGACGCGGTCGGGTTGCGGTCCTCGTCCTCGGTGTCGAAGCATCTGGCCAGCCTCGAGGAGAAGGGCTTCCTCCGCCGCAGTCCGTCGGTCTCGCGGCCGATCGACGTCCGGATGTTCCTGCAGGAGTCGAGCACGCAGACCACGAGCGACGACAACGTGCCGGTGCCGGTGGTCGGCGACATCGCGGCCGGTACGCCGATCTCCGCGATCGAGCACGTCGACGACGTCATGCAACTCCCCCGCGGGCTGACCGGACGCGGCACCGTGTTCGGCCTCCGCGTCCGCGGCGAGTCGATGATCGACGCCGCGATCTGCGACGGCGACATCGTCGTGGTCCGCCAGCAGTCCGAGGCGCACAACGGCCAGATCGTCGCCGCGATGATCGACGAGGAAGCGACCGTGAAGGTCTACCGCCGCCGCAACGGTCACGTCTATCTCGAGCCGCGCAACCCGGAGTACGACGTCATCGACGGCGACAACGCCTCGATCCTCGGCATCGTCGTGTCGGTACTGCGCAGCGTCTAGCGCTCCAGGTTGGTCTTGAGCCGCGCCATGTTCCGCACCATCTCCTTGCGCGACTGCGGGATCACCATCAGCGGCACGATCAGCCTGCCGATGCCGTGACCCTGGAAGTCGAGGTCGATCGTCACCGTACTTGCGTCGCGGCCGGCGATCGGCTCGACGGACACCCTGACCGTGGAGCGGATCGGTCCCTCGTCACCGTGCACCGCCCAGGCCCGCGGCGGGTCGAACTCGGTCAGCCGTGACGTCACGTCCCGCTCGCGGCCGCCGATCGATCCCATTGCCCCAGTCTCCTGGTCAGTCAGCTGCCTTCGATCTGTTGACGATCGGCGCGGCCCCGGATTCGACACGTTTGACGCCGAACAGGACCGGGATTCCGGGCAGGGACGACACCAGCAGCGCGAGCGCGGCGGAGACGGCGAAGGCGGACGGCAGGAGTACGGCGTACTTCGTCCAGATCGCCGCGTCCCACTGCACGACGAAGTACGCGATCGCGAGGATGACCGGCTGGTGCACGATGAAGTACGGCATCGCGGCGCGGGCGAGCGGGGTCGGGAGCGTGCGCCGGAAGGCAGGTGCCCGCATGCCGAACCCGAGCACCGCGACCAGCCACCCCCAGACGGCGAACGTGATCAGCGGCGAGTACCAGAGGTACTGCCACGAGTACCCCGGGTCCGGCCACCAGCCGTCGAGGAAGTCGATGATCCCGGTGAAGACGCCGATGAGGAACGCACCGATGCCGAGGATCAGTCCGGGTACGGCGTCCCGGCGTACCGCTGCCATCAGCCGGTCGTCCGACATGACGAGATACCCGACGACGAAGAAGTCGAAGAAGAACACGAACTCGCCCCACCCGTGCTCCGGACCGGGCGCGGCGAGCAGGAGCAGATGCACCGGCACCAGCGGTACCGCGACGAGCAGGATCGAACCGCGGCGCTGACACCGTCGCGCGATCCAGTCCGCCCGGCCGCGCAGCAGCATGAACAACGGGAGCCCGAGGACAGCGAACTGGATCAGGTAGACGAGGAACCAGAGGTGGTAGGTGTCGCGCAGCCACAGCGGCGCGTCTCCCGCGAGATCGCCGAAGAACGTCCGTACGTCTCCGAAGAACGACTGGGTGGACCGGCCCTTGTGGTGCTCCTCGATGAAGTACTGCACGGGTGAGAGCAGCACGTAGGCGACGACGAAAGGTATGAGGAGGCGAATCGACCGCTCCTTCAGGAACTGCATCGCGGTCCGCCACCGCAATGCGAGCCAGGCGGCGGAGCCGGAGAGCATGAAGAAGAACGCCAGCCCCCACAGGCCGAGGAAGGCGATCGCGACCGAGATCCCCTCACTCGTCTCCGCGTTCTTCACATGCCAGTCGCCGTCGTCGAACGGCCGCAGGGTGTGGAACACGAACACCCCGAGCACCGCCAGGACCCGCAACCAGTCGAGAAACCACAACCGTTCGCCCCGCCCCTGAGCTCCCATGAAGCAAGGATGGTGGCTCAGCGGGCCAGGCGCTCGCGCAACAGGTCGAGTTGCGCCGGATTGGCGGTCAGTTCCGCGGCGCGCTCGTCGGCGAGGTGTGCTTCGGCGTCACGGCCGAGGTCGCGGAGGAACTGGGCTCGGGTCGCGTGGAACAACGGGTACGTGTCCAGTCGGAGGCGCTCGAGTTCTGCGAGCGCGACGGACGGTCCCTCGACGTACGAGAGCGCGACCGAGCGGTGCAGGCACGGCACGGGACTGGGCTGCAGGGTGAGCAGCATGTCGTACAGGACGAGGATCTGCCGCCAGTCGGTTTCGGCCCAGGTCGGCGCTTCGCTGTGGCAGGCGGCGATGGCGGCCTGCAGCTGGTACGGGCCGGGTGCGTGGTGACGGTGAGCGGTTCTGGTGAGGAGAGCCGTGGCCTCGGCGATCGCGGTTCGATCCCAGAGGGTGCGGTCCTGGTCTTCGAGCAGGACGAGGTCGCCGGCCGGCGTGAAGCGAGCCGCCGTACGGGCTCGGTGGAGACGGATCAGGGCCAGCAGACCGGCGACCTCGGGCTCGTTCGGCAGGAGGCCGTGAAGTAGCGCGGTCAGCCATTCGGCGTCGTCGACCAGGTCGCGGGAGTGCGCGCGTTCCGCCGTACTGGACAGGTAGCCCTCGTTGAAGAGCAGGTAGATCACGGTCAGTACTTCGGTGAGACGCTCGGGCAGCTCGTCGTCACGTGGGATCCGGTACGGGATGCCGGCGTCGGTGATCTTGCGCTTGGCCCGGGTGATGCGTTGGGCGACGGCGGTCTCCTTGGCGAGCAACGCGGCTGCGATCTGCGCTGTCGTCAGACCGCAGACGACCCGCAGCGTCAGCGCGACCTGCGCCTCGCGGGCGAGCGCCGGGTGGCAGCAGGTGAAGATCAGCCGCAGCCGGTCATCCGGCGCGACTGGTTGCTCATCCTGGTGTTGGAGCTCGGCCAGCTTGGCGCGGTAGTTCTGCTGACGACGCAGTACGTCGAGACCGCGCCGCTTGGCGACCGTGAACAGCCAGGCGTCCGGCCGATCCGGGATGCCCTCGACCGGCCACCGCCGGAGCGCGATCTCGACCGCGTCCTGCACCAGGTCCTCGGCCGCGGAGAAGTCCCCGAGCAGCGACACCAGCGAACCGGCCAGCCGGCCCGCGTGGTCACGCACCACGCGAGCCAGCTCGTCCTCGGTGTTCACGGCTGCGTTCACAGCTGCGATCACATCTCCGCGACCGGGCGGATCTCGACGACCGGACAGGCCGGCCAGGTCTTCACCATCCGCAGCGCCTCGTCCAGATCCGCGACGTCGATCTCGGTGAACCCCGACACGACCTCCTTGCCCTCGATGAACGGCCCGTCGGTAGTCATCGCGACGCCGCCGTCCAACCGGACCGTGGTCGCGGTCTCCGCGCCCTGCAGCCTGTTCCCGCGGTCAGTGATCTTGTCGCGGTGGTCGTCGAACCACTGGTACACCCGCTGGTACGCCTGCTCACGCTCGCCCGGCGTCATCGCGTCGAGCTCCTTGAGGTACTCCTCGGTCTCGATGAACATCAATACGTACTTCACCCGTACACCTCCAGTCGGTAGCTTCAGCCTGATGACGATCCGGGTCACGCTCAATCCGACACTCTGACATCGTTGGCGCATGAAGCGTCCGATCTTTGCCCGGATGTACGCGCGCGTCCGCCCCGCGATGGACCGGGAAGGCGCGGCCGCGCACCGGCAGCGGCTGCTGGCCGGAGCGAGCGGTCGCGTGGTCGAGATCGGTGCGGGCGATGGCGGGAACTTCGCGCATTATCCGGCTGAGGTCGTGAGCGTTCTGGCCGTCGAGCCGGAGCCTTATCTTCGGGGTCAGGCACTTCGGTCCGCTGCAGCTGCACCTGTGCCGGTTGAGGTCGTCGAGGGTACGGCGGAGCGGTTGCCGGCCGCTGACGGGTCAGCTGATGTGGTTGTGGCGTCGCTGGTGCTGTGTTCGGTGCCGGATCAGCAGGTGGCGCTGGCCGAGGTGGCCCGGGTGCTGCGGCCGGGTGGGGAGCTCAGGTTCTACGAGCATGTCGCCGCGGACGGCGGGCGGCTGGAGACGGTGCAGAAGCTCGCGGATGCGACTGTCTGGCCGTGGTTCGCGGGCGGATGTCATGTGCACCGCGATACGGCGGCCGCGATCGAGGCCGCCGGGTTCGTGATCGAGAAGCTCGATCGGTTCGACCTCCCGGCGGACCAGCCGAATCCGGCGCGTCCGCACATCCTCGGGCGTGCCAGGTCAGTGGTGGTTGGGCCCGTCGTCTGAACCCGATGTCCCGGAGTCGTCCGAGCCGTGCTTACCGGACGTCGAGTTTCCGGACGTTGTCTTCCCGGACGTCGGCTTCCCGGTGCTCGGGCGACTCCCGCCCTTGTCGTCGCCCGGCTCGGTCGTGCTGCTCGACTTCGGAGTACGGGTGCGGTCGCCGCCGTGATCGTCCACGGTCGGCGTCGGCGTGATCCGTTCACTCCGCGGCGCAATCGTCTCCGGCGGCGCAAACCACAACGGCGCCGGCGACTGCCCCGGCGTACCCGGATCAAAAGCAGACCAGACCGCCGTACCCCCGGCTACCAACCCGGCCGCCGCGACCACACCGAGCAAGCCGGTGCCTGCCCAGGCCAGATACCGCCGTGAGCGCCGGGGAGCCTCATCAACAGACCCATCGGTGTGCAGGACGACAGGCCGCCGCCGGAGATCATCTGAGTCGTCCATGCAACGATCGTGTCGCACGAAGCGGGCCCGGGGGTATCGGACGTTGGTACTAGTACCTAGGTCCTGTCTGGATTACCAGACAGGGCCTAGTCGTCTCGGCGTTGGCGTTGGGACCAAAGGGCTGCCTGCGTGCGGTCGGTGACACCCAGGCGCTGGTACACGTTCGTCAGGTGTGCCTTGACGGTGCGCTCGCTGATTCCGAGGCGTCGGGCGATGGTCTTGTTCGGGAGGCCGGCGCCGACCATGTCGAGCACTTCCTGCTCGCGGTCGGTCAGCTTGGTCTCGGGACCCGGCGAGCGCCGGTTCGTCAGCAGCACCCGGGCCGCCTTCGGATCGAGCGGCGAACCACCCGACACGATCTCCCGGATACCCGCCAGGATTACCTCCGGCTCACTGTGCTTCAGCAGATACCCCTCGGCACCGGCCTGCAGCGCGTCGAGGATCCGCGTCTGATCGCTGAACGACGTCAGCACCAGCACGTGCACCTCCGGCGACGCCGCAACGATCCGCTCCGTCGCCGAGATCCCGTCGGTCCCCGGCATCGACAGATCCATCAGTACGACGTCCGGCCGCAACTCCGCCGCCATCGTCGCCGCCTCGGCACCATCGCCCGCGGCACCGACGAGCTCGATGTCATCCGCCGTACCGAGCAACTGGGACAAGCCGGTGCGGACGATCGCATGGTCGTCCACGATCAGAACCCTGATCACACCGGCACCTCGGCTTCCACCCGTGTCCCCTGACCGGGCGCGGCCCGGACTGTCAGCGTGCCACCCGACTCCGCGAGCAGGTCGCCGATCGAGCGTAGCCCGAGGTGCCCGTTGCTGCTGCGCTCCCCGAGCCGCGACTCGTCGAATCCTCGCCCGTCGTCGTCCACGATCAACACCCCGCGCCCATCACTACGCCCAGCCTTGATGAGTACTTCGCTCGCTCCGCTGTGCGCGGCAACGTTCCGCACAACTTCCTGCGCCGTACGGAACAACAACGCCGCAACTGCGGGCGGTAGGTCCTCGGCACCGTCGGTCTCCAGCCTTACGTCGATCCCCGCCCGCTCGAGCCCTGCCGCCAACTCTGCCAACGCCGAGGTGAGGCCCTCCTCGGCCAGGTTGGGCGGGTAGATGTCGACGAGCAACGACCGGAGCGAGCCGATACTCCCCCGCAACCGAGCTGCGCCGTCGGCGATCAACTCGGCCCGCTGCCCCTCGGTCGGATGCCCGAGCCGCATCGCATCCAGCGCATAGTTCAACCCGGTCAGCTCCTGTACAACGCCGTCGTGCAACTCCCCCGCGATCCGCCGGCGCTCCGCGTCCGACGCGTCGACAGCATGCTGCAGCAACCGCTCGCGATCCCGCTGCTGCCGCTGCACCCGACGGGCCAACGACCATGCGAACGGGATCTGCACCAGCTCCAGCACCAGCAACGCGCCGAGCGACGGCGGCGCGAACCGCCGCCAGGCGGCCTGTCCGGCTTCGGTGACGGCTCGGTACTCGAAGTACGCCTCGAACAGCATCGGTTCACCGTTGGTGCCGCGTACCCCGACGTACACCTCGAGGAGCTTCTTGTACGGGATCTCGAACTTGTTCTCCGGCCGGCTCAGGTCGCTGACCTCGGATGCGCTGCTGCCCTGTCGCTGCAGTGCTTCCTGCTCCTCGGCTCCGAGCGGGAACTGCTGACCGATCAGGCGCGGCTCGTCCGAATACACGATGCGACCGTCCGCGTTCCACAGCTTCACTCGGACCAGCGAGCCCTGGAGCACGTACTTCCGCATCGCCTGGTCGAATGCTGTGAGCGCCGCGGGTTGTCCTGCGATGACGGCTGCGTCGAGGCGCGGTTCGACGACGCCGCGGGCGGTCACATATGTCACCTGTCGCGCGGACTCGGTCGCCTGCTCGACGCCCGCCTGCCGCGCGACGAACGCGATCAGCGCAGCCAGCGAGAGCAGCACGATCACCCCGGCTGCCGTGAACCGCACCAGCAGCCCGACCGTCGATGCCGGTTCACGATCTGCGCGTAGGAGTCTCCCCATGCCTGGGATCGTAGGGTGCGCCCGCCGCCGGACGGCAGCCCGACAACGGTCCTAGTACCAAGGTGCACTACCGAAGCCGACCAGCCGACGGCGAGCGTGGTCGGCATGAAACTCCCGCTGTCGCTCGCAGTCGCCGGGCCCGCTGCACGACCAGAGCTACCCGCTCTGGCCGCTGCAGCCGGCCTGGTCGTCCTGCGGGTAGGCGCGGTCCTCCTCCGCCCCTGGCCTCTCGCCCTAGCGGTGGACCACGCCCTCAACCCCACCGCACCGGGCTCCGGCCTGGGCTTGGGCGCAGGCGCCGGTCTGGGATCGAGCATCTGGGCGAGTCCGGTTGTGGTGCTTGTGCTTGCCGCTGTCGCCAGTGTCTTGTTGTCGGCTGTCGTGGGGCTGCTCGACATGGCGAGTCTGCGGACGGTCGAGGGTGCGGCCGAGCGCATCGGAGCCTCGCTTCGGGCGACCATGTTCCAACGCACGATGACACGCTCGCTCAGATGGCACGACCGGATGCGCAGCGGCGAGCTCGTCTCCCGCCTCACCACCGACGTCGGCCGCCTCCTCGACGCGGTCGTCGCGGTGACCACCTCGTTCCTCCCCGACGCAGTGATGCTGGCCGGCGTACTCGCCCTGCTCGTCGCCTTCGACCCCGAACTCGCTCTCATCGGCCTCACAGTGGCACCGGTCCTCGTCGTACTGGCGATCCGTCAACGCCGAAGGATCCGCGCCGCGCAGCACGCCGCCCGGACCGAGTCCGGACGGTTGGCCGGGGCAACGACCGACCTGCTCCGCAACGTCCGCGCCGTCCAGGCGTTCGGCCGGATCGACCGCGCCGCCGCGATCTTCGGTACCCGGAACCGCGCCGTCCTCGACGTCGAGCTCCGCGCCATCGACGTGGACGCCCGCTGGACCCCGAGGGCCGACATCGTTCTCGCGATCGGCACCGCCCTGGTCCTGGTCGTCGGCGGACGCCACGTCCTCACCGGAGCCCTGTCCGTCGGCGAACTCCTCGTCGTCCTTACGTACCTCCGCGACCTCTACTCCCCCGTCCGCGGCCTGACCCGTCTGTCCGTCGTACTCGCCAAAGCCGGCGCCAGCGCAGTCCGCGTCCGCGACGTCCTCGACTGCGACGAGGCCGTCGAGGACCGGTACGACGCCCGCCCGGCTCCGCGACTGCGCGACGGCATCCGCTTCGACCAAGTCTCCTTCGGCTACGAACCCGGACGCCCCGTCCTCGACCGCTTCGACCTCGACATCACCGCCGGCGAAACCGTCTGCCTCCTCGGCCCGAGCGGCATCGGCAAGAGCACCACGCTCCACCTGCTCCTCCGCCTGTACGACGTCGACGCCGGCCGGATCCTGATCGACGGCGTCGACCTCCGCGACTGCGACCAGCGCAGCCTGCGGGACCGGTTCGCGTTCGTGCCGCAGGACCCGTGGTTGCTGGACGCAACAGTCGCCGAAAACATTGCCTTTGGCAACCAGAACGCGACCCGGGCCGGCGTGATCGCAGCCGGCCGGACCGCCTTGGTGGACGAGTTCGCCGACCGGCTCCCGTTCGGCTACGACACTCCGCTCGGCGAAGGCGGCGTACGGCTCTCCGGCGGTCAGCGCCGCCGGGTGGCGCTCGCGCGGGCCGCGGTCTCGCGCGCCCCGATGGTCCTGCTCGACGAACCGACCGCCTCACTCGACCCGGTCTCCGCCGCCACCGTGATCAGGGCCATCCGGGCCATGACCACCGGGCCCTCGCGCCGCACGGTGCTGATGGTCACCCACGATCGCGACCTGGCGGCGATCGCCGACCGGGTCGTCACGCTCGACCACGACCTCGCCGGAAGGAGGTGAATCCCATGCGTATCAAGCCCGTCATGCACCACGGCCGGTCCCGTAGCCGGTCCCGTTCGCGCAGCCGCAGCCGTTCCCGCAGCCGCTCGCGCGGCTGATCCAGCAGCCTGCCGCCGGGGCGCATCCCGGCGGCAGGCTTCACCTCTTCTATAGGAGACCGACCATGCTTGTCGACCCCAACATCGGCCCCAAGATCAACGCCGCGACCGATGATGTGGACGGACTGGCCGTCTGGGACTGGGCCGAAGGCTGCGAGCTGCCCGGAGGTACGTTCGGCATCGAGCGCCTCGGTGTGGGCCATCGCTGCGAGACCTGGCTGGTCTGGTCGGTCCGGCTCTGGGCGCCCGCCGTACTCAAGGCCGCTCGACCCCATCAGATCCACCACCCCCGCGCGGTCAAATCCCTCCGCCGCGAGACCGCCGCACTTGCCGGCAACGTGCACCCGGCCCTCCCACGCCTGCTCGCGGACGGTACCGACGACCCGATCCCCCACATCCTCGTCGAGTACGTCGACGGTCCCACACTGGCCGATGAACTCGACGACCACGGACTGCTCAGCCTGCCGGACGCCGCGAACCTCGGAGCGCAACTGCTTCCCGCCCTGATGGCCCTGCACTCCCGTGGTCTGGCGCATCTGGACGTGAAGCCCGACAACGTGGTGTTGCGGGACGGGCGGCCGGTGCTGATCGACTTCGGAAGCGCCCGGCGGATCGGGAGCGAACAGCCTGCCGGGCATCCGGTCGGCACGGAGGGCTACGCCTCGCCCGCGCAGGAGGCGTGTGAACCGGTGTCCGCCGAGATGGATCTCTACAGCCTCGGCCGGACGCTCGCCGAAGCCTGTGGAGAGCTGCCCGACGGCCTCCGCTTCCTCCTCGCGCCGCATCCGACCGCCCGGCGTGCACTCACCGCGCTCGCCGACACCGCCGGCGAGCTCCGGCCGTGGCCGGCCTGGCTCAGGGCATGAGGTCCATCGCCGCCCGACCCTCCGGGAAGTACGTCGGGACCGATACCTGGTCGTGCACGATCTTCCACTGTCCGTCGAGCTTCTGCCACGCCGACGTCCAGCGCAGCCAGTAGTCGATCTTGCCGCCGTTGCCCATCCTCGCGTTCATGTGGTTGAGGCTGTAGACGACCGCGAGGCTGCCGTCGACGAGTACGGTCAGGTCGCGGGTCTCGTACTCGAGCGGCAGCTGGAACACGGTGAAAACCTGCTCCCAGTTCGCCATCTTCTTCTCGGCGCCGAGGTGCCGCAGCGGCGCTTCGATGTCGAACGAGACGACGTTCGGGGCGAAGATCGTCCGCAACGTCTCCAGGTCACCGGTGCGGACGGCGTCGAGCAGGCTCTCGATACGCTCACGGATATCCACTTCGGCAACTGCGTTGTCTGTGTTGTCTGCGTTGTCTGTCTTGTTTGCGTTGTTTGTGTTGTTCGTGGTCATGATCGGTACGACGAGACAGCGGCGCGGACTGTCAGACCTCACAGTTCGCCCGGCTGCTCCGTCGTACGGGCATGAACGAGGAGAGGACCGACATGAGCGAGCCCGGCCTGAGCGCGATCATGAGCGAGCGGCGGCAGCTGATCAACCTCGCCTACCGGCTGCTCGGGTCGCTGGCCGACGCGGAGGACGTGGTCCAGGAGACCTACGCCCGCTGGTACGCGATGACGCCGGCCGAACAGCAGGCGATCGACAACCCGGCCGCGTGGCTGACCAAGGTCGCCAGCCGGATCTGCCTCGACCTGCTCCGCTCCGCCCGGTCCCGGCGCGAGCGGTACGTCGGTGAGTGGATCCCCGAGCCGCTGCCGGAGAGCACCGAGTGGCACACCGGCCAGCCCGGCGGCACCGGCGATCCGGCCGACCGGGTGACGCTGGACGAGTCCGTCAACATGGCGTTCCTCGTCGTCCTCGACGCGATGACGCCGGCCGAGCGGGTCGCGTTCATCCTGCACGACGTCTTCCGGTACCCGTTCCCGGAGGTGGCCGAGATCGTCGGGCGCACTCCGGCGGCCTGCCGGCAGCTCGCCTCCTCGGCCCGGCGGCGGATCCGCGACGCGCAGCTCCCGGCCGCGCCGTCGGCCCATCGGGCCGAGCTCATCCGGCAGTTCAAGCAGGCGTGGGAGGAGACCGACATCGCCAAGCTCGTCAACCTCCTCGATCCCGAGGTCACCGCGGTCGCGGACGGCGGCGGCATCGTGACGGCCGCACTCGAGCCGGTGCACGGCGGCACGGACGTCGCGCGGTACTTCGCCGATCTGCCCGTGTTCAGGCTCGGACGTGAGCTCGTCGAGCGCACGGTCAACGGCCAGCCGGGTCTGGTCATCCAGTTCGAAGGCGTGATCGAGACCGTGATCGCCTTCGACGTGGCCGACGATCACATCACGAACATCTGGGCGATCAGGAACCCGGAGAAACTAGGGCCCTGGACGAACTGACCAGCGTCATCACGGTCTCCTGCGCACAGGCCTTGTTCACACCGATCCCACCGCGAGCGCCGTGTTTGATCCAGCCCGCCACGTAGTGCCCGGGCCGGCCGACGACGGCGCCGCGGACGTTCGGCACGATCCCGCGGTCCGGGTCGAACGGCAGCCCGTCGATCGGCTGCCCCTCGAACCCGATCGCGGTAAACAGGTTGCCCGCAGCAATCGTCGTACCGTCGTCGAGCGTCAGCCCTTCCGGCGTCCAGCTCGTCGGCCGGGCGTGATACCGCAGCTCGACCCGATCACCGACGGTCGCGAGCAACTCCTGTAGCGCGGATTGCGTGTACGCCGCTTCCTCGGGACCACGCCGCCCGAGCAGCACGACCTCCTTCACCCCGCTCGCCGCCAGCACGTCACGCACCGCTGCCGGGACCTGCATCGAGCGCAGTCGCTGCTCGTCGCTCAGCAGGATGCGCGCGAGGTCGAGCGCGACGTTCCCGTTCCCGACGACCACGGCCCGTGGGCCGGCCAGGTCGGCAGGCACCGGCGCGCCGGGACGGCCGTTGTACCAGGCAACGAATTCCTCGGCAGTGCGAGCGGCCTCCTCGCCGACGATCCCGAGCCGCCGACTCCGCCGGGCGCCCACGGCATGAACCACCGCGTCGAACTCGTCCGGCAGCTCACCGGCATCAGTTCCGGGCAACCAGCGCACTCGGTCGTGGCGGACGATTCGCTCGAAGGTCCGGATGATCTGCTTGGTGCTCGGGTGGTCCGGCGCGACGCCGTACCGGACCAACCCACCGACATGCTCGAGCCGGTCGACGAGCGTCACCTCGGCCGAGGTGCGCAGCAACAGTTCGCGGGTTGCGTACATCCCGGCCGGCCCCGCCCCGACGACCAGCACGCGACGCGGCCCGCCGCCCCACAGCTCGTACGACGGCTCGCCCCAACTGTCGAGGTCCATCGCATCGAGCGGCTCCTGCTCGGCGAAGTACGCCGCGTTCCGCTGGACGTCCTCGACCGCCGACCGATCAGCCGGCTGGGCCGCATCGACCGGACAGATGTCGGCACACGCGCCGCAGTCGATGCACGTCCGCGGATCGATGAACAGACTCGCGCCTGTCCCGAAGCCAGGCTCGCCCGGCGACGGGTGAATGCTGTTCATCGGGCAGACAGCAACACAGCTGGCGTCCGAGCAGCACTCCCCTGAGATTGCGTAGCTCACAGCAGCCCGGTCCGCCGATACACCCGGGACGCGGCCGGCGTCAGCAGACCGAGCGACCCGAGGAAGTCCATCAAGTTCGCACAGCTGGTCCGCAGCAGCGACCGGTGATGCTCGTTCCGCCGCGCCTCACGGACCGCGCGATCCACGTCCAGACCGACGTTCGCGTAGACCGCCGGACCGACCATGCTCGACACGATCATGTCCGCCGCGATCGCGATCACCAGCGCGCTCACCCACCGCCGGCCACGACCGGCGCCGGCCAGCCGCTCCCGAGTCTCCTCGCGGGCGAACACCATGTGCCGCGACTCCTCCACCACATGGATGTGGTTCACCGTGCGGACCAACGGCTCGACCCGCCGGTCCCGCATCCAGTCGCGCTGCATCACGTCCAGGACCTCTTCGGCCACCAGGATCGCGGCGTACGCCGACTCTCCGGTCGCGACCGTCTTGAACATCCGCCCGAGCTCGCGGGCCGGCCACCGCGGCCGGTAGGCCGGCTCGACCATCCGCTCCGTTGCCCGGGCGAACATGATCGAGTGGCGGCACTCGTCGGCGATCTCGGTCAGCGCCCACTGGAACTCGGCGCTCCGGGCCGGCTTGTCGTACACGTCCCGCAGTACCAGCTGCTGCAGGATCAGCTCGAACCAGATCCCGGTCGTCGCGACCGACGCGGACTCGTGCCGGGTCAGCTCGCGCTGCTGCGCCTCGGTCAGCTCGTCCCAGTACGGCGTGCCGTAGAGCGTGCTCCACTCCGGCGACATCCCGTAGCCGTCGCCGACCGGCGCATCCCAGTCGATCTCGGTCTCCGGATCCCGGGACAACCGGCTCGCCGACCCGAGCAACCGCTGAGCGGTCTCGTTCATCCGACACCTCCCACGCGATATGACATCGTCTATGTAACATAGTCTCTGTCTAAACCGCGCGCAAGGGGCGTCAGCGGAAGGTGAACAGGCTCTGCCCGGTGATCAACGGCTCGGGCACGCCGGTGAAGCGGTGGACGCCGACGCCGAAGCCGGCGTCGCGCTCGGACAGCCAGATACGCTCGAAGCCGCGGGACTCGAACCACTCGCAGATCGACGGCGCCAGGTCCGGCTCTTCCCGATGGCGGGTCCAGATGACGGTGCCGCCTGTCCGGCACAGCTGCTTGCTCGCCTCGACCGTTCGCCGGATGTCCTCATCGCCGATATTGCCGAAGATCCCGCAGAGCAGGACGAGCTCCGCCGGGACCTTGCCGACATACTGATCCGTCAGCGACGCGTCGCCGGTGACGACCTCGACCTGGCCGAACTCCGCGGCGCGCTCGCGTGCGGACGCGGCCAGCTCGGGATCGAGCTCGACGAGTCTCGCCTGCACGTCCGCCCGGCGCGGATGATCGGCCAGCACCTCGAGCAGGTCCCGGCCTTGGCCGGCGCAGAGGCTCACCACCGGCACCGGACCGGCAGGCGCACGATCCAGCGCGGCGCGGACCTGCTTCTTCACGGCCTCCAGCCGCCGGGACAGCACGGATTCGGGGTCGTCGTACCGTTGATGCCACCGCTGCCAATCCATGGCGGGAACACTAAACGGCACCACCGACAGCCGGGATTTCGGCGATCTGTAATCTCGCGGTGACAGAAGGACAGGAACTTCCGGGTCCGATGGATAGTTGTCTTTCCGGAGCCCGTGCACGATCAGAGGAGAGTCATGGCAAGGCGTGTCGAACAGAAGGCTGCGGCCCGGGAGCGGATCGCAGCGCAGCTCGCCGCCCAGCAGGCGGCGGAGCGACGGCGACGCCTTCTGCTCGCGGTCGGTGCGGTCGTCCTGGTCATCGTGATCGTCGGCGGGCTGGTGACGATCCGGCTGGTCGGCGGCGGCAAGAAGACGGCGACCGGTCCGTCCGGCGCGGCCGATGCGGCTCTCATCACCGCACTCTCCTCGATCCCGGAGTCGACGTTCTCGACGGTCGGCACCGAAGGTGTGAAGGCGGCGCCGTCCGCGATCACCGCACCGGCGCTGACCGCGAACGGCAAGCCGAAGGTGCTCTACATCGGCGCCGAGTTCTGCCCGTTCTGTGCCGCCGAGCGCTGGCCGGTGACGGTCGCGCTGTCCCGCTTCGGGACGTTCAGCAACCTCGGTACGACGCACTCGGCGTCCGGGGACGAGTTCCCGAACACGCCGACGCTGTCGTTCCACGGCGCGACGTTCACGAGCCAGTACCTGGCCTTCACCGGCGTCGAGACGACCACCAACGAGCAGGTCGGGAACGGGTACAAGCCGCTCGATACCCCGGCGGCGGATGACGAGAAGACGTTCGACACGTACAACAAGCCGCCGTACGTCTCGAGCGAAGGATCGATCCCGTTCATCGACATCGGCGGGAAGTTCGTGTCGTCGGGTGCGACGTACAGCCCGCAACTGCTGGCCGGCAAGACCCAGGCGCAGGTCGCGGACGCGCTCAAGGATCCGTCGAACGACATCGCCAAGGCCGTGATCGGCTCGGCCAACGTGTACACGGCCGCGATCTGCAAGATCACCAACAACCAGCCGGCCAACGTGTGCACCAGCTCCGCGGTCACCGCGGCGGCTTCGAAGCTCGGCAGCGGGAACAGCTGAGCGTGAGCGACACAGCACAGCGGTCCTCCCAGACGTCACTGGGCTGGATCCCATGGGCCACCTTGGTGGTGTCGATCGCCGGCCTGGCAGTCGCCGGCTACTTGACCTACGAGCACTTCACGGCCGGTACGACGCTCGCCTGCCCGGACACCGGCGTGGTGAACTGCGCCAAGGTGACCAGCAGTCAGTACTCGAAGGTCTTCGGCATCCCGGTCGCACTGCTCGGACTCGGATTCTTCGTCGGCATGACGGTGCTCTCGGTCCCTCCCCTGTGGCGCACGCCGTCACCGTGGCCGGGCCGCCTGCGCCTGGCCGCCGTCCTCGTCGGGGTCGTGTTCATCTGTTACCTGATCTGGGCGGAGCTCTTCCAGATCAACGCGATCTGCCTGTGGTGCACGGTGGTGCACGGCCTGACGCTGATCCTGTTCGCCCTCGTGATCATCCGACAGGCACTCATCCCGCCGGCATCATGAATTGACACCGACCCGGGTACCGGGGTGCTATGCGTCGTACTGCGGGGCAGGTGGCGAGATGAGCAACGAAGCCGGGGCTGAGAAGTGGGTGCCGCGGGACGGTGGGATGCGCAAGGTGCGGGCGACCGTCGGGAAGTGCCGCGGGTGTGAACTGTGGGAGGACGCCGAGCAGGCCGTCGTGGGCGAGGGGCCGGTCCGGTCCCGGATGATGTTTGTCGGTGAGACGCCCGGTGATCACGAGGACAAGGAAGGGCACGTCTTCGTCGGGCCCGCCGGACGGCTGCTCGACCGGGCGCTGGGCGAGGCGGGTATCGAGCGGTCGGACATCTATCTGACCAACGCGGTCAAGCATTTCCGGTTCGAGCGCGAGGGCAAGCGGCGGATCCACAAGACGCCGTCCGCGGGTCAGATCACCGCCTGCCACCCGTGGCTGGCCCGTGAACTCGAGATCGTGAAGCCCGCGCTCGTCGTCATCATGGGAGCCGTCGCCGCCCGCTCACTGCTCGGCCCGAGTTTCAAGGTCACGCAGCACCGCGGCGAGAAGGTCGAACTCCCGGACGGCAGGCCGGCGATCGCGACGGTCCATCCGTCCGCCGTCGTGCGCTCGCAGAACTTCACCCACGATCTGGGTCTGTTCGTCGACGACCTCCGCGCCGCGGTCGCGCTACTCGACTAGCGCGGCGTCCAGCGCCAGTCCCGGACCTCCGGCAGATCCTCGCCGTACGTCGTGACGTACGCGTGGTGCCGGGCCCGCTGATCGGCGAAGTACTGCCGCGTCGACACCGCCCGGCTGCCGAGTGACGGGACCCGATCGATGACGTCCATCGCCAGGTGATACCGATCGAGGTTGTTCCGGACCACCATGTCGAACGGCGTGGTCGTCGTACCCTCCTCGAGGTAGCCGCGGACGTGCAGGTTGTCGTGCCCGTGCCGGCGGTAGGTGAGCCGATGGATCAGCCACGGATAGCCGTGGTACGCGAAGATCACCGGCTTGTCCGTGGTGAACAGTGCGTCGAACTCGGCGTCCGGCAGCCCGTGCGGATGCTCGCCCTCGGACTGCAGCCGCATCAGATCGACGATGTTGATCACCCGGATCCGCAGCCCGGGAAGGTGCTCGCGGAGCAGGTCGACCGCGGCCAGCGTCTCCATCGTCGGTACGTCGCCGGCGCACGCCATCACGACATCCGGCTCACCCTCGTCGTTGCTCGCGAACTCCCAGACGCCGACGCCCCGCGCGCAGTGCAGCGCCGCGGCGTCCCAGTCCAGCCAGTTGGGCTGCGGTTGCTTGCCTGCGACAACGACGTTGATGTAGTTCCGGGTCCGCAGGCAGTGGTCCATCGTGGACAGCAGCGTGTTGGTGTCCGGCGGCAGGTAGACGCGGACGACCTCGGCCTTCTTGTTCACCACGTGGTCGATGAAGCCCGGGTCCTGGTGCGAGAAGCCGTTGTGGTCCTGACGCCAGACATGCGAGGTGAGCAGGTAGTTCAGCGACGGGATCGGCCGGCGCCACTCCAGCCGGTTGATCGTCTTCAGCCACTTCGCGTGCTGGTTGACCATCGAGTCGACGATGTGCACGAACGCCTCGTACGACGAGAACAGTCCGTGCCGGCCGGTCAGCAGATAGCCCTCCAGCCACCCCTGGCAGGTGTGCTCGCTGAGGATCTCCAGCACCCGACCGTCGCGGGCAAGGTGGTTGTCGGTGTCGAGCAACTCCGCCTGCCACTGCTTCCCGGTCGTCTCGTAGACGGCGTTCAGCCGGTTCGACTCGGTCTCGTCCGGGCCGAACAGTCGCAGGTTGTCCGCGTTCAACCGGAACGCGTCCCGCAGGAACGCGCCGAAGACCCGTGTCGGCTCCCCATCCTCGGCTCCGGGGATCTTCACCGGTACGGCGTAGTCGTCGACCGGCGGGAGCTCGAGGTCCCGGCTCAGCTCGCCACCGTTGGCGTGCGGGTTCGAACCCATCCGCAGGTCCGGCCCCGGCGCGAGCTCGACCAGACCCGCGACCGGGCGGCCGTGGTCGTCGAACAGCTCCTCGGGCCGGTAGCTGCGCATCCACGATTCCAGCTGGCGGAGATGATCGGCGTTCGTCCGTACGCCGGACAACGGGACCTGGTGGGCGCGCCACGTGTTCTCGACCGGCTCGCCGTCGACGACCTGCGGGCCGGTCCAGCCCTTCGGCGTACGAAGCACGATCATCGGCCACGCCGGTCGCGGCGGCGGTTCGGTCGCGGATCGCGCCTCGACCTGGATCTCGTCGATCCGATCCAGACAGACGTCGAGCGTCGCCGCCAGCGCCTGGTGCACCTCGGCCGGCTCGGACCCCTCGACGAGATACGGCTCGTACCCGTACCCCTGCAGCAGAGCGGACAGCTCGTCGTCGCCGATCCGCGCGAGCACCGCCGGGTTCGCGATCTTGTACCCGTTCAGGTGCAGGATCGGCAGTACGGCGCCGTCCCGCGCCGGGTCGAGGAATTTGTTCGAGTGCCAGGACGCCGCCAGCGGACCCGTTTCCGCCTCGCCGTCGCCGACGACACAGGCCACGACGAGGTCGGGGTTGTCCGCGGCAGCGCCGTACGCGTGGCTGAGCGAGTAGCCGAGCTCGCCGCCCTCGTTGATCGACCCCGGCACGTCCGCGGCCACATGGCTCGGCACGCCGCCGGGAAACGAGAACTGCTTGAACAGCCGGCCCATGCCGACCTCGTCCTGCGTGGTGTTCGGGTACGCCGCGGTCCAGCTGCCCTCGAGCCAGGTGTTCGCGACCAGCGCCGGGCCGCCGTGGCCGGGTCCGGTCACGAACAGGACCTCACGGTCACGTTGCCTGATCAGCCGGTTGAGGTGCGCGTAGAGCAGGTTCAGGCCGGGCGTTGTCCCCCAGTGGCCGAGCAGCCGGGGCTTGATGTGCTCCGGCCGCAGCGGCTCACGGAGAAGTGGATTGGCGAGTAGATAGATCTGACCGACCGACAGGTAGTTCGCTGCCCGCCAGTAGGCGTCGATGCCTTGCAGCTCGTCGTCGGTCAGTGGCCTGGTGTCGGTCTGCTGCACGGCTGGCTCCCCCAGCTAGCGGCCGACCGCCTTCGCGAGCTCGGCCTTCGTCATCTTCGAGCGACCCTTGACGTTCTTCTGCTTCGCCTCATTGTAGAGCTGTTCCTTGGTGCGGCCCTTGGACCCGCTGTGCGAGCGCAGACCGCCACGCCGGCTCGACGAGATGTCGTGCGTCGACGTGCGGCTCTTCTCCTTCGCCTCACCCGACCGCGCGCGCTCCTTGTTGACCGTCCGCGACGCGATCTCCTCGGCGACGTCCTCGCTGCGGCCGCGCTTCTTCAGGCCGGCCTTGATGTGCTCGTACTGCCGCTCCCGCTTCGGGCTCGATCCTGCAGGCATGTCGTTGCTCCTTTCACCCGATTTCACCCTTCCGCCAGGTACCCGTCACTCCGCTGCGCATTCACGCCCGTTTGCGGGCTCGCCGGCGGGACACCTGGGACGTATGGGACAGGTTGTCGTGGTGACCGGGGCGAGTGGTGGGATCGGGCGGGCTACTGCGGTCGCGTACGCGCGGCGTGGGGCGAAGGTGGGGTTGCTGGCCCGGGGCGAGAGCGGGCTCGAAGGCGCCGTACGCGACGTCGAGAAGGCGGGCGGTACGGCGCTGCCGATCGAGGTCGACGTTGCCGACTACGACCAGGTCGAGGCCGCGGCGGGGACGGTCGAGAAGGAGCTCGGGCCGATCGACGTGTGGGTGAACGTCGCCTTCAGCTCGGTGTTCGCGCCGTTCCTGGAGATCGAGCCCGCCGAGTTCCGGCGGACGACGGAGGTGACGTACCTCGGGTACGTCTACGGCACCCGCGCGGCGCTGGACCGGATGAAGCCGCGGGACCACGGCACGATCGTCCAGGTCGGGTCGGCGCTGGCCTATCGCGGGATCCCGCTGCAGTCGGCGTACTGCGGGGCCAAGCACGCGATCCAGGGATTCCACGACTCGCTCCGCTGCGAACTGCTGCACGACAAGTCGAACGTGCACGCGACGATGGTCCAGATGCCCGCGGTGAACACGCCGCAGTTCTCCTGGGTGCTGTCCCGGCTGCCGAAGCACCCGCAGCCGGTGCCGCCGATCTTCCAGCCGGAGGTCGCCGCGGACGCCGTCGTGTACGCCGCCGATCACCCGGGCCGCCGTGAGTACTGGGTCGGTGGGCCGACTGCCGCCACCATCGTGGCGAACAAGTTCGCCGCCGGTCTCCTGGACCGCTACCTGGCCCGCACCGGGTACAAGTCCCAGCAGGCCGACGAGCCCGCCGAGAAGGCCGCCAACCTCTGGCAGCCGGCCGACGAGGAGCGTGACTACGGCGCTCACGGAGTGTTCGACGGCCGTGCGACGGCCCGCAGCTACCAGGTCTGGGCGTCCCGCCACCGGGGTCTCCTCACCGCCCTCGCGACCGGCACGGCCGCCGCTACGGCGTACCTGACCCGGAGCCGCTTGCGACTGGGTGGGAGCCGGTAGCGGCTGTTGGTGCTGACAGAGGGTAGGATGGTTTCTCGATCGCGCATTCAGGAGCGGTGAATTCTGAGCCGTGTTCCTGGGGGACCCTCTGGACGGCCCACTGCTTGTCACCGCGTGGCGTCTCGTCGGCGGTTCGGTCGCGTGGTCTGGCGTTCCGCCACGGCTCCGTCGTGGCATGACACAGGAGGAACAGTTGGCCCGACGAGGTCAGCGCCAGCCCGGCGCTACCCGTTCCGCTCCCCGTCGACGGCGTCGTGTCCGCGACGGTGAGTCAGACGGTCTGATCCAGGTCCTCGCGCAGGCCGTGCGCGAGGTCGAGGCCGCGGTCACCCGGGGGGCCACCAAGCCGTCGACCCGGACGAAGTTCCAGGTGGTCGCCCTGCTGGTCCGCGAGGAGCGGGCCCGGGTGAACGGCGCGGAGTCGGCCACCGAGGCGTACCGGACCGAGCAGCTGCGGCGGCTCGACGGCATCGCCACCATCCTGGCGAAGACCGCCGCGCTGGACCCGACCCTGCTCGGTCTGCTCGCCGAGGACGCGGTGATCTCCGAGGCCGCGGCCGCCCTCAAGCGGCAGATGCTCGAGGACGCCGGCATGGAGCTGCCCGAGGAGCCGGAGCCGGTCCAGCCGGTCGCTCCCCCGGACACGCAGACCCGTCGGGTGGTGCCGCAGGCAGTCGTGTCCCGGCAGCTCGCGAATCCGTTCCTCGCGCCGGACTTCTCCGCCGCGCCGTCCCGCCCGGTCCGTGCCAGCCGGCTGGCAGGCTGGGAGCTGATCGGGCCGTTGCTGAGGTCGTTCGAGCACGCCGGCGCCTCGGCGAGCATGAAGCTGCCCGACCCGACGTCGCTCCAGCTGGCCGGTGGCATCGACTCGCTGCGCCTGCGCGGTCTCGAGCTGATGCCGCACCAGGCCGGTGTGATCGCGGCCGCGGCCGCCGGGCACCGGACGTTCCTCCTCGCCGACGAGCCCGGTCTGGGCAAGACGGCGCAGGCCCTCCTCGCCGCCCAGGCCGCCGAGGCCTATCCCCTGCTCGCCGTCGTGCCGAACGTCGTGAAGACCAACTGGGCCCGCGAGGCCAACCTGTGGACCCCGCGCCGTACGCCGACCGTCATCCACGGTGACGGTGACACGATCGACGGCTTCGCCGACATCGTCGTGGTCAACTACGAGGTTCTCGACCGGCATGTCGGCTGGCTCGGCGACCTCGGCTTCCGCGGCATGGTCGTCGACGAGGCGCACTTCATCAAGAACAAGAAGTCGCAGCGGTCACGCAACGTGCTCGAGCTGTCGAACCGGATCCGCAACCGCACGGTCCGTCCGCTGCTGATGGCGCTGACCGGAACGCCGCTGATCAACTCGATCGAGGACTTCACCGCGATCTGGGAGTACCTCGGCTGGGTCGACGAGAAGGCGCCGCGGGCCGAGCTGATGGAGAAGCTCGACGACACCGACCTGACCCCGGCCGACCCGGGCTTCTCCGCCGCCGCGCGGGCGAGCGTCATCGACATGGGTATCGTCCGGCGCCGCAAGGTCGACGTGGCCGCGGACATCCCGGCCCGCCGGATCGCCGATCTGCCGGTCGAGCTGGACGGCGCCGTCGGCCGCTCGATCCGGGCCGCCGAGCGCGAGCTCGCCGACCGCCTCGTCGCGCGGTACAACACCGCGCTCGAGACCCGCCGCTCCGGCATCGTCGTCGACGGGATCGACCACGACCTGGTCCGCCAGGTGGCCGGCTGGGAGCGGGCCGAGATGGCGACCAAGAAGACCGGCGAGAACGTGTTCAGCCTGTTCCGCCGGATCGGTCAGGCCAAGGCCGGCCTGGCCGCCGACTACGCGGCCCAGCTGGCGCAGAACGTCGGCAAGGTGGTGTTCTTCGCCCGCCACATCGAGGTGATGGACGCGGCCGAGGAGCTGTTCGCCGAGCGCGGCATCCAGTTCTCCTCGATCCGCGGCGATCAGACCGCCCGGACCCGGCAGAAGAACATCGATGCCTTCGTCAACGATCCGGACGTCTCGATCGCGGTCTGCTCGCTGCTGACCGCGGGCGTCGGCCTGAACCTGCAGGTCGCCTCGAACGTCGTGCTCGCCGAGCTGTCCTGGACGAACGCCGAGCAGACCCAGGCGATCGACCGGGTGCACCGGATCGGTCAGGACGAGCCGGTCACCGCGTGGCGGATCATCGCCGCGCAGACGATCGACACCCGCATCGCCGACCTCATCGACGCCAAGGCCGGTCTCGCGGCCAAGGCCCTCGACGGCTCCGACGAGGAGGTGGGTGCTTCGGCCGACTTCCAGCTCGAGGCGCTCGCCGCCCTGCTCACGCAGGCCCTGGAGGCTGCTGCCTGATCTAGCCCGACAGCTCGCCCACCGGCAACTCGACGTCGACCTTGTTGGTTGCCGGGGCGAGCGGGCAGGTCCATTCGGGGCTGTAGGCGCACGACGGGTTGTACGCGAAGTTCAGATCCACGACGAGCCGGCCCTCACGCAGGTCGCCGCCGAGGTCGGCGCCCTTGACGGTGTCGATCAAGTAGCGGCCACCGCCGTACGTCGACTTGCCGGCCAGCGCGTCCTTGAGCGGGACGAAGATGCCGCCGCCGTACGACTCGAGCCACCAGACGTCGAGGTCGCCGACGGCCGGCAGGTGCAGTACGCCGATCAGTGAGAACGGGATCACGCCGTCGGTGGCGGACTCGAACTCCCACCGATCCGGCTTCACATCGGTGTCGATCGCGGCGTCGAACCGCAGTTCGGGGCGGTACTCCCCGATCCGGGCGCCGCTGTACGCCGGACGTTCGTCGGCCGGCACCGGGGAGGCCGGGTGATGCCTGAGCAGGTCGTCGCGCCCGGCCCGCCACAGCTCGTGTCCCGCGGCCGGATCGGATGCGGCGCGGACGGACTGGTAGAGCGCGAACACACGGCGGCGCCAGTCGGCGACAGCCAGTGCGGGCGATGCGAATTCCACGATGTCTCCCGTCAGCTCTTCAGGGCTTCGGCGGACTTGGCCCAATTGCCGTGCAGGCGGTCCAGGTACGACTGTGCCTGCGCCCCGGCCTTCCGGCCGCGGGCGAAGATCCGCATGTTGCCCCCGCCGGCGTTGTAGCCGAGGGCAAGCAATTCGTCCTTGGTGTACAGGTCCGCGCGCTTGCTCGGCAGCCGCTTGGCCAGGTCGTGCAGGTGCCAGGCGGCGGCCTCGATCGCCAGCGCGGGGTTGTCCGGCAGCTCCTCCCACTTCCGTTTGGCGAAGTCGCGGCCGCGTTTGGTCTCGTCGAAGGCCGGCTTGTGCATGTTGGCGATCCCGAACGCCGGGTCGGAGTCGATCTCGGCCCACTGCCGTTCGAACTTCGGGTCGTGCGGCTTGTAGTCCTCGTTGTACAAGATTGCCATCAGCAACTGTGCGTTGATCCCCGCCTGCTTGGCGTAACGGCGCACCTCGGGAGCGAACCGGGCCGGATCGTAGTCGTCGTACCACGGCTTGGCGGACGTGGGTGCCGGCGTCGGTTCCGGCTTGGTCGCCGTCGGTTGGGTCTTCGGCGCGGACGCGGTTCTGGTCTCGTTCTTGTGGTCGTTGTCCGAGCAGGCGGCCCATACGCCGACCAGCAGGACCCCGACCGCCACCCATGACCAGCGCTTCACCTGACCAACTTATCCGTACGACGAAACCGTGCTGTCCACGCAACGCAACTTTTGCAACAACTGCGCCAGGAGACGCGCCGAAACCCGGCTTCGCGCCGCATCATGTGACCACGGCTGCCGGGTGGTCCGGAGGGGGACCACCCGGAACCCGGTGCCGGCACGACCAGGGAGAATCAGGGATGACGATGCTCGATCCGAGCCAGGACAGTGCTGCCACGGCGTTCGCGCGACTCGCCGTCGAGCTGCACGACGCGCCCGGGGTCGAGGAGACCGTCGACGCGGTCGTGCAGTTCGCCCTGCAGGCCCTCAACTGCACGTACGCCGGTGTCGCACTGTCCGTCCGTGGCTCGCGCGCGGAGATCTCCGCCGTGACCGACCCGGTCGTCGCCGAGGTCTACGAGCTCCAGATCGGCAACCAGAGCGGGCCGCTGGTGACGGCGATGCGTGAGCGCCAGACGGTGCTGATCCGCGACACGGGCACGGACCAGCGCTGGCCCCAGTGGGCGGCGAAGGTCGCTGCGCTGGGAGTCCGCAGCGTTCTCGACGTACCGCTGGTCACCGGCGATGTGCGGAGTCCGACCGTCGGGGTGCTGGGTCTGTACAGTCCGGCGGCGGACGCGTTCGCGCCCGACGACGAGGCGGTCGCGCACATCCTGGCCCGGCACGCGTCGGTGGCCCTCGCGTCGGCCCGCCACGAGGCCACGATGGCCCAGGCGATCGACGCGCGGAAGCTCGTCGGTCAGGCGATGGGCATCCTGATGGAACGCTTCGACATCGACGCCGACCGCGCGTTCGCCGTACTCAAGCGCTACTCGCAGGACACCAACACCAAGCTGCGGGACGTCGCCGAACAGCTCATCGCCACCCGCAAGCTCCCCTAGCGCGCCAGCGTCGTGCTCGGCAGCTCGCCGTACCGCTCCAGGTACGCCGCTGCCATCCGCCCGTGATGGTGGAATCCCCACCGCGCGGCGATCTCGGCGACGGTGTGCGTGGCCGGGTCGGCGGCCTTCAGTTCGGAGTGCACGTGGGCCAGCCGGAGCAGGCGCAGCTGGGCGAGCGGCGACGTACCGAGATGGCGCTGGAACGCGGTCTGCACGGCCCGCACGGTCACACCGGCCGCGGCCGCGATATCGGCGATCGTGATGGGCCGGCCGAGATTCGACTCCATGAACGCCATCGCCCGCCGGACCGTCGGCGGGCGGGCGTCGCGACCGCCCGTGCTCTCCGTGTCCGCGGTGTTCGGGAACGCGGCGAGGACGCTCGAGGCGAGCAGTTGGGAGACGGACGCGAGCACCAGCGGCGAGGACTGTACGGCGGGGTTGGGCAGCACCTGGTCGAGATAGGCGATCGTCTTGGACAGCTGGTGGGCCGCGGTGCGCGACTGCGGCCGGTGCGAGAGCAGGCGGACCGGTGCGTCGTCCTTCCGGCCGGCTCCGGTGACCCGGTTCAGCAGGGCCGGGTCGAACATCGTGATGGTGTACGACGACCGCTGGATCTTCCCGGCGTACGGGCGGTCCGGCGGCGCGAACGCGACCAGGTCGCCCGGCCGGAACTCGTCCTCCCAACCGTCGGTGGCGTGGTCGGTGATGGTGCCCGAGCTGATCTCGCACAGACAGATCTTGCCGAGCGGATCGGCGTCGTAGCTCATCTCGAAGCCGATCTCGATCCGGTCGATGCTGAGCGACTCCGCGGCCGACCGGGAGATCCGCGTCCGGACGTCGGTCGCCCGGCCCCTGATCTGCATCTTGGTGTAGGCGCGATTGAGGAACTCCTCCGTCCTGGCGAGGTCCCGGCTCTCGAACAGCAGCGATTCCATCGGGCCATAGTGCACGCCGTCCGGGCACTTCACCACCTTCGTGTGGCCTCCGATTCGTCAAGAACCGGGGGCCACACGTTTGATTCAAACAGCCGTTACCTGCCCTGCAGGACGTCGAACAGGTGCGTGTGGTCGTTGGTGCCGAGAACCGCCTCGGCGCCCGGACCGTTGGCCCAGACCGGCACGACCGCGCCGGTGTGCTGCTGGCTCGGCGGCACGGCGACCGGGGCCTTGCCGTCGCCGCCGAAGCCGGCGGTGCCATAGGTCAGGGTCAGTGTCTGGCCGTCCTTGGTGGTCAGGTTCGTCGACCAGCCGGTCGGCAGACCCGAGCCAGAGGCGTCCTCGCCGACGATCTGGCTGGTGTGCGCGTGGTCGGCGGTGACGACGACCAGCGTGTCCGGGTGCGTCTTCTGGTAGTTCAGCGCGACGCCGATCGCCCTGTCGAAGGCGACGGTCTCACCGATCTGGCCGCAGGCGTTGGTGGCGTGGTCCTGCTTGTCGATCGACGCGCCCTCGACCTGCAGGAAGAAGCCCTTCTTGTTCTCCAGCAGGCTGATCGCCTTCGACGTCATGTCCGACAGGCTCGGCTCGTTCGACGGGCGCTGGTTCTCCTTGCAGGACTGCGCCGCGTTGCCCTTGCCGAGGGAAGCGGCCGGTCCGCTCCACTCCAGCGACATGTTGCTGCTGTTGAACAGGCCGAGCACCGGCTTGTTGTCCTTCACCGACTTCAGCCCGGCCGCGTCCGTCACGTACTGGATGCCCTTGGCCTTGGCCTGGTCGACGACCGTCTTGCCCGCGTACGGCCCGCCGGTGATCTGCTGCTCGAACCGGGCGCGGCCGCCGCCGAGGAGGACGTCGATCTTGTGGTCGACCTCCTGCTCCGCGATCGAGCCCAGACCGCCGGCCGCCTTCGTCTCCTTCGGGCAGGCCGTCATGTCGGCCGGCCCCTGGCAGCCGCGCAGCGACATGTGCGACGCGAGGACCGCCGGCGTGGCGTCGGTGATCTCCGCGGTGGAGACGTTGCCGACCTTCAGGCCGCGCTTCTGGGCCAGCTCCAGCACGGTCTGGTAGTTCGTGCCGGGGACGTTGTCGGCGCTGCTCGGACCCTGCGAGATCCGCTCGTCGATCGTCTTCTTGCCGGTCGCCCAGCTCGAGCCGGTGGAGGCCGAGTCGGGGTCGTAGTCCGGCTTGTACGGCGGCTTGGCAGCCGGCTTCACCGACCACGTGGTGTCGAAGCCGGTGTAGCGGGCCCGGTCGACGTTGAGCTTGTTCTGGACGCCCTGGTAGTAGCGCGCCGCGGTGATCTCCTGGGTACCCATGCCGTCACCGAGGAAGAAGATCACGTTCTTCGGCCCGCGCTGCGGCTGGTGCGAGGCGGACTCGGCGGCGGAGTCGTTGCCGCGAGCGCTGTCGAACGCCCCGCTGGCGGCGGCCGAGGCCATGCCGGCGGCAGCGATCACCGAGGCCGCCGCGAAGGCAGCGACGAAAGCCTTTTTCCTGATCATTCCGGGCCTTTCTGGTTGGTCAAGACAGCTGGAACCTAGGGGTCGCCGCCGGACGTGAGGTGACTACGACGTGACCACCAGGTGACGCCACCGGGCGTGCAGCTGAGCGAACGCTGAGTGGCGACAGGATTGGAAAGCGCTTGCTAAGGTGGTCGGGTGATCTACGAGCTGAACCACGTCGGCGGCCGGGTGCGGGACCTCGATGCGAGCCTGTCGTTCTACGACGGCCTCGGCGCGGAGGTGGTCGACCGCTTGTTCATGACCAACTCACGCGTCCATCGCGTACATCTCCAGGTCGCCACCGGCCTGGTCGAGCTGCTCCACCACGAGGAGCCCGACCCGCAGGCGGCGTACGGGCTGAATCATGTCGGCTTCATGACCGACGACCTCGACGGCGACTACTCCCGGCTGATGGCGCTCGGGTACGGCGAGATCTCGTCGCCGCGGGTGGCCGGCAGCGGTCAGGGCCGGCTCGCGTTCCTGTCCGATCCGAACGGCGTCCGGGTCGAGCTGCTGCAGCGCTCGGAGGAGTTCCGCGTCCCGCCGATCACGGCGGGGCCGGTGCGCGGTCTGTCGTACGTCGCTGTCGCCGCGCCGGACCTGGAGGCGGCGATCGAGTTCTACGGCACGCATCTCGGCATGGAACGCGTCGCCGACGACACGTTCCGGATCGGCGCCGACGCCGTCAAGCTCGTACCCCAGGCCGCGTCGTCGATCGACCACCTCGGCCTCACCGCCACCGAGCCCGGCGGCGCCACCCAGGACCCCGACGGCAACCGAGTCGTCTTCCTGCCGGCCGCCTAACCGCGGGCGACTCGCTCGACGACCGGTCGCCATGACGGCCGCAGCAGATGCCCGATGTCGTGCACCAGCCCGGCAACCTGGAGCTCCTCGTCGTCCCGGAAGTCGCGGCGCAGCAACTCGGCACATTGGCGATCGTGGGCCAGGATGTCGACCGGATCGCCGCTGCGGTCAGGCATGTCCCAGGCGTCCTCGCACTCCGCGAGCAGGCTCATCAGGTCATCGACGGTTCTGATCGACATGCCGCGCAGACCAGGCAGCCCAGGTGAGCGGCCGCCTTTAGCCTTGGGCAATGTTCGACTACGACGCGGAGATGCGGTTCTATCGCGAGCGACTTCGCGCGGCGTCCGCCGTACGGGCAGAGGATCGGGTGCTCGACGTCGGCTGCGGTGGTGGGCAGACCACGCGGGACGCAGCGGCCGATGCTGAGCGCGGCAGCGTGCTCGGCGTCGATGTCTCCGAGCGGATGCTCGAGCACGCGCGCCGTCAGCCGATGCCGAACGTGGACTATCTGCTGGCCGACGCCGCGACGTACACCTTCGAGCCGGGATCGTTCGACGTCTGCATCAGCCGGTTCGGGGTGATGTTCTTCGATGACCTGGTCGGTGCGTTCACCAACCTGCGGCGTGCGCTCCGCTCCGGTGGCCGGCTCGTGGTGCTGGTCTGGCAGCGGCGGGAGGAGAACGAGTGGGCGCGGGTGATTCCGGAGGCGATCGGTGGGACGTTCCGCGACGAGTCGGCCTTCACGCTCGGGTCGGAGGACGTGACGCGGGACATCCTCACGTCCGCGGGATTCATCGACCCGACGTTCACGGCTGTGCACGAGCTGCTCTACTACGGTCCCGATGCGGAGACGGCGTGCGCGAACGTCCTCGCGCTCCGCGAGCCGCAGGCGCTGCTCGCGGAGCTCGATCCTGCCGCCGCCGCGCAGGCGCACGGGGCTCTTCGCGAGGTGCTCGCCGCGCATGACACCGGTTCGGGTGTGTACTTCGAGTCCGCCGCGTGGATAGTGACGGGGGTCACACCATGACGTGTCGTATCCAACCGGCCCGGCTCGACGCAGAGGCATAACCCATCCCGATCAAGGAGCATCAGATGCGTACCCTCATCACCACCGCGTTCGTCTCTCTCGATGGCGTCGTCGAGGCCCCGGGCGGCGAGCCGGGATACCGGAACGCGGGCTGGACCTTCAAGGACATCCCGTTCGACGAGGCGGCGTACGAGATCAAGGGCAGCGAGCAGTCCGAGGCGACCGCGCTGCTGCTCGGCCGGGTCAGCTACCAGTCCTTCGCGCCGGTCTGGCCGGGGATGACGGTGGAGTTCGCCGGCTACAACGCGATGCCGAAGTACGTCGTGTCGACCACCCTGCAGGACAGCGACCTGGTGACGAACTGGGGCGAGACCACCATCCTGCGCTCACTCGACGACGTCGCCGCCCTGAAGGAGACCGACGGCGGCCCGATCATCGTCAACGGCAGCGCCACCCTGAACCGCAACCTCTCCGACGCCGGCCTCATCGACCGCTACCACCTGCTCGTGTTCCCCGTCCTTCTCGGCGCCGGCAAACGCCTCTTCAGCGACGCCGACCGCGACAAACTCTCCCTCACCCTCACCGACAGCGCCGCCTACCCCAACGGCATCCAAAAACTCGTCTACAACGTCAACAACTGACCCCTGTACTACGGTTCGGCCATGGTGAGGCTCGAAAACGACCACGACCTGCCTGAGGACTTCCTGCGGGGAGTTGATCCGGTGCTTGCCGGGGTTATCGACGATGTGGTCGGGAGTGTTGGTACTCCGTTGTCGGAGAGCCGGGACACCGGCGTACCTGATCTGCCCTCTGAGCACTACGGCGTGCTGGTGCGGGCGATTGTCGGGCAGAACATCTCGAATATCGCGGCTCAGGCGATCTACGGGCGGATTGTCGAGCGGTACGGCGGGCATGCGCCGGCGCCGGAGGAACTGCTGGCCGATGAGCCGGACGGGCTGCGGACCGCGGTGGGGCTGTCGCATGCGAAGACCGCCTCGCTGCGGTCGCTGGCGGAGCATGTGATCTCGGGAGAACTCGAGCTGGAGCGGCTGCCCGAGCTGCCGGACGACGAGGTGGTTGCCCAGCTCACCGCGATCAAGGGGATCGGGCGGTGGACGGCGGAGATCTTCCTGATCTTCCACCTGCTGCGTCCGGATGTGCTCGCGGTCGGGGACCTCGAGATCCGGCGGACCGTCGAGACCGCGTACAAGCTGCCGGAGCTGCCCAAGCCGGCCGAGGTCGAGAAGCTGGGGCAAGCCTGGCGGCCGCAGCGCACGCTGGCCGGGCTGTACCTCTGGCGCTGGCGGGCGGTCCAGCGAGCCAAGGCATGATGTGACCGTGAGGGACATCGTCGTGCTCGCTCGCGAGTGGCTCGGGTTCGAGTCCCTGCGGCCGGGGCAGGAAGACGCGGTTCGGGCGGTGCTGGACGGGCGGGACACGTTGGCCGTGCTCGCCACCGGGACCGGGAAGACGGCGATCTATCAGCTCGCGGGACTGGCGCTCGGCGGAGTGACTGTGGTGGTCAGCCCGCTCGTGGCGTTGCAGCGGGATCAGCTGCGGGCCTTGGCGAAGCACCCGGCCGGAGTCGAGGTCGCCGAGCTGAACGCGACCGATCGTGCCGGTGGCCGTGCGGCACGCGAGTTGCTGATGGACGGGCGGCCGGGGTTCGTCCTGATGTCGCCGGAGCAGTTGACGCATGCCGACGTACTCGACCTGCTGGCGAGGTCCCGGCCGCGACTGCTCGCGGTGGACGAGGCGCATCTGGTGAGTGAGTGGGGCGAGGACTTCCGGCCCGACTACCTCCGGCTGGCGGCCGCGATCCGGGCGATGGGACGGCCGCCGGTGCTGGCGCTGACCGCGACCGCCGCTCCGCCGGTACGCAAGCAGATCGCGCACCGGCTCGAGATGGACGACCCCGCGGTCGTCGTCGGCGGATTCGACCGCCCGAACCTCAACCTCGCCGTGTTCGCCTTCGCCGACGACGACACCAAGAACCGCCGCCTGCTCAGCCACGTCCGGTCGTCGCGCGGCGCCGGCATCGTGTACGTCGCCACGCACCGGCACGCCGAGGAGCTGGCCTCCGATCTCAACACCGCCGGCGTATCCGCGCAGGCGTACCACGCCGGGCTGTCGGCCAAGCAGCGCCGCGAGGTCCAGGACACGTTCCTGGCCGGCGACTGCCGGGTGGTCGTGGCGACGATCGCGTTCGGGATGGGGATCGACAAACCCGACATCCGCTGGGTCAGCCACGCCGAGGCGCCGGCCTCGATCGACGCGTACTACCAGGAGATCGGCCGCGCGGGCCGCGACGGCGAACCGGCCGATATCGAGCTGTTCTTCCGGCACGCCGACCTCGGCCTGAACCGTTTCTTCGCCTCCGGCGGCGTCACCGACGAAGATCTCCTCGCCGTCGCGACCGCCGTCCACGAACATCGACCCGCGAACATCGCCGACCTGACCGCCGCGACCCACCTCGGTGCAGCCCGCGTCGAGCGCGCCCTCGGACGCCTCACCGACGCGCGAGTCGTTGCCATCGGCCACCAGTTCCACCTGGCCCGGCGGGTCGACGTCGACAAGGCCGTCGCGGCGGCGTCGGCGGTCGAGCACGACCGGCGTGAGGTGGCCCGGTCGCGGGTGGAGATGATGTCGACGTACGCGGAGTACGGCGGGTGCCGCCGCGAGTGGCTGCTCAGCTACTTCGGTGAGCATTACGAAGGCCCCTGCGGCAACTGCGACAACGACCTGGCAGGCCGTACGGCGGCGCCGCCCGAGGAGGAGCCGTTCCCGATCGGCAGCCGCGTCAAGCACCGCACGTTCGGCCCCGGGCTCGTCGAGCACTACGACGGTACGACGATGACCGTCCTGTTCGACCGCGTCGGCTACAAGGAACTCCGTACCGCGTTCATGATCCACAACCAGCTGCTGGAGGCCGAATGATCGATGTCCGTCCGGCCACCGTCTTCGAGGACGTCCGCGCTGTCATCGGGCCCAAGTCGCCCACGGCCACGGTCTGCTTCTGCCTGAGCTACCGCATCCCGTCCAAGCTGAACAACTCCCTCCGCGGCCCGGCCCGCGGCGAGTACGTCGCGGAGCTCTGCACGGAGAAGCCGGCGCCCGGTGTCCTCGCGTACGACGGTGAGACGCCCGTCGGTTGGGCCGCGATCGCCCCGCGTGCAGCGACGACCTTCGCCCGCAACCGGAAGATCCCGCGCATCGACGATCTCCCGGTGTGGTCCCTGTGGTGCATCCGGGTTCGTCCGGGACATCGCGGTCAGGGCATCTCCCATGCACTGATCGCGGGCGCCGTCGACTTCGCCCGTACGAACGACGCCCCGGTCGTCGAGGCCTATCCGCTCGACAACGGCGACACCAAGGTCGACCTGACGATGGCGTACGCCGGCATCCGCAAGAACTTCGAACAGGCCGGCTTCACCAAGTCCGCCGACACCACCTCCACCTTGGCCGGCCACCCCCGCGTCCTCATGCGCCTCGACCTCCGCTGACGCCCGCACGTAATTCGCTGGCGAGGGCACCCGTCGGAGCTGTACCGTTCCCGGCGAACGTGACTCGACACGAGGAGGTGAGCACCATGCGCGCAGTACCGAGCTGGGTGCTCCCTCTCACCGTCACGGAGCGGCGACCGAAGTAGGTGTCGCCAGGAGCGCCGACCTGTAGGCACTCCTGGAGAGGCACGATCATGACTACTTCTCTGCAGTTCATCAGCACCGCCACCACGAACGGCGTACTCGAGCGCGAGTTCGTCCTCGGCGACGTCCACGGCATGCTCTGGTCGCCCGACGGGGTCGACCAGGCCCCGCTGGTCCTCCTCGGCCACGGCGGCGGACGCGACAGCAAGGCCGCGCCGATGGTCGGCCGGGCCCGGATGCTCACCGGCGCCGGATTCCACGCCGTGTCCATCGACGCTCCCGGCCACGGCCACCGTCCGCGGACGGCGCGCGACGAGCAAGAGACCGTTGCGATGCAGCACGCGATGGAGGTCGGCGAACCGGTCGGCCCGATCGTCGTCCCCTACAACCTGCACCTGGCCGAACGCGCCGTACCCGAGTGGCAGGCAACCCTCGACGCACTCGAGTTGCTCCCCGGGATCGCCGGTCCGTTCGGGTACTTCGGGCTGAACATGGGCACCGCGATCGGCATCCCGCTGACGGCCGTCGATCCGCGCATCACCGCCGCGGTGTTCGGCATCTTCTGGTACGACGAGACGCTCGCCGGGTATGCGAGCCGGATCAAGGTGCCGGTCGAGTTCGCACTGCAGTGGGACGACCAGCACATCCCGCGTCAGTCCGGGATGGCGTTGTTCGACGCGTTCGCGTCAACGGAGAAGAGCCTGCACGCGAACGCAGGCGCTCACAAAGAGGTTCCGCGGTTCGAGGTCGACAGCATGGTGCGGTTCTTCACCCGTCATCTCCGCTAGGCGGTGAAGCGCTGCTCGAACGTGTCGAGGAAGCTTTCGACGACGCGGTAGGTGTCTGAGCTGTAGACACCGATGCTCCGCTCGGCTTCGAGAGCTTCGCGCATCGCGTCCAGGTACCGTCGCTGGAGGACGGCCATCTGTTCGCGCGTGTCCGGCTTGGTGTCCCGGAGCTGCCGGCTCCCGGACACCAGCCGGGGCACGATCCGCTCCTTCAGCGCGCTGACCGCGTCCGGATCGAGCGGTTCGCCGTCGACGGTCTGCTCCTCCAGCGGGCCGAGCGCGTCGATCGCGGCCTCGCCGATCTGCCGCATCAGCGCCGTCACCGAGTCGCGCTTCTCCTCGGCGCTCTCCGGGCGGAACCGCATCCGCGCGATCACCGCGGGCAGCGAGAGCCCGAAGCCGACGAGCGTGATCAGCGCGACGATGAACGCGGCGAGTACGACGGTCGCGCGGTGCGGCGTACCGGCCGGAATGGTCTGCGCCGCGGCGACGGTGACGACGCCGCGCATCCCGGCCCAGGCGAGCACGAGCATGCCGCGGGCCGTGATCGGTTCACGCTCCTCGAAGTCCGCGTCGGCCTGGCCGCGGGCCAGCCGCTTGCGGGCCCAGGCGAGGCGGTTCTCCTCCCGCTCCCCCGACGGCTCCATCGCGTCGAGGTGTTCCTCGAACTGGCTCAGTTTCGCGCGTGTCTGCTCGGTGCGGTTGTTCGAGCCGAACCGGAACTGCAACGCGGGCCACGCCAATCCGAGGAACCGCAACGCGACGAGCAGGCCGACCACGAGCAGGACAAGCGCCGTGATCTCACCGACCGTCGTCTCTGCCCGGGCGTCGTTGACCAGCTCGGGCAACTGGTAGCCCATCGCGAGGAACACGCCGCTCTCGAGGATGAAGCTGATCGTGGTCCACGTGGTCGCCTGCGTCTGCCGGTCGCGGGCGCTGAATCTCCGGCTCCCGACCGCGCCGGTCAACAGCCCGGCGATCACCACCGCGAGGACGCCGGAAGCATGCAGTTCCTCCGCCGGGAAGTAGGCGAGGAACGGTACGGCGAACGAGATCGTCGTGTTCAGCACCGGATCGTCGAGCCGCTGCCGCAACAGCGCGGTCAGCACGCCGACGATCAGCCCGATCAGGACCGCTCCGACGACCGCCCAGGCGAAGTCGAGGACGGTGTGACCGAGGCTGAAGTGCGTGGTGACGGCGAGAGCGGCGACCGCCGTACGCAGGACGACGAGGGCCGACGCGTCGTTGACGAGACTCTCACCTTCCAGCACGGTCATCAGCCGCGGCGGCAGCCCGACCCGGTGGCCGATCGCCGTCGCCGCGACCGCGTCGGTCGGGCTCACCACGGCGCCGAGCGCGGTCGCCAATGCGAACGAGATGCTCGGGAACAACGCGTGCACCAGCGCCCCGATCGTCAGCGCGGACACGATCACCATCACGACCGACAGCCAGGAGATCAGCGCGACGTTCCGCCGTACGTCGAGGACCGGCAACTGGACCGCCGACGCGTACAGCAGCGGTGGGAGGACGCCCGCGAGGATGATCTCGGGCTCGATGTGGATCGCCGGCGTACTCGGCAGGTAGCTCGCGCCGATCCCCAGCGCCACCAGCAGCAACGGCGCCGCGACCCCAGTCCGCCGCGCGAACACCGACGCCGCAATCATGATCGCAAGCCCCGCACCGGCAATCAGAACGATCTGGTGGCCCACGCGACCGCAGTCTAGAGCGTCTCCATCGCCACACAGCGTCTCGCCACGTCCGCTGAGCTCCCTGAATTCGGCGGCCAGTGGGAGGACCAGGGAGTCCCACTGGTGTCATTGGTGGCTTCGAGGCGGCAGATTGGTCAGCGACACCGCACGTTGATCCCTGGAGGAAGTTATGAGCACCGACCTGAAGTTCGAAGCCGTCGTGATTCCGGTGGCCGACGCCGACCGGGCGAAGGAGTTCTACAGCGGACTCGGCTGGCGACTGGATGCGGACTTCGCGTTCGACAACGGGTTCCGCGTCGTCCAGTTCACGCCACCGGGCTCGCTGGCCTCGGTGCAGTTCGGTACGAACATCACGTCGGCGGCGCCGGGTAGCGCGCAGGGCCTGTACCTGGTCGTCACCGATGTCGACGCGGCTCGGTCCGAGTTGCTCGCGCACGGCGCGAAGGTCACCGAGGTCTTCCACGCGGCGGCTCCCGGAGCTCAGTTCGAGGCCGGCGACACCGGCGGGCGCGTGGACGGTCCGGCGGACGACCGGTCCAGCTACAGCTCGTTCGCGACCTTCAGCGACCCCGACGGCAACACCTGGCTGCTTCAGGAGGTCACCACCCGGCTGCCCGGGCGGGTCACCGACTCGACGTACACGTCCGTCGAGGACCTCGAGGGTGCGCTCAAGCGCGCGGCCGCCGCCCACGGCGAGCACGAGGCGCGCACCGGCCAGGCGGACGAGAACTGGCCGGCCTGGTACGCCGCGTACATGGTCGCCGAGCGCACCAGCACCGAACTCCCGCAATAACTCCCGCAATAACTCCCGCAATAACTGTCCATGGAGCGGCCTAGCCTGCCCGTATGAACCGGATCGATCGGCTGTACGCCCTCGCCGAGGAACTACGGGCAGCAGGGCCGAGAGGGCGTACGGCGCGGCAGTTGGCGGACCGTTTCGAGGTCAGCGTCAGGACGATCGAGCGCGATCTGAGCGCGCTCGGTCAGGCCGGGGTGCCGCTGGCAACGAAACAGGGCCGCACCGGCGGGTACAGCGTGGACCGGTCGATGAGCCTGCCGCCGCTGAACTTCACCGCCCGCGAGGCGATGGCGGTCGCAGTCGCCCTGAGCGGCAGCCCCCATGTGTTGTTCTCCGGAGACTCCCGCACCGCACTGCAGAAGATCGTCGCCGCCATGCCACAGCACGCGCTCGAGGAGGCGCGGTCGACGGCCGCGAAGGTCCGGCTCTTGGTCCGGCCCACGCCCGACCCGGACGGCGACGTGGCCGAGCAAATCTGGCGCGCCGTACGCGACAACCACGTCCTGCGGATCTTCTACACCAATGGCGACGGTGTCGAGACCGTCCGCGAGGTCGAGCCGCAGCACGTCGTCGTCGGGCCGAAGGGTTCGTATCTGACGGCCTGGTGCCATCTGCGTCAGGAGGACCGGGTCTTCCGGATGGACCGCATCACGAAGGCCGAGCGCACGGTGACGGCGCCGCACCGGCCGCAGGCGACCGGCGATCTGCACGTCGACGGCTTCGAGACCAAACTGCCGGCTCTCGCGTTGCGTCCCGAGGATCTTTTTCCAACTCCGACATAGGGCTGTCGCGAACCGCTGAAACCGTGGGGTCTGCCGAATCAGTTCGGCTTCATTCGACGAAGGAGAAAGATCCCATGACGATTCCCGCCACCGGCACCCTGGCCTGGTTCGAGGTCGCGAGCGACGACCCGGAGGGTGCGCAGAAGTTCTACGGCAGCCTGTTCGACTGGACGTTCGAGTCGTCCGGCAGCCTCACCTCGGGCGGTCTGGACTACCGCAACATCACCGCCTCCGGCGGCCAGCAGCCGATGGGCGGCATCTTCGGCACCGGCGGCCAGCTGCCCAACCACGCCGTCTTCTACATCCTCGTCGCCGACCTCGAGGCCACCTGCGCCGAAGCGGAGCAACTCGGCGGCACGGTCATCAGCAAGAACGTCGACCCCGGTCCCGGGACCCCGGCGTTCGCCTACCTCCGCGACCCGTCCGGCAACCAGTTCGGCATCTTCACCCCGCCGGCCGCTGCTTGATTCGAAAGAAGCCAGGTCAGGCGGTCGTCCGGTCGGGGGCGGTAGCTGCAGTCGGTGCCGGTGCGGACCGCGTCGCGGAGGTGCGTGGCGAGGGCCGGGTCGACTGCTTCGATGCGGGTGATCGCCGCGGTAATGGCTTTGGTGGCGGCGACGCGGGCTCGTTCCGCGGTCGAGCCGGTCGCGCGACTGCGGCCGCCGAGGCCTTCGGCCGAGCTGAGTTCGCTCAAGAGCGCTTCCCGCTCGGCAGCGAGCGACTCGGCGCGGGCGAGGTCGGCCCAGTCGTTCGCCTCGGCGAGCTCGCTCGCGAGGTCGGTCAGGCGCTGCCGGTACGCCGCAGCCGCCTGCCGATCGAGCCGCGGACCGCTGTCCGACTGGATGACCGTTGCCGCCCCACCGGTCATCAGGTCGACCGCGGACACCGTCTGCCCCGGCTGAGCGAGCAGTCGCTGCAGATAGTCGAAGCCGCGCAGAGCTCGCATCGGTCGCCCGGGCGAGGCGCCGATCAGCCAGAGCCCGTCGTGGGACAGATGGAAATGTACGACAGCTTCCGCTGGTACCTCGGCCTGGCTCTGGAGCCGGTCGTGCCACCAGGTGGCGCCGATCCGCAGGTAGGTCTGGAGGGCTCGGGTGCGCAGGAGTCCGGCCTGCTCGACATCGCCGGTCAATGCTGCCGCGCGGGCGAGAGTGTCGTCGGTGACGCCGTGGAAGTACACCGCGCCGGCGTTGAGGACAGCCCGGTTCCCGTACGGCGTGAGCAGACGGACCGCCGTACGAACGAGCTCCTCGTTGTGAACCGCCAGCGCTGCTTCGAGCACGCACTGCAGGTTGAGCAGGTAGTTCACGTCGCGCGGGAGCGTCTCCAGCACGTCCGGGCCGAGCTCCTCGAGCAGGACCTGTGCACGATCCGGCCGACCAGCCAACGCCCAGACCGCGGCGGCCTCCGTCGCTACCTCGGTGACTCCCTCTGAGCGAGCGAACTCCTCCATCAGCTCGAGAGCCTCCGCCACGGTCTTCGAGTCGCCCGTGTGCAGCGCGGAGTAGCCGCGCATCAGGCTCGTCACCATCCATCCGTCCGGCAGCCCGGCCTCCGCCGCCGCGCTCTCCGCGATGCCGATCAGGTCAGCTCGCTGAACGCCGCGCACATGGTCGTACATCCACCGCCTCGACGCGGCGAAGAACCGGGCCCGCGGCGATTCCTCGGCCAGCGACTCCAACGCACGGAGCTGGCGCTGGATCACCGGCACCCGCAGCGTCTCCCACCCGATCTGCAAACCCCACAGATGCCCGCGAAGCCGCGCCTCGGGATCGAGCACGTGAGCCGAGACGTCGTCCAGCCGTCCCGCTGTCTGCTGTCGAAGAGCCAACTCGTCCGGCCCCCAGTTCGCCGCGAGCACCGCGTCGAGGCAGTCCGCGATCAGCTCCGGATCTTCCGTCTTCTCCGCCCGGGCCAACGCCTCGTCGGCGAACACCGCCGCCCGATCGGCATGCCCGCCGTACACCCAGCAGCGCGCCAGCGCCGCCGCAACTCGGGCCCGGTCCGCGTCGTCGGTCGTCCGCGCGAGTACGTCGTACAACTCCGCTGCGAGCCGACCGGGTTCCGTGCCGAACACATGCCCGGCCGCAGCATCGAGAACCGCCCGGGTCCGCGTCGCCAGCTCGGTGTCACGCCGACTGCTCGTCACACCGATCACGGTACTGCGAACCCGGGCGGCCCGAGCCGGAGTCTGGTTATGGTCGAAGCAACGTAATCTCGGCCGCGTGCCGGGCCTGCACCGCCTCGTCCCAGTCACCGGTGCAGTACACCCTCAGCTCGGTGATCTCACCGGCAGCGTTGACGTCGCCGGCGATCTGCTCCCGGCAGTACCAGTTCTGGCCCTCGTGCCGCCACCGCTCCTCGAACGCGATCACGAAGCCACGCTCGGTCCGGTCGACCCGCTCGACCCGGACCACCCCCGGATACGGATGCAGCTCGCGCCGGCCCGCGACCGTCGCGGCGCCGCCGTCGAACTGCAGTCGCCAGTGCGGCAGGCTCAGATCGGTCAGGCAGTCCGCCGCGAACGTCCCGTCCGGCGCCGTCCCGGTCTCCAGCCACTCCACGAGCCGGGCCACCGAAGCGTCCGCCCGGACCGCGACCGTGGTCATACCTTCTCCAGGTTGGCCCCGACCACGGCCATCGTCTTGTCGAGGTCCGCGGTCGGGCTGAACTCGACGATGGTGGTTCCCGCGACCATCAGCGGCAGGTGCCCCGGGCCGGCGTAGTACGCGTCGCCGGCCCGGAACGTCTCGCTGCGATCGGCCCACCGGAACGTGATCTCACCAGCCGTCACGACACCCCAGTGCGGGCACTGGCACCGGTCGTCGGGCAGCCCGACGAAGTACGGCGCCGGGTCCACATCGCGGGGAAAGCTCTCGAACGCGACCGTGTAGTCACCCACCGGGGCGTACCGCCCCGTCAGCTCGGGAATCTCGACAGCCACCGGTGTGGCGGCCAGGTTCGCACTCGGCATGAGGTCCTCCTCAGGTAGTAGTTACCCGTACGGCGTAACTCCCGAGGGAACGATCGTGACGCGGGTCAGACCGCCAGCCGGCCGCCGTCGATCGGCAGGGTCGCGCCGTGGATCAGCGAGGCCTGGTCGGACGCGAGGAAGACGATGCCCGCGGCAACCTCTTCCGGCAGGCCGACCCGCTGCAGCGGCGTCGTCCCGGCCAGGCCGTCCAGTCCTTCGCCCATCACCGCCGTGCCCTCGGTCCGCGTCGGCCCCGGGCTGACCGCGTTGACCCGCACTCCGGACGGCCCGAACTCCGCCGCCCAGGACCTGGTCAGCAGCTCCACCGCCGCCTTGCTCGACCCGTACGCCGCCATTCCGCTCATCCCGAAGTACGCGACCATCGTGGTCACGTTGACGATCGCGCCGGATCCGCGCGCCGCCATCAGCGGAGCCAACTCGGCGACGAGGTAGAACGGCGCCCGCACGTTCACCGCGAACACCGCGTCGAAGTCGCGGTCGGACACCTCGGCCGTCGGCCCGAACGGGAAGATCCCCGCGTTGTTCACCAGTACGTCGACGTGCCCGCCGCCGAGCTCGACCGCCTGCTTGGCCAGCGACCGCACCTGGTCCAGATCAGCCAGATCGGCCTGCACGAAGTCCGCCGTACCGCCCGCGGAGCGGATCTCCTCGACCGCCTTGTTCCCGCGCGCGGTGTCGCGCCCGCTGATCACGACATGCGCGCCACGCTGCGCCAACTGCCCGGCCACGGCCCGCCCGATCCCGCTGTTGCCGCCGGTCACGAGCGCGGTCCGGCCGGCAAAGTCCTGCGTCATAATCTCTGTCCCCATCCAGTTGTTGGAGTAATTGCTCCAATACTTCGCCGCAGAAATTGGAGTATCAACTCCAAAATCGCTACGGTGGAGGCGTGACGACACAGCGGCTGACGAAGAAGGGCCAGGCGACCCGGGACCGGATCGTCGAGGCAGCGGCACGACTGATGATCGAGCAGGGCGTCGCCCGGACCACGATCGAGGACATCCAGGCGGCCGCGGGCGTCAGCCCGTCGCAGCTGTACCACTACTTCCCCGGCAAGGACGCCCTGGTGTCGGCGGTCATCGACCAGCAGACCGCCCAGGTGCTCGAGATCCAGCACAGCGGCCTGGGCAGCCTCGACACGATCGACTCGCTGACGAAGTGGCGGGATCTGATGGTCGGCAGCCTGACCGAGATGCAGTGCGCCGGCGGCTGCCCGCTCGGATCACTGGCCAGCGATCTGTCCGAGAGCGACCCGGTCGCCAGGGTCCAGCTCGCCGGCGCCTTCGCGCAATGGGAGGGGCTCATCCGCGACGGCCTCGTCCAGATGCAGCAGCGCGGCGAGCTCGCCGCGGACGCGGATCCGGCCGATCTCGCCGTCGCGATGCTGGCGGCCGTGCAGGGCGGCCTGCTCCTCAGCCAGGTACGGCGTGATCCCGCGCCGCTGCGGATCGCGGTCGACACGATGATCGATCACCTGCACGCCTTGACCCGTTAGTAGGGTTCACCCCATGGGCAGCAGCGTGTACGTGGCCTCGGTCGAGGGGACGACCGGGAAGTCGACGATCGCTCTCGGGGTTCTTCATCAACTGTCGCGCCGGGTCGGGAGGGTAGCGGTGTTTCGGCCGATCGTCCGCGCGGACACCGCGACCCACGGCGGCCGGGACTACGTGCTCGACCTGCTGATCTCGCAGGATGCGGTCACGCATTCGTACGACGACGGCGTCGGCGTCACGTACGACGAGGTCCACAACGACCCGGACGCCGCGCTGGACACGATCGTCCAGCGGTACCACGCGCTGGCCGAGCAGGCCGATGCGGTGGTTGTCGTCGGCAGCGACTACACCGACGTCGGCACGCCGACCGAGTTCTCGTTCAACGCCAAGATCGCGGCCAACCTCGGCGCACCGGTCCTGCTGGTGCTGAACGGTTTCGCCCGTACGCCGTCCGACGTACGCGCGATCGCCGACATGGCCACGGCCGAACTCGCCGCGAATCACGGCTCGCTGTTCGCGGTGATCGTCAACCGCGTGAGCGATGGCGGGCCGCTCGTCGCCGCGCTGGACGGCGTCGGCGCGCCGGCGTTCGCGATACCGGAGGAGCCGCTGCTCAACCAGCCACTGGCCGCCGACCTGCTGGCCCCGATCGACGGCCGGTTGCTCAGCGGTGACCCGCAGCTGCTGAACCGCGAGGTCACCGGTCTGATGATCGCCGGCATGACCATGCCGAACGTGCTGGACCGGCTGTTCGAAGGCGCCGCGGTCGTCACCGCGGGCGACCGGCCGGAAGTCGTCCTCGGCGTACTGAACGCGCACGCGTCAAGGAACTTCCCGCAGATCTCGACGATCGTGCTCAACGGCGGGTTCGAGCTGCCACCGCAGGTGCAACGACTGATCGAGGGACTCGGCGTCACCCTGCCGATCATCGAGACCGGCCTCGGCACGCAGGCCGTCTCGACCAAGCTCACCGCGGTCCGCGGCCGCCTGACCAAGGACGCGCCGCGCAAGATCGACACGGCGCTGGCGCTCTTCGACCAGTACGTCGACGGGCAGGCGCTGCTCGACCAGCTCGCCCTCGCGCGAAGCAATGCGGTCACGCCGCTGATGTTCGAGCACCAACTGGTCGACCGGGCTGTGTCCGACCGCCGGCACATCGTGCTGCCGGAGGGTGAGGAGGAGCGGATCCTCCGGGCCGCCGACGTACTGCTCCGGCGTGGTGTCGCCGACCTCACTCTGCTCGGGGACCCGACGACGATCAGCGCGAAGGCAGCGTCCCTCGGCGTGGACGTGTCCGCCGCGACCGTCGTTCATCCGGAGCACAGCGAGCTGACCGAGCGGTTCGCCGCGGAGTACCACCGGCTGCGTCAGCATCGCGGCGTCGACCTCGACCGGGCGCGCGAACTGGTCCGGGACGTCTCGTACTTCGGCACGATGATGGTCCAGCTCGGTCTCGCGGACGGGATGGTGTCGGGCGCCGTCCACACCACCGCGCACACGATCCGGCCGGCGCTCGAGGTGGTCAAGACCGTGCCGGACACGTCCGTCGTCTCGTCGGTGTTCTTCATGTGCCTGCAGGACCGCGTCCTGGTGTACGGCGACTGCGCCGTCAACCCGGATCCGAACGCCGAGCAGCTCGCGGACATCGCGATCTCGTCCGCCGAGACCGCGGTCGCGTTCGGGGTCGACGCGCGGGTCGCGATGCTGTCGTACTCCACCGGCAGCTCCGGCACCGGGACCGACGTCGAAAAGGTGTCGAAGGCAACCAACATCGTCCGCGAACGCATGCCGCAACTGCCGGTCGAAGGACCGATCCAGTACGACGCCGCGATCGACAGCGCCGTGGCCCGGACCAAACTGCCCGACTCCCCCGTCGCCGGCCGCGCGACCGTCTTCATCTTCCCGGACCTCAACACCGGCAACAACACGTACAAAGCAGTGCAGCGCTCGGCCAACGCGGTCGCGATCGGCCCGGTCCTGCAGGGTCTGCGCAAACCGGTCAACGACCTGTCGCGAGGAGCAACCGTGCGGGACATCATCAACACGGTCGCGATCACCGCGATCCAGGCCCAGCAGGGCGGCGCCGAATGACCGAGCACGTGCTGGTCGTCAACGCCGGATCGTCCTCACTCAAGTACAGCCTCGTCGACGCCGCGTCGGGTGAGGCCGCGGCGACGGGGCTCGTCGAGCGGATCGGCGAGGAGAGCAGTCACCACGTGCACGACGGACCCAAGGGTGAGTGGAACGACGACCAGCCGATCGCCGATCACGAGGCCGCGCTGGAGGCCGCCGTACGGGCGTTCGAAACGCAAGGGCCCGCGCTGGCCGACGTGGACATCGTCGCCGTCGGGCATCGGGTCGTGCACGGCGGCGATCGGTTCGCGGCCCCGGCGCTGGTCGACGACGAGCTGATCGCGGCGGTGACGGAGCTGGTGCCACTCGCTCCGCTGCACAATCCGGCCAATCTCGAAGGGATCGAGGTCGCGCGGCGGCTGCTGCCGGATCTGCCGCATGTCGCCGTGTTCGACACCGCGTTCCACCAGACGCTGCCGCCGTACGCCTACACCTACGCGGTGCCCTACGAGTGGCAGGAGAAGTACGGGATCCGCCGGTACGGTTTTCACGGTACGTCGCACTCGTTCGTCTCGGCCGAGGCCGCCCGGCTGCTCGGCCGCCCGCCGAGCGCGGTCAACGTGATCGTCCTGCACCTGGGCAACGGCTGCTCGGCCGCGGCGATCCGCGGCGGCGAGTCGGTGGACACGTCGATGGGCCTGACCCCGCTCGAAGGTCTCGTGATGGGCACGCGCTCGGGCGATCTCGATCCGGCGATCCACGGTCTCCTCGCCCGGGTCGCGGGACGATCGGCCGAGGAGACCGACCGCACCCTGAACTCGGAGTCCGGCCTCAAGGGCCTCACCGGCGCGAACGACTTCCGAGAGGTCTCGCGACGGCGTGCGGCCGGTGACGAGCGCGCACAGTTGGCGTTCGACGTCTACTGCCAGCGCATCAAGAAGTACATCGGCGCGTACTACGCCGTACTCGGAACCGTCGACGCTGTCGTCTTCACGGCCGGAGTCGGCCAGCACTCGGCCGACGTACGCGCCGCCGCCCTCGCCGGTCTGGACTCCCTCGGCATCCACCTCGACCCCGACCGCAACGCCGCATCCGAAACCTTCGCCTCCACCGACGACAGCCCGGTCGCCGTCCTCGTCATCCCCACCAACGAGGAGTGGCAGATCGCCCGCGAAGCGCTGGAAGTAGTGCGCGACTAGCGTTCTGCCGGGGCGATCGTGAGCGCCGCCTCGGCGAGCTCGGCCAACCGATGCGCTCGAGCCGACTCGGCCGGCGTGAATGGCTCGCCCGGACGGCTGAATGCGAACAGACCGGTCCAGGGCGACGGCACCTTCAGGACGTCGCCGGGGAGTTGCGCCGCCAGGGTCGCACGGTTCGTGACGAGCTAGGCGCCGAGCAGCTCCGCGACCGCGTGCGGGAGCTCCGCCGGGTCGGCGACGACGCGTGCGGACAGGCTCAGCGCTTTCGTCTGACCGTCGACGAGGGCCAGTGTGGTCGTCGGCCAGACGTGGGTACGGCGCCCGCCACCTGCCTCGATCGCCGCCTCCAGGTCGGCTGCGGTGATCTCGTCCGGCGTCGAGACGACCAGTTCGTCGCGTACGCCGTCGTCGATCGGATGAACGTGCAGGCCGAGGATGTTGGCGTTCAGCTCGGCGAGACGGCGGGTGATGCTCTCCAGCGAGCCCGCCCGGTCGTCGAGGGTGACCCGGATCCGCCACAGGGTGCCGATCCCTTCCCGAGGCCGGACCTTCGGAGCGTGCAACCACGAGCGGAGCAACCGCATCGTGGATGGCTCCACCACCCAGATCACCAGCGCCGTCGTCACACTCGCCAGCACCGCGACAGAGAGCAGGTACGGCGGATGCGCGGCCAGCACCACCGCATGCAGCGCCAGCTCCACCGGAGCCACGGCCACGAGTTTCGCCAAGGTCAATCGCAGCCGCCGGGGATGAGGCAGCCGCCCACACACGTCACAGGCGGTTCCGCCCGTGATCGTCGTACGCAACGAATCCATGCCACCCAGCGTCGCCGGTCAACGTTGCCCCGCTGTTGCCCCGGTGTGACGTTTGCTCAGCCCGCGACGCTGCGTACGGCCTCGGTGACGCAGGCGAGGGCGAGCAGCCGGACGGCGTCGAGCGACACGTCCGCCGTACCGTCGTCGAGCAGCTCCAGCTCCCGGGACGCCGGTGCTCCACCACGCGCCTCGTACGACGCGACCGTCCCGTCCGGCAGGTCGATCACCGTGCAGCCGGTGCGGCCGTCGAAATCGCTCCAATGCCCGACCCGGACCCCAGGAATCGCGAATGTCGTCATGGCCCCAACATCGCATATCGGGGTGGTCAGGCGCGGTCGGCGGAGAGCTCCTCGGCGATGCGGTTGCCGATGACCAGGCAGGCGGTCGCGGCGGGCGAGGGGGCGTTCAGGACGTGCAGCGCGCGGCCGTCGCGGAGGAACAGGAAGTCGTCGACGAGTTTGCCGTCGCGGGTGACGGCCTGGGCGCGGACCCCGGCGCCGGAGCGGCGTACGTCCTTGACCTCGAGCTCCGGGAGCATACGGCGGGCCTCGCGGACCAGCGCGCGGCCGGTGAGCGAGCGGACGATCTCCTTCGCACCGGTCCGCGCGTACCGGCGGGCCAGGCGCCATGTTCCGCGGTACGTCGCGGCCTCCCAGACGTCCTTCGGGGCGATCTTCGACCACTTGTAGCCCTCGCGGGACAGCGCGGGTACGGCGTTCGGGCCGACGTGGACGCCGCCGTCGATGCCGCGGGTCAGGTGGACGCCGAGGAACGGCAGGTCCGGGTCGGGCACCGGATAGACCAGGCCCTTCACCAGGAAGTCACGCTCGGGCACGATCTCACTGAACTCGCCCCGGAAGGGCAGGATCCGCACGCCCGGCTCGAGCCCGGAGGCGCGGGCGAGGCGGTCGCTGTGCAGACCGGCGCAGACGGCGACGCGCTCGGCCTCGATGACCTCGTCGGTTGTCCGCACCCGGGCGATGGAGCCGGCGTTCTCGACCGACGTCACGGAGATCCCGGTGCGGATCTCACCGCCGGCGGCCTTGATGTCCGCCGCCAGAGCCGCGGCGACCAGCTTGAAGTCCACGCGGCCGGTGGAGTCGACGGCCAGTGCGCCCTTGACGCGCAGATGCGGTTCGCGCTCGGCGACCTCTTCGAGGCTCAGTCGCCGGACCGGTACGCCGTTCTCCTGGCCGATGCCGAACAGGCGATCGAGCTGCGGCAGCTCGGCCTCGGTGGTGGCCACGACCAGCTTGCCGGGTACGTCGAGCGGGATGCCCTTCTCCTCGCAGTACTCCTTCAGCGCCGCCCCGCCGGCGACGGCGAACCGCGCCTTGAGCGAGCCGGGCCGGTAGTACAGGCCGGAGTGCACGACACCCGAGTTGTTGCCGGTCTGATGCGCGGCGACCGACGGCTCCTTCTCGAGCACGACAACCGGCGTACCGGGGTCACGCTGCTGCAGGGCACGCGCCACCGCCAGCCCGACAATCCCCCCGCCAACCACCACCGCTGATCTCGTCACGATGTAGAGAGGTCCCTCCAGGCGCCAGAAATACAGCCAGAAACAGAATCAGTTGGTGCGGGCGATCTGTTCTTCGATGCGGAATTCGAGGCCGTCGGCGGCGGCGAGGTAGACGTCCTGGTCGACGAGGTTGCCGTCGAGTCGGAGCAGACCGCGGGGGCTGTCGTAGAAGTGGCCCGTCGGGAGGGCGGCCGACATCGCGACGGATCCGCTGATCTCACCGAGGCGGGCGAGGAAGCGGATCGCCTCGTAGCAGGACTCGCCGACCGCGTTCAGGGCCGGGGCGAAGGGGCCGAAGCGGCCGTAGTACTGCTGGGCGAACTCGTTGCTCTCAACGGTCGACAGGCCGTCGAAGTACGCCGCGGCCGCGTACACGCCGTGGTTGGCAGCGGGTCCTGCGCCGAGCAAGGTGTTCTCCTCGATCGCGGTGCTGAGGCGGAGCAGATCCTCACTCAGCCCGGCGCGGGCGAACTGACGGTTGAAGTGCACCGCGTCCTGGCCCATCAGCAGCATGATCACACCGTCGGCTTTGGTTGCCTTGAGCCCGTTGATGACCTCGGTGAAGTCGGAGGTGCCGAGCGCAACGTACGCCGACTCGACGATGTCCAGGGCCTCCTCCGCGATCGACCCGGTCACCCGCGGGTACACGTAGTCGTTGCCGACGACAACCCATCGGCCGGCACCGTGATGTTCACGGAGCCAGCGCGCGGCCGGCAGCAGCTGGTTCACCGGACGCTCGCCGAGCATGAACACCCCGGGCGTGTTGTCGGCGCCCTCGTGCATCGCGGCGAACGCGTACACGACCCGCCCGCCGATCCGCCGCGTCAGCGCCACGCGCACCGCGGAGATGTGCCAGCCCGCCACCGCCTCGACCCGCCCGGCGTCGACGAGCCGCCCGACCTCCTCGGCGACCACCTCCGGCGGACGTCCCGCGTCGACCTGGACGAGCTCGACCGGCCGGCCGGCGATGCCGTTGCGCGCATTGAGTTGCTCGACGGCCAGCTGACCGCAGGCGAGACAGGACGGCCCGTAGATCCCGGTCGGCCCCTGCAACGGCACCACGAAGGCGATCGGCAGTACGTCGGAATGCCGCACGATCACCTCCTGGTCGCGACCCAGTGTGGCCGAATCGGAGGCGGAACTTCGAGCGAACAGCTATATTTCCCAGCACCTGAACAGCGCCGGAACGGAGGAGTGCCGATGTCGTCGAGCCTGCTCCTGCTGCTGAAGCGGGTCGAGCGGGAGATCGAGCTCGGGCTGGAGCCGTTGCTCGACGAGTTCGGGCTGACGATCGAGCAGTGGCGGATCATGGCATCCCTGCACGACGAGCCCGGACAGCCGATGTCGCTGCTCGCGGAGTCCGCCGTACTGCCGGCTGCCAGCCTGACCCGGCACGTGGACAAGCTGGTCGAGCGCGGACTCGTGCTGCGCCGCGTCCATCCGGACGACAAACGGCGGATCGTCACCGCCCTCTCCCCCGTCGGCGCGACCGTCGCCGACCGCCTCGGCACCGCCCAGCGCGCCCTCGAGGCCGACCTCGCGGATTACTTCCAGATGGAAATACACGAACGTAGCGGTTCGGCAACACGCAGGTAACACGGCGTTCCTAGGTTCCTTCCATTCGGGTGCATCCCCGCCGGCAGCGTCGCCGGTACGCCGGAGCACCGCTTGCCCGAAGGTGCCGCAGGAGTTCCGCCATGACTGTTGAACCCTCGCTCGATCACCACACTGCCTCTCCGCCCAGTCAGAACACCGCGACGCGCGAGACCCTGGAGGACTACACCCTCCGCTTCGCGCCGCGCAGCTACCGCAAGTGGTCCACCGGCGTGGTCGCGATCTCGGCCCTCGGCGGGATCGCGTATCTGGCCGACTTCGCGATCGGCGCGAACATCGGCATCTCGTACGGGACGACCAACGCGCTGTGGGGTATCGCGATCTTCGCGGTGGTGATCTTCGCGACCGGGCTGCCGCTGGCGTACTACGCCGCGCGGTACAACATCGACCTCGACCTGATCACCCGCGGCAGCGGCTTCGGGTACTACGGCTCGGTCGTGACGAACGTGATCTTCGCATCGTTCACGTTCATCTTCTTCGCGCTCGAAGGCTCGATCATGGCGCAGGGCCTGCAACTCGGGCTGCACGTGCCGCTCTGGGCCGGGTACGCCGTGTCCACGCTGGTGATCTTCCCGCTGGTGATCTACGGGATGAAGGTGTTGTCGACGCTGCAGGTGTGGACGACGCCGCTGTGGCTGATCCTGATGGTGCTGCCGTTCTGCTACCTGCTCGTCTCGCACCCGTCGTCGGTGTCGACGTTCTTCGACTACGGCCCCGATGCCGACTTCGGCTCGATGCTGCTGGCCGCGGGCGTCTGCCTGTCGCTGATCGCGCAGATCGCGGAGCAGATCGACTACCTGCGGTTCATGCCGCCGAAGACGCCGGAGAACTCCCGCCGTTGGTGGACCGCGGTGCTGCTGGCCGGACCGGGCTGGGTGATCTTCGGTGCGATCAAGCAGGTGATCGGCCTGTTCCTGGCGGTCTACATCATCGCTCAGGTCGACAGCGGCACCTCGATCGCGAACCAGCCGGTGCATCAGTTCCTGGAGATCTACCGCGGGTTCCTGCCCGGGTGGCTGGCGATGACGCTGGCCGTCGTACTCGTCGTCATCAGCCAGGTGAAGATCAACGTGACCAACGCGTACTCCGGTTCGCTCGCCTGGACGAACTCGTACACACGGCTGACCCGGCACTACCCGGGCCGGCTGGTGTTCCTCGGGTTCAACCTGGTGATCGCGCTGGTGCTGATGGAGGCGAACATGTTCGACTTCCTCAACACCATCCTCGGCTTCTACGCGAACTGCGGTATGGCGTGGATCGTGGTCGTTGCCTCTGACATCGTCTTCAACAAGTACCTGCTGAAGCTGTCGCCGAAGGCGCCGGAGTTCCGCCGCGGCATGCTGTACGCCGTCAACCCGGTCGGCTTCGTCTCGATGGCCGCGGCCGCGGGCGTCTCCATCCTGGTCTTCTTCGGCGGGCTGGGCGACACCATCAAGCCGTACTCGCCGCTGGTCGCGATCGGTCTGGCTCTGGTCCTGCCGCCCGTCCTCGCCATCATCACCGGCGGCAAGTACTACCTGCGCCGCCCCGACGACGGCCTCGACCTCCCGATGTACGACGAACACGGCAACCCGTCCGGCGAAGTACTCACGTGCCACGTCTGCCGCCAGGACTACGAACGCCCCGACATGACCGCCTGCCAAACCCACGCGGCCGCCGTCTGCTCCCTATGCCTCAGCACAGACAAGCTCTCCGACCACGTCCTACCCGCCCACTCCTGATCCACCCAGCGCCTCGTGGCCTGCCATGATGCAGGTTGGGGAGGATTACACCCCCGATTCGGTGCAATATCCTCCCCAACCTGCAGCCGAAATGTCTTGAAGGGAGTCAGCGGCGGTTGTTCTCGCCTCGACGACGGGCTGCCCCGCAACCTCACACCATGAACTTCACTCCAGCTGATGTTGAGAAGCTGCTGCTCTCCGTGGCCGGCATGGTCGCTCGTGACCGGCTGGCGCGGGGGGTGCTGCTGAACCACCCGGAGGCGGTGGCGTTGCTGAGCACGTGGGTGATTGAACGCGCACGTGAGGGTGCCCGCGTCGCCGACCTCATGGAAAGCGGACGGCTGGTGCTCACTCGGGACCAGGTAATGCCGGGCGTGGCCGGCATGCTGCACGACGTGCAGGTCGAAGCGACGTTCCCGGACGGCCGGAAACTCGTGACTATCCACAACCCCATCATCTGAAGGCAGATTCCATGGCTGACGCCGATAGACTTAGCACGGAAGGACAGGGGGCGGCGGCTCACTCGGTCGCACCTGGTGCAATTCGCGTCGCGCCGGGCACGATCCGCCTGAACGCCGACCGCACCGACGCTGAGCGCCTGCGGCTGGTGATCGTGAACACCGGTGACCGGCCGATCCAGATCGGCTCGCACCTGCATCTGCCGGATGCCAACGCCGCGCTCGCCTTCGACCGGGAGGCCGCGCGTGGGTTCCGGCTCGACATCCCCTCCGGGACCTCGCAGCGATTCGAGCCCGGAGCATCCCGCGAGGTGGACCTGGTGGCGTTGAGAGGCAATCGCCGCGTGCCGGGGATCCAGGTGAAGAACCGTGGTTGAGATCTCGCGGGCTGCCTACGCCGCGCTCTACGGGCCTACCGTCGGGGATCAGGTGCGGTTGGCCGACACCGACCTCTGGGTGGAGGTGGAGGAGGACCTCACCGTGGGCGGTGAGGAGGTCGTGTTCGGGGGCGGGAAGTCGATTCGGGAGTCGATGGCGCAGGGTACGGCGACGCGGGCCGACGGGGCGCCGGACACCGTGATCAGCAACGTGCTGGTCGTGGACTGGTGGGGCATCGTGCGGGCCGATGTCGGGATCCGCGACGGCCGGATCGTCGCCCTCGGCCGCGCCGGGAACCCGGACATCGCGGACGGCGTACACCCCGACCTCCGCATCGGTCCGTCGACCGACGTGATCGCCGGCGAGGGCCGCATCCTCACCGCCGGCGCGATCGACTCGCACGTCCACCTGCTCTCCCCGTCGCAACTGCACGAAGCCCTGGCGACCGGGATCACCACGATCGTCGGCGGCGGGACCGGGCCGAGCGAGGGTTCCAAGGCGACCACGGTCACCCCCGGCGCCTGGCACCTGGAGCAGATGCATCGCGCGCTCGACGCCGTACCGCTCAACATCCTCCTGCTCGGCAAGGGAAACACAGTGAGCGCGGAAGCCCTCGCCGAGCAGGCGCTCGCGGGTGCGGCCGGCTACAAGGTGCACGAGGACTGGGGCTCGACCCCGGCTGCGATCGACGCCGCCTTGCGGGCCGCGGACGACTGGGGCCTGCAGGTCGCGCTGCACGCGGACAGCCTGAACGAGGCCGGGTACGTCGAGTCGACGCTCGGCGCGATCGCCGGCCGGTCGATCCACGCGTTCCATGTCGAAGGTGCGGGCGGCGGCCATGCACCGGACATTCTCTCGATCGCGTCGTACCCGCACGTGATCCCGGGGTCGACGAACCCGACCCTGCCGCACACCGTGAACACCGTCGCCGAGCACCTCGACATGCTGATGGTCTGCCACCACCTCAGCCCGGACGTGCCCGAGGACCTGGCGTTCGCGGAATCGCGGATCCGGGCCACCACGATCGCGGCCGAGGACATCCTGCACGACCTCGGCGCGCTGTCGATCACCTCGTCCGACGCGCAGGCGATGGGCCGGATCGGCGAGGTCATCACCCGGACCTGGCAGGTCGCGCACGTGATGAAGCACCGCCGCGGCGCGCCGGCCGGCGACCTTCCGGCCGACAACGAGCGGGTACGCCGGTACGTCGCGAAGTACACGATCAACCCAGCGGTTGCCCACGGCATCGATCACGAGGTCGGCTCGGTGGAGCCCGGCAAGCTCGCGGACCTCACGCTGTGGGATCCGCGGTACTTCGGCGTCCGTCCGAGCCTGGTGATCAAGGGCGGCGCGATCGCGTGGGCCGCGCTCGGCGACCCGAACGCGTCGATCCCGACACCGCAGCCGGTGCTGATGCGGCCGGCGTTCGGGGACGCGATCGGCGCGGACCTCTCGTACACGTTCGTCTCCCCCGCGGCGCTCGAGGACGGGCTCGCCGATCGACTGGGGTTGCGCCGGCGGCTCCTCGGCGTACGGCCGACGCGCGAGATCGGCAAGGCCGACATGAAGAACAACAGTGCGTTGCCGAGCATCGAGATCGACCCGGAGACATTCGCGATCGAGGTCGACGGAGACCTGGTCGAACCGTCCCCGGCGGAGGTGCTGCCGCTGGCCCAGTTGTACGCGATGTTCTGATGGGTACGGCGGAGTTGGTCGCGCTGATGCTCGCCGACGGGCGACTGCCGACCGGCGGCCACACCCAGTCGGCCGGCCTCGAGCCCGCCGTCCGCGCCGGGTTAGGTGCCGATGGCAAGCAGTTGTCCGACGTCACGGCATACGCCCGAGACCGCTTGCGCACAGTCACCCGCGTCGACGCCGCCGTCGCGGTCGTCACCCGCGATGTCATCCTCACCGGCTCATCCGCCGAACCGCCGCCGAGTCGTGGGGATTGGTCGGAGCCCGCCTCGCCGAGTCGTGAACTGTGGTCGCCCAACCACGACCCCATTTCACGACTCGACGGCGAGCGGGCTGAGCTAGGCAAGCCGGGTGGGCGGACGGCGGCGGGGTTGGTGGTGGTTGAGCAGGCATGGGCGGCTCGGACTTCGAGTCAAGTGGTGCGGGCGGCGGTGCGGCGCCAGGGGCGGTTGTTGCTCCGGCTTGCCGGGCGCGTTTGGCCCGGCGTTGCGGGGCACCTGCCGGTCGACGGCGAGGTTCCGCGTCCGATTGTGCTCGGTGTGATCGCGGCGGTCGCCGGGCTGAGCGCGGAGCAGCTCGCGCGGGTTGTTGCGTACGACGACGTGCAGACGGTCGTCTCCGCCTCGTTGAAGCTGCTCCCGGTCGACCCCGCCGACGCCGCCACCTGGCTCGCAACCCTGCACGACGACATCGAGGAGCTCGTCGCCGACGTCGCGCCGCTGACCGACGTCGACAAGATCCCCGCCAACGCCGCGCCGCTGATCGACATCCACGCGCAGAACCACGCGACCGAGAGAATGAGGTTGTTCCATGCCTGACGCGCCTGACACGCCTGACACGCCTGACACGCCTGAGACCCGCTCCTTCCGGCTGGGTGTCGCCGGCCCGGTCGGCACCGGCAAGAGCTCACTGATCGCGACCATCTGCCGCGAGCTCGCCGACGAACTCCGCCTGGGCGTGATCACCAACGACATCTACACCGACGAGGACGCCCGCCTGCTGCGCTCCGCCGGCGTCCTCGATCCGGACCGGATCCGCGCCGTCGAGACCGGCGCCTGTCCGCACACCGCGATCCGCGACGACGTCACCCCGAACCTGATCGCGGTCGAGGACCTCGAGCGCGACTTCGCCCCGCTGGACGTTGTCCTCGTCGAGTCCGGCGGCGACAACCTGACCGCGACCTTCTCCCCGGCCCTGGTCGACGCACAGATCTTCGTCCTCGATGTCGCCGGCGGCGGCGACGTCGCTCGCAAGGGCGGACCGGGGATCGCGCGGGCGGATCTGCTGGTCGTCAACAAGACCGACCTGGCGCCGTACGTCGAGGTGGACGTCGACCGAATGGTGAAGGACGCCGAGGCCGCCCGCGACGGGAAGACGGTCCTGGCGCTCTCCCGCAAGGATCCGGCCTCGATCGCCAGGCTCAGGGAATGGGTCCGCGCCATGACGAACGTCGTACGCACCGGCGACCACACGCCCGTCGACCCCGGCCCGATGGCTCCGCACTCCCACATCGGCGAGGACGGCGCCGTGATCACCCATGTCCACACGCATTGACGTCACCGCCGACCCGGTCCGCGACCGCTGCCTGCTGACGACCGGCCACCTGTCGCCCCGCCGCCTGCCCGGCCCGCCCGGCGTCGTCCGCGTCGCCCTCGTCGCCGCAGGCGCGCTGCTGCTCGCCGGCGACGAAGTACGCATCGAGGTGGTCGCCGAGGGTCCCGTGCAGGTCGAGATCGTCGAGACCGCCGGCACTGTCGCATATGCCATGCGCGGAGGCTCCGCCCGCTGGGACGTCGACATCCGGCTGACCGGCGGTGCCAGCCTCCAGTGGTACGCCGAACCCTTCGTCGTCTCCGCAGGCGCCGACGTCACCCGAACGACCACGGCACACCTCGCCCGCAGCTCCACCGCCCGGTTGCGCGAGTCGCTCGTCCTCGGACGGTACGGCGAGGTCGGCGGAACGCTCCGTACGGCGACCCGTGCCTGGCTCGACGACGACCTCCTCCTCGCCGAAGATCTCGATCTCTCTCCCGAGACCCGCACCGGCTGGGCGATCCTCGGCCCGGCCCGTTGCCTCGACACCGTGACCACTCTGGGTTCCCGCCTCCCCGACGCGGCGCACACGCTCCAGCTCGAAGGTCCCGGATCGATCGCCCGGCAGCTGCTCCAGGAGCAGCACCAGAGTGAACTCATCCGAACGTCTGTGTGATGGTCAGCAGAGCTCGATCGTTTTAATCTGGATCGGTTCGGCAACTGCGGCGTTCCGGAAGTTCGCCGTGGTCTCACCGCTGGAGGGGGCCGGAGGACGGTGGAGCACGAAGGCGGAGCAGAGGCGGGACGACCCCAGGCCTCGGCGCTGCTCGGGCGCCGGGCCGAACGCGCCGTACTCGACCAGCTACTCGCCGACGTCCGCAAAGGCGGCAGCCAGGTCCTCGTCGTCCGGGGCGAGGCCGGCGTCGGAAAGAGCGCGCTGCTGCACTACGCCACCGACTCCGCTCACGACCTGCGGCTGCTGCGCGCGGTCGGGGTCCAGTCGGAGATGGAGCTGGTGTTCGCCGCTCTGCATCAGCTGTGTATGCCGCTGCTCGACCGGATGGATCGGATTCCGGAGCCGCAGCAGCGGGCGCTCGCGACCGTGTTCGGGCTTGCTCCCGGGCCTGCGCCGGACCGGTTCATGGTCGGGCTCGCCGTATTGAGCCTGATCTCGGACCTGGCCGCGGAGCAGCCGGTGCTGGTTGTCGTCGATGACGCGCAGTGGCTCGACACGGCGACCGCTCAGACGCTCGGATTCGTCGCCCGCCGGATCGGCAACGAGGCGGTGGGTCTGCTGTTCGGCGCGCGCGAGGTCGGCGTCGAGCTGAACGGCCTCGCGGAGCTGGAGGTCGACGGGCTGCCGGAAGACGAGGCGCGCGCGTTGCTGGGGTCGGCGGTCGAGTTCTTGCTGGACGCTCCGATCCGCGATCGGATTGTGGCCGAGACCGGTGGGAATCCGCTCGCGTTGCTGCAGTTGCCGCGTGGGCTGACGGCGACCCAGTTGGCGGCCGGGTTCGGACTGCTGGGCGGACAGGGACTGCCGGGGCGGATCGAGCAGAGCTTTCTGCGGCAGGCCGATGCGCTGCCGCCTCCGACGCGGCAGCTCCTGCTGGTCGCCGCGGCCGAGCCGGTGGGCGATCCGGTGCTGGTACGGCGGGCCGCCGATCAGCTAGGGATCGATGCCGCGTTCGCGGACATCGACGGTCTGTTGCGGCTCGGTGAGCGGGTGACGTTCCGCCATCCGCTGGTGCGGTCGGCCCTGTACGGGTCGGCGTCCGCGACGGAGCGTCGCGCCGTACATCTGGCGCTGGCCGGGGCGACGGACTCGGCGACCGATCCGGATCGGCGGGCTTGGCATCTGGCGGCGGCTGCGACCGGGCCGGACGAGGCGGTGGCTGTGGAGTTGGAGCGGTCTGCGGATCGGGCGCAGGCCCGAGGCGGGTTCGCGGCGGCTGCGGCGTGCCTGCAGCGGGCGGTCGCGCTGACGCGGGATCCGGTACGCCGTACTGAGCGCGCACTCGCCGGGGCGCAGGCGAGCGTGCAGGCCGGTGCGTTCCGGACCGCATGGGAGTTGCTGGCGACGGCGGAGGCGGGTCAGCTCGACGATCTCGGGCGTGCGCGGATCGACTTGCTCCGCGCCGAGGCGGCCTTCGCACAGCAACGCGGCCGCGACGCCCCGGGCCTGCTGCTGCGTGCCGCCCGGACCCTCGAGCCTCTCGACGCCCGCCTGGCCCGAGACACCTACCTCGACGCCTGGAGCGCCGCACTGTTCGCCGGCCAGTTGGCAGCAGGCACGGGACTCCGCGAGGTCTCCGAGGCCGCGATGGCAGCCCCGCGCCCCGAGCCACCACCTGGGGCGGAGGAATCGCCCGTCCCGGACTCGCCCCGGCCGGGCCCGGCGGCGCGGAGTTCTGATGTGTTGCTGGACGGGTTTGCGTTGTTGTTCGCGGAGGGACGGGAGCGGGCTGTGCCGTTGCTCAAGCAAGCTGCGACGGCGTTCGGGGACGGGGAGGTTTCGGCTGAGGAGATCCTGCGCTGGGGCTGGCTGGCTACTGCGGCGGCCGCGACTGCGTGGGACTTCGAGGCTTGTCTGGCCGCGTCCATCAGGCAGGTGGAGACAGCGCGACGTGCCGGTGCGCTCGCCGTGCTCGCGGTCGGTGTCAACGTCCTCGGACAGGTGTACGCGATGGCGGGCGACTTCGCCGAAGCGACCTCGCTCCGCGCCGAGGCCGACGCCGTACGCGAGGCGACCGGCACCCACATCGGCCCGTACGGCGCGCTCGTGCTGACCGCGCTCCAGGGCCGCCCGGACGACGCGTTCCCGTTGATCGACGACACCATCGCGAAGACGACGGCCGAGGGTCAGGGCACGGCGGCGCAGTACGCGCGCTGGGCGAAGTCCGTCGTACTGAACGGGCTCGGCCACCACGACGAAGCGTTGCCCTGGGCAACTCTCGCCGCCGAGGACACACCGGAGCTGTTCATGTCCGCATGGGCGCTGAGCGAGCAGATCGAAGCCGCCGTACACAGCGGACACCTGCAAGCGGCGGCCGACGCCCTCGCCCGCCTCCAGGACAAGACGCGCGGGACCGACGAGCCCTGGGGACTCGGTCTCGAGGCACGCGCTCGAGGGCTCGTGCACAAGGGCGCCGCGGCGGAGAAGGCGTACCGCGAAGCGATCGAGCAACTCAACGGCACCCGACTCCGTCCGGACCTGGCCCGCTCCCACCTGCTGTACGGCGAATGGCTGCGTCGCCAAACCCGCCGCGGCGACGCCCGGACCGAGCTGCGCACCGCGTACGAGATGTTCTCCGAGATCGGCATGACCGCGTTCGCCGACCGAGCGCGCCGCGAGCTGCAGGCGACCGGCGAGACGGTACGCCGACGGGCGACGGCCTCGACTGCCGGCGACGAGCTGACTCCGCAGGAACGCCAGATCGCGCTGCTCGTCCGCGACGGCCTGTCCAATCCCGAAGTCGGCACCCGGCTGTTCCTCAGTCCGCGCACGGTCGAATGGCATCTCCGGAAGATCTTCGACAAGCTCTCGATCAGCTCCCGCCGCCAGCTCCGCGACGCGTTCCCCGAAGCGGGCTAGCCCGGGATCAGCTGCTGGCCCCCGTCGACGTCGTACGTCGCGCCGGTCAGCGCGGTGTTGGTCATCAGGTGGACGACCAGCGCCGCCACGTCCTCCGGCCCGACGACCCGCCGAATCGGCAGCGCGGCTCGCAGCCCCGCCCGGCGCTCCTCGAGCTGATCCCCGAGCAGCCGCGCCGACAGCGGGGTGTCGACGAAGCCGGCGGCGACCGTGTTCACCCGGATCGGGGCGATCTCGACCGCCGCGTTCGCGACGATCGCGGACTGCGCCGCCGTACCGATCGCAGCGAGCATCAGCCCGACTCCCGGCCGCCGGGCACCCGTACCGCTGATGAACGTCAGCGAACCACCCGGACGAACCCTGCCGACGCACAACCGCGCGATCCGCAACGAGCCGACCAGATGCTGATTGATGAACCGCTCCGCCCGCTCCAGGTCGAGCTCGGCCAGCGGCGCGTAGAACGGACCGCTCCCACCCACCAGGATGTGGTCGAGCTGCTCGGGCAGCTCGCCGAACACCCGCTCGACGTCCGCCGAATCATCCAGGTCCAGCGTCAGCGCACTCTCGGCGCCGACCTCGACGGCCGCCTTCTCGAGCCGCTCACGATCCCGCCCGGTGATGACGACCCGGGCGCCGTCCTCGCGCGCCAACCTGGCGGTCTCCAGCCCGATACCCGCGCTGCCGCCCATCACGACGACGACCTGTCCGGCCAGACTCGTCCTTGACTCAGCCATCTGCTCTCCTCATTCAGCTCGATACCGGTACTGCGCAACCGTGCACGCGAGGTGTCGCCGGCAGCCGGGTGGCCGCCGGGCGACCGGATGCGACGAACGCGATCGTGATCACCGCGGCGACAACGCTCAGGGCCGCCATCACGAGCATCGCCGTCCGGTACCTGTTCGCCAACGGCCCGGCGAGCTCGTTCGACCCGCCGACACCGAGCAACACGGGAACCAGCGCGATCAGAACCACGCCCCCGACCCGCGACGCGGCATCGTTGATCGCCGATGCCTCCCCGAGATCCGCGTCGTCAACGGCAGCCAGTACGCCGGCCGTCAGCGGCGCGACCGTCAGCCCGATGCCGAGGCCCCACAACAGCGCGCCAGGCAGGATCGCCGATACGTAGCTCTGGCCCGGCTGCGCCGCGGACAGCCACGCGAACCCGCCGGCCACGATCAGGATGCCGATCGCCATCGGCCAGCGGGTGCCGACCCGCGCGACCAGACCGCCGATGAACGGCGAGACCAGCAGGAAGACCGCCGACTCCGGAATCAGTGCCGCGCCGGCCTCGGTCGCGCTGTAGCCCAGCCGCAGCTGGCATTGCAGTACGACGAGATAGCTCGCCGCCGACAGAGCGCCGTAGAACAGCAGGGTCGCGGCGTTGATCGCAACGAACTGGCGGATCCGGAACAGCGCCGTACGCAGCATCGGCGCCGCCTGCCGCTGCTCCACCGGGATCAACGCGACCAGACAGGCCACCCCGACGATGCCGGACACCAGGACGGGTGCGCTCACCCAGCCCGATGCCGGCCCGGCTATGAGCGCGTAGATCACACCGCCCAGTCCGACGACGGCCAGGAGCGCACCCACGACGTCCACCGACAGCGGACGGTGTTCGCGCGCGACCTCCGGTACGCCGCTCAGTACCCACAACGCGACCGCGATCAGCGGGACGTTCAGGAGGAACACGTACCGCCAGGAACCGTGGTCGATCAACCAGCCGCCGCCATACGGGCCGAGCGTCGTGCCGAGGGTCGAGATGCCGGCCCAGACACCGATGCCCTTGGCGCGGTCCGCCACCTGCAGGGTTCCGTTGAGCAACGACAGACTGCTCGGTACGACGAGCGCGCCGCCGGCTCCTTGCACGACGCGCGCCGCGATCAGGGCGCCGCCGTTCGGGGCCGCGGCGCAGCACAGCGACGCGATCAGCATGACGATCAGACCGGCGACCAGGATGCGCCGCCAGCCGAAGTGGTCGGCGAGCGCACCGGCCAGCAGGAGCAGCGACGCGACGGTGACGAGGTACCCGGTCAGCACCCACTGGAGCTCGCTCACACCGATCTCCAGGTCGCGGCCGATCGCCGGGATCGCAACGTTGATCATGTACGCGTCGATGAACCCGACCGTCGACGCCAGCACCGTCGCGGTGACCAGCAAAGTGCCGGCCCTCCCCCGCAACGCGACCAGTCCCGCGCCGGTCACCGCAGGCTCACTCATCCGACCTCCCAGGCGTGTCTGCTCCACGATCGGACCGGCGGTCCCGGTTGCGCCACCGGGACGGTCCCTGGTCGCGCGAGACCAGGGACACTCCCTGGCCCGGTCGGCAGTCGGTTCGCGCGAGCCTGGATCCGCCGGTTCGAAGGGAGCCCGAAGCTGATGAGTGAGTACGACGTGATCGTCCTCGGAGCCGGTGCTCCGGGTGAGCACTGTGCCGCGGCGCTGACCAAGGGCGGTGCGAGCGTGGCCGTCGTCGAGCGCGAGCTGCTCGGTGGCGAGTGCTCCTATTGGGCCTGCATCCCGTCGAAGACCCTGCTACGCCCCGGCGAAGCGCTGGCCGAGGCTCTCGACGCGCCCGGCGCGCGGGAGGCCGTGACCGGTTCGCTCGGCGTCCGCGCCGCTCTCGGGTGGCGCGACTTCATGGTGTCGAACTACGACGACGCCGGCGCGGTGTCGTGGGCCAAGAGCGTCGGCCTCGACGTACTGCGTGGCCACGGGCGCCTCGCGGGTCCGCACACCGTCGCGGTGGACGACCGGACGCATACCGCCGAACACATAGTGATCGCGTGCGGCGCCGATCCGGTCATTCCGCCCGTCCCGGGACTGCGAGAGCTGCCCGGTGTGTGGACGAACCGGGACGTCACCGGGCTGGTCGACGTACCGGAGCGGCTGCTCGTGCTCGGCGGCGGCGCGACGGGCGTCGAGATGAGTCAGGCGCTGGCACGGATGGGTTCGGCCGTGACGCTCATCGAGCGCGACGACCACCTGATGCCTCGCGAACCGCAGGCGATCGGCGAGGCGATCGCGGTCGCGCTGACGGCCGACAAGGTCAACGTACGGACGGGTACCGGCGCGGAGCGCGTCCGCCTCGACGGGTCGACGTACGTGATCGAACTGAGCGACGGGACCCATGTGGAGGGCGACCGCGTCCTGATCGCGACCGGACGCCGGCCGCGGGTCGACAACATCGGGCTGGAGACCGTCGGCATCGTCGCGAATCCGCGCGGTATCGCGGTCGACGACAAGCTGTCGGCCGGACCCAACCTGTGGGCGATCGGCGACGTCACGGGCCTGTGGCAGCTGACTCATGTCGGCGAATACCAGGGCCGCGTTGCCGCGAGCAACATCCTCGGCAAACCCCGGACCGCGGACTACCGGGCCGTGCCGCGGGTCGTGTACAGCTACCCGCAGGCCGCGTCGGTCGGTGACGCCGAGGGGCCGTACACCAGCACGATCCAGCTGTCCGGCGTCCCGCGCACTGCGACGTACCTGCGCTCCTACGACACCCAGCCCGGCTTCCTCACGCTCGTCTCTGACGGAACGGTCGTCACCGGTGCCTACGCGGTCGGCCCCGAAGCCGGCGAGTGGCTCCAGCAGGTGACCCTCGCCATCCGGGCCCAGATCCCGATCCCCGTCCTGCTCGACGTCATCCAGCCCTTCCCGACCTTCTCGGAGGCCGTCCTCCAAGCCCTCCGCCAGCTTGCCAACGAGTGACGTAGGTCAGAGGGCGGGAGTCATGAGCGCCAGCATGGTGGCCATGCCTGCGCAGGAGAGGCCGTGGCAGCCGCAGAGGGTTCGGTGGCCGGGGGTGCGGGCAGCGTGGACGAGCCACCAGCCGGCCGTGATGACCAGGAGTCCTACCGCGGACCAGCTGAGCATGGTGGTCCAGGCCTCGCCGGACATCAGCCGGGGCATCGCGGCGAGCATCCAGACCATGCCGAGGTTCATCCCGGCGTGAGCCATCGCGCCGGCGCGTTCGGCGACGGACTCCAAGCCGGACAGGTGGTGGAAGAAGACGACCGCCAGCCCGCTGAAGACCGCCATCTGCGCCCACTGGCCGGTCGCGGCCATCGGCCACCACAACATCACGAGCATGGCCGGGCTCATCAGCACATGGCTGACGTCGACGACAGTCTCGATCCCCTGCCAGCGCCTCGTGCTCAGCCGCCAAACGCCGTACAGACCTGTCGCAGCGAAGACCGCGGTCAGGACAATCGTCCAGGCTCCAGTCACCACGCCCCTCTAACTCCACTCGCCGCAAAGAAGTTCCACTCCTGGGAACTGTTCCCCCAACTCGCTCGTATTCACCAGTTGGGGGTTGTGGCAACCAATCGATCAGGAGTGACGTGGGTACGACGCGCCACCGGCGGTGGCTGATCGGGTACGTCGTCCTGCTGGGCGTACTCGTGATCGCTGTCTCGCTGGTCACCACCGCACGGATGGGCTCGGCGAGCTACCTGCCGATCGCCCGCGACTACCCCGGCCAGGCGACCGGGCTGATCACCACCTTCGTCCGCGCGGTGGCCGACCTGTCCTCGCTGGTGACCGTCGGCGCGCTGGCGTCGGCGCTCGTCGCGGGCAAGGCGCGACCGGTGCGCGAATCGGGCTCCCGGCGGCAGCTGGAGATCGCCGAGTGGTTCGAGCCGATCGTCGTACGCCGGGCCGCCGCGGTCTGGGTGCTCAGCTCCGGTCTGCTGATCGCGTTCGACTCGGCCGACTCGAACGGCCTGTCACTGGGCAAGATCGCCAGTCCGAGCGCGCTCTGGTTCGCGATGTTCTCCGGCGACTTCGGCCGGGCCTGGATGGTCACCTGTCTGACCGCGATCGTGGTGCTCGTCACGAGCCTGACGACCGTGCGCTGGGTCGCGTACCTGATCGCGCTCTGGGCGGCCCTCGCCGGCTCGCTCGCCCCGGTCGTCGTAGGCCAGGTCCTGGTCGGCCCGCGACACGACTTCGCCGGCGACTCGGCCGTCTACCAGACCGTCGCCGCGCAACTCCTCCTCGGCCTGGCCGTCGTCCAGACGCTCAGACTCGCCACCGCCCGCCGGAACCGCGCCCTCGACCGCATCCATTGGCGCAGCATCGCGGGCGTCGGCGCCGGCGTCCTCATCGTCACCGAGGCCGTCCTGCTCTGGTTCAAGATGGCCGGCTCGTCGCCGTTCGCCTCGTCGACCGGCTGGCTCACGCTGGCCCGGTTGGCAGCGCTCGGACTGGTTGCCGTCGGCCTGTACTCCGTTGCCCGCAGCAAACTGCCGCTCGGCGCCGTGCTCCTCACCACCGGCACAGCGGTGTTCGTTGCCTGCGGCATCGCGATGACCCGGATTCCCCCGCCCCAGTTCTTCGTGCCGACGTCGATCAACCAGATCTTCTTCGGCTTCGACCTCGCCAAGCCGCCGGGGTTCGCGACGCTGGTGAGCCAGTGGCGTCCGAACCTGCTGTTCGTGACCGCCGCCGTCGCAGCGATCACCGCCTATCTCGCCGGCGTCATCCGGCTCCGCCGTCACGGCGAGCCGTGGCCGGTCGGCCGCACCATCGCGTGGACCGTCGGCTGGGTGCTGATCGTCGTGGTGACCAGCTCCGGCCTCGGGAAGTACTCCGGCCCGAGCTTCGCCGTCCACATGGCCATGCACATGGCGTTGAGCATGCTGATCCCGATCCCGCTCGTCCTCGGCGGACCGCTCACGCTCGCGCTCAAAGCCCTGCCCGCCGCGGCCAAGGACGCACAGCCCGGGCCGCACGAGTGGATCGTCGCCGTCCTCCACTCCCGGCCGCTCAAGGCGCTCTACCACCCGTTGCTTGTCTTCGGCATCTACATCGGTTCGTACTACGGCCTGTACTTCACCAACGCCTTCGGCACGCTGATGAAGTTCCACTGGGCCCATCAACTGATGAACGCCCATTTCCTGCTGGTCGGCTGTCTGTACTTCGGGCTCGTCATCGGGGTCGACCAGACACCGCGGAAGCTCCCGTCGCTGGCGAAGCTCGGGTTCCTGTTCGCGGCGATGCCGTTCCATGCGTTCTTCGGCGTGATCCTGATGTCCGGCGGCGCGATCATCGGCGACTCGTTCTACCAGCACCTCGAGCTGCCGTGGAAGGTCGACCTGGCCGCGACGCAGCACACGGCCGGCGGTATCGCCTGGGCCGGTGGTGAGATCCCGCTGCTGATCGTCGTCGTCGTACTCGCACTGCAGTGGGCGGTCCAGGACGGCAAGCTTGCCAAGCGCATCGATCGCCATCTCGACAGCGGCCTCGACGATTCGTACGACGCCTACAACGCGATGCTCGAACGCCTTGCGGACCGTACGAAGGAGACCCGGTGACGCTCACCTCGACCGACACGAACTCCGTCGAACTGCTGGTCGGCGGGATGACGTGTGCAGCCTGCGCCAACCGGGTCGAGCGGGCTCTGAACAAACTCGACGGGGTCACGGCAAGCGTCAACTACGCCACCGAACGCGCGATCGTCACCGGGACCGGACCGGATCTCGCCGACCGCGCGACCACCGCGGTCGACAAGGCCGGCTACGACGCGACCGTGCGCGATCCCGAATCCGCGGACGAGCTCGCCGAGCAGCTGACCATCAAGCGGGTGACGGCCCTGCGGCGTCGGCTGATCGTCGCGATCCTGCTCGCGGTTCCGTTGATGGATGCGACGATCGTCCTGGCCTTCGTGCCGTCGCTGCGCTTTCCCGGTTGGGAGATCGTCTCGCTGCTCGTCGCACTGCCTGTTGTCACCTGGGCGGCGTATCCGTTCCATCGCGCCACGGTCCGGAATCTGCGACATCGTGCAGTGAGCATGGACACGCTGGTGTCGCTCGGCATCGCGGTGTCGTTCGGGTGGGCCGCGGTGTCGGTTCTGTTGCGCGGGGCATCGAACACCGGGGCGTTGTACCTCGACGTCGCTGCGGGCATGACCGTGTTCCAGCTGGCCGGGCGGTACTTCGAGACGCGGTCGCGGCGGCGTGCTGCTGATGTGTTCGGCGCGCTCAGCCGGTTGGCTACGCCGACAGCGCGAGTACTGCGGGACGGCGCGGAGATCGACGTACCGACCGGGCAGGTCGTCAAGGGCGAGGTCGTCATCGTCAAGGCGGGCGAGATCGTGCCTGTCGACGGGACTGTGCTGGAGGGTGCGGCAGCCGTCGACACGAGCGTTGTCACCGGGGAGCCGTTGCCGCGGAGTGTGCGGTCCGGTGATTCCGTGATCGGCGGGACGATCAGCACGGATGGGCGACTGGTGCTGACTGCGACGGCAGTCGGCGCGCATACGCAGCTCGCGCAGATGGCCGCCGTGGCTGAGCAGGCGCAGGAGCGCAAGGCCCGCATTCAGCACACGGTCGACCGGATCATCGCGTGGTTCGTTCCGGCTGTCATCGCGCTCGCGATCGCTGTCACCGTCGGGTGGATCGTCTCCGGTGCGCCGTTCCAGCAGGCGATGGGTACTGGCATCGCGGTGCTGGTGATCGCGTGTCCGTGTGCGCTCGGGCTGGCCACGCCGACCGCGCTGATGGTCGGCATCGGCCGCGGTGCGACGCTCGGAATCCTGATCAAGGGTCAGGACGCGCTCGAGGCGAGCGGCGTGATCGACACGATCGTCCTCGACAAGACCGGGACGCTGACGACCGGCGAGCTCGTCGTGGACCAAATCGACCCCGACCTGCTCCGCTACGTCGTCTCCGTCGAACAGAACTCCGAACACCCCATCGCCCGTGCCGTAGAACGCCGGGCCGCCGCCGACGGCATCACACCCCGACCGGTCACCGACTTCGAGGTCCGCCCCGGCCAAGGCGCGGTCGGCGTCGTCGACGGCCACCACGTAGTAGTAGGAAACCTCACCCTCCTGGAGTCCGAGGGCATCACCGTCCCGGCAGAAGACGGCGTGGGCGGCGGGCGGATGCCGGCGGGCGTGGGTGCTGCGTCGGTCGTCTACGTGGGGATGGATGGGCGGCCGGCGGGCGCGTTCGCGCTGGCGGATCGGCTGCGGCCGACGGCGGCTGTTGCGGTCGAGGGGCTTCATGGGCAAGGGCTGCGGACCATCCTCCTCACGGGGGACAGCGAGCCCGTCGCGCGCTCGGTGGCCGAGTCGTTGGGGATCGAGGATGTTCGTGCGGGCGTGCTGCCGGCGGACAAAGCAGCCGTGATCGAGCAACTCCGAGCCGACGGGCATCGGGTGGCGATGGTCGGGGACGGGATCAACGACGCCGCCGCGCTCGCCACCGCCGACCTCGGCCTGGCCGTCGTCACCGGGACCGACATCGCGCTCAAGTCTGCCGACATCATCATCGTCCGCGAGGACCTCGGCGTGATCCCGGACGCGATCGCGCTCGCCCGCCGTACCCGCCAGACCATCCACCGCAACCTGATCTGGGCGTTCGGCTACAACCTCGCCGCCGTACCGGTCGCCGCCGCCGGCCTGCTCAACCCACTGATCGCCGCCGCCGCGATGAGTCTGTCCTCGCTCTTCGTCACCTACAACAGCCTCCGGCTCCGCGACTTCGGCACCGAGCCCGACGACGACTGACTCAGCGCGGTACGACGGTGTATCCGCGCCCCCGGATCGCCTCGAAGCTCTGCGCGCGGACCTCGTCGGACGGGAACGCCGCGACGACCTCCTTCGTGTCCAGGTCGATCCCCGCGACCCGGACCCCGAGCGCCTCCAGCACACCGGTGATCGTGCTCGTGCAGTGCGAACACGTCATGTCCGGTACCTCGAAAACCTCGTCCGCAGCGTTCACACCGGCCTCCTCAATCTCCACCGACTCGAGCTCCACCAACTCCAGCAACCGAACGAACGTCTCGACGAACGTGTCGACAACCCCGGGCAGCAACCGGACCCCGTCCACGGACATGTTGGCCAGGCACCGGGGCTGCTCCCCCGCCGGCAGCAACGCGTACTGCCGCGAGATCTCCCCGAGCAGTACGTCGTACTTCCGCAACGCCTCCTCGACGGTCAGCCCTTCCTCGACCGTTGCCCGGCGCAACGTCTCGTGCGCGTCCGCGATCGCCGTCTGCTTCATCTCCCGCAGTACGTCGACCGTCTCCGCGGCGTACCGCACGGTCCCGTCGTCCTGCGTCACGAGCCGCACCGGGATCATCCCGCGCCGGAACGTCGACGACTGCAGCCCCCAGAACCAGGTGTTCGCCACCACCGAGAAGATCCCCGAGTCCCGCAGCCCGCGCGCGAAGTCGGCGGCATTCCGGTACGGCGTCTGGTCCGCAAGGTAGGCGTGCTGCACCAGCGCCCGCGAGGTCGTATCGATCCCGACCCGCAGGATCTCCACCGGATCCTTGTCCGTCGTGGTCGCGTCCATCACCGCGCGCTCGTCATCGGTCAACGCCACACCATCGCGAGCCGCGAGCGCCCGCCAGATGGCCAGCGTCGCCTCCCGCGCGACCACCGGCACGACAGGTCCGAGCGGACCGCAATGAGCCACATTCGCGACGCCGCCGCTGTCCCGCCAACTGACCTTCGCGGCGGCACCCACGACCAAGGCAGGCGGACACGGCCGCATCCGGCGATGCACGTACTCCAACTGCTGCGCAGTCAGCTCGCCGTCGAGCGGCTCGACCTCGGGCGCAACCCGCCGCGCGCCGCCGAGACTCACCTCTTCGAATGCAGCTTCGAGCGCAGTAGACCCCGCGGTCGAGGCGAGCACCCGGGCCGCGGCCGCGCGGTCATAACGGCCACCCGGCAGTCCCGCCATCCGCGACCTCCCCGGCGACCCGTCACCCACGCGCTCCCAGTTTAGGAACCAACCGCCTCCCGCGCGGTTACACCGCGTGTCGGACCGCGGTCGCTGCGCGTCTGGACTTTCGCAGCCCTGGGCAGTTGTCTAGGGAAGGTGGAATCCATCGATCGATGGCTGCACCGACGACACGAAGAGTTCGTCGAAGATGGGGAGAAACAGCCCGTGCGCGGGCTGGTCGCGGCCTCCTGGGACCGCTCGGTCGCCGCCGGTCTCCGCGCCGACACGGCAGCACCATTTGCCTTCCAAGCCAACGAACTGGCCACCTACCGCGCCGAGCACCCGCTGTCCGCGGTCTTCCCGATGCTGTACGACGTTCTGGGCCGCGCGGCCGTGGACAGCGACTGCGTGATGGCGGTCGGAGACAGCGGCGGCCGGTTGCTGTGGGTGTGCGGCCGTCCCGACGTACTTCGTGCGGCCGACGGCATCCACTTCAGCGAAGGCGCCTGGTGGGCCGAGCAACAGGTCGGCACCAACGCACTCGGTACGTCGCTCGAGGTCGCAGCGCCGGTCCAGATCCGATCGGCCGAACACTTCACCGTCCTGGTGCAGCCGTGGTCGTGCGCGGCGGCCCCGATCTACGACCCAGACACCCAGCGGGTCCTCGGCGTCGTCGACATCACCGGCGGCGCCGACGCCAGCTCACCCCAGTCACTCGCTCTCGTCCGGGCCGCCGCCCGGATGGCCGAGGCCGAGCTCGGCCGGCTGACCATCCTCCGCAAGCTGACCGGAGACACCGGGCACCGCGTCCGGATCTCGGCGCTCGGTCGACCGGACGCCGAGATCCGGGTCGGCGACCGCGACCTCCGGCTCAGCCGGCGGCACAGCGACATCGTCGTACTCCTGGCCGAGCATCCCGAGGGCCTGACAGCGGAAGAACTCTCCGACGCGCTGTACGGCGAGGCCGACCACCGGTCATCGCTCCGCGGCGAGATGACCCGGCTCCGCGCCCTCCTCGGCGCAGACGTCCTCGACTCGCGTCCCTACAGGTTCCGCCGCGACATTGCCGCCGACTGGCTCGAGACCGCCGACGACCTCGACTCCCATCTGCTCTCGTCGGCCCTCCGTCGCTACGCCGGTCCGCTCCTGCCGCAGTCCGACGCGCCCGGCGTCGTCGCATCCCGGAACCGGCTCGAGAACCGGATGCGCGCCGACGTACTGCGGACCCACGACGTCGACCTCGTCGTCGCCTGGACCCGCTCGTACGCCGGCGTGAACGACCTCAGCGCCTGGGAACACCAGCTGACCCTGCTCTCGCCGACCTCCCCGCTCTGGCCGTCGACCCAGTCCGAAGTACGCCGTCTGCGCGTGGACTACGGACTCTCAGAACACGCGAATCGCGATCTCCGCGGGCGCTGACAACAGCCCGTCGATCTCGTCGTCGACCTTCACCAGTGTCACCGAGGCGCCGGCCATGTCGAGCGAGGTGCAGTACTCCCCGACGTAGTTGCGCCGGACGTTGATGCCCTGGTCGGTGAGCACCTTGTGCGCCCGGCCGTAGAGCAGGTACAGCTCGCTGATCGGCGTACCGCCGAGCCCGTTGATCATCAGCGCGACGTTGTCACCGGACTCGTACGGCAGGTCGGAGCGGACCGCCTCGAGCATCTGGTCGATGATCTCGTTGGCCGACGCGAGCGGCTCGCGGCTGCGGCCCGGCTCGCCGTGGATGCCGACGCCCATCTCCATCTCGTCCGGCCCGAGGTCGAACAGCGGGGAGCCCTTGGCCGGCGGCGTACACGCGGTCAGCGCCATCCCCATCGTGCGGGTGACCGAGTTGACCTTCTCGCCGATCCGGACCAGTTCGTCCAGGTCCGCGCCCTGCTCGGAGGCCGCACCGACCGCCTTCATCACGAAGAAGTTGCCCGCGACACCGCGCCGGCCGACGGTGTACGTCGAGTCCTTCACCGCGACGTCGTCGTCGATGATCAGGGTCTTCACGTTCAGGCCGTCCGCGGCGCTGAGCTCCTGCGACATGTCGAACGCCATCCGGTCACCGGTGTAGTTGTTCACCAGGAGCAACACACCCTTCGCCGATGCGAGCAGCTTGGTGGTCTCGTACACGTAGTCCATCGGCGGCGCGGCGAAGACGTCACCGGGACAGGCCGCGTCGAGCATGCCCTTGCCGACCGTCATCACGTGGGCCGGCTCGTGCCCGGAGCCGGAGCCCTGGATGATCGACACCTTGTCGTCCCGCGGCGCGTCGGTGCGCATGATCAGGTTGTACTCCGGGACGTACTTCAAGGTCTCGGGGTTCGCCAGTGCGATGCCCTGGAGCATCTCCGGCACGTAGTTCTTGGGGTCGTTGACGAACTTCTTCATCCGGACTCCCTCCCCTTCCAGCTCTCTGCGATGTGTTCCATCAGTACGGCGACAGCGGTGGCCCCGGCGTCGACCGATCCCCGGCTGCGTTCACCGGTGTAGGCGGCCCGGCCGCGCTTGGCGACCAGGTCGACCGTCGCGTCGGCGGCCGTCCGGGCCGCCGCGGCCGCTCGGTCCACGACCTCGTCGCTGCTCGCGCCGGCCGCGAGCGCCTCCTCGATGGCATCGGTCATCGGAACCAGTGCGTCGAGGAGGGTCTTCTCGCCGAGTGACGCGCCGCCGCGGGCCATGATCCCCGCGATCGCGGACCGCAACATCGCGACGACAGCGGCACCGTCGAGGGTCGTGGTCGCGCCGGCGGTCATCCCGGCGCGGAGGAATCCCGTGCCCCAGATCGGGCCGGACGTCCCGCCGATCCGGGACGTCACCAGCACCCCGACCTTCTTGAGGAAGGTTCCGACATCGGTGCGGTCCAGCTCGCCGTACTGGGCCTGGAGCTTCTCGAAGCCGCGGGCCAGCGAGTACCCGAAGTCGCCGTCGCCGACGACCGAGTCCAGGTCACCGAAGTACTTCTCGTTGGCCAGGCAGGTCTCGACGATCGTGGTCATCACCAGGTCGACATCGCTCCAGCTGTCGTCACTCATGTATGCCCTCCTTTGCGGCCGGCCAGTTCGGCGAGCTCGTCGAGCGTGAGCGCGCCGGCCGGGCCGATGTTCCAGGGGTCCGCGAGGACCTCGAGCTGCTCGCCGCCGGGATCGCCGAGGCTCGAGACGACCAGCGCCGCTCCGGTGAAGTCCTCGTCGCGGGTGTAGCCCGACACGGTGACGACCGTGGAGAGTCCGGCACCGGTGGCGGCGAGGAGACCGTTGCTCGAGTCCTCGATGACGAGCGTGTGATCCCGGACCAGCGCCAGCTGATGCACGGCCAGCTCGTAGACCGCAGGATCGGGCTTCTTCCGCGGTACGACGTCCCCTGCGAAGACCGGGACCCGCGCCGCGACCTCCGCTCCGACCGCTCCGGTCAGCACCGCACGTACCGACGGCTCGGCCGAGGTCGATGCGACCGCGACAGTCCAGCCCGCTCGCAGCGCCCCGGTGATGATCCGCCGTACGCCGGGGCGCGGTGGAACGACTCCGGCCGCGATCAGGTCGGTGAAGGTCTTGGTCTTGTACCGATGCCACGCTGCGACGACCTGCGCGCGTTCCTCGGCCGTCGACGGCGAGCCGGCCGCCTTCACGACGTCGGGATCGTCGAGCAACGTGGCCAGGCGTTCCTTGCCGCCGCCGATCTTCAGCAGCCGGCCGTAGTCCTCGACCGACCAGCGAACCGGAAGACCGAAGTGCTCGAACGTCGCGTTGAACGCGGGCAGATGACCGTCGCGTTCGGTGTCGCCGAGCACCCCGTCACAGTCGAAGATCAGGGCCGTCATGCGTGGCCGCCGCTACCGAAGATCTCGATGTACTCGACGGCCATCGCCTTCACCGCGGCGTGGATGTGCCGGAACAACGACGGCGGGTCCCACTTGTCCTTGGCCCGCGCCTCCTCGAGATGCTCGAGCGACGCCTTCATGTACGCGACCTTGAGCGCCGTCGAGATGTTCACCTTCGCGCAGCCCCGCCCGATCAGGTCCCGGAACTGCTCCGGCGTCAGCCCGGATCCGCCGTGCAGTGCCATCGGGATCCCGGTCGCGGCCACCAGGTCGGTGATCCGTTGCGAGTCCAGTTCGGGCGTCGAGCGATAGATGCCGTGCGCGTTGCCGATGGCCGGCGCAAACACGTCGACCCCGGTCGTCTCCACGAAGCGAGTGGCAACTGCCAAGGATTGACGCTCCGACTCGGTGTCGGAGCCGACTCCGTCCTCGACCCCCGTGATGCCCTCGATCTCGCCTTCCACGTGCGCGCCGTACCTGCGGGCCTCGGCGACCACCTCGACGGTCTGCCGCTGGTTCTCCTCGACCGGGAGCGCGGAGGCGTCGAACAGCACCGAGTTCCAGCCGGCCGCGAGGCAGGAGCTGATCACCTCGCGGTCCGGGCAGTGATCCAGGTGCAGCGCGACCGGCACCGGCTCGGGTGCGACGGTCGCGTCGAACATCGCCTTGAGTACGTCGCGCCCGACCGACTTCACGGTCTTGACCGACGTCTGCACGATCAGCGGCGAGCGCAGCTCCACGGCCGCGTCCACGACGGCGCGCAGGCTCAACTCGTCGACGATGTTGATCGCGGGAACGGCGTACCCCTTGGCCAAGGCCTCGTCGACGAGTTCCTTCAACGGTGCGACCGGCATGCTCACTCCTCCCGGTGGCTCCGTCCAGCCTGCCTCTCCGAACGCTGCAGAAAGGCTGCAATCCCCCGGCTACGCCGGCGCGTGCTCCTTCAGGATCGCCATGAACGCGCGCATCCAGGTCGGGTGGTCCGGCCAGGCGCGACCGGAGACCACGGTGCCGTCGACCACCGCGTCACCGTCGACCCACTCGGCTCCCCCCGCGGTGATGTCCGGTGCGAGCGCCGGGTACGCCGACGTCTTCCGGCCGTTCAGCACGCCGGCGGCGGCTGGGATGAGCGGTCCGTGGCAGAGCTGGGCGACGGGCTTCGACTCCCCGTAGAAGTGCTTCACGATCCGCTGGACGTCGGCGTCGTTCCGGATGTACTCCGGGGCGCGGCCACCCGGGATCACGACAGCGACGTAGTCCGCCGGGTCCACATCGGCGAACGCCACATCCGCCTGCCAGGTGTGCCCGAGCTTTTCGGTGTACGTGTCGAACCCGTCCACGAAGTCGTGCACCACGAACTGCAGCTTCTTCACCTCGGGCGCTGCGATGTCGACGTCGTACCCCTCCTCCAGCAATCGCTGATAGGGGTAGAAGACCTCCAGGTCCTCCGCGGCGTCACCGGTAAGAATCAGTACCTTCGCCATCAGGCCACTCCCTCTCGAAGACACACCAGTCGGATACCCACCCATCAGCCAGCCTCTGCCCGCTTTCGACCGCGGTCAAGGCTGGTCTGACCGGGTCGTCGTGTAGACCCAAGGCATGGTTCTTCCTGTCGAAGTTGTCGAGCCTGAGCGGATCGAGGTACGTCCAGGGCATCGGCTGACGGTGCGCCGGCGTGGCGCGGGCGGCGTACCGCTGCTGCTCGTCCACGGGTTCCCGTGCACGAGCCGGATCTGGTCGCACAATCTGATCCCGCTCGCCGAGGCCGGGTTCGACGTCATCGCGCCGGATCTGCGCGGGTACGGCGACTCCGACTTCGCACCGGACGGCTTCTACGACTTCAACGCGTTCAACACCGACCTGACCGGGCTGTTCGACGTACTGGGCTGGGAGCGTGCGGTCGTCGCGGGGCACGATCTGGGTGCGATGATCTCGATCGATCTGGCCAACCGGCACCCCGGGCGGGTGGACCGGCTGGTGATCCTGGACGACTCGATGCCCGATCTGCCGGAGGCGTTCGCGGCGGCCGGCATCCCGCCCGGCCGGCCCAAGCCCGCGGTCTACGACTACCAGCGCCGCCAGGGTCAGCACGCGGACGAGCTGGTCGCCGAGCTCGCTACGCCGGAGCGCCGGCGCCGCTACATCGGCGAGTTCTACGGGCATCGCCTCTGGTGTCCGCCGGACGCCTTCGACGAGGACGACCTGGCCTTCCTGACCGAGCCGTACGGCGACGCGGACCGCCTCCGCGCCTCGTTCGCCGACTACGAGGTGCTGATGGGCACCCGCCCGCTGTCAGCGCCGGAGCTGATCGACCGGCCGGTGCAGCAGCGCGCGCTGCTGCTGATCGGTGCCGACCAGGTCACCGTCGGCGAGCACGCCGAGGAACGCTGCGCGCTCGCCTTCCCGGAAGGAGTCGGGCCGTTCTGGGTCAAAGGCGCCGGCCATTTCCTGCCATGGGAGCGCCCTCAACTGGTCAACCGATCCATCCGCTCCTTCTGCGGCGATCTCCTCTAGAGCTCGGCGCGGAAGGCTTCGACGGCGGTGGGGAGGGTGTAAAAGACTCGACCGGGTCCTAGACGATCGAGGAACCCGGCGGACTCGAGGTCGTCGCGAAGGTCTTGCTTGACCCTCGCCAGGGCCAGGACGATTCCGCGTGCGGTGAGCTCCTCGCGCAACGCGTCCAGTGCATCGATCGCGGTGACGTCGATCTGAATGTTCGCCTCGGTGTTGAGCAGCAGCCAGCGCACCGGGGTCGGCGAGTCGTCGACGGCGGCGAGCGCGCGACGGTGGAAGTCCTCGGCGTTCGCGAAGAACAGCGGCGAGTCGTACCGGTAGACGACGAGCCCCGGGACCGGCCGGGCTTCGGGATAGTCGTCGATGTCGTGCATACCGGCGATACCCGGTACATATCCGAGGATGCCGTCATGCGGCCGGGCGACACGTCGCAGTACGTCGAGAACCGACAGCGCGATCGCCAGCAGTACGCCGTACAGGACGTCGAGCGCGATCACGCCGACGGTTGTTGTCAACGCCAACAAAAGCTCGCTGCGCCGGAAGGCGGCGATGCGCCGGAACTCACCCAGCTCGACCAGCCGGATGGCGGCGTACACGACCAACGCTCCGAGGGCAGGTATCGGGAACGTGGCGAGGAGCGGTCCGGCGAAGAGCAGCGTCGCGACGATGGCCACCGCGGCGACCAGCGAGTAGACCTGGCTCTTCGCGCCGGATGCTGCCGCGAGAGCGGTCCGGCTGCCGCTGCTGCTGATCGGAAAGCCGCGGACCAGGCCCGCGGAGAGGTTGGCGAGTCCCAGGACGAGCAGCTCCCGGCCAGGGTCGGTCTGCCCGCCGCCGCGACCGGCAAAGGCTCGCCCGGTGAGGACCGTGTCCGTGTAGCCGACCAGCGCCACGCCGACCGCGGGCAACGCGAGCAGGCCGACATCGTGAATCGACATGGACGGCACCTGCACCGTCGGCAGACCGCTCGGCACCGCACCGACGAGCGCGACTCCCTTGTCACCCAGCCCCGCCGCCCAGGTCACGAACGCCGCGAGCGCCACGACGATCAGCGGTCCCGGAAGCCGAGGCGTCCATCGAGCCAGCGCGAACAGCAGCGCGAGCGCGACCACCGACAAGAGCACCGGCGCGAGCTTCCACTGACCGATCAGCCGGATCGCGGACAGCACCTCGGCCGGCGGCGAATCACCCTCCACCGGCGCACCGGTCAGCCGGCTGAGCTGACCGGTCATCATGATCACCGCGATCCCGGTCAAATACCCGATCAGCACCGGCTTCGACAGCAGGTCGGCCAGAAATCCCAGACGCGCCGCCCACCCCACGACGCAGATCGCCCCGACCAGCAGCGCCAGTACGGCGGCCAGCGTCGCGTAGCGCGCCGGGTCACCGGCGGCCAACGGACCGATCGCCGTCGCGGTCAGCAGCGCGGTCGTCGACTCCGGCCCGAGCGACATCAACCGCGACGACCCGAGCAGGAAGTACAGCACGAGCGGCCCGAGCGCGACCCACAGCCCGACGACCGCGGGCAGGCCGGCGAGCTCGGCGTACGCCATCACCTGTGGAACGAAGTACGCCGCGACCGTCAGCCCCGCGACGACGTCCGGCCGCAGCCAGCTCCGCTGGTACTGCCGCAGCGTCTCGACCCCGGAGATCGACAACCTGCCCCCTTTCCCGCCCGGTGACTGCGCCGTGTCAGCCCGGTGTCAGGCCGTACCCCGATCGTCGTCTCATCGAAAACTTTCTGAAAGGACCTGTCATGTTCGCACGACTGGGGTCGCTGGTCGTACGGCGGCCGTGGTGGACGATCGGCGCGTGGGTGCTGATCATCGCCGCGGTGGCCGCGACGGCCCCGAAACTGACCGCGACCACGGACCAATCCGCGTTCCTGCCGTCGCACTACGAGTCGATCCAGGCAGCACAACTGCAGGAGAAGGCCTTCCCCAACGCCACCGCGCCCGCGGCCATCGTGGTGTTCGAACGCACCGACGGCGCGCCGATCAGCGCCGCCGACGCGGCAACGGTCGGAACGATCGCGGGGCAGCTCAACCAGGCAAAGCTCAAGGACGTCACCGGGATCCAGGCGGTCCCACCGACCGGGAACCGGCTCATCCAGATCGCCGCGGTCGAGCTGACCAAGATCACCAACCCCAGCGACACGAGGCAGAACGACGCCGTCAAGGCGCTCCGCACGGCGTTGCAGGACAAACTGCACGGTACGTCGCTCAAAGCCGGCGTAACCGGTTCGGCCGCGCAGGCGCTCGACGCGCAGGAGTCCTCGAACAAGGGCCTGGCCATCATCGGAATCACCACGGTCGGTCTGATTCTGCTGCTCCTGCTGCTGATCTTCCGCAGTCCGGTGATCGCGCTGCTGCCGATCGTCGTCATCGGTGCGGTCTCCACCGTGGTCAACGGCTTGATCGCGATCGTCAGCAAAGCCTTCGACCTGAAGATCGACAGCTCGATCACCTCGATCCTGCTGGTCGTGCTCTTCGGGGTCGGCACCGACTACATCCTGTTCCTGATGTTCCGGTACCGGGAGCGGCTACGGGCCGGCGAGGACGCCAAGACCGCGATGGTCAGCGCCGTCACCCGGGTCGGTGAGGCGATCGCGTCCGCGGCGGGAGCGGTGATCATCGCGTTCATGGCGCTGACGTTGTCGACGCTGGGCATGTTCCGGGCGATGGGTCCGGCGCTGGCGATCTCCGTGGCGGTGGCGCTCCTGGCCGGGCTCACGCTCGTACCGGCGATCGTCTCGCTGCTCGGCACGAAGGTTTTCTGGCCGTCGAAGGCGTGGAAGGTCGAGCCGAAGGGCGCCAAGTTCGCGGCAATGGGTCGTGGACTCGGGCGACGTCCGGCCGTCTTCGCAGTGGCCGCCGGCGGACTGCTGATCGTGCTGAGCGCGTTCGCGATCGGCTTCAACCCGACGTTCGATCTGACCTCGGGCTCGACGTCCGACACGTCCGAGTCCACGGTCTACAGCAAGGAGCTGCTGAAGAGCCTGCCCGCGGGGGTCACCCAGCCGTCCGACGTACTGCTGCAGTCCGCGAGCCCGCTGAGCAAGGACCAGCTCGACACCTATCGCACCGCGCTCACCAAGGTCGACGGTGTCGGCGACGTCTCACAAGCCACGCTGTCTCCGGACAGCACGGTGGCCGACTTCAAGGTCACGCTGAAGTCCGCGCCCGAATCGGACCAGGCCATTGACACGGTCCGGGGACCGCTCCGCGAAGCGGCACACGCGGCCGCGCCGGCCGGGACGACCGCGCTGGTCGGCGGCCTGACCTCGGTGTTCGTCGACTTCCAGGACGCGATGAACCACGACTACCGGGTCGTGTTCCCGGTCGCGGCGATCCTGATCATGATCGTGCTCGCCCTGCTGCTACGCAGTCTGGTCGCGCCGTGGTACCTGATGGCGTCGGTGTTCCTCGGCTTCGGGGCCACACTCGGTGCGTCGGTGCTGGTGTTCCAGCATCTGCAGCACAACTCCGGGCTGATCTTCACGCTGCCGGTGATCATGTACCTGTTCGTGGTTGCTCTCGGCACCGACTACAACATCCTGATGGTGGCCCGATTGCGCGAAGAGGCACGCGAGGGCCACGACCCGAAACGAGCCGCGGCACTGGCGGTGCACCACACCGGCCCGACCATTGCCGCTGCCGGTCTGATCCTCGCGGGCACGTTCGCGTCGATGATGCTGGCGGGCAACACCGTCCTCTCACAGATGGGCTTCGCGATCTCCGCGGGTATCGCGATCGCGGCGTTCGTGATGGCGATGTTCTTCACCCCGGCCCTCACCGCCCTGATCGGCCACCGCGCCTGGTGGCCTGGCCATGCCGACGCCCACCGCGAGCCGGAACAGCCCGAGCGGGAGGAGCAGCTGACCTCCGTGTGATCTGTGTGGGAGCCGCGTCTGGCACGTCCCTCCCCCGGATCGAGCCGATGAACTGCGGCGGTCGGCACCTAGGTGCTGACCGCCGCTCGGCGGCCGGAGGTGGTTCGGCAGATGAGGTAGATGAGGAACGAGATCGTGGTCACGTAGGGACTGATCGGCAGGCTGCCACCCAGGGCGAGGAGGATGCCGCCTACCAGGGAAACGGTCGCGAAAGTCACGCTGAGCACCGGGACGAGCCACGGGGACGCGGCGACCCGGAGGGCGGCGGCCGCGGGTGTGACGACGATGCTCAACACGAGCAGGGCGCCGACGATCTGGACCGAGATGGCGACGGCCAGGCCGAGCAGCAGCATGAACACCAACGACAGCACCCGAACCGGCACACCGCGGGCCGCGGCCTGATCCGGGTCCGAGCTGGCGAACATCAACGGTCGCCAGACGATCAGAAGCCCGACCAGTACGACGACCCCGGTGACGATCAGCCAGGACAGCTGCGGGGTGTCCACCGCCACGATCTGCCCGGTCAGCAGACCGAACTTGTTCGCCGCACGCCCCTTGTACAGCGCGAGGAACAGTACGCCGAGCCCGAGTCCGAACGGCATCAGCACACCGATGATCGAGTTGCGATCACGAGCCCGGCTTCCGAGTACGCCGATCAGCATCGCCGCGATGATCGAGCCGGTCAGCGAGCCGGCGACTACATTCACGCCCAGCAACAGCGCGCCCGAGGCACCTGCGAACGAGAGCTCGCTGATGCCGTGGACGGCGAACGGCAGGTCGCGCATCATCACGAACACGCCGATCAGACCGCCGACGATGCCGAGCGCGACACCGGCGAGGATCGAGTTGTGCACCAGGGCCAGCAGCTCACCGTAGTTGGCGAAGTTGAAGATCTCGTGCCAGACGGTTGCCGTAAGCATCGACCTCACCCGGCCCGCAGGACCGAGGTGTGATGCGTGTCCTCGGGCACCCCCGCGACCAGCACCCGGCCGCCGGAGCGGACCACCTCGACCGGCGACCGGTACAGCTCGCTCAGCGTGGTCGACGTCATCACCTCGTCGACCGTCCCGGTCCGGAAGCGTCCGTTGGCCAGGTAGAGCACGCGGTCGACGTACGGCAGCACCGGGTTGATGTCATGGGTGACGAAGACGATCGCGGTGTCGTGCGTACGACGGCGGCGGTCGACCAGGCCGGAGATCGTGCGCTGGCTGTTGAGATCCAGCGACAACAACGGCTCGTCGCACAGCAGCAGCTTCGGATCCGCGACGAGCGCCTGCGCGATCCGGACCCGTTGCTGCTCTCCCCCGGACAGCTGGCCGATCGGACGGTCCGCGAAGTCCTCGGCCCCGACCGATGCGAGCAGCTCGTCGATCCGCCGACGGCGCCCCCGATCAGGCCACCCGATTCCCCAGCGATGGCCGTCCAGCCCCTGGCGGACCACATCCCGAGCCCGGAGCGGCGTGAGCGTGTCGATCCGCCGGTGCTGCGGCACGTAGCCGATCTGCGTACTCCCCCGGTGCGGCGGCGCGCCGGCGACCTCGACGCTCCCCGACATCAGCGGATGCAGGCCCAGCACGGCCTTCAGCAAGCTGGTCTTCCCCGAACCGTTGGCGCCCAGGATCGCCAGGAACTCACCCGCCTGCAGGCTCATGGTCAGGCCGCCCCACAACCGCCGCCGCCCGTATCCGAACGAGGCCTGGTCGAACTGCAGGACGTTCATCAGGCCAGGGCCGAGCGGATCGCGTCCAGGTTGGCGGTCATCCAGCCCAGATAGTCCTTGCCGTCCGGCAGTGTCTCGGTGACGGGTACGACGGCGATACCGTTCGCCTTCGCCGCCGCGAGCACCTTCTCGGTCTCCGGCCCCGATGTCTGCTCGTTGTACGCGAGCAGCTTGACCTGCTTCGCGCTGAACAACGTGAGCGTCTCCTGCAGCACCGCCGCCGGAACGTCAGTCCCCTCCTCGATCGCCTCGCTGAACTCGCCCGGCGTCCTGTTCACCAACCCGCAGGCAGTCAGGAGATACACCGGCACCGGCTCGGTGATCGCGGCACCGGCGCCGTTGTGAGCTGCCTTGATCGATGCCTCGGTCGCCTCGAGTTGCTTCACCTTGCCGGTGAAGGCCGCAGCGTTCGCGGCGTACGTCGAGCTGTTGGCCGAATCGACCTCGGACAGCGTCGTCGCCAGCTGGGCGGCGAGCTTCTCGACGGTCGGGAAGTCGTACCAGACGTGCTCGTTGAGCTCACCGCCGGCCGGCGCCTTGTGGCCGGAGATGTCGACCACGTTCAGCACCTTCGCCGACGTGTTGCCCGCCGATTTCAGCATCGTGTCCATGAAATCGTCGTAGCCGCCGCCGTTCTCGATCACGACCTTTGCCTTCGACAACGACAGCTGGGTCTGCGTGTTCGCCTCGTACGAATGCGGGTCCTGGTCCGGGTCGGAGATGATCGACGTCACCTCGGCCTTGTCCCCCGCGATCTGCTTCACGATGTCGCCGTACACGTTGGTCGACGCCACGACCTGCACACCCGACCTCGACGTCGACGTGGCGGTCTCGTCGGCCGCCGATGAACCGCACGCCGCCAGCAGCGTCACCGCCGCGACGCCGGCCAGGAATCCGATAGAACTACGCAGCCTCACAGCGCACCCGTCCCTCATCACCAAGTGATAATGAAAACCATTCCGGATACAAGGTAACACTGTCCCCCGGACCGGCGACAAGTCGGGAGGTGGTCAGCTCGAAGCAGAGCGGCGTACGGCGGGGAACTGGACCGTGACGCGGAGGCCGCCGGCAGGGCGGGCGGCGAGGATGAGGATTCCGTCGTGGGCCTGGGTGATGCTGTTGGCGATCGCGAGGCCCAGCCCGACGCCGGCGTGATCGGTGCGGATCCGTCCGCCACCGCGCTGGAACGGCTCGATCAGCGTCGAAACCACCGGTGCGGGGAGGATCTCGCCGGTGTTCTCGACGGTCAGCACCACGGTCTTGGGATGGACGGTGGTGGTGATCCACACGGCGCCGTCCGCGGGCAGATTGTGGACGATCGCGTTGTGGACGAGGTTCATGGTCAGCTGCAGCAGGAGCGTGTGCGAGCCGATGGTCGGGGCCACGTCACCTGAGGTTTCGATCGTCAGACCGCGCTTTTCCGCCAGCGGGAGGAGAGTCTCCACGGCCTCCTCCGCGACGAGGGAGAGGTCGACGTCGCCTCGGGTGAAGGTGCGCTGGTTGGCGCGGCTGAGGGTGAGCAACGCTTCGGTCAGGTCGATGGCCCGGCTGTTGACGAATTCGAGGCGGTCGACGAGCTCGGCGGGGTCGCGGTTCGGGTCCTTGCGGGCCACGTCGAGCAGGGTCTGCGTGATCGCCAGCGGAGTACGCAGTTCGTGGGAGGCGTTGGCGGCGAACCGCTGCTGCTCGGCGTCGTGCGCTTCCAGCCGCTCGAGCATCGTGTCGAACGCGTCGGCGAGCTCGCGGAACTCGTCCTGGCGGCCCTCGAGCTGGATCCGGTGCGACAGCGAGCCGTTGGTCGCCAGGCGGGCGGCGTTGGTGATGCGAGTCAGCGGCGCGAGCATGCTGCCGGCCAGAATCCAGCCGCCGACGAGGCTGCAGATCAGCAACAGGATCAGCATCAGGGCGGCCTTCGGCGCGAACGCATCCAGCAGGGCGTCGCGGTCCGGCCCGCCCATCGGCACGCGGGTCAGCCGAGTGGGGACGTAACGCAGCAGGAACACCCACACGACCGCGAGCAGCGCGGCGCCCGACACCATCAGGACCGCCGCATAGCTGAGGGTGAGCTTGAGCCGAACGCTCATCCCCGGCTCCCTACCCACGGTCGCCTTCCTCAGCTGGCTCGATGGGTGCCGCGTCGATGGGTGCCGCGTCGATGCGGTAGCCGACGCCGGGCACGGTGGCGATGATCCAGGGTTCGCCGAGCCGTTTGCGCAGGGCCGAGACGGTGATGCGTACGGCGTTCGTGAACGGGTCGGCGTTCTCGTCCCAGGCCCGCTCCAGCAGCTCCTCGGCGCTGACGACGCCGCCTTCCGCACCGACGAGAACCTCGAGTACGGCGAACTGCTTGCGGGTCAGCGCGACGTACCGGCCGTCGCGGTACACCTCGCGGCGGAACGGGTCCACCCGCAGTCCCGCGATCTCCCGCACCGGCGGCCGGTTGTGGCCGCGGCGACGGTCCAGCGCCCGCAGACGCAGTACCAGCTCCTGGAGCGCGAAGGGTTTGGTGAGGTAGTCGTCGGCGCCGAGCTCGAACCCGGACGCCTTGTCGTCGAGGCGATCGGCGGCGGTCAGCATCAGGATCGGCATACCGCTGCCGGAGGCAACGATCCGCTTGGCCACCTCGTCGCCCGACGGGCCGGGAATGTCGCGGTCCAGAACCGCGATGTCGTAGGCGTTGATGCCCAGCAGTTCGAGTGCGATGTCACCGTCGCCGGCGATATCGGCCGCGATCGCCTCGAGGCGCAGGCCGTCGCGGATCGCGCTCGCCATCTCCGGCTCGTCCTCGACCAGCAGCACACGCATACTCCCGATGCTACGAGGTCCTCCGTATCGTCCGTATATCGAATTCCCCATACGTACCGACAACACCCGGCTGCCTTGACTGGTCGGTATGACTCGAACGGCAATAGGTGCGCCCAGCAAGGATGACGGCGCCGTCCCGGCCGGGGTGACGGTGTTCGACGACGATTACCCGGCCGTCGCCAACCTCGATCCGGCGCTGCTCAGAGCGCTGCGCGAGGCCGCTGCGGATGCCTTGGAGGACGGCGTCACGTTCTATGTGAACAGCGGCTGGCGTTCCCCGGCGTACCAGAACGAGCTGCTGCGCGAGGCGGTGGTGAAGTACGGCTCGGAGGAGGAGGCGGCTCGATGGGTCGCCACGCCGGAGACGTCGCAGCATGTGCGCGGTGCGGCGGTCGACATCGGGCACACCGAGGCGAAGGCCTGGCTGGCGGAGCACGGCGCCGCGTACGGGCTGTTCCAGATCTATCGCAACGAGCCGTGGCATTACGAGCTGCGGCCGGACGGCTGCTCGACGATGTACCCGGACCCGACGCACGATCCGAGGATGCAGCGGTGACTCTGACTGTCGCCGCTATCGGCGCTGACGAACATCAGGCGTTCGTGGAAGCGCAGCGGTCGGTCAGCTTCCTGCAGGTCCCGGAGTGGGCTGCCGTCAAGACGGAGTGGCGGAGCGAGTCGCTCGGCTGGTACGACGGCCGGCGGCTCGTCGGGGCAGGGCTCGTGCTGCATCGGCCGGTGCCGCGGATGGAGCGGTACACGCTGGCCTATCTGCCGATGGGACCGGTGATCGACTGGAGCGGGTCGCTCGACGAGTGGATGCACCCGCTGGCGGCGTACCTCAAGGTGCAGGGTGCGTTCGCGATTCGGCTCGGGCCGCCGGTGCGTACGGACGTCTGGAGTGCTGCTGAGGTCAAGGCGGGGATTGCGGATCCGGCGGTGAAGCGGCTCACCGGACGGGGCGGCGATCGGGCGACGCGCTGGCTCGAGGAGGCAGGGTGGCTGCCGCAGAGCCCGGAGGACGGGTTCGGCGACGGGCAGCCGCAGTACGTCTATGAGCTCCCGCTGGCCGGGCGCACCGAGGACGACGTACTGCGTGGGATGAACCAGCAATGGCGGCGCAACATCAAGAAAGCGGCGAAGGAGGGCGTGGAGGTCTCGGTCGGCACGGATGTGAAGTCGTTCCACGACCTGTACGTGCACACCGCTGAGCGTGATCGGTTCACGCCGCGGCCGCTGAAGTACTTCGAGAACCTGTTCGCGGCGATGAGTTCGGCCAAGCTGTATCTGGCGCATCATCAGGGCTCGCTCGTTGCCGCGACGATCTTGGTCCGGGTCGGCGCTCATGCTTGGTATCTGTACGGCGCCTCATCCACGTCGAAGCGTGAGGTGCGCGGGTCGAACGCCTGTCAGTGGGCGATGATCCGCGACTCGATGGCGGCCGGATGCGACGTGTACGACCTGCGCGGGATCGCGCCGACTCTCGCTGTGCAGGACACACATGTCGGGTTGATCCAGTTCAAGGTCGGCACCGGCGGGCAAGCGGTCCGCTACGTCGGCGAGTGGGACCTGCCGCTGCGCCCGATGGTGTACCGGGCTTTCGACCTCTACATGAAACGGCGGCGCCGATGAACATCCGTCTCGCAAGCCGGGCCGATGCTTCCGCTGTCAACGAGCTGCTGGATCAGCTGGGCTACCCACAAGACGACGAGGCGGCGACCGCCGACCGCATCCAGGCCTGGGCGGACGATCCCGCGCTCGCTGCGTACGTCGCGGAGTCGGACGGCGACGTACTAGGTCTCGTCGCGGTCCACGTCGCCCCGTTCTTCCAACGCGACGGCTCCTGGGCGCGCATCGTCGCCCTGGTCGTCTCTCCCCGAGCCCGCCGGCGCGGGATCGCCACCCAACTGATGTCGGCCGCAGAATCCTTCGCCACTACCCGAGGTTGTGTCCGGATAGACCTCAACAGCGCCAACCACCGCGACGACGCCCACGCCTTCTACCAACAGCACGGCTACACCGACCAGTCCAGCACCTCCACCCGCTTCCTCCGCTCCCTACCCCACCTGAGCTGACAGCGCGGCGGCGACCTCGTCCAGGCGGGCGTCGCGGGACGCTTTGACGAGGACGACGTCGCCGGGGGCGAGGGTTCGGCGGAGCCAGTCGATGGTCGTGTCGTTGTCCGGCAGCGCTCGTCCACGATCGCCTGCGCCGTCAGCAGTTGCGCGGGCGCCCTCACCTACCGCGACGACCAGGTCGGCGCGGGTGGCGGCGTACTCGCCGATGACGCGGTGTTCGGACTCGCTTTCCTCGCCGAGTTCGAGCATCTCGCCCAGTACTGCGATGCGGCGGCGGGCGTCGATCACCGCCAGGGCGTCCAGCGCGGCGCGGGTCGAGTCGGGGTTGGCGTTGAAGGAGTCGTTCAGGAGGGTGATGCCGCCGGGCAGGTCGGACAGCTCCATGCGCCACTTCGAGACCGATGCCGTGGCCAGTGCGACCGCGGTCATCTCGAGTGGTACGCCGATCGCCAACGCCGCAGCAGCAGCCGCCGCCGCGTTGAACGCCTGGTGTGCGCCAATGAGCGGCAGTACGACGGGAGCCGCCGCGTCGGCGGTCCGTAGCGTGAACGACGGCCGGCCGAGACGGTCGAGCGTCAGGTCCAGCACCCGCACATCGGCGTGCTCCGCCCGACCGAAGGTCACCACCGGACCATCCGTCAAAGCACGCATCGCGACCACCCGCGGATCGTCGGCGTTGAGTACGGCGGTGCCGCCCGGCGCCAAGCCCTGCACCAACTCACCCTTGGCCGTGGCGATGGCTGCGCGCGAGCCGAACTCACCGAGGTGTGCCTGCCCGACGTTGAGCACCACCGAAACATCCGGCGGAACCAGGCCGGCGAGATGCGCGATGTCACCCATCCGCCGAGCTCCCATCTCGATGACGAGGAAGCGAGTCGCTGCGTCGGCGCGCAGGATCGTCAGCGGTATGCCGAGCTCGTTGTTGAGCGAACCGATCGTGGCAACCGTCGGACCGACATTCGCCAGTACGGCCGTCAGCAGGTCCTTCGTACTCGTCTTGCCCTGCGACCCGGTCAAGCCGACGACAGTCGACCCTGTACGTAGTTGCGCGGCGACCTGAGCAGCGAGGGTTTGCAGCGCAGCCTGCGCGTCCTCGACGACGACCGTCGGCAGGTCGGTGGCCCGCGAGCCGAGGACAGCCACCGCGCCGGCCCGCCCAGCCTGGCCGGCGAAGTCGTGCCCGTCGGCGCGCTCGCCTGCGAAGGCTACGAAGAGGCCTCCGGGCTCAGCCTCGCGACCGTCGAGTACGGCAGGCGCGGTCACCTGCACGGAACCGTCGCCGGAGACCTTTCCGCCGACGACCACAGCGATCTCATCCAGACTGAGCGCAATCATCCCCCCAGTAGAAGAAGGGCAGTGTTTCGTCCGCGTATCGAAAATCTCATACGCGGCGGCAACACCGCTCTTCCTTCACTGAAGTCATGACCTACAACTCGCTGGCGTCCTGGTTGTCGTCCGCGACCCTCCCGGACGTCGCGTTGGCGATCTACGGATGCGAGCCGGACGAGGCCGTGCTGTTCCGGGAGCTGGCTCCTCGCTTCGGCGTCGTCCCGACCATCACCGACGCGCCCGTATCCGAGGCCACCATCGAACTTGCTCTCGGCAAGAGATGTATCAGCGTCGGACACAAGACCCAGATCAGCAACCGGACGCTGCTGGCTCTCGCACGGGCCGGCGTCGCGTACATCTCCACCAGGAGCATCGGCTACAACCACCTCGACGTCGACTACGCCGGCAACCTCGGCATCACCGTCGAGAACGTTGCCTACTCCCCCGACAGTGTCGCCGACTACACGGTGATGCTGATGCTGATGGCGGTACGCAACGCGAAGTCCATGCTCCGCCGTACAGACATCCACGACTACCGGCTGGACGACGTACGCGGGAAGGAACTGCGGGATCTCACCGTCGGCGTCATCGGAACCGGGCGGATCGGCTCGGCCGTGATCGACAGGCTGCGCGGCTTCGGCTGCCGCACCGTTGCCTATGACAACCGTCCGGCCACGTCGGCCGACTACGTGCCGCTCGACGAGCTGATCCGGGTGAGTGACCTCGTCACGCTGCACACGCCCCTCACCGCGGACACTCACCACCTCCTCGATCGTCAACGGATCGGGCAGCTGAAGCCCGGCGCGTTCGTCGTGAACACCGGACGCGGACCACTCCTCGACACCGAGGCACTCCTCACGGCGCTGGAGGACGGGCGACTCGGCGGCGCCGCGCTCGACGTCGTCGAAGGCGAGGACGGCGTCTTCTACGCCGACCGCAGCAACGAACCCATCGAAAGCAAACAACTTCTGCGCCTGCAGGAGTTGCCGAACGTGATCGTCAGCCCGCACACCGCGTACTACACCGATCACGCCCTCAGCGACACGGTCGAGAACTCGATCGTCAACTGCCGGAAATTCGAGAACAGGAAGCAGCAGTGGATATGAAGGTCGGCATCATCTTCGGAGGCCGTTCCGAGGAACACCCCATCTCGGTCAAGTCCGCGCAACAGGTCGCGGAGAACATCGACACGGCGAAGTACGAACCGTTCTACATCGGAATCACCGAGGACGGCGCCTGGAAGCAGAGCGACGGCCCGACGACGGACTGGGAAGACGGCCCGTGCCGCCCGGTGACGCTGTCGCCGGACAGCACCGCGCCCGGGCTGCTCGTCCTGGACGACGGGAAGTACGAAACCATCAGCTTGGACGTGCTCTTCCCGGTCCTGCACGGCAAGCAAGGCGAGGACGGCGCTATCCAGGGACTTCTCGAACTCTCCGGCCTTCCGTACGTCGGCTGCGACATCCAGAGCTCTGTGCTCTGCATGGACAAGTCCCTGGCGTACACGGTCGCCGCCGCTGCCGGGATCGCGACGCCGGACTTCTGGACGTTCACCCTGACCCAGACCATCGATCCCGACCAGTTCACCTACCCCATCTTCGTCAAGCCGGCTCGGTCCGGTTCGTCGTTCGGTGTCAGCAAGGTCGGGAGCAAGGAAGATCTGCCGGCCGCGGTCGAGGCCGCCCGGGAGTTCGACTCGAAGGTACTGATCGAAGAGGCGGTCATCGGCAGCGAGATCGGCTGCGCGATCCTCGGCAACGATCCCGAGCTGCTCGCCGGGGAGGTCGATCAGATCGCCCTGACCCATGGTTTCTTCAAGATCCACCAGGAGAGCACGCCGGAAATGGGCTCCGACAACTCGACCGTGATCGTGCCCGCGGACATCCCGGCCGCGTCGCGCGCTCTCGTCCAGGAGACGGCGAAGGCGATCTACCGCGCGCTGGGCTGTCGCGGTCTGTCCCGGGTGGACATGTTCCTGACGGCGGACGGCACCGTCGTACTCAACGAGGTCAACACGCTGCCCGGCATGACGTCGTACAGCCGGTATCCGCGGATGATGGACGCCACCGGCCTGTCCCGTACCGAGGTCATCGACCGGATGATCTCACTGGCGTTGGCGACCAAGACCCGGTGAACGACGTACGGCCGACGGTCCTCGCAGTGATCCTGGTTGCGAGCCTGGCGCTGATCGGCGTTCTCAAGTTCCACTCCCCGGCGCCCTCGATGTCCCCACTCGCGCCGCCAACGGTCTCCCCGATAGCGTCACCGACCCCTTAGGATCTGCGCCATGGCGACGCGGCTTGTGCAAGTGGTGATCAAGGCCCAGGACAACTCAGCCCTCGGGCGGTTCTGGGCCGAGGCCCTCGGGTGGAAGGTCACCGGCGACAAACCCGAAGAGACCAACCTCGAGCCTGAAGGCGTCACGTATCCCGACCCCACCGCCGTGGTCGTCGACCTCATCCCGGGTGCGCAGCCGAAGACGGTGAAGAACCGGGTGCACATCGACCTCGCGACGTCCTCCGCGGAACACCAGGCCGAGCTGGCCGCACGCCTCCAGCCCCTCGGCGCGACGCCCGCCGACATCGGTCAGGGCGACGTCCCGTGGACAGTCCTCGCCGACCCGGAGGGCAACGAGTTCTGCGTGCTCGAGCCACGCCCGGTCTACAGCGACACCGGCCCGATCGCCGCCGTCGCTGTCGACTGCGTGGATCCGCACACGATGGCCCGGTTCTGGAGCCAGGCGATGGATTGGACCCTGCACGAAGAGACCGACGACTTCGTCTCACTCCGCTCGGCGAAGGGCGTCGGCCCGTACCTCGAATTCCTCCGCTCCCGCGATCCGAAGCTCGGGCTGGACCGGCTCCACCTCGACCTGCGCCCGTATCCAGGTGACGACCACGCCGCGGAGGTCGCCCGGCTGGAGGCCCTGGGTGCCACCCGGCTCGACATCGGCCAGGGCGACGTCGCCTGGGCAGTCATGGCCGACCCCGAAGGCAACGAGTTCTGCCTCCTCACCCCTCTCTGACGCCGAACCATTTCGTCAGCGCAGCAGTGACGTCCCCGTCTCCGGACCAGCACAGCAGCCCGTCCGGGCGGATCAGCAGCGCGTCGTGCTCGCCATCCGGCTTGACCTGCAGTACGTCGACACGGTCGGCCCAACCCTCCGGCCAGGTACGCCCACCGAAGTCGAGCAGCAACCCGCGGCCAGGGTGCAGAAGCGTCGACAACCAGACCGGCCCGTCTCCCGTGACCAGCTCGAAGTCGGGGATGCGGTCCGCTGCGTCCAGCCCTGACATCATGCCGGCGAGGTAGCGGTTGGCATCGGGCAACCGCATCAGGTCGGTGAAGATCTCGCGCAGTTCGACGACATCCTCACTCGGACCGGGAACGGCGAAAACCCGCTGCGCGGCGGTATGCCGCAGTACGCGGGCCGCCATCGGATGCCGCTCGGTCTGGTACGTGTCGAGCAGGTCCGCCGTACCGTGCACCGCGGCCCCGAGCTTCCAGCCCAGGTTGACCGCGTCCTGTACGCCGAGATTCAGCCCCTGCCCGCCGAACGGCGGATGGATGTGCGCGGCGTCGCCCGCGAAGAGGATCCGCCCGTACCGGTACGACTCCAACTGCCGGGTCGCGTCACCGAACTCCGACGAGTTGAGGACCTCAGCGAGCCGGGTCTCCTCGCCGTACAACGTGGTGAGCGCGGTCTCGACCTCGTCGGCCGTGGTGACTCCGGCCCGGCCGAACGTGAACCGGTACTTCCCGTCGCCGACCGGCACGAGCATGCCCCAGTACTCGCCGGCCTGCTTCGTCATCGTGCTGAAGTGACCAAGGGTCGTCGGCACCTCGTCCGACACCGACGACAGCCGTACGTCGGTCAACACCGCGCGGAACGTCCCCGCCCGACCAGGGAACGGTACGTCGAGCAACTTGCGAACCGTGCTGTGCGCGCCGTCGCACGCGACCAGATAGCGCGCTCGCAACACCGCAGACCCGGCCGTCACAGTCACGCCCTCGGAATCCTGCGAGACCGCGGTGACCTCGACGCCCCGACGTACGACGGCTCCGCGCGCGATGGCGGCGTACTCGAGCTCCTCCTCGACGATCCACTGCGGCACCGAGATCGGATACGGGTGCCGGGTGTTCCACGGCGACGCGTCCAGCGGCACCGGCAGCCCGGCGAAATGGCCACCGACCTCCTCGCGCGGCAGCTCGCGCGCCTGGATCGGGTCGAGCAGCCCGCGCAGGTCCAGCACCTCGGACGTCCGGGCCTGCAGCGCGCCGCCCTTCGTCTGTTCGATCCGCGTCTCCAGTCGCTCGAGCACGGTCACGTCGACGCCGGCCAGCGCCAGCTCGTACGCCAGCATCAGCCCGGTCGGCCCGGCGCCCGCGATCAGTACATCCATGAACACTCTCCTCGGTGCAAAAGTAGACTAAGTGCAGATTAGCACTCGGTGCTACGATCCCGCCATGGCGTTGCGTGAACGGAAGAAGCTCCGGACCCGGGAGGCGATCTCGACGGCGGCGATCGAGCTGTTCGTCGAGCACGGCTTCGACCAGGTGTCGATCACCCAGGTCGCGGAGGCCGCGGAGGTGTCCCGGCGTACGCTCTTCGCGTACTTCCCGACCAAGGAAGATCTCGTCATCCACCGCTTCGCCGACCATGAAGACGAGCCGGCCCGTGTCGTCCGCGCTCGCCCCGCCGACCAGTCACCGCTGGCCGCCCTGCACACCCACTTCATCGAGCGCCTCCGCGCTCACGACCCGTTCACCGGCCTGACCGATCTTCCCCAGGTCGTCGACCTCTACCGCCTGCTCCGCAGTACGCCGGCGCTGATGGCGCGCATGCTGCAGTTCAACGAGACCTCCGAAAGGGAACTCGCCTCAGCCCTGCACGAGACCGCCGGCACTCCCGAACTCACCGCCCGCCTGGCCGCCGCCCAGATCACCTCGGTCCACTGGACCCTGGCGATGTCGAACTTCGACCGCTGCGCGTCCGGCACCCCCGCCCCGAAAGTTCTGCCCACCGCAGTGAAAGCCGCGAACCAAGGCTTTGCCCTCCTCTCCTCCGGCCTGGCTCCGCTCTGGCCAACCACTTGAGGCACCACAGAAGGGTCACCATGAACGCGATGCAGAAGTTCTCCCTCGAGGGCAAGGTTGCTCTCGTGACCGGCGGCAGCCGGGGTCTCGGACGCGCGATGGCCGAGGCGCTCGGCGACGCCGGCGCCGCGGTCGCGGTCACCGCGCGGACGCTCGCCGCCGCCGAGGCGTCCGCAGCGGAGCTCGACCAGCTCGGCATCCGGGCGTACGGCGTCCAGCTCGAGGTCTCGGACGTCGAGGATGTCGAACGAGCCGTCGAGCAGGTGAGCAGCGAGTTCGGCGAGATCGACGTCCTGCTCAACAACGCGGGGATCGGGGTCGCCGGTCGCGCGTTCGAGACACCCGATACCGCGTGGCACGAGGTGTTCTCGGTCAACGTCGACGGCCTGTGGTACTGCAGCCGTGCGGTCGCCAAGCGGATGGCCGGGCGCGGCGGCGGCACGATCGTGAACGTCGGGTCGATGTCCGCCGAGATCGTGAACCAGCCGCGCTGGCAGGCGTCGTACCTGTCGTCGAAGGCCGCCGTCCACCAGCTGACCAAGGCGCTGGCGGCCGAGTGGGCGCCGCACGGGATCCGGGTGAACGCGATGGCGCCGGGGTACTTCCTGACCGAGATGTCGCCGGTCGACCAGCCGGAGTTCAAGGAGTGGTGCGTGGATCCGGCCGCGATGAAGCGGTACGGGCTGCCGCCGGAGTTGGGGCCGGTGGCAATCTTCTTGGCCAGCGAGGCGTCAAGTTTCATGACCGGCTCTATCGTCAAGGTCGACGGCGGCTTCACACTGTTCTGATGGTCACCATAGGCATCGTCGGCGCCGGGCTCCGCGGGAGACTGTTCGCCGAAGCACTCCATACCCAGCCGGACGTCGGCGTCGTCGGTCTGGCCGAGCCGTCGGAGAACGTGGCCGCGCAAGCGCGAGCGGCCACGGGCCTGCCCGTCGTGTCGTCACACGTCGAGCTGCTCGAGAAGCTCGACCCGGACGCCGTCATCGTGGCGACCCCGGACTTCGCGCATCGCGAAGTTGCTGTCGACGTGGCCGGGGCGGGCAAGCATCTGCTGATCGAGAAGCCGGTCGCCACGAACCTGGAGGACGCGCATGCCATCGCGGAGGCGGTTCATCGCTCGGGCGTGCGATGCCTGGTCGGATTCGAGAACCGGTGGAATCCGCACGTGGTGCAGGCGAAGGCGGCGATGGACTCGGTCGGCGATCCGATCACGGCCTCGGCCACGCTGAGCAACTCGTACTTCGTGCCGACCACGATGCTGTCGTGGGCGGCGAAGTCGTCACCGGCGTGGTTCCTGATGCCGCACACCGTCGACCTCATCCTGTTCCTCACCGGCCGCCGGGCCGTGTCGGTCAGCGCGGTCGGATCCCGTGGCGTGCTCGCCAAGCGCGGCATCGACACGTGGGACGTCGTCCACGCGCTGGTCGGTTTCGACGACGGGTCGACCGCCACGCTGTCGTCGGCGTGGACGCTGCCGGACGCCGGTGACGGGATCGTCGACTTCCGGTTCCAGGTGGTCGGCACCGAGGGGTCGGTGACGGCGGACCTGTCCCATCAGGGCCTGACCGTGGTCAGCGACAAGTACCGGTCGACGTGGCCGGTCGCGGGCCGGATCGGGCGGTCACAGGTCGGTCCGGCGGTCTGGATGGTCCAGGACTTCGCGGCCGGTCTCGTCGACGGCGGCGACCTCGGGCCGGGTATCGATCACGGCGTACTGGTCACCGAGCTCATCTGCGCGATCGAGGAGTCGATCGCCTCGGGGCAAACGGCGCGGCTTCCAACGGCGTGACGCGAGGGCGGCCAGTCCGGCGCCGGCGGTGTTGAGCAGTACGTCGTCCACCGAGGACACCCGGTCCAACTGGAAGACGTACTGCGAGACCTCGATCAGGATCGAGCAAACTGCCGCGAGCGCGAGGATCCGCGGTACGGACGCCGGCGCGGCGAACCGCAGCGGGGCGAAGAAGCCCAGTGGTGCGAACACGAGCAGATTGCCGACGACAGCGAAGGCAGCGGTCGTTGCCGGAGCGTATGCGGTTTCGGATATGCGAGCGATATGCGCCGCCGGGTAGCGTCGAGTGCATGTGCGTGCTCATGGGGGAAGCAGGTCATGCATAGGCAGCCTGGGCTGAGTGTCCGGCTCAAACTCACCCTCAGCTACGCAGCCTTCCTCATGCTTGCGGGCACCTTGCTCCTCGCGGCCGTGTGGTTGTTCCTCCTGCGGTACGTCCCCGAGCGCGCTGTCCTGGCCGTCCCCAACGGCACGGGCGACAGCAGTGTCTTCCCGGTCCGGTCTCGTCTCCTGGACGTGTTCGCGCCGCGGGCGGCGGCGGTGTTCTTCCTGCTGCTGGTGTTCGGGCTGCTGGGCGGGTGGCTCCTCTCCGGCCGGATGCTCGCGCCACTGACCCGCATCACCAACGCCGCCCGGCTGGCCGAGAACGGCTCGCTGTCCCACCGGATCGAGCTCGAAGGCCCGACCGACGAATTCCGCGAGCTCGCCGACGGCTTCGACCGGATGCTCGCGCAGCTCGAAGCACACGTCGCCGAGCAGAAGCGCTTCGCCGCCAACGCCTCCCACGAGCTGCGTACTCCGCTCGCGATCACGCAGACGTTGCTCGACGTCGCCATCAACGACCCGGACCGCGACAGCGGCGATCTCGACGAACGCCTGCGCGCGATCAACACCCGGGCGATCAACCTCACCGAGGCGCTCCTGCTGCTGAGCCGCGCCGATCAACGCTCGTTCACCCAGGAACGGGTCGACCTCTCACTGGTCGCCGAAGAGGCCATCGAGACGTTGCTGCCGTTCGCGGAGAAACGCGGGATCACGATCGAGACCAGCGGCGAGCTCACCCCGACCACCGGCTCCCACACGCTCCTGCTCCAACTCGCGACCAACCTCATCCACAATGCGATCGTCCACAACCTCCCCGATCACGGCACCGTCTCCGTCAGCACCGCGGTCCGCTTCAACACCGTCGTACTCACCGTCGAGAACACCGGCGAGATCCTCAGCCGGAAGCTGGTCTCCACGCTGACCGAACCTTTCCAGCGTGGCGCCCGCACTCACCAGCCGGGCGTCGGGCTCGGCCTGGCCATCGTCAAGAGCATCACCGAGGCCCACAACGGCACCCTGACCCTGATGGCCCGCCTCGGCGGCGGCCTCCAGGTCACGGTCGCACTACCTGCTAGCGACGCGACTTCCGGGGCAAACCCGCCAGCCTGAAGGCGGCCGCGGTCGTCAGCCCGTAGACGAGGTGGGCGCCGAGATCCTTCGCCAGGACCTTGGGGCTGTACTTCCAGATCGGCTCGTACAGCTTCGCGGCCGGCAGTACGACGTACCCGCCGGCCCACACGCTCGCGCCGAACGGAGCGCCGTACCAGACGCGCGGTTTCGGGGCGGATCCCGCGATCACGCCGTACGCCGCACCGTTGGCGATCCCGAAGGCCCAGTGCGTGAGGTTGTTGACCAGGGCAGCACGGCTGTTCGGCAGGTCGCGGTCGAAGAGACCCTCGAACAGCCGCTTGCCGACCTGCGCGGGCGCCGGCGCCTGCTCCCAGCTCTCGATGTCGCCGGAGAACTCCCACCGGCTGAACTCGGTCTTGCCGCCGCCTTGCCGGTACTCGGCGTACAGCAGCGCATCCATCGCCATGGTGCCGATGGTCCCCGCGACGAGGCCCCGGACGACTGCTCCCAGTGGCGTCATGCCGCGGCTCCTTCGAAGATTCCGCGCGGAACTGTCATCGAGACCAGCCAGTTCGGAAGGTCGACCAGCTCGCTGATCTTCAGGTCGCCGGCGACACTGCACAGAGCGTACGCCTCGTGCATGCTCACGCCCTGGTCGGTGACCAGCCAGTCGATCATGTCGCGGACGGCGTTCTTCACGTCCTCCATCAGGTCCGGACCGGCGCCGGTGGTGACGTAGTACCCCTGCGCGGCCATCTCGGCGGACATCGCCCGCTGGGTCGGATCCGCCGCGGGAACGGTCGCCCGCGGAGCGGCGATGACGGTGTTCTTGATGACCTGGAACCGCAGGGTCGCGGACATCAGCGTCTCGACGGCGGTGCCGGAGATCTCGCCGTCGCCCTGGGCCATGTGCCCGTCGCCGGCCGAGAACAGCGCGCCCTCGGCATACACCGGAAGCTGCAGCCGGGAGCCGGAGGTGATCTGGCGTACGTCGATGTTGCCGCCCATCCCGCCGCTGAAACTGGGCGGGAACGTGCGGTACATGCCCTTGCGCATCGGAGCGTTGCCCATGATCCCCAGGAACGGCGCGATCGGGATCTGCGCGCGCTTCCCGCTGTCGGAGCCCACGAAGGTGGCGTAGCCGGACGACTGCCCGCGTTCGAACCGGTAGAGCTGGACGTACGCCGCTCCCGTGCCGAACGGCTGGTCCTCGGGGATCGCCGACGGCACCCGTCCCGGGCTGGGATCGCTCAGCTGCGCCGCCTCGATCCACGGGGCGAACACGCCCAGGACGTCCGGGCGGAGGGTCCCGAACAGGCCGAGCGCCGGGCTGACGGTCGTGTAGCCGAAGTCGACCAGCGGGCTGACGTCGAGCACCTCGACCTCGAGGATGTCCCCCGGCTCCGCGCCCTCGATGTAGACGGGACCGGTGAGCGGGTGGATCCGGCCGAGGTCGAGTGTCATCGAGCCGTCCGGCGTCAGCGTCCGTGCCTGGTCGCCGATGTCGAGCGCGTCGCGGCACAACAGCTGGATCTCCTCGCCGGGGCGGACCGTCACGGCGGGCTCGAGGTCGCGGTTCCAGCGGTTGTGCAGGACGCGTCCGTACCCGTCGAGGATCCGGTCACCGCGGGGAGCGGCCACGGCCTCCGGCGTACCGGATCCGGCGATGTCGACCGTGCCGAGCCCGCCCTCGCCGGCCAACTGGGCGAAGCTGGCGGCTGCCTCGGGGCCGACTCCGGCCTGGACGTGGACGGCCTCGCTGGCGGTGGCCGAGTGAGCGAAACACATGGGTCTTCTCCTCCCGACTGGATTCCGCACCGAGAATGCTCCGCGCCATTGGCGGGGCACACCCGGGTCACACCCTGGTCTCGCTCACCAGGGTCCGTGGATCACCCACTGGCCGCGAGGCCGAGGTCTACAGTGACGAGCATGCGAGCTGACATCGTGCCCGGCGCCGTGTTCCCCGACTACGAGCTGCCCGACCAGGACGACGTACCGCGGAAGCTGAGTGACCTTCAGGGTGAGGATCCGATGATCCTGACGCTCGCGCGCGGGCACTACTGCCCGAAGGAGCATCAGCAGCACCTCGAGCTCGCCGCGTTCTACCCGAAGATCGCGGTCAGCTACACCCAGATCGTGACGATCGCGACCGACGAGCACCACACGTTGCAGGAGTTCCGGGCGTCGGTCGGCGCGCAATGGCCGTTCCTGTCCGATCCGGGGCGGATCGTGCAGCGGGACCTGGACATCCAGGAGTACACCGATCCCGACAACGATCCGATGATCCCGTACACGCTGGTGCTCAAGCCCGGTCTGGTTGTGCACAGCATCTACAACGGCTACTGGTTCTGGGGACGGCCGTCGATCTCCGAGCTCTGGCAGGACCTGCGGGCGGCGAGTGCCGAAGTACGTCCGGACTGGGATCTCAGCAAGCCGGGACTGCGGGAAGCGTGGGACAGCGGCGACCACAGCGCCTTCCACGGATGGAACAAGCGACCTAACGGGTGATGTCGTCGTACAGACGGACTGCCGCGAGCAGTCCGTCCGTACCGCGCTCGAAAACGGCGAGCCCTGCCTGCGGCGGCCCGTCGATGTTGTACTCCAGCGCGCAGCTGACCCCGTCGTCCGTGGCGGCGCAGGGCCGTACGGCGATCCCGCCGGCGCCGGCGTAGAACGCGCGGAGTTCGGCCGCGCCGCGATGGACGTTGTCCATCGGCTCCTGGAGGTAGCCGTCGGACTGGAAGGTCTTGACGATCGACTCGACATCGCCGCCGGCCAGCGCGTCGAGGTGACGCTTGACGACGTCCGGTGCGTCGACAGCGCCGGCTTCGAGGACCGGCGGGCGGAGGTGGCGCAGTCCGTCGACCGGCCACTGGCTGCAGTACGTGCGGAACTCGACGGACCGCTCGTCCAGCGACTCGGCGACCACCGCAACCGGCCACGCCACCTCGTCGCCATCGTGCAGGACGTGGACCAGCAGCTCCACCGCGGCGCGACCGTCGACCGTGATCGAGCCGACCACCTTCAACCGGGCCTGGTGCGCGGCCATCCACTCCCGGTTGCTGTGGATGAACTCCCGCAACTCGCGATGACCGCGAATCTCCCCGGCCCGCGGGTCGTACACGACGACGTCGCCCGGCCAGGTCTTCTCCAGCGCGCCCGGTGCATCGTCGGACAGAGCCTTCAGGTACTGCGCGACCGGATCTGCCTGCTCCCGCGCCCGGGCATCACGACGCGCCAACTCGATCGCTGTGGAGAACTCCGGGAACCACGGCATGATTTCACCGTACGGCAGAGCACCGATCTGCCGCACCAACGCGATCCCGCATGTCCTTCAGCAACGCGACGTCGCGCACGTGCGTCGGGGTCTCGACCAGCATCGGAATGCCCTGGAGAGCCGAGAGCACGTTTTCCAGCGCGGGCAACCCGATCGTCCCGCGGCCGAGCGACTCGTGCCGGTCTCGGCGCGAGCCGGCGGGATCGCGGCTGTCGTTCACGTGGATGAGCCCGACCCGGTCCGCCACTTGCTCGATCGAGGCCAGATCCTCACCGGCGGCGTGCAGGTGGCAGGTGTCGAGACACGGACCGATCCCAGGGTCGTCCAGAGCGTCCAGGTACTCCACGCTGCTGTCGATGGTCGATGCGGCCGCCTCACCGGCGCCGGCCGTCGGCTCGATCAGCAGCCGCACGTCGTGCCATCGGTGCGCGATCGGTACGACGAGGTCGCGCAGACCGCGGAGTACGTCCGCGCGGCGGCCCGCCGTGACCAGCGATCCCGCGTGAACGACGACCGTGGACGCGCCGAGGGAGGCCGCGCGCTGCATGGTGAGCTCGAGCGCGGCTGTCGATCGGCTCAGGACCACATCCGAGGGCGAGCAGAGGTTGATCAGGTGGGGAGCGTGGACGACGACGGCGAGGTCCCGCTCGGCGCACGCCGTACGGAACGCCTCGTCCGCCGCCGGATCCACGGCCGCAGGCACCCAGCTGCGCGGATTGCCCGCGAACAGCTGGATGATCTCGGCGCCGACCTCCGCCGCCTCCGCCAGCCCGACCTTGACCAGCCCGCCGGCAACGGCCACATGTGACCCGATCCGCACTCTCATCGGGCCCGAGGTTACGCCTTGGCCTTCCGCGCCCTCGGCTTGCGGGTGGTGCCGTTGCCGTTGGGGGCGGCGGGTTCGGGCTCGGCGGCGAACGGGATGAACGGCATGGTCAGCGGTAGCGCCGCCAGCCGCATCAGCAGCAGGACGTTGTCGTCACCTGCGGTTCTGTTGAGCCGGAGCCGGCCGCAGTTGGTGCATCTGTGGATGAGGACCCAGCGGCCCTCGCCGCGGACCGTGACCGCGATCGGTTCCATGCCGCCGGAGCAGTCGGCCTTGCGGTCGCCCGGCACGTTGCGGTCGAGGTGACGCGACCACAGGCAACTCGGGCAGTGATTCCGATGGGTGGTTCCAGGGGCGTCGAGGGAGACCTCTACGCCGCAGTGTTCACAACTGAACGAACGTGCGAATGCCAAACCGATGAACCTTTCAGAGCAAAGCTGCGGGACAGAACAGACATGGCTCTCCTCCTTCCGGTCCGCACCGGCCGGTCCGGCGCACCAGCCCCCAGCAGACCAGCACCCGCGCGGCAGCGTCAATCGATTAACTGACGGCCACTCCCGCTTTTAGTTGCCGTGAGCAACTTGCGCGGTCATCGGATCGCCTTGTAGATCAAGCGATTGACCCTCGACCACAGCTCAAGATTTTCGAGACGATCCAGTCCGACACGCCGTTTCAAGCCGCGAACCCGGGGGTAGATCGGGAAGATCACGGAAATGGACAGGCTCGGGGACGGAACGTAGGAGGGCACTCTTGTCAACGCAGTACTCGTCGGTGAGTTACGCCGACGACCGGGAGGACATGTCCGTTTCGCCAGAGGAGCTGCCGTTCCGAGCCGGATAAGACCAGCCCCATGGATGCATACGCCTTACAACGCAGCTGGGACCAGGTGTCGGCGTACGGGGATCAGGTAGCTCTGTACTTCTACTCGCACATCTTCGTGTCTCATCCCGAGGTACGAGCGATGTTCCCGCTCTCGATGTCCAACCAGCGGGACAAGTTCGTCAGCGCACTCGGCCGGATCGTCAGTCATGCCGACCAGCTCGAGAACGATGCGAACTTCCTGCAACACCTCGGCCGCGACCATCGCAAGTACGCCGTTGTCGCGGAGCACTACAACGCCGTCGGCGCCTCGCTGTGCGCAACGCTGAAGCACTTCCTCGGGCCCGAGTGGGACGAGGATCTGGCGGCGCACTGGACCGCGGCGTACCAGGTGGTGGCGCGGATCATGGTCGAGGCTGCCGAGACGTCGGAGGAGACCAGCCCGGACTGGTGGGACGCCGACGTGGTCTCGGTCGAACGGCGGACCATGGACCTCACCCTGCTGAAGGTCCAGCCGCGTCACGTGTTCCGCTTCCGCCCCGGCCAGTCGGTCTCGATGGAGATACCGCAGCGACCCCGGCAATGGCGGTACTTCAGCCCGGCCAACGCCCCACGCGCCGACGGCTCGATCGATCTGCACGTGCAGCAGATCGACGGCGGCCAGGTCAGCCCGGCCGTGGTCCGGTCGCTCAAGCCCGGCGACACGGTGAAACTCGGCGCGCCGATCGGCGAACGGCTGACCCGGCGCGACGGTGACGAACGCGAACTGCTGATGGTGGCCGGAGGTACCGGTCTCGCTCCACTGCTCGCCGTGCTCGAGCAGGTCGACAACGAGTGGAAACGCTCGGGCAACGGACCGCTGGTTCATCTCCTGCACGGCGTCCGGCTGCCCTGGCATCTGTACGACCGCCCGCGACTCCGGGCGCTGGCCCAGGACCGGGCCTGGTTCGACTACACGGAGGTCGTGTCCGACGACGCGTCCTATCCGGGCACTCGCGGGAAGGTCGGCACGGTCGCGGCCCGCCAGATCCTCTACGGACGGACGGCGATGGTGTGCGGCGGCCCGCAGATGGTCGCGCACACGCTGGAGCAGTTGGCCGGCGCGGGCATGCGGCCCGAGGACATCAAGTACGAGCACTTCTACTACGCAGCCGCGGGTGAGCACACCGCGGCGCCGGCTCCAACAGGTCAGGAGACAACACGTGACGCACAACAGCCACCGCCACGGCTCGCCGCGTTATCAGACACCCCGCTCGATCCGGGAGGAGAGGTTCCGGCGCCGGATGCGGGGCCTCGACGCGGACACGGTCTACGCATACCTCGCTCAGCTGGCTGACCAGGTCCAGAAGACCGAACGCGAACTCGGCGAGACCCGCGCCAGGAACGAACGACTCCAGATCGAGCTCCAGCGCGGGCAGGCCGAGCTGCAGCGCGTCCAGGCAGAGCTCGACCAGTACGAGCAGGCCGGCGACCGGGTGAACGAGCAGGTCGTCCAGATGTTCAGCCAGGCCCAGCTCGTGGTCGAGGAGATGGTCCAGGACGTCAGCCGGGACGCCCGCGAGCGGATCGGTCAGGCCCGCGCGCACGAACGCAGGATCGTCGCGGAGGCGATGGACACGGCCGGCGAGCAGGTTCGTTCGTACGCCAAGACCGCCCAGGCGCACATGCAGTCGATCGTGGACTCGTTCGCGACCGAGGTCGACCAGCTCGGGAGCAAGCCGGTGCCCGGCGAGCCTGTGGTCCAGCACGATCCGTTCTTCGACAACTCGGGCGACTGGCAGACCCGACGTCCGGGCACCCCATGAGCGCCGAGCGGTCGTGGGGCAAGGCCCCGCGGACCGGCCGGCGGGGGTCACCAGGGCCCGGGCGGATCCGGGCCAGGGCCGCTCACCCGATCAGCCGGCCCGACCCCGGGCGAAGTCCGGAGCGCACGGACACCGAGGCGGTCCGGGCGGCAGCCAGAGAATTCCTCGAGCTCTTCCACACCGAGAACCCGAAGGCCGGTTGGATGGGGCCGCGGCTCGCCGCGGTGATGCGAGAGATCGACCTCACCGGGACGTACTGGCACACCCCGGAGGAGCTGGCCTTCGGCGCGCGGGTGGCGTGGCGCAACAACGCCCGCTGCATCGGCAGGCTGTACTGGCGCAGCCTGCAGGTCCGCGACCTGAGGACGGTCTCCGACGCCCGCGGCGTCGCCGGACACTGCTTCGACCATCTGCGCGCTGCCCACAACGGCGGGAAGATCCGCCCGATGATCAGCGTGTTCGCTCCGGAGACCCCGTCCCGTCCCGCTCCCAGGATCTGGAACGAACAGCTGATCCGGTACGCCGGGTACGAGCAGCCGGACGGACGCGTCCTCGGCGACCCTCGCTACCGCTCCTTCACCAGCGAGCTGATCCGGCGCGGCTGGCGGCAGCCCGACCGCACGGGCGCCTTCGACGTACTCCCGCTCGTCGTCGAGACCGTCGACGAGGGTCCGCGGATGTTCGAGTTGCCGGCCGATACCGTTCAGGAAGTCCCCTTGGCGCACCCGGAGCTGGAGTGGTTCGCCGACCTCGGGCTGCGCTGGCACGCCGTACCCGTGATCAGCAACAACCGCCTCGACATCGGCGGCATCTCGTACCCCGCCGCGCCCTTCAACGGCTGGTACATGGGCACCGAGATCGGCGCCCGCAACTTCGGCGACACCGACCGCTACGCGATGGTTCCCGAGGTCGCGGAACGGATGGGTCTGGACACGACCGACGAGACAAGTCTCTGGCGGGACCGTGCCCTGGTGGAGATCAATCGCGCCGTACTGCACTCGTTCAACCGGAACGGCGTCACGATCACCGACCACCACACCGAGTCCCGCAGGTTCCTCATCCACCTGGAACGGGAGGAACGCGCCGGCCGCGGCTGCCCCGCCGACTGGACCTGGATCGTCCCGCCGATGTCCGGCTCCCAGACACCGGTCTTCCACCGCTACTACAACCTCGAGACCCAGGTCCCGAACTTCTTCAACGATCCCGAAGCCACCCACCGCTCCCTCTACGGCGCTCCCCCGGCCTTCCATCGTTTCTAGACCGGATCGATCGCCTGAAGTTGATCAGGTCGACTCCTTGACGAGCAGTTCTGCGCAATGGCTAACTAGCTTGACCCGCCCCTTGAGGAGACTCGATGCGCCTTCTCCTGTCCGCCGTGCTCGCCCTCACCTCGCCACTCGCACTGGCCGCGCCCAGCGCAACCGCCGTACCGCCGTCTGCACCGACGATCAGTCCTGCGCCGCAGCAGGTCGTCCAGCGCAGCGACGGGTTCCCGATCACTGCGGTGGTCGGGCTGGTTCGTACCTCGCCATCGGACGCCGACGCCGAACGCGTAGTACGCCAGGCGCTGGCGCGTGCCGGGGTGAAGACGATCCGCACCACCGACGGCAGCGATCCCGGCACACCGACGACGATCTGGCTGGGGCGTACGGCGTCCGTGCTGTCCGGGCTCCAGGTCCAGGACAGCACCGGGCTTCCTGCCGAGGGGTATGTCCTCGCCGCCGGACGTGATCACCAGCACCGCGCTCAGATCGTGCTCGACGGGGTCGACGCCGACGGCACCTTCTATGCCGCTGAGTCACTCGCCCAGTTGATGCAGCGGAGGTCGATGCCCGGTGTTGCGATCCGGGACTGGCCGACGATGCGCTACCGCGGCTCGATCGAAGGCTTCTACGGCACGCCGTGGTCGCAGGCGGATCGGCTCGACCACCTCGACTATCTCGGCGCGCATCGGATGAACACCTACGAGTACGCGCCCAAGGACGACCCGTACCACCGCGAGCAGTGGCGCGATCCGTACCCGGCCGACAAGCTCGCGCAACTCGGTGAACTCGTGACCCGTGCGCGGCAGAACAAGGTCGACTTCACCTTCGCGCTCTCCCCCGGTCTGTCGATCTGCTACACGTCCGAGTCCGACTTCCAGGCGTTGATCGCGAAGTTCGAGTCGTTGTACGAGCTCGGCGCACGGTCGTTCAACGTGCCGCTCGACGACATCGACTACAACACCTGGCACTGCGACGTGGACCGCGCGAAGTACGGGACCGGCGGCGAAGCAGCCGGTCGGGCGCAGAGCGACTTGCTCAACCGGGTGCAGCGCGAGTGGGTCGAATCCAAGCCCGACGTGGCGCCGCTGCAGATGGTGCCGACGGAGTACTACAACGTCAGCGAGACGCCGTACAAGAAGGTACTGCGGGAGCAGCTCGACCCAGCCGTCGTCGTGCACTGGACCGGCGTCGGGGTGGTCCCGCAGACGATCACCGCGGCCCAGGCGGCTCAGGCGAGGGCCGTGTTCGGCCACGACATCCTGATCTGGGACAACTACCCGGTCAACGACTATGCGGCGGGCCGGCTGCTGCTCGCACCGTACACCGGTCGCGAGGCGGGGATCGCCGACCATGTGGCGGGCGTGATCTCCAACCCGATGAACCAGGCGGCGGTGAGCAAGGTCGCGCTCTACTCGTTCGCCGAGTTCGGGTGGAATCCGGCGCGGTACGACGCCACGCCGGTCTGGCTGCGTGCGCTCGCAGAGCAGGCCGGCGGCGATCGGCGTACGGCTGATGCCTTGCAGGTCTTTGCCGATCTCAACACGTACGACGGGACGCTGCATCCGGAGAGTGCGCCGGTGTTCGGCGCGGCCGTCGAGTCGTTCTGGCAGCGGTGGCGTAGTGGGCAGCGTGCCCAGGCGATTGCTGCGCTGAGGCCGCGCGTGAACGCGATCGTCGCGGCGCCGGGGACGATCCGGAGCGGCGTGGTCGATCCGGACTTCACGCTCCAGGCGGAATCGTGGCTCAAGGCAACCGAATTGTGGGGGCAGGCGATGAGCCGCGCCCTGGACCTGTTGACCGCGCTCGAGGCGGGCAACGGTACGGCGGCCTGGACCGCGCGTCAGCAGATGAGTGCGCTCGTGACCGAGGCGAGGGCGATCCGGGACAGCCGGGCGCCGCACGACGGGACCTATCCGCGGATCGGTGAACGCGTCGTCGACGAGCTGATCGCCGAGGTCGGCCGAGTGCACGACCGCTGGCTCGGGGTGACACCTGGCCGGTCCGCGACGACGAATCTCGGGACGTATCAGGACAACGTGCCGGCTCGGATGGTCGACGGTGACGAGAGCACGTTCTTCTGGAGCAACGGCGCGCCGGGTCCGGGCTCGGAGGTACGGGTCGATCTCGGGTCGTCGGTCCAGGTCGGCGACATCGCCGTACTGATGGGCAAGTCCGGGAGTCCGGACGACTACATCCACTCGGGTGCGCTGGAGTACTCCGTCGACGGGACGCAGTGGACCGAGTTGACTCGCGCGACGACGGCCGAGGTACGGCTCACTGCGCCGGCCGGGACTGTTGCGCGCTACGTCCGGTACCGGTCGTTGACGGCGAGCGATTTCTGGCTGGTGGTGCGGGAGTTCTCGGTGCAGACGATCGGCGGGAATGTGACGACGCTGACCGCGAGCGGTACGCCGGACCCTGCTGCAGGATCGTCGTACCAGCGGGCGGTGGATGGTTCGGTGGACACGGCTTATGTGCCGGCGACCGCGCCGAGTGCCGGTGATGCGTTGGTCGCGACGCTCTCGGCGCCGCGCTCGCTGTCCCGGTTGACCGTCCTGCAGTCGTCTGCGGGCTCCGCCGACGTCGAGGTCCGGGTCGCAGGTGCTTGGAAGCGGGTTGGGTCGGTGTCCTCGTCGTACGCCGAGGTTCGTGTCGGTGATCTGCTGGCGGATGCGGTGCGATTGGTGTGGACGGGCGGTAGCCCGGCTGTGGCGGAGCTCGTGCCGCGGTGGACCGACACTCCATTGATTGCCTTGAGCACCAGTGCTGATCGGGTCGACGTGGTGCGCGGCGCTTCCACGAATCTCGCCGTCACCCTCGAAGCCGGGCGCGACGTATCCGGCACTCTGCGCGTCGCCGCGCCGCCGGGCTGGACCGCTACGAGCATGCCCATCAGGCTCAAGCGCGGACTCCCCCAGACGGTGACCATCAAGCTGACGCCACCGGCCGGCGCCCCGTTGGCCGACGTCGATGTCCCTGTGACCTTCGCCTCCGCCAGGAGCGTTCTACGCGTCGCGGTGCGTCCACCGACTTCATCCGTCAACATTGCCTTACATCGGCCGGTCGTTGCCTCGGGCATCGAGCCGGGGACCACGTTCAGCGCCGACCTCGCGGTGGACGGCGATCCGGCGACCCGCTGGGCCTCGGCGTACGACGACGCGTCCTGGCTCCAGGTCGACCTGGGGGCTCCCACCCGCTTGGGCAAGATCGTGCTCCGGTGGGAAGCGGCGTACGGCTCCGCCTACAAGATCCAGGTCTCGGATGACGCCACGACGTGGACCACAGCGACCGAGGTTGCCGATGGTGACGGCGGGACCGACACCCTTTGGCTGGACACAACCGCCCGCTATGTCCGTCTACAGGGCGTGCATCGGGCGACGCAGTACGGCTATTCGGTCTACGAGGCCGAGATCTACCCCGCGGTCTGACTGGCAGCGACGGCCAACCGGTCCACGAAGTCGTTCATCTCGTGGCCGGAGTGCCCTTTGACCCAACGGAACGCCACGTCGCCGCGCTCTATCACCAGCTCTACCAGCGGTTCCCAGAGGTCCTTGTTGGCAACGGGTTTCTTCGCGGAGGTGAGCCAACCGCGATCGAGCCAGCCCTGGTACCACCGGTCCCGGAAGCAGTTCACGACGTACGTCGAGTCGGACACCACGAGCAGGGGGCCGCCGTTCGAGCGCACGGCCTCGAGGGCTGCGCGGATCTCCATCCGCTGATTCGTCGAGACAGCCTCGTGGCCCGCGGCGTACTCCGTCGTCGACAACGCCCAGGCCCAGCCACCGGGACCTGGGTTCCCGGAGCAGGCTCCATCGGTGAACACGGACCGCGCCCCGACGGGCACCGTCATATCGGCCGGCCGGGGCCGGCGCGCACGAGCTACAGGCATCCGAGCACCCTACTCCTGCCAAGATCGGTTCCATCGAACGCTCGGAACACCGGGGGTGCGGGCGTCTGATGAGTGCCACCACCAGCACCTCGCCGGCCTCTAAGACACGTTCTTCACCAGCCAGCGCGCCAGCGGGCGCAGCTGATGGAAGGTGTCGAGTACTCGATAGGCGGCGGCCGCGGTGTGGATCCACTCGTCACAGCCGAGCGGCCGGCTTGCGATAAGGGATTTGTGCCGCAGCAACTCCGCTCGCGGATGGTCGGCGGGACAACCGCGCAGCGGCCGCTTCAGCAGGTCGCCCGAGATGGCGAACCCGTCGCGCTCGAGCTTCCGCAGTACGGCGACCAGCCGCTTCCCCGACGCTGCGTCTGCCACCGCGGTCCGATACCGCTCGATCTGCTCCGACGGCGCGTACCACCACGCCAGTCCGACCTCGAGACCATCGAGATCGAACCGGACCCCCAACTCGATGCTCCGCGCCAGCCGCACAATCGCGCGCTGCCGCTGCCACGCATCCAGCAGGACGTCGCCGTACCCCCACACCGCGAAGTCCTCGTACTCCGGATCCGCGTCCGCCACCGCATTCAGCAATCCGACCATCGGCCGCCGAACCAGCTCCTCCCGCTCCCGCCGGCACTCCCGCCGAACCTCGGCAGAAGGCTCCCCCTCCAACCGCAACAAAACCTCGAACGCACCCCCGGACCACCCCTCAAAACTCCCACTCACGCCGCGCAGCTTAACCAGCCAGGCCCGTATGTCGCCGGATCGCTACGCCGAGCGACGGCGACGTGGAGCCCGCGCGGGGGGTGTTTCCAGGCGTGAAGATCATCCGGTAGAGGTGAGGACGCTCGGGTGCCGGGAGGACAGGGTTGGGGACAGGCGTTTCGCGCTCCGAGAAAGGACGCTGTCATGAGCTTCTGGGACGTTGTGTGGTTCATCATCATCGCCTTCGCGTTCACGGCGTACCTGATGATGCTGTTCTCGATCGTGGCGGACCTGTTCCGCGATCCGGACACCTCGGGGCTGGCCAAGGCTGCCTGGCTCATCGCGCTGGTGTTCTTTCCTGTGCTCACCGCGCTCGTGTACGTCATCGTCCGCGGCAGGGGTATGGCCGACCGTAACCTCGCCGGCCGGGCCGCCGCGCAGAAACAGCAGGAGGCCTACATCAAGGACGTCGCGGGCAAGGCGAGTCCGACCGATCAGATCGCCCAGGCCAGCGCCTTGCTGGAGAAGGGCACCATCTCTCAGTCCGAGTTCGACACTCTGAAAGCGAAGGCGCTCGCGGCCTGACTTGTGCACCGCGACCGGGAGGGATCGGCAATGAGCGAGCCCGACGAGGTACGGCGTCTGCGTGAGCGGGTGAATCAGCTCGAGACGGAGCTGGCGGCGCGCCGGCAACAGGTGGCCGGGGAGCCGGCGCGCCGACGGTTCAGTTGGCGCGCTGTCGTGTCCGCGCTGCTCATCACGATCGCCTGTCTGCTCGCACCCTTGTCGGTCACTGCGGTCTGGGCGAGCAGGCAGATCTCCGACACCGACCGGTACCTCGAAACGGTCGCACCGCTGGCCGATGATCCCGCGGTTCAGCAGACCATCGCCGACGCGGTCACGAACGCGATCTTCACCGCGGTCGACTTCCGGGCGATCGTCACCGAGACGCTGGACGCGGTCGCACAGCAAGGCGTGCCGCCGCGGATCGCCGACAATCTCCAAGCGCTCAACGGACCGCTCGTCAACGGCATCGAGAATTTCGTCAGCGGGCAGGTCGACAACCTGGTCGCCAGCCCGCAGTTCGCGGCCGTGTGGCGGCAGGCGAACGAGACCGCACACGCCTCGTTGGTCAAGCTGCTCGAAGGCAACCAAGGCGGCGCGATCAGCGCACAGAACGACACCGTCACGCTGAACCTGGCACCGATCATCGCCGAGGTGAAGCAACGCATGGTGGACAACGGCTTCGCCCTCGCCGACAAGATCCCGGTGGTGGACAAGTCGATCGTGCTCGTGCAGTCCGACGGGGTGACCAAGGCGCAAGGGCTCTACCGGCTCCTCAACACCGTCGGGACCTGGCTGCCGGTCATCGCCCTCGTCCTCCTCGTCGCCGGCGTGTACGTCGCCCGCGACCGCCGCCGCGCGCTCCTCAGGGGTGCGCTCGGAGTCGCCGGCGGGATGCTGGTCCTCGGCGTCGCTCTGACCCTCGGCCGCGTCTTCTACCTGAACGCCCTGCCGCCCGAGGTGATCTCGAGGGACGCGGGTGGCGTCGTCTTCGACACGATCATCCGGTTCCTGCGGTACGGCCTGCGCGCGGTCGGCGCCCTCGCACTGATCGTCGCCCTCGCCGCCTACTTCACCGGCCCGTCCAACGCCGCGGTACAAGCGCGCACGAAGCTTGCCGGGGGCATCGGATCACTGCGCGGCCGCGCCGAGAAGGCCGGGCTGAACACCGGCCGGGTCGGCGGATGGACCTTCGCCCACAAGCGTCTGCTGCTGATCGCCAGCGTGGTCGGCGGCGCGCTGGTGCTGACGCTGTGGTCCCGGCCGACGACCACCGTCGTGGTGGTCACCGCCGCGGTGGTCCTGTTCGTCGTCGCCCTGATCGAGTTCATCGGACGTCCCCCGGTCCCGGCCGGCGGCGAACCGCCCAGCGCGCCGGCCTGACCGCGGCTACAGTCCGGTGACGGCTTCGAGGCGACCGCTCTTGATCGCGTTGAGGAACACCTGGTAGTCGCGTTCGTTCTGGTCGGCGTACGCCTCGGCGTACTCGACCATCGCTTGGGGGAACGCGTCGTCACTGTTGAGGTACGTCGCCAGCGCGATCCGGTCTCCGGACCGGGCATGGGCCCTGGCCAGCGTCCACCCGCACAGCTGGCCGTACATCGTCATGCCGGACGGGTCCATCTTCTCCACCGCGGCCGACCCCTTCATGTCCCGCAGCTGCCTGATGTAGAAGTCGCGGGTCCGGCCGTCGATGCCGTCGGCCCGCTGCCAGCCGAGGAAGATGTCACTGGCCGCCTGCATCAACCGCTGCCCCGTCACCACGCGCTCGCCCTCGTTGCAGGGTGCGGACCGTCGCCTGAGCGCGGCCGGGACCTTCGACTTGAGGACCGACGGTCCGGCCTCCTTGAGCTCCAGGAAGAGTGGATCACCGTCGTCGCGGCCGCGCAGCAGTACGATCCAGCATCGGGTGCCGACGCTGCCCACGCCGACCACCTTGCGGGCCACGTCGACGATCTCGAACTGGTCGAGCAGTGTCCGCAGCTCGTTCGGCAACGACCTGCGGTAGAGGTCCAGCACGGCCTCGATCCCGGTCTCGAGCTCCTGCCGGCGGGCCTCGGGAAGCAGGTCGGCGATCGGGACGACCAACGGCGGATCAGCCTTGATCCGGACGCCGTCGTCGGTCATCTCGCACAGCTTGGTGAAGGCCTTGAGGTTTCCGCTGCCGGGCGCCTTCAGCAACGTCTGATCGACGTTCCTGCGGCGACTCGAGGCCACCTTGTTGCGCATGATCTGCTCGACCTCGTCGATGTCCGCGCGGGCGAACCAGACGTCCAGAGCTCGCATGGTCCCGAACTCGGCGCTGGCGTCGCGATAGCGTCGTACGGTCTCCAGGACCGCCTTGCCACGATGTTTGCGGGAGAAGCCGTTGCCCCGGCCGGCGACCGCGATGCTCGCGACGAGACGTTTGACGTCCCATTCCCACGGACCGGCGATGGTCTCGTCGAACTCGTTGATGTCGAAGAGCAGCCGCCGTTCGGGCGATCCGAAGACTCCGAAGTTCAGCAGGTGGGCGTCACCGCACACCTGCACTCCGAGGCCGGACACGGGCGCCGCGGCCAGGTCCGCAGCCATCCCGACGGCGTTGCCCCGGAAGAAGGCGAAGGGCGACACCGTCATCCGGCCGTACCGCACCGGGACGAGTTCGGGGATCCGGGATCCGGCCTGCTGCTCGAGTAGTGCGACCGGATCCTGACGGCCCGACGGCAGCACGAGCTCCGCCTGCTCTCGCGGTGGCAGCACCACCCGCGCGGCAAGTCCCAACCGGGCCCGGTCGGCGGGAGCGAGACGGCGGACAGTGGACACCGATCCGCCATCGGCGCGAGCTGACCCAGGGGTGGGCGCGACTCGTCTCGGTGTGGCTGCGGCTATCGGCGTCACCATCGCGTTCCGTGCAGTCATGGTGCCCCTCCCCCTCCGGTCGTGATCGAGTCGCGTGATCCGGCTCTCAGTCGCGAGATTCCACCCAACACCTGCGGAGAGCCGGCCAGCATCACCCCGGCCGGATGAACGGCTTGGCTCGAGGCGGCGTAGGCCGGCACGACGTCAGTCATCGGGTGGAGGGCGCGGCGGGTCCTTCAGGCGCACCATCCGGAAGGAGTTCAGCAGTCCGGCCAGACCGGCGAGAATCGGGATGCACAGCGCCACCTGCAGCGCGATCGGTCGCGCGTCGGTGTTGATCCGGATGATCTCGTCCCGGACGTCCTGCGGTTGCTTGGCGAGCACCTTCTCCAGCTCGGTGTTGGTCATCACTTCGGCATCGTGTTCCAGCGCCTTCGCGACCTGATCCTGCTGGGCCGGCTGAAGGACGGTGCTGGCCTCCGCGCGGTTGGTGAAGGTGAAGGACAACGTTGCCAGCATGATCGCCCCGGCGAAGGCCAGCCCGAAGGACAGTCCGAACGAGCCCGCCGCCGAGTTGACGCCGGCCGCCTCGCTGACCCGTTCCTGCGAGACCGGCGACAACGTGTAGTTGTTGAGCTGGGACACGAGCAGGCCCAGGCCTACTCCCGTGAGCACCAGCGGTGCGATCAGGGCCCAGCCCGAGTCGGCCCTGGGCACAATCGGCAGCAGCACCACCAGCCCGACAGTGAGGATCACGAAGCCCCACCTGATGATGTGGCTCGGGCGGCGTCCGCCCGCCTTCTTCTCCGCGAGGATCGCCGTACCGAACATGCTGAGCGACAGCGGCGCCATGGTGAGGCCTGCCTCCATCGCGTTGTACTCGAGAACCATCTGCAGATAGATCGGCAGCGCGATCATCGTGCCGCCCAGCGCGATCTGCTGCAGCATCTGCCCGGAGATGCCCAGCCTGAAGGCCGCGGAGCTGAACAGGGCCGGGTCGAGGAGCGTCGGCTTGCTCTCACGCTTGCGTCGCACCAGCCAGTAGACGAACGCCGAAAGAGCGATCACGCCGACGGCCAGGGTCAGGCCGACGTACTCGCCGCCCTCCTGCCAGATCAGGATGCTCAGCACGATGCCGCCCATGCCCACCACCGACAGGGCGGCGCCGATCACATCCACCCGCCGGGATCCCGTGTACGGCGCGTCGTGGACGAGGCCGCGCCCGCCGATCACGACGACGATCACCACGACCTCGAGCAGGAACCCGACCCGCCAGGACAGGTACGTGGTGATGAAGCCGCCGAGAAGCGGTCCGACCGCGGCCGCCAGCGCAGCGGCGGCTCCGACCAGGGCGTAGGCCTTCGTCTGCTCCGCTCCCTCGAAGTTGCCGTGGATCAGTGACTGCATCGCGGGCAGCAGGAGCGACGCCCCGATGCCACCGACCAGGGCCCAGAACACGATGATCGCAGTGAGGCTCTGAGCCAGCGTCATCGCGAGGGCGCCGATCGCGTAACCGCACAGTCCCAGCAGGTAGGCGCGCTTGCGGCCGATGAGGTCCCCGACCTTGCTTCCGATCAGGATGAACGCCGCCGACACCAGCGCCTCGAGCGCGATCGCGGACTGCACACCGCTCACCGTCGTGTCGAGATCACGGACCACCGAGGAGATCGAGACGTTCATCAGCGAGGTGTCCACGACCAGCACGAACATCGCCATCGCCAGCAGCAGGGCGAGCCGTGGGTTCGCCTTGGTGCCGGCGGGGCTCCCGCTCGCTCCGTCGGTCATGGCCGGGCCGGCGCACTCGTCGAGACCGAGCCAACCGCCGGTGCGACCTGACGAATACTCAGCACCATCAGGTCCGCCGCCTGGAGCATCGCGACCAGGCCGGCGATTCCCTCGTCGTCGCGGACCCGCACCCGGAAGACTCCAGACATCTGGTGACAGGCCAGCGGGCCCGCACAGAAGGCGAGAACGGCAGGCCGCAGCTCCCCCTGCACAACGACCTGGTACGACTGATCGCGACGCTCGGGCGGCTTCATCATGGCCCCACGTCCGGATCGATCTCGCTCGACTCCGGCGTTGCAGAGCCGGGGTCCAGGATCCGGCGGACCTCGACGACTTCGATGCCCAGGGCCCGCAAGCGGGCCAGCAGACCGTAGAGCGCCGACTGGTCCGGAATGCTGTAGACGACGGTGTTCACCTGGTTGACCGCCAGTGTCACCGCGCCCACGTCACGAAGATCTTGTTCGGGTACGGCGCCCGCCACGCTGATCTCGTACGTCGCGTCGACCATCGAACCCACTCCGTTCCCCAACGCCTGCGTCCGACGCTCGCAAAGCTCAGGGGACGCTGCTTCATCCCTGCGGGGTGAACTCTCCGCGACGGTCGCGGATCGACAGCGCGTCGTCAGGAAAAGTTCGGCAATCGGACGGAGAACGCTGGTTTCAAAAGACTTTCCGTGGTTGATTCAAAGTGTGCGACTCGCCGCGCACCGCCTCACCAGCGCTCGGAGATGTCGCACGTCGCTAGGAGGGGACATGCCGAGCGAAGGACACGTAGGGGCGGACAACGAAAGCACGACATCACCGGATGCGCCATTCGGGGAATGGCCGAAATCCACTACCAGGACCACGACGAGGACCACGACCAGGACCTCGACCAGGACCTCGACGGTGCCACCGGCAACAGTGCCGCGGCCACGGCTCGTCGAGCGCGTGAACCTGGCGGTTCAGCGGTCACTCACGCTGGTCAGTGCGCCCGCGGGCTTCGGCAAGACGATCCTGATGGACTCGTGGGTCGAACGCTACTCAGGGCCGGCTGTGGTCAGGCGAGTCGCGCTGGATGTCGGTGGCGAACAACCCGAGGCCATGCTGCGGGACAGCCTGCACGGCCCGGATCGCCGTGTGCTGGTGCTCGTGGTGGACTGCGGCGACCTCATGATCACTCCGGAGTTGGGGCGGAGCCTCGATCGCGTCATCCGTGGCAACGTGGGACATGTCCGGATGGTCCTCGTCACTCGATCCGACCCACCGTTGCCCCTGCACCTGTACCGGTTGGCGGGCACCGTTGCCGAGATCCGGGCCGCCGACCTGGCCTTCACGACGGATGAGACGGCGGCGCTGATGCGCCGCCACAACGTCGAGCTGACCGACTCGGAGATCGCCGAGCTGCAGGCCCGGACCGACGGCTGGCCGGCCGGCCTGATGTTCGCGGCCATGAATCTGGCCGGCAAACCCGACACCACACGGGCCATCCGGGAGTTCCGCGGCGACGCCGGGAACGTCGCGGCGTACCTGATGTCCGAGGTCCTCGACGCACAACCCCGGCAACTGCGTGAGTTCCTGCTCCGGACCAGCATCGTCGACGAGATCCGGCCGGGACTGGCCGCGGCACTGACCGGGCACCCCTGTGACCTTCGGTCGTTGCAGTTCATCTCCCACGGCAACTCGTTCATCCGGCCGGTTCCGGGGACAGCGGACCACTACGCCTACCAACCCCTGTTCCGCGAGTTCCTCCGCGCCCATCTGCTGTTCGAAAGGCCGGATGACGTGTGTGGCCTGCACCGTACCGCCGCCGGCTGGTTTGCCCGGAACGGTCGGCCACTGACAGCGATACATCATGCCGTCACGGCAGGCGACTGGGAGCACGCGGCCCGGTACCTGGTGGAGGCCCTTGATGTGGCCCATCTCCTCGTCGGGTGCCGGCGCAGGCAACTGACAACGCTGTTCGCCGGCATGCCCGACGAGCTGGACGCTTCCGAGGCCGCGGCGGTCAGAGCCTCCCGGGCGCTGGCCAACTTCGATGTCGATCGCTGTACGGCCGAACTCGGCAAGGCGAGGGCCTTGCTGGACCATCAGGTGTCCGGTCGACGTCACGCGGTCGAGCAGGCCATCAGCGTGCTGCAAGCAGTCTGCGCCAGTCTCAGGAAGGACACGGAGGTCGCCCTGGGCGTCGTTCTGACCGCAGAGGCTCGACTACGGGCGGCATCGCCGGAAGCAGGTGTCGCGCGGCCCGAGTCGAGACTGCTGATCGCCGGCTGCAAGGGCCGGGTTCTGCTCGAGCGCGGGGAATTCCAAGCGTCCCTGACGGCATTGAGCGAAGCCATCGCGATCGCGGAAGACATCGGTGCCCAGGAGGCTCTGGCTCACCTCCTCGGTATGGTCGCGCTGGTGGATGCGGTGTGGGGACATCTGCGACGAGCCGGGGAGGTCGTCGCGCGTGCGACCGAGCTGGTCGACTCGGAGGCGCAGCCCTGCCTTCCTCAGTCAGTGATCGTGGCCGAGGCCTGGATGCGTACCGAACAGGGTGATCTGTCCGGTGCCGAAGCCATGGTGCAGCGCGCCGCGGAGGCCGCTCCGACCCACAACACGCGAGTTCTGGCTGCCGCGCTCGCTCTGGTTCGCGCCCGGCTGCTGCGCGCCGACGGCGACCTCGAGCTGGCCGGCGCGGAACTGCGGGCCGCCAGCGACAGCTACGGTACGGACGGCTGGCTCGGCCAGGCCCTGATCAACGACGAGGCGAAGCTGCTCGTCGCACAGCACCAGCCGCAGCAGGCCATCACCGTGATCGAGCAGTCCCAGGGCCGCGACCAAGCCGGATCACTCCTGGTCCTGCAACGCGCGGCGGCCGAGGCCGGCGAGCGCGTGCCCCCGCAACCGCCCCGCGCCACAGATCGAGCCGTCCCGCTCGAGACCCAGGTGGACAGCTGGCTCATCCAAGCGGCGGCGTCGATCAGGACCGGGGACACCGCGCGCAGCGGGCTCTGTCTGGAGCGCGCCCTCAGACTGGCCGCTCCCGAGCACCTGAGCCGTCCGTTCACCGAGGCGCCACTGCAGCTGGAGAGGCTGCTGGAGCCGACCGCCGACCTGGTCAAACGGCATCCGTGGCTCCGTACGGCGAGTCTTGCTCAAAGCGGCCAGACCGCGGTCGACCGCCGGCCGGCACCGCGGCCCGAGGTGGTCGTCACCACCTCGTTGACCAGCAAAGAGCACGAGGTGCTCGAGTATCTCGCCGAACTACTGACCACCGAGGAGATCGCCAGCACCATGTACGTCTCCGTCAACACGGTTCGGAGCCACGTCCGCAGCATCCTCCGCAAGCTGAACGCATCCCGACGGAACGAGGCCGTCCGCCGGGCCTGGGAGCTGGGCCTCCTGCCCTCGCGTCCGGAAGCCTAGTCAGAGTGGTTGCCCGGGTCGCCAGTCGTAGATGACCGACGTACGCAGGACGAGGTCCTGAAGAGAACTGCGGTGACTACCAGCGGCACACAGCAGCAGCCCGAGTGGGAACAGGGCATAGAAGACGGCTCGCAGCAGCGCGACGTACGGCCGCAGCCGTCGGCCACCTCGGCTGACCACCCGCAGTCCCATGACGTGACAGCCGTAGGTCCAGCCAGTGGTCGACCACGCGACGGACAGATAGCCGACCAGAAGCAGGAGCCCGGTCGCCACGGCCGGCAGCGGGGAGGCCTCGCTGAAACGGAAATCCCGTGGACTGATCAGGAACCTGAAGCCGTTCACAGCCAGGTAGCCGGCCAGCAGCGCTACCAGCACCACGACGCCGTCGATCACACCGGCGATCGACCGGCTGACGAGACCCGCTCGTCGTCCCTGGTACGGCTGGGCTTCCCGCGGGACGATCGACACGGGTTCGTCCGTTCTCATGGTTGCGCGGGCGTCATCCCGGGTTCTGCCCGGCCACGCCGCAGCCTCAGCCGGGCCACCACCCGGCCGACGGCCTCATCGCCGGAGATGCCCTGCATGCGTACGCCGCGGACGGTGTCGGAGGCAACGGATCCGGTGGACTGCCGGATCATCTCGGCGAGATCGACCTCGGCGATCACGCCTTCGGCCATGCCGGCCATGTCGATCCGCTTCAGCACCTCGTCCGCGACCGCCGGAACCAGCCGGTCGAGCACGAGCGACAGCTGACGCTCCAGCTCCTGACGTCCTTGACCACCGCGCCGGCCGAGAGCCGCCAGCCAGGTAGCCGCCTGGTAGCGCTCCGCGAGCATCGGTGGCCGCAAGATCACGACGGCGACCGGGTTCAGGACTCCCCCGACTCGGCGGCCGACCGGGCTGAGAGCTCCGCCGACGCGGCGGCCGACCGTCTGTGCGGCGGCCGCTGCCAGTACGGACGCCCCGACTGCCGCGTCGAGCACGGTGATCGCGTCCCGGCTCGGCGGCGGCACGTCAGGCGGGCTTTCGGACTGCTCTGGAGTACCCACGCCACCATGCTCCGCCTGGGCGGCCGCAGGCACCTCATCCTTGGTGGGGGAAACCCTCGACGGCGACGACATGGCCCGGGACTCAGAATTCCCCGCGCCGGCGCATCTGCCGGGGCCGGCCGTCCGGGTCGTAGACCAGCCGGTACAGCGGTTCCGCCCAGAGCGCCTGGAAACGGCTCACCGGTTGCGTGTGGTGCGCACGGATCTGCCCGGTCGGCCGGTCGCCCTTCCTGCCACCGGCGTACCAGGCGTCCAGCTCCGCAGCGGTGCGCCGCCACAGCTCGAAGCCCGCCTCCGGGCCGAGCTCGGCCAGGCGGTGGCGCGGCATGCCGAGGTGCTCCGACCACACCTCCAGCCGCAGCTCCCGGGCCAGCCGACGGGTGCCCTCGGCAACCAACTCGGGGTCGTCGACGGTACCGTCCAGAACGGCGCAGGTGAGTTCGCTGTCGCAGGTCCAGGAACGTCGGTTGAAGTTGTCCGATCCGCAGGTGAACCACACGTCGTCGACGATGCAGATCTTCGCGTGGACGTAGATCGGAGCGCCCTCGGCGTTCTCCAGGTTGTAGATCGCGACCCGCTCGGGCGCGGTCCGCCGCAGCATCCGGACGGCGCGCAACTGGCCGAAGCGGGCCGGCGGACCACTCACCGCCCCGTCGGCGTCGGGGTACCGCGGGACCACGATGATCACGCGGAGACCGGGCCACCGCTCCAGGGCGTCGTGGATCCCCTGCGCGATCAGCTCCGACCACAGGTACTGGTCCTCCAGATAGATCAGCCTCCGCGCATTGCCGAAGGCCTTCATGTACGCCCGCGCGATGCTCCGCTCCCCCAGCGGCGCGAAGGGATAGCCAGGACGTTTGTGGGCATACGTCCGCAGTACCTGTACGGCGTGTGGCCCGGCCGGCGGCGGATCCGGGAAGGACTCCGGCAGCGACTTCGGATGGCGGGGCATCCGGGCCAGCCGTTGCACGACCATCCGGTACGGCGTCCGGCGGTCGAGCGGATGACCGTCGTCCCAGCGCTCGACGAAGGTCCGGAGCAGATCGCCGACGACCGGTCCCCGGATCTCCAGACACGCGTCGTGCCAGGGCGTGCGATCGCCGTACCTGCGATCCATCGGCGCCTGCTGCGGATCGCCCAGATGCTCGCCGTCGTCCCGACGCTGGTGCGACAGGTCGATACCGCCGACGAACGCGACGGCCAGCTCCGGCCGGCCCTTGTGCCGGATCACGAACAGCTTCTGGTGATGCGAGGCCAGCCGCCGGACCCGCTGGTCGAGCAGCACCTCCGCGCCCGCCTCGTTGAGCTTCGTCCCCAGGCGCCGGTTCTCCCGCGCGTTGAACTGCAGATGGTCGGAGTGGGATCGCCACAGCAGTCCCCTGATCTCGACCCCCGATCGGGCCAGGTCGGCCAGCACGGCGCCGATCGTCGGGCCTTCCGGCAGCAGCTTCTCGTCCGCGTCACCACGCCAGTCGGTGAAATAGACCCGGTCGCCGGCGTGCAGTGTGCACAGCTCCTCGTACAGCCGGCGGAAGTACGTCGACCCGTGGATCAGCGGCCGGACCAGGTTGCCGTCGACCCAGGACCCGTCCACGTCCCCCATCCGGTCGATGTCCGTGCCGGGATTGCCGCGCTCGTCCGGGTGCAAGAACCATTTCCCGGCAGTGTGGTCGATCATCGTGACACCCCTCGGTCGCGCGTTGTCACACGTCCGCGGTGTCGCGGGCGACCCCGCTGCGCTGTCCGTGCTGTTCGAGATAGCCGACCAGGACGCGATGGAGTTCGTCCGCGCCGCGGATCGGCCGGTCCGGGATCACCAGGTCGGGTGGGGCGAGAAGCAACGCGCGGCCCTGCCACCCGCCGAGTCCACCGTGACTGCCGACGAGTCCCTCGAACGCGGAAACCTCGCCGGTGTCGTGGTCGACCGAGCTGAAGACGTACAGGTCAGGTGCCTCAGGCATCGACACCGCCCGCAGCAGGTCTGCCGGGATCAGTGACCCGAACGACGCCAGCGGGTCGTCGCCTGTCACCTTCGAGTCGGTCAGCCGGTGGACGCCCGACGGTCCGACGACCAGTGGTCCGTGCTCGGTGCTCATCAGCGCGACGAAGGTGACCCCGTCGTGGTTCACCAGTCCGGGCACAAGGGCGGGCCAACGGTCGGTGATCTCCTCCAGCATCAGCCGGTGCTCCTCGGCGGCGTACACCAGGCCGAGGTTTCCCGAGCCGAGGACGACCAGCTCCGAATCGTCGGTGACACTGGGCGGTGCGGAGCGGCGCTGCACCCGGACGGCGGCACCGTGGGCGACCCGTCCCCTGCTGGTGTCAGCACCGGAAAGGTCGGCGAGCAGACCGTTCAGGCGCCCCCAGCCCTCGACCGGCTGCTCCACCGCTTCGACGCGTGCCGCGGTCAGCTGCGAGCAGACGGCAGCGAGATCGACGCCGTACCGGTCGGCGAAGATCGCACCCTGGGACTGCCCGTGGTCGGACAGGACGACCAGGCGGTACGGGCGCGGCGCGGCCTTGCCGACCGCCTCCAGGCAGGCGAGCACGTGATCGAGCCGGTCGAGCGCGGCCAGCGACTCCGGCCGCAGGGCGCCGGCGTGATGAGCGACCTCGTCGTAGTCCACATAGTCGACGTACACGACCCGGGTGCCGCGGATCATCTCCTCGGCCACCAGGGCGGTGTTGAGATCCCGCAGTACGACGTTCGTCACCGCCCGCATGCCGGCGAAGAGCCAGCCGCGGTGTCCGCGCGGACGTACGTCGCGACGTCGTTGCCGCCGGGCCTCGAACCGCTCCCGGCCGATCTCCGCGATCGCACCGAACAGACTGCCCGCGAAACCGTCCGGTCTGGCCAGGTACCAGGCAACGCGGCGACGCGTGTCGGCCGAACCGCGGCTGAGCTCGAGCTTGCTCATCGTCAGGACCGACCTCTCGGCGTCACCGCTGAAGAGGTTCGAGATACTCACCCCGCCGCCGGCCAGCAGACCGCGGCCGTCGGACGCGCGGCGCTCGATCTCGGCGGCGTCGGCGGCCCGGTTCGCCACCAGCACCCGCCCGAGCGCCCGGTCGTACCAACGGAACGCAGGTACGCCGTCGATGCGGCCGTGCAGGATCCCCAATTGACTGGCCGGCGTGGTCGGAGGCAGCACCGGCGTCCACTCCACCAGGCGATAGCCGCCGTCACGGACCCACCGCCCCACGGTCGGCAGGGTGGCGGCCAGCAACTGCCAGCGCAGGACGGGGAAAGGAACGCCGTCGAGCTGAACGAAGATCACGCCGGGAGCCTCGGGATCGTCGACCGTTGTACGCCGCCGCCTGGTTCGGCGGACCAGGGCCGCGGTCAAGGCTTCCGGCGTACCAGAGGTGCACAGCCACGCCACGATCGTCGTCGCGGCCGCAACGATCCACGCCGCGGCCAGCACGACCCAGAACGAGTCCGCCTCGACCCCCGGGATCAGGCTCAGGGCCACTGCGAGGATGACAGCCTGGCCGAGCACCGCCAGCAGCAGTACCGCGAGCCATCCGATCGCCGCGCTCGCGGCAACGAGCAGCGGACGAACCAGCGCGCCGACCAGCAACGCGGCCGCGGCAGCGGCGAGCAGCTGCGGGAACGACGAGAAGCGGAGGCCCGGCAGCACGGCCCCTGCGAGCGCCAGGGCCAGGACCGAGGTGACGTAGGTGGCCACGATCCGGCCGAGATCACCGGTTCGCAGCCGCGCCGTGGACACAATGACCGGCCGTCAGCGGCGGAGCGCGCGTGGACGCGTCAGCGCCCAGATCACCCACACGTCGAGGGCGATCAGCAGGATCGACCAGAACGGCGCGTAGGGAATGAAGAAGAAGTTGTCGATCGCGCTCAGCACCACCAGGAAGAGGGCGACCACCCCGGCCCAGGTCTGCCGGGCGAACAGACCGATGCCGGACGCGATGACGGCCAGGCCCAGGACCAGGTGGATCCATCCCCAGGCGGTGATGTCGAGATCGAAGGCGTAGCCCCGGATGCGCACGAAGTAGTCGTCGTTCAGGATCGCGGCGAACCCGGCGATCACGTGGAAGGCGCCGATCATCAGCATCATCGTGGCGGCGAAGGCGACTCCGGCCATCGCCCAGCCCGAGTCGGCCTGCGACTCGAACGCGCGGTTGTCGGTCATCTGTATCCACCCCTCCTGCTGTGTCCTCGACAGGTGTCGAGTTGCGCATCGACACTAGGACCGCATCGACCGGCGGCGCGTCACCCTTGGCGGACGACGTCAGTGCGTCAGGGCGGCCTTCAAGGCGACGATCAGAAGGCCCAGAACGAGGTTGATGACGCCCGCGGCGACCAGGCGGCTCCTGGTCGCGCCGGCTTTGGCAGCGATGTACAAGGCCCACCCCAGCTGGGATACGACCGCCACGACGAGCGCCAGCCAGGCGGCGCCGGAGTTCGACAGCCCGACGAGCGTGCCGATGCCGACTGCCGCCGCGGGAGGAACCGCCGCCTGGACGATCGGCCAGTCCCGTCGGGCAGCGATCCGGAACTCTCGCAGGGACATCAGCGCTCCGCCCGACCGCTCTCCGACCAGATGGGCGTACACATGGGAGAGCCAGAAGACGATGCCGGTCGCGAGCAGGAGTGCGATCAACTCCCCGGGCTGCGGAGGTTCTTGTCCCGGGCCGGTTCCGGCAACGACCGACGCCGCCAGCAGAGACCCGTAGATCGCACCGGCATAGTCGGACGGCTCTCGCTCCGGCACGGTTCTGGCCGCATCCACCGTCGGCCCGTCACTCATCCGACCTCCTTCGCAGGGCCGCTCTACCTCCGGAAGCCTCTCGCAGTGACAGCTGTCGTCGCCTCACCCTCACCGGATGACGCGATCGCCCGGTGACGAGGATCATCCCGGGCGGGTGATGCCTGCCAAGGCCTGTCTGAGCGACCTTCGAAACCACGGTGGGTCGAGAGGGAGGTTGCGACGATGCCCGCAGGCTCCACGAAGTCCCCCGACCACCTGGTGCCGGCGGCCGGTGCGACGCCTCCGCCGGTCACGCTTCCGCGCGGAGTTGTCGTCCTCCTCGGCACGGCGGCCGCCATCCTGACCGCCGCCGGACTGCGCGGTTTCGCGGACATCGCCGGACCCGTCTTCCTCGCGCTCACACTGACGATCGCCGTCAGCCCGCTGCGCCGGCTGCTGGTCAGGCGAGGTATGAAGAGGTGGCTTGCCGCGCTGATCGCGCTCGTGGTGGTGAACGCCGTCCTGCTGGGAGTGGCGGTGGCGCTGGCCCTGTCCGTCGCCAAGCTGGCCGCGCTGCTACCGACGTACCAGGACAGGTTCGCCGACCTGGTCGACGATGTCCGGGGCCGGCTGGCAGACCTCGGAGTGGGCGAGGAGCAACTCCAGGCCGCACTGCAGAAGATCAACCTCGGGGCGTTCTTCGACGTCCTGCAGGGCTGGCTCTCCGGGTTCCTCGGGGTCGTCTCGAGCCTGGGGTTCGTCGTCATCGTCCTGTTCTTCATGGGCCTCGACGCCACCGCCTTCTCGGACCGCCTGCGTGAGGCGGCGCGGATCAGGCCGGACGTCAGCTCCGCGCTGACCGGCTTCGCCCGCGGTACGACGCGCTACCTGGTCGTCTCGACCGTCTTCGGACTGATCGTCGCCATCTTCGACGTCGGCGTCCTGTACCTGCTGGACATCCCGCTGCCCTGGCTGTGGGGCCTGCTCGCCTTCATCACCAACTACATCCCGAATGTCGGGTTCTTCATCGGGGTCATCCCGCCCGCGCTGCTGGGACTCCTCGACCATGGCTGGGCGACCTTGCTCTGGGTGATCGTGTCCTACAGCGTCATCAACTTCATCATCCAGTCGATCATCCAGCCGAAGGTCGTCGGCGAGGCGGTCGGCCTGTCCACGACGCTCACCTTCCTGTCCCTGGTCTTCTGGGCCTGGGTGCTCGGCCCACTGGGCGCCGTACTGGCCATCCCGATGTCGCTGCTGGTCAAGGCTCTTCTCCTGGACGCCGACCCCTCCACCCGGTGGCTGAACGGCCTCATCTCCGGTGATCAACTCCCCGAGCACGCTCCAACCGTGGAACCGGCGGACCTCCCTGCTGCCGAGGCCGCCACCGAGCAGATCGGATAGGAGGACGCCATGTGGCGCTCGGTACTGCTGCGCGAGTTTCCGGACCACGACAGCTGGTCGGTTCGGGGTCTCCCCGGCACCTGGTCACCGGGCCCGCTCGCACCGGGTCCAGCCGGGGGCATCGCGACGATCGCACCGGGCCGCAGTCTGCACTACGTGCTCGACACCCCGCTGGTCGAGGTGGTCGGCATCAGCTGCCTGCTGCGGTTCAAGCATCCCGGTCGGATCGTCGACTCGTCGGTGCGGATCCTTCGTCTCGGAGAGGCGTTCGAGTTGAGTCTCGAACCGTTGACCACCTTCCGGGCCTTGGTCCGGATCCGGCTGCACCGGTCCTGGCACGACATCGGCCAGCTGGCGAATCCGGCGACCTGCTTCACGGAACTCGGATTCGACTGGCACACCAGCGGCAAGACCTACCTGCGCGTGGACGGGCACCTGGTCGGCTATCACGACGCCCTGAGCCGAGGGGCCCGGCTCAGCATCTCCGACATCACCTTCGGCTCCCCCGAGCCGGTCCTCACGTCGCCCGCGCCGTGCTACGAACTGGGCGAGTTCTCCGTCCGCACCCGCACCCGCCGGACACGCTGGCCGCGGCGGCAGCCGGCAGATGTGCACTGACGTCGACAACCCCCGGGGTCAAGTACGGCGTTCTGCACGCGCCTGCGTCACGGCCCAGATGACCCACACGCAGAGCGCGATCACCACGAGCGACCAGACCGGCTGGTAGGGAATGAAGAAGAAGTAGTCGATCGCGGTCAGCCCGGCGATGACGATCGCGACCACGCCGGCCCAGCCCTTGTTCATGAACAGGCCGAACCCGGTGACCACCACCGCGAGGCCTAGCACGAGGTGGATCCAACCCCACGCGACGGTGTCGAGGTCGAACGCGTACCGCCGGCTGACGACGAGGTAGTCGTCGTCGAGGATCGCGGCCATCCCGGCGACCATCGAGAACGCACCGATCATGACCATGACGCTCGCGGCGAAGGCGATCCCGCCTATCGCGCCGCTCGACACATGCTGCCGGTCGTCCACATCGCCAATATCGCCAATATCGCCGACATCGTGCATACCGCCCATATCGCCGCCGTACGTCATCCTGCCCACCCTCCTCGATCAGCTCCCCACCCTGACGACGATGCCCGCCCGTCCCCCGCCTCACATCGTCCCGCCGGGGTGAGATGCCGGTGCTGTTTCGCACCTAGGCTCGCAACCACTCCCGGATGAGGAGACCTCGAACGCGGAGGGAGCCGGCGTGAACGGTAGTCATCTCCTGAGCGCTCGTCCGGTACTGCGGTGGCTGCGGGCGGTCCGGCCGGAGCGGCGGAGTTTGCGGGCCGACGTGATCGCGGGGCTGCCGGGCGCGATCAGCAGCGTCCCCAACGGGATGGCGTCCGCGGCACTCATCGGAGTGAATCCGATCCACGGGCTGTACGCGAGCTTCGCCGGGCCGGTCGCCGGCGGGCTGACGACGAGCAGTCAGCTGATGGTGGTCACGACGACCACGGCCGGCGCCCTCGCCGCCGGATCAGCCCTGGAAGGTGTCGATGCCGCCGACCGGCCGCAAGCCCTGCTCCTGTTGACGGTCCTCGCCGGCGTGGTGATGATCGTGGCGGGAGTCGCACGGCTGGGGCGCTACACCCGCTTCGTCTCGCACTCGGTCATGACCGGCTTCCTCACCGGGATCTCGGTCAACATCGTCCTCAGCCAGCTGCCTGGACTGACCGGCGCCGATGCCGCCGGGCAGGTCGCCCTCGCCAGGGCGGTGGACGTCGTCCTGCATCCCACCCGGATCGACGTCTCGTCCCTGCTCGCGGGACTGGGCGCGCTCGGCATCCTCATCGGCCTGTCCCGGACCCGGCTGGCGGCGGTGAGCTCGTTGGTGGCGTTGGTCGTCCCAACGGTCGTCCTGGTCGTCGCCGGCGCCGACGACGTGACGCTGGTCAAGGACACCGGGCAGATTCCCCGCGGCCTTCCGCTGCCGCAATTGCCGGACCTCGGCCAGTTGTCGTTTCCCTTGGTCACCGGGGCGCTGGCGGTCGCGGCCATCGTCCTCGTCCAGGGCAGCGGTGTCGCCGAGGCCGCTCCGAACCGGGACGGGACCACCTCGAGCGCGAACCGAGATTTCGTTGCCCAGGGCATCGGTAACCTCGCGGCCGGCTTCTTCCGCGGTCAACCGGTGGGCGGGTCGGTCGGTCAGACCGCCTTGAACCGGACAGTCGGCGGCCGCACCCGGTGGGCGGCGATCCTGTCCGGTCTGTGGATGCTGGTGATCCTGGTGGCCTGCTCCAGCCTGATCGGACTCGTCGCCATGCCCACGCTGGCCGCCATCCTCGTCTACGCGGCCGTCAAGTCGCTGAAGCCGGCTGAGCTGGCCACGATCCTGCGCACCGGACCGACCTCCCAGATCGCGGTTGTGACCACCTTCTGCGCGACCCTGTTCTTACCGGTCTCCGCTGCGGTCGGCATCGGAGTGTCGCTCTCGCTGCTGTTGCAGCTCAACCAGGAGGCCTTGGACCTCAAGGTCGTGCAGCTGATGCCCGTCGGCGGTGGACGATGGACCGAACACCCGGCTCCTCCACGCCTGCCCAGTCACCAGGCGACCGTCCTCGACGTCTACGGCAGCCTGCTGTACGCCGGCTCACGCACACTGCGGGTCAAGCTGCCCGACACGGCCGGCGCCGAGGGACCGACCGTCGTACTGCGGCTGCGCGGCCGGACCGCTGTGGGCGCGACGTTCGTCAAGGTCGTGGACGACTACGCCGTTGCCCTGACGACCGTCGGCGGCCGGTTGTACCTCAGTGGAGTCGATCCCACGCTCGCCGAACTGCTCCGTCGTGCCGACCGGCTGGACGTGTCCGATCCGGTCGGCATCTTCGAGGCCACCGAGCTGGTCGGGGAATCGACCGAGCAGGCGCTCCGCGAGGCAGAGGCCTGGGCGGTCCGGCACCGACCGGACAGCTCCGGTCAGTAGCGGCTCTGCGGCCCGCCCGGAATGGTACGGCGACTGCGCATCGCCGAGCGCGCTGCTCCGCTCACCAGCGTGCCGATGGCGATCCCGACGAGGAGGTTGATCGCCGCGGTCGCGACCTTCGACGACGTCGAGCCCTCGGCGACGAACGGCGCGAGTGTCGCCGCGACCGTGGCCAGCGCCATGATCCAGCCGAAGAACAGCAACGGCCGTGGCGTGGACATCACCAACAGGTGCATGAGACCAGTGGCGAGCAGCGCCGCGATAGCACACCACAGCGCGTACATCCCTGTGTCCGCGTCTCCCCAAGTGCCCTCGCCTTCGGGTGCGAGCACAGGTACGTCGAAGACGCCGCGGGCTAGCAGGATGCCGACCACCGCGATCAAGGCGGCCACGACGGCCGTAGCCGCGCCCCCGGCCCACAACCGACCGCCGGCCACCGCGTGCGCACCGCCTTGCGTGGGTTGAACTGTCATGACGTCTGCTCCTTGTGATCCAGCTGAAGGGCCAGCCGGCCGGACAATCGCCCGAACAGCGCCCCTACCGTCGCCCCGACCAGGACGTCGCTCGGATAGTGGACGCCCGTGTAGACCCGCGAGAACGCGACGACCGACGCTGCGATCCGCAGCACCGGGCGAAGCGCGGGCAGGACGTCTCCGACCGCAACGGCGAAGGCAACGGCCGACGCCGAGTGCCCGGACGGAAAGGACCCCGAGGCGGGCATCCGCACCCACCGCTGCACGGGTACGCCGAGGCCGCGGCGGTCGGGCCGCCGCCGTACACCTGCCGTCTTCTTCATCGGCTGGTTCACCACCAGGGACGCGGCCCCGATCGCCGCGATCCCCGCGACCGCAGCCCGCCGGCCCCGTGGCCCGCCGGCCAGGGTCAGCGCACCGGCGACCAGGAACCACGGCTTGGAGAGGTCGGCGAAGTCGGACACCCGCCGCAGCGGTTCGTCCAGGACCGGCGTGGACAGCCGTGCCACCGACCGGTACAGCGCACGGTCGTAACGCGCGAGACGATGCGGCGAGGCGGTCACACGAAGGTTCCCGTCACCAGGTCAGCTCGATCTCGATCAGATCCATGACGGTCTCCTAGCGGTTGACGTCGGCTGTGGCCCGGTCCCGGCCGAAGACGATGCGCACCAGCTCGACCAGCCCGGCGCGGAGGCCCTCGGGGACGGTCGCCGACGGCGACGAGCCCGGATGCTGGTGCGCGATCCGGACGCGGAGAACTCGGGGCCGGATCTCGAACCGCAGCGGCGCGTCGAGGACGAGCGCCTCTCCGTCGACGCCGGCCGGCAGCGGGCGATCGGCCGCGACCTCGAACGTCGGAGCGGTCCACTCGCGCCACGGGCGCTGGACGCGGTGTTGATCGCCGTCCGCGGGTGCCCCGAGGACGGTGATACCGAGCAGGCCGTCGTCGATGCGTGGCCGGGTGCCGGATCCGACCGCACGACCGAGGCGATAGCGGTTGTTCGAGACGAGTACGGCGGCTCCCCCGCGATGATCACGACCCCCCGGGCCGGTCCAGCGCATGTCGAGGTCGCTGCCACTGTCCCCCAGCGCGTCGGGCACGGTGTCGAGGATGGTCCTGATCTTCGCCGCCCGGTAACCGGTGCGCTGGACCGCTTCGGCGTACAGGCCCAGCGAGACGTTGTTGACGAACACCCGGCCGTTGACCTCGGCCAGGTCCACCCGCCGCTCGCCGCCGTCGACGAAGGCGTCCAGGGCACCGACCACGTCGTCACGGTCCACCCCGAGATCGAGCGCGAAGTGATTACGGGTGCCGGCCGGAATGCAGGCGTACGGCAGCGAGAACTCGGCGGCGACCGCGGCGACGATCGCCTGCGAGCCGTCTCCACCGGCCATCGCGAGCCCGTCGGCGCCTCGCGCCACCGCTCCGCGGACGAGGGTCTCGAGATCGTCACCGAGCTTCAGCTCGATCGGCTCGATCCCGCGATCGCGCGCTTCCTTGGCGACGGCGAACCGTTCGGCCTTTCCGCCGCCGGACTTCGGGTTGAAGAACAACACCGGATGCTGCGGGGCCGCCGCCCGCGGCAGCTCCACCCGGGACGAGAAGCTGGCCCGCGTCGCCGCCAGAGTGATCAGGAGACCCAGCAGGACCAGGAGGTCGACGCCGAACTTGCCGCCCGCGACGATGAAGATCACCGCTCCGGCGAGCGCCAGACCGGCTACGTAGAACCCGGCCAGACGCGCTATCCCTCGCCGCAACACGCCGTACCACCCCGCGACGGCCGCGATCACCACACAGCCGATGACACCGAGCCCCCGCGGAAACTGATCGACAGCTACCACCACGCCGAGCACGAGCGTCGCCGCCCCCACCACCAGCGCCACAACCGCCGCAATCCGCCGCCTCATGGAACCCATCCTGTGCGGCCTCCACTGCCGCCACATCCCACAGCCGGGATGAGGTGCTCACCCCGCACGGACTGTCACCGTGCAGACAGTCCGGTTCACGACGGAGGCATCGGTGACAGAGGCCACGTTCGCAGTGCTCGCGTTGCTCGTCCTTGCGTGGGCAGTCACCTCGGGCATCCTGGCGAGGGTGAACATCACCGGTCCGTTGGTCTTCACCGCTGCCGGTTTCGTTCTGGGAAACCCTGACTGGGGTCCGCTGACAGTGGATGTCGACGCACCGTCCATCCACCTCCTGGCGGAGCTGACCCTCGCACTGTTGCTGTTCGCGGACGCCTCCAGAGTCAATCTGTCCAGGCTCGAACGAGACATCGCGCTGCCCGGCCGCCTACTGGGCATCGGGCTTCCGCTCTCCGTCGTCGCGGGCTCGCTCCTCGCGGCCTGGCTCTTCGACGATTTCACCTGGGCACTCGCCGGCTTCGTCGGCGCCACGCTGGCTCCCACCGACGCCGCGCTCAGCGCGCAGGTCGTGAACGACCAACGGATCCCGATGCGGCTGCGTCGCGCACTCAACGTGGAGAGTGGACTGAACGACGGCATCGTGACCCCGGTCGTCACCTTCACCCTCGCCGTCGCCGCGAGCCAACTCGGCACCGCACACGAGAGCGAAGCCGCCACGGACGGAGGCGGCGCGCTCCTCGAGCTCGCGGTCGGCCTCCTCGCCGGCCTGGTGGTCGGGCTGGGAAGCGGCAAGCTCCTGACCTACAGTTCCCGCCGCGACTGGATCACCTCCGGCGCGGGACGGCTCGGCACGTTCGCTGCGGCGCTCAGCAGCTTCGCGATCGCGATCGCCTTCGGCGGCAACGGGTTCATCGCCGCGTTCGTGGCCGGCATCGCCTTCCGGGCAGGGCTGGACGAGGAGGTCATCGACGCGGACACCTCGATCGAGTTGCCGGAACTCGTCGGCGAGATCCTGGCGTTCGCGGTCTGGTTCCTGTTCGGCGCCGCGATGGTGCCCATCTTCGTGCACAACTTCGACGTACCGCTCCTCGTGTACGCCGTACTCAGCCTGACTGTGGTGCGCATCCTTCCCGTCGCCCTGGCGCTGCTCGGGAAGGGACTGGACGGCCGGACCGTCGCCTTCGTCGGATGGTTCGGCCCGCGCGGTCTCGCATCTGTCGTGTTCGCGTTGCTGGCGATTGAACAGCTCGGCGAGAGCGAGTTGGTGGAGCGGGCCGTTGCCGCAGTGTCGCTCACCGTCCTGCTGAGCGTCGTACTGCACGGGATCTCGGCCGGTCCGCTCGGAAGCCGTTACGTCCGGTCGGAACAAGCGGAGGACGACTCGAGTCCCGTCCCCCGCTCACGACGATCCCCACATCATCACCGAGCGCCCGCAGTGCCCCGCGGGAGCGACCAGCCCTGATCTCGGTCAAGCCATCGGAGTCGTCCGCCGCTCCGCGGCCGGGACTCCGTCGTCGTGGCCGTTCCAGGCCGGTTCGTCACCTCGACCGAGCTGCTCGCGTACGCCGGACCACCGGACGGTGAGCGCGAACAGGATGATGACGTCCAGCGCGATCATCAGACATGCCCACACCGGGTAGGCGCCGAGCCAGAAGATCTGGATCACCGCATGCAGGCTGACGACCACGATGCCCGTGATCCTGGCCCACGTCTGCGCCGCGAGCAGGCCGGCGCCGACAGCCATCAGCAGTAGACCGGAGATCAGCAGCGTCCATCCCCAGGCGGTCACGTCCACGACGAAGAGATGATTCCGCGTCACCACCAGGCGCTCGTCGGAGAACAGCGCGAACAGTCCCTGGAAGACGTTGACCAAGCCGACCACCCCGAGCAGCGAACCGGCGAACACCACGACGCCGGTCATGACCGTCCCACCTTTCTTCGCCGTCATCTCGCTATCTCCTCTCCCTACGTCGGCCGGCCGCCGGAGTCGGCGGCGGCTCGTAACTGGATGTTCACTCCGGCCGCCCGGTGACCGCCTCACCCCACGCGGATGAAGCCCGGCTACTCGCTGTCGCCGAAGGTCCTGGCCCGTCGGCTCATCCGTGTGGGATGAGGTTCGGCCGGCCCGCGGCGGAGACGATCGAGCCCTGGCCGACCGGCGAGGAGGCGCGGACGTGACGGCAGCAGGCGGGTACGGATGAACCTCGTCTGGGCCGCGCTGATCACGATCTTCGCGACCGCGCTCACCGTCACGGCGATGCTCCGCGTGCGCAAGCGGGCGCCGGAGGGAAGCTACTTCAGCGACGGTGACCGCGCCTCAGGCGTCTTCGGTGTGCTGGCCACCGGGTTCTCCGTACTGCTCGGTTTCATCATCTTCTTGTCGTTCACGTCGTACGACCAGTCGCGTGCCGGTGCCGAGTCCGAGGCGACGATCGTTGCGCAGCAGGTCCAGACGGCCCAGTTCCTGCCCGGCGACGCGAAGGCCGAGCTGACCGGCGAGCTGCTCTGCTACGCGCGGTCGGTGGCCGGGACGGAGTGGGACGCGGTGAATGCAGGCACGCTCGGGAACAGCGTCAACCCGTGGGGTGCGGAGATGTTCCGGACGATCTCGGCCGTCGACCCGCGGACGCCGGTCGAGCAGTCGGCGTACGACCGCTGGATGGACCAGACCGCCGAACGGGAGCAGGCGCGCATCGACAGGGTGCGCGGCGCGGAAGGCATCATCCCGACGCCTTTGTGGCTGGTGCTGGCGGTCATCTCCGTGGTCATCTTCGGGTACCTGCTGTTCTTCGCCGACCCGGCCGAGGGCGCCGTGACCCAGAGCGTCCTGATCGGCAGCGTCACGATCGTCATCACGCTGCTGCTGTTCCTGTTGGTGTTCTTCGACCATCCCCACGGCGAGGGCGTGGGCAGGCTGCAACCCACCGCCATGGTGCGAACCATCGGACTGATCGACACCCAACTCGGGGTGGTCGGCGTCACCGTGACACCTCCTTGTGACGATCATGGCAACCGGCGCTGAGGAGTCGCTCGAACGCGGCCGCAAGTGGCAGGAGGTGCTCGTCACCGTCATGCTGGTGGTCGCTGCCCTCGGCACGTCGTGGAGCAGCTACCAGGCCACCCGATGGAACGGCGAGCAGGCCAAGGCCGCCGGCCGCACGAACGCGATCAGAATCGACGCCGCCCGGGCACAAGGCCTGGCCCAGGCACAGAGCCAGGTGGACGTCGCCACGTTCATCGCCTGGGCCGACGCGGATCGCCGCGGTGAGGCTGCCGTTGCCGCCTTCTACGCCGACCGCTTCCGTCCGGAGTTCCGGCCCGCGTTCAACGCCTGGTTGGCGACCAGTCCGCTGACGAATCCGGAGGCACCGCCGACGCCCTTTGCGATGCCTGAGTACGAGCCCGCCTCACGGCAGGCGGCTGAACGGCTCGACGCGGCTGCCGCAGCCGCCTCGGCCGAGGTGCTCCGAGACCTCCAGACGGCCAGCAACTATGTGCTCACGGTCGTGCTCTATGCCGTGGTCCTGTTCTTCGCCGGCATGAGCACCAAGATCACCGGCCGCCGCTTCCGCTGGATCCTGGCCGGGATCGGCTGCCTCGTCCTCGTCACCGCGGTCGCCTGGATCGCCACCTTCCCGGTGAGCGTCGAGATCTGATGCCGGGACCGGCCTCTCAGCCGGTTGACTCAACTGGCTCGGCGCCGGGCGTCGTCGACGTACGGGAACGGGTTGCCGGACGCCCGTGCGCCGGAGGCGAGCCAGGCGGCCAGTCCCCCCGGCGATCGCCGCTGCAGCTCGTCGAGGTACTGCTGCCGCTGCTCGACGATGGACAGCCGCTCTGCCGTCGTCGGGGAGCCCTCGAGCAGGCGGAAGCTTCGGCGCCAGGCCAGGCACAACGCCTCGTCGTCGAGCGAACTGAGCTCTCGCGCCGTGACGGCCGGTGGACCGCCGGCGACCGACGCCGCGGTGTCGCGAGGTGTCCGTTCCTCCGGCCGTACGACGGGTGGATCCCCTTGGACGTGCCGACGCGCCCGGACGAGCGAGGTGAGAGCCGGCGTGGTCGCTACCAGTACCAGCACGACCAGGACGCCCGCGAGTTTGCAGACCACGATCAGCCCCACGGCGGCCGGCGTGATCAGCCCGGCGCCGAACGTGACCCGAACGATCCGGCGCGTCCCGCTCCATCCGTTCCCTGCCCAGACCGACGAGGCAATGACGGCTGTCGCAGTCGCGACACAGACCGCACCGATGATGACCGATCCCAGCCCCCAGGTGATGACCGCGAAGAAGAGCCCGACCATCGTGGCCAGGTAGACACACCACGACCTGAAACCCCGGCCGTTGTGTACGCCGTCGCGGGAAGACCACATCATGTCGCTCACGTTCAGTCCCTGCCCCCGGTTCCTCGAACTCGGGTTCCGTCACCGAGCTCCGCTACAACCCCAGCTTGCGCCGGGCGCGCCGGTCGTCGCCTCCTCCGTCCGGGGTGAATCCGGCTTCACGTCACCTCGGTTCGCACCGGGTTCATTCAACGTGGATGATGCCTCGGCCCGGCCGCAGGCGCAGGGTGGGCTGCAGCGGCCGGACTCGCCGTCGCAGCAGACTTCTGAGGAGAAGCCATGTCGGACCTCGCCACATCGGAAACCCCCGTTCTCGACCTCCTGGAGCGCATGACCGTCGATTCCGTGGCCACGTCGACCCTCGACGCGCGATCCATCGCGCTCGTCCGGTTGGCCGCCCTGGTGGCCAGCGACGCGCCTGCTGTGTCCTACGCCCTGAACCTGGCCGTCGATGCCGAGATCGGGCTGGACGCCGACGACGTTCGCGGCGTGCTCGCGGCGATCGCGCCCATTGCCGGAAGCTCGCGGGTCGCCGCTGCGACCGGCCGGATCGCGATGGCACTCGAAGTCGCCATCGAGGTTGCTTCAGCAGGTGTGGACGACGAACCGTCCGCGATGAACTAACGCAGCGCGAGGAGAAGGGTGGCCGATCATGCCGACGAGAGTTGAGCATCCGAGTCTGGACGAGCGCACCGCACGCGGCCTGGAGGCTCGCTCCCGGGCGATGCCGGACAGTCACGCCGGGTGGCAGCCGTCCGCGGACCGACCGGACCCGGTCGCGCTCATCGAGGAGCAGAACCTCCGGCGGGACCCCGACCTGGTTCCGATCCGGCACGGCCGGATGATGGCCTCGCCGTTCACGTTCTACCGCGGCGCCGCCAAGATCATGGCCGTCGACCTTGCCGAGACGCCCACGGCAGGTCTCCAGGTCCAGCTGTGTGGGGACGCCCACCTGTCGAACTTCGGCGCCTTCGCATCGCCGGAGCGGAATCTGCTCTTCGACATCAACGACTTCGACGAGACCCTGCCAGGTCCGTTCGAGTACGACGTCAAGCGGCTGGCCGCAAGTCTCATGGTCGCCGCGCAGAACAACGGCTGCTCGGACCCGGACGCGCGGGCGATCACGAAGGGCTGCGTCACCTCGTACCGGGAGTCGATGGCCCAGTTCGCCACCATGAAGACTCTCGACGTGTGGTACGCCCACCTCGCAGAGGACCAGATCCAGCAATCGGTGACCGCGTTCCTGTCCGGCGCCGACAGCAAGCGCAAGGGATCCAAGAAGGGCAAGAAGAAGGACACCGGCGAGCAGGACGTTGTCAGCGCAATGACGTCGAAGGAGGCGAAACAGGCCCAGAAGCGCTTCCTGAAGAACGCCCAGAAGACGCACTCCCGCACCAGCGATCAGGCCCTGTCCAAACTCGGCGAAGAGGTTGACGGCCGCTACCGCATCGTCAGTGTCCCGCCGGTGATCATCCCCGTGCGCGACCTGCACACGTCGTACGGCGTGGAGCCCGCGGAACTGGAGCAGGTCGTCTTCCGGCTGTTCCGGGACTATCGGTCCACTCTCCGGCTCGACCTCCGGCAGCTGCTGGAGCGCTACGAGATCATCGACTGGGCGCGAAAGGTGGTCGGCGTCGGTAGCGTCGGCACTCGGGCGTTCGTCGTACTCCTGCAGGGCCGTGATCAGGACGACCCGCTGTTCCTGCAGGTCAAGGAAGCCACCAGGTCGGTGCTCGAAGGACCGTTGCGCAAGAGCGCGTTCAAGCAACCGGGCGAGCGGGTGGTCCAGGGCCAGCGACTGATGCAGGCCAGCAGCGACATCTTCCTGGGCTGGTCCAAAGGTGTTCAGGCCGACCGCTACTTCTACTGGCGCCAGCTGCGCGACATGAAGGGCTCGGCGCTGGTGGAGTTGATGGCGCCGGCGACGCTGGCCTTCTACGGCCGCACCTGCGGCTGGACGCTCGCCCGTGCCCACGCACGATCCGGCGATCCGGTGTCGATCTCGGCGTACCTCGGCGACGACGACGCCTTCGACAAGTCGATCACCGACTTCTCCGAACGCTACGCGGCCCAGAACGACCAGGACTTCGCCGACTTCGCCAAAGCCATCGCGTCGAACCGGATCGAGGCCATCCAGGACGTCTGACCATCACCCGCAGCATGACCTTCGTCCCCGAGCCTCTGCGTGGATACCGCCGAGCCTGGCTGGCGCGCGACATCCTGGCCGGTCTGACGTTGTCGGCGGTGGCGATCCCCGAGGTGATGGGCTACACGTCCATCGCCGGTACGCCGATCGTGACCGGGCTCTACACCATCATCTTCCCCACTGTGATCTTCGCCCTGCTGGGTTCTTCGCGGCTGCTCGTCGTGGGCGCGGACTCGGCCACCGCCGCGGTCCTCGCCGCGGGTCTGACCGGTCTCGGCATCGCCGGAGTCACGCCCGGATCACCCGACTGGCTTGCCTTCGCCGGCCTCACCGCGCTGGTCTGCGGCGTTCTGCTGGTCGTGGCACGGCTGCTGCGGCTCGGCTTCATCGGAGACTTCCTGAGTGCGTCGGTCCTGATCGGGTTCCTCACCGGCGTCGGGATCCAGGTCCTGTCAGGGCAGATCCCGGACCTGCTCGGCATCCCGAAGGGCAAGGGCGGCTGGTTCGAACAGCAGTGGCACTGGATCACCTCGCTGTCCTCGATCAGTCTCGGCACGTTCGCGTTCGGGCTGGCCACGATCGTGACCATTCAATTCTTCAGACGTTTCATCCCGGTTGTGCCGGGTGCCATCGTCGCCGTCGCGCTGCTGACCGCGATCTCGGCACTGACTGACGCCGGCGCGCACGGCATCGCGGTGGTGGGTGCCGTGAAGGGCGGTTTCCCGCCGATCGGCCTGCCGTCGGGAATCTCCTGGTCGGACGTGCCCAAGGTGCTGCCGACCGCGCTGTCCTGCTTCGTGCTGATCGTCGCGCAGAGCGCCGCGACATCCCGCAGCTTCGCGTTCAAACACGGAGACGCCGTCGACATCAACCGCGATCTCGTGGGGCTCAGCGGCGCCAGCCTGGCCGCCGGCCTCAGCGGCACCTTCGTTGTCAACGGCAGCCCGACCAAGACGCAGATCCTCGACGGGCAGAGAGGGCGCACCCAGCTCGCCAACATCACGATGGCGGCGGTCGCGCTGCTGTTCACGCTGTTCTTCACCGAGGTGCTGGCGGACATGCCCACGGCGGTGCTCGCCGGGATCGTCTTCCTGATCGGCGTCAGCTTGATCGACGTGCCCGGCCTCCGGCGGCTGTGGCGGCGACGCAGGAACGAGTTCGTGGTGGCTCTCATCACGACGGTCACCGTCTTCGCCGTCGGCGTCGAGCAGGGAATCATCCTGGCCATCGCACTCTCGCTCCTCGATCTGGTTCGGCGGCAGTACAAACCCGGCGACTTCGTCATCGGTCAGAACCAGGCCGGCGAGCCGACCTATCTGCCGGCCGTACCAGGCGCGCAGAGCCTGCCGGGGCTGGTGGTCTTCCGCTACGACGCGGAGCTCTTCTACGCCAACGCCAACCGCTTCGCCGACCACCTCGAGTCGATCATCTCCGGCGCTCCCGATCCGGTCCGCTGGGTGGCGCTCGACTGCGGCGCGATCGATGACATCGATTACTCCGCAGGCGTCACCCTGGCCAACCTCGTCAACTACAGCCGGGCTCGCCATGCCCGCTTCGTGCTCGTCCGGCCGGATACCCGACTGCTCGCGACGCTCCGGGCGTACGGGACCCTCGACGCGATCGGCGAGGACAACGTCTTCCGCACCATTGCGGACGCTTTCGACGCCTACCGGGCCGATTCATCCCGCGCGGGTGACGACTCGGCATCAAGGCCCGACAAAGGCTGAGCTCATCATCAATCCGCGAGGAGGGGGACGTCATGCCTGCGCCGTTCCGGGGAACGATCAATGTCGATATCCGCGACTCAGTGCCGGATTGGACGCCGTTCGAGCCGCCGAAGGCACCGGAGGGTGCGCCGAATGTCGTCTACATCGTGCTGGACGATGTCGGGTTCTCGGCGATGAGCTGCTACGGCGGCCCGATCGAGACCCCTCACATCGATGCGATCGCCGCGCGCGGGGTGCGCTTCACCCAGTGGCACACGACCGCGCTGTGCTCGCCGACCCGCTCGGCGCTGCTGACCGGTCGCAACCACACGCGCAACAGCATGGCGTGCATCACCGAGGCGGCGATCGGGTTCCCGAACGCGAGCGGCACGATCCCGCCGGAGAACGGGATGCTGTCGGAGATCCTCGGCGAACGCGGCTGGAACACGTACATGGTCGGCAAGTGGCACCTGTGCCCGACCGACGAGATGAACCTCGCGTCGACCCGCCGCAACTGGCCGACCGGCCGGGGATTCCAGCGCTGGTACGGGTACCTCGGGGCCGAGACGAACCAGTGGTACCCCGACCTCGTGTACGACAACCACCCGGTCGACCAGCCGCGCTCCCCCGCGGAGGGCTACCACCTGACCGACGACATCACCGACAAGGCGATCGAGTTCGTCAAGGACGCCAAGGCGATCGCTCCGGACAAGCCGTTCCTGCTGTACTACGCACCCGGCGCCTGCCACGCGCCGCACCACGCGCCGAAGGAGTGGATCGACAAGTTCGCCGGCCGCTTCGACCAGGGCTACGAGGCGATGCGGGCGGAGACCCTCGCACGACAGAAGAAGCTCGGTCTGGTGCCGGAGGACACCGAACTGCCTCCGCTGAATCCGATCGGCACACCCCAGACCCGCAGTGGCCCGGACCACCAGCCGTTCCCGGAGCTGGACTACACCAGGCCATGGGACACGCTGAACGCCGACGAGAAGCGCCTCTTCGCCCGGATGGCCGAGGTGTACGCCGGGTTCCTCGCGCACGCCGACCACAACATCGGCCGGCTGCTCGCCTACCTGGAGCAGACCGAGCAGCTGGACAACACGCTGGTCGTCCTCGTGTCCGACAACGGTGCGAGCGGCGAAGGCGGTCCGAACGGCTCGGTCAACGAGATGAAGTTCGCCAACGGGATCGCCGACGACCTGGCCGAGAACCTCGCCAAGCTCGACGACCTCGGCGGTACGAAGACCTACAACCACTACCCGAACGGCTGGGCGATGGCCTTCAACACGCCGTTCAAGATGTGGAAGCGCTACGAGTTCAACGGCGGTACGGCGGACCCCTGCATCATCTCGTGGCCGAAGGGCGCGCGGGCGCGCGGCGAGATCCGCCACCAGTACCACCACGCGATCGACATCGTTCCGACGATCCTCGACGTTCTCGGCGTCGAGGCCCCCGAGGCGATCAAGGGACACACCCAGAGCGCCTTCGACGGGATCAGCATGCGCGGCAGTGTCAACGACGCGACCGCTGACTCCGGCCGGCGGACGCAGTTCTACTCGATGCTGGGATCCCGCTCGATCTACCACGAGGGCTGGAAGGCCGTCACCACTCACCCGACCGTGTCCGGCTGGTCCAACTTCAATGCCGACGAATGGGAGCTCTACCACGTCGACGTCGATCGGTCCGAGATCACGAACCTCGCAGCCGAGCAGCCGGAGAAGCTGCGCGAACTGGTGAACATCTGGTTCGCCGAGGCCGGCGCGAACAACGCCTTCCCGCTCGACGATCGCTCGGCGCTGGAGATCCTCACCACCCCCCGGCCCCAGCTGAGCGCTGCGAAGGACCGCTATGTCTACTACCCGGGCACTGCCCCGGTGCCGGAGTGGCAGGCGGTCAACACCCGTAACCGCTCCTTCTCCATCGGCGCGCTCGTCGACATCCCGGCCCCGGGAGCCGAAGGTGTGCTGTTCGCGATGGGTGCCCGGTTCGGTGGCCACGCGCTGTACGTGAAGGACAACCGGCTGCACTACGTGAACAGCTTCGTCGGCGCGATCGAGCAGCAGATCGTCGGGACGAAGGACATCCCGACCGGCGAGAACGTTCTCCTGTCGGCCTCGTTCGAGAAGCAAGGGATGAACCCCGACGCCGCAACCGGAACGCTCTCGCTCTACCACGGCGACGAGAAGGTCGGTGAGGGACACATCAAGACCCAGCTCGGAGCCTTCGCCATCGCAGGATCAGGCCTGTACATCGGCAGGCACAACGGCGAACCGATCACCGACGACTACCCGGGTGCGCCTCCGCATGTCTTCACCGGCGGCACGATCAACCGGGTGGCGGTCGACGTCAGCGGCGAGCCGTACCTGGACCTCGAGCGCGAGGCTGCCCTGATGCTGATGCGCGAGTAGCCATTCTGTCGTCCTGGCGGGACGCGCCCACGCGACAGGCGATCGTGGACTACGTCGACCGGGCCGTGGAGGAGGGCGGGACGCAGTACGTCCCGCCCTCCGAGCGGATCGCGGTGTTCGACGACCGACGGTCCGATGAAACCTGTTCCCCGCGGCCCGGACTTCGACTGCTGGACCGTGGTGCAGCATCAAGAACAACTGGACGACAGTCCTCTCCGACAGGACCTGACCCTCAGACCATCGGTGGTATGCGCTGCTCGGCGGCAGCTGCTCGGGCTTTCTGGTGGTCGGCCCACGGCTCCCGGTCTCCGCCGATCCGGCCGCGTACGTCGGACCACTTGGCCGTGAGCGCGAACAGGACGAGCACGTCGAGCGCGATCATCAGCAACGCCCACACCGGGTACGAGCCGAGCCACGCGACCTGGGTCAGGAGGTGGAGGCAGACGACCACGATGCCCGCGACCCTGGCCCACGTCTGCATCAGCAGCAGGCCGCCGCCGACGACGAACAGGAGCAGCCCGGAGATGATGAGCGTCCAGCCCCAGGCGGTCACGTCGACGATGACGAGGTGCTCCGGGAGCAGCACCAACCGGTCGTCGGCGAACAGGGCGAGGAAGCCCTGGAAGATGTTGATCAAGCCGACGATCATGAGCATCGTGCCGGCGTACACGACGAAGCCGGCCATGGCCGCCCCGTGAGCCTTCGCTGCCATCGTGACCTCTCCTCCCACTCCGGCCGCCGCCGAATCTGCGGCGGATCCTGCCTGCATGCTGGCTTGTGTCAGCCCAGCCGTGCCTCACCCCGCAGGGATGAACCCGGGCGGTCGAGCTGGGCGTCCAGGGTCATCGCCGCGTCGATCAGAGCGAGATGGGTGAAGGCCTGCGGGAAGTTGCCGATCTGCTCGCCGGTCAGGGCGATCTCCTCGGAGTACAGGCCGAGGTGGTTGGCGTAGGTGAGCATCTTCTCGAAGGTGAGCCGGGCCTCTTCGATCCGGCCGGCCTTGCCGAGCGCGTCGACGTACATGAACGTGCACAGCGAGAAGGTGCCCTCGGAGCCGCGGAGTCCGTCCGGTGAGGCCTCGGGGTTGTAGCGGTAGACCAGGCTGTCGGTGACCAGCTCGGAGTCCATCGCCCGCAGCGTCGAGAGCCACATCGGGTCCTCGGGGGCGACGAAGTCGACCGTCGGCATCCGCAAAAGAGACGAGTCGAGCACCTTGCCGCCGTACTGCTGCACGAAGGCGCGGCGTTCCGGATCCCATCCGCGTGCCATCACCTGGTCGTAGATCGCGTCCCGCGCCTGGATCCATCGGTCCAGCGGGGCCGGCCGCGACCGCTTGGTGGCGAGCTGGATCGCCCGGTCGAAGGCGGTCCAGCACATGACCCGGCCGTAGGTGAAGTCCTTCCGGCCGCCTCTGGTCTCCCAGATGCCTTCCTCGGGCTGGTCCCAGTTGTCGATCAGCCAGTCGAGCAGATCCCTGACCGCGAACCAGCCCTTGTGGCCGACGGTGAGGCCGCGCTGGTCGCCGAGGTACAGGCTGTCCAGCGCCTCGCCGTAGATGTCCAGCTGGAGTTGCCCGGCGGCGCCGTTGCCGATGTGCACCGGCCGGGACCCGCGGTAGCCCTCCCAGTGATCCAGTTGCTCTTCGGCGAGATCGGAGGAGCCGTCGACGCGGTACATGATGTTCAGCGGTCCGGTCGCCCCGCCCGCCTTCTCCTGCACGCGATCCCGCATCCAGCTCGCGAACGCGGAAGCCTCCTGCGTGAAGCCCAACCGAAGGAGGGCGTGGATGGAGAAGGACGCGTCGCGGATCCAGGTGTAGCGGTAGTCCCAGTTCCGTTCACCGCCGATCTGCTCCGGCAGCGCGGCCGTGGGCGCGGCCACCAGGCCGCCGGTCGGTGCGTACGTCATCAGCTTCAGCGTGATCGCCGAGCGTTCGATCATCTCGCGCCAGCGACCTGTGTAGGTGGACTGCGCCAGCCAGGTCCGCCAGAACTTGGCGGTCTCGTCGAGCAGGTGTTGTGCCTCGGCGACCCGGATCTCCCGTGGCGGCCCGTCGGCCGCCGTCTCGAGCATCAGGCCGCGCAGCTGTCCGGCCTCCAAGGTGAAGGAAACCTGTACGTCGCCGGCGTCGTCCACACGCGGCTGGACGAGGTGCTCGTCGTCGGGCTCCCGTACGACGTGGAAGGTCAACGTCAGCCCGTCGCCGGTGCACACACCCCCGTGTTCGGTCATGTGCCACTGATGGGGTTTGCGGCCGTAGTCGAACCGCGGCGCGATGTCGAGGTCGAACGTCATCCGGCCGCGGACACAGCGAAGCAGCCGCACGATCCGGTGGTTGCCGGTCGCGGTCGTCTTGCTCGACACCGGCATGAAGTCGATCACCTCGCCGACGCCTGCCTCGGTCATGAAGCGGGTGATGAGGATCGCCGTACCCGGGAAGTAGAGCTGCTTGGTGTCGACCGTCCCGGCCGCCGGCCGGATCCGGAAGTGACCACCTCGCTCGTGGTCCAGCAACGCCCCGAAGACGCTCGGCGAGTCGAAGCGTGGCGTACAGAACCAGTCGACCGACCCGTCCGTGCTGACGAGCGCCGCAGTCTGCAGATCCCCGATCAGGCCGTGGTTCGCGATCGACGGGTAGTCCTTCATGGCTGCTCCTTCCGCCTCAGCCACCCTCCCGCCGCCCCCGCCACGAAACCTCACCCCAGGCGGACTAACTCAGAACCCTCAGCGTCAGTTCTGGTATGCCTCGAGCAGGCGGAGCCAGGTTTCGCTGATCGTCGGGAACGACGGTACGGCGTGCCACAGCCGCTCGATCGGGATCTGGCCGACGATCGCGATCGTCGCCGAATGCAGCAGCTCGGTGACGCCGGCGCCGACGAACGTCACCCCGAGCAGGCATCGGGTGTCCTCGTCCACGATCATCCGGGCCTGGCCGCGGTAACCGTCCGCGTAGAGGTTCGCGCCCGCCACCTTCGCGCCGAGGTCGACATCGACGACCATGAACCGGTACCCCTCGGCCGCGGCCTCCTCGGCGGTCCGGCCGACGGCTGCGGCCTCCGGCGAGGTGAAGACGACCTGCGGTACGGCGGATCGATCGGCGCTCGCCACATGGACTCCCCATGGCGTGGCGTCATCCACCGAATTACCTGCCGCCTGGTCGAGGATGACCTGCGCGGCGATACGAGCCTGGTACTTGCCCTGGTGCGTCAGCAATGCCCGGTGGTTGACGTCGCCGAGCGCGAACAACCAGCCGTCCGCGCCGCGCACCCGGCAGGTGTCGTCCACGTCCAGCCACGATCCGGCCGGCAGATCCACGGTTTCCAGTCCGATGTCGCCGGTCAACGGCGTACGGCCGATCGCGAACAGCACCTCGTCGACCTCGTGCTTGCTGCCGTCGTCGAGCGTCACCGTCACCGGACCGTCGGCCACCGGACGCCGTAGAGACTCCAGGGTGACTTCCGTCCGCACGGTCACGCCCGCTTCGGTCAGCCCTTCGGCAACCAACTCGCCGGCGAACGGCTCCATCCGCGGCAGCAGACGCTGCTCACGATCGAACAAGGTCACCGTCGAGCCGAGTCCGTTCCAGGCAGTCGCCAGCTCGACCCCGACCGGGCCGCCGCCGACGATCGCCAGGCGGGCCGGCACATTGCTGCTGTCGGTCCCCCGGCGGTTCGTCCAAGGCCGGGCCTCCGCGATCCCCGGCACGTCCGGCATCGCGGCCAGACTGCCGGTGCAGATCGCCACCGCGTGCCGCGCGGTGAGCACCACGACCTCGTCGTCGGGGGTCGTCACGGCGACGCGGCGCGGTCCTTCGAGCCGGCCGTGACCGCGGACCAGCGTCGCGCCGATGCTCTTCACCCAGTTCGCCTGACCCGTGTCGTCGAGGCTTGTCACGTATCGATCCCGGCGGGCGAAAACGGACTCGGCGTCGATCGGCCCGGTCACCGCTTCACGGGCTCCGTCGACGTGTTGCGCCTCGGTGACCGCGACGACCGGCCGGAGCATCGCCTTGCTCGGAATGCAGGCCCAGTAGGAGCATTCGCCGCCCACGAGCTCACGTTCGACCACCGCCACGGTGAGCCCACCCGCCCGGACCTTGTCCGCGAGCGTCTGCCCGATCGGTCCGGAACCAATCACGATCACATCGAATTCACGCACGCTGCCGGCCATGGCTGCAGTCTGCTGCGCGGACGACGTACTCCGGCTCAGTAGGAACCCCCGGTCCGACCCCGGGACACACCCCGGACCGGTCAGTCAGGTGTCGGCAGCTGCACGGTCCGCAACTGACGGCGTGACGTCAGTTGCAGCTTCGCGAACACCTTGCTCAGATGCCATTCCACCGTCCGCGGGCTGAGGAACAGGCGGGCTGCGATGTCGGCATTCGACAAACCCTCCACGACCAGCCGCGCGATCTGGGTCTCCTGGTGGGTCAGGACGCGCGGGGGTTCGGGGTACGCCGTACGCACCAGCTCGCCCGTCGCTCGCAGCTCGGCCGAGGTCCGGTTCGCGAACGCTCGCATCCCCATCCCGACGAACAGCTCGTGGGCGGTCCGCAACTGATCACGCGCCTCGCCGCGCCGGCCCTGCCGGCGCAACCACTCGCCGTACAGCAGGTGGGACCGGGCGAGCTCACCGCGGATCCTGGTCGTGGCCAGCCGCGCGATGGCATCGCGATACAGCTCGTCCGCGGACTCGTCCTTCGAGACGAGCGCCCGGCACCGGGCTTCGACGCCGAGTCCCCACGCGGTGCCGGTGGCCTGGGTCGTCTCGGCCAACCGGACCAGTGCGGCCTCTGCGGCCTCGTCCTCGTCGATCCGGGTCGCTGCCTCGACGAGCTCGGCCAGAACTGCCCAGGGTTCGACTGCCATCAGCGGAGGTTGCTCAGCAGTGCGGGCGGCTGCCTCGTACGCTTCGGCGTACTGGCCGAGGCCGTTGTTGAGCACGGCCGATGCCATCCCCGCGATGATCAGCAGGAAGCCCTCGCCGCGATAACGTGCCTCCGCCTCGGCACGCTTGACCAGCTCCTGGGCCCGCTGGTCGTCGCCTTGCCACGCTGCCAGCAGTAGACCGCCGTACGGCGCTGTCGGCAGCCCGGTCGCAGCCAGCACGGTCTTCAGCTCGTCGACCAGATCCGCCGCCTCGCCGAGCTCGCCACTCAGTACCAGCCCGCCGATGCGGACGCTCAGCGCCAGCGGCAATGTCTCCACCGCGCCGAGTGCACGCGCGAGCTCCAGGTGACGGCCGTTGTCGATCGTCTGCTCGTCCCACAGGTGCCCGGCCGTGATGTGAGCCAGCCAGAACCAGCGCAGCGACTCCGGGGTGAGGTTCGCGTCCCGATAGGCCGCCAACGCCTTCCGCAGCAACGGCACAGCGGGCAGATACCCGTCGGTGAAACGAACCGCCAGGGCATCGAGCAGTACGTCGTTCGGCGCGCCGGGGAGGTCGGACGTGGGCGCGCTCTTCGCCGCATCCGCCGCGTCGCTCAGGCAGTCCCGGCCGGCGAAGTCTCCGGCGAACATCGCCGCGAGGATCGCGTCCAGGTAGGTTTCCCGCGCCAGCCGAACGTCGGTCGACGTCAACCGCTGCGCCGCCTGGAGCAGCAGCCGGGGAGCTCCGCCGTCGCGATGCAGTGTGAACGCGATCTGCGCCCGGAGCAGGTCCAATTGCGCGCCCTCCGCATCGTCGAGCGGACCCGCCTCCGCGGCCGACAACAGGCGCATGGCCTGGTCCGGCTCCCCCGCCTGGAGATGGGCGCGAGCGGCGGCGATCGCGCGATCGGTGCGCCGATCGGCATGGGCGGAGAGCTCGACGGCCCGCTCCAGGAACGCAGCCGCCGCGGCGAGACCGCCACGGGCCTGCGCACGCTCGGCCGATCGCTCGAGCTCGGTCGCGACTTCCTCGTCGGGGCCGGAGACGGCCTGCGACTGGTGCCAGGCCCGGCGGTCCGGGTCGACGGCGGGATCGGTCGCCGCCGCCAGGGCGGCATGGACCTCGCGGAGTTCGTCTTCCGGCGCGGATCGGTAGATCGCCGACCGCACCAGCGGATGGCGGAACTGGATCCTGGTTCCGAACCGGACCAGCCCGGATGCCTCCGCTCGTCTGGCGACCATGACATCGATGCCCAGGCTCGAGGCCGCGCGCCAGAGCAGGACCGGGTCACCGATGGGCTCCGCCGCCGCGAGGACAAGCAGCCGCCGGGCGTCGGGCGGAAGCTCCGCGAAACTGCGGGCGTAGGAGTCCTCGATCGAAGCCGGCACCCCGCCGCCCTGCGGCCCGAAGCCCGATGCGAGCTGCGCCGACGTCAGCCCTGACGGCAACTCGAGCAGAGCGAGCGGACTGCCGTCGGCCTCGGCGACGATCCGGTCGACGACGCGCTCGTCCATCGGGCCCGGCAGCACAGACTTCAGCAGGACGCGAGCATCGTGGTCGCCCAGCCCGTCGACCCGCAACCGCTCGATGCCGTCGAAGTCGGGCGTCAGCTGCCCGTTCCGTACGGCGAACACGACCGCGATCGGCTCGGCGACCATGCGGCGGGCGGCGAACGTCAGCGCCTGCAGCGAGGCGTGGTCCAGCCAGTGCGCGTCGTCGATCACGCAGATCAGCGGCTGATCACGCGCCACGTCCGCGAGCAGGTTGAGCGTCGCGAGGCCGACCAGGAACCGGTCCGGCGGATCGCCGAACCGCAGCCCGAAGATCGTGCCCAGGGCCTTGCGCTGCGGCTCGGCCAGCGCGTCCAGCTGGCCCAGCATCGGGCTACACAGCTGGTGCAGGCCTGCGAAGGCGAGCTCCATCTCGGACTGGATCGCGGTCATGCGGACGACCTGGCAATCCGTCGCGTGTGCGATCAGGTGGTCGAGCAGCGCCGTCTTGCCGACCCCTGCCTCGCCGGTCAGCACCAGGCTGCGGCCCTGACCCGACCGGATCGCCTCGATGAGACGACCGAGCAGCTCGGTCTCGTCGCGCCGACCCTGCAACACCAGAAAGCGCCGCCATCCACTCAATACCCCGCCCGGTCGCAGAAATTGTAGGCACGGGATGACCTGGCTGACCGCGCAGACCAGCCAGTGCGTGGTGAGGACCAGCCAGTCCGGCCAGCGTCCCAGGGATGAACCCGTGGTCGCCACGGGTCCGCGTGCCGACCGATCGGGACATGCTGCGATCGTGAGCCCATCTCTCATCGGACGCTCTGCTGTTCAGCGGCGTCTGGAGGACGAATTCCGCCTTGCACGGTCCGGACAGGGCCGGGTCGTGGTCCTGCGTGGTGAGGCTGGAATCGGCCGGAGCGCCGTGCTCGACCTCGCGGCAGCCGGCGCACCGGGGATGGAGATCGTCCGGACCCGCGGTGTGCAGTCCGAGCGAGCCATGCCGTTCGCCGCTCTCCAACAGCTCTGTACGACGCTCCGCGCCGACCTCACCGCGCTCGACCTCCCCCAACGCGCCGACGTCGAGGCCGCATTCGGAATCACGGAGGGACATGCTGACCCTTACCTCATCGGTCTGGCCACACAGACACTGCTGATCGGGGCTGCCAAAGACCGACCGGCACTGATCCTGGTCGACGATGCTCAGTGGCTCGACGCGGCGACCTCGCGGGCGCTCGCCTTCGCGGTACGACGGCTCGGCGCCTGCCCGGTCGCGGTTGTCCTCGCGACCTGTGCCGACGCCGACGACTTCGCCCAGTTCCCTTGCCTGCAGCTGACCGGGCTCAGCGATGCCGACGGTCGCGCGCTGCTGCGGACAGCGTCGTACGGCGGTGTCGACGAGGCCGTGCTCAGCCGGATCGTCGCCGAAGCGAACGGCATCCCACGCGACATCCTCGCGGCCGTGGACGGCGTGATGTCGCCGGACTTCGCCGGCGGGTACGGCGTTGTCCGCGGGGACACCGGCGAGCTGGGCGAGCGGATGGGACGCCTCACGCACGCCGAGCGCCTGGCGCTCATCCTGGCGGCGGCCGACCCGACCGGCGACCCGGCACTCCAGTGGAGGGCCGCGGACGTCCTCGGTCTCGACCGTCACGTGACGAGGACTCTTCAGGACGAGGGCTGGCTTCGGCAGGAGACTCGCGTCCTGTTCGTGAACCCCGGCGTTCGGTCGGCGGTGTACAGCCTGGCGACGAGCTCGGAGCGCGAGCAGGTTCACCGCGCGCTGGCGGCCGCGACCGACGCCGTGGTCGCCCGTGACCGCCGCGCATGGCACCTCGCCGTCGCGACGACCGGCCCGGACGACCAGCTCGCGACAGAGCTCGAATACTGCGCGGCGCCGGCCCGTCGGCGGTGCGGCCGGGCCGGCGAGGCGGCGTTCCTCGAACGGTCCGCGCTACTCACCTGCGATGCCGACGTACGCTCGGCGCGACTGCTGGCGGCCGCGGTGGCGAAGCTCGACATCGGCTCGGCCTCTTCCGCTGTCCACCTGCTTGCTGCGGCCGGGCTCGGTCGACTGGACGGACGGATCCGTCGCTATCTCAGCCGGCAGCACGCCCGTTTGGCGTTCGTCGACAAGCGCAATGTTCCGGCCGCCGAGCGCCTGCTGCAGGCCGCCGAGGAGCTGCACCGGGCGAACGACCCGCTTGCCTGCGAAGGATTTCTGGAGGCCCTGGTTGCGGCGACCTACGCGGGCCGGCTTGGGTCGGGTACGGGTGCCTTCGCTCGCCGGACGCCTACCGAATGGACCTGTGACGGGACGACACGGGATCTTCTCGTCGGTCTCACCGCGCGCTTCGCGACCGGGTTCGTGTCGAGCCATCAGCTGCTGAAGCCGACGGTACGAGCCGTGGCCGCCGACCAGACAAGTAACCGGTGGCTCGGGATCGCGTCGCGGATCGGCGCGGATCTGTGGGACGACGAGCTGTGGGACAAGCTGACCTCGCGCGGGGTGGACCTCGCGCGGGAGACCGGCTCGCTGATGAAACTGCCGTTCGCATTGACCGACCGCTGCCTGGCCGAGCTCCACTTCGGCAACTTCGACACCGCACAGCAGCTGGTCGATCGCATCGACGCACTGACGACCTCGGGCCCGACCTTCCCGTGCGGGGCGCTGTTATTGGCCGGATGGCGTGGCGCCGAGGAAGTCGCACTCGCACGGATCGAGGCTGCTCGCCAGGATGCGATGGAGCGCGGCGAAGGCATCCTCCTCACCACGGCCGCCCTGTCGGCCGCCGTACTGTCGAACGGCTTGGGACGGTACGACGCCGCGCTCGCGGCCGCGCGCGATGTGGTGGCAGAGGACGAGCTCGTCCTGTGCGGCTGGGGTCTGACGGAGCTGATCGAGGCCGCCGCGCGGAGCGGGCAGCCCGCGGCCGCGGCGTACGCGCTGGAGGCGTTGGCCGAACGAACGCGTGCGGCCGGCACCGACTGGGCGCTCGGTCTCGAAGCGCGCTCCCGTGCCTTGCTGACCGACGGTCCGCAGGCAGAGCGGCTGTACCAGCTGGCGATCGATCACCTGGCCCGGACCCGTGTCGTGGTCCACCTGGCTCGAACCCAACTCGTGTACGGCGAATGGCTGCGCCGCGAGGGCCGACGCGTCGACGCAAGGGTCCAGCTCAAGGCCGCCCGCGATCGGCTCGCGGCAGCCGGCGCCACTGCCTTCACCGAACGCGCGCACCGGGAGTACCTCGCCACCGGCGACCGGGCCCGGCGGCGCATCGCGGACCACCGGGACCAGCTCACCCCACAAGAGACGAGCATCGCCGCGCTGGCCGGGCAGGGCCTGACGAATCCGGAGATCGGCGAACGGCTGTTCCTCAGTCCGCGCACCGTCGAGTACCACCTGCACAAGGTCTTCGAGAAGTTCGGGATCTCCTCGCGACGGGCCCTGCTCCACAAGCTGACGCCGGACGTGGCCGGTGAGCACGGCTAGGCGTAGCGCCCTTCGAAACGTGATCGCCCGCTGAGGTCGACGAACGTCAGCCCCACGATCATGTCGTCCGCGACCAGCCAGTGCAGGAGGTAGCACGCCCGGTACGACGGCGGCCAGAACGAGCAGAACCGGCCACGATCGTCGACGTACCACTCGCCTCGGGTGACGCGCCCGTCCTCGGTGTAGGTGGTCGCCCCGTTGCGCTCGAAGACCTGGGTCGCCCCGTCCGCATACATCAGTCGGGCCGCGGTCACCGCCGCTGCGATGTGCTCCCGAGCAACCGGATCACCGTCACCGGCGTGGATATCTGTCAGCATGCTGGTCTCATCTGTCGATCGGGCGGACCGTGAAGCCCAGCGCGCCGAGCACCTTGACGGCACCCGCCTTGCCGCCTTCGAAATCGGCTGACGCCAGACGGTGTCCGGTCGCGAACTCGTAGGCCGTGCCCAGCACTGCCTTGGGTGGATAAGTGCGTTCCTTCCAGACGAGTTCGTACGTCGTCGTCGGCGCGAAGCCGTGCTCGGCAAAGAAGGCCTTGGGCCCCAGCCGGTCGTACTCCTCGAGCGCACGCTCCACCTCGGCGGACGTCACCCGCTCCCACGCCGGCGCCGGCATCAGTTCCGACCCGCCATCCCGCTGGCGATCAGCTTCCGCTCCTCGAACGCCTCGCCCATCACAACTCTCCGTCCACTCGGCTTCTCGGAGCCGCCTCCCGGCTCACCCCGCAACCGTCACGCCAACACCCACCTGATCGCCTCCGGGACCCACCGGGCCGAACCCCTGGTCAGTGCCCACTGTGATCGGTCAACGAACCACTCATCGCGCCGAAGGTGTTGCGGCCGCCTTCCTCAGCGCGGACGACGTGCATGATCGCGTTGATCAACGCCAGATGAGTGAACGCCTGCGGGAAGTTGCCGAGGTGGCGTCCGCTCGCCGGGTCGATCTCCTCGGCGTACAGGCCCAGCGGGCTCGCGTAGGACAGGAGCCGCTCGCAGAGCGCGGTGGCCTCGGCCAGTTCGCCGATCTCGACGAGCGCCGACACCAGCCAGAACGAGCAGATCGCGAACGTGCCTTCCTGACCGTGCATACCGTCATCGGTCTCCGAGACGCGGTACCGCAGTACCAGGCCGTCCTCGGTGAGTTCGTCGGCGATCGCTCGCACGGTGGCGCGCACCCGCGAATCGTCGGCGGGCAGGAATCGGAGCAACGGCAGGAGAAGCAGCGACGCGTCGAGCGTGGTCGCGCCGTACCGCTGGACGAACACTCCCCTGTCGTCGACACCGTTGGCACAGATGTCCTTGCGGATCTCGTCGGCGACCGCTTCCCAGTCCTCGGCGAATCCGGGTTCGTCGTGCAGCCGGGCCAGCCGCGCGCCACGGCTCATCGCCACCCAGCACATCTGCTTGGACGACGTGTAGTGCTGCGGTTCACCGCGCGACTCCCACATGCCCTGGTCGGGCTCGCGCCAATGCTTCGCCGCCGCCTCGACCTGCCGCTTCAGGAACGGCCACAGGCTCTCGGTCACCTGGTCGCGCGAGGTGGCATGCAGGTACAGCGAGTCGAGGATCGCTCCCCACACGTCGTGCTGACCCTGGAGGTACGCCGCGTTGCCGACGCGGATCGGTCTCGCGCCCTCGTAACCGCTCAGGTGGTCCAGCGTCCGCTCCGGCAGTTCACGCTCGCCGCCGATGCCGTACATGATCTGGATGTCCTGGTCGCCGTCACACAGCTCGGTGAGGAACGAGAAGAAGTCGTTCGCCTCGCGATCGAGCCCGATCGTGTAGAGACCCCAGAGCGCGAAGGTCGAATCCCGGACCCACGAGTAGCGGTAGTCCCAGTTCCGCTCGCCCTTCGGCGTTTCCGGCAGGGACGTCGTCGCCGCAGCGAGCAATGCCCCGGTCGGAGCGTAGGTGAGTCCTTTCAACGTGAGAGCACTGCGCGCCAGATGGTGGCTCCAGCGATGGTCCGGGAAGACGCCGACGTTGATCCATTGCCGCCAGTACTCCGCCGTACGGCCTGTCGCTTCGAGGGCTTCCGCCCAGCTCCGCGGCGGCGGCAAGTGCGACCACGAGAGCGCGACGAACGCCGTGTCGCCGTGCGACATGCGTGTCCGGGCCTGGGCCGTGGGGCCTTCCAGACCGAGGCGTAGATCGGTGGTGAGCTTCAGCGTGACGGCGTCGTCCAGGTCGGCCCGGCTCGCCACCGCCTCGCCGTACCCGGGCCCTTCGTACCGCCAGTCCGCTGCCCAGCGGCCGTATCCGAACATCGGCTCGCACACCATCGAGAGGTCCACTGTGCCGCTGACGCATTTCACCGTCCGAAGCAGGCAGTGCTCGGCGTCGTAGTCGGTCGGCGTACGGCGGTGCGTCGCGGACCGCTCGGAGATGTTGTGCCACGGACCCATCACCAGCGAATCACGGACGAGCAGCCAGCCGGTCGGCGTCTTCCACGTCGTCTCGAGCATCAGGCTGCCCGGCAGGTACCGACGGGCGGCCGGCACCTGTACGCCGTACGGTCCGAGCCGGAACCTCCCCGCGGCGCGGTCGAGAATCGCCCCGAACACACTGGGCGAGTCGTGTCGCGGCAAGCACATCCACTCGATCGCGCCGCTCGGCGCGATCAGGCAGTTGGACTCGCAGTCCGACAGGAAGGCGTAGTCCGCGATCAGCGGGTGCGCGCTTCGACCCGGGCCCGATTCGGCCATCGCTCATCCCCTCTGCGAGCCGCCCCTTTTCACGACAGTACGTCGCGCTCGCTTCTTTGGGCGAGGCGTTGCAGCTGGCCCGCATGTACGTCGCCCACCCATTCCCAACCGGTCTTGGCCGATGACCCGATCCGGGGGTCGATGACCTCGCGGCCGTCACGCAACGCCTGCACGTAGGCGCGATCGCGATCGATCCGTGCCCGCAGGTCGTCCGCTCCGCCGACAGAACCATGGCCTGGTACGACGACCTCGACGCGGTCCGCCACCTCGTCGAACAGCCGGAGCGCGGCGAGATACTCCTCGATCGGATCGGGATCGCCGTTCACGTCGAGCATGGGGATCAGGACGTCCGACAGCATGTCGCCGGCGACGAGAACCCCTTGCTCTTCGATCAGCAGCGCCGCATGACCCGTGGCATGTGCGCGGTGCTCGATGACGCGGACGTGTGGACCGTCCCAAGGGATCTGAGTGGCTCCGGCAGGTAGAGCGGTGATGAGGCCGAACAAATCCAGCGGTACGTCGTCGACGATCTCCGCTGGCATCCACTCGGTGATGTCGGCCTTCCACTCCGGGTTCGACCGCAGCTCTTCGAGCTCGGCCGCGCAACGCGCCGTACCGTAGCGGGGCGCATCGCCGAGGTCGGCGTACCAGAGAACGTGATCCCAGTCGGGGTGCGTCGCAAAGCCTGCCACGACACGGTCTTCGCCGAGGTCGTTCGCGAGGCAGGCCATTTCGTCGCGGGTGAGTCCGGGGTCGACGAGCAGTACGCCAGCGTTGCCGCGCACCACGACGGCGTTGTTCTGGAGCAACTCGCTCTGGTGGGTCAACACGCCGTCCGCAACTTGCCTCAGCATCAGCCGGCCTCTTTCACGATCGCGTAGCGGTTCATGGTGGCGCCCGATCCGAACCTCTGCTGCTCCAGCAGTTCGAGATCGATCGGCAGGTCGTAGTCGTCGAACAGCGGCCGGCCGAAGCCCAGGATCGCGGGATGGGTGGTCAGCAGGAGCTCGTCGAGCAGCCCCGCGCGGAGCAGCTGGGTGGCGAGCGTCGCACCACCCACGGCGATCGTGCCTTCGGTCTCGGCGCGGAGGACGGCGAGCTGCTCGATCGAGTCGTCGCCGCCGATGATCCGGGTGTTGTGATCGGCACTGCTGCGGGTGCGCGAGACGAGCACCTTGGGCGTGGCGATCCAGATCTCGCCGTACTCGCGCATGTAGTCCGGCAGCGACGCGTCGCCGGGCGCCCGCGGCCAGTACTCCTCCATCGTCTCGTAGATGATCCGGCCGTGGACGATCATCGCGAGCTCCCGCGTCCACGCGTTGGCCGCGCGGTGGAACTCCTCGTCGATGCGCAGCCACTCGCCCGCGCCGTTGTCGCCCGGGACCTGCTCGATCCGCAGGTCGAGGGACACGTTCATCGCATACACGAAGCGGCCCATCGAACCCCCTCTTCCGACTAGTGCTTGCAATCTGCAATCACTATTATGGCGATGCCCAGAGCTGTCAAGGAGGAGTCGTGGAACCACGGTCCGGCTGTCCGATCAACGCCGCCGTCGAGGTATTAGGAGATCGCTGGTCGCTGCTCGTACTGCGTGACGTCATCTTCAGCGACCGTCGCTACTTCCGCGCGCTGCTCACCGGATCGACCGAAGGCATCGCCTCGAACATCCTGGCCGACCGCCTGGTCCGCCTGGTCGAAGCAGGCCTCCTCAGCCGCGGCACTGCCGCCCGCGGGCAGCGCGCGCAGTACAGCCTCACCGAGGCCGGCATCCAGACCCTTCCGATCCTCGTCGCCCTGGGCAACTGGTCGCTCACCTGGCGGCCCGCCGCCAACGAACTCCACGCCCGCCAGCAGTTCATGCAGGACGAGGGCCCCGCCTTCGTCGAGGCCCTCATGGACGATCTCCGCGCCCGCCATCTGGGCCGACCCGAGCCCCACGACGGCCCGAGCCCGTTCGACCGCCTCGACGCCGACGGGCGATGATCGGTCAGCGGTAGCGGCGTGACTTGTTCTCAGCTGTCGATTCGCCGGGTTGCCATTGGGCGATCCACGGACCGGTTCCCTCGGAGGGGTCGACGATGCCGGCCTCGAGCCAGCTGTGTTTCCCGTCGAGCACCTGCTGGGCCAGCCTCCGGTCGGCATCGTCGGTGTTGTTCCACAGCTGCTCGAAGAGGTGATCGACCCGCAGCCGCGCCTGTTCGCAGAACACCGCCGCCAACTCGTACGCCGACTCGCCCTGGGCAGCGTCGCCGTGTGAGCGCAGGGTCTCGGCCCGCGAGCAGGATGCCGCCATCGCGAACAGCTCGGCGCCGATGTCCACGATCCTGGCCAGGAAACCCTGCCGGTACTCGAGCTTCGCCTGCCATCGCCCCATCCCGTAGAACGTCTGCCGCGCAAGCTTCCGGGACGACCGCTCGACGTACCGCAAGTGCTTCGCCAGCGGCCCGAACTCGCGGTACGACCTGGGATCAGCCCCCTTGCCGACTGCCAGCTGCGGAAGCCACTTGGCGTAGAACCCGCTCGCATTCACCGCAGCCTTCGCCTTGGCCTGCAGATCGGCGTCCGGCGAAGCCAGGTCGCCGGCCGCGGACAGGTGGGCGTCGACGGCCTCGCGGGCGATCAGCAGATGCATGATCTCGGTCGAGCCCTCGAAGATCCGGTTGATCCTCAGGTCGCGCAGGATCTGCTCCGCCGGCACCGCGCGTTCGCCCCGGGCCGCCAGCGAGTCGGCGGTCTCGTACCCCCGTCCGCCGCGGATCTGCACCAGTTCGTCGGCGATCCGCCAGGCCATCTCGCTGGCCCACAGCTTGGCCAGCGCGACCTCGATCCGGATGTCCTTCGTACCCGCGTCGGCCAGGTTCGCCGACAGGTCGAGCACTGCCTCGAGCGCGAAGGTCGTGGCCGCCATGAACGAGATCTTCTCGGCCACGGCAGCGTGGGCGCCGATCGGCCGGCCCCACTGGACCCGCTCCGCGGACCACTCCCGCGCGATCTTCAGGCACCACTTGGCCGCCGCCGTGGTGGTCGCCGGGATCGACAACCGGCCGGTGTTCAGCGTGGTGAGCGCGATCCGCAGGCCGTCACCCTCGCGTCCCAGCCGGTTCTCGGCCGGCACCCGGACCTGATGGAAGCGGGTCACGCCGTTCTCGATCCCGCGCAAACCCATGAAGGCGTTGCGGTTCTCGACCGTGATCCCCGGCGAGTCGGACTCGACCACGAACGCGCTGATACCGCCCCGTCCGCCCTCGTGTTCCGGTACGCGGGCCATCACCACGACCAGCTCCGCGATGACGCCGTTCGTCGTCCAGAGCTTCACGCCGTCCAGGAGGTACGCCGTACCGTCGTCGGTCGGGGTCGCCGTCGACGCCAGCCGGGCCGGATCCGAACCCACATCGGGCTCGGTCAGCAGGAACGCCGTCACCGCACCGGCGGCGCAGCGGGGCAGGAACCGCTGCTTCTGCTCGTCGGTCCCGAACATCTTCACCGGCTCCGGCACACCGATCGACTGATGCGCCGACACCAGCGCGCTCAGGCTCGGATGCACCGACGAGACCAGCATCAGCGCCTTGCCGTAGTACGACATCGGCAGGCCGAGGCCGCCGTACGCGGTCGGGATCTTGATGCCGAACGTCCCCAGCTCCGCGAGCCCGCGCAGGTACTCGTCCGGGATCTTCGCCTCGCGCTCGATCAGGAGGCCGTCGAGCGTCTCGCAGTACGCCGCCAACCGGGCGATGTACTCCTCGCCGCGCACCACGTCGTCGGCCGCGACGGCATGCGGTTGCGGATGGATCAGCGACAGGTCGAAGTCGCCTAGGTAGAGCTTCTTGGCGAAACTCGGCCGGGTCCACTCGGACTCCCGAGCCGCCTCCGCAACCTCCCGGGCCTCACGCTCGCCGACCTGCCGCGTCGTAGCCGTCACGGGTATCACTCCTCCGCCTGGGGACTCCTACTACCCGCTAGTACCCCAAACCAGGCTCCCCCGCACGGTGCTTGACGTAGTCCGGTTTCGCAGCGTCCCATGAGCCATGGGTGGGCGCACGGGAGTCGCATGGGCCTCGAGGGCACTCAGGCTGCGCATACCGGGGGATCTGGGCCGCACCGCCGCGGCCGCGGTCCTGGTCGGCGCGGCGTACTACCTCGGTGCGCGCCTCGGTCTGAGCCTGTCGCTGGTCGAGCGCAACGTCACGCCGCTCTGGCCGCCCAGCGGGATCGCATTGGCGGCATTCCTGATCCTGGGGAGGAGGGTCTGGCCGGGTGTCGCACTGGCGGCTCTGGCCGTGAACCTGCCGATCAGCACGGGTCCGGTACCGGCGCTGCTGACCGCGATGGGCAACACGCTGGCACCACTCGTCGCGGCGATCGTGCTCGAGCGCATCGGGTTCCGCCGCCAGCTGGACCGCTTGCGTGATGCGCTGGCAATCGTCTTCCTCGGCGCGCTGGCGAGCATGACGATCAGCGCAACCATCGGCGCCGTCGCGCTCACAGCATCGAAAGGCGCTCACGGGCTGGCCGGTGCCTGGGTGGTGTGGTGGACCGGTGACGCGATGGGCGTTCTCGCCGTCGCTCCGTTCCTCTTGTGCATCCCTCTGTTCCGAGAACTCGAACCGTGGCCGGCCGCGCGCCGGCTCGAAGCAGGGGTCATCCTCGTGCTGACCATCGTCCTCGTGTCGTGGACGACGCGCACCGACGTCGCGTTGTTGTTCCTGGTCCTGCCGTTGCTGGGCTGGGCCTCGTGGCGGCTGCAGTTGCGCGGAGCCGCGCCCGCCGCGCTGGTCGCATCCCTGATCGCAACCTGGTCGGCGTCGCGCGGACTCGGACCGTTCGCGGGGAAATCGCTGCTGGAGCAGATGCTGACCCTCCAGGCCTTCAACGCCACCGTCGCGCTGACGTCCTTCCTCCTCGCCGCGCTGGTGACCGAGCGGATGGGATTCGTCCGTGCGCTGATGACCTCGGCCGCCGACCTCGAGGAGCGCGTCAAGGACCGCACCGCGGAGCTGAAGGCAGCGAACGACCGGCTCCGCCGCGAGGTCGACCACCGGCTCGAGGCCCAGCAACAGCTGACCCGAGAGGAGGCCAGGACCCGGCGCGAGCACCAGATCGCGGAGACTCTCCAACGCAGCCTGCTGCCGGACCGGATGCCCGACATCCCCGGCCTGGTTGTGGCCGCCCGGTATGTCCCGGCGACCGCGGACCTGCACGTCGGCGGCGACTGGTACGACGTGATCCAGCTGCGCGACGGCCTGATAGGTCTCGTCATCGGTGATGTCGCCGGCCACGGTCTGCAGGCCGCCGCGGCGATGACACAGCTGCGGATGGCGGTCCGCGCGTACGCCATCCACGATCCGTCACCGGTCGCGGTGATGACCCGACTGCACGGATTGGCCCGCGAGCTGCCGATGGCTGAGATGGTGACCCTGCTCTACGTCCTGTACGACCCGGACACCGGCACGGTGCGGTTCACGAACGCGGGACATCCGCCTGCACTCTTGATCGACGACGAGAGCACGCAGTACCTCGACGGCGGGCTGGCGCCACCGCTCGGCGTACTTGCGCACTGGGACTATGCCGAAGCTACGCAGCGACTGCGGCCCGGAGCGACTCTGCTGCTCTACACCGACGGGCTGGTCGAGAAGCGCACGCTGTCGATCCAGGACGGGCTGGATCGGTTGCTCGCCGAAGCGGGCGGTGCCGAGTGGTCCGACCTCGACGCGCTCTGCGACCACCTTCTCTCGAGCCTGCCGGAGCCCGGCAAGGTTGCCGACGACATCGCGCTCGTGGCGTTGAGGCCGTTGGCGATGGCCGGAACGCCGCTGACCCTCGACGTACCGGCAGACGCGCGCATGCTCTTCCAGGTCCGGCACGCGTTACGTCGCTGGCTCCGCGAGTCAGGCGTCAACGCGCGCGATGCCGGCGAGATCGCGATCGCCTGCGGGGAAGCATGCGGCAACGTCGTACGTCACGCGTACGGCGCCACGCCGGGCGACATGCACGTCGAGGCGCGACTCGTGGACGGCTCGGTGGAGCTGACGGTGCGCGACCACGGCCGGTGGCGGAAGCCGGCCGACCGTGGCGGTGGCTTGGGTCTGACGCTGATCCACGGGCTCTCGGACTCGGTGGACATCGACAGCGATCCGGAGGGTACGACGGTCCTCATGCGGCGCAACGTAGCGGCCGGGGGGGAGAAATGACGGCGTACGCCGAGGTCGACGCCTGGATGAGCAAGGGCGTCCAGGTGGTGCGGATCTCGGGCGAGGTCGACCTCACCAACGCCGTCGAGGTACGGGATGCCATCAGCCACCTCGCCTCCGTCGACGCGACCGCCATCGTCGTCGACCTGACCGAGACCGCCTATCTCGACAGCTCCGGGATCGCGATGCTGTTCCGCCTCGCCGAACGCCTCGCCCACAGCCGCCAGGAGCTCCGCGTCGTCGTACCGCCGGATTCCCCGCTCCGAGCCGCACTCGAACTCACGGACCTACCGCACACCATCCCGGTCCAGCACACGCTCGACTGACCGCTCGGCAGCGCGGTTCGCGAGTAGCGCGGTTGCGGCGCCGGTGGCAGCGAAGAGCATGCCGAGCGCGATCCAACCCGTCGTACCGTGGTCGATCGCGCTCGTCGTGACAACAGCTGGGCTGACCATCTGGGCGACCGCATAGCCGGTCTGACTGAGGCCTTGGTAGGCGCCCGCGCGGGCGGGATCGGCGAGCTCGAAGGCCATCGTCCAGCCGCCGGCCTCACCCTTCGTCTCGGCGGCGGACGCGGCGAGTGCGGCGAGCAGCAGAACGCCGGTTGCTGCTGCAGCACCGAGGTACCCGGCCGCGGCAAAGAGCAGACACGCGACAAGCAAGAAGAGCCCCGCTCGCCGCACCGACTGCCCGGCGGTGCGCAGGTTCTGTGCACCGCGGGACGCGCGGACCTGGAAGAGAGCCACATAGGCGGTGTTGATCAGCAGCAGCGCTGATACGACGACCGTCGGGGCATCGGTGTGGTCCGCGACCCAGAGCGGTATCGCGACCGACGTCAGCCCGAACTGGATCGCGACGATGGCATTGAGGACCGTGGACGCGACGTACGTCCGATCGCGCAGCGGAGACCGTCCACGCACCTGGGCCTGCCCGCCAGTCGCGTCCATCCGCTCCGCCAGGCCCGCCACCCTCCTACGCAGACCGATCAGCGGCACTGTGCCCAGCATCGTCACCCCGCCGACGAGTACGACCGTCAACCGGTACGCCGACGTCGTATCGACCATCAGCGCAAGCCCCGCGAGGAGACTCCCGGCACCGATGAAGACGTTCATCACGACCCGCAGCCTGGCGCGGACTGTGACCCGCTCGGGCCCTACGTACCACCGGGCGAGCAATGTGACCTGTGCCGTGCTCTGGAGGCCGCGCGTCGCCGACACGCAGGCCGCGATCAGGATGAAGCTGATGACGTTGCCGGCAAGGGCATACGCCAACAGTGCGGCTCCGTTCGCGGCGAGCGTCCATTGCTGGAGGCGATCTGCGCCGTAGCGGTCGCTCAACCGGCCACCGACGTACGACGAGAGCACGCCGACCGCCCCGGCTGTGGTGAGCCCGAGGCCGACGGTGGCTGCGGACAACCCGACTCCGCGGGTGAAGTAGAGCGCGCTGACGGCGAAGAACATGCCGCGAGACAGCGACAGCGCGGCCACGGCGGAGGCGAGCGCGCGTTCGACGGGATCACGGAGGAGCACTCGACAGTTGTCGCATCCGGTCGCTGCCGGGGACCAACGATGTAGCATTTTGCTTCATGATCGAGTACGAACTCGCTGGCAACGATCTCGGCGAGGTGCGCTTCGCGATCTCACCGCTGCACGAGCTGGTCCTGTCGCTGCGGACCCTGCGCGACCCCGGCCGCTTCCCGCTCCAACTCCCGTGGCTGCGAGCGACTTCGCCGGCGCGCGCCGGCCTCGACCTGGATCTCCTCCACGCCCTGACGAACGAGGCATTGTGGACGCCGGACTTCCTCACTCCCCGCCCTTACAGCCCGCTCGGCCGCATCGAGGACGAGCTCTCGGCACTGACCAGCACCCCGGCCGCCGTCGTACGCACGGACCTCGCCGCCGTCCATCCTTCGGGGCTGCCGGCGGCCCTTCGAGGTCGCCCAGCCACCGTCCTCCGACGCATATTGGCCGCGTTGCAGGACTACTGGGACGCCTGCTTCGAGCCGTACTGGACCCGGATGCGAACCGTCCTCGAGGCCGACATCGTCTACCGCGGCCGAGTCATGGCTCAGTCCGGCCTGGCCACCATGTTCGCCGACGTCGACCCTCACGTGCGCCTCGACGGCACCGTCCTCCGCATCCGTCTGCGCAGCGACCTCTCCTACCGAACCTCAACCGCGGGCCGCGGCCTCACCCTCACGCCGTCCCTCTTCAGCCGCCGTGGCGCCACCCCCATCTCCCCCGACGAACCACCCCACCTGATCTACCCGGCCCGCGGCCTGGGCACTCTCTGGCAATCCTCGTCGGCTTCGTCACCAACCGCCCTCGCAGACCTGATCGGCCGCGCCCGATCCCGCCTACTCGTCCTGTTGGAAACCCCAACCTCCTCAACTGAACTGGCCGTACGCCTCAACGTCACCCCCACTGCCGTCAACCAACACCTGCGAGCCCTCCGCGCGGCCGGCCTCCTCATCTCAGCCCGCCACGGCCGCTCGGTCCTCTACCACCGCTCGGACCTGGGCGACCGCCTCATCCGAGGGCAGTAACCGCCTGGGCAAAGGCAACCGGGGCCTCCTGCGGCACGTTGTGACCGATATCCGGCAACGAGCGAATCTCGCAAGGCCCGCTGAAATGCGGCCCATCCTCGAGCCCCGCCGGCCCGGTGACACCGTCGGCCTCACTCACCAGAATCACCGTCGGCACGTCGATCTTCGGCAGCGCGGCAAGCTTGTCTTCCACTGCTTCGTAGCGCGGGTCCCCTTCGACCAAGCCGTAGCGGTGACGGTAAGAGTGGATCACCACGTCAACGAAGTCCGGGTTGTGCAGGCTGGGCGAGGTGGCCGGATAGGCGGCATCGGCGCCGACCCACTTCGGCGACCAGTCCCGCCAGAGCAGCGCGCACAACTCATCCCGGTTGCTTGTCAGTCCGCGCCGGCCACGCTCGGACTGGAAGTAGTACTGGTACCAGTACTTCTGCTCGTCCTCGGCAGCCGCAGGCTCACCGGACCTCGCGATGTCCTGAATCGCGTACCCACCGCAGGTCACCAATCCGTTGATGCGCTCCGGCCACAGCGCTGCCGCGATACACGCGGCCCGCCCACCCCAGTCGTAGCCGGCAACAACAGCCCGCTCGATCCCCAACCCATCCATGAAGTCCAGCAAATCCTGCCCAATCGCCCCCTGCTGCCCCGACCGCAGAGCCCCGGTCTCGCGAAACCTCGTCGGCCCGTAGCCGCGCAGATAGGGCGCCAAGACGTACCGCCCACTGGCCGCAAGCTCGTCCGCGACCTCGTCGTACGCGCGCACGTCATACGGAAACCCATGCAACAGAATCACCGGCACCCCACCCGGCTCCCCCGTCGCCTCATACCCGATCTCGAGCACATCTGTGGTCACACTGCCCTGGCTGGCAAAACTCATGCCGTCATCGTCGCACCGACCTCCGACACAACAGCCGAGCAGAATCGGCAGTGGTCTCGCGCACCTGCGCTATCGTCCCCAACCATGTTCACCGTGCGAGGTAAAACAGCCCATCTGGCCTGGTACCGCACCACCGAGTCCCCCGCGGACGTCACCTTCCTCCACGGCTTCTCCGACTCCGCCCAATGCTGGGAACCCCTCCTCACCCACATCCCCCACATCCAAGCCCTGGCCATAGACGCCCGCGGCCACGGCAACTCCGCCCTCCCACCCGGCCCCGTCAACTACCCCCAACTCCGCGACGACGCCGCCCTGGTCCTATCAAGCCAACCCCGCGAAGGCGGCACGATCGTCGTCGGCCACTCCATGGGCGCCATGACCGCCGCCTACCTAGCCGCCACCAGACCAGACCTAGTCCGAGCCGTCGTCCTAGAAGACCCCCCAACCGGCGAACCGCGCACCACCCAACCGCCCGCCCCGGCCGAACCTCCGTCCATGCCCCGCTGGCTGGCAGACGTCCGCTCCCTCGACCTCCCCGCCCGCATCGCCCAAGCCCGCTCCACCGACCCCGCCTGGCCCGAAGACGAACTCGAACCCTGGGCCATCTCAAAAGCCCAAGTAAACCCCCACCTCTTCGACCACCCGTTCCTAACCTCCGACCCCCTGACCGACCTCCTGGCCGCAACGACATGCCCGGTCCTCCTCATCCACGGAGACACCGACCGCGGTTCCCTCATCTCTCCCGCCTACGCGACCCGCTGCGCCCAAGCAGCAGCCGGCCAATTCCGCTCAGTCCACATCCCCAACGCCGGCCACTCAGTCCACCGCGACAACCGCCCCCAATACCTCGCAGAACTCACCAAGTTCCTGAACCAGCACCGCTAACTGCCCACCCACCAGCACGACCAACTGCGGACCCACCATCGCCGACCCCCAACCGGCCTGAGTGGTTCCTGCAGCGCGGTTCGACCTCCCCAGCGCGCGGCACCAGCTCGCCCGTCATCCACCCCAACTGCCTCAACCTCACGCAACTGACGGACGAGCGCCATCGCACCGTCCGGGATCCCCAACGCAGCGCACCCCGGGAACGCCTTCAACCACGGACCCAAGTCGTAGTTCCGAAGTGTGGGGCAACCAGCCCCAAAGCGAGATCAGCTCTCGGGCAGCCGGCGGTCCAGACCTCGTGTCATCTCCTCGCCGTCTCTGCCGTCATGACCGCCGACCATAGCGAGCAGGAATAGCCCTCCGAAATGACAGGTTGTGGCTGCCATGCGCTATGGCATCTACACGAAGTCGTTCGGCGATTACGGAAGTCCGAAGGTACTGCGGGATCTCGCCGTAGCCACCGAGCAACACGGGTGGGACGGGTTCTTCGTCTGGGACCTGCTCAGTGCCCCGAGCTACGAGCCACCGGTCGCGGACCCATGGGTCACGCTCGCCGCAATCGCGCAGGCAACCAGCCGGATCTCCATCGGCCCGATGGTCGTACCGTTGCCCCGCCGACGCCCGGCAAAGCTGGCACTCGAAGCCACCACTCTCCACGACCTCTCAGACGGCCGCCTGATCCTCGGCCTCGGCACGGGAGCCGGCTGGGACTACACCCGCTTCGGCGAGTCCGCCAACCGCAAAGAACTCGCCGAACGCCTCGACGACGGAGCCGAACTCCTACACAAATTCCTGTCCGGCGACCCCGTCGAACACAACAGCAAGTACTACCAAGCCACCGACGTCCGCATGCCGGCCAGCAACATCCCCATCTGGACAAGCGGCTTCTGGCCTCGAACCGCCCCGATCCGAGGCGCACGCGGCGCGACCGGCCTCTTCCCCCAGATCAGAGACAAGGCCGACGACTTCCGCCTCCCCACCCTCGAAGAACTAGCCACCATCCGCACCGACTTCGAAGCCTCCGGCGGCCACCCAAACCCCGACATCGCCATCTGGTCCCCCAGCCCCTCCGCCACCCCCAACCCCGAAACCGCAGCCCACTACGAAGCAGCCGGCGTCACCTGGTGGCTACAAGACGGCTCCGAAATCCCCCCAACCGAACTCCACCACCGCATCGCCGCCGGCCCACCCGCCTAGCCAACGAACTGTTCGCTGTCGACCGCTGCCTTCCCGCCGCTGGCTCGCCACTCGAGGGCTTCGGGAATGTCGTGGTACTCAAGTAGGTGCTGACCGGCTATCTTCGCCAGTTCGTCGCGCACCTCAGCCGGAGTCGCATAGAAGTATTCGCGCCGCAGATTCACTTTGTTGACGCGGTGCTCCGCAAACGCAGCGTGAAGCGCGCCCTCGAGTCCGACCGCGTCCTCGCTGAAGATCACCGCGTGGACATCGAACCGGAACGGCACCGACGCATCCCCAAGTTCACGCACACGATCCAGAGGATCTAGTCGCCGCGTCATCCCGATCTTGATCATGTTCTGCCCGAACGAGCCGACGTTCGAAATGATGTACACGTACCCGGCCCGGATGTTCGCTTCGCGCTGCTCGACACCGGTGATCGAGGACTCGATCTCGGCGATCTGCGCCTCGAGTTTCTCGATCGCAGCCGCGTCGCCTGACGCCCGTACCCGACTCAGCGCGGTCTCGTAGTGGCTCCGCTCCTTCAGCAGTCTGGCCTTCTCGCGTTCGAACTCGCGGCGGGCAGTTTCCTCCTCGCGCTGTTGCTCTCGCTGCGCTCGGATCCGCTCCTTCTCTTCCTCGACCTTGGAGAGATAGTCGGCCGTCAGCAGAACTTCCTCCACGCGCAGAGCGTGGTAGTCCTCGCTGATCCTGATGCTCATACTCTGCCCGAGTCGCGCGATGGTGTCCCGAGCCTTCGAGAGACGCTCGACACTCGTCGCACGACGATGCGGCCGTACAGTACGCACGCAGTTGTCAGCCTCGGCGTTGTACGCGCGCAACATCAGCTTGGAGACCTCGCGCACCATCTTCGCGCCGGCCCGAGCGGAGTTGTTCACCTGCCAGGTCGTCGTCGCAGTGACAGCACCATCTCCCCGAGCGAGAACCTTGTACCGATCCTTCAGCTCAGTCAGCCGCGCCTTGTACGCGACCGCGTCCTCCAGCGGATGCGAGTACTCGTAGAGCCCGACCTCCTGCAGCGACGCAACCTCGTTGGTCTCGATGATGCTGCTTCGTACGGCGGCCAGCTCGGTCACCGCGTTGGAGACATCCAGACGCGCACTCTCCACCTCAGACCGGACCATCTGAAGTTCAGTCCGCAGACGATCCGTCTCGGACGCAATCGTCAGCGCATCCATCCCACCGAGCTGCTCGACGAGTGCACGCAGCCTCTCGACTTCCTTCTCGAGCCGCTTCTTCCCACCAAACAATCCGTGCCCGTCACGCGAGCTGGGGATCGCCAGGACGGTCACATCGCCCGAGCCGACAGGCCCCGGTGAAGTGGCACCTACGACCGCGGTCTTGCCACCTGGCTGGTGAACGCCATCCCAGTACGACAAGTCGTCCGGACGAGCGGCATGCCTGCCTTGGACCGAAACTGGCGGCAATGGCGTCTCCGCGAAGCCTGGCTCCGGCGACTGCTCCGTCTCCGGTATCCACAACTGCCATCCGGGCGGCGCAGGAGGCCAAGCCGGGTCAGGCTCCCACCCCGGCGCCGGCCTGAAGCCGGCAGGCGGTTGCGGCCAGTTCGGCGGTGGATTGAATCGATAAGACATTCAGCTTGCTCCCCCACGGCGTAAAACAAACGATCGCGTCCCCACGGGCCCAGCCCTCGTTGGCCCGCCCTCCCCGGCAAGACCACCCCGCGCCCGTGTATCGCGATCCATCACCAACTTGTTACACCCAGCGACATCGAACGCCTCCGGAGCAGTCGCCGACCACCATAGGGAAATACAGAAGAATGTCATTTACGAAACGTTGGTGACGCACGGAAGTTCATACCGACACTTGCGAACTACCAACCCGAGCGGCATGGTCTTGGTTGCGGAGTTTGGGGGCAGGTTGTCGCCAATCGAGACAACGCCGGACTTCGCGTTTTCGCAGGGGGCTGATCCGCCGGAAGGTACTGGCGATTTCACACGGCCGCGCCGTGTGTGAACTCTGCATGCCCCGATGCCAGAAATCCTACAGCGACGGGAGACAGCAAATGGACGAATGCAGGAAGTGCCACGACCGAGTACACGAATGTCCGGACTGCAACGGTCAAACCAACAAGAGCATCCTCGGCGACACGCTGACCTGCAGTACCTGCCGATCAACCGGCAAACTCTGCTCCACACACGGCGGCTTCTGGCAGTAGACGGCTCGCCAGCCTCGCGTACTGGATCTCCAGAGCATCTGGAGATCCAGTACGTGTACAGGTTGTGCTAATGGTCGCTCGCTTAATCAGCGATCATTTGTGTGAATTTTCGCCCGATCGTAATAAATGCCTCATTTGCGACGATAGACGGCACCGGAAACGGCCAATGTCACGGGGAACGCAAAAGTATCTTGCCGGCGCCGCGGACACCCAAACGGTTTCGAGCGAAATCAGCTGATGCGATTAAGGGGTCGTGGATGTTCTGGTTCGTTGTGTTCATCATCTGGCTGGCAGGCTTGGCCTTCTGCGGACGGCAGTACTACAAGCGCCGCTGCGGCGTTGAGCCGTCACCGGACGAGCCCGGCATCTCCAGCGCGGCGGCGATGAGTCTCCTGTGGCCGGTCGTCTGGTTCGTCGACGACTGGCGTGAGCCAGCACCGTGCCGGCACGCGGCCCACGCGAGGTACCACCGCACGGAAGAGATCAGCCAGCCGGACGAGGAGTCGTTCGTGCCCATCACTCCGTCGCCACAGCCCGCCCCCGAGCCGGTCCTGAACATTCCGCCGCCCGATCCGGAGCCGACCGGATACGTACCTCCCAGTGCTCCGGAGCCGATCGCCTACGTCCCACCGCCCGCCGCCCCAGCACCGATTGCGTATGCGCCTCCGCCAACTCCCCCGGTGGCACCGCCACGGGTCGTCGTTAACACTCCGCCTCCCGCACCAAAGGCCGCTGCACCCGCCGGCTTCGAGGAAGGCGATCGCGTGCGCTTGGCCAAGCCGTTCTGGGGCTCGGCCGAGCCCGGTCAAAAGGTGCTGACGTGGGACCCGGAGCTCGAGCACAGCGGCGCAGACCCAACCGTTGCCGCCGGCGACGAAGGCACGATTCTCTACCCCGACGGCGCAGACGCTGAACTCATCGGGCAGATGAAACTGGAGTCCAAGTATCTCGTCGGCCTGGACGACGGTCGCGAACTGTACTCCGGCGGCCCCATCCCCGGCGTGGGCGGAGCAACGCTGGAGCGAATTCCAGGTCATTACGACGTGTATCGCAAGCAAGGCACGGTCTACATCAGGCCGAAATTCAACGACGGCGACCGCGTCGAACTCCTCGAATCCTTCACCAGCACCAACGGAAACCATTTCGAGGCCGGCTGGGAGGGCAGCATCTGCCCACTCACCGTCACCATGGCCGAGTGCTGGAAAACCGGCACTTACCCCGTGAACCTGGACGACTCCCCCTCCGGCGCAAACCGCGGCCTGGTCACCGTCCGCGCCGACATGATCAAGCTCGCGCCACGCGCGCGCTAGCCCTCCCAAACATGTTCGCAAGGGGTACCCGATAAGTATTGACTATCCAGCAAGATCGGCGGCGACTCGGCGAAACCCCAGCAAGTTGACTGCGACCAGATGGCCACGACACCCACGCCTCAGCGGGCGCAGCTTTCAGTCCGTCAATTCGCCCCGCGCGAGCCGCGAGAGCGTGCTCCACCCGATGGTGTCAACCAGCGCATCCGCATGCCGGTGGACGAGCCGCCACCGCCCATCCTCGCGCCGGAACGCAAGCGTGACACGCAGAGACCAGTCCTGCTCCGGCAACTCCCCCACCAATCCCCGCTGCCGCTCCACCACCACGAGCACAGCCAGGTCGTCAGTCACATACGAGGCATCAACTTCAACCTCCACCTCCCCGCCACGGAAGGTGGTCCGCGTCGCTTCCCGCGTTTCATCGTCCAGAACGAAGCCCGACCTAACCGGCCCACCGAATGGCGGCATCAAGGTGAAGTCCTCCGCATGACGCAGCACACTCTCGTAGCCGTCAAGATCACCCGCCAAGTACGCCTCAGCCGACTCCTGCGCCATACGAGTGAGCTCAACCAAAGCAGAGCGGTCCTGCTCGTCCGTCATGCCCAGATGCTACCGAGACGCCAACCCGCCAGTCGATCCACAACGCGCGATTCCTTCAGGCCACATGGCGGGACAAGCCATTCTCCCGATTAGCCGGCCCGGACGGAGCTGCAGATAATCTCGCAAGCACCGCGTACTCAACGCCGCTGTTAGGGATCGGGCCAGCCGAGCCTACTGGCCCCGACCGACGCTGCACCGGGCGTCTCAAGCACTTGCTTCCTTGATAGGTGTCTGAGCGGCGCGCGCGGAAGGTTTGTTCTTGCCACTGCTGTTAACACAAGTGTCAGAAACAACCTTCGATGCGAATGAAACATTCGGCTTGCTAGGTCCGATATGCCCCATTAGGGAGGGCAAAACGCCAGCGACCAACCGTGACTGCGAGAGCAGGTTGCCGTAGGGAGCTTCAAGTGCGGGGTAGTTCTGGCGACGCCAAAGACTTATCGAGGGATAGGAGCACCCAGTGGGATACAGCTATCGCCAAGGCGCTATCGTCACCTACACGCGTGACGACGGTCAGCCCGGCCCGGGGGCGAGTGAGAAATTCAGCGCGGCCGAAGGATGGAAGGTCGAGATCCAGGACGAGGGCTGTGTGGAGATCACCGGCTACCTCAAGAAGCCAGTCCCACCCTCACGAGCAATCCCCTGGCACCGAATCTGGGAAATCACAAGCCTCTGACACGACCAATCCTGGCCGATCGCGCACGACTCGAGCAGGGCTGTTCCCCTCGACAGTCCTGCACGGCTGTACCTGGGGCTGCCAGGCCGGTACGACGCCAACGACGCTACCCAGAGCAGGCGACCAGCCCGACTCAGCGCGTTCCGTTCCCTGCGGGTTCTCGGCAGGACTTCTACTCCCGTGTACAGGTCGAGGCAAATCCGGTCGAGCAGGAATCTGACCTTCTCATTTCGGTCCCGCTATCACCAGCCTACGGCAGACAGTTTGGCTCGGCGATGAACCAAAGCCGCCCGCACGTGCTTGCCGGGCAAGCACGCCTGTGGGCCGGGTCTGAATGTGCCATGCAACATTCCGAGCGCAACTGACGGGCATATCCGATCGGGCGACGTCAAACCCCTGCGCTGCCGATACTCCGATAGTGGGCGATCACGGTGAGTTCGCCAGATGAGGTGATCGCGGCAATCTCTGTGAGTGCTGCCTTCAGGAGGCTGACGCGGGGAACTGCAGGGTCGAATTGGCACCGGTCGGGTGCCTCAAGGGCGGGTTCCGTTGCCGATGCCGGTCAGGCGTAGCCACGGGGCGGTCGCCCGCGAGCGATAGCCAGCGCAACGCGGCGATAGCCGCAGGTCGCCGGCGGCAGCCGGCAAGGCCCGGCGATAGCCGGAAAGGATGCTCCGGGCGATAAGCCCGGGGGTGGGCGGGCAGCACGCGTAGCAGGCGCGTTTGAGGAGCGGAGCGACGAAAGTAGCGCCTGCGTAGCGTGCGGGGGACTTCTCCCCTTACCTGATTCGCATGCCGGAGATGGCTCGGGCGGTCACGACGCCGTGCTGCTGGCCGAGCGTCGGTACTCGTCTGAGGTGTCGAACTTCGTGGACGAGTTCACGCTTGCTGTTGGGTGCGAACGGTTTCACGGTCCTGGCTGGTCGCGATGGATGCCGACGGTGCGGTGTGGGGCCAGGTCCAGGCGTAGCGCAGGATGAGGGTGAGAAGGATCAGTTCCAGTGCGACGCCGAGGCCGTAGAAGAACAGCCAGGACCCGCCCGCAACGTTGAATGCCGTGACGGGGATGTAGAGCGAAGCCACGATCAGGTTCGTGATGCGGCTCGCCCGGACGGGCAGCGTCATCGACCCCACGACCATGAGGATCGGGACGGCCATCAGGGCCAGCGACGTGGTTGTGAAGGTCTGGGAGGTGTCGAACTTGAAGACCCTGCCGGCGAGGATGTCTTCGACGACGCCGGGCTTGAAGAAGTTGAGAATGTCCACGTAGGCATACAGGAACATGAGGCTTGTCCACGCGGCGGCGAGCTTGGCTCGCACCGGGACTGGCTGGTCTTCCAGGGTGGCATGTGTTCTCATCATGGGCTCCGTTGGTGTGGTGAGGATCGGTAGATCCACGATCGCCTGGCCTGGCGGCGGGCGCCTCGGTCCGGAGGCTGGGGTTCACCTGGCCGATGGCACGGTCTCCCTCTAGTGCTTTCGGCTGGTACGCCGAGGCTCGCCGATCCCTAGGCTGGAGCCGTGGTCACTATCCGGCGCTCCCTCTGGCACGAGCCGCGGCCTGCTGATGCCCCACCCACCGGTCGGCTCGACTGGCTGCTGGTGGGCGTGTTCGCAGCCGCCGCCTTGGTCGAGGGCATCGTTCGGCCGGGCTTGGCCTGGCGGCCCCTTGTCACGGTGCTCGCCCTGGCGGTGATGCCTGCTCTGCTCTGGCGGCGGAGCCGGCCCCTGGTAGCCGTCCTGGTCGGGTGGGGCGTTGCCGGGCTGCTCTCGGTCCTCCAGCTGACTGTGCACACCGGGGACCTCGGCCTTGACTCCATGGCGGCCGTCCTGATCCTGCTCTACTCCCTGGTGCGCTGGGGCTCGGGCCGGGAGATCGTCTTGGGGACGGCGTTCGTGACAGTCGTCATCGTGCTGGGGATGTACGCCGCCTCGGCGGGCTGGTCCGAGGTCTTCGGCGGGAGCGTCCTCCTGCTGTTGTTCGTCGCCCTCGCAGTGGTGTTCCGCTACCGCGCGGACCTCTGGCGCCGCCAACAGCGCGAGATCCGCAATCAAGAGCGGGTGGCTCTGGCCCGCGAGCTGCACGACACCGTGGCCCACCACGTCTCGGCTATCGCGGTGCAGGCGCAGGCCGGTCGGGTGGTCGCCGGCATCCAGCCTGAGAAGGCTGCCGAGGTCCTGGCCGCGATCGAGCTTGAAGCGTCGCGAACCCTGGCCGAGATGAGATCCATGGTGCGGGTATTGCGTGAGGAAGAAGCCGTCGCCTACTCACCGCAGCTGGGTGTCGCGGACCTGCCAGCGCTGGCGCGCGCGAACGCGACGCCAACCGTCGAGGTCTCGCTGGACGGTTCGTTGACCCGGCTGGCACGACCCGTGGATGCCGCGCTCTATCGACTCGCTCAGGAGTCGCTGACCAACGCCGTACGGCATGCCCGGAGCGCGACCCGCGTCGGGATCGACGTACGCCGGGAGGGCGACGCCGTCAGACTCCGTGTCAGCGACGATGGCCGGACCGAGCCGGGGCCGGCCCCTGGGCCCGGATTCGGCCTGCTGGGCATGGCCGAACGCGCCCAGCTCCTCGGCGGATCGCTCTCCGCGGGCCCGGGCCCCGGAGGTGGCTGGGTGGTCGAGGCCGTGCTGCCGGTGGAGGCATTGGGATGAGCATCCGTGTTGTCGTAGCCGACGACCAGGACTTGGTCCGGACCGGGTTGGTGATGATCCTCGGCGCGCAACCCGACCTCGAGGTCGTCGGGGAGGCAGCAGACGGGCTCGCAGCGCTCGACATGGCGACCCGGCTGCGTCCCGATGTCCTCCTCGTCGACATCCGGATGCCCGGGCTCGACGGCGTCGAGGTGACCCGGCGCCTGGCCGGGCCGGACGTGACGGATCCGATGGCGGTCGTCGTGATCACCACCTTCGACCTCGACGAGTACGTCCTCGGCGCCCTCCGCGCCGGCGCCCGCGGCTTCCTGCTCAAGGACGCCGGTCCCGAGCTTCTCGTGCAGGCCATCCACGCGGCGGCCAACGGGGACGCGCTGATCGCCCCCAACGTCACCCGCCGGCTGCTGGCGACCTTCGCCGACCAGGCGCCGGTGGTACCGGTCCAACCCATCGACCCGCTCACCGAACGCGAGGAGGAGGTGCTCGCGTTGGTGGCGCGCGGCCGGACGAACGCCGAGATCGCCACCGAGCTCTTCGTCGGTCTGAGCACGGTCAAGTCCCACGTCGCATCGTTGATGACCAAGCTCGGCGCACGCAACCGCGTGGAGATCGCGATGTGGGCCCACGACACCAGACGCGTGAGAGCGAACTAGCGGGGACAGATCGCAGCCATCTCCTCACCCCCACGCTGGATCATCCGCCGGGGGTGATGCTGCCGGTTGGGGCGGCGATCAGGATGGTTCGGCGGCGGGGTGAGTGCCGTCGACCGCCGTCGGTAAGACCTGATCGTCAGGCGAAGACCGGACGGGTTACCTGTTGGCGGCACGAGCGCGTCCCGACGCGATTCCCGGCCGGCCCGACGCGGAGGGAAGACAGGTATGACATCGGCGGCAACGGACCCGCGGACCGCGGACGTACTGGTCATCTTCGGCATCTCAGGCGACCTGGCCAAGGTGATGACGTTCCGCTCGCTCTACCGGCTGGAGGCGCGCGGTCTGCTCAGCTGCCCGATCGTCGGGGTGGCGGCGGACGACTGGACCCTCGACCAGCTCATCGAGCGGGCCAGGACGTCGATCGAGGGCACGGGGATCACCATCGACAAGGCCGTCTTCGACAACCTCGCGGCTCGGCTGTCGTATGTCAGCGGCGACCTCGCCGAGGCTTCCGTCTACGAACGCGTCGGCGACGCGATCAGGGGCGCTGAGACACCGGTGTTCTACCTCGAGATCCCGCCGTTCCTGTTCGGCCGGGTGGTTCAGGGCCTGGCCGATGCCGGGCTGACCACCCATGCCCGGGTCGTCGTCGAGAAGCCGTTCGGCCACGATCGGCGTTCCGCCCGGGACCTGGCCGATCAGCTGCACCAGTACATCGACGAGTCGCAGCTTTACCGGATCGACCACTACCTGGGGAAGATGGGGCTGGAGGAGATCTTGTACCTGCGGTTCGCGAACGCCGTCCTCGAACCGCTGTGGAGCCGCAACTACCTCCAGTGTGTCCAGATCACGATGGCCGAGGACTTCGGCGTCGAGGACCGCGGCCATTTCTACGATCCGGTCGGCGCGCTGCGCGATGTGGTCGTCAACCATTTGATGCAGGTCGTCGCGGCTGCCGCGATGGAGCCACCGTCGCGCGGCGATCCCACCACCCTCAAGGATTCGACCACCACGCTGTTCCGTGCCGTGGAGGAAGCCGATCCCGCGCACTACATCCGTGGCCAGTACGACGGCTACCTCGGCATTGACGGAGTCGCGAAGAACTCGACCACCGAGACGTACGCCGCGCTCCGCCTCGACATCGAGAACTGGCGGTGGGCCGGTGTGCCGTTCTTCATCCGGACCGGCAAACGACTGCCCGTGACGCAGACCGAACTGCGCCTGGTGTTCAAACGGCCACCACGACTGGGCTTCGGTCCCAGCGGCCACATCGCCGAGCCGAACCAGTTGGTGATCAGGCTCGACCCGTCCACCGGAGTCAGGATCCAGGTGGACGCGCATCGTGCCGACGCGGACCGGATCATGCCGATCGAGCTCGACATGGAGTTCGGCGAAGAGGGTGGCGAGGGCCCCACGCCGTACGAGGTTCTGCTGCACGCGGCGATGACCGGCCAGAACACGCGCTTCACGCGGCAGGACGCAGTCGAGGAGACATGGCGGGTGATGCAGCCGTTGCTCGACGCATCGACGCCGATCCACACCTACGAACCGGGGACCTGGGGCCCGGCCGCCGCCGATCGGGTGCCGGCTGGGTGGGGCGGCTGGCGGATGCCCTGGATCGGAGACTGAGCACGTTCACCTGCGCGCAAACCAGGACGATGTCCCCGCCGAACCGCTGTTCGGGGAGCCAGTCGCCCCGCTCGAGGATCAGGATCCGATACCCCGACGGCGCGAGCCGGTGTGCGAGGGTGCTGCCGCCTGCTCCGGATCCACGATGATGTGCGGGATGTCGGCGGACTCGTCACCCCAGGCGATCCGCCGCGGTGTGCCCGACCATTCGACGGTCGCGGCGTGGTCGCGGTCGAAGTAGTCCCAGGCCCAGGACACGAAGGCGTCGGTCTTGCTGTGCGCACCGCTCAGCAGCATCGCGTGCACGCCGAGCCAGGCCGCGAACGCGACCGGGCCCTCCACCTGGTGCCGGTGCCGGCCGACCTCGGCGACGGCCGCGTTCCGACCGATCATCGCCATGATGCCTTTGTCCTTGTAGTGGAACGGTTTGCCTTTGTGCCCGTGCACCTCACGCAGGATGTTGTCGGCGGCCCACACGCCGGACTGCTGCGCCACCGATCCCAGCTGCGGCAGGATCGTGCCGTTCTTGGCCGGGATGTTCGCGACATCGCCGATCGCATAGACGTGCGGATGCCCGTCCACGCCGAGATCCGGCCGTACGTCGATCCGCCCGCCGCGTCCGATGGTCAGCCCGGTCGTGCTGCCCACCACGGACGCGGCCGACTCACCGCCGCCCCAGATGACCGTCCGGGTCCTGATCGTCGACCCGTCGTCGAACTCGACCCGGTCCGCGTGCACCGCGGCGACCCCCGTCCCCAGTCGCGGGTCGGCGCCGTGTTCGGTGAGCCGCTTACGCGCGTACTTGTGCGACTTCTTGGAGAACGCACCGAGCAACGTCTTGCCGCGCTCGACCACGATGATCGTCCCTGGCTTCGAGATCCGTTCCGTGGCAACCAGCGCGGCCATCAGTTCGGTCAGTGCTCCGGCGATCTCGACGCCGGTCGGGCCGCCGCCGACCACCACGACATCGAGGGCCCCCGCTGTTTCCGAGCCGGTGTGGATCATCGACTGCAGGTGCCGCCGCAACCGCTCCGCGTCGGCGACCGAGTAGAGCGGGAACGCGTGCTCGGCCGCGCCTGGCACCCCGAAGTACTCGGGCCGGGCGCCGGCCGCGACGACCAGGTGCGTGCCGGTGATCCGATCGCCGTCGGACAGCGTCAGAGTGCGGTTCGCGACGTCGATCTCCGCGACGTCCGCGGTGCGGATATCGACCGTCGGGTGCTCGCGGAAGATGGTCCGGTGCGGCCGGGCGATGTCCTCGGCCGGCAGTTGCGACGTAGCGACCTGGTAGAGCAACGGCTGGAACTGGTGATAGTCGTTGCGGTCGACCAGCGTGACCCGGACCCCCTCGTCCCCGAGGCGGTGCGCGCACCCGACCCCGGCCAGCCCGCCGCCGAGTACGACGACGAGCGGGCTCTCGTCCGTCTGCGCGGTCACAGTGACAACTCCTCCGGGAAGTCGGCGAGGATGATTCGGCCGGCCGCCCCGGTCAGAGCCAGGTGCGAGAACACCTGCGGGAACGGCGAGCTCGAGATCATCGCGAGGGCTCCTTCACAGTCGCAGAACTCCTCCACGATCCGCTCGTGGGCACAACGACGAATCATCCGCCGGTGATGATTGGGCGGTCCCCGACGTCCTCGGTCCCCTCCTCGGGGAGCAGAGTGCGCTGCGGACTACCAGGCCGGCTGGTGGCGTCAGGTGAAGACGTTGACCGCGCGGGCTACGACGAGGCCGACCACGGCCAGCGAGATCATCGATTGGAGACCCATGGCCATCTTGGCCCACAGGGCGAGGGGCATCACGTCGGTCGGGCTGAACGCGGTGGACGTTGTCATCGCCAGGTACAGGTAGTCGCCGAATCCGGGCCGCCAACCTGGTCGCGCGACCTCCGGGCTGAGCTGCTGCGTGAACGCCAGGTCGAGGTACCGCGGCATCCGGTTGGCGCGGTTGGCAGCGCCGCCGGCGTCCAGTTCCCAGTACAGCAAGGCGAACACGATCAGGTTCGACAACCACACCACCCCGCCGGCCGCGAGCAGCGTCTCGGGTGAGTTCGTCATCGATCCGCCGCGGATCAGCACCGCGATGAGTCGCACCGTCGCCACCATCGCGTCCAGCACCAGCAAGGCAACGACCACGATCGACACCCCGCGCAGGAGCGACGACCGCTTGTCGATCCGCCCCGGATCCCGTGCGACCAGTACCGCCAGCAGCACGATCTCGACCGCCGGCAGCACCCACACCGGCGCCAGCCGCATCTCCTTCGGCCGCGCGAGTGTCAACAAGATGCCCACCAGTACGGCGGTCACACTCGGCCACCGAGCCTCACCCCGAACCGGCCGCCCCGACTCCCCACCGCTGACAGCATCCGTAGCACCCACCCCGCTTGGTACGTCGCCACTCGCGTACCGGCCGGACAGCCACTGTCCTCGCCGGCAGGCTGGTCAGTCGCTGTCGCTGGTAGGGGTGCCGGTCATCGGCAGGGCGCCGCCCTCGGCAGCCTCGAGCTCGTCCTTGTCGGGCAGTCCGCGCACGGCTCCGATGATCGCCACGGCGATTGCGGCCCCGATCATCGGGCCGGCGACATAGATCCACCACCCCGTGTAGTCGTTGCCGACGATGTCGGGCCCGAGGGTGCGGGCCGGGTTCATGGACGCGCCGCTGATCGGGCTGGCGAACAGGCCGAGCAGCGCGACCGTCGAGCCGACCGCGATGGCCGCGTTGTGGCCGATGCTACGGCCGCCGGTCGCGGTGTTGAGGATGACGCTGACCAAGATCGCGGTCAGGACGGTTTCCATCACCAGCGACTTCCACTCCCCGCCGGGAGTGTTGATCGGGTAGTTCCCGCCCGCGCTGACGTGGCCGAACATCACCTGCAGGAACAGAGCGGCACAGATGGTTCCGGCGAATTGGACGGCCCAGTACGGCACCACCCACTTGGCGGGGAACACCCCCCGGGCGGAGAAGGCAAACGTCACAGCGGGGTTGATGTGGAGTCCCGACAGCGGGCCCCAGGCGTAGATCATTGCCATCACCACCGCTCCGGGCGCGATCACCGCCGCGGTCCTGCTGATCGGTTCGTTGCCCACGTAATGGTTGATCACACCCGACCCGGCCGCCACGGTCACCAATACGAAGGTGCCCAGGAACTCGATGATCAGCCGGATCCACAACGGCCGTTGCCGCAAGGTGTCTTCCTCGAACCGGACGAAGTACCTGCGCCCGAGTGACGCCCTGTGCTCAGCATCGGGATCGATGGCGGGTTCTGCCATGGTGTTCGTCCATTTCCTTGTCGGCGGTCCGGCGCGACCACCGAGGTTCGGTTTCAGATGTCGGTGGTCGCTTCGGCTCTGCCATCGTCGACAGCGCTCTGGAACGCTACGTAGTCGCGTTCGTTCTGGTCGGCGTAGGTTTCGGCGAAGTCGGCGATTGCCTGGTCGAAAGCGTCTGAGCCGCCGAGGTAGGCGGCCAGGGCGACGCGGTCGCCGGAACGCGCGTGAGCGCGGGCCAAGGTCCACCCGCACACGCGGGCATAGACCGCCATGCCCGACGGGCCCACCCGCTCGATCGGGAAGGAGAACTTCCAGTCCTTGAGTTGGCGAACGTAATAGTCGCGGTCCACCCCGTCCGGGCCCGGCGTGTGGGTCCAGCCGAGGAAGATGTCGCTTTCGGCCTGCATCAGGCGCTGTCCGGCGACCACGCGCTCGCCTTGGTTGGCGTACCGGGTCCGCCCGCAGTACGGCGCCAGGACCGACGTCTGCGCCTCTTTGGCCTGCAGGAACACCGGTTCGACTCCGTCTCCGCTGTCCATCAGCACGATCCAGGCGCGGGTGCCGACGCTGCCCACGCCGACGACCTTCCGGGCCGCCTGGACCAGCGTGAACTCCTCGAGCATGCGTCGCCGATCGGACTCCAGCGTCCGCCGGTACTTGCCCAGCACGGTGCGGATCTGCTCGTACACCGCACTGGCCTGCACGTCGGCGAAGACCTCCTCGACAGGGACGACCATCGGCGGGGCACTGATGATCCGCCGACGACCCTCGACCACCGTGGTCAGCTTGCGCAGCGCCTGGGTGCTGTCGCGGGTGTGGGCCTTGGCCAGCATCTTCTCCGTGGCCTTGAACCCCTTGGCCTTCATCTGGGACCGGAACTGCCCGATGGCCTCTTCGATGTCGAGGTGCGCGTACCAGACCTCCAGGAACGTCTGCTCCGCGAACCCGCGCATCGCCTTCCGGTACGCCTTCACCGCTGCGAGGACGATCTTCCGGCGGCGCTTGCCTCCGAACCCGTTGTCCCGTCCCGCCACGGCGAGGCTCGCCGCCAGGCGCTTGACGTCCCATTCGAACGGTCCGGGCAGCGTCTCGTCGAAGTCGTTGACGTCGAAGACCAGCTCTCGCTCCGGTGAGGCGTACGCGCCGAAATTGGACAGGTGCGCATCTCCGCACAGCTGCACATGCAGCCCCGACGTGGGCGTCGTGGCCAGGTCAGCCGCCATCGGCAGCGCAGCCCCCCGGTAGAACGTGAACGCCGACACCAGCATCCGCCCGTGCCGGATCGGCACCAGGGCCGGCACCCGCGACTTCGACTGCTCCAGCAGCAGCCCCACGGGATCCCGCGATCCGCCCGGCTGGAACTCCGCATGCGACTCCCGCGGGGTGACGCTCCGGGCATCCGTCCCCAGGGCGACCCGGTCCGCACGACTCAATTGCCCGAGCGTCCCGGCCCGCTTCGAATCTCCACGGAACGCCCGCGCGGCGGGGCTCGCTACTCTGCCACCCCCGGACTTCACAGTCATAGATCCCCCTGCCGCCCGCGCCATTGAGAAGAACCGAAGCAGATCCGGCGGATCGTGGCGGGCGCACGCCCCCAGACTGATACCGAGAGGTGCAGCGTGGCATCACCCCTGCAGGGTGACCAGACACCGAACTTGGCGGCGCCGAGGCATACGGCGGTCACACCGCGTGACAGGCCCGAAGACGGACCTGCGCGGGCGGCGGCAGTCCGTCTCCGGTCGGGAGAACGGTATGCATGCGGTGCGGCACGAGCACGTCGACATCCAACCTCGGCCGGCCTTTCATCACCTTGCGTGGGATGCGGATGTCGGGCAGTTTCGGGTCGTTGTCAGTCAGCATCACGCCGTCGGCGGCGATTCGGTCGATGTTCGGGGTCCGGGTCCCCATGATCCCGCGGTTGTAGCAACCCACATCGAACCAGCCGATATCGTCGGCCAGAATCAGCAGGACATTAGGTTTCTCGGTCGCCATCAGTGCCCCTCGAGCCTCAACGGCCCACCGGACCCACACTGTGCTCCCCCAACATCGGGCCAGCATTACCCACCGCGGATGAACCCGCCGCCAATCACCGCCGCACGGTTCGCGGCGCCAATCGTCCCGCAGGGGTGATGCGGTGACCGGAGATCTGGCGGATCGTCGGTGCAGTACCCGGATCCGGGCGGTCCCGGATCGGAGCCATCGAACGACTCTGACCGCTGGAGGTAGAGCATGAGTGCCACTATCGATGAGCTGGGGCCGGTCGACTGGGTCGTCGTCGAATTCCCGGGTACGAAGCTGACGGGAGAGATCGCGCCGATCCTCGCCGAGTACGTCGACCGGGGCCTGATCCGGATCCTCGACCTGCTGTTCCTCATGAAGGAAGCCGACGGCAGTTTCGAGGCGTTCGAGTCGACTGATCTGGACGACAGCGAGATCGGGCAACTGCGGGCGTTCGAGACCGGGATCGCGATGCTGCTCAGTGAGCAGGACGTCAAGGACCTCGCCGAGACGATCGAGCCCGGCAGTTCGGCCGCAGTACTCGTCTGGGAGAACCTGTGGGCCGCGCCGTTCGGTGCGGCGGTGCGCCACGCCGGCGGGCAACTGGCCGCAAGCGGACGCATCCCGGTCCAAGCGGTGCTCGCCGCGATCGAGGCCGACGCCGCGGAGGCCGAAGAGATCAAGAAGACCTAGGAAGGAGTCAGCCATGCCACTCGGAGCCCGACGCAGGCGCAGGACCATCGCAGCCGTGGGAGGTGCTGTGGTCGTCGCACATGGCATCCACCGCCGCCACGACCGGCGTGACGACCGCCGTGACGACCGCGGTGACCGGCGTGAGGACCGCCGTGACCGGCGCGAGGACCGCCGCGACTGACGGTGTTGACGCGACCCAACCGCGTTATGAGGGGACATGGACGATGCCTGATCCGCTGCCGAGCTGGAACGAGGGCCGGACCAAGGACGCCATCGTCGACTTCGTACGACGGGCCGGCGGCGACGGCTCCGGACCGGGACTGGAGCCGGCGGACCGGGTGGCGGTCTTCGACAACGACGGCACCCTGTGGTGCGAGAAGCCGATGCCGATCCAACTCGACTTCATTCTGCGTCGCCTCGTCGAGATGGCGGATGCAGACCACGAACTGCGTGAGCGCCAGCCGTGGAAAGCCGCCCGCGAGCAGGACTACGGCTGGTTCAGCACGGTGATGGCTGAGCACTATGCGGGCGATGACACGAACGTCGCGGTCCTGGCAGCCGGAGTGCTGGCGGCGCACGGCGGAATCAGCGTCGAGACGTTCGCCAAGAGGGCGGAGGAGTTCCTCCGCGCCGCTCGACATCCCACCCTCGGTCGCGGCTACCTCGAATGCGCCTATACGCCGATGGTCGAACTGCTCGGCTATCTGGCAGCCAACGGCTTCTCGAACTACATCGTCTCCGGCGGCGGTCGAGACTTCATGCGACCGATCAGCGACGAACTGTACGCCGTCCCGAGCGAAAGGGTGATCGGCAGCAGTACGGCGCTCGCTTACACGCCGGACGAGCACGGAGGCACGATCATGCGCGTCGCCGCGGCCGACTACCTCGACGACGGACCGGAGAAGCCCGTGCGGATCTGGTCCCGGACAGGACGGCGTCCGGTACTCGCGGCCGGCAACTCCAACGGAGACATCCCAATGCTCGACTTCACCCAGCACGACGACCAGCCCTTCCTCCGGTTGCTGGTTCTGCACGACGACGGAGAGCGGGAGTTCGAGTACACATCCGGCGCAGACCTGGCCCTCGAGCGAGCGCAGACGGACGAGTGGACCGTCGTCAGCATGAGGAACGACTGGGCCACCGTCTTCTAGGTACCGGCCGGAACCTGCGCGTTGCCTCGTGGTGTCCGCGTAGTCAGTTCGACGGCCCGGCAGGGGACGTGCCTGTTCAGACGTTCCGGTCAGGCCTAGCCACGGGGCGGTCGCTCGCGAGCGACAGCGAGCGCAAGGCGGCGGCAGCCCGCAGGTCGCCGGCGGCAGCCGGCAGGTCCGGCGATAGCCGGAAGGGATGCTCCGGGCGATAAGCCCCGGGGGTGGGTGGGCAGCACGCGTAGCAGGCGCGTTGAGGAGCGGAGCGACGAAAGTAGCGCCTGCGTAGCGTGCGGGGGGCTCTTCCTCTTATCTGATTCGCATGCCGGAGATGGCTCGGGCGATCACGAGGCGTTGGATTTCGGAGGTGCCTTCGAAGATGGTGTAGATCTTGGCGTCTCGGTGCATGCGTTCTACTGGGTATTCGCGGGTGTAGCCGTTGCCGCCGAGGATTTGGATGGCTTCTTCGGTGACTTTTACGGCTACTTCGCCGGCCTTGAGTTTGGCCATGGAGCCTTCGCCGTGGCGGTAGTCGGGGGTTTCGCCTCGCATGAGTGCGGCGGACATGTTGGCTGCGCGCCAGACCAGCAGGCGGGCCGCGTCGATTTCCATGGCCATGTCGGCGAGCTTGAAGGCGATGCCTTGGTTGTCGATGATCGGGCGGCCGAATTGTTCGCGGGTTTTGGCGTAGTCGAGGGCTACCTCGTAGGCGGCGCGGGCGATGCCGATGGCTTGGGCGCCGACGATGTGGCGAGTCATTTCGAAGGTGGCCATTGAAGCGTTCCGGCCTGTGGTACCAGTAGCTTCTCGCGCGCGAGCCAGGCGTTCGTCGAGTTTTTCCTTGCCACCCAGGACGTTGGCGGCTGGGATGCGGACGTTGTCGAAGAAGACGTCGGCGGTGTGGGAGGCCCGCAGTCCGTGCTTGCGGAGCTTTGTGCCCTGCTCGAGGCCGTGGACCTCGCTGCGGGGTACGACGAACGCCGCCTGGCCCTTGGTGCCGAGCGACGGGTCGACGGTGGCTACGACGACGTGGATGTCGGCGATGCCGCCGTTCGTGGCCCAGGCTTTCTGGCCGTTGATGACCCACTCGTCGGTGGCCTCGTCGTACACGGCGCGGGTGCGGATCGCGGACACGTCCGAGCCGGCGCCGGGCTCCGAGGAGCAGAAGGCGGCGACGCGTACGTCGTCAGGCGTGCCGTAGCAGCGGGGCATCCACTCGCTCCACTGCTCCGGAGTGCCGTTCGAGAAGATCGCGGACGACGCGAGGCCGGTGCCCTTCAGGGACATGCCGATGCCGGCGTCACCCCAGAAGAGTTCCTCGTGGACGAGCGGCATCAGCAGGCCGGACGGGTCGATGAAGAGGTTGATGTTGGCGTCGAGACCGTACAGGCCGATCTTGGCCGCCTCCTGGATCACCGGCCAGGGGGTCTCCTCGCGCTCGTCCCACTCGGCGGCGGCCGGGCGGATGACGTCGGCGGCGAAGGCGTGGGCCCAGTCGCGGATCTCGCGCTGCTCGTCGTTCAGCCCGAGCGAGAACGAGCTCCAGCCCGGTCGGGACCGCTCGGCGCCGAGTTCACCGGCCAACGCCATCACGTCGGCGGAGACAGCGGACTTCGGATCGGTCATGGTCATCAACATCCTCCGGCGAACAGGAAGGGGCAGTACGATGTTACCGACGAGTGTAACCGTCGTTTGCACCGGAGGGTACCGCTGTGGCTAAGATCGATCCATGAGCTCCGCGTTGCTCGCGATCGGACGCCGCCGGACCACGGCGGAGCGTCGGCGCGACCGGGAGCGGGACATCATCCGCGCCACCCGCGAACTGTTCGACGAGCGCGGCACGATCGACGCCCAGATCGACGATATCGCCAAGCGGGTCGGGATCAACAAGGCGCTCATCTACCGGCACTTCGCCGGCAAGGAAGAGCTGTTCGCGCTCACCCTGGTCGATTACCTCGGCGAGCTCAACGACAGCCTCACGGCCAAAGACAATCCACGCAGGGCCCCTCTCAACCGTCTCAAAGCCCTCAGTGAAACGTTCGTCGACTTCTGCCTGGCCTACCCCGCCTTCACCGATTGCGCAATGAGCCTGCTGAGAAGGACCGGCGAGGAGTTGTTCGGCGAGATCACCGAGCCGGTGATGATGAAGCTCGGTACGGCGATGGCCGCGCCGCTCGACCGGATCGCCGCGATCCTCGAGGCCGGCCAGCGCTCCGGCGTGTTCGACGAGGTCGACACCGCGTACCTGGCCAATCACCTGTACACGCAGACACTCGGTTCGTTGCATATGGCAAGGGTCGGGCTGATCGTGTCGAGCGGGCAGCCGGGCCACCCGGTGGTGCATCACGCGGATGTCGGTACCGTGCGAGAGACTGCCATCACCGCGACCCTCGCGACCGCCGTGGGACGTAAAGCACTCAAGCGACCTTCCGCCACCGCACGAAAGTCCAAAGGAGAGACATCGTGACCGAGACCCGCAAGGTGGCCGTCGTCGCCGGAAACCGGATTCCGTTCGCCCGGCAGGACAAGACGTACCGGCACGCCTCCAACTCCGACATGCTCACCGCCGCGCTGAACGGTCTGGTCGACCGGGCCGGGCTCGGCGGCCAGGAGGTCGGCGAGGTGGTCGCCGGCGCGGTCCTGAAGCATGCGCGCGACTGGAACATGGTCCGTGAGGTGGTCCTCGGTTCCAAACTCGCCGCCACCACTCCGGCGTACGACATCCAGCAGGCCTGCGGCACCGGGCTCGAGGCGGCGATCCTGGTCGGTAACAAGATCGCGCTCGGTCAGATCGACGCCGGCATCGCGGGCGGCGTCGACACCGCGTCCGACGCCCCGGTCGCGGTCAACGATCACCTGCGCAACGTGCTGCTCGACCTCAACCGCGCGAAGACGTACCCGGACCGCCTGAAGGTCCTCGCCCGCGTCCGCCCGAAGGACGTCGTACCGGAGATCCCGCGCAACGCCGAGCCGCGGACCGGCAAGTCGATGGGCGACCACGCCGCGCTGACCGCGCTCGAGTGGGGCATCACCCGCGAAGCGCAGGACGAGCTCGCCTACCGCTCCCACATCAACCTCGCCGCCTCCTACGACCGCGGCTTCCAGAACGACCTGATCACGCCGTACCTCGGCCTCGAGAAGGACCAGAATCTGCGGCCCGACACGAGCCTCGAGAAGCTGGCCAAGCTCAAGACCGTGTACGGCAAGGGCGAGACCGCGACGATGACCGCCGGCAACTCGACCCCGCTGACCGACGGCGCCTCGACCGTCCTGCTGAGCACCGACGAGTGGGCGGCCGAGCATGGACTCAGACCGCTGGCGTACCTGACCCACTCGCAGACGGCTGCGGTCGACTACGTGAAGGGCGCCGAGGGCCTGCTGATGGCCCCGGCGTACGCCGTGCCCCGGATGCTCCAGCGCGCCGGGCTGACGCTGCAGGACTTCGACTACTACGAGATCCACGAAGCGTTCGCCTCGCAGGTGCTGTCCACGCTGAAGGCCTGGGAGGATCCGATCTTCTGCAAGGAGCGGCTCGGGCTGGACGCGCCGCTCGGCGAGATCGACCGCGACAAGCTCAACGTGAACGGCAGCTCGCTGGCCGCGGGCCACCCGTTCGCGGCGACCGGCGGGCGGATCGTCGCCGCGCTGGCCAAGCAACTGGACGAGAACGGCGGCGGCCGGGGCCTGATCTCGATCTGCGCCGCGGGCGGCCAGGGTGTTGTCGCCATCCTCGAGAAGTAGGAGCTGAGATGACGGACCGCTACCAGACCTTCACCCGCACACCGCTCGGCCAGACCCTGGTGAAAAACCTGGGCCTGCCGGACCCGACGCCGTTGCAGCGCTGGGTCGAGGGATCGCCGGTGATCGACGGGCCGGTCGTCTTCGGCGCGATCGGGGAGACCGACGCCGGCAAGGCGATCCAGGCGCTGCTGCGTGACATCGGCGCCTCGTTCAGTACGGCGACCGAAGGCGTCGCGTCGATCGGCATCCGCCCGAAGGCACTCGTCTTCGACGCGACCGGCGCCGCCACGACCGCGGAGCTGACCAGCCTGCAGCGCTTCTTCTCCCCCGTCATCCGCCAGCTCGCCGCCGCCGGCCGCGTCATCGTCGTCGGCCGTACGCCGGAGCTCGCGACCTCCACCGAGCAGCACGTCGCCCAGCGCGCGCTCGAGGGCTTCACCCGCTCACTCGGCAAGGAGGTGAAGCGAGGCGCCACCGTCAACCTCGTGTACGTCGCCCCGGACGCCCACGAGCAGCTCGACTCGACGCTCCGCTTCTTCCTCTCCCCCAAGTCCGCGTACGTCGACGGCCAGGTCGCCCGGATCGGCACCGGCCCGCTCGTCAGCAACGACCCGACCCGACCCCTGAGCGGGCGGATCGCCCTGGTGACCGGCGCCGCTCGCGGCATCGGCGAAGCGATCGCGAACACCCTCGCCCGCGACGGCGCGACGATCATCGGCGTCGACGTACCGCAGAACGCGGACCCGCTGCGCAAGGTGATGACCAGGCTCGGCGGCTCCGAGCTGCTGCTCGACGTCACCGCTGTCGACGCGCCCCAACGGATCGCGGCCCACGCCCAGGAGCAGTACGGCGGGCTCGACATCGTCGTCCACAACGCCGGCATCACCCGCGACAGGCGGCTGGCGAACATGCGGACCGACGCCTGGGACGCCGTCCTCGACGTGAACCTCCGCGCCCCGGAGCGCATCACCGAGCACCTGATCGAGTCCGGCGCACTGAACGACGGCGGCTCGATCATCGGCGTCTCGTCGATGGCCGGGATCGCGGGCAACAACGGCCAGACGAACTACGCGACCTCGAAGGCCGGCGTGATCGGTCTGGTCCAGGCCCTGGCGCCGAAGCTGGCCGACCGGAACATCCGGATCAACGCGGTCGCACCCGGATTCATCGAGACCGAGATGACCGCGAAGGTCCCGTTCACGATCCGCGAGGTCGGCCGCCGGATCAACTCGCTGCAGCAGGGCGGCCTGCCGATCGACGTGGCCGAGACGATCGCGTGGTTCGCGGATCCGGCCTCGGCCGGCGTGACCGGCAACGTCGTCCGGGTCTGCGGCCAGAGCATGCTGGGCGCCTGACATGCCGACCCGTCGGTACGACGACTCGCCGAAGTTCGGCCAGCTCTACGCCCGGACGGTCCGCGCGACCCTCCGGAGGGCCGACTACGAGCCGGACGAGGACGGCCTGACGCTCGAGCTGCCCCGGTCGGCGATCGACCAGGACCACCTCACGGCGTACCGCGACGTCACCGGGTTCCAGGCCGGGCCCGCACTGCCGGCGACGTACCCGCATGTGCTGGCGTTCCCGCTGCACCTGGACCTGATGTCCGACCCCTCGTTCCCGTACAAACCGATGGGGATCGTGCATCTGTCCAACACGATCACGCAGAAGCAGCCGATCCCGATCCACGCCGAGCCGGCCATCCGCGTGCACAGTACGCCGGAACGCCCGCACCCGAAGGGCACCGTCTTCGACATCATCAGCGAGGTCTTCGTCGACCACGAACTGGTGTGGAGCGACCTCACCACGCTGCTCAGCCGGACGGCCGGGACGCCGAGCGCGCACGCGGACCTGCTGACCGACCCGGTTCTCCCGGCCGACGCGTGGTGGGACCTGCGCGGCAACCTCGGCCGCCGGTACGCCGCAGCGTCCGGCGACCGGAACCCGATCCACCTCTTCAAACTGACCGCCCAGGCGTTCGGGTTCCCGCGCCAGATCGCGCACGGCATGTGGGCCAAGGCCGCCGCGCTCGCGTCCATCCAGCGCGCCGGCCACCTGCCGGACGCCTTCACGGTCCGCGTCGACTTCCGTAAGCCATTGCTACTGCCCTCCCGGGTCCAGTTCGGCTTCCAGCAGACCGGCAAGACGCTCGACTTCGCGCTGTACGACGAATCGCACGACGTCACTCACCTGGTCGGACAGCTGCAGGAGAACTGAGCTCCGCGATCCGGTCGAGCACCTCCCCGATCGGAGCCGGCTCCCAACGACCGCCGTCGCGTTCGCGGACCGCGAGCAGACCGGCCTCGTCCTCGCGCGCCCCGATGACAGCCTGGTACGGCGCCAACCGGTTCTCCCGGATCCGTGCGCCGAGGCTGCCCTCGTCCGCGTGCGCGATCTCGACCCGAAGGCCGCGATCGACCGCACGCCGGGCCACCTCGACGGCACGCTTCTCCTCGTCGTCCGAGATCGGGAGTACGACGACCTGCACCGGCGCCAGCCACGCCGGGAACGCCCCGCCGTGGACCTCGATCAGCTGCGCCATCGCCCGCTCGATGCTGCCGACGATCGCCCGGTGCACCATCACCGGCCGATGCTTGTTGCCATCGGCACCGATGTACTCGAGCCCGAACGCCTCCGGCTGGTGGAAATCGATCTGGACGGTCGACAGACTGAACTCCCGGCCGGCCGAGTCCTCCAGCTGGATGTCGATCTTCGGCCCGTAGAAGGCCGCGTCGCCAGGCGCCTCCTCGTAGTCGATGCCGGCCGCCTTCAGGACGTCCCGGAGCAACGACGCGGCCTGGGCCCAGCTGGCGGCGTCGCCGACGTACTTGCTGGACGGGTCGCCGAACTTTGCGTCCTCCGCGGGCAGCGCAAGCACATAGCGCGACGCGCTGATACCCATATCGGCGTACGCCTGGTTGATCAGGGAGAACGCGGATGCAGCCTCGGACTCCACCTGGTCAAGGCGGCAGAAGATGTGCGCGTCGTTGAGTTGCATGGCGCGGACGCGGCTGAGGCCGCCGATCGCGCCGGAGAGTTCGGCACGGTACTGGCCGCCGAGTTCGGAGTACCGGAGCGGGAGTTCGCGGTAGCTGTGCGAGCGGGACCGATACATCAGCGCGTGGTGCGGGCAGATGCTCGGGCGGAGGATCAGTTGCTCACCGCCGATATCCATCGGCGGATACATGTCGTCGTGGTACTTCGCCCAGTGGCCCGAGATCTCGTACAGCTCGCGCTTGCCGAGCACGGGCGAATAGACCTGCTGGTAGCCGGCTCTTCGTTCGACCTCGGAGATGTAGCTCTCCAATGAACGGCGTACCGCGGCACCCGCAGGCAACCAGTAGGGCAGACCGGCACCGATCAACGGGTCCGAGTCGAACAGGCCGAGCTCGCGGCCGATCTTGCGGTGGTCGTACATGATTCCTCCAAGAGAGTTGGAGCGAGCGACCACCGAGCACGACAAAGCCCCGGGGCACTCGCCCCGGGGCTTCGGTAGACAGTCAGATGTCAGCGCGCCGGGACGAACCTCGGCGTCGTCGTCACTACTGCGCGCTTGATCACGTTTCTACGTTAGCAGATCGGAATCCAGACCGACGGGCCTGATCAGACCTTCTTGTGCGACCGACGCGATCAAGGCGCCGGTCTCGGCGTACAGGCGGCCGGTCGCGAAGCCTCGGGCACCGGAGGCCGAAGGCGAGGACTGGTCGTAGAGCAACCACTCGTCGGCGCGGAACGGGCGGTGGAACCAGAGCGCGTGGTCGAGCGACGCGGGCTGGATCCGGCGGTCGCCGATGACGATGCCGTGCGGGAGCAGGCTGGCGCCCAGCAACGTCAGGTCGCTGGCGTACGCGAGCACACACGCGTGCAGCGCCGGATCGTCGGGAAGCTTGCCTGCGGCACGGATCCAGAACTGCCGGCCGGTCACCCCGGCGAGTCGTACGTCGAGCGCCGCCCACTCGCGATCCCAGTCCGCGGCGGGCCGACCCGACCGCGCTTCGAGGACCGTCGCCAGACGCGGCGCCTCCTCCGGCGGTACGACGTCGTCCGGCATCGGGTCCTGGTGATCGAGACCGGGCTCCGGGCGCTGGAACGACGCCGACATGTAGAAGATCGGCTTGCCGTTCTGCGACGCCACCACCCGTCGACTGCTGAACGAGCCACCGTCGCGCGTCGGCTCCGGCCGGTAGACGATCGGTACGGACGTGTCGCCCGCCCGCAGGAAGTACCCGTGGAGCGAGTGCACGAGGCGCTCCGGGTCGACCGTGCGGCTCGCGGCGGCCAGCGCCTGTCCCAGCACCTGACCGCCGAACACCCGCTGCATCGAGGTCTGCGGCTGACGACCCCGGAACAGGTCGACGTCGATCATCTCCAGGTCGAGCAGCTCGACCAGATCCTCCAGCGACTCAGGCATGCCTCATCCTGACAGGCCGGTACGCCGAACCCGTAGCGGGCTCCTACTCGTTGTCCTCGCGGTTGAGCTCGGCCAGGAACTGCTCGACCTCGGCGCCGAGCTCGTCCGCGGACGGAGTCGAGTCGGCGAGCAGGCTCTTGCGGGACAGCGAACCCTCGGCCGCGTCGTACTGCGTCTCGAGCGCCTTGACGACCGCGCTTGCGTCCTCGGAAGCTTCGACCTGCTCGTCGACCAGCCGGCCGGTGACGGCGGCCTCGTCGAGCAGGGCCTTGCTAGGGAGGAGCAGGCCCGTCGCGGCAGAGATCGCGTGCACCAGGGCCAGCGCTGCGCCCGGGAAGCGGTTCTCAGCCAGGTAGTGCGGGACGTGGACGGCGAAGCCCATTGCGTCCTTGCCGGCCTCGCCCAGGCGGACCTGGAGCATCGTGCCGGCGCTCGCGGGCAGCACCATCTCGCCGTCCCAGATGTTCGAGCGGGTGACCAGCTCGGGCCGGGTCGCGTGCGCGGTCAGGCCGAGCGGACGGGTGTGCGGGACGCCCATGGGGATGCCGTGGACGCCAACCGTGAGCGTCACGTTGTAGCGCTCGATCAGCTGGCGCACTGCTCCGGCGAACCGGTCCCAGTGGTTGTCCGGCTCCGCGCCCTCGAGCAGCAGGAACTCGACCCCGGCATCGTCGGTCAGCAGATGCAGCGAAAGGTGCGGCGGGGTGTAGTCGGTGAACCGGTCCTCGGCGAACGTCACCTCAGGCCGCCGGGCCCGGTAGTCGTGCAGCAGGTCGATGTCGAACCGCGCGAGGAGTCGATGGTCGAGCACCTCGAGCAGGTGGTCGGCGGTCACCCGGCCGGCCTGGCCGGCGTCCATGAACCCGTCCAGGGAGTGCACCATGACCTTCGGCGTCGCCGCCGGGCCGGTCGCCACCGACTCGTCGACGATCTCGTAGAGGTCGTCCGGTCGCAGCATCGTCGTTCTCCTTCACGGTTGCCAACAGGGCGGGTGGGCCGCTCTATCCTGCCCTCTCAGACTCACAACGCCCAATGCGGCCGGACACATTCCGGCCTGGGCAAACTTTCAGGATGTTCCAAGACTCGGCGGTCGGCGAGACAGCCCGGGAAAGCGCTTGCTAGATTGCTCGTCGTGAGCAGCGAACCAGATTCCGCCCTGACCGTCATGCTGGCGATGCACGACGACGCCAGGTCCCGCGTTCTCGTGCCGCGGGTCCGGGAGCGGCTCGAGGCGATTGCCACCGTGCTCCCGGTCGGCCCCGGGACCAGCTTCCTCGCCGACCCCGCCGTCCGGGCGGCGCTGCCCGAGGTCGACGTACTGCTCACCGGCTGGGGCTGTCCGCGGATCGGTCCGGAGGTGCTCGACGCCGCACCGAAGCTGCAGGCGATCCTGCACGCGGCGGGCTCGGTCAAGGCGATCGTCGACCCGGTCGCGTTCGATCGCGGCATCCAGGTCTCGTCGGCGGCCACGGCGAACGCACAGCCGGTCGCCGAGTTCACGGTCGCCGCGATCGTGCTCGCCGGCAAGCGGGCGTTCCGGCTCGCGGCGCAGTACCGGATCGAACGGCGGAAGGCCGACCCGCACGCGATGCCGGGCAGTTACGGTACGACGGTCGGCCTGCTCGGAGCGTCACGGATCGGGAAGATGGTCGCCGAGCGGCTGCGCGGGTTCGATCTGGAGGTGCTGATCAGCGACCCGTACCTGACCGCTGACGAGGCGGCGGCGCTCGGTGCGGAACTGGTCGGCAACGACGCGCTGTTCGAGCGCAGCGACATCCTCAGCGTGCACGCGCCGCTGATCCCCGAGACGGTCGGCCTGGTCGACGGACGGCTGCTCGGTCTGCTCAAGGACGGCGCGGTGCTGATCAACACGGCCCGGGGCAAGATCATCGACGCCGAGGCGCTGCTGCGGGAGTGCGTGTCCGGCCGGATCGACGCCGTACTTGACGTCACCGATCCCGAGCCGCTGCCACCGGACTCACCGCTGCTCGACCTGCCGAACGTGTTCGTCACGCCGCACGTCGCCGGTGCCGTCGGCAACGAGATCGCCCGACTCGGCGAGATGGCCGTGAGCGAACTCGAACGCCTCGCGACCGGACGGCCCCTCGAACACGCCATCACCCCCGACGAACTCGGAAGGCTCGCATGACCCGCCTCGTCCTGCCAGACACCGACCGCGTCCTCTCGCGGCAGACCGGTTGGAGCCGCAAGCATTGGGAGGTGCTGGCGGATCACCTCCTCGACTCGCTGGTGCCGTACTTCTCCCCCGGCGCCTCCCTGGTCGAACTGCCCGGGCGGCCGAGCCGATCGGGTACAGCGTCCGACGCACTGGAGGGCTTCGCCCGCTCGTTCATGCTCGCGGCCTTCCGGATCGCCGGCGTGCAGGGCAAGGGCTGCGAGGACCTGATCGAGCGGTACGCGCGCGGCGTCGCCAACGGCGCGAACCCGGACCACCCCGAGGCTTGGCTGCGGCTCACCCCGCGCTCGCAGCAGATGGTCGAGGCCGCGGCGATTGCGGTGTCGTTGCACGAGACCCGGGAGTGGATCTGGGACCGGCTCGACCCGCGGGCGCAGGAGCACGTCGCGGAATGGCTCGGCGGCTTCAACGGGTCCACGACGCACGACAACAACTGGCGGCTGTTCCAGGTCGTCAGCGAGCAGTTCCTCGCCTCGGTCGGAGCGCCGTACTCGCAGGACGACATCGACGGCGGCCTCGACCGGATCGAGGACTGGTATGTCGGCAACGGCTGGTACTCCGACGGCGACGGGCAGAACTTCGACAACTACATCGGCTGGGCTATGCACCTCTACCCGGGACTGTGGGCGCGGATGGCCGCGGCGACCCCGGGCGCGCAGTACGAGGACCGGCTGAAGCTGTACCGCGAGCGGATCAGGTTGTTCCTCGAGGACGCGGTGTACTTCGTCGGCAACGACGGCGCGCCGCTCTACCAGGGCCGGTCGCTCACCTACCGGATGGCCGCGGCAGCGCCGTACTGGATGGGCGCTCTGCTCGACTCCACTCCTCTGACGCCGGGGCAGACGCGGCGGCTGTGCTCGGGCATCGCCCGGCACTTCGTGCAGCACGGCGTGCCGGACGAGCGTGGGGTGCTGACGCTCGGGTGGTACGACACCTTCCTGCCCACGACACAGCAGTACTCCGGACCTGGCTCGCCGTACTGGGCCTCGAAGGGATTCGTCGGGCTGATCCTGCCGCCGGAGCACCCGGTGTGGGCGGACCCGGAGGACTCGATCCCGCTCGACGACGCGGATCAGCAGAAGGCGATGCCGGAGCCGGGATGGATCGTGCACGCGAGCCGGCACGACCAGGTCGTGCAGTTGGTGAACCACGGCGCCGACCACGCGCCGGTCGCGGAGCCGGAGGGCGTGGAGCCTGCGGGCGATCCGCACTACAACCGGCTGGCGTACGCGAACCACGCCGGGCCGGACCTGTCCGACCACGAGCCCGGGATCGACAACCTGATCTCCTTGGTGTCGCCCGACGGCGTCGCCAGTGGGCGGGGGCGGATCCGGCGGCTGGGAGTCGAGGGGCGTACGGCGTCGTCGTGGCACAAGGCGTGGCTCGGGGACGACGGGCCGTGGGCGATCGAGGTCACCTCGGTCGTGTGGAACGGCTGGGAGATCCGCTGCGCCCTGGTCGAAGGGCCTGAGGGCGCGCAGGTCCGCAGCGCGGGCTTCGCCGTCGCCGGTGATTCCTTGCCCGAGGCAACCAGCAGCACCGGGGCGGAGGTCGAGGACCCGGCTGCATCGGCGCGGAACGCGGACGGTCTGGTGTCGGCGGTTGTCGGGTTGCACGGGTACGAGGCCGCGGCAGTGCACCGGGCGGTGGGGGCGAATCCGTTCGGTGCGCACTCGGCGACGCCGTACCTGACTGCCCCGCACCATGGTCGGCCGCTCGTGCTGGTGAATGCCGTCGTGCTCACCCGCGACGCGGTGCGGCCGCAGGCGCTTGCTGAGGGCATCGATGTGGTGGTGACGGACACCACGGTCCGGATCGGGCTGCCCGGCGGTCACACCCCGGTGATCGAGTTGGGGCAGAGTAGATTGACGGGATGAGCACGTACGAAAAGCTTCTGCAGGAGCAGATCCGTAACGAATTCACGGCGTCGCAGCAGTATGTGGCGGTGGCTGTCTGGTACGACGACCAGGATCTGCCGCGGCTCGCCGCGCACTTCTACAAGCAGTCACTGGAAGAGCGCAATCATGCGATGATGATGGTCCAGTACCTGCTGGACAAGGACATCCGGCCGCAGATCCCGTCGGTGGGCGAGGTCGAGTCCGAGTTCAAGACCGCGCTCGAGCCGCTCGAGCTCGCGCTGGCGCAGGAGATCACCGTCACCAAGCAGATCGAGACGCTGGCCCGCACCGCGCGGGACGAGAGCGACTACATCGGCGAGCAATTCATGCAGTGGTTCCTCAAGGAGCAGGTCGAGGAGGTCGCCGCGATGAAGACACTGGTGAACGTGGCCAAGCGCGCCGGCGACAACCTGTTCCACCTCGAGGACTTCCTCGCCCGCGAGGTCGTCGGTGACGCCGCCGCCGACCCGACGGCTCCCCCGGCCGCCGGCGGAACGGTCTGACCCGCAGCCGGCAGCCCCAGCCAGCAGCCCCGCCCAGCTGCTTTACCAGCTGCCGCCGCCTCCACCGCCGCCACCGCCGCCGGAGGACCCGCCGCTGAAGCCGGACGAGCTCCCGCCCCCACCGCCCGAGCTGGACGGTGTGGGCGGCGGATCGAAGGTGCTCGCAAGGGTCGCGCCGACGGCGCCCGCGGTCCAGCCGGACGTGTAGTAGGACGGCCCGTAGTACCAGACCGGATCCGGCGTCAGACGGCCCGCGGCGACCAACTGTTCGCACACCTTCTGCCAGCGGTCCGCGATCCCGAAGGCGATGGCCCAGGGCAGGTACTTCGAGAAGATGTCCTCGCCCTCCTCGAACCGCAACTGGTCCGCCTCGGCCGTGGCCAGATACTTCTCGAAGCCCACCAGCTGGTCGGTCACCGCCCGGCCGGCCGGGTTCCGTTGCCCGCGGCCACGGATCCCGATCCAGATGCCGATGGCAACGATCACCGCGATCACCGGGACCGCGATCACCACCGCCCGGCCCGCACCGCCGGTTGCGGCCGCGGTGATCGTCCCGGCGAAGCCCGCGCCGACCACCCAGATCGCGATCATCGCCATACACGCACAACCGAAGCCGCTCTTGAACGGCGACCCGCCACCGGCCCGCGGCATCCGCAGGTACCACCCGCGCTGCTTCACCTGCTCCCGCAGCGCGCTGATCATCCCGTTGTGCGCGTTCCGCATCGTGTTGTCCCCGACCGCACCGCGCTGGAGCAACACTTCGGACCCCGGCTGCAGCGTCGGGAACAGCCCCGACATCAGCGCCTGCTCGTGCGGGGCGGTTGCGACCGCTGGGTTCAGCAGCACTGCCTTCTGCGACTCACCGGTGTTGTCGATCCGTACACCGCCGCGCACCGCCATGTCGATCAGCGTCGCGGCCGTCTCCACCGTGGTGGCCTTCGCGTCGATCAGCAGCCCACCCTCTGCCACCGGGATGCGAGGCGGCGAGAACGCGACCGGGAGCTGGTCCTTGCTCAGGTCGTCCTTCACCGGCTCGGCCGCGACCCCGTCCGGCGGGAACGTGCCCGGCGGCATCCCGGCGTACCGCTGGTCCTTGTTGCCGAACCTGGCGTACACGGCGGCGAGGACGATCGAGGCCGCAGTGACCAGTCCGGCGCCGATCAGCGAGAGCCAGGACAGGCCGTTGCGCTCCAGCCAGTTCGGCGGATCCACGAGGATCGGGGTGTCGTTCTGTACGGCGCCTGCCGTGATGCCGGCGACGATCGTCAACTGCTGCCCGCGCTCGAGCTGGGACGCGCCGAACATGCCCCGCTGGCCGACAACCGACTTCTGCGGGCAGGTCTGCGTCGACCCAGCCTCGCCGGAGAAGCAGTCGACCCGGGTGACACCCTGCGGGACCGTGACGTTGACGGTCACCTGGTTGATCACCGCAGACCAGGCGCTACCGGTCGCGTCCCAGTAGAGCTCGCTGTGGTCGGCGAAGTGCCGCAGCGCGCCGCGGACGTCGTAAGAGATCACGTACGTCGCCTCGGTGCCGGGGACCGTGCTGTTCGCCGAGCCGATCTTGATCTGGGTGTTCTCGTTGCGGTCGTTGTTCTCCTTGAACGTGTCGGTGGTGAACTCCGCCGAGACGTTCGGGGTAGGTGAGGAGACCTTGATGTTCGAGACCTGGTACTCCTGGTCCTTCGAATCGTCGTCCTTGTACGGCTCGCGGGTGACCAGGTCCCGGTAGATGCCGTGCCGGCCGGTGCTCCCGAAGACGTAGTCGATCGTCTCCTTGACCTGCAGCACGCCGTTCGGCGAAACGGTGTAGTCGATCGTGAAGTTCCTGATCTCGTCGCCCGCGTCCGCCGACGCCGGGACGGCGAAACCGGCCAGCGCCAGAACGGCGAACAGCATGCTGACGACGACCCCGAGTGCCCTACGCATGACCTGGACACTACAGAGCGCGAGGGTCCGGGCGTGGGACCCCTGGGACGAATCCGCTACCGGAAGACTCTTGTGCGAAGTGTCCGTTAGGGGAATCGTGGGTGGACCAGGAGGAACGTCATGGCAGACAAGACGAATGCTTCCCAAGGCACCGGAGCCGCGCCCGCTGTGGACAGCCCGGATGCCATCCGCAACGTGGTCCTGGTCGGCCCGTCGGGCTCCGGCAAGACCACCCTCGTCGAGGCCCTGCTGGTGGCCTCCGGAGTCCTGAACAGACCCGGCACCGTCCTGGACGGAACCACCGTGTGCGACTTCGACGACGCCGAGCTCCGGCAGCAGCGCTCGGTGGGTCTGTCGCTCGCCTCGCTGCCGCACGACGGCGTGAAGGTGAACCTGATCGACACTCCGGGGTACGCCGATTTCGTCGGCGAACTGCGCGCCGGCCTCCGCGCCGCGGACTGCGCGCTGTTCGTCATCTCGGCCAGTGAGGGCGTCGACGAGCCGACCAAGGCGGTCTGGCAGGAGTGCGCCCAGGTCGGGATGCCGCGAGCCGTCGTGATCACCAAGCTGGACCACGCCCGGGCCAATTACCAGAACGCGCTTGCCACCGCGCAGGACGCGTTCGGTGACAAGGTCCTCCCGCTCTATCTGCCCGCTGGTGACGGGCTGATCGGGCTGCTCTCCCAGTCGTACTTCGAGTATTCCGGGGGCAAGCGTTCGACCTCGGCGCCGGACCCGGCGTACGCGGACGAGATCGAGGAACTGCGCGGCACCCTGATCGAGGGGATCATCGAGGAGTCCGAGGACGAGTCGCTGATGAACCGGTACCTCGAAGGCGAGGAGATCGACCAGAAGGTGCTGATCGAGGACCTCGAGCGCGCGGTCGCCCGCGGCTCGTTCTTCCCGGTCGTCCCGGTCTGCAGCGCCTCCGGGATCGGCACGTTCGAGCTGCTCGAGGTGATCACCAGCGGATTCCCGTCGCCGCCCGAGCACACCATTCCGGACGTGTTCACCCCGCACGGCGTCGCCCGCAAGGGACTGACCTGCGACGCCGACGGCCCACTGCTGGCAGAGGTGGTGAAGACGACCTCGGACCCGTACGTCGGCAGGGTCAGCCTGGTGCGGGTGTTCTCCGGCACCATCAGGCCCGACACGACGGTTCACGTGTCGGGCCATTTCACGTCGTTCTTCGGTGAGCACAACGGTGCGTCCCATGGGCACGAGGACCACGACGAGGACGAGCGGATCGGGTCGCTGTCGTTCCCGCTCGGCAAGACCCAGCGGCCGGCGGGTCAGGTGGTCGCCGGCGACATGTGCGCGATCGGCCGGCTGACCCGGGCGGAGACCGGCGACACGCTGTCCGACAAGGCGGATCCGCTGCTGCTGAGGCCGTGGAACATGCCCGAGCCGTTGCTGCCGATCGCGGTCGAGGCGCATGCGAAGACCGACGAGGACAAGCTCGGCGTCGGGTTGCAGCGGCTGGCGGCCGAGGATCCGACGCTGCGGATCGAGCAGAACCCGGAGACCCACCAGATCGTGCTGTGGTGCATGGGCGAGGCGCACTCGGACGTCGTGCTGGACGCGTTGTCCAGCCGGTACGGCGTCACCGTCGACACCGTCGAGCTACGCGTGCCGCTGCGGGAGACGTTCCTCGGGCCGGCCAAGGGGCACGGGCGGCATGTGAAACAGTCCGGTGGCCACGGTCAATACGCCGTCTGCGACATCGAGGTCGCGCCGCTGCCTCAGGGCGGCGGGTTCGAGTTCGTCGACAAGGTGGTCGGCGGGGCGGTGCCGCGGCAGTTCATCCCGAGTGTCGAGAAGGGCGTCCGGGCGCAGATGGAGAAGGGCGTCGCGGCCGGGTACCCGATGGTCGACATCCGGGTCACGTTGCTGGACGGGAAGTCGCACAGTGTCGACTCGTCCGACATGGCGTTCCAGATGGCCGGCGGGCTCGCGTTGCGCGAGGCCGCGGCGGCATCTCGGGTGGCGATGCTCGAGCCTGTCGACCTGGTGTCGGTCCTGGTGCCCGACGACCTGGTCGGCGCGGTGATGAGCGACCTGTCCGGACGGCGCGGGCGGCTGCTCGGCACGGACAAGGTCGGCGACGACAAGACGCTGGTGAAGGCCGAAGTACCGCAGGTGGAGATCACTCGCTACACGATCGATCTGCGGTCCTTGTCGCACGGAGCGGCGACCTTCAGCCGGGAGTTCTCCAGGTACGAGGCGATGCCGGATTCGGTGGCGTCCAAACTCAAATGAGTCAGGGCTTCAGGCGGCGGCGTACGTCACGGGATTTGAGGTACGCCGCCACATCGTCGTACCGCTCGCTCTGGTTGGCGAACTCGATGTACGAGCGGACGCGGTGCAGCCAGTCGAGCGTCGACGGCTTCACCGTGGCCAGCGCCTCGGTGAGATGGCGCATGTCCAGCGGCGGCTCGCCACCGGTGGAGAGGGCCTCGTCGATCACCTTGTCCACGCCGCGCTCGATCAGCGCCCGCAGGTCCGCGCCGCTGAACATCGGCGTCTGAGCGGCGAGTCCCTTCAGGTCGAGCCCGTCGGCCGGGACGTCCTTCGTCAGCACGGTCAGGATGTCCGCGCGGGCCGGCTCGTCCGGCGGCGGTACGAAGATCACCCGGTCGAAGCGTCCCGGCCGCAGCATCGCCTCGTCCACGTCCCAGGGCGCGTTGGTCGCGGCGAGCACCAGCAGGCCGTCGTTCTCGGAGCCGATCGCGTCCAGCTCCTGCAGCAGTACGTCGACCAGCCGCCGCGCCTCGGATCCACCGTGCTTGTGCCGTGCGAACGCCAGCGCGTCCAGCTCGTCGAGGAACAGCACGCACGGACCGTTCGCGCGGGCACGCTCGAACGCCGTGTGCAGATTGCGCTCGGACACCCCGAGGTACGGGTCCATCACGTCTTCGATCCGGACGTTGATGAACGGCAGACCGCACTCCCCCGCGGTTGCCCGCGCCAGCAGCGTCTTGCCGCATCCGGGCGGCCCGTACAGCATCACGCCGCCGCCGGACTTGCGCCCGTACTTCTCGTACAGCTCCGGCCGGCTCAGCGGGAGGATCACCATCCGGTGGATCACCCGCTTGATCTCTTCCATCCCGCCGACCTGGTCGAAGGTCGTCGTCTCCTTCGTCGTCTCGGTGCTCAGCGGATCCGGCTCCGCCTCGGGACCGACCTTGATCCGTACGCCGCTGCGCTCGGCGATCATCCCGTCGACGAGCTGCTGCAGCCGGCCGGTCCCCTCGACGACCCCTTGCTGACGGGCCGCCTCGAGCAGGTTCCGCAGGAGGGCGAGCCGCCCGTTCGCAGCCGCCAGCTCACCCACCGCGACGAACTGGTCGTCCGGGAGCCCGTGCTGATCGAGCAGTACGACGTACTGGTCGAGCGCCTCCTCGTTCTCGCCCGCCGCGACCAGCGACTCGGCGAGCAACAGCCGAAGCATGACGTCCTCCGGGCTCGCCTCGACAGCCTTCCGCAGCGCGTCGATCCGGTCGCCGGTCATGGGGCCTCCCGGTCTGGACTGAGGAGCGGCGGGAGCGAAGCGACCAGAGCGACGAGGGAAGGCCGGGAGCAACAGCCCCATGACCCCCGCGACGGAGTCGCGGCATTCAACACAGTCATGAACCCCACTTTCTGTTGATCCAGCGGCGGACCAGCGGTGGGACCACCCAGGAGTACACGCAGAACGCCAGCCAGATGATGGCGAACGCGAAGGAGACCGGCGCGAGACCGACGGCACGCAGACCGTAGATGACCGCGACGACACAGATCCAGACGACCAGCGGATTCACCCGCGAGAACGGACGCAGCGGAAGCATCAGCGGATGGTTGATCAGCTTCGCCTGGCGGGCGGCCGCACGCAGGTCCGCGTCACCCGGCTGGGACGCGGCCGCGGAGGCGAGGGACGCGTAGCCGGACCGCGCGTCGCCGGTGAGCATGGACGCCGTACCGTGCAGGGCTCGCGCGTTCGGGTCCTCGGGGTCGTGTGCCAGTGCCTCCGTGCTGTGGCGGTGCATGTCGCGGTCCTTGCCGAGCGCGAACGCCACCTGCGCACGAGCCGCCGAGACGGCCGCGCTCTCCGGAGCATGCGACGCGGCGCGCTCGACCAGTGCGCCGGCCTTGTCGGCCTGGCCGGCGGTCAGGCAGACGCGCGCGTAGCCGAGCAGGAGATCGGGGTCGTTCGGGTCGAGGCTCAAGCCTTGGAGGAACGCGGCCTCGGCCTCGGGCAGGCGGCCCTCCGAGCGCAGGGCCGAGCCGAGCACGTGCAGCAACGCCGGGAACGGGCCGTGCAGCGCCAGGCCGTCACGCAGTACGTCGACAGCCTCGGCGTTCCGGTCGAGAGCGTGCAGGGCGGCGCCGCGGAACAGGTACGCGCGGTAGTCGAGGGCGGTCTCGCCGCTCAGCCCCTGCAGCTCGTCCAGCGTCCGCTGGGGATGGCCGATCCGCAGCCAATGCGCGGCCATCTGCAGACGCGCCTCACTCGGGTCGTTCACCGGATCACCGTCACCAGGAGCAGGAGCAGAGCTTCGGCCACGGCCCCGCCGATCGTGAGCCCGATCCCCACGACCCAGAGCGAACCGTAGTCGGTACCGCGCAACTGGAACGCGCGGTCCATCGGGCGCTGGAGCCGGAGCTGGACCAGGAAGCACAGCACGGCCACCACGCGGGAGCTGACCTGCAGGCCGTCCCCGTCGAGCAGGGCGAACAGCGCGACGACCGCGATCAGGCCGACGAGTCCGGTCAGCAGGATGAGCCGGCGCTTGGCCGCGTCGACGCCGAGCCGGCGTGCGTTGAGGAAGGCAACGGCCGTCGAGGCGATCACGCCGCCGAAGAACGCGACGTACGCCTGGGACATCAACCGCCACGGGCGCACGGACATGTCCACACCCGCGTCGATCGTCGGGCGCAGAAGTTCGTCCGGCATCGGGCTCCTCAGGTGGAATCTAGAAGGCTCGCGCAGTGTATAGCCTGTGCGGATGAGCGAGAACTGCATCTTCTGCGGGATCGTGGCCGGAACCATCCCGTCGACGCAGGTGGCGTCCGACGACCGCGCGATCGCGTTCATGGACATCAACCCGGCGACCCGCGGCCACCTGCTGGTGATCCCGCGGACCCACTCCACCGACCTGCGCGAGGCGTCCGCCGAAGACCTCACCGCGGCGACCCTGCTCGCCCAGTCGCTCGTCGGCCGGGTGATCGAGCGCCTCGACGCCGACGGCGCCAACCTGCTCAGCTGCATCGGCGCCGACGCGTGGCAGTCGGTCTTCCACACCCACCTGCACGTCATCCCCCGGTACAAGGACGACCCTCTTCAGCTCCCCTGGCACCCGACCGCCGGAGACCTGGAGGAGATCAACGCCACCGCGGCGAAGCTCACCTAGCCACCAGTTCGTAGACGGACAGGAGCTCCGGGAGCAGGACCGACCAGTCGTACTGCGGTACGGCGACCAGGCCCGCGGAGCGGAGGTGTTCGCGTTCGTGCGGGTCGCGGAGCAGGCGCAGGGCGCGGGAAGCCAGGTCGGAGGAGTTGCCGGGGTCGAAGAGCTCGCCCAGACGCCCGCCGTCCAGGACCTGACGGAACGCCGGCAAGTCGCTCGCCAGCACCGGTGCGCCGGCGGCCATCGCCTCGAGCAGGACGATGCCGAACGACTCGCCGCCGAGGTGCGGCGCGACGTACAGGTCCGAGCCGGCCAGCATGTCGGCCCGGGCCTCGTCGTCGATCGCGCCCAGAAACAAGACGTTCTCCCGGTACCGCGGCGGGAGTGAGCGCCGTGCCTCGTCCGCCTGTCCCGATCCGGCCACGAGCACCTTCAGGTGCGGGCGCTCGGCAAGCAGCAGCGGTACGGCGTCCAGCAGTACGGCGAGGCCCTTGCGCGGCTCGTCCAAGCGCCCCAGGAAGCTGATCGTGCCGTCCGGGCCCATCCACTCCGGGCGCGGGCTGCCCTTGAACCGCGCGGTGTAGAGACCGTTCGGGATCACGACCGCCTCGCCGCCGACGTGCTGGACCATCATCGAGCGCGCGTTCTCGGACACGGCGATCCGGGCGTCGATCTTCTCCAGCGCGGGCCGGAGCAGGCTCGAGGCCACGCTCATCGCCCGGGACCGGACCTGCCAGGTGTGGAACGTCGCGACGAACGGGCCGTCGGCCGACCAGAGCGCGATGATCGACGCACTCGGCGTGGTCGGCTCGTGCACGTGGACCACGTCGAAGTCCCCGTCCGCCAGCCAGCCCTTCACCCGCGCGGCCGTCCGCGGGCCGAAGGTCACCCGCGCCACGGACCCGTTGTACGGCACGCCGACCGCGCGGCCCGACGAGACGACGTACGGCGGGGCCGTGTCGAAGTCGTCGACCGGTGCCAGGACCGAGATCTCGTGGCCGAGCGGGAGCAGCGCCTCGGCGAGATCGCGGACATGGTTCTGCACTCCGCCGGGGGTGCCCAGCGAGTACGGGCACACCACGCCGATCCTCACAGGACGATTCTCACCCCGTTGTTGCTAGTTCAGGAAAATCCGCTGCAGCATGTGCCAGTCCTGGGGGTGCGCCGCGATGCCGATCGCGAAGGCGTCCGCGCAGCGCTGGGTCATCGCGGCCGCGCCGCCGTCGGGCTCGATCGCGTCGTGGAACGTGATGACCAGGTCCGGGCCCTCGTAGTGCAGCGTCGCCGGGATCAGCGGGGCGCCGGTCTTCAGGCTGAGCGCGGCCGGACCGACGGGCATCCGTGACGCGCGGCCGAAGAACGTGACCGGGATGCCGCGGTCGGACAGGTCCCGATCGGCGACCAGGCAGACGAAGCCGCCGGCCCGCAGCCGGTCCGCGAGTACGGCGGTCACGTCGTCGTCACCGCCGGTCAGCGGCAGGACCTCCATCCCCAGCTTCTTGCGGTAGGCGATGAAGCGGTCGAACAACGACTCCGGCTTGAGTCGCTCGGCGACGGTCGACACCGGCATCCCGGTCAGCCCTGCCCAAGCGCCGGCGTGGTCGTAGTTCGCCAGGTGCGGGAGGGCGCAGATGACCCCGCGGCCGGCCGCGTGGGCGTCGCGGAGCAGCTTCTCGTTGACCGTGCGGACGCTGTCGACGATCTCCTCGTCCGACCACTCCGGCAGGCGGAACGTCTCCTGCCAGTAGCGCAGGTACGAACGCATTCCGGCGAGGACGAGCGCGTCGAGCTCGGCCTCGGTCGCCTCCGGGCGTACGACGGCCAGGTTGCCGCGCAGACGCCGTACGCCCCGGCCGTTGCGGCGGACCGTGCGGTCGGCGGCCAGCCGGAACAGCCAGCTGACGGTGCGTTCGGGCAGGCGTCGTACCAGGGTCCAGGCGAGCGCGAACGCCAGATCAACCGCCCGTTGTTGCAGACCGTCCATCGTCAGTCGTTCTTGGGCTCCGCCGGGGGTGGCGGCGGGGTGTCCAGGCCTGCGTTCGCCGGGTCGGCCAGGACCTGCTTACGGACCGAGAGCGAGCGCTGTACGACGGTGATCGTGCTCGCCGCGGCGACGTACCAGATCACGATCTCGAGCAGGATCGGCAGGTTGAACACGTCGGAGAAGAACGCCAGGATCAGCGTGAACACCAGCCGGTCGGCGCGCTCGGCCAGGCCGCCGCTCGCCTTCAGACCGAGGCTCTCCGCCTTGGCCCGCGCGTACGACGTGACCGCGCCCATCACCAGCGCCCACAGCGTCACCGCCGCCATCAGGGTCGAGTTGCCCGCGCGCGAGTTGGCGTAGAACATCACCAGGCCGCCGTAGACCGCGCCGTCGGCGATCCGGTCCAGCGTCGAGTCGAGGAACGAGCCCCACTTCGACGACGTACCCGAGGTCCGGGCCATGTGGCCGTCGATCAGGTCGGAGAACACGAAACAGGTGATCACGACCACGCCCAGCCACAGGTGGCCGCGCGGGAAGAAGATCAGCGCTCCGGCGGACACACCGATGGTGCCCACCAGCGTGACCATGTCGGCGCTCACGCCGAGCTTGAGCAGGAGGGTGGCGATCGGCGTGATCACCTTGGTCCAGAACTGCCGGAATCTGTTAAGCATGGCAGCGCGATCGTAGTCGAGACGGATCACCATCCGGTGACATGCCACCCGATTCCACCTGCAGAAGACCTGGATCCGCGCGATGCTGGAGCCAGGTGAGGAGGTGTGCATGCGTCTGCTCGTGGTCGCGGTCGTGCTGGTGGCGAGCGGCTGCACGGTCGCGCAGCGTGCCAACGACCAGCCACCGACGACGGCGCCTCCGACCGCGGTCGTCCCCACCGTCATCGCTCCCCCACAGCCCGACGGCCTGGACGGTACGGCGGGAGCACCCGGACCACAGGTCTGTACGGCGATCACGCGCACCCTGACCGCCAAGCTCCGGGTCCCGGTCACCGCGAAGCCGAACTCCTGGAACGACGGCGGCCTCCCGGCGATGGATCTGTGCACGCTGATGCTCGAGGACCGGGCCGTCACGATCGGCGTGAGCGCTCTGCCCAGCCAGCCCGACACGCTGAGCCGGCTGATGGACGGCGCGGGCGCCCTCGAAGCGGTCCCTGAGCTCGGCCCGGACGCGTTCATCGCCGAGTCGCGGCTGGTGTTCCATGTGGTTGACCGCGCAGTGCGGGTCACGCCGGCGGGCGGGATCGATCGCAGCAACGCGGACGGCATCGACCGGGCAAAGGCGGTTGCGATCGCGCTGGCCGCGCGGGACGCCGTACCGAAGAATCTGCGTCCGGCTCGGCAGTCGGACGAGACCTGCCAGCTGTCCACTCCGCAGGCGGAGCAGTTCGTCAAGCTGCATGTCCAGCTTCGGCGCGACTATCGGGTGAACGGCGCGCTGACGTGCATCTGGGGAACGTTCGACGCGACCGTGTCGATTGTCGAGGCGTTCGACCAGGCGACGATTCCGGAGTCCCAGCGGGTGCCGCCGCCCCGGTTCGCCCCGCTCGGCCAGCCCGGGTACTACCTTCCCGAGGCGGGCGAGCTCGTGTTCCGGCAGGGCCGGCGCGTGGTTCGCGTGTCGGCGCTGACGAACCCGCCGCGCGAGGTGACGCTCGACGCGCTGACCAACATCGTTGACCCGATGCTTCCGCTGTTCCTGCGCTGAGAAGCAGCTGAGAACTTTCCGGTCCAGTCCGGCGTCCCATCCCCAAGGGGGTGGTAGCAATGCTCACACATCTCAGGTACGGCGGGTTGATGGCCGCCGGCATGCTCACCACAGGACTGCTCACGGCCGGCACGGCGACGGCGGAGCAGAGCAGGATCACGGCGCCGTGCACGATCTCGGTCGGATCCGTCACGGCCGGCGGGGATCACCGGATGCAGACCTTCGCGGCGACCGCGCCGGTCACCAGGACGGCCGACAAGATCGTCGCGAAGAACATCTTCGCCGACGGCCGGACGGCGCTCAGCGCGGCAGTCCGGTACGGACCGGGTGAAGGATCGGAGCTGCACACCGGTCAGTCGGTGGTGGGATCGGTCCTCTACGACTTCTCGTACCGCACGCCGGTCGGCGGCGGGACCGTGTCGCAGAAGGTGCTCACCCGCGTCGGACCGGGCTGGCAGAACTATCGGAGTCTCGACCGGTCGAGCTTCGGCAGCCGGACGACCGAGTGGTCGCTGCGCAACGACGGGACCATGGAACGCCGGACGGTCAAGACCGACGCCAACGGTCACCTGTACCGGCACCACGACGGCTGGCAGTCGAACTTCCGCGGTGTGAAGGGGCTGGCGTTGATCAGCCAGACGGCGACGTACGACACGTTCCTGATGACCCACAGCACCGGGCGGCTCTACACCGCGCGGTTCCCGGTGGCCGGCGGGCACATCATGCAGTCGACGGTGAAGCCGATCCGGATGTCGACGTGGCAGGTCTTCGAGACCCTCGTCGCGGCGCCCTGCGGCCAGGGCACGACCGTCCTCGCGATCGACAAGGACACCGGCGCCGGATACCTGTACTCCGTTGGCCACGCCAACGGACTTTCGACCGTGATCAAGGGACTCGGCAAGGTGCCGGGCAGCTTCACGGACCCGACGTACTTCAGTTGGCACAAGTACACCGACCCGCCCCTGGCGGGCGAATGAACTGGGGGAATTCATGAGTAAATGGTTCAAGTACGGCGGCGTTCTGTCCGCCGGAGCTCTTGTCGCCGGGATGCTGGCGAGCGGGACGGCGGCGGCACAGCCCGCCAGCACCCCGAGCGAATGTCTGCTGAATCTCGGCTCGGTGACCGCCGGCGGGGATCATCGGATGCAGACCATCCAGGCCGAAGGCGCTGTCGTCGACAACCGGATCGTTGCCAAGGACATCTATCCGGACGGGCAGGTCCGGCTGAGCGCGACGGTCCGGTACGGGCCGGCCGAGGTCGGCGGGACGGCTCATCAGGGTCCGGTCATCATGGGGTCGACGATGTACGACACCAGTTACCTGACGGCCGACGGCACCGGCGCGGTCTCGCAGAAGAAGGTCACCCGGGTCGGGCCGGGCTGGCAGGTGTACCGCAGTCTCGACCGGTCGACGTACGTCACCGCCACCAAGCAGCGGGACACGGAGTACTCGCTGCACACCGACGGCACGCTCTACCGCCGCAACGTCACCTACAAGGACGGCGTACCGAGCCGGCAGATCACCGGGTGGCAGTCCGGGTACCGCGGGGTGAAGGCGATGACCCTGATCAGCCAGACGGCGACGTACGACACGTTCCTGATGACGCTGACGTCCGGCAAGCTCTACACGGCGCGCTTGCCGCTGGCCGGTGGGCACATCATCCCGGGCGTCGTGAAGCAGGTACGGGGCTCGACCTGGCAAGGGTTCGAATCGCTGGTGGCGGCCGCGTGCGGGAACGGCGTTCTGCTCCTCGGCATCGACAAGGACACCAAGTCGGCGTACTTGTACTCGGTCGGGCACGCGAACGGCGCCGCGACCACGATCAGGATGATCCGCAAGGTGCCGGGAACCTTTGGCGACCCGGTCTACTTCCACTGGCAGCTGTTCAGCGGCGAGCGGCTGGCCGGCGACTAAGGCCAGGACTTGGCGAGTAAGGCTCTGGTGTCGGCCAGGAGCTGTGGGAGGACCTTGGTGCCGGCGATCACGGGCATGAAGTTCATGTCGCCGGACCATCTCGGGACGACGTGCTGGTGCAGGTGCGCTGCGATGCCTGCACCAGCACTCTCGCCCTGATTCATGCCGATGTTGAAGCCCTGGGCACCCGAGACCGTGCGGACCGCATGCATCGCCTGCCGGGTCAGCTCGGCGACGTCGGTGACCTCCTCGGCGGTCAGCTCGGTGTAGTCGGCCACGTGCCGGTAGGGCACGACCATCAGGTGGCCCGGGTTGTACGGGTACAGGTTGAGGACGGCGTACGCCGCATCGCCGCGGTGCACGATCAGCGCGTCCGCGTCGGGCAGGCTGGGCAACCGGCAGAACGGGCAACCCGAGCCGGCCTCGGAGCTGGTTGGCTTGTTCTCACCCTCGATGTAGGCCATCCGATGCGGCGTCCACAGCCGCATGAACTCGTCAGGCTCCCCGACCCCGTCCTGCCGCACCAGCTCCTCGGGCTGGTACGGCGAGGCGGGGTGGTCCGGCGTCATACCTGGACGCGCTTCTTGACGGCCTCGACGATCTCGGCCACCGCGTCGGCGATCGGTACGCCGTTCTTCTGCTCGCCGTCGCGGTAGCGGAAGGAGACCGAGCCCGCGGCCATGTCGTCGTCGCCGGCGATCAGCATGTACGGCACCTTGGACTTCTGGGCGTTGCGGATCTTCTTCTGCATCCGGTCGTCGGACGCGTCGATCTCGACCCGGATGCCCTGTGCCTTCAGCTGCTTGGCGACCTCGAACAGGTAGTCGACATGCCCGTCGGTGATCGGGATGCCGATGACCTGGACCGGGGCGAGCCACGGAGGGAAGGCGCCGGCGTAGTGCTCGGTCAGGACCGCGACAAACCGCTCGATCGAGCCGAACAGCGCCCGGTGGATCATCACCGGCCGCTGTCGCGAGCCGTCCGGAGCCGTGTACTCCAGCTCGAACCGCTCGGGCAGGTTGAAGTCCAGCTGGATCGTCGACATCTGCCAGGTCCGGCCGATCGCGTCCTTGGCCTGGACCGAGATCTTCGGGCCGTAGAACGCGGCGCCGCCCGGGTCCGGGACCAGCTCGAGACCGGAGCCCTCGGCAACTTCCCGGAGCGTCTCGGTGGCCTCTTCCCAGACCTCGTCGGAGCCGACGAACTTGTCCGGGTTCTTCGTGGACAGCTCGAGGTAGAAGTCGTCCAGGCCGTAGTCGGCGAGCAGGCCGAGCACGAACGTCAGCAGGTTGCGCAACTCGTCGCGCATCTGCTCACGCGTGCAGTAGATGTGTGCATCGTCCTGGGTGAAGCCGCGGGCGCGGGTCATGCCGTGCACGACGCCGGACTTCTCCAGCCGGTACACCGTGCCGAACTCGAACAGCCGCAGCGGCAGCTCGCGGTACGACCGGCCGCGGGCGGCGAAGATCAGGTTGTGCATCGGGCAGTTCATCGGCTTCAGGTAGTAGTCCTGGCCCTGCTTGCGGATCTGCCCGTCCGCGCCGCGCTCCTCGTCCAGGTGCATCGGCGGATACATGCCGTCGGCGTACCAGTCGAGGTGGCCGGAGGTCTCGAAGAGCTGAGCCTTGGTGATGTGCGGCGAGTAGACGAACTCGTAGTCGTCCTCGACGTGCCGCTGGCGGGAGTAGTCCTCCATCACCTTCCGCAGCACGCCGCCCTTGGGGTGGAACACCGCGAGCCCCGAGCCGATCTCGTCCGGGAAGCTGAACAGGTCGAGCTCGGTGCCGAGCTTGCGGTGGTCGCGCTTGGCGGCCTCCTCCAGCCGGTTCAGGTACGCCTTCAGCTCGTCGCGGGACTCCCACGCCGTGCCGTAGATGCGCTGCAGCTGCGGGTTCTTCTCGCTTCCCCGCCAGTACGCCGCCGCGGTACGCATCAGCTTGAAGTTGCCGAGGTAGCCCGTGGCGGGGACGTGCGGGCCGCGGCACAGATCCTTCCAGGCGACGCTGTCGTCACGCCGGACGTTGTCGTAGATCGTCAGCTCGCCGCCGCCGACCTCGACACTCGCGCCCTCGGCGGCGTCGGCCGCGGAACCCTTGATGCCGATCAGCTCGAGCTTGTACGGCTCGGTCGCGAGCTCCTCGCGGGCGTCCTCGTCGGTGACCACCCGGCGGCTGAACCGCTGCCGCTCCTTGATGATCTGCTGCATCTTCTTCTCGAGCTTGGTCAGATCTTCCGGCGTGAACGGCGTCGGCACGTCGAAGTCGTAGTAGAACCCGTTCTCCACCGGCGGGCCGATGCCGAGCTTGGCCTCCGGGAAAAGGTCCTGCACCGCCTGCGCGAGGACGTGGGCCGTCGAGTGCCGGATGATCGCGCGGCCGTCCTCGGAGGCTGCCTTGACCGGCTCGATCTCGTCGCCGTCGGCGACCACCCGGGACAGGTCGCGCAGCTCACCGTTGACGCGGGCGGCGATGGCGGAGCGGTCCTGACCGAAGATCTCGGCGAACAGCTCCCCGATCGTCGTCGTCTCGGTCACACTCCGCTCAGCCTCGCCCTCGACGCCGACCAGATGGACCTTGACTTCCGACACAGTGCACTCCTTGGTTGCATGCGCCCGGCCGATTGCCGGTCACGCCACAGATGGTATCGACTGACCTGACGAAAGTAGGGGCCGGGACCAGCCGGTCGTCCGATGTGCCGAGGGTGCCTCGCTTCCTAGGTTCTTCGGTATGACCGACGCCATCCTGCACTTCGCCGACGAGCTGACGTCCTCGTGGTGGATCTACCTGGCGCTGTGGGGTTTCGCGGCGCTGGACGGCTTCTTCCCGGCGATCCCGAGCGAGACGCTGGTCGTGACGGCCGGAGTGTTCGCTGCTTCGACCGGCGAGCCCAACCTGTACGCCGTGATCGTGGTCGCGGCGATCGGAGCGTTCATCGGCGACCACGTCTCGTACGCCCTCGGCCGCGGCGCCGGTGGACGGCTCCTCGACCGGGTGAAGCCGGGGACCAAGCGGCATGCCGCAGTGCTCTGGGCTCGGCGCTCACTGGCCGAGCGAGGCGGACTGGTCCTCGTGGTCGGCCGCTACGTCCCCGGCGGCCGTACTGCGGTCACCCTGACGATGGGCTCGGTCCGGTACCCGCTCCGCAGCTTCACCCCGTTCGCCGCGCTCGCCGCGATCAGCTGGGGCGCCTACTGCACCCTGGTCGGCTTCATCGGTGGCAAAGCCTTCGAGGACAACCCACTGAAGGGCGTCGTCCTCGGAATCGGCCTGGCACTCCTGGTGACGCTGATCGTCGAGCTGATCCGGCACCGGCTCCGCAAGCCTCAACCTCAAGTCGAGCCTGAGCCTGAGCTCGCCGATCGATGAACCGTTCGCCTGCCAGAGTTTGTGGTCGTGCCCACAATTCTGCGCAGCACGAAAGTCCTCGTCGCCACCGCCTTCGGCGTCGCTCTGATCGTCGTCGCCGCTGTCCTGGTGATCCACAACCGCTCCAGCCAGAGCGGGCCGGTCGCGCAGTACGTCGTGCCGGACACGGCCGGAACGGCGACCGGCCAGGCACACGTGCTGACGGAGGCTCTGCGGAAGCGCGGGTTGGTGTGCTCGGACCTGTACCCGGACCACAAGCCGCTCCTGGTCCGCGGCTGCTATCGCAAGGATTCGACCCACGACGTGGAGGCGGGCCTTCGCTGCCCTGCCGGACGGTCAGCTGGGCTCGGCGAGCTTCAGCATCCACTACCAAGACCCGGCTGACGACGAGCGAGCCAAGCCGGACCTCAAGGCGATCGTCGGCGATTTCGCTGCGGCCAGTGCCGCCGGCGAGCTGACCGACCTGCTGGGCAAGAACGGTCAGCATTCGATCGCGTGGGGGTCGGTGAGCGTGCGGAGCGCCGAGCTCGAAGGCTCCGGCGGGATGGAGGTGGAGCGCAAGGGCTGGAAGTGGCCGAACCTCCCCGACGACACCTTTGCCGGAACCTCCGAGCAGGTTGCGCGAGCGGTCGTCGCAGACGGGTTCACCTGTACCAGCGGCGGCCGAGGCGTACAGAACTGCGACAAGGGCTCGGACCTCGTGACAGCGATCAGCGGCGCCGACGGAATCCACACGATCGGTATCCGGGCCGGCTCCTGGACAGCGGCTCGGACCCTCCAGGAGCACATCTTCGCTGAGCTGGCCGGCGACGGTCCACCGATCGGCGACCGGAAGCCGGAGGCCACCCAGTGGTTCGCCGCCGGTGAGGCTGCTGGAGCGCGCGCGTACGTCGCCGGACTCCAGGTCTGCCAGGCCAGGTACAGCAGCAGCACCGTGTTTGCGATCAGTGCGCTGGTGCCGTTCGGAGACACAGATTGCTGATCTGGCGGCGCGCGGCTGCCAGGGACCGAGCGGCGCTCGTGAGCTGACACGGCAGCGGCGGGTGGTGTCGGCATTCCTCGACGCCGCTCGAGCCGGTGATCTTCCGGCGATCCTGGACCTCGCCATCACCTTCACCAGCGGAGGCGGACCGGATCACGTCGTACGACGTGGTTGCCGATCCGGACCGCCTCGGCCGGTTGAGTCTTGCTGTGCTCAGCGCGGAGCGTTGAGCGCGATCGTCACCTGCTCCGACACCCGGGCCGCCAGCTCCAGGGCGGCGCGCCGGGTGGCGGGCTGCAGCGCGGAGTGGTCCAGGGGGCCTTCGGCCGCGATGTGCATGTCGGTCGGGATGTCGACGACGGCGGCTGCGCGCGACTCGAAGTACGGGCGGAGCTGCTTCTCGACCTCCTTGTTGACGTCGCCGGGGCCGTTCGAGACCGCGATGACCGCGCGCCGGATCAGCCGCTGCGCCTCGGGGCCCTGGTTGTCGAGCTCCTCGAGCATCTGCACGGCGGCCGCGCAGGACAGGCTCTTCCACTTGATCGGGATGACGAGGGCGTCGGCCGCCTTCATCGCCTCGCGCCAGTTGCTGGAGCCCTCGTTGTTCCCGGTGTCGATCACGAGCACCTTGTAGAACCGGCTGAGCAGCCGGTGGATCAGGTCGAAGTCGTTCGCCTCGATCTGCGCGTACGTCGTGGTCGCCGACGTCAGCACGTCGTACTGACCGGACACCTGGTGGCGCAGGTACGCCGCGACGTCGCCGAGCCGGGCGTCCGGCTGGGTCAGCATCGGCATCGCCTGCAGCATGTCGGTCACGGTGGACCGGGAGTTCGTGTCGTGGGTGCGCAGGTGCATGTTGCCGCGCAGCTCGTTGTTGTCCCACGCCACGACGCCGCCACCACGGGCCTGACCGAGCGCGCCGGACAGCAACAGCGTGGTCGGCGTCTTGCCGGAGCCGCCCTTCGGGTTGGCGACGACGATCGTCACCGGACGCCGGAATGCTGTGGCGGCAGTCGCACGCGCGATCCGCTCGGAACGCTCAGAGCTACCGGGACGCAGCTTCAGCATGCTTCGGACGCCACGCTCGGCCGGGGCTTCCCGCGGTAGCGGCAGGGCCTGGATCAGGTCGTCGGTGCGGAAGGACAGGTTCTGCGGCGGCTGCTGAGGCTGCTGGCCGGGGATGCCCTGCGGGAAGAAGTGCTGCGCCGCAGGGGACAGCGGCTGACCGCCCTGACCCCCGGGACCGCGCTGCGGGCCGGGCTGTCCGGGCTGTCCGGGTTGGCCGGGTTGGCCAGGTTGGCCGGCCTGGGGCTGCCCAGCGGCGCCGGAACCCGAGCCGTGGAAGGAAGAACCGCCGAAGACCGGGCTGCTCGGGCCGGCCGGAGTCTGGTCCGGGCTCGCGGCCGACGGCTCGGCCGCGTCGGTTGTGTGCGGCTCGACGACAGGCTCCTCGTCGAACTCCTCCGGCTGCGTCCACGACGCCGCGGCGGACTCGGCGACCGGCTGCGTCCAGGACGGGGCCGGCGGGGTCGCCTGCGGCTGGGTCCACGGCGCGGGCTGGTCGACAGGCTCGTCGGCGGGTGTGGACCAGGAGTCGCCGGGATAGTCCTGGGACAGAGCGTCGGGCTGCTGTTCGTCCTTGTCCTCGGACGGCTCGGTCTCGTTAGGGTCCGGCTGGGTCCAGGAGGGGGTCGGCTGCCACATTCTCCGGACCTCGGCCGCCGCCGCTTCCCGGTCCTTGTGCTGTCCGGAGTTGTGCGAGTCGGTCACGACCTGGATCCCCGATTCTGTGAGGGGGCGGGTGGCCCCTGGAGGCTGCTGGGTTGTCCGGAGGGTGAGGGCTCCGGGAGGCACCACTATCCCATGACCGGGTGTCCTCACCACGTCACCACCCGGAGCGATTGCGTGACCGAGGTCAGGACGTGACCAGTCCGGCCTCATGGGCCACGATCGCGGCCTGGACCCGGTTCTTCACGCCGAGCCGCAGCAGTACCGCACTGACGTAGGCCTTCACCGTCCCCTCGACCAGGTACAACCGGGCGGCGATCTCGGCATTCGACAGCCCGGCACCGACCAGTCCGAGCACGTCCAGCTCCCGTGGACTCAGTACGGCGACCTGTTCCTTGGCCGCCGCGGCCCTCGCCATCACACCGCCACCGGACCCGCCACTCAGCTCGGCGATCACCCGCTGCGCCACCTTCGGCGACAGGTACGCCGCGCCGCCGGCCACTGCCTTCAGTCCGGCGATGAGCTCGCGGGGATCGCCCGACTTCAGCAGGAAGCCGCTCGCACCGTCGCCCAGCGCGCGGGCGATGTAGGCGTCCTCCGAGAACGTGGTGAGGATGACGACCGCCGTACCGGGCACGGCCTTCCGGATCTCTGCGCCCGCGGCCAATCCGTCCATCCGCGGCGTCCGGATATCCAGTACGGCGACGTCCGGCCGATGCCGCCGTACCGCTTCGACGGCCTCGACACCGTCGGCTGCCTCGGCGACGACCTCGATCTCGTCGTCTGTGCCGAGGATCGCGCGTACTCCGGCCCGCACCATCGCCTCGTCGTCGGCGAGCATCACCCTGATCATCCGTTGCCCTCCGGGGTCGGTGCGACGGAGCCGCTCTGGACCACTGCTTTGGCGACCAGTGCGCCGTCGGCGAAGCACAGGCGATAGACGTAATTGGTGGAGAAGGGAGCGGCCGGACGGTAGTACCGGCAACTCCAGCCGACCGGTGGGACGTATCCCTCCGTCGGTGCGTCGATCATCTGCATCCGCGGGAGCACCTTCGCCACATCGGCCTCGGACTGGCCGACAGAGAGTTCGTCGTACTGCGCGGGTCGCAGGATGGCGCTGTAGCCGGCGACGAGGTAGTAGCCAAGGGCAACCGCACCTACTACTGCCCCGAGCAGCAGCGGTGCGGCGATCGCGGTGACCAGTCCGCGCTGTGCGCTGCGGCGTACCGTGGCTCGCTCGACGGCGGCTGTCGGGGGCTCTGGTCGACCACCGGCTCGGGGCATGGTCGCAGTGACTGCAAAGCCACCACCTGCTCGCGGACCGGCTGTCAGCGATCCACCGGCGAGTCGGACTCGCTCTCGCAGGCCGTCCAGTCCTCGCCCGCCCGATGGTGCAGCGACCGGCCTGACAGGTCCGGAGTCTGCGACCTCCACGCGTACGTCGTACTCCCCTGTGCTGACGCTGACTGTTACGGATGCTCCGGGTGCGTGTTTGCTCGCGTTCGTCAACGACTCCTGGACCACGCGGTGCACTGCGCGATCCACCATCGGTGCCAGCTCGCCGTCGACGTCCTCGGTCAGTTGGACCGACAGTCCGGAGGCTGCGGCGCGCTCCACCAGCGCCTGCACGGTTTCGTCGTGCGGCATCGTCGGTGCGTCCTGGTCACGCAGTACGCCGACGATTTCGCCGAGCCGCTCGGTCGCAGTGGCTGCTGACTCCCGCAACTCCCCCGCCGCCCGCCGGTGCTCGTCGGGCAGCGACGGGTCGAGCTCGAGCGCCGCGGCGCGCAGTGCGATCAGGCTGAGCTCGTGGCCGACCGAATCGTGCATGTCCTCGGCGATCCGCGACCGCTCGCGCAGCCGCTCCTGGTCGATCTCCATCTGCTGCTCGCGCTCGATCCGCTCGGCGCGCTCCCAGCCGGCCGTTGCGAGGAGTGCCTGCTGCGCGCGGTACCGGCCGATCAGCCAGGGCAGTACGACGAGCAGCAGGGCGAGCAGGAGCATCACCAGCCAGGTCAGAACGGATTCGGTTGCCTGCTGTCCCCGGCGTACGGCCAAAGCGAGGATGAGCATGCCGAGGAACGACCAGCTGCACAGCAGGACGAAGTGCTTGAGTTGTGTCTCGCGCCGACCGGCCAGGTAGCTCAGCAGGCTGATCGCCGGTACGAGTGCGATCTGCACGCCATTCGTCGTGCCGAGCGCGAGAGCCAGGATGACGATCTCTGTCCACGCCACCACGGCCAACGCGGCCAGTGGCCATCTGCGCCGGCCGTAGACGGCAAACGCCAGTACGGCGATGCACGCGGCACGGAACCAGTACGGATCGTTCCGGGCGCCGCTCTCGGCGAGCACGAGGAAGCTCAGCGCGGCCCACAGACCCACGTCCCCCAGGCGCCGCCACTTCATGCCGTAGACGCTACACAGTCGCGGGAAGCCCGACCTACTGCCGAAAGTCAGGTGCTGCCTCGACGATCTCGAACGGGACCAGCGAGAGGTTCGGCACCGTCTCGCCGCGGAGCTGGGCGAGCAGCAGGTCGACGGCACGACGTCCCATCTCGGTCTGGTTCTGCCGGATGTGCAGGTACGGCGGTCCGCCGATCGAGTCTCCTGGTGAGTCGAAGCAGGCGACGACCCGGTCGCCCAGGACTCGGTCGACCATCCGGGCCAGGTTGTACTCACAGGCGAAGTACGCCGTCACCTGGGGCATGCGGTCGCGGAAGGCGCGGATGACGTCCAGGTCGGCCCGCACGCTTTCGGTCGTCGTCGAGCCGGGCAGCGTGCTGCGCAGATCGGTCAGCTCGTACGCATGCCCGTGGCCGGTGAATGCCGCGCGAAAGCCTTCCAGCCGGTCCTCGATGGAGGACGTGTTCACTGGCGGTGGTGACACGAAGGCAATGTGTTCATGACCCTGGTCGAGCAGACGAGTGGTGAGCGCGCAAGCGGCTGCCACGTTGTCCGTATGTACGGCGGCCACCGGGATGCCGGCCAGGTGCCGGTCCACGAGGACCACCGGGAACCCGTCGAGGACCTGCCGGAGCAGACTGGCGTTGTAGAAGTCGCCGTGCACCGGGAACACGATCAGACCGTCCACAGTGGCGACGAGCGAGTCGACCGCCTTCTCCTCGTCGGACTGGCGCCCGTGGGTACGCCGTACGACCAGGTGGGCGTTGTACTCCGCGCAGCGCTCCTCGATCGCGTTGAGCAGGTCCAGCCCGTACGCCTCGGACATGTCCGGGACGATGAGCGCGATCGAACGGGCCTCCCGCCGCGGGGTCGGACGCAGCGGGACGGTCAGATCGGTGAGGTCGGGCAGTCGCCGTACGACGAAGGTGCCCTTGCCGCGGATGCGCTCCACCAGACCGGCCTCACGCAGTACCTCCAGAGCGCGCTTGGAGGTGATCCGGCTGACCCCGAACTGGGCCGCCAGCTCCATCTCCGAGGGCACCCGGTCGCCCGGCCGGAGGGCGCCGCGGCGGAGTTGCTCCAGGACGTGAGCGCAGATCCGCTCGTACAGCAGTGCCACCTGCGTGTCTCCTCGCCCGTTGTCCGGTTGACATATCCAATCATCCAGGACTGTCGGTAGCCCATGGCAACCTGCGGGGATGGACATCACCGGGAAGGTCGCAATAGTTACCGGAGCCGCGGCCATCCTGGATTGCTGGCGGGGACCCTCTCCGGCTGACAACATGCGGCCATGACCCGACCTCCGGTGCATCCGTTCGCTGCACGACCCGTGGTCGGCGTGGCGTTGCTTGTTGGTGTCGTGCTGACTGTGCTGTCCGGGCGGTACGGCTATCACCGCGACGAGCTGTACTTCATGGTCGCCGGGCGGCACCTCAGCTGGGGGTACATCGACCAGCCGCCGCTGACGCCGTTGATCGCCCGCATCTCGACCACGATCTTCGGCGACACCGTGATGGGCCTGCGCGTGCTGTCGACGCTCAGCAGCGTCGCGACGATCATCGTGATCGCGCTGCTGGCCCGCGAGTTCGGTAGCGCTCGACGCGGACAGGTGCTCGCCGCGATCTGCGCAGCCGTCTCCGGGTTCGTGCTCGGCGTCGGGCACATGGTGTCCACAGCGACGTACGACCTGCTCGCCTGGATGCTGATCGGGCTGTTCGCGGTGAAACTGCTGCGCACGGGCGACGGCCGCTGGTGGCTCGCGCTCGGGCTGACGGCCGGGATCGCCTTGGAGAACAAGTACCTCGTGGTGCTGCCGGTCGGCGCGCTGCTCGTCTCGGTCCTGCTCGTCGGACCACGCAGCGTGCTGCGCTCGTGGTGGCTGCTCGCGGGCGTCGCCATCGCCGGGGTGATCGCTCTGCCGAACGTGGTGTGGCAGTTCCAGCACGGCTGGCCGCAGCTCACCGTCGCGGGCGGCATCAGCGAGGACGACGGCACCGAGAACCGGATCACGTTCATCCCACTGCAGATTCTGCTGCTGTCGCCGTTCCTGGTTCCGATCTGGGTGGCCGGATTCCTCCGCTTGTGGCGGAAGCTCCCATGGGCCCGCTCCATCGCGCTCGCCTACCCAGTGCTGTGCGTGGCAGTCCTGGTCGCCGGCGGCAAGTCGTACTACGCGTTGCCTCTCCTGCTCATCCTCGTAGCGGCCGGTTGCGAGCCGACGCTGCGATGGATCGACCGGCACCGGATCCAGGCCGTCATCGCGCTGGTACTCACAGCGCTGACCTCGGCCGTCTTCACGCTGCCGGTGCTGCCCGCATCAGCAGCCGACTTCGTCATCCCGGTGAACAAGGAGCAGGGCGAACAGATCGGCTGGCCGGCCTTCGTCGCCTCGGTCGCGACCGCGTGGGGACAGATCCCGCCCGCGGAGCGCTCGACCGCGACGATCTTCACCGGCAACTACGGCGAGGCCGGCGCCCTCCGGCGGTACGGGCCCTCGCACGGTCTGCCCATTGCCTACTCCGGCCACATGAGCTTCGCCGACTGGGAACGCCCACCGGACACGAACAGCGGGCCGGTGCTGCTCGTCGGTATCGTGCCGACGCCGGAGTTCCGGGACTGCAGGCAGGTCGGGACGATCCACGCGATCGTCTCGAACGACGAGGACGGCGCCACCCTGTTCCTGTGCGAAGCGCCCGCGGAGCCATGGTCCACCCTGTGGCCGAAGCTCCGCAGGTTCTACTGATGCTGGTCGATGTACCTGCCGGCCTCATCTTCCTTCGCGACGATCGCCTGGGCCGGCGCTGGCACGTCAACCTGCCCGCGTTCCGCCTGGCACGCTACCCGGTGACTGTGGACGACGTACCGCTCACCGGCGTCAGCTGGTACGACGCCGTTGCCCTCTGCAACCAGATGTCCGTCGATGCGGGGCTCCCGGTCGCCTACGAGATCTCCGGCTTGTCGGTGAGCTGCGATTGGGACTCTCCGGGGTATCGACTGCCGACGGAGGCCGAGTGGCAATGGGCGTGTACGGCGGGCGTACCGGCGTACCGCTATGGGGAGCTCGACGAGATCGCCTGGTACGCGGAGAACTCCGGCGGGCGGCCGCATGCCGTAGGCGAGAAGGCTGCCAACGCGTGGGGACTGCACGACATGCTCGGGAACGTGTGGGAGTGGTGCTGGGACCTCTACGATCCCGACACCTACGGCCAGTACCGCATCTTCCGGGGCGGCGGCTTCGCCGATCCAGAACGCTCGGTCGGCTCGACGGTCCGCCGCCGGTCACACCCGACGTTCGCCATCGAGGACCTCGGCTTCCGCGTCGCGCAGTCTGTTATGGCCTGAGCGCGAGTTTGCCGACGGTGACGCCGGCCTCGAGTTCGGCGAGCACCTTCGGACCGTCGGCCAGGTCGTAGACGGTCGGCTTGCCGGGCGGGTACACGCCCGCGTCGATCAGCCTGCCCAACTCGGTCATCACATCGGCGAACAGGTCCGGCGCGTACTGGATAAAGGTGGTGAGGTGATGACCGATCACCTGCACCGGATGCTTGAAGTTCAACTCCCAGTTGCTGATCGACGCCTCCCCACCCGCGACCCCGATCACGATGACCTTCCCCGTCACCCGCCGCGCCACCTCCACGCTCCTACGGAACGTTTCACCACCCACGGACTCGAGCACCACGTCGACGCTGCCGTCAGCCACCTCGGTGCCGAGCTCAGCAGTCTCGATCACCCGATCCGCCCCAACCCGCCGTACGACGTCATGCTTGCCAGCCGACGCCGTCGCGATGACCGTCGCCCCGTAGTACTTGGCAATCCGCACCGCAGCCTGCCCAACCCCACCAGCAGCCGCATTGATCAGAACCGTGTCGCCGGCCTTCACCCGCCCCAATGACCGAAGCGCACCAAGCGCAGTAGCCCAGTTCAACACCAGTCCCAACGCCTCTTCATCCGCCCACCCCACCGGCACAGGCACGAAGTCAGTCATCACGATGTACTCCGCAAACGCCCCATACCCCGTCCCGACAACGTGCTCCCCCACACGCACGCCACTCACCCCACGCCCAACCGCAACAACCTCCCCCGCCGCCTCAAACCCAGCCAAGTACGGCACCCGAGGCCCACCCTCATACGTCCCCCGAGCCCGCATCACATCCGCAAAGTTCACCCCCGCAGCCCCCACCCGCACCAACACTTCCCCACGTCCAGCCACCGGCACCGGCACATCCACCAGCCGCATCTCCCCCGCCCCACCCCAAGCCCCCTGCTCCAAAGCCCGCACAAGCCACCCCTCCCTCAATTGTGTTCGACCCAAACCGTACATCAGTTCGACGACTCTCAAACACAATCTCAAACGGATGGCCCTGAACCCAACCCAAGCCGGCGGCCTAACCGCCCAACCCAGCCAAAGCCGGTGAGCCAACCGCCCAACCCAACCCAAGCCGGGGAGCGAACTACCGAACCCAACCCATGCCAAACCGCCGAGCGAAGCGAAGGCCCCAGGGGGTGCGGGTGGCGAAGCCCCCGCAACGCGGCAAGCGAAGCGCAGCCGCACAAATGACGAAGGCGAGGCGGTCAGCGCAGGAACTGCGCGACACACCTCGCCTCTCGCCTTCGTGGACGATACTGGGATCGAACCAGTGACCTCTTCCGTGTCAGGGAAGCGCGCTACCGCTGCGCCAATCGTCCGAAATCCCTCAGTTTGACCTGAGGTTCTCGAGGTGGAGACGGGATTCGAACCCGTGTACACGGCTTTGCAGGCCGTTGCCTCGCCTCTCGGCCACTCCACCACTGAGTAAGCTGGCATTGAGAAAGCTGGCACTGAGAAGTTGGCCCGCCGAACCCTCTCCGAGCGGACGACCGGGTTCGAACCGGCGACCTCAACCTTGGCAAGGTTGCGCTCTACCAACTGAGCTACGTCCGCAGTGCGACCGGATTCGAGTGTCCCCGGCGCGAAAAGAACATTAGCCCATCCCGGGCCGACTTCAAAAATCGGGGTCCGCCGGCAGGTCGACGTACGGTCATCGGCTGGTCACCTCGCAGTACCGGATCCCCTGCGCACTAAGGTGTTGCGCGGAAGGAGCACCACATGCGTATCTGGCTCAACGGCGCCTTGCTGGACGACGAGGCGACGGTCTCGCCGCTCGACCACGGGCTGACCACCGGCGACGGCGTCTTCGAGACGATCAAGATCGAGAACGGCCGGCCGTTCGCCGTACGACGGCATCTCGAGCGACTCGTCCGGTCGGCGGTCGGGCTCGGCCTGCCGACGCCGGATGTCGCCGCGATCGAGGCCGGCATCGAGGCTGTGGTCGAGCCCGGGATGTCGTTCGGGCGGCTGCGGATCACGTACACGGGTGGTGTCTCACCGTTGTCGTCCGATCGCGGTACGTCCGGGCCGACGATCCTGGTCGCGACCCAGGAGATCAAGCGGCCGTCCGCGACGTCGGCGATCGTCACGGTCCCGTGGATCCGCAACGAACGCAGCGCGGTCGCCGGCCTGAAGACGACGTCGTACGCCGAGAACGTCCGCGCGCTCGCCTACGCGAAGGAACGCGGCGGCAGCGAGGCGATCTTCGCCAACACGATCGGCAACCTTGCCGAGGGCACCGGCTCGAACATCTTCTGCGTGTACGACGGTGAGCTGGTCACGCCGACGCTCGAGTCGGGCGCGCTCGCGGGCGTGACGCGGGGCCTGGTCCTGGAATGGTTCGGCGGCGTCGAGCGCGACGTACCGCTGGAGCAGCTGTTCGAGGCGGAGGAGATCTTCCTCACATCCACGACTCGCGACATCCAGGGCATCCACCGCGTCGACGACCGAGAGCTGACCGCTCCGGGCACGATCACCGCGCAGGTGGCGAAGATCTTCGCCGACCGCTCGGCCGGCGAACCCAACCCGTAACGAGAGCGGGGAGGATCTTGGTAGATCCTCCCCGACTCGTGGTCACTCTCCCGAGGCCTTGCGGCGCTCGCGGTAGGCCGCCACGTGCAAACGGTTGCCACACGTGCGGGCGTCGCAGTACCGCTTGGAGCGGTTCCGCGACAGGTCGATGAGGGCGTCGTCGCAGTCCGGCGCCTCGCAGCGGCGGAGGCGTTCGCGTTCGCCGGCGGAGATCACCTGAGCAAGCGCGATCCCGCACTCCACCGTGATCCGGCAGGCCAGCGACGCGCCGGCGCGGGAGTAGTGGATGTGCCACGGGTGCCCGTCGTGGTTGGTGAGCCGCGGAGTCGACGTACCGCGGGCGATGATCGCGTTGATCATCGTCGCCGCGGACGCGTCGGAGTCCGTGGTGAACACCGGCGCGAACAGCGGCCGCAGATCGCGAACCTCGGCCAGGTCCTTCTCCGTCAACGTGTCGACCGCGCTGAACTCCCGCTCCTGGACGAACTTCTCCAGTTCCTCGAGCGTCTCCAGCGAGTCGACCTGGCTGTTCGGTCCGGGCATGGTGTTGACGAGCCGGACCAGCGTGCCGAGCGCCTGCTCGGTGTCGTGCGAGAAAGTCACAATCACGTCTCCAACGGGACGGGATCTCCGTCCTGCAGCAAGAGTAGCCCGGCCCGATTAGATCGTCGCTGCAATGATGCGCTAAGGTTTCACCCGCACCACCCCACAAGAAACACCAGCACCACCATCCGGGCGATTGGCGCAGTGGTAGCGCGCTTCGTTCACACCGAAGAGGTCACTGGTTCGAACCCAGTATCGCCCACCCGAAGTACGTGCAGGTCAGAGCGGGAACCCAGCACCAGCCGGGTCCCCGCTCTTCTCGTTTCAGCCCTCGTCAGGCAGCGAAAAGCAGCAAGAGCGCCTAGAACCCGCTCCTGAGAGCCTCCCTGGACGTGCGTGTAGATCATCAGCGTCGTCGTCGGCCGCTCGTGCCCCATCACCCGCTGTACGTCGGGAACCGGCACACCCGAGGTGATCAGCCACGACGCGTAGGAGTGCCGTAGGTCGTGGAACCGCAGCCCGCCATCGGCGTGGCGTGACACCGCCTTCACTGCCTGCGCCTTGGTCTCGAACAACTCGGTCTCATCCCCGCCCGGGGTCGGCCAAGTACCACGGAACTTGTCGCCGTCAGCTGCGACCCAGCCGAGCAGTCCGGCCCGGACGAGCGACGGACGCCAGATGCGCGCCCGGAACAGCGTCCGGCGCAACGGGGTGCCCGCCTCGTTAATGAACACCTCCCCGGCCCGGCCGGTGCCGTACAGCTCGCGGTACTCCCCCAGGAGCCGCGCCACCATTGGCGGCACCGGCACGACTCGGCGGACGAGTCGGGCACAGGACAAGACTTTGTCGGAGCATTCCGATGGGACCCGGATCGTAGGGCACCTACTGACCTTCGGCGAGCTCTTAGAGCACTGGTGGGCCAAGACACCGGCTGACGCTCCGGACACGCAAACGCTTGATCTCTGCCCAGTCAATCCAGAGCTACGCCCGCGCTGCGATCGATGCGACCATAGCTCTCGTGGCGAACGAAGGTGAGAAGGCGGAGGCCGAGACGCCCCCGAAATCGTGTCCAACTCCGACGGCGCACAAGCGGCTAGAGGAGGTGCACCATTTTTGGCATGAATGCCTCAACCACTATCAATCCCCTCGCTTCTTTCGAACAAACTTGAATGCCTGCATCCAGGCCTTGAGGAACGTGACATTCGTTCTGCAGAAAGAGAAGCGACTAATATCGGACTTTGACGACTGGTATCCGGTATGGCAGGCCAAGATGGCGGCCGATCCCGTTATGAAATGGGTCGTGTCTTCTCGCAACAGAATCGTGAAGGCTGGAGATCTGGAAACGAACTCAGTTCTCCGAGCCTCGATTGTTGCCTTTTATGAGGATGCCGCCTCGGCTGTCGAGGAGGATTTAGCATCTCTTTCGGGCAATCACCCGAAGTTCACCGTCGCCGCACCTGTTCGTTCGTCCCTCGATGAGATCCTGGCAAAATTCAAATCAATCGCATTACCTCCTGCAATTCTTGACGATGCAACATTGGTTATAGAACGGCGTTGGGAGGATTCGGCGCTTCCTGGACGCGAGCTGCTGGATGCCCTAGCCCATGCATACGGCGTTCTTAGCGAGCTGCTCGCTGACGCACACGAACGGGCAGGGATCAAGCACGGGGTAGCTGTAAAACACGGTCACGAAGTAGTGGAGTTTGAGAGCAAATACCAACACGGACGCCTGCCGTGCATGCTGACAACTCGCAGCAGCAGAACTCTGAGCATAGAGCTGAGCGATATCCCGGGATCCAAGGGTCCGTCGAGCTGGTCCGGCATTCCAGAACCACCCGACGTCGATCAGCTCCCTAAACGCCGCGCTAAGCGCATGCAGGAACTCGCTAGCAACTGGGGACCTGCGGAATCCCTCCTTGATCTGGTTCCTCGGTATACCGAAATCGCTACGGAGATCCTCAAATCTGGCGAAGAGCACGGCTGGTTCGTCTTCTATTTTCGCGGCAAGATGGGAATGGGAACGAAGGTCCTCGCAGCGAAGAATCGGGCTGGCAAACGTGAACTCGCACTAGAGATTGCCGAAGATGTACTTATAAATGAATTCGACGGACTGATTATGATAGGTGAGGTCTGGTGGGCTCCCATCACACCGGACGAGCACGGGGTCCCCATCGCCGCGACTCTGCACCCGGAGCGTCAGGAGGCCCTGATGATTCACGCGGAACAGTCGGACGGGTCAATGCGTGCCATCATCCTGCCGTTCTCTCGGCGCTGGCGGAGAGTCAAGATCGGCGAGCCCATTGAGGAGTCCGGCGCGCACTACGTGTTCATGGAGCCTGTACGGGCAGTCTGGCGGAGTTGGAACGCCAACACGTCGCCTACGGATAGCGACACCGAGGACGTCCAGGAGGGTTCGAGTTAGGCAGCGAGAAGGCAGCAAGCCCGAAGACACGCCCAGGCCACGAGAACGCCGCGCGCGACTGCGACCGGACCCCAAGGACGCCAATAAACAGTGCGGTACGGCGGATCCGCCTTCACACCGAAGAGGTCACTGGTTCGAACCCAGTATCGCCCACCCGGAACCACCCAAGGCCGGTCCCCCAGGGACCGGCCTTTCGTACGCCGCAGCACCCGCACGGACGTATCAGCCCACGCGGCGGCTTCCGAAACAGCTGCCACCGCCTCCTGAGCGAGCCGCCTCCTCCCTAGGCCGGCGAGCAGGAGCTGGGCTGGCAAATCCGTCGCCTAGTGCTTGATCAGCTTTTCGCTGAGCGTCCATAGACGCTCGGCGGAGTGTGGGTCCAGAGCGTGGGGGACGACGTACGAGCGGACGTCGTGGTCGGTGAAGTTGATCGGGGTGGGCTCGTCGAGCAAGGAGACCTCGTTGTCCTTGAGGTAGGTGCCGCCGTAGGACTGCAGCTGCGGGTTGGTCGCGGCGAAGACGGTGGTGCTGGCGCCCTGTGCCGGGGTCTTGCGTTCGCGTGCGGGGTCGACGATTTGGTTGCCGGAGGCATCTAGCAGGTCCATCGCCTGGAGATCCTCGGTGGTCAGCCAGGGAATGCGGGTTTCGCCCTCGGGGAGGTGGGGGCCGAGGTTGGTGGTGACGACGATGCCGGGGTGTACGGCGAACGCGTGGATGCCGTACTGCGACCACCGGCGCTCCAGCTCGACCGCGAACAGGACGTTGGCGGTCTTCGACTGACCGTAGGCGAGGAGCGGGTCGTAGTCGTGGTTGAAGTGCGGGTCGTCCCAGCGGATGTCGGAGAGGCGGTGACCGCCGGAGGTGACGTTGACGATGCGGGCGCCACGGGCTGCTCGAAGCGCAGGAAGTAGACCGAGGGTCAGCTGGAAGTGCCCGAGATGGTTGGTGGCGAACTGCGATTCGTAGCCGCGCGCGTCGCGGACGAGCGGGCCGGCCATGATGCCGGCGTTGTTGATGAGGATGTGGAGCGGCCGGCCGGTCGCGAGATAGCGGTCGACGAAGGCGTCGATCGACTTCGGGTCGAGCAGGTCCAGCTCACTGGCCTCGACGCGATCGATCCCCTCCAACGCCGCGGCGGCGCTCGTGGGGTTGCGAACGGCAACTGTCACGGTCGCCCCGGCCTTGCAGAGGGCGCGGGTCGTTTCCAGGCCGAGGCCGCGGTGGCCGCCGGTGACGATCGCGTTCTTGCCGGTCAGGTCGATGCCGGCGAGTACGTCGTCCGCGGTCGAGGCGGCGGTGAAACCCGTGCCGATGGGGTGCTGTCTTGTTTGGGTCATGCTTCTAGCGTGCGGCGTGGACGGCGTACTCTGAATAAGTATCCGTCCAGATTTTCTTCGCGAGAGTACAGCCCATGGATCAGCTGTCCGAGGTGTTCGAGCTCGTCAACGTCCGGGGTGTGGTGTCGGGCGGGTTCGCCGTCCGCGGACGCTGGGTGTCCCGGGGTGAGTTGCAGGAGTCACTGAAGTTCATCGCGGTGATCGCCGGCCGGGCGCGTCTGCGCGCCGACGGCGCTGATGGCGCTGACGGCGCTGACGGCACCGACGAAGCAGTCGAGCTGGAGCCCGGCGATGTCGCGATCCTGAACGGCCGGTCGTGGATGGAGCTGTCGGGCGGGTCCGGCGACGGACCGGTGCACGAGATCGCTCCTGAGGAGGCGGGCAGGCTCACCGCGGCCGATTGGACGACCGACGACGTGATCCTCGGTGGTCGCATCGATCTGAACGAGGCCGGGCGGACGCTGCTGCTCGAAGCGCTGCCGCCGGTCGCGCATGTGCGGGCCTCCCCCACGACCGGCGCCAACCTGCGCGGCAGTCTCCATCGGCTGTTCGACGAGGTCGCCGGCGACCGCATCGGCTCGACGTTCGCGATCCGGCAACACGCGCAGCTGGTGCTCCTCGAAGTACTCCGGGCGTACGTCGAACAAGCCGATCTGCCGCCGGGATGGCTGCGCGTCCTGACCGACGACCGCCTCCGCCCCGCCCTCACCCTCATGCACTCGCAGCCCGACAAGCTCTGGGGGCTGAACGAGCTGGCGCAAGCAGGCGCGATGTCTCGTACGTCGTTCGCCGAGCGGTTCCGCGACGTGGCCGGCATGCCGCCGCGCACGTACCTCAGCCGCTGGCGAATGATGCTCGCCCAACGCGCTCTCCGCGACGCCGATGTCACCGTCGGGTCACTCGCGACCGAGCTCGGGTATGCCTCGGAGAGCGCATTCAGTACTGCGTTCAAACGCGAGGTCGGCGAGTCACCACTGCGCTACCGCTACCGGGTCCGCGATCAGGCGTTGTCCAGGTGATCCACCAGATCGGCGTCGAGCTCGATATCTAGCGCCGCCAGTGCCTCCTCCAACTGTTCGAGGGACGACGCCCCGATCAGTGGGATGACGTTGTGATGGAGGAGCCAGGTCAGCACGACCTGGTTGGGGGTTGCGCCGAGGTCTTGGGCGATTTGGCGGAGAGTCTGGTAGCGGACGTAGGCCGTCGGGTGCGCGTAGCCGCGCTGGGCGGAGAACGGGCGGTCCGGACGGGTGTAGGAGCCCGTGAGTAGAGCCTGGTAGGCAACGAGCGTCACGTCGGGGTGCTCTGACAGGTAGTCGAAGTGCTCGACGCCCGCGTGCTGGTAGTGCGCAGTGCCGTGACGGCTTACGTGCTGCAGTGAGGGCGGGTTCGGCCAGAGGTAGCTCGAGTGCTGCTGGATGACGGAGTACTGCGCGACGCCCTGGGCAGCTGCGATCCGGCGAGCGCGGTCCTGACGCCAGGTGGCCGTGTTGCTGCAGCCGACCGAGAATCGCGATCGCGGTATCGGCTGGCGTCGACGTACCGAAGTTCATCGCGCCTAAGCAGAGCGCACTGACAGTCCGTCCATTCCAAGAGTCGGAGACAACATGCCTTCCAGCTTGCTTTCTGGAGCGCACTCCAAGTCAAGTCAGACGAGCCAGATGCCTTTGTCCATCAGAACTCGGTCCTTGAGTTCGTTGACCTCTCGCCAGGCCTGGATCTTCGTGGGGGTGACGCGAAAGAACGGGTAGTTCGGCAGGGGGCGCGGGTCGAAGCCGGCCTTGGTCGCGAAGGATTCGCCCTCGGCATCGGTGACATCTGCGACCGCAGCGGTTCCGGTGATATGGATGACGTCGCGGAACTCCCCGATGGTCAGCTGTAGCTGTGGGTTCGCCTGGAGGTTGCGGGCGGTCGGGTTGGTGACGGATGTGGAGAGCAGCAGGGTGTCGTCGGACCACAGGAACGACAAGGGCATCAGGTACGGCGTACCGTCCAGCGAGGCTGTGGACACCCACGCGTCGACGTCCGTTTCGAAGCGGCGCAGCATGTCCTGCTTGCGTACCGGCAGCGGGCGGGGTGGTGCCGTCATGGCGGGCTCCTGTTCGTTCGACTGTCACATGTGGTCTCGGCACATCGTCATCGGGATGACGGCGCTGGGCCGGGTGGTGTGACAGGTGGAATGGTGATGGACATGGATGCGGACGACTGGCTCGCGACACGGTTCGAGCAGAACCGGGACCGCCTGCGGGCTGTCGCGTACCGGATCCTAGGCTCTGAACCGGAGGCGGAGGACGCGGTCCAGGAGACCTGGATCCGGCTCAGCCGCAGCGACACCGCCACGATCGACAACCTCGGCGGCTGGCTGACCACGGTCGTCGGGCGGATCTGCCTCGACATGCTGCGCTCCCGCCGCGGCCGGCCCGAGCTCCCGGTCGGCGACCACTCCCCTGTGCTCGCGGACGACGTCGTACCCGATCCCGAACTCGAAGCGGTGCAAGCGGATTCGGTCGGTCTCGCGCTGCTCGTCGTACTCGAGACGCTGTCCCCGGCGGAGCGGCTGGCGTTCGTATTGCACGACCTGTTCGCCGTACCGTTCGAAGACATCGCGCCGATCATCGGTAAGTCACCGGCGGCCGCACGACAGATCGCGAGCCGCGCCCGACGGCGGGTCCGCGGTACGCCGGAACCGACCAGCGTGGATGTGGTTCGGCAACAGGAAGTCGTCAGCGCATTCCTCGCCGCCGCACGCAACGCGGACTTCTCGGCGTTGCTCGAGGTGCTCGATCCCGAGGTCGTACTGCGTGCCGACGCCACCGCCGCGGAACGCGGAATGGCCGGGAGCATCTCCGGACACGACCGCGTCGCGCGGGCCTTCACCGGACGGGCGCAGGCGGCGAAACTCGTACTGGTCGACGGCATGCCCGGGCTGGTGTGGATGCAGCGTGGCGAACCCGTCGTTGTGTTCTCTTTCACGGTCGTCGACGGGCGTGTCGCGACGATCGAACTCCGCGGCGATGCCGACTACCTGCAAACCGTCGATCTGGTGTCGTTGCAGGGCTGATCGGACGGCGTGGCGAGTGGACAGGTTCGGTGTGACTCGTGTGACGGATGGGGTGCGATTCACGCTCGTCGTACCCGGACGACGACAGCGTGGAATCCGGTTTTTGTCCGGGCGGAAAGTGCGCTACTGTTCTGCTCTCGCACCGAGGGAAACCCACTCGGGGTGATGCGGACGTAGCTCAGTTGGTAGAGCGCAACCTTGCCAAGGTTGAGGTCGCCGGTTCGAACCCGGTCGTCCGCTCGGAGAGGGTTCGCCCAAGAATTGTTGTGGCACGTCTCTTTGGTGGAGTGGCCGAGAGGCGAGGCAACGGCCTGCAAAGCCGTGTACACGGGTTCGAATCCCGTCTCCACCTCGAACCTCAGTATTGTTGAGTTCCTGGACGATTGGCGCAGCGGTAGCGCGCTTCCCTGACACGGAAGAGGTCACTGGTTCGATCCCAGTATCGTCCACGAAGCCGATAGGCGACTCGTGTCCGCGGAGAGCGCGGACCGGGTCGCCTTCGTCATTTGTGCGGCTGCGCTTCGCTTGCCGCGTTGCGGGGGCTCCGCCACCCGCACCCCCTGGGGCCTTCGCTTCGCTCGGCGGTTCGTCCCGGCTTGGGTTGGCTGCTGGCTCACCTCCTCCAAGTCCTCACAATCCGACAATCTCCCACCGGTCGGGTCAGATCTGACCGTTGGTCGCGGACTGCCAGAGGACAGCGTTGTCGGAGTCCCGGTAGACCACGGCGTTGCCGTCGTTCTGGACGGTCAGATGCGCCATAGCGGTCCCGCCGGTCCCGGTGAACCAGAGCGGTGTATTGACGGCGTAGCTCACCAGATTGCCGTCCGCCTGCATGACCAGCCGGGTGGCGCCGGGCGTCTGGACTGCCCAGAGGACGTGGTAGCCGGGTCCGTAAAGCACGATGCTGCCATCGGACTGCATCAGCAAGGCGTAGCGCAGATCCGCGGAACCCAGGTAGTCGGATCCCGAGGCGTTGAGCTGGTTGCCGGCCGGCAGGACGGCTGATCCGTAGGCGGTGGTGCCGCCGCGGCCGCCCGTTCCGGTCCACCACTTCGGTGCGCCGTTCGAGCTGTTGTAGACGACGAGGTTGCCGTCCGACTGAATCGTCAGGTGCGCCGCGCCGCTGCCGCTGGTCAAGCTCTGCCAGACCGGCGTATTGCCGTTGTAGAGGACCAGGTTCCCGTCGGTCTGCATGACCAGCCGGGTGGCGCCCGACGTACCGGAGCTCCAGATCGCGGTTCCGCTGTACAGGACGAGGTTGCCGTCGGCCTGCAGCAGCAGCGCGAATCGGCGGTCGGTGGAGAGTAGGTACTGATTCTGGTTCAGCTGCTGGCCCGCGGGCAGAGTGTCGCTTCCGTAGAACGAGCTGCCACCGACGCCACCCCATGCGGCGGGGAACGGAGTGTTGTCACTGGTTACGTAGCTACCGGGTGCGACCAGGGCAACGCCTGACATCGGACTCGGCGGGATCGCCGTACCGCTCCACGGGCCCGGGTTGCTGCCGGCGCCGCTGCGGAGCACGAAATGCAGATGACAGCCTGTGCTGTTGCCCGTCGTACCGATGTGTCCGATGACCTGAGACGCAGTCACCGTGTTGCCAGTGGACACGGATCGGTCCTGCAGGTGCTGGTACACGGTCAGATAGCCGTCGCCGTGATTGATCGCGATCAGGTTGCCGCCGCCTCCGCTGTCCCATGCGGAGTAGACGACAGTGCCGCCCGCGGCTGCTCGTACGTTCATGCCGCAGTCGTCGGCGCCGTTCGGCTTGTTGATGTCGACGGCGTAGTAGTCGTACGAGTTGTGGCCGTAGAAGCCTCCGCCGCCACTGCCCGCCGGGTTGCCGACGGCCATCCGCACGCCTGCGTCCCAGGGTGCGTGAAAGGTCGGCACTGCGTGCGCCGGCTGGGCGGCCACCGTCGTCAGACCTACAATCAGCGCGGCCAGCAGACTCGTACGTCGCGCGCGTGGTCGCGCCGTGAAAATCCCCATCACATCGGCCTCCATCCGGTCTCCACCATGGTCGATCCCGGAGGTACTGCGAGGTAGTAGACCGAGGTTGAACACCGTGGGGCGCGCACGTACGACAAAGTCGTACCGCTGCTGCTACCCGTAGGGCCGGAGCTTCGCGATCACGGCAGCGCGCTGACGCACGCCGAGCTTGTCCAGAATCCGGGTCACGTGAGTCTTCACCGTGGACACCGTTATCGACAGCTGCCGTGCGATCTCCTCGTTCGTCAGGTCGTCCGCCAAGAGCAGTGCGACCTCGCGCTCCCGCGAGGTGAGGAGTTCCAGGAAGGTGCGGGCTTCGGCCGACGGCCGCATCAGCAGATCGTTCATCTCGGCCTGCGCTCGCTCGCAACGATCCCGCAGGCCGTGGAGATCACGCAGTACGGTTTGCGGATCGGACAGGCCACCGTCGACCATGCGAATGATCTCGCCGCGCAACTGCTCCAGCTGCTGGCCGAACGCCTCGAGCACGTCCACGACCGACACCGGTCCGGACGCCAGCGCCTCGCGACCGAACAACGTGCTCTCGCGCGCGATGTCCTCCTGTTCGCGGACCAATGCTCTGACGACGCCGTCGGCCAGCCACTGGAATGCCCGGACGACTTCGCCGTCGTAGACGCCGGACTGATAGCTCTGCATCGAGGCGAGCCCGATGACCGCCGCTCCGTGCGCTGACGGCTGGAGCAACGGAACCGCGATCGCGTCCCGGGACAGCCGCTCCTCGTCGCCGAACGAGAAGCCTCGGTGGAGCAGGAGGCCGTCGTCCATGCGGTAGCAGTAGGGCTTGGCATTCCCCTTGATCCAGGCAGCGAGCCGGTCGGGCCCGTAGATCTGGTGCCCCGGAGACCGCTCCTCGGGCGCGTCGTACACGTAGGGCAGTACGAGGTACTGCTCGTCGCGGAAGAACGCCACGTAGAAGCTGTCGACAGGGGCGATCGTGCCCATCGTCACGCGCCACTGGTTGAACAGCTTGCGCCGCTGGCCGTCGGGCAGATAACTCAACGTCCGGTACGCATCCCGAAGAATCTCGGCGAGCCACGGCGAGAACTGACTGAGATCAGACATTGACGCCGTCCTCAGGTGCGCAGGAGTTCCATCCCCCACCCTACGGTCGTTTCCTACAGATCGTCCGCAGAGGGTCGAGCATCGGAATGACTTTGGGTTATTGCTAGCAGGAGCACTCCGCCGCCTACGAGGGACATCGTTGTGGGGTGCTGGTTGAAGAGTGCTACTCCTATCGCGGTGGCAACTACTGGTTCCAGTAGGGCTACTACGGATGCGGTGGAGGTTTCGAGGGCTCTTAGGCCTGTGTAGAAGAGGGTGTAGGCGAGGGCTGTGGGGATCAGGCCGAAGTAGGCGATCAGGAGCCAGCCGAGGGGTGTGGTGGGTAGGGCGGCGAAGGGGAGTAGGAAGGCTGCTCCTACTAGGAAGCCGAGGAATGCTGTGGTTAGCGGGTCTGGGGTGTGGCGGTTGAGGATTGTTGTTGCTGAGTAGCCGGCTGCTGAGGCCAGGGCTGCTGCTACGCCTGTGAGGTTGGCTTGGCCGGTGGTGAAGGTCAGGAGGGTCAGGCCGATGAGGGCGACGAGGATGGACTTGGTGAGGCGTTCTCTCGTTGCGAGGGTGATGAGGATGGGGGCGGCGCCCAGGGCGATGACAGTCGCTATGCCGACGCCTACTCGGGGGATGGCGATGAAGTAGCCGAGTTGGCAGAGGGCCAGGCCGGCGCCGCTGAATAGGTGGCGGAGTGGGGTTGCGGTGAAGTGCGGGCGGGCGGCTCCTCTGCCTGACAGGCGGCGAGCCAGGGCCAGCCAGAGGGCGGCCGTGGTCAGGCGCCAGAAGGACGTGGCTGTGGGCGTCAGGCCGGCGTGTTGGGTGAGGAGTGCGCCGGTGGGGCCGCCGGTTCCCCAGGCGATGGCGGCGATGACGACGTACAGGAAGGCGCGTCTGGTCGAGAGACGAGAGTGCATCGGTTGCTCCGGGATGTTCGCGATGAAAGTGGGGCGTCTGCGAACAGGCCGAAGGAGCTCAGGTCAGAGCGACCTGAGCGTTGGGAAGCCGTCCGCTAAGCGGCGGCCGGCGGGCAGATGATGCGATGCACGAAGTGGACAGTAGCTAGTCCACGGATGTGCAGCGAATGGTTTTACATGCGCAGATACGAGCCGCCGTTGAAGTCCAGGACAGTCCCGGTGGCGAACTCGGCTTCCGCGGAAGCGAGGTACATGATGGCGGCCGCTACCTCGGACGGGTCGGCTACTCGTTCCAACGGGCTCTCGAGGCGGCGGCGGTCGTAGCCGTCGCCGGACAGGTTCATGGCGGCCATGTCGGTAACGGTCCAGCCAGGGGCGATGGCGGTGACGGCGATGCCTTCGGGCCCCAGGGCTCGAGCGAGCGACTGGGTGAACGACACGATCGCGGCTTTCGAGGCGCCGTACGCAGGCTGGTTCGGCTCGCCGCGGAACGCGCCGCGGGACGAGACGTTCACGATCCGACCGCCGCGGCCCATGTGCCGGACCGCGCACCAGGTGACGTTGGAAGGCCCGACGAGGTTCACCGCGAGCGTCTCCGCCCACGCCTGCTGCCACTCGGCGTACGTCGTCTCGCGGATCCGGTGCGGCACATACAGGCCGGCGTTGTTGACCAGTACGTCGATGCTGCCCAGCGCTCTCGCGGCGTCGTCGACCATCGACTCGATCGCCGCCGGATCAGCGAGATCAGCCTGGACCATCACGTGACCCGTACCAGGCAGCTCCTTCAGCACTTGGGCTGCGGCGTCCGCCGAGGCGCTGTAGTGGACTGCCACTCGGTCGCCCGCCGCGGCGAAGGCTCGCGCCGTCGCCGCTCCGATCCCCCGTGATGCTCCGGTCACCAGCACAGATCGGTTCATACAACCGATCTTTTCATCACGGTCGTGGCTTGTGGTCGCGGCGGTACGACTTGCTGGCCCGGACCCACTCCTTCTTCATCTCGTTGCGCAGCCGGATATCCGCACGACGCGCCATGTACGCCGCCTCGCGCTGCAGCTTCACCCAGCTCTCGTAGCGCCGGTACGGCAACGAGCCGTCGTCCAGAGCGGCTCGCACCGCACAGTCGGGCTCCATCACATGCGAACAGTCCTTGAACTTGCACTGCTCCGCCAGCGCCGTGATGTCCGGGAACGCCGCCGCCAGCCCCTCCCCTGACTCCTGCAGACCGATCCCCCGCAGCCCAGGCGTGTCGATGACAACCCCTCCGCCGGGCAGCACGATCAGCTCACGCCGCACCGACGTATGACGGCCCTTGCCGTCTTCTCGGATGTCCTGCACGTCCAGCAACTCCACACCGGCCAGTGCGTTCACCAGCGACGACTTGCCGGCGCCACTGGACCCCAGCAACGCCAGAGTGGCGTCCCCGTCCAGCAAAGCGCGTACCCCATCCAACCCCGCGCCAGTGGTCGCGCTGCACACCAGTACGTCGGCCCCCGGCGCGGCCAGCGCCACGTCCTCGGCCACCGAATCGGCGTCCCCGACCAAGTCGGACTTCGTCAGTACGACGACCGGCCGCGCGCCGCTCTCCCACGCCAGCGCCATGAAGCGCTCGATACGCACGATGTTCGGCTCCGGAACCAGTCCGACCACGATGGCGATCACATCGACGTTCGACGCGAGCACCTGCCCGCGTGACGACCCGCCGACCTCCGCCCGGACGATCGCGGTACGGCGTGGCAGCACCGACTCGACGGTGATCCGGTCGTCCGGCCAGAACCGCAGTACGACCCAGTCCCCTGTACACGGGCCGGCCTGCGGGTCGGAGGCGATCGCGGTGAGTAATGCGCCGGACCAGCTCGCGCGGACCGGGCCGTCCGCGGTGAAGACCGTCGCCAGGCCCTTGTCGACCCGGGCGACGCGTCCCGGGACCAGCTCTTCCGGGACGGATTGCAAGAAGTCGGCCGTGGAACTGTCGAGTCCCAAGGCCTGGAGTGTGGCTGACATGCGGCGAACCTTTCAGAGGGTCCGGCCGCGAGCTCAGCTCAGCGGACGGACAGTGTCGGAGACAGCAGGCCGTTGGGCCTGGTAGTAGCTCATGGCGGCTGCCTCCCTCCGGTCCGGTCGGTCCCGAGCCAGGGACCGTCTGATGTGGTCAGACTAGGTCGTCGGTGTCACTCTGCGCACCGGATTTTCCGACCGACGCAGGCTTCCGCTCAGGCTCCTCGTCCTCAGGGCCGGCGGGATCGGCGGGATCGGCGGGAGCTGCAGCAGCCGGAGGAGCTGCTGCCGCAGGCGCAGACTTCAGCGGTCGCTCGGCCAGCTCCTCCACCTTGCGCGCCACCTCGGCCTCCGGCCGCTCGTCCGACTCCACCGGCGTCAGCGTGTGATCGTGGTGCCGCTCCGGCTCCGCCTTCATCACCGGCTCGATCTCTTCCTCGTCGGCGTCGGCAGCCTTCACCTCGGCGACATGCTGCTTGTGCGGCCACAGCCGGTCCACCACGGCATTCAGCGCCGCACCTATCAGTACTGCGATCGCCGTCATGTACAGCCACATCAGGACGGCGATAGGCGCGGCCAGCGGACCGTAGATCGACGTACCGCCGACGGTGCTCTGCAAGACCCAGCGCAGTACGAAGCTGCCCAGGATCCAGATCGACAGCGCCAGGAACGAGCCGGGCAGGTCCGAGACCCACGGCGTCCGGATCGGCACCGACAGGTGGTACAGGGTGTTCAAGAAGCCCGCCGACAGGATCGTGACGACCGGCCAGTACAGCTGGTTCAGGAAGTCGAGTCGGTGCGGCAGCAGCGCCTGGACCGCGTCCGGGCCGGCCAGCACCAGCGGCAGGACGATCACGCCGATGATCAACGCCGCGCAGTACAGGCTGAACGACAGCGCGCGGGTCCGGACGATGCCGCGCTTGCCGCCCATCCCGTACATGATCGTGATCGTGTCGACGAACACGTTCAGTGCGCGGCTGCCGGACCACAGCGACAGCACGAAACCGATCGAGATGACGTCCGGCCGGCCGCCGTTCAGCACTTGGTCGAGGGTCGGCGAGATCACGCTCTTGATCGAGTCGTCGGTCAGCGCACGAGCGGCCAGATCGACGATCTGCTGCTTGATGTCGTTGATCGTCTCGACCTCGAACCATTTGCTCGCGATGTAACCGAGCGATCCGGCGAGTCCGAAGATCAGCGGCGGCAGCGAGAGGATCGCGAAGAACGCCCCCTCGGCCGCGAGCCCGGTGACGCGGTACCGCAGACACACGCCGACGGTCTGGGTGAGCAGACTCCAGGTCGTCGCGGGGATCCGCCGAACCCATGCCAATGAGAGGGAGCTCCCACCAGTGGGTCCTGCCCCGATGCGTGCCATACCGCTTACCGTACTGACATGGCGGACCCATTCGCGGTAACGAATCAGGCTCCCCCACTGCGGGGCGTGAACTTCTTCACCCAGGACGCGGCTCTCGGTGACGCTCTGCGTCCGTACGCCGACCTGGCCGGCGACCCCGGTCTACACCGGATCGGCGAGCTGGCCGGCTCCGAGGAGGCCCGCGCACACGCCCTCCCGGCGAACCAGAACCCGCCCGTACTGCGCACCCACGACCGGTACGGGAACCGCATCGACGAGGTCGAGTTCCACCCCTCGTGGCACTGGCTGATGGAGCGGGCCGTCGGCTTCGGGCTTCAGGCCGCGCCGTGGACCAGCGATCGCCCGTCGCCGCACCTCGCCCGGGCAGCGGGTTTCTATCTGTGGTCGCAGGTCGAGCCCGGCCACGGCTGCCCGATCTCGATGACGTACGCCGCGGTGCCGGCGCTCCGCGCGGACGAGCGCCTCGCGAAGGAGTGGGTCCCGCAACTGGCGTCGACGGAGTACGACGTACGGCGGTTGCCGGTCGCGGCCAAGAACGGTGTGCTCGCCGGGATGGGGATGACCGAGAAGCAGGGCGGGTCCGACGTACGGGCGAACCTCACGACCGCGACGCCTGTCGGTGACGACGGTGAGTACCAGCTGAACGGGCACAAGTGGTTCTGCTCGGCGCCGCAGGTGGATGTGTTCCTGGTGCTGGCCCAGGCGCCGGACGGGCTGAGCTGTTTCGTCGTACCGCGGGTGCTTGCCGATGGCAACCGGAACCCGTTCGCGCTGCAGCGGCTCAAGGACAAGCTGGGGAACCGCTCGAACGCGTCGTCGGAGGTCGAGTTCCACGGCACGATCGGATATCGCCTGGGCGACGAGGGTGCCGGGGTCCGCACGATCATCGAGATGGTCGCGGCCACTCGGCTGGACTGTGTGCTGGGCTCAGCCGCGCTGCAAAGGAAAGCCCTCATCGAGGCGATCTGGCACACGCGGCACCGGAGTGCCTTCGGTGGGCTGCTGGCCGACAAGCCGGCGATGCAGAACGTACTGGCGGATCTGGCGATCGAGTCCGAGGCGGCGACCGCTCTGGGGATGCGCCTGGCAGCCGCTGTTGACTCACCGGACCCGAAGGAAGCAGCCTTCCGCCGGATCGCTCTTCCGTTGGCGAAGTTCTGGGTGTGCAAGCGGACGCCGTTCATGGTCGCGGAGGCGTTGGAGTGTCTCGGCGGGAACGGGTATGTCGAGGAGTCGGGCCTCCCGCTGCTCTATCGGGAGTCCCCGCTCAACTCCATCTGGGAAGGGTCGGGGAACGTCAACGCGCTCGACGTACTGCGGGCGCTCCGCCGGCCCGAGTCGCTCGAGGCGTGGCTGGGTGAAATGGCCGCGGTGCAAGGGGCCGACGCCAGGCTGGACACCGCGGTGAACGACGTACTGCAAGCGCTTGCTGACATCGAGAACGCCGAAGCCGGCGCCCGCAGACTGGCCGCTCAGATGGCCCTGTGCCTGCAGGGTTCGCTACTCGTCAGGCATTCGACCCCGGTCGTCGCGGACGCGTTCGTGGCATCGCGGTTGGCCAACGACTGGGGTGGTGTGTTCGGCACGCTGCCGCGGACGACACCGTTCGATCAGATCGTCGGGCGCGCGATAGGGTGAGCGCGTCGCGACTGGCGCGCTGAGGTGGATAACCACCGGGGAGCGAAACCCGTCGGCACCGTGCGCCTGGGTGCCTTCGACCGACTGCAACCGCAGGAGAGACAACGATGACTCAACCCTTCGATGCCGCCGCCGCGTCGGCCGCGTACAACAATGCGCTGCAGGTGATCGCCGCGGTCGAACCGACCATCGCCGGCGCGATCAAGGCCGAGCTGGCCGACCAGCGCTCCTCGCTGAAGCTGATCGCGAGCGAGAACTACGCCTCCCCCGCCACCTTGCTGACGATGGGCAACTGGCTCTCGGACAAGTACGCCGAGGGCACCATCGGCCACCGCTTCTACGCCGGCTGCCAGAACGTCGACACCGTCGAGCAGGCCGCCGCCGACCACGCGCGGGCCCTGTTCGACGCACCGCACGCCTACGTCCAGCCGCACTCCGGCATCGACGCGAACCTGGTCGCGTTCTGGGCGATCCTGGCGCAGCGGATCGAGTCCCCGGCGCTGGCCGAGGCCGGCGCCAAGCACGTCAACGACCTGTCCGAGGACGACTGGACCAAGCTCCGCAAGGCGCTCGGCGACCAGAAGATGCTCGGCATGTCACTGGACGCCGGCGGTCACCTGACGCACGGCTTCCGGCCGAACATCTCCGGCAAGATGTTCAACCAGCACTCCTACGGCACCGACCCGGAGACCGGGCTGCTCGACTACGACGAGGTAGCCCGCAAGGCCCGCGAGTTCAAGCCGCTGATCCTCATCGCCGGCTACTCGGCGTACCCGCGCAAGGTGAACTTCGCCAAGATGCGCGAGATCGCCGACGAGGTCGGCGCGACGCTGATGGTCGACATGGCGCACTTCGCCGGCCTGGTCGCGGGCAAGGTCTTCACCGGCGACTTCGACCCGGTCCCGCACGCGCATGTCACGACGACCACGACGCACAAGTCGCTGCGTGGCCCGCGCGGCGGCATGGTCCTCTGCCAGCCGGAGTACGCCGAGTCCGTCGACCGCGGTTGCCCGATGGTGCTGGGCGGTCCGCTGAGCCAGACGATGGCCGCCAAGGCGGTCGCGCTGGCCGAGGCGCGGCAGCCGTCGTTCCGTGAGTACGCGCAGGCGGTCGCGGACAACGCCGTCGTACTGGCCGAGGGTCTGATGAAGCGCGGCGTGAAGCTCGTGACGGACGGCACCGAGAACCACCTGGTCCTGCTCGACGTGTCGTCGTACGGCATCACCGGCCGGCAGGCCGAGTCGGCGCTGCTCGACGCGGGCATCGTCACCAACCGGAACGCGGTGCCGCGCGACCCGAACGGCGCCTGGTACACCTCGGGTGTCCGGATCGGTACGCCGGCACTCACCACGCGCGGGTTCGGCGCCGACGAGTTCGACCGGGTCGCCGAGCTGATCGTCGACGTACTGTCCTCGACCACCCCGACGACCACGTCCGCGGGCGCCCCGTCGAAGGCGAAGTACGTCCTTGCCGACGGCGTCGCGGACAAGACCCGCGCCGCCTCGGCGGAGATCCTCGACAAGCACCCGCTGTACCCGGGCCTCGTGCTCAACTGATCCTCAGCTCATCACTGGCTGCCCGCTCCCGTCCTGGGGGCGGGCAGTCTTCTTCTTCGGCATCAGCACCGCCGCGAGGATCGCACCTGCGACGGCGATGCCTCCGGAGACCCACATCGTGGTGTTCAGACTGGTCATGAAGGCATCGCGGACGTTGGCGAGCAGGTGCGGCGAGCCAGCCTTCTCGGCGACCGCAAGTCCGCCGCCGAGGCTCTTCTCGACCGCGTCCGCGACCTGCGCCGGGAGCCCGGTCGTGTCGACGTTGTGGCGGTAGACCGAGTTCAGCACGGTCCCGAGTACGGCGACGCCGACCGTGCCGCCGACCTGCCGGAACGCCTGCAGCAGACCAGATCCGGTCCCGGCCCGCTCCGGATCGAGTACGCCGAGCGCCGCGTTCATTGCCTGCGGCATCGAACAGCCGAGCCCGAATCCGACCACCACGAACCAGATCGCCGTGTAGCCGTACCCGGTCCCGAGATCGGTGAAGGCGCCGAGCACGAACCCGACCGCCATCACCACGAACCCGGCCATCACCACCAGCCGGGTGCCGACCTTCGAATCGACCGGTGACGCCAGCTTCGCGCCGACCGTCATCCCGCCGATGAACGGCAGCAACTTTAGCCCGGTGTGCAACGCGTCCGATCCGTTGATGCCCTGGAAGTACTGCGGCATCGTGAACAGCAGGCCGAAGATCGCGAACACCGACACCGTCAGCAGTACGGCGCCTCCGGTGAACACCCGCTCGCTGAACAGCCGCAGCTCGATCAACGGCTCCCGGTTGCGCCGCTGCCAGACCAGGAATCCGGCGATCAGTACGACGGCCAGCCCGAGGAACAGGATCGTCACACCGTCGGTCCAGGACGTCTCGCCGGCCTTGGTCACGCCGTACACCAGAGCAGCCAGGCCCGTACTCGACAGCACGATGCCGAGCCAGTCGATCGCCGGCCGGTTCGAGCTCCGCGTCTCCGGGACGAGCAACGAGACCGCACCTGCGGCGATGAACGCGATCGGGACATTCATCAGGAAGATCCACTGCCAACCGGCGTGGTCGAGCAGCAGGCCGCCGACGATCGGGCCGAGCGGCATACCGATGCTGTTGGCAACCACGAAGAACCCGATCGCCTTCTTCCGCTCCTCCTCGGTGCGGAACAGCACGGTGATCAGCGACAGCGCGACCGGGACGATCATCGCCGCACCGATCCCGAGGAACGCGCGGGCGGCGATCAACTGGCCGGCCGAGTCGGACAGGGCACACGCCAGCGACGCGAGGCCGAACAGGGTGAGCGCGATCGCGATGATCTTCCGCCGCCCGAACCGGTCGCCGAGCAGACCGGCGGGCAGCAGCAGCGCCGCGAGGACGAGGTTGTAGCTGTTCGCCATCCATTGCAGCTGGCTGGTCGACGCGTCCAGGTCCTTGGCGAGCGTCGGCAGCGCGACGTTGAGCACGGTCGTGTCCAGGCCGAGGACGAGGACGGCGAGACACAGGGCGATGAGTACGCCGAAGCGGCGGCCGCCGGTGAGCGTCGGCGCTGCGGTGTCGGTGGTCGTGGTCATGGATTCAAATTATCAGAAGTTTGTGATAATTGCGATAGATCAAATTACTGTAAGCTTCAACCATGGCGGAGGAACCGAGTCTGGAGGCCGTGAGCCAGTTCGTCGAACGGTTCGCGGGCGTGCTGGCCAACAGCGGCGTACCGACGATGTCGGCCCGGGTGATGGGCGCGATGCTGGTCAGCCCGACCGGCACGATGACGGCGGCCGAGCTGGCCGAGGCGCTGAAGATCAGTCAGCCCGCGGTGTCCGGCGCCGTACGGCAGTTGCTGCAGGTGTCGTTCATCTCCCGCGAGCGGCTGCCCGGTTCACGCAAGGATCATTACCGCATCCGCGAGGACGTCTTCGCCGCGATCCTCGAACGCCGCAACCTCGCGCTGAGCGAGTGGGAGTCGACCAGCCGCTCGGGCGCGGCGCTCTTCGCCGCCGACTCCCCTGTCGCACGCCGGCTGACCGAGGCCGCGGACTTCTTCGCCTTCATCCACACCGACATGGAACAGATGATCAAGAACTGGCGCGCGGACCATCCGGGATGAGCCGGCCCCTCGTTGGTACTGCGTGGCTGGACAGCGACGATCGGATTCGCTGGGAGACGCGCATCATGCGCCGTCGCGTCCCGCTCTACCGGATCGGCATCGCGGCGCTGCGTGGTCTCAACGCGCTGACGGGAGGTCCTTCGCTGAAGGTCACCCGGTGGGAGCGGGTCGGGTCGAACGGCGAGACGTTCGTGATGGACAAGCTCGAGACGATGACCGGGCGGACGGATCATCCGGTCACCTCGCGGGCCGAGTTGCGGGCACGGACCTCGTTCGCGTCGCGGTTGGCGAGGGCGATCTCGGCGGACGAGTGGCCGCAGATCATCGCCGAGTACGAGCGGCGCCGGCGGGGCGAGCGTCCGCAGTACCGCTATGTCGGGCATCGCCCGTTGAATGCCGAGTCGCACGCGCTGATGGACGAGGCATGGGTGCGGGGTGAGCTGCCGACGGATACGTTCCGCGCGTGGAATGTGCTGAAGTTCGAGGATGAGGGGGCGTTCTACAGCGAGTTCTTCACCGACGGTGGGGCGCGCGGGTATCCCGGCGGCGAGACGAATCCCGGCTTCCGGCTGGGGCGGATCATGTTCGACGTCGGCTGGCGGGAGAAGGCGTCGCTGGCGGGTGAGATTCATGTACTTCGGCGTAGCCGTGTCCTCCGCGCGAAGGAACTCGTCAAGTTCTTGCGCATCGAGGTGAAGGAAGTCCTCCGCCCGCCTGCTCCGCCGGCCGCGCCGACCACCGCCGTACGCGAGGAGATCTATACGCCGCCGGTCGTCGCCGCGATCTCCGACTTCACCAAGCCCGAGCCGCTGCGCTCCCCGACCGCCCGCGGCGAGACCACTCCGGACCGCAAGCAGGCCTCAGCTGTCGACCTCGCCAACACCGTGGCAAAGGCCCTCCCACCCCCAGTCAGCGGACCGGCGGCGGAGGCAGCTCCACCAGCAGCAGGCGAGCGACCGCGAGCGCAATCTCGTCCGCCCCGTGCGGCGCAACAACCTGCGCACCCACCGGCAGTCCCTGCGACATTCCGGCCGGCACACTCACCGCGGGATGGCCAGTCACGTTGAACACCCAGCACGGGTCACCGGTCACGATCGTCTCCTCGTGCTGATCGTAGCCATGGGCAACAGTCAGCGTGGTCGGCGTCACGAGCACATCCACCTCGGCGAACAGATCGGCGAGCGCCGTGTTGTTCAAGTCCCGCACCTCCCGCGCCCGCCTCGCGGCGCTCTCCTCCACGCCACGCCCGTTGTCCAGGTCGGACAGCACCTGCCACGCCTGCTCCGTGGGCTGAAGCTCCAGCGGTACGTCGACCACCTCCACTCCAGCCGTCGCCACCCGCTCCCGCACAACCCGATCTACGCCCGGGTCAGCAGCAAACGCCCCAAGCGTCGACCGATAAGCAACCCGCCAAGTTCGACCCCCGATCGACCGGGCCGGGACCGGCCAGGGTGGGAGGGCGGTGGGGTCGAGGCGGTGAGGGCCGGAGGCGATGCTCGTCGCCAGGATGACGTCGTCGAGATCAGCGCCGATCACACCAGCTGTTGTCAGCCCGCCGAGCGAACGTCCACCCGGTCGCGGCACCCGTCCGTACGTCCCTTTGAAGCCGACGACACCGGAGAACGACGCTGGGATGCGGAGCGAACCACCGCTGTCGCCACCGGTCGCCAGCGGTACAACGCCGGCCGCGACCGCCGCCGCCCCGCCCGCGGTCGAACCGCCAGGTGAGCGCGACAGGTCCCACGGATTCCGGGTGTAATCGGATCCGTTCCAGCCGAAGGTCAACGACCGGGCACCCGGCCGAGCCCGGGTCGACCACCCGATCGGGATCGCGCCGGCCCCAACCAGTCGGGCGATGATCGGGGCGTCCGGTGGCGTGCGTGACTTGATCAGGAACGGCACTCCGGCCAGCAGCCCGCTCGGCTCCAACCGCTCAGCCGCCGCACGAGCACCCGCAGCGTCCAACTCGTCCAAGAAATGCAACACCGGATCGAGCCGCTCGGCCGCCGCGATCGCTTCCTCGATCACGTCGACCGCACTGACATCCCCGGACCGAACCCCACGCGCGATCTCGATCGCGCCCAAGCCGGTCATGTGGCCAGGAGGCTGTAGGCGAACGCGAGGCGTCGGTCGAGCCACTCGGCGGTGATGCGGATCGAGGTGGCAGAGACCATGACGAGCTCGGAGTCGGTGCGCCATTCGAGCGTACGAGATTTGGTGGACTGGTCGCCGCCTTCGTCGCCGATGCCGGTCAGGCCGTCCAGTACGCCGACGATCAGGCGCGACGCAGCCTTGACGGCCAAGCGACCGGGGCTGCCCGTCAGCCATTCGGTGCGGCCGAGGATCTCCGGGTGACCGGGTTGGTCGATCTTCCAGTTGGGGCGGAGGAAGCGGCGGGCCGGCGGGAGGCGAGTGATGGTGCCGATTTCGGCAGCGTCGGCGTCCTGCACCGACCACGAATGCTCGCCCGTCGCCACGACACGGCACAGCAGTTGGGTCAGGCCGGCGTCGAGGTAGAGCGAACGGTTCGGGCCGACGTACGCGTAAGGCTCGAGCACACGCTCGTCGTTCGAGCCCTGCACAGCGCGGATGGCGTTCGGGCCGAACTCGATGCGGGTGGCTTGCCGGATCACGTTGCCGAGGGTGAATTCCCCGACGTCCTCCCAGCCAGCCACCCGCGTGAGTTTACGTCAGCGCATAGACAGCGATCGCGGCGAAGTCGTCCGCCGGTTCCGCGGTCTGCCAGGACCGTACGTCGTCCACGTACCGCGAGTCGTGCCCGGTGTACTGCGCATACGGGTCCGACGCATCCGCCGGGCAAGGCGTCATCCCGTCGAGGTAGTCGTCGAGCCCGTCGGTGAACAGGTCGGCGGAGTTCGGCCCGTTGACGACCGCGCCGGTCAACTGCCGTCCGGTGATGTTCGCGATCTGGTGATGCGGGCAGCGCTCGAACGTCGGCCCCACGCCGATCATGAACGAGACACCCCAGGCATTCGCCCCGAAGGCCCAGTCGAGCTGGTGCTGACCGAAGCCGTCGTACCGATGGTCGCCCGTCGCCCGCGCATACAGGCGAGCAGTCGTCGCCAGCCCGAACGTGTGCGGTACGGCGTCGAACTCGGCGTACTGCGCCCCGGCCCGGAACGGATCCGCCGCCGACCGCGACGCCCCGATCTCCAGCTGCGCCCGCAGATCGCCGGCCAGCTCGCGAACCAGCGGCCGATCGGACCGTGCCGCGCGGATCAGATCCGCATGCGCCAACGCGCTCACGTCGTACAGGTTCAACGTGTCCCCGCCGGCCTCGTGCTGGATGTACTGCGAAGCCCAGTACCCGGCCTGCTTCAACCAGGCGCCGGCCCGCGGGTCACCCAATCGCTTGGCTGCCAGCGCCAGCTCGGTCGCACCCAACTCGAGGTCGTCGCGCCATGCCGTCTCCGGATAGAACGCGAACGGCAACGACGTCACCAACTGGCCCACGTTCGTCGTCTTGGCCTGGGCGAAGATCTGCGCGGCCGTCTCCAGATGCCGGCGCGCGTCCGCCCGGTTCGGCTCGACCTGTGCAGCCAGCGCGAACGCCGCCGCCGTCCGTCCGGCCAGGTTCGGGCTGATCGGCTTGCCCGGCGCGGCGGCCCGGAACACCGGCCGGTTGCGGAGGAACCGCTCGGAGGGATCGGTCAAATGATCGTCGACACCCGGCAGCCGCCAGATGTCGTGGTCGCCGATGTAGGTCTCGGTGTCATTGCCGGCTCCGACGCCGACCTGGATGTAGAGCGTGCGGGTCCGCTGGTCCCACATCTTGTCCAGCCAGTCCAGCCCGTGCCGCGCCTCGGCCAGCACAGTGCGGTCCGGCCTGTCCCGAACCGATGCCCACAGCAACGATTCGGAGTACGCCGCGATATGCGTGAACTTGAGGTAGTCGCCGGCGTCGTACCAACCGCCGGTGACATCGACCGGTCCGCCGATGCGCTTCAGTTCACCGACCGTCTGGTCGCTGTCGGGATCGACGAACTCGGGGATCTCGTAGACGAGTGCCTTCGCGTCGTTGCGATGAGCGTTGTCCCGCTGAGCCGTGAAGAAGCCGACGGCCTTGTCCTTGGCGCTCGTCCGCAATCGGTCCGAGGAAGCCCGCACCTCGAAGGCCGCCGACGCGACGCCCGGCACCTCGACCCGGTAGGACCCCGGCACCTTCAGCGCCGACAGATCCAGCTGATACACATGCGGGTACGCCGCGTTCCACTCCCCCACGTCCTTGCCGACCGCCCCGCTCAGCACCCGCCGTCCGTGACGGTCGACCACCGAGAACCGAGTCGCCACCGAACGACTCAGCACGTACGCCGCCTTGCTGTCGAAGGCGCCGTACCCGAGCTCGTTGACCCGCACCGCACCACCCGGTGCGGCCTGCCCCGTACCCGCAGCCGTAGTCACCGGTCCCACCACCAAACCCGCTGCCACCACCAGGGCTCCGAACCGACGCCAGGAGCTCACGATTGTCTCCCTCCGACCAATCGTTAGGAAAGTTTCCTATTGTGATCGGGACGGTAGCGCACGCCGACGCCGGAGTACAGGTTTCAGGTTCGCAATCGCGTCGCCGACCAGACCATCAGGGCCGCGAAGGTCGCGCCGAGCAGTGCGCACGCCGCCGCCACGCCGGTCAACGAGATCAGCGCACCGAAGCCGGTCATCGCGAGCGGCATCAACCCCTCGTCGGACAAGCTGACGATGCTCGACGTCCGGCCGAGGAACGCGGGATCGACGGTCTGCTGGAAGGCGCCGGACAGTAGCGCCGACGCGAGGCCCGCCGTACTGCCGATCATCCCCATCGCGACGAACACCGCCAACCTCGGAACCGAGCCGATCATCACGCAGCCGGCCGCCTGGATGACGAGCAGAAGCAGCCCGGCCCGGGCCGGCCGCTGCGGCCTCCAGCGCATCGCCAGTACGGCGCCGGCCGCAGCGCAGATGCCCGAGCACGCCTGGAACCAGCCGAGCGCCGCCGAACCCCAGCCGTCGACATGCACGCGCTGCACCAGACCCACGGACAGCACCGGACCGACGCAGAGGTTGAGCCCGAAGAACGCGATCACCAGCGTGCGCGCCGCCTCGTCCCGGCGGAGATAACCGAACCCGGCCGACAGGTCCTTCCGGATCGAGTGCCCACTCGCGGGCGGCTGCGAGAACCGCGGCCGCACCACGAGGCCGAGGACCAGCGCGATGACTCCGAACGAGACCGCATCCACGACCATCACCGTGAGCAGGCCGCCGTGCGCGACCAACAGACCACCCAACGGCGCGCCGACGAACACGGCGAGCCGGTTCGCCAACTGCCGACCCGCCGCGAGGGCGACCAGATCCTCGGACTGCACCATGCGACGCGGCAGCGTGCCCGCCGCCGGGTTGTAGAGCGCGTCGACCGCCCCGAAGACCACAGCGATCGTCAGCAGCAACGGGAGCGACACCTGCCCGGCCGCCACGACCAACGCCGCGACGACCAGTACGACGATCCGGCCGAGATTCGCGGCGATCATCGTGCGACGGCCGTCCAGCCGATCCGCGAGCGCACCGCCGAACAGCAGGAACAGCGCCCGCGGCAGCGCGCCGATCCCCATCACCAGGCCGGCCCCGGCAGGCGAGGCGACCTGCGCCGCGCTCCACGCAAGGCCGACGTACCACGCGACATCTCCCGCTTCGGACACAGCGCCGGACAGGATCCAGGCCTGCACCCGTCGATCCCGGCGCAGCGGAGGCAGGACCGCGGTCGATACGCTCACGGCCGGGCCGGTACGCCGTGCGCGAAGACGTAGACCGGTGTCGCGGACGGCTCGGTCGACGGGTCCTCGTAGTACTCCTGGATCAGGTCGCCGATGCGCTCGCTGAGCTCGGTCAGCCGCTCCGGGGTCAGCCGCAGCCAACTGTCGGTCGCGAATGCGGCCCGCGACCACTCCTCGCCGTACTCCGAGCGCAGGGCGAACCACTCGCGGACCTTGTCCGTGTGGTGTGTGACGTTCCTCTCCTCGGACACGGTTGCAATCAGCTCACCCGCGGGTTCGCCCTCGGCGTCCGCAACCGACCAGCTGTACGACTGGTGAGCACTGCGCCACCAGCGCTCCCGTCGGTTCTTCGCCAGCTCCGGCGCCTCCTCGATGACCTCGGCGGCCGCCAGCACTTTCAGGTGATGGCTGATGTTGCCGACGAGTTCGCCGGTCCGGTCGGCCAGTTGCGAGGCGGTGGCGGGGCCTTCGACGCCGAGCAGGTCGATCAGCCGCCGGCGCAGCGGATGGTGGATGGCGGCGATCACCGAGGAGCTCGCCGAACGACGGTTCGCGGGTGCCATGCGCCGTACCGTAGCTTCCACAAGAGCTCTTGTGCAAGAGTTCTTGTGGAACACGTTTCGCGCTGGGAGCAATCTCGATCAGACTGGTGGACATAGCCATATCGTGAGATTGCGTCTCAGGATCCAGGATTGACAGTTGCAAAGTCGGGCGCTGGCGCTGACGCTTGTGGACATGCTCGCTGCCCGATCCACCCACCTCGTAGGTCGCATTCATGTCGACCTCGGGCGGATGCGCAGCGCCATCTGTTGTCCTTCGATGTTCTGACAGCGACCCATGCCCGGGCCAATGACGGCCCCTGATCCCTCCCGATCACCGCTGGGTGCGCACCGCGCGGAACGCATCGAACCGACGACGCTTCGATCCTGCCGCACCTCGGTGAGCACCTGTCACTAGGACAAGGACACGTCCCCGATGACTGCTGGCGTCACCTCTCCGGCTGCCCGTAAACCGGCCCGCCCCCGCAAGGGCAAAGGCGAAGGGCAGTGGGCGCTCGGCTACCGCGAGCCGCTGAACAAGAACGAGGAGAACAAGAAGAACGACGACGGCCTGAACGTCCGGGCCCGGATCGAGAACGTCTACGCGCACCGCGGCTTCGACTCGATCGACCCCGCCGACCTGCGCGGCCGGTTCCGCTGGTGGGGGTTGTACACCCAGCGCAAGCCCGGGATCGACGGCGGCAAGACCGCGACGCTGGAGCCCGAGGAGCTGGACGACCGCTACTTCATGATGCGGGTCCGGGTCGAGGGCGGGCAGCTGACCGCCGAGCAGCTGCGGGTGATCGCCGAGATCTCCACGACGTACGCGCGCGACACCGCCGACATCACCGACCGGCAGAACATCCAGCTGCACTGGATCCGGATCGAGGACGTGCCGGCGATCTGGCAGAAGCTCGAGGCGGTCGGGCTGTACACGACCGAGGCCTGCGGCGACGTGCCGCGCGTGGTGATCGCCAGCCCGGTGGCCGGGATCGCCGCGGACGAGATCATCGACCCGACACCGGCCATCGACGAGATCGTCACGAAGTACATCGGGTCCGACGAGTTCTCGAACCTGCCGCGGAAGTTCAAGACCGCGCTGACCGGTCACCCGTCGCACGACGTGGTCCCAGAGGTGAACGACATCGCGTTCGTCGGTGTCGTGCACCCGGAGCACGGCCCGGGCTTCGACCTGTGGGTCGGCGGCGGCCTGTCGACGAACCCGATGCTCGCGCAGCGACTCGGCACCTGGATCCCGCTGGACGAGGTCGCCGAGGCGTGGTGGGGCGTCACCAGCATCTTCCGCGACTACGGCTACCGCCGGCTGCGGACGCGGGCCCGGCTGAAGTTCCTGCTCGCGGACTGGGGGGTGGAGAAGTTCCGCGAGGTGCTCGAGGACAAGTACCTCAAGCGCAAGCTGATCGACGGCCCGGCGCCCGAGGTCCCCGCCGTACAGGGTGATCACATCGGCGTGCACAAGCAGAAGGACGGCAAGTACTTCGTCGGTGTCGCGCCGGTCGTCGGCCGGGTGTCGGGCGCCAAGCTCGCGCAGGTCGCGGACGTGGTCGCGGCGCACGGGTCCAACCGGATCCGGACCACCGCGCAGCAGAAGCTGCTCGTGCTGGACGTCGAGGAGGCACAGGTCGAGTCGCTGGTGACCGAGCTCGCCGCGCTCGGGTTCCAGGCGCGGCCGTCGGCGTGGCGTCGGAACACGATGGCCTGCACCGGGATCGAGTTCTGCAAGCTCGCGATCGTCGAGACCAAGGCGAAGGCGGCCCAGCTGATCGACGAGCTCGAGGAGCGGATCCCGGAGCTCGACGTACCGATCACCGTGAACGTGAACGGCTGCCCGAACTCGTGCGCCCGGATCCAGGTCGCCGACATCGGCCTCAAGGGCCAGCTGGTGATGGATGCCAATGGCAACCAGGTGCCGGGCTACCAGGTACACCTCGGCGGCGGGCTGGGTCTGGACGCCGGCTTCGGCCGGAAGCTCCGCGGCCACAAGGTCACCGCGGACGACCTGACCGACTACGTCGAGCGCGTCACCCAGAACTACCTGAAGGAGCGCAACGAGGGCGAGCGCTTCGCCCAATGGGTCACCCGTGCGGATCAGGAGGCACTTACGTGAACGAGCGAAGCGAGTTCACCGACAAGCACAGCAGCTCATCGCTCATCGCCGACCGAGCGAAGCGAGGACGGCGATGAGTGAGCGTGCGGCACCTCTGTACTGCCCTTACTGCGGAGACGAGGACCTCAGGCCCTCCGAAGAAGGCCATGGCGCGTGGGAGTGCCGGCCCTGTGCACGGGTGTTCCAGCTCAAGATGATCGGGTTGCGGGTGACGGTGGAATGAGTGACTTGAAGACGATCGCCGAGGAGGCGAACGAGCGGCTCGCCGACGCGTCGGCGGTCGAGGTACTCGCCTGGGCGCGGGAGACCTTCGGTGACGAGCTGGTCGTGACCGCCTCGATGGCCGACGGCGCACTCCCCCATCTCGCCGCCGAGGCGGCGCCCGGGGTCGACGTACTGTTCATCGACACCGGCTACCACTTCGCCGAGACGATCGGGACCCGGGACGCGGTCGCCGCGACTCTGCCGATCCACCTGATCAACGCCACCCCGAAGCAGACGGTGGCGGAGCAGGACGCGGAGTACGGCGAGAAGCTGCACGACCGCGACCCGAACAAGTGCTGCGCGCTGCGCAAGGTCGAGCCGCTGAACCGGTACCTGGCCGGCTACAAGGCCTGGGTCACCGGCATCCGCCGCGAGGAGGCGCCGACCCGCGCCAACACCCCGGTCGTCGAGTACGACGCCAAGCGCGACATGGTCAAGCTGAACCCGATCGCACCGTGGACGCAGGAAGACCTGGATGCGTACATCCAGGACAACGGCGTACTCGTGAATCTGCTGCAGTACGACGGCTACCCGTCGATCGGCTGCGAGCCGTGCACGCAACGCGTCGCGCCCGGCGAGGACCCGCGCAGCGGCCGCTGGGCCGGCACCGGCAAGGTCGAATGCGGGCTGCACACATGACCGCGACCGTCACAGAGCTCGACGCTCTCGAGAGCGAATCGATCTTCGTGTTCCGCGAGGTGGCGGCGGAGTTCGAGCGGCCGGTGATCCTGTTCTCCGGCGGCAAGGACTCGATCGTGATGCTGCACCTGGCCCGGAAGGCGTTCTCGCCGGCCGGGGTGCCGTTCACGTTGCTGCACGTCGACACCGGGCACAACTTCCCCGAGGTACTGGCGTACCGCGACGCGGTCGTCGAGCAGCTCGGACTGCGGCTCGAGGTCGCGCTGGTCGAGGAATACATCGCCGACGGCCGGCTGCGCGAGCGCACCGACGGCACCCGGAACCAGCTCCAGACGATTCCGTTGCTCGACGCAATCAACGGGCACCGGTTCGACGCCGTGTTCGGCGGCGGCCGGCGGGACGAGGAGCGGGCCCGGGCGAAGGAGCGGATCTTCAGCCTGCGCGACGAGTTCGGGCAGTGGGACCCGCGGAACCAGCGGCCGGAGCTGTGGTCGCTGTACAACGGCAAGCACCGGCCCGGTGAGCACGTGCGGGTGTTCCCGCTGTCCAACTGGACCGAGCTCGACATCTGGAACTACATCGAGCGCGAGCAGATCCCGCTACCTTCGATCTACTACGCCCACGAGCGGGACGTGTTCGAGCGTGACGGCATGTTGCTTGCCGTCGGCCCGTACTCGCAGCCGCGCGACGGTGAGTCCGTTGCCAAGCGCACGGTTCGGTACCGCACCGTCGGCGACATGTCCTGCACCGGCGCCGTGGCCTCCGAGGCCCGGACCGCCGCCGAGGTGGTCGTCGAGGTCGCGGCCAGCGAGATCACCGAGCGCGGGGCGACCCGCGCCGACGACCGCGCCAGCGAGGCCGCGATGGAAGACCGCAAGCGAGAGGGGTACTTCTGATGAGCACCCTGTTGCGTCTGGCAACGGCAGGCTCGGTCGACGACGGCAAGTCCACGCTGGTCGGCCGGCTGCTGCACGACTGCAAGGCGATCCTCGCCGACCAGATCGCGCACGTGAAGACGGTCTCCGAAGCCCGCGGGGGCGACTTCGACTTCGCGCTGCTCACCGACGGCCTGCGGGCCGAGCGCGAGCAGGGCATCACGATCGACGTCGCCTACCGGTACTTCGCCACCGACAAGCGCTCGTTCATCCTGGCCGACTGCCCCGGGCACGTGCAGTACACCCGCAACACCGTGACCGGGGCTTCGACCGCGGACGTGGTGATCATCCTGGTCGACGCGCGGCACGGCGTACTCGAGCAGACCCGGCGGCATCTGGCCGTGGCGGGTCTGCTCCGGGTGCCGCACGTCGTCCTCGCGGTGAACAAGATCGACCTGGTCGGCTACGACGAGGCCGTGTTCACCAAGATCGCCAAGGACGTCAACGAGGTCGCCGACCAGCTCGGTATCGCCGACATCCAGGCCATCCCGGTCTCCGCTCTCGTCGGTGACAACGTGGTCGGCAAGTCCGGTGAGACCGGCTGGTACGACGGCCCGACGCTGCTCGAGTACCTGGAGAACGCCAGCGGGCGGATCGACAACTCCCAGCAGCCGCTGCGGTTCCCGGTGCAGTACGTGATCCGGCCGCAGACCGACGACGAGTACCGCGACTACCGCGGTTACACCGGAACCGTTGCCTCCGGCACCGTTTCGGTCGGCGACCCGGTGATCGTGCTGCCGGCCGGCCGGCGTACGTCGGTCGCCGGCATCGACCGGGGCGTCGTCACCGCCACGTCGACCGCCGTCGTCGAGCGGCCGTCCGCGGTCGCCGGCGAGGCGGTCACGGTCCGGCTCGCCGACGACCTCGACGTGGCCCGCGGCTCGGTCATCGTCGCGGCCGAGGCCTCCCCCGGCACCCGCCGGGAGCTGGCCGCCACCGTGAGCTGGTTGTCCGACCGGCCGCTGACCGTCGGGGCGCGGGTGCTGATCAAGCACACCACGACCACCGCGCAGGCGATCGTCACCAAGATCACCGGCGCGCTGGACCTCGACACGCTCGGAGTCATCGACGCCACCGAGCTGGGACTGAACGACATCGGCAAGGTGCAACTGAAGATCGCCGCACCGCTGGCCGCCGACCCGTACTCCAGCAACACCATCACCGGATCGTTCCTGCTGATCGACGCCCACGACGGGTGGACGCTGGCAGCCGGCATGATCGACGACGAAGAAGGGGAACTGCTATGACTGCGCCAGCTCTCGTAGTCCTCGCCCACGGCAGCCGCGATCCGCGTTCGGCCGCCACCGTCCACGCCCTGATCAAGTGCCTGCGTGAGATGCGTGCCGACCTGCGGATCGAAGCCTCCTTCCTCGACCACTGCCCGCCCACGCCGTACCAGGTGATCGGCAAGCTCGCCGCCGAGGGTGTGGAGGAGGTCGTCGTCCTCCCGTTGCTGCTGTCCGCGGCGTACCACGCGAAGATCGACGTACCGGCCGTCGTCGACGAGGCGCGTTCGCGGTTCCCGAACCTGCGGATCATCGCCTCCGACGTCCTCGGGTACGACGACACGCTGCTCGACGTCCTGGACCGCCGGATGCGGGCCGAGCTCAAGGACGGCCGGGTCCGCGAGCTGGACGCGCTGGTGCTGGCCTGCGCCGGGTCGAGCGACTCGCACGCGAACGCGAGCGTCACCCGCCTCGCGCGGCTGTGGGGTCAGCGGCACAAGCTCCCGGTCACGGCCGCGTTCGTCTGCGCCGCGTCGCCGTCGCCGGCCGAGGCCGTCCTGAAGTGGCGCCTCGAGGGCCGCCGGCACGTGGCCGTCGGCTCGCTGTTCCTAGCTCCCGGCGTACTCCCGGACCGTGCCGAGTCGACCTCCCGCCGCGCGGGCGCCGTCGCGGTCTCGGCACCGCTGGGCGTCAGCGCCGAGGTCGCACGCCTGGTCCTGCTGCGCTACGGCGTGGCCGGCCTCGACCTGCTCACGCTGGAGCCCGCTCCGCGTCCGGTCATCGCTCGCCCGGAGCTCGTCCGTACCGCCTAGAACCTGAGCGGATCGATGAAGGAGACGTCGGTGTACGGCGTCTCCTTCGTCGTGAGCTGGGCCAGCAGCTCGCCGACCCCGGCGCAGTGCTTGAAGCCGTGGCCGCTGTCACCGCCGGCGATCAGGACGCGCTCGTCGTACCGCCCGGCGAGGAACTGCCCGTCGAGCGAGTCCGTCACCATGCACGGCATCAGCTTGACCGGCTCCGGGTCGAGCTCCGGGAAGTGATCCGCGATCGCCGCGGACAGTTCGGCGATGTCCTTGCGCGGGTGGATGTAGCGGTCGAGTTCGTCCGGGTCGACGTCCTGGTCGCGTTCGGCGCCGTCGAGGCCGACCTTGACCAGGAAGTCCTCGTCGGAGCCATGCCCCCACAGTCCCTTGCCGTCGGCAAACTCCCAGATGAACGACGGGAAGTTCCGCAGCTGGAACGCGTCCGACGCCGGGTCCTTCGGCTGGAACCAGAACAACGGCGTACGCCGGGGTGACAGGCTGACCCTCGGCACGAGTTTGCTCAACCACGCGCCGGTGCTGATGACGACCTGGTCCGCGGTGATGGTCGTCGTCGGCGTCCGGACCGTCACCTCGTCGCGACCGACCTCGACGGCCGTCACCATCGTGTGCGGATACACCGTCGCGCCCAACCGCTGCGCCTCGGCGACGTGTGCCCGCACGGTCGGCTCGGCGTAGCAGATGCCCGCGCCCAGATCCCAGACCGCGACATCGTCAGGCGCCAGCGCGTACTGCGGGAACCGCTTGGCCAGCTCGTCGTGGGTGAGATCCGTGGTCGGCGCACCCGCATCCGCCGCGGCCTGCCGCGCACCCTTCACCGGCCGGCTCCCCGGCCCGCCGACGTTCAACGAGCCGGTCTGGCGGACGTACGTCTCGCCGGTCCCTTCCCCCAGCTCGGTCCACAACGCCAGCGACTTCCGCGCGATCTCGGTCAGCCCCGGATGCTCCATACACGCCACCCGAAACAACCGCGTCGCCCCGTGCGACGACCCGAACGGATGCCCGATCCCCTGCCGCTCGATCCCGACGACGTCGACCCCACGCGCGGCAAGCCGCCACAGCGCTGCCGAACCGAACGCACCCAGCCCCACCACCACGACGTCTGCACGCATGCGGACAAGTATCCAGGGTTACTGATGGGGGCCGGTGGCCGACTCCAGGATCGTCTTGATCAGATTGCCCAGGCGGGCCGAGACGCCGAACGTCGTCTCTTTGTGGACCGTCATCTTGTCGGTGCCGTCCGGGTTCTTCTCGATGGTGAGCGTCTCGACCTCCTTCGTCTTGCCCTTCGTGATGCACATGTGCAGGGCGCTGACCGCGAGGCCGGCCAGGATGACCAGTTCGGCACCGCCGAGGACGAGTTGCTTGTGGCCGGCGCCCGCCAGAGCCTCCTCGACCAGCGGGACGGTCTCCGGGTCGTTGGCGGCGACGGCAAGCAGGATCCGGCCCAGATCGGCGACGTCGGTTCGGTTGTCGAGCTCGACCTGGGTCTCCGCGTCCCGGGACACGCCCAGGGCGGAGGCCAGCAACTGCGCGGCCTCGATCGCGGTCGTTTCGTCGACGGTCTGGATGCGCTGGACGAGATCGGTCATCGGGAGCTCCTTGGGAGACGGCGGCTGAGCACGAACGGCGCCCATGCGAACGGATGGGGATGATCCTTCATGGTGGCGAGGCAGGCGGCTCGGTGAGCCGAGCCGATGTCCTCGAGGTCGCCAGGACGGTGACGATCGTAGAAGCTGCGCAGCCACTGCAGCGAGCCTTCCTGGCCGACGTTCCAGAGCGGACTGACGAGCGCGCCGCCACCCCTGCTGGTAAAGCCCTGCTCCAGGCCGAGCCGGGTCCCGCCTTCACCGATGACGGTTCGGCCGGTGGCGCATGCGATCGACACCACGACCTGAGGCGACCGCTCCAGCTCGACCAGATCCGTCCAGCTCAGCGCAAAGATGCCCAATGACGGATCAGCCTCGACCGGGAGCAGGCTCGGCGGCAGTCGCCCGTACGCCGACAGACAGATGCCCGGCCCCTCGCCCTTTCCGGTCGCGCTGATCCCGTGACACAGGAAAACGAGCTCGTCGACATCCTGGGCGAGATCGACCACCGAGTCGACCGTTGCCTGCAGCCCCTCCAGGACGCGTGCCGTGGGGCTGAGGCTGATCGCCGTACGGCTCAGCTCCTGAACGAACGACGGGGCATCGGCCGACTTGGGCACCGACACCACGCCAAGCGCCGGTTCCGGCGGCGAGTCCTCGGGTGACAGCAGTACGCGCAGGTTGGGACAAGTGCTCACCGACCGCTTGGCGATCCACGGCTCTTCCGGCCACCCGGCAGCGTGCAGCGGCGCCGCCGCCAACGCCCTACCGGGCAGGATCACCAGATCGGCCTTGGGCTCCAGGTGCGGCTCGATCGCGCCGGCGAGCACAGCGGCGGTCCGCCACCAGGCCTGCACGAGAGGATCGATCCGGAACGGCGCCACCGGGTTGGCATCGTCGAAGTGCGCCAACTCCTGCACTGCCGCGGCCAGCTCCTGCGCCGACAACGCAACCCGCACAATGGCCGGCTCCCGCCGAACGTCGCTCGAGACGACAACCGCAGTCACCTCCTCCAGTCCATCCAGCAACGCAATCACACAGGTCGGACGAGCAGGCTGATGCGCCCGAATCGCCGCAACCCAGTCCGGCAACTCCTCCCCTGGTGCCTGCGAACTCAACTCACGCCCATTGGCCAACTCGTACAGTGCCAACAAGTCGTTCGGCTCAGGGTTCGCTTGCGGTACAAGCCGTAGCAGGCTTTCGATGAGGTCAGCTACCCGGCGCATCCAGGTTCGCGCGTACGACGCCTCCTCGACGACGGGAACCATGGAGTCGATCTGCCGGATCGACCAACGGAACCAGTCCATCACGTCGGTACCTCGCTCGAGCAACCGGAGCCAGCCCCAAGCAACCGCGACGGGCGTAATCCTCACCGACAAGGGGTCACCAGGATCGGGGACCAGCAGCTCCAGGCTGCGCCGGGCGTCCGCGGTCTCCCCCGACTCAAGGGCGTCCAGTGCCATCTCCAGGCGCGCACCCACCAGAGCCGTCGAACCAGGCGTCGCCGGGAGCTCATCGGCAATCACCAGGTCGCGCATGTCGGAGCGGAACGCGGCGCACTCCGCGTCCGTCGGATGAGCCCGGATCGCGAGCGCCGCGACCGCGACCCGATTGTTCGGAGACAGTGCGCCCGGGAGGCTGTTCCAGGCGTAGTGAAGCATCGCGACCGCTTCGTCGTCGTGCCCTGCGGCAATCATGTGCTCGGCCAGCGCGATCAGGTACTCGCTCTCCGAGCTCACCGGAAGGCCGCGCACCGCGAGCGCCCGCTCCAGCCAGCGAACGGCTTCTTGCTCGTGGCCGACCGCCCGGCACAGCACGGCGAGGCTGTGCATCGTCGCGTGATCCTCCGGGTTCGCCTCGACGACCGCGGTCATCATCTCGTAGGCACGCTTGTACTCGCCGCTGTCCCGCAGCACGATCGCGATGTTGCGGTTCAGGATCGTGTACCGCCGCTCCTCGTCCGGCAGACCGGCGGACGCGAGCCTCGCTCGCTCGTACATCGCGATCGAGTCCTCGGCATGGCCGAGGTACCGCAAGGTGTTCCCGGCCTCGTTCCAGAAGTCGACCTGATCCTCCTGCGGGGCGTCGTCGACCGCGTCGGGTGCGACGTCGAGCAGATCGCCGAACAGTGTCCGGACGAGGTCGTAGTGCCCGAGGTGGTTCAGCCACATCGACGCCCTGCGGACGAAGTTCAGCAGCTCGGACGGTACGCCGCGCTCGAGCAGCGCGGTCCAGATTTCTTGCACGAGGGTCTCGGCGGCCGCCGGTTGTGCCGTCGCGATCCGTTGCGCGACGAGCGCGACGACCAGGCCGAGGTCGGTCACCTCGGGGTCCGAGGCGGTGTGTGCCACGAGGTCGGCGCCGGCCGCGAACTCCGCGTTCTGGAGGGTCATCGCCTGGTTCATCACGATGGACTCAGCGAAGAAGTCCCCGAAGCCGACCCGGTTCATCAGCGGTGCGAACTCGCGCTGGAAGTCCAGGACCGCCTGGTACTTCATCTTGCCGTCCGGAAAGAAGTCGGCAGCCGCGGCATTCCAGAGCAGCTTGGGCGCCAGATAGTCACCTAGCTGTCCCTCGACGAGGAAGGCGCGGTCGTCGACGTACACCTTGTCTCCCCGGCTGAGTCGCCAGAGCACCACGATCAGCTGGGCGAAGTGCTTCTCCCGAGGATTTTGTCGGTCCGCCAGCCGGCAGGCAGCGGCCAGCGCCAGCTCGGCACGGAACGCCCGGGCGGCTCGGCCGCCGAAGTCCTTCAGCCACTGCATTCGATCCTCGTCAGCGCCCGGTACGTCGTACAGATCGTCCACACAACGCTCCACGAGTGCGGCGATGGCGTCGTCGTCCAGCGAGCTGACCGGGACCGCTGCCGCCAGTCTGGTCGCGACCTCGGACAGCGCCGACTCGCGGGCTGCCTGCATGACCAGCTCGCCGACGCGAAGCCCGATCAGGAGCTTGCGCAGATCGACGAAGCGCTCGACCTCTGCGGCAGGGATCTCGTCGGCCGTACGCCGGTACGCCAGCTCGACGTCCATCGCCAGCAGCCGGATCGGTGTGATCTCCAGGGCCAATTCGGACGATTCCAGCCCACCGAGCGCCCCGGTCCGGAATCCGTCGAACAGCTCTTCGCCCGCGTCCCGCAACCAGCCCATGAGTACCTCGGCCAGTTCGGCGTAGCCGGCAACCCGCCGTACTGTGCTGCCGTTCGTCGGCGGTGCGAGCGGTTCGTCATCGGGCAGGTTGGCGACGACGACCAGCCGCGCTTTCGGGTTCGCGACCACAACTGGCACCGTGATCGAGAGCTGCGCGCCGCAGAAGTGGTCGACGACGTTCAGCTTCTCGTGGCAGATCGCCGCCAGGAGGTCGATGTCCTCCGGGAAACGGACAGCGGTGACCAGCTGCGGCAGCAGCATCGGCAGGCCGCAGTTCGAGCAGTCGACGACCTGCTCGGACCGGTCCGGCGCCTCCCCAGGCAACAACTCCCCCACCCCCAGAACAGACCCTAACGGAGCTGTGGCCCCAGCGCCCAGAGGTCGTCACAGACTGCGACTGCAGCTAGCGTGATATCTTGATATCTATGGCGAAGGACGCGACCAAGAACATCCTGCTGCGGCTCGACCCGGAGTTGGCCGAGCGGCTGCAGACAGTGGCCTCGGTGGAGGGGCGATCGGTGTCTGATGTGGCGCGGGAGGCGATTGCGGCGCTGGTTGATCAGCGACGGCAGGACAGTCAGTTCAGTCGGCTGCTCGAAGAGAACCTGAGTCGGCACGAGGAGTCGCTGCGCCGGCTCAAGGGCGACGACTGATGCGCTACCTCGGCCCGTACGACGTGCTGGCGATCGCGGCCCGGGTGCTGCGCTGCAGCTCGGCGGACGCAGTACTGCGGACCGATCTGAACGCGGTCGAGCGTGTGCTGGACAGCGTGCGGCTGACCAGTGGGTTGGCCGAGTCCGCGGGCGTGCTGCTCGCGGGGCTGGTGCGGGCGCGGCCGTTCGACGGGGCCAATCGCGTCGTGGCGGTTGCCGTCGTACTGCAGTTCGTCACGCTGAACCGGGCCGAGCTGCAGCTCGAGCCGGTGGCGTACGTCGACGAACTGCTCGACCGGATCGTGGCGGGCCAGGCGAGCCATCGCGAGGCGGGGGCGTTCATCCGGAGCCGGCTCGAGCACCGGCCGCTGACTCCTGAGGACCTGGAGGAGCACCTGCGGCTCGATCTGCTGCTCAGCGAGGAGACGTTGACATTCGATGTCGAGCAGGAATGGTGGAGGGGAGTTCGGATGTACGAGCAGTTCAGCGACCCGGCGAGGCGGGTCATCGTTCTGGCGCAGGAGGAGGCTCGCGGTTTCGACCACGCGTACGTCGGCACGGAGCACCTGTTGCTCGGGCTCATCACCGAGGGGCAGAGCATCGCCGCGCGGGTCCTGAACGCGGTCGGGATCACCGCGCCGGCCGTGAAGGACCTCGTGGTGGAGATCATCGGGCGTGGGAAGAGCGGCGCGGCGTCGATCCCGTTCACGCCGCGGGCCAAGAGCACGTTCGAGTACGCGTGGGGTGAATCGCGGGCGCGTGGGGCGGAGCAGGTCCGGCCCGAGCACCTGCTCCTCGGCGTACTGAACGACCGGGACGGCGTCGGCGGCCAGATCATCACGAAGCTTGCCGCCGACATCGATCAGGTACGCCGCAAGCTCGAGGAGCGGATGAACTGGCGCGAGCGCTCCGAATCACTCGTCGCCGACATGCTCACCGAGAGCGCCACCGCGAACTGGACGACGTACGGCCGCCGGCACCACCTGATCCACGAGCTCAACGCGCTTCTCGACGAGAACGAGCGGCTGCACGAGCAGGTCGCCAAACTCCGCGATCTGCTCCGCCAGCACGAGATCGACCCGGACAGCTGACCTCAGGCGGTTTCGACGAGCAGGCAGATCGCAGCCGTCAGGCACCAGAGGTTGGTACTCAGCAGGAACCCGCGCTCGAACAGCCCGAACACGACGCGCAGCCGGGGAACGAGCGCGATCACCAGCAGGACGAGCGACACCAGCGCGATGATCCGCAGTACCGAGAGGAAGCCGCTCACCGACGACCACGCCCCGACGGACCCGAGCTCGGGCGTCATCCCGGCGATCGCGGAGTACGTCAAGGCGAACGCGGCGACCGCGAACAGGTAGTGCAACCGCCCGGACCGGGTCAGCCTCTGCCCCTCCAGGTCGGTCGGGTACTTCAGCATGCCGAGCCGTGTCACCGGGATCAGGAACAGGAAGACCAACTGCAGCAGGGTCACGGTCGGCGTGCCGGGCTCGATCGCGAGCCCCGCGGCCAGCGCGAGGATGCCGACCGACGACGCCACGAGTGCCCAACGGAACAGCCATGCGTAGCGGCCGACGCCGTAATCGCTCACGGCATGGCGGATCGGGTGATATCCGGTCGGCAGCAGATGGAACGCGCCGAAGACGCAGAAGTAGCCGCCCATCCCCAGGACGGCAAGAGCCGCCAGCAGCAACGCCATGGGCGTAACCGTAGGTGGCCCGAGGGGCCGGGCCACCCCCTCATGTCAGGTTGCTGCCAGGCGCTTCTTCTCCTTCTCGATGTCGAAGTCCGCGACCGGCCACTCCGGGTTGAGCTCGCGTAGCGTCTCCAGGAGGATCGTGGTGACCGCCCAGTTGCGGTACCACTTGCGGTCGCTCGGGATGACGTACCACGGCGCCTCCGGCGTGTTACAGCGCTCGATCGCCGCGTGGTAGGCGTCCATGTAGTCGGGCCACAGCTTCCGCTCGTCGACGTCGGACGGGTTGTACTTCCAGTGCTTGGTCGGGTCGTCGAGCCGCGCTTCGAGCCGGGCGCGCTGCTCCTCCGGCGAGATGTGCAGGTAGCACTTCAGCACCGTCGTACCGTTCGCGGCGAGCTCCGCCTCGAAGTCGTTGATCTGGTCGTAGCGCCGGTCCCACACGTTCGGGGTGACCAGGTTGCGGACCCGTGCGATCAGGACGTCCTCGTAGTGCGAGCGGTCGAAGATCCCGATCATCCCCTCCCCCGGCAGCGCCTGCTTGATCCGCCACAGGAACCCGCGCCGCTTCTCGGCCGGCGTCGGCGCCTTGAACGAGGTGATCTTCAGGCCCTGCGGGTCCATCAGCCCCGCACCGTGCCGGATCACACCGCCCTTGCCCGAGGTGTCCATGCCCTGCAGCACCAGCAGCACACTGCGCTCGCCGCCCTTGCGCCCCTCGGCGAACAGCCGCTCCTGCCAGTCCGAGACCTCGGCGCCGAGACCTTCCAGCGCCACCTTGCCGTCGTCCTTGGAGCCGTCGAAGCCCGGGGTCGCACGCGTGTCGTACGCCGTCAGGTCAACCGGCCCGGCCGGAACCCGCAGCTGCTCGCGGATCCCAGCAGCGGCAGCCTTCTCGCCCTTCTTCTGCTTCGCCATCTCCACATCCTGCCTCATCCGCCCGCGACTTCAGCGGTTTTGCGCCGTCGCCACAGCACGATCTCGATCACGAGAACGGCCACGCCGCAGCCGAGGAGGGCAACCGCGCCCCACACGAACCCGCCGAGCAGAGCCAGGCAGTCTCCCTCCTCAGGGCACTCGGTTCGGGTGTAGTAGTCCGCCCCGGCCGCGATCGCCGCCAGCACCACGAAGACCGTCCCGCACAGGTAGGCCGCCGTACGGACCAGCCATCGGCCCGGCCCAGATCGGGCTGCGCCTGGTCCTGCCGCCGCTGTTTCACCGGCCGGCGCCGGCTGAACGCCGTTCGCGATCAGCACGAAAGCAACCAGGCCGGTCGTGAACTCCAGCAGGGCGAGTTCACCCTCATCCCGGTTCCAGATGAAGCGGAATCCGTCGTCGGTGATGCTCAGCCAGACCAGAAGGCCGGTCAGGACGGCCAGGGCGATGCCCAGCCACAGGCGTGCCTTCGGCGCGGGCCATGCGGTCACGACCGACGCCACTGCCGGGACGAACGCCAGCCCTCCGAGCGGCAGGATCCATTGCTCGGAGCCGAAGCCGGAGGTGTCGTCGAACTGGACGAACCCGCCCGCGACCAGCAGCCCGAGCGCGACTGCCAGCAGCACCAGCGAGACGGAGCGTCGACTCATCCGTCCAGAGAAGCACGCCCGGGGATCACATCTGGGGAGGACGCCGCGCGGGCGAGTGCGATCAGGCGGGACAGCGCGCGGAGGTACTTCTTGCGGTAGCCGCCCTTGAGCATGTCGGCCGAGAACAGCTGGTCGAGGGGTACGCCGCCGGCCAGCAGCGGGAGGTTGCGGTCGTACATCCGGTCCGCGAGCACGACCAGGCGCAGCGCGACGTTCTCGTCGGTCAGCGGTCGTACGTCGGTGATCGCCACCGTCTCGATCCCGTCGAGCAGAGCGCCGTACTTGCTCGGGTGCAGCTCGGCGAGGTGACGGTGCAGGTCGACGAAGTGGTCGCAGGAGGCGTTCGGGCGCACTGCGGCTTCCTGCTCGACCTTCTCGTCGGGCCAGGGATCGGGGGCGACGGGCAGGCCTCGGTGGCGGTAGTCCGGGCCGTCGATCCGGCGTACGTCGAAGTGCGCGGCGAGCGCCTGGATCTCGCGGAGGAAGTCGACCGCCTGGAAGCGGCCCTCGCCCAGCTTGTCGGGCAGCGTGTTGGACGTCGCGGCGAACTCGACGCCGGCCTCGACCAGCTGACCGATCAGCCGGGAGATCAGCATCGTGTCGCCGGGATCGTCGAGCTCGAACTCGTCGATGCAGATCAGGCGGTACGACGAGAGCTTCTCGACTGCTGTCCGTAGGCCGAGGGCGCCGACCAGGTTGGTGAGCTCGACGAACGTGCAGTACATCTTCGGGCCGGCCGACTCGTGCCAGAGCGAGGCCAGGAGGTGGGTCTTGCCGACGCCGAATCCGCCGTCGAGGTAGATGCCCTGCTTGTCCGGGACCGAGGAGTTGCGGCGGAGCCTGGCCCAGAGCGAGGGGGTCTGCCTGGGCTGGGCGAGGTTGGCGGCGCGCGCTGTGAGGGCCGCGAGCGCCTCGGACTGTGAGGGCTCTTCGGGGTTCGGGCGATAGGTGGTGAAGCGGGCGTCGGCGAATCTCGGCGGAGGGACGCACTCCGACAGCAGGCGGTCGGGGCTCACCTCCGGCCATTGCTCGCTCAACCGGATCACCATGGCCCAACCCTAAGCGAGGGAAAACTTCGGAAACTCAACTGCGGCCTTGACCGCTTTCTTACTTTCAGTTAGGAAGTTGGTAGGCGAACAACTGAGGAGTCTCCGATGGGCGAACAGCACGTGCGGCGGCGGACAGTTCTCAAGACAGCGGTGGGCGCCCTCGGCCTGGGGTCCGCGCTCGCGGCTTGCGGTGGCAGTGACAGCGGTGGCACCACCAGCGGCGGCAAGGCCGTGGTCCGGATGTGGTCGTGGTACAACGACCAGGAGGACCAGTTCCCGAAGCTGATCAGCGCGTTCGAGGCCGCGCACAGCAACATCAAGATCGAGAACCGGATCTTCGGCACCCCGGACCAGTACCTGCCCGCGTTGCAAGCCGCGGTCGCGGGCGGCGACGTGCCGGAGATCTTCGCGCCGCACACACGGGCGCTGACCTACGGCACCGGCGGTATCTCCGCCGACCTGAAACAGGAGCTCGGCGACGACTTCCTGAAGGACTTCTTCGACTCGGCCAACCAGGAGTACACCCTGGACGGCAAGCAGTACGCGGTCGGCTGGATGGCGCAGACGTTCGGCATCTTCTACAACCCGGACCTGCTGAAGAAGGCCGGTGTCGAGGAGGACGGCATCGAGACCTGGGACGACCTGATCGCGGCGTCGCAGAAGATCAAGGCGACCGGCAAGTTCCCGGTGGCGCTGAGCTGCAACCCGACGACGAGTTCGCTCGACTTCTTCCTGCCGCTGATCACGCAGGTCGCCGACGACCCGACGTACTACCTGAAGCTCGACCAGCTCAAGGACGGCGCGACGTACGAGGATCCGAAGGTGATCCAGGCGATCGAGCTGCAACAGAAGATCGTCAAGGGCGGTGTCTTCCAGCCCGGTACGACGGGCACCAGCGGCGACCAGGCGCCGCAGATCTTCTACACCGGGAAGTCCGCGATGCTGTTCAACGGCAGCTGGACCCCGCAGGGCCTGACCAAGGACGCGACGCCCGCGTTCAACAAGCTCTACAAGGTGATGAAGACGCCGGCGATCGCGCCGGGCAAACGGCACTGGACCGCGAACCAGGCCGGCGCCGGCTGGGCGGTCGCGGCCAACAGCAAGAACAAGGACGCCGCGCTGGAGTTCCTCAAGTTCATGTACTCCGCCGAGCAGTACTCCCCCACGATGAACGACTCGAACTCGATGCCGGCCACCAAGAGCGCCGCGGCCCGGATCGAGCTGCCGATCATGAAGCAGATGACGTCCTGGCTGCTCGACGGCGACGGCTGCCCGCACATCCCGTTCGGGCCCGGCTCGGTCGCGGCCGGCGATCCGCTGGCGAAGATCTTCGACGGTACCGGCGAGCCGGCGGCGGTCGCGAAGGCGATGCAGCAGGCGGTCCTGAACGCCAAGGGCGGCTGATCGGATGGCGACAGCGCTCTCCCGCCAGCGCGTCGTCGAGCGGTCCGGCGCGCGCACGTCGTACCGGTTCGGATCGCCGCTGCGGAAGTCGCAACGGGTCGCGGGCTACCTGTTCGTGCTGCCGACGTTCGCGTTGTTCCTGGCGTTCGTGCTCTGGCCGATCCTCTACACGGCGTACCTGAGCCTGACCTCGTGGGGCGGGTTCGGGTCGCCGCGGTTCGTGCACTTCGACAACTACAGCCGGATGCTGCACGACCCGATCGCGCGCCGGGCGCTGATCGTCACGCTGGTGCTGACCGGCGTGACGACCGCGATCCTGACCTTCCTCGGACTCGTCACCGCGGTGCTGGTGAACGTTGTCTGGTCGAAGGTCGGCGTCGTCGTCCGGACCATCCTGTTCATCCCCGGGATCGTGTCGTTCGTCGTGTCGGCGGTGCTGTGGAAGCTGATCTACGACCCGAACATCGGCACGCTGAACCGGTTGCTCGGGGCAATCGGTCTGGACAGCCTGCAGCATCCGTGGCTGGCCGACCACAAGACCGTGCTGCCGGCGATCGTCGTGGTGACGGTCTGGGGCGGGCTCGGGTTCAACATGCTGATCTACTTCGCCGGCCTGCAGAGCATCGATCCGAACCTGTACGAGGCGGCTGCGATGGACGGCGCGAACACGGTCCAGCAGTTCCGCCACATCACGGTGCCGAGTCTGCGGATCGTCACCGGCCTGATCGTCAGCCTCGGCCTGCTGAACGGGTTCAAGGCGTTCGACATCATCTTCGTGATGACCGGCGGCGGGCCCAACCACGCCAGCGAAGTACTCGGCACGTACTTGTACTCGCTGGCGTTCGGTTCGACGTCCGGCTCGATCCCCCAGCTCGGGTATGCGAGCGCTTTCAGCGTGGTGACGATGGTGCTCTGCACGCTCGCGGTCATCGCGCAGCTCTGGCTGACGCGGAGGGCGGACCGATGAGGAGCAAGTGGCTCGGGAAGTCGTTCGCGACGTTCGTCCTGCTGCCGTTCTGCCTGTTGATGGCGTTCCCGTTCGTGTGGATGCTGCTGACGTCGCTGCGCGAGCAGAACACGATCTTCAACGGGCCGATCATCCCGCGGAAGTTCACCGGCGTCGCGTACAAGGACGCGTGGACGTCGATCGACTTCCCGCTGCACTTCTGGAACAGCGTCTGGATCACCTCCGTGACCGTGATCGGGGTGCTGATCTTCGCGACGCTCAGCGGTTATGCGTTCGCGAAGCTGGACTTCCCGTTCCGGAACACGTTGTTCGTTCTGCTGCTGACCACACTGATGATGCCGTCGACGGCGCTGATCATCCCGCTGTACCTCGAGCTCAAGTCGCTCGGCCTGCTCGACAGTCAGGCCGGGCTGCTGGTGCTGTACATCTCCGGGTCGGCGCCGTTCGCGATGTTCCTGATGCGGGCGTTCTTCCAGACCCTGCCGGACGAGCTGATCGAGGCGGCCCGGGTCGACGGCGGCAGCGAGCTGACCATCTTCCGGCGGGTGATCCTGCCGCTGACCCGGCCCGGGATCGCGACCGTGGTGATCTTCCAGTTCCTGTCCACCTGGAACGAGTTCCTGATCGCCAACACGGTACTGCGCAACACCGACGCGCTCCCCCTGCAGCCGGTGCTGTTCACGCTGATGGGCCAGTACTCCACGAACTGGCCGGCCCTCACCGCCGGCCTCACGCTGTCCGTCGTACCGGTCGTGATCGTCTACGTCCGGATGCAGCGGCAGTTCGTCGCCGGGATGATGCTCGGCGCTGTGAAAAACTAGACGAAAGAGGGCGTATGCCGATCAAGAACGTCGTCGTCAACTGCACGGATGTCGCACGCTCGGTCGAGTTCTACACGAGGTTCCTCGAGCTGCAGGTGGTCGGCGAGCCGACCGCTCAACGCGCCGTGCTGGACGCCGTCACCGCGACGATCGAGTTGCGGGCCGTGGGCAACGGCCGGGAGCAGAGCACCTGGTCGCCGGACGATCTGCAGAAGGGATTCCGGCACATCGGGTTCAAGGTCGACCGGATCGACGAGCGGGCCGGCGTACTCAAGGATGCCGGAGTCGAGTTCAAACTCGACCCACTCGATGCCGAGGGCAACGTCCGGATCTGCTTCTTCTACGACCCGGACGGCACGCTGCTCGAGATGATCCAGGGCGACCTGCAGTACGCCGAGATCCTGGACGCGGACGGGGTCGCGCGCGAGCGGGCGCTCGGCGTACCGTCGCGGCCGCGGTTCGACCACGTAGCGGTGACGATCGAGGACCGCGAGGCGACCAGCGCGTACTACGACCGGAACTACGGCTTCTCGTTCATCGGCACGATCGAGCAGCCGCACGACAAGCGCGGCTTCCACATCGGCTATCTGAAGGGCGGCGACACCGTCCTCGAGGTGTTCACCTACGAGGTCGAGAAGAGCTCCCGCGCCCCACAGCTCGACGTCGCCGGTTTCGCGTACGCCGAGCTCGTGGGCGAGCCCGCCGACCTGCCGGCGGAGACCGCGCCGGACGGGACCAAGGTCTACGTCGACGGCGACGGGTTCGCGTTCGCCGTAGGCTCCGAGGCATGAGAGAAAACTGGCTGCGGCCCCTGGGTTCCACCGGCCTGACCGTGTCCGCCGTCTGCGCCGGCGGCAGCGGGCTCGGAAGCATGCCCGCGGTGTTCGGGTACGACGTGACCCGACAGGAAGCGATCGAGCTGGTACTGCGGGTGTTCGACAGCCCGCTGACCTGGATCGACACGTCGAACGGGTACAGCGACGGCGAGAGCGAGCTGCGCATCGGTCTGGCCATCAAGGAGCATGGTGGACTGCCCGACGGGTTCCTGGTCGCCACGAAGGTCGACGCCCTCGACGGCGACTACTCGGGGGCACGGGTCCGGGCGAGCGTCTCCGAGAGCAAGGAGCGGCTCGGGCTGGACGAGCTGCCGCTGGTCTACCTGCACGATCCGGAGTTCCACGACTTCGACTCGATGCGGGACGCGGTCGACACGTTGATGCAGCTGCGTGCGGACGGCGAGATCGGGCATGTCGGGCTGGCGGGTGGCGACACTCGCGAGCTCTCCCGCTATCTGGATCTCGGTGGGTTCGAGGTGCTGCTCGTGCACAACCGTTGGAGCCTCGTGGACCATTCGGCTCTCGGCATCTTCCAGCGGGCTCGTGCCGAGGGCATCGCGGTGGTGAACGCGGCGATCTACGGCGGCGGGATCCTCGCCAACCCCGCGGGTGCCACCAAGTACGCCTATCGGGAGGCTCCGCCGGCGGTCCTGGACGCGGTGGCCGAGATGGACAAGGCCTGCCAGGAGTACGGCGTCGACCTCGCGACCGCGGCGTTGCGGCACTCGGTGGACGAGGCGGGGATCGACGGCACGGTCGTCGGGATCACCAAGCCGGCCCGGGTCGACGCGCTCGAGGCGTCTCTGGCCGTGGACCTCCCGGACGAGTTGCTTAACCGGTTAGGTAGCCTACTTCCGGACAGGCAGTACTGGGTTGAGAAGGAGACGACGTGACGAGCGGATTCACGTGGGGCGCGGCGACCGCGTCATACCAGGTCGAGGGCGCGGTCTCCACCGACGGGCGCGGTCCGAGCATCTGGGACACGTTCGCGCACACACCGGGCAAGATCGCGGACGGCACCAACGGCGACGTGGCCGACGAGCACTACCACCGGTTCGCCGATGACATCCGGATGCTGGCCGATCTCGGGCTCAATGCGTACCGGTTCTCGATCGCCTGGCCGCGGATCGTGCCGGGTGGATCGGGTGCCACCAACGCAGCCGGGCTGGACTTCTACCGGCGGTTGGCCGAGGCGTGCCTGGAGAACGGCGTCACGCCGTACGCGACGCTCTACCACTGGGATCTGCCGCAGCCGCTGGAGGACGCCGGCGGGTGGCTGAACCGCGACACGGCCGAGCGCTTCCGCGACTACGCGGCCGTGGCGCACGAGGGGCTGTCCGACGTCATCAAGCACTGGATGACGCTGAACGAGCCGTGGTGCTCGGCGTTCCTCGGCTACGGGAACGGTGAGCACGCGCCGGGTCGGACCGAGGGCGCTGATGCGTTGAAGGCCGTTCATCACCTGCTGCTCGGGCACGGGCTGACGCTGGAGGCGATCCGGTCCGAGGGTTCGTCGTACGGGATCGCGCTGAACCCGGCGCCGATCCACGCCGCGACCGACTCCCCCGCAGACCGCGACGCCGCCCGCCGGATCGACGGGCTGCGGAACCGTCTCTTCTTGGAACCGTTGCTGTCGGGGCGCTACCCGTCGGACGTGCTGGAAGACACCGGGATGACTTCGTGGTTCGCCGAGCAGGAAGCGGATCTTCGGCTGATCGCGGCGCCGCTGGACTTCATGGGAGTCAACTACTACTGCCCGACCACGGTCGCGGCACCGGACGGACCGATCTCGTCACCCGTCGCGTCGACGCAGCCGGGCAGCGAGAACGTCGTTGCCGTCGACACCGGTCTCCCCCGCACGCAGATGGGCTGGCCGATCCAGGCCACCGGTCTGCGCGACATCCTGGTCACGATCAACAAGCTCGCGCCCGAGCTGCCGTTGTACGTCACCGAGAACGGCGCGGCGTACCCGGACTCCGTCACTGCCGACGGCGCGATCGAGGACGACGACCGCCTCGACTACTTCAAGCAGCACATCGCCGTGTGCGAGGACCTGGTCTCCGAAGGCTTCCCGCTCAAGGGGTACTTCGTCTGGTCGCTGATGGACAACTACGAATGGGCCTGGGGCTACAGCCGCCGCTTCGGCATCGTGTACGTCGACTACGCGACCCAGGCCCGCACCGTGAAGAAGAGCGGGCGCTGGCTCAAGGACCACCTCACGGCTTAGGAACCGCTTTCAGGACCGAGTGTTCTGGTGCGGGGTCAGTTGGGTGTGGAGGACGAGTGAGGCGGCTCCCAGGGCCGCCGCACTCGGGCCGAGCTTGGAGAGCTCGACGCGGGTGGGATGCATCGCGCGGACGAAGGACAGGCGGTTGAGTTCCTGCGCCGCGACGCGGACGTAGATATCGCCGGCCTCACTGAAACCGGGGCCGGCGAGGATGATCTGGTTCAGGTCGAGCAGATTGGTGATCGACAGCAGCGCCTTGGCCAGGTACGTCGCTGACTCCTCGATCAGCTCGACACAGCGCGGGTCTCCGGCGGCGGCCAGACGGGCGATCTTGGCGAAGTCCGAGCGGGTGGACAGCCGACGGCCGCGGAGGCCGAGCTTGTCCGCGAGCTGCTCGTCCCGGCCGGCGCGTTCGACGACCGCGGCGGGCGCGGCAAGACTCTCCAGGCAGCCCTGGCCGCCGCACCAGCACAGCGGACCGTTCACATCGAGCACCATGTGGCCGATCTCGCCGACGTTCGACGACGAGCCGCGGTACACATCGCCGTTCGTCACCAGGCCGAGGCCGAACCCGGCCGCCATGTAGACGGTGGCGAAGTCGTTCACCGACGGGATCTTTCCCGCCCAGAATTCGCCGATCGCCGCGCAGGTCGAGTCGTTCTCCACCACGATCGGGTGGTCGATCGCGTCCTTCAGCGTGTCCCGGACGGCGAAGGGCTCCCAGGCGTACTTCTCCGAGTCCGTCCGCAGCAGCCGCGTACCGCCGCGGCCCTGTCGTCCGGCCAGGGCGACTCCGACGCCGACCAGCGTCGACGGCTCGATCTCCGCCTTCACGATCAGGTCCTCGAGCTCGGCCGTGATGCGCTGCACGGCCGTGGCCGGAGCGTCCTTCCCGATCCCGCGCGACGACAGCTGCTCGATGACGCGGCCGCTCATGTCGGTGACGACGTACGTCGTGCTCGGGGTGTCGACCGCGATCCCGACCGCGTGCCGGGCGCGGGGGTTGAACTGCAGGAGCGTGGCGCGTTTGCCGCCGGTGGGGTCGCCGTACCCGGTCTCGATGATCAGGCCGTCGGCGAGCAGTCGCTTGACCACGCGGGAGATCGACGCGCCGGTCAGGCCGGACCGGTCGGCGAGATCGACGCGGGTGACCGTGCCGCTGGAGCGGATCAGGTCCAGGATCGCGCTATGGGTCTCCTGCGCGGTCGCACCTCTCAGAATCTTCGCCACGTCACCCTCCCTCGGATCGCACTTTAGTACACAACGTAAGGAAGTGGCAGAGGTTGACCTCAATCATTGTTGAGGTTCTAGCGTTGCCGAGCATGAAGGCGATCAGATTGCATGCGTTCGGCCCGGCGGAGAATCTCGTCTACGAGGAGGTGCCGGACCCGGTTCCTGCGCCGGGCATGGTGCTGGTCGAGGTGGAGGCGGCCGGGGTCCATCTCGTCGACACGATGATCCGCTCCGGCTCGACGGGTGGGAGTCCGATCCCGGTGCCGGAACTGCCGACGATCCCGGGGCGGGAGGTGGCCGGCCGGGTGAGCGCGGTCGGGCCGGACGTGGACGCTTCCTGGGTCGGCAAGCGCGTCGTGGTCCATCTCGGCATGGTGCCAGGCGGGTATGCCGAGCGGGCGGTGGCGAAGGTCGATTCGCTGTACGAACTTCCGTCGCATGTCGACGCCGCGCAGGCCGTGGCAGCGATCGGTACGGGGCGGACGACGGCGGGGATTCTCTCCCAGGCCCGTCTCACCGCCGACGACGTCGTACTGGTGACTGCGGCGGCGGGTGGGATCGGCAGCTATCTGGTCCAGGCCGGGCGAAACGTCGGGGCGACCGTGATCGGGCTGGCGGGTGGACCGGCGAAGGTGGTGCTGGTGCGGTCGCTGGGGGCGCAGTACGCGCTGGACTACAACGATCCGGACTGGGCCGCGGGCCTGAAGGCCGACCTGGGCGACCGCGAGGTCAGCGTGCTCCTCGACGGCGTTGGTGGAGCCAACGGGCAGCAGGCGTTCGACCTCCTCGGCCACGGCGGGCGGGTGTTCATGTTCGGCTGGTCGGGCGGTGGGGCGATCGAGTTCACCCACACGGACCTGATGTCCCGCGGCCTGACCGCCGGCTGGGCCATCGGCGCCAAGCTCGTCACCCGCCTCCGCGAACTGGAGTCCACAGCCCTCGAGGAAACAATCTCGGGCCGCTGGAAGGCACTCACAACTACGTTCCCGTTGGCGGAAGCCGCAGCCGCCCACCGCGCGCTCGAAGAGCGCGCCACGACCGGAAAGGTCGTCCTCATCCCCTGACAGTCAGGAAAGCTGCAGACGACAGGCGCCCGGCCCACGACCCGCCGCCGGTGCTTCAGGTACGCCGGTAGTCGCGCGGGGCGACACCGAAATGCGAGCGGAATCGGCGTGACAGGTGGAACTCGTCGGCGAATCCGAGGGTATGGGCGATCTCGCGATGGGTGAGGTCGGTCAGACGTAGCAGCGTGGCGGCCGCCTCCAACCGGCGTACGTTCCGGAAGGCGGCGGGCGTCTGACCGACCTGTGCGGTGAACCTGCGGCGGAACGTGTCGTAGCTGAGGCCCGACTCGGCTGCGATCGTGGTGAGGGCCGTGCTCGCGGTGAGGTCGTCGGCCAGGCGGCCCATCGCGTCCACGATCTCCATGCTCACGTCGTCCTCGGGGGTGTCCTCGACGTCGACGAGCCAGTCGGCCAGGGCCAGGAGTTGGTGTTCGGCGGCCCGGCGGGACTTGGGGCGTGCACGGAGCACGGTGCGGAGCGCTTCGATCGGGGGTTGCGGGACCGGGTAGCGCGGGCCGGCACCGGTGAGGTGCGGGAGGGCGTCGAAGAGTGGGCCGGTGAAGACGACGAACAGTTCGGTCCACCGCTCCCCCGGATCGGTGTGGTAGGTGTGCGGGAACCTCGGCGGGACGAGCGTGTGCGCGCCGCCGGTGATCCGCTCCGCGCGGCCGTCGCCGTCACGATAGTTGCCCTCGCCATCGATCAGCACCGACAGCACGTACCCGTCCATCACCCGGAGCTCGGCCGACATGATCGGTTCGGAGTCGACCACCTCGCCCGCGAGCGCCAGTTGACCGAGCCTGGTCACCGGGCCTTCGGCGATCGTGACGATCGTGCGCTCGGTCATGGCAGGTACGGTAGCGCGCCAAAATGTTCATGTCCGGGTCGCGGGGAGACATTCTCTGTCCTTCGTTGCCGTCCTAGCGTTTCTGGTAAGCCGATCGAGAGGACTTCCATGAACGACCTGGTCACCCCGGAGCATCTTGCGCAGTTCCGCGACGAGGGGTACTTCGTGCTGGACCGCGTGCTCACCGACGAACAGCTCGAGCTGCTGCGCGGCGGAGCGCAGTACTCGATCGACAAACTCGACGCCGCGATGGACGAGGCCGGCACCGACTCGCTCGGCATCAACCACCGGGGCAAGCGGTACTTCAGCAGCATGATCTACCAGGACCGGCCGGAACTGCGGCAGTTCCTGTTCAGCGACACGATGGCGGAGATCTGCCGCGCGACACTGGGCGACGACGCGTGGCTGTTCTGGGAGCAGTACGTGATCAAGGCCGGCGACCCGGACACGGCGTTCGCGTGGCACCAGGACTCCGGCTACGTCCACGAGGACCACGCGCCGTACCTCACCTGCTGGATCGCACTCGATGACGTCACCGAGGAGAACGGCTCCGTCTACCTACTGCCCTACTCGAGGTCCGGCATCCGGTCCTACATCAAACACATCCAGGACCCGGCCCTCAACGACCTGGTCTGCTACTTCGGCCCCGACCCAGGCATCCCGATGACGGCCGCGGCCGGCTCCATCGTCGTCTTCTCCAGCGTAGTAATCCACCGCAGCGGCCCCAACCGAACCGACAAACACCGCCGCGTCTACCTGGCCCAATACTCCAAAGAAATCATCCCGTCCAAAGACGGCACAGGCGCCCACGGCTCCTTCGACCCCTTCCTCAAGTCCGGCCAAAACATCGCCGACCGCTAACCCCCGAATCAGGCCTCCAAACCTCGAAGAAGACCGGCTCACGCGCGACGCCGCTGGACCCGACCAGCCCATGTGGCTTCGCGAGACCCCTACTCCAACTCATGCGTCACTTTTGGGAAGCGTCACAGCAGGTCCTCCCGGAAGTGCAGCATGTTGGCGCTGAACAAATGACCCGCTGTTCGGAGATCAGGACTCTGGGATCAGTCACCTTCGATGTGAGGCTCGGGAGACGTTCTGCCGATCGGCTCACCGCCTACTCCGCTGTAGCCAACCAAGCCGTACCGGTCGGCTAGGGCGAAGATGTCGGGAATATGTTCGAGGTGACGCCGTGCAAGCCCGAGAAGTACGAATTTCTCGTCCTCGCCAGGGCTTTCTTCCAGTTGGTATGCGGCAGGTTCTAGCGAATCTTCGAGGTCCGGCCACCGGCTCACGATCGCCTCTCGGAACCGCAGGACGTCTGGACTGGAGATCAGCCTGTCGGTGATGCCCTCGGCGAGATCATCGAAGATCTCCAGGGGGTCACCAGAACCTTGCTTCCAGAAACCGAAATCGCTGGTCACAGCTTCCTTCCGAGGACGCTAGGGGGTGCAGATCGGACATGCTGTACTCCGCCGCAGGACGGTGGTCTTGAAGCCGTACGTCTTCTCAAGCCACTCGTCCTTCTTCCGTTGCGTACGGTAGTAGTTCGACTTGTCGACCTTCACTTCGAAGAGATCCAGTCCACCGTTCTCGTTCTTAACCGCGATGTCCACCTCCCGCCTGCCGTACGGCGTCCAGAAGTTGAACCCGTCGCCGTATGTCTCGCTGTAGATGTCCGATCGCTGGTAGAACCGCTCAAGTGTTGCAGTCATCTCATCGACGCCTTCCGCGCCGCGCGCATTGTAATGGCTCGGGATTCCACAGTTCGTGTTGTGAACCAGAATCGACGCCGCCCCGGCGACAACGTAGTACGTGTGCACACCTTCGACGGTGAGGTTGTAGGCCGATGTTCGATGCTCGCTGCCAGGCCGCAGCCCGCCGACCGCGCGGTGGCTGCCGTCGGCCGAAAGGACCTGATCGCCTGGGTCGAAGTCTGACGCCTGCTCAAACCTCCGGTCGGTCGCGTTCCAGAGCGGATGATCTTTCGTGGTCGCTACCTCTCCACCTGCGACTTCGAAGTCGAGCAGATCATCTGGATGTTCGATGAGCGCTGTAACCTCATGCGGGCCTTGCTCGTCTGTCGTCGGGTCCGTCGCCAGCACCTTGTCACCGACCTCGACCCGTGAGATCGGCTTGGTGGTGCCGTCCGCCATCAGCACTTGCGTCTCGCCGCTGAAACTGCGCGGACATCCCCGTGCCGCCGCCTCTGCGGCTTCGTCTAGTTCCTTGGTCAGCGGTTTGACGGACCGCAACCCGACTCCGAGGAACTCGCCGCCGACGAACATCAGCGCGCCCTCGGCACATCCCTTGCCCAGACCACGTAGATAGTCGCCTGCGGTGTGTTTTCGGCCCAGCAGCGCTCCGGCGACGGTGTTGATGACCGCACCGCTCGCACAAGCGACGACGATCTGCGGCATCCCGCCACTCGGATCGGTTGCATCGACGGGGTCGCCGTCGACGTACGCGTACAGGTTCGGCCCGGAAGCGTCAAAGCCCTCTGGATCCTCTGACAAGAACCGGCCGGTGCTCGGTTCGTACCATCTTGCGCGGTTGAACTGGAGACCGGCAGGTGTTCCAGGACCCGACTCGCGCCCGGTGTACCGCACCGAGTTCGGGTCAGCGGCAAGGCTGGACCGCCCGCTGCCGTATGGCCCGTACGTGTACTCCGCCGCAATGCTCGCGGTCCCCGGCGTGGTTCGCGCGATCACCGAGCCAAGTCCGTCCGTCAGCAGCGCCGAAGCTCCTCCGGCACCGTCCAGACCGTCGACGCGGGCTATCGCCGAGTCGGTCCCCAGTGCGGACAGGTACGTCGCGTCCGCGCTGCCGGGTCCGTCCTCGACGAGCAGGTTGTTGCCGTCATACTGCAGGCTCCAATTGTCCGCACCGACCGACGTCCCGATCCGCCGGCCGAGAGCGTCGTACCGCATCTGCGTCGCACCGGCCGCGCCCGCTGTCGAGACCAGCTCGCCGCGGGCATTCCAGGTGTAGGTCGACGAGCCGTCCGAGAGCAGATGTCCTTCGGGGTCGTACTGGCGGCTCACGCCGTCCAGTGACGTCAGCCGGTTGGCCGGATCGAACTGAGCTGATGTAACCGGCGCCGGGAGATCCGAGCGGGCCCATGTTCCGCCCGTACGGTCGAGTCTGCCCGCGCTGTCGTAGTGATAGGTGACGGTGCCGAGAACCTGCGAACCCGACGCGAAGCTGAGATCGGTCAGCAACCCGGACGGGTCATAGCCGGATGTCCGCACCACTCCTCCCGGGAGGGTTTGCGTCTTCAGCCGACCGGTGATGTCGTACCCGTACGACGCGGTCACACCTCCGCGGGTGACCTGGGTGAGGCGATCGGTCTTGTCGTACTGGTACGTGGTGTCCGGCAGGCCAGGGACCCTCAGAGTCTTCAACCTGTCGGCGTCGTCCCATTCTCGCGTGATGGTCCCTTGCGGGCTGGTCTCGGTCGAGAGGCGATCCCGGTTGTCGTAGGTATAGGAGATCGTGCCCGCACCCGGCGTCGAGTCGGTGACCGACTTGAGCCGACCGTTGTCGTCGTACGCCGAGGTGAGCGTCGACTGGTACTGATACGCGCCTGGCGACCCGGTACGGCCGTAGCCGGTGAACACCTGACGCTGCAGGTCGTCATACCGATACTCGGTAGTGCTTCCGCGCCGATCGGTAACCGTCTCTGGTCTGCCGAGCGGGTTGTAGGTGTAGTAGGTCGATTTGCCCACCTGATCGGTCAACTGGCTAACCCGGTCGGCGATGTCGTAGGTCCACGTCGAGGTTCCGCCGCGCGCGTCCTTCAAGGTCTCCTGGTTGCCGTTCTTGTCGTACGTCGAGACCGTGGTGGCGCCCATCGGGTCCTTGCTGGACAACACCTGATCAGCGGCGTCGTACTGCACCGACGACATTCCTCCGTCTGGGCTGACGGTCTGGATCAGGCGTCCGACATCGTCGTAGTCGTAGGTCGTCTTTCGGCCAAGCGCGTCCGTCACGGCCGACGTCGCACCGTCCTGATATTCGTACGTCGTCGAGCCGGCACCCTCGACAGTCTGTTTTGTGAGCAGGCCATCCTTGTCCCACTCGTAGTCGAGCTTGCGGCCTTCCGCGTCGGTGACGGTGGCAACGTTGCCGGCGGCATCGAAGGTGTAGTGGGTGGTGTTGCCGAGGGCATCGGTGGCGGAATCCATCGCGCCCTCAGGACCGTTGTAGGTCGCGGTTTCCTGCTGCTGCTCGGTGCCGAGGGTGACCGTCGTCGATGTGGACTGCAGGTCGGCGTTGTAGATGCTGACCATCGTCCGTCCGTCGGTGTCGGTGGACTTCGTCGGGACGTGGGAAGTGGGGTCGCGTTCGATGGTATGGCCGCGTTCAGACGCAGTACCTACAGCGCTGGTGTCCTTCACAAGGTAGCCGGCTGTGTCGTATTCGACGGTGCGTTTAGCGCCCGCAGGGTCGGTGACGGTGGTCTTGGTGACGCCTTTACCTGTGCTGTCGAGGGTGTAGTCGAACTTGTAGAGCCCACCGTCGGCCAGCTTCTGCTGGATCACCCGGTTGTTCGCGTCGTAGGTGTTGGTAAGGAACAGTTGGTTCTTGGCATCGGTGATAGTAGTGAGGCGCTTCGATGTGTCCCAGCCGTACGTCGTGATGCCGCCGTTCACGTCCGTGACAGTTTTCAGCAACCCGTTCTCGTAGGTGTACGAGACCGTACGGCCGGCGTTGTCGTGAATGGCGGTGACCTGGCCGGCAGTGTTGTAGTCGTAGGCCAACCAGTAGCCCTCGGACGACGTCACCGAGACGATCGCGCCGATCTGGCTGCCGTATTCGTTCTTGGCGATCCGACGGATCTTGATCGTGTGGCCGAAGCGGTCGCGGATCGATTGCAGCGGTGCGAGGTCGCCGTACACGAGCGTCGTACCGTCGCGAAGCCGCAGATCCCAGCCGGCGCCGTTCCAGACGACCGTCGACCCGGCGAACTGGCCGAACGTCCCGGTCGCCGCGAACGCGGCATCGGTCCACCCGTTGCCGGGCGAGGTGCGCACATAGTGCACCTGAGACCCGTCGATGAGGTTGAGGTCCAGCTCCTCCCACTGTCTCTTCGAGGTGAGGAACGTGTCGTAGGTGCCGAGAGTCCCCTGGCCGAACGGTCTGGCCCGGCCGTCACCGGAGTTGTAGGCGCGCTGCGCCTCGATCGGGATGAACCCGCCCAGCGACAGGTCCGACTGTGTATAGGTGAAGCGCCCGGTCCCCAGGTCGATCGGGTCACCAGCCGATCCGAGCGCCTCGAGAACGCCCTTGGCCAGCGCCTCCAGCCAGTCCGGGACGTTGATCATCGCACCGTCGAAGTTCTCGATGCCGGTGTCATACGACGGCTTGACCTGTGAACCGTCCGAGGTGACATTGCCGTGGCCGTAGATCTCCCAGCCCTCTGCGTACTTCTCGTGGGTCCAGAAGTTCATCTCCGTGCCGGGCTTCTGGTTCAAGTAGTTCGGGTAGTAGATCTGACCCTTGCCGCCGTGGAGTTCCCCGCCGGCCGGTTGCACGGTGAAGTAGACGGGGACCTGAACGCCCTTCGGCATCGGGATCGGCGTCCGGTCGACCGGAATCGGCGTGATGCCGATCCGGGTCACAGGCTTGCCGTCGGCGTCGGTGACGGTCACACCGGCGGGCAGATGCACCTCGAGGCCTTTGACCTTCGGCGTCTTGATCACCACCGGCGCTGTCGTCGGCGAAGTGATCGCGATCTCGTTCGCGGTATCCAGGATCGGCAGGTACGGCTGGTAGAACAGCTTGTTGCGGCCCTTTCGGAGGTTGACCTGGACGTCGAAGTACCCGTACTTCGTCGTCCGTGTCGAGGCCGTCCGCCCGTCCATCACGAACAGGAAGGTGCCCTGCGGGAGGCGCGTCAGGACGAACGAACCATCCGCCTTGGTACGGACCGCGCGATCGGCAACGCGAACCGTCACCCCGGCCAGCGGCGTGCCGTCGGTGCGGAGGATCTTGCCCGTCAAAGAAGCGTCCCGGCGTCGTGGGTAGACCGGTGGCAGGCTAGGTTCCTCTGGATCCTCCGCCACCGCCCTGACACTGCCGTGCGTGGGCAGCTCGCGTGCTCGCGGAACGGCGGCCAGCGTGGTGTTCGCGACCGTGACAGTCGCGGATCCTGCGTCGGCGTACACGGGGTCAAGCAGCAGCGTGTACGTACCAGCCGCCGGCAGCGTGTAGGTCAGCGAACCGTTTGCCGTCAGCAAGGTCGACGTCAATCGAGCGCCGCTCGGGTCCTGCAACTCGAAGCTGCCACCCACGGACGGGTAGCTCTCCGCGGTGACTGTGCCCTTGATCTTCTGGTTCGCGGCTCCGGAGAAGGTGACGCGCCCGGACTGACCAGCAGTGGTCGCCACCGTCACACCGGCGCCGCCGACGATCGCCGGCTTCACGACATCGGCGGGCACGTCGATCAACCGTAGCGTCGCGCCCGACGTCGCGTTCAACTGCGGGTCGACCTTGATGCTCCAGGTACCGGCCGTCGCCGACGTCGCGGTGTCGAAGAGCTGTCCCTGGTTCGACGAGTAGCAATTGGCCGTCGCCTGTCGGGTGCCGTCCGGCCGAAGGAGTTGGAAGCTGACAGCAAGCTCCTGGCTCGGAGTAGCAAGGGTGCAGCCGATGAAGAACCGCTGGCCGGCGGCGACCGGGAAGGTCACCGTGGCGTTCTGGCCGGGTGCCAACGTCATGACCGGGTTGGAGCCAAGCGCAGAGCTCATCACCGAATCCGCCGGTACCGACACCACCTGCAGCGTCGGGCCGTACACCAGCGAGCCCTGGGGATCGACGACCACCGTCCACGTCCCCGCAGTCATCACGCGTGCATCGAACAGGATGCCATTGTCGAAGTCACCACAGAGGCCACTTTCGACACGCTGCCCAGCCGGATCCAGAAGGTCGTAACTGACGTCGACATCGTGCGCCGCGTCCCGGACGCAGGTCACCATGACTCGCTGGCCGTCAATGGCGGGGAACGTCAGTCGCGCCGACTGCCCAGGGACCGTGTTGGCGACTGCCTTCGCCGGCCCGTCGATGACGGTCGTGTAGACGGCGTCCGCGGCGACCGAGTTCACTTTGACGTCGATCGCGCCGGTCTGGGTGCCGCCCGGCACCAGCAGCACGATGTACTCCCCGGTCTGCGGCAGCGTGTACCGGTCGACCTCGTACTGCAGGAACGTCGACCACGGCAGGTCCCGGTACAAGAACGAACCGTCCGGACCGCGCACGGACACCTTGCCGCTGGTGACGGTGCTCGAGGCGAAGTCGACGTGCACCAACTGCCCCTGCTGCCCGGTGAGACTCACCGACCCGGTCTGACCCGGCTTCGTGATGTTCAGCCGTCCCGCGGCACCATCGATCGTGGTCGTCGTCGTGATCGGGGCCGGGACGGTGGTCACTTGGGCAGTGAATGTCCCGACGTCGAACCGGGCTGGGTCGAAGTCGAGCGTGTAAGTCCCGTCCTCGGGCAGCGAGACCGCCGGCAGGTAGTTGACCGACGACGTACCGATGAACTGCCCGGACTCCTTGAGTTTCTGGCCGCTCGGTCCCCACAGAACCGCGTTGTCGACGATCTGTGCCTCGTTGGACGCCCCGAGGCTGGTGAAGACAAGCTGACCCTTGGTTCCGGTGAAGGTGAAGACCGGGTGGGACACCGGCACGGTCGTGGTGTTGCTGACGACTGGGCCGTCGATCGTCAGTGGCTTGGACACGTCGGCGCTCTCCTGGGCCGTAACGGTGAAGCTCCCCGTACTCGGGTCGCGCGGATCCAGCTCGAGCAGGTACGTCCCGGTGGCCGCAGTACGAGGCAGCTCGATGTACTGCGTCCCGCACAACTCCTCCTCGGCGTACACGGCACTCCGGTCCGGTCCCCAGATGTGTGCCTCGTAGCAACCGCTGATGGTCTCGTCGACCTTGTACCCGAACCGCCTGCCCGATGTGCCGTCGGTCGTGACGAGCGCGATCTGGTTGGACGTGATGAGGTTGATCACGGTCGGCGTGCCGATCGTGGTGTGCGGCGCGCCTGCGACATCGGCGGCCAGGAACGGCGCCGGTACGACCGCCAGGTGGTTCGACGATGACGCCGTACCACCCTTGGTGCGGACTGAGACCTTGCCGGCGAGGCCGAACGTGGGTGCTTTGACGGTGAGGGTGGTCGGCGTCGCGGTGAGCACCTGGAGCTTCATAGCGTTGACGGTGACCGTGTTGCCCGTGGTGCTGGGCGCGAAGTTGGAGCCCGAGATGGTGACTGTGGCTCCGCGATCGGCGACGAGCGGACTGAAGGACGTGACTTGCGGCGCGACCAGTACGGCGATGCTGCCCGCGCCGACTGTGACTCCTCCGACCGTCACCGTCACCGCACTGCTCGCCGTGCCGGTAGGGATCGACACCGTGATGTGGTTACGGCGGAGCGTCTTGATCGGTGCGGTGACACCGCCGACCGACACGCTCACCTGTGCCGGGTCGAGACCGAATCCGGTGCCGTAGATCTCGTACTCGTCCCCGGGCGCGACCTCCGGGTTTCCGGTCTGGACGATCGTCAGCGCGTTGGCCGGCAACGCCTTGGTCGCGGTGATGTTGCCGACCGCGTCGTACACGTACTCGACACCGGCGCCGTCCGAGGTGAAGGCGGCTTTGACCCGGCCGGCCAGGTCGTGTGCGTACAGCACCTCCGCGCCCATCGGAACGGCCTTCGCGCCCGCCGAAACCGAACCGGTACCGACGGCGTTGATCGCCTGAACGGTGAAGGTGTATGGAACACCATTCGTCAGACCGCCGATGATCGCGCTGTTCTGGAGCCCGACCGTCATCTTGATGGCTCCGGGATTGGCGGTGATCGTGTACCCGGTGATGGCCGCGCCGCCGTCCTTCGGGGTGGCCCAGTCGACGGTCGCGGACTGGTCAGCGCCAACCGCCGTCACGGCCGTTGGCGCGAGCGGTGCGGTCGCCTTGAGGTAGTAGCCGCGAAGCCGCACGAACAGCTTCGCCGCGCCGCTCGCGTAGAAGGTTGTCTGTCCCGCTGCCGAGAATCCCAGCGTGTCGTGTCCCTGGGTGGTGACCCCGCTGGCGTAATAGACCGAGGCATCCGACGGACGCGTCGTACCTGCGGGATAGCCCGTGATGACACCACCGGCGGTCGGCGTACTCGCGTTCACGTTCGCAGCGATTGCCGACACCGAGCCGGCGGCCGGTACGCCGTTGGCGCCGGCGAGCGTGGCCGTCGTCGTACCGCCGGTTGCCAGCGCCACTCCATTGACAGCGGACGCCCGAGCGACCGGAACGTAGGTAGCGCCCGCAGTGGTTGCTGTGGGCACCAAGTAGTACCCGCGGAGCCGAACATAGAGATGTGTGGCGCCGGTCGCGGCGAAGGTAGCCTGCCCGGAAGCCGACAGCTTCACCGTCTCGTAGTTGCCCTGGTTCACGGTCACCGGGTAGTAGACCGAGGCGTCGGCCGGCGCCGTCGTGCCAGCCGGATAGGTGCGCAGGAACCCCGCCGCCGAGGACGCCGACGCGACGACGGACACTGCGACGGCCGCAACGTTCGCCGTTGCGGGGATGCCGTTGGCGCCGGCGAAGGTGTAGGTGTAGGTGCCGTTGGTGGCCAGGGAGAGGTTATTGACTACGGTCGTCGGTGGGAGCGGTATGAACGTGGCACCAGCCGTGGTAGTCGACGCCGACGTGTAGTAGCCACGAAGGCGCACATACACCGTCGACGCCGCGCTCGAGTACACGCTGATCTGACCACTCGCCGACACCGGCACGACGTCGTACGTCGCCGTGTACCGACCAGTCACGAAACTGGTCGTGCTGTCGGACGGCCGTGTGGCGCCCGCGGCGTAGGTCTGCACCCATCCTGCGGCGGAGACACCGATCGCACTGATCTGCACGGCGACCGCGCTGACCTGCGCAGCTGCTGGTACGCCATTCGCGCCGGTGACAGTCGCTGTGACCACACCGCCGGCCGCCACCGATGCCGCATTCACAACGGTTGCGTTGGGCACCGGGACGAACTGACCCGCCGCCGGTTGCAGAGCCGGCGCCGCGGCGTTCGCGGTGGCGCTCTTGGAGGGCGGTGTCGCGGCCGCTGGACTCGACGTTGCGGACGATGAGTCGATCGCGAGAAGCGTGCCGATCAACGCGAGCAGGAGAAGGTGAACGACAGTGCGGAAGCGGCGCACGAGACCCCCAGCTAACCAGTCAACTCCCCCGAGCGGACCCGGCTAGGTCGGCAGTAGCCTAAGGCCAGCGCACCCTGGATCGAGCCGACTCTGCAGCTTGTTGCAAAACGACACTCCGACGCGCGGTCAGGGGTTGCGGGGTCCGTACATGATGACTACGACGCCGAGGAGACAGACTGCGGCGCCCAGTAGGTCGTAGCGGTCGGGTTTGAAGTGGTCTGCGAGGATGCCCCAGGTTAGGGAGCCGGCTACGAAGATGCCGCCGTAGGCGGCGAGGATGCGGCCGAAGTTGGGGTCGGGTTGGAAGGTGGCCACGAAGCCGTAGGCGCCTAGGGCAACTATTCCGCCGGCGATCCAGAGGAGGCCGCGGTGTTCGCGCCAGCCTTGCCAGATGAGCCAGGCGCCGCCGATCTCGGCGACGGCCGCGAGGGCGAACAGCAGGATGGATTTGAGGACGGTCACGGGTGGCCGATCTCGGCGAACGGGAGGGGGCAGTCGGGGTTGCCGGCGCAGGTTCGGAGGTCGTCGCAGCCGGCGGTGAGGCCGGCTCGGAGGGTCTCGGCGATGACTGTCAGGTCGGCGATCTTGGCTTCCACGTCTGAGAGTTTCTCGCGGGCGCGGGCCTGGAGATCGGCTCTGTCGCCGCGGGCGTGTCGGTGGCGGGCGGTGTCGATCAGCTCGGATATCTCGGTGAGGGTGAACCCGAGCCGCTGCGCCGCCTTGATCACGCGCAGCGTCGTGACGGCGTCCGATGGATAGATGCGGTGGCCGCCGAGGCTTCGCGCTGGTTCGGCGAGGAGGCCGCGGCGTTCGTAGTACCGCAGGGTTTGTGGGTTGACGCCGGCTGCGGCGGCTAGCTCGCTGGGTCTCATGGCAGTCCGTCGAGTACGGCGGTTTGCGTTGGTGGGACTGTAATCCGCAGCCGTAGGTGGTCGGCGTACGCAGTCAGGGTGAAGGTGAAGAACGAGCAGCACTCGAGCTCGCGGGCGGTGAGGTCCTCGACGGTCGCACGGGATGCGGGATCGAGGGTGAGGTCGAGGGTTCGAGGATCGACGCGGTTCGCGCTGCGGAGGTGATCGGCGAAGAGTTGGTCGAACTCGGCGACGCGGAACGGGCGTTCTGCGGTCGGCAAGGTGCAGGCGTCCGGGGCTTCCATGAGATCGACGGTAAACCTGTACCGAAGTACCGGATGCAAGTCCGTCAGTCGGTCCAGGTGAGGACGTACGCGACGGCGCCGAAGCTGACCCGGTCCCCCGGGCGTACGCGGACGGTGGTGGTGATGCGGAGGTCGTTGACGGTCGTGCCGTTCATCGAGCCGAGGTCGCGAAGCATCCAGCCGTCGTCGACGTGCCGGAGCTCGGCGTGATACCGCGAGACGGAGACGTCCGCCATCCGCAACGTCGCACCCTGGCCACGCCCGATCCGCACAGTCGGCGAGCCCGGCGCTGGCAGCGCGAGCCCCGGCAGCGGTACGGCGGCCGGCTGCCGCGCCCAGGTGAACCGCGGAAGCCCGTCGAGCCACGACGCAACCACACCAACGGGGTCGAGCCGCCGCGAGAGGGTGGGCCGACCGGAGCGCTCGGGGTAGGCGGCGGGTCCGAGCGGGTCGACGGAGCCGTACGCCGGATCGTGTGCGGTCGCGGGACGGTGCGTCGAGTCCTGCGGGTGGGCCCCCGTCCGTGCATTCGGCGACACGATCAGCCGTGGCAACCGGGTGCGGAGGGCCCGGGTCCAGGTTCGGAGGCGGGGTTCGGGGCGAGGGAGGTCTCGGATCGCATCGGCGAGTTCGCCACGGCTCTGGGCGCGGAGGACGAAATTCATCCGCCGGATGAAGGTGTCGTGGGACAGTCGGCCGGACCCGGCGCCGTCCCGCAGTACCGCGAGGGCGCGATCTCGCTCCGCGTCCGACGGACGCGTCCCCTCCACCGGCACCGAGGTCATGAGGCCATTGTCCGCGGCATCCCGGTTCACTGTCCACCAGCGCCCGGCGCGGGTCCCTGCTACCGGCCCCGCGCGACTTTGTGCACCCGCCAACCATTCATCGACCCTGGAAACGGTTGGTGGGTGCACAAAGTAGGTGCTCGAGTGCCGGGTGGTGCGGTTCTGGCAGCAGCGGGGTCGGTGGGACACAATGCAGGGATGCGACTGCCTGTTATGCCGCCGGTGAAACCGATGCTCGCCAAGCCGGTCAAGGAGATCCCGCGCGGTGAGCTGAGTTACGAGCCCAAGTGGGACGGGTTCCGGTCGATCATCTTCCGTGACGGCGACGAGGTGGAGATCGGCAGCCGGAACGAGAAGCCGATGACGCGGTACTTCCCCGAGCTGGTCGAGGCGGTGAAGGCGAATCTCCCCGAGCGTTGCGCGATCGACGGCGAGATCATCGTGATCGGCGAGTCCGGCGACCGGCTCGATTTCGAGGTGCTGCAGCAGCGCATCCACCCGGCCGCGAGCCGCGTGAACATGCTGTCCGAGAAGACCCCGGCCCGGTTCGTCGCGTTCGATCTGCTCGCACTCGGTGACGACGACTACACGGAACGCCCGTTCAGCGAACGCCGTACGGCGCTGATCGACTCGCTCGCCGGCGTCAAGGCGCCGATCCACGTCACGCCCGCGACCGCCGACCACGACACCGCCGCGCAGTGGTTCGAGCAGTTCGAGGGCGCCGGCCTGGACGGGCTGATCGCGAAGCCGCTGGACGGGACGTACCAGCCGGACAAGCGGGTGATGTTCAAGGTCAAGCCGGAGCGTACGGCGGACTGCGTCGTCGCCGGCTACCGCGTACACAAGAGCGGCGAGGACCGGATCGGCTCGCTGCTGCTCGGGCTGTACAACGAGGACGGCACGCTGGCGAGCGTCGGCGTCATCGGTGCGTTCCCACTCGAGCGGCGCAAGGAGCTGTTCCAGGAGATGCAGCCGCTCGTCACGACGTTCGACGAGCACCCGTGGGCCTGGGCGAAGCAGGAGGAAGGCGTCCGTACGCCGCGTAACGCGGAAGGCAGCCGCTGGCAGGCCGGCAAGGACCTCTCGTTCGTCCCACTGCGCCCCGAGCTCGTGGTCGAGGTCCGCTACGACCACATGGAAGGCATCCGCTTCCGCCACACCGCCCAGTTCGTCCGCTGGCGCCCGGACCGTACGCCGGAGTCCTGCACCTACGAGCAACTGGAGGAGCCGGTGAAGTTCGACCTCGCCGACGTACTCTCCAGCGCGCAACGCTGATGCTGTACTCCCTCTACAACACGCGGCTGCGCCGTCAGATTGCCGGACTGCCAAGGCCGGAACACGTCGCGATCGTCATGGACGGCAACCGCCGGTGGGCTCGCGGCGCCGGGTACGACGACGTGCGTATCGGTCACCGCTTCGGCGCCAAGCATCTCGAGCAGTTCCTGCAATGGAGTGCGGACGCAGGGATCCGGTGCGTGACCGCCTGGGTCGCGTCGGCCGACAACCTGCGTAAGCGGGACTCGGGCGAGGTCGACTACCTGATGGAGCTGACCGAGACCGTTCTGGCCGATCATGTCCGCCGCGACCACCGCTGGCGGCTGCATCTCGCGGGCCAGCTGGATTTGTTGCCCGATTCAACAGCTCGCGCACTGAAGGAAGCCGTCACGCTCAGCCGGGATCGTGACGCGGGAGACCTGACGATCGCGATCGGCTACAGCGGCCGGCTCGAACTGGTGGACGCCGTCCGGTCGATGCTCGAGGAAGCCGCTGCAGGCGGCCGATCACTCGACGACGTCGCGGATGCGTTGAGCGAGGACGAGATCAGTCGGCATCTTTATGTGCCTGGCCTGCCCGACCCGGACCTGGTGATCCGGACCAGTGGCGAGTTGCGGATGTCGGACTTCCTGCTGTGGCAGGCAACCCGGTCGGAGATCGAGTTCTGCGACCTGTACTGGCCGGCGTTCCGCGAGGTGGATCTGCTCCGCGCGCTGCGGACGTACGGACGGAGGAAACTGCAACGATCCAGTTGAATACTTCGGCGCCGGTTGGGGGCACTATGGGGTTTATACCGACTGGTAAGCATCGGAGGTTACGCGATGTACGACGTCGTACTGCTCGTCGAACAGGAACTGTCCGAGCCTGACGCGAAACGCGTCGTCGAACTGCACCATGACATGCCGGAGCCGGTGACGTACCACGTGCTCGTGCCGTGCCACAACGCCGAGGCAGGCGTGGAGGCCTCGATCAGCGCACTCGGCACCGCGGACCTGTACGGGCCGGGGCTCGCCGGTCAGCGCGAGGATCTCGCCGAAGCCCAGAAGGCGATCGACACCGAGGCCAAGGGCTGCAGCGGACGCAGCGTGCAGCGGCTCCGCGACCTCGGGCAGCACGCCGAGGGCGGCATCTCGCACGACCGGCCGATCGACGCCCTGGTCGCGACCGTGAACGCGACGCAGGGGCAGGAGGTCATCATCCTGACCCGCCCGCACATCGTCGCGGAGTTCTTCCACCTCGACTGGACGACCTCGGCGCGCCGGCACCTCGGCGTACCCGTCCTGCATCTGCTCGAACACGACGCGCAGAAGACGGCCTCAGTGCGAGAGCAGCGCCGCGTAGGTGACGCCGCCGGCGAGGCTCGCGATCAGTAACGACAGCGTCGTCCTGACCGCGCGCTCACCGGTGCGGCCGTAGTGGCGGCCGTCCTCGGAGTGGTACGCGACCTTGTAGCCTGCGTACCCCGCTGCGAGGGCGAGCGCCAACTTGATCATCAAACACCTGCCGCCGAACCTGACACCGAGCCGGTTTCCGTGAACTGCGTGTGGTACAGATCAGCGTACTCGCCACCGGCGGCGAGCAGCTGCTCGTGCGTGCCGCGCTGGACGATGTTGCCGTGGTCAACGACCAGGATCAGGTCCGCGTCCCGCACGGTCGACAGCCGGTGCGCGATCACCAGCGACGTCCGCCCTTCCAGTGCCGTGTCCAGCGCCCGCTGAACGGCGACCTCGGACTCGGAGTCCAGGTGCGCGGTCGCTTCGTCCAGTACGACGATCTTCGGGGCCTTCAGCAACAACCTGGCGATCGCGAGTCGTTGCCGCTCGCCACCGGACAGCCGGTGACCACGATCGCCGACCACCGTGTCGAGCCCGTCCGGCAGAGCGGAGACGAGATCCCAGATCTGGGCCGCCCGCAACGCGGCGACCATCTCGTCCTCGGTCGCGTCCGGCTTGGCGTACACCAGGTTGGCGCGGATCGTGTCGTGGAACATGTGCGCGTCCTGCGTGACGTACCCGATCGTGTCGTGCAGCGACTGCAGCGTGACGTCGCGAACATCCTTGCCACCGACCCGCACCGCTCCCCCGGCCACGTCGTACAGGCGTGCGACCAGGTTGGTGATCGTCGTCTTGCCCGCACCCGAAGGGCCAACCAGAGCGACCATCTGGCCGGGTTGGATGGCGAAGCTGACGTCTTCGAGAACCGGAGCCGAGACGCGTTTGTCCAGCACAGCAACGGCTTCGAGGCTGGCGAGAGACACCTGCTCCGCAGTCGGGTAGGCGAAAGCAACATGGTCGAACTCGACGCTCGCGGCATCATCCGGCAGGTCGACGGCGTCGGGCGCGTCCTTGATCATCGGTTCGAGATCGAGCACCTCGAAGACCCGCTCGAACGAGATCAGCGCGGTCATCACGTCGACTCGGATGTTCGAGAGCGCGGTCAGCGGCCCGTAGAGCCGGCCGAGCAGCGCGACGAGTGCGAGCAGCGTCCCGATGGTCAGCGTCTGCCGTACGGCGAGGTTGCCGCCCACGCCGTACACCAAGGCCGTCGCCAGCGCGGCGACCAAGGTCAGCGCGGTGAAGAACACGCGGCCGAGCATCGCGATCCGGATGCCCAGGTCACGGACGCGGCCGGCGCGCTCGCCGAAGTCCGCGGTCTCGAGCTGCGGCTTGCCGAACAGCGTGACGAGCAGCGCGCCGCCGACGCTGAACCGCTCGGTCATCGCGGTCGACATCTCGGCGTTCAGGTTCATCTGCTCGCGCGTCATCGCGGCCAACCGGCGGCCGAGGATCCGCGCCGGGATCAGGAAGATCGGCAGCATCAGGATCGCGACCACAGTCAGCTGCCAGCTCAGCGCCAGCATCGCGCCGACGACCAGGATCAGGCTGATGACGTTGGAGACCACGCCGGACAGCGTGGACGTGAAGGCCTGCTGGGCGCCGATCACGTCGTTGTTGAGGCGGGACACGAGTGCACCGGTCTGGGTGCGGGTGAAGAAGGCGATCGGCATCCGCTGGACGTGTGTGAACACCCTGGTCCGCAGATCGAAGATCAGCCCCTCCCCGATCCGCGCCGAGAACCAGCGCTGGATCAGACCGAGCAGCGCCTCGAAGACCGCGAGTACGGCGACGATCAGGGCCAGCGCGGTCACCAGGCCGGCGTTGCCCTTCGAGATGCCGTCGTCGACGATCTTCTTGAACAGCAGCGGCGACGCGATCACCAGCACCGCGGACACGACCACCAGCAGCAGGAACGCCGCGATGTGCCAGCGGAACGGCCTCGCGAACCGCGCGATCCGCGGCAGCGTGCCCTTCGCCAGCTTCTGCCCGGCCACCGACGCGTCCTGCCGGCGCCAGCCCATCGCGCCCATGCCCGGCCGCATCATCGGTGACGACATTCAGTTCCCTCTCCTTGGATAGATCTTCCAACACTTCACGCCGCCCGGCGCTTCCCGCAACCCTTGGTTGCACATCGGCAGGATCACGGCTACAGTCATGTGCAACAAAAGGTTGCGGAAGGAGCGGTGAGATGGCCAGGAGCATCGAGCGGGAGATTCGGGTGGAGGCTACCCCGGAGGTGGTCTACGAGGTGGTCAGCTCGCCGGAGCACCTGCGCGAGTGGTGGCCGGACGAGGTCGACCTCAAGCCGGTCCCCGGAGCCACCGGGACGGTCGGCTTCCGGCAGGCCGAAGGCACGAAGGTCGTGCCGGTCACGGTGGTCGAGGCCGAGCCACCGCGCCGGTTCGTCTTCCGCTGGGACTACGACGGCGAGACCGCCACCCCGGAGAACTCGCTGCTCGTGACGTTCGAGCTTGTTCCGGTCGACGGCGGCACCCTGCTGCGGTTCGCCGAGACCGGGTGGGACGAGGCCGCCAAGTCCGATGCCCAGCTCGAGGACCACACCAACGGCTGGAACTACTTCCTCCCCCGCATCGCGCCGTACGCCGAAGGGCTGGCGAACCGGCCGTGATCGACGACGAGCTCTGGTCGGCGATCGGTGACCCCACCCGGCGGCGGATGCTCGACCTGCTGCTCGCCGACGGCGGCGGTACGTCGACCAGCCTCAGCGACCAGCTGCCCGTCACCCGCCAGGCGGTCGCCAAGCATCTCGCCGTACTCGAACGGGCCGGACTCGTGCACTCCACGGCGTCCGGACGCGAACGCCGCTACACCGTGGACGAGTCGCAGCTCGCCCGCGCGATCAACCAGCTGACCGACGTCACCGGAGCGTGGGACCGGCGGCTGCAGCGCATCAAGCGGATCGCCGAGGCGATCCAGAAGACCCGAGACAACTGAAAGGCACGACAATGTCAGACATCCTGCACCGCGTAGGAATCATCGCGTCCCCGAAGGACGTCTTCACCGCACTCACCACGATCGACGGTCTGGCCGGCTGGTGGACCGAGGACACCAAGGGCGACGTCGACGGCGTCATCGAGTTCCGCTTCGCCACCGCCGGCGGCGACGGCTTCGACATGAAGGTCCTGGAGACGAAGCCGGGCGAGCTGGTCCACTGGGAGGTCGTTGGTGGACCCGACGAATGGATCGGCACCCACGTCACCTTCGAGCTCTCGCAGACCGACGAGTACACGATCGTGCTCTTCAAGCAGGCGGGCTGGCGGGAGCCGGTCGAGTTCATGTACCACTGCAGCACCAAGTGGGCCACGTTCCTGATGAGCCTCAAGCAGTACGTCGAGACCGGCAAGGGCGAGCCCGCGCCGCACGACGTACTGATCAGCAACTGGCACTAACCGAGCGCGGCGATGAGTTCCTTCAGCCGCCGCGACTGAGCCTCGCGCTCAGCCTTCAGCTGATCCTCGTAGGTGCGGTCGGCGGCGCCGAGCAGCAATGCCTTGGTCTCGCGGATCGCACCCGGGAGCGGGCCGAGCACGGCGTCGGTCAGGTCCTTCACGGTCGCCGCCAACTCCTCGGCGGGTACGACGATGTTCGCCAGACCGATGTCGCGTGCCTCGGCCGCCTCCACCCAGCGGGTCGTCGTACAGAGCTCGAGCGCCCGCGAGTACCCGACCAGCTGGACCAGGGGCTGGGTGCCTCCGAGGTCGGGCACCAGGCCGAGGGCCGGCTCGCGCATGCTGAAGCGGGCGTCCGGGGTCACGACCCGGAGGTCGCAGGCCAGCGCCAGCTGGAACCCAGCGCCGACGGCGTGACCCTGGACAGCCGCGATGCTGATGATCTCGGGACGCCGCAGCCAGGAGAACCCGGACTGGAACGCGGCGATCAACTCCAGCAGCTCAGGCTCCGGCTTCGCGCCCAGCGTCAGCAACGGCTCCTGACCGTCGACGGGATCGCCGACCATCAGGCGTCGGTCGAGTCCGGCCGAGAACGACGGCCCCTCCCCCGACACCACGACCACGCGGACCTCGGGCGGCAACGACGTACCGAAGTCGGCCAGGGCGCTCCACATGGCCGGGGTCTGGGCGTTGCGCACCTCCGGCCGGTCCAGCACCACGCGCGCAACCGGGCCGTCCACCGAGAACCGCAGTCCGAGATCCGTCATGGCACCGGATATTACTCGGAAGTAATCAGGCGAGCGAGACCAGGTCGGCGTAGTCGTTCGACCAGAGGTCCTCGACGCCGTCCGGCAGCAGTACGACGCGCTCCGGCTCGAGCGCCTCGACTGCGCCCTCGTCGTGAGTGACGAGGACGATCGCACCGGTGTACGAGCGGATCGCGTTCAGCACCTCGGCCCGGGAGGCCGGGTCCAGGTTGTTGGTCGGCTCGTCCAGGAGCAGAACATTGGCGGCCGACACGACGAGCGTGGCGAGGGCGAGGCGCGTCTTCTCACCGCCGGAGAGCACGCTGGCGGGCTTGTCGGAGTCGTCGCCGGTGAACAGGAACGAGCCGAGGACGCTGCGGGCCTGCGTCTCGTTCAGGTCCGGGGCGGCCGACTTCATGTTCTCGAGCACGGTCCGGTTGACGTCGAGGGTCTCGTGCTCCTGGGCGTAGTACCCGAGCTTGAGGCCGTGACCGTCGACCACCTCGCCGGTGTCGGCCTTCTCGATGCCGCCGAGGATCCGCAGCAGGGTGGTCTTGCCGGCGCCGTTCAGCCCGAGTACGACCACGCGCGAGCCCTTGTCGATCGCGAGGTCGACGTCGGTGAAGATCTCCAGCGAGCCGTACGACTTCGACAGCTCGCGCGCCATCAGCGGCGTCTTCCCGCACGGGGCCGGCGTCGGGAACGCGATCTTCGCGACGCGGTCTGCCTGGCGCTCGTCCTCGAGCGAGGACATCAGCCGCTCGGCGCGGCGGAGCATCTGCTGCGCGGCGGCGGCCTTGGTCGCCTTGGCGCGCATCTTGTTCGCCTGGTCGACGAGCTGGGTCGCCTTCTTCTCCGCGTTGGCGCGCTCGCGCTTGCGGCGGCGTTCGTCGGTCTCGCGCTGACTCAGGTACGCCTTCCAGCCGACGTTGTAGATGTCGATCTCGGCCCGGTTCGCGTCCAGGTGGAAGACGCGGGTGACGGTCTCCTCGAGCAGGTTCACGTCGTGGCTGATCATGATCACGGCACCGGCGTACGACTTGAGGAAGTCGCGCAGCCAGATGATCGAGTCGGCGTCCAGGTGGTTGGTCGGCTCGTCGAGCAGCAGCGTCTCGGCCTGGGCGAACAGGATCCGGGCTAGCTCCACGCGTCGGCGCTGACCACCGGACAGGGTCGCCAGCGGCTGGCCGAGGACACGGTCCGGGAGGCCGAGGTTGGCGGCGATGCGGGCGGCTTCGGACTCCGCGGCGTACCCGCCGGCGGCGTGCAGGTCGGCCTCGGCGCGCTCGTAGCGGCGCATACCCTTGCCGCGGGTCTTCTCGTCGGCGCTCGCCATCGACTTCTCGGCGCTGCGCAGGCGCCGTACGACGTCGTCCAGGCCGCGAGCGGACAGGATCCGGTCCCGGGCGAGTACTTCGAGGTCGCCGGTGCGCGGGTCCTGCGGGAGGTAGCCGATCTCGCCCGACTTGGTCACCGAACCGCTGGCAGGCAGGCCTTCACCGGCCAGGATCTTGGTCAGGGTCGTCTTGCCGGCGCCGTTGCGGCCGACCAGCCCGACCTTGTCGCCTGGACCGACCCGGAACGAAGCGGGCGCCAGCAACTGCCGGGCACCGACGCGAACCTCGAGATTGGAAACAGTGATCATCGGGGTTCGCAGGGGTCCTTTTCGCTAGAGCTTCAGTCGAGTTTGCTGATCTAGTGTATGTGGCATGAAATTCAATCCGGATGCGGATCTCGACACCAGCGGTGTCGAGGACACCCGCGGGAGCGGTGGCGGGCGTGGCGGCGGGCTGCCCGGCGGGATGATCCCGGTCGGCGGCGGTATTGGCGGCATCATCCTGCTGGTCGTGATCCTGCTGCTGACCGGCGGCCTGCCAGGCGGAGGTGGCAGCGCCGACGAGCCGGTCACGCAGAACACGGCACCCGGCAACCTGAGCTCCTGCAAGAAGGGCACCGACCTGCAGGCGAACTCGAACTGCCGGTTCGTCTTCTACCAGAACTCGATCGAGAGCTTCTGGGCCGCGGAGCTCCCCCGACGCGGGAAGAAGTACACCCGCGCGCCGATGCGCGTCTTCGACGGCTCGGTGAACACCGGCTGCGGCCCGGCCACCAGCGCGGTCGGCCCGTTCTACTGCCCGCCGGACATGCGGGTGTACCTCGATCTCGGGTTCTTCGAGACGCTGCAGACCGATCTGGGCGCCCGCGGCGGCGAGTTCGCCGAGGCGTACGTCGTGGCGCACGAGTACGGCCACCACATCCAGAACCTGTACGGCATCCTCGACCGGATCAAGACCCGCAACGGCCCGACCTCGGACTCGGTCCGCTCCGAACTCCAGGCCGACTGCCTGGCCGGCATCTGGACCAACCACGCCACCACGGTCCCGAACAAGAGCGGCCAGCCCCTGATCACCGAACTCTCCGAAGACGACATCGCCCGCGGCCTCGACGCCGCCGCCTCCGTCGGCGACGACCGCATCCAGCAGAAGACCCAGGGCCAGGTAACCCCCGAATCCTTCAGCCACGGCACCGCCGCCCAACGCATGAAGTGGTTCCAGAAAGGCATGGACACCGGCGACATGACCGCCTGCGACACCTGGTCCGCCAACCCGCTCTGAGTCAACAAACTGCCCGCGTCCGTCTGTCTCAGGGGTGATCCCTGAGACAGACGGACGGGTCGCCTCGCCCCACATGCGCGGAGGCGACTCGTCACCCAGTTTCGCTATCGGGCCTATCCGATCCGCTGGCCCATCGGATGCCGTGGCGCAGTCGGCTGAACGAATGTCGGGCCTGGCGTCCAGGCGACGACGCTTCCGTCTCGCGACATACTCATTCCCGATGCGCCGGTCGTCGCCCAGACGCCCAGATCCTGTAGGTCCGTGCGAGCTCCGGTCGTCCGATCCTGAACCACGAACTTGATTGCCGACGGGGGCGGATCTTCCTCGACCAGGCCAGGAGCCCACGCGACAATATTGCCATCGTCATTGATCCCTGAGGCGCTGGGCGGTTTGTCCCAGCGATAGCCGCCCTGGATGACGTCTGCGTCGGTCACCACACCAGCTCCCACCCGTTTGACAACAACAGCCGAATCCGTCGGATCGGCCAGAGGCCCTCGCGTCGCCGTAGCAGCGAAATACTGTCCGTTCCTACTGAGCCTGATGCCGCCGAACGGAAGTCCACCCTGCTGGTAGTACGGCATGGAGGCCTGCCCCGATGAGGCGTTGTAGAACACGTATTCGTTTATCTTGTTGTAATACGGACTCTGGTTGTTATCGACGCGAATGCCGTAAACCAGGGTGTTGCCGTCGGCAGGCATTCCAAGCAAGGTGGCGGAGTCGCAGATTGTGCTCGATGTACACATGTCGATCCGCGTCGCTCCAGCGCCCTTGACGACCCGGAGAACCTTGGTGAAATAGCCCTGCGCGTCTGAGGGATCTCCGTGCCCGATGTCCAAGGCGACTACCGTTCCAGCGTCAGAAAGCTCAACATGCTCGATGGTCTCCGCTGTCCCGGGATCGGCGCTCCACACATCTTGCGCGTCGAAGTCGTACACCAGGACGCGCCGGCGCATGCCGTCATCACCATCGACGATGTACGCGGCGAAACGGCCGTCGGCCGCATTCGCCATGGTCATATTGCGGATCGAATCCCCCTGCGTCGAGATGACCTGGGGCGTCTTTCCATCAGTTTGCCTCGAGGCCAGCTCGATCTGGCCATTGGTGAGGTCACGGCGGACCAGGTAGAAGTTCCCATCCTGTGGAATACCGGGCGGGGCGACCTCGTTCGGCCCGACACTTAGTGGGAAGAACGCGTAGCGCCCGTCGTCGGATAGTTCCACGGCCATCGAGTTCGTCGTACCGGCCATACCTCGCATCAGGTCGTTTGCTCCGGGGTTATCCAGCAGCGGAGTACCCGCGACGACAGGCTCGGAGGTTGAGGGTTCGCTTTGCCCTGCATTGGTGACGGCGTAGACGCTTACGACGTAGCTCACCCCCGCACGTAGTCCGTCGATCACCGCGCTCAGCGTTGACCCGGGAGCCGTGTGGGTGCCGGTGTCCGGCGATGTGGTGAGAACGTAATGATCGATCGGGTTGCCGCCTGACTGCGCAGGCTCTCGCCAGGTGACGTTGGCAGCAAGGTTTCCTGGTGTTGCGGCGACGTCACGGGGCGGGGTCGGCACGTGCGGGCCGACGTAGATCCCCGCTTCCGCCTCAAGGTCGTCGTGGACACCATTCGCCGGCACCTCTGCTTTGATCCTCACCACCCCGTCGGCGACCGCGTCGTAGACACCGTCCTGACTGACGGTCCCGGGCCCCTTCACCACGCTCCACGTCGCGGGCTCGTCCGGGTAGCCGAAAATGTGGCTGTTCAAGTCGATGGTCTCGCCCACCGCCAACTCAGCGCTCGGCGGATCGATCAGGACGTTGCGGATCGGTCCTCCCGAGTCGAAGATCTGATGCTCCCAGCGGAACCCGTCGAACTCGTGGTGCAGGACGTTCTTCTTGAACAGATCGGCCGTCAGACCACCAGTGAGTTGGACTCCGAGAAACCCTGCGATGAACGGATTCTTGTCTGTGTCTGCCTCAGCCCGGACGTACGGCTTCGCGGTGACGTACGGACCGGCCGTTCCGTAGAACAGCAGCACGATGTCAGGCTCCACGGCGAGCGTTTCGTCGACGTTCCCGAAGAAGCGGAAATCCGGCTTTGTGCTCAGACTCTGGTCGCCGAACGGATCATCAGTCAGCGTGTTGCCGTTGCGGTGGATGTGATCCCCGAACTGACCGGATGAATGGCCGACGAGCCTGACGCCTGCTCGGCCTTCGACGGTCAGCACCAGGTACACGTCGATGCCCGGACACAATTCGACCGGGAGACGGCCGACGTACACCGCCACGCAAGCGCCCCGCAGGTGCCCAATCGGGATGCGGCGTTCCTTCTCGCCCCTCCAAAACGATTGATCGACCCTGTACTCGATGTCAGTGTCCGCCTTGATCGTGTACTCACTCTGGTCCGAGCTGGGTCCGCCGCTGACTTCGAACGACGGATCCAGGGAACCTGCGACATCCAGATGAACACCACGGTCGATGTCCGCGGTGAACTCGAACGTGAACTTTCCGTCGTGGAGCCCGAACGTCGGCGGGTCGACAGTTGCCGAGGTGCCGGCGCGGGCTCGCGGAGCCCCCTGCCGCAGAGTCTTTCCCTTTACAGTCGGGTGCCGCAGCGTCGCGCCCGGAGTCTGCTGCTGGAACCGCAGGCCGTCGGAGTCCTTGATCTTGATGTCGCGGGACAAGGCGCCATCGGACAGAACGTCGGACAACGCCGCGTCTTCGGTTTGGAAGACCAAGACTGTGCCGGTGTCGACGCGTAGGACCTTGCGGAGCAGGCCCTCTGGCGTTGCTGGGCTCGAGGTGGCGACGATGATGTCGCCCGCCTGGACGGCGTTGAGCTGTGCGTTCGGGTTGGTCACGGATATGCTCGTGGTGCCAACGTTCGCGATTCGGCTCAGCGAGTCAGCGGTCAGGACGATCGGGTCCTGGGCGACGGCGATGGTCGGCTTGATCGGTCGGGATGCTGCTGTCGGCAGGCCGGCGCCATGCATGTTCAGCGCCGAGACCACGAAGGTGTACTGCGTCTGCTGGTCGAGCCCGTCGACCGCGGCGGACAGCGAGGTCGTGTCGACGACCCGTCCGCCAGGGCTGGCGGTGACGTGGTAGCCGGTGATCGGGGCGGAGCCGGTGTCGATCGGCGGCTCCCAGGCCACGGTGATCGTGCCGTTGTCGGTGACTGAGGCCTGCAGATCGGTCGGTGCGTTGGGCGGCCGGGTCGCTGATGGCGTGCCGGTCGCCTCGGACCAGTCGCCGGTGCCGGTCTTGTTGCGGGCTCGGACCTTAACGGTGTACATCGTGCCGTTGTCGAGGCCGGTGAAACCGGTCACGGTCGTGCCGGCGGGGATCACGATGCGGTGGTCCCCTGGATCGGCGGTGACCTCGTAGTCGAGGATGTCGGCACCGCCGTCGGCCGGTTGGACCCACTGGATGTCCAGGCGGCTGTCGAGCTGGAAAAGTGCGAGGTCCACGGGTTTCAGGGGAACTTCGGCAGCCTTTGGGGTCACCGGAACTGCCGTGGACGCCGTCGAACCGTTGGCGTTCGTTGCCGTGACAACGACCTTGTACAGCTCGTCGTTCGTCAGACCGGTCAGCGTTGCGGTGTGTTCGTCACCGGCAACCGTCACCGGCGTCGTCGCCGGGACAGTCGTGACTTTGTAGCTGACAACCTGATCGACGGCGCCTTCAGGTGCGGACCACGTCACGACCGCCGCGCCGTCCCGGCCGAGGGTGTCCGTGATGAATGGCGCGCCCGGCGGAGCGGGTACTGCGGGCTTGATCGCCTGCGACGCCGCAGAGTAGTCCGACGTGCCCGCCGCTGTCTTCGCGCGAACTTGGAACGTGTAAGACGTACCGTTCGTGAGTCCCTGCACGACGACGGAGGTGCCGGTGGCGGTCGACGCGCTCTGACCCCCGGGCGACGTCAGGACGTCGTATCCCGCAATCGCGAGATCCCCCGAGTCGGTCGGCGGATCCCAGCGGACCTCCACTGCCTGATCGCGAGCGCCTCCGGTGACGTTGCTCGGCGGCTGCGGCTTCGACGGCGCGACGGCGTACGCCTGGACGTCGACGTACATGCGGACACCAGCGTTGGTGCCGTTGACAATGCTGACGATTCCGGCGGGGCTGACGCGTGCCCACATCAGGTTGTAGGAGAGCGTGTTGCCCGACGGCGGAGCGACGTCAGTCACTGCAGTCGGCCGGGTCTCGTTCCCCGGATAGGTGACGACTTCCCCACTGGTCGCTGATCCGTACGCCGTCACTCGGAGCGCGGCGAACGTGACGCCGCCAGCCGGGAGACCGGCCTTGCCGAAGAGTTGCAGAGCCTGAACGCCACCGACTGGCACGAGGGCTGTGGACCCGGTGTCGAGCACGCGCTGCTGAGCAACGGGCACGACTCGCAGCGAGACTGCAGCGGGGTTCGTCGCGGCGGTGAAGTAGCCGACGACGTCGACGGTGTAATGCGTCGTACCTGAAGCAACGTTGAAGAGCGTCAAACTGCCAGTGCTCGAAAGCTGGACGACGGCGCTGTTCGTGTACGGCTTCCCGGCTGCGAAGTTGCCGTGATACGCGCTCGGTCGCGCGCTGCCACCCGGATACATCGTCCAGCCGCCTGCTGCTGTTGGCGACCACGCAGTGACGTTGACGACTGCCGCAGTGATGTTCGCCGCTGCGGGCAGACCGCCCTTGGATGCGATGGTGACGGTGATCGCGGTGTTGGCCGGCACCGGGGTGTTGGTCGTGACCCCGATCTTGTTCCGTGTGTCGATCACCCGCGACTGCTTCAGCGGGACGAAGCGGTTGCCCGACGTCTGCGACGATGCGTCGGTGTAGTAGCCAGTGACGTCGGCAAGGATCCGGACCGTTCCGGCGCTGCCGTTCTTGAAGCTGATTTGACCGGTAGCACTCAGTCGAACGGTCGACGCCGATGACGTGAATCCGCTGCTGGCATAGAAGTAGAAGTTAGGTGCGGTTGGGACCGTCTCCCCCGTCGGCCAGGCGAAGAGAGACCCGGTGGCCGTCGGAGAGATTGTGATGATATTGGCCTGGATCGCACTGACCCCAGAGGCAGGAATGCCGTTGCGGCCGGTGAACTGGACCGTGACCGTGCCCTGGGCCGGAACCGGTGTGGTCGTCGGAACCCCGATATGCGTTCCGGTGTCCAGCATTCTCTGTGGCGGCGTCAGCGGTACATATTGCCCTGCCCCGGCATTGGGGACACTCGCGGCGGCTGACGCAGCATTTCTGCTTTGACCGGCGGATACCGCGTCAGCCGGCGGAGCGGCCGCATTAGCAATACCCAGAATTAGGCATAACGACAGAAATATTCGTGCAATTGAATGCACTGAAACCCCCAGCTAGAAGCGGCCCCCGGAGCATGCACACTCTAGCAACGCACGACCACGCTCCGCTGTCGGATTGCAGCTTGTTGCAACTGCAATCCGACAGCTTGCGCGAGACCTGTCAGGCGACCTGGGCGGGGCGGTGGTAGCCGGGGAGGAGTTCGTCGACGAGGGCGTCGGTTTCGGCTTCCGGGCCGCGGGGGGCGCCGTGTTTGGTGAGGGCGGCGTACATCTGGCCGGCGACGTTGGTGACGTCGGCCGTCGTACCGAAGTGGGAGGCCAGGCGGAGCGTGGCTCGCCAGAGTTCCTCGGAGGCCGGGGAGAAGCTGAGGCCGGTCTGGAGGGCGGTGCGGGCCAGGTTGCCGTCGTTGTGGCTGAGGGACGCCTCGGCGAGTCGCAGCGACGCGTCGACGACGGCCTCGGCCATCCGGCGCTCGATGCCGGATGCGGCGAGCCAGGAGTAGCGGCCGCCGGGCAGGTTCGACCAGGCGGGGCCGTGGACCAGGCTGAGCGCCGTCGACAGCGGACCACGCGGGTCGTCCACCATCGTCGCCTGCTTGGCCAGAGTCCGGAAGACGTCCCAGTCGACCCGGACGACGCTGCGGTTCAGCATCCAGCGGCCCGACTCGTCGGCGTACATCGCGTCCACACCGACCCAGCGGCGGGTGTGCTCCAGCGCGGCGTCGCGCAGCTCCTCGCTGATGCCACGCGGCCAGATCGCGCCGGCGAGCACGTTCGGGTGTACGCCGTAGTCCTGGCTGGCGAGGAACGCGATGATCTCCGTCGACAGCGAGACCCGGCCCTCGTCGATGACACCGCGAGCGTCCACCTCGACCGGCCCGAGCAGGTCGACCTCGACCGGAGCCGGCTGGCTGAGGTCGGTGGTCGAGAACTCGTACGCCGGCATGTCCTGCTCTGCACGCCGCTTGTCCCGCGCGTCCACCTCGGCCGCGTCGAACAGCGCGACCAGGTCGGCGAACTGCTCCGGGTTGACGCTGTGCGCGTCGACCTCGAGGCCGAGCAGCCGGCAGACGGCCTGGTTCTTCTCGTCCACGACGAACCGCCACGGCGAGTTGAGCACATCGCCGACCACGACGACCGCGATGCTGCGCCGGGCGTCGGCGGCCAACTGGTTGAGCTGGTCCTGCTCCTCCGGCGACGGCGGCGCGGACACGAAGATGATCTCCGAGCCCCACAGCGCCGCGTCCGGGTGCGTCATCCGGGCATCCGCGACCGAGTCGGCGTTCCGCCGCTGGCAGGCCTGCACCTGCGCCTCCGTACGCCGGGCGACCTCACCCATCGCGTCGTCGAGCCGGATCCAGTAGCTCAGCCGCGACGGCGCCAGCGACGACAGGTCGTCGCCGAATCCGACCATGCTGATGTGCGCGCCCTCGGACCACAGGTTGGTCGCCAGCTCGACGGCGAGCGAACCGACGACGTCGCGGGACGCGTTGGTGACGCCGCCGAACGAGACGATCCCGTTCGCGGTGTCGAGGTCGATCAGCACCGTCGCGCCGTCGGCGTTCTGGCCGACCGTCACCAGCGTCGGGTACGGCGCGGGCGCGTTGACCTCACCGGTCGGGCCGTACGCGCGGCGCAGCGTCCAACGGGTGCCTTCGGCAATCGCCTGCCACGGGCCTGGCGGCTCGGGCTGAGCCTCGTACGGGTCGAGCACCAGCGTCAGCGCCCGGTCGGTCACCAGCGCGGCGACCACCCTCGGCATCGACCGCTCCAGTTGCGTCATGTCCGCGCCGAGCTTGCGCAGCGCGTTGTCGACGAACTGCGCGGTCGGAACGTCCGACGCCAGCCGCAGGCCGACCTCGGTCTGCCGGTGACCGGCAGCCTTCGGGCCCGGACCCTGCGCCCAGCCGCGGCGACGCTTCAGCGCCAACGCGAGACCGGCCGCGAGCAGCGCCGCACCGAAGCCGTAGATACCGGCCTGCTGCAGGTTGATCCCGCCGTCGTCGGTCGCGACCGGAGTCGCCTCGGGAACCTGGATGCCACCACCGGCCGGCTCGCCGTGCTCGGACTGGCCGGTCCCGGGAACGTGCGGCTCGACACTGACGCGCGGCTCCCCCGGCTTGACGTTCTTCGCGCCTGGGTCGCTCTGGCTCGTGCCGATGACGATCGACGAGCCCGGCTCGATGCCCTGCTCGGAGTACCGCGTCGGAGTACCGGACTCGTGCTTGCCGCCGGTCTTCGTCTCGGTCTTGGTCTCGGCCTTTGTGGTCGGCTTGACCGTGGGCTTGGCGGAGGTCCGGGTCTCGGTGGTGGTCTTCGTGCTGACCGTGGTCTTGCCGGTGCGGTCGTCGATGCTGACGCGCACGGTGTGCACACCCGGACCCTTGGCGTCGCTCGGCAGCCGCACCTGCCAGCCCGGCATAATCAGATCCGGGTTGGTCAGCCGGCGGCCGTCGGGCTGGAGCTTGTTCTTGTTGAGGTCGTAGATCTCCTTGTACCGGCGACCTTCGCCGAGGTACCGCTCCGCGATGTCCCAGAGGCAGTCGTAGTTGCGGCCCTGCGGCGGGCGGACCTCGGTGTACTTGATGACCTGACCCTGGTGGTCGTGGTTCGTCCGTACGCCGGTGGTCGTCTTCTGGTTGCCCGCGAGGATCTTGCTGGCGGCCTCGGTCTGCCGGAACTGCGAGGTCGAGCTCTCGTGCCGTGCGGAGACCGAGGTCGGGGCGGCCGGACCAGCAGTCGTGACCGCGCTCGCGACCGGAAGGCTGACGCCCGCGCCGGCCGCGATCAGTACGACGGTGCCGATCAGGCGGCGGGCGATCGTCTGCGAACCGCCGCCGAACGGGATCCGTGGCGACAGCCCGTGCCCGCGGATCTCGGCGACCGCTTCCGCGATCAGGCAGATGACGAAGTGCAGCCAGGCGATCCAGATGACGAACGCGATGATGCCGATGACGGTCCGGATGCTCAGCTCGTCGAACAACATGCTGCTGGTCGGCATCTTGTCCGGCCACGGGGTCCCGAAGAACCGCAGCAAGACGTACGGCACACCGCCGACGATCGCGAGGATCGCGAGCAGCGCGACGAACCCCTTCAACCGGTCCGCGCCCGGACTCCCCGCCCGCCGCTGCGGCAACCGCGCCGCACGCACCGGCTCATTCGTCCTTACCATCGCTCCTCCATACCCCCACCATCAGCCACCAATGGCCTGAACTTCCTGCACAGGAAGCCGCTGTACTGCGGTCACGTTCGCCTTACCGATCGAGTGCCAGCCGCCCTGGTCCTTGCCGACCCAGTAGAAGACCTCCCAGGTGATGGTCAGCTTCACCGTGTACATGCCGTCCGGTTGCGTCGCACTCGAGCGCTCGTAGATGTGCTTGCACGTGTTGATCTGATGGAACGGATCCTGGGTCTCGTCGTACCCGTCCGGGTCGTCCTCCGTCGTGACACCCATCAGGCACTTGAACGGCTTGGTCCCATCGCCGGGATCGACCGTCATCGCGGCGACCTGGCCACGCATCGTCAGGTTGTGGTTCGGGTCGATGTACCCGCTCAGCGCTCCCGGATCATCCTTGTCAGCCCCCGCCTTCGAGCTTTGTGCAGTCAGGGAGAAGAAGGCAGGCACGTTCACCCGGGGTGTGAAGGTCGGCATGACAACCAGCGCCGGCGGCGGATAGTTGCTCTTGAACGGGTGCCAGAACGGCTCCATGTAGTTGGGGAACGGGCATTGCGCCTCTTCCACCGGTCCTACCGGGACATAAGCACGCTCGAGGTGCGCTTTGTCGCCGCCGTCGTACGTGTCGAGGTTGTAGTCGGTGATCGTGATCCGCATCACCCACTTCTTGCCGTCCGGCGCCTTCGGGAGCCGGATGCCGTCCGGGATGTCGAAGTCGCGGCACGGGACGAACGGCCTGCCGGCCAGGCGCTCCCGCCAAGTCGGCGGTGGCTTGTTGGAGCCGTTCGGGATGTACGCCGCACCGTTGCTGCAGTACGCGCCGAAACCGATCGAGTTCACGTACATGCTGCAGACCGACGTACCGGTCTGGATGGTGTCGCCGGCGGAGGCTGCGGAGACCGGGCCGGCCATGAGTAGTGCGAGCACGGCGCCCAGGATCACCAGTCCGCGGCCTACTCGGTTGTGCATCCTCACTCCCCAGACTCGACGGCTCTTCGGCAGATTATCTTCGACCAGGGGCATCATGCCCGTTGCCCACTGCCCCGTCACCTCTTCGCAACCTCGAATTCCGCCTTCCGGACTAGGCCGGATAATGGATTCCGGTGCACTTCACCCCGGTCGTCGTGGCCAGGCGGTACGGGAGCCAGCCGATGCCGGTCTGGATCATCTCGATCACCTCGGGCGAGCCGTTCGGTGTCACCACCGTCCACTTCTTCGCCTTCGGGTCCCAGTACTGCGTGGTCTGCGAGCGGCACGTCTGCACCGCGACCGTGCCGTCGGCCGTCCGCTTCGCGCCGACGATGACCACGCTGCCCGGCGGCTTCATCACCCAGCCGTTGCGCTGGGCGTCGAAGATGCCTTCGGACACGTCGGAGTAGAAGAACGACGGGAACTTCTTCTTGAGGACCGTGTCGTCCTTCGACACCAGCGCCTGGAAGTAGAGCGGGTAGCTGGTCACGAGGCCTTGGACGGCGGGGTTCGAGGCGAAGTTCCCGGCTTTGATGATGATCTGGGCTTTCGGTGCCGTGGTCGGCTTGGCGGTCGTCGCGGGCTGGGTCGGCGCACTCGACGGCTCGGTCGGCTCAGCGGACGGGGTGTCCGAGGAAGTGGTCGAGTCCGAGCCACCCGCGGGGACCGGGAGCGTGCCGTCGGTGGAGTTCTTGCCGCAGGCACTCAACAGCAGAACGCCGGTCACGACGCCGGCCAGGACGGCAGGCGGGAGGGGAAACCTACGCACGAGAGGCAATCCTTTGATCTCTAGCCGCCGGGCGGCTTCGACGACGACGGCGGGCCGGAACTGGACGGCGGACCGGACGGATCGCCGGACGGCGGCGGCGACGAGTTGGTGTCCGGCGGCGGTGTCACGTTCGGGGAGCAGGTGGCGGGGAACGGGAACGGCGACAACGTCCAGATCGGGGTCGGCGAGCCGACGGTCCAGGTCGGGCAGGGCAGGTCGATCGTCGGCGGATTGGCGACGGACGTCGGAGCACCGGGGCCGTCGGTGGTCGGGTTGACCACGATCGGCGGGATCGTCGGGCTGTCGTCGGCCTTCTCGATGCCTTGTTCGGCGTGCGCCTGGCCGGTGCCGCTGGCCTTCAGCGAGGTCTTGCCGATCAGGCCGAGGAACGTGGTCTTGTTCGCGATGTCGACCTGGATGTCGACCTCTTTGTCGGTCAACGTGGTCGGACCGCACGAGGTGACGGCCGGGTCGTTGTTCCGCACCTGCGCACAAAACCCGGCGATCGCGGTGGCCGCCTTGGTGGTGTCGATCTTGGCCTCGGCGACGTTCAGCTGGATCGCGGCCGCGCCGACGCGGGCCGCCTCCTGGGCATACCCGACCGCACGGGATCGCGCACCCAACTGGCGGCCGCCGTCGATCACCAGGCCGGCCAGGGTGAAGATCATCACCGCGAGGATCGCCACCGCGGGGCTCAGCGCGCCGCGGGAGAAACGCCGATGGTTGCCGGGGGCATCGATCCGGAAGAACTCGACGAGCCGCGACCGGTGCCGCTCAGGAGCCGTCACCGCGCACCCCCCGGTACGGGTCGAGGGACGAGGTGAAGCGCTTGGTGATCGTGGTGTCGCCGCCGAGTCCGAGCAACCCCAGGTCGCGGTAGTTGATCGTGCAGGTGACCTCGACCGACAACGGCGACCCGGCAACGAACCCGGTGGTGATCGAGCCCGACGCGGTCGTCTTGCAGGACTTGATCGCCTGGTTCATCGTCGTACTGACGGCCGTGTCGACGCGGCTCTGGGCCTCCGGCAACGACCGCGCCTGACTGGCGCTGCGGGCGCCGTCGCGGGCCGCGCTCTCCAGCAGTGAGGAGGTCTGGAAGTACCGCCCGCAGGCGAGCAGGAACATGAACAGCAGGAGCAGCACCGGCGCGAGGATCACCATCTCCAGCGCCATCGTCCCGCGCTGCCCCAGTCTGCGCTTCATCCTCACACTCACTTGTCGGCTTCGAACTGTTCGATCTGGCCGGTGGCGGTCCGGCTCACCTTCAGCGTCAGGCCGGGCACCAGCGACACGGTGTCCCCGGTGACGGTGAACGAGACGGTGCCTTCCGGGTTGTTGTACGCCGGGAACGGCACGTCGGCGTGCTGCAACGTCGTACCGCCGAGCTGCGTCGCGTACGACTGGATGTCCGACCGGACCTTCTCCCCCACCGCGGTGGTGTAGACGGTCGGCTGCACCAGCCGGAGCCGGGACACGCCCTCCTCCGCGGCGTTCAGCGCGACGGAACGCCCGTACAGCCACAAGGCCGTCTGGATGGACAGGAAGATCAGCGTCAGGATCGCCGGCGCGAGGATGGCCAGCTCGAGCGTGCTGACCCCTCGCTCCGACCGTCTGCGTCGAAACCTCTTCCACCCCGACCGCATCGCTGCGACCGTCAGCTGCCGGTGTCGATATCGGCGGTGTGCTTGCTGATCACGCGCTTCACCACCACGCCGATCGCCAGTGCGGCGACGACCAGGATGCCCGAGATGATCGCCCACTCGAGTGCGGACGCGCCCAACTCGGTGTGCCCCTGCCGCGCCCGGGCCCGCTGGGCCTGCGCCCGTGCCAGCGCGTAGCGGGCCATGGTCCGCCAGAACATCAACTCCGAGGTCATCCGATTGCCTTCCAGATCGTGAGGCCGAAGCAGGCCTCAGTATGCCCTGTACGACGGGCGACGCCGCCCCGTGGATCCCGTGCCCCAGTCACTGTTTTCCCTAACTTCCGAGGATGGCCACGCCGGCCGGGAACGCCAGGAAAAGGAAGAATGCCGAGATCATGACCAGCTGCGCAACCAGCATCGACTGAGAGCGCTCACCCGCCTTGCCTTCCACGTCCGCGAGTTCCTTACGTCGCAGCGATGCCGCCCGCGCGAGCAGCGACGAGCGGATCTTCGCGCCCTCGTCGCCGGCCAGTGCGAGCGCCGACGCGAGGTCGCGCAGTTCCTCGACGCCGAGGTCCTCGCCGAGCCGTGCCATCGCGTCCCATGGCGTGATCCCGATCAGTCGCGCGTTCGCGAGCGCCTGCCGGATCCGGGCCATCGCCCAGTGCTCGCCGATCGTGGACGCGGTCATCAGTGCCTCGGGCAGACCGCGGCCGCCGGCCAGGTTCATCGCGACCAGGTCGAGGAAGCTGCCGACCACGTGCCGGAAGTCGCGCCGCCGTTTCTCCGCCTCCTGCCGCAACGCCAGGTCGGGCAGGAAGAACGCCAGCACCATGAACGCCAGCGTCACGATCGCCGGCGCCGCACCCGGGGCGGCGAACCCGATCGCGGAGAACAGGAACAACACGATCGGGATCAGGATCAACGCGCCGAGCGCGAAGAACACCTTGGTGGCAAGCATCGCGGCGAACGGCTGGTTCATCACCGCGAGGTCGCGGCGGAGCTTGCCGAACGCCCAGCCGCGCGCGTTCGCCTCGGCCTCGAGCCGCCGGCCCAGCGTCTCGCGGGCCCGGTCGACACCGCCGAGCACCCGCTCGCCGGCCGCGCTGGCCGTCGCGCCACTGGTGTACCCGCCGCGGCCGGCGTCGATCCGCGCGATCGTCGACAGCACGTTGGTCCGCGGCTTGATGAAGATCCGGATCGCGACGTACACGCCGAGGCCGGCCAGGCCGCCGGTGATGAAGGCCCAGGTCATCCGCTCACCGTTTCCATCCGGTCGTCACCCGGCCGGTTGAGCCGGCCGTCGGTGGTCATGCCGATCAGGAACCGCTCCGGCACCTCGATCTTCGCCAGTCGCCGCAGCCACAGCAGGCCGAGCGCGTACAGCCCGATCACCAGCGTCAGCACGACCTGCCCGATGAAGCTGCGGTACGGCGCCATGTACGTCGGGTTGAACAGGATCAGACCGGCCGCCATGATCAGCGTGATCGCGACGACCACCTGCACGCTGCGGCGGGTCGATCGCCGTTCGGCCGCGACCTTCCGCCGTACGTCGAGCTCCTCGCGGGCCGAGTCGGCCAGCGCGCTCAGCACCTCGCGCAGACCGGGTCCGCGCAGCCGGGCGTTCAGCACCAGGGCGGCGACGATCAGGTCTGCCGACGGGTCGTTCAGGTCGTCGGCGAAGCGCATGAGTGCCGAGGGCAACGGTTCGCGGATGCGCAGCCGGTCGACGAGCAGGTTCAGGCTGGGCTTGATGGCCGGTGCGGCGTTCACCGCGGTCGCGGGGATCGCCTGCTCCAGACCGACCGCGCCGGCGATCGTGTCGCGCAGCGCCTCGGTCCAGGTGGCCAGGGCGTCCAGCCGGTCGATCGCGCGGCGTTCCTCACCGGTGCCGCCGAAGAAGCGGTCCGCCATCCCGGCCAGCAGACCGAGCGCGATGGCGAGCACCAGCCAGCGGGTCACCACCAGCACCACCAGGCCGACGGCGATGCCGGCGCCGAGGCGGATCAGGTTCCTGCGGTGGTCGGCGCCGCGGTTGCGGAACAACGACGGCGTCTCGTCCTTCGGCTCGGTCCCGCGGATCGCGACGATCAGCAGCAGCACCGCGCCGCCGACCACCGCCCCGCACAGCAGCGCACCCAGGGTCCTGTCGTTCATCGCGTCACGCCCACGTTCCGTGGACCAGGGGTTGGTACCCGAAGTGCTCGAGCTCGTCCATGCAGGCGATCGGCGCGTGCGCTGCCGCACGTCCGTCCGGCCCGGGGGCGAACACCTCGCCGGACAGCACCCGGCCGTCCCAGCCGGTCACCTCGCGGATGCTCTCGACGTACCGGCTGAGGCCGCCGCCGCGCGTGTAGTCGTTGTGCTTGCGGACGAACACGACGAAGTCGAGCGCACCGGCGATCAGCATCTGGGTGGCGTCCATCGGCAGCCGCTCCATCGCCTGGATCGCGTAGGTGCTGATCCGGTTGAACACCTCCATCGAGCTGTTCGAGTGGATCGTCGACAGCGAGCCGTCGTTACCCTGGCTCATCGCGTTCAGCATCGTCACGATCTCGTCGCCCAGCACCTCACCCACGATGACGCGCGAAGGGTTCATCCGCAGCGAGCGGCGGACCAGGTCGGCCATCGTGACCTCGCCGACGCCTTCGGAGTTCGGCAGCCGTTCCTCGAACGCGACCACGTTCGGGTGCAGGTCCTTGAACTCCCCCAGGCCGAGCTCGAGCGAGCGCTCGACCGTGATCAGCCGCTCGTGCGGCTGGATCTCGTTGGCCAGCGCGCGCAGCAGCGTGGTCTTACCCGAGTTCGTCGCGCCCGCGATCATGATGTTCTTCCGCGCCGCGACCGCGGCCCGCAGGAACGAGCCGATGTCGTCGGTCATCGTCCCGTTCTGCACCAGGTCGCGCAGGAACACCTTGCCGAGCCGCGCCCGCCGGATCGACACCGCCGGCCGCGATGTCACACCCATCACCGCCGACAACCGGGAGCCGTCGGGCAGCCGCAGGTCGAGCTGCGGGTTGGCGGAGTCGAACGGGCGGCTGGTCAGACCCGCGTGCGCGGCGAGCACCTGGATCAGCTCGACCAGTTCCTCGTCGCTCTCGGCCACCGGACCGGGCGTCTCCTCGCGGCCGTCGCCGTACTGCACGAAGACCTGGTCGCAGCCGTTGATGTCGATGTTCTCGACCTCGGGGTCGTCGATCAGCGGCTGCAGCCGGCCGACACCGAACAGCGCCGAGTGGATCGCGCCGGCGATCTGCGCGTCGTCGTCCGGGGTCGGCGGCGTACGTCCCTCGGCCAGCTCGTACCGCGCGTGGTCCTCGAGCACCTGCACGATCAGGGACCGCGCGTACTCCCGCTCGTCCTCCGCACTCATCGGAGGTACGCCGTTCACCTGATCGCGGCGACGCTGCTCGTTCAGCCGCTCGGCAACCTGCACGCGCAGCTTGCGGACCAGCTCCTGGTCAGCGCTCATCGATAGTCACCCGGCGGGAACGCCGCGTTTGCCATGTCGAAGTCCTGCGGAGGCGGCGCCGAGACCAGCGACGCCATCTCCGCGGTGATGTCGGTCGCGGACCGGATCAGCGGGGTCTTGTCGAGCCGCCCGTGGCCACGTCCGTCGAAGAACGCCGCACCGGCCGGGTCGTACGCAAGGTGCCAGCGATGCCGTACCGGTACGGACATTGCGTCCAGCACGGTCCAGACCTGCTTGACGCCGTCACGCCGCTTCGGGTCGGCCACGACGACCACGCCGAGCTGTGCGTCGACGTGGTGCACCAGGGTGGACAGCCGCTCGCGCAGGTGCGCCACCGACGAACCGGTCGCCGTACACACCATCACGACGAGACGCGCGGACTGGATGACCGGCAGCTGCGGTGACGACGCGCCGATGCGCCCGCAGTCGGCCAGTACGTCGCTGTGCTGCATCTGGTTGAACGAGATGCCCAGCGGATGCCACAGACCGCCCATGCCACCGACCTGCTCCGGCGAACGCACACCGAGCAGTACGTCGAGACCGCCGTCGAGCTGCTGGCTGTGCGCGAGGATCACCTCGTCGCCCAGGCCCTTCCGGCTGGCAGCGGCCAGGCTGACCAGGCCGCGGTCGGAGTTGAGCGCCGAACCGCCCGGTCCGGTCATCCGGATCGCCACGTCGCTGCCGGCCGGGTCGCACTCGGCCAGCAGCACCTGCCGCGGCCAGAGCGCACCGATGACCAGACTCGCGGTGGTGACGCCGGGTGAACCCTTCGCGCTCGCGAATGCCACCAGTGCCATCAGTTGGCCCCGCCGTTGCGCTCCACGTCCGTCTTGGTCCCCGGCGCCAGCTTCGCCACCATCAGCGACTTGGACGCCGCGGCCGCGCCGACCGTGGTGATCTGGTCGGCCGGGACCAGCACGGTCACGTTCAGCGTGCTGTTCGCGCTGGTCTTCGAGTCCGTGATGGCACCCGCGCTGGAAGTCACCGTGGCTGCCTTGACCAGCGTGATCGGTGTCGCGCCGTCCTGGTTGGCCGTGGGGACGCGGGTGATCGAGACGACGTCACCGACGCTGAGCCCGTCCGACGGCGCGCGGCCGGCTTCGAGGCTGATACCGACGAGGGCGGCGCCGGCCGGGATCGGCTGCTGCCCGTCCTTGGTGAAGTTCTCGGGCGTGACGAACTGGTCCTTGTACAGCCACGTGGTGGTGTAGCGGCCGAGGTACTTGCTTGCCTCCGACCACGGGATCAGACCACCGGTCGCGCCGGCCAGGTCGCCGCGGGACAGGTCCTTGGCCTCGAGCTTGTGCCCGGGCGGGAGGCTGTCGGCGGAGATCGCCACGAAGTCGGACCGGTTGCCGCTGTTCAGCGCGATCAGCGCGGAACCGGCGGCACCGAGCAGGATCAGGATCACCGCGAGCGCGGCCAGGGCCGGACGCCGCTCCCGGCTGCTCGGGAGGCGGTTCGGACCACCACCCGCCGGTCGGCCCGCGGACCGGGCGCCTTGGGAAGGGGTTCGCGTGGAGGACGAGAGACTCACGCGCCTACCGTAATGGCAGCGAGGTACCACTCGTGCCAGCAGGCCGGTGCCGTTACCGCGCTGCGACCCGCCTGCGTTCGAACGTTGTCAGCAGCTCGTTGAAGGCACCCGGACCGCCGTACAATTGGTCTAGATAGGTGTACAGCGCGCGCAGCGCCTTGCCGAGGTCCTGCTGCCACCCGCTCCGCTCCTCCAGCCAGGTCGTCAGCTCCCGCCCCTCGACCAGCGTGACCGCCGCGTTCACCGGCTGGACCAGCCGGTCGCTCTCCGGATCACCTACGCCGCTGGGTCCGCGGACGTCCCGGACCGCGTCGGCCAGCGCCTGCCGCTCGGGGCCGGTGTAGGCGTAGTCGAAGCCGGCCTTCCCGTGCAGCTGATCGAGGTACTCGCACAGTGCCGTGAACAGCTCGATCCCGTCGTACTCCGGGCCGTCGCCGGCGACGTGCCGCAGCCGGGCGACCATGCTCCGCGCCTCGGAGACACTCCACTGGGACGTACCCAACCGCTCGACCATAGAGGTGATCCTAGGTTGGCCGTCCGGCGTAAATCGTTAACAGTTCGGGTAATTCGAGTTGCTGGCGAGTAACCGATTGTTTGCTAGATTCCGGAACTAGGACGTCCTAGTGACAACTGGTGAGCACTGGGACACCCAACGGGAGGGGGTGAGTCGGCTGACCACACCCATCTCGTCCGCCGCCGATCCGACGACTCGCGCCCGGTGGGCAGTAGGAACCGCGCTCGGGATCCTTCACCCGTCCGCCGTTCCGCTGCGTAACGGCAGGGTCTGGCTGACCGGTCGCGACGACATGGTTCCGGCGCACGTCATGCAGGCCCTGGAGGAGCAACTGGCTCGCCGGGCCGCGGACCGTGCGGCCGACGACCGTTTGCTGGCCGAGGCCATCTGCGTGCTCGGGGCCGAGGTGGCCCGGGTCCGCGGTCAACTGCCGGCCCGTGGCGCGGTCAGGGCACTCGATCAGTACCTGCGCGGCCCGGGGCTGGACCAGTCCCGCCGTGCCGAGGCTGAGGCGTTGCTCAGATACGCGCTCAGCAGTGCCGCCCCCGATGACCCGGAGGCCGCCGCCCGGCTGGACCGCCTGCCCGGATCGACGCGACCCGTCGCACTGTCGACGATCGTGTCGGCCTCGGCGACGATCAGCCGGGACGCTCTCGTCGTCGGTGTGAACGGGCCGGTGAACGGGCCACCGAGCCATCAAGCCGGCCGGCGGCATCGTGCTCCGGTCGGCAACAACCACAGACGTGCCGAAGGTCGGCGGGTCTGGACCTCGCAAGTTCACGGCACGGGCCTGGTGACCGGTGCCGGCGGACGACCGAGTGGCCAGACCGACCTGACCGGGTCCGGCGCGCTGACGGCTCTTGCCGCCATGAACCAGGTCGACCTTGCCGCATCCGGGGTCGACCAGCCGGCCGTCGACCTGCAGACGCAGCAGGCGATCCTGCGGACGACGGTCACCGACGTACCGCAGCACGTCCGGGTCGAGATCGGGAAGACCACGCTCGGCGCGATGGCCCAGGGCATCATCCGGTCCGGTACGGCGGAAGACCCGCACGTCCTGCGGATCTCGCCGCGGCTCGCCGACGAGCAGTTGCGTCACGTGTGGACCCACCAGCTTTCCCTGATGACACAGGAGATCGCGGCCGCGCAGGCGGCCCGGCCGCGCGGCGTACTCGGCCGGCTGAAGTCGGTCTTCGGCCACGAGCGGCGCGATCGCCGCCTCCACGCGGACCATGCGGCGTACCAGGTCATGGTCCGGGACTGGCAGCGGGCCCGCGCCGAGACGCTGGCGAACGGCACTCCCAGCGGCCCGCGCAGCCTGTCGGACCTCGAGCGCGACCTCAACGGCCTGGCCCGGACGATCCGCCGTCACGGCGGTATCGAGCCGGTCCTCCCCTGGTCCGCCGAGGCGATCGCCAGCCCCGACGCTACGGCGTTCGGACTCGCCGCCGCCCGGGCCAACCAGCGGCCCGGGCCGCACTCGGTCGCGCACCTCCGCGAGGAGGTCCTCGCCCAGATCCAGTCGCTCGAAGCGGCAGCAGGCGAGCTCGAGTCGCAGTCGGCCACCAAGGCGGAGACCGCGCATGCCGCGACGGAGCTGGCCGAGGAGACCAAACTCAAGGCCGACGCCGAGGAGCAGGACCTAGATCTCGGCGCCGCCGAACGTGCCCGGATGCTGCGGCTCACGGCCACGGCAGCCGACAACAAGGCCGCCCGGCACACCGAGATCAGCGCCGCGTACGGCGTCGCCGCGGCCGAGGCGCATCGGGCCGTAGCGGCGTACCGGACGCTCCTGGACGGAATCGACCAGGGCGGGTCACAGGCGCAGCTCCTGGCGCTGGCCGACGCTGCGCGCAGCCAGGTAACGAAGTACGAGCAGAGTTACAACGCGGCGATGCCGGTCGCGGAAGTGCTGATGACCGGCACACCCGAGGGTGTACCTGTCGATCTGCCCGTCGACGTGATCAACGAGGAACTGGCCGCGAACGGCGCCTCACGCCAGCTTCCCCAGACCGGGCCGCTGCCGTTGCAGAGTGCGGAGTACCGCCTGCTGCTCTCGCAGGACGGCATGGTGTTCCCCGTCCCCGGTGACGGGGACAGCAGCGTCACGGACATGCCCGAGGTCCGGGTGCGGATGCGGGCGCGCAACATCCGGGAGATCACCCGCCGCGACTTCGAGATGGCCGAACAGATGTCCGGCACGCTCGGCGAAGGCGGTATCAGCGCCGGCACGACGGACACACACTCCGGCAGCACCACCGTCGGACTGAACCTGCAGCCGATCCTCGCGCTGGCCGCGCCGGGTACGCCGTTGCACGCGGCCGCCCAGCTGACCTCGCCGAAGCTCGAGTCGACCCACGGCCACACCCTCGCCGACAACGCCGGCGAGACCGGCTACCACATGCTCGGCTGGGTGAGCCTCCACCGCGGTGAGTCGCTGCTGATGGAGTGGGACGGCGTACTCGAGGTGGAGGTACGCAACTCCCCGCTCGAGCCCTGGTCCCCGGTCCGGAGCATCGACGTCGGCCCCCAGCAGACCTGGGTGGCCAGTCCGTACACCGTGAAGGCGGCGTCCGAGACCGTCACCCTCGCGGAGCTCGGCCACGCCCAAGATGTCACCGGCGAATTCCCGCGCTACACCATCGACAACATCGACGGTCTGCGCGGCGTCGCGACCGACGTCATCCGACAGGCACACGACCGGTACGGCGACCTGGACGAGGTCACCGCCAGCCACATCTCCGGCCTGATCGTCGCGGACACTCCACGGCTGATCCACGACATGAGCCGGCCGGGCGGCATCACCCGGAGCTTCCGGGCGGCCGACGACCACGAGTACGAGCTCACCTGGGAGATCACGCCCGACTGGAGCGCGGCCGAACTGGTCGGCGAGTTCAGCTCCGAGATGGGCATGGAGAAGGTCCCGGTCGGCTTCCTCGGCGGCAACGCGAGCCAGACGTACGGCGCTTCGCTGACCGGCACCGGATCGCTGTCGTTCCCCGGCGTACCGGACGCCGCCCACCCGGTGAGCGCTGCGACCGCGCTGAACAACGTCGCCGGCTCCGGCGTGAACCTCTCACCGACCGTGTCGGCCGGGCGGAACGTGTCCCGGCAGGGCGGCCAGAACATCAGCAACACGACGATCTCGCCCGTCGTCCACCGCTTCATGGGGACCCAGGGCGTCAAGGTCCCGCTCCGGACCGTCGCGACGCTGCGCCGCGTCGGCGACAGCAGGCCGCCGATCGTCGTCGACAGCCCCTGTACGGCGCACATGCGGGTCGCCGAGAACGACCTGCTCCGGGCCGGCGGCCGCGCGGACGCGAAGGCGGTCCGGCGGGACGAACACGATGCGATCCGGACCGACCAGGACGGCCGGGTGCTGCTGCGCGACGACCCGGAGCCGCCGACCGGTCCGCAGACGGCGCCGCCGTGGATGGGCCGCGGACCGAACCAGATCCGCGGCGTCGGCCAGGGCCTGGTCCAGAACGTCGTCGGCGCGGACGCCGCCTGTCACGACGCGCTGGTGGGGCTCGAGGCAGAGGGCCTGGTGCCGGAGCTCGACGAATACGACCGTCCGCGGGGCAACGCGACCAGGTCCCAGCTCGCCAACTACGAGCGCGTCGTACAGGCGATCAGCGCGGCGCGGCTCGCGGCCGGGATGAACGAGGCCTGCCAGGGCGGCCTGATCGTCGTACTCGAGGACCAGGGCTTCGCGGGTACGCCGCGGTGGCGCCCGTACCGGTTGACCGTCGACCAGGAGTACGACGAGAAGACCGGGACCTTCGTGTCCGAGGGCCGCGGCACGAGCACGAACGAGAACCAGGTGCCGCTCGGCATCAGCTCGGTGGCCTCCAGCCGGACGATCGGGCGGAGCAGCTCGGTGCCGATCTCGGCCGGGATCGAGGGATCGATCAAGCCGGCGAAGGGCATCCGCGGCTGGGCCGCCAAGCTCGGCGTGAAGGCCAGCCGGTCCGCGTTCATGCGGAACATGAGCTGGACGGCCGGACTCCGGATCAACCGGGTCACGCTCAGCGAGAGCACCGAACCGCTCGACCGGGTCAAGCAGAAGATCCGGATCAAGTTCGCGGAGATCACCGACAACGGGGTTGCCGAGCCGCTCGCCGACGTGATCGGAAGCATGGAGGTCGCCTACGACACGCCGCTGGCCCGGGCCGAGACGCCGGTGTTCGCACAGACCGCGCAGGCCCCGACCGCGGAGGCGGTCCAGCAGGCGATGCCGGTCGCCGTCGACGCGGGCAACGCGGCCGACGCGCTGGTCGCCGCGATCCCGGCGATCCGGGCGGACTCCACCGCGTTGCCGGCGCTGCACGCGGCGCTGGCCCCGACCAGTCTGGTCGCGAACCGTGAATGGATGAACGGGACGTACAAGCCGACGTTCATGGTGGTGCAGGCGCCGGGCAATCCGATCCACGCGTTGCGGGACGGCACGATCCTGCCGCAGCAGTACCAGGTGCAGATCCGCGGCGAGGCGGTCAGCCTGACCCACGTCGCGATGACGCAGCAGAACAGCGTCGACATCAACTTCACGATGAGCGACGTCGGCTACACCTCTGGGACGTCCACGTCCGGCGGCGTCACCGGCACGGCCGGCGGCGGTCCGGTCGAAGCCGACGGCTCGGCGTACTCCGGCGGCGCATCGCTCGGCTATACCGGTGGCCGGTCGCAGTCGACCACGGTGAGCGAGACCTCCGGCGAAGAGCGGTTGCTGATCAACGCGGGCACGCACCACCAGTTCCTCGAGCAGTACCGGATGTTCGCGGACATCGTGCACAACGGGCAGGTCGTCAAGACCGTCCCGCTGCCTGATGCGACCGTGCAGAAGCTGATGGCCGAGCGGCGGGCGCTGGAGCTGTATGCGTCCGGCAAGCTCGACCTGCCGCTGAGCGTGGTCAGCGACGCGGCCGAGCGGTACCTGAACGACAAGCTGCCGCTCAGTCCTCGGGTCCGCGGCGGCTTCGTCCGCCGCTACACGCTCGAGAAGCAGGGCGTCACGACCGGTCTCGCGGCGACGCACACGACCGAGCGGTTCGCTGCGAAGCTCCGCGCGGAAGGCCTCACCGCAGCGGACCAGTACCAGATGGAGGACGAGAAGCTCACCGCGAGCATCGACCAGTCCGACCAGCTCGCCGAGACCGGCCGCACGATGCACGCGACCGGGCCGTACAAGGACAGCCTGGGCGCGGCCGAGATCGAGAAGCTGGTGGTGATCTCGGGCCAGGTGACCCGGCCCGTCGACCTCGACGCACAGGTCGCGGCACAGATCGACGAGGTCGCCCCCGGCCTGCGGAACGCGAGTCCGGTGCTGCAGGCCGGGCTGGACGTCGCATTCAAACCCGAGAACCTCAGCGGCCAGCTGGACGACATGCTCGGCCCGGGCGGACTCGAGATCCCGCTCGAGGCGCCGTTGCACGGCCGGGAGCATCCCGACGTCATCGTCGTCGTGGTGCGGGCGCACTTCGAGGGTGATGTGACCGTGCGCTCCGTGCTCACCGACGAGGACGGGAAGCTCCTCACCGACGAGCACGGCCGGCCGAAGCTCGCGCCGGAACAGGCCGGCGGGGCCGAGCAGATGTACGACTACGAAGGGCGGGACCGGTCCGCGAGCAGGACCCGGTCGGTCTCGGTCGGAGCCGACGCCGGAGTGCCCGGGGCCGGCGGCGTCAATCCCACCGGCGGCCTGTCGACGGACCTGACCACGACCGACACCCTGGGCGACGGCCACCAGAACACCAACATCCGTCGGCACGGCAACTTCGTCCGGAACCTGGCCGAACGGAAGGTGGTCTTCACCACCGAGGTGGTCCGGCTGCACCACGCCGGCGCGGCGGGGATGTCCAGCACCGGCGCGAAGCTGCGCCGGCTCGACCCCGACGCCGCCGTGACCAGGTCCGCGCCGCGGCAGCTGACCGCGACGCTGTACACGATGATGCCGGAAGGCGTACTCCAGGACGGACCGGATCCGCAGACCCCGGAGGTCGCCGAGCAGACACCCGACCACCGCTCGGTCCGGCTGCCCGAAGGCGCGATGCCGCTCCGGTCGGTGCCGCACGGGCGGGGTGAGAAGAAGCAGGACCAGCTGTTCGACAACCTCAGCGCCGTACTCCGGCAGCCGCAGTTCCTCGGGCGGCGTGGTCTGGCCGACTTCCGGCACCTGATCCGGTCGACGCTCAAGCCCAGCGCGCTCAAGGCGAAGATCGGGCGGCTGCTCGACGGCGGGATCGACCTGGTGCCGATGGCGCGACCCGGCAACGGGAAGTCGATGATCAACGTCACCGTCAACGCCACCCCGGTCGGCTGGGAGCTCGAGGACGACCCGTCGCCGGGTCAGGAGGGTCACGTCTGGCGTAGTCAGCGGGTGGCGCGCGCCAGCAGCTCGCGGAACCGGCGTACGCCGGTGACCGCGACCGGCGGGCTGAACGGCGGACTCTTCTCGGTCAGCGGCTCGAAGGGTGAGCAGGTCAAGGAGCAGACCGCGGACGCGAACGGCACCCGGCTCGAGACCAGCCGCTTCCTCGAAGGACAGATGGTCACGGTCCGGATCCCCGTGGTGTACGACGCCACGATCCGCACCAGCACCGACAACGGCCGCGGTGAGCAGGTCACGAAGAAGACCGCGCACGTGCCGAACCTCGCCAACGGCCAGATGTTCGTCCGGATGCTCGCCCATCGGTACCTCGAGGGCCTCCGGCAGCTGGAGCAGGGCGCGGCGCTGGACTCCGTGCTCGCGAACTCCCGGCTGCAGGCCGTGCCGGAGAAGCTCGGCCGGCCGGACATCGTCGCGACCGAGTACGGCGAGGGCACGACCGGGCCGGTGTACCAGCCGTACCGGCCGCTGCTGGCGGCGATCGACCGGGCGCAGGCGACCAAGAAGCCGGTCGTGCTGCTGGTCAGGGAGGACGACGGCACGGAGCGGAAGTACCAGGCCTTGCCGGGCGATCCGACCCGCAACCGGCCGGCGACCCTGCTCGGGGTGAACGACGGTGGTTTCGCCTCCGCGTTCGCCGCGCTGAATCCGCAGCTGGTGCGGATGGCCGAAGGCCGGGTCGACCTGCGCGAGCTCTACAACACGTCGTCGCCGGACGGCAGCTTCAGCGGCAAGGTCGCCGCCGAACTGGAGAAGGCCGGCGTACCGCGGGATGTGCTGAAGGCGCTCGACTACACCACCGCTGCGCGCACGATGACGCCGGCCGCCGCCCCGACCGCGCGCCATCCGTCGACCGGACGGACGATTGCACCCACCGGTCACGGCCAGACGATGAGCGGACCTTGAAGGCGATGAATTCCGGACGGTTTCCGGAGATCCGAGAGGGGCGGTATGGCATTCGCGGTGGCGCGGACCCGGGACGAGGCGCAGCTGTACCTGGAGCTGCATCCCTGCCCGGACTGCGGGTCGATCGACGCGCCGTGGGAGCAGGCGCTGATCGAGGTCGACGGTGAGCTGACGTCCAGCTACGCCGCGATCTGCCCAGGCTGCAACGCCCACCGCGAGTACCTGTTCGGATTACCGGTTCGGGAGACGCCTGTGCGCGGCTGGCCGACGTTCGGCGGGCCGGAGCCGTCGGAGGTGCTGGATGCGGGTCAGTGGCTGGATGTCGCCGACTCCGCCGCCTCGGAAGTCCCCGCGGACCCGGGCGAGGCCGGTAAGGTGCTGGCCGTCGCGCGGGCGGCCGTGGACGAGGTGATCAAGTTCGTGCCGGCCGGCGCCGACGCCGTACCGCAGGATGGGTTCTGGACGCGCGAGGGTCGTGCCGTCCGGGACGCGGAGCCGGGGCGGTTCCGGCTGGAGCGGTTGCTGATTGCACGTGACGCGTACGACGAGCTTGGCCGAGAGCTAGGAGCGAGATAACCGATGCTGACCGCGAGGACCCTGACCGAGGCCCAGATCTACGTGAGCCTGGTGACGGCGGCCGACCCGGAGGCCCCCGCGGTCGTGCCGGCGCGGCCGGAGCCGGGAGTCAACGTGACCGAAGGCCCGGACGCGTGGGTCTTCGCGTCGCAGGCCGGCGAGATCACCATCCCGTACGCCTCCGAGCGCGCGGCCACCGCGGTCGGCGCGCGCTTCGGGCTGGGCAAGTCGCAGCTGATCGACGCGGCGCAGTGGGCGATCGTCTCCGCGTCGTTCGCCCGCCGGGCGCTGGACGCGGACATGGCCTACACCGGCGCACCCGACCAGGACGGCGACATCGTCGAGCTGAACTGGGAGTTCGCCGCCGACGCTGTCAGCGAGGCGATCAAGTTCCTGCCCGACGACGCGGACGAGGTCCCCGACTCCGACATCTGGTCGGAGTACGGCCGGGCGGCGAAGGCCCGGCACCCGCATCTGGTCAGCCGCGCCAAGCTGACCGACGACCTGGAGTACTACCGCGGCACGCTGGACGATTTCCGCGCGCTGTACAAGCGATCCTGATGTGACGAAGGCCACCGGAAGAAAGTTACTCTACTGCTGAGAAACCTGGCGAAAACCTGAACATCAGGTTGCTAATGTCCCCGCTCACAGCTGGTGAAAGTACCGGCACGTTGAACGGGGAGTGCTGGGTTGACGTCTGCCGCCATCACCGAGGACGGCCCGCAGGGGCGTGCGCGCCAGGCGCTCGGTGTGGCGTTCGGCATCGCGGCCCCGGAGGCGATCGCCCTTCGTGACGGCACCTTCCGGCTGCGGCACTCCCGTGAACGGTTCGCCCGGAAGATGCTGCGCCGGCTCGAACGCCGCCTGGCACGTCGCGCCGGCGACATCACCGACGACCGGCTCGTCGCCGAGGCGGTCGCGCTCGTCGGCGCCGAGGTCGACCGCGTTCGCGGCGGATCCCGCGCGGACGGCGCGACGCAAGCCCTCGACGCTCTGCTCGACCTGCCCGGTCTGCCCGGGTCCCAGCGGGCCGAGGCGCAGGCGCTGCTCCAGGACGTCCTCGACGGCAACCAGCTGACCACCGACGCCGACCTGCGCCGCCTGACCAACGTCCGCGCCCGCCGGCAGTCCCCCGGCCGTCCGCTCGCGCCAGACCTCATCGCCGAGTCGCACGCCCTCGCCCGCGACGTCGAACGCATGCTGCGGGCAGAAGCCGTCCCCACGCCGTCCACCAGCCCGAGCGTCAGCGGTCCGACCGCTCCGGCGCGCGGACTGTTCGGATGGGTACGCCGATTCGTGCAGAACACCCGAACGGCGGCCGACGGGTACCGCGAGGTGCGGGACCGCCGGGCCGAGGCGCAGTACGAGGAGTTCCGGCAGCTCAGTCGGGAGTGGCGGGAGCGTTCCGGCAGCCGGCCGCTCGAGGAGATCGAGCGCGACCTGGCCAACCTGTCGCAGGCGATCCGGCGTGACGGGCATCCTGCACCGCGGCTGCCGTCCGCAGGAGTGCACGTCGTCGTACCGGACAGCCAGGGGCCGGACGACAGCTTCCGGGCGCAGGTACGACGGCAGATCGACGATCTCGAGTCCGCGGCGGCCGACCAGGCCCACCGCGCCGAAGTACGCACCCGCAGCGCGGTGGCCGCAGGTGAGCAGGCCGCCGAACTGTTCGCGGAGGCCGACCGGCAAGCGGCTGGACAGGATGCGTCCGCCCACGAGCGCGCCCGCCGGATCCGCACCCAGGGCCTCCGTCGGCTGCGCGTCGCGGAGCGCCACGCCCAGATCGCGCAGTACTGCACCACCGCCGCCGACCAGGCGAAAGCAGCTGCCGACGCGTACCGGACCGTGCTCGAGGCAGCCGATCTGCAGACCGCTGCGCAGGCTGCTGCCGCGCAGGTGCGGGCGTACCAGAAGGCGACCGCGGCGACGCTCCCCGCGGCGGACGTGCAGCACAACGGGCTTCCGTCCGGTCGGTTGCCGCATCTGACCAGGTTGTGCCGGGAGCTCAATCAAGCTTTGGAGGACCGCGACTCGCCGTATCGGTTCACGCCGGATCTTCTGCATCGGACCCTGCGTGGGGAGAGCCGCCGGATCCTTTCGCCGGACGGCTTCGTGCTGACGATCGGCAACGAGCCCCGCGCCGACGTGGACGGTCTCGTCCAGTTCCACCTGAAGCTCGATCTCGGAGAGCTGCAGGAGGTCCTGGACAGTCCGCTCACGATCGACGAGGCCCAGGTCGGGCAGGTGGTCCAGGGCGGGTACAACGTCGCCACGTCGGCGATGCAGAACTCCGGTACGACGGTCGGCGTCGATCTGCGCTCCGTTACGGAGGCGCTCCCGAACACCAGCAAGGTGAAAGCGGTCGCGAAGGTCGTTTCGCCGGGGTTCGAGTCAGCGACCGGGCAGGGCCTGACGGTCAGCGGCGGAGCGACCGAATACGCGCAGAGCGGTGCGGTGGAGGCACTGCGGGGCGAGATCCTCCGCTACCGATCGGCCCAGCCGCGCTGGAGCTGGCGGATCCGCGACTCCGCTGCGCGCGACTGGTCTCCAGCCCACCTCGTCGACACGGGCGCGGCACACGACACCGCCGCCCTCGACCTCGGGTACATCCACACCTACACGGTGCCGCCGCCGGCCGAGCAGACCGATCTCGAGACGCTCGGCCTGTCGGCGGAACGCAGTACGGCGATGCCCGAGCACATGGCGACCCGGGTCGACGGGCTCAACGACCTGTGCGACCGGACCGTGGCCGAACTGCGGCAACGCCTCGGATCGCTGGACCGCGTCGGCCATGACCGGATCCGGAGCCTGGCCGCAGAGGACGCGATGACCCGGCTGGACGAGACGACCCGGCCCGGCGGCGTCTGGCGACTGATCACGAACGGCGGCCGGCCGGTGGCCTGGGCGCAACTGGAGACCGTCGCCGAGCTGGAGACCGCCGAACTGGTCAGCGACAGCTCCCCCGACCACAAGCTCGAGATCTGGCGGGTCGGCAACTCCGGCACGTCCGGTACCCAGGGCTTCAGCAACTCCCGCACCCTGAGTGCGACGGCGACGACCGCTGTGTCCGACATCGGTTCGTCCACGATCGACCTCGGGCCGGGCGTCCGCGCCGGCCGGAACACCGGTCAGGAGGACACCGCGTCCACCGCCGACCTGGGCAGTCGTTGGAGCACCCAACGAGTAGCGCCGACCGTCGGTGTAAAGCTCCGGCTGCGGCACAAGGTCACCGTGCATCGGCTCGATCGCGAGGAGTCGTTCAGCACCGAGGGCGACGGCGACGCGTACCTGCGGATGGCAGAGCGCGACGCCTTCCGGTACGGACTGCCGGTGCCGGCCGCGGCTCTCGTCCGCGAGAACGGTGAGCTGCGCCGCGGCACGGACGGCCGGCTGCTGCTGCGCGGAGACCCGCGCCCGACAGACACCCCGCTCCGCCTGCCGGTGTGGCTCGGCAACGGACCGGGCCAGCTGCGCGGCGCTGGACCGGCCATGATCCGGGAGCTGACCGGAGCCGACCAGGCTCTGCAGGACTTCCTCGAGCACCTGTCCCGGCAGTCGATGGTTCCGCCACTGATCGATGGCCATCCGGTGCCTACCGGCCTCATCGGTGAGGATGCGGCCGTCCTGCTCAGCCGCACCGAGAACTGGGAGCGCGCCCGCCAGCAGCTCGCCAGGCATCGCCTGGAGACCGGGTACGACCACGCGGCGCAGGACGGGTTGACCTTCCAGCTCACCGAGCACCACACCGGCCACCCACCACGGGTCCGGTCCTATCGCATCGCGATCGAGCAGCACTTCGACCGCGCAAGCCCGATCGGTGTCGCCGACGACGACATGGTCGTCAACGTGGACATCGGCGTGAGTACGTCGGGTCGCTCCAGCAGCCAGTCGCGGAGCCTGCCCTGGTCGGCGTACCTCGGGGTCAGCAACGCTCCGGCGCCCGGGCAGTCCGGGAGTACGCCGCAGGCGCGGGCGTCGGTCGGGCGGTCGTCGCTGGGCCGGTCGCTCGGGTGGTCGTCGAGCCGGGGCGCGTACCGGATGACGGTGTCCGAGTCGAGCGCGCAGGTCGCGGTGTTCGACGTACCGCACACGATCACGATCAGCGAGATCACCGATGACGGCACCGAGGTACCGATCGTCTCGTCGGAGGGCAGCGCCCGGGTTTGTCTCGACAGCGAGTTCTGCGCCGGGCCTGAGCAGCCGGCCATCGCAGTACGCGATCGGGTCGATCCGGGTCTGCTGCAGACCGCGACGGTCCAGCACATCGACGCGCGTGCCCCGATCGCTCGCCTGATCGAGGCCGTGCCCGAGCTCGGGCGGGGTGACAGCTCGGCGCTGCACCACCTCAGCGCCTTCCTGGCGCCGCGGAACCTCATCTCCCGGCCGGAGCTGCTCACCACCGAGTACCGCACCGGTCTGGCCGTCAGCCCAGCGCCTTCCGATGCACTCGAGGCAGTACGACGCCGCGGCCTCAGCCCTCGCCGTACAGCGCTCAGCGTCACCACCCGCGTCGAGAACCTCAGGTACGTCGGCAGCGGGCACCCGATCCTCGCCGAGCTGAACGTGACGCTGGCGAGCACCGGCAGTACGTCGGGTGTCTCCACCGGCGCGACGGCCGGCGTGAGTGCAGGCACCGGCTCGGTGTCGGCGGACGGGGACGCGCTGGGCGGATCGATCGGGCTGAACCGGTCGACCACCCGCTCCTCAGCCAGCTCGGAGACGTCCACCAGTGGCGTCGAGCGAACGCTGATGCGGGACGGGCAGCACTACCAGTTCTGGGGAGACCTCGTTCTGGAGGCGAAGCTCCGGTCCGGCAGCGCAGCAGTTCGCACGATCCCGCTGGAGACCGGTGCCGTCGTACTCACACTCCCCGAGGGCGATGCACTCCGGGCGTACGGGCGGAACGAGCTCGACCTCCCGCTGCACCAGGTGTCGGATGCCGTCGAGCGGCTGCTGGACGACAACCTCGACCTCCCCCGCCGTACGACGACCGCCTTGCTGCGGCGCTACCGGATCGAGAAGGCCGGGGCCGGCGGGCTGGCCGCGACGCACACCGACGAGCGGCTGGCGAACAAGTTGCGCGAGGCAACGGGTCTCACGACGCCGCGCGGGACCGGACTGGATGCCGCGCTCGTGGAGGCCGAGGTCCTGGCGCGGATCCGGGTCGAGGTCCCGGTGCCGCGCAACTACGAGCAGATGCTGGGCTCGGCCCAGGTCGATCGCTCGTCGCTGCAGGACCTGGACGGGAACGACAGCGACATGTTCCGCGAGGTGTGCGCCGCGATCGGGGAGCATTCGCCGCAGGCGCTGGACGACGCGGTGCTGACGAGCGCGTTGCGTGGTGATCTGAGCGGCACGCGGTGGCGTAACCAGCTGGACGAGATGCTCGACCCTCGCGGGTTCGTCCGGGAGCTGCCGGTCCGCGACGGCACGGGCACGCGCAACCTCCGGGTCCGGGTGAAGGTGCGGTTCGTCGGACCGGTGACCACCGAGGCCGGCGGGACGGAAGGGCAGAGCGGCAACGGCTACGGCCTGCAGCAGCTGTGGGGCCTGCGGGATCGCACCAGAAGCGTGACCGAAGGTACGTCGTACAGCGGTGAGGTCGGCGTCTCCGCAACCGACGGTGCCTCCGCGACCATCGGAGCCGGCGCGGAGCTCGGTACCTCCACCACCTCGTCGAGCAGCGAGCTCAACACCCGCATCAGCACCGGGCTGGCGCTGTCGACGGCCCGGATCGAGCGGGACTACCAGGTCCTCATCGAGGTCGAGGATTCGGCAGAGCCCGGGGGCAAAGCGGCGTCGGTGACCCGGCGGGAGGCCTCCGGGCGGATCAGCCTCTCGGTGCCGGCGTCCGCACTCCACTCAGCTCCGCTCCAGGACGGTCCGCAGGTCGTCGACCATCGAGCCGTCAGGCTGCCGGACAACTACCTCGTCGACGGAACGCTCCCCCACCTGCCCGGGGCGCCGTCGGAGAACGCCTTGTTCGACGCGGCCGTCGCCCGTCTCGGCCGGCCAGACCTGTTGCGCAGCGCCGGCGTCCGGGTGCATCAGACGACGCTGGAGTCCTTGCTCGGCGCGGCGAACCGAGCGGTCGCCTTCCAGGAGATGGCTGGCCCTTCGGGGCACGAACTCGTGCCGCTCGCGATCCCCGGGCAGACCTCGCGGGTCGTGGTGGTCCGGGTCCGCGCGGAGGTGTCGGGCCTGGAGCTGATCTCGGATCCCGACGAGGACTCGACCACTCAGCTCGGCGAGAACTCCCGCGAGCTGCGGATCAGCCAGCTGACGGCCCGCAGCAACCGCCTGCTGCCCGGCTCCCGCTCCGTCGGCGGTACGACGCCCGGCGGGCCGATCACGGTCGGGCTGACCTCCGGCCGCCGCGTCGGCGAGCAGGACACCGGCACGGTCGGCGCGCGCCATGAGACCGGCGTGTACGAATCCGGGCAGGTGGTCACGGTCAAGGTCAGCGTCGACTACCACCTCGACTTCGAGCGCCGCCGGATCGACCGGAACCACCGACCGAAGGTCGAGCGCGCCGACTCAGTGCACCGGGCCGCGTCCGGCGAGGCGTACCTGACGATGTTCCGCCACGAGTACGACGCGATGCGGGCCCGGATGGAGGCCGGTGAACCCGCTCTCGCCGGCTGGGATCCGGCGGAGCAACCCAAGCCGGCCCGGGTCCGAACCGTCTCGATGCGGGCGGACGCCGACGAGGAGCACCCGTACCAGCCGTTGGTCGACGCACTCGGCCAAGCCCGCCGCGACGGCGTGAACGTCCGGCTCACGATCCGGGAGTCGAGCGGCGCGCGACAGGTGTACGTCGCCGGACCGGACGGCACCCTGACGAGCCGGACCGACGGCGAGTTCGCAGAAGCGTTCGCGACGCTCCACCCGCGGCTCGCACTGCTGGCAGAGGGCCTGGTCGATCTCCGCGAACTGCACGCGTCGACGTCGGGCCGGTTCACCGGTGCGGTCGTCGACGCCCTGCAGCAGCACGGCATTCCCGCGTCGGCGCTGGTCGAGACGGACTCGCGCATGCGCCGTACGCCTGCCGCTCACGACACCGACGGCCCGCCGGCGCGAAGGATGCACGCGTCGAACCCGGGGACGGGAATGACCATCGAATGAACGACGGAATGAACGACGCCTACTCCGGCTGATCCACGTCGATCCGGATCGCCCGCGCGTCGACGGCGGCCTGTTCGAGCACCTTCTGCTTCGGATCCGGTACGCCGAGGAACGGCGGCCGCACCAACGCGGGCAGATCCTTCAGGCGGGGATCCTCGAGGACCGAGTCGACCGCCCGCCGGTCTCCCCCGCACACCAGGACGTCGAGCTTCGCCGGGGCCAGGATCCGAACGGCGACCTCCGTCGCGGCCGCGAACGCCTCACGGGCCTGGTTGTCCCGCCGGCGGGCGTACCGCTGCTGCGACCAGCCGCCCGCCTTCGTCGTCCCCTGCACGTGCCGGGACCCGACCTTCGAGTCGAGAAGCTTGCCCTCGGCAAATACCCCGGCACCGTACCCGCCGCGGCGGACGAGCAGGATGCCGAGCCGCCGCTCGGTCAGCACATGTGCGACGAGCCCCTCGCGGGACAGGTCCGCGAGAGGCTCGAACGGCACGGTGACGACGGCCGAGGATCCGTCCTCGGCGGACAACGTGACACTGGTCGGCGTCACGCCGTACTCGACGTCACCGTGCCGTTCACCGAAGCCGGTCAGCCACCTGTCCAACCGGTCCGGCGATACGTGAACGATCTTGCTCACACGTTGAAGCCGAGCGCCCGCAGCTGGTCGCGGCCGTCATCGGTGATCTTCTCCGGGCCCCACGGCGGCATCCAGACCCAGTTGATCCGGAAGTCGTTGACGAGACCGTCCAGCGCCATCCGGGTCTGGTCCTCGATCACGTCGGTCAGCGGGCAGGCCGCGGACGTCAGCGTCATGTCGATGATCGCCGTACTGGTGTCGTCGACGGTGATGCCGTAGATCAGGCCCAGGTCGACCACGTTGATGCCGAGCTCCGGGTCGACGACGTCCTTGAGTGCCTCGGTGACGTCCTCGACCTTGGCCGGCGTGCTGCCGACCGGCGCGGCGGCCGCGTCGAGGTCGACCTCGGGCAGCTCGATCTTCTCGTCGGTCTGGTCAGGCATTCTTCACTCCTTCGTTGGCGGCCAGGGCCTGCGCCGTGGCATCGCGCCACGCCGACCAGCCCAGCAGTGCACACTTCACCCGGGCCGGGAACTGCGCGACACCCGCGAACGCCACACCGTCCTCGAGAACCTCTTCGTCCGGCTCCACGTTCCCCCGGCCCTGCATCAGCTCGAGGAACTTCTCGTACGTCGCCATGCCTTCGGACACCGGCTTGCCGATCACCAGGTCCGACATCACCGATGTCGCCGCCTGGCTGATCGAGCAGCCGACGCTGTTGTGCGTGACGCCCTTGACGGTGTCGCCGTCGAGCTCGACCCGGAGCGTGACCTCGTCCCCGCAGGACGGGTTCACGTGGTGCACCTCCACGTCGTACGGATCCGACAGCCCCGCGTGGTGCGGGCTGCGGTAGTGATCCAGGATGATCTCCTGGTAAAGGCTGTCGAGCTGCATATCAATCCACCTTGAAGTACGAGCGCACGAATCCCAGGCCGTCCACGAGCGCCTCGATCTCCTCGGGCGTCGTGTACAGATAGAAAGACGCTCTGGTCGACGATTGCATTCCGAACCGCTCGTGCACCGGGCGCGCGCAGTGGTGCCCGGCCCGGACGGCGATGCCGCGGGTGTCCAGCACGGTCGACACGTCGTGCGGGTGTACGCCGTCCAGCGCGAAGCTGATCGCACCGCCGTGATCGGTGGCGTCCTGCGGTCCGAGGATCGTCAGACCCGGAACCGTCTTCAGGCCCTCGAGCGCGTACTCGACGATCGCGTGCTCGTGCGCCGCGATCTTGTCCATCCCGATCCCGGACAGGTAGTCGACGGCCGCACCGAGCCCGACCGCCTGCGCGATCGGAGGCGTACCCGCCTCGAACCGGGCCGGCGGAGCGGCGTACGTCGAGCCGGTCATCCGGACGATCTCGATCATCTCGCCGCCACCGAGGAACGGCGGGAGCGACGCGAGCAGGTCGTACCGTCCCCAGAGCACGCCGATACCGGTCGGGCCGACCACTTTGTGACCGGTGAAGGCCAGCAGGTCGGCGCCGAGCGTCGAGACGTCGACCGGGAACTGCGGGACGGCCTGCGACGCGTCGACGACGACGGTCGCGCCGACCGCGTGCGCCTTCGCGGCGATATCGGTGATCGGGTTGATCGTGCCGAGCGCGTTCGAGACCCAGGTCAATGCGACCACCTTGGTCTGCTCGGTCAGCAGCTCGTCGATGTTCGACAGGTCGAGCCGGCCGTCCTCGGTCACTCCGAACCACTTCAGCGTCGCGCCGGTCCGCTCGCACGCGAGCTGCCACGGGACGATGTTGCTGTGGTGCTCCATCTCGGACACCACCACGACATCGCCCGGCTTCAGCGACGCGCCGAGCGTGTGCGCGGCGAGGTTGAGCGCCTCGGAGGCGTTCTTGGTGAAGACGATCTCGTCCCGGGACGGCGCGCCGATGAACGCCGCGACCTTGTCCCGGCCGCCCTCGTACGCCGCCGTGGCCTCGGCACCGAGCTGGTGCATGGCCCGGGCCACGTTGGCGTTGTGCTTGAGGTAGTGGTCCTCGATCGCCTGCACCACCTGGCGCGGCTTCTGCGAGGAGTTCGCCGAGTCGAGGTAGACCAGCGGGAACCCGCCGGCCAACTCGCGCGACAGGATGGGGAAGTCCGCCCGGACCGACTGCAGGTCCAGGGGACTGCTGAACGTCCGGGCGTCGGTCACTTCGCGCCTGCCTTCAGGAACCGCTCGTAGCCGTTGGCCTCGAGCTCTTCGGCGAGCTCCGGACCGCCCTCTTCGGCGACGCGGCCGTCGACGAACACGTGTACGAAGTCCGGCTTGATGTAGCGCAGGATCCGCGTGTAGTGGGTGATCAGCAGAACGCCCTTGTCGCCCTGCGCGGCGAACCGGTTGACGCCCTCGGAGACGATCCGCAGCGCGTCGATGTCGAGGCCGGAGTCGGTCTCGTCGAGGATCGCGACCTTCGGGTTCAGCAACTCGAGCTGGACGATCTCGTGCCGCTTCTTCTCACCGCCGGAGAAGCCCTCGTTGACGTTGCGGGTGCCGAAGTCGGAGTCCATGTCCAGGTCGGCGAGCGCCTTGTTGACGTCCTTGACCCAGGTGCGCAGCTTCGGCGCCTCACCGTCGATCGCGGTCTTCGCGGTCCGGAGGAAGTTCGCCACCGAGACACCGGGCACCTCGACCGGGTACTGCATGGCCAGGAACAGGCCGGCCCGGGCGCGCTCGTCGACGGACATGTCCAGCACGTCCTCGCCGTCCAGCGTCACGGTGCCGCTGGTGACGTTGTACTTCGGGTGCCCGGCGATCGAGTACGCCAGCGTCGACTTGCCGGAGCCGTTCGGGCCCATGATCGCGTGCGTCTGACCACCGGCGATGGTCAGGTCGACGCCGCGCAGGATCTGCTTCGGGCCGTTCTCGGTGTCGACCGACACGTGCAGGTCGCGGATCTCGAGTGTCGCCATGAGGATCTTCTATCTCCGTCGTTTACAGGGCTGCTTGGTTCAGGGGGTTCTTCACGTCGACGAGTACGTCGTCGCCGTCGAGGCGCACGGGGTAGATCGGCACCGGGTCGTACGCCGGCAGGCTGGTCGGCTCGCCGGTGCGCAGGTCGAAGCGGGACCCGTGCAGCCAGCACTCGATCTCGCACTCGCCGACGTCACCCTCGGACAGCTGGATCTGCGCGTGCGAGCACTCGTCCCGCACCGCGAAGTACTGTCCCTCGCTCTTCACGACCGCGACCTCGACACCGCCGACCTCGACCGGGATGACTCCCTCGTCGGGTACATCGGCGGCGGCGCAGGCGCGCTCGAAGCTGTCGCTCACCGGCCGACGACCACCTTGGCGGATTCGCTCAGCTCGGCGGTGCGGGCCAGCTTCTCTTCGATCACCTCGTGCAGGTGCTCGGTGACCTCGGGTACGCCGATCTTGCCGATGATGTCGTTGAAGAAGCCGGACACCACCAGCCGCCGGGCCGCGTCCTCGGGGATGCCGCGGGCCTGCAGGTAGAACAGCTGCTCGTCGTCGAACCGGCCGGTCGCGGACGCGTGGCCGGCGCCCTCGATCTCGCCGGTCTCGATCTCCAGGTTCGGCACCGAGTCGGCGCGGGCGCCGTCGGTCAGGACCAGGTTGCGGTTCAGCTCGAAGGTGTCGGTGCCCTCGGCCGCGGCCCGGATCAGCACGTCGCCGATCCACACCGAGCGGGCGTTGTCACCGGCCAGCGCGCCCTTGTAGAGCACGTTGCTCTTGCAGTTGGCCGCCTCGTGGTCGACGAAGAGCCGGTTCTCGTGGTGCTGACCGGACTCCGCGAAGTACACCCCGAGCAGTTCGGCGTCGCCACCGGGACCGGCGTACCGGACGTTGGTGCCGATCCGGACGATCTTGCCGCCCAGAGTGACCGCGACGTGGTGGAGCTTCGCGTCCCGGCCGACGACGGCGTCGTGCTGGCCGAGGTGGATCGACTCGTGGTCGCCCTGCTGGATCGAGACGACCCGCAACTCGGCGCCGTCACCGACGACGATCTCGACGTTGCTGCCGAGCTCGCCGGATCCGCTGTGATCGATGATCACGATGGCCTTGCTGTGCCGGCCGGACTCGATGATCAGGTGGCTGAAGCCGCGGGCGCCGAGGCTCGCGACGTTGACGTGCACCGCCTCGGTCAGCTCGGCCTCGACCGGGATCCGGACCGCGAACGCGTCGCCGGCGTGGTTCCAGGCGACGGCCGCGGAGCGGTCCTGCGGCTTGCCGACCTTGAGCGAGTCCGCGGCGACGGTCTCGAAGACCACGCCCTCCGGACCGGACGCGTCGACCTTCGGGGTCTCGGTGCCGGCCGCGTCCTCGAACAGTGCCTTCAGCTGCTTGACCGGGGTGAAGCGCCACTCCTCCTCGCGTCCGGTCGGCACCGCGAAGTCGGCCACGTCGTACGACGTCGGCCGCTCGCTGCGGGCCTGGAGCGGGACCGGCGAACCCGGCCCGTGGGAGTGCGCCCTGTTGCCGGTAGCAACAAGGGTTTCAGCGGCGGACATCAGCCGACGGCCCCTTCCATCTGCAGCTCGATCAAACGGTTCAGTTCCAGCGCGTACTCCATCGGGAGCTCGCGGGCGATCGGCTCGATGAAGCCGCGGACGATCATCGCCATCGCCTCGTCCTCGGCCATGCCCCGGCTCATCAGGTAGAAGAGCTGGTCGTCGCTGACCTTGGACACGGTCGCCTCGTGACCCATCGCCACGTCGTCCTCGCGGACGTCGACGTACGGGTAGGTGTCGGAGCGGCTGATCGTGTCGACCAGCAGCGCGTCACAGCGCACCGTGGACTTGCTGTGGTGGGAGCCCGGCGCGACCTCGACCAGACCGCGGTACGACGTCCGGCCGCCGCCGCGGGCCACCGACTTCGACACGATCGAGCTCGACGTGTACGGCGCGTTGTGCACCATCTTCGAGCCGGCGTCCTGGTGCTGGCCCTCGCCCGCGAACGCGACCGACAGCGTCTCGCCCTTGGCGTGCTCACCCATCAGGTAGACGGCCGGGTACTTCATCGTCACCTTGGAACCGATGTTGCCGTCGATCCACTCCATCGTCGCGCCCTCTTCGCAGGTGGCGCGCTTGGTGACCAGGTTGTAGACGTTGTTCGACCAGTTCTGGATCGTCGTGTAGCGGCAGCGGGCGCCCTTCTTCACGATGATCTCGACCACCGCGGAGTGCAGCGAGTCCGACTTGTAGATCGGCGCCGTGCAGCCCTCGACGTAGTGCACGTAGGCGTCCTCGTCGACGATGATCAGGGTCCGCTCGAACTGGCCCATGTTCTCGGTGTTGATCCGGAAGTAGGCCTGCAGCGGGATGTCCACCTTGACGCCCTTGGGCACGTAGATGAACGAGCCGCCGGACCAGACCGCGGTGTTCAGCGAGGCGAACTTGTTGTCGCCGACCGGGATGACGGAGCCGAAGTACTCCTTGAAGAGCTCCGGGTGCTCCTTCAGGCCGGTGTCGGTGTCGAGGAAGATGACGCCCTGCGCCTCCAGGTCCTCACGGATCTGGTGGTAGACGACCTCCGACTCGTACTGCGCGGCGACGCCGGCGACCAGGCGCTGCTTCTCCGCCTCCGGGATGCCGAGCTTGTCGTAGGTGTTCTTGATGTCCGGCGGCAGCTCCTCCCAGGAGGTGGCCTGCTTCTCGGTGGACCGGACGAAGTACTTGATGTTGTCGAAGTCGATCCCGGACAGGTCGGCGCCCCACGACGGCATCGGCTTGCGGTCGAAGAGCTTCAGGCCCTTCAGCCGCAGGTCGAGCATCCACTCCGGCTCGTTCTTGAGGGCGGAGATCCCCCGCACCACGTCGGTGCTGAGGCCGCGCTGGGCGACCGCACCGGCGGCGTCGGAGTCGGCCCAGCCGTACTGGTAGTTGCCGAGGCCTTCCAGTTCGGGGTGAGCGGTTTGCGTCATCGTGCGGTCCTCGCAGCTTCGCCGTCGGATACAGGGGCAGCAGGCACTGAGTCGACAGGGCCTGGGATATGCGTCGTACAGACACCGTCGCCGTGGGCGATGGTGGCCAAGCGCTGCACGTGCTTGCCGAGGAGTCTCGAGAACACCTCGGTCTCGGCCTCGCACAGCTGAGGGAACTGCTCGGCCACGTGCGCGACCGGGCAGTGGTGCTGGCAGAGCTGGGCGCCGTGGCCCGCCTCCGCCGTGGAGGCTGCGTACCCGTCGGCCGTCAGGGCCTGGGCGAGCACCTCCGCCTTCTTGCTCTCGGGAGCCAGCGCGAGCTGCTCCCGGTACCGCTCCTCCACCTCGGCGACACGGCGCCGGGCGAACTCCGCCACGGCGTCGTCACCGCCGGCCTCGGCGATGAACCGCATCGCGGTCGCCGCCAGGTCGTCGTACGCCTGGTGGAAGGCGTGCCGGCCGGTGTCGGTCAGCACGAAGACCTTCGCGGGGCGGCCGCGGCCGCGCGGGCCGTAGACGCGCTCCTCGCGGGACTCGACCAGGCCCTCGTCGAGCAGGTGGTCGAGATGCCGGCGGACAGCCGCCGGGGTCAGCTCGAGCCGCTCCGCCAGCACCGCGGCGCTGGACGGACCGTTGGTCAGGATCGAGCGTGCGACCCGGTCCCGGGTGGACTCGTCCCGCGCGGCAGCGCCGACCGGCGCCGATCCGTTCGCAGGAGTTTTCACAACATCAGTGTCGCGTAATTCCCGGGACCCTTCAAATAAGGCTCCCCTAACCGGTTCACGCCCTCACGCGGGGCCCGGACCCCTACCGTGAGCGAGGTCACTCCGGGGCGTTCTCTATGCTGCCGTTTGTGCCAGTCGCGGTAGAGATCGACAACCTCGTCGTGCGGTACGGCGAGAAGACCGCGGTCGACGGTCTCAGTCTCACCGTAGCCGCCGGCACGGTGACGGCCGTGCTCGGCCCGAACGGCGCCGGCAAGACCACGACCGTGGAGAGCTGTGAGGGGTTCCGGCGGCCCGACTCGGGCCAGGTCCGGGTGCTCGGGCTGGATCCGATCGCGGACCACGACGAGTTGATGCCGCGGATCGGCGTGATGCTCCAGGAGGGCGGCGCCTGGTCCGGCGTCCGCGCGGTCGAGATGCTCAAGTACGTCGCCACGCTGCACACCCATCCGCTCGACATCCCGGCCCTGGTGGAGCGCCTCGACCTGGGCAGCTGCGGCCGGACGCCGTACCGCCGGCTGTCGGGTGGCCAGAAGCAGCGACTGTCGTTCGCGCTGGCGATCGTGGGGCGGCCGGAGATCGCGTTCCTCGACGAGCCGACGACCGGTCTGGACCCGCACGGCCGGCGCGAGATCTGGCAGGTGATCCGCGACCTGCGCGACGACGGCGTCACGGTCGTCCTCACCACCCACGCGATGGACGAGGCCGAGCAGCTGTCCGACCAGGTCCACGTGGTGTCGGCCGGCAAGGTGATCGCCTCCGGCACCCCCGACGACCTGACCGAGCACCACAAGAAGTCCCTCGAGGACGTCTTCCTCGAACTCACCGCCAAGCCGGAGCGCTCATGAGCACCTACGCACCGCAGCCGGGAAGTGCGCCGTGGCCGCGGAAGGTTCTCGCGCACTCGCGGATGGAGTTCAAGCTGCTCGTCCGCAACGGCGAGCAGCTGCTGCTCGCGCTGGTCATCCCGCTCGGCATCCTGCTGCTGCTCGGTGCCACCGGCCTGGGCGACCGCCTGCCGCTCGGCGACGGCCGGCCGATCGACCAGGCCGTCCCGCGCGTGCTCGCCCTGGCCATCCTGTCGTCGTCGTTCACCTCGCTCGCCATCGCGACCGGTTTCGAGCGCAGGTACGGCGTGATCAAACGCCTCGGCGCCTCGCCGCTGTCCCGCACCGGCCTGCTGGCCGGCAAGATCGGCGCCGTCCTGATCGTCCAGCTGATCCAGCTCGCAGTACTGATCGGCACCGGATTCGCACTGGGCTGGAAGCCGGTGGGCGGGGCCGAGGCTGTCGTCGGCGTGATCCTGACCGTCCTGTGCGGCACCGCGGCCTTCGCGTCACTCGGTCTGCTGATGGCCGGCGTACTGCGTGCCGAGGCGACGCTGGCCGCCGCGAACCTGCTGTATCTGCTGCTGTTGGTCGGCGGGGCGATCATGACGCCTGTCGACGAATACCCGGCCGGACTGCAGAGCGTCGTACGGCTGCTGCCGAGTGCCGCCCTGGCGAACGGGCTGGCGAACTCGACCGTCGAAGGGATGATCCCGTGGGCGGCCGCTTTGTCCCTGGCGCTGTGGGCCGGCGTGCTCGGATACCTGGTCTCCCGGACCTTCCGCTGGGACTGAGCTTTAGAGTGTCCCGGTGATGACGACGGAGCCCCCGCCTCGAGAAGCCGAACAAGTCAGCCGTTTCTGGCGACTCGTGCCCGAGCCGAGCCTGGACGTGGTCCGGCGCTGGGGCTGGGCCTCGGTGGCGGTGAACATCGGCATCGTGGTGACCGGCGGTCTGGTCCGGCTGACCGGCTCCGGCCTCGGCTGCCCGACCTGGCCGTCGTGTACGGACGATTCTTACGTCCCGCACGCCGCGCTCGGCTATCACGGCGCGATCGAGTTCACGAACCGGATGCTCGGGTTCGTGGTCGGCGTGGTCGCGATCTGCACCTGGCTGGTCGTGATGCGCTACCGCCCGGTCCGCCACGACCTGCGCCGGCTCGCGACGGCCGCGGCCCTCGGCGTACCGCTGCAGGCGGTCATCGGCGGTATCAGCGTGCTCACCGGGCTGAACCCGTGGATCGTCTCGGCGCACTTCCTGGTCTCGCCGATCATCATCACGCTGACGGTGTCGATGATGCGCCGGTCCCGCACCAGCCCGTATCCGCACACTCCCCCGGTGGTCCGCGCGCTCGCGACCGCCTGTGTGGTGGCGGTCTGGCTGACGGTTGCCCTAGGCACCGTTGTCACCGGCGCCGGGCCGCACTCGGGTGATCCCGAGACCGGGCGCAACGGCTTCGACCCCGAACTGGTCAGTCAGCTCCACGCGGACGTCGTGTTCGGGCTGCTCGGCATTACGATCGCGTTGGTGATCGCGACCCGGGTGACCGCGACGTCGCGCACGTTGCGCAAGCTGGCGGCGTGGCTGCTGGCGATCGAACTGCTACAGGGCGCCGTCGGCTTCACGCAGTACTTCACCGGGCTGCCGTGGGGTGTCGTGCTCGTGCACATGTTCCTGGCCGGGTTGCTGATCGCGCTCGTCACTGCCGTGTACGGCGAGCGCGGGACGCCCGCAACGTAGATCCGGCGACGTTCTCCGGATCTACGTTGCGTCACGCGCGGCGCGTCAGCGGCGCGTCAGCGTGACCGTCGCCGGCGCGACGGCATACGGCGTATCCGAGGTGAAGGCCAGCCGAGCGTCGTACGTTCCTGCCGTGGACGTCGCCGCAGCATCGAACCGCAGTCGCACCGTCACCGAACGGCCGGCGGGAATGCTGATCCGGGTACGGTCGGCCGACAACCAACTCACGTCCGCGCCGAGGACACACGCGTCCTGACCGGACAGGTACTCGGCGAACGGCGTCGCGGTGAAGCCTCCGATCGAACCACCGATCCTGCTCAGCCCGCAGGCCGCGCCGCCGCGGAACATGCTGTACGTCGCGTTCGGCAGGGCCGACCACGCACCTGTCGCCGGATCGAACTGGACGGCCTGGTTGGTGATGTAGCCACTACCGGTGATGCCGCCGACCAGTTGCAGCTTGCCGCCACTGCCGGAGTACGCCATGCCCCAGGCGGAATACGGCATATCGGCGATCCGGGTCCAGCTGTCCGAGTCGGGTGTGTAACGGTAGGCGCTCGAGACCGGGAACTCGTGCCACGGATCGTCGAGCAACGGCACGAGACCACCGGCACAGATCAGTCCGTCACCCGAGCCCGTGCAACCCGCCATCACGACGTGTTCCGGGTACGCCGCCACCCGCGTCCACGTGTTGCGACTGGCGTCGTACCTGTACGTGTCAGTCGCTTCCGTGCACGCCTGCGACTGACAACCGGCCACCACGTACAGGGCTCCGCCCATGACCGTGCCGGCCGACGCGCTGCTCGGCACGGGCAGGTCGGCGACGCGTGACCACCGGTTCTGCGCCGGGTCGTACGCGTACGTCGCAGAGCTCGGGTTGCCCTGCTGGTCCCAGCCTCCGGTGACATACAGCTTGCCGCCCACAAAGCCGCCGACAGCGCTCTCCCGCGGCTCCGGCAGGTCGGCGATCCGCCGCCACGAACCGGCCGTCCGGTCGTAGGCGTACCCGGCGGCCGTCAGGCCGTCGTCAGTCGCGCCGCTGACCGAATAGACAACCCCGTCGTCCTCGGCGACGACGTTGTCCATGATCGGCGTCGGGTAATCCGGCAGCTGCGACCACGCAGGATTCGGTGACGCGTCCCGGGACGGCACCGGGTTGTGACCGCCCTGGCCGTGCTTCGCGAACGACAGCGCGGATGCGTCCACCTTCTCCCGCTGCAGCGGTGCTCCGGGAGCCGTCAGCCGGTGATGGCCGTCGGCCGCCGTGAACCCACGGTCCTGCTCGATCAGTGACACCTGAGCGGCCTTCGTGCCGTGATTGGTGAGCGTGATCGTCCGGGGGCCCACCGCCCCCTTGCCGGCGTTGACCGAGATCGTCGACGGAGTCACGGTCACTCGGCCTGCCTCGAGCGACCAGTCGAGCCGGGTCGTCCGGTGCGCGACAACCCGGGCCGTCTGCCTCGCCTCGGCGTACTGCCGCCCGGTGGCGGTGAGCGCAACGTTGCCGGTGCTGCCGAACAGCCAGTAGTAGCCGTCGCCGATCTGCGAGTCGTCGGTCGTCGCGTGGCTGACCGCCGGGGCGGTGCCACCGGCAACCTGCACGCCGGTCAGTGCGGCACCGGTGTTGTGGTCGCGGACGAAGCCTGCCACGAGGCCACCCGGCGTCGCGTCGCACGACCGGTTGCCGACGTACACGTCGTCCAGCTCCCAGTAGTTGTCGGCCGCCCCGCTGAACCGGAACCGGACCCGGACATCGGACTTGTGCGCAGCCTGCGGGATCGGCACCTCGACGTGTCCGGTGACGAAGGTGTCCGGCGCAGCCCAGACGTTCTGCCAGGTCGCGCCGCCGTCGAGGCTCAGGTCGACGACGCCGTCCTGTTCACCGAACCCGTAGTCGTAGTAGTAGGTGTCGAAACCAACGGTCGGCCGGGAGAGATCGGACAGGTCCGCGACCGGGCTGACCAGGCTCGTGTCGTTGCGGTCGACCGGCGACGACCAGTTGTCGACGATGGCGAACTGCCCGCCGGCGCCGGTGAGGTTGCCCTTAGCACCCGGATCGTCGAAGGACCAGGTCTTGCCGCTCCCCGCGTCGTCGGTCACGTGCCAGCCGTCCTTCGGTCCGGACCATCCCTCGAAACCGGTACCGGCCCCTTGGAACGTGCGACCGTAGCCGGCGGCCGTGCAGCTCGACTCGTCCGCGCCCAGCGCGACGTCGCGCACCAGCGCACCCCTTCCGTTGCCGACGGCAACGGTGGAGTCGGTGGCCCGGTAGCCGGGCAGGCCGGCCGCCTCGACGTGCAACTTGTAGGTCGTACCGACTGGAAGCTCCACGCTGTAGCGGCCGGTGAACGGATCGGTGTGGACGGCGCCGTCGGGGTATCCGTCGATGGAGATCTTCGCGTAGATCGGCCAACCCTGACCGGACCCGTCGGAGACGGTGCCGCTGACGGTACGACGCGCCACCGGCGACAGCGCGAAGTTCCTGGCCACGGTCGCACCCGCGGACACGGTGACCTGGTCGAGCGCCGCGTCGGCGTACCCGAACTTCGACGCGACGACCCGGTAGGTTCCCGCGGCCACGGCGACCTTGTAGCGACCGGACTTGTCGACGACGGCGCGGGTGCGATAGCCGTTCTGGTCGGTGAAGGTGACTGCCGCTCCGTCGAGCGTCTGCCGGCCCGTCCGGACCGAACCCGAGGCCCAGCCGTACGATCCGAGCGTCAGGGCCGACACACCGATCGGCGTACCGACACCGGTCGGAGCATCCCAGCCGGGGCCCGCAGTGCAGCGCACGTCGCCACACGAACCGTCGGCACCCTCGGTGACGTCGGTGAGCGAGTTGTGCTGGCGATACAAGTAGGTGACCGGATCGGTACCGGGGACGGGCGTGCCCGCCAGCGCGTACATCGCGGCGACCAGCGGTGCGGACAGGGATGTACCGCCGTACTGCGCCCATCCGTCCTGCCCGAGGGTGTTGTAGACAGCGAGCCCGGTGTCCGGATCGGCGACAGCAGCCACGTCGGCGGAGGCCCGGGTGTCGGGGCACCCGGTGTCCAGGCCGGCTTGGTACTCGGGGCGTGGCTCGTAGAGCGAGCAACCGCTGCCGCCGTCGGCCCACGCCGCCTCGTGCCATCCGCGCGGCGTCGAGTCGTCCCGGGTGAGCGTCGTACCGCCGACCGAGATCACGTTCGGCGAGGTGGACGGATAGCTCTGGACGTTGCCCACATCGCCGGCCGACACGGTGACGGCGATGCCGGGGTGGTCGTAGTAGTGGTCGTAGTACGTCTCGAACGGAAGCTCACCATCGACGCCGTACGAGTTCGAGATCGCCACAGCGCCCAGGGACGCGGCGGTGTCGACCGCCTGGCCGAGACTCGGTGAGCTGTTGCTGTCGGCCTGGACGAGCAGGATGTGGCAGTCGGGACAGGCCGACGAGACCGCATCCAGGTCGAGGGCCGTCTCGATGGACCAGCCGGCGTCCTCTTGCGGATAGTCGGTCCCGCCGCGCTGGTCGACCTTGCGGAAGCAGCCGTTGTCCGTCGTACACGGCGCCAGGCCGTAGTGCGCGCGGAACACGGCCAGATCCGATTCGGCGTTCTCGTAGCCGAAGGCGTCGACGATCGCGACGGTCCGCCCGGCGCCGCCGTCAGGCAGGGCGTACGCCGTCTTGATCTCGGTCGGCCCCAACGAGCCGGGGAGCGGCCCGGCCGTGCGCTGCGCCAGCGCGCCGTGATCGCCGGCCCGCCCGACCGCATAACAACGCGCCAACGGCGTTGACCCGTCGGTAGCCGTCGCGGCGACATTGCACCCGGCCGGGACGGCGCGGCTGCCGGACGGTCCGCCTGCCGTCGATCCGCTCACTACAGCCGCAGCGGGCGCCACGGCCGATCCTGTCAGCACCGACGCCGCCACTGCGGCGATCGTCGTCAGGAGGACCGCCAAGGCCCGGATGTCCCGGGCTCGTCTCCTCGTCAAGCCGTCACGTCCTCGTCTCGTGCGTTGCACGCCTCACCCCTCGCTCAGTCGTCCGGCGGGCGATTCCCGTCGGCTTGCCCAGCTCACAACCAGCCCGCCCGCGCAGCGTGCAGACCAGCCTGGAATCGTGTCTCGGCCCCCAAGACAGCCATCAGCGTGGCGATCCGCCGCCGGGTGGTTCGATAACTCCAGCCGAGGTGCCGTGCGATCGCCTGGTCCTTCATCCCGCTGGCGAGCAGCACCAGGACGCGTCGATCGTTCTCGGTCGGTTCGAACGTCAGGTCCGCATCGCCCACCGGCAGCGGGCCAGGCGCGCTCAACGGCGTCGCCTGCTGCCACAGCCGATCGAAAACGAGCAGCAGGACGTCGAGCAGGCTGCACGGGTGCACCACGATCGCGCTGGCGATATCGCCCTGGTCGATCGACTGCGGGATGAACGCCGTCCGGCGATCGAAGGTCGCCAACTTCAACGGCAGCTCGGACGTGACCCGTGCCTGCTCGCCGGCGGCGACGTACCGCAGGATCGCGCTCACCGCGTTCGGCGCCTGTTCCAGCGCGGCGCGGTCATAGATCGCCCGGCAGGTCACACCCCGGGCCAGCACCTCGAACTCGACGTTGTTGGTGTCCGGCCCCTCCGCACGGATGTACGGCGGAGTGTCCAGGACCTGCACCTCCTCCGTGGCGGCGCGCTGAAGCTGGTCGAAGCGGCTCAGCACCGCGTCGGCACCGACCACGACCTCGATCAGTTCGGTCGGTCCCGTACTGCGACCCGCGCGGAAGTCGGCGACCCAGGCCGTCGCGAGGGCCCGGATCCGCTCGAGTTCGGACTCCTGCCGACGCACGAGCGCATCGATCGCCGCATCCGGTGCCACCGGCAACAACCGAGGCGTGGGCACCGGCGACCGCGTGATCAGCCCGATCTGTTCCAGCCGCGCGACTGCGCGCCGAACCCGCCCGGCCGGCGAACCGATCCGGTCCGCCAGCCCGCTCACCGTCAGGCCCGGCCAGCGCAGCAGGATCCGGTACGCCCGTTCCTCGAACTCACCGACGCCGAGGATCGACAGGTCAGCCCCGGTCCGCATGCCGAACCCCTCCCTGACGGTGCGACTGGGACCTCACCGCCCGGCACGCCGCAGCAGTCTCGTCAGCGCCACATCAGGGTGTCCAGCAATTCTCCGGCCTGAACCGGCCACGGCCATAACTGGCCATGAGCGCGGGACGCCCGCGACCTGAAACGGGCGTCCCGCCGTACCCAACTAACTCAGTAACGCACCTTGTAGACGGCACCCGGGCCGAAGACCGGTGCGGAGACGAACAGCTCGCCCCACCGGTTGAAGCCCGCTCCGCCTGGCAGCGTCAGCTGATCCTTCACCAGTTCCCGCACGTAACCGCCCCGGTGGTTCCTGCCCGGGTACTGCAGGAACAACCCACCGTGCGTCGGGCCGGTCAGCTCGAACCTGAGCCAACTCGCCTTGTCCAGTTCGACGACCGCGAGCGTGCCGCGCGGTCCGCCGGCCAGGTCGACGATCGACGTGTAGCCGTCGGCGTACCGCTGGCAGTTGCCCTTGGCCGGCTTCAGCGGGTCACAGGTAGCGCCCACCGATCCCGGCTTGATCCGCCAGATCTGCGACGTGCCCGGTGTCGCCGGGAAGCCGCGGAGCTCGCCGACGTACCAGTAGCCGTCCGAGCCCACCGTCACCGACGTGGCGACGGCTTCGGCGAGGATCGGCGTACCGGCCGGCGGCAACGGGTTGCCGTCGGGGTCCGTGGCGGGAAGACCCGACGGGACCTTGACCGTGCGTGGCTTCAGCCGCGCCACCGTCTTGATGTGGCCGTTCGGCCAGACCCTGAGCAGGTCGTTGCCGGCGGCATCCGAGACCAGGACGGTGCCGTCGCTGAGCGCGGCGACGCCGAACGGGTTCGAGTCCGTCGGGTTGTTCTCCTGGTCGTACGGGTCCGGGTCCTTCTTCTGGTAGGCCCCGATGTCGGCGATCTTCACCGGTGACTTCCCGTACCGCATCCGGTACAGCGTGGTGGCCCCCGGCACCGGCGGCTGTCCGGGTTCGCCGCCCGCACCGGTCAGTGCGTACGTCGTACCCCACTTGTTCGTGTCGATCGCGGGCGGGAACCCACCCGTGCCCGGCACCGTGCCGAGCTTCACGGACCTGCGGCGGTCGGTCACGTACACCGAACCGTCGGTGACGCTGTAGATGACGAAGTTCTTGTACGTCGAGACGCCGCGCGGACCGTTCAGACCTGTTGCCACCGGCTTCAAACTGCTGCTGTGACTACCGGCGTCGGCCTGCCCGGCAACCAGCAACGAGCCGGCCAATGTCAGTGCGGCGAGTGCCGCAACACGTGTTCGTACCCCCATACGAATCCCCCTGCCACTGTGTCTCCCCAGGCGTGGAAACGCCTCCACAGACCGGACCATCGCAACACGAGGTCATGATCTGGTCAAGACGCTGCCTGTCAGTGCAGGAGTGGATCGACGGCTGCCGCGATGAAGAGCAGAGCCAGGTAGATATTCGAGAAGTGGAAGAGCCGCATCGGCCGCAGCGCCGCGCCTTCCGCACCGGTGTGGGCCCGCAGCAACAACCGGCGAGCCTCACGCAGGAACACGAAGCCGAGCACGATCGAGGCCAGCGGATACACGTACCCGGTGTCGGCGATCGGCCAGAGCGCGAGCGACGTGATCACCATGACCACGGAGTACGCCATGATCTGCCGGGCGGTCGCGACCGGCGTGGCGACTACCGGCAGCATCGGCACGTCCACCGATGCGTAGTCCTCGCGGTAGCGCATCGCCAGCGACCAGGTGTGCGGCGGCGTCCAGAAGAACACCACCAGGAACAGCACGACCGGGGTCCAGGCCAGCTTGCCGGTGACCGCGGTCCAGCCGATCAGGGTCGGGAAGCAGCCGGCGATACCGCCCCAGACGATGTTCTGCACGGTCCGGCGCTTGAGCACCATCGTGTAGCCGAAGACGTAGAACAGGTTCGCCGCGAGCGCCAGGCCGGACGACAGCCAGTTGACGAAGAAGCCGAGCTCCAGCGTGGCCAGGACACCGAGCACGACGCCGAAGATCGTCGCCGAGCGCGGGCTGACCGCGTGCCGCGGCAGCGGGCGGCGCCTGGTCCGGCGCATCTGCTCGTCGATGTCGCGGTCGAGCACGCAGTTGATCGTGTTGGCGCTGCCGGAGGCGAGGATGCCGCCGATCAGGGTGGCCACGACGACCTCGAGCCCGGGGACTCCCCCGGCGGCCAGGAACATCACCGGCACGGTGGTGATCAGCAGCAGCTCGATGATGCGCGGCTTGGTCAGACCGACGTACGCCTTCACCACGTCGCGCACCGACGGACTCACCACAGCGGTAGCGTCCACCAGCGGCGTCGGGTACGACGTCGTCGCGGCTGGACGCGGGTCGACGGCCGTCACGAACACCTCGAAAACAGTGGGTTGACGCCGAGCCTCCGGCGCTGACGATTCAGCAGTCTACGACGCCCCGTAGGAGGGTTCTCGCACCCCCCTCCGATCCGGGGAGTCCGCCGGGGAACAGGAAGGGTTACCAGATGGTTGACAAGCAGTTGAGCAATGTGCAGCGGACCGCCTTCATCACAGTAGGCTCTGCGTGAGATACCTAGAAGATGACCATCGAGAGGAGCGCCGTCGGCGTGACGGAGAAGACCAGCCCCAAGCTTGAATGGACCGAGCTCGACCAGCGCGCGGTCGACACCGTCAGGGTGCTCGCGATGGACGCGGTGGAGAAGGTCGGCAACGGCCACCCGGGTACGGCGATGAGCCTCGCGCCGGCGGCGTACCTGCTGTTCCAGAAGGTGATGCGGCACAACCCGGCCGACCCGCACTGGGCCGGCCGCGACCGGTTCGTGCTGTCCGCGGGGCACTCCAGCCTGACGCTGTACATCCAGCTCTACCTGGCCGGCTTCGGTCTCGAGCTGGACGACCTGAAGGCGCTGCGGACCTGGGGCAGCAAGACCCCCGGCCACCCGGAGTACTCGCACACCCCCGGCGTCGAGACCACCACCGGTCCGCTCGGCCAGGGCGTCGGCAACGCGGTCGGGATGGCGATGGCGGCCCGCCGCGAGCGTGGCCTGCTGGAGCCCGACGCGGCCGCCGGTGCGGGCGTCTTCGACCACCAGATCTACGTGATCGCCTCGGACGGCGACCTGGAGGAGGGCGTCTCGGCGGAGGCCTCGTCGCTGGCCGGCCACCAGCAGCTCGGCAACCTCACGGTCATCTACGACTCGAACAAGATCTCGATCGAGGACGACACCAACATCGCGTTCTCCGAGGACGTCGCCGCCCGCTACGCGGCGTACGGCTGGCACGTCCAGGACGTCGACTGGACCAACGGCGGCAAGGGCTACGAAGAGGACGTCCAGGCCCTGTACGACGCGCTCGAGGCGGCCAGGGCCGTCACCGACAAGCCGAGCTTCATCCGGCTGCACACGATCATCGGCTGGCCCGCGCCGAACAAGCAGAACACCGGCAAGATCCACGGCTCGGCGCTCGGCGCCGACGAGGTGGCCGCGACCAAGAAGGTCCTCGGCTGGGACCCGGAGCAGTCGTTCCAGGTCGCCGACGACGTCCTCGCGCACACCCGCGAGGCGCTCGACCGCGGCAAGGCCCTGGAGGCCGAGTGGAACGGCAAGTTCGACGAGTGGAAGGCCGCGAACCCGGAGCGCGCCGCGCTGCTCGACCGCCTGTCGAAGCGTGAGCTGCCGGCGGGCTGGAAGGACGCGCTGCCGACCTGGGAGGCCGACGCCAAGGGCGTCGCCACCCGCGCCGCCTCCGGTGACGTGCTGACCAAGCTGTCGCCGGAGCTGCCCGAGCTGTGGGGCGGTTCGGCCGACCTGGCCGGCTCGAACAACACCACCCCGAAGGGCCAGCCGTCGTTCATCCCGGCGGAGCACGCCACCAAGGAGTTCCAGGGCAACGAGTACGGCCGGGTGCTGCACTTCGGCATCCGCGAGCACGCGATGGGCTCGGTGCTCAACGGCATCGCCCTGCACGGCCTGACCCGCCCCTACGGCGGAACGTTCCTGGTCTTCTCCGACTACATGCGCCCGGCCGTCCGGCTGGCCGCGCTGATGAAGCTGCCGGTGACGTACGTCTGGACGCACGACTCGATCGGCCTCGGCGAGGACGGCCCGACGCACCAGCCGATCGAGCACCTGTCGGCGCTGCGGGCGATCCCGGGCCTCGACGTCGTCCGCCCCGGTGACGCGAACGAGACGGCGGCCGCGTGGGCCGCGATCCTCGAGCACACCGACCGCCCGGCCGGCCTGGTGCTGACCCGGCAGAACGTGCCGACCTTCCCGCGCGGCACGGACGGATACGCCACCACGGAGAACGTGCACAAGGGCGCCTACGTCCTGCTTGACGCCGAAGGCACCCCGGACGTGGTGCTGATCGGCACCGGCTCCGAGGTCCAGCTCGCCGTCGAGGCGCGGGCCAAGCTGGCCGAGGAGGGCATCAACGCCCGCGTGGTCTCCATGGTCTCGCGCGAGTGGTTCGACGAGCAGGACGACGCCTACCGCGAGTCCGTCATCCCGGCCGGCCTCCGGGCCCGGGTCTCGGTCGAGGCCGGGATCGCGCAGAGCTGGCACGACATCGTCGGCGACGCCGGCCGCAGCGTGAGCCTTGAGCACTACGGCGCCTCCGCGGCGTACCAGACGCTGTACGACGAGTTCGGCATCACCGCCGACGCGGTCGTGCAGGCGGCCAAGGACAGCATCGCTGCCGCCGCACAGATCAGCGGACCGGGCGTGCCGCCCGGCCGCGCCGCCGCCGGACCGGTCGGACCGGCCGACGCCAGCTGAAGAAACCCACAACAGAACACTTCGGAAGAAGGCATCGGACACATGAACGATCGCTTGAAAGCACTCGCCGACGCGGGTGTCTCCATCTGGCTCGACGACCTGTCCCGTGAGCGGCTGACCAGCGGCAGCCTGCAGGCGCTGATCGAGGACAAGCACGTGGTCGGCGTGACCACGAACCCGACCATCTTCGCCAAGGCCATCTCGGACGCCGACGCGTACGCCGAGAAGGTCGGCCACCTGGCCTCCCAGGGCGTCTCCACCGACGAGGCGATCCGGGTCATCACCACCGACGACGTCCGCGACGCCGCCGACGTGTTCAAGCCGGCGTACGACGACTCCGAGGGCCAGGACGGCCGGGTGTCGATCGAGGTCGAGCCGACGCTCGCGCACGACACCGCGAAGACCGTCGAGCAGGCCAAGCTGCTGTGGGACATCGTCGGCCGCGACAACGTGTTCATCAAGATCCCCGCCACCAAGGCCGGCCTGCCGGCGATCACCCAGACGCTGGCCGCCGGGATCAGCGTGAACGTGACGCTGATCTTCTCGCTGGAGCGCTACAAGGCCGTCGTCGCCGCGTTCCTCGACGGCCTGGAGCAGGCGGTCGAGAACGGCCACGACGTGACCAAGATGGCCAGCGTCGCGTCGTTCTTCGTCAGCCGGGTGGACACCGAGGTGGACAAGCGGCTGGACGCGATCGGCACCGACGAGGCGAAGGCGCTGAAGGGCAAGGCGGCGATCGCCAACGCCCGGCTCGCGTTCGAGGCGTACGAGGAGATCTTCGACACCGACCGCTGGCGTGAGCTCGAGACCGCCGGTGCCAAGCCGCAGCGGCCGCTGTGGGCGTCCACCGGCACCAAGGACCCGTCGTACTCCCCCACGCTGTACGTCGACAACCTGGTCACGAAGGGCGTTGTGAACACGATGCCTGAGGCAACCATCAAGGCGGTCGAGGAGCACAGCCAGTTCTCCGGCGACACGGTCCGCGGCGACTACGACGGCGATCGCAAGGTGATCGCCGACCTGGAGAAGCTGGGCATCTCGTACGACGAGGTCGTCCAGGTGCTCGAGGACGAGGGCGTGGCGAAGTTCGACGCGTCCTGGTCCGAGCTGCAGGACACCGTCACGGCGGCCCTGAAGGGCGCGGCCAAGTGAGCGCTCCGAAGGTCAGCACGCAGAACGGCGACTGGTCCGAGGTCGTCGACAAGCTGGTCGCCGAGAAGATCGCGTCCCGGATCGCCGCGAAGGACGCGACGATCTGGGGCCCGGAAGCGGAGCACGAGGCCTCGATCCGGCTCGGCTGGGTCGACCTGCACGACACCTCCCGGCCGCTGCTGGCCGAGATCGAAGCCCTGCAGGCGGACTTCCGGTCCGAGGGTCTGGACCGGATCGTCCTGTCCGGCATGGGCGGTTCGTCGCTGGCGCCCGAGGTCATCACGCGGACGGCGGGCGTCGAGCTCGTCGTACTGGACTCGACCGACCCGAGCGTGGTCGCGCGGGCGCTGGCCGGTGACCTCTCGAAGACCGTGATCGTGGTCTCCAGCAAGTCCGGCGGCACCGTCGAGACCGACAGCCACCGGCGGACGTTCGTCAAGGCGTTCCAGGACGCGGGGATCGACGCCGCGTCGCGCGTCGTCGTCGTGACCGACCCGGGTTCGCCGTTCGAGAAGCTGTCGGCGGACGAGGGCTACCGCAAGACGTTCCTGGCCGACCCGAACGTGGGCGGCCGCTACAGCGCGCTGACCGCGTTCGGCCTGGTGCCGTCCGGTCTGGCCGGCGCGGACATCGCCGAGCTGCTCGACCAGGCTGCCGAGGCGGCGCCTGAGCTGCAGGCCGACTCGACCGACAACCCGGCGCTCTGGCTGGGCGCCGTGCTCGCGGCGAGCGCGGGCCGGGACAAGGCGATCATCACCGCCGACGGGTCCGACATCGTGGGCTTCCCGGACTGGGCCGAGCAGCTGATCGCGGAGAGCACCGGCAAGAACGGCACCGGCGTACTGCCGGTCGCTGTCGAGGTCGGCGCGCCGGAGCTGCACAGCGAGGCGGCGGACCTGACCAATGCGTTGCTGGCCGAGAAGGCGACGAGCGGTGTGCCGACGGCGCTGACCTCGGGCTCGCTCGGCGGTCAGATGCTGCTCTGGGAGACGGCCACCGCTGTGGCTGGCTACCTGCTCGGCATCAACCCGTTCGACCAGCCGGACGTGGAGAGCGCCAAGGCCGCCGCACGCGGTCTGCTCGACGCGCAGCCGAAGCCGGAGGCGGCCGCCTTCACCGAGGGTGCTGTCGAGGTTCGCGGCTCCGAGGGGCTGCTCGACGGCGTGGACTCGCTGCAGGGCGCGGTAGACGCGCTGCTGGGCAAGCTCGACGCGAAGGGCTACGTCGCGGTGATGGCCTACCTCGACTCCGAGCGCGACGCCGACCTGTTCGCCGTACGGCCGGCGCTGGCGACCAGGACCGGTCGTCCGGTGACCTTCGGCTGGGGACCGCGGTTCCTGCACTCGACCGGTCAGTACCACAAGGGCGGACACCCGGAGGGCGTGTACCTGCAGATCACCGGGGCACACCCGACCGACGTGGAGATCCCGGATCGGCCGTTCAGTTTCGGTACGTTGATCACGGCGCAGGCCGCCGGCGACGCCGGAGTACTGGCGGAGCGCGGGCGCCCGGTGCTGCGACTGCACCTGACCGACGTGGCGAACGGCGTACAGCAGCTCCTGTCTCTGTTCGGCAACTAAAGCACGGGGAGGAAGCGGGCAATGACCGCTGAGCTCGACGAAGGGCCGGGCGACATCACGCCGTACCGGAACCCGCTGCGGGATCCGCAGGACCGGCGGCTGCCGCGGATCGCGGGGCCGTGCAGCCTGGTGATCTTCGGCGTCACCGGCGACCTGGCCCGCAAGAAGCTGATGCCGGCGGTCTACGACCTGGCGAACCGGGGGCTGCTGCCCCCGGGTTTCGCCCTGGTCGGGTTCGCCCGCCGCGACTACACCAACCAGGACTTCGCCCAGATCGTGCACGACTCGGTGAAGGAACACGCCCGGACGCCGTTCCGTGAGGAGGTCTGGCAGCAGCTCTCCGAGGGTTTCCGGTTCGTGCCGGGTGACCTGACCGACGACGTGGCGTTCGAGCGGCTGCGCGAGACTGTCGACGAGCTGGACGTCACCCGCGGTACGGGTGGCAACCACGCGTTCTACCTGTCGATCCCGCCGGGGCTGTTCCCGGAGGTCGTGCGGCAGCTGTCCGAGCACGGGCTGACCGACGAGAAGCCCGGTTCGTGGCGGCGGGTCGTGATCGAGAAGCCGTTCGGCCACGACCTGAAGAGCGCCCGCGAGCTGAACCGCGTGGTCGAGTCGGTTTTCCCGCCCGAGGCGGTGTTCCGGATCGACCACTACCTGGGCAAGGAAACGGTCCAGAACATCCTCGCGCTGCGGTTCGCGAACGAGATGTTCGAGCCGATCTGGAACAGCAACTACGTCGACCACGTGCAGATCACGATGGCCGAGGACATCGGCATCGGCGGCCGGGCCGGGTATTACGACGGCATCGGCGCCGCCCGCGACGTGATCCAGAACCATCTGCTCCAGCTGCTCGCCCTGGTCGCGATGGAGGAGCCGGTCAGCTTCGACGCCTGGTCGCTGCGCCAGGAGAAGAAGAAGGTCCTGAACGCCGTACAGCTGCCGGAGCGGCTCGACCTGCACAGTGCCCGCGGTCAGTACGCGGCCGGCTGGGCCGGTGGCGTGAAGGTCAAGGGATACCTGCAGGAAGACGGCATTCCGACCACGTCGGCGACGGAGACGTTCGCGGCGTTGCGGGTCGACGTCGACACGCGCCGCTGGGCGGGCGTCCCGTTCTACCTGCGGACCGGGAAGCGGCTCGGCCGGCGGGTGACGGAGGTCGCGGTGATGTTCAAGCGCGCGCCGCACCTGCCGTTCACCAAGACCGAGACCGAAGAGCTCGGGCAGAACGCGTTGGTCCTGCGGATCCAGCCGGACGAGGGCATCACCATCCGCTTCGGCGCCAAGGTGCCCGGGACGACGATGGAGATCCGCGACGTGAACATGGACTTCCAGTACGGCGGTTCGTTCACGGAGTCGTCCCCCGAGGCGTACGAGCGGCTGATCCTCGACGTACTGCTCGGCGATCCGCCGCTGTTCCCGCAGCACACGGAGGTCGAGCTGGGCTGGAAGATCCTCGACCCGGTGCTCGACTACTGGGCCCGCCACGGCAAGCCGGAGCAGTACCCGTCCGGTGACTGGGGTCCTGACTCGGCGCACGAGATGCTCGCCCGCGACGGACGTGCCTGGAGGCGGCCATGATCATCGACCTGACCGACACGACGTCGAGCGAGATCGCCTCGGCGCTGCTGAAGGCCCGCCGGCACGCGGGATCGCCGGCCATGGGCATGGTCGGCACGATCGTGGTCGTCGTCGACGAGGCGTCCCACCACGACGCGATGAAGGCCGCGAACGAGGCCGGTCGCGAACACCCGTCCCGGGTCCTGGTCGCGATCCTGCGGCCCGGCCGGGGCGCGCCCGGACTGGACGCCGAGGTGCGGGTCGGCGAGGGCATCCCCGGTGAGGCCGTGCTGCTGCGGCTGCACGGTGAGCTCGCGAAGGTGCCTGAGTCCGTCATCACGCCGCTGCTGCTGCCCGACTCCCCCGTCATCGTCTGGTGGCCGGGCGGCGGGCCGAAGGTTCCCGCCGACGACCCGCTGGGCCGCCTCGGTCGGCGTCGCGTGACGGACGCTGCTGCGACGCGGAGGGCCTCGGTGGACTTCAGTGCGCGGGCCGAGGGCTACAAGCCGGGCGACACGGACTTCGCGTGGACGCGGCTGACGCCGTGGCGCGCGCTGATGGCCGCTGCTCTCGATCAGTACCCGACGAAGGTGACCGGGGCCGAGGTCGCGGCCGCCAAGGGGAACCCGAGCGCGGATCTGATGGCCGCGTGGTTGCAGTCGCGGCTGAAGGTGCCGGTGGAGCAGCGGAATTCGCGTGGGCCGGGCGTGACCGCCGTACGGCTGTTCACGCCGTCCGGGCCGATCGCGTTGACGCGGCCGGACGGCGCGGTGGCGACGTTCAGCGTGCCGGGTCAGCCGGATCGCCCGGTGGCGCTGAAGCGGCGTACGACGTCGGAGCTGCTGAGCGAGGAGCTGCGGCGGCTCGACCCGGATGACGTGTACGCGAAGACGCTGGCCTGCAAGGTCGACCGGGACCAGCTGCCGGCGTCGGAGAAGAAGGTCGACGCGACGGCGCGGAAGTCGACCGCGGCGAGTGCGACCGCGGCCGGCAAGAAGGTCGTGGCTGCGCAGAAGCCCGCTGACAAGAAGTCGGCTGCGGCGAAGAAGACGGCGGCGAAGACGCCCGCGAAGAAGACTGCGTCGAAGAAGACGGCAGCGGTGAAGAAGACGGCAGCGAAGAGGACGGCGGCGAAGCGATGACTGTGGATCCGGAGTTGCTGATTCATCCCGATGCCGACGACCTGGCGTTCTCGGTGGCCGGCAGGCTCATCACGACGATCGCCGACGCCCAGAGCACCGGCGGGATCGCACACGTCGTGCTCACCGGCGGCAGGGTTGCCTCGGTCGTGTACCGGACGGTCGCGGAGTCGCCGGCCCGCGTGGAGGTCGACTGGCAGCGGGTCGAGTTCTGGTGGGGCGACGAGCGGTTCCTGCCGGACGGCGACCCGGAGCGCAACGAGACGCAGGCTCGAGAGGCACTGCTCTCCGCCCTGGACGTCGACCCGGCGCGGGTGCATCCCATGCCCGCCGACACCGGCCAGGGCGCCGAGGCAGCGGCAGCGGCGTACGCGGCCGAGCTGGAGGCGGCGGGTTCGCCGACGTTCGACGTACTGATGCTCGGGGTTGGTCCCGACGGGCATGTGGCGTCACTGTTCCCGGGGTATCCGCAGCTCGAGGTCATCGATGTCGCGGCGGTCGCTGTGCACGACTCGCCCAAGCCGCCGCCGACCCGGGTGTCCCTCACCTTCCCGCTCCTCGACCGGACCCGCGAGGTCTGGTTCGTGGTGTCCGGCGAGGACAAGGCCGACGCCGTCGCGACCGCTCTGGCCGAGGGCAACGTACCCGCCGCCCACCCGAAGGGCCAGAACCGCACCCTGTGGCTCCTCGACGAGGCGGCGGCCTCGAAGGTGTCGTAGTTCGGCGGCTGCCGAACGGTGCGGGTGACAGACTCACGGTATGACCTTCCGCGAGTTGCATGCAGATCGTTTTGTGATGCCGAACGCCTGGGATGCCGGGAGTGCGGTGATCCTTGCGGCGGCCGGGTTTCCGGCGATCGCCACGACGAGTGCGGGGATCGCGTTCTCGATGGCGAAGGGCGATCACACGTTGCCCGACGGGGCGCCGGCGGTGTCGCGGGAGGCGATGTTCGAGCGGGTGCGGGAGATCGCGGCGGCGAGCGACGTACCGGTGAACGGCGATCTCGAGGACGGGTACGGCGCTGAGCCGGCGCGGGTCGCGGACACGATCACGCTGGCTCGCGAGACCGGGCTGGCGGGCGGGAACATCGAGGACTTCGACGGGCGGGAGCTGTACGACGTCGAGCTCGCGGTCGAGCGGATCGTCGCGGCGCGGGAGGCGGCCGGGTCCGAGTTCGTCCTGACGGCGCGGACCGACGGGCAGTTGCTGCGTACGCCGACGTCGCTGGCCGACTCGATCGATCGCGCCAACCGGTTCCGCGCGGCCGGCGCCGACTGCCTGTACGTGCCCGGCGTGAACGACCTGGACGCGATCCGCCTGCTGGTGCAGGAGATCGACGGGCCGCTCAACGTGGTGATGGGGCTGGGTACGTCGACGCTGACCGTCGCCGACCTGCAGGCCGCCGGCGTGACCCGGATCAGTCTGGGCGGCAGCATGGCCCGGGCCGCGCTCGGGTTCGTCCGGCGGAGCGCGGAGGAGCTGGCGACGAAGGGCACGATCGGCTTCGCCGCCGACCAGATCCCACAGGCTGACCTGAACCTGCTGTTTGCGCGATCATCCAAGGGTGAGCACTAAAGCAGTGGCGACAGCCCACAGCATCGTGGGCTTCACCACCTGCGCCTGCCTGCTCATCTTCTACGCCGCCGGCGAGCCCTTCGGCACCATCAACGACATCGGCAACGCGGCCCTGGGCCTCCTCAGCCTCATCCTCGCCTGGCTCCTGCCGACGTCTCGGGTGCTTGTCGGTGTGGCTGCTGTTGGTGCGGTGCTGACGGTCGTCGGGACGGTGCTCGTCGTGACCGGCGTCACCGGGTATTACCTCGCCGGTCTGTGGTCGAGCGCGGGGTTCGCGCTCATCGGGGCCTGGTTGGTCGGAAGCGTCCGGCAGGTAGGGCGGGCGGGGATGGTTGCGGGTGTGCTGATGCTGTTCGGGCTCATCGGCGTACCGGGGATCTTCCTGGGCATCGACGACCTGGACACCGCCCCGTGGTGGACCTTCGTAGCCGGCTTCAGCTGGGCCGGGACGTACCTGCTCTTCCCGCTCTGGAGCCTACGACTCGCCCGGCAGAACCGTCCCGAACGCGTCGGCTAGCGGCGGGAACATCCCGCGCACGTTTCCGCCGCCGACCCAGATCCCGATCGCCAGCGCAGCAGTTGCCTCCAGCAACTTCGCGCGCACCAGGCCGCCGGCGGCGACCGGCACGCATCCCAGGTCCCGCACCAGATCCGCAACGACGTTCACCCCACCATCGCCACAGATCGGCACCCCGAGCCCGGCCGGTGGGTTGCGCCAGACCGCATCCGCCGCCAGGTTGAACGCCTTCACCACCTGCACCCCCGGCACCGCCTGCGCGATCGCCTCGGCCGTCTCCGGGTGCGCGAGGGTGAAATCCCTGTGGTCCAAGGCATTCGTGCAATCGATCACTGTCCGTCCCGCCGGCACCAAGCCCGCCACCTCCACCGCAACTTCAGCCGGCACCGCAAGCAACACCACCTCCCCGTACGCCGCCGCCTCCACCAGCGACCCCGCCCCCACCCGCAACCCCGCGTCGGCCAGCGACCCCGCCTCCACCCGCGATCCCGCGTCGGCCAGCGACCTAGCCTCACCCGACGACCCCGCCTCGCCCGACGACCCAGCCGCGGCGACGATCCGCTCGGCCACCTCCGCGGCCCGCTCGCGATCGCGGCCGCCGATCATCACCTCGTGGCCGGCCTTGACCCACTGCCCGGCGAGCGCTTCGGCCATCAGTCCGTTGCCCAGTGTTCCTATCCTCATGGCTACGAACCGTAGACACTTCGATGCGCACCTCCCGGTGTCTATGCTGTGCGGATGTCGTCCGTGAAGCAGTTCCAGGTCACCTTCGATTGCGCCGATCCGGAGCGCGTCGCTCGCTTCTGGTGCGAGGTGCTCGGGTACGTCGTACCTCCGCCGCCGAAGGGTTTCGAGAGCTGGACCGAGTTCGATCGCTCGCTTCCGGCCGAGAGCCAGGGTGCGGCGTTCGCCTGTGTCGATCCGACCGGTGTGGGTCCGCGGCTGTTCTTCCAGCGCGTCCCCGAGGGGAAGGTCGTGAAGAACCGGGTGCACCTCGACGTACGGGTCGGCACCGGGCTGGTGCGGGAGGAGCGGCTGGCAGTCCTCGAGGCCGAATGCGTCCGGCTGGAAGCGCTCGGCGCCGTACGCGGGCAACTGCTGCGTTATGACGGCGTGAACGAGTCGTGCCAGAACATGCAGGACGTCGAGGGCAACGAGTTCTGTCTCGACTAGGGCGTGTCTGCTCGTTCGTTGCGGACTGGAATGCTTCATCGTGGGCTGCCGGTGGGCGCGGTCGGGGTCTCGGCCCATGGATCAAACCGCTGGTCGCAGGAGGACGTGATCCGACCCGAGGTCGGCTGCTCGGTCTGGGGCGTGGGGTCCTCACCCCAGATGGCGCGGTACGTCGCCTCCCGGACCGACGCAGTCGTCGTCGGCTCAGGCGGTGTCGTCGTTGCATTGCGCTCCGGCCGCTCCGGCCAACTGCTTGTCGAGTGGGGCAGTGCAGGCGCGAGTGGGTCGGATGGCGCGTGCGCTGGACCGGACCGGGAACCAGGCCGTATTGCATCCGATGGGAAACCAGGTCGCGCGGCGTTGGGCGGTGGGTCGGCCCAGGCGGGGCGGCTCACGTTGACTACACCTGCTGTGATGGTGATGGTCCAGTGGCCGTTGTGGAGGTCGGTGTGGTGTCGGCGACAGAGCAGAGCGAGGTTCTCGATGTTGGTCTCGCCGCCCTCGATCCAGGACTTCACATGGTGGGCGTCGCACATGATCGGCGGGGCGCCGCAGACCACACAGCCCTTGTCGCGGGCGTTCAAGGCGCGGCGCATCGCCCGGGTGACCAGTCGCTCCGACCGGCCGACGTCGAGCGGCTCGGAGTTCGAGCCGAGCACGAGCGGGAGGATCCTTGCGTCACAGGCCAGCCGACGGATGGTCGCCGCGGACAGTCCATCGCCGTACACGAGTTGGCCGGTGGCGTTGGCGGTCGCGGCCTTGAGGTCGTGGAAGTCGATGGTGACGGTGATGTTCGCCTTCGCCCCGAAACCAGGTGTCCATCCATCCTTGCCGGCGTCGGCGGCCGGGGCACCGGCATCCCGCGTTGACGGAGGGTCGTTTGCCGGGCGGGTTTGGCAGCCCGCGTCGGTGGCACCTGCGGCGATGGTCAAAGCGCTGCTGAGGGCGTCGGCCTGGCGCTTGTCGCGTGGACGGGGGTCGAACTCGCCGTCGATTGTCTTGTGGGGGCGGGCGCCGGCGTGGATCAGGCTTCGGAGGAGTTCGGCGTTCTCGTTGGCGAGGTAGCCGCGAAACTTCACTCCGTTCTCCGCAGGAGCCAGTGTCAAGGACTCTCGGGCGTAGGCCTTGTGTTCATCCGGCTCGGGGCCGTCAGAGTCCAGTAGGTCACAGATCTGCTTGGCGGTCGCGCGGAGCTCGTCTGGCGAAAGGTGCGCGGCCAGGCCCACCAACTGCTTCTCCGCCACATCGAGGTCTCCGACCGGCACCCTCGAGCGCACCCGCTCCAGGGCGGACACGATCGCCGCGGCCTGCGCCGGACGCAACAACCACCCGCGGTCGGCAGGTCCCGCGTCGGCAAGGCCCGGAGCTGGAGTGCCCTCAACCAGCGCGGCGGAGACATCACGGTACTTCGGCAGGGCCCGGGCGAGCTTGACGTCACGGTAGGCGTCGCGACGGTTCTGGCGGTGCCGGAGGGTCAGCAGCTCGACAGCGTCCCGGGCTCCGAGCTCCTCGGCATAGCCGGTCTCGTCGATGCGTGCGACAAGTTGCAGCCGATAGGTCTCCTTCCGGGCGATATCGGCATCCACGGCGTCGAGAGCGGCCAGCAGTTCGCCGCCACTCATCGACCACGCCGGCCGCTCGTCCAGAAGGTCCATGCCACTGACGATATACACCCCCACCGACAGTTCTCAAACCCACAAGCCCTTGTATTCAAGGGATTCCAGTTATCCACAGCCGCTTGGCCTATAGATGTTGCTTGAGGCAACTTCTAGCCGCGTGGGTGCTGACGAAGGCAATACCGGTGGTCATGGCTCGGGGTTCCACAACCTCCTCGCCGGCGGGTTGTGTGAGCGCTGACGTGTTCCACTGCCTCATCAAGAACGTTGTGGCCACAACTGGCACATCCCCCGCCACCACCAGCGGATACCCTCGCGCGTTGGGGGTTATTCGCTCCCGTACCAACCCAGAACCCCCAACACCAGCGGACAACCCCACCTCCACACGCCCTCACTATGGCGCAGGCGTCGTCATGGCCAGCATCGTCTTGTTCTGGCTGCGGTGATGCCCTCAGACACAGCCCAGCCGATACGCACCATCCGGTGTGCATCGACCGACGCACAATGGTCGGGTGGAGCCGAGATTCTTCTCCGACTGTCAGGCACGGGTCGCCGCGGACCTGATCAGCGGACGCTGGCCGATGGTCGTGCTGTACTCGCTCTCGTACGGCGCCGCCCGTCCCGGTGACCTGCAACGGCAGATCGGCGGCATCAGCCAGAAGGTCCTCACCGAGACGCTGCGCCGCCTCGAACACAACGGCCTGGTCGAACGCCGCCGGTACGCCGAGGCGCCGCCGCGCGTCGAGTACTCGCTGACGACCGCGGGCAAGGACCTGCTGGTCCCGATCCGCGCGCTCGGCGACTGGGCCGAGGTTTACGCCGACCAGCTGCCGACCGAAAGCAAACCGTAAACGCCTCCAGGCACAGTGATCGAGTCATCCACTCTGGAGGTTCTGATCATGTTCACGTTGCAGCAGGTCGTCGACGCCCCGCCCGCCGAGGTCGTCCGCGCGTTCACCGAGGCCGAGCCGTTCGCGGCCTGGTTCCTCGCCGAAGGCTTCTCCACACCGTCCGACCGGGTCACGCTCGATGTCCGGCCGGGCGGCCTGATCTCGGCGGTCTTCGTCGGCGAGGGTGACGTCGAGGTCCCGTTCACTCTCCGGTACGGCGAGCTGGACCTTCCGCACCACCTGGTCCTGTACTTCGACGACCCCGCGGAAGAGATCACCATCGACCTGTCAGGACTGCCTGACGGGAAGACCAGGCTCGACTACCGCAGCGTCGGCCTCACCGACGAGCAGCAGGCCCCGATCAGGCCCGGTGTCGCCACCATGCTCAACCACCTGGCGACCTACTTCAGCCGATGAATCCCTTGTACACCCCAGGCATCGGCCCCCGCCGCGGCACCGCTCCCGGCCCTGCACCGGGTCCCGCCACCCCCGGTGCAGCCGGCCCCGGTCCCGGCGCCCCGCCGGAGCCGTCGTCGTACGACTCGCCGTTCGATGCGCCGAGCAGCCGGCGGGTGAGCGTGTCGCGGGACGACAGCAGTTCCGCGACCGCGGCCCGAAGGTGATCCGTCCCCGGCGCCTCTCCAGCCTCCGCGGCGAGCAGCACCGTTCGCCGCACCAGCTCCTTCATGAACGAGGCGGTCGTGCCCTCCGTTTGCTGCACCACCTCGTCGACCACCGACGGCGAGAGGTTGAGCGCGGGCCCGTAGAGATTCAGCAGTCGCCCGCGCCCGTCCGCGTCCGGCAGCGGTACCTCCACAGCCATGTCCACCCGGCCGGGCCGCTGCACGAGCGCCGGCTCCAGTAGGTCCGCCCGGTTCGTGGTCAGCAGGAACGCCACATCCGCGTCCTGCGCCAACCCGTCCATCTCGTTCAGCACCTGGAACAGCAGCGGATTCTCCGAGCCGTGTGAGTAGTCCCGCGCCTCCGCCACCAGATCGCAGTCCTCGAGTACGACGAGTGCCGGCTGCAACATCCGCGCCAGCGCACACGCCTGCGAGATGAAATGGATGCTCGTCCCCGCCAGCAGCACGACCGTGAACTCCGGCAACTGCGACAGGACATACCGTATGGTATGGGTCTTCCCGGTGCCGGGCGGACCGTACAGCAGCACACCCCGCCGCAGGTGCTGACCCGCGGCCAGCAGCGTCTCCCGGTGCGCCGCGATCCCGACAACCTCCCGCTCGATCCGCTCGAGCACGCCCTCCGGCAGTACGACGTCCGCCCGCGTGATCCCCGGCCGCGGATGCAACCGGAACGGCCCCACCCCCTGCCCGAACTCGTGCCCCTCGAACGACACCACCTTGCCCCGGAACACGTTGTGCTCCCGGATCAGCTCCGGCAGCGCCCCGAGGAACCGATCGCCTGCCGCCTTCTCCACCGCGAGGATCTCCAGATCCACGCTCGAACGCCCGTACTGCGGATTCGCCGCCCGCAACAGCGCCACGAACCGGTCCTCGCCCTGCACCCCGAGGTAGAACCCGAACGCGACGCAGTCCATCTCCTCGTCGACGTCGATCTGCAGCCGCTGGTAGTCCACCGCCCCGATCCCGAACCGGTCGTACTCCGCCAGCTCCAGCAGCTCACCGAGCGAGTGGTGACCGCGGTTCGACCCCGCCAGCCCGACGACCTCGAACGAGTCGAACCACGCCTCGATCGCGCGCTGGACGTTCGGCAGGTCGTACGGCGGGAAACTCGACGACACCACCGGCACCTGCTCGGGGTCGACGCCCAGATGCCCCCGGAGCCGGTCCCGCAGACTCTCCCGGCTGCTCCGCTGGCCGCTGACCTGCATCCGCTCCAGGAACCGCGTGAACAGCCGCGCGAACTCGTCGACGTCGGTCTCGTCGGGCATGTCGCCGTACCTCGTCATTCTGGACCTCGTTCTGGACCTATCCGGAGGGTCCTCCGTAACGGCGGATAGGATCTTCACCATGACAGCTTCCGAGTCCACCGACCGTCCGTACGGCGCCTTCCCGGTACGGATCGGTCTGCAGGTCCAGCCCCAGCACGCCCAGTACGCCGACATCCGGCGTACCGTCGCCGCGGCCGAAGAGATCGGCGTCGACGTGGTGTTCAACTGGGATCACTTCTACCCGCTCAGCGGTGAGCCCGAGGGTCTGCACTTCGAGTGCTGGACCATGCTGGCCGCCTGGGCCGAGGCGACCGAGCGGGTCGAGATCGGCGCTCTGGTCACCTGCAACTCCTACCGCAACCCCGACCTGCTCGCCGACATGGCGCGTACGGTCGACCACATCAGCGACGGCCGGCTGATCTTCGGCATCGGCTCCGGCTGGTTCGAGAAGGACTACGACGAGTACGGCTACGAGTTCGGTACGGCGGGCGGCCGGCTGGACGCCCTCGGCGAGGCACTGCCGCGGATCGAGCAGCGCTGGACCAAGCTCAACCCGCAGCCGACCCGGGACATCCCGGTGCTGATCGGCGGCGGCGGTGAGAAGAAGACGCTGAAGCTCGTCGCCAAGCACGCGAACATCTGGCACGGGTTCGGCGACGCGGAGACGCTGGCGCACAAGCACGCCGTCCTCGACGAGCACTGCAAGACGCTCGGCCGCGACCCGGGTGAGATCGAGCGCTCGGCCGCCGTCGGCGACAAGTCCCCCGAGGACATCGGCAAGTCGCTGCACGACGTCGGCACCCGGCTGTTCACGGTCTCGTCGTCCGGACCGGACTACGACCTCGGCCTGCTCCGTGAGTGGGTCACCTGGCGCGACGAGGTCAACGCCAAGTAACGCCTGCTGCCGGGCGGTCGCCGAGCGCGGCCGCCCGGCCGTCATGGCCTAAGATTTCGGGCATGTCTACGTTGCCTGGGAACGGTTCGGTGCGGCCTATCACCCGCTGGGGTGAGGATGTCATGCATCGGGTCAACAAGCCTGTCACCGACTTCGGGGACGAGCTGCAGACATTGGTCGCCGACATGGTCGCGACGATGAACGCGGCCGAGGGCGTCGGCCTGGCGGCGAACCAGGTCGGTGTCGACCTGCAGGTGTTCGTGTTCGACTGCCCCGACAAGGACGGCAACCGGGTGCAGGGTGTGGTGTGCAACCCGACGGTCGAGCTGCCGGAGGGCAAGGACCGCAACCTGGACGAGGGCGACGAGGGCTGCCTGTCGCTGCCCGGCGCGTTCACCAAGTGCGCCCGCCCCGACTTCGCGAAGGTCACCGGCGTCGACCAGCACGGCAACCCGGTCAGCTTCGAGGGCAACGGCCTGCTGGCCCGCTGCCTGCAGCACGAGACCGACCACACCCAGGGCACGGTCTTCGGCGACCGGCTGTCGCGCAAGTACAAGAAGCGCCTGTTCGCCGAGGCGGAGGAGTTCGCCCCGGACTACCCGTCCGACTGGCCGGTCTCTCCGATGATCGAGCACGAGGACGAGCACCACGACGACCATGAGGACACCCCGGCCACCTGAGCTACCAGCGGGCCTTCTCCAGGGCGATCGCGTCGACCGACCGGGCCGGGGTCTGGCTGGTGGTGTCGAGCCACAGACCCCGGCGCGGAGTCTCGTCGAGGCTCGTCATCAACGCACGGACACCCTCCTCGACCGAGGGTCCCCAGTCCCGGTACGCATTGTTGCCGCCGCGCCCGATCTCCCGCGCGACGATCGCCTCGACCGACGGCACGAGTACGACGAGGTACGGGTCGACGTCGTGCAGCCGGGAGAACCAGCGCTCGACGTGCTCCCCCAGCACGATATCGCTGCACACGAAGTCGAATCCGGCGTCGGCGTAGTGCTGCGCCACCAGTGCGCTCGCGTCGTACCGCAGCTCCAGCTGGCGGAGAGCCTCCGCGGACGGCTGCGGTGTCATGACCTCCGCGCCGGCGACGACGCCGCGGTAGAACACGTCGCCGTCGAGGGTCGCCGCGGGCGGGCCCATCCTTGCCGCCAGCAACGGTGCGATCGTGGATTTCCCGGCCGCCTGCATCCCGGTGACCAGCACAACCTTCGGCATGCCCTTATGTCATCACTGCCGTCAAGCCTTTTTGACGGCATGCACGGAGTTCCAGAGCACACCCCGGTTCAGCCGGTCGGGATACGCCTCGACCATCGCGTTGTAGAGGTCGATCGCAGTAGCTGTGCGGGCCTCGGCGGCGGCGAACGTCTCGAGGTACTTGCGGGTCTCGTCGATGTACCGCGGATCGTCCGAGGCGCCGGCCTGACGATGCCCGGACACGACCGCCCGCGGGCGCAGGGCCGCCAGGACGTCGAGCGCCGCGAGCCACTGACCGATGCCGCCGGCCCCTGATTCGGCCAGGTAGAGGTGGACCTCGTCGTACACGGCATCACCCGCGACGACCAGCCCCAGTGACGAGACGCTCAACGCCGAGCTGCCGTCGGTGTCGGTGTGCCCGAGATCGACGACTCGCAGCTTCTCGCCTTCGAGATCCACGAGGCCGCCCTCGATCGGCTCGGCGACGACCAGACGCTCGGGCAACTGGCCCGGGAACCTGGCCCGCCAGAACCCGTCCAGCCACGGCGGCGTGAGCTGCTTCCGCATCCCTTCGACCACCGAGGGCAACGCCACCATGCGAGCGGCCGGGAACCGGTCGAGCACCGGCGCGGCGCCGAAGAAGTGGTCGCCGTGGCTGTGCGTCACGAAGATCGTCGTGAGGTTCTTCCCGGTGGCCGCGACCCAGCCGGCCAGGTCCTCACCTTCCGCCTGGGTCATCAGCGGGTCGACCAGAACGGCGTCGCGGTCACCGTGGATCAGGGTGGCCGTGGTGGGTGACCACATCCGCCGTACCTCACCCGGCGGCAGATCGTTGGAGACGGCGGGCTTGGACGGTGCGACGTAGGTCGAGTACTTCAGCATCTTCAGCTCCTGTTGCAGGTGGCCCGGTTGCCACACAGACAGCCTCCAACCGCCGCCACGGTCGAAGAAGGCCGCATCTTCCTAGGTGCGGCACACCCACGAAGGTCAGCGCGAGGCGAGCGCTGCCAGTGCGCCGGCGCTCGGACTGCCCGGTTCCGCCGTACCGACGAGCAGCTGTTGTCCCGGGGCGGCACGCACGTCGAAGGTCTGGTACGTCAGCTCCACCCGTCCGACCTCAGGGTGGTTGAAGATCTTGTACGCCCGGCTCCAACCGCGGGCGGTCTGGTCCTCCCAGAGTGCCTTGAACTCCGGCGAGCCAGGCAGGAGGTCGGCCACCAAAGCCTTGATCTCGGGGTCGCCGGGGTACGTCGCCGCGTTGAACCGGACTGCATACACGGCCCGCCGGACGACCACCTCCCAATCGCCGAAGATGTCCCGGGCCTTCGGATGCTCGAACATGATCCGCAGGATGTTGGTCATCCCGAACGGCGCGAGCAGTCGGTGCGCGATCGTGTTCGTGGCGAGGATCTCGTACGCCGGATTGAGGACGTAAGCCGCCGCGTCGGGGAAGTTGTCCAGCAGCTGCAGGAGCGCCGGATGAACCTGGTCGCGTCCCGCCCCGAGTCCCGGAGCCGGCGCCAGGCCGGCGAGCCTGAACAGATGCGCCCGCGCATCCGGGTCGAGCCTGAGCGCGTGGGCGATCCCGTTGAGCACTTGCGCGGACGGATTCCGCTCCCGCCCCTGCTCGAGCCGCGTGTAGTAGTCGGCGCTCACCACCGCCAGTACTGCGACCTCTTCACGCCGCAGGCCAACGACCCGCCGGTCACCACCAGTAGGCAGACCGACCGTGCCGGGGTCGACCCGGGACCGTTCGGCCCGCAGGAACGCTCCGAGATCGCCGCTGGCTCGCACGGCAGTCAGACTACGCGCCGCCAGGTTTCCGCCGTCAGCGTGTAGATGGTGGCCTCGAACGGTACGCCGTCCTCCGTGAGCACCGCCTCGTGGTCGAAGCTCATCCCGAGCCGGCGCATGACCGCGATGCTACGGACGTTCGGGGTGTCGGTCACCGCAATGATCCGCGGCAGGCCGAGCGTCGTGAACCCGTGTTCGATCCAGGAAGCCGCGGCCTCGGTCGCGTAGCCGTGACCCCAGTACTCGCGGGCCAGCCGCCAGCCGATCTCGAGATCGTCCGGGTACCAGTGCTCCTTCGAGAGACCGCAGGCGCCGAGGAAGACCCCGTCCGTACGACGCTCGACGGCCAGGAACCCGTATCCCTTCGCGGCGTACAGCTCGTTGATCCCGGCGGCGTCCCGGTCGCACTCCGCCCGGCTCAACGGACCCCCGAGGTACTGCGTGACCTGCGGGTCCGCGTTCAGGGCGGCCCACGCGTCCAGGTCGGTGTCGCGGAACGGGCGCAGTACCAGGCGTTCCGTCGTACGCATGGCTCCCCCTCAACGAGTGGCGTAGAACGCTACTGCTGCTGAGGATGCCACGTTGAGGGAGTCGACGCCGCCCGCCATCGGGATGCGTACGGTCAGGTCTGCCTGTTCGAGCACGTGCGGCTTGAGGCCGTGGCCCTCCGTGCCGAAGATCAGCGCGAGCTTGTCGTCCTTGCGCGCGGCCAGCTCGTCGAGCGTGATCGAGTCGTCGGCGAGCGCCATCGCTGCGGCGACGTACCCGTTCTCCTGGAGCAGACGCAGGTCGCCGGGCCAGCTCCGCAGGCGCGTCCACGGGACCTGGAAGACGGTTCCCATCGAGACCTTGATCGAGCGCCGGTACAGCGGGTCGGCGCAGGTCGGCGTGACCAGGACGAGGCCGACACCGAGCGCGGCCGCGGCGCGGAAGCCGGCGCCGACGTTGGTGTGGTCAACGATGTCGTCGAAGATCGCGATCCGCCGTACGTCGTCGGTCAGCAGCTCTGTCAACTGGACGGCCGCGCGGCGTTTGTACGACGCTAGCGCGCCGCGATGCACGTGGAACCCGGTGACCTGCTCGGCCAGCTCCTCCGACACGACGTACACCGGCGTGTCCGGCCACTTGTCGAGCACGTCCTGCAGAGAGGCCAGCCACCGCGAGGCGAGCAGGAACGACCGCGGTTCGTACCCGGAATCCGCGGCCCGCCGGATCACCTTGTCGCCCTCGGCAATGAACATCCCGTGCTCTTCCTCGAGCAACCGCCGCAGATTCACCTCACGCAACTGCACATAGTCGGCCAGCCGCGCATCCGCCGCGTCGTCGACGGGAACCAGCGTCACGCCGACCCCGCCCCCAGACCACCACCGCCGCGCGCCAGCGCGGCGACTTCCACCACGTTGCCGATGACAACAATTGCGGGGGCGCCGACCCCTTGGTCCTTCATCGCCTGCGCGATCCCCGCCAGGTCGGACGTCACCATCCGCTGTCCCGGAAGCGTCCCGTCGGCAATCGCCGCCGCCGGCGTGTCAGCCGGCTTGCCCTCGGCAACCAACCGCTCAGCGATCGCCGGCAGATTCTCCACGGCCATCAGCAACACCAGCGTCCCGTGCAACTGCGCCAACGCATCCCAGTTGACCAACGAGTCCGGATGCGACGGCGGGATGTGCCCCGACACCACCGTGAACTCATGCGTCACCCCACGATGCGTCACCGGAATCCCCGACACCGCCGGCACCGAGATCGAGCTAGTGATCCCCGGCACCACCGTCCACGGCACCCCGGCCTCGGCGCACGCCAACGCCTCCTCGAAACCGCGCCCGAACACGTACGGGTCCCCGCCTTTGAGCCGTACGACGACCTTGCCGGCGCGCCCGCGATCCACCAGGATCCGGTTGATCTCCTCCTGCTGAGCCGCCCGCCCGCGCGGCAACTTCGCCGCGTCGAACAACTCCACATCCGGATGCAACTCGTCCAGCAACGGCTGCGGCGCCAACCGATCCGCCACCACAACATCAGCCTCGGCCAGCAACCGCCGCCCGCGCACCGTGATCAGATCCGGATCCCCCGGTCCCCCACCGACCAGGTAGACGCCCGGGCGCCGGTCCACGTCCCTCGCAGCCAACTCCCCGGTCCGCAGCCCCTCGAGAATCGCGTCCCGTACAGCGGCCGACTTCCGGTGATCACCCCCGCCGAGTACGCCGATCGTCACGTTGTCGTGCTGCCCGGACGCCGGCGTCCACGCGGTCGCCTGGGACCGGTCGTCCGAGCGCACGCAGAAGATCCGCCGCTCCTCCGCCTCGGCCGACACCCGATCGTTGACCGCGGCATCATCCGTCGCGACCACGACGTACCAGGCGCCGTCCAGATCGCCGTCCTCGAACCCGCGCTCGATCCAGGTCAGCGACGGGTTGCCGAGCAGGCCCTCGATCGTCGGCGTGATCGACGGCGAGATCAGGTCGATCCGCGCGCCGGACTCGAGCAGCCGTGGGAGCCGGCGTTGTGCCACCCCGCCACCGCCGACGACGACCACGCGCCGCCCGTCGAGGACGAGACCCGACAGGTACTGATGCGTCACTGACCGATCCCCGCGTCCTCGAACGTGGCCATCTCGGCGAGCGCACGCACCGCGCAGGTCAGGATCGGGTACGCGAGCACCGCACCGGTCCCCTCACCGAGCCGCAGGTCCAGATCGACGAGCGGCTGGAGCCCGAGCTTCTTCAGCGCGACCGCGTGACCGGGCTCGGCGGACCGGTGGCCGGCGACGCAGTAGCCGATCACGGCCGGGTGGAACGCCTGCGCGACGAGCGCGGCGGCCCCCGCGATCACCCCGTCGAGGATCACCGGGGTGCGATTGGCCGCTGCGCCGAGGATGTATCCGGCCAGAGCGGCGTGCTCGAGACCGCCGTACGCCTGGAGTGCCTTGAGCGGATCGGACGACGGCACGTCGTGGAGCGCGAGCGCTGCCCGTACGACGGCCGTCTTGTGTGCGAGCGCCGCGTCGTCGATGCCGGTGCCGCGGCCGGTGACGGCTTCCGCGGTCGCTCCGGTGAACGTGGCGATCAGTGCGGCGGAGGCGGTCGTGTTGGCGATGCCCATGTCGCCGGTCAGTAGGCAGCGGTACCCGTCCTGGATCAGCTTGTCCGCGAGCTCGAACCCGACCGCGATCGCGGCGCGGGCCTCATCCTCGGTGAGCGCGTCGGTCTGCGACAGGTCGCGGGTGCCCGGTCGGACCTTGGCGTGGACGATGTCCAGCTGCTCCACCGGCGTCGCCACGCCGACGTCCACGACCCGTACGTCGACCCGGTTGTTGGCCGCGAACGCGTTCACCGCGGCGCCACCGGCGGCGAAGTTCGCCAGCATCGCGGCAGTCACCTCTTGCGGCCACGGAGAGACATTCTGGGCGTGTACGCCGTGATCCGCCGCGAACACCGTCACCACAGCCGGCTGCGGCACCTGCGGCGGGCAGGTCGCGGTCATCCCGGCCACCCGCACGGACAGCTCCTCGAGTACGCCGAGCGACCCGGCCGGCTTCGTCAGCTGCGCGTGCCGTTCCTCGGCCGCGCGCATCGCCGCCGCGTCCGCGGGAGCGATCCGCTCCAGGTACTCGTCCACCACGCTGTCCACTGAGTCCTCCATCCGTTCCCGGGCCATACTCGGTCACACTCGGTCACACTCGGCCACGCAGTACCGGCTCGATCTTCGCATCTCCGAACGGGTGCCCCGGGGCGGGTCGGCGCGATGTGGACAGTAATGTCGGAATCACCACACGTCGCACCTCTCGGAGGATCACAGATGTCGCTCGATCGTCCCGTCGCCCCGGACCCGTACGAACTGCTCCCCAAGGCGGGCTCGTTCACCGTCACCAGCACCGACGTCAGCGACGGCGAGCCGCTGTCCGACGACCAGGCGTTCGCCGGTGGGAACACGTCGCCGCAGCTCAGCTGGTCCGGGTTCCCGGCGGAGACCAAGGCCTTCGTCGTCACCTGCTACGACCCGGACGCGCCGGTCGTCTCCGGTTTCTGGCACTGGGTCCTGGTCAACCTCCCGGGGACCGTCACCGAGCTCCCGGCCGGCGCGGGCGCCACCGAGCGCCTCGACAACGGCGCCTTCCACGTCCGCAACGACTTCGGCACCAAGAACTTCGGCGGCGCGGCCCCGCCCGCGGGTGACCAGGTCCACCGCTACTACTTCGTCGTCCACGCGATCGACGTCGAGGCACTGGACGTCGACTCCGACGCCTCCCCGGCCGTGGTCGGCTTCAACCTGGCCTTCCACACCCTGGCGCGGGCGATCATCACCCCGACGTACCAGGTCGCGGAGTAGTCCATGGGGAGCCGTCCCGTCGCGGGGCGGCTCCCGGTCAGCTGAGCGGCGGCCTGCGGCGCTCGGCGGCGGTGAGATCGGCTGCCTCCTGGCCGCTCCAGGACGAGCCGTCCATGCCGCCCAGCTCCCGCCGTACGTCGGTCCACCGCGCGGTCAGCGCGAACAGCACGACGACGTCGAGCGTGATCATCAGCAACGACCACACGGGATAGGCGCCGAGCCAGGCGACCTGGGAGACGGCGTGCAGGCAGACCAGCACGATGGCGCCGATCCTGGCCCACGTCTGCGCCGTCAGCAGGCCGATCCCGACGGCGATCAGGAGTATGCCGAAGATCAGGATCGTCCAGCCCCAGCCGGTCACGCCGACGATGATGAGGTGCTCCCGGGTGATCACCAGGCGCTTGTCGGAGAACAGCGCGACGAATCCCTCGAAGACGTTGACCAAGCCGGTCACCATGAGCATCGCACCGGCGAACACGACGAAGCCGGTCGCAGCCGCTCCGCCCCCTTTCGCAGCCATCCTGCTGTCTCCTCTCGTACCGCCACTTGACCCACGCCACCTGGATGCTGTCGCGGCAACCGCTTGTCCGCCTCCCCCTTCGCGGATGAGGGCAGGAGGACTACCCGACCGCGGCCGGCACAGCCCGGCTGCCGCGCGAAGATCGGGCTCATCCGGATAGGGGGATGAACCCGTTAGACCGCAGCCAGGATCAGCTTCGGGCGGCTTTGGCCCACTCGGTGATTTGGTAGGCAGCGCTGTCGGGACGTGGTGGGTCGCCGGTGAGTTCGGTTGAGGTGAGTTTGGGCTGGAAGCGGAGGTGGTCGATCTGGCCGTTGTGGCGGTGGATGTCTAGGTAGACACCCAGGGGCTTGTAGTCGAACTTGGCGAAGGCGATCTCCGCGCGTGGTATCCGGGTGCTGCCGATCAGGTCCCGGCAGATGAGTTCGTCCTCGGTCAGGCGCAGGTCGTAGCGCATTGCCAGGAGCAGGACCAGCAGCGTGGCCGGGATCGACGGCCACAGGACGGGCTGGATGACGGTCGCGATGATGGCGGCCAGGATCAGGAGGCGGAAGGCGATCAGCGTCAGCCGGTGCGTGCCCCACCTGCGGATCTGCGGCGGTTGTGTCATGTCAGAGGGCCGCGACGTACACCCAGTGGCCGGCTTCGCGGCTGAAGGTGCTGTTCTCCTGCTGTACGCCGGATTCGCCGCCGGAGATGTAGTGGGCGCGGAACTCGACCGTGCCCTCTGAGTGGAATGGGCTGCCGCCGGTCGTGCGCACGATCTCCAGGCCGGTCCACTCCCGGCCGGCGTCGAAGTCGATCCGGGCCGGGCGGGTTGTCAGCGACCAGGTCTGCTGGAGGTACGGCGCATCGTGCATCACGAATGCGGTGTAGCGGGAGCGCATCAGCTGCTCCGCGGTGGAAGCAGTTGTCTCACCGCGGTGGAGAGGACCACAGCAGGCGGCGTACGGCGCGTCTTGACCGCAGGGGCAGGTCGAGAGGGCTGGCATGGAGCGATTGTCGCCGATCGCTGGACTGACTGCGTGATCTACTGCCGTGATGAACCGACCAAGCGGCGGTCCTGGCGGTAGCACAACGGCGACGGATGCGGCTCGGTGGCGGCTCGCGGCTGTACGTCCCGTGCTGGAGGCGTTCGCCGCGGCTGACGGCGTCGACGCGGCGATGGTCAGCGGTTCGACCGCTCGTGGCGACGCCGATCGGTGGTCGGACGTCGAGGTCGGCGTGTTCTGGGAACGGCGACCCACGCTCGCGGACCGGATTGCAGTTGCTGATGCCGCGCAGGCGGCCGACATCCGCACGGTGAACGAAGGCTCGCCGCCCTGGTACGACCACATCTACCTGGGCGCCCCGCGGCCGGACGGTCTGATGGTGGAGGTCGTGCACACGCTGACGTCCGCCGCCGAAGACATGCTGGACGACGTACTCAGCTCCCACAACCCCGACAGCCCCAGCCTGGACGCGATCAAGGGCATCGTCGATGGCCGCGACATCCGCGGCCCGCGCGCCGACCTCGTCGCCCGCTGGCAGGAACGCGCGCAGACCTATCCCCGCGAACTCGCGCTCGCCGTCGTACGGCGGGACGGGAACGTAGAGCAGTTCTGGCGCTGGCAGATGCTCGTCGACCGCGACAACCCGCTCCTGCTCGCCCGCGAATTCATGCGCATCGCGAGTCAGCTGCTCACCGTCCTCCACGCTCTCAACGGCAAGTACTGCGGCCATCCGTCCGCATTCAAGCGCCTCGACAACCTCGACCTGTCGTTGGCGCCACCATCGCTGGCCGCCAGGATCCGATCCGTCTTCAACCGCCCCGCGGACGAAGGCGCCCGGCTACTGAAAGACCTCGTCGAGGAAACCTACGACCTGGTCGAACTCCAGCTCCCCGAGATCGACGTCGACCTGCTCCGCACCAACTTCCGCAGCAACCGGAAGCCCCTCGACGCACTCCCCTCACTTGACTGACAGCTGCGGATCACGCACCGGCATACTCGCGACCTCCGCCTCCAGAGCGCCGTACTGCGCCGCGCTGAGCGTCTCGGACAGCACCACACTCACCCGCCCGCCCTTCCGTCCCCACGCCCCGACGATCCGTCCGTCGACCAGCAACCCGTTCGGATGAAAGGAATCCGCGGCCGGCGTCAGCTCCCGCAGCCCGGGCCCCACGAACCGGCCACCGTGATCCCGCCCGAACAACCGCAGATCCGACGCGACCAGCAACCTCACCCCGGGCGGCGAAGTTGCCGACCGCAACCATTCCTCATCGGCCCGAAGAATCCATGCCGCCACACCCTCGAAGTCGACCTCGATCAACTCGTCCACGAGCCGATCCCAGACGACGCGAGCATCCGCTGGCGACAACCCGGACCACCACGAGAACGCCTTCGGAGTTGTGGGCCCGAAGCAACGAACGTGCCGTCGGCACAACTCCACCTGCGCCGCGGAGACGTCGATCGCCGGCCGCGGCACCTCCCGCGCCCACAACGAGGTCGTGTCCCACCGCACCGCGATCCGTCCGCTCGCGCAGGCCGCGCGCAACTCGTGGCCCATCCCGCCGCGGCGTTCACGCCCGTCCAACGTCGCACACAACCGATCCGCGAGTACGTCGATCCGCCGTACTGCGTCCGCGTCGATCGGCAGCCGCCCCAACGTGAACACCCCGAAATCACGCACCGGCAGCACATACACCGCGGCCCGCGGACTGTACGTCTGGATCAACGCCGGATGCTCCCAGTCCGACGGCACGCACCCCGCCATCCGCGCATGCAGCCCGAGCAACGCGTCCCGGGGCGCGGTGTCCTGCAGACCGACGTACGCCGCCTCCTCGTGCGATCCCGCGGGCAGCCGATCGACCAGGTGGTTGACGTGCAATCGATAGGCGACCGCCTGTTCCCGCGTGATCATGGCACCGACGGTACGGCGAAATCACGCCACCCGATGGCTTAGTTTCGTCGGACTGTCGCGAGCCAGCCCGGCGCGCCGTTCTCGTGCATCCTGGTGCCGATCTTGCGTGGTTCGACGCTCACGAGCGTCCAGCCGGAGGCCGGGTTGAACACCGCCTGCAAATCGATTGGCCTGATCGGATGCGGCACGCCGTCGGGATCTTGGTCGCTGAAGCACAGCACATACAGAGTCGCACCGGTCTTCGCGACCGACGCCAGACTCACGACGTACCGCGCACGCTCGTCCGCGTCGAAGGTGTGGAAGAGACCCGAGTCGAGAATCGTGTCGAACGAGCGCCCCAGCTCGCTGAGCCGCAGCGCATCCGCATTCACGAACTCGGCCGGAACGCCATGCTCGATCGCCTTCTCCCGCGCACGCGCCAACGCGGTCTCAGCCACGTCGAACCCGAGCACCGACACACCACTCGAGGCGATGAGCAACGCGTTGTCGCCACTCCCACAACCCGCGTCGAGCACCGATCCCTTGAACGCCCCGTCCGACACCAACTGCACCACCGCCGGCTGCGGACCGCCGAACTCCCACGGCGCGGGACCGTCCTGGTACGACGCATCCCACGGCCGGCCCGACATCCGCTCATGGCTCGTCGGTTGCCGCGTGCGCTCGGACATCGTCGTACCCTTCGTGGCCTAGAGGTGTCGTCCCATCCTTACCCCATGTGAAGGACTGATACAGATGCTCGAGACCGCCCGGCTCGATCTGGTCAAGTTCGAGATGGAGCGCGATCTGGCGCCGTTGCACGCGATGTTCTCGGATCCGGAGTGGGCGCGGGGCGGGTATATGACGCCGACGGCAACCGAGAGCGAGTCGCGGGATCGGCTGGAGCGCGAGTTCGGCGACAACGGCGGCTGGACGTGGGTGCTGCGAGTCCGGCCGGAGGAGACGGCGGTCGGCGTGATCGCGGTGTTCTCGGATCAAGGCAGCTCGATCCGCGGACTGAGCTGGTATCTGCAGCGCGACCGATGGGGTGCCGGGCTGATGAGCGAGGCGGCTCGCGCGGTCGTCGACCACCTGCTGAAGCAGCCGTCGATCACCGGCGTCGAGGCGTGGATCGACTCACGGAATGTCCGCTCGATCGCCGTCGCCCGGCACGCGGGTCTCGACCTCGTCGGCCGGCTGCCGCGGACCTCGGACGGCGAGCTCGCCCAGTCGGTGGTGATGGGCCGCGCCGCGAAGCCGGCCGATCCGACCACGTTCGCGATCATGCCGGTGCTGGAGGTCCACGATGTCACCGGCACCGCGCGACTGCTGTGCGACCTGCTCGGCCTGCAGATCCGCTTCGAGCTCGAGGACCTCGTCCATCTGGGCTTCACCGAATGGAACGGTCAGAGCGGCCTGGAGGTACGCCGTGCGGCCGGCACCATCTCGCCGGCAACGATCACGTTCGATGTCGGCGTACTCGTCGATCCTCTGTACGACGCCGCGATCGCGGCCGGCCTTGTCGAGTCGACGGCGCCGGCGGACATGCCGTGGTACCGGCGTACGTTCACGCTGGCGCTGCCGGAGGGGCACCGGCTGACGATCTCCGGACCCGTCAGCGGTACCCGGCCAGCATGACGGCGCCGATCCCGAGCGCCAGCGCACACAACACCGCGCCGACCACAGCCAGCGGCTTCCCGCGACGGTCGCCGGTCAGCCCGCCGATCGCGAGGCCGACCCCTGGCAGCGCGAACGGGAAGGCGGCGTACTGCCGGAATCCCGTCATATCGACGGGGAGGAACGGCGCCACCAGGGCCGCGAGGCCCAGGACGAACGCGAGCACGCCCAGCACCGCGCTGCCCTTCGGCTGTCCGCTGACCGGCGCCTGAGGCTGCCAGGCAGGGTCGTTCGGCGCCTGCGCGTAGTCGGGCCAGAGATGCTGCGGATACCCGGCGCCTCCTTGCTGCGGGTTGGCGTTGCGCTCCGGCTGGCCGTAGGTCATGAGAACTCCGTAGTCGACAGGATGCCGTCTCCTCCGCTGACGCTGCCGGTCGCCGGTCGGTTCCCTCGATCTACTGCTCTTCGCGGAGCGGGAAGGCTCGGATGATCACCGCGGTCGGCGTTGCGGCATCCGATCTCGGCTCGGAGCCGACGAAGTCGCGAAGTACCCGATGGAGGCGGGCGCGCAGCTCGGCGAGCTCGCCGTCGGCCAGCGTCACCACCTCGCTGAAGGCGAAGTCCTCGTCGTCGGACGTCTTCGCGGCCAGCCAGCTGGCGTACGCCGTGTCCTCGAGCTCCCGATTCAGCGCCGCCTGCTCGACCCGCATCCGCCGCCACGGCTTCACCCGCCCGACCGCGCCCGGCACGGCCTCGATCACCCCGAGCGCCTCCAGCCGCCGCAGGTGGAACGAGCACGACCCCGTGCTCTCCCCCAACTCCCGCGCGGCGATCGTCGACGTCGTCGTACCGTCCCGGTCGATCAACTCCAGCAGCGACTCTCGCAGCGGATGCCCGCGGACGACGTCGCGGCGGTTCGGCGTACTGCGGTGCTCGGCCATGCCGCATCCTAACCCGGAGCTTTGCAAAGCCGAGACTTTGCAGACTACGATCTTTGCATGCCGACGTACATCCAGGGCCGTCTGAGCCGCCGCCTGCCCGAGCTCACCGACGAGGTACGGCGCGGTACGCCCCGGCGCATCACGGAGTACGGCGAGGAGATCCTGCACCGCCCATGCCGACCGGTGAGCGAGTTCGGGGCGGCGCGCTGGGGTGCGCTGATCGACGACATGTTCACCACGATGTGGATCGCCGAGGGCTGCGGCCTCGCCGCGAACCAGGTCGACGTCGACGCCCAGCTGTTCGTCTACGACCTCACCGACGAACACGGCGACCGCCACGTCGGCCACGCGTTCAACCCGCGCATCGAAACCCTGACCGCCCTCTTCGGCACCCAGCCCGGCACCGAAGGCTGCCTCTCCGTCCCCGGCGCCAACGCCCCACTCCCCCGCCCGGCCCGAGCCAGCCTCCACGCCCAGGACCTCGAAGGCCACCCCTTCACCCTCGACGCCACCGGCTACCTGGCCCGCTGCCTCATCCACGAAACCCAACACCTGGCCGGCACGCTGTACGTCGACCACCTGGCTCCGCGGGCCCGCACAACGGCCCTCGACCACTCCGCCCGCAACCGCGCCGAGATCCTCAGCCGGTGCGCGAACCGCGAGCACCAGCTGAGCCGGCTCGCCGACCACTCAACCCCAGGTACCGCAAGCTGAGCGGATTCTGTAGTACTGCTACGACTCCAGAGCGATCTCGATCGTGTGATGTCCGTGCAGGGAGGCCGGTACGCCGTGCGTCGTGGACGAGATGCCGTCGAGGCCGAAGGAGCGGATGACGTTGCCCGTACCCCGAAGGGTCACTGACAGCACGGCGTCGCGGTAGCTTACGCCGCTGAGCGTGACATCGCCCCAGCCGGACGGAAGTGTCGGCGCGAAGGTGAGGCCGCTGCTGTCGAACGTCATACCGAACAGGCCGGTGTGCATCATGTCGATGAATGCCGTCGCCGACCAGGTCTGGTCGGGCTGCGACTCCCAGCGGCGTTTCAGGACGCCGGTCGCGCCCTGGTAGCCGCCCTCGACGGCACCGGTGTTGCCGTCGTAGATCTCCCAGAAACCGCCGCTGTCCCTGACCAACTCCGCGAGCAGCCTGGTCTCGGTTGCGAACCCCTCCACATCGCCGCGCCCAGCCAGGCCCTTCGCCCAGAGTCCTTGCACGAGCGGCCAGACGATCGCGTTGTGCCGTCCGGGTTCGTCGCTGGAGTACCTGTCCCAGTGCGGATAGGTATCGGGCATTCCGCGGGGCATCCGCTGCGCGTTCGAGATGAGGGAACTGGCCTGCGCGGCGTCGGCGATCCCGAAGAGCAGGCTGAACGCCAGCCCGGTGCCTTCCTGGTACGGGCCCGGCGTCCCGTCAGCGGTGAGCTCGTAGTTGTAGCTTCCGGTTCGCGGGTTCCAGAAGTGTTCGTTGATCGATAGCTTGATCGCTGCCGCCTTGGCCCGATGGCCATCAGCCGGCCGGCCGAGCGCCTCCGCCATCTCGGCCGCGCGCACGTAGGCCGCGTAATACAGGGCGTTGGTGCTCAGGTACATGGCGGAGACGACATCCGGGTACGACGTACTCTCGCTGCCCCGCGACTCGTCCCCGTCCGCCGTCGGCGCCGGGAATCCGGAGACGCCATCATTGAAGAACGACGGACCGGTGAAGAGACCGTACCGGGCGTCGCGGCCGAAGACGGCTGCCTGCTCGCGGAGGGCGAGCGTGTTCGTGACAACGTCATACGCACGCTGCAGGAAGTCCTGGTCGCCGGTCACCAGATAGTGGTGCCAGGCACCCACAGTCCAGATCACCTGATCCCACTGCTGACTGTCCTGCTGCACCATGAGCTTGCCGGCGGCATCCTTCTCGACCACCGCCCACAGCGTGTTCGCCGCGAGCGCCGGCGCCAGCAAGCTCGTCGCGTTCCAGCTGTTGATCGTCGCATCCCGGGTCCACGGCTGCGCGTAGCCACCTCCGGCCCGGACCATCCCGACCCCCGGATCCATCAGCCCACTCCTGGCATGCACCTCGCCGAACGGAACGGTATTGATCCCCAGCAGGTTCTCGAGCGCCGCCCCGTAGGTCGCCCCGTACAGCCCCTGGCTGGCCGCATCCTCGAACCGCAACACCGGACGAGAGTCTGTCGTCGTCATACCCCCATTCCATCAGTCCCACAGACCAGCACATCCAGCACGGGCGAGCGTAGGCGGTGAGCAGCGAGCCGGTGGCCGGGTTGTTGCCCAGCCACCGCAGCTGCCGCGCCGATGACGACCACACCGACTGCAGGATCGCGCACCCGCCGAACGCGGCAACAGAACAGCCGCCGCGGAGTGGTGTTCCTTTCAGTCTTTGATGCCGGATTGGGTGACGCCTTGGATCAGGTAGCGCTGGAGGAAGGCGAAGATCAGGACCAGCGGGAGGATCGAGACCGCGACCGCCATGAAGAGCTCGTGGATGTTGATCGTCTGTGCGGTGATGAACGTCGACATCGCGACCTGGATCGTCCACGACGACGAGTCCTGGCCGATCACCAGTGGCCACAGGAACGAGTTCCAGTTGCCGATGAACGTGATCGCCGCGATCGCCGCGAAGAACGGCAGCGAGTTCGGTACGACGATCCGCCAGAACACCCCGAAGTACCCGGCGCCGTCGACCCGAGCCGCCTCCTCCAGCTCCCGTGGGAACCCGAGGAAGTACTGCCGGAACAGGAACGCCGCGAACCCGCTGAACAGCGTCGGGATGATCAGGCCCCGCAGCGACGAAACCCACCCGAGCGAAGACACCACGATGAACGACGGGATGAACGTCACCGCACCCGGGATCATCAACGTAGCCACGATCGCGTAGAAGATCTTGTCCGCATGCCGGTAAGGAATGCGAGCCAAGCCGTACCCCGCCATCGATGCCAGCAGCAACTGCCCGGCCGTGCCCAGGACGCCCACGACCGCGGAGTTGTACAGCGCCCGCGCCATCGGCACCTGGGTGTCGTCGAACAGTTCCTTGATGTTGCCCCACTGCAGATGCGACGGGAACAACGTCCACGACGGCGCCGTGATGTCCGCCTCGGTCGACAGCGCGTTGCGCAGGATCAGGTAGAACGGCAGCAGGAACAGCACCACCGCGATCAACAGCGCGATCCACCGCAGTACCGTCCCGATCCGTCCGAGAGTGCTCTGGGTGAAGCCGATCGGTTGCGGCGTTCCCGTCGTACGCTCCGAGACTGCCATCAGTCGCCCGCCTTTCCGAAGCCGAAGATCCGGCTCTGCAGCAGCGTCACGATCATGATGATGACCGCCAGGATCAGCGCGCCGGCGGAGCCGTGCCCGAGGTCCTGGATCGAGCCGAGCGAGATGCCGTACAGGTACACCAGCGGCGGCCGGGCGTAGTTCACGTTGCCGACCAGGTTGTAGAACTCGTCGAACGCCTGGTACGCCGCGATCAGGTTCAGGATCAGTACGGCGACCGACGTCGCCCGCAGCTGGGGCAACGTGATGTACCGGAACACCTGCCATCCGGGCTTCGCCCCGTCGACGTACGCCGCCTCGTACAACGTCGGCGAGATCCGCTGCAGCCCGGCGATGAACAGGATCATGTAGAACCCGAGCTGCAACCACAGCCGAACGGTGACCAACGGGAGCCAGTACCACGGCGGCGACACCGTCGAGAGCCACGCGATGTTGTCGACCCCGAACCAGCCGAGCACAGTGTTGGCCAGACCGAACCGGACACCGTTGAAGATCGACAACCGCCAGATCAGCGACGCGACGACGTACGAGCACGCGGTCGGCAGGAAGAACACCGACCGGAAGAACGCCCGCGCGATCTTGACCTGGTTGACCAGCAACGCCAGCGCGAGCGAGAGCACGAACGTCAGCGGCACGATGAACACCGCGAAGATCGTGAACGTGCCCAGGCTGGACAGGAAGTTGTGGTCGGTGAGCATGTCGATGTAGTTGCGGAGCCCGACGAACTTCGACGGCGTCGCGGTGTTGTACGCCTCGAAGAAGCTGAGGACCAGGCTCCACAGGATCGGCAGGTACGAGAAGATCAGCAGGCCGAGGACGAACGGTCCGACGAACACCCAGAACCACAGGGTGTTGCCGGCGATGCCCTTACGCCGGCGTCGCCCGCCCCGCTGCTCACCAGTGACAGCGGGGTCCGTACGGGTTTGTGCCGGTGCGCTCATCCGAACAACCGCGACAGTTCGGCGTTGACGGTCTTCTCGGCCTTCGCGATCTCGGCGGCTGGGTCGGCTCCCTTCTTGATGACGTTGGTGAGCAGGTCGGTGAACGCCGTACCCATCTTCGGTGTCCACGACGGATTGTCGGTGTGCCCGTAGTCCTGGTTCAGCTTGACCGTGTCGGCCGCGACACCGCTCTGCAGCTTGGACGCCTTCGCCGCGAGGCTCTTGCGCGGCGGGATGTGGAAGCCGTAGTTCAGCGACCAGTCCTCCTGGTACTCCGACTTGTCGATCCACAGCCACTTCACGAACTTCTTCGCCGCGTCGATGTTGGCGCTCTTCGACGACACGAACTGCGTCCAGCCGCCGGAGTACACAGCCGGCTTGCCTTCCGCGTCCAGCTTCGGGAACGGGATCACGCCGATGTCGTCACCGAGCACCTTCTGCATGCCCGGCACGGCCCACATGCCGATCCACTGCATCGCCACCAGGCCCTGGTTGATCGCGGTCGGGTCCCACCAGTCCGTGGGCGCGCCGAGCAGGATGCTCTTGCTCGCGTACAGCTCGTGCAGCTTTCCGAAGGCCTTCGCGGCGCGGTCACCGGTGAAGCCGGGCTTGTTGTCGTCGGTCAGGTAGCTGCCGCCCGAGGACCACAGCGCCGGGCCGCCCATCGCGTTGCCGCCGTCGTTGCCGACGAAGATGCCCTTCACCTTGTTCGTGGTGAGTTCCTTGGCAGCGGCGATCAGGTCGTCGACCGTCTCCGGCGGCTTGATCCCGGCCTTGTCGAGCAGCGACTTGCGGTAGTAGATGACCTGCGGGTCGATGATCATCCGGATGCCGTAGATCTTGCCGTCGATGGTGTTCGTTGCCAGGTCGCCCGGCAGGAAGTCGTCCTTGACGTCGGCCATGATGTCGTCGAGGGGCACCACCTGGTTGCTCTTCACCATGCCGATGTTGAACTGGCTCTCGAACACGTCCGGGCCCTTGCTGGACAGCAGCCCGGACGACAGCTTCGCACCGTAGTCACCCGGCGTCCACTGCACGGAGACGTTCGCATCGGGGTAGGCCTTGGCGTACTTCAGCGCCGCCTGCTGGGTCCCGGTCTCGCCGTACTGGTGGTACCACTGCGACAGGTTGACCTTCTCCCCGCCGCCTCCGCCCCCTGAGGACGGTCGGCCGGTATTACCGCCGCAGGCCGCGGTGAACGCGGCGAGCGCGGCCAGTCCACCGGTCCGCTTGAGTAGATCCCGCCGGGTCAGACCGGCGTTCGGAACATGAGCAGGCATGAATTCCACCTTCCCGAGAGGGAACGTCGCAGGGGTACGACGCACGGTTCCGAGTTACTTAACGTCGTTAAGCATCTCCGAGTTTGCGCACAACCTACTACAGGTCAATCGTTGTAGAAGTGCCAGCACAATGTCTCAAAAGCGCGCCCGGCGCAAGACCGGACGCGCTGTTCTTTGTTCGAATGTGTGGAGTTTGCTTGAGTTGGTATCGGCTCGTGATCAGCCGAAGATCTCGCCGGCCTCAGCCGTGCGGACCAGCAGCGCCGGCGGCTCGAACCGTGCACCGTATACAGCGGCCAACTCGCGGGCCCGGGCTGCGAAAGCGCTTGGCCCGTAGGCGTTGACGTACTGCAACGCACCGCCGTGCAGCGGCGGGAAGCCGATGCCGAAGATCGATCCGATGTTGGCATCGGGCACCGATCGGAGCACGCCCTCGTCGAGACACTTCACGGTCTCGAGCGCCATCGCGAACAGCATCCGCTCCTGCAGATCGATCAGCGGTACGTCGTTGTCACGTGCGAAGTGCTCCCACAGCCCTGGCCACAAACGCTTCGGACCGTCCGCCGGGTAGTCGTAGAAGCCTGCGCCCGCGGCCTTGCCGCGGCGGTCGAACTCGTTGACGAGCCGATCGGCAACCGCCATCCCGGGATGCTCGTCGAACGCCCCGGCGCTGTCGCCGGCCGCGCGGGCGGCGTCCCGGATCTTCTGCGGCAGCGTCAGCGTGACCTCGTCCAGCATCGCCAGCGGCGGCGCCGGGAAGCCCGCCTGGGTCGCGGCCCGCTCGATCATCACCGGGTCGATACCCTCGGCAACCATCGCGGCGCCTTCCATCACCAGGGTCCCGAACACCCGCGAGGTGAAGAAGCCGCGGCTGTCGTTGACCACGATCGGCGTCTTCTTGATCTGCCGTACGACGTCGTACGCCTGCGCGATCGCCCGGTCCGAGGTCTTCTCGCCCACGATGAGCTCGACCAGCGGCATCCGGTCGACCGGCGAGAAGAAGTGCATACCGATGAAGTCGTCGGGCCGGTCGATCCCGTCGGCGAGCGAGGTGATCGGCAGCGTCGAGGTGTTCGAGCAGAGCAACGCATCGGGCTCGACGACACCCGCGATCTCGGCGAACACCTTCTGCTTCAGGCCGGCGTCCTCGAACACGGCCTCGATCACCAGGTCGCACCCGGCGAGATCGTTCGGGTCGCCGGTCGGCGTGATCCGGCCGAGGAACTCCTCGACCTCCGGGACGGACATCCGCCCCTTCGACACCTGCTTGGCCAGCAGCTTCTCGGAGTACTCCTTGCCGCGCGCGGCCGCCTCGAGCGAGACGTCCTTCAGCACGACCTCGATCCCGACCTTGGCGCACACGTAGGCGATCCCCGCGCCCATCATCCCCGCGCCGAGCACGCCGACCCTCCGGGCGCGGTACTTCGGTACGTCGGCAGGCCGCGACCCGCCCGCGTTGATCGACTGCAGGTCGAAGAAGAACGCCTGGATCATGTTCTTCGCGATCTGACCGGTGGCGAGCGAGACGAAGTACCTCGACTCGATCCGGGAGGCGGTCTCGAAGTCGACCTGGCTGCCCTCGACCGCCGCGCTCATGATCGCGCGCGGCGCCGGGTACGGCGCACCTTTGAGCTGCTTGCGCAGATTCGCCGGGAAGGCCGGCAGGAACGCGGCCAGCTTCGGCGAGGACGGCGTACCGCCCGGGATCTTGTAGCCGTCCCGGTCCCAGGGCTGCTTGGCGTCCCCGTCGTACGTCGTGATCCACCGGCGCGCCGCATCGAGCAACTCGTCCGCGGGCACGACCTCGTCGACGATCCCGACGCTCAGCGCATGCGCGGGCTTCATCCGCTGCCCCTGCAGCAGCACCTTCATCAGCGCGTCCTGCAGCCCGAGCATCCGGACCGTGCGGGTCACTCCCCCGCCGCCGGGCAGCAGACCGAGCGTCACCTCGGGTACGCCGAGCTCGATGCGATTGTCGTCGGCCACGATCCGGTGATGACAGGCGAGCGCGATCTCCAGCCCGCCGCCCAGCGCCGATCCGTTGATCGCGGCAACTACCGGGACACCCAGCGTTTCAAGGGCTCTGAGCTGCCGCTTGACCTCCTCGATCGTGTCGAAGACTTGGGCGGCATCGGACGGCTGGATCCGCGACAGCATCTGCAGGTTGCCGCCGGCAAAGAACGTGGACTTCGCCGACGTCACGATCACACCCTTGAGCAGGGCCTTCTCGGCGACCAGGCGCTCGACGGTCCGGCCCATCGCGTCGACGTACGCGTCGTTCATCGTGTTGGCGGACGCATCCGGGTCGTTCAGGGTCAGGGTGACCACTCCGGCGTCGTTCTTCCACTCGATCATGCTGGTCATGCAGAGAGCCTTTCGATGATCGTCGCGACGCCCATGCCGCCGCCGACGCACAAGGTGGCCAGTCCGTAGCGGAGCTCGCGCCGCTCCAGCTCGTCCAGCAGGGTTCCGATCAGCATCGCGCCGGTGGCGCCCAGCGGATGGCCGAGAGCGATCGCGCCGCCGTTCACGTTCACCTTCTCGTGCGGTACGCCGAGATCCTTCATGAAGTGCAGGACCGCCGCCGCGAACGCCTCGTTCATCTCGAACAGATCGATGTCCGAAGCCTCCAGACCCGCGCGCGCCAGCGCCTTCCGGGCGGCCGGCGCCGGGCCGGTCAGCATGATGGTCGGATCGGCGCCGCTGACGCCGACCGACACCACCCGGCCGCGAGGCGCCTGGCCGAGCGCCTCACCGGCCTTCTCGTTGCCGACAGCAACCAGCGCGGCACCGTCGACGATCCCGGACGAGTTGCCGGCGTGATGCACGTGGTTGATCCGCTCGACCGTGAGGTACTTCTCCAGCGCGACCGAGTCGAACCCGCCGTGCTCTCCGATCGCCGCGAACGACAGCGGCAGCCCGGCGAGCGTCTCGACCGAGGTACCGGGCCGGACCAGCTGGTCGTGGTCCAGGATCTGCAGACCGTTGCGATCGGTCACCGGTACGACGGAGCGGGCGAAGTACCCGTTCGCCCAGGCCTTCGCGGCGCGCGCGTGCGACTCGGCGGCGTACGCGTCGACGTCGGTCCGCGAGAAGCCGTCGATGGTCGCGATCAGGTCCGCGCTGATGCCCTGCGGGATGAATCCGGTCTCGAGTGCAGTCTCCGGATCCATCGCCCAGGCGCCGCCGTCGGAGCCCATCTTGACCCGCGACATCGACTCCACGCCGCCGGCGAGGATGAAGTCCTCCCAGCCGGACCGCACTCGTTGCGCCGCCTGGTTCACAGCCTCCAGGCCGGACGCGCAGAAGCGGTTGAGCTGCACGCCGCCGGTCGTCTCCGGATAGCCGGCCATCAGTACGGCCGTCCGCGCGATGTCCATGCCCTGGTCGCCGATCGGCGTGACGACCCCGAGGACGACGTCGTCGATCGCGGCCGCGTCCAGGTCCGGATGCCGCGTCCGCAGCTCCTGCAGCAAGCCGGTGATCAACTGGATCGGCTTGACCTCGTGCAACGCGCCGGTCGGTTTGCCTTTGCCGCGCGGTGTCCGGATCGCGTCGTACAGAAACGCTTCACTGGTCATGGTCCCGATTGTGACAGTTGAACTGTCATGATGGTCAAGTGCGGGTCGTTATGATCTCCGCCATGTCGGATGTCCCGGGGGACGACGCCACCCTGACAGTTGATGAACTGTCGGCGCGCGTCGGAATGACTGTGCGTACGTTGCGTTTCTATGCGGGTCGAGGTCTGATCCCGCCACCGATCAGACGCGGAAGAGTCGGGTACTACGGTCCCGAACACATCGCGCGACTCGACCTCGTCCGCGAACTACAGGCCCACGGCTTCACGCTGCAGGCGATCGAGGGCTACCTGGATCGCATCCCGGTCGACGCGACCCCGCAGGACATCGCGCTGCACCGGACGCTACTGACGCCGTGGATGCGCGACCTCCCGGAGACGCTCGATCGCGCCGCGCTGGTACGGCGTACCGGCCGGGAGCTCAGCGACGACGACATCGAGATGCTGGTCGCGCTCGGTGTGGTCGAGCCGACGCCGGACGAGGACGTGTTCCAGGTCGCGACCGCACACCTCAGCCTCGGCGTCGAGCTGCTCGACCTGGACCTCCCGGTCGAGGCGGTGCTGGACGCGGGCCGCATCTTCACCGAGCACGGCCGCGCGCTCGCCGAGGAACTCACCGAGGTGTTCCGCACCAAGGTCTGGCCGCACTACCGCGACTCCGGCGGCCCGCCCGAGCACATCCAGCACCTGGTCGAACGGTTCAAGCCCGTCACCATCCAGGGCCTGGTGCTGGCCTACGAGCGAGCCGTCGGCGAGACCCAGCGCGACACGATCCGCCGCACCCAGAACAAGCCGCGTTAGGAGCTCGGGACGCGCAGGTAGGTGAGTCCGCGGAGGTCGAGGTACGTGTCGTTCGGCGTCTTGACGACGCGGAGCAACACGGACTCGCAGCCCGGGCAGCGGGCGACCATACCGGGCGCGTCGACGTACAGGCGGGACTCCGCGAAGACCGCGGTGTGGCCGCAGCCGTTGCATCGGGCGACGGCCGCCGTCAGATCGACGGCGAACAGCTCGCTCAATGATCCGGCGGCTGCATTGCCGTCCAGGTAGTTGGTCTCACTCACCGCGGGCCTCCTGTCGGTCCGAACCGTTCTGTCCTCACGCGAGCCGGATCGTGGCCGGCCGCGACCAGCAGGTCCGCCACCGTCTCCACGAACGGCGTCGGCCCGCACACGTACGTCGTGGCGCCGTCCTGCGGCGTGAACGCGTACTTCGAGATCACGTCGGCGTCGATCCGGCCGACCCGCGGCTCCCCCGCCGGCGCCTCACGGGTGTAGACGAGCCGTACGTCGACGTCGTCCGACGAGGCGAGCTCCTTGAGATCGCTCACATAGATCACGGACTCCGGACGCCGCACGGAGTACAGCAGCCGGAACGGCGTCGTACTCCCGGTGTGGGCGTGCGCGCGCAGCATCGCCCGCAACGGCACGACACCGGATCCGCCGCCGATCAGCTGCACCGGACCGTCCTGCTCCGGCTTCCAGACGAACCAGCCGCCGACCGGTCCACGGATCTCCAGCGGGTCGCCCACCTTCAACACGTCGACCAGGTACGGCGATACCTCGCCGTCCGGCACCTGCTCGACAGTCAGCTCGATGGTCGAGCCCTGGGAGTCGGACCACGCCGAGGCGATCGAGTACGACCGCGAGGCCCGGTACCCGTCGTCCGCGGTCAGCCGTACGTCGAGGTGCTGCCCGGCGAGATGCCCCGGCCAGTCCGGTACTTCGAGCACGATCGTCCGGGCCGTCCCGGTCTCACGCCGTACGTCGGTGACAGTGGCGACCTGCCAGGTCAGTCGCCGGCGTATCGCTGTTCTTTCCATGGGTCTCCGTACTCGTGGTAGCCGGCCGTCTCCCAGAAGCCGAGGTCCTCGGTGTCGGACAGCACCAGGCCGCGGACCCACTTGGCGCTCTTCCAGAAGTACAGATGCGGGACGAGGAGCCGTGCGGGTCCGCCGTGCTCGGGGTCCAGCGGCTCGCCGTCGAACTCGTAGACGATCCAGGACTGCCCGTCGAGCAGGTCGTCCACCGGCACGTTCGTGGTGTAGCCGCCGTAGCTGTGCGCCATCGCGTAGTCCGCACCGGTCTCGACGTCCGCGAGCAGCGTGTCGAGCGAGACGCCCTTCCAGGTCGTCTGCAGCTTCGACCACCGGGTGACGCAGTGGATGTCCTTGGTGATCTCCTCGGCCGGCAACGCCATCAGCGCGGCCCAGTCCCACCTGTACTTCTCACCCGTCTCGCTGGTGACGGTGAACTCCCAGTGCTCGGTCAGCACATGCGGTGTCGGCCCGGCCGACAGGACCGGGAAGTCACGGGTCAGGTACTGACCGGGCGGAAGCTCCGTCCCGCCCCGCTGCCGACCGGTGAACCCCGGAGAAACGATGCCCATGGCGCCTCCCTCGATTCCTGGAGGCAGTCAATCACGGCAGAACGACCCGCGCGAGCGACAGCGCCAGGCGGGTCACCGGGACTACAATTGCGCTCTAGCGCTACCCCGGACCTTTGGTAGCCCTCGTGTACCGCCGACACGTCCGGGAGGCCCGATCATGAGCGAGTGGTACGGCGTACCGGCGACCGTGGTGAGCGAGAAGACCGTGCGTACCCGGCCCGACGAGGCACAGCCGCCGGAGTCTGAGGTCGAGGCGCCGCCGAGCGATCGGCCGGCACCCGAGGAGTAAAAATCGCGGCACCGGGTACTGGCCGGATTTCGTCGGCCGCGAGGTCCGCGGTGACGACCGTTGGTGGCACGTGTCGCGATGATCAGTATTTCCGGGATCCAGCCGCTAGGGTGGAGCATCCGCCTGGCGGCGGTTGGATTCTGGACGGACTGGGTGGATCACGATCGCGGTGCGAAGGTGTGGGGGGCGATCAGAGCCGTCGCCGACAGCGATGGCACGGCCCCTACCCTGTTGCACGCGGTGACCGCTTGCGCCCGGGAGCTGTCCGCCTCCGGGGCGGGGCTCGCGTTGACACGGAACGGCGGACTGCTGGAGCCGTTGCTGGCCACCGACCCCGAGACCGGCGAGCTGGACGAGCTGCAGTTCGGGTTGGGCGAAGGACCTGGCACGGAGGCAATGGCTACCGGCGTGCCGGTGCTGGAGGCCGATCTGAGTGGGCCCGAGGCCGGACGGCGGTGGCCGGTGTACACGGCGGCCGTCGACGGACGGGGCGTGCATGGCGCGTTCGCTTTCCCGGTCGCTGCCGGTGCCGCGCGGATGGGCGTCCTGAGCGTGTACCGGCGGCAGGCAGGACTGCTCGGGCCGGATCAGTTGCAGGACGCATTGGTGTTCGCCGATACGGTGTTCGTTCTCGCCCTGGATCGTCGTCGAGGCCTCAGTACCGACCTGGACAGCGTGATCGAGGCGGCGTTCGTGGCCCGGCGTGCCGAAGTACACCAGGCCGCGGGGCGGCTCGCGGCGCAGCAACGCATCAGCGTCGTCGACGCCTTGGCGCTCTTGCGAGCACACAGCTACAGCAGTGGCCGGTCGCTCCGCGAGGTCGCCGTCGACGTGATGGCCGGTCGTCTCAGCCTGGCGAACGACCACGGCGCCGCTCCGCCGACAGGACCGCACGATCCGAAGGAGACAGGCCCGGACCATGTCGAGAAGGAACAGGAGGAGGACTGATGACCGCGACTGACCGCAGAGTGCGGGAAGTGTTCATCGAGCTGTCGGACACTCTCGTCGACGACTTCGACATCATCGAGTTCCTGGACCGGCTCGCGATGCGCTGCAGCGAGCTACTGGGAGTATCGGCCTGTGGCATCGTGCTCGCCGACCACCACGGCGTACTGAATCTGGTCGCTGCCTCGAGCGAAGAGGCACGTCTGGTCGAGCTGACCCAGTTGCAGACGCTCGAAGGACCTTGTCTGGACGCTTTCAACAGCGGACGCCCGGTCCAGTACGCCGACCTGTGGGACGAGACCGCCCGCACCCGCTGGCCGCGGTTCACGACGGCAACCGTCGAGGCCGGCTACCGGTCGGTCCAGGCGCTGCCGATGCGGCTGCGGGACAACGTGCTGGGCGCGGTCAACCTGCTCAGTACGTCGACCGGGACCCTGAGCACGGAAACGATCACGCTCGGGCAGGCGCTGGCCGACGCAGCCACGATCGGCATCGTGCACCAGCGCGCCCTGGCCCGCCAGGAGCTCGTGACCGAGCAGCTCCAGACCGCCCTCAACAGCCGGGTCCTGATCGAGCAGGCCAAGGGATTCCTGACCCACAGCCTCGCGGTCGACGTCGACGAGGCCTTCGCGGTCCTGCGCCGCTACGCCCGCGCCAACAACCGCCGCTTGACCGACGTAGCCGACGACGTGGTCCAGGGCCGCCTCACCCTGCCCACACCAGGACCGGCCGAGCACGACTAGGCCTGGATCTCTACCCATTCGACCGTTACGCTGAGTCAGCCTGAACAGGCGTTCCCAGACCCCGACGCCAGGTGTGCCGCACCACTCGGGAGGGGTTGGTACGGCAGCTCGCACCTGGTGACCTGCCGACACCTCTCCGGCAGGTCACCACGCGACCGCCCCCTCTTCTTCTTCAAATGCCCATTGTGCGGCCGATTATTTCTTTCATTATTTCGGTCGTGCCGCCGTAGATGGTTTGGATGCGGGTGTCCAGGTAAGCCTTGGCGATGGGGTACTCGGTCATGAAGCCGTAGCCGCCGTGGAGTTGGAGGCAGCGGTCCACGACCTTCTTCTGGAGTTCGGTGGTCCACCATTTCGCCATCGCGGCCTCGGCCACGGTGAGGGTGCCCGCGTTCAGCTCCTCGATGCAGCGGTCGACGAAGACGCGGGCGATCTGGGTCTCGGTGGCGAGCTCGGCGAGGACGAAGCGGCTGTTCTGGAACGAGCCGATCGGACGGCCGAACGCCTTCCGGTCCTTCACATAGCGCAGCGTGTCCTCGAGCATGTTCTCGCAGGCGGCCGCCGCGACCACGGCGATCGTCAGCCGCTCCTGCGGCAGCTTCTCCATCAGGTAGATGAAGCCCTTGCCCTGCTCGCCGAGCAGGTTCTCCACCGGCACCCGGACGTCGTCGAAGAACAGCTCGGCGGTGTCCTGCGCCTTCAGCCCGATCTTGTCCAGATTCCGCCCGCGCTCGAACCCGGGCATACCGCGCTCGACCACGATCAGTGAAATGCCTTGCGCGCCCGCCTCAGGATCGGTCTTCGCGACCACGATCACCAGGTCGGCGAGGATTCCATTCGAGATGAACGTCTTCTGCCCGTTCAACACGTAATGGTCCCCGTCGCGGCGCGCCGTGGTCTGGATACCTTGCAGATCGCTACCAGCGCCCGGCTCGGTCATCGCGACCGCACTGATCGCCTCCCCCGCACAAAACGCGGGCAGCCACCGCGCCTTCTGCTCGGGCGTCGCATAGTCGAGCAGGTACGCCGAATTGATGTCGGTGTGGATCGTGAACCCGACCCCACTCGCGCGAACCCGGGTCAACTCCTCGATGAGCACCGTGTTGAACCGGAAGTCCCGCGCCTCACCCCCGCCGTACTCCTCCGGCATCATGAAGCCGAGCAACCCCGCGTCACCAGCCGCCGTCCACAGCTCGCGCGGCACGATCCCGGCCTCCTCCCAGCTGTCGTGGTGCGGGACGATCTCCTTCTCGCAGAAGGCGCGAACGCTCTCCCGGAAGGCGTCGTGATCGGCGTCGAAGAGCTGACGTTCCACGGGCGGTTTCCTCTCAGTTCTGTACGGCGGCGCCGGATGCGAGCAAGGTCTCGAGGTCGGTGATGCCCCAGTCGGTCAGCGCCTCGCGGGTGTGCTCCCCCGGCCGCGCGGGCGGTCGGCCGAGGCTGGTCGGCGTACGGTCGAACCGTGGCGCGGGCGCCGGCTGCCGGACCCCGTCGTGGTCCACAAAGGTGCCTCGGGCAACGAGATGAGGATGGTCAGCGCCGAGCGGCAGGACCGGTGCGACGCAAGCATCGGAGCCGTCGAACACCGCCGTCCACTCAGCTTGCGTCCGTTGCCGGAAGGTCTCGGCGAGGAGTTTGCGGAGAGCAGGCCAGTTCGACGGGTCGTTGCGATCGGGCGCGTCGATGCCGAGCTTCTCGATCAGCTCCGCGTAGAACTGCGGCTCGAGCGCACCGACCGAGACGTGCTTCCCGTCGGCCGCCTCGTACACGTCGTAGAACGGCGCACCCGTGTCGAGCAGGTTCGTCCCACGCTCCTGCCGCCACGACCCGGCCGCGAGCGCTCCGAGCAGCATCGTGGTCAGATGCGCCGACCCGTCGACGATCGCCGCGTCAACGACCTGCCCCTGCCCGCTGTGCAGCGCCGCGAGTACGCCGATCACCAGGTAGAGCGATCCACCCGCGAAATCGCCGAGCAGGTTGGCGGGCACCTGCGGCGGTCCGCCGGCCCGGCCGATCAGGTGCAGGGCGCCTGACAACCCAAGGTAGTCGATGTCATGCCCGGCCGACTGCGCGAGCGGACCATCCTGGCCCCAGCCCGTCATCCGCCCATAAACCAGCCGGGGATTGATCGCGTGACACTCCTCCGGCCCGAGCCCGAGCCGCTCGGCAACCCCGGGCCGGAAGCCTTCGACGAGTACGTCGGCCCGCGCGACAAGCCGGCGTACGACGTCGACCGCGGCCGGCTGCTTCAGGTCGAGGGCAGCACTCCGGCGACCGCGGTTCAGCAGGTCGAGCTCGGGCGGGCCGAGCGACAGGCTGCCACCGGGGCGATCGATGCGCAGTACGTCGGCGCCGAGCTCGGCCAGCATCATGCACGCGAACGGCGCGGGGCCGATCCCGGCCAGCTCGACCACCTTCACGCCCTCGAGTGGACCCATGCCCGCTATTGTGACAGTTCTACTGTCACAGTCGTCAAGTCAACTTGCGAACTCCGAGCAACGCACCGGCCGGCACCACGAACATCAGAGTCACGACCACGCCGAGCACGATCGACCAGCCGACCTCGCCGTGCTGCAGGTGGCCGAGGTGGAAGATCATGTGCGGCAGCGCGAACGCGACGTATGCCAGCAGGGCAACACCTGCGAGGTAGCGTTCGGGCCGGAGCGCCGCGGCGCCCAGCACGATCGCCAGCCCGAGCGAGGCGCTGCCGAAGTCGCGGAATGCGTGCTCGCTGAACGGCGGATCCCAGTTGACCGTCGGCACGTTGTCGTAGAACGACTCCGGCAGGAACGTCAGCCAGACGCTGAGGAACAGCTGGAGCGCGGCGAAGATCACGAGCACTGTGCGGACGTAGGTCCTCATCCGAGGTGCTCCGCGAACGTGATCCGACCGTACGCCGGGCCGTCCACCATCGCCTCGCCGTTCGCGAACGCGCGGAACACCTTGCCGCCGAGACGGACGGGGACGATCGGTCGTCGGGTGCCCTTCGCCCGCTTCCAGATGTGGGCCAGCTCCGGCACCGACAGGCGCTCCGGTCCGCCGATGTCCGGGGCTCGTCCCTTCAGCGGCGGCGCGCCGACCAGTTCGGTCAGCCGGGTGGCGACGTCTTCGACGGCGATCGGCTGCATCATCATCCTCGGCGCGAACACGACCGGGAGGTAGCGCTGGGCGGCGAAGACCTCGTCGACCAGGTCGTGGAACTGGGTGGCGCGCTGGATCGTGTACGGCACACCCGAGTCCTCGACCAGCCGCTCGACCTCGAGTTTGCCCCGGTAGTACCCGAGTGGAATGCGGTCGATCCCGGCGATCGACATCACCACCAGGTGCCGCACCCCGGCCAGGGCCCCGAGCAGGTTCCTGGTCTGCTGCGCGTCCTTACCGCGGACGCTGGTGGCGAGGTGCACGACCAGGTCGGCGCCGTCGACCGCGGCCGCCAGCCCTTCACCGGTCGTGAGATCGGCGACGACGCGGTCGGGTCCGGCCCTGCGGCTGAGCACGCGTACCTGGTGTCCGGCTGCGCGGAAGGCGTTGACGGCGGGCCGGCCGAGGCGACCGGTCCCGCCGGTGACGAGAAGGGAAGTCATCCTGGTGTCCTTTCAGGTGTCACCAGCTCAGATCGGACAGCCTCCCGATCTGTGACACCTGGGCGCCGGCAAAGGCAAGCTTGTCCGGATTCAGCACGAACCGGAGGTCGCTCACACCCTGCGGTCCGGCCTCGACGAAGCACACCGCCATCAGCCCGTCCGGCCCTTCGGCGACCAGTGCCGGCTCGCCGTTCGCCTCCGCGAAGCGCAGGACGAACCCCGCGCCGAACTTCTGCAGCGTCCCGATCAGGTACCGCGCCACCATGATCCGGCCGACGACTGGGTTCCGTGCCGCGATCACCTTGCCGCCGCCGTCCGCGGTGGACACGACGTCCTCGGCCAGCAGCCGCTCGAGCTGCTCGACCTCGCCCGACTGCGCGGCCGCCAGAAAACGGTCGACGAGCTCTCGCCACTCGGCCCGGTCGACCGCCTGCTGGCGTCGCGAGTCGGCCGTCACCCGCTTGCGCGCGCGAGACAGCAATTGCCGAGCGTTGGCGTCCGTCGTCCCGATCAGCTCGGCCACTTCACGATGGCTGTAGCCGAACGCTTCGTGCAGGACGTACGCCGCACGCTCCGCCGGCGTCAGCCGTTCCAGCAGGAGCAGCAACGCGAACGACACAGAGTCCCGCTGGGCGACCACTTCGAGTGCGTCGAACTCGGTGCGTCCCGTCAGCACCGGCTCCGGCAGCCACTCGCCGACGTACAGCTCGCGTCGGGCTCGCGCCGACGTGAGCTGCTTGATCGACAGGTTGGTGACGATCTTCGCGAGGTACGCGTCCGGGTCCCGCACCGCCGTACGGTCCGCGTCCTGCCAGCGCAGCCAGGCGTCCTGCAGGATCTCCTCGGCATCGGTCGCCGCACCGGTCATCCGATACGCAATCCCGAACAGCCGCCCACGCAGACGCTCGAAGTCATCCATCCAGGAACTTCTCCGCCGCGCGTTGGATCGTCGTGTAGTAGTCCGTCCAGGCGGTTTCGTCGAGCAGGCCGGCGTCCTTGCCGCCCTGGCCGTCGATCAGTTCGCGGATGATGTCTGCGTGGCCGGCGTGGTGGGCGGTCTCGTCGACGACGCGGACGAGTAGGGCGCCGAAGGTCGTACTGCGGTTGCCCTCCAGCCAGTGCGGGACCTCGGCGGGGTGGTCCAGGTCGAGGTCGGCGATCGACCGATCGCTGTGTGCGCAGGCCTCGCGGTAGAGGCCGGTCAGGTACTCCGTCGACTCGGTCGGCTTGGCCCACATGTCGGCACCTTCCCAGACCGAACCGTCCGCCTCCCAGGGCAGCTGTTCAGTCGGCGGACGGCCGACGCTGGTGCCGAGGTAGACGTACTCGATCCCGACCAGGTGCTTCACCAACCCGAGCAGATTGGTGCCCGACGGCACCACCGGACGGCGGCGGTCGTACTCGCTCAGCCCCTCGAGCTTCGCGAGCATCAACGCCCGGGTCTCCTGGAGGTAGTTCTGCAGCTCGGTCTTCACGGGGCTCCCGGTGGCACGAAGGGGACGGGCGGTGCGCCGTTCTCGATCAACCGCAGCAGCGCGGCGGTGTCGGCGTACTCCTCGATCATGTCTGCCAGGCGGTCCAGCCGCTCCGCGCGCAGCCCGGCGAACGAGACCGAGCCGTCGGGCGCGGGCTTGCCGGTCAGCTCGGCGACCTCGGTGAGGAACGCATGCCGCGCCGCGTCGTCGTCGAGCAGCCCGTGCCAGATCGTCCCCCAGGTGTTGCCGCTCCGGCAGCCACCCGGGAACTCCCCCGCGTCGCCCGTCACCTCGACCACCCCGTGGTGGATCTCGTACGCCGTGGCCGTCGGCCGCGCCAGCGTCTTCTCCGGCGCGAAGGTGGTTGCGACGGGCAACAAATCCAGGCCGGAGTGATCGCCGCCGGACTCGACCGCGTGCGGATCGGAGACGGATGATCCGAGCATCTGGTACCCGCCACAGATCCCCAGAAGTGGACGGCCCGCAGCAACCCTCGCCGTCACTGCATCAGCCAGGCCGGTGGAGTGGAGCCAGGCCAGGTCGGCCACCGTTGCCCGGGAGCCGGGGATGACGACCAGGTCGGCATCGCGGATCTCGGCAGGGCTGGTGGTGAAGAAGACACTGTTGGTCGGCTCGACCGCGAGCGCGTCGAGGTCGGTGAAGTTGCTGATCCGCGGGAAGCGCACCACCGCGATCGTCAACAGGTCCCCCGGCGAGGTGCGTCGTACCGGGATGTCGAGCGCGTCTTCCGAGTCCAGCCACAGCTCGGGCAGCCACGGCAGGACGCCGTACGTCGGCCGACCGGTGACCGATCCGAGCATGTCGATCCCCGGCTGCAGCAGCGACACGTCGCCACGGAACTTGTTCACCAGGAACCCGCTGATCAGCGCCTGATCGGCCGCGTCGAGCAACGCGACCGTGCCGAACATCGACGCGAACACTCCCCCGCGATCGATGTCGCCGACCACGACGACCGGCGCCCGCGTGTGCTGCGCGAGCCCCATGTTCACGTAGTCCGACTGCCGCAGATTGATCTCCGCCGGGCTGCCCGCGCCCTCGCTGATCACCACGTCGTACCTCGACGCGAGATCGTCGTACGCCGCGAACGCCGCCTTGGCGAGCTCGGCCCGCTCGGTCAGGAAGCCCCGCGCACTCAACTCGCCCCAGGGCTGTCCCATCAGCACGACGTGGCTGCGCCGGTCGCTGCCGGGCTTGAGCAGCACCGGGTTCATCGCCGCCTCGGGTTCGGCGCCCGCGGCAACGGCCTGGATCCATTGCGCCCGGCCGATCTCGGTGCCGTCGGCGCAGACCATCGAGTTGTTCGACATGTTCTGCGCCTTGTACGGCGCGACCCGCACGCCCTGCCGCGCCAGCCAACGGCAGATGCCGGTGACCACGGTCGTCTTCCCGGCATCCGACGTCGTACCAGCGATCAGCAGCGAACCCACGCGGTCATCTTAGGGTTCCCGGTCGCGCCGTTCGGTACGCGGCACCCGCGGCGTCGCGCCCTGGAACCGGGTGGCGCCACCGGTCGACGACAGCGGTTTGGCGATGTTCTCCAGCGACTTGCCTTCCGCGTCGACGCCGAACACCCACGCGATGATCCCGCCGGCCAGCATCACCGCCGCGCCGACGATGTAACCGACCGTCAGCGGCCCGCGCGCCGGGTTGTCACCCGAACCGATCAGCGACGCGAACAGGAGCGGCGCGATCACACCGCCGGTCAGCTGCGAGATCGCGAAGAAGAACGAGATCGCCTGGCCGCGGAGCTCGATCGGGAAGATCTCGCTCACGGTCAGGTACGCCGACGACGCGCCGGCCGAGGCGAAGAAGAACACCACGCACCACAAGCCGGTCAGCGTGGCCGCGTTCAAGGCACCGGCGTTGAACAGCAGCGCGGTGATGAACAGCACGATCGCGGCGAGCGTGTAGGTGCCGAAGATCATCTTGCGCCGGCCGATCGTGTCGAACAGATGTCCGAGCAGCAGCGGACCGGCCAGGTTGCCGATCGCGAACGGGAAGAAGTACAGCGCGACGCTGGAGTCGTTGAGACCGAAGTACGACTTCAGCACGAGCGCGTAGGTGAAGAAGATCGCGTTGTAGAGGAACGCCTGGGTGACCATCATCGAGAACCCGAGGAACGAGCGGCTGCGGTAGTCGCGCAGCATCACCCGGGCGATCTCGCGGTACGTCACCGGCGGGTAGTCGACCACCTCGATCGCCTCGTCGTCGCTGACCTCACGCAGTTCGCCGCCCTGCCGCCGGACCGTCTCCTCGATGCCGTCGACGGTGCGCTCGGCCTCTTCGACCCGCCCGTGCGTCATCAGCCAGCGCGGGCTCTCCGGGATGTGCCGGCGCAGGTAGATGATCATGAGCCCCATCACCGGACCGATCAGGAAGCACAGCCGCCAGCCCCATTCGACCGGGACGATGTCCTTGTTCAGGAACACCAGGCCGACCGCGGAGCCGATCAGCGCGCCGGCCCAGTAGGTGCCGTTCACGCCGATGTCGACCCGGCCGCGGTACCGCGACGGGATCAGCTCGTCGATCGCGGAGTTGATCGCGGCGTACTCACCGCCGATGCCCATCCCGGCGATGAACCGGAAGATCAGCAGCGAGGTGATATCCCAGGACAACCCGGCCAGGCCGGACGCGATCAGGTAGACGAGCAGCGTGACGATGAACAGGCTGCGTCGGCCGAGCCGGTCGGTCAACCGGCCGAACAACAGCGCTCCGACCACCTCACCGCCCAGATAGACCGATGCCATCAGGCCGACCTGCGACGTGCTCAGGTGCAGGGTCTCGGGCTCCTTCAGCACGTTCCCGACCAGCGACACCAGCTGGATCTCGAGGCCGTCGAGGATCCAGGAGACCCCCAGACCGACGACGATCATCCAGTGGAACCGGGTCCACGGCAGCCGGTCCATCCTGGCCGGTACGAGACTCGGTATCGCTTTCCCGTGCTCCAATGCGTGCTCGCTCATCCCTGCTCCTTTCGACCATCCGCGCCGGTACCCCAGGAGTGACGAGGTCAAAACCGTCCGTCACCGCGCGACGAGGATGGCTAAAGTTGCGGCATGGAAAGAGACATCAATGTCGTGGACGCCAAGGACAAGAGTCGCTATGAGGCGCACGACGCCGACGGCACCCTGATGGGCTTCGTCGACTACAAGCTGCACCCGGGCGTGATCGCCTTCCTGCACGCCGAGACACTGCCCGAGTTCCGCGGCCGCGGCGTGGCCGGGCGGATCGCGACCAAGTCGCTCGACGACGCCCGCGCGCTCGGGCTGCGGGTCAAGCCGGCCTGCCCGTTCTACGAGGAGTTCCTCCAGGAGCACACGGAGTACGCCGACCTCGTCAAGCTGCCGGAGGCTCATCAGTGACCGCGCCGGTGATGGGCAAGCTCGACTGGCAGCCCGCGCTGGAGGTTCCGGAACTGCTCGCCGCGCCGGTTCGAGCAGCGCTCGACGGCGTGACGGCGTACGCCGCTGCGATCGACGCGGAGCTGGCCGACACGGCGGCATTCTGCGCGGAGTACGACGTACCGATGGCCGCCTCGGCCAACTGCGTGATCGTGCTCGGCAAGCGGGCCGGCGAGGAGTCGTACGCCGCGGTGCTCGTGCTGGCGACCGACCGGGCCGACGTGAATGGTGTGATCCGCAAGCACCTCGGCGTCCGGAAGATCTCGTTCGCGGCGCAGCACGACGCGGTCAGCACGACCAGCATGGAGTACGGCGGGATCACGCCGATCGGCCTGCCCGCGGACTGGCCGGTGCTGGTCGACGAGGCGGTCGTGAAGGCCGGGATGGTCGTGATCGGCAGCGGGATCCGCGGCTCGAAGCTGCTGCTCGACGGCGCCGAGCTCGCGAAGTTGCCGACAGCAACAGTGCTGGACCTGGCGCAGCACTAGGGGCCGAACGATGGAGCAGCACGACTGGCCCGCGGAGTACGCCGAACTGACGGCCGCGGACCAGCGCGCTCCGCTGCCCCCGGCCGAGCTCGAGCGGCTCGCGGTCGCCGCTTTCGTCCTCGGTCACGACGACGAGGTGGCGGCGTACCGCGAGCGGGCGGTCGAGGCGCATCTCGCCGATGGCGACACCGCCGGGGCGATCCGGAGCGGGTTCTGGCTCGGGTTCCATCTGCAGCAGCGCGGTGATCTCTCCCGCGCGGCGGGCTGGCAGGCGCGGATCACGCGCCTGGTGCCGGAGGGGAACGCCGAGCTCGCCGGACGACTCGCGATGGCCCAGGCCGCACTGACGATGAACTCCGGCGACGCGGCGACCGCACTCCCCTTGTTCGAGGAGAGCCAGAGGTGGGCCGACGAGCCCGACACGATCGTCCTGGCAGCACTCGGCCGCGGCAACTGCCTCGCGATGCTGGGCCGCGGCACCGAGGCACTCCTCGCCCTCGACGAGGCGATGGTCCACGTGACGAGCGGCCAGGTCGGCCCCGAGGTGACCGGTATGGCGTACTGCGCGGTGATCGCCCTCTGCCTGCATATGTACGACATCCGTCGTGCCCAGGAGTGGACCCGCGCCCTCACCGGCTGGTGCGACTCACAACCAGGTCTGGTCCCGTACCGCGGGGCGTGTCTCGTGCACCGCGCCCAGATCCTCCAGCTCCGCGGCGCCTGGACCGAGGCGGCCGACGCGGCCGAGGACGCGTGCCGCCGGCTGTCAGCAGGAACGGTCGGGTCGGCCTGGTACCGCCTGGCTGAGGTGGAGCGCCAGCGTGGCAACCTCGACGCGGCCGAACGCGGGTACCAGCTCGCGGCCGGCGATGGCATGGACGTGCAGCCCGGTCTGGCCCGGCTCCGGGCCGCGCAGGGCAGGTTCGACGTTGCGATCGCAGGTCTGGATCGAGCGCTGGCCGAGGACTCGTTCTCGCCGAATCGCCCGCTGCTGCTGGCCGCTCGTGTCGATCTCGCGATCGAGTGCGACGACCGCGAGACCGCTCGCAAGGCGGCGGCCGAGTTGAACGAGTTCGCGCGGGCGGAATCGCCGTACCTGCAGGCGCTCGCGGCGCACGCCGAGGGCGCGGTGCGGATCGCCTGCGGCGATCCCCAGGGCGCGATCCCGCCGTTGCGGCGGGCGTGGACGTTGTGGCAGAGGCTGGAGATGCCGTACGAAGGCGCTCGCACGCAACTGCTGGTCGCCGACGCATGCCGGCAACTCGGAGACACCGACGCCGAACAGATGGAGCTCCGCGGCGCCCGAGCCGTCTTCGAACGCCTCGGCGCCGACGGCGACCTGACAATGCCCGACCCGCCGGTCGACCCGTTCGACGGCACCGGTCTCACTCCTCGCGAGCGGGAGGTGCTCTGGTGGCTCGCGACCGGCGCGACGAACCGCGCGATCGCGAACCAGCTCTTCCTCAGCGAGCGGACCGTTGCGCGGCACGTCAGCAACATCTTCGGCAAGCTCCGCGTCTCGAACCGGGCGGGCGCGACGGCATGGGCCTTCAACCACGCTCTGACGCGGAAGAGCTGGGCGCGGGTCAGCCGAATGGGTAGAAATGACCAGTTGCCGCCGGCCTGAGTTGGCGTGGTTGGTGGATGTGGTGGGTGGGTGTGCGGTCCTACCTTGAGTTATGGACAGGGTCGGGACTGTGGTGGTCGGGGCGGGGCAGGCTGGGCTTGCGATGGCCTACTACCTGCGCCGGCGGGGTGAGGACTTCGTCGTACTGGAGGGGAACGCTCGCGTGGGTGACTGCTGGCGGGAGCGGTACGACTCGTTGCGGCTCTTTAGCCTGCCGCGGTACGCGAGTCTGCCGGGGCTGCGGATCGGCACGAAGGACTGTCCGGATCGGGACGAGATGGCCGACTACCTCGAGCAGTACGTCGCGCATCACGACCTGCCCGTGCAGACCGGCGTACGCGTGACGCGGTTGGCGCGGGACGGTGACGGCTTCGTGGTGGAGACGGATGCCGGCGACTGGCGGGCCGACCAGGTCGTCGTCGCGGCCGGGATGCACAGTACGCCGCGGTGGCCGTCGTTCGCCGGTGAGCTCGATCCGTCGATTCGGCAACTGCACTCGCTGGAGTACCGCAACCCCGCCCAGCTTGCCGACGGCACCGCTCTGATCGTTGGCGCGGCCAACTCTGGAACCGACGTCGCACTGGACGCGGTCAAGACGCATCCAACGCTGCTCGCCGGACGGCATCCGGGACAGGTGCCGGTCGATATCGACTCGACCGTCGGGCACGTGTTCACGCCGGTCGTGATGTTCCTGTTCAAGTACGTCCTCACCCGGCGTACGCCGATGGGGCGCAAGGCGATCGCGAACGCGGTCAAGAACGGCCTGCCGCTCACTCGCAACAAGCTCGACCACCTCGACGCGGCCGGCATCAAACGGCTGAGTCGGATCGAGGGCGTCCGCGACGGCAAACCGGTGACGGTCGACGGCGACGTACTCGACGATGTCCGGACCGTGGTCTGGTGCACCGGTTCCGATCCGGACCATACCTGGATCGACCTGCCGGTTTTCGCCGCCGACGGCCGGCCGCGGCACGAGCGGGGCGTGGCGTCCGACGTACCCGGGCTGTACTTCCTCGGGCTCGATTTCCAGTACGCGATCGCGTCCGCCAGCATCCAGGGCGTGGACCGCGACGCTCGCTTCCTCGTCAAGCATCTGGCGCAACACGCCGCGCATCTCAGCCGGCGGAGCGCCGATCGGACGATACCCGTGGACAGGCGGTAGCATCACGGGCTGAAATGGGTGCGTGGCTGGGCGTGGGTCAGGGTGAGTGATCAGGTGGCGGTGAGCGGCGGCGAAGGTGGGCCGACCGCTCTGCGGATCATGCTGGGTGGGCAGCTACGGCGGATGCGTGAAGCCGCCGGGATCAGTCGCGCCGACGCGGGCTGGCAGATCCGGGCCTCGGAGTCAAAGGTCAGCCGGATGGAGCTCGGCCGGGTGGGCTTCAAGGAACGCGATGTCAGCGACCTGCTCGAGCTGTACGGGATGGCCGACGAGGGCGAGCGGTTCCGGCTGATGGAGCTGGCCCGCGCCGCGAACAACCCCGGCTGGTGGTCGCGGTACGGCGATGTCATGCCCAGCTGGTTCACCAACTACGTCGGCCTCGAGGTCGCCGCGGCGCTGATCCGGACCTACGAGGTGATGTTCGTCCCCGGCCTGCTGCAGACCGAGGAGTACGCACGGGCCATGGTCCAGCTCGGCAAGTCGTCGTTCCTGCCGCACCAGGAGGTCGACCAGCGGGTCGAGCTCCGGGTCACCCGGCAGCAGATCCTCACCCGCGCGAACCCGGCCCGCCTCTGGGTGGTCATCGACGAGTCCGTGCTGCACCGGCCGGTCGGCGGCGAGAAGGTGCTGCGCGCGCAGATCGAGCACCTGATCATGTGGTCGCAGCAGCCGAACATCACGCTGCAGGTGATGCCGTTCAGCAGCGTCGGGTACGCCGGCGCCGGTGGCGCCTTCAGTCTGCTGCGGTTCCCCGAGGGCGATCTGCCGGACATCGTCTACATCGAGCACGCGGCCAGCGCGCTCTACCTGGACAAGCTCGACGAGGTGGACGAGTACGTCGCCATCATGGAGGGTCTGACGATCTCGGCGGCCCCGGTGTCCGCGACCGAGGGCCTCCTGAAAGAGGCCCTCGCCCGGATCTAGGTTCTCAGGCGACCTTGAGGTCGACCTTGATGTTGCCGCGGGTGGCGTTGGAGTACGGGCAGACCTCGTGCGCCTTGGCAACGAGCTCCTCGGCCACCGCGCGCTCGACACCCGGCAGGCTGACCACGAGCTCGACCTGCAGGCCGTAGCCGGCGCCGCCGTTGATCGGGCCGATGCCCACCTCGGCGGTGACGGTCGAGCCGTCGGAGTCCTGACGAGCCTTGCGCGCGACCAGCTTCAGCGCGCTGTGGAAGCAGGCCGCATACCCGGCCGCGAACAGCTGCTCCGGGTTGGTGCCGTTGCCGTTGCCACCCATCTCGACCGGCGGCGCGACCGTGACGGCGAGCTTGCCGTCGTCGGTCGATACCTTGCCGTCGCGGCCGCCGTCCGCGGTGGCGCGGGCGGTGTACAGAACCTTCTCAACAGCGATCGTCATATCTGGTGTCTCCTAGCGAGTGGGGTCGAGCAGGAGCTTGCCCACGGTCTTGCGGGCACGCATGTCTTCGTGGGCGGTGGCGACGTCGGACAGCGCATACTCGCCGCCGACGATCGGGCGGAGCTTGCCGTCCGCGGTCAGGTCGAACAGCTCGGCCAGCGGGCCGCCGAGCAACTGCGGGTTCGCGAAGCAGTCGGCCAGCCAGAAGCCGGCGACGGTCTTCGACCCCTTCATCAACCGGCCCGGATCGATCGGCGCGCCCTGCTGCCGCGAGGCTGCGCCGAAGGTGACGAGGCGGCCGAACCGGCCCAGCGCGGCGAACGACTCGTCGAACGTCTGGCCGCCGACCATCTCCAGCACGATGTCGACGGGCCTGCCGCCGTTCGCCTCGAGGATCCGGTCCTTCAGGCCTTCCGGCGTACCGTCGATGGCCGCATCCGCGCCGAGCTCGAGGACCTGCTTGCGCTTCTCCTCGGAAGACGCGGTCGCGATGACGCGACCCGCACCCCAGAGCTTGGCGAGCTGGACGGCGAGCGAGCCGACACCGCCGGCGCCTGCGTGCACGAGGACGGACTCACCCGGCTGCAGATGCGTGGAGGTCTTGAGCAGGTGCCACGCGGTGGTGCCTTGCAGCACGAGCGAGAGCGCCTGACCGTCGGTGACACCAGCCGGGACCTCCCAGGCGTACGGCGCGTGGGCGACCGCCTTCTCGGCGTACCCGCCCGAGCCGACGAGGGCGACGACCCGGCGGCCGTCCTCGGTCCGGCCGACGACCTCGCCGCCCGGGATCAGCGGGAGCTCGGTCTTGGACAGGTAGCTGTTCTCGACCTGGTGGGTGTCGGCGTAGTTGATACCCGCGCGGTCGACCGTGATCAGGACCTGTCCGTCGCCGGCGACCGGCTCCGCGACCTCGCTGATCTTCAGGACCTCGGGTCCACCGAACTCGGTGATCTGAATGGCTCGCATACACCGTACTATACACTGTACGTTATGAACGTCGGAGGGAGGTGCGTCACATGGCCAGGACACCGCGGAACACGCTCAACCCGGAGCTGATCGTGCGGACCGCACTCGAGCTGATGGAGTCCCGCGGCACGGATGCTTTCAGTCTGCGCGGAGTGGCCGCGGAGCTCGGTGTCGGCCCGATGGCGCTCTACACCTACTTCCGCAACAAGGACGAGCTGTACGACGCCGTCCGCGATCACCTGATGGGCCTGCTGCCCGCCGTCCCTGATGAGGTCCCGTGGCCGGACCAGGTGCGGGCGGTGTGCCGGTCGTTGCGGCTGCTGATGCTCCAGCATCCTTGCCTTGCGCAACTACTGGCGGGGCGCCCGTTGAGCGGTCACGAGACGGCGCGGGTCGCCGAGGGGCTGCTCGGCGTACTGCGGGCTGCCGGGTTCGACGCGGAGACGGCAGCCCGGACGCACACGACCTTGTTCACGTACGTGCTCGGTTCGACGTCGTGGGAGATCCAGATGGCGGCCGAGCGCCGCGATCCCGAGGCGTGGCGGCGACTGCGGGCGACGATGGAGTCGCTGTCGGCCCGCGAGTTCCCGTCGGTGGTCGAGCTGGCGCCGGAGCTGGCCCGGACGACGGGAGGCGACGAGCAGTTCGACTACGGGCTGGACCTGCTGCTGGCCGGGTTACAGCTCAGAACACCATCGTGACGATGGCGAGGATGCCGATGCAGACGATCAGCGCACGGAGCGCGATCGGCGGGAGCTTGCGGCCGTAGCGGGCGCCGATGAAACCGCCGATCGTCGAGCCGACCGCGATCAGCCCCGCGGCGAGCCAGTCGATGTCGTGGACGGTGATGAACAGGATCGCGGAGGCGGTGTTCACGACCGTGGCCAGCACGTTCTTCAGACCGTTCATCCGCTGGAGGTTCGAGTCCAGGCCGAGACCGAGGATCGCCATCAGCAGCACGCCTTGCGCGGCGCCGAAGTACCCGCCGTACACGCCGGTGGCGAAGACGGCCGGGATCACCCACCAGGCTCCGCGGTGCAGGTGTGACGGCGCGCTGATCCATTTCGACAGCCACGGCTGGAACGCGACGAGCAGACAGCCGAGCAGGATCAGCACCGGCACGACGGCGTGGAACGCGGAGTCGGGCAGCGTCAGCAGCAGCACTCCCCCGACGATGCCGCCGGCCAGCGATGCCGGGATCAACCGCAGCATGCGGCCGCGTTGGCCCTCGAGCTCGCGCCGATAGCCGATCGCGCCCGCGGCGGTGCCCGGCGCCAGACCGACTGTATTGCTGACATTCGCCAGCACCGGCGGGATGCCGACGGCAAGCAACGCGGGGAAGGTGAGCAGTGTGCCCGACCCCACGACGGCGTTGATCGTTCCCGCGCCCATCCCCGCCACCAGGACGAACACCGCTTCGTACCATGTCATCGCTGCCTGACTTTACGCACCCGATCGCGCCTCGCGCTCACCAGTCCGCACATTGAGCAGACAGTATGCGATCGACTGGTAGTCAATCGACAGCGCCAGGGCCTCCCCGGATGACCGGGGAGGCCCTGGTGGAACGACGTACAGGCGTCAGCTCACGTCAGCTCACGTCAGCTCACGTCAGCGCTGCGGCGGCTCCGCGGCCGGCGGCTCCTGGGACGGAGCAGGCGGCGGGATCGACGGCGTGGCCGGCGCGGCTGCCTGGCTGCGGGTGCTGACGGCGGCGGACTCGGCGGCCGCGATCGCCTCGCGGACCGCGTTGTCGGCCTCGGCCACCGCTGCCGGCGCGGCAGCGGACGAGTCGAGCTCGGCCACCTCGCCGTTGGACAGCTCCGGCGCATGCCAGTCGCCCTCGGCCTTCTGGGTGATGCCGGCCACCTGGCCGACCGCACTGCCCAGACCCTTGAGCGCGTCGCCGATCTCGCTCGGCACGATCCACAGCTTGTTCGCGTCGCCCTGGGCGATCGACGGCAGCATCTGCAGGTACTGGTACGCGAGCAGACCCTGGTCCGGCTTGCCGGCGTGGATCGCGTTGAACACCGTGGTGATGGCCTGCGCCTCACCCTGTGCCTTCAGGATCCGGGCCTGCCGCTCGGCCTCGGCGCGGAGGATGCGGGACTGCTTGTCACCTTCCGCGGTGAGGATCGCGGACTGCTTCTGACCCTCGGCGGACAGTACCGCGGACTGCCGCATACCTTCCGCGGTGAGGATCGCGGCGCGCTTGTCCCGGTCGGCGCGCATCTGCTTCTCCATCGAGTCCTGGATCGAGGGCGGCGGGTCGATCGAGCGGAGCTCGACCCGGTTGACCCGGATGCCCCACTTGCCGGTCGCTTCGTCCAGCACGTAGCGGAGCTTCTCGTTGATCTCTTCACGAGAGGTCAGCGTCTGCTCGAGGTCCATACCACCGATGATGTTTCGCAGCGTCGTCATGGTCAGCTGCTCGATGGCCTGGATGTAGTTCGAGATCTCGTACGTCGCCCGGACCGGGTCGTTCACCTGGAAGTAGATGACGGAGTCGATCGACACCATCAGGTTGTCCTCGGTGATGACACCCTGCGGCGGGAACGCGACCACCTGCTCGCGCATGTCGATGGTGTAGCGGACCTTGTCGACGAACGGGGTCAACAGATTCAGCCCCGGCTGCAGACCGGTCTTGAACTTGCCGAACCGCTCGACGATGCCGACGGTCTGCTGCTGCACCACCCGGACGGACTTGACCAAGGTCACGATCACCAACAAGGCGACCAGTGCCAGGACTATGAGGAACGCGGTCACTTTGACCCTCCACTCGAACGGACCCTCAGGACGGACAGTCTTCCGTATCGACGGGGCAGGCGCCGTACCGGTTCCCGGCGCGTCGGATGCCTGATCGAGCAGCTACATCAACCGTCCTGCACCTTCGACACTACTGCGCGCAGGGGACCACTCAACCGATCGCGAGCGGTCAGCTCTGCGGCGGGTCGGTCGGCTTCGGGTCCTGGGTCGGTTCAGGCAGGTCCAGCTGGTGGTGCAGCGGCTCGCCGACCGGGTACACGACCGCGGTCGCGCCGTCGATGTGCATCACCTCGACGCGGGTGCCCGGGGCGATCGTCGAGATCTCGTCGTACGGCCGGGCGGTCCAGAGCTCGCCGCCGAGCCGGATCGAACCGCCGCCGTCGGGATGGATCTCCTTCACCACCGTCCCGGTCCGGCCGATCACATGGGCGGAACCGGTCTTCAGCTCCTGGCCGTGATGGATCTTGCGGACGATCATCGGCCGGATCGCACCGAGCATCGCGGCCGCGGTGATCAGGCCGACGACGATCTGCAACCACAGCAGTCCGGGGAAGAACGCCGCGACTCCCGCGGCGGTGAGCGCGCCGGCGGCCAGCATCAGCAGCGTGAAGTCGAGCGAGGCCAGCTCAGCCAGGCCGAGGACGGCGGCGATCGTCAGCCACGCCGCCCACATGTTGTCCCGCAGCCAATCCATCATTTCCCAAGCCTATCCACGTCTCGGCCCGCAAGCAGATGTTTGGACGCGTCACCCTCCGCCCAGTTCCCCGAACGTCTGAGGGGTCAACCCCTGAGTTGCAGGGTTCGGCCGCCAGAATCTGCCTGCCTATCCCACCGATTCCGGGGTTGACCCCTGAGATGGCGGGAGGGCGAGGGGCGAGGGGCGGGAGGGCGAGGGGCCGAGGGGCGGGAGGGCGAGGGGCCGAGGGGCGGGACGGCGTGGGCGGGTGCGTGGGTGGGTTAGAGGGCGCGGGCGGTGTAGCGGCCGTCTTCCTGCTTGAGGGTAAGGGCCAGGTCGAACGTGTCGCTGAGGGTTTCGGCGGTCAGGGCCTCGTCCATCGGACCGGCCGCGACGACGCGGCCCTGCTTGAGCAGGAGCGCGTGGGTGAAGCCGGGCGGGATCTCCTCGACGTGGTGGGTGACGAGGACCATCGCGGGGGCGCCGACGGCGGTCGCGATCGAGCTGAGCGAGCGGACGAGCTGTTCGCGACCCGTAAGGTCGAGGCCCGCCGCGGGCTCGTCCATCAGCATCAGTTCGGGGTCGGTCATCAGCGCGCGGGCGATCTGCACCCGCTTCCGCTCCCCCTCGGACAGCGTCCCGAACGTGCGGTCGGCCAGATGGGCGATCCCGAGCTCGGCCAGCAGTGCGTTGGCGCGTTGGTGATCCAGGTCGTCGTACTGCTCGATCCAGCGGCCGAGGACGGCGTACGACGCGGAGACGACCACGTCGGAGACCCGCTCGCTCTTCGGCAACCGGTCGGCCAATGCGGCACTGGTGAGTCCGATCCGCGGTCGGAGCTCGAAAACGTCGACGGCGCCGAGCACTTCACCGAGCAGGCCCGCCACACCGGTCGTCGGGTGAATTTGCGCGGCGAGGATCTGCAGCAGGGTCGTCTTGCCGGCGCCGTTCGGCCCGATCACCACCCAGCGGTCGGCCTCGTCGATCGTCCAGTCGATCCCGTCCAGCAGCCGCGCGCCACCACGGACGATCGTCACCCCGGCCAGCTCCACCACTGCAGTCATCGAAGTAGTTGCAGGGACGCCCGGTTTTCAGGTCGGGGACGACCCGCAACTCCCTCCCTTCAGGCTTGAGGGACTGTCGGTCCCGACTGTTTGAATAACTGACACGTCCCGCTTCCGACTTGCCCCTACTCCGGGACAGGAAGCGGCGTTGCTCGGCCATTGCGCACATGCCAGATACATCTGGAACCTGGCCCTCGAGCAGTGGTCCATGTGGTCGGCGGGTCGCCGTACCAGTCCGCCTCGCTTCGTGGAACAGGCGCGACAACTGACCGAGGCACGGGCCGACAGCGATTGGTTGCGGGCCGGGTCGCAGACCGTGCAGCAGCAGGCGTTGCGTGACTTCGACCAGGCCGTCGCGAACTTCTTCACCGGCCCTCACCGGCGACCGACCTGGCGCAAGGCAGGGGTCCACGAAGGATTCCGCATCGTTGGTCCACAGGCCCGCCGAGTTGAGAAGCTGAACCGCAGGTGGGCCCGGGTACTCGTCCCCAAGGTTGGTTGGGTGAAGTTCCGGCTGTCCAAGCCGCTGACCGACGCCAAGTCGTACCGCGTCGCTCGTGACCGTGCCGGCAGATGGCACGTCGCGTTCGCTGTGGCGCCTGACCCGATCGCCGGCCCCGGTACCGGCGCGATTGTTGGCATTGACCGAGGGGTGGCCGTTTCGGCAGCGTTGTCGACAGGCGAGAAGCTGCATGTACCGCCACAGACCACCGGCGAAAGACGACGCCTGGACGGGCTCCAGCGACGGCTTGCCCGCTCCCAGAAATGCAGCAACCGCCGAACCAGGACCAAGGCGGCCATTGCGAAGCTGAGAGCCCGTGAAGTGGACCGTCGGAAGAATTGGGTCGAGCAGACGACCACTCGCATTGCTCGCGAGTTCGACGTGATTCGGGTTGAGGACTTGCGCATCGTCCAGATGACGCGGTCTGCCAAGGGCACGGTAGACAGTCCTGGGAAGCGGGTTCGGCAGAAAGCCGGACTCAACCGGAGCATCCTTGCCAATGGCTGGGGTCAGCTCGTCCGACGGCTCGAACGCAAGGCCGTTGGACGGGTCGAGAAGATTCCTGCGGCGTACACGAGTCAGACGTGCTCGCGGTGCGGGACCAGGGACCGGAAGGCGCGCGAGAGCCAAGCCGTCTTCCGCTGCCGGTCGTGCGGCTACACAGCGAACGCCGACGTGAATGCTGCTGTCAACATCGCGGCCGGACGGGCCGTGAACGCGCGTGGAGCGGCTGAGGTACCGGTCGCTGAGAAGCGTGAACCTCAACTCCCTACCTCCACGTAGTCGAGTTCGAATCCCGCCGTTCACGGCGGGAGGACGTCAAGCTCAAAACCTAAGGGGTCGCCTTTGAACGCGTGTGCTCGGGTGGTGAGAGACTTGCGGGCGTGCTGACGACCTCCGCCTCGGTACGGTTCACCGTTTGGACGAACGCGATGCTGACCGGCGCCTGCGACCCCGACACCGCCGCGTCGAAGATCCTCGCCGACGATGTCGGTCACCACGTCTCCGGACTGGCCGGCCATCCCGAGCCCGCCACGTTGCCGGTGGCGCTCAACCTGCTGCGCGCAGCCGGTACGACGCAAGCCCATCTGGCGCTGCCCGTCCCCGGTGACCCGATCGGTCTGGCCGGTCCGCCGTCGTTCAACGAGGCCGCGCTCGAGACCGGCGAGGCGGTCGTACTCACCGGTCCCGAGCTCGGACTGGTTCCGTCGTACGTCGGACCAGCCGTGCAATGGTCCGTGCTCCCGGCGGCGAGTCCGTTGCCGGCGGACTTCGGCGAGGCGGACCGTGGTCTGCGGCTGGCGCTGATCGACGCGGCCGATTCGCTGGCCGCGCTCGAGGTCGCGCGATGGAAACCCGAAGTCGCGGACGCGTTGATCGACATCCGCAAGATCGGGCGGGGCGACGGCGACGTCCTTGCTCCGGGCTACGAACCACGCGCGGTGAAGACGGCGGCCACGGCCCGGCGCTGTCTGGCGATCGCGGATGCGGCGCTCGAGGACGACGGTGCGGCCGTGACCGGCGCCGAGGCCGATGCCCGGCGGCGGGCGCTTCTCGACCTCGCCGCGGCGGCCCGCCGGGCGCTGGTCGCGGCGTGCGCGCCGCCCGTTCATGCTTGAGATCTGGACCGGACACTGGACGGTCATCTCATATAGGTAGCGTTCGGGGTGCGATGACTGATCCCACTGAGGTTGAACTGGAGACTGCGGCGGCCGAGCGGCCGACGCTGCTGGTGACGTTGACCGGGACCGACAGGCCCGGCCTGACCTCGGCCGTGCTCTCGACGCTCGCGACGCGTGGACTCGAGGTCATCGACGCCGAGCAGGTCGTCCTGCGAGGGCGCCTGGTGCTCGGCGTGCTGCTGTCCGCGCCGCGTGACCACAAGGACCTGAAGGAAGAGCTGAAGGCGCTCGCCAGCGTGCTCGACGTCGAGATCTCGGTGAAGAGAGGTGTCGGCGACAACGAGCCGCGGCGCAAGGGCCGCAGCCAGGTGACCGTGATCGGCCATCCGCTGTCCGCCGCCGGACTGGCCGCGGTGGCGGGCCGGATCGCGGACACCGGCGCGAACATCGACCGGATCAGCCGGATGGCGCGGTACCCGGTGACGGCGATGGAGATCGCGGTCTCCGGCGCCGATCCGGAGACGCTGCGGACTGTCCTCGCGCTGGAGGGCGTCCGGCAAGGGCTGGACGTCGCGGTGCAGGACGGCGGTTTGTACCGAAGGGCCAAGCGGCTGATCGTGATGGACGTCGACTCGACGCTCATCCAGGGCGAGGTCATCGAGATGCTCGCCGCGCACGCCGGCCGGCTGGAGGAGGTCGCCGCCGTCACCGAGAAGGCGATGCGCGGCGAACTGGACTTCGAGGAGTCCCTGCGGCATCGAGTCGCGGCGCTCGAGGGCCTACCGGCGACCGCGCTCGACGAGGTGTACGCCGCGATCGAGCTCGCACCCGGCGCCCGGACCCTGGTCCGCACGCTGAAGCGCCTCGGCTACCAGTTCGCGATCGTGAGCGGCGGGTTCAGCCAGATCACCGACAAGCTCGCGGCCGACCTGGGCATCGACTACGCGAAGGCGAACGAGCTCGAGCTCGTCGACGGTGTACTGACCGGCCGGGTCGTCGGCGAGATCGTCGACCGCGCCGGCAAGGCGTCCGCGCTGCGCGAGTTCGCCGCACGTTCGGGGACCCCGCTCACCCAGACCGTGGCCATCGGCGACGGCGCGAACGACCTCGACATGCTCGCCGCGGCGGGCCTCGGCGTCGCGTTCAACGCCAAGCCGGTGGTTCGTGCTGCCGCCGACACCCACCTCAGCGTCCCGTATCTCGACACGATCCTCTATCTGCTCGGCATCACCCGCGAAGAGGTCGAGGTCGCCGACGCCGAGACGCCGGCCTGATCGCAACAAGCTGCAATCCGGCCGGTCGGCCCGGGCGGATGCGGCAGGATCGGGCCATGGACTTCACCGACCGGCCTGCCACGCTCGACGACGCGGACGCCATCTACCGACTGATCGCCACGAACGAGCGCGAGTGGCACGGGCAGGCCGAAGTGATCCCCGATCAGGTGGCCGCTAATCTGAGCCGGCCGCTGATCCGGCTCGAGCGCGACACACTGGTCGTCATCGCCCCGAACGGCGACCTGGCGGCCTGGGCCTGGTTGCACGACGGCAAGCACGCGCAGATCGACGTGCATCCGTCGTACCGCGGGCGCGGGATCGGGACGCGGCTGCTCGACTGGGCCGAGGCCGGAGCGCGGGCGCGCGACAGCGAGTGGTTCGCGCAGATCGTCGACGATGCCGACGCAGTCGGGACGGAGCTGCTGCGGTCGCGCGGCTGCGCGGTGCTGGCGACGAACTGGTTGTTGGAGCGACCAATCAGTTCGCAACCGGCTGTTGCCCCGGACGGGATCCGGCTCGACGGGTACGACGACGCCCGGGCACAGGAGGTCTACGAGCTGGTCGAGGCGGCGTTCGCGGCGTTCCAGTCGCGGCGGAAGTCCTTCGAGGAGTGGAGCGAGTTGACGGTCGGACGGTCGACGTTCCTCCCGGAGGCGTCGACGCTCGCGTACGCCGGTGACGAGGTGGTCGGCGCGGTCATCGCGCTGGACGGCGACGAGGGGTACGTCGAGCAGCTCGCGGTCCGCGACGATCAGCGGAAGAAGGGCGTCGCCCGCGCGATGCTCGACCGGACGTGTGCGGAGTTCCTCGCCCGCGGCCGGAGGACCTGCATCCTCTGGACGCATTCCGGCACCGGCGCGCTGGCGATGTACGAACGCCTCGGCATGCGGGTGCGACGCAGTACGACGGTCTATCGAACCCGGCTGTGACGAGCTGTTGACACTGCGCCATGAGAGCGCTCCCATAGGTGCATGCGTACCCGCCCCTTAATACTTGCGCTGCTGGCGCCTCTGCTGGCCGTCGTACCGCTCGCGCAGGCGAGTGTCCCGCCGCCTACCGACGGCTGGACGACGGTGTGGAGTGACGACTTCAACGGGTCGAGCGGCAGTCTGCCGTCCGGCTCCAACTGGATCATCGACACCGGACACGGTTACCCGGGCGGTCCCGGGAACTGGGGTACGGGCGAGATCCAGAACTACACCAACAGTCCGGACAACGTGTCGCTCGACGGCTCCGGGAACCTCAGGATCACGCCGCGCCGGGACTCCGCCGGCAACTGGACCTCGGCGCGGATCGAGAGCCTGCGGAGCGACTTCAAACCGCCGTCGGGCGGTGTGCTGGCGATCGAGAGCCGGATCCAGATGCCCAACGTGACCGGTGACGCGGCGCTCGGGTACTGGCCCGCGTTCTGGGCGCTCGGCGCGCCGTACCGGGGGAACTACTGGAACTGGCCGGACATCGGCGAGTTCGACATCATGGAGAACGTCAACGGGATCAACTCGGTCTGGGGTGTGCTGCACTGCGGCGTCAGCCCGGGCGGCCCGTGCAACGAGACCACCGGCATCGGCGCGAACCGCGCGTGCCCGGGCTCGAGTTGCCAGTCCGCGTTCCACACGTACCGGTTCGAGTGGGACACGTCGGTGTCGCCGAACCAGTTGCGGTGGTACGTCGACGGGCAGCAGTTCCACTCGGTCAGCCAGGGGCAGTTGCCGGCCGACACCTGGTCGAACATGACATCGCACGCCGGGTACTTCGTCCTGCTGAACCTGGCGATCGGCGGCGCGTTCCCGGACGCGCTCAACGGCCCGACGCCGCGCGCTTCGACCGTGCCGGATCGTCCGATGACGGTCGACTACGTGGCGGTCTCCACGAAGGGCGGCGGCAGCACTCCGCCTCCGACGACTCCCCCGCCCGGCGGCTCTTCGGCGTACGGGACGTTGCAGGCTGAGTCGTACGCACAGCAGTCCGGGATGGGCCTGGAGACCACCACGGACACCGGCGGCGGCCAGAACCTGATGCAGATCGGCAACGGCGACTGGGCGCAGTACAACGGCATCGACTTCGGCAGCACCCCCGCCACCCAGTTCGTCGCCCGAGTCGCGTCCGGTGCCGCGGGAGGCGTCAGCGGCCTGGTCGAAGTACGCCTCGACAGCCGCTCCAACGCCCCGATCGGCACCTTCGCCGTCGGCAACACCGGCGGCTGGCAGTCCTGGCGAACCGTCCCCGCCAACATGTCGTCGGTGACCGGCGTCCACACCGTCTACATCACCTTCACCAGCGGCCAACCGGCCGACTACGTCAACCTGAACTGGTTCACGTTCGGTCACTGAGGGGGTCAGCACCTATTCTTCGCCTATGTCTGAACTGCAGGGTGGGCCTGGTGCCCTGTTTGCGATCGGCGGGGCCGAGGACAAGCTGAAGAAGCGGACGGTGTTGCAGGAGTTCGTGGAGGCGGCGGGTGGGCCCAAGGCGCGGATCGTGGTGGTGCCCACCGCGTCGGCGCTCGGACCCGATGTCATCGACGTGTACCGGGCCCTGTTCGCCGCACTCGGGGCCGAGAGTGTCGTCGGCGTTCGCCCGGAGAACCGGGAGGACGCCGACGACCCGGCCTTCATCTCCCCGCTGAACGACGCGACCGGTGTGTTCATGACCGGAGGCAACCAGCTCAAGCTCGCCGGTGTCGTCACCGGTACGGCGTTCGGCCGCGCCGTCACCGCCGCCCACGCCCGCGGCGCCGCCGTCGGCGGTACGTCGGCCGGCGCGAGTATCCTGGCCGAGCACATGATCGCGTTCGGGCGTTCCGGCGCGACCCCGCGGCAGCGGATGAGCCAGTTGTCCAGCGGCCTCGGCCTGGTCCAGGGCGCGATCGTCGACCAGCACTTCGCCCAGCGGAACCGGTACGGCCGGCTGCTGTCGCTCGTCGCCCAGTCCCCCGGCTTGCTCGGGATCGGCGTCGACGAGGACACCGCGGCCGTCTTCCGCGGCTCGCACCTGGAGGTCGTCGGCCGAGGCGCGGTGACGATCTTCGACGGCAGCCGGATCACCTCCAACGGGCACTACGCCGGCCGCTCCGAGCCGCTGCTCGCGTCTGGCGTCGTACTGCATGTGCTGCCGGCCACGGCGACGTTCGACCTCCGGGACCGGGTCCTGCTGTCGTTCGGCAAGCAGCCGCCGGCGACCGAGCTCGCCGTGATGGAGGCAGCCGAGGCGGACCTGCGTAAGCTCGCCAAGGAGATCGCGGCCGAGGGCGTCTCACCGAAGTACTACGCGGACCGCAAGAAGCGGGCGGGACGCCGTACCACCAAGAAGTCTGCCAAAGCGGTAGGGGCCGGGGAGTCCAGACCGGAGGCGACCGAGCCGATCACGGCCGGCGCCGAACCCGAACTCCCCGACCGCACGCAACCAGAACAGTGATGCCCGCATGACCGAGACCACAGGCACCCCCGCCCCTGACCTGAAGATCATCGAGACCCGCGTCTACCGCGGCCCGAACATCTGGAGCTACGACCCCGCGATCCATCTCGTCGTCGACCTCGGATCGCTGGAGAACTTCCCGTCGAACACGATCCCCGGCTTCACCGAGCGACTGCTGGCCGACCTCCCCCGGCTCGACCAGCACCACTGCTCGCGCGGCCGCCGGGGCGGGTTCATCGAGCGCCTGCACGAAGGCACCTGGCTCGGGCACATCGCCGAACACGTCGCGCTGCAGCTCCAGCAGGAGGCCGGCCACGACATGCGCCGCGGCAAGACCCGGCAGGTGAAGGGCTCCCCCGGCATCTACAACATCACCTACGCGTACGCCGACGAAGCGGTCGGGCTCGCGGCGGGTGAGCTCGCCGTACGGTTCGTGAACAACCTGGTCCAGCCCGACCCGGCGTTCGACTTCACCACCGAGCTGGAGAAGTTCATCAAGCAGGCGGAGCGGACCGCGTTCGGCCCGTCGACGCAGGCGATCGTGGACGAGGCCGTGTCCCGGGACATCCCGTGGATCCGGTTGAACAAGGCCAGCCTGGTGCAGCTCGGCCAGGGCGTGCACGCGAAGCGGATCCGGGCCACGATGACGTCCGAGACCGGCTCGATCGCGGTCGACGTTGCCAGCGACAAGGACCTGACCACCCGGCTGCTCGCCTCCGCCGGCCTGCCGGTGCCGCGGTCGGAATCGATCCGCACGGTCGACGAGGCCGTCAGCGTCGCGAACAAGATCGGCTACCCGGTCGTGTGCAAGCCGCTCGACGGCAACCACGGCCGTGGCGTCTGCCTCAACCTGCAGGACGCCGACGCGGTCCGGGAGGCGTTCCCGATCGCCGCCGAGCAGTCCCGGCGAGGCTCGGTGATCGTGGAGAACTTCGTCACCGGCAAGGACTACCGCTGCCTGATCATCAACGGCCGGATGGAGGCGATCGCCGAACGCGTGCCCGCGCATGTCGTCGGCGACGGCATCCACACCGTCGCCGAGCTGGTCGACATCACCAACGCCGACCCGCGTCGCGGCGTCGGGCACGAGAAGATCCTGACCCGGATCACGATCAACGCCGCCGCGCGGCAGCTGGTCCGCGACCAGGGCTTCGAGCTGGACGACGTACCGCCGGAGGACGTGATGGTGAAGCTGACGCTCACCGGCAACATGTCCACGGGTGGGATCTCGATCGACCGGACCTGGGAGGCACACCCGGAGAACGTCGAGATCGCCGAGGAGGCGGCCCGGATGATCGGGCTCGACATCGCCGGGATCGACTTCATCTGCCCGGACATCACCCAGCCGGTGCGGGAGACCGGCGGCGCGATCTGCGAGGTGAACGCGGCGCCCGGCTTCCGGATGCACACGAACCCGACGATCGGCGAGCCGCAGTACATCGCGAAGCCGGTGGTGGACATGCTGTTCCCGCCGGGCGCGACCAGCCGGATCCCGATCGTCGCGGTGACCGGTACGAACGGCAAGACCACGACCGCGCGGATGATCAGTCACGTCTTCAAGGGACTCGGCCGCAAGGTCGGGATGACCTCGACCGACGGCATCGTGATCGACGAGCGGCTGGTGATCCGCCAGGACGCGTCCGGGCCGAAGTCGGCGCGGATGGTGCTGCAGAACCCGCGGGTCGACTTCGCGGTGTTCGAGGTGGCGCGCGGCGGGATCCTGCGCGAGGGCCTCGGCTACGAACGCAACGACGTGGCCGTCGTGCTGAACATCCAGCCCGACCACCTGGGCCTGCGAGGCATCGACACGCTCGAGCAGCTCGCGGACGTGAAGGCGGTCCTGGTCGAGGCGGTGCCGCGGACGGGGTACGCCGTACTCAATGCCGACGATCCGCTGGTGCGGAAGATGCGCCGGAAGTGCTCCGGGCAGGTGGTGTGGTTCAGCATGGCCGAGCCGGGCAGCGAGGTCCGCGACTACATCGAGGGGCACTGCCGCCGCGGCGGCCGCGCGGTCGTGCTGGAGCGGTCCGACCTGGGCGACATGATCGTGGTGAAGCACGGCCGGCGGTCGATGCAGCTCGCGTGGACTCACTTGCTGCCGGCAACATTCGGCGGGCGGGCGATGATGAACGTGCAGAACGCGATGGCGGCCGCGGCGGCGGCATTCGCGGCCGGCGCGTCGCTGCACGACATCCGGCAGGGCCTGCGGACGTTCAGTACGTCGTACTACCTGTCGCCCGGGCGGTTGAACGAGATCGACGTCGACGGCCGGACCGTGATCGTCGACTACTGCCACAACGCGCCGGCGATGCGGATGCTCGGCGACTTCGTGGATCGGCTCGGCGAGAGCCTGACCGCCTCGTCGGAGCTGGGGCGGCCGTCGCGGATCGGCGTGATCGCGACCGCGGGCGACCGGCGCGACGACGACATCCGCGAACTGGGTCAGGTCGCGGCGCAGCACTTCGACGTGGTCATCGTCCGCGAGGATGCCCGGCTGCGCGGCCGGAAACGTGGCGAGTCGGCCGCGCTGATCGAGACCGGCGTGCGGGCCGCGATGCAACAGGGAGCACGCTGCCGTCAGGTCGACACCGTGCTGGAGGAGCTGGACGCCGTGCGGCACGCGCTCAGCCGGTCCAATCCGGGCGACCTCGTCGTGCTCTGCGTCGACCAGCATCAGTCGGTCCTGGCCGAGCTCGAGTCGGTGTCGCATCTGGCCCAGGCAGGAGCGCGATCGGGCGACGAGGGCGGCGACCCCGACTTCGTGCCGCCGGACGAGGAGCCGGCCGAGCCGGAACGCGAACTCGCCTGACCTGTCACCCTGCGACGCTGGTCATCGCGTTGTAAGGGTGTGCGGATGACAGCCGAGGACGACTTCGACGAGTTCGTGCGGGCGCGGTGGACCGTGACCGCACGGCTCGCCTATGCGCTCACCCTGGACCACCAGAAGGCGGAGGATCTGGCGCAGGACGCGTTCACCAAGCTCTGGTTCCACTGGCGGAAGGTGCGCGACGGGAACCCCGAGGCGTATCTGCGCAAGATCGTCGCCAGCACCTTCCTCTCCAGCCGCCGACGCCGCTGGCTCGGCGAACGCCCCACGGAGACACCACCCGAGACGGTCGTCGATCCGGAGACCGTCCAGGTCGACGAACGCCTCGCGATCCGCCAGGCGATGGCGCGCCTGAGCCCACGCCAACGCGCCGCGGTCTACCTCCGGTACGCCGAGGACCTGTCCGAGCGCACCGTCGCCGACCTGCTCGGCTGCTCGGTCGGCGCCGTCAAGCAACACACGCGCCGCGGCCTGGAAGCACTCCGCGCCGACGACCTGGCCGACCTCACCGAAAGGGGGATCCGATGACTGACGATCTGAGGGCCAGACTCGCCCTCCTCACCGACGACCGCCCCGAACCACCCGACCCTGCAGTCCCGATCCACTCACGGATCCGGCGTCGCCAGGTGCGTCGCCGGGCCACGGTCGCGGTGGTGTGCGCGGCGGCCGCGACCGCGGCTGTCGTGGTAGGAAGCTCGGTCGTCGGCTCGATCCGCTCGGCCGAGCCGGGCATCGCGACGCCCGCGCCAACTCCTGCTCCGACTCGCGCGCTCAAGACCGCCCACGCCGACTTCACCTACACCCAGCTCCCGGAGCCTTGGTCCGACGAGCCGGCGTTCACGAAGCAGCCGGACTCGCTCAAGTACGCGCCGGCCTTCTACGTCAGCCGCGGCAGCATCCCGAACGAGAGCTGGGCGGTCGCGTCGTACATCAGCCCCGGCTGCCTGATCGTGACCGACGAGGGACCGGCGAAGAGCTTCGGCGGAGCCAAAGCCTGCTTCAGCCAGAACTGGCAGCCCGGCCGGCGGTCGCAGTACAAGACCGTTGCGGCGGTGGTGCCGAACCTGTCCTCGCCCATGCACCTGACCATGGTGATGGGAGTGGTGCCGACGGATGCACGCAAGGTCCGCGTCACCGCGCGCGGCACGACCTACGTCGCCGATGCGGTCGGTACGCCGAACAGCAGCCGGGTCAGGTTCTTCGCGCTGGTGATCAATGCGGCCGAGTCCGACATCACCGCAGTCGCGCCGAGCCCGCGCTAGTTGACGGGTTGACGGCGGGGCAGCAGACGGCGTGGCGCTTCCTGCTGGTCGATCCAGTCGAGGTCGTCGGAGAGGACGGCGTCGTTCGTGCGGTCGGCGTACGGGTCCGGAGGCGGCGGTGGCGGCGGGAGGGCGCGGAGCTTGAGCGCCACCATCGGGATCGCGAGCAGTACGGCGACCACCATCCACGGCCAGTACTCGCGCAGCAGCGGCTGGAACGACTGGAAGAACGCCTCCGTCGACGCGTCGCCGACCGCATCCATCGGCTTGCCGTTGGACCGCGCGACCACCTGGACCGCCTCGACGAAGCCGTTGCACACCAGGTAGAACCCGGTCAGCGGAATCCACGAGCCCACCGACCGCCACCCACGCTTCCAGCAGGCGAAGTACAGCAGCAGGGCGAGCCCGGCCCCGACGAGCAGTCCGTTCAACTGCCACAGCCACCGCCAGTCGGCCAGTTGCTCGGCCGGCCGCTGCGCGTACCAGGCGACCGGCAGCGCGAGCGCGAACGCCGCGACCACCGAGCTCCTGGTGCCCAGGGCACCGAAAAATGCACCGACAGCGCTTGCCACCAGCAACGTGATCAGCATGTCCCGGTCGGAGAACGAGTTCCCGGTCAGCCACCACATGCCCGCGGCAACGACCACCACGACGGGTACGGCGGCGCGCACGCGACCGATCAGCAGCCCGGCCAGCACACCGCCCGCGAACCCGCCCAGCACCACCAGATCGATCCGCGGCGGCACGAAGTACGTCGCGCCGTCCGGCAGCCCTTTCAGGTACGTCGCGGAGAAGCCGCCCACGAACCAGGCGACCACCGCGGCCGGAATCGACCACAGGTAGCGCATAACAACCCCGTTCCCACCCCAACGCAGGTGGCGGCAGGGCTCAGTGCTGGGCTCTCTCGACCTTGGCCTTCAAGGTCTCCGGTGTGTCGACAGTAGCTCCCTCGGACCGCAACCAGGCGTCAAGACTCGCCCGATCCTGCAGAGACATCACCGCCACCACGTCCCCGGCCTTTGCCTCCGCGACCAGCGCCTGCGCCGCCTCGAGCTCGGTCGGGTACGCCGGTACGTCGTCGACGCCCACCGACGCGGCACCCTCGCGGAACACCGCCTCGAGCTCGGCCGGCGGCCGTCCGCGCAGGTAGTCGCTCTTGTGCCCGATCGCCACCCGATCGGTCGCCCGCGCACCGATCGCGCCGAGTGGGGCGACCATGTCGTCGGCCCGGTCCCCCGGCGATCCGAGGGCCAGCATCAGCCGCCCGCCTTCCGGCCGGACACCGTTCATGATCTCGAGCAGCGCCTCCAGCCCGGCCTCGTTGTGGGCCAGATCGATGACGACGGTGAAGTCGCGCAGCGAGTACATGTTCATCCGGCCGGGGTTGTTCTCGTTCGGCGCGAACGTGCTCAGCCCCTCGATCACCGCCGCCCGTGGCAACCCGAGCCCGAGCGCGGCCGACGCCGCGGCCAGCGTGTTCTCGACGTTGTAGTGCGAGAGCCCCGACAGCGTCATCGGTACGTCGACGACCTTCAGCAACGGCTCCGGATCCCGGGACTGGTCGAGCACCGTGACGAACCCGTCGAGCACCGTCGTCGCGCGACCGCCCTCGTCGAGGACCGTCCGGATCGACGGCGAGTCCGGGTCGCGGGAGAACACCCAGCACTTGGCCGGCGAACCGAGCCGCATCGCGAACGTCCGCGGGTCGTCGCCGTTCACCACGCACCAGCCGCGCGGCCGGGTGATCTGCGTGATGACCGCCTTCACCTCGGCGAGCTGGTCGACGGTGTCGATCCCGCCCAGACCGAGGTGGTCGGCGGTGACGTTGGTGACCACGGACACGTCGTTGTACGCGACCCCGATCCCGCGCCGCAGGATCCCGCCGCGGGCGGTCTCGGTCACCGCGAGCTGGATGCCCGGCTGGGACAGCACCTGCCCGGCGCCGCTCGGGCCGGAGAAGTCGCCGTACTTCACCAGTTCGCCGTCGAAGTACACGCCGTCGGTGCTCGACCAGCCGACATGCAGCCCGGCGGCACGGCCGATGTGCGCGATCATCCGCGAGGTCGTGGTCTTGCCGTTCGTCCCGGTCACCGCGACCACCGGGACCTTGGGCCGCAGCGTCGGCGGCGGGTTGCCCGGCGGCTCGTCCCGCACCCGCTCCCCCACGGCCGCGATCAGGTCGCTCAGATCCTCGGCTCCGAAGGCATCGAGGACTTCGACGATCGCCGCGCCGAGCGCCCGCGCCCGGGCCTCGTGCGCCCACGGGAACGCCACGACCAACCGCCGTACGTCGTTCTCCGGGCGGACCCGTACGCCGATCCGCCCGATCCCGGCCTCGCGCGCGATCCGGCGTACGACGTGACCGGTGACGCGGATCGCGAACCGCTGCCGGAAGCCCGAGCCGATCCGGCCGGGCCTGGTGGCGCCGAGACCGATCGCCTGTGCATAGGCCTTGGCGGCCGGGGCGGGCGCATCCACGAGCGAGGACACGTCGAGTGTCAGCTTGACCGCGGCACGACTGAAGTAGAGGTTGGCGCCGTCCAGGACGCGGAGCTCAACCAGCGAGGTGGCCACTATCACGCACCCATCGCGTGGTAGCCGCCGTCGACGTGGACGATCTCGCCCGTGGTCGCCGGGAAGAAATCGCTGAGCAGACCGACGATCGTGCGGCCGGTCGGCTCCAGATCGGACGGATCCCACCCGAGCGGGGCGCGGTCCAGCCACGGCTCTTCGAACTTCTCGAAGCCCGGGATCGCCTTCGCGGCCAGCGTCTTGAGCGGACCGGCCGAGACCAGGTTGCACCGGATGCCCTGGGCACCCAGATCACGGGCCAGGTAGCGGCTCGTCGACTCGAGAGCGGCCTTCGCGACACCCATCCAGTCGTACCCGGGCCAGGCCACGGTCGCGTCGAACGTCAGCCCGACGACACTGCCGCCACGACTCATCAACGGCGCGCAGGTCACCGCGAGCGCCTTCAAGCTGTACGCCGAGACGTGCACCGCCTGGGACACGTCCTCCCACGGACCGTCCAGGAACTTCCCGCCGAGGATCGTCTCCGGGTTGCCGTACGCGATCGAGTGCACGACGCCGTCCAGGCCGTCGACGTGCTCGCGGACAGCATCCGGCAGCGCGGCCAGGTGCTCGGGGTTCGTGACGTCGAGCTCGAGCACCGGCGGCTCGGTCGGCAGGCGTTTCGCGATCCGCTTGGTGATGCTGAGCGCGCGGCCGAAGTTCGAGATCAGCACGGTGGCGCCCTGTTCCTGCGCCACCTTGGCCGTGGCGAAGCCGATCGACGAGTCGAGGGTGACTCCGGCGACCAGGATCCGCTTGCCGTCGAGGATGCCCACGGGCATTCCCTTTCTAGTGAAGAGTGATCAGTTGCCCATGCCGATGCCGCCGTCGACCGGGATCACCGCGCCGGTGATGTAGCCGGCCTCCTCGGAGGCGAGCCAGCGGACCGCGTTCGCGATCTCCTCGGTCAGCCCGAACCGGCCGAGCGGGATCTGGCTGAGGTACTGCTTCTGGGTCTCCTCCGGCAGGACCGCGGTCATGTCGGTCTCGACGAAGCCCGGGGCGACGACGTTCGCGGTGATGCCGCGGCTGCCGAGCTCGCGGGCGATCGACCGGGCCATCCCGATCAGGCCGGACTTGCTGGCCGCGTAGTTCACCTGGCCCGGGGAGCCGAGCAGGCCGACCACCGAGGAGATGAAGACGATCCGGCCCTTGCGCAGCCGCAGCATGCCCTTCGCGGCCCGGCGCGCGACCCGGAAGGAACCGGTCAGGTTGGTCTCGATCACCGAGTCCCAGTCGTCGTCCGACATCCGCAGCAGCAGCGTGTCGCGGGTGATGCCGGCGTTCGCCACCAGCACCTCGACCGGACCCTGCTGCTCCGCGATCGTGTCGAAGGCGGCGTCGACCTGCTCCTGGTCGGTGATGTCGCACTTCACACCGAGGAAGCCCTCCGGCGGCGGGCTGGTGTTGTACGTGACCGCGACCTGGTCGCCGGCCTCCTTGAACGCGGCGGCGATCGCCAGCCCGATCCCCCGGCTACCGCCGGTCACCAACACAGACCTACCCACAAGCCCTCCTCACCCGTCAGCACACAAAGTCAGCGGCACGAACGCTACAACGCCGCGGCCCGTCCCCGCTCGACCGGGGACGGGCCGCGGGAGATCAGGAGTCTTCGAGCCGGAAGCCGACCTTCATACCGACCTGGTAGTGGTCGATCTGGTTGTCGACGACGTGACCGCGGATCTCGGTCACCTCGAACCAGTCGAGGTGACGCAGGGTCTCGCCGGCCCGGGCGATGCCGTTGGTGATGGCCTGGTTGATGCCCTCCTTGGAGGTGCCAACGATCTCCGTGACGCGGTAGGTGCGATCGGTCATGCGACATTCCTCTCCATCCCTGGCTGCGCGCGGGGCGACGGCGCGGCGTACCGTTGTTCTTGCTGAGGAGGATAGATGTCGCGACACCGCGAGCGGACCGGCGAAACCGTCATTTCGGTGACGAGTGCACAGCCGGGACGCTCCGAGGATCTGGACAGCCGGATCGTGCGCTACGCCTGGATGATGTCGATCCGGATCGTCTGCTTCGTGCTGGCGGTCCTGACCCCGTCGCCGTGGCGCTGGCTGTTCGTCGTCGGAGCGATCGCGCTGCCGTACTTCGCGGTGGTGCTGGCGAACGCCCATCAGTCCGCGACCACGCCCGCCGCGGACCCCTACATCGCACCGTCGAGGCTCGCGATCGGGGAGCGTCCGACGGTCGTCGTACCGCAGGACGAGGACCCGCTCCAGGACCCGGTTCAGGGCCCTCGTCACGACCCCCGGACCGACACCGAAAAGTGATCTTGGCCGGGACTGGAAAACTTGCAGTGATCCGTGTCAGAATCTCCCGCGTGCTCTGAAGTTCATGAGTGAAATTCAGGGACTTGATGCGGCGTCGGACGGCTCCCCCCGTGGCTGTCCGACGTCGCTTCATTTTGCCCACGCTATTGATTATTGAGTCATCAGGGAATGCAGAGGGAATGGCGCCAGCGCATGAGTGAAGAAGCCGCACCGGCGGTCTGCTCCGCCCGGGGATGCGGCAAGCCTGCGACCTGGGCGCTGCAGTGGAACAACCCGAAGATCCACACGCCCGACCGGCGCAAGACCTGGCTCGCCTGTGACGAACACAAGGAGAGCTTGTCCGACTTCCTGGCCCGGCGGTCATTCCTGCGCGAGGTCGAGCCATTCTCCGGGTGAATGCCGGCTAGCGAAAAAACACATTTCCGGATTGGGCCGGTATGACCGTCATCCGCCGATCGCGGACATCGGCCGGGACGGTTGCAGGAAGCTCGGGTCGTTGATGCCGTGGCCGGGCAGTTTGTTCAGCATCGCGCGCCGCCAGCGGTCGGCCAGTTCGGTATCGTCCGCGCCGTTGCGCAACGCCGTCCGGAGGTCGGACTCGGTGCGGGCGAAAAGGCAGTCGCGGACCTGACCGTCGGCGGTCAGCCGGACCCGGTCGCAGTCCCCGCAGAACGGCCGGGTGACCGAGGCGATGATGCCGACGGTCTGCGGCCCGCCCTCGACCAGGAACGACTCCGCCGGGGCACTCCCCCGCTTCGACGTGTCGTCGGGCGTCAGCGCGAACCGGCTCGAAAGTCTTTCGAGAATCTCGTCGGCGGTGATCATCGTCGTGCGGTCCCAGCCGTGCTGCGCGTCGAGCGGCATCTGCTCGATGAACCGCAGTTCGTAACCGCGCTCGAGACAGAACTCCAGCAGTTCCGGCGCTTCGGTGTCGTTCACGCCGCGCATGAGGACCGCGTTCACCTTCACCGGCGTGAGACCGGCCGCCTGGGCCGCCTCGAGACCGGCGATGACGTCGCCGGCCCGGTCCCGGCGGGTGAGCTGCTTGAAGGTGTCCGGGCGGACCGTGTCGAGACTCACATTCACCCGATCCAGACCGGCGTCCTTCAACGCCTGCGCCTGCCGGGCCAGGCCGATCCCGTTGGTGGTCAGCGACACCTCGGGGCGGGGCGCGAGTTGCGTCGTACGGGCAACGATGCCGACCAGGCCGCGGCGGAGCAGCGGTTCGCCGCCGGTGAAGCGGATCTCGTTGACCCCGAGGTGCGTCACGGCGACCGAAACCAGCCGGACGACCTCGTCGTCGGTGAGCAACTCGGGCTTGGCGAGCCAGTCCAGGCCCTCTTCCGGCATGCAGTACGTGCAGCGCAGGTTGCACCGGTCCGTGAGCGAGACCCGCAGGTCCGTGGCGACCCGGCCGAACCGGTCCGCCAGGCCCGCCTGAGTGGCCTCCTGGATCGCTGTCATCACACCAGCCTACGTGCCGCGCGTCAGCGATTTCAGGGCATGGCTTAAGTTCGAGACGTGGGTCGCTTGATGAACGTCCGCTGGGTCATCGCCGCACTGGGTGTGCTCGCGCTCGCCTTCGTGTGCGTGCAGCTGGGTCGTTGGCAGTTCCATCGCCTCGACGAACGCAAGGCACGGAATGAGGTGACCCGGACGAATCTGGCGGCGGCTCCCGCGCCGATAGACCAGATCCTCGGTCCGCCGGGCGTCGTCGGCGACCAGCACGCGTGGCGCACGGCGGTGGTCACCGGACGGTACGACGCGTCGAAGCAGATCGTGCTCAAGTACCGCAACATCGACGACCGGCCGGGGTTCGAGATCGTCACGCCCCTGGTCCTGGCCGACGGGAAGGCGGTCCTGATCGACCGCGGCTTCCTGCCCCGGCAGAGCTCCGAGCTGATGCCGCTGAAGATTCCGGCCGTGCCGACAGGTGAGGTGACGGTCACCGGGCGCCTGCAGCGCAGCGAACGCGGCGGCCACACCACCGGCGGCGTCCCGGACGGCGGTACCGCGCGGCTGATCAACGGACCGGACTTCGCGAAGGTTCTCGGCCTGAACCTCTACGACGGCTACATGATGGTGACCAAGCAGGAGCCGGCCAACGATCCGGCCTTCCTCGGGTTCCCGGGCCCGGAGATCGACGACGGGCCACATTTCTTCTACGGCCTGCAATGGTGGTTCTTCGCCCTGCTGGCGGTCGGCGGGCTCGTCTACTTCTCCCGACAGGAGGTCCGCGGTGCCAAGAAGCCCGCAGACAAGCAGCCCGAAGTCGCCGAACGGCCCGAGGCCCGGGCCGGCGCGAAGGATTGAGGACTACGCGCTGATCGGTGACCTGCAGACCGCCGCGTTGGTGTCGAAACAGGGATCGATCGACTGGCTGTGCTTCCCGCGCTTCGACTCGCCGGCCTGCTTCGCCGCGCTGCTCGGCACCGACGACAACGGCCACTGGCGGATGGCGCCGCGCGACGCGGAGGCGGTCAGCAGCCGGCACTACCGCGGTGACACGCTCGTGCTGGAGACCGAGTGGTCGACCTCGAGCGGCACTGTGCGCGTGATCGACTTCATGCCGCCACGCGATGCCGCGCCGGACGTCGTCCGCATCGTCGAGGGTGTCAGCGGGTCCGTGGAGATGCGGTCGGAGCTGAAGCTGCGGTTCGACTACGGTCACGTCGTCCCGTGGGTACGGCGGTCCGACGGGCAGATCGACGCGATCGCCGGACCGGATGCGGTCTCGCTGCGGTCGGACGTCCATCAGTACGGGCGCGACCTCGCGACGTACGCCGATTTCCGGGTATCGGAGAACGACCGCGCCTGGTTCGTGCTGACCTGGCACCCGTCGCACCATCCGGTGCCGGAGCCGACGGACGCACTGCGGTCGTTGGAGCCGACCGAGACCTTCTGGCGGGAGTGGATCAGCCGGAGCCAGAGCTCGACCGACTTCGGCGAGGAGGTCACGCGGTCGGTGCTGACGCTGAAGGCGCTCACCTACGCGCCGTCGGGCGGCATCGTCGCGGCGCCGACCACGTCGCTGCCCGAGACCTTCGGCGGCCAACGGAACTGGGACTACCGGTACTGCTGGTTGCGCGACGCAACGATGACGCTGTCCGCGATGCTGCGGGCCGGCTACACCGACGAGGCCGAGGCCTGGCGGAACTGGCTGCTCCGCGCGATCGCAGGATCGCCCGCGGACCTGCAGATCATGTACGGCGTGACCGGTGAACGGCGGCTGACCGAGTTCGAGGCCGGTTGGCTACCGGGGTTCGCCGGGTCTGCGCCGGTGCGGATCGGGAACGCGGCCGCAGAGCAGCTGCAGATCGACGTGTACGGCGAGGTGATGGACGTTCTCGCGCTTGCCCGGGAGCACCAGATCGGCGCGACCGACGAGGCGTGGCAGGTGCAGCGCGGTCTGATGGCACATCTCGACGACGTGTGGGACCAGCCGGACGAGGGCATCTGGGAGGTCCGCGGCGGACGGCAGCACTTCACGTACTCGAAGGTGATGGCGTGGGTCGCGTTCGACCGGGCCGCGCGGGCGGTGCAGCGGTTCGGGCTGAACGGGCCGGCGAAGGAGTGGCGGGCGCGGGCGGACGAGATCCACAAGGCCGTCTGCGAGCAGGCGTACGACGCGGACCGGAACACGTTCACCCAGGCATACGGGAGCAAGGCGCTGGATGCCGCCGTACTGCTGATCCCGCAGGTCGGGTTCCTCCCGGCCGACGATCCGCGGGTGGTCGGGACCGTGGAGGCGGTGCAGCGGGAGCTGGCCGCGGACGGGTTCGTCCGGCGCTACCTGACCGAGCACACCGACGACGGGATCAACGACAGCGAGGGCACGTTCCTGATCTGCTCGTTCTGGCTCGCGGACGCGCTGGCGATGATCGGCCGGGTCGGCGAGGCCCGCGACCTGTACGAACGACTCGTTGCCCTGCGCAACGACGTGGGTCTGCTGGCGGAGGAGTACGACGTGACGTCCGGCCGGATGCTCGGCAACTTTCCGCAGGCGTTCTCCCATCTCGGCCTGGTCAACACCGCCTGGCACCTGACCACCGCCGAGTCGCCGCTGCGCAAGTCGGCGTACTAGGGAGTGCGAGGCACGCCCCAGGTTCTTGCCCCTGGCTACGAACTGTCGAGGTGCGTAGCCGGGTGTGGTGCGGCAGGATGGTGACGTGGACCTCGGACTGCGCGATCGCACCTACATCGTCACCGGCGCCAGCGCCGGACTCGGCTTCGCCACGGCGAAGGCCCTTGCCGCCGAAGGCGCACGGCTGGTGATCTCCAGCCGCAACGAGGAGTCGATCTCGCGCGCCGCGGCCGAACTCGGCGAGAACGTCGTCGGCATCCCGGTCGACAACGCCGATCCGGAGAGCGCGGAGCGGCTGGCAGCGACCGCCGTCGCCAAGTGGGGTGCGTTGCACGGCGCGCTGATCAGCGTCGGCGGACCGCGACCCGGGAGTGCGCTCGACAGCGAGGAAGACGACTGGCGGGCGGCGTTCGACAGCGTCTTCCTCGGCGCGCTGCGGATCGCTCGCGCGGTCGCCCGGGCCGGGTCGGAGGATACGTCGATCGCCTTCGTGCTGTCGTCGTCGGTGAAGTCCCCGATCAACGGACTCGCGATCTCGAACGGTCTCCGCCCCGGCCTGGCGATGGTCGCCAAGACGCTGGCCGACGAGCTCGGCCCGAACGGCACCCGGGTCAACGGCCTGATGCCCGGCCGCATCTCCACCGACCGCCTGAAGGAACTCGACGCCAAGGGCGGCGACCCCGAGGCGGCCCGCCGCGCCGCGGAGAAGACGATCCCGCTGCGCCGCTACGGCACGCCCGAGGAGTTCGGCCGGGTCGCCGCCTTCGTCCTCTCCCCCGCCGCGTCGTACCTGACCGGCACGATCATCCCCATCGACGGCGGAGCACTCCGCACTATCTGATCAGCCCCACTGGCCGGGGACGTAGTCGCCGGCCGGCTGGGCCGTCATGACGTTCAGGCGGTTCCAGGTGTTGATGCCGGCGATGGCGCCGACGAGCGCGGCCAGCTGGTCCTCGTCGTAGTGCTTGGCCGCGTTCAGCCACACGTCGTCGGGGACTCCGCCGGCGGCATCGGCGATCCGGGTGCCGGCCTCGGTGAGCGCCAGCGCGGCGCGCTCCGCCTCGGTGTAGACGGTGGCCTCGCGCCACGTCGCCACCAGGTTGATCCGGACCGCGGTCTCGCCGTGATGGGCAGCGTCCTTCGAGTGCATATCGACGCACACCGCGCAGCCGTTGATCTGGCTGGCCCGCAACTCGACCAGCTCGAGAGTCGTGAGCGGCACACCGGCGTCCAGCGCGACCCGGGCGGCCGCGTTGAGGTGCTTGATGAACTTGCCCAGCACCGGGTTGGTGAACAGATTCAGACGAGCATCCATAACAGCTATCTCCTAGCGAATGAGCGTGTTGACACCCATCCGACGAGACAGCCCGCGGAAGTGTCAGTCCGGCGCTATCCGGTTGCCCTGCTCGTCCCAGTGCTCGGCGACCTTCTTGCTCGGCTGGACGCGGGGCGGCTCCCCCGGCATCTTCGGGTAGTCTGGCGGGAAGTTCAGCTCTCCACCCGGCAGCTCCTCCCACAGCCGCAGCAGTGCGTCGAGCGAGTACGCCGTGTCGTCCATGTCCGCCCACGGGTCACCGTCGGCGAGGTACTCCGGGACCGTGTGCAGGTTGAACGCCCGCGGATCATCCACCTCGGCGAGCCGGTCCCACGTCATCGGCGTACTCACCGGTGCACCCGGTCGGGGCCGCAGCGACCAGGCGCCCGCGACCGTGCGGTCGCGGAGGTTCTGGTTGAAGTCGAGGAAGATCGACGCCTCGCCTCGTTGCTCCTTCCACCAGGCAGTGGTCACACCGTCGTCGCGGCGCTCGAGCTCGCGGCCGAGGCCGATCGCGGCGTGGCGGACCTCGTCGAACGACCACTCCGGCCGGATCCGCACGTAGATGTGGATGCCCCGGTTGCCGCTGGTCTTCGGGTAGCCCCGCAGGCCGAGCTCCTCGAGGAGTTCGCGGGCGACGCCGGCCACCCGCCGCGCGTCGGCGAAGGTCGCGCCGGGCTGGGGATCGAGGTCGATGCGCAACTCGTCGGGCCGGTCGAGATCGGTCTTGCGGACTGCCCACGGGTGGAACGTCAGCGTGCCCATCTGGGCCGCCCACACCGCGGCGGCCGGCTCGGTCAGGCACAGCTCGTCGATCGGGCGATCGTTCGGCGTGAGCACGCGGCACGTCTCGAGCCAATCGGGGGCGCCCTTCGGCAGGCGCTTCGAGTAGAAGCCGTCACCGGTCTGCCGACCGACCGCGTCCACCGACAGCGTCATGCCCTCGCGCCACCCACCTGGCCAGCGCTCGAGGGCGACCGGACGGTCGCCGGAGGCCTGCATGAACGCCGGCGCCACACCGATGAAGTACTCGCAGACCTGCAGCTTGGTGACCTCCGGGGCCCAGTCCGTCGCCTCGTAGACAACGCGCTCGGGGCTCGAGACCCGGACCTCGCGGTCTCCCACAGTGAGCATCACCGCTGTGCTCTTCGCCATGCGGTGACGCTATCGCCCTGCACCGACCAAAGGCCGACCAAAACCTGGAATTCCCCACCAACCTGCGGGAAAGGCAACTTTTCCCGACCTCTGGCCACGGTAGGTGACCGAGCGGTAACGTTCCTGCACCTCGTTCCTGGGGCGTGAGGCCCCCGGGACACCTGACAAGGAGCGCGAGGATGAACAGATCCGCCCTGTTCGCCGCTGCCACCGCAGTGGTGACCACTACCGCCCTCGGACTGACCAGCGCCACCACAGCAACCGGCGCGCCGACGGCGGCACCTGTCCCCACCCCCGCCGCGGCCATCGCCAAGGCCGAGCAAGCAATCACCAGCAACCTGACCGCGCTGCGGGCCACCACGGCCGACGCGTTCGTGGTCAAGGACGTCATCGTCGACGCCGACGGCTCCAGCCACGTGCGGATGGACCGCACGATCGGCGGCCTCCCGGTGCTCGGCGGCGACGTCGTCGTACATCAGGCCAAGGACGGCGCCTTCAAGGGCGCCAGCCTGACGCTGAGCCGGTCCGCGAACGTCGCCCGGACGCCGAAGGTCAGTGTCGCGACCGCGACGGCGAAGGCACTCACCAGGGGTCTCACGGCCGAGGGCAAGCCCAGCCTGGTGATCGAGGCCCGCAAGGGCGCGCCGCGGCTGGCCTACCTCGTCACCACCGGCGGCACCCAGGCCGACGGTACGCCGAGCCGGATTACCACGACGATCGATGCCCTGACCGGCGCGAAGCTGGTCAGCGAGCAGCACATCGAGACCGCGACCGGTGACGGCAAGAGCCTGTACTCCGGGACCGTGCCGCTCCAGACGTCGACCGTCACCGGCGGCTTCACGCTGACCGACGCGACCCGCGGCAACGGCTTCACCGCGGACGCGAACAACAAGACCGACTCGATCCTCTGCCAGCTCTTTCAGATCGGTTGCCCGACGCCGACCAAGTTCGTCGACGCCGACAACCACTGGGGCACCGGCACCACCGCCGACCGCGCCTCCGCCGCCGTCGACGCGCACTACGGCGCCGCGACCACGTTCGACTACTACAAGAACGTGCACGGCCGGAACGGGATCTTCGGCGACGGCAAGGGTGTCCCGAGCCGCGTGCACTACGGCACGAACTACGTGAACGCGTTCTGGGACGGCAAGCAGATGACGTACGGCGACGGCGACAACGTCGCGGCGGGTCCGCTGGTCTCGATCGATGTGGCCGGCCACGAGATGTCCCACGGCGTCACCGAGCACACCGCCAACCTCACGTACTCCGGTGAGTCCGGCGGTCTGAACGAGGCGACCAGCGACATCTTCGGCACCCTGGTCGAGTTCTACTCGAACAACACCTCCGACCCGGGTGACTACTACATCGGCGAGAAGATCATGAAGGACCGCCCGGCGCTGCGGTACATGGACAAGCCGAGCAAGGACGGCCAGTCCCCCGACTGCTACAGCTCCGGCGTCGGCAACCTCGACGTGCACTACTCGTCGGCGATCGCGAACCACTTCGCGTACCTGCTCGCCGAGGGCACCGGTGCGAAGACGATCGGCGGCCTGCCGCACAACTCGCCGACCTGCAACGGTTCGTCGATCACCGGCATCGGCCACGACAAGCTCGGCAAGATCTGGTACCGGGCATTGACGACGTACATGACCAGCGGTACGACGTACGCGCAGGCCCGGACCGCGACACTGAACGCGGCCACCGACCTGTACGGCGCGAGCAGTATCGAGCGCGCGACCGTCGCGGCCGCCTGGTCCGCGGTTGCCGTGAATTGAACTGAACTGAACACCTGAAGCTCGTCGGTCCTGTCCCACTGGGGCGGACAGGACCGACGAACAAACGCTTTACGCATTGCCACGCGGTTTGTGCGGACCTACCGTCACACCATGGGTGGGGAGCCCCGGGGGCATCGTGAACCGAAACGGCCGCGCTTGAAGGCGGCCAGACCGCTACTGCTCGTCGTCGACGCTGACCCGGAGCGTCTGGAGCGTTGCGAAACGGAATTGGACCGCGGCTTCGGCGCCGACTTCCGCGTGCGGGGCGAGGCGACGACCGCGGCTGCGTTGGACGTTCTACGCCGAGCACACGAGTCGGAACAGCGGGTCGCCGTCGTCATGGTCGACAACGCACTGCCCGACAACGAACGCGCCGATCTCTTCGCGGCCGCACGAACCCTGCATCCGGACGCGCGCCGTGCGCTGCTGATCGAGTGGGGCGCGTGGGCCGACCGTACAACGGCATCCGCGATCCTGACCGCGATGTCGGTCGGCGATATCAACTACTACGTACTCAAACCCTGGATCGGGCACGACGAGCTGTTCCACCGGACCGTGGCCGAGTTCGTCCAGGAGTGGTCGCGCTTCGAGGTCGCGAACCTGCGCGAGGTCGTGGTGATCGCGGCCGAACTCTCGGTCCGCGGTCAGGAGATCCGCAGCCTGCTGGCCCGCAACGGGATCCCGAGCGCGTTCCGGGCCAGCGGTACGCCGCTCGCGAACGACGCACTGGAATACATCGGCGAGCCGGATCCCGGCGACCGTGTGCTGGTCTGGATGCCGGCGGTCGGCGGCACGCTACTGCGTGATCCGACCGATGTGGAGATCGCCGAGGCCTGGGGTGTGCCGACGACGTTGGCGTCGGACGACACGTCGTTCGACGTACTGGTGATCGGTGCCGGTCCGGGTGGATTGGCCGCCGCGGTGTATGCATCGTCCGAGGGTTTGCGGACTCTCGTCGTGGAGCGGGAGTCGATCGGCGGGCAGGCAGGGACGAGCTCGCTGATCCGGAACTATCTCGGGTTCTCGCGCGGTATTCGCGGGTCGGATCTCGCGCAGCGCGGGTATCAGCAGGCGTGGGTGTTCGGGGCGCACTTCGTGCTGATGCGGACGGTCGAGCACCTCGAGAAAAGCGATGGCGAGTTCCGCGCGGTGATCGGTGATGTGGGCGAGGTGACGGCGAGAGCGGTCGTCCTCGCGACGGGCGTCACGTACCGGCGGCTCAACGTCCCCTCGCTGGAGAAGCTGATGGGGAACGGCGTCTACTACGGCGCGAGCGTGTCCGAGGCGCACGGGCTGATGAACCGGGACGCCTGCGTGGTCGGCGGCGGGAACTCGGCCGGTCAAGCGGTTCTGCACCTGGCCCGCTACTGCCGGCAGGTGCTGCTGGTGATCCGCGGCGACGACCTGACGGCGAGTATGTCGAAGTACCTGATCGACGCGATCGATGCCGCTGACAACGTCACGGTGCGGTCGTCGAGCGAGGTCGTCGACGGTGGCGGTGACGGGCGACTGCAGCGGATGACGTTGCGGGACCGCAAGACCGGCGCCGAGGAGACGATCCCGATCGACGGCTTGTTCGTGATGATCGGCGCGGTGCCGGGGACCGACTGGTTACCGGAGGGTGTGGCACGGGATCCGCGTGGGTTCGTGCTGACCGGGTCGGACGCGGCCGCGGATCCCAAGTGGCAGCAGGACCGGCCGCCGCAGCCCTATGAGACGACGGTTCCCGGACTGTTCGCGGTCGGCGACGTGCGGTCGGAATCGGTGAAACGGGTGGCCTCGGCGGTGGGCGAAGGATCCGTGGTGGTATCGCAGATCCACACCCATCTCAGGGTCGCCTCAGATGCCTGAACGGCGGTTCGTCTACACGCCGGCGATGGTGGCGCTCACCGCCCTGGTGCTGCTCGTACCGCTTGCCGGGCTGGTGTTGCTACTGCGGAGGCCGCAGCTGGATCTGCACTGGGAGCATCATCCGACGCATTTCTGGCTGGTGCTGCTGACGGCCGGGCTGAGCGCCGTACTGGCGTATCTGACCGGTGCCGCGGCGCTGCGGCGAGGCGACGCGCGGGTGCTGTTCGTATCGCTGGCGTTCCTGTCGGCGGCCGGGTTTCTCGGACTGCACGCGCTCGCGACGCCGAAGGTCCTGCTGGACACACAGAACGCCGGCTTCACGCTCGCGACGCCAGTGGGCGTCGCGCTCGGGTCTGTGTTTGCTTTCCTGTCGAGTCTGACCATCTCGGGCGTCACGTGGGGTCGTCGTCTCCGCGTCGCCCTCCTGCTCCTGATGGCGTTGTGGGCGGTGGCATCGGTACTGCGGTTGCCGCCTCTGCACCAGACGTCGGTGCCGGAAGTTGCCGACGGCATCCTGACCGCCCTCGCCATCCCCGCGATCATCCTCTACGCCATTGCGGCGGGGCGGTATCTGCAGACGTGGTGGGCACGGCCGTCCTTGATGCTGTTGTCGATGGTCTCGGCGTTCGTGTTGCTGGCCGAGGCGATGGTCGCGCTGGTGTTCGCGCGGAACTGGCACTTGTCCTGGTGGGAGTGGCACGTGCTGATGCTCGCCGCGTTCGTGCTGGTCGTGGCCGGAGTACGGATCCAGTGGTACGAGGAGCGGTTCGCTGACCTGTACCAGGCCGACACCGTGTCCGGGGAGCGTGAGCTGAGCGTGCTGTTCGCGGATCTGCAGGGATTCACGACGTTCTCCGAGAAGCACGGGCCGGCCGAGGTCACGGCGATGCTCAACACGTACTTCGAGGTCGTCGTACCTCCCGTCGTCCGGCGGCACGGCGGGGATGTGGACCGGATCATCGGGGACGCGCTGATGGTGACGTTCAACAAGCGGGGTGACCAGCCGGACCACGCGTACCTGGCCGCCGCCGCGGGGCTCGCGCTGCAGGCCGCCGCGGCCGCGGTCCGGGCCTCGCACCCGAACTGGCCGGAGTTCCGGGTCGGGATCAACAGCGGGATCGCGTCGGTGAGCCTGCTGGGCACCGAGGGCGGGCGGACCCACACGGTGATCGGTGACACGGTGAATGTCGCGTCGCGGATCGAGGGCAAGGCTCCGGGCGGGGCGGTCGCGATCGGGCCGGCGACGAAGGCGCTCCTGCCGCGGGCGCGCACCGAGTCCCTCGGACTGCTGAGTCTGAAAGGCAAAGCGGAGCCGGTCGAGGTGTACCAGTTGCTCGCGCTGGGCGAATGATCACCCGTGCCTTTCGCGCGCACACCGTGTGTTCACGTGTTGGACCTTGGAACGCACACGTGCCGGTGTGAGAATCCGGGCCATGTCTGCCCTGAACCGACCACGGCGCCGCCTGGGCGCCCTCGTGGTCACGACCAGTCTTCTCGCCTCCGGGTTGGCGGTGGCCGTCCTCGCCGCGCCCGCACAGGCCGCTTCGACCGATGTGGTCGTCACCGAGGTGTACGGCGGTGGCGGCAACAGCGGCGCGCCGTACACGAACGACTTCGTCGAGCTGACCAACAACAGCTCGGCAGCGGTCGATGTGAGCGGCTGGTCGGTCCAGTACGCGTCGGCCGCCGGTAGCACCTGGCAGGTCACCAAGCTGACCGGCAGCATCGACCCCGGAGCGACGTACCTGGTCCAGGAGGGCGGCGGCGCGAACGGCCAGCCGATGCCGACCCCGAACGTCACCGGCACAATCCCGATGTCCGCGACGGCCGGCAAGATCGCGCTGGTCACCACGCAGACCGCGCTGGCCTGCGGGGCGACCTGCCACGCGGACCCGAGCGTGAAGGACTACGTCGGCTACGGCACCGCGAACGACTCCGAGACCGCGCCCGCACCGGGCCTGTCGAACACCACCTCGGCCGCGCGCAACGACCCGAAGCAGGACACCGACAACAACAGCGCCGACTTCACCGCGGGCAACCCGTCCCCGGGCACGCTGACCGGTGGTCCGGCCGAGCCGCCGGTCGACGCCAAGATCCACGACATCCAGGGCGCCGCGCACCGCTCGCCGCTCGAGGGCAAGCGGGTCGCCGACGTCACCGGCGTGGTGACCGCGGTGAGCAGCAACGGCTTCTGGTTCCAGGACCCGCAGCCCGACGACAACCCGGCCACCAGCGAGGGTGTGTTCGTCTTCACCAGCTCCGCGCCGACGGTCTCCGTCGGTGACGCCCTGAACGTCGAGGGCTCGGTCGCCGAGTTCCGCCCGGGCGGCTCCGGCGGTACGACGAACCTGACCACCACCGAGCTGACCAACGCGAAGATCACCGTCACCGGCACGGCCGCCGTACCGGCTCCGACGATCGTCGGCCCGGGCGGCCGCGTACCGCCGTCGACCGTGATCGACGACGACTCGAACGGCGACGTGGAGACGACGAGCACGGCGTTCGACCCGGCCAACGACGGGCTGGACTTCTGGGAGTCGCTCGAGGGTATGTGGCTGGGCATCAACCAGCCGCAGGTCACCGGCCCGACGAGCTCGTTCCGTGAGCTGTCCGTCGTACCGGCCGGCGCCGGCGTCCGGACGGTCCGCGGCGGGATCCTGCTGCAGAAGACCGACAGCAACCCGGAGCGGGTGCTGCTGGACGACGTACTGGTGCCGATCCCGGACGCCAAGACCGGTGACAAGCTGGCCGGTGTCGTGACCGGTGTCCTCGACTACTCGTTCGGCAACTTCAAGTTCCTGCCGACCGTCACGCCGACGGTCATCGACGGCGGCGTCAAGCGCGAGGTCACCACGAAGTCCTCGGCCCTGCAGGTGTCGGTGGCGACGTTCAACGTGGAGAACTTGGACCCGGCCGACGGCCCGGCGAAGTTCGACGGCCTGGCGCAGGCGGTCGTGAAGAACCTCGCCTCGCCGGACATCCTCGGGCTCGAGGAGGTCCAGGACAACGACGGCGCGGTCAACTCCGGCACGGTGGCTGCCGATGTCACGCTGAACACGCTGGCCGCGGCGATCGTGAAGGCGGGCGGACCGAAGTACGCGTGGCGGGAGATCGACCCGGTCGACGGCGAGGAAGGCGGCGAGCCGGGCGGCAACATCCGGGTCGCGTTCATGTACCGGACCGACAAGCCGGTCAAGTTCGTCGACCGCGCGGGCGGCGGCTCGACGGTCGCGACGACGATCACCACCGACCGGTTCGGCAAGCCGCACCTGAGCTCGTCGCCGGGGCGCGTCGACCCGGCCAACCCGGCCTGGGCCGACACCCGGGTACCGCTGGCCGGCGAGTTCACCTGGCACGGCCAGTCGCTGTTCGTGGTGGTCAACCACTTCAGCTCCAAGGGCGGCGACGACCCGCTCTGGGGCCGGTTCCAGCCGCCGGTGCAGTCCAGCGCGCCGAAGCGTCACCAGCAGGCCCAGGCGGTGCGCGGGTTCGTGGACCAGATCCTGGCCAAGGACAAGGGCGCGAACGTCGTCGTTCTCGGTGACCTGAACGACTTCGACTGGTCGCAGACCGCGGACATCCTGGTCGGCTCGGGCAAGACCGCGCTGACCGACCTGCCCCGGACGCTGCCGCTGACGGAGCGCTACAGCTACGTGTTCGAGGGCAACAGCCAGATCCTCGACCAGATCCTGATCTCGCAGAACCTCCGCCCGGCCTCGTCGTACGACGTGGTGCACATGAACGCGGAGTTCCCGGACCAGATCTCCGACCACGACCCGCAGGTCGTGAAGCTGATCCCGCTGCCCTCCTGGGTGCGATAAACGCCCGGGATTGCGGGAGTCTTACGTCGCTGGTCCGGGCGGGGTTTCCTTGCCCGGACCAGCGATAATTCAGACGTGACTGATTCGACCAAGCAGTACGCCGTACAGAAGTCCGACGCGGAGTGGAAGGCGCAGCTCTCCCCCGCCGAGTTCCACGTGCTGCGCAAGGCCGGCACCGAGCGGCCGTTCGTCGGTGAGTACACCGACACCAAGACCGTCGGCGTGTACAAGTGCCGGGCGTGTGACACGGAGCTGTTCCGCAGCGAGACCAAGTTCGACTCGCACTGCGGCTGGCCGTCGTTCTACGCGCCGCTGGCCGAGGACCGCGTCGAATACATCGAGGACTCCACCCTCGGCATGAAGCGTGTCGAGGTCCGCTGCGCCAATTGCGGCTCCCACCTCGGCCACGTCTTCGAGGGCGAGGGCTACGGCACCCCGACCGACCAGCGGTACTGCATCAACAGCATCAGCCTGACTCTGGACCCGGCCTGAGCCTGCCCACCGGTCGCCCGGTCTAGCTCTAGACTGGGTCGGCTGGTGGCTCCTCCTGGGGAAGGAATTTGGTGGCAGACGACGTCCGCGGACCGCGAGTTCTGGATGTGCTGGCGGCAGAGGAGCCGTGGGAGGTGCCGACCGAGTGGATCACTCGGGTTCGTGCTCAACTGCGAGCCTGGGCCGACGATCCGGACGCGCTGCGGCCGCTGCGGCCGGAGGCGTTTCCCGACTTCATCAAGGGCACTCCCGCAGCCGTCTGGTTCACCCATGAGATCGCGCCCCTGCTGACCGGGTGGATCCCGGTCCTGCACGGTGAGTACGCCGATCTCGGCACCGAACTCACCCACGATTTCTACCGGCCGTCGTCGAGGCTCGGCGGCGCCGGCCACGTGGTGTACGTCGCGCCGACCGACTGGCACCTGCAGGCGATCGCCGGCGCCCGCGGCTTCCGCGAGCAGGGCCGCCGGCACGCCCTGCAGCTGTCCCGGAACGTCGTCAGCCTGTTCCTCGACGCTCCCCCGATGGCAGCCCGCGCGCAGGCGCTGACGGCGGCCTTCGACCGCGTGCTCGCCGACCGCGAGGCGACTCACCTGCACGTGGCGGGCGAGTACGACGACATCGCGCAGTACTGGCGAAACGACGCGCTCAAGGACAGCGAGCGCGTCGTACTGCCCGAGCTCGGCGGCCCGACCGCGGCGCTGCGCTACTCGCTCAACTCGATCCGCGACACCCACGCCCGGCTGCTCATGACCAGCCCGGACGAGTACGCCGGCGACTACGCCCAACTGATGGCCGAGCTGATCCTCGCGACCGGTCTGCGTGGCATCCCGCAGGCTGTCGCCAAGAGCCTCGGCAACACCACCCAGGACCTGGAGAAGGCGCTCAGCTCGATCCACCAGACGTTCAACCGGCAGGTCTGGCTGGCGCACGTCAACCAGTGGCTCGCCCGCGCGATCCGCAACGGCCAGGCGCCACTCGCCCGGGCCTGGGCCGCGGCCGCCACTCGCGCCGCCATCCACCTGTCCGGCGTACTGTCCAAGGCGCCGTGGCCGGAGCCCGAGATCCCGGACCTGACCTCGCTGTTCCGCACTCTCGACCGGGAGCGATGGAGTGCCCTCGAGGCCACCGCGGCAGCGGAGAACGAAGCCAACTCGCTGTCCTCGGCCTGGAACTCGGTCCAGGAAGACGCCGAGCGGCCGGCCTCGTCCGACAACGGCAACCTCGACGAGCCGCTGCCGAAGCCGCTCGACTTCAGCGACGACCCGCTGGCCGAGCTCGACTCGCTGATCGGCCTGGAGTCGGTCAAGGACGCGGTCCGCAAGATGGTCGCCGAGGTGAAGACCAACCTCCGCCGGACCGAGCTGGGCCTGCCCAGCCACGAGCGGGCCCGGCACATGGTCTTCGTCGGCAAGCCCGGTACGGCGAAGACCACGATCGCCCGGCTGCTCAGCCGGATCTACCATCAGCTCGGAGTGCTCGAGAAGGGTCATGTGGTCGAGGTCGACCGCTCCGACCTGGTCGGCCCCAGCGTCGGTTCGACCGCGCCGATGACCGCGGGCAAGTTCCGCGAGGCGCTCGGCGGTGTCCTCTTCATCGACGAGGCGTACAGCCTGACGCCGGAGAACACCCCGGGCGACTACGGCCTCGAAGCGGTCGCGACCATCCTGAAGCTGATGGAGGACCACCGCAACGACTGCATCGTGATCGTCGCCGGCTACCACCGCGAGATGCAGCGCTTCATGGAGTCGAACACCGGTCTGGCGTCACGCTTCCCGAAGCTGCTGTCGTTCAGCGAGTACGACACCGACCAACTGGTCGCGATCTTCGAGCTGCAGGCCCGGCAGAAGGGGATGATCTACGGCGAGGACGTGCTCGACAAGGTCCGCACCGTCATCCCGCCCGCCCCCCGCGGCCACAGCTTCGGCAACGGCCGTTTCATCCGGAACGTGCTCGAGGAAGCCGTCTCCAACCAGGCCACCCGGCTGTCCGCCCGCGACCCCGACAGTCTGACCGAGCGCGACCTGCGCGAACTCATCCCGGCCGACGTCCGGCCGCCCACGTCGATGCGCGCCGAGGACTACCTGCTGCAGAAGCCCGGTACTTAGATCGGCCCTAGATCGGTGTGGCCAGCGCGACCGGGTTGCCCTCCGGGTCGGCGAGGTACGCCTGTCGCTCACCCCAGGGCATGGTCGCGGGCTCCTGCAGGACGGGATGGCCCGCGGCCCGGAAGACTTCCACCTCGGCCTCGACGTCGTCGACGTACACGAACAGCTCGAAGCGCGGTGCAGCACCCACGGTGATGCCGAGCTGGGCCTCGGGCCAGTTCGCGTCGGACAGGCCGAGCGACGAGTCGCCTCGCTCCATGCCGACGTAGTGCGGGGTACCTTCCAGCGGGAACTGGTACGTCGACTCGTAGCCGAGCAGGCTGTAGAACTCGACCGACCGGCGCACGTCCTGGACGTAGAGCACCGGAAAAGCCTTGCGAGTCATCACACCAGGTTAGCGACCAGCTCGCCGAGCTCCGTGCGTTTGCCGGTGTAGAACGGGACCTCTTCGCGCACGTGCCGCCGGGCCGTCGACGCGCGCAGGTCGCGCATCAGGTCGACCATCCGGTGCAGCTCGTCGGCCTCGAAGGCGAGGATCCACTCGTAGTCGCCGAGCGCGAACGACGCGACCGTGTTCGCCCGTACGTCGGGGTAGGTGCGCGCCATCTTGCCGTGCTCGGCGAGCATGAACCGGCGCTCCTCGTCCGGCAGCAGGTACCACTCGTAGGACCGGACGAACGGGTAGACGCAGACGTACGGCCGCGGCTCCTCGTCGGCCAGGAACGCCGGGATGTGGCTCTTGTTGAACTCCGCCGGCCGGTGCAGCGCGAACTGCGACCAGACCGGGACCAGGTGCCGGCCGAGCCGCGACCGGCGCAGCGCGTGGTACGCCTGCTGCAGCGCGTCGGACGTCGGCGCGTGCCACCAGATCATGAAGTCGGCGTCGGCCCGGAATCCCTCGACGTCGTAGATGCCACGGATCACCACGTCGTCGGCGGCGAGCTTCCCGACCAGGTCGGTGAGCTCGGCGGTCAGCTCGTCCCGATCCGCATCACCGAGCGGTGTCTCGACCTTGAAGACCGACCACAAGGTGTAGCGGATCACGTCGTTGAGCTCACGGGCTTTCGGCTTACCTGTCACTTCGCCATTGTCTCCAATGCCTCGAGATGCCCCAGCACCCGGGTGGCTGCCTTGCCCCCGGACGCGACACACGCCGCGATCCCGACACCCCGGTACGCCGCTCCGCAGACAGCCAGCCCCGGCACGTCGGCCACGGCCGCCTCGACCCGGTCGACCCGGTCCAGATGCCCCACGGCGTACTGCGGAAGGCCGCCGCCCCAGCGGGTCACCAGCGACCCGACGACCTCGGCCTGCAGGCCGATCGCCTTGCGGAGATCGGCGACCGCGAGCGCGACGAGCTCCTCGTCGGACCGCTGCAGCACGTGCTCCTCGCCGAGCCGGCCGACGGACGCACGCAGTACGGCGAGCTCTCCCCCGGCTTCCGCGGACCACGCCCACTTGGCGTGTGAGTACGTCGACGCCTTGATCGTGCGCTCCTCGACGGACGGCACGAGGAATCCGGAGCCGGTCGCGGTGTCCGGCCAGTCCCGCTTGCGGACGGCCAGGGTGACGATCGCCATACTCGCGTACTCGATCGAGCCGAGCTCGGTCGATGCCGTCGGCACCAGGTCGGTCAGCATCCGCGCGGCCGGGGCGGCCGGTACGGCGACCACCACGGCGTCCGCGGTCAGGTAGGTCGGCGCGGGCACAGGTCCGGCCTCGAGGACGAACCCGTCCGGCGTGCGCGAGATCCGCCGTACGGTCAGTTTGCGACGGATCTCGACGCCGCGAGCTGTCAGATCCTGCTCCAGCGCGGTGATGATCCGGTTGATGCCGCCGACCACGCCCGCGAACACCGGCTGGCCGGCGCGCTTCTGGCCCAGCTCTCGCAGTTCGGCCGTCGCGGCGAGCAGGCTCGGTGCGGTCCGCAGCCTGGCGTACAGGTCCGGTACGGCGGCCGCGAGCGAGATCTCCTCGGCCTTCCCGGCGTACACCCCGCCGAGCAGCGGGTCGATCAGCTTGTCGGTGACCGCGGACCCCATGCGGTCGGCAACGAACCGACCGATCGCCACGTCCTCGGTCAGCGCCGGTGCGGGCAGGTCTGCCTCGTGCGCGACCTGCTCGGCTGCCTCGGCTCCGAGTACGTCGGCCGTCGCGGCCGGATCGACCGGGACACCCATCACGGTCGGCGGGATCGCGCGGATCCGGTCGCCCACCCACAATCCGGCGGAGGTCGTCGCCGGGTGGACGATGTCGAGTCCCACCGCCCTGATCAGCTCAACGGCCTCCGGCCGGCGGGCCAGCACCGACTCGGCGCCCAGGTCGACCGGCACGCCCTCGATCTCGGCCCCGGCCAGCTTCCCGCCGAGCCGCGGCGACCCTTCGAGCACCGTGATCTGCGGCGGATTCGGCCCGGTCGCGAGCGCGTGCGCGGCCGCGAGCCCACTGATCCCACCGCCGACGACAACGACCCGGCTCACACGCCCTCCAGGATCAGCTCGTACCGCTTTCCCGGCCCGAGATCGGTGCTCGACGTCCCGATCTGCTGGAAGCCGGTCCGGCTCAGAACCGACTGGGAGGCCGGGTTCCGGTCCGAGGCGCCGGCCCGCAGCGTCGTCAGCGCGTACTCCGTCGCCGCGAGGCCGATGATCGCTCGAACCGCAGCCGTCGCGAGGCCCTGCCCCGCCCACTTCTCGGCAATCCGGTAGCCGAGCTCGGCCGACCCGTTCTCCAGGTCAACCAGATTCACCCGCCCGGCGACCGCTCCGGAGTCGTCCATCAGCACGTGGAAGCGGCAGATCCCGGCTGCCTGCTCGGCGAGCAGCGCCGCGTGCTTGGCGGCGAAGTTCGCGAAGTAGTCGTCGCCGCGGTCCCAGATCCAGGACGTGAAGTACTTCCTGTTCTCCAGCTCGAAAGCCAGCACGGCGTCCGCGTGGTCGGCGGTCAGCGGCTCCAGAGTCACCGGGTGGTCCGGGAGACGGATCACTGCGCGCTCCGGGTCTGCACGTACTTGGCGATCCGGTGCAGTACGTCGGGATCGGCGTCGGGCGGGACCCCGTGGCCGAGGTTGAAGATGTGGCCGGGGGCTGCCTTGCCCTCCTCGAGGATGCGGTCGATCTCGGGCTCGATCGCGTCCCAGCCGGCGAACAGCAGCGCGGGATCCAGGTTGCCCTGCAGCGGCTTCGGGCCGACTCGTCGCGCTGCTTCGTCGAGCGGGACGCGCCAGTCGACTCCGACCACGTCGGCACCGGCCGCGCCCATCAGGCCGAGCAGCTCTCCGGTGTTCACGCCGAAGTGCACCCGCGGAACGCCGTACGGCTCGAGGGCCTCGAAGACCTTCGCGGAGTGCGGCAGGACGAACCGTTCGTAGTCGCGTGGCGACAGGCCGCCGGCCCAGGAGTCGAAGAGCTGGACCGCTGATGCGCCGGCCTCGACCTGGATCGTGAGGTACGCGATCGCGACGTCCGCGAGCCGGTCCGCCAGCGCGTGCCAGAGGTCGGGATTGCCGTGCATCATCGCCTTGGTCTTGGCGAAGTCCTTGCTCGGTCCGCCCTCGACCAGGTACGACGCGACCGTGAACGGGGCGCCGGCGAAGCCGATCAGCGGCGTACCGCCGAGCTCGGAGACGAGCTGCTGGATGGCCTCGGTGGTGTACGGCACGTCGGCCGCGGTGACCGGGCGGACCGCCGCGATCCCGGCGGCGTCCCGGATCGGGTCCGCCGCCACCGGGCCGATGCCGGGCTTGATCTCGATGTCGTACCCGGCGAACTGGAGCGGGGCGACGATGTCGGAGAAGAAGATCGCCGCGTCGACGCCGTAACGGCGGACCGGTTGCAGCGTTATCTCGACGACGAGGTCGGGACGCATACAGGACTCGAGCATCGTGATGCCCTCCCGCACCTTGCGGTACTCGGGCAACGCGCGCCCCGCCTGCCGCATGAACCACACCGGAGTGTGCGGCGGCCGCTCCCCCCGAGCAGCGAGCAGGTACGGCGAACGGTCCAGCGGAGCGGGCGTCAGAGGCACACCCAGATGATCCCACGCGGGTCCGAAGGGCCGTGCGCCGGTCAGACACCGCCTGTTACCGGCGCGTCTAAACAAGCGTCGGTGAGTAATCGGTCGTAGGCTGCGAAGCATGGGTGCCCGCAAGCAGGTCGACGCGCCACCCGCGGAGTTCGCCGAGGCAGTCTCGCAGTTACGAGGTGCCCGGTTCCGGCCCGAGGTTTTCGTCGAGGAGATGCCCGCGCCGCAGCGGATCGCACCGCACGCGGCCGCGGTCAGCGCCGACGTGACGGTTGACGGCGACGATGTCGCCACCGGCCGGCTCGTCATCCTCTACGACCCGGCCGGGAACGACGCCTGGCAGTCGACCTTCCGCTGTGTCGCGTACGTGCGAGCCGCCGTCGAACCGGAGATGGTGACCGACGCGCTGCTCGGCGGCGTGGGCTGGACCTGGCTGATGGAGGCTCTGGCCGACCGCGGTGCCGACTTCCTGGCCCCGAGCGGTACCGTCACCAGAGTGGTATCGGAGAGCTTCGGCGGGATGGCCGACGACGAGGCGACGGCGGAGATCGAGATCCGTGCGTCCTGGAGCCCCGTGCCCGGACCCGGTGGAATCGTGGACGTGACCCGGCACGCAGAGGCATGGGGCGAGGTGCTCTGCACGGCGGCCGGACTGCCGCCGGTTCCGCCGGGGGTGGTCGCGATGCCGACCCGGCGCGGACAGCGGGGCCGATGACCTCAGCCAACACCCCGCAGCCGTCCACCTCGGAGGACGCCACCGCCAACCTGCCCCTGCTGGAACTGCGGGACGGGCTGTCGGACGTGGTCGACGACGAGCCCGCCCTGACCGAGACGGTCGAGGCGTTCCGCGCCGGCACCGGTCCGGTGGCCGTCGACGCCGAGCGCGCCTCCGGCTACCGCTACTCGCACCGCGCGTACCTGGTGCAGCTGCGTCGGGAAGGCTCCGGCTCCGCGCTCGTCGACCCGATCCCCTTCGGCGACCTGTCCGCGCTGGGCGACGCGATCGTCGACGCGGAGTGGATCATCCACGCCGCCAACCAGGACCTCGCCTGCCTGGCCGAGGTCGGGATGGTGCCGCGGCAGGTGTTCGACACCGAACTGGCAGGCCGCCTCCTCGGCTACCCGAAGGTCGGGCTCGCCTCGCTCGTCAGCGAAGTGCTCGGCTATCGGATGCGCAAGGAACACTCCGCGGCCGACTGGTCCACCCGCCCGCTCCCGGCGCCCTGGCTCGTGTACGCCGCGCTGGACGTCGAGATGCTGATCGAACTGCGGAACGCGATCGAGCAGGAGCTGCGCCGCGAGGGCAAGTGGGAGTGGGCCGAGCAGGAGTTCGCCGCGATCCTGGACGCTCCCCCGCGCGAGCCGAAGCCGGACCCGTGGCGCCGTACGTCGGGCATGCACCGGGTCCGCAACCGCCGCAGCCTCGCCGTCGTCCGCGCGCTGTGGGAGGCACGCGACCAGATCGCCGAGTCCGCGGACATCTCTCCGGGCCGGATCCTGCCGGACGCCGCGATCGTCGAGGCCGCGTCCGCGATGCCGACCGATCGGGACACGCTCCAGAAGCTCACGGCCTTCAAGGGCCGCGGCGCACACCGGCACATGCGGACGTGGTGGGAAGCGGTCGACCACGCCCGCCGCCTCCCCGACTCCGAGCTCCCCAAGCAGGGCCCGCGGTACGACGGCCCGCCGCCCGCCCGCGCCTGGGCCGACCGAGACCCCGACGCTGCCGCACGCCTCTCGGCCGCCCGCACCGCGGTCGCCGAGATCGCCGAGGCCCACCGCCTGCCGACGGAGAACCTGCTGGCCCCGGACACGATCCGCCGCCTGGCGTGGTCCCCGCCCAAGGACGTGAGCCTGGACGTCGTCACGACGTTCCTCCGCGACCACCACGCCCGCCCGTGGCAGATCGGCCTCACCGCCGAGGTCCTCACCGATGCCATGACGTCGGAAGCACCGGCCAAGCCGCTCGACTGAGCGCGTCTAGAGAAGGTCGGCCCCGGATGCCGGCTCCGCCGGGAGCGGAGGACCGCCGGCTGCCGACGGCTCCGGCCGGAGCTGATCCCGCAGGGTCAAGACGATCTGCAGGGCTCCGAGCAGGATCACGGTCGCGATGATCGTGAAGATCTGCCGGTAGCTCAGCAGACTCACGAGCAGGCTGCCGAGCGCGAGCGAGATCGCCTGCGGCGTGGACAGCAGCACCTCGACCGCGGTTGACACCCGGCCGATCAGATGACCCGGTGAACGGCGCTGCATCAGCGTCGTGAACGCGACGAACGTCCAGGGCAGCCCGAGACCGCAGATGGCCGCGCCGACCAGGACCACGGCGATGGTGGGCGCGACGATGCAGACGACGGTGGAGATCGCCAGCGTGATCAGGCCGACCGTGCAGGTGGAGACCTCACCCAACCTTCGGACGGCGCGGGCGGCGGTGAGCCCGCCGATGATCGCACCGACGCCCTGACACGTCACGAAGGCGCCGGCGAACGTCGCCTGCTTCCCGAACGCATCCAGCAGCGCGTAGATCGACGACTCGAAGAAGCCGATGACGAGGATCGAGATCCCGAGTCCCGCGAGGACATGACGGAGTACGCGATCACCGAGCAGGAACCGGACCCCGCCCAGCACGTCCTCGCGGAAGGTCTGCTTGGCCGGGGCCGGAGTCTCGCTGACCTTGATCGTCGCGATCAGGAGCCCGGCGGCCACGAAGGTGGCCGCGTCCACGACCGCGACGAGCCAACCGCCGACGGTGGCGAAGAGCGCCGCCCCGACCAGCGGTCCGAACAGGCGGAAGCCTTCCTTGATCGTGGCGAGGCTCGAGTTCGCGTCGACGAGCAGCTCGTCGGGCAGCAGTTCCTTGAGCAGGCCGTTCAGCGCGGCGGGCAGGACGACGAACGAGACGCCGTACAGGAACGCGACCACCCAGATCAGCCAGACCTCGCTCGCGTCCCGGACGAGGACGAGCGGGAGTACGGCGGCCGCGCTGGCGAAGTTGCCCCAGACGAGGATCGCCTTGCGGGGCAGGCGATCCACCCAGACGCCGAGCAGCGGAGCGCCGAGCGCGGGCAGCACCATGAAGAAGAACGTCAGGCCCGCCATCGCGTTGGAGCCGGTGAGCGTCTTCACCCACATACTCAGCACGAGCAGCATCACCGAGTCGCCGAGCATCGACGTACTCAATCCGCCGAACAGGCGCGGGAACCCGGGCTGGGCGAACAGCTTCCTCATGCCGGCTCAACTCCCGGGAAGTACGTCGGCACGCCCCACGCCACGAATTCGCACAGCCGCGAACCCGCCGGCCGCTTGCTCGGATCAGTCAGCCGCTCGACATGACGATCGAGTACGGCGCTGATCGCCTCGTTCATCTCCTTGAGCTCGTCCGCCGTCAGCCACGCGACCATCTCGGTGCCCGCCTGCGCCGTACGCCACTCCTCGGGCTCGTCCGGCATCCGCTGCTCGGCCTCGCGGAGGCGATCCATCGCCCGGCCCATCGTCACCTCGGACAAGGCTTGCGCGGCCCGCCGCTCCTCGACCGAAGCCGATGCGTGCTCGTCGTCCCAGCGGAACCCGAGCCCCGGCACCTGCCACGGCCGCTGCCTGCCCTTGCCGCCCTCGGCCTCCACGACGAACCCGTGCTGGGCCAGCTTGCGCAGATGCCACGAGCAGTTCGCCGGCGTCTCGTCGAGCCGATCGGCCAGCTCGGTCGCGGTCAGCGGTCCGCTGACCGACAGCAGTTCGATGATCGCCATCCGCACGGGATGGGCGAGCGCGTTGAGCTCACGAGGATCACTCAGGCGACGATGCGGGTCGGGCATGCGTCGAAAGTACTCTTTCGAAAGGATCGTTGCAATGGTCGGCAGAGAAATCGCCCGCCGCGGCGGCGACGGGCGATCCGGGGTTACTTCGGGAGCTGGGTCTCGATCGCGGCGACGACCTCGTCCGACTCCGGCTCGGTGCGCGGGCGGAAGCGGGCCGCGACCGTGCCTTCGGGGCTGACCAGGAACTTCTCGAAGTTCCACTGGATGTCGCCGGCCTCACCCTCGGCGTCCGGGGTCAGGGTCAGCTCGGCGTACAGCGGGTGGCGGCCCTCGCCGTTCACCTCGAGCTTGTCGAGCATCGGGAACGTGACGCCGTACGTCGTCGAGCAGAACGTCTCGATCTCCTCGGCCGATCCCGGCTCCTGACCGCCGAACTGGTTGCAGGGCGCGCCGAGCACCGTGAACCCACGCGACTCGTACTTCTTCTGCAGGTTCTCCAGGCCTTCGTACTGCGGCGTCAGGCCGCATTTCGACGCCACGTTGACGACCAGGACGGCCTTGCCCTTGTAGTCGCCCAGCGACGTCGATGCGCCGGACAGAGTGGTCAGCGGAATGTCGTACAGGCTCATGCTCATCCTTGAGGGGTTGGGAGGTGACGGGCAAGGAAGTCTTCGGTACGCCGCCACGCGAGCGCGGACGCGTCGGCGTTGTGGAACATCGGCAGCGGGTTGTCGAACGCGTGCCCGGCGCCTTCGTACCGGTGGATCTCGGCATCGCCGAGCGCGGTGACGATCGTGTCGACGTCCAGATAGGTGTCGGTGTTGCCGAAGTGGTGCAGGCTCGGCGCGCTCACCTGCGGGACCAGCTCGAGAAGGTTCTTCAGCGCGGAGCCGTAGTAGCTCACCAGCACGTCAGGCTGCGACAGTGCCGCGACGTTGAAGGCCAGTCCGCCGCCGAAACAGAAGCCGACCACGCCGGTGCCCTTGCCGCGGGCCTGCAGGTATTGGAGGGCGGCAAGGGCGTCCTTGACCGCGAGGTCCCAGTCCAGCCGCCCGACGATGTCCATCGCCCGGGGCAGCAACTCCGGCGAGGACTCGTCCAGCTCGGTGTCGTCAAGGCGCCAGTAGATCTCCGGCGCGATGACGTAGTACCCCAGAGCGTGCAGATCCGCGGCACGTTGCTTGATGTAGTCGGAGACCCCGAAGATCTCCTGGAGGAGCAGGATTCCCGGCGCGTCGGCGTCGGCCGATCCCCACTCGTGGACTGGTAGTCCGGTGTCGAGCTCCAAGGTCACACTGTGAAGCGTACGACCTCGGTGGGTATCGGCTTCGGCGCAGGTGCGGGCATCCACGACTTGGTCTCGGCGATCGCGTCGACGAGCAGCCGGTAGAGCCGGTCGTCCGGATCCGGGACACACGCCTGCGAGATGCCTTCGACCGCGCACGACACCGCACGTGGCGCCGTCCGGCGGGCGAAGTCCGGCGCACCGCGGCGGGAGCGTGCGGTGAACGCCCGCGCCCACTTGGTGGCCGACGGGACCGACTGCAGTACGGCGAGCGAGTCCGGCTCGATGTCGTCGAGCGGACGCCCGTCGAGCTCGGCCAGCTGCTTCTCCCCCACCAGCAACGCGACGGCCAGGATGTACTGCCGCTCCTGCGAGACGACCGGCAGCGCGTGCTGGATGCAGCGCGCCGTGACCCGCGGTACGACGTGCGGGTCGTCCGGGGTCAGGCCGATCACCGACGGGATCATCGGCGCCAGCCGGGACCGCCCGGAGTCCGTCGTACAGTCGTTGACGTCCCGCGCGACGCCCGCCAGTAGGGCGTGCGTGCAGGCCGGGTGGTCGGACCACGGTTCGCCGGCCAAGTACGAGGCGAACTCCATGAAGCAGGCGCCCTTGCGCGGATTGCGGTGCTTGCCCCGGCTCAGGACCGGTACGGCGAGATCAAGGTTGTTCATAGAACGGCTCCCCATAGCTTCCTGCCCCCCAGCATGCGCCGAATCCAGGCAGTACGCCACGGGTTGCTGTGAGCAGCTCCACAGCCACTGGTTGTTTGGCACTTCTGTTACTCATGGGTAGCATCGGGGTAGCTTTCCCGACTCCCCAGAGGAGGGCACTCGTGCCCCGTGAGATCCGCGATGTCGTGTTCGTCGACGGCGTTCGCACCCCGTTCGGCAAGGCCAAGGGCCAGTACGCCGAAACCCGCGCCGACGACCTGGTGATCAAGTGCATCCGGGAGCTGCTGCGGCGGAACCCGGGTCTCCCCCCGGAACGCGTGGACGAGGTCGCGATCGCGGCCACCACCCAGATCGGCGACCAGGGCCTGACCATCGGCCGGACCGCCGCCCTGCTGGCGGGTCTGCCGAACACCACGCCCGGCTACGCCATCGACCGGATGTGCGCGGGCGCGATGACCGCCGTCACCACCACCGCGGCCGGTGTCGCGTTCGGTGCGTACGACGTGGTGATCGCGGGCGGTGTCGAGCACATGGGCCGGCACCCGATGGGTGAGGGTGTGGACCCGAACCCGCGGATCATCTCCGAGAAGCTCGTCGACACCTCCGCCCTCGTGATGGGGTCGACCGCCGAGAACCTGCACGACCGGTTCCCCGGTATCACCAAGGAGCGCGCCGACGCGTACGCCGCGGCGTCGCAGGAGAAGGCCGCGAAGGCCTACGCCAACGACCTGATCCAGCCGGACCTGGTGCCGGTCGCGACCCGGTCGGCCGAGCAGGGCTGGGGCCTTGCGAGCACCGACGAGCCGATGCGGCCCGGGACCACGGTCGAGGACCTGGCCGCTTTGAAGACGCCGTTCCGTCCGCACGGGCGCGTCACCGCGGGCAACTCGGCCGGGATCAACGACGGCGCGACCGCGTGCGTGCTGACCTCGGCCGAGGCGGCCGAGGAGCTCGGGCTGACGCCGAAGATGAAGCTGGTCTCGTACGCCTTCGCCGGTGTCGAGCCCGAGGTGATGGGCGTCGGCCCGATCCCGGCGACCGAGAAGGCGTTGAAGCTGGCCGGACTGACGATCGACGACATCCAGGCCTTCGAGGTGAACGAGGCGTTCGCCGTACAGGTGCTGGCGTTCCTGGAGCACTACGGCATCGCCGACGACGACCCGCGGGTCAACCCGTACGGCGGCGCGATCGCCTACGGCCACCCGCTGGCGTCGTCCGGAGTCCGGCTGATGAACCAGCTGGCCAAGCAGTTCGAGCAGCGCCCCGAGGTCCGCTACGGCCTCACCACCATGTGCGTCGGCCTCGGCATGGGCGGCACGGTCATCTGGGAGAACCCGAACTGGGAAGGTGCGGCGGCATGAACCTGCAGGAACTGATCGACAGCGCTTCTGCTTTGTCGACCGACGAGGTCGTCACGCTCGCGCACTCGCGGGACGTCGTACTGCCGAACAAGGCCGGCACGATGGCGCTCATCACGCTGGACAACGGGCACGACCACACCAAGCCGAACACCTTCGGGCCCAAGGGTCTGGGTTCGCTGAACGCTGCTCTGGACGCGGCGCTGGCGCGCGACGAGATCGTGGCGATCGGGGTCACCGGCAAGCCGTTCATCCTGGCCGCGGGTGCGGACCTGACCGGCGTACCGAAGCTGACCGATCGGGAGCAGGCGCTGACGCTCGGCAGGATCGGGCACGGCGTGATGCGGAAGCTCGTCGACGGCGGCAAGCCGTCGTTCGCGTTCGTGAACGGTGTCGCGCTCGGTGGCGGGCTCGAGGTTGCGCTGCACGCGTCCTATCGCACGATCTCGGTCGCGGCCGGGATGCTGTCGACGCCGGAGGTCTTCCTCGGGCTGATCCCGGGCTGGGGCGGCAACTTCCTGCTGCCGAACCTGATCGGTGCGGACAACGCGGTCAAGGTCGTCGTCGAGAACGCCCTCAACCAGAACAAGATGCTGAGCGGGCCGGAAGCGGTCAAGCTCGGCATCGGCGACGTACTGCTGGAGTCGGCCGACTTCCTCGAGCAGTCGCTGCTGTGGGCCTCGAAGGTGCTGACGGGCTCTGTCGTCGTCGAGCGCGCTTCGATCGACCGTGGCGATGCGTGGGACGCGGCGGTTGCCCGGGGCAAGGTTTTTGCCGATCTGAAGGTCAGTGGGGCGGCGCCGGCGCCGTACCGGGCGCTGGAGCTGATCGCGGCGGCTCGCGACAACGACCGGGACCGTGGGTTCGCGGCCGAGGACGAGGCGCTCGCGGATCTGATCATGAGCGAGGAGCTGCGGAGCGGGCTCTACGCCTTCGACCTGGTGAACAAGCGGGCCAAGCGGCCGGCGGGTGCGCCGGACAAGTCGCTGGCGCGGCCGGTGACGAAGGTCGGCGTCGTCGGTGCGGGGCTGATGGCGGGTCAGCTGGCGTTGCTGTTCGCGCGGCGGCTGGAGGTTCCCGTCGTACTGACGGATCTCGACCAGGAGCGCGTGGATCGTGGCGTCGGGTACGTGCACGGTGAGATCGACAAGCTGCTCGCCAAGGGGCGGGTGCGGTCCGACAAGGCGAACCAGCTGAAGGCGCTGGTCACCGGGTCGGTGGATCGCGCGGTGTTCGCGGACGCGGACTTCGTCATCGAGGCGGTCTTCGAGGAGCTGCAGCTGAAGAAGACGATCTTCGCCGAGCTGGAGAAGATCATCCGGCCGGACGCCGTGCTGGCGACCAACACCTCGTCGTTGTCGGTGACCGAGATGGCCGCGGACCTGGAGCACCCGGAGCGGGTCGTCGGGTTCCACTTCTTCAACCCGGTCGCGGTGCTGCCGCTGCTGGAGATCATCCGGGCGGACCGGACGGACGACGCTTCGCTGGCGACTGCTTTCGCGGTCGGGAAGACGCTGAAGAAGTCGTGTGTGCTGGTGAAGGACGCGCCGGCGTTCGTGGTGAACCGGCTGCTGACGCGGTTCCTCGGCGAGGTCAGCGCGGCGGTGGACGAAGGTACGCCGATCCCGGACGCCGACCGTGCGCTGTCCGCACTCGGCCTGCCGATGCCGCCGTTCGTGCTACTGCAGCTGGTCGGCCTGCCGGTCGCGCTGCACGTCGCGGAGACGATGAACCGGGCGTACCCGGACCGGTTCGCGGTTTCTTCGAACCTGGCCAAGGTAGTTGCCGCAGGCAAGAGTTCGTTCTACGTATGGCCCGAGGGCAAGCCGGTCGTCGACCCGGAGGTCGAGGCGCTGGTGAGTGTCGGCGACAAGCCCTCCACCCCCGACGAACTCCGCAACCGAGTCCTCACTGCCCTGGCCGAAGAAATCAAGATCATGCTCGACGAGGGCGTGGTCGCCGAGGCCCAGGACATCGACCTCTGCCTCCTCCTCGGCGCCGGCTGGCCCTTCCACCTAGGCGGCATCACCCCCTACCTCGACCGCACCGGCATCGCGGAAAAGGTCAACGGATCCCGCTTCCTCCCCCAAGGCCTCGCCAGCCTCATCTAAACCGCTGGGGGGCGGTACGGAGCCGGAAGCCCGCTCCGTCCCCCAGCAACAAACAGACAAAGAGTCAGCCTTTGAACTTCTTGGCTCCGGCGACGATTTGGGCTGGGGTCAGGCCGGTGTCTTTCTTCAGGACTGACTCGCCGTGTTGGGACATGTCGGTGTAGAGGGTGGCTAGTTTCTTCTCGCCCAGTTTGTCGGCGAGGTATTCGACGATCCACCAGCTGGAGCCGTAGGCGCGTTCGGCGTCGGTGTCGAAGACGGTGGTGTCGGGGAGTGCGGTGAGCTTCGGGAGGTACGCCGACTTCACGCGCTTGCGGTACGGATCGACCGACCAGTGCGGATCGTCCTCGATCGAGCGGCAGCGGACGTACTCCGCCATGCCCTCGACCATCCAGATCGGTGTGTAGATGCCGAGCGTGGACGTCGCGACATGCGTCATCTCGTGCACCAGCAGATCCTTGTCGAGGCGCTTGCGGAGTGCTGGGTTCACCACGATGCGGCTGCCGATGGGCGGGCCGATCGGCTTGCCCAGTTGCTCGCCCTCGTAGAGCGTGACCGCCTTCGCCGCGATCGTCCAGCCATCACCGGCCCCGGCCGTCCAGATCGTCGACATCACACGGTCCTGCGGCATCGCAACAACCAGCACGGCCCCGTTCCACGGCCGGGCCCAGTGTTTGCGGACCGACTTCACCGCCTTCTCGGCAACCTGCGCGACCTTCGTACCGAGGCTCGCTTCCCGCTTGTCCACGACGACCACGACCGTGCCACGCCGTACCACCTGGACCTCGTCGAAGTCCCACGGCTGGCGATGGCCGTCGCGGCTGAGGTTCTCGTCCGTCCCGCTGTCGTCGACGAGCACCCACGCACCGGCCCGCTGGACGAACGTGTACCCGAGGTCGGTCTGCACCGGCCGCGGATCCAGCCCGACCAGCTGGTACCGCATCATCACCCGCGTCGAGAACGTCGTCGGCCCGAACTTCGAGACCAACCCCGGCACCGGCCGGAACGCATCAGCCGTGAAGTACTTCAGCGACCTGAACCCGAACTTCCGCAGGTTCACGAACAGCAGCCGCTCACGCGCAACCAACTCGGCCTGCTTCGGATCCACCGAAGCCAGGAACCCCTTCAAATCGCCCTTGAGTACGGCGGCCGACCGTCGCGCCAGCACCGCGTCGATCGCCTGCTTGCGCACCAGTTCGTCAGCGGGGCTGAGCTCCCCCGGCGTCGGCGAGGTCGCCCTCGTCGCGACGGCGGCAACCGCAGTACCGCCAGGTGCTGCATCGCCGTTCCGGGCGCGTACGGCGACAACCGCGCCGGATGCAGCGAGTGCCAGCACGGCAACGCCTGCGAACAGGCGTTTCGGGTGGTTCATTGGTGTTCCCCTCGGATGGTCGGCTGATCCTAGCCGACCATCCGAGGGCGACGATCACGCCTTCTGCGCCTCGCCGGTCTTCTCCTCGAGGCCGACCCGGCTACGCCGGTAGCCGTACAGCGCGTAAACCGCGAACCCGAGCACCATCCAGATCGCGAACCGCAGCCAGGTCTCCAGCGACAGGTTCAGCATCAGGTAGATGCAGATGATCGCGGCCAGGATCGGGACGACCGGGTTGCCCGGCACCGTGAACGACCGCTTGATGTCCGGCCGGCTCTTCCGCAGCAGCGGTACGGCGATCGACACCAGCGTGAACGCGGCCAGCGTGCCGATGTTCACCATCTCTTCCAGCTTGCCGATCGGGGTGACCCCGGCGATGATCGCGACGACGATGCCGATCCCGATCGTCAGGCGGTACGGCGTACCCCACTTCGGGTGCGTCTTGCCGAGCTGACGGGGCATCAGGTGATCGCGGCTCATCGCGAACACGACCCGCGCCGCACCGATCATCAGCGTCAGTACGACGGTGGTCAGACCGGCGACCGCACCCGCGGAGATCAGCGTCGCGAAGCCGCCGCGGCCGACCGAGCGGAACGCCTCCGCCAGCGCGGCCTCGCCGTTGATGTCGGTGTACTTCACCATCCCGGTGATGACGATGCAGACCAGCACGTACAGCACGGTGCAGATCGCCAGCGAGCCGATGATGCCGCGGGGCAGGTCACGCTGCGGATTCTTCGCCTCTTCGGCAGTGGTCGCGACGACGTCGAACCCGATGAACGCGAAGAACACCAGCGACGCGCCGGACACCAGACCCATCACACCGAACGTCGACGGCGTGAACCCGAACAGCGCCTGGAACAGCGGCGTGGTGATCGTGACGTCGCCGTTGGGGGCCGGCACGCTCGGCGGGATGAACGGCGACAGGTTCGAGCCCTTGATGTAGAACAGCCCGGCGATGATCACGAACAGGACCACGAACAGCTTGATCCCCACCAGCACCAGGTTGACCCGCAGCGACTCCTTGATCCCGATCGTGGCCAGTGTCGCCAGCACCAGCACGAGCAGCATCGCCAGCACGTTCACATGGCTGTCGGGCCCGATCGACGACGGCCAGCCCAACCCGATCTGATCCAGGAACAGTGCTGCGTACGTCGACCAGCCCTGGGACACGACGCTTGCCCCGAGCATCAACTCGAGCAGCAGATCCCAGCCGATGATCCAGGCGAAGATCTCGCCGAGGGAGAAGTACGAGAACGTGTACGCCGAACCCGACACCGGCACGGTGGACGAGAACTCGGCGTAGCACAACGCGGCCAGCGCACAGCAGATCGCGGCCAGTACGAAGGACAGTGCGATCCCCGGACCGGCGTACAGCTTGGCGGCACGGCCGGTCAGGGTGAAGATGCCGGCACCGATGATCACGCCGATGCCGAAGACGGTCAGGTCGATCGCTGTGAGGCGTTTCTTGAGCTGGTACTCCGGCTCGTCCGTGTCGGCGATCGACTGCTCGATCGTCTTCTTCCGCACAAGACTCATCTGCGCCTCCTCGACTGTGTCTCTGAAAGACAGGGACGGAACCCTTCGAGGTTGCCCTCTCTGACAGCGCGAGGTCAAACCGCCACTCAGCGTTGTGGCGTGTATGTTGCCAGCGACGTCCAGAGCGTCGCTTCGGTGAGGCCGGTGCGTTCCATCAGGATCCGGTCCCGGGCCGCCTGGTCGGTGCCGTTCATTGCCATGTCCTCGTACAGGTCCTCGACCTTGTCGAGTCCGATCCGCTGGACGAGGTACCGGACGGCGAGCCAGCTCACGCCGTACACGTCGGCGGAGTTCTGGTAGAAGCCGGCGTCGCTCGGCAGCGAGGACAGTTGCGGCAACGCCTCGTCGATGACCTCTTGCTCCCACTTGCTGACCTCGCCGGGTCCGCTGATCGCCTCGATGCCCTTCCAGGACACGTACTCCGCGGCGCCCTCGGCCAGCCAGAGCGGCTCGTAGCCGCCGAGGTCCGCGGTGGCGACATGGGTGATCTCGTGCGACAGCAGGATCTCGTCGACGCGGTCGCGCTCGTTCGGGTTGACGACGATGTACCCGCCGGCGACCGTACCGTCGGCGGTGTCCTGACCGGGCAGCGACGAGAACGTCGAACCGGTGCTGGCCGCGGATTCGATGTCCTCGTCGGCGAACCGCGCATCGCGGACGTCGGTCTCGTCGAGCGCGATCACGAAGACCGCGCCGTTCCATCTCCGCGGCCAGTACGCGGTCACCTCGTTGAGGCTTTCGGTCGCGGCGGCCACGATCGCCCGGCCGCGTTTCGTGTCGCCCTTCTCGACCACCACGAGCACCCGCGGCCCGCGCTGCACCTCGATCCGGCCCAGGTCCCACGCCTCGCGGTGCGCGCCCGGCCCAAGGTCCGCGTCCAGATCGTTGTCGTCGGTGAGCAACCAGTGGCCGGCCCGCGAGATGAACGTGTAGCCGAGCTCGGTCGTCACCGGCGTGAAGTCGACCTTCGGGATCTGGTACCGCATGAGCACCCGCACGAGGTACGTCGTACCGCCGTGGGCTCGCACCACGGCCGGGTTGAACCGCTCCTCGGCCTGGCTGTAACCGACCTCGCTGAAGCCGATCTCGACCAGGTTCGCGAACAGGATCCGCTGCTGGGCGCGCAGCCTCTTGTTGGCCGGATCCACATCGGCCAGGAACAGCGCCTCGTTGCCGGTCTGCACGGCCTGCGCGCGGCGGAGCAGGATCGAGTCGACGGCGACCCGGCGGGCGGCGATCTGGGCCGCGATCCGGGAGGGTTTGGTCGCCTTCGGCGGGGTCGGATTGGCGGTCTGGATCGCCGTCGGGCGGTTGCGCGCATCGCGCTCGCGCTCTTCAACGGTGTAGACCACTCCGCCCGCCACCAGAGCCACCGCCAGGACGAGCCCCAGCCAGCGGCGGGGGCCGGTGGGCGGCCCGGAAACAGGCGTCGTTGCACTCACTTCGGGTCGTTCCCCTCCGAGTACCCGATGGTCGCAGACGGGTTACCCTAACCGACACTCCGCGCTTTATGTTGCCGCGGCAGCCTTCAGCGCGGTGAAAAGTCCCGTCTCGGTCATCCCGATGTGCTCGAGCATGATCCGGTCGCGTTCCTTCTGAGTAGAACCCATCGCCGCCAGTTCGCGGTACAGCGTGCCGACCTCGGTCCCGCCGAACCGCGTGAACAGGTAGTCGAGCGCGAGCCAGGACAGCGGGTACGAGCTGTCGGCCTGGTCGAAGAACGTCGCGTCCGCGGGCAGGCTCTTCGCCTTCGCGAGGTACTTCGTCCGGACGTCCTGCCGGTACTGCGGGATCGCCAGGTTGGTCTGCCCCGACATCGGCAGGAACTCGACGTACGTCGCGGCGCCCTCGACCAGCCAGCGTGGCGCGTACGGACCGTACGGCGCGGTGGCGACGTGGGTGAACTCGTGGGAGAGCGTGCGCGCATCGACCTTGTTGCGGTTGTACGGATTGATGACGACGTACGAGTCGGCCCGCTCCCCCGCGCCGGTGACCTCGCCCGGCAGCGTGCGGTACACCCAGGTCGCCATCGCGATCGCGTCCTCGGCGTTCTTCGGCTGGGTGAAGTCGGCGCCGCGAACGATCTTGTCGTCGAGCGCGATCACGACACCCGAGCCCTTCCAGCCGCCCGGCCAGTTCTTGCTGACCGACTGGACCGCGCTGGCGGACATCGTGATCAGCTTCGCCGCGAGCGCATCCTGGCCCTGCTCGACGACGACCAGCACACGCGGCGCCCGCTTGACCAGGACCGGGCCGGTGTCCCACGCCTCCTGGTGCGAGCCACGCGGCAGCCGTTTGTCGATGTCGGAGTCCGAGACCAGGATCCAGCTCCCGTTCGGACGCTGGGTGAACGTGTAGCCGAGCATCGCTCGGACCGGGACCAGGTCGATCCCACGGATCTGGTACGTCATCGCGACGGCGACCAGGTACGTCGTGGGACCGTCGCGCTGCACGATGCTGTCGTCGTACTGCTGGGCCAACTGCTGGTAGGTGAGCTTGGCGAAACCGAACTGGCGAAGATTCGTGAACAGGGTCCGCTGGCCCGCGACGAGCTTGGTGTTGCCGGGATCGACGTCGGCCAGGAACTCCTTCTCATTGCCGGCCAGCACGGCCTGCGCGCGTCGCTTCAGGACGACGTCGACAGCTGCGGTCCGGGCAGCCAGGTCGATGTTCGCCGTACTGGACACGCCGGCCGCGGCGTCGTCGGCATGCTGGCTCGAGCGATGGAGCGCGAGCCCGCCGACGACCGCGGCGGCGACCAGAAACAGCGACAACAGGACCGGCCAGACCCTGCCCGACCGCCGCCGGGCGGCACCGCGGCGGCTGTGCCGCCCTGCCTCAGCCACGGTCCTGCGTCCTGATCAGGGACGTGCCTACGCGTTGCCCGGGCGATCGGCCGCCGGGTCGGGAGCGTCGAGGGCGTCGCCGTGGTGCTCCGACAGCAGCTCGGTGATCTCGCGGGCCAGCTCCTGCCCGGTCAGCCCGATCTCCTGCAATACAGCGGGACGCTTGGCGTGCTGGAGGAACTCCTGTGGGATGCCGAAATCGCGGACCGGGGTCTCGATGCCCGCGTCGCGCATCGCCTGCGCGATCATCGCGCCGCAGCCGCCGGCCCGGCCGTTGTCCTCGATCGTGGCGACCAGCTTGAAGTCCTCGGCCAGCTCCACGAGCTCGGGCGCCACCGGCTTCACCCAGCGCGGGTCGACGACGGTGACACCGAAGCCGTGCGCCTCCAGACGATCCGCGACGTCCATCGCGGTCGCCGCCATCGCGCCGATGCCGACGAGCAGTACGTCGTTGCCGGTCCGCTTGAGCACGTCGAGCTGGCCGATCCGGTCGATCGCCTCGATGTCCGGGCCCACTTCGCCCTTCGAGTACCGCAGTACGGTCGGGGCGTCGTCGACCTCGACTGCCTCGTTGAGGAGCTCCTGCACGCGCTTGCCGTCGCGAGGCGCGGCCAGCCGCAGGCCGGGGACGACCTGGAGGATCGACATGTCCCACATGCCGTTGTGGCTCGGGCCGTCGTCGCCGGTGACGCCGGCGCGGTCCAGCGCGAAGGTGACGCCGCACTTGTGCAGCGCGACGTCCATGAGGACCTGGTCGAAGGCGCGGTTGAGGAACGTCGCGTAGATCGCGACGACCGGGTGCAGACCGCCCATCGCGAGACCTGCCGCACTCGTGACCGCGTGCTGCTCGGCGATGCCGACGTCGAACGTCCGGTCCGGGAACTCGTCCGCGAACGCGGCCAGGCCGGTCGGATGCAGCATCGCCGCCGTGACCGCGACCACGTCCGGGCGGCGGTGGCCGATCTTGATCAGCTCGTCGGAGAACACATCCGTCCAGCCGCGCGGCTTGTTGGCCGGGCGGACCTGGTGGAAGTTGTCCTCCTCGTCCTGCTCGGCGGCGGCGTACCCGAAGCCCTTCTTGGTCACCGCGTGCACGATCACCGGTCCGCCGAACGCCTTCGCGCTGCGGAGCGCGTCCTCCATCGCCTCACGGTCGTGGCCGGCGACGGGTCCGACGTACTTGAGGCCGAGGTCCTCGAACATGCCCTGCGGGGCGAGCATGTCCTTCAGGCCCTTCTTGATCCCGTGCAGCACCTCGTACATCGGGGGGCCGACGTACGGCGTACGGCCGAGGTTCTTCTTGATCAGGTCGAGGACCTTCTCGTACCGCGGGTTGGTGCGCAGGGTGGTCAGGTGGGTCGCCAGACCGCCGACGGTGTCGCTGTAGGAGCGGCCGTTGTCGTTGACGATGATGACGAGCTTGAGGTCCTTGGCGGCGGCGATGTTGTTCAGCGCCTCCCAGGCCATCCCGCCGGTCAGGCCGCCGTCACCGATCAGCGCGACGACGTGGCGGTCCTCCTTGGTCAGCCGGTATGCCTTGGCCAGGCCGTCGGCGTACGAGAGGGCCGTCGAGGCGTGGCTGTTCTCGATGATGTCGTGCTCGGACTCGGCGTGGCTGGGGTAGCCGGACAGGCCGCCCTGCTGACGGAGCGTGTCGAACTTCGGTGCGCGGCCGGTCACCAGCTTGTGCACGTAGGCCTGGTGGCCGACGTCGAAGACCAGGCGGTCGCGGGGCGAGTCGAAGACGAGGTGCATCGCGAGGGTGATCTCGACCATCCCCAGGTTCGGGCCGAGGTGACCCCCGGTCCGGGACACGGTCTCGACCAGCACGTCCCGGATCTCCGCCGCGAGATCGGTGAGCTGCTGATCAGTCAGCTTCTTGAGGTCCGCCGGACCTCCTACCGTCTCCAGCACGCCCATCGAGCTCCTCCCGCAGGTCTTTCTCGAATGCTTGAGTCTATGCTCGCCTTGCCCGGAATCCGAACTCGGTAACGGGCCGCTGAGCGGGTCTTGGGCAATCTCACACTCCAAGACGCTTCCCGGGAGTCGCTGGTTCGACGTGGTGTGCGTCTCACTTAGAGTCATCGGTATGGACCTGGTGAGGACCCTGTTCCGGAAGTACGACGGGCAGCCGCATCGGCTCGTCGAGGCGATCCGCCTCGGCGAGGACGAGCACGGGCTGTGGGTCGGCTCCGTCCCTGGAACCCAAGGTCAGCGGGCCGACGGCAGCTGGAAGACCATCGACCACCACCGGGTCCGGCTGTTTCCCCGCGGGCAGTGGTGGAGCGCGCTCTTCAACGACGAGCCGCACCAGACGGCGATCTACTGCGACATCACCATGCCGGCCGAATTCGGCGTCGACTCGGTGACGTTGGTCGATCTGGACCTGGATATCCGGCTGCTGCGGGACGGGACCGTGCATGTGATGGACGAGGACGAATTCCACGCCCATCAGGTCCGCTACAACTACCCGCCGCAGGTGGTCGCCACCGCCCAAGCCACGTGCGACCACCTGGCCGCCACGATCACCACCACCGAACCCTTCACCACCGCCTACAAGCCGTACCTGGAACTCGTCCGAAGCATGTAATCCAGCCCTCGCGGGGCCCCGGAACGCCTGTGAAGACAGCAACCGGCCCCCGTCGGCTAGGAGCCCCCCTGAGCCGACAAGGGCCGATCACGCGTGTCGGGGTTTCCGGCACCACACCATGCTCGGTCGCAATACGCGACCGGTCCACTCCCCAGCGCAAACTTGCATGAACCTGCAGAAAGCGTCGTCCGGCCCGGCGCCAGCAGCGATCGTCGTACTCAGGAGTCACCTGGACATCGGTCGACGGCTGGCGCTGACCCGTGAGCGCACCTCCCGGCCGATAGGTTTGGGTTATGCGTGATGTTCGGGTGGTGTACCGCAAGTACGACGAGAAGTTGCATTGGCATCAGTGGATGCGGTTTCTCGGGGAGGATGAGTACGGGGTGTGGTTGGGGGCCGCGGCGGGGTCCGTGTCGCAGCGGGGTGATGAGCCGGTGGTGACGCAGGAGCAGGCTCATGTGCAGTTGTTTCCGCGGGATAAGTGGTTCACGGCGCTCTTCAACGACGAGCCGCGGTACACGGAGATCTATGCCGACATCACCACGCCGGTGGAGTTCTCCGACGATGTGGTGACGATGATCGATCTCGATCTGGATGTGATCAAGCGCCGGGACGGGAACGTGTTCATCGACGATGAGGACGAGTTCGCCGAGCATCAGGTGCAGTACGGGTATCCGGCCGACGTGATCGCCACCGCTCGCGAGACGTGTGACTGGCTGGTGGAAGCGGTGTCGACCGAGGAGCCGTTCCTGACCGTCTACAAGACGTATCTCGACAAGGTTCGTTAGGCGAAGGCCCAGGCCGCCATCAGCGGGAGTTCCTGGCGCCAGAAGTCGTCGCCGTGGTTTCCGGGCCGTTCGGTGCGGACGACGTCGGCGCCGGCGTCGCGGAGGGCGTCAGCCCAGCGGGTCGCGTTCTCGAGGAACCACGGCTCCTCGGTGCCGCCGACGAAGTACGCGCGGGGCAGCGAGCTGCCCATGTCGCCGGGTGGCTGGTAGCCGCCGCCGGGTGACGCGCAGAAGATCGCACCGTAGATGTCGGGATGCCGGAGCCCGATCGCGAGCGCCAGTTCGCCGCTCGCCGACACCCCGAAGACCGCCGTACGCTCGGCCGGCAGCGCGATGCGAAAGCGCGTCCGCACCCACTCCCGCACATCCTCGACGAAGAACTTCTCGTGCGCCGCGAACCGGTCCGGCTCGAAGCCGGGCGAATACTCGTGGATCCGCTCCATCTCGTCGTCCAGCCGATGCGTCGCGACGAGCAGCGTCGGCGGTACGTCGTCCGCCGCGTTGAGGAACTCGCCCCACCGCGAGATCAGCTGACCGTCGCCCGCGAACACGACCGCTTCCGGTGTCTCCGCCGGGACATACGCCGTGACGTCGCGACCGCCGCCGTACTCGAACGTTTCCGTGACCAGCATGGTCCTACCTCACCGCGTGGATGCTCAGCGTGCCGTTCTTCAGCATCATCACACCCGGGAGGGGTCCACGCTGGCCGGCGTACATGTCGGCGACCGGCGCGACGGTGAGGTACAGGTTCTGGCCGGCTGGTACGTCGACCGCGATCGCCGGCAGCTCGATCGTGCGCAAGACTCCCCGCGCCGGATGCTTCTCGCGCAGCGGCATCGTGTTGTTCTGCACGATCTTCGCGGTCAACGGGCTCGTGCCCACACTCAGCGCGAAGTACGCCACGGACTGCGGGATCACCGTGTAGACGCGGGCGCTCAACGTCGGCGTACCGGCGATCGTCAGCGGGCCCTTGGCGATCGGCAGGTTGACGGGCAGACCGACACCGGTCGGCGCGACGATCTTGCCCAGCCGATAACTCTTGTTGGGCGTCAAGTTCTGTTGTGTCAGGCAACGACCAGCGGCGGTCGACAGGTGGTACGTGCCGAAGCCGGTCAGGCCGGTCGACTTGTGGAGCAGCTGCAGTTGCATGAAACGGATCGAGAGACTCGCGAAGTTCGGCGATCCGAGAGCTATCGAGCACGGGTCGCCAGCGGTCGCATAGCCAGGCGGTACGACGCTCGGCAGCGTATGACCGCCGTTGTACCCGACGAAGATCGACCGCGCCCGTGCTCGTGACGTCAACGCGTGATCGAAGTTCGCGAGCCCCTGATTGAGGTTGAAGAGGTTGTCCGAGATCCCCTGACCGAACAGGACCGGCAGATCCAGCTTCCGGCCCTGCGCGACGTGCCAGGCCGGACCGTTGTGCGCGAAGAACGCGTCGAGATCGCGACCGGCCTTCCCCGCCGGCCACGCGCCGGTCGCGATCAACGCAACGAATGCCGCCGACACCGCAGGCGGGAGATGCGTGCCGCCGCCCGCGAACAGGATCGACAGCCACATCGTTCGCGCGGCTTCCTGCGGCGCCAGGCTCTGCTTGAGGTCCCACCAGGTGACCTCCGGCGCGAGCGCGTCGAACCGGGTGCGGCCGCTGTCGCGCAACTCGGTGAACGCCCCGGCGAACTGGTACCCGCCGCCGTACGATCCGCCGATCGCACCGATCAACGGATCACCCGGCGCCTGCTTCGTCACCCAGTCCAGACCGGCAACGAGGTCGACGAGCTTCACGACGTCGCGCCCCTCGTAGTCCGGGTTCATCACGTGTGCAACACCCGTACTCTCGCCGAAGCTGCGCTGGTCGAAGCTCAGTACGCCGAAGCCCGCGTCCAGCCAGTCCTTGAACGCGGCGGGATCCTTCGTGCGGCTCCCACCCCAGCCGTGGCTGTGGAAGATCAGCGGCACGGTGTGCTGCGCGGAGGCTGTCGCCGGTTTGAAGAGCGAGTAGCAGATCCGTACGGGCGTCGTCGTCCCAGGCTCTGGCACCGATCCGACGCACCCGTTCACCACTGTGGTCCCGGCGGCCGCCGGGACCACCGGCGACAGCAGCAGCGCAACCACACCCGCCAGAGCAAGTACACGACGACGCATCAGTCACTCCTGGTGATCGGCTGATCACACGCTAGAGGACTACCTTCCGGCTGACCAGACCCGGACTCAGCCGTGGGCGAACCAACCAGTCGAAATCCGCCGCGCACTGCGACACTGTGCGCGTGCATATCGCGATCGAGGTCGTGGCCCTCGTCGCCGTCGTCGCGGCCGGTGCCGCGCTGGCGCGGCGGATAGGGATCTCGGCTCCCCTGCTGCTGGTGGTCATCGGGATCGCCGCGTCGTACCTGCCGTTCATCCCCCGGATCGAACTCGCGCCCGAGGTCGTCCTGGTCGGATTCCTGCCGCCGCTGCTGTACTCGGCCGCGATCAAGACCAGCCTGGTCGACTTCACCAAGCACCGGCGGTCGATCGGACTGCTGTCCGTCGGCCTGGTCGCCTTCACTGCGCTCGGCGTCGGTCTGGTCGCCTGGTGGCTGCTGGGCGCGGTCGCGGAGTCGATCGGCCAGGAGCCGCTGCCGTTCTGGGCCGCGTTCGCGATCGGCGCGGTCGTGGCGCCGCCCGACGCTGTGGCCGCGACCGCGATCGCCAAACGCGTCGGCCTCCCCCGCCGGATCGTGACGATCCTCGAGGGCGAGAGCCTGATGAACGACGCGACCGCGCTGGTCTGCCTGCGTACGGCGCTCGCCGCGGCCCTCGTCGCCCCGACCGTCCTGCACGTCAGCCTCGACTTCCTCCGGGCGGCCGGCGGCGGTGTGCTCATCGGCGTGGCGGTGGCGTTCGTCCTGGCGAAGATCCGCCGCCGGTTCACCGACCCGGTCCTGGACACCACGCTCAGCCTGACCGCTCCGTTCGTCGCGTACATCGCGGCCGAGAACCACTACGTGCACGCGTCCGGCGTACTCTCCGTCGTCGTCACGGGTCTGCTGCTCGGGCACAAGGCGCCGATCATCCAGTCGGCGAAGTCGCGGATGTCGGAGCGGACCAACTGGCGGACGATCCAGTTCCTGCTGGAGAACATGGTCTTCCTGCTGATCGGTCTGCAGACGCGGTGGATCCTCGACGCGCTCGGCAACAGCCCGCTGCCGGCGTGGCTGATCGCGACGGCCACAATCGCGGTGTTCCTCGCGGTCGTGCTGCTGCGGCCGATCTGGATCATTCCCACCACACTGCTCTCGCGGCGGATACTCGGCCCATCGCGACCTGGACCGGTTTCGCGGCGGGCGCTGATCGTCGTGTGCTGGGCCGGCATGCGCGGTGTGGTCACGCTGGCCGCGGTCTTCACGCTGCCCGAAGACACGCCGCATCGCGAAGTACTCGTGTTCATCGCCCTGACCGTCACCGCGGGCACGCTGCTCGTCCAAGGGTCGACGCTGCCCTGGCTGGTACGGCGATTGGGCCTGCCGGGACCGGATCCGGCCGAGGACGCGTTGCAGGAGGCCGCCGTACTGCAGGGAGCGCACCGGGCCGCGATCGAGAAGCTCGACGAGATCTCGTCACCGTCGGATCCGCCGGCTGTTCTGGACGTACTGCGGCAGCGGGGCGAGGCTCGCGCGCAGGCCGCGTGGGAGCGGCTCGGGCGGCCGGAGACCGAGTACGAGACGCCGAGCGAGGCGTACCGGCGGTTGCGGATCGCGATGCTCGAAGCGGAACGTACGCACATCCTGAAGGTCCGCGACGCCGGGCTGGTCGCCGACGAGGTGCTGCAGCGGGCGCAGAACGCGCTCGACATCGAGGAGTCGATCCTGGACCGCGACGAGGACGACGACGTCGGCGGGCGCTCGGAGGACCTGCGGCCGAAGCTGCTGCCGGGCGGTGAGTGCGATCACCTCGCGCAGGCGCCGGTGGTGGTCGCGCCGAACACCCCCGACGGTTGCGAGGAATGCCTGGCCGACGGCACGTCCTGGGTGCACCTGCGGCTGTGCCTGGCCTGCGGTCACGTCGGGTGCTGCGACTCGTCGGAGATGAAGCACGCCAGCAAGCACTACGACCACGAGAAGCATCCGGTGATGCGCAGCTTCGAGCCGGGCGAGACCTGGCGCTGGTGCTTCGTCGACGAAAAACTGGGTTAGGGCATGTCTGACTGTCTCTTCTGTTCGATCATCGCGGGTACGACGCCCGCCCAGATCGTGCTGGACACCCCGGAGGTCGTCGGCTTCCTGGACGTCCGGCCGGTGTTCAAAGGGCACACGCTGCTGGTGCCTCGCACGCACGTGCCGACGCTGGTCGAGCTGCCCGACGAGTTGATGGTCCCGCTGTTCGGCGCGGCCCGGTCCGTCGCGGACGCTGTTCGTACGGCGTTCGACGCGCAGGGCTCGTTCGTTGCCGTCAACAACGTTGTGTCCCAGTCGGTGCCGCACCTGCACGTCCACGTCGTACCGCGCACCAAGGGCGACGGTCTGCGTGGCTTCTTCTGGCCGCGCACGAAGTACGCCGACGAGACCGAGGCTTCGGAGTACGCCGGGAAGCTACGCGCCGCTCTCGCCGGCTAGCTCGTACTCCACCTGCGGGAGTGGGTTGCCGTCGCCGAAGTCGCGGGTCTGGGTGGCGCCGGTCTCGGTGAAGCCGACCTTCGTGTAGAAGCGGCGTGACTGCGGGGTGTCGCGCAACGTCCACAGGTGAACGCGATCGAACCCGTCCGCGCGGAGCTGCTTCAGCGTGCTGGTCATGAGCGCGGCCGACACTCCGCTCCTCCAGCCGTCGGGATGCGTGTAGAAGCTGTAGATCTCCGCGAAACCCGGTCTGGTCTCGGACGGCACAGACCACGACATCGCCAGCGGCCGGTCGCCGACGAACCCGATCATGACCACGCCCTCCCCACCAGCCAGGCGCTCGTGCCAGCGGGCCTTACGACTCTCGATCCCCTCCTGGGCGACCTCTTCGGGAAACATCGGCGCATATGCCGCTCCCCAAGATGCAGCATGAATCTCCCCGACCGCCGCGCCGTCCGCAGCCGTCGCGAGCCGGGCCGAGATCGGCCCGCTCAGCGCGGGAGTGGGCCTGGGATGGTCGTCAGAGGGCTCGGTCAAGGCGTTCCTCCAGCTTCGACAGCGCACGCTCGACGGCGACGCGGACTGTGTGATCAGGGTCGTCGGCGAGCGGCCGGATCGCCTCCGCGTGCTCGAACTCCCCCGCTGCCCCGACCGCTCGCACCGCGGCCGCCCGCACCCGTGGCAGCTCGTGCTCGAGCATCGGGAGCAGCGCGTCGACGAGCTGACCGAGCTCGCGTTGCGCCGTGATCCGCGCGACGTGCTCACGAACCCGCCACGCCGGATCGTCCGCCGCGGCCAGCAGCGTGTCGACCACGTCGTCACGCCAGACATACAGGAACACGCGGGCCGCCCAGACCCGGATCCAGTAGTAGTTGACCGGATCAACCGGCGCCTTCCATCCACCAGGGTTGTCCGACCCGGTGATCGCGACCAGCTTCGGCAGCTCGGCGCCGTACGCCGCGTCCCCCGGGATCTCCCCGCTCAGGAACGCGACGCACCAGTCGATCACCGCGTCCTCGCCGTACTCCGCGCAGGCGGCGCGGACGACGTCGCGCGGTGACTGCCTCTCGGTCATGGAGTCAGTAAACCGCGCGCCGCCGACAGTTCTAGTGTTGCTTGGCCCACTCGGCCCGGTAGTCGTAGCCGTCCTGGCCGGGTGACTCCCAGCGGACCCGCACCGAGCCGCCCGGCGGCAATGAACGGAACCCCTCGGCCTCGATCACCGAGAAATGCGTCCAGCAGCCGCCGGGAGTGCTGGGGCAGTCCACGACGCCCCAGCCCTCCTCGTCGTCCCAGAACCGGACGACGCCGTCGTCCTCTCCGGTGCGACGCTCCATCTCGTACGCCGTCAGCTCGCGATCAGCGACCGCAGCACGTACTGGAGGATCCCGCCGTTGCGGTAGTAGTCGGCCTCACCAGGCGTGTCGATCCGGACCACCGCGTCGAACTCCTTCTTCGACCCGTCCGTGCCGGTCACCGTCACGTGCACCGTGCGCGGGATCTCACCGTCGTTCAGCGCGGTCACGCCGCTGATGTCGAAGGTCTCCTCGCCGGTCAGGCCGAGCGACTCCGCGGTCTCACCCTCCGGGTACTGCAGCGGGAGTACGCCCATGCCGATCAGGTTCGACCGGTGGATGCGCTCGAAGGACTCCGTGATGACGGCCTTCGCGCCGAGCAGCGCCGTACCCTTGGCGGCCCAGTCACGCGACGAGCCCGAGCCGTACTCCTTGCCCGCCAGGATCACCAGCGGCGTCCCGGCCTCGGCGTACGCCTGGGCGGCATCGTAGATCGTGGTGACCGGGGCGTCGTCCTTGGTGAAGTCGCGGGTGAAGCCGCCCTCGGTGCCCGGCGCGATCTGGTTGCGCAGGCGGATGTTCGCGAACGTGCCGCGGATCATCACCTCGTGGTTGCCGCGGCGCGAACCGTACGAGTTGAAGTCCTTGCGCTCGACACCGTGGTCGGCGAGGTACTTACCCGCGGGGCTGTCGGCCTTGATCGAGCCGGCCGGCGAGATGTGGTCGGTGGTGACCGAGTCGCCCAGCTTGGCCAGCACGCGGGCACCGGCGATGTCGGTGACCGGCGACGGGTCCTTCGCCATGCCCTCGAAGTACGGAGGCTTCCGCACGTACGTCGACTCGCTGTCCCACGCGAACGTCTTGCCCTCCGGCGTCGGCAGCGACTGCCAGCGCTCGTCACCGGCAAAGACATCGGCGTAGTCCTTGGTGAACATCTCCTTGCTGATCGAGCTCGCGATCACCCGCTCGACGTCGTCCGCGGCCGGCCAGATGTCGCGCAGGAACACGTCGTTCCCGTCGGTGTCCTTGCCCAGGGCATCGGTCTCGAAGTCGAAGTCCATCGTCCCGGCGAGCGCGTACGCGATCACCAGCGGCGGGCTGGCCAGGTAGTTCATCTTCACGTCCGGGTTGATCCGGCCCTCGAAGTTCCGGTTGCCGGACAGCACACTCACGACGGCGAGATCGGCTTCCTGGACGCCGGCAGACACCGCCTCGGGCAGCGGGCCCGAGTTGCCGATGCACGTCGTACATCCGTAGCCGACCAGCTGGAATCCGAGCTTGTCCAGGTACGGCGTGACGCCGGCCTTCTCGTAGTAGTCCGTGACCACCTTCGAGCCCGGCGCCAGCGAGGTCTTCACCCAGGGCTTGCTCGACAGGCCCTTGTCGACCGCGTTCTTCGCGAGCAGCGCGGCGGCCATCATGACCGACGGGTTCGAGGTGTTGGTGCAGGAGGTGATGCTCGCGATCACGACGTGGCCGTGGTCGAGCTCGACCTCCTGGCCGTCCAGGGAGATCGTGGTCTTCTTCGACGGACGCCCCGGGCCGCCGTGCGGCACGTGCGGCTCGTCGTTCACGTCGCCGTGCCCGTTCGGCGCGTCGCTGGCCGGGAAGCTGCCGGTCTCGGACGGGTCGACGTCCAGCTCCTCGGTCGCGTAGTCGGTCAGCGCGCCGCGGAAGGCCTCCTTGGCCTCGGTCAGCGCGACCCGGTCCTGCGGACGCTTCGGGCCGGCGATCGACGGCACGACGGTCGACAGGTCCAGCTCGAGGTACTCCGAGAACCGCGGCTCGACCGACTGGTCGTGCCACAGGCCCTGCTCCTTGGCGTACGCCTCGACCAGCGCGACGTCCTGGTCGCTGCGGCCGGTCAGCCGCAGGTACTCCAGCGTGACGTCGTCGATCGGGAAGATCGCGCAGGTCGAGCCGAACTCCGGGCTCATGTTGCCGATCGTGGCCCGGTTCGCCAGCGGCACGGCCGCGACGCCCTCGCCGTAGAACTCGACGAACTTGCCGACCACACCGTGCTTGCGCAGCAGCTGGGTGATGGTGAGCACGACGTCTGTCGCGGTGGCGCCGGCCGGCACCGAGCCGGTCAGCTTGAAGCCGACGACCTTGGGGATCAGCATCGACACGGGCTGGCCGAGCATGGCCGCCTCGGCCTCGATACCGCCGACGCCCCAGCCGAGCACGCCGAGTCCGTTCACCATCGTGGTGTGGCTGTCGGTGCCGACGCAGGTGTCGGGGTACGCGACGCCGTCACGCACCATGACGGTGCGCGCGAGGTGCTCGATGTTCACCTGGTGCACGATGCCGGTGCCGGGCGGGACGACCTTGAAGTCGTCGAACGCGGTCTGGCCCCAGCGGAGGAACTGGTACCGCTCGCCGTTGCGCTGGTACTCGAACTCGACGTTGCGCTCGAACGCGTCCGCACGGCCGAAGACGTCGGTGATGACCGAGTGGTCGATGACCAGCTCGGCCGGCGCCAGCGGGTTGATCTTGGTCGGGTCGCCGCCGAGCTCGCCGACCGCCTCGCGCATCGTGGCCAGGTCGACCACGCACGGGACGCCGGTGAAGTCCTGCATGATCACCCGGGCCGGGGTGAACTGGATCTCGGTGTCGGGCTCCGCGTTCGCGTCCCAGTTGCCGAGCTTGGTGATGTGCTCGGCGGTGATGTTCGCGCCGTCCTCGGTGCGCAACAGGTTCTCCAGCAGGACCTTCAACGAGTACGGCAGCGTGTCCGCACCCTCGATACCCGCCAACCTGAAGATCTCGTACGACTGCCCGTTGACCTCGAGTGCCCCCTTGGCACCGAAGCTGTCGACGCTCGCCATCAACCCGCTCCTCTGTCCAGTCCCTATGCCGCTACCGTCCGCTGCGCCCATCCTGCCCAGCGCGTTGACCGGCCGCGAGATCAGGTTCCCCTAACCTCGCGGCACAAACTCTCTCGACATCAAGATACACGACATCGAGCCAACGTCGTCAGGTGTCAGGAAACCTGTGGAAGAACTTCGGCCGCGATCAGGTCGAGGTGGTCGAGGTCGTGCAGGTCCATGATCTGCACGTAGTGCCGCTGCGACCCGACGGCCGCGAACTGGCCCAGCCGGTCGACGACCTCGGCCGGCGTACCGGCGATCTGGCTCCGCTTGAGGTCCTCGAGATCGCGGCCGATCGCGTCGGCGCGCTGCTTCACCTCGGCGTCGTCCTTGCCGACCACGACCGTGTGCGCGGTGGACAGCGTGAGGCTCTTCGGGTCGCGGCCGATCGTCGTACAGGCAGCCTGGACGCGCTGGAACAGCTCGCCCGCGGCCTCGACCGAGCAGAAGTTCGCGTTGAACTCGGCGGCGTACTTCGCCGCCAGCGCCGGCGTCTTCTTCTTGCCGCTGCCGCCGATGATGACCGGCGGGTGCGGCTGCTGCACCGGCTTCGGCAGCGCCGGGGAGTCGCTGATCTGGTAGTGCTCGCCCGCGAACTCGTACTTGTCGCCAGGGGCGGTGTCCCACAGGCCGGTGATCAGCTCGAGCTGCTCGGCGAGCAGCTCGAAACGCGTGCGGGTGTCGGGGAAGGTCAGGCCGTACGCCTTGTGCTCGGCCTCGAACCAGCCGGCGCCGAGGCCGAGCTCGGCCCGGCCGCCGCTCATCTGGTCGACCTGCGCGACCGAGATCGCCAGTACGCCGGGGTTGCGGAACGTCGCGGAGCTGACCAGCGTGCCGAGTTTGATCCTGCTGGTCTCACGGGCCAGGCCGGCGAGCGTGATCCACGAGTCGGTCGGCCCCGGCAGGCCGTCGCCGTCGCCCATGGCGAGGTAGTGGTCGGAGCGGAAGAACGCGTCGAAGCCGTTCTCCTCGGTCTTGCGGGCGACCGCGAGGAGGTCGTCGTACGAGGCGCCTTGCTGCGGTTCGGTGAAGATCCTGAGAAGCATGGCGCCAACGCTATCTCGCGCTGGTGTACAGCTTCTCCAGGTACGACGGCTGCCATTGCGGACCGCGGCTGTACAGGCGGCGTACCAGCCCGTTGACGTCGAGCCTCGGCTCGATCGGATTGTCCCACCAGTCGGGCACCTGGTCGTACCACCGGTCGATCCGCAGCGTCCGGCCGGCGGCGTCGATCCGGGCGAACAGCCAACCACCCTGCTCACTGCGCTGCTCGGTCAGCCACAGGTCGCCCAGCAGCCCGCTCAGCTTGTCCGCGGCGTACTCCGGGTCGTCCACCTCGGGCGGCTCGAGATCGAACCGGTACGACGGGGCGGCCGGGTCGAGCACCTGCACCTGAATCGTGAACCCCGACGGCACGATCGCCGTACGAGCCCGGCACCAGGCCCGCAACGCGAGCACCGCCTCCGACTCCTCCGGCCGAGGCCGAGGCCGCTCCGCCTCCGCCCGCATAGCCTCCTCGATAGACCCCGGCTCCGGCACAACCCGAGGCCCGTCCCCACCCACCAACCCCAACCCAGGAATCGACATCCGAGCCACCACCGAAGCCACATCCGCAGCCCCGGCCCCGTCGCTTCCCGCCCCACTAGTCCGCTCCGCCGGCCCCTGACCAGCCTCCCGCCCCTCAGCACCATCACCGCGGCCACCGTTCGCCTCGTGGACGCCGTTCGCACCGGCCGCGCCATTCACATCGTGGACGCCGTTCGCACCGGCCGCGCCATTCACTCCGGCCGCGCCATTCACCCCGGCCGCGCCGTTCGCGTTCGCGCCGTTCGCGCCATACGCCCGGTCCGCACCGTTGGTGCCATACGCCTGGTCCGCACGGTCAGCGTCGTACGCCCGGTCCGCGCCGTTCGTCCGCTCGGCTTCTAGACCCCAGGCAGCACGGTCACCCACCCAGGCCGCCGCTTCAGCTCCGGCCGCCACAGACGGATCGTCAAACCCGACCGCCTGTATCTCCCCGGTCGGCGCCTCGTCATCCACAACCGGCACAACCCCGGTCGGCCAGTCATCCTCGGGGTCGGCAAAGTCAGCCCGCCCGTCAACGGCGGCATCAGCTGCCGCGTTCGAACCAACCTCAGCCGAATCACCCCGAGCCGAATCCCATCCGCCCGCGACCCGAGCCACCTGCTCTTGCTCCTGGTCCGCGTCGGGCCACGCCGGGCCGGACTGCGCGTCCGAGGACGAGCCCGTGCCCGGGCCCACCGCAGAAGAACCGGTCAGGCGCTCGGGGCCGGAGTACTGCGCATCCCACGCCTGCGAGGCTTCACCAGCCGGGTGGTTCCCCGAGTCGGACTCCTGCGCGACCCACGGCTGCGTGTCTCCGGGCGCCGAATGGTTCTCCGCGTCGGAGTACTGCGCGGTCAACGACTGCGGATCTCCGGGCGCCGAGTGGTTCTCCGCGTCAGAGTGCTGCGCTGCCCACGGCTGAGGGTCCCTGGGGGCCGGGTGGTTCTGCGGGTTGGGGAACGGCTCCGGCCCGGGGTCCGGCTGCGGCTGGGGTTCTGGGTCCGGCAGCGGCTCGGGCGCAGGTTCAGGCTCCGGCTCGGGGAACGGCTCCGGCTGCGGCTCAGGTTGGGGCTGCGGCTCCGGATCGGGGAACGGATCAGGCAACGGCTCCGGCCCCGGGAACGGGTCCGGGTTAGGAGTCGGCTCGGGACCGGGGAACGGATCCGGGGTAGGCCGCGGCCCCGGGCCTGGGAAAGGCTCAGGCTGTGGACCCGGGCCGGGATACGGCTCCGGTGTGGGACCTGGAGTCGGCTCAGGGCTCGGACCCGGATAGGGCTCCGGACCGGGGCCCGGGTGCGGCGCCGGCTCGGGGTGGGGCGGGTTCGGCTCGGGCCACGGCGCGGGGTGAGGCTCTGGCTGCGGCCAGGGTTCCGGACGAGGCTGCGGTTGAGGCCAAGGCTGAGGGTCTACTTGAGCTTCAGCCTCACCCCACCGCCCCTCTCCACCAACACCTCGCGATTCGCCCTCAGACTCAGCCGCCCGAGACTCGACTCTTGGCTCGGCTGCCCGGAGTTCGGTGTCTGCCTCAGCCGCACGGCTCACAGCGTCGCGGCTTGGGGTCGGGCGGCCGTAGATCTCGTCCTCGTCGTCGTCCACCTGGAACGCGTCGTACTGCGCGCTCGGCCGGTCGAGGGCGGAGTCGCCTTGCGGCGAGTCGTCCTGAGCTTGCGCCGACTCCTGGGCGCGTGCCTCAACCGAGTCGGGCTTCAGTGCTTCAGCCGAGTCGTGCTCTTGGACGTCGGCCAAGCGGTGTGTGCGTGCCTCTGTGGATGCAGCAGGTACGTCGGGCGCCTGTGCGGCCGGCGGCTCTTCGACCACCGCGGGGATCTCGGCAGTCTGGTCATCCGCGTCGAGGTCGGCGGACACCTCGTCCGGAACGCGGTCGCCGGACAGGCGATCCGTGGCGCGGTCAGCCGCAGCACGGTCAGCGGCCACGCGGTCTGTCGCAGCGCGGTCGGCGGGCGCTCGGTCTGCCGCGGCAGGATCGGGCGTGGTGTGGTCGGTTGGGTGGGGCTCGGTGGGGTGAGGCTCAGTGGGGTGGGGCAGGGTGGACTGCAGCGGGGCGGCGGGGGTTGCGTCGTACGTCGGGGGGCGGGTGGGCGGCTCGGGGTGCGGCGTGGGGTCGGCGTACTGGTTGGTTGGTCGGGCGTCGTCTGAGTGTTCGTCTGCCAGCTGCTGGGGGGCGGTGGGGGTTACTGGGGCGAAGGGTGACGGGCCTGTGAAGGAGGCGAGGTCTTCTTCGTCCTCTTCCTCGGACGCGGGGGGTGGGTCGAGGACTGCGGCGATCTCGGCGGTGGGGGCGTCGTCGTCTTCCAGGTCGGGGGACGACGGGCCGTTGGCGGCCGGAGTGGGCGCGAAGGGTGAGTCGGGTGGCGCGGTGTCCTGGTCTGCGGCTGGGGCGAACGGGGAGTTCGCGGCCGCCGGAGGTGCGGTTGGCTTTTGGGCGGTGGGCTGGCCTGTTGCAGCGGGTTGAGAGAGCTGGAGCGGCTGTGCGGGTGCGCCGAAGTGAGCGGTCGCGCCGGGCGGAGTGAGGTCGCCGGGCCGGCCGGCGTCACCGGACCGGGCCGCGCCGCCGAGGTGGGCCGGCTGCTCGGGGTAGGCGGTCCCGCCCGGGTTGGCGCCGGAGCGTGGTGTTCCGCCGGGGTGCTGGTCGGAGTGGGCGGTTGCGCCGAGCTCACCAGGGTGGCCGGGGCCGGCGGGCGCGCCGGGGTGGCTGAGGCCGGTGGGCGCGCCGGGGTGCTCGGCGTAGGCGGCGCCACCCAGGTCAGCGCCGGGGTGGGCGGGACGCTCGGGGTGGGCGGGACTACCCGGGTCGGCGCCGGGGTGTTGTTCGGGGTGGAGGCCTGATTGGTCTGGGGTCGGCTGGCCTGGAGTGGGGTGGGCGACCGGCTGGCCGCCTGGTTGGCTGGGCTGGCCGCCTGGTTGGCTGGGGTGGGCGCCTGGTTGGCTGGGGTGGGCGCCCGGTTGATCGGGGGTGGCCTGGGGGGATGTGCGGTGGGTGGGTGGGTTTTCTACCCATTGGCCGTTGATCCAGGCGGGGCCGGTCCAGGCTGGGTTGTTTTCGGCGGTGTCGTCGGCGAAGGGGTTGTATTCGCTGGTGGGGTCCTGGTTGGACCAGGAGGGTTGTTCAGCGGTTTCCCAGTCTTGTTCGTCCGCGGTGGGGGCCGCGGCGGCGGGGGCGTCGGCGAAGAGGCTGTTGTAGAAGTCGTCGCCTTCGTACTGGCCGCCGCCTACGCGTGGGGGCTCGGCCGACGGGAGGGTCGGGTCGTACGTCGGTGTGGGCAGGCTGCCGCCCTGGGCGTCCTGGGGCAGGTAGGCGCCGGGGCCGGGAGCGGGCTCGTGCGGCTCGGGCTCGACGGCGGGAGTGGAGCCGGTGTCGTGTTTGCGGCGGCGGAGCCAGCCCTGCTTCTTCCCCGTCACCCCGTAGTCCCCGTGCCCGCCGGCCTCGTGGGCCGCGGCCACACCCGCTTCAGTTTCGTACGCGGCCGGACCCGCTGCACCCTCACGCCCTCGGGCCTCGTGGGCGACCGGCGCGGCAGATGCGTCGTACGGCTCGTACGGCGGGTTGTACGGCGGGTCGTCGATCGGCTGGCCGGTGAACGGGCTGATGCCGGGTGGGACGACGTACGACTCCTCGTCCTCGGGTGCGGACGAGGACGGCCGGCTGTCAGGACTTCCGATCACGACATCCTCAACGACCGACACCTCGGCTGTGTCAGGGTCGTCGGGGAAACTTGCCGGTACTGCAAAGTTTCGGGTGAAGTCCTCCGCCGCCACGAGCCCGGCCGCGATCTCGGGCTGCACCGGTGAGCGCGGATCGATCCGGAAGTGTGAGAAGAACGCCGCCAGCGCCTCGCCCGTGACACCCGAGCGGAGCGTGGTCCGGATCAGCTCGACGCCGTACTGGCGCAGCTCGTCCAGCCCGTCGAGGTAGTCGGCCCACTCCGCGACCCACTCGACCATCTCGTCGGCCGCAGCCTCGTCCGACGTGATCCAGCCACCGATGTGCTGGAACCCGTCGTCGGCCGGCTGCCACGGATCCCCCGGGTACGACGCGCGCGCCCACGTCCCGTTGAAGGCGCCGTACACGAACCCGAGCTCGCCCGACGCCTGCCGCTGCCGCACCTCGGGCTGACCGATCCAGTCCGGGGACCCGGCCAGTAGATCGGCGCCCGCGGTCGCGCTGTGCTGCGTGTGGAAGCCCCACAGCACCACGCGCCCGTCGCCGATCCGGGCCAGCCGCAGGACGGACGCAGTCTCGTCCTGGTGGTGGTATCCGTCGGCGTCCGCATACCACCGCCGGTCGAAGCCCGTGGCATGGGCGACCGCCGCGAGTGCGGTCCAGCGGGCCCGCAACTCCTCAGGGTCGTCCAGGTCAACGAGCGGCATCAGGTCTCCAGCGCATTGGAATCCAGGCCAGAACGCTACCCGAGCCCTCCCGAGGGCACCACTTCACTGTCCACAGGCTCGAGGATCGCCACGCACTCGATGTGGTGTGTCATCCCGAACAGATCGAAGGCCCGCAGCGACGCGATCCCGTATCCGAGCCGCCCGAACGTCTTCAGATCCCGCGCCAACGCCGCCGGATCGCACGCGACATACGCGACCCGCCGGGGGCCGAGCGCCGCAACCCGCCGTACGACGTCCTTCCCCGCGCCTGTCCGCGGTGGATCGAGGACGACCAGATCCACATGCTCCAGGCCCTGCCCGGCCGCCGCGTTCAGCACTCGGTCGACGTCGCCGTTCTCCAGCGTCACGTCCTCGAGGTCGTGCAGATTCCGCCGGGCGTTCCGGACCGCGTCCTTGTCCCCCTCGATCGCCAGCACCGCGCAACCGGCCTCCGCCAGGAACGCAGCGAACAGCCCGACACCGGAGTACAAATCCAGCGCGGTCTCCCCCGCCGCAGGCTCCAGACCGCTCAGTACGGCGTCCAGCAGCGTCTCCGGCGCCGCCGGGTGCACCTGCCAGAACCCACCGGCCTCCACCAGGAATCGCCGGTCGCGCACCACCTCGACGAGCCGCTCGCCCGCCTCGGTGTCGGTCTGTACCGCGGTCTTGCCCTCCGACGACACCACCGCCTGCACGGACGACACGCCCGGCCACCGCGAGGACAGTACGTCCGGAGTCCCCGGATGGGCGATCAGGCACCGGTCGATCGGCACCAGGTCGTGGGAGCGGTGCGCGTACATCCCGGGCCGCCCGTCCACGACGGCGTACCGCATCCGCGTCCGCCAGCCCAGACCGTCGTCGCCGGGCGACTCCATCACGATCGTCCGCTCGATCCCGCCGATCCGCCGTAGCGTGTCCGACACCACGGTCGCCTTCAGCCGCCGCTGCTCGACGATGTTCGCGTGCTGGAAGTCACAGCCGCCGCACAGTCCCGGACCGGCATACGGACACGGCGGCTCGATCCGCTGCGGGGACGGCGTCAGCACGGACACCACGTCCGCCCGCAGGTACTTCGCTGTCTGCTCCGTGATCCGGGCGTGCACCAACTCCCCCGGCAGCGCGTGCCGGACGAACACCACCTGTCCCTCGTGCCGGGCGACGCAGTGTCCCCCGTGCGCGACTGGCCCTACCTCCAGCTCGACTACCGCCCCAACCAGACTGTTCTCGTCTGTCACCGATCTCCTGACGCCTTGCGGGCCCCGCGCCGTACCTGGCCGGCGACCCGTTCCACCCGGTCCTGCCGCTCCTCGGCCCCCTGCGACGAGAGCAACTGATAAGGAACCGACGTAACCATGACACCAGGTGTGAACAAGAGCCGCCCCTTGAGCCGCAGTGCGCTCTGGTTGTGCAGGATGTGTTCCCACCAGTGCCCGACGACGTACTCCGGGATGTAGACCATCACCACGTCCCGCGGCGACTGCCGGCGGATGTCGCGGACGTACTGCAGGATCGGCCGGGTGATCTCGCGGTACGGCGAGGCCAGCCGCTTCAGCGGGATCGGGATGCCGCGCGCCTCCCAATCGGCCTGCAGCGCGTCCGACTCGTCCCGGTCGACGTCCACGGTGACGGCCTCGAGCGTGTACGGGCGGGCCGCCTTGGCGAACGCCAGTGCCCGCAGCGTCGGCCGGTGCAGCTTCGAGACCAGCACGATCGAGTGCACCCGGGACGGCAGCATCAGCGGCTCGTCGCCTTCGGCCGTCATCTGCTTGCGGACCGTCTCGTAGTGCCGGTGGATGCCCTTCATCAGCAGGAACAGCCCGCCCATGGCGAGGATCGCGATGTACGCGCCGTGGGTGAACTTGGTCAGCAGCACGATGATCAGCACCACCCCGGTCATCGTCAGGCCGATCGCGTTGATCACCCGCGAGCGCATCATCTGCCGCCGCTTGCCCGCGTCGGTCTCGGTCTTCAGGTGCCGGGTCCAGTGCCGGATCATGCCGAACTGGCTGAGCGTGAAGCTGACGAACACGCCGACGATGTAGAGCTGGATCAGCTTGGTGACCTGGGCGTCGAACGCGATGATCAGCCCGGCCGCGCACAGCGCCAGCAGGATGATGCCGTTGCTGTAGGCAAGCCGGTCGCCGCGGGTGTGCAGCTGACGCGGCAGGTAGCCGTCCCGGGCCAGGATCGAGCCGAGCACCGGGAACCCGTTGAACGCGGTGTTCGCGGCCAGCACCAGGATCAGCATCGTCGCGCCGATCACGACATAGAAGGCCGGCTGGAAGTTCGAGAACACCGAGTCGCCGATCTGGCCGATCACGGTCTTCTGGGTGTAGCTGTCGCCGACCGGCCGCCCGTTCTCGTACAGCTGCGTCGCGGGATCCTCGGCGTAGCGGAGTTTGATCTTGCTGGCCAGGAACAGGATGCTCATCAGCATCGTCACCGCGACCGTGCCGAGCAGCAGCAGCGTGGTCGCCGCGTTCTTGCTCTTGGGCTTGCGGAACGCCGGTACGCCGTTGCTGATCGCCTCGACACCGGTCAGCGCCGCACACCCGGACGAGAACGCCCGCGCCAGCAGGAAGACCGCGGCCAATCCGGTGAAGACCTCATGTCCGGACTCGGCGTGCACTTCGAAGTTCGCGCTCTCCGCCATCGGCAGGGTGCCGGCGCTCAGCCGGATCAGGCCCCAGATCGCCATCCCGATGATCGAGAACATGAAGATGTACGTCGGGACCGCGAACACCGCCCCGGACTCGCGGACGCCGCGCAGGTTCATCGCGGTCAGCAGCAGCACCAGACCGACCGCCAGCGGTACCTCGTGCCCCTCGAGGAACGGCAGCGCCGACTTCGCGTTCTGTACGCCGGACGAGATCGACACCGCCACCGTCAGCACGTAGTCGACCATCAGCGCGCTCGCCACGGTCAGCCCTGCCGTCGGCCCGATGTTGACCGTCGCGACCTCGTAGTCACCGCCGCCGGACGGGTAGGCGTGCACGTTCTGCCGGTACGACGCGACCACGACGAGCATCACGAACGCGACCAGCAGACCGATCTTCCAGGAGTAGCTGTACGCCGCCAGTCCGGCGATCGACAGCGTCAGGAAGACCTCGTCGGGGGCGTACGCGACCGACGACAGCGCGTCGCTCGCAAACACCGGGAGGGCGATGCGCTTCGGCAACAGGGTCTCACCCAGTTGCGTGCTGCGCAGTTTGCGACCGAGCAGCAGCCGTTTGCCGAGGTCACCTAGAGCGGGAGTCACACCGGTGATGTTAGAGGGCCCCCAGTTCCGGTGTAGCGTCTATCCCTGCCGAACCGAGCCAGCGGGCCCCAGGTGGGGGCAAGGAGTGATCACTCAGTGCACGTCGTCATCATGGGCTGCGGCCGCGTCGGGTCGATGCTCGCGCGTGGCCTGGAGAGACGCGGCCATACGGTCGCGATCATCGATCAGACCGCCGACGCCTTCCGGCGGCTCAGCCCGAACTTCACCGGCCGGACCATCGTCGGGATGGGCTTCGACCGCGAGGTGCTGATCGAGGCCGGGATCGAGGACGCCGAGGCGTTCGCGGCGGTCTCGAACGGCGACAACTCGAACATCCTGGCCGCCCGGGTGGCGCGCGAGACGTTCGGCATCTCCAACGTGGTGGCCCGGATCTACGACCCCGGACGCGCCGAGGTGTACCAGCGGCTCGGCATCCCCACGGTCGGCACGGTCCGCTGGACGGTCGACCAGATGATGCGCCGACTGCTGCCCGAGGGCTCCGAGCCGGAGTGGCGGGACCCTTCCGGCACGATCCGGCTGGCCGAGGTACACGTGCACGCGGAGTGGATCGGCCGGCTCGCGTTCGACATCGAGAAGGCCACCGGCGCGCGGGTCGCGTTCCTGACCCGGCTCGGCGAGGGGATGCTGCCCCGGCCCGACACGGTCATCCAGGAGGGTGATCTGGTCCACGTCGTGATGCCGGAGCGGGACGCCGCAGCGATCGAGTCCCAGCTCGGCGCGAAGCCTGAGGAGCTGTGATGCGGGTAGCCATCGCCGGTGCAGGGAACGTCGGACGTTCGATCGCCGCCGAGCTGCTGGAGAACGGCCACGAGGTACTGCTGATCGACAAGGACCCGCGGGCGATCAAGGCCGAGTCGGTGCCGCGCGCCGAGTGGCTGCTGGCCGATGCGTGCGAGCTGTCCTCGCTGGAGGAGGCGGCGTTGCAGCGCTGCCAGGTGGCGATCGCGAGCACCGGTGACGACAAGGTCAACCTGGTCGTCTCACTGCTCGCGAAGACCGAGTTCGGCGTACCGCGAACCGTTGCCCGGGTCAACCATCCGCGCAACGAGTGGATGTTCAACGAGGCCTGGGGCGTGGACGTCTCGGTGTCGACGCCGCGGATCATGTCGGCGCTGGTCGAGGAGGCGGTCTCGGTCGGCGACCTGGTCCGCCTGTTCACCTTCCGCCAGGGCGACGCGAACCTGGTCGAGCTCACCCTCCCCGAAGACTCCCCCATGATCGGCCAACGCGTCGGCGACATCGACTGGCCGCTCGACACAGCCCTGGTCGTCATCCTCCGCGAGGGCCGAGTACTACGCCCCGACCCCGAGGGCACCCTCGAGCTGAACGACGAACTGTTGTTCGTAGCAGCCGACGAGACCGAAGAGCAGCTGGAAGACATGCTGTCCCCCCACCACCGCAAGGCGGAGTAGCACGGGGCCGGTCCGCCGGGGCACCCGCAAGCATGCACGACAGATGAGGCCCAGCCGGGTTGTAACCACCGGCTGGGCCTCCTGCGTTGCTGTCGCGTCTTACGTACCTACTTCTTGTTGCCTCGGAGTAGGTGGGTGATGTGGTCTCGGGCCTCGTCCCACTTTTCGGCGGGGAGCGAGCCGCGGAGTACGGCGTACGCGACCCAGATCGCCAGTGCGTAGAACGGCAGGCCGAGCCCGATCTTCGCGATGCCGAGGGCGTTCAGGGAGCCGGTGAAGTAGAGCGGGACCTGGACGATCAGCCGGACCGCGAACAGGCCGACGAAGACGAGCGTCGCCCGGGAGAAGCCCTTCAGCATGGCTGGGTCGCGGCGCCACGCGGTGCCGGTCTGCGTGATCACGCCGTACAGAACCCCGAAGAGAGGCCAGCGGACCAGCACCGTGATCAGATACAGCGCGCCGTACCCGAGGTTGGTCAGCAGACCGGGGACGTAGAAGTCCTTCGCGTTCCCGGTCCGATTGGCGACCCACGCCGAGATCAGTACGCCGATGAAGCCACCGACGATGTTGCGCAACTGCTGCCGGCGGACCAGACGCACGACCGCGAGCACCGCCGCGATCCCTACCGCGATGATCAGCGACAGCTGCAGCTTGTGGTCGGTGACCGCATACGCGACCAGGAACGCGATCCACGGCAGCCCGATATCGAGCAGCGCACCCCAACCACCGAGCGCCTGGAAGAAGTCCTTGTCCGTGGACCGGGCCGGCTTGGCTGGTTCGTCGGACGCCGGCTCGGTGGCCGCGGCTTCGAGTTCGGGTTTCAGGATCTCGACCAGCTTCTCGTTGAGGTCCTCGTCGAGCTGGTCGCGGCGCGATGTCGGCTCAGCCATGAGCTGCCTGGGGCCGCAGCTGGTAGCGCGGGTTGAACATCACCCGGTCGCCGTCGACGACGCCGATCCGGCCGGACGCGATCAGTTCCGATCCGGCGTGGATGCCACCGATCTTGCGCCGGCCGAGCCAGATCAGCTTGACCGTGCCTGTGCCGTCGTACAACTCACCCTCCAGTGCCGGTACGCCGCCGCGCGGGCTGAACGTGATCGTGCGCAACGTGCCGTACAGCGTGACGAGTTCCCGGTCGTGACAGCCGGTGATGGAACGCGCGCCACAGTCCTGCGCGAAGTCCTGGAGGACCTCCGCGTCCTGCTGATCGCGGTCCCCGGCCAAGCCGCGGAAGGCACGCTTCCACAGCCCCGCGGGTTTGCTGCTACCCATGATGTCGAGTGTAGTCCGCTCACGCCTCTTCGGTCGGGCTCGGCTGGGCACCCGGCGGCATCCGCAGCGGCAGCGACTCCCGCACCGCCATCGGCTCGTCACCGCGAACCACGACCGTGTTGCGCAGCGTCTCCTCCATCGGCAGCGCCGCATCCGGCTCGACCGCCGCGCGACCGAGCACGGTCGCGCGGAGCAGCCAGCGCGGACCGTCCACGCCGATGACGCGGGACGTCTGGCTGAAGATCTGCCCCTCCGGGTCCTCGACCGGTACGACGAGAACCAGTTCGGTGCCGAACTGCCCGTCGTGCTCGGTCGCCGTACCGCCCATCCGGCTGGCCTCGGCGGCGATCTCCTGCCGGACCTCGTCCCAGATGCCGCTCGACCGCGGCGCCGCGAAGGCACGCAGCTCCAGCGCGGAGTCCTCGAGCATCAGCAGCACCGCCTGGACCACGCCGCTCTGCTCGTCCACCTGAAGGCCCAGCTCCATCCCGGGCATGCCGTTGACCACCAGCGCGCCCAGGTCGATCCGGTCCTCCGCTTCCAGCACGTCGGCGTCGACCTCGGTCGAGTCGAACGGACCCTCGGAGCGCACGTCCACCGGACCGGACTCGTCGGTCACGGCGTCGGTGTCGTTCGTCTCGGGATCGTTCTTGCCCTTGCGGCGGAAGATCACAGCTCTTTGCCTACTTCCTTGGTGTTTGGTACGGCCGCCGTAGTCTCGCGCATCCGTCAGGTCAACGGATGCACCTGCTCAGCGTGTCACATCGCCGAAGCCGCCGGTCGACCCGTGCCCCTGGTCACCGCGCGCGGAACCGGGCAGCGACGTCACCTCGACGAACCGGGCCTTCTCCACCTGCTGGATGACGAGCTGGGCGATCCGGTCGCCGCGGCGCACGGTCACCTCGGCGTGCGGGTCGAGGTTGATCAGGCAGACCTTGATCTCGCCGCGGTAGCCGGCATCGACGGTGCCGGGCGCGTTGACGATCGAGACGCCGTGCTTGGCCGCGAGCCCGGATCGCGGATGGACGAACGCGGCGTACCCGTCCTGCAGGGCGATCGCGATGCCGGTGCCGACCAGACCGCGCTCCCCCGGCTTCAGGGTGAGGTCGGCCGCTGCCACCAGGTCCGCGCCGGCGTCGCCGGGATGTGCGTACGACGGCAGCGGGAGTTCGGGGTCGATGCGCTGGATGAGTACCTCGGTCACGAGAGGCGACCCTATCGAGCGCGCCGGGACGGGTTCGTGCCAGGCTGGGTCCGTGGGTAGCTATCGCGAGAGTCTGCGCGTGCCGGTGTCGTGGTGGATCATCGCCACCGCCGCTGTGATCACGCTGTTCGTCATCACCGCGGTGCCGGCCGGGCTGATCGCCGGCTCGATCGTCGGCGGGCTGGCGGCGGTGCTGCTGGTGGCGCTGTTCGTCCGGTACGGCGGTGCGCGGGTCGAGGTCGACGACGTACGGTTCCGGGCCGGGCGGGCCGAGATCGACCGGTCGTACCTGGGCTCGGTCGAGGCGCTGACCGGTGAGGACGCGCGCCGGGCGTTCGGGCGGGACTGCGATCCGAAGGCCTATCTGGTACTGCGCAGCTACCTGCCGGGCGCCGTACGGGTCCAGATCACCGACCCGGGCGACCCCGCGCCGTACTGGCTGATCGCCACGCGGCACCCGGATCGGTTGGCTGCCGCGCTGAGCGGGCACAGCGTGGGAAGATCCTGACTGTCAGCAGTCGCGTTAGGAGTGTGTGCAGTGGTCGGAGCGAAGATCGGCTGGAAGCTGGTGCAGGCCGCCTTCACGATCGTGGTCGGCCTGGCCGCGAGCAAAGCGGTCACGACGGCCTGGAAGCTCGGGTCCGGCGGGAAGCCGCCGAAGGACGGCCAGGGCGAGTACGTGGAGGTCATGACCTGGGCGGCTGCGAGCGCTGCCGCGGCCGCGGCCGCGAAGCTGTTCGCGGAGCGCCGGGCGGCTGCCTACTACTTGCGGTCGACCGGGCACGCCCCGCCCGGCTACGTCCAGGACGCCCGGGCCCGCTTGGTCCGCGGCACCGACACCGGACTGGTGAAGAAGAAAGACTGACCGGGTGGTCAGACAACAGCGGGACCGTTTCCAGGGGTCTGGAAACGGTCCCGCTGCAGTTACTACGAAGAAGGGCGCTGGTGTCAGGCTGCGCAGTCGCGGCAGATCAGCTGCCCGTTCTTCGTCTCGGCGAGCTGGCTGCGGTGGTGAACCAGGAAGCAGCTCGAACAGGTGAACTCGTCGGCCTGGCGCGGGAGGACCCGGACCGCCAGCTCCTCGTGACTCAGGTCCGCGCCGGGCAGCTCGAAGCTCTCCGCGGCCTCGGCCTCGTCCTCGTCGACCTTGCCGGAGTTCTTGTCGTGACGGCGAGTCTTGAGCTCCTCGATCGACTCTTCGGAAGCGTCCTCGTCCGTCTTGCGCGGGGCGTCGTAATCAGTCGCCATGGTGTTTCCCTGCCCTCTTCGTACCCGTGGTGTTGCCTGCTGAGCCCTTGAACGGGTAGAGCGGCCGAGAAATTCCGCGTCGGCGCACCGCGCTGAATCTTCGTCCCCCGAAACCCTTGACAGCCAGGCCGGGATCGGCAATCACCTCTCCCGAGGACGGGATTGTGCCCTATAAACCGCCGCAATGCACGGCTGGGTCCATGCTGTGGCCCGCGTGTCGCCACAAATGTCAGGACCGAACACCAAAATGCTCATTAGTGCGCGATACTGCGCAGAAACGAGCACTCACCGACGTCTAGGCGCGCAGCGGGTTCGCGGCGGCCAGCAGGTCGTGGATCGGCGCGAACAGCGCCGGACTCGCCGCGATCGACATCTCCGGTGACACCGGCGCACCGTTGAGCCCGCCGACCGTCGCCCCGGCCTCGGACGCGATCAGTGCACCCGCACCGTAGTCCCACGGATTCAGTCCGCGTTCGAACACCGCGTCCAGCCGGCCGCAGGCGACGTAGCAGAGGTCGATCGCGCCGACCCCGATCCGGCGGATGTCGCGGACCTTGGTGATCAGGTGCTGGATCACCTCCGCCTGCACCTGCCGGCGCGCCGGGTCGTACCCGAAGCCGGTCCCGACCAGGGCCTGGCTCAGCTCGGTCGCGCCCGACACCTGGATCGCCTTGCCGTCCGCGAACGCGCCACCGCCCTTGGTCGCGGTGAACACCTCGCCCTTCGGCGCGTCCACCACCACGCCGGCGACCGTCTCCCCGTCGTACTCGACGGCGATCGAGACGGCGTACGTCGGGATGTCGTACAGGTAGTTGACCGTGCCGTCGATCGGGTCGACCACCCAGCGGACGCCGCTGGTGCCGACCACGTCGTCGCCCTCCTCACCGAGGAACGAGTCGTCCGGGCGCGCCCGCAGCACGCGGGCCCGGATCAGCTCCTCGGACTCCCGGTCGACCGCGGTGACGACGTCGGTGATCGTGCTCTTGGTGTCGGCGACGGTGATCGTGCCGCGGCGGCGTTCGACGATCAGTCCGGCTGCCTCCTCCGCCACCTCCACGGCGAGCTTGAGCAGATCCTGCGGGCTTACCGAGGAGGTCATACAGATTCCTTCTGAGGAGTGGGTCGGCGAAGCGGTGGGCAGCAGTCGTGACGGCAGTCGTCCCAGGCCGGGCCGAGCTTGCCGACGCAAGGCCGAACCGGCTGCTCGCCGCGCTCGGCAGCGGCCCGTTCGACGACCAGGTCGCGGAGCATCGTGACGAACTTCGGATCGGTCCCCGGGGTCGCGGCCCGCGCCATCGGCAGGCCGAGCTTCTCGGCCGTCTTCGCGGCCTCGGTGTCGAGGTCGTAGATGACCTCCATGTGGTCGCTCACGAACCCGATCGGGACCACCGCCACGCCCGGCGCACCCTCGGCGGCCAGCACCTCGAGGTGGTCGTTGACGTCCGGCTCGAGCCACGGCACCTGCGGCGGCCCGGACCGCGAGCAGTAGACGAGGTCGGTACGCCGAACCTGGGCGGTCCGCCGCTCCAGCTCGGCCGTGATCTCGGCGGCGACGTCCGAGTGCCAGTCGACGTACCCGTTGCCGTCAGGACCGCTGGTCGCGTTCATCGCGGTCGGGATCGAGTGCGTCACGTAGGCGATCGCGCTGCCCTCGGGCAGCCGGCTCAGCGCCTCGGCGGTCGACTCGACGAACGACCCGACGAAGCCGGGGTGGTTCGCGTAGTGCCGGAGCTTGTCGATCCGGGGCGCGTCGGGAATTTCGCGCGCGGCGTCCTCGAGGTTTTCCCGGTACTGGCGGCAGCCGGAGTACGACGGGTAGGCGGACGTGACGATCACCACGGCACGGCGTACGCCGTCGGCGGCCATCTCGCGCATCGTGTCGGTCAAGTACGGCGCCCAGTTGCGGTTGCCCCAGTAGATCGGGAGGTCCAAGCCGATCTCGTCGAACGACTCGCGCAACGCCTTCAGCAGCTCGCGGTTCTGGTCGTTGATCGGGCTCTTGCCGCCGAACGCGTAGTAGTGTTCCCCGACCTCCTTGAGCCGCTCGTCCGGGATGCCCCGGCCCCGGGTCACGTTCTGGAGGAACGGCAGGACGTCTTCAGGCTTCTCGGGGCCTCCGAAGGAGAGCAGCAGGACAGCGTCGTACGGGGGTGCAGCTGGCGACATATTCCAAGCTTCTCAGACCGGTGAAGGTTAAGGTGTTGCCGGTCTCTCATGCTCAAGCCTTATGCACACCTCATGCGCCGTCCCGGTGCCGGCGCTTTCTTCGCCGCCGGGATCCTCGGGCGTATGCCGATCTCGATGATCGGGCTCGGCATCGTGATCCTGATCGCCCGCGAGAGCGGTTCGTACGGCCTGGCCGGCGCGGTCTCCGGTGTGGCGGTCATCGCGGGTGCACTGACCGGACCGGTTCAGGGCCGGCTGGTCGACCGCTTCGGGCAGCGGACGCTCCTGCTGGTCGGTTCCGTGCTCTGCACGATCGCACTGGGCGGTCTACTCGTCGCAGTACGTGCCGGCTCGGCGACCTGGGTTCTGTACGCGTTGTCGTTCGTTGCCGGTGGCACCCGTCCGCAGGTCGGCTCGTTCGTCCGCGCTCGCTGGACTCATCTGCTCGGACGGGGACGTGCGCTGCAGACCGCCTTCGCTCTGGAGGCGGTCGGCGACGAGGTGGTCTTTATCGTCGGTCCGGTCCTCGTCACCACGCTGGCGACACAGTGGAGTCCGTACGCCGCTCTGACCGCCGCCGGCGTACTGGGACTGGCCGGTGGCATCTGGCTCGCGCTCCTGCGCGCCTCCGACCCACCCGGGCGCGGCAAGTCGAACGGGGCCGAGCAGGCACACATGCCGTGGCTGTCGATCACTCTGGTGAGTCTGATCGGTCTGGGGCTCGGTGCGACGCTCGGTGGCGCAGAGGTCATCACAGTGGCTTTTACGACCGAGAAGGGACAGGCGGGCCTGTCTGGCGTCGTACTGGCCGTCTGGGCGTTCGGGAGCCTGCTGGCTGGACTCTGGTACGGCTCGGTGCACTGGCGTGCTCCGGTCGAGCGACGGCTGCTGATCGGCACGATCGCGCTCGCTGTCACGCTGGCCCCGCTCCCCTGGGTCAACAGCGTGCTGATGCTCGGTGTGGTGCTCTTCTGCTGCGGTATGACGATCGCGCCGACGATGGTCGCGGTCACCGCCTGCGTCGAGGAGTGGGTGCCGCCGGAGCGGTTGACCGAGGCGATCACCTGGACCGTCACCGGCATCCTGCTCGGCGTTGCACCGGGCAACGCGGCCGCCGGGCACGCGGTCGACGTCTGGGGCCCGTCGAACGCCTATTGGGTCCCGTTCGGCGTGGGCATCGCGTGTGCGATCGTCGCCGCCGTCTCGATCACGTTCGCACGCCCGAAGGAGCGGTTCGCCCACAACTAGGCTTGTATCTCCGGTAAGGGGAGATGTGAGGGTGTTGGGCATGGACCACTCGATCGGCGCGGTGGCGGGGCTTGCCGGCGTGTCGGTGAAGACCGTGCGGCACTACTCCGACCTCGGACTGCTGGCGTCACGTCGTACATCAGCCGGTCATCGGCGGTACGACGAGAGCGCGGTCGCGCGGCTGGAGCTGATTCGCACGCTGCGCGCGCTGGGGCTCGATCTGGAGACGGTGCGGGCGGTGCTGGAGCGGGAGCGGACGCTGGCCGACGTACTCGCGGCGCATGCCGACGCACTCGCCGTACAGATCCGGACGCTGCAGGCGCAGTACGCCGTCGTATCGGTGGTCGCTCATCGTCACTCGACTCCCGAGGAGCTCACCGACATGACTGCCCAGTTCGAACAAGCACGGCAGGCGTTGATCGCCGACTTCCTGACCAGCACACTCGGCGACGACCCCGCTCTCGCCGCGGCTCGTCAGAACCTCACGCCCGTGCTCGCTCCGGATGCTCGGCCCGAGCAGGTCGACGCGTGGCTCGAGTTGGCCGCGCTGGTCTCCTCTGAAGACTTCCGTGCCGCGGTACGACGTCTCGCAGCCGGCTTCCAGGTCCTTGCCGGGGACAACCCGCTGCGAGCCGATCCGGAACTGCGCCGGCAGCTGATCGACCTGCGTCGTACCGCCGATCCGCGCTGGCATCGGTACGTCGAACTGGTTGCCGTGGTCAACGGTTGGGCGCCGCCGTCACGGGTTGCGGGGTAGCGGCGCGTTCCAGCCGCGGCGGATCGCGATCAGGCGGATCGTGAAGCAGGTGGCCGCCGCGGCGATCGGGACCCAGAGCGCGTGGTACTCGAGCGCTGCCGCGATGACCACGATGCCGGCGCCGAGGAGCGCCGGGGTGGCATAGATCTCGGAGCGGAGTACGACCGGGACGCGGCCGCTGAGGACGTCGCGGAGTACGCCGCCGCCGATGCCGGACAGTGTGCCCAGCAGCGCGGCCGAGATCGGGGAGAGGCCGAACTCGATCGCCTTCAGCGCACCGGTCACGCAGAACAGCGCCAGGCCGGCCGCGTCGAAGATGTTCACCAGCCGCTCGACCCGGCCGATGCCCGGGTGCAGGAAGAACGTCAGGAGGCCGGCCACGACCGGGACGACCAGATACCGCCAGTCCCGGAGCGCGGCCGGCGGGGTCTCGCCGATCAGCACGTCCCGGATGAACCCACCACCGAGCCCGGTCACCAGCGCGAGCACCTGGATCCCGAAAACGTCCAGCTTCTTCCGTACGCCGACCAACGCCCCGGTGATCCCGAAGACAAAGATCCCCACCAGATCGAGAACTTGCAGCACCATGCGCCCGACGCTAAACCACAGGCGCCGTACCTCCACCGCATCTATCGTTCTTGGACATGAGCCAGGCCCCGGACGTCGACTACTCCGCCACCTCGCAGCGCCCTGTCTGGGAGTCGTTGCCGGCCGGTCTCCACCAGGCGCTGGCTGTTGCCCTAGGCACCGAGATCGCCGCGGTCTCGGCGCCGGTCAGCTCCGGCTTCACCGGTGGGTTCGCGGCTCGCGCCCAGCTGGCCGACGGCCGCCGGGTCTTCATCAAGGCCGCACCCGACAGCACCCACGCGTACGGCGCCTACCAGCGCGAGGCGGAGGTCGTCCCCCGGCTCCCGAAGGCCGTCCGGGCGCCCGCGATCGTCGCCACCGCACACGCCACCACCTCCTACGCCGCCGCAGCTGCGACCGCCTCCGCCCCCGTCGGCGGCGGGGACAGCGGGGACAGCGACTGGTTCGCGGTCGTCTCCGAGTGGGTGGACGGACGGATGCCCGGAACGCCCTGGACTGCCGACGACTTCGACCTGGTGACCGCCGCCTGCGAGGCGATGGCCGAGGCGTTGCGCCCCAGCCCCTTGACCGGGCTGATGTCATTCGGGGAGTTGGTCGGGGAAGACGTTGCCGTGCCCGCGCAGATCCTGGCAGGTGAGCGGGAGCTGCCGGTCGGCATGCAACCGTGGCTGACCCGGGTGCTGCCGGAGCTGGCCGAGTTGGCGGCGGCAGGACCGGAGATCCTCGTCGGCGACACCGCGATGCACTCCGACCTGCGTCCGGACAATCTCCTGATCGACTCGCACGGTGTCTGCTGGGCAGTCGACTGGAACTGGTTGACCCTCGGCCCGCGCTGGGTCGATTGGGCCGGCCTGCTCCCGACCGCGCAGCACAACGGGATCGACACGTTCGCCGCGATCAAGCGCAGTCCCCTGACCGCCGACGTACCCGGCGAACACCTCGACGCCTTCATGGCGGTCATCGCGGCCTACATGTTGAAGAACACTGATGCACCGCCCCCACCCGGATGTACGCCGGCCTTGCGCGAGCACCAGCGGTTCTACGCGTGGACGTACCTCGACTGGCTCGCCGTACGCCGTGGCTGGTGAGCGCCTACTGTTGTTGTATGACCAAAGGGCCGGCCACCAGGTTCAAAGTCGAGGTGCTCGATGGTGAGCGGACCTCGCGGCGTGAGGACGTCGTCACCACCGAGGAGCCGCTGGAGCTGCGGCTGGAATGGCCGGGGCGGCCGCCCGAACCGCTGGTCGTCACGATGCGGACGCCCGGGTCCGACTTCGAGCTCGCCGCCGGCTTCTGCCTCGGCGAAGGGTTCGCTGTACGGCCGGACGCGATCCGGACGGTTGCTTACTGCACCGATGTCGCGCTGACCCGCGAGCAGCAGTTCAACACTGTCACGGTCACCTTCGACGGTCCCCCGGACCGCGAGCCACCCCAGCGGTACGGCGTCACATCGGCCGCCTGCGGGGTCTGCGGCCAGCAGAGCCTCGACGAGCTCGCCGAGCGCGAGTACGACCCGGTGGACCCGGTCGAGGTCCCGGTCGACGTCGTACGGCGGTTGCCCGATCTTCTCCGCGAGGGGCAGACCACGTTCAACCGCACCGGCGGACTGCACGCGGCGGGCCTGTTCACCGCCGACGGCCGCAAGATCGTGGTGAAGGAGGACGTCGGCCGCCACAACGCCGTCGACAAGGTCGTCGGCTGGACCGTCCTCAACCACCACAGCCGCAAGGGTCTGGTCCTCGCGGTCAGCGGCCGCGCCGGCTACGAGATCGTCCAGAAGGCCGTCGCCGCCGGCATCGGCATGATCGTGGCCGTCAGCGCCCCCTCCAGCCTCGCCGTCGACCTGGCCCGCCAGTCCAACATCACCCTCGCCGGCTTCACCCGCGGCGAACGCTGCGTCGTCTACTCGGCCCCGGAGCGGATCACGCGTCCAGCTTGATGAAGGTTGCTTTGGGGACGTATTCGTAGCGGTCGGGCATGCAGGTGAGGATGATGATCTGGCCGTGGTCGCCGGCACGGCCGAGCAGGGCGCCCATGTCGCGGAGGCGGGCCTTGTCGGACCAGCCGAGGGCGTCGTCGAAGATGACGGGGACGCTGCCCTCACCGGTGCTGACCAGGTGGCTGATCGCGAGGCGGGTGATGATCGCCAGCTGCTCCTGAGCGCCGGTCGACAGCGCCTCGACCCGCAGCCGTACGCCGTCCAGCTCCCGCTCCGCGACCGCGAGATCGTCGTCGAGCCAGATCCGGAACGACGGCCCGTAGACGCTGCGACCCAGCGATTCGATCCGGGTCTGCAGCGGTTCGGAGTACTTCGTCTGTGCCTCGGCCCGATGCCGGCTGAGGGTCTCGTACACGCGCCGCGCCGCCTCCGCCCGGCGCTCGAGGCTGTCGTGTTCCGCGCGTACGGCGGCCAGCTCCAGGTCGGCCACGTCCCGCCGGGTCGCGAGCCCGTCCCGCCCGGACTGCTCCAGCCGGCCCTCCGTCGTACGCAACGCGTCGCGCAACGTGTCCCGCTCGCTCTGCAGCCGCTTCGCCACCGCCAACGCGTGCGTCAGCTCGCCCGCGACCTCGTCCGCCCCGGCCGCATCGGCCTGTTCCTGTACGACGGTCAGCTCCTCGAGCACCGCCTCGACCTCAGTGGTCGCCTCGGTCTCAGCCGCGGACACGGCGTCGTCGTCCAGCACCGCCCGGGCGGCCTCGAGCGCCTCGATCGCAGACGCCAAGCGCTCCCCCGCCAGCTCCGACCGGGCCCGTGCGTTCTGCGCCTCGGACCGATCCTCGTCGGCCGCCTTCCGCGCCTGCGCGGCCGCGAACTCCGCGTCCGCCAGCAACCGCTCCGCCTCGGCCAGTCCGCTCCGCGCCTCCTCGAGCACTCGCTGCGCACCCGAAAGGTCGTCCGCAGCCGGCGCGGGCTCGTCGACGTCGTCGAACAGCGTGTCGTGCGGCGACGCGAACTCCGCGAACTCGGCAAACAGCGACATCTGCCCCGGGACGCCTTCAACGGCGGGCTTACCGGACTCCTCGGCCTCGTCCTCAGGACCCAGCCGCGCAGACAGTACGGCGATCCGCTCCCCCGGATCGCCTCCGGCCGTCAACGACTTCTCCGTACGCCGGGCCTCGTTGAGCTCCGCCGTCGCGGTGTCGGCCTTCCGCAGCAGCTCCCGCGCGGCGGCGACGTCCTTCACGCCGGCCTTCTTCAGCAGGTCCTTCTCACGTCGTACGGCGTCGTCGAGCCGCGACCGCAGCGTCGCCGCCTCGCCGCCGGCCCGCACAGTCACCTCGAGCTGACCCGGTACGCCGATCACCAGCTCGCCCGAGACGAGCACCTCGGTCGCCTCGTCGAACCCGAGCTCCGACGGCACGGCCCCGTCGAGACCGGTCCCCGACAACTCGACGGGCTCCGCGCCAAGTCGCCGTACCGACACCTCGGGTACACCGGCCGCGAGCGCCGCACGCGCCTCGACGACTGCCGCCCGAGCGTCCTCGAGCGCCGCGACGATCGCATCGTCGACCTTGATCCGGTCCAGGATCGTCCCGGCGGCCGCGATCCGCGCCCGTACGTCGACGAGCTCGGTCTGCTGCCCGAGCAATCGAGCCAGCTCGGCGCGATCCATCAGGTCAGAGACCCGCCGCTCCGCCGCCTGCACGTCCGTGCGCCGGAGGTCCTTGAGCTCGACCACCTCTGCCAGCGCGGCTTCCGCCGCCTGCACCATCTCGGCCGCGGTCTTGGCGACCAGGTCGGCGTCCGCCCGTTTTGTGGCCAGCTCGGCCTCGAACTTCGTGAACCGCTCGACCTCGTCCAGCAACCGCTCACGGTCGAGCCGGGTCCGCGTGTGGTTCTCCAGTCTGGCCCGCGCGGTCTCCGCCCGCGAGCGAACCGAGTCGCGACGAAGCAGGATCTCGTCGGTCGCCTTCTTGCGCTCGCGCAGCTCCTCGACCGACTTCAGGTGGTCGGACAGCCGGGCGTCGACATCGGAGAGGTCGAGGTTGAGCCGCTCGGCCCGCCGGATGTCGGACTGCACCTCCTCCATCGCCTGCAACGCCTGCGCCGCACCCAGCTCGGCCGCCGACACCGCTTTCGCGGACCGCGCATAGTCGCCGGTCGGCTTCCCGCGCGGCGTCCAGTACCGCAGGTACTCGTGCTCGACCGCAGTCACCAACGGCATCGACGCACCGTCGACCGGTGTCCCGGACTCGGCGGTCACCGCGGTGATCAACGGCTCCGCGTCGGCCGGCGTTGGCAGCACCAACGACTGGCCCTGGCTGACCATCAAGGTCTGCCACAGCACCGGGTCGACGTTCTCGTGGAACAGCCGCTCGGCCTCGTTGTGCGCCTCGCGACCGGTCCACGACTGCCGCCGGCCGTCGGGCTCGACGATGGTCAGCTCGGTGGAACGGTTCTTCAGCCAGCGCTTCGAGTACGTCAGCTCGCGACCGCCGAGGCTCAGCTCGGCGGTGACCTCCGGCCCGACGTCCTGACCGACCGGCTGGATGTCGCGGATCCGGGTCGACTTCGAGTCGTCAGGCAGCTCGAAGATCAGCCCGAACGCCTCGACCAGGCTGGACTTCCCGACCTCGTTGTCGCCGACCACGACGGTGGTGCCGAGCGCGCGGAACCGGACAATGCGCTCTTTGACGCCACGGAAGTCCCGTAGCGCCAAGCTGTGCAATCTCATCCCGCGTCCCGCGCCAATCGGTGCATCAACGACAACGCCGCACCTGCGCCCTCGTCGCCGCCGGCCAGCGCCTGCCGGAGCTCCTCCATCGCGGCACGCGCCGGACCGCTCAGCTGCAGCGACTCCAGGTCGGCCGCGTCCGGAGCGGGCCGGACGGTCCAGAACTTGGCCCACCGCTCCACGCTGGCGAACACCTCGCCCTGCGCGTCGATCATCGCGTCCAGCCGGCTCAGCAACGGCAGCGGCAACGAGCCGTCGCCGGCCAGCCGCACGTACGTCCGTTCCTTGTCCGGCAGCTCGGCGAACCAGTCCTCGAGCGCCTGGATCGACTCCTCGTCGAACAGCTCGACCCGGTGGTCGACCATGTGCCAAGCGCCGACTCGCACGGGTTCAACCTCGATGGCGTCGGCGGCGATGGTCACCTTGAGCACGTTGCCCGGTGCGTCCTCCTCGGGCGACGTGACCTCCTGCGTCCCGGAGAACCAGATCCGCTCGGTCACCTTCGTGGTCGAGTGCCGGTCGCCGAGCCCGACGTACTGCAGCCGGCCGTCCGCGACCGCGGCCTCGAGCGCCGTCTGGTCGATCGTCGGTACGTCGGACATGCCGCCGGACAGGCTGGTCAGCTGACCGTGCGCGAGCAGGATCCGGATGATTCCGGGCCCGGGCGTGAGGTCGGCGTACCCGGGCGCGGCCGGATCCGAGAGCGGACGGCGGGAACGCCACGGGGCGCCGACGATCTCCACCCCGGGCACGATCTGGAAAGGCGTCGTTTCGGTCAGGACCGTCACGTGCTCCGGCGCGTGCCCCTGCCACTGGCTCGACGTCCACAGCGAGCCGGGCTCGAGCGCGTCGTGGTTGCCGGGCAGCAGCACGACCGGCACCGGGATCCGCTTGAGCGCTTCACACGCCCGCAGGATCGTCTGGCGCTCGACCTGGTTGTGCTCGAACACATCACCGGTGACGACCACGAACGCCGCACCGGTCCGCTCCGCGACCTCGCCGATCCGTGCGACAGCATCCAGCCGCGCCTGACCCCACCGGGCCTGGCCGTCCGGCCCAAGGAACCGGCGCATCATCCCCAGCTGCCAGTCCGAGCTGTGCAGAAACGTGATCGACTCGTCCATTGCGGGAAGAACGCTAACCCGCCCCACCGACAACCGCCCAACCCAACACACCCCAACCCCGCACCCGCCCACACTCCGGACACCCTCTCCCACCACTTTGAGCACGGGCCAACCACCGTCGCGCCCTGAGAACGGTTGGTGGGTGCTCAAAGTCGGCGCGGGAGTCGGTGGTTCGGGAGCGCGGGTCCCGCGTCAGCAGCCGTAATCCACCGGCCCTCGGACATGGGAACGGCCTACGATCCAGGAGTGGTGACCTATCTGGAGACCGAGCGGCTGATGCTCCGCCGGTTCACCCCGGCCGATGTCGAGCTGCTGGTCTCGCTGGACTCCGATCCCGAGGTGATGCGGTTCCTGACCGGTCAACCGACTCCGCGGGACGAGATCGAGAACGTCGTCCTGCCGGAGATCCTCAAGGTGTACGCCGAACATCCGCAACTGGGGACGTTCGCCGCCGAGGCCGACGGCGTGTTCGTCGGATGGTTCGGGATGCAGCCGACCAGCGACGCCAGGACCGTCGGTGTCGGCTACCGGCTGAGCCGGGCCGCCTGGGGCAAGGGATACGCGACCGAGGGCACGAGAGCGCTGATCGCGCACGCCTTCGGCCTCGGGATGGACCGGGTCGTGGCGGACACGATGGCCGTCAATCACCGTTCGCGAGCGGTGATGCGGCGATCCGGCCTGCGGTTCCTGAAGATCTACCACGAACACTTCGACCATCCGCTGCCCGGGACCGAGTTCGGCGAGGTCCGGTACGGCGTCGATCGCGCGACCTGGGAAGCTGAACGCCATGGATGACGATCGACCGTACGCCGTACTCGATATCGACGCGACGCTGTCCGACACGAGCAAGCGGATCCACTTCATCGAGCGGAAGCCGAAGGACTGGGACTCGTTCTTCGCGCACGCCAAGGAGGACGCCGTACTCGACGAGGGGCTCGCGGTCGCGACGACGCTGGCGGTCGAGCACGAGATCGTCTACCTGACCGGGCGGCCGGAGCGGCTGCGGCGGGACACGCTGAAGTGGCTGAAGGACAACGGGTTCCCGGACGGGAAGCTGTACATGCGCGGCAACACCGACCGGCGCCCGTCGACGATGATGAAGCTCGGCCGGCTGCAGCGCCTGGCCGAGCAGCGGCCGGTCGCCGTCCTGGTCGACGACGACGTCAAGGTGATCGCCGCGGCCGAGAAGGCCGGCTACACGGTGATGAGGGCCGACTGGGGACTCGATGCCGAGACCCAGCCGACCCTCTTCGAGGCCCAGGAATCCGAAGGCCGGACCTGAGACCTACCTCTACTTGCTCTACTTGCTGAGCCCCAGGATCAGCGTGTTCGGGTACGGCGGGTACTGCGGCAGGTAGAAGTTCTGCACCTTCGACCCGTGCAGGAACGCGTTCCGTGCGTAGATCAGCGGCACGACCGGTGCGTCGGCCATGATCTGCTTGTCCACCGCACCCCACATCCCGGCCGCCTTGGTCCGGTCCGACTCGGCCGTCGCCGCGGCGATCGCGGAGTCGACCGCCGGGTTGGAGTAGCGGGAGATGTTGTACCCGCCGTTGCCGATCTCCGACGACGCGAACAGCGGCTGGATGTTGCCGATCGCGGACGGGAAGTCCGGCAGCCAACTCGACACGGTCAGGTCGAAGTCCGGCTTGTTGCCGGTGATCAGGTCGGTCAGCGGCTCGGAGTCCAGCGGCTTGATCGTGACCGTGATCCCGGCCCGCTTCAGGCCCTGCTGGATCGCCTGCGCCACGCCGAGACCGGTCGTGTTGTCGGCGGCCAGCACCAGGTTGAGGTTGCTGGCCCCGGCGGCCGCGAGCATCTGCTTGGCCTTGTCCGGGTCACCCGCCGGCGGCGCCGGGAACAGGTCGAACTTGCTGAAGCCGTCGATACCCGGCGTGATCAGGGTCGTCGCGAGCTCACCGCCGAACTCCGGACCGCCCTCGGCGACCTGGACGGCCTGCTTGTCGACGGCGTACTGGATCGCCTTGCGGACCTCGGGCTTGGCGAGCGCGGGGCGCTGCGTGTTCATCGCCAGGTACATCAGAGCGCCGGAGGTCGACGTCGCCACGCGGGCCTTCACCGCGGGGTTGCCGGTGACGGTCGGGATCAGCGCGGCCGGGACCGAGGTACCGGTGGTCGCGGCGAACTTGTCGTCACCGGCGTCCGCGATCAGGCGCTGGTTGATGACATCGGGCTGCAGGCCCATGTCGGTCACGATCGAGTCCGGCAGGCCGGTGCGGGCCGGGTCGGTCGACTTGTCCCAGTTCGGGTTGCGTGTCAGCACGAGCTTCGAGCCCGGCGCGTACGACTGCACCTGGTACGGGCCGCTGGCCATCGGCTTCTCGCCGTAGTGCGCCGGGTCCGTGTCGGCCTTCTTCGGTACCGGCGAGAACGCCGGCATGCTGACGATCCACGGCCAGTCGCCGTACGGCTTGTTCAGCTTGAAGATGATCGTGGTGTCGTCCGGCGTCTCGATCGAGGCCAGCTCGCCGCCCTTGTACGGGCCGGTGTACTTGTCGCCGCCGACGAGCAGCGACTTGTGGTAGCCGAGACCGCCGGACAACTCTGGCGCGAACGACCGCTCGACGCCGTACTTGATGTCACCGGCAACGATCGGCGAGCCGTCGGAGTACTTCAGACCCGGCTTCAGCTTGTACGTCCAGGTCTTGCCGCCGTCGCTGACCTGACCGGTGTCGGTCGCGAGGTCCGGGACCAGCTCGGTCGGCTTGTTCGGGTCGGTCTTCCACGACGTCAGGCCGCGCAGCACCAGGTGGATGCCGCTGATACCCAGGTTCTGGCTCTTGGCCGGGTCGTAGCTGACCTCCTTCGCGGTGCTGAGGAAGTGCAGCGTGCCACCTTGCTCCGCGGCCGCGGTGGTGCCGCCGCCTGAGCTCGACTTGTCGTTGGCGTTGCAAGCGGCGGCCGCCAGCGCCAGTGCGGCCGCTACCGCGACCGCTCGGGTTATGCGTTTCATTGGTTCCTCTCAGAGGTGGGGGGCTCAGGGAAGTAGCAGGCGGCCCGGTGTTCAGTCGAACCTTGGACGGGCTCGAGCACCGGTCGTTCGGTCGCACAGACGTCCTGCGCCTTGTAGCAACGGGTCCGGAACGGACAGCCGGACGGCGGGTCGATGGGCGTCGGCACATCGCCGGTCAGCACGATCCGGTCCCGGTCGACACCTGGCTCCGGCACCGGTACGGCGGAGAGCAGCGCCTTCGTGTACGGATGCGCCGGCGCCTCGTAGACCTGCGCGGCCGGACCTTCTTCGACGATCGTGCCGAGGTACATGACCGCGATCCGGTCGGCGACCTGCCGGACCACCGCAAGGTCGTGCGCGACCAGCACGTACGACAGACCGAGCTCGTCGCGCAGGTCGGCGAGCAGGTTCAGCACCTGGGCCTGGACGGAGACGTCGAGCGCGGACACGGGCTCGTCGCAGACCAGCAGATCCGGCTTCACCGACAACGCGCGGGCGATCCCGATCCGTTGGCGTTGACCGCCGGAGAACTCGTGCGGATACCGCTCGAGGTACTGCTCGGCGAGGCCGACCTGCTCCAGGAGTTCGACCAACTGGGCTCGGGTCGGGCGGATCCCCTGCGCGCGGAACGGCGTACTCAGGATGGTGCCGACCGACTGCCGCGGGTTCAGCGATGCCTGCGGGTCCTGGAAGACCATCTGGATCTTCCGCCGGACCGGCCGCAGCCGGCGGCCACGCACCTTGGTGACGTCGGTGCCGCCGATCTCGACGCGGCCCTGGGTCGGGTCGAGCAGGCGGGTCGCCACGCGGGCCAGCGTCGACTTGCCCGATCCGGACTCGCCGACCAGGCCGACCGTCTCGCCCTTGCGGACGACGAGGTTCACGCCGTCGACCGCGCGGACCGCCTGCGCCTTGCGCCACGGGACGCCGCGCAGACCGAAGTACTTCTTGACGTCCTTGAGGTTCAGCAGCTCTTCGCTCACAACAGCACCTCCGGCCGCCGGCCGAGGTGGCAGGCCGCCTCGTGGTCGCCCTGACCGGGGCGCGGCGTGAGCTCGGGACGCTCCGTGACGCAACGCTCACCGACCAGATGCGTGTACGCGCACCGCGGCTGGAACGGGCAGCCGGTCGTGATCGATCCCGGCGTGGGCGGAGTGCCGGGGATCGTGGTCAGCCGCGGCTTCGGCGGTACGTCGACCCGCGGCATCGCCCCGAGCAGACCGAGCGTGTACGGATGGGCGGCCCGGAAGAAGATGTCACGGACCGTACCGCGCTCGGCCGCGCGCCCGGCGTACATCACCAGGACGTCGTCCGCGACCTCGGCGACGACGCCGAGGTCGTGCGAGATCAGGACCAACGCCGTACCGAACTCCGCCTGCACGTCGTCGAGCAGGCGCATGATCTGCGCCTGCACGGTCACGTCGAGTGCGGTCGTCGGTTCGTCCGCGATCAGCACTCTGGGGTCGTTCACCAGAGCCATAGCAATCACGACCCGCTGCCGCATTCCCCCGGAGAATTCGTGCGGGTAGCTCTCCGCGCGGCGGGCCGCGTCCGGGATGCCGACCTTGTCGAGCATCTCGACCGCCCGCTGGTGCGCCTTCCGCTTGGAGACGTCGTGGTGCAGACGGTACGCCTCGGCGACCTGCCAGCCGACGCTGTAGTACGGGTTGAGCGCGGACAGGGCGTCCTGGAAGACCATCGCGATGTCGTTGCCGCGGATCTTGCGGAGCTCGTCGTTCGGCAGGCCGTTCAGCTCGCGGCCGTCGAGCAGCACTTCGCCGGTGACCTGGGCGTTCGAGGGCAGCAGGCCCATGACAGCGGCCGAGCTGACGCTCTTGCCGGAGCCGGACTCGCCGACGATCGCGAGTGTCTCCCCCGGCGCGACGGCGAAGTCGATGCCGTCGACCGCCGGCACCGGACCGCCCTCCGTGGTGAAGGTGACGTGCAGGTCGTGCACTTCCAGCACTGGTTCAGCCATGGCTCACCCTCGGGTCGAGCACACCGTGCACTATGTCCACCACCAGGTTCGCGAGGATGATCAGGAACGCCGAGAACAGCGTCACGCCGACGACCACGGCCACGTCGAGCTGACCGACCGCGGTGATCAGCAAGTCACCGAGGCCCTGCATGCTGAAAACCTTCTCGGTCAGGATCGCACCGCCGAGCAGACCGCCGAGATCGAGGCCGAACAGCGTCACGACCGGCACGAGCACGCCGCGGAGCCCGTGGGTCGCGACCACGCGCAGCTCGCCGGCACCCTTGGCCCGGGCCGTGGTGATGTAGTCGAGGTTCAGCTCCTCGAGCATCTGCGACCGGGTCAGCCGGATGTACGACGCCGCCTGCAGGATCGCGAGCACGATCCACGGCGTGATCAGGTGCCAGGCCCAGTCGACCGGGCTCTCGGTGAACGGGACGTAGCCGTTGACCGGCACCATGTTGAGCCAGAACCCGAACACCAGGATCGCCAGCAGACCGAGCAGGAACGACGGCGTCGAGACCCCGATCAGCGCGACCCCGATCGCCAGCCGGTCCAGGATGCGGCCACGGTTCAGCGCGGCGATCACGCCGAGTGAAACGCCGAGCAGCAGCCACAGTATGGCGGCGCCGATCGCGATCGAGGCGGTGACCGGCAGCCGGTCCAGGATCAGCGTGGTGACCGGGCGGGCCAGCGGGAACGAGTACCCGAAGCAGGGCGCGTTGCAGTGCACGGCCGCCGTACCTTCACCGAAGGTGCGGCCGGCGAAGATGCCCTTCAGGAAGTTCAGGTACTGCTGCAGGGTGCTCTGGTCGAGCTGCATGAAGTGCCGCGCCTGCTCCAGGCGGTCCGGCGTACAGGGCTTGCCGCACGCCAGATGGGCCGGGTCGGCAGGGATCGCGTAGAAGACCAGGTAGACGGCGAGGCTCAGTGTGAGCATCACGAGCAGAGCGGCGAACAGGCGCCGGGTGACGAACCAGACGAGGTCGGGCATCAGTTCGTCCTCCGCAGCCGGACGTCGAACGCGTCCCGTACTCCGTCACCGAGCAGCGTGAAGCCCAGTACGGCGAAGAACAGCATGATGCCCGGGAACAGCAGGAACCACGGGTCCGCGCCGGTGTACACCCAGGCGATCGAGTCCGAGATCGACCGGCCGAGGCTGGGTGTCGGCGGCGGTACGCCGACGCCGAGGAACGACAGCGCCGCCTCGGCGCCGATGTAGCCGGGGATGGCCAGCGTCGCGATCACCAGGACCGGGCCGAGCAGGTTGGGCAGGAGCTCGCGGGTGATGACCATCCAGCCGCTCGAACCGACGCTGCGGGCGGCCTCGACGAACTCCCGGGCGACCAGCGACCGCGCCTGGTTGCGGATCAGCCGCGCCAGCCCGGCCCAGCCGAAGAAGCTCAGCACCAGGATCAGCAGCAGCCAGCGCGGGAACCTGGCCGGGATGATGATGCCGAGGGCAATCATGAAGACGAGCTGCGGGAAGCCGAAGAGGAAGTCGAGCAGCCGGGACATGACCGCGTCGTACCAGCCGCCGAAGTACGCCGCGCTGATCCCGGCCAGTGTGCCGACGACGGTCGTGATCGCGGTGACGACGACCGCGATGAACAACGACGTACGCAGGCCGAGAACCACGATCGAGAACAGGTCACGGCCGGTCAGCGGCTCGACGCCGAACCAGTGACTGCCGCTGATCCCTCCCAGCGCACCGGCCGGCGCGTTTCCGCGGTTCGGATCGAGGAGGTCGATGTGGTACGTCGTCGCGTCCTGACCGGCCAGTCGCACCAGCAGCGGCGCGGCCGCCGCGATCAGGATCAGCAGAACGACGAGTACGAGGCCGATCCGCGCGCTGCGGTCACGCCGTAGCCGGCGCAACGCCTGCCGGGTGGGCGAAACGGTCCCGGCGACCGAGGAACTCACAAGCACTCCCGACTGGTTGATTTCTTACAGCCGACAAAACCTAGGCCGCATCCTTCCACCACCGCCGTTGCATCTCGAATTCCGAGAATCTCGGGTTGATAACTGTGGATTCGGTTAGCTGAGGTCGGTTGGTTACGCTCCGCTGGTGGACAGCATGGTGCGGATCGGCGACCGGATGGTTCTGTACAACGTCGAGGGCGCCGAGGACGGGCTGCCGGCGCTGTCGTTCAGCGGTACGCCTTCGACCCGCTGGAAGCGGCCGGACGCCTTGGCGGCCATCGAGTCGTCCGGTCTGCGACTGGCGACCCCGGACCGCCCCGGCTACGGCGGGTCGACCCGCCTGCCTGGCCGGACAGTCGCGTCCGTGGTCGAGGACGCTGTCGCCGTGGCCGATGCGCTGGGTTGGGACCGCTTCGCCGTTACCGGCGGTTCGGGCGGCGGGCCGCATGCGTTGGCCTGTGCTGCGCTGTTGCCGGACCGGGTGACGAGGTGCGCGGTGATCGGGAGCAATTCGCCGCCGATCGTGGACGGTCCGGAGCCGACCGAGGAGGAGGAACTCGCGGACCCACGGCGCAATCGCACCTCTTGGCGTGCGCTGCACGGCGACCTCCGGCCCGGGTTCGAGGAGACTGCCCGGACGATCATGGCTGCAGTCGAGGCCGGTGGGCCGGAGATCCCACCTCAACCAGGAGCTGAGCCCGGTCCGCCCGCTCGCGAGGACCCTTCGGCCATGGCTCGACTGACGGCGACCTTTGTCACCAGCCACGACGGCTGGCTGGACGACCACGTCGCCTTCGCCACTCCGTGGGGCTTCGAGCTGGGCGACATCCGGGTCCCGGTCAGCCTCTGGCACGGCTCGGCCGACGAACGAGCCGGCAAGTACGTCGAGTTCCTCGCTGCCGCGATACCCCACGCCGAACGCAAGTACTACGTGGGCGGCCACATCCCGCCGGCAAATGCGTTTCGCGAACTGCTGCGCTGGCTGACACTGTCCTGATGGACCTGGCACGCCAACTCGTACGGGAGCTGTATCCGGATGCCCGAGCTGCCTGGCTCGGTGGCAGTGTGGCGCGCGGTGAGGCGAGTAGCACGTCCGACCTGGACATCACTGTGCTGCTGGACGGTCCCCCGGCGCCGATGCGGAAGTCGCTGGAGTACGGCGGGTGGCCGGTCGAGCTCTTCGTGCACACCGAGAAGTCGCTGCGTTTCTTCGCCGACAAGGACCAGGCCCGACGCCAGCCGACGATGATGCGGCTCGTCGGGGAGTCCGTCGTACTGCTGGACACAGATGGGTCCGGGGCGCGGTTGCAGCAGGAGTACCTGGCCGAGGTGGCCGCTGGGCCTCGGCCGTTGACCCCGGAGGAGCTGGCGCTGCTGCGCTACACGATCACCAACCTCCTTGACGATCTGTCGGACGCCGGCGGTGATGTGCGGCTGGCGATCGCTTCGGTGCTGTGGCAGGACGCGGCGCGGCTGTTCCTGACCGGCGCCGGTCGTTGGTCCGGCACCGGCAAGGGTCTGCTGCGGGAGGTTGCGGCGTACGACGCTGATCTCGCTGCCGCGTTGATGGACGGCGTACGGGCGGAGGACGACCGGCTGGTCGTTGCCGTCGACCACATCCTTGCCGACTACGGTGGGCGGCTGTTTGCCGGCTTCGAGCTGGGTGCGAAGCTCTAGTCGATCAGCTCCCAGCGGCGCTTCGGGAACAGGCGCACGGCAAAGACTGCGACGGCTGCTCCGATCAGGACGCCGGGGATGATCCAGCGCCAACCGGTGAAGACGCTGGTGGTCGCGACCTGGGACTGCGCCGGCGCGGGCGCCGGGGTGGGTGTCGTGACGGGCGCGTCGGCGACCGAGTAGCCGTCGTCGAGGGTGGGTCCGCCGTTGAACTCGCCGTCGAGGAGCTTGAACGAGCGGAGTACCTCGAGCAGCCGCTCCGGATCTGCAGCCCGGTGCCAGGTCGGTTTGGCGGGCTTGGTGCCGTCCATGAACTCCTCGGTAGAGATCCAGGGGCCGCCGGGCGCGTCCGGATAGATGACGTCGACCCGCCACACGCTCATGTCGTGGATCAGCCAGGTCGCACGGACGAATTTGCCGATGCTGTGGATCTCGCTGCCGACATCGGGTTTGGACGGGCCCTGGATCAGGTTCTGGAGGTCGTAGTACCGCGCGTCGTCGTAGCCGACGGCGGAGACCTTCGGCGGTGCGCTGAGCAGGACGCTGGTGGGGCCTCCTGCGTGGGCCGGGAGTGCGGTGAACGCTGTGGTGGCAAGCAGTGCTGCGACCAGTGCGAGCGTGCGACGGATCATGGCGGCTCTCCTTTCACGCTGGATACACCGCTGCCGGTCAGGAGGTTCCGCTCGCCAGCTCCACTGCACGTGCCTTGTCGACGCCTTCGAGGCGGAACGTCACGCCGTCGCGCTCCCAGACCAGCGTGGGTCCGGCGATCCGTACGACGCGTTTGTCGACGAGCACCAGGTCGTGCGGGGCCTTGAACCAGAAGGCGTTGATCTGGTCGATGTACTCGAGGCTGCCGTAGTACCGCTTGAGGTAGAGCGGCTCGATGCCGGACTGGAACTGCTCCAACCGCACGCCGCTCCAGCTGGTTGCGATGAAGCCCTTCGATGCCTCTACGCCGGTGGGCGCGCCTAGCTCCTTCGGAAGCTTCGGGGTGAAGCCGGCTGTCTGCGCTGCCTGCTCCAACGACAGGTGCCCAGCGACGGTCGGCACCGGTGGCGCAGTACTCGGACCACTGCCGACGGGCTGCGCTTGGACGCCGCCGATCCGCAGCCACTCGGCGACCGTCGCCCGTACCGGTGGGGTCAGGGCGAGACCGGCGAGCAGTACGAGGAAGCCGGCGAGGAACGCACGCCACCGGTCGCGCAGGCGCTTCCGCACTGGGATGTCGGCGACGCGTGTGAGCACTGTGGCTGTCAGGGCGTCGTCGACCGGAGGTACGACGGCAGATCGCCCGACGGCCCGCAGCTCGTCTTCGAGGCTCATCGCTGCACCTCCTTGTCCGGTAGGGCGTCGCGGAGTCTCCCCAGCGCACGATGCAGACGCGACTTGACCGTCCCGCGTGGCCAGCCGAGTACTACGGCGGTCTCCTGCTCATCCAGGTCCAGCAGGTAGCGGCAGGTCACTACGAGGCGCATCGGCTCCGGGAGCGTGCGTACGGCGTTCAGCAGCTCGGTCCGACGCTCCAGCGACACTGCGGCATCAGCGGGATCCAGTACGACGTCCAGCGGCGCCGCCAGCTCCTCCCGCCGAGCACGCCGCCCGCGTGCCCGCACCGCGTTCCGGGTCTCGTTGGCAACAATCCGCAACAACCAGGGCCTGAAGGCAGCTCCCTCCCGGAACCCGCCCAACCCTCTGTAAGCCTTGACGAACGCCTCCTGCACCACGTCGTCCGCGTCCGCCCCCGCCCCCAGGAACACCGCCGTACGCTTCGCCACCAAGGCATACCGATCCACCAACTCGCCGTACGCGGCCCCATCCCCACCCCGCACCCGAGCCAAGACCTCAGCTTCATCGCCCTGCCCGATCACGTCTCCCATCCACAACCCCACCCCACCCGGGAGCCGGGCCCCTCACCCAGCCCGCCGAGCGGAGCGAGGCGGTTTCTTGTCATTGTCACTACACCGCCGAGCTTTGTCCGGTTCCCTGTATAAGGTCGACACCGTGCCTGAAGTCGACGCGAGCTTCCTCGCCCTCCCCCGTCATGAACTCGCCCAAGCGGCGCTCCAGCGCGCCCGCGACCTCGGCGCGACGTACGCCGAGTTCCGGCTGGAGCGGATCCGATCCGAGTCGATCGCCCTGCGAGACAGCGTGCTGGAGAGCGCGAAGGACGACGAGGACCTCGGCCTCGCCGTCCGCGTGATCCACGACGGCACCTGGGGATTCGCCGCCGGCGTCGCGCTGACCGTGGACGAGGCGGTCCGCGTCGCCGAGCAGGCCGTGAACATGGCGCAGGTGTCCCGCCCGATCAACGCCGAGACGATCGAGCTCGCCGACGAGCCGGTGTACGACGACGTCACCTGGATCTCGTCGTACGAGATCGACCCGTTCACCGTCCCACGCGCCGACAAGGTCGCCCTGCTCACCGACTACAGCGACCGCCTCCTGAAGGCTGACGGCGTCGCCCACGTGAGCGTCCACGTCGCGACCATCCACGAGTGCAAGTACTACGCGAACACCGCCGGCACGTCGTACACCCAGCAACGCGTCCGGATCGGCCCGAACATCACCGCCCACGCCGTCGCCGAGGACCGCTTCGACTCGATGTCGACCTGCGCCCCGCCGGCCGGCCGGGGCTGGGAGTACATGACCGGCACCGGTTGGAACTGGGATGAGGAGCTCGCCCAGATCCCCGGCTGGCTCGCCGAGAAGCTCGCGGCCCCGACCGTCGAGGCCGGCGAGTACGACCTGGTCATCGACCCGACCAACCTCTGGCTGACCATCCACGAGTCGATCGGCCACGCCACCGAACTGGACCGCGCCCTCGGCTACGAGGCGAACTACGCCGGCACCAGCTTCGCCACCACCGACAAGTTCGGCACGCTGAAGTACGGCTCGCCGGTCATGCACGTCACCGGCGACCGCACCGTCGAGCACGGCCTGTCCACCGTCGGGTACGACGACGAGGGCGTCGCCGGCCAGCAGTGGGACCTGGTCAAGGACGGCATCCTGGTCGGGTACCAGGTCGACCGCCGGATGGCGAAGAAGAACGAGGACCTGCTCGGCACACCGCGCTCCAACGGCTGTGCGTACGCCGACTCCTCCGGCCACATCCCGATCCAGCGGATGGCCAACGTCTCGCTCCAGCCCGCCCCGGACGGCCCGTCCACCGAGGAGCTGATCAGCCGGGTGAAGAACGGGATCTATATCGTCGGCGACAAGTCCTGGTCGATCGACATGCAGCGGTACAACTTCCAGTTCACCGGTCAGCGGTTCTACAAGATCGTCGACGGCAAGATCGTGGGCCAACTGCGCGATGTCGCCTACCAGGCGACCACGACCGACTTCTGGGGCTCGATGGAGGCGGTCGGCGGCCCGCAGACGTACCTGCTCGGCGGCGCGCTGAACTGCGGCAAGGCCGAGCCCTCGCAGTCCGGCGCGGTCACCCACGGCTGCCCGTCCGCGCTGTTCCGCAGCGTCCGCATTCTCAACACCACGCAGGAGGCCGGCCGGTGACGATTCAGCTCACGCCCCAGGACACCATCGAGCGCGGTCTGGCCCTGGCCGCGGCCGAAGGCGCCGACGGCTGCGTCGTACTCGTCGCCGAGACCTCCAGCACGAACCTGCGCTGGGCCAACAACACCCTGACCACGAACGGCGCGATGCGCGGCTCGAGCGTGACCGTGATCGCCACGGTCGGATCCGGCGAGGGTACGGCGGCCGGCGTCATCGGCCGCTCGTCCGTCACCGAGGACTCGTTGCGCGAGATCGTGTCCGCCGCGATCGCGACCGCCCGCGCCGCCGGGCCGGCCGAGGACGCCCGCCCGCTCGTCGACGGCCCGGTCGGCGCCGACTGGGATCTCGAGCCCGAGGAGACCACGGTCGGCGTCTACGAGAAGTTCGCGCCCTCGCTCGGCGAGTCGCTCAAGCGCGCGGACCTCGAGCGCCGTCGGCTGTACGGCTTCGCGAACCACGAGGTCGTCACGCTGTACGTCGGCTCGTCGACCGGGCTGCGGCTGCGCCAGGCACTCCCCCGCGGGTACGTCTCCTCGACCGGCAAGAACGCCGACCTCAGCCACTCGGCCTGGGTCGGAACGGCCACCCGTGACTTCACCGACGTCGACGCGCTCGCGCTCGACGCCGAGCTCACCCGCCGGCTCGGCTGGGCGACCCGGACGGTCTCGGTCGACGCCGGTCGGCACCCGACGATCCTGCCGCCGGCCGCGGTCGCGGACCTGATGACGTACCTGTACTGGCAGCTCGACGGCCGCGACGCGTTCGACGGCCAGACCGTGTTCTCGAAGTCCGGCGGCGGCACCCGTCTCGGCGACACCCTGTCGTCGCAGCCGGTGAACATGCACTCGGATCCGGCGCTGGCCGGTCTCGAGGCGTTCGCGTTCGCCGTGGCCCGGTCGTCGGGCGGCTCGTCGAGCGTGTTCGACAACGGGCTGACGCTGCAGGCCACGGACTGGATCCGGGGCGGGAAGCTCGAGCACCTGATGACGAGCCGTCATACGGCGGAGCTCATCGGCGTACCGGAAGCGACGCCGGACATCGCGAACTATGTCGTATCGGTCGACGGCGGCGCCGGCTCGACAGACGACCTGGTCGCGGGGCTCGACAACGGTCTGCTGGTGACGTGCCTGTGGTACATCCGGATGGTCGATCCGCAGACGCTGCTGCTGACCGGTCTGACGCGCGACGGCGTCTACCTGGTCGAGGGTGGCGAGGTGACGGGCGCGGTCAACAACTTCCGGTTCAACGAGAGCCCGGTGGATCTGCTTGCGCGCTTTACTGCCGCGGGCGCCACGGTTCCGTCGTACTCGAGGGAGTGGGGCGACTACTTCTCGCGGACGGCGACGCCGCCGCTGCTCGTGCCCGACTTCAACATGTCGAGCGTCAGCCAGGCCAGCTGAGCGACGCAGAAGGCCCCCGCGACGTGCTGTCGCGGGGGCCTTCTGTTGTGTCTGAACTCAGACGGTCGGGTAACCCGGCTCCGCCGGACCGGCCTGCCCCGGACCGCCGAACCGCTCGGCCGCCTTCGGGTCCGGACCGTACTGGTTGTCACCGGCGTTGCCCTCCTGGGCAGCCAGCACGATGAACCAGATCCACCCGATACACGGGATCAGGTTGATCAGGATCCACCAGCCGGAACGGCCGGTGTCGTGCATGCGCCGGATCGCCACACCGATCGTGGGCAGCAGCACCGCCAGGCTGTAGATCGTCGACAACCAGCCGGACGAGCTGCTCGAGCCCGAGCCGAAGTCGAGCCCGAGGATCCTGTCCAGGATGGACAGGATGATCGAAGCGATCACGTTGAAGAGCACGAACATCCAGTACTCTTTGCGGCGGGCCCGGCCGTCGAACACGGCGTACTTCTTCAGAACGTCGATGTACCACTGCATTGCTGTATCTCCGATGGTCGAAGGTGAGACGCGGACCGAGCCTGTCGGAACCGGTCGGGTTCGTCAATGCAACTTTTCGCTTTGGTGACCACACCGCAATCTGGCACGCCGATGCGGCAGGCAACTTCACCTGTTCGGAACCAGAACACCTAGAGCCGGCTTCAGCTTTCGGGCACGGGTTTCGTCATCGTGACCCGCCACATCCGCCGCTGACCTTCGTCGTACGGCGTCGTCTCGTCGAGCTGCCACTGCTCGGACAGCTCGCCCACGAGTGACTCGTCGAAGAACCGCCCGACGAACCCGTCGTGCACGGACAATCCGTCGTCGAGCCGGCTCCAGTGCCGCGAACACGGATCGGCCGTCGACCACACGGCGTACACGAAAACCCCGCCAGGACAGAGAACCCGGTGGATCTCGGCAACCAGCGAACGCAGCTCGGCCGGCGAGAACGCCATGTTCAGCAGGAGATTCGCGAACACCGCGTTGACCGTCGCATCAGCCACCGGCAACGGATCCCGTACGTCGTGCAACGCCGCCGTCACCCGATCGTCGAGCCCCTCCCGCTGCGCCTCCAGCCGCAACTGATCCAGTGCCGCCTCACTGAAGTCGGTGGCATGCACACTGAATCCCTGCCGAGCCAGGAAAAGCGCATCCCGCCCGTGCCCCGCCCCCAGCTCCAGCACATCATCGATGCCCGCGGCCCCGAACACCCCCGCCGCCCACTCCACCGCCGCCGACGGCTCCACACCATGCAGTTGCGGCCGCCGCGCATAAGCCGCTTCCCACCGCTCCTGCTGAGCCCTACCCAGCTCCACATGCCCAATATTCATCCTGCTCCCCGTGTTCGTCCCACCGACCTGGCCGATCGACAGACCGCAGCAGCCTACGCCAGAACCCGGACCAGACGCACCCGATCGACGAACCGTTCCCCACTGGACAGCGGATCCACGCTCACGAGGGGACTAGATGCCCACCGCCACCATTCCCGGTATCCACAGCTTTTCCCACAACCTCCGTCGCCCCGCATACACAACCGCTTCAAACCTCCCCCACACTTGGGTGGGGACGATGACCACCGGGGGGACCGGATGACGAATCGCAACGACAAGCAGACGGCAGACCCGCTGTTGCTCGCCGGCGTGTTGGAGAAGCTTCGCACGCACGATGGGCTCACCGCACCCCGCTTGCATTCCGGCCGCGCAGCATCCACTGCCCCTTTGCTGGAACTCGCCGCCACCCGGCGATACGCCAGCGTGCACGACCTGGACCTGCCATCCGCCGCCGTCGCCCTCGTCCGTGACTGCGTTCGCAGCGACCTCGACAGCGCTCAGCAGATAGTCGCCGACGTGATCCTCGCCCTCGGCCTGCATTCAGAAACGTATGCCAGCGCCAACGTCGAAGGCCGTGTCATCCAGTCGCTCTACACGACGTCCCTGAGCCGCAGACGCGAGACTCTACTGTCCAACTGGCACATCCTTCATCGAGCCCTCGGTCACGAGCCAGGCGAGGTCCCCAGCGACCGAGCCCTCCGTGGCACAACAGAACCCGCCATACTGCGCGAACTCGCCGACCAGCTGGTTCGGCGCAACATCTACTCGGTCGGCTCCACGGCCGTGGTCACGCTGGACGCCCTCCCGCCTGGCCAGGAAGCGCCGACGGGACGGGTGGTCGTCGTCGGCGGCGCGGTGATCGAAGCAACCTTCAGGATCAAGAGTCTGCCTGCCCTCGAGACGTCGAGCGAGGCCTATGGCTTCGATTTGTCTCCCGGCGGCAAGGCCTTGATCCAGGCCGTCGCAACGGCCCGGCTCGGACTGCGGACCTCACTGATCGCTGCCGTCGCGGGCGACCGATTTGGCGAAGAAATCATCCAGTACTTGCAGGACGAGGGCGTCGACACGTCGCTGGTGAAGCGCGTACCACGCAGCCGTACGGCCTTCACCGGAGTCTTGGAACAGGAGCTCGGCGACGGCATTGCGGTCAACTGGCCCAACCGCGACCAACTGTTCCTCACACCGCAGGATTTGGACGACCGGAACGATGCCTTGTCCGACTGCGACGCCCTCCTCGTGACCTTCGAGGTGCCGCGGGAGACGATGCAGCATACGCTCGCACTAGCCCATCGGGATGCGGATGCGCGGCCGCTGGTCATCGTGACCCCGAGTCAGCCGTACGTCGATGAGCGGATCAGCGGAGTCTCCTTTTCACGGATCGACTATCTGGTCGCCCACCCGTGGGAACTCGCCTCCTTCGCATCCCTCGGAGTGGCGCCGTTCGACCCGGACCAGTGGCACGGCACCTCCTGGCGTTCGGGGTGGAGACCCTCTGCCTGCTCGTCAACGGCGGCTGCACGGTCTACTCGAGCCCGGCCCAAGAAGTGATCAGCGTGCCGACGATCCCGTCGATCTACAAAGAGTCGTCCAAGGCCCGCGACGCCTTCTGCGCCGCACTCGCCGCGAGCCTGATCGACAACGGGGGCCGATTCTCCGACCAGGTAGCCCGATGGGCCGCAGCCGCGCTGTCCTGCGCGACCAGCGACTTCCCGCTCTCCAACTCGATGCCGACCCGCGAACGCATCAACACCCTCTTGGCCCGTTCCCGCTTCTGAGTCGCAACAACTCGCTGGACAACTTGGTCCGCTCAATCAAGTGCTTGCGACGACTCGCTGACGACCACCCGCCGCACGATCCACGCCCGCATACTTGAATTGCTGACTAGCTGCGTTGGGGGACGCGTGTCCGACCACCTGTTCCAAGGACAGACCGAGGCCACTTATCTGGTCGCTGTCCTGGAGTCCCTCCGCCGCTACGACGGCCTCACGGCCAAACGTCTCGCAACTCGAGCCGCTCAGCCCCTCCTACGCCTCCCCATCGTCCAGAACCAGGCCGTCCAAACGGGACATAAGCCGGCCGAAGCGGCACTCGAGGTCATCACCAGCCAGGTCCAGGCTCTCGGCTCCCCGACAGACCGGATCATCGCCGACGCAACTCTCAAACTCGGCATCTATCTGGAGGCGTACAAAGCCCGGAACATTCCGAAGAGAGCGATCCACCAACTGTCGGCGGGATCGCTCGGCAATCGACGAAACGTTCTCGTGGAGCACTGGACCGCGTTGCACGAGGCACTCGGCGAGGAGCCTCCGGAGGAGCCGCCGCCGGGGGAACACACGCTCCGTGCCCGCACCGAAAATCAGGTCTTCGAGCGACTCGCCGCTCTGCTCGTCAACCCGAGGTCCGCGATCGAACTCTCGGAGCCGGGTGAGCCGATCCCGACAATCACTGCTCAGACCGTCGACTCGACCGCCGCAGGCAAGGTGATCGTGCTCGGTGGCGCCGCGATCGACCACATCTGGCGGATCGGTTCTATGCCTGACGTCGGTACGTCGACGATGGCGATGACCTACACCCGCACGCCAGGAGGCAAGGGCCTGAGTCAGGCAATCGCAGCCGCACACCTGGAACTCGATGTCTCCCTGCTCGCGGCGATCGCCGCTGACGACGACGGCCGGGAGATCGAGTCACATCTCGAACGTGAGGGCGTGGATGTCGCTCTCCTGCAGCGGATCGAGCGAACCAACGTCAAGACTCCCGCGACGGCGATTCTGGAGTTGCCATTTGGCAACAGCGCAGCAGCCGTCTGGCGCGACGGCGTCGAGCTCGACACGGCAACCATCGATCGGTACGCCGACACCCTGATCGCCAGCGACGTACTCCTGCTGACCTTCGAGCTTCCGCAGTCGGTTCTGAAGCGTGTCCTCGACCTGATCGGCAATGCCGCTGATCCGCCCGTTGTGATCGTCACCCCGGGCCAGCCGTACGCGGACGGCCAACTGCTCAGCCCGCACCTCAAACAGATCGACTACCTCGTTGCCCACATGTGGGAGCTTGAGCGCTTCGCCTTCTCCGACGAGGCGAAGTACGACCCTCAGCTCCTGAGCGAAGATCTGCTGAGCCGCGGGTTGAGATCACTCTGCCTGCTCGGTGATCCCGGCGGTGGAAGCATCTTCGAGCGAGGCAAAGGACCGGCACAGATCCCCATCCCCAGCCGCGTCGTGAAGGAGTCCTCCATCACCCGAGACGCCTTCTGCGCCGCCCTGGCTGCCCGCCTGATCGAAGATCGCACTCTCACTGACGACACCATCCAATGGGCAGCCGCCGCCATGTCCAGCTTTGCCGACAACTACCACCAGGACCCCAGTCACCCGACCAGAGCCACAGTCGAAGAGCGTTACCGCCAAAACCCAAGTGGCACCGGCGGTTGAGTTGCCAATTGGCAACATCAGGTCGCGCGGTGGCAAGGAGAACTATTCGGAGATCTGCCTGCGCAATCTGGGGAATTGAATCCATTGACAAAACTGGGTACTCCCGATCTCAAATGCACCGGTTGACGATGGATGAAAGGCGCCACCAGCGCCTTCAGCGGAGTCGACAGGGACCGACCCCCGAGCCCGTCGGCCGCGCGAGATCAAGAGGCGAGGTCATCATGACCGCTAACCAGGCAATCGTACTGACGGGGATCTTCGGTCTTTGCTTCGTCGTCGTGAAGAATCCGAAGGCGACACTGAAAATCGGCGTCGCTCTCACTCTGGCAGCCGCGCTGTTCGGCGTCTACATCATCGTCGGGGCCGCTCGGGGCTTGAACACCGACCACAGCGACGTCGACCCCGCCCGAGTCCAGGCTGACCACCGGAACAACGCCGCATCCTCACCTACACCCCAACCCCGCTGACAGACGAGGCGCCGTGGTCAACAGACCACGGCGCCCAGCGAAGGAGGCAGTACGGTGCTGTGCACGATGACCTCACGATCGAGAGGCGCCGGCGACCGGAGCAGGGGCAGTATCCGAGTACCTGGGCGGGCGATCTGGCGGTCCTCCGATAGCGCTGCTAGCATCACGCGGATAACTCTGTGTGGTTGGCCAGCTACCGCGGCCCACGCACGCCATCAGCATGCTGTGCCGCATGCGGAGTCGTCGACGGCCGACCCTCGGCCCGCCGGCAGACCGCTCATCCACCTGATGAGCTCCGCCTCGGCATCGCACAAGAGGAAGCGATGTCCTGAGGTGTCCGGTGCGAATCTTCGGCCTGGCTCAGCTGGTCGGGTGACCGACTGGCGTGCCGAGCTGACGACATATCGAGGTCTGGTGTCGGCGGCATGGGGGGAGAAAACTGTTCATTGGCGATTCGCCGATCACAGAGAGACACCGTCTACCGGACAATGTGGGGTGACATCCGCCTGGCTGATGGTCGTCCTGCAAGATATTCACTCCGAACCGGCCGTCTATTGCTATGGCGATGTGCGGGCCGTTCGTGAGTCCTCGAACAATCTTCTCGATCACTGCTGGCTGGAGATCGGCGCTTCGGACGATCCGGACAGGACCGTCATCGACCTCACCTGCGACCAGTCGGCGATGTTCAACGGCCTTGACGTCCTGTGCTCGTCTCACGACAGCATCTGCACGAACTACGGGATGTCCTACGAGACCAGCCTCCGGCTCAGCCCCGAGGAGTTCGACAAGGACGAGGTGCAAGATCGCCTGGGGAGACTTGTCACATCTTTGGGCCCCGAACACCTTCCGGTGATGCCTGAACGCCTGAAGAGATTCTTCTAGCATTCGGACGAATGCCGAGCAGGCAACCGCGGCACGTGTCACCGGAGGATGCGCTGCTGCGCCTCGGATGTCACCCGTTCTGTGGCGCCGCGGATACGGCAGCAGAAGATCAACGAGTCCTTGAGCTCGACCTGACTCCTCGTCGCTTTCCGGTCCACGGCACAGAGGTCGTCGATCCGCCGGACGGACGGGAATTCAGCCCACATCTCACGCAAGCTCATGTACTTGCCTTTGTAGTACAAGTACGGCCGCGCCCGGACGGTCATCCACTGCTGCCAATTCGATGCACGGTAGCTGACCCCGGTGAATCCAAGATTCGGATCTACGACAGTTGTGAGCAGCTCGACATCGCCCTGCTGCCGGAAGTATTTCCGCACCTGAGCGAGCAGGTGTGAGACCGCGTTGGCAGGAGCGCCGTCGAACGAATAGACCCGAGACAGATCCCAGGCAGCCGCTCGCGGCACGTCGAACTGCGACCGCAGCACGTCGGCCACACGCCTCCACTCGAGCGGTGAGGCGCTGCACATCGTCACCGGCGTACCCGTCTGCTTGTCGACCAGAGCGAAGTTGAGTGAACCGCGCCGGGCGTTCCGAAGGTAGTGCATGCTGTTGAAGACCCGATCAGCATCCTTGCCGATCCGCCGGAACTCGAGGTCCGAGAGAGCATATTTCCGCCGTGGAATCAGATCGCGCACAGCTCGTTGATCGCTGCGGAGCCGAGCAGCGCTGCTGACCACGACACCCACGGCCGCCCAGTAGCTCACGGTCCCATCAGCATCCGCGTAACACGGTAGGTGCAGGCGAGTGCGTACGGCGAGTTCGCGTCGGTTCACACCCCAGAGACGAGCCAGGCCCAGCAAACCGTCTGTGGGATCGACATCCGTGATCCGTAAGGCGCCAGCCACGGATCGGCGCCGGGAACCAGTTCGCACCTCCCGATCCTGGCGTCCGTCGCAGGGCCGAGGGGTTTCCGCGACGGCATTCATTGTGGGCATCGTCTGGATGGTAGCGACTTGCTGTGACATCGCTACACCTCTCCACGACAACGCGGTCCGGCGCGCCGGTACCAGTTCCGCGCAGCGATCCTCGGCATCGAGTGCATCGGCGGGGAGATGCACAGACGTGGGCGCGTCCGTCTTTGGAACGCAGCCTGCCAGGGCAGAGTTTGACACGGTTGCCCCCCGATCCCTCGCTTGAATCTGTCACTCGTTGGCGGAGCAACAAGTGTCAATCGGCATTGTGGGCGCTGCCGGATTGGGGGCGCAAGGTCAATATTGCAAGGGGATTGGGGTGGCTGTGTGCAACGGGTTGGGGATGGTGCCGGTGACGGGGATGGGTGGGCGGGTGGCCAGGTCGGTGTAGCCGAGGGTCAGGCGGTAGCCGTTCAAGGGGTAGCGGAGGAAGGTTGGGGCGGTCAGGGCGGTGGCTGCCAGGCGGTCGGTGTATTCGGGGTGGTTCTGGGTGTAGCGGTGTACTTCGGCTAGAGCGATACCCCAGAAGATGTCTTCTGGGATTAGGGATTTGGCGGCCAGGGGGTTGAGGACGCCGAGGAGGAGGGCGTCGACGACGTACTGGCGGAGGATGGGCCACGGTTTGCGTGGGAGTACTCGGGCGTGAGAGTCCGGCTCGATGCCTCGGGCAACTATTGGGATGGTGGAGACGTTGATGTCGTCGACCAGGTCCTTGATGACGAGGCGGGCGGGGAGGCCGGAGGGGTCGCAGATGATGGCTAGGTTTTCACCGTGTGGGTTGACGGTGATGCCGTAGTGGTGGAGCAGGTGGAGCAAAGGGCGGAAGAGGGTAGAGAGGAGGCGGCTCAGCCAGGCTTGCGGGTCGGCTCCGGAGCGGGCGATCAGTTCTTCCGCTAGTCCAGGATGTAAGACGGCTGCTAGGGGCCAGACCGATTCGCCGTCTTGGAGGCGGGGGTCGATCGGGTCTCGCCAGATGACGCCGAGGGTTTCGGTCCATTGATATGGGATGCCCGGGGACATCGAGAGTTGGGGGTGGGGGGCGGTTACGGAGGCGACTTCGCCTAGGAGTTCGGTGCCTAGGGATTGGAAGAGGTCGTCTCGGGACCAGAGGCCTCGGAGCCATTGGGTGAGCATGGGGGCGGCTAGGGAGCAGTGGGTGGGGATGCCTCGGTAGACGGAGGTGTTGAGGATCTTCAGGGGGAGCTTGACCTGGTAGCGGTCCGGGCGGGTGATGTTGACCATGGTGCGGATGGATTGGGTGGGGAGGTACTCGTCGGGGGACTCCCCCAGGACAACGATTTCGTTGGTGGCTAGTTCTCGGGACCATTGGGTGCGGATGACGTGGTCGAGTTGCCAGGGGTGGCACGGGAGCCAGACGTAGGCGTCGGGGTCGTCGAGGCGCGCGCGGAATGCCTCCACTACGGGTGGGTCCAGTTCGCGGGCTATGACGGCGTGTTCGGAGAGGTCGGGGGTGCCGCGGAATTCGGCTAGGCCTCGGCGTACGGCTAGCCAGGTTAGGTGGAGCGGGGTGCGGGCTTCGGGGGCGTAGCGGGCTGTGTCGGAGGCGGAGAAGCCTAGGCGGCCCTTGTTGGCTACCAGGAGGGGGTGGCCGGTCAGGTGGCCTTCCAGGCGGGTGTGGTGGAGGTCCAGGAGCTCAGCAGCCGGTACGGCGGAGGCAGCCATTCGGACGTCGGCGGCCAGGGTGTTCGTGAGTTCGGCTACGTAGCCGGCGACGGTTGAGCCGTCCACTCGCAGTACGTCGGCTGCTTCTACGAAGAACTGGATGGGGTCGGTGGCGGGTTCGCTCTCGTCGTTGCCGAGGATGCCTGCAGTTGTACGGCGGATCGTGCCCGGATCGACGCGCCAGCTGCCGAAGCCGCCGCGGGTGGCAGTGAAGGTATAGGAAGCCGCGCCGAGCTCCAGGCGGTAGACGACCGGCGAGCCGGCCGGGTCCGGAGTCGAGGGGTCGAGTAGACCCTCGGTGGAGAACTGGGAGATCAGCTTCGCCAGCAGCTGCGAAGAGCACGACGTCCAGAGGTCTGTCATCCGGGGATCGCAAAGGTGGTGAAGGTGGTGGATTTGGGGAGGGGGAAGAGTTCGCGGGCGGCGATGGTGTTGAGGATGGTGGCGTTGCGGATGGCGCCGAGGCCTAGGTCGGGGGCTGCTACGCCGTGGGAGTGGAGGTCGGCGTTGGCTACGAAGAGGCGGCCGGCCAGACCGTCGGCGGCTGAGACGCTGTGGTCACGGTTGATCACCCAGCGGCCGGCGGCGTCGTGCTGGATCGCAGGCTGCAGCGACTCCATGAAGGGCAGCGGGCGGTTGCGGTAGCCGGTGGCGGCTACTACGGCGTCGGTGGTGTGGTGGAAGGTCTTGCCGCTGTCGGCGTGGAGCATGGTGAGTTCGAGGCGGTCGGCGCGGGCGACCGCGGAGACGACGCCGACGCCGACCTGCAGCTCGGCGGGCGCAGCGCTCAGGTCCCGCGCGTAGAGGACGTCGTGGATGTCTTCCAGGGTCTCCGACGAGATGCCCTTGTAGTGGCGCCACTGGTCCTTCACCAGTTGGTCGCGTACCGGCTCGTCCAGTGCGTGGAAGTAGTCGACGTACGACGGCGTCGTCATCTCCAGCACCAGCTTCGAGTAGTCCAGCGGTGTGAACGCCCCAGTGCGTGTCAGCCAGGACACTGCGGGCCCCTCAGCGCGGAGCAGGTCCAAGAAGCATTCAGCGCCAGACTGCCCAGAGCCGACGACGGTTACGTGGCCGACCTTCAACAGGTCAGAGCGACGGTAAAGGTAGTCCCCAGAGTGCAGGAAGCGCTCCGAGGGCAGCCCCGAAAGAGCAGCAGGCACAAACGGCTCCGTACCAACGCCAACCACCAGATGCCGAGCCTCAAAGGTCTTAACGGACGAGCCACGCTCCACGGTCAACGAGAACGCCGACCCGTCCCAGACCACGTCCCGCACGTGGTGGCCGAAGTGCAGTGACTCCAGCTGTGCAGCACACCATCGCAGGTACGTCTCGTACTCCCGCCGCGTCGGATGGAACTTCTCCCGCACGTAGAACTGGTAGAGCCGGTCATTCGCGCGAAGGAACGACAGAAACGACAGGTGGTGCGCCGGCTCCACCAACGACACCAGGTCCGCCAGGAACGACACCTGCAGCATCGCGTCCTCGAACATCACCCCCCGGTGCCATGTGAACTCCGGCCTGCTGTCCAGCACGGCAACGGAGAGGTCATCCACCTCGGACGCCAGCGCGGCCAGACCGAGATTGAACGGCCCACAGCCGATCGCGATCACGTCGTACATGTCATGCCTCCAGAGTCCGGGTGCGGACCATCAGTACTGCGGTCTTGTCGGGCAGCTGGAGCTCCCCGTGCTGGACGAAGCCCGCCGCGGCGAACGCGCGGACGGACGGGGTGTTCTGTACGTCGGGCTCGGCCACGACCCGCTCACACGCCGGATCGGCCCGCAGCAACGCGTCAGCAACCGCTCGGATCAGTCCGCGACCCAGCCCACGCCCGACCCGGTTGATGTCGCCGATGGCGAGGTGCATCCCCCAGTCGTTCTCGCCGCTCGAGTAGTACTCCGCCAGCCGGTCGTGCCGCACGCGGTACAGCTCGACGTACCCGAAGTCCTCGGTGTCGACGGCGGCCACGCACGGCACAGAGTGCTCCCCTGACGACTGCCGTTCCAGCTCTTGGGCCCAGCGCTCGACCGACCAGGCCTGGTGCCACCACTGCTGGATGTGCGGCTGCGCCATCCACAGCGCGATCCGGGCTGCATCGGAAGAGCCGGCGGGTCGCAGGTCGAAGCCGTTGTCCAGGTGGAGCATCGGCCGGATGTCGCACCTCACCGGAGCCGCAGCGGGTTCGGTACGTCGAGATAGACGGACTGGGCATCCAACGGCGCCACCACCTCGTCGATACCGCGCAGCCGGGTCAGCATGTTCGCTTTGCACGGCAGGGTCTCCGCCTCGAGCCAGCGCCGCGCCAGCCGGTCGCCAGAGGGTCCGGCAGCCTTCAGCAACGGCAGTGCGAGCGTCAACCGCTCCCGCACCACCGAAAGCAGCTCAGCCTCGTCCGCAACGCCATCGGCCGCCAGACAGCCCACAACAGCCAGCGCCTGGTTGTGCAGCAGGTAGTAGGTCAAGCGATCGTCCACAATCGGGTCGTCGACCACCGCCAGCGTCGAGTCATGCAACCCCGTCACCGCCAACAGACCACGCAGGTACGACGACGCGAGGTAGTACCCCTGGTTGTCGCGATAAGCGCCACCGCGAAGGCGTCCAGCCCCGTCCAGCCGCACCAGTGTGTTCTGCTGATGCGCCTCGAGCCCGATGCCCGTCTCGGCGTACAGGTGGAGCATCGGGACCAGCACGTTGTCGATGTACTCCGCCACCCACCCGGCCGGGTCGTCCGCGGCGTACACACTCAGCCGGCTCAGCCCACCAGCCCGAGGCGCGAGCAGCCCCGCCAAACACGCGTAGCTGTTGACGTCTGCCGGCACCTCCCGCACGGCAACGTCAAGACCGGTCAATGTCGGCCCACCCTCGTCCAGAGCAACCCAGGCCGGGTCCCTGACGATGCTGAAGCGCGGGTGCGCGGTCGCCGTCCCGGCGTTGTACGCCGCGTCCAGCAGCCGGTTGATCTCCAGGCCGCGCCGCAGCTCGGTCGGCGTCGACTCACGCCGCGAGTTGGTGATCCGCAACCCGAGCGACAACTTGAGCATCACCGGCACGTCCGGATGAAAGACCGTTCGCAACGAGGACGTCGGGTACCACTCCGCACCTTGCGGACCCAGCGCCTTCACCCGGCCGTCAGCGATCAAAGCGGCGACCCGCGGCCGCTCCAAGACGGACGCAGCCTGCCACGGATGCGCCGGGATCAGCACCCGGCCGGACGACGGGGTGATACCGGCCAGCGCGCCCATCAGCTGCACAGCGTCCAGTCCCTGCAGCGAGGGCGCGCCGGCCACCTGGTCCGACGACACCAGCTCGGCGTCGGCTTCGAACCAGTGCATCGCGAAACGGCCGCCCAGCTCCGGCGAGTACGCCGCCAACTCGGCACCGCTCAGTCCGTCCCGGCTCTTGGGCGCGGGATGATTCAGATGCCCGAACAGCAACGCCTGCTCGAACTCCAGGAAGCGCCCGGGCCCGCGCTCCCCCTCGGCCTCGGAGACGAACAGCGCGACGTTCCGCACCGACTCCGCCGTACGCGCCGCCAGGTCGTCGATCTCCACCGGATCAGCATCAGCGGAGAGCACCCGCACCAGGTCCTCGGGCACAGCCGGTACGCCGTCCACCAGCACGTCCGTGAACTGGTGCAACCCGGTGCGCGAGGCGTGCTCGACCCGGGCAGTCACCGTCGACGAGCCGACCGCGAACGACAACGGCCCGACAGCCACCGGCACGGACGATTCCCGGGTGTAGCACCGCAGGATCGCGTTCAGATGCGCAGCAACCGCAATACTCACGCTGCTCCCTCACCGGTCAGGACGTCGAGGCCGGTGGCCACGACCTGGTCGAGCAGGTCCTCGATGTCCGTCGCGGTGGCGTTCGGGTTCAGCAGCGTCAACTTCAACGCGACCGCCGCCGGGCGGCCGCCGCGGGCCGGCAGCTTGGTCCGGCCGATCAGCACCCGTCCGGACGTCAGCAACCGGCGCCGGACCTCGCCCTGGAGCGCGTCCACGGTGGCCGTCTCCAGTCCCTGCCCGGCGACCCGGAACAGCACCGTGGTCAGGGTCACCGGCGCCAGCAACTCGAGGTTGCTGTCGGCAACGACCCGGGCCGCGGCGGCATGCGCGAGCTCGTGACAGGTGTCGAGCATCGTGCCCAGTCCGGACCGGCCGTATGCCGTCAGCGTGGTGGCAACCTTGACCGCATCCGGACGGCGGGTGGTCTGCAGGCTGCGTCCGAGCAGACCGTCGAGCCCGGAGTCGATGTCGTCGGCCGGGTTCAGGTAGTCCACCGACCGGTCGAATGCCGAGAATCGGGTCCGATCGGCCACGAGCAGCACACTGGTCGCGGCCGGCTGCCAGCCGATCTTGTGCAGGTCCAGCGTGACCGAGTCCGCCAGCGGCAGCTCGGCGAGCAGCGGCGCGAGGCGATCGGAGAACAGCGCCCCGAACCCGTACGCCGCGTCCACGTGCACCCAGGCCCCATGCGCCCGCGCCAGCGCGGCGACCTCGGCGATCGGGTCGATCGAGCCGAAGTCCGTCGTACCGGCCGTGGCGATCACCGCGACCGGCGTACGGCCGGGCTTGGCGAGCTCGTCGGCCAGTACGTCGGTGCGCATCCGGAAGTTGTCGTCGGACGGAATCGTGATCGCGGCCGACTCACCGAGCCCGAGAGCGGCGCAGGCTCGCTGGACGGAGAAGTGAGCCAGTTCGGAGCAGAAGACGACCGGCCGAACCAGTCCGCCAACGCCGTTCCGCCGTACGTCGACTCCCGCGGCGGCGGCCGCGCTGTCACGGGCGATCAGGACCGCGAGCAGGTTCGAGATCGATCCACCGGGCGTCAGTACGCCGTCCGCCTCCGGACCGAACCCGGCCAGGCCGGCCAGCGCCTTCACGACCCACTGCTCGATCGCGAGCGTCGCCGGACCGGAGTCGTACGTGTCCAGCGACGCGTTCGAGGCCGACGCCAGCGCGTCCGCGTCCACCGCGACCTGGAGCACCGGCGGCTGCAGGTGCGCCGCCGCGTGCGGGTGGCTCAGGTCGATGCCGTTCTCGTCCAGCAGGCCCGCGATCAGGTCGAGCGCGGCCGACTCCCCCACCCCGGTCGACGGGACCCGCGGCTCACCCAGTACTTCGGCGGCCCGGCGCAGTACCGCTTCCGGCGAACCGTGCGGCAACGGTCCACGCTCCCGATCCGCAACCGTCGAGGCCAGCGGCCAGCGGGCGGTGAACGGATCGCGGACGGGTGTTGGCAGCGCGGTCAGACGCGCGGGCTGCGACATCCAGATCTCCCGGGAAGTTGTCGAGTAAGGCAACCCTTACTAAGGCAGACCTAACTTTTGCCCGCCTCACCGACCGTGTCAACTCAACCACCCGAAGCGTGAACATCCTCACGAACCGTCGGCGCCAGCCAGTGCGGCCCAGCGCTCCAGCCGAGCAGGCGGCGCCCGCCACCAGCCGTACGGCCGTCGGCGTCGAAGCGCTCGCCCGCGACCACCTGCTGCAGCCCGGCAACAGCCGGTGCCAATCGCGGGCCGGCCCGCTCCTCGAGCCGCGCCAGCGCCTCACCTTGCGAGGCCGGCGAGCAGAAGCTGAGGTAGAAGATCGCCTGCCGCCATGCGTACGCCGTGTTCTTGATACCCGTCAACGTCACCGGCTGGGCCTGCCGCTGCACCGCCCAGCCGAGCGCGCGGTCGGCCAGCTCGGGCGCGACCTCACGGAGCCAGTCGGTCAGCTCCAGCCCCTCGACCAGCACAGCCAGGTTGTGGGTGGTCAGGATCTGACTCTGCTCCAGCACGGTCCCGTTCTGCGCGACGTGGCCGCCGCCCCCGTTCGATGCCTCGCGTGAGCGTTGGCGGCATAGGTCCGCGAAGTCGTCCGCGGTCGCCTTCCCCCAGCGCTTGTACCGGCGTTGCTCGACGGCCGGCCACGACGCCGGCAGGTCGTAGTACCGCGCGTACAGCGTCCCGGACATCACCCGGCTCGCGACCGTCGCTGCCTGCCGCCACTTCTCGGTGAACGTCCCCATGAAGATGTCGGCCGCGACCTCCTCGACCAGCGGCAGCTTCAGATCGGCCTGCGTGGCGAGCGCGCCGAACTCACGAACCAGCGGATTCGGCAGGATCGTCTGCGGGAAGGCGGTCAGGGCCAGAGCTGTGGTCTCGCGCAACGATTGCGCCGCGGCCCGCGTCGCCTGGGTACGCCGATCGCGGTACGGCGCCACCGCGGCGATCCACGGAAGCTCCTCGAACCGCACCTGATGCTCGAGATTGAGCAGCAACAGGCTCCGCCGACGGCGAAAGGCCGCATAGCTCTGGGCGTAGGCCGCGGCCAACGATGGATCCTCGATGTTGGCGGCGAGCAACTGCGACGTGACCTGCGGCAGCACCTGCGCGAGCACCTCCCCCGAGCTGATGACGCCGCGATCCACCAACTCACCGATCGGAGCCTCCAGCGCCCGCGCCGCCTTCGCAAGCAGATGCGCCGGAATGGCAGAGCCGGCCGCCGCCGGAATCTCGTCAGCAGTCACCTCACCGTCGATCGCATCGAGCGTCGGCAGCCCACCGTCATCCGGGAACCGATCCATCCGGCAGCTCAGCACATGCGCCAAGGTCGCGTACGTCGGCCGCGCGGCGACCGCGTTCTGCGTCGTACGCAAGGCCGCACGCGCCTCCGATCCGGGGGCGCCGTGGGCCTGGATCGTGTTGGCCAGAGAGCGACGGATCCAGCCGACCTCACGACCTGTCAGGGCCGAGCTGTCGGACGGACACCGTTCGAGCGCCGCCTGCAGGCGGGCGAAGTTGTCCCGCGGCTGCCGATGGACCTCAGCCGCGGCGTGGAACTCGTCCAGCCATTGAGAACGCCGTTCCACCCAGTCGTCCGGCCACACTCGGCACGGCCATCCGCCGACGACCGCACCGTCGGCATCCAGCTGCGGCAGTTCGTCGTCGACCGTGTCGCACCAGAGCGCCACCAGGCGGTCGTACAACGGGTTCCAGACCCGCAGAGTCTCCAGCATGGCAGCGATCCGCGGCCGTACCGTTGCCTGCCGCAACGTACTACGGACCTCGGCCACGGGCTGCCGCCGCACCACCGACCCGGACGGCGTCGAGGACGCGCTGAACGTCGGCGTGAACCGGAGCCGATGCATCAGCGGCCGCAGCTCGGACGTGAGGTCGAGCGCCGCGGCGTACTGCTCTCGCTCGAGCAACCAGGCGACAACCAGCAGCGCCGACTCTTCCGGCACATCGATCCGATAGTTCCCGCTCCGCAGCGCCTGACCTAGCGAGGCAAGCCCTTCGTCGCTGAGAAACCACAGGTTGAGCCGCTCCCGATCGTTGTCCCCGGGTGCGTCAGAAGGCACCAGCGCGAGCTCGTCCTCGCGCAGCGGCGCCTCCGCCAGATACCGCCCGGTCGCGAACCCGCCGTGCGCCACCTCGAGCGTGACCGAGGCGGGCGTGTCGGCGACCGGAGTCCGCGATCCGACCGTCAGCCGGCCGGAGGTCATTCCGTCGAGAACGTTGCGCCAGGCATCGACCCGGGCGGCCGCGCGCCGTCGTACCGCGAGGTCGTCGGAGGTCAGCGCGCGCTCGAGAGCCTGTTCCAGCCGGCCCATCGCATATCCGGCCGAAGCCGTCGCCCGCTGCTCCTCCGCCATCGGATCCCCGTCCCCTGCCTAGCCGTGCAGAGACATGGAGGCAGGACTCGAACCTGCGCCCTCCCGGTCTACAGCCGGGCGATCTACCCCTGATCTACTCCATGCAATGCGTCACAGCCTAACTGCCGTACGGCGTTCTCGTCAGGACAAATGTGGCGATGTCGAGGTGCGAGATGGTCTCGCCGTCGCGGACGACCCGCAGTTTTTCGCCTGCCAGGTAGCCGTCGCGGCCTTGGTAGAGGTCAGGTCCCAGCGGGGAAAGACGCGTGGTCAGACCACCGCTGAGCTGCAGAATGCCCGCGGAGACGGAGATCGTGAGCGGCGTGTTGCCCCAGTACCAGTGACCGAGCAGGTCGGTGCCTTGGGCAAGCGTCGGCTCGGGCACCCACTCCTGCGCGATCGACGGCTCGTACGCCGCCAGCACGCGCACCAGATCAGGCGCCAGCGAGGCCACTCGCCCGTACGTCGCATTACCGAGCGTCACCGCTCCGATCCGGCGTACCCGATCCACGAACAGCCCCGCGAGGAAGCCCGGCATCGAGCCCGTGTGCCCGATCAGCAGATGCGGATCGTCCGCGATCAGCCGCAGCCCGAGACCGTACGACGCCGTGAGCCCCTCGCGGGGATCCGACGCGACCGGAGCCGCCATCTCCTCGACCGTCTCCCGGCTCAGCACCTCGGGCACCGGATCGATCCAGAACGAGGCATACCGGGCCAGGTCCTCGATCGTGCTCCACAACTGCCCGGCCGGTGCCATCGCACCCGAGTCGTACGCCGGCTCCGGCACCAGCTGCCCGCTGAAAGGATGAACCGAGAACCCCTCGGCCGCGGGCGTCGACGGGAAGTACGTCGTACGCCGCATCTCCAGCGGATCGAGAATGCGTTCCTGCGCCAGCTCCAGCCACGACGCTCCCCGCAGCCGCGCCACGATCTCGCCGAGCAGGCCGTACCCGAGGTTCGAGTAGTGATGCCGTCGATCCGCCGGACCGGCCGCCTGCGACTCGTCCATCGCCGCGGTCAGCTCGTCGAACGAGACCCCTGGATTCCGTTCCCACCAAGGGCCTTCGGGCTCGGCGTTCATCCCGCCGCTGTGCGCGAGCAGGTGCCGGATCGTCCGGTCCCCGAACGCGATCCCGGGCAGATGCTTGCCCACGGCATCGTTCAGCGACAGCAATCCGTCGTCTCGGCACTGCAGCACCAGGATCGCCGTCAGCGTCTTGGTGATCGATCCGATCCGGTACTGCACGTCCGGCCCCGGCAACGCCCCGCCCGCCGACGCGAACCGCCCACGCGCGCCGGTCCACACCAGCGCGCCGTCCCGGATCACGCCGCCGTTCACCGACGGCAGCCTTCCCTCGCTCTGAGCCGCCGCGATCTCGGCGTACAGAGCAGCGGCGGTGTCAGAACGCAAAGACATTACTCAAAAGCCTCCGGTGCCGGGCAGGAGCAGATCAGGTTGCGGTCGCCGTACGCGCCGTCGATGCGGCGGACCGGCGGCCAGTACTTCGAGGCGCGGTCCACCGAGCGTGGGAACGCGGCCTCCTCGCGAGTGTAGGCGTGCTCCCACTTGTCGTTGATCACCGACTCGGCGGTGTGCGGCGCGTTGACCAGGGGGTTGTCCGCGGCCGGCCACTCCCCCGCCGCGACCCGGTCGATCTCGTGCCGGATCGCGATCATCGCGTCGCAGAAGCGGTCCAGCTCGTCCAGGTCCTCGGACTCGGTCGGCTCGACCATCAGCGTGCCCGCGACCGGGAACGACATGGTCGGTGCGTGGAAGCCGTAGTCGATCAGCCGCTTCGCGACGTCGTCGACGCTGATCCCGGTCTCCTTGGTCATCGGCCGCAGATCCAGGATGCACTCGTGCGCGACCAGGCCGTTCTCACCCGTGTACAGCACCGGGAACGCGCCCTCGAGCCGCTTCGCCACGTAGTTCGCGCTCAGTACGGCGGTCTTCGTCGCCGCGGTCAGCCCCTCGGCGCCCATCATCCGGACGTACGCCCACGAGATCGCCAGCACGCCCGCGGACCCGAACGGCGCCGCGCTGATCGGGCCGACCCCGGACTCCGGACCGGCCTGGTCGAGCAGCGGGTGGTTCGGCAGGTACGGCGCCAGGTGCGCCGCGACACCGACCGGGCCGACACCCGGACCGCCACCGCCGTGCGGGATGCAGAACGTCTTGTGCAGGTTCAGGTGGCTGACGTCGCCGCCGAACTCGCCGGGCTTCGCCAGCCCGAGCAGGGCGTTCAGGTTCGCGCCGTCGACGTACACCTGGCCGCCGTGGTCGTGGACGATCTGGCAGACCTCGCGGACACTCTCCTCGTACACACCGTGCGTCGACGGGTACGTGATCATGATCGCCGCAAGCTTCGAAGCGTGCTCGGAGGCCTTGGCCCGCAGGTCGTCCAGGTCGATCGTGCCGTCATCGTTGCCCTTGACAACGACCACCTTCATGCCGGCCATCACTGCCGAGGCGGCGTTCGTGCCGTGCGCCGATGCCGGGATCAGGCAGACGTTGCGGTCTTCGTTGCCCTGGGCCCGGTGGTAGCCACGGATCGCGAGCAGACCGGCCAGTTCGCCCTGCGAGCCGGCGTTCGGCTGGATCGAGACCTTCGCGTAGCCGGTGACCTCGGCGAGCCAGCGCTCGAGCTGACCGATCAGCTTCACGTACCCGGCCGCGTCCTCGATCGGCGCGAACGGGTGCACGTCGGCGAACTCCGGCCAGGTGACCGGCTCCATCTCGGTGGTCGCGTTCAGCTTCATCGTGCAGGAGCCGAGCGGGATCATCCCGCGGTCGAGTGCGTAGTCCTTGTCGGACAGCTTGCGCAGGTACCGCAGCATCGCCGTCTCGGACCGGTGCGTGTTGAACACCGGGTGCGTCAGGTACTCCGTCGTCCGCGGTACTGCGATCGCGGCGGCACCGAGCGTGTCGTCGTACTGAACGCCGAAGGACTGGCAGACCCGGGTCAGCGTGGCGACGTCGGTCTTCTCGTCGCAGGAGATACCGACGTGATCCGCGTCGACGAGCCGCAGCCAGATCCCGTTCTGCCGGGCGGCGTCGACCACGTCGGCGGCCTGACCCGGGACGCGGGCCAGGACCGTGTCGAAGAAGTCGTCGTGCACGACCTCGACCCCGCCTGCCCGCAGCGAGGCGGCCAGCTTGCCGGCGTAGTTGTGCACCCGCTCCGCGATCGCCTTCAGCCCGTCCGGTCCGTGGTAGACGGCGTACATCGACGCGACGACGGCCAGCAGGACCTGCGCCGTACAGATGTTCGAGGTCGCCTTCTCGCGGCGGATGTGCTGCTCGCGGGTCTGGAGCGCCAGCCGGTACGCCGGGGCGCCGTCGGCGTCGACCGATACGCCGACGAGGCGACCGGGCAACGACCGCTCGAGGCCGGCGCGCACGGACATGAAGCCGGCGTGCGGACCGCCGTAGAACAGCGGTACGCCGAAGCGCTGCGACGAACCGATGACGATGTCGGCGCCGGCCTCGCCCGGTGCCTCGAGCAACGTCAGCGCGAGCAGATCGGAGGCCACGGCAACCAACGTGTCGCGCTCGTGGGCCGCCTCGATCAGCGGCTTGAGGTCGCGGACAGCGCCGTTGGAGCCCGGATACTGCACGAGGAGACCGAAGAAGTCGCCCTCGGGCAGGCCCTCGGTGGTGTCGGCGACGACGACCTCGATGCCGAGCGCCTCGGCGCGCGTCTGCACGACGGCGATCGTCTGGGCAAAGCAATCGGCGTCGACCAGGTAGCGGTCCGACTTGCTCTTCTTGTTCGAGCGGTGGGCCAGCGTCATCGCCTCGGCGGCCGCGGTGCCCTCGTCGAGCAGCGACGCGTTCGCGGTCGGCAGACCGGTCAGGTCGGAGACAACGGTCTGGAAGTTCAGCAGCGCCTCGAGCCGGCCCTGGGAGATCTCTGGCTGGTACGGCGTGTAGGCCGTGTACCACGCCGGGTTCTCGACCAGTCGGCGCACGATCACCGACGGCGTGAACGTGCCGTAGTACCCCTGGCCGATCATCGAGGTCGCGATGTTGTTGCGGGCGGCGAGCTGGCGGAGCTCGGTCAGCGCGTCGACCTCGGACGCCGGTTCAGGCAGCCGGAGCGGCTCGGCCGACCGGATCGAGTCGGGCACGGCGGCGTCGACCAGCGCGTCGACGTCGGCGTACCCGAGCAGCTGCACCATGCGAGCGACCTCGTCTGGGCGTGGCCCGATGTGGCGGTCGGCAAAGATTGCGGACAGTTCGGTCATCAGAGGCTCCGTTGCTGACAATGCTTCCGGTCGCCTCCCCCTCTGTCACGCGAGCACGCTCCAGAGTCGCCTGTGGCACTCGGTCCATGGGCCTGAGAGGTTCCGGGGAGGAATTGCCCCTTCGGCGCCCGATGACACGGGTCTCTCCCGAGTGCTGTGTACGGCTGAGTCGAGGCTACCAGGAATCTTCGAACAGTTCGGGCAGCAGTCGCCTGGCGGCGGGCCTCGACTCGAGACGAGTGAAGTCGATCGAGTCGTCTGCGTTCAGCGGCAGCAACATCGTCGCCCACACACCACGGAGCGAGTCAGTAGTGAGTGGGCGCACAGAGTAAAGCTGTGTCAGCCCGTCATGCGGGCGCGACGGCGGGCAGCGAGCTCGTCGCCCGCGTGGCCGTCGGAGTCGCCTTCGTCGTGGCCGTCGGCGCGCTCCGTGGGCAGCTCGGACAGCGAGCCCTCGACCTCGCGCCAGACCCCGCCGAGCGCGATACCGAACACACCCTGGCCGCCGGCCAGCAGGTCGATCACCTCGTCGGGTGACGAGCACATGTAGACCGACGCGCCGTCGCTCATCAGCGTGATCTGGGTCAGGTCGTCGAAGCCGCGCTTGCTCAGGTGGGCGATCGCGGTCCGGATCTGCTGCAGCGAGATCCCGGCGTCGAGCAGCCGCTTGATCACCTTCAGCAACAGAACGTCACGGAAACCGTACAACCGCTGCGTCCCGGAGCCGGTCGCCGGGCGAACCGACGGCGAGACCAGACCGGTCCGCGCCCAGTAGTCGAGCTGCCGGTAGGTGATCCCGGCCGCGGCGCAGGCCGTCGGGCCGCGGAACCCGACATCCTCCGGCATCGGCCGCAGGTCGTCGTCGAACAGCAGACCCTGGACGCCGGCGGTGGCCGTAGCAGCTGCCACAGCCTCGGCGTGCGCGTCGGACGTCGACTGCGCCGTCAGATCCGTGTCGCCGGTGCGTGTCACGCCTGAGCCTCCCTGGATACCGACTGGAACGAGCCATCTGCGTGGAGTGACAACACCCCACGACTCCTTCACGGTAAGCCGCCACCCTGACCGGGTCAACGACAACCGCACCGAGCCGGGAGCGTGTCGCGACCGCCGTACGAATCGTTACCAAGCCGATCTTGTACCACCTGGAGCCAAATCCCCGGGTGGGTTCAACTCTTGTCGAAGTCCTCCGGGGTCACCTGGTCGAGGAACTCGCGGAACCGCTCGACCTCCTCTTCCTCCACCACCTCGTCGTCGGCCGTCTCACTCTCCGGGACCGGGATGCCGGCCTCGGCCAGGATCTCCTCCGCGCAGAACACCGGGGTACCGGTACGCAGCGCGAGCGCGATCGAGTCTGACGGCCGTGCGGAGATCTCGGTCTTGTCGTCGAACACCAGGATCGCCTCGAAGATGCCGTCGTTGAGGTTCACGATCCGGACCTGGCTGAGCGTGTGCCCGAGCACCCGGATGGTCTCCGCGAACAGATCGTGCGTCAGCGGCCGGGGCGGCTCCATGCCCTGCTGGGCGAACGCGATCGCACTGGCCTCGGCGGCCCCGATCCAGATCGGCAGATACCGCTCTCCGCCGACCTCTTTCAGCAGCACGATCGGCTGACTAGAGGGCATCTCAACCCGGACTCCGACCACGTCGACTTCGCGCACACCTTCAGCCTACTCCGCAGGGAAGCCCCAAGCTGCCCCACCGGGTTCGCTACGGACGTGGCAGCCGGGAACGGACCAGTGCGGTATGCAACCGAACCGTCAGCGCCGCCAGCTCCCCGGTCTGCTCGGTACGGCGGGGTCCGGTCACCTGCTCGATCAGCCCGACCTCCCGGTCGGCCGCCGTACGGAACGCGCGCAGGTGCCTCGGCTCGAGGCCGTACCCGGCCAGCTCTGCGGCGACCTGGGCGATCACGATCGCGTCACCCGCATAGTGGTTGCCGCTGGCCACCACCAGGCCGTGGCTCTCCAGCTCACCGAGCAACTCGGCGGAGACGCCCGCGGCGGCCAGCAGCTCGGTCCGGGTCAGCCGCAGCTCGGTGCCCGGGGCACCGAAATCGTCCGCGACCGGCTGACCGGGGGTCTGCGGCAACGAGCTCGGCGCGACCGGCGGACCCGCGGCGGCAGGCCGTAGGCCGCGGTCGATGGCGCCGAGATGTTCCTTGATCACCTTCAGCGGCAGGTACTGGTCGCGTTGCGCGGTCAGCACGTAGCGCAGCCGCTCGACGTCGGCGGCACTGAATTTGCGGTACCCCGACGCCGTGCGGGCAGGCGTCACCAGTCCCTCGGCCTCGAGGAACCGGATCTTGGAGATCGTGACGTCGGCGAACTCGGCCTGCAGCAGCTGCAGTACCTGACCGATGCCGCGACCTTCCGCCGGCCCTCCGGCCGTGGAATCAGCGGCGCTCGGATCAGGCCTGGCCACTGGCGTAGTACACCAGCCGGTACTTGCCGATCTGAACCTCGTCACCGTTGTTCAGCTGGACCTCGTCGATCCGGTCGCGGTTGACGTAGGTGCCGTTCAGGCTGCCGACGTCGCGGACCTTCACGCCGTACGTGTCGCGGCGGAACTCCGCGTGCCGGCGGGACACGGTCACGTCGTCGAGGAAGATGTCGCTGTCCGGGTGGCGGCCTGCGGTGACGACGTCGACGTCGAGCAGGAACCGGCTGCCCGCGTTCGGGCCGCGCTGGACGATCAGCAGGGCCGATCCGGCCGGCAGGGCGCCGACGGCGGCCTCGTCGTCGGCGGACAGCGGCTCACCGGTCTGCTCCGGCTCCGGCTCGGCGCCGATCGGAGTCAGCATTGCGGTGTCGGTGACGCCCGGCGTCGGCTGAGGGGTCGCCGGTGCTGCCGCCGGGCGGTCCGCGCCAGGCAGCATCGCTCCGCACTGCGAGCAGAACCGGCTGCCCTCGGAGTTCTCGTGCCCGCACTGGTTGCAGAACGGCATGCTGTGATCCTCCCGATCGCCGGGTGTCCGGCGACGTTTTCGATAGACCCCGTATGAACAGTGTGACGTGCTGGAACAAGATGAAAGGGCCTCAACCCTCGACCAGCGGTTGAGGCCCAAAACCTATCAGCTCTGGTCGAGCTGTCCCTGATAGGCATCGGCGTCCATCAGCGCGGCGACCTCGGCCGCGTCCTCGACCTCGATGTCGAGCAGCCAGCCCTCGCCGTACGGGTCGCTGTTCACCAGGTCGGGCTGGTCGGCCAGCGCCTCGTTCACCGCGGTTACGGTGCCGTTCACCGGGGCGAACAGGTCGCTGACGCTCTTGGTCGACTCCAGCTCCCCACAGGCGTCGCCGGCCCGCACCGTGCTGCCGACCTCGGGCAGCTGCACGTACACGATGTCACCGAGAGCGTCCTGCGCGAAGTCGGTGATACCGACCCGCACCGGTCCCTCGCTGCCGGCCTTCAGCCACTCGTGCTCGGCCGTGTACTTCAGGTCTTCGGGGTACACCTTCGTTCCTCTTTCGCTCAAGGAGAACAGCTACTTGGTCGGGCTGGGCGCCGGGCGAGCGTAACTATGCTCCTCCGGGGCGTGCAAGGCGGACACGAGGACCGTCGGCAGCTCGTTCACCTCCGCCGTTCCACCTACCTGCGGACCGGTCACCTCGCTGACCAGACCGCCGGGGAAGTTGGCCGCCTCGGACAGGTTGTGCGACTCCCCGATCGCCTCGATCACGTACGGCGAGTTGACCTTCTGACCGTCGATCTGGATCCCGGGCGGGTCGTCCACGAAGTCGGTGCTGGCGACCACCCGGACCGACCCGTTGATCTGGATCGCCTCGGCACCGGCGTCGCGCAACTCTTCGATCGCGTCCAGCAGGTTGCTCGAGGTCATCTTGCCCTGCGGGTCGTTCAGCGTGATCCGGACACCGGGACCTGTCGCGGGCAGCGTACCGGCCAGGATGCCGAGGGTGCGGACCTGGGCCTCGGCCTGCTCGCGCGCGGTCTGTGCCTTGTCGGCGCTGGAGGACAGCGAGTTCTTCCGCTCCTCCAGCTCGGCGATCTCGCTCTCCAGCCGGCGGGTGTTCTGGCCGAGGCCGTCCAGGATCGCGATCAGGTCCTCGCGGCGGGCGTTCTGGTAGCCGTCGTCGGCCCGGTTGACCCGGACCTGGACCACGGCCACACCGGCGACCAGCGCCAGTACGACGGCCACGATCGCCTGGCCGCGGGACGGCTTGAAACCGGCCTTGAGCCGCCGCAACGCCAGGTTGGGCGTCTTCGGCTTGGGCATCGGGGTCGGCGTCGCCGGCTGCGGCGCCTCGACCGAAGGCTTGGCCACCTGCTCGGCCTTGGCCGGCTGCTCAGGCTTGGCCCGCGGCTCGGGCTTGGCCTGCGGCTCGGGCTTGGCCTGCGGCTCGGGCTTGCCGGGTTTGTCCGGTTTGTCGTCTGCCATGTCAGGCCCGGAAGATGTGGCGCCGGATGGCGGCCATGTTGGTGAAGATCCGGATGCCGAGCACGACGACCACGCCGGTCGACAGCTGCGAGCCGACGCCGAGCTGGTCACCCAGGTACACGATCAGGGCCGCGATCAGCACGTTCGAGACGAACGACACGACGAACACCTTGTCGTCGAAGATCCCGTCCAGGAACGCCCGGAGCGCGCCGAACACCGCGTCGAGCGCGGCCACGACCGCGATCGGCAGATAGGGCTGGGCCCAGTCCGGTACGTCGGGCGCGACCAGCAGACCGATGACGACACCGACCACCAGTCCGAGTACGGCGATCATCTCGATCCCACTTTCGCGTAGCGCAACGCGATGGTCGCATCGGCCGGCACCAGCAAGGAGTCCTCCGTCGTGATCGTCATCCGGACATCGAAGTTGCTGACCAGGTACTGCACCCAGCGGCCGCCCGAGCTCTGCGCGAACCGGGCCGGCATCGTGGCGGTGTCCCCGATCGCGAGCACTGTGTACGGCGGGGTCAGCGAGCTGTAGTCGACCGTGATCGCGCTGCCCGCGCCGCGGATCGCGGTCAGCGAGGTGATCCGGTGACCGTTCACCGAGACCGCCTCCGCGCCGGACGTCCACAGGCCGTTGACCAGCTGCTGCAGGTCGACGTCGAGCAGCCGGCCCTCTTTGGAGTCGGCGTTCTTCGCATCGTCGATGACCGCCTTCAGCCCGGGACCGGTGACCGAGATCGCCCCGGTCTGCAGCTCCAGGTCGTCGAGCTTCTGCTGCAGCGCCGCACCGGTGCTGTCGTTGCTCAGTCCGCTCGCCTGCAACCGGCGTACTTCGTCGGCGAGGTCGGACTGGTGGTTGCGCAGACCGGTCAGGCGGTCGTCGGCCTGGTTGATCCGGTCGATCAGCTCGCTGCGCTGCTTCTCGGCCTCCGGCGCGCTGCGGTAGTTCTGCGAGGCGGCGACCGCGAGCAGGAAGCCGAGCACGAGCGTGGCCGCCACCAGCATGATCCGGTGCCTGGAGCGGTGCGCCTTCGCGCCGTCCTTGGGCCGGGTCCGGGCGGCGACGGCGTACCCCTCGTCGATCGGGTGCGCCATCAGGTTGTTCAGCAGCGACATCGACGCGTCGACGCGCCGAGGCTTCTGCGCCGGATTCTGCGTCGAATTCTGCGTCGGTTGCTGGGGGGCTTGCTGTGTCACGGATCTACCCGGCCGCGTCCTTGATCGGTTTCACCGTCTGGACGAGGTGCCGCAGCTGGGCGAAGTACAGCGCGCCGGCCCAGTAGTACAGACCGGTCCCCCAGATCGCGAACGCCCAGCCGAACACGCGGGCGAGCAGGTTGAGGGTGGAGTCGCCGTCGCCGAGCAGGAGCAGCGGGAACGCGTACAGCAGGCAGAACGTGGCGGACTTGCCGAGGAAGTGCACCGGCAGCGCGTTGAAACCGCGGCGGTGCAGGGCCGGCAGGGTCAGGGTCAGCAGCAGGTCCCGCAACGGCAGTGCGATCGCCAGCCACCACGGGATGATGTCGCGCAACGCCAGGCCGACGACGGTCGCGAAGATGTACAGCCGGTCGGCCACCGGGTCGAGCATCTGGCCCAGCCGGCTGGTCTGGTTCATCCGGCGGGCGATCTGGCCGTCCGCCCAGTCGGTGAACCCGGAGATCGCCAGCACCAGCAGCGCCCAGCCGTCCTCCTTCGGGCCGAGCACCAGCCACAGGAACAGCGGCACACCCAGCAACCTGAGGAAGCTGAGCGCGTTCGGGATCGTCCAAACCCGGTCGGACACTTCCAAGTCCGGCACGCGACCCCTCCCTCTCTCACCCTGATACCCGTCGTAACTCTACTGGGGCGCCTCGACAGGTTTACGTCCGGCCATGCCGGGGCATGCCCCGACTTTCCCCTGATTACCTGAACGCGCCCGCCCGTGGTCCGCTATGGGTGGTGCGAACCGGTGACCCGATCGATACCCGAGAGTGATCCTTGGAACGGGAGGGCTGATCATGAAGTTCTTGGTGCTGATCTACGGGAACCCGGAGTCGCGGGCGGTGTGGGACTCGCTGTCCGACGAGCAGAAGAAGGAAGGCATGGCGGGGTACGCCGGCCTGCACGAGGCGCTCGAGGCCCGCGGGGAGCTGGTCGCGTCGGAGTCGCTGGACGACCCGGGGCTGACCAAGCAGGTGCTGGTCCGCGACGGGAAGCCGCTGACGACGGACGGGCCGTTCGCCGAGGTGAAGGAGCAGCTGGCCGGGTTCTACCTGCTGGACTGCGACTCGATGGACCGTGCGGTGGAGATCGTCGCGCAGATCCCGGAGGCTCCGTTCAGCGTTGTGGAGGTCCGCCCGGTCCGTGATCTCGGCGCGTTCATGTGATCGAGGAGCTGCTGCGGGAGCAGGCGCCGCAGGTGCTGGCCGCGCTGGTCCGGCGGTACGGCGACTTCGACGCGTGCGAGGACGCCGTACAGGAGGCTCTGCTCGCTGCGTCGCTGCAGTGGCCCGGTGAGGGTGTTCCGGCGAATCCGCGCAGCTGGCTGATCACGGTCGCGTCGCGGCGACGGATCGAGGTACTGCGGAGCGAGGCGGCCCGCACCCGGCGGGAGGAGGCGGTCGCCTTCGCGCCGGATCCGGAGCCCGCGTCGTCGGTCGACGACTCGCTGACGTTGCTGATGCTGTGCTGCCATCCGGCGCTGACGTCGCAGTCGCAGGTCGCGCTCACGCTGCGCGCGGTCGGCGGGCTGACCACCGGCGAGATCGCCCGGGCGTTTCTGGTGCCCGAGGCAACGATCGGGCAGCGGATCAGCCGGGCGAAGGCCAAGCTCCAGGGCGCACGGTTCGCGATGCCGCCGGCGTCGGAGCAGCCCGAGCGACTGGCCGCCGTACTGCATGTGCTGTATCTGATCTTCAACGAGGGCTACACGGCGTCGTCCGGTACGTCGCTGCACCGGGTCGGGCTGAGTACGGAGGCGATCCGGCTGACCCGGCAGTTGCGGGCACAGCTGCCGGCGGAAGGTGAGGTGGCCGGGCTGCTGGCGTTGATGCTGCTGACGGATGCGCGGCGTCCGGCCCGCACGACGGCCGACGGGGCGCTGGTGCCGTTGCCGGAGCAGGACCGGACGTTGTGGGATGCCAGAGCGATTGCCGAGGGCACCGAATTGATCACGTCCACGTTGCAGGCGGCGCCGGTCGGGCGCTACCAACTGCAGGCGGCGATCGCGGCGGTCCACGACTCGGCCGCGCGGGCCGAGGACACGGACTGGCGCGAGATCCTGATGCTGTACGAGCTCCTCGAGTCGACCGCGCCCGGGCCGATGGTGACGCTGAACCGGATCGTCGCGGTCGCGATGGTGCACGGACCGGCTGCCGGGCTGGCGTTGCTCGACGACGTGGATGCCGCGTTGCAGGGGCACCATCGGCTGGCTGCTGTTCGTGCGCATCTGCTGGAGCTGTCCGGCTCCGCGGTTGCCGCGCGACAGGCTTATGAACTCGCCGCGCGGCTCACGCAGAGCCTTCCTGAACAGCGCTACCTGCAGGCGCGCGCCGCTAAGCTTTCGGCCGCCCCCAGCTGAGCTCGGCCTCGATCTTCAACTCCAGTACGCCGTCCTTCGCGTACGGGCGGACCGCTTCCTCCACGATCGCGTCGAAGTCGGCGGCCTCCTCGGGCGTCATCAGGTCCCGCGCCAGGCTCGACGTCGAGTGGAACTGCTCGATGTAGTCGGCGACCTTCTGGTGATAGCTGACGGGCGCGGTCCGCGCCGTGCCGCCGAGCTCGAGCAGACCGCGGTCGCGGATCGCCTCGAAGACGTTGTACTTCGGGTCGTGGCTCTTCTTGCGTGAATGCCGCTGGATTGCCTGCATGACCCCGTCCCACCACGGCATGTCGACGGGGCCGTGCTCGATGACGACGAGCTGGGCGTTCGGGGTCAGGTGCGGGACGATCCGCGCGAACGTCTCCTCCCACGGCATCCAGTGGATGCTGGCGCCGGCCGTCACCAATGCGTACGGGCCGTGGAGGTCGGCGGTCTCGATCGCGCTGACCTGCCAGCTGATGTTCGGGCGGTCGCCGCCGGGGCGCTGCTTGCCGGCTTCGACCATCGGTGCGGAGAAGTCGATCGCGTCGATCTGCTCGACCCGCGGCGCGAGCGGCCGGGTGATCGCGCCTTCACCGGCGCCGATGTCGAGCACGCGTCGTGGTTCGTCGGTGATCAAGGCTTCGACGCGGTCGAAGACCTCGTCCGGGTACGGCGGCCGATGCTGATAGGCCTCCGCTACCGCCTCCTGCTGGAACGTCGCCGCAAGCTCAGTCATGGCTCGGAGCCTAGTCCGGGCTGTGCCGCTTCGACGGCCGATTCTGCTGCCGGCCTAGCGCGGAACTCGGGCTTCTTCGGGGTCGTTGTTGGTGAGCCAGGCACGCAACTCGTGCATCGCGCGGGCGGTCGACCAGCGGGCCAGGTCCGGCCACGAGTGCTCGCGGCGGAGGTCCTGGATCAGGCGGGTGCCGACGTAGTACCCGATGCGCTGCGGGAACTCGGACTCGCCGCTGAGGGTGAGGAAGCGCCGGCTGACGGCGGCGTCCTCGGAGTCGAGGTTGGCGAGGATCGCGGCACGGGCGGCTGTTTCGCTGCGACGGCAGTCGGCGAGCCAGTCGTCGTACCCGGGGCCGAACCAGAGGTGTTCGGCGAGGCCGTACTGCGGGAACAGCTCGGCCGTGAGCGCAGTGGCGAAGCCTTCGCTGTAGATGTCCTGGCCGAGCGGACCCTCGTCCGGCCAGGGCTGCTCGGGAAGCGGCGCCTGCAGTGCGTGCGCGATCTCGTGGGCGGCGAGGATCTCGGCGGCGCGTTCGTCGGGAATCAGTTCGACCGCGAGGTACAGCGTGCCGTCGGCGACCCAGCCGTTCGAGGTGGCGAGCCCGACCATCGCGATCCCGTCGATGTCGAGGTGGCCGGCGTCCAGCAGCGGCACGACACGGTCAGCCGCCTGCTCGATCCAGCGGGTCGAGTGCGGCGCGTTGGTACGGATCCGGTCCGCGAACTGTTCGTACGCCGCGAATGCCTTCTCCCGTTGAGCTTGCTGCAGCGTCCGGCCGGATCTGGTCAGATCGTTGAGGACCTCCGGGTGCTTCTCGACGTAATCGTCCCAGGACCTGTCCGGGCTCGCCCAGAAGTCGAGGAACTCGGGCACCAGGTCCCGCACCGTCACCGTCATTCGGTCCCCCAGACCGTCGCGTGCTGCTCGAAGTGCGCCGGATCGCTGTGCACCGGGATGACGCAGAAGAGGTGGCCGCCGGGGGCTTTGAGGGTGTGGCAACCCTGCCAGCTGGCGATCTCCACGGCGCCGAGCTCGGTCAGCCGGGCGACCTCGGCGGCGACGTCGTCGGTCTCGATGTCGAGGTGGTACCGCGGTTCGTCGTCGATGGACTGGATCGCGGCGACGTATCCCGGGATCGCGTCGTGCAGGCTGATGAACTGCGGCTCGCCCTCCGGCGACGACGTCCGGACGCCGAGCGCCTCGGACCAGAACGTCGTGGCGGCGTCGACCTCGTCCCGCCGTACGTCGATGAGGAACGTCGAGACCCGGCTGCGATGCATGCGATTCAACCTATCGTCCGTGCGGGTTCCGGAAGGTGCTCGTCCGGAACCGGGGTTAGCGTGCTGACATGGTGATCGATGAGTCGCAGGTGACCGTCGTACCGGCGAACGAGGCGTCGTGGGAGGACCTGCAGACAGTCTTCGGTACGGCGGACGCGGGTCAGTGCCAATGTCAGCGGTTCAAGATCCGCGGGTGGATCTGGCGTGACTCGACGCTGGACGAGCGGATGACGCGACTGCAGGACCAGACCGCGTGCGGCGTCCCGGACGCGGAGTCGACGAGCGGACTGGTCGCGTACGTCGACGGTGAGCCCGCGGGGTGGGTCGCGGTCGAGCCGCGGACGGCGTACCCGAAGCTTCGGACGTCGCGGGTGCCGTGGGCGGACCGCTCCGAGGACAAGGACGACGAGAGCGTCTGGGCCGTCACCTGCATGACCGTCCGCAAAGGCTTCCGCGGCCGAGGCCTCACGTACCACCTGGCCCGCGCGACGATCCCGTACGCCCGCACCCGCGGCGCCCGCGCACTCGAGGCCTACCCGATGTTCACCCAGCCCGGCAAAACCATCACCTGGGGGGGAACTCCACGTCGGCCCCCACCAGGCCTTCGAAGAAGCCGGCTTCCAGCAGATCACCCACCCCACCCTCCGCCGCACCGTCATGCGCATCGACCTCAAGTGAGTCAGTCATAGGTGGCCTGGGCCTGCCAGGTTGCCTGGTGGAGGGTGAAGAGCCAGGCGCGGGTGTCGGCGGTCTGGAACTGGAAGCGGGCCTGGCGGGACTCGGTGGCGGGGTCCCACCAGCGTTCGGTGCTGAGCCAGGGGCCGGCCCAGGCGGTGATCGGATGGATTTTGTTGCTGTCGGCAACTTGAACGCCAGGGCCGCTCGCAGGGAGCAGGGAGAAAGCGGTCGGTACGCCGGACAGCTCGCCGCGGGCGCTGACCGACACCTGGGCGCCGTCCGCGGCGAACACCTTCGCGGGGATCGGCTCCGGGAAGATCGTGGTCGGCGCGGGCGTCGGCCAGCGCCCCGCTCCGGCGCTCCCGGTGATCGCCCCGGGCCACGGCTGGTCGGGCGGCCGGGCCGGCACCGGCGGATCGCCCCACGGGATCAGCGTCTGCCGGTCCGCGAACCCTCGCCCGCCACCGATCACCACCGACACCACCGCACCGTGACCGAGCATGCTCTGCACCCGCGACAACGCCCGGTGGATCCGCTCGTCCGGGCCGCCGCCCCACAACCCGTCGACATGCGCGCCGACCGGGTCTGCCTGGTCCGGGATCAACCGGACCCGCACGACCGGCGAGGTCAGCTCGCTGGTCGCCGTCCCGCTCCCCTGCAGCTGCCAACGCACCCGGTCCACCACGTCGGCCGCGGTGAACCAGCGCGGATGCAGCCACTCCCGCTCGTGGATCCGCCCGGACTCGGTGCCGACCTCGACCCGCAGCGTCGTACACACCAGGCCGAGCTCGGTCAGCCGGACGATCAGCTCGTCGGCGATCGCACGGACCGCGAACGCGACCTGGTCGACCCGGTCCACGGACGGCTCGAAGTCGAGCGCCCGGGTCAGCTCCGGCGGGACCTCGCGGCCGGTCACCGGACGATCGTCGGCCCCGCCGGCCAGCCGGTGGGCGAAGGCGCCACTGGGGCCGAACCGGGTCAGCACCTCCGTCCCGGACAGCTGGGCGAACGCACCCAGCGACCGCAGCCCCAGCCTGCGCAGCAGATCCGTGAGCTCCGGCTGCTCGAGCAGGTCGACCGACAACGGCGCGAGGAACTCCGGTGATCCGCCCGGCGGCACCACGTGCACCCTGGTCCGCGCGGAGCTCGCCCGCGCCGCCTGCTCCGCGGCGAACGGACCGTCGGCGATCCCGACCCGGCTGCCCGGCACGTCGAACGTCTCCAACCGGTCGAGCAGCTTCTCCGCCGCCGCCTCCTCGCTGCCGTAGAACCGGGCCGGACCGCGTGCCTTCAACGCGCACATGCCCGGCCGGATCACCTGCACGCCCGGTGTGATCGCCTCCAGGCACGCGATCACCGGATCGAACGCACGCGCGTCGATCACCGGGTCGTACTTCAGCACGACCAGCTCCGGGCACCGCGACTGCGCGTCCCGGGCCCGCTGCCCGCGCCGCACCCCTTCGGCCCGCGCGGCCGCGGAGGTGGCGAGCACCTTCCCCTTCTCCAGCACGACGATCGGCTCGTCCGGCGACCGCCCGGTCGCCACCGCGGCCGCCGTCACCGGCCAGTCAGGCACCCAGATCACCATCGTGCGCGTGAGCCCATGGCCGGCCATCAGCCCACCGCGCCGATCTCTTCCGCCCATTCCGCCTGCCACTCGGGAGCCTGCTCGTGGGTGGTGGGCTTGGCGGGGCGGACGGTGCCGTCGGGGCCGGGGAGCCAGAGCTCATGGCGGCGGCCACGCACGGCGGCCCGTCGACCGGTCACCGCGACCGTCGCGCGGCGGGCGGTGATCAACCCCTCGCCGTCGCCGAGACCGGTCCAGGTGTTGCTCTCGATCTCGAACCTGGCCTCGCTGCCGGGCCACGAACCATAGGCGATCAGCATCGCCCCGCGGGTCCGGAGCCGGGCGGCGAGCCGGGACGCCTCCCCCGGTGTCACCTCTCCGGGCGGCCGGACGACCACCACCGTCAGCGCGTCCACCAGCGCGGCGACGACGCTGAGCCAGTCCCGGCCGGGGTCCGGGACCAGCACGAGCCGCTCCAGATCGACCCCGAGCCCACGCGCCGCCTCGGCGCCGAACGACGGCACTCCGACGACACCACACCAGGCGCCCTCCGCGGACGGACCGGCCATCAGCGCCATCACCAGGGCGGCGCTACCACGCACGGAGTACACCGAGCCGCCGCGCAAGCTCGCACCCGCCAGCAACTCACTCACGGCCGGATGAGTGGGCAGCTCCCGATCCACCCCGGCCGTGTCCAACGCCTGCTGCACCCGCGCAACCGACGGCACCCGAGTAACCCCACCCTCGACCGAAGCAAGCCGCACCCCCGACTCGTCACGACCCCCAAAGCCGCCGTCACGGGAGCCGCCGTCACGGGAGCCGGTGTCGCGGAAGCCGGTGTCGCGAGAGCCGCCGTCACGGAAGCCGGCGGCATCGCCAGAGCCGGTGTCGAGGTAGTCGCGGTCGCGGGAGCTGCCGTCTAGGTGGGTGTCGGGGTCCAGGTGGGGATCTAGGTGGGTGTCGGGGTCGAAGCTGGTGACCGGCGCCAGACGGGTGGGGGCCGGGAGGCTGGGCGGGAAGCCGGGAGCTGCGAGGAGGAGGTCCTCGGCGGCCGCCTTCTGGGCCTTGGCCTGGGCGAGGAGCAGGCGTGCCTGGTCGAGTGCCGTGACCCGGCTCGTCGCTGCCTTGCTCCCCGTCATGAATCCATGTTCGAACACCTGTTCGAACATGTCAATCCGGTCGTCCACAGGCCCGGGATCTGATTAGAGTCGCAGCCATGCGACGCGTCGAACACCCCCGGTTCACCGCCGCGCTGCGCGAGATCGAGGCCAGTATCGACGCCGCCTGGGACAGTTTCTGCACCGACTCCGGCGTCCGCACAGGTACGCCGGAAGCCCGCGAGCTGGCCGAGGTCGTACTGCAGGACCCGTCCGAGTTCGACTGGCGGGTCGTGGACGGAGCGCTCAACCAGCTGACCTGCCCCGACTGCGGTTCCACCCTCGGGGCCGGCGCGAGATGTGCGAACTGCGACCAGGCGAACGGCTTCCGTTTCGCAGCCCGCGAGACCGACCGTCCCGGCGTACCCCCAGGAAACGAGCACGCGATCCGCGTCTCCTCAGCCGTGGCCAGGACCAGAGACCGATACACACCCCGGGCCCGCGCGGGCTACGAGCTTCTCCTCCCCGACCTGCTAGCCGGGCTGCTCCCCACGACCGCCCAGGCGCAGCACCTCAAGCACCTCATCAACCAGCGCACCGACGACGAGCTGGAACACCTCCTCACGCCGCAGGACCTCCAGCTCGACACATAGGGTAGGAGCCATGCCGAGGACTATTGCTACCAACACCAAGGTCGACCTCGAGGGGCTGCTGGAGTTCGTGCGGCCTCGTCATCACATGCTGCTGATCACGTACCGGGCGGACGGGACGGCGCAGGCATCACCGGTCTCCGGAGGTGTCGACACCGAGGGCCGCATCGTCATCTCGTCGTACCCGGAGCGGGCCAAGAGCACCAACGTGAAGCGGACCGGCAAGGCCGGTGTGCTCGTGCTGTCGGACGACTGGAACGGCGCCTGGGTGCAGGTGGACGGCAGTGGTGAGGTGATCGAGCTGCCGGACGCGGTGGAACCGCTGGTCGACTACTACCGTGCGATCTCCGGCGAGCACCCGGACTGGGACGAGTACCGCGAGGCGATGGTGAAGCAGGGCAAGTGCCTGATCCGCATCACCCCGGAGCGCTGGGGTCCGCTCGCCACCGGCGGCTTCCCGGCCCGCCTGGCTGACTGATGCGTACGGCGCTCGTCGTCCACGCGCACCCGGACGACGAGGTCTTCGCCACCGGCGCCGCTACGTCTGTCCTGCACGAGCAGGGCTGGCACGTCGTACTGCGAGTCGCCACCGCCGGGATGCACGGAGCAGCCGACCACCTGACCGCCTCCTGCGCACTACTCGGGATCGACGAATGGGACTGGCTCGGAGCCGACGGCGCTGCACAGCCCACCGGCGCTGAAGGCCGCTGGATCGACGACGGCGGCCTGAACGGCCCGCAGACGCCGGCGGCCGCCGATCCCGCCGAGCTGGCCGCGGAGATCGAGACCGCCGTACGTGTGATCGAGCCGGAGCTCATCCTCACCGTCGGCCGCGACGGACTCACCGGGCACCCGGACCACATCGCGATCTCACAGGCAGTCCAGCGAGCACTCCAGCACGTCCGCTGCCGTGCGCTCGGTGCACGCGTCAGAGCGCAAGACGTGCGCGCCGGTGAACACCTGGTCCAGCAGTTCGCGCCAGGACAACGGGTCGGCTCTGGCCACATCAAAGGATCCGACGCCCCGCTCGAAGAGATCAGCGGAGCGTCCGAGCGGCGCAGACGGCAGGCACTCGACGAGTACTACGACGGTCTGGGCAGCAAGCCGCTCGAGGAGCTCATCGGCGTCCACCGGTCGAGCAGCGACGGGCTGCTCCTCCGTGCGGTCTTCGACGCGACCGGCTGGCAGCTCGACCGGTTCGAGGAGCTCACGGCTTGGCCGAGCGACGCTCCATCGTCTCGGTGATGCGCTGCATCGCACCTTCCAGGTGTTCGCGCAGTGCGGCCTCGGCGCCGGCCTCGTCGTGTGCGACGCACGCATCGAGGATCGCCTGGTGCTCCCGGCGGGTCTGCTCGATGCGGGCCTTGGTCTGCCGGGATCCGAACCGGTAACGCTCACTGTTCTGCCAGACCGGCTCGATCGCTCGCGGCAGCCACCGCGAACCGCCGGCACGGTAGATGGCGAAGTGGAACTCGGTGTGTGCCTGCCGGGACGCGATGTTGTCGCCCAGCTTCGACAACCGGACGTGCTCGGCCAGAGCGTCGCGTGCGGTCGAGGCATCCGTGTCGGAGAACCGCGTCGCGGCCGCACGCACCGCCAGGGATTCCAGCGCCAAGCGGGTCGCATGCGTGTCCTGCAGGTCCTCCATCGACAGCTCACGGACCCAGGCGCCCTTGTGCGGGACGATCTCGACCAGTCCGAGCGCAGCCATCCGGCGGAGCCCTTCGCGGATCGGCATCTGGCTCATGTCCAGCCGCTTGGCGAGCTCCTCGAGCCGCAACGCCGTACCGCTGGGAAGCTCGCCGGACAGGATGAGTTCGTGCAGTTCGGCGGCGGCTTCCTCGGCGAGCGTACGACGGCCGGTCGGCCCCCCAGGCGTGAGCTCGAGTCGTCGGATCATCAGTAGCGGGCTGCCTCTCTCCTATTCAGCTCTGGAGGTACCGTAGCCGCCACTCGGGTATCTGCGGGCCTCCGACGACGGATTGCTCAGCTCGGACCTCGAACAAACGCAAGTGGTCTATGCCAGCCGGAGTGCGGTCAGGTCCAGCAGTACCCGCCCTGCTTGCCGATCCAGCACATCAGTGGCGCGGTCCGCAGGGATCACGTCGTACTCCGCCCGCCAGGACGCCGGTGCGATATCCGCGAGTGCCTGACCGACCGCATCCGGTGTCAGTGCAGTGCGCTGAAGGTTCACCGGCAGCACCCGGAGGTCGCGGCCGATCAGCTGGTGCAGATCGATCGTGGTGAACTCACCGGCCTTGTAACCCAGTACGGCGATCCGCCCGCCCGGGGCGATGTGTCCCAGCACCCCACCGGTCACCGGACCACCCATGGTGTCGATCGCCGCGTCACACCACTGCAGCTCCCGACCAACCTGCCCCAGACCGTCCACGCGCACGATCTGGTCCACCAGCCCGGTCGCCGCATCAACAGACGCTTCCATGGCCACCAGACCGATCACCCGCGCCGCACCGGCCGACCGTGCGACCGCGGCGCACATCCGCCCGAGCACGGCGTTCACTCCGGTGACCACAACGGTCTCGCCCTTCAGTACGTCGGCCACCCGTCGTACTGCGGTGTGTGCGGTCAACACCTGCGTCAGCAACGTGAGTGCAGCGCCCGGCTCGAGCGACGCCGGCAGTCGATGTACGGCGGCATCCGGCACGACGGCGTACTGACCCCACACACCCGGTCTCGTCACACCGACGCCGTCGCCGCGGACGAGCACAGCTGTCCCGGGCTCGATCACATCGGAGCTGACGACCACACCGGTTCCCTCGGAGCCTGGCACGAACGGCAGCGACGGCTGCTTGCCGGCCAGCGTCGACCGGTCCTGCGGAGTCACTGCGGCCAGCCGCATCTCCACCAACGTCTCACCCGGACCGGCGGCCAGCTCGACCTCTTCGGCCTTCAGCTGCTCACCCGGCCCGTGACTGTGCAACACAGTCCCCCGTGTACTCACGCCTCATCCCCGTTCACGATTTGATATCTGATCACAACCTCGACCAGACAGCACACCCGTCTCACCACGCGGCGACCTCCTTCGCCAGCGGCCGCGTCAGCACCTCGGCCGTCGCGGACCGCGCGGCGGACACTCCGTCGCTGCCCATCGGGAACGGCCAGTCACTCCCGGCCAGCACCCGCTCGGGCCCGAACGTCCTGTGCAGCAGTTCCAGTACGGCGTCGTCGTGGACCAGATCGTCGACGTAGAACCGGCGCAGCGCCTCCGCGACCGGCAACGACACCGGCTCGATCCCGGGCCGGTCCGTGTCGATCCCGCGCTGCCACCGGCCGGCAACGGCCGCCGTCACACCACCCCCATGGCACAAGCAGAACCGGATCCCTGGAAACCGCCCCGGCACGTCGGCGAAGACGAGCGAAGCGGCGGCCACTCCGGTCTCGTACGGATTCCCCAACAGGTTCGACAAGTAGAACGAATCAAGCCGCTTGTCGTCACTGCTGCCGGGGTGGATCAAGGTGAACGCCTCCAGCACGTCCAGCACCCGCCAGACCGGATCCAGCCCGGCGTAGCTCGGCGTACCCAGTGCGAACCCGCTGAACACGCCCTCACCGGCCAGACCGGCTGCCACCGACGGCGCGGTCGGGTCGAGCAGCGGCAGGTGCGCCAGCACTCGCAGTTGCGGTGTAGCAAGCTCGCGGAGTCCCTGGTTCACCAGATCGGCCCACTCGACCCCGGCGTCGTACCGGAAGAGCGCGGGCGGCACGGAGACCACCGCGCCGTCCAGCGACTGCTCGGTGATCCAGCTCAGCAGTGCGGCCGGGTCGGCGAGCCGGCGCAGCGGCAGTCGCTGTCCGTCGACCACCAGCGAACCGCTGTCGACGGACAGACCGAACTCACCCCGGTGCGCCGCCGACAGTACGGTCGGCGGGATCAGGTGGGTGTGGACGTCCCAACCGGCCATGTCAGCGTGCGTCCTCGTCGTTGTCGTAGAAGTCCGGCCGCTCCGGGTAGTGCGGCCCGTCGTACACCTCCAGCAGGACAGAGGTCTCCTCTGCTCGCGTCGGCCCGTGCGTCACACCCTTGGGGTTCCAGTAGAAGCTGCCCTTGGTCAGCGTGGTCCCGGTCGGCAGGTACACGTACCGGCCGGACAGGCAGAACATGAACTGGTTCGAGGCGTGCTTGTGCTCGGACGGAATGCCGGAGCCCTTCTCGAAACGCACCAGGGCGATCGAGGCCTCGGTCTCCGGATCCCGCCAGAGCATCTTGTGGGACAAGCCGTCCAGCGACTTCTCGACCCACTCCAGGTCGTCGGTCTGCAGCAGGATCTCCCGCAGCGGTTCGTCGAAACTCACGGGACCTCCCGACCGGTTACGTGTGTGTACAGCTGCTCGGCCACACCCGCGGCCATCGGCGCAACGGCCGCGATGTGACCGTCAGGCCGGATCAGTACGACGCTCTCCGGCGGGACGCTGTACCTGTTGGTGGCGACACTGCCCGGGTCGAACAGAGCGCGGTCCCGCAGACCGGAGTCATGCGGCGCATCCCACCGGGAGACGGCGTAGTGCTGCAGCGCCGGCGACTGGTTGACCGGGATCTCCGGCCGACGGCGTACGTCGGTGAAGTAGAGCGCCACGAACGAGTCACGGCACAGGTCGTGGATCGTGGTCCGGCCGGTCGGGCTCTGCAGCACCAGGTCCGGCGCCCGGTCTCCGGCCCGCACCGCCGGCGGGGAAGCGGAGGTGGCCACCATCGACCAGTCCCCGACTCCCTCCACGTCCAGCCGCACGCTCAGCAGGGTCCTGTTGTACGCCGTGGCCCACGCGCCGGTGCCCTCGGTGACAGCACCACGCTGGAAGGACATGTACTTCCGAGCGGCCTCGGCCATCTCGCCCGAGCCCTCGATCGCCACCGGACGCTGCTCCTGCTCGTACCCGTCCAGCAACGACGGATCGGCCCAGCCACGCAGTACCCAGGCAAGCCGCCACGGCAGGTTCGAAGCGTCCAGCGCACCCGTGTTCAGACCGAGCGCCCACATCGGCGTGATCAGGTGGGCGGCATCGCCCATCAGGAACACCCTGCGGTCCTTGGTCCACTGTTCCGCGACCCGGTGATGCACGTTGTAGACGACCGAGCCGAGCAGCTCGATCCGGTCCACCTCACCGATGAACTGCTTCACCTTCACCAGGAGGTCCTCGTCGCCCGGTGCGTCAGCGCCCGGCGCCAGCGGAAACAGGAACCGCCAGTTGTCGGGCTGCCGGATCAGCACCATCCACTCGGACTTGTCCGCGAAGTACGCGAGGTACGGGTAGTCCCTGGCGTTGTTGACGTCCAGGTCCACCACGACGTCGATCAGCATGTACCGCTCCGGCAGGGTCTCCCCCACCACCTTCACCCCGAGCGCATCGCGGATCCGCGAACGCCCGCCGTCACAGGCCAGCAGGTACGACGCCTCCAGCTCCTGCGGACCGTCCGGCGTCTCCAACTGCAGCACGACACGGTCGTCACGTACTTCGAACGACGTCATCCGGTGCTGCGTCCGGACAGGCTCCGGCAGCGCCGCGGCCAGCAGCGGCTCCATCTTCTGCTGCGGCAGGTTGATGACGAACGGGAACTGCGTGTCGTTCGCCAGCTCGGCCAACTGCACCGAGGCACGCGGGGTGTTCGTCGCGCGGTCGATGTCACCGATCTCGTCGATGCGCAGGGCAGCGCCGAGGATGCGGTCGACCGCGCCGTACCGGTTCCAGATCTCCAGCGTCCGGCTGAGCGTCGTACCGGCCTTGGTGTCCGACGACAGCACGGCGTCCTCTTCCAGCAGCACGTACGGGATGCCGTAGTGCGCCAGACCGAGCGCGGTGGTCAGACCGATCGGTCCGGCACCCACCACGGCAACAGGCAGTTGGTTCACTCATTCACTCCGTGCGACTAGATAAAGCTCGTGAGCTTGGCAAAGGCACGTTCCCGGGCCAGTACCGACCCGGTCATCGCGGCCGCGTCGGACAGCAGGAACAGCAACGGCCCGACCACGTCGTCGGGGTCGCCGATACCTATGGTGTCGTGCCAGTGATCCCGGTCCGCACCGCCGTTCGCACTACGGAACTGTTCGGTGTCGATGACGCCCGGCGCCACCACGTTCACCCGGACCCGGTCGCGGGCCACCTCCACCGCCAGCGACTTGGCGAACGCCACCAGCGCCGCCTTGCTCGCCGCGTACGCCGACGCGCCCGCGTACCCGGTCGAGGCCAGCCCCGACGTGAACACCACCACCGATCCGGACTGCCGCTCCACCATCTGCGGTACGACGGCCTGGCATGCCCAGACCACACCGTCGAGGTTCACCTGCAGCGTCCGGGTCCACTCGGCCGCATCCATCTCCAGCACGGTCGACCGCGGCTGCACGGCCGCACCGGCGACCAGTCCGTCGATCCGCCCGTACCGGTCCAGCACACCGGCCACCGCAGCGTGTACGGCGGAGCGGTCCGCCACGTCCACCTCGACGTACTCGACCTTGTCGGCTGGCGGCGTGACGTCGAAGACCACCGCAGTACCGCCGGCGGCGTTGACCGCATGCGCGAGCGCCGCACCGATGCCGCGTGCGCCACCTGTGATCACCACGACCTCACCGGTCGCGTCGAAGGTCGCCTTCATGACGTCTCCTTCTGCTTCGACGTCATCGTCTCGGTGATCCGCTGGAACGCGCCGGCCAGGTGGCTGCGTAACGCCAGCTCGGCCGCATCCGGGTCCTGCGCGACGCACGCGTCCAGGATCGCCTGGTGCTCCTGCCGGCTCTTCTCGATCAGGAACGCCGTCGGCCGGCTGCCGAACCGGTACCGCTCGCTGTTCTGCCACACCGGCTCGATTGCTCGCGGCAACCATTGCGACCCGCTGGCCCGGTAGATCGCGAAGTGGAAGTCCGCGTGGGCCTCACGAGCACCCGCGGAGTCCTCTGCTCGCGACAGCCGCAGATGCTCGGCCAGCGCAGCCGCAGCCTTCGTCAGGTCCTCATCGGTGAACCGGGCCGCAGCCGCCCGTACGGCGAGACTCTCCAGCGCCAGCCGGGTCTCGTGGGTGTCGCGCAGATCGGACAGCGACAGGTCACGGACCCACGCGCCACGGTGCGGGATGATCTCGACCAGCCCCAGCGCCTCCAGCCGACGGAGTCCTTCCCGCACCGGCATCTGGCTCATCTCGAGCCGGCTGGCCAGCTCCACGAGCCGCAGCGGCGTACCGCTCGGCAGCTCACCGGACAGGATCAGCTGGTGCAGCTCGGCGGCCGCGTGCTCGGCGAGGGTACGCCGTCCGCTCTTGCCGCCACCTGGCAGCAGTTCCAGAGGCCCGCTCATGCGCGTGCCACTCGGTTGCGCAGCTCGCCGAGTTTGTCGGAGCGGGTGACGACCACGTCGCCGTCCTGGAGGAACACCTGTGGTTCGCGGGCGTTGCCGATGCCGGCCGGCGTACCGGTCAGCAACAGGTCGCCCGGGCGCAGCGTCATACCGAACGAGAGCTCACTGATCAGCGTGGCGACGTCGAACGCCATCTGTCGCGTCGACGCGTCCTGGCGTACCTCACCGTTGACCAAGCACTGCAGGTGGATGTCCTGCGGGTCGCCCACCTCGTCGGCGGTCACGATCCACGGTCCCAGCGGCATGGTGTCGTCGATGCTCTTGCCCTTCAGCCACTGACCGCCGTGCGCACGCTGCAGGTCCCGCTGCGACACGTCGTTCGCCAGTGTGTAGCCCCAGACGTGGTCCAGTGCGTCCGCGACCGCGATGTTCTTGCCGGTCTTGCCGATCACCAGCGCGACCTCGGCCTCGTAGTCCCACTTGGCGGAGACAGCCGGATCCCAGGCGATGTCGTCGTACGGACCGATCACCACATCCGGGCCCTTGGTGAAGAAGGTCGGGTGCTCCGGCCGGTCCACGTCCTGGCCCTCGCGTTTACCCTTGCTCTCCTCGAAGTGGTCCCAGTAGTTCCATCCGGTGCACAAGATGTCCCGCCGGAACCGCCGCAGCGGTGCGCGCAGGATCGCTTCGTCATAGGGGATCTTGTCGACCACATCGGCCGGACCCGCGATCACGTCGACCAGGTCCGTTGCCGATAGCAACAGGATCGAGTCCCCGTCGAGTACGCCGGGCACCTCGCGCCCGGCGTACTCCACCGTCACGTACTTCATCTCAGGTCCACTCGACGCCACGCATACAACTCACCCCCGGGGTCATGCGATCACGGCGATCGCGTTGATCTCGATCAGGTAATCGGGATGTGCGAGCTTGCTGACCTCGACCATGGTCGACGCCGGCAGCGGCTCGGTGAAGTACTGCGCCCGGATCTCGTGGATCTTGGCGAAGTCCTCCATGTTGCGCACGTACACATCCACCCGGCAGACGTCCGCGAGCGTGCCGCCGGCGGCCTCGACCGCCGCCTTCACGTTCTCGCACACCTGCCTGGTCTGTTCCCGGACGTCCCCGATCCCGGCGATGCCGCCGTCCGGCTGCCGGGCGGTCATCCCGGAAACGAACACCAACCGCCCGGACGCTTCGATCGTCGTGGCCTGCGAGAACACCCCGTTCGGGCTCCGCAGCGCCGCCGTCGACACCTGTGCCTTCCCCATCAGCTCAACACCCCTCCCGCCGGTACGACGGCGCCGACCGCGCGCGCCGCCTCCAGCAGCCCGTCCAGTCCGGACCGCTCGATCAGCACACCGTGCCGGCGCTGGTACGCCGCACGCTCGGCCTCGATCTCCCCCGGTAGATGCAGCCGGTTCACGCCCGGAGCCGTCGCACTCCCCCGGACCCGCGCCGCCAGCCCGGACGAGCGCAGGCGGAAACTCTCCACACCACCCATCAACTCCGGGTCGATCGCCAGGAACAGGTGCGCGCAGTCGTTCGGCCGGTCCGGCTCGCGGTACAGCGGACGGACCTGGTCACCCCAGCCGCCGCCGCTCAGGACCCCCGTGAGTACGTCGATCATCAGGGCCAGCCCGAAGCCCTTGTGACCGGCGGCCGGCAGCAGCATGCCGAGCACGGCCTCCTCCGGGTCCGTGGTCGGTGTGCCCGAGGGATCGGTCGCCCAGGTGTCGGGGATCGGCCGCCCGGCCGACGCCGCCAGCCGGATCTTGCCCAGGGCAACCGCCGACAACGCCATGTCCAGGACGATCTCCACACCGGCCTTGGTCGGCACCGCGATCGCCAGCGGGTTGTTGCCGACGATCCGTTCCGCGCCGCCGGGAGCCGGCATCAGCGGGGTGGTGTTCGACATCGCGATACCGATACACCCGGCCTGGCCGGCCTGCATCGCCCAGCGGCTGGCCGCGCCGAAATGGTGCGCGTTGCGGACCGAGACCAGCCCGATGCCGTACCGCCCGGCGCGCTCGATCGCGTGCCCCATCGCCTGCGGGCTGGACAGCTGGCCCATCCCGCCGCGCGCGTCGGCGACCATCGCGGCGCCGGCGTCGAACAGGATGTCGAGCTCGCGCTCGCGGGTCACCCCGCCGGCGTTCAGGCGCTCGACGTACATCGGAACCAGCATCACGCCGTGCGAACTGACCCCGCGCAGATCAGCCTCGACCAGTGCCGCGGCGATCTTGTCGGCATCCTCGGGATCGAACCCGAGCGCCCTGAACACACCCGAGACAGTCACCTGCAACCAGTCCGGCCGGACCAGCACGCGTCTGTCCGCGTCCGATGCTTGCGCGGTCATCGGGCCTCCCGTCCTGGACCGAGGAGCGGAGGGAGCGGAGCGACGAGGGAAGGACGGGAGGTGAAGCCCGATGACCCGCCGCGCCGGAGGCGTGGCATCAGTAGAGTCACCGCTTCTCCTGGGCCCAAGGGAGCAGCAGGTGCTCGAGTAGCACCAAGCCGTAGAACAAGACGATGCTCATCACGCTGAGCAGCGTGATCGCCGCGAACGCCAGCGTGGTGTCCGCGCTGGCGCCCGACTGCTGGATCACGTACCCGAGTCCCTTGGTCGCGCCAACGAACTCGGAGATCACCGCGCCGATCACCGCGAGCGAGATCGCGACCTTGAACCCGGTGAAGATCTGCGGCATCGCGTACCGCAGCCGGAGCTTGAAGAACTCCTGCGCCCGGCTCGCGTTCAGCGACCGCATCAGCTCGACCAGCTCGGTCGGCGTCGACTTCATCCCCTGCGCGGTCGAGATCACGATCGGGAAGAAGCACATCAGCAGCACCATCACGACCTTCGGCCACTGGCCGAAGCCCATCCACACCACCAGCAGCGGGGCGATCGCGACCTTCGGGATCGAGTTCACCATCAGCAGCAGCGGGTACACCAGCCGCTCGAGGATCACCGAGCGGACGATCACCAGCGCGATCGGCACGCCGATCACGATCGCCAGCAGGAAGCCCTCGATCGTCTCCAGCAGCGACGTACCGGTCTCCGACAGCAGGACGCCCGGCTGGTCGAAGAACTTGACCACCACCTCCCACGGCGTCGGCAGCAGGTACGACTGGATCGAGAACACGACCGTCGCGCCCCACCACAGCGCGATCGTCGCCGCCAGCCCGATGATCGGAAGCAGGATGGCGGCCGCCGGCGAACTGGTCAGCCAGGAACGCTTGGTCATCGCCGGTCCTCGCTGTCCTTCTCCGACAGCAGCCCGTGCAGCCGCGCGCTGATCGTGGCCACCTCGGTGACGTACGCGTGCTGGGCGAGGCTCCGCGGCCGCGGGATGTCGATGTCGACGATCTCCCGCATCCGCCCCGGCCGCGGCGTCAGGACGACGACCCGGTCGGCGAGTACGACGGCCTCCTCGATCGAGTGCGTGACGAACACGATCGTGGTGGCCAGCTCCATCTTGATCCGCTGCAGCTCCTCGGACAGCTCGGTCCGGGTGAGCGCGTCGAGCGCGGAGAACGGCTCGTCCATCAGCATCACCTGCGGGTCGCGGATCAGCGACCGGCACAGTGACACCCGCTGCTGCATACCGCCGGAGAGCTCGTGCGGCAGCCGCCGTTCGAACCCGCGCAGACCGACCAGCTCGAGCAGCTCGTGGGCCCGGTCCCGGTACGCCGCCTTGCCGCGGTCGCTGCCCTTGTCGATCTCGACCGGCAGCATCACGTTCGACAGCACCGAACGCCACGGCAGCAGGGCCGGCCGCTGGAACATGAACGAGACGTCCCGGCGCGGTCCGGTGACGGGTTCTTCCGCCACCTGGACCGAACCGGACGTCGGGGGCAACAGTCCCGCGATCAGCCGGAGCAGAGTGGACTTGCCACATCCGGACCGGCCGATCAGCGTGACGAACTCACCGCCACGGACGTGCAGGTCGATCTTCTCGAGGGCGGTCACCTGGCCCTCGCGTCCGTCGAAGACCTGCCCTACGCCGTCCAGGCGAATCATCAGTGGTCAGACGCTCCTAGCTCTTCGGAGCCAGGCTCATCGTGACGACGTCGTCCGGGGTGACGGCGCCCTTCTGGACCGCCTCGGACTGCTCCAGCAGCGAGATGATCGTCTTGACCCGGTTGACGTCGACGTCACCGAGCGGACCGTCGAAGTTCTTCGGCTTCGTGTAGTCCTTCATGATGTTCAGCTCGGCGGTGGCGACGGCCAGGTCGGTGTCGGGCACGTACTTCTTCAGGATCGCGGCGGACCCTTCCGGGTCGGTGACGGTGTCCTGCAGACCCTTGAGCAGCGCGCCGGTGAACTTCTTCACCTGGTCCGGGTGGTCCTTGGCCAGGTCCGACCGGGTGATGATCGCGTTGCCGTACAGCTCCGGCAGCACGTCGCCGTAGGCCAGCGTGACGGGCTCGCGGTGGCTCGGGTCGGCCTTCTGGATCAGCGGCTTGCCGACCACGAACTGGCCGATGCCCTTGACCTTGCCGGAGGCCAGCAGTTTCGGCAGCGCCGGCGGCGGCGACGGGAGGAACGTCACCGACTTCGGGTCGATGTGCACCGCCTTGGCGTAGACCGGGAACATCACCGTGTTGGTGGATCCCGGCTGGTCGGCGATCGTCTTGCCGACCAGGTCCTGCGGCTTCTCGATGCCGTAGCCCTTGAGCGACATGATGGCGGCCAGCGACTTCTGGTGGATCATGCCGACCGTGGTGACCGGCAGCTTCTGCTTGCCGAGCGTGATCACGACCGCGGTGAAGTCGCCGATGCCGTAGTCGGCCTGACCGCCGGCGACCAGCTTCATCACGTCCACGGTGCCGGTGCCCGGGGTGATCTTGACGTCGAAGCCGGCGTCCTTGAAGTACCCCTTGTCCAGCGCGACGTACGCGTACGCCTCGCGGCCGAAGGTGTTGAACGACGTCAGGTAATTGACCTTCTGCAGGCCGTTGTCGGCCTGACTGCCTTTGTCGTCACCATTGCACGCACTGACCAGGGCGAGCCCCAGGACCGCCATCAGCGCGATGACGGAACGCCTCAACCTCATATCGACCTCTCTCGTCCCGATATTTGATCAAACATCAAATATGGAAGGGTGGTCAATCCGCCCGCGGGGTCTTCACGGGGACTTAACGTCCGCCGTGCCGGGTCCTCGCAGTGCATGCTGCCACCCGTCCTGGAGCCGTTCCCCATACCCGTCTGTAACCGGTTGGTCGCCGGACGAGCACCCGCCCCGACCACAGACCGTACCTGCCTGAGCAGCAGATCGCGACGCCCGCGAGGCCACAACCCGGCTGCGCAGCGTCAAATTTGCGTAAACCCTCAACTTCTTCGTGAGGCATGCCACGTCCGGGTGCCCGGACGCAGGGGTTTCCCCGCGCTCACTCCGGGGAGGGAGGTGACGCTCCCCCGGCTTTGACACGATGTGACCGTGAAAGCAGCGGCGCGCGCGATCGGGAGCCTGTGGCGTACGTCGACGTACCTGCGCTGGGTCTACCTGCTGCTCGGGGCGGCGCTGGTCCTCGCGTTCATCCTGGTCGACAGCGCGCTCGGCGCGGTGGTCGCCGACCTCGGCATGCCGAAAGTTGCCACCGGCATCATCTGGGTGGTGATCGGACTGGTGCCGCCGGTCGTGCTCGGCCTGCTGCCCGCGGTCCGCGAGGTGGAGGGCATCGCGGTCGAGTCGCTGCTCGCGGTGCGGTTCGACGAGCGGCCGCTCGGCCCGGCGCGGACCTGGCCGCAGCGCCGCCGGACCGTGGTCTGGTTCTGTCTCCACCTGGTCGCGGGCGGGGTCGTCGGGGTCCTCAGCACGATCGTGTTCGGCGTCGGCGCGATCTGGCTGGCCGCGCCGTTCCGGTCGGCCGGATCGCGCGACATCGTGCCCGGCTGGTCGTACGACGTCCGCGGCAACTGGACCGACGTCTGGATGCCCGCGGCCGCGATCGGCGGTCTCGCCGGGCTGTTCCTGCTGTCGGCCGCGGTCGGCGCGCTGCTGGCGTACCTCGCGCCGCGCGTCCTCGGACCGACCGCGGCGGAGCGGATCGAGTTGCTCGAGCAGCAGACCGCAACGCTTGCCGAGCGCAACCGTCTCGCCCGGGAGCTGCACGACAGCGTCGGACACGCACTCAGCCTGGTCACGATCCAGGCCGCGGCAGCGCGCCGAGTGCTTGCCAGCGACCCGGACTTCGCCGAGAACGCACTGGCCGCGATGGAGACGTCCGCCCGGGCAGCGCTCGCGGATCTCGACCATGTGCTCGGCCTGCTCCGCGACGACCGTCGGCCGGGCTCCCGGACCACACCGCAGGCCACGCTCGGCGGTCTGGACCGTCTGGTCGAGGCCACCCGGGCGGGCGGCATCACGATCGAGGTCGATCGCTCAGGCGATCTGGACCAGCTGCCCGCAGCGGTCTCCCGGGAGGCGTACCGCATCGTGCAGGAAGGCCTGACCAACGCGATCCGGCACGCCGGTCGTCCGGCTGGTGAGCTGGCCGTCGACCTGTCGATCCGGCTCGACGCCTCCGGGCTGCGGCTCGCCGTCACCAATCCGATGAACGGCAAGTCCGAGCACTCCGGCGGCGGCCGCGGCCTGGCCGGGATCCGTGAAAGAGTCGCCGTACTGCGCGGCACGGTCGACGCCGGTCCGATCGCGGAGGCCGACGGACAGGCCTGGCGGTTGGCCGTCCGGTTGCCTGTCAGCATGACGAGGGGATGACATGAACCTGTCGGTGGTCGTGGTCGACGACGAGCCGCTGATCCGGAGTGGGCTGCGGGCGATCATCAACGCCGAACCCGATCTCACGGTGGTCGGCGAGGCCGGTGACGGCGCGGAGGTGCTGCCGGTGGTTCGCCGTACCGGTGCCGACGTCGTACTGATGGATGTGCGGATGCCCGCGGTGGACGGCATCCAGGCGACCCGGCTGCTGCTGGAGAACCTCGACCCGGCGCCGCGCGTGCTGGTCGTCACCACATTCGAGAACGACGACTACGTGTACGACGCCTTGCGGGCCGGCGCGTCCGGGTTCTTGCTGAAGCGAACGCCGCCGGACGACATCATCGCCGCGATCCGGACCGTCGCGCGGAGCGAGTCGCTGCTGTTCCCCGAGGCGATCCGGGCGTTGGCGCTCGCCCACGTCGGACCGCAGACGCCGAGCGGACTGGACGAGTACCAGCTGACCGAGCGGGAGCAGGAAGTGCTTCGGCTGATGGCACGCGGGCTGTCGAACGCCGAAATCGCCGAAGAGCTGATCCTCGGCCTGCAGACGGTCAAGACCCACGTCGCCAACGTGCTGTCCAAGCTCAACGCCCGGGACCGCACGCAAGCGGTCATTCGCGCCTACGAGTCAGGCTTCGTGCCGCTGCACTGACTAGGTGCTGGCGGGGTCGTCCGCCTCGGCCAGGGAGCACGCGTTGTGCAGCGGGTCGATGGCGTTGGCCTTCATCGCGACGCGCTGCAGGAGCATCCGGAAGCTGGCGCGCTCGGACTCGTCCAGGATGCCCAGCACCTCCTCCTCCGTGCTGCGCAGGCGGCGCTCCAGGTCGCACAGGGCCTCGTGGCCCTCGTCGGTGGGCGCGATGAGCCGGGCGCGACGGTCCGCCGGGTCGGGCCGGCGCTGCACGAGCCCCGCCTTCTCCAGGTCGTCGAGCAGGTAGGTCATCACGGTCCGGTCGACGCCGAGCTGTGCGGCCAGGTCGAGCTGCCGCTTCGGGCCCTCGGCGCTCGTCGTCGCGAGCACCTGATAGCCGCGCGGGCCGCCGGGCAGGCCCTCGAGCGCCGCCGCGGACGCCTTCGCGTACCGCCGGAAGACGACGCCCAGCGCCCAGCCGAGGTCGGCCTCGACCGGCGCGCCACTGGCGACCGGCGGCTCGACCCCACGGGTGCCGCGAGTCGCGACCTCGGGCGAAGTACTGGACATGTCTCCATCGTACGTGGTGTACGCCACCCGGAATACGATCTGACTGAATATGTTCTGCTCCACAGATTATCTTCGAAGCAGCTCAACACGAGCACGCCCCCTCAACTCGATGGAGACAGAACCTATGAGCACCCTGCTACGCGTCGACGCCAGCATCCGGCTGGACGGTTCGGTGTCCCGTGCGCTGGCCGACAGCGCGGAGGCCGCCTGGAAGGCCGAGCACCCGGACGGTGTCGTGGTACGGCGGGACCTCGGACAGCACCCGCTGCCCGCGACCTTGTGGCCGACGCTGGCCGCCGCCCAGGTGGGTCAGGAGCCGGTGGCCGACTCCGACCGGATGCCGCTCGCGGACGCGCAGGCGATCGCGGCCGACCTGGCGACCGAGGCCCGGAACGCCGACGCGATCCTGCTCGCCGTACCGCTCTACAACTACGGCATCGCCCAGAACGTGAAGACCTGGATCGACGTGCTGCTGTTGGACCGTGAGCTGGCCTTCGGCACCCGTCCGCTGGCCGGCCGGCCGGCGATCTTCGCCATCGCCCGTGGCGGCGGCTACGCCCCGGGTACGCCGAAGCACGGCTGGGACCACGCCACGCCGTACCTCGAGCGGGTCTTCGCCGACCTGTTCGGGATGAACATCCGCACTGCCGCCGCCGAGCTCACCCTGGCCCCGGTCACCCCGGGCATGGAGGAGTTGATCGACGCTTCCAAGGTCTCGGAATCCGAGGCGCACGTCGAGGCCGAGAACCACGGCACCGTGGTCGCCCGCGAACTGATCGGCCACGCGGCCTGATCAGCGGACCGCCGGCACTGACCAACGATCGCTCAGCGGCCGGCCTCGGCCCGGTCTGAGCCTGCGTCGCCTCGGCGACGGGTGGTTGGTCAGTGCGGGACGTCCACCCGCCACGTCGACAGCGTCACCGACAGCGTCACGAGGGTCGACTCCGGGAGTGCCGCGATCTGCTGCAGCAACTCGCGGTAGTTCACATGCCGCGCGCTCGGCGTCATCAGCACCAACTGCTCGACGGCCGTCCGGTCGAGCCTCATCGTCTCCTCGATCGCCTCGCTGCCGATCCGGACGAACTCCCCCGACAGCGACTCCTGCAGCCGTCGGTCCTTCTCCTCGTCCACGCTGACCAGTCCGAGTACGTCGACCAGCTCGGCGAGATGCTGCTGGTTCGGTGTGACCACGAGCAGGCGGCCGGTAGGTGCGAGGACCCTGGCCATCTCGGCGGCGTTGCGCGGCGCGAACACGTTCAGCATCAGTTGCGCCGACCCGTCGAGCAGCGGCAGCTCCTGCCAGGCGTCACACACGACCGAGCCGATCCGCGGATCGACCTTCGCCACGCGGCGGGCGGCGAACTTCGACACGTCCAGGGCGATTCCGCGTCGTTGCGGAGCCAGGCCGAGGACACCTGCCAGGTAGTAGCCGGTGCCGGCGCCGACCTCCACGACCAGGTCGTCGGGCCCGAGTTCGGTGGCGATGATCAGCGCGTCCCGGATCGCCGCGTAGTGGCCGGTGCCGAGGAAGACCGTCCGGGCGCCGACCATCTCCGCCGAGTCGCCCTCGATACCGTTGGATGCCGCAGGCAACAGATTCAGGTAGCCCTGTTTGGCGAGGTCGTACGCGTGCCCGCGCGGGCACCGCGCCGTACGACCGTCCAGCACCAGCCCGTCGGCACAGACTGGGCAGCGCAGGGCGGCGACGAGATCGGCTCTCACTCTGCCTAGGTTATGTCGCGGCTCGTGATGCGCGCCCAGGCGGCGGTGTAGAACACGGCGACGTAGCCGGCCTGCAGGAGCAGGTTGCGGCCGATCTCGTGCCAGTACGGCGGGTCGCGCAACAGGTCCGCGAACGACTGCCACCGGTACATCAGCAGCCACGGGTGGATCGCGTGCAACTGCGGGATCGCGGTCATGATGCCGAGCACGATGAACGTGCCGAACGTCGCCGCCATCGCCGCCAGCGGGGTCGAGGTCAGCGACGAGACGAACAGGCCGATCGCGGCCAGCCCGAGCAGCGACAACGAGATCACCACAGCGATCCCGAGCGCCCGGATCAGGCCCTCGCCGAGCGAGACGGTCGAGCCGGAAAGCAGGAGAACGTCGCCGACCGGGAACAGGATGAAGCCGACGATCAGGCCGGAGACCCAGATCGTCATCGTCGCGACCAGACAGAAGACGGTGAGCGAGACCATCTTCGCGGCGAGCAGCCGGGACCGGCCGGCCGGCGCGGTGAGCAGGTTGCGCAGGGTGCCGAGGCTGGCCTCACCGGCCAGCGACTCCCCCGAGATGACGGTCACCGCGGTCGGCAGGAAGAACGGCAGCGACAGGCCGAGGCTGGCGACGATCAGGAACAGCCCGTTGCCGGCGACCTGACCGATGAAGCCTTCGGCGCCGCCGTCGGACCCACTGAGCTTGATCGCGATCCCGATCAGCAGCGGGACCGCTGCGAGCACGCCGAGACCCACCTGCGTCCGGGCCCGGCCGAACACCAGTCGCAGCTCCGAGATGAAGAGCGCCATGGTGTGCCGCCCAGCGCTGGGGCGGCCGGCGTAAGCCGCCACGGAGTTGGTCTCTGCGCTGGTCTCCGTCTGCACGGTGCCCGCTGCGGTAGCAGTCTCGGCCGGCACGTCACTCGGCGACATCGAAGCCCTCCCCGGTGAGCGCCACGAAAGCGTCTTCGAGGCTCGGCCGTTCGACGCCGAAGCCATGAATGCGTACGTCGGCCGCGACCAGGGCCGCCGCGAACTTCTCGATGGGCAGCTCGCCGGGATCGCCCTCGACGGTCTCGGGTGTCGTCTTGAGCTCGGTCACCCCGAGACTCTGCAGCGTTTCGGCCGCCGCTCCGACGTCCGGCGTACGCACGACCAGTCGTGGACGGAGTTCGGCGCGCAGATCTGTCACCGTGGACTGCCGCAGCAGCTTGCCGCGGCTCATGATCGCGGCGTGGGTGCAGACCTGCTCGACCTCGGCGAGCAGGTGGGTCGAGGTGAAGACCGTCGTACCGTCACTGGCCAGGTCGCGGATCAGGTGGCGGACCTCGCGGGTGCCCTGCGGGTCAAGGCCGTTGGTCGGCTCGTCCAGCACGAGCAGCTCGCGCCGCTGCATCAGTGCGACCGCGATCGCGAGCCGCTGACGCATGCCCAGTGAGTAGGCGCGGACCTTCTTGCCGGCCGCGTTCGAGAGACCGACCCGCTCCAGCGCCTCACCGGCCCGGGCCTTGCGGGTCTTCGGGTCGGCAGTGCGGTCGGCAGCGTCGAAACGGAGCAGGTTCGCCTGACCGGTCCAGAACGGGTAGAACGCCGGTCCTTCGACCAGCGCTCCGACCCGCGGCAGGACCCGCAGATGTGCCTTCGGCATCGGTTCGCCGAGCAGCTCGACCTCACCGGACGTCGGCGCGATCAGGCCGAGCAGCATCCGGATCGTCGTGGTCTTCCCCGACCCGTTCGGGCCGAGGAAGCCGTACACACTCCCGGCCGGCACTTCGAGGTCGACCGCGTCCACCGCCACCTGGCCGCCGTGGAAACGCTTGGTCAGCCCGCGGGTGACGACCGGAGCGCTCGCCATGTCGCTGTTCAGCGGGGGGCCTTCGCTGCGGCGGCCTGCAGGGTGTCCGGGGTGACCAGTCCGACGAAGACCCGGCCGTCGTCCGTGATCAGAGCGCTCACCATCTTCGTGGTCAGCACCTTGCCCTTGCCCCACGACCCCTGCACGGTCGGCGCCTTGGCCAGCAGCTGGCCGAGTGGACCGGACGCCGGGTTCGCTGCCAGGCCGGCGGCGTTGGCTCCGCGGATCATCGCGACGCTGTCCCAGCCGGTGCCGATCACGGTCGGCTTGTCGGCCTGCGCAGTACCAGGCTTGACCGGCTTGACCAGCTTCGGCGGGACGCTCTTCGGGCGCTCGCGGTTGGCCGGCACCTTCTGGTCGGTGACCTTGACGCCCTTCGGCGGGGTGAAGGTGAACGAGCTCGCCGACGGTACGTCGAACGACACCGAGGTGAAGCCCAGCTCGACCGCCGGGTCGCTGCCGGTCCGCGGCATCACGGTCACGTCCAGCGGGACCCAGGTCTTCGAGTCGATCGCCAGCGTCACCGAACCGACGGTCGTCTTGTCGGTCTTCGGCACCAGGCGCAGCTTGTAGGCGTCCCGGCCGGCGACCTTCTCGGTGCCGCTGACCTGGACCTTGGTGGTCGGGTCGATCGCGTCGAGGAACTGCTTGGCGACAGCCTGCGGGTCGTACGACTGCGGAAGGGTCTTCTCGGGCTTCGTGGTCTTGTGCGCCGGCAGCGTCAGCTTCGTGGCCTCACGCTTGGACGAGTCGTAGGCCCACGCCGACGTACCGTCGGTGGTCCAGAGCTGCTCGGCCTGGTTGTCGATCAGGGAGACCTTGGCCTTGTCCGGGGCGGCGAACGCGACCCGCGCGGTGTGCTGTCCGCTCAGCAGGTCGGTGAGCTCACGGCTGCCGGGCGCCATGCCGGGGATCGCGGGCAGGCCGAGATCGGCATTCGAGCGGACGGTGCCGCTCAGGCCGTCGACCTTCGCGGTCTGGACCTTGGCCAGCAGATCCTGCGCGCTGATGGTCGGCAGCTTCGGCGAGGCGTCCGCGACCACCGGTCCGAGTGCTCCCACACCTGCCACGACCGCGACCGTCGCTACCGGAACCAACCACCGTCGACTGCGCTGTGCTACGCCCATGAATACAGCCTCGCATCCGGTGCAGTCGGAACCAAGGGTTGTCAGGGTAGGTTCACCCGAAAGAGTGAGTCCGGCGTACGACCCTGGTCGTACGCCGGGAACTCAGCGTGACTGTAGCGCGTCCAGAGCGACGGTCATCGCGGCGGCGACGCGGAAGTCCAGGCGCTGGTCCTGGACGGTGATCCGGTAGCGGTCCCGGATCGACAGCTTCCGCTCCACCGACAGCACCGGCCGGCCGGAACCGGCCTCGGTGAAGTCGAAGTGGAAGATGAACGGCAGCGGGACCTCGCCGATGAACGGCACGAATTCCCACACCCGGCGCAGTACGGCGATGGTCGGGTTGCGCTCGGTGCCGCTCGCGTCCACACCGGGTGCGCTGAGCTGCCAGCTGGACCGGAGCAGGCTCTTGCCGAACTCCTTCTTGAACCAGCCGATCGTCTGCCCGTTCGCATCGAGCACGTCGTACCCCGAACCGAGGTCGATCGTCTTGCGCGCCTTGAACGAGAACACCGGCTGGGCCTTGGTGTCGTCGGTGTAGAACGTCACCTGCTCCTTGAACGCCATCCGCTTCTGCTGTGCGAACGCGAGCAGCGCCCCGTCAGTCCCGTCCGGGTTGGTGGCGATCAGCTCGTACTTGTTCGCCATCATCGTGACCCGCTGCTTCATCGAGAACGCGGGAACGTACATCGGCGGTTGGTCTGTCATGCACGGGAGTGTGTCAGACCACAGGCCGACGCACCGACTTCCAGCCCGCGGGCCAGCGCTGTTGCTCGTGCTGAGGGGTCTGCAATCTGTACGACGAGTTGGCCGACGCCCTGGAGCGCGAGGTCGCGGGCGATCTCGACACCGAACTCGACTGCCTCATCCGGGGTCCGCGCGGGCCGCCACAACACGCCGAAGTCGGCTATCGGCCTGTCTTCTCGGAGGTCCACAACCAGCGCATCAGCTTGTTGCAGTTGTCCGGCGTCACCACCAACGATCACACGTACGCGCTGACCATCCGCCGGCACGGCGTTCTCGCCGGCCCGCATCGCGTCGTCGACGATCGAGGTGTCGCGGCGGCCCCATTCCTCGTGGTGGATCGCCCACTGGAGCGGCCGGCGCTTCGCCCAGCCGGAGCGCACCAATTCCGGCGCGGCGGCGAACTCCTCGACGTACCCGACGCAGAGATAACCGACCAGCTCGATGTGTGCGGGCAGGTCGAGGACGGCGGCGACCTCGGCCGGTTCGAAGAACGAGACCCAGCCGACGCCGAGTCCTTCGGCCCGCGCGGCCAGCCAGAGGTTCTGGATCGCGATCGCGGCCGAGAACCAGGTCGTCCGCGGATCCGCGTGCCGGCCGAGTACGTGCCGACCGCCGCGGCCGGGGTCGCAGGTCACCGCGATGTTCACCGGGGTGTCGAGGATCGCCTCGATCTTCAGTCCGTCGAACTTGGCCCGCCGGTCGTCCGGGAGCGATGCGGCGAATGCGTCCCGCTGGGCCGTCGCGAGATCGTGCACCTTGCGCCGGGTCGCGAGGTCGCGGATCACCAGGAAGTCCCACGGCTGGCTCAGCCCGACGCTCGGCGCTCGATGCGCCGCTTCCAGGACTCTGGTGAGCAGGTCGTTGTCGATCGGGGCGTTCAGGAAACCTCGTCGTACGTCGCGGCGCTCGGCGATCACGCGGTGTACGACGTCGCGATCGGCCGGCTGGTACGCGGGTGCGGGGAGGCGGCCGATGGCTGCGGTCGCGTTCGCGGATCGGCGTTTGGGGATGACGAGTTCGGCGCCGGCGGCCAGGACGGCGGCTTCGGCGACGCTCGGCGTGCCTGTCAGGTGTTCGACGTGCTCGCTCGGGTTGGGCGGGGTTTGCTCGGCCAGCTCGTCGGGCGGGATCGCTCGGAGCTCGGCATTCAGGTCGTCAGCGAGACGACGCACCGCGGGCTCGGCTTCTTTACCGGCGACTGTGGTGATGAGTTGCACCTCGCCCCGACCGGCCTCCTCCAGCGCACTGTCGACCAGGGCGCGGAGTTCGGCGTACGGCGTGTTTGCTCGGAGGCCGACTCCTACGACGAGCCTCATCGCTGGTGTGCGCGGGCTGCGGCGACCAGGCGGGCTGGTACGTCGGGGGTGGCGGTCCAGTGGAGGTGCAGGTACGACGCGTGCACGTGCGGGAGCGTGATGCCTTCGACCCCGGCGGGGAGATGCCAGGCGGGGCGTACGTCGGCGTCGAGGTCGATCGCGGTGCGGTGGAACTCGTGCCCGCGCACCCGCCGCCCTTCGTCGAAGAAGGCTGTGGTGGTCGCGGCGACCGCCGTCCGATACCCGAGGGTGAGGCGGCTGGTCATCCGCCCGGTCGCCGGCAGCACGCCGGTCATCGGATGCCCGTCGAGCTCACGACACAGATAAAGCAGCCCCGCACACTCAGCAACAACCGGCAACCCGGCCAACACCTGCGTCGCAACCTGCTCACGAAGCTTGGTGTTTGCGGACAGCGCCTCGGCGTGCAGCTCCGGAAAACCGCCACCGAGACAGAGCGCAGAAGTTGCTTCCGGCAACGTGTCGACCAGCGGGTCGAAGGTCACCACGTCGGCTCCTGCGGCGTCGAGCAGCTCCGTCGTCTCCGTGTACCGGAACGAGAACACCGGACCGCCCGCAACCGCAACCACCGGGCGATGACCCAGGACGGTGGCGGCACGCTTCGCACCCCGTTCCCCGGTGAGCCCGGCGGCCGGTGACACCAGGCTGGCGAGTTCCTCAGCTGGGTTCCACGGGGTACTGATGTAGTTGGGGGCCGCCTTGGCCGCGGCTGCGAAGGCCTCTAGGTCTACGCCTTGGTGGACCAGTTCGGCGGCTGCGGCTACTGCTTGTTCGGCTTGGGCGCGTTGTTCTGCGGCGGGGACGAGGCCGAGGTGGCGGCTGGGGACGGTGAGGCGGGGGTCGCGGCGGAGGACGCCCAGGACGGGTACGCCGGTGGGCGCGATCCCTGCGCGTACTTCGGTCTCGTGGCGATCCGAGCCGACCTTGTTGAGGATGACCCCGACGATCCGCACCTCGGTGTCGAAGGCAACGAAACCCTGGACCACGGCGCCGACGCTCCGACCAGCGGCCGACGCATCCACCACGAGCACCACCGGTGCCTTGAGCAACTTCGCGACGTGCGCCGTCGACGAGAAACCTTCCGTGCCGAGCGCACCGTCGTACAGACCCATCACGCCCTCGACGACCGCGATGTCCGCACCCTCGGACCCGTGCGCGAACAGCGGTCCGACGCGTTCCTCCCCGGACAGCATCGGATCGAGGTTGCGCCCCGGCCGCCCGGTCGCGACAGCGTGGAACCCGGGGTCGATGTAGTCCGGCCCGACCTTGAACCCGGCCACGACATGCCCGGCCCGCCGCAGCGCCGCCATCAGCCCGACCGCGACGGTCGTCTTACCCGCCCCCGAAGAAGGCGCCGCGACCACGACCCGCGGGATCACCACTCGATGCCCTTCTGGCCCTTCTGGCCGGCGTCCATCGGGTGCTTGAGCTTGGTCATCTCGGCGGCCAGGTCGGCTGCCTCGAGAAGGCTCGGATGCGCATCGCGGCCGGTGATCACGACGTACTGATGCCCGGGCCGGTTGACGAGCGTGTCGACGACCTCGTCGACGTCGACCCAGCCCCACTTCATCGGGTACGTGAACTCGTCCAGGACGTACAGGTCATGCGTCTCGGCCGCGAGCCGGCGCTGGATCTCGCGCCAGCCCTCGAGCGCGTCGGCGGCATGGTCCTCCTCGCTGCCGGCTTTACGCGACCAACTCCACCCCTCGCCCATCTTGTGCCACTCGACCGGGCCGCCCTGACCAGTTGCCTCATGCAACTGACCGAGCGCCTTGAACGCACCCTCCTCGCCGACCTTCCACTTGGCACTCTTGACGAACTGGAAGACCCCGATGTTCCAGCCCTGGTTCCAGGCCCGCAACGCCATTCCGAACGCGGCGGTCGACTTCCCCTTCATCTCGCCGGTGTGGACCATCAGCAGCGGACGGTTGCGCCGCTGGCGGGTGGTCAGGCCGTCCTCCGGTACGGCGACCGGTTGCCCCTTCGGCATGTCAGGCCACCTTCCGCTCGGTCACCGTACGGACGAGGTTGCCAGCGGCAACGTCACCGAGGTCGAGGTACTCCGCGCCGAGGTCGGCCGCGAGCTCCGCCGCCAGACCGAGGCGAACACCCCGGTGCGGCTCGCAGTCCACGACCACGGTGGCGATCCCGCGCTCGGCCAGCCAGCCGGCGGACTGGCGGGCGCGGGCGAACGCGTTGTCGCCGTGGGTGGCGCGGCCGTCGGTCACCAGGACGAGGAGCGGGCGGCGGCGCGGGTCCCGGATCGCGGCGATCCGCAGTACCTCCGCGGCTTGGAGCAGACCTTCGGCGAGCGGCGTACGTCCGCCGGTCGGGAGGGATTCGAGCCGTCGTACGGCGGTCTCCACGCTGCCCGTCGGCGGGAGCGCGACCGTGGCGGCGGCGCCGGCGAACGTGACGAGGCCGACGGTGTCGCGCCGCTGGTACGCGTCGAGCAGCAGCGAGACGATCGCCGTCTTCACCTCACCCATCCGCTTCTTCGTCCCCATCGAGCCGGACGCGTCGACGCAGAACAGCACGAGGTTTCCCTCCCGCCCTTCCCGTACGGCGAGGCGTACGTCGGACGGCCGTACCGCGAGCCCCGGCCCGCTCCGCCCACGAACCTGCTGATACGGCGCGGCCGACCGGATCGTCGCCAGCAGATGCGGCCGCCCCGACTCCCGCCCGACCCGAGCCCGCTCCCCCACCACGCGCCCAACTTCAGTAATTGCCCGAGACCGCCGCCCCGCAACCCCGGCCCCCGCCGCCTGCACACTCAACAACCGAGCCTTGTAAGGCGCCGAACTACCCACAACCTGCCCGGTCGGCGCCGGTCCCGGCGGCCCGCTCTGCTCGCCGTTCTCCTGGTCGGCTCCGGGAGACTCCTCCGAGCTGCCGGCATTCGAGTTATCCGCTCCCCCGCCGGGACCGTCGGGATCGTCGTCCGGGTCCTCCGGCGGCGGCGTGCTGTTGTTGATTGCCTCTTCCAACTGCTGGTCGTCCAGGCCCGGGGCGTCGAAGGGGTTTCGGCGGCGGCGGTGTGGGAGGGCGAGTTTGGCGGCGGCGCGGACGTCCTCCACCTCGACGACCGTGCGCCCGGACCAGGCTGCGTGGGCGACCGCCGTACGTGCGGTGACCAGGTCGGCCCGCATGCCGTCGACGTCGAACGACGCGCAGATCTCCGCGATCTGCCGGAGCGCAGCGTCCGTCAGGATCACCTCGGTGAGCAAGTCGCGCGCCTTGACGATCCGCTCCGCGAGCTCGCGCTGCCGCCCGTCGTACCGCGCGATGAAGCCGGCCGGATCCGCCTCGTACCCGAGCCGCGCCCGCATCACCTCGACCCGCACAGCAGGATCCCGGCTGGCAACCACATCCACCGTCAGGCCGAACCGGTCCAGCAACTGCGGCCGCAGCTCGCCCTCCTCCGGATTCATCGTCCCGACCAGCACGAACCGTGCGGGATGCGTCACCGACACCCCGTCCCGCTCGACCGTCGCCCGCCCCATCGCAGCAGCATCGAGCAGTACGTCGACCAGGTGGTCGTGCAGGAGGTTGACCTCATCGACGTACAACAACCCTCGATGCGCCGCCGCCAGCAGACCAGGCTCGTACGCCGTGATGCCCTCCGCGAGCGCCTTCTCCAGGTGCAGCGACCCGAGCACCCGATCCTCGGTCGCTCCCACCGGCAACTCCACCAATCGCGCCGGCCGCACAGTCCCCTCACCCGCATGCGGCCCATCCGGACAATCCGCATCCGGCCGGTCGGGATCACACGAGAAACGACACCCGGGTACGACGTCCACCGGCGGCAGGATCTCGGTCAGCGCCCGGACCGCGGTCGACTTCGCCGTACCCTTCTCGCCGCGGATCAGTACCCCGCCGATCGCCGGCGAGATCGCAGCCAGGATCAGCGCGAGCTGGAGGTCCTCCATGCCGACGACTGCGGTGAACGGGAATCCGGTGGAAGCTGAAGCAGGCCGCATCGGCGGTGGTCCCTTCGTCGAGCGGGTATCCACGCCCGCCACGCCTGGTACACCGGCCCACAGCGCGACCCGGCGGACGACCGCGGATGTCCTGGCTCCCGGAATACCTCCCGGTCACAGTGGCGGGACCGCCCCGGATTCCCAGCAAGCTGGCCACCGGTGTTCCTCCACAACCGTCGGCCCGATCATGGCACACCAGCCCGCCCCCGCCAGCGACCAGGCTCACAGTCACCCGGGCCGTACGGCGTTCCACAGGTAGGTGTCCAGCCCGGACGTGCCGCCGCCCGCGGCCAGCTGTTTGTCGTCCGAGTCGAAGGCGACGTGCAACCCGTCAGCAGAGATGGCCGGCCCCACGCTCCCCCAGCGGCCGCCGAACGGGTCGGTCTGGTCCTGCGCCCTGGTGATCCAGACCAGCGCGCCGGTCTTGCGATCACGTCGGAACACGTCGCTCAGATCGCCGGTGTCCGCGGCAGTCAGACGTCCCGGCGTACCGAAGGTCACGTACCGCCCGTCGGCAGAGACGCCACTGCGGAAGACCGGCCCGACTGCCGTCGACGGCTGCCCCTGGGCGTCGGCCGAGATCAGCTCCAGCCGGTTGGTCCGCAGATCACGCAGCCAGACGTTCGGGATCGCGTCGAAGCCGATCCCGAGCCAGCTGATCAGCGTGAACGACAGGTACCGCCCGTCGTTGGAGAAGGTGGGATAGACGCTCTCGACGCTGAAGGCCCGCGGGTCGAACGGCACACCCAGCGAGACCGGCCGGGTCGTCCTCGCACCGCGGTCGCGAACGTAGAGCACGCCGTCGGTGTGGGGTGGCGGCGGAGGCACCGTCGCCAGTGGCGCGGGCGTCGCGAACGCCACCCGGCGCCCGTCCCCGGAGATCGCCGGCGAGCTCGAGTACACGTCGAGCTGCTGTCCGTCGGACGCCACCGAGACTCGCTCGGTCCGCCGGGCTGCGAGGTCGCGGACGAAGACGTCCTGGGTGTCATTGGTGTCACCAACGACAAGGTCGGTCGCACTCGACGTGAACGCCACATGCCGTCCATCAGCCGAGATCTCCGGCTCCCACGAGCCCTGATCCGCCTCCCCGTTCAGCGCGACCGACACCAGCGTCGTACGACCGGTCTTCAGATCACGGAGGAACACATCCGGCCCACCGTTGGTGTCGCCGGGCAGCAGGTTCGAGGCATACGAGTTGAAGACCACGTACCGCCCATCAGCAGAGATCGACCCCTGCCGGCTCTCCCCGTTCCCCTGCACCCCACCCGCGCCGACCGACACCCGAGTCGTGCGCCCACTCACCACATCCCGGACGAACACATCCCGCTGGCCATTCGTGTCACCGGCCACAAGATCATCCGCATACGACGAGAACACGACGTACCGCCCATGCGCCGACACCCCGAGCCCTTTCTCGGTCCCCGAGTACGACCCTCCGCCCCCTCCGACCCCGCCAGGCGTAGCCGACACAAGCACGATCGAATCCCCACCAGCAGCGGCCGGCACACCAACCGCTCCCCCCGAAACCACAACAACCACCAACGCCGCAACCACACCCCGAACCGGCTTCCGACTGTGCAGAACAGCTTTCATGCTGACCCCCTTAGGACAACCAGCTAGATGCCTCGGGAACCAGCGAAGTTACGGTCGAACGCTTGATCCTCCCGTCAACGCGTCGGAGGGTGTTCACTGAGTACACATGGGGGGTTCGCGACCCGATCACCGATTCGCCGGGCGCACTGCCGAACAACAGTTCCTCGGCGAGGTACTGCGGGATGCCGCGGGCGGCGGTCCGCGAGCGGTCGTCCTTCACGGCGAGGCCGGGATCGGAAAGACCCGGCTGGTTCGCGAGGTCTGCCGGGATCCAGGTCTGACGGTGCTCTGGGGCTCGTGCATCCACTTCGGTGGGGCTTCGGTTCCGTTCGCACCGATCACTGGAATATTGAAGGACTGGCTGGCTCGTGCGGAACCCCGGGAGCGGGCCGAGATCCTCGAAGGAATGGACGCCTTGCCCCTCTTCGGAGGAGGTGGCAGCGTCGACAGCACACGGGTGCCGGTGCTGGCCGACGTGGTGCTGAATCGGATCGCGGTACGCCGGCGTGTGGTGGTCGTGGTCGACGACCTGCAGTGGGCCGACATCGCATCACTCGACGTGCTGTCCTACCTGCTGGCCGGCTTCCGGGACCAGCGGCTCGCCCTGCTCGCGACCTGCCGCACCGAGGAGCGCCCCGAAGGGCATCCCTTGCACTCCTGGCTGGCCGACATGCGACGGATGCCGCGCTTCGGCGAGATCCGGCTCGAGCGCCTCGGAGCAGATGCGGTCAGCAGCCAGCTCGAAGCCCTGCTCGGCACAACCCCTGATATCGACCTGGTGACCCAGGTTCTGGCCAGGTCGGACGGCAATCCGTACCTGATCGAGTTGATGGCCCAGGGATTGTCAGGCTCCGAGCGCGTGCTCCCGGAATCCGTTCCAGCGGCACTTCGCGACGCTTTGCTAGCCGCATGGCATCGCCTGTCCGAGCCGGCCCGACTGGTCACCCGGCTCCTCGCTGTGAGCGGCCGCCCCACCGAGTCCGCGGTGCTGACCGAGATCGGAGGCGGCCGCGGTATCGATGCCGGCCGAGTGGCGTCGAGCCTCGTCGAGGCGCGTGACGGCGGTGTGGTCCGTGCCGAGGGCGCTGGGATCTGGTGGTTCCGCCATCCGCTTCTGGCCGAGGTGCTGTACGACGGCCTGCCGCCGAGCGAAGCGGTCGGGCTCCACACCGACTACGTCCGGGTACTCGAATCATTGCCGGTCGCTGCGCCTGCGGCGGATCTGGCGGCGCACCACGAAGCGGCGGGTCAGCTCGACGCGACGTACCGCTGGTCACTCCGGGCGGCCGACGAGGCGGCGCGGATGCGAGCACCCGTCGCGGAGGCCATCCAACTCCGCCGCGCGTGCGCACTGTGGACGGAGGTACCGCCAAACCTCCGCGGATCCCGAGACGACCGGATCGCGTTGCTGCGGCGGACGGCCAGGATCTGCCTGCGGGCCGCCGACGCGGAGTGCGCCGTGTCGCTCCTGACTGACGCGTACAGCCTCGTGGACCGGAGCCGAGAACCTTTACTGGCGAGCGAGTTGCTGGTCGAGAGATCCAACGCCGACTTCCAGTCCACGACGCCGGAGCTCGCGGACCTGGGGGAGCTTCGGGAGGCGATCGCCCTGACCGAGAACTTCCCGGACTGCGCTGAGCGCGCCGTAGCCTTCGCGGAACTCGCGGAGACCGAAACGATCTACGGCATGCCGAAGGCTGTGGACGACGCGACCGAGGCGGTCCGGGTCGCACAGAGATCGGGCTCGCCGCGGGCCCTGGGCAGAGCGCTCTGCGCACGCGCAGCAGCGCTGGGCTTCCGTGCGCCCTTGGAATCGCTCTCAGACGCGGATCTTTCAGTGCAGCTCGCGAGGTCGTGCGGAGACGTCGACACCGTGACCGACGCCGCCCTGTGGCGCTTCATCGCCTTGCGGGCGCTCGGCCGGCGCACCGAAGCCGCGGATGTCACCCAGGCGGCGTACGACGAGGCGACCGCGGCCGGGGCCGGCATCTGGGCGCATTTCCTCGCTTACCTGGCCGCTCACGAATTGATCGAGCTCGGTCGTTGGGACGAATGTGGGGCGCTCCTCCGTCCGGCACTGGCCGCGCGTTCCCTGGGTATCCCGGGAGCCGGCGTGCGCCTGGCCGCGTGTCTACTGGCCGTGCGGACCGGCCGGATCGGGGAGGCCAGGCAACACTTCGACCGGGTGCTCGAGCTGGTGTCGGAGGACTTCAACGCACACCGCCAGACGATGACCGCGATAGGTATCGAGCTCCTGCTTGCCGAGGGCAGGGCCGCGGAGGCGGTGACCTGGTCACGCCCGCGGCTGTACGTCCCGGAGTATCCCGAGCCGGATGACGACGAGGTGCTTCCGGTCTTCGCCCGCGCCGTGGCCGAAGTGGCCCGCGACAGCGGCGCACACGGTCCCGCGGCCTCCCGGGACATCGACAGTGTGCTCGGCGAATGGCCGCACGAGCCCTTCGCCGAACCTCTGGGCGGCGAGGAGGTCCGGGCGATGGACCAGGCCCTGATCGTCGCCGAAGTGGCCCGTAGCCGGGACACCCCTGAGCAGCCCGAGCGATGGCAGCACGTTGTGGAAACCAGCCGTGCCGCAGGAAACCGATGGCACCAGGCGATGGCCGAGTGGCGCTGCGCCGAGGCCGGTCTGGTGAAGGGACGACTGCCCTCGGTGGCGAGCGACGTACTGCGTCAGGCTCATCAGCACGCCGTCGACCTCGGAGCCGAACCGCTGCGACGCGAGGTGGAGTCGCTGGCGCGCCGGTCGCGGATCGACCTGCGCGTGCCGGAGCCGATCGAGACCGCGACCCAGGACCCGCGACTGGCCGCGCTCACCGACCGCGAGCGCGAGGTGCTGGCGTTCCTGGTGGCCGGCCGGTCCAATGGTGAGATCGCGAAGGAGCTGTTCATCAGCGACAAGACGGTCAGTGTGCACGTCTCCAACATCCTCCGGAAGACCGGTACGACCAGCCGGGTGGCGGCCGCCGCCCTCGCAGAGCGACGGCCGCCACCCGATCAGTGAGCGTGAATCGCTTGGCGCCGCCGGTAGGCCCAGAGCGCCGCGATCGTGATACCGGCTCCGCCGATCGCGCCCACGCCGGTCTGCAGAGCCTCGACGCCCGTGTCGTCGACCGCCACCGCCGGACCGCGCTCGTGGACAACCACGACCGGCTCGCGGTAGCTCTCCTCCGGATCGATCACTCGCGCCGAGGCCTCGGTCGTCGCCCCCAGGACGATCCCACCGGCCACGACCGGGATGGCGACGAGGGTGTGGATGTACTTCATGACTCCTCCTCACGGCGTCGATCGCCGTTTCCATCCACAGTCGCCCTGGGGCGACTCCCCCGGCATCAGGCATTCCCCCTCAGATCTGCGGCCTACCCCCTCAGGAGCGAGCCGGCTCAGCCTGAGGTCAGGCGTTTCGCCAGTGCGGTGGCGGCGGCGTCGTCCTTCACCTCGCGGATGCCGACGATCGGGGTCACGGTGACGAAACCGGCGGCGAGGAGGGCCTCGTCGGAGTCGGGGACCGGGTTGGCGCGCGGGGGTTCGAGTTCGATCACCGGCTCGCCGGTCGGAGCGGTTGTGCCGACGATGCGTGAGCGCTTGATCGGCGCCAGCGAGGCGTGTCGTACGCCGGAGAGCTGATCGAGCGGCCGATCGGGGACGTTGATCGTCAGGACCGTCCCGGCCGGCTCGTCGACGATCCAGCCGAGGGCCTCGGCGGCGATCGTCGCCGCGGTCGGCCAGTGACCCGGGGTCTCCGAGTCGATGCTGACGGCAACGGCCGACGTACCCTGGCCGGCCGCCGTCAGTGCCGCGGCCACCGTCCCCGAGTGGAAGATCGGTACGCCGATGTTGTGCCCGCGGTTGATCCCGGACAGGACCAGGTCCGGCGCCCGGCCGAACGCCCCGACGTTGGCCAGCGTCACCGCGAGCGCAGGCGTCCCCTCGATCCCGGTGAACGTGACCCCGTTCTCCACGTCGGACTCGGTCCGGATCGGCCGCCCGACCATCCCGGCCCGGGCGGATCCGACGCCGCTCTCGTCCAGCAGCGGTGCGACCACGAGTACGTCGTACCCGAGCTCGGCGATCGCCGGCGCGAGCGCCCGGATCCCCGGTGCGAGATAGCCGTCGTCGTTGGTGATCAGGACTCGTAGCTGCTCAGCGGGCATGCCTCCACCCAATCAGCCGCGATCCTCGATGTCACCCTCCGTCTCAAGGACTGCGCTGCGCAGCGTCTCCAATGCCTCGGCCGACGGCTCCGCCCACAACCCGCGCTGCGCCGCCTCCAGCAGCCGTTCCGCGATCCCGTGCCGCGCCCACGGGTTGGACTTGCGGAAGAATTCCGCCATCTCCGGATCCTTGACGTACTCCGTGGTCAGCGTCTCGTACATCCAGTCGTCGACCACGCCCGCGGTCGCGTCGTACCCGAAGAGGTAGTCGACCGTCGCCGCCATCTCGAACGCGCCCTTGTACCCGTGCCGCCGCATCGCGGACATCCACCGCGGGTTCACCACCCGGGCGCGGAAGACCCGCTTCGCCTCCTCCTCCAGCGTCCGGGTCTTCACCTGCGCCGGTACGGCGGAGTCGCCGACGTACGCCTTCGGGTTGGAGCCGGTCAGGTGGCGGACCATCGCGATCATGCCGCCGTGGTACTGGAAGTAGTCGTCGGAGTCCATGATGTCGTGCTCGCGGGTGTCCGCGTTCTTCGCCGCGACCTGGATCCGGGCGTACGCGCGCTCCATCGAGCCGCGGGCCTCCGCGCCGTCGAGGTCCTTGCCGTACGCGTACCCGCCCCAGACGGCGTACACCTCGGCCAGCTCGGCGTCGGTGCGCCAGTTGCGCGCGTCGACGAGCGGCAGCAGACCGGCGCCGTACGAACCGGGCTTGGAGCCGAAGACCCGCGCCGTCGACTGCCTCATGTCGTTGCCTGCAGCAACATCCGCTGAGACGTGCGCGCGCAGATAGTTGTCGTCGTCGGACTCGTCCAGGGCGGCCACCGTACGCACGGCCTCGTCGAGCAACGCGACCACGTGCGGGAACGCGTCCCGGAAGAACCCGGAGATCCGGATCGTCACATCGATCCGCGGCCGGCCGAGCTCCTCGAGCCCGACCACCTCGAAGCTCGTCACCCGCCGCGACGCCTCGTCCCAGACCGGCCGGCAGCCGAGCAGCCACAGCACCTCGGCCAGGTCGTCGCCCTGGGTCCGCATGGCCGACGTACCCCAGATCGTCAGCCCGACCGACCGCGGCCACTCCCCCGTCTCGGTGCGGTGCCGGGCGAGGAGCGAATCGGCGAGCGCGACACCGACGTCCCACGCGTTCCGGCTCGGAATCGCCTTCGGGTCGACCGCGTAGAAGTTGCGGCCGGTCGGCAGCACGTTCACGAGACCACGCGTCGGCGACCCCGATGGACCTGCCTCGATGAAGCGTCCGTCGAGTGCCCGGACCACGTTGGACAACTCGTCACCGGTCCGGGCGAGCCGCGGCACAACCTCCTCAGCCGCAAACGTCAACGACTGCACCACTTGCTCGGAGTCGCGGGCCAACACCTCGGCGACCACAACCGGCACCTTCGTCGCGTCCCAGCTCATCGTCTCCATCCCGACGACAAGCTTCCGCGCGACCGCCTCCAGCAGATCGACGCCGTCGGCGCCGCTCACCGCCGGCAGGTCGGCGAGCGTCGCCAGGTCCGCCAGCTCCGGCACAGGCCGCCCGGGGTCGGCGAGCATGGCCGCCTCGTCGACCCCGAAGGTCTCGCCGAGCGCCGTCCGCAACCCCGGGATCGAGTACGTACCACCCCACAGCTGCCGTGCCCGCAGTACTGCGAGCACCAGGTTCACCCGCGCCTCGCCGACCGGTGCCCCGCCGAGAATGTGCAACCCGTCGCGGATCTGCACGTCCTTGATCTCGCACAGGTAGCCGTCCAGGTGCAGGACGAACTCGTCGAACTCCTCGTCGTCCGGCTTCTCCGACGTGTGCAGATCGTGGTGCAGTTGGGCTGCCTGGATCAGCGTCCAGATCTGCGCCCGCAACGTCGGCACCTTGTCCGGGTCCAGCGCGGACACGGTCGCGTACTCGTCGAGCAGGTACTCGAGCTTCGCCATATCGCCGTACGTCTCGGCCCGTGCCATCGGCGGCACCAAGTGGTCGACGACGGTCGCGTGCGCCCGCCGCTTCGCCTGCGTCCCCTCGCCCGGGTCGTTGACGATGAACGGGTACACCATCGGCAGGTTTCCGAGCACCGCGTCCGGCGCGCAGTCGGCCGCCATCCCGATCCCCTTGCCCGGCAGCCACTCCAGCGTCCCGTGCTTGCCGAGATGTACGACGGCCTGCGCGCCGAAGCCGCCCTCGTCGCGCGACGCCTCGAGCCAGCGGTACGCCGCCAGATAGTGGTGCGACGGCGCCATGTCCGGATCGTGGTAGATCGCGACCGGGTTCTCGCCGAAGCCGCGCGGCGGCTGGATCATCAGCACGACGTTCCCGAACTGCAACGCGGCCAGCGCGATCGCCGGCTCGTCACCTGACGTGTCGACGTACAACTCGCCGGGCGCCTCGCCCCATGCATCGATCATTGCTGTGCGCAACGACTCCGGCACCCGGCCGAACCAGGTGGCGTAGGTGGACAGCGGAATCTTGGCGACCGCGTTCGCCAGCTGCTCGTCGGTCAGCCAGTCGACGTCGTGCCCACCCGCCGCGATCAAGCGGTGGATCAGTCCGTCGGCGCCGTCCGCCCCCTGGAGCTCACTGAGGTCGAGCCCGCCGAGGTCGTACCCGGCCGCTTCCAGCTGTCCGAGCAGAACGACCGCCGACGCGGGCGTGTCCAGACCGACCGCGTTTCCGATCCGCGCGTGCTTCGTCGGGTACGACGACAGCACCAGCGCGATCCGCTTCTCGGCCGCCGGCACGTGCCGCAACCGGGCATGCGCCACTGCGATCCCGGCCAGCCGCGCACACCGCTCGGCATCCGGCATGTACCGCGCCAGCCCGTCGGCGTCGTACGACTTGAACGAGAACGGGATCGTGATCAGCCGCCCGTCGAACTCCGGGATCGCGACCTGCGTCGCCGCATCCAGCGGGCTGACCGCGGCGTCGCTCTCCACCCACTGCTCGCGGGTCGACGTCAGCGCGAGCCCCTGGATCAACGGGATGTCGAGCGACGCCAGCGCACCGGCGTCCCACGCGTCGTCAGCACCGCCCGCGCTCGCATTCGCGGCCACCGCTCCACCGGCCGCGAGCAGGGTCGTCACGAGTACGTCGCACTTCCGCAGCAGATCGAACAGCCCGACGTTCTCGGCCGGATCGAGTCCGCGCAGCGTTCCGCAGTACACCGGAAGTGGTTGCGCGCCGGCCTCGACCACCGCATCCGCGAGCGCATCGACGAAGGCGGTGTTGCCGGAGATCTCGTGCGCGCGGTAGTACACGATCCCGACCACGGGCCGCTCGTCCTCGACGTACGTACCGCGCAGGCCGTACGCCGGGAGTGCGCGCGGCGGGTCGAACTCGTCGCCGGTCAGCAACAGCGTGTCCCGGAGGAAGCCGGCCAGGTTGCGCAGGTTGTCGGCGCCGCCCTCACGCAGGTACGCGAGCGCCTCGGTGACCGCACCGGCGGGCACGGTCGACAACGACATCAGCTCGGCGTCGGGCGCGGCCTCGCCGCTGACCACAACCGCCGGCTTGCCGGACGCGAGGACCGCGTCGAGGCCCTCCTCCCAGGCCCGACGACCACCGAGGAGCCGGACCACGACCACCTCGGCGGCATCCAGCAGCGGGCTCAGGTCGGCCGGCTCGAGCCGGGCGGGGTTGGCCACTGCCCACCCCGCACCGGCCTCCGCAGCAGCCAGCAGATCGGTGTCGGCAGTCGACAACAGCAGAAGATTCGCAGCCACGCGCGTAGTCCTTCCCGGGGTATCCACGCCCCGACTCCAGGTACGACGGCGGCAGTTCCTGACTCCCCTTCACGGGTCACAGTGGCGGGACCGTCCCGGACTCACACCGGGTTCCTGCTGATGCCGTCGATTGACGGCCCGACTCTAGCCGACGGCCCCGGCGTACCCGGTGTGGAAGTCGTCGCACGTTGTCGCGTTGACCCGCGCGTTGCATTGGTATAGGGCGGAATCACAGGGTTTGTACTGCGGACGCCCTCCGGCGTCGCACGACAACGTCTTCTTCAGCACAGGCCGATCCGTTCCACCTGAGCTGAAGGAGAAATCATGCGCTTGAAGGCCTGGAGACTTCTGGTCGTCGTACTGACCGCCGGCCTCATCACTCCTGCCCTGGTCGCCGCACCGAGCCAGGCCGGCGGCGTCCGGGCCGGTCCGGCGGTGATCACCCAGTGGAACACCATCGCCGGCCGGACGATCTACGCCGAGAACGCCACCCCGGTCCCGGTCGGGAGCCTGTACTACGGCTTCGTGTCGCTGGCCGTTTACGACGCGGTGGTCGCGATCGAAGGCCGCTACCAGCCGTACCTGAAGCAGCCCAAGGTCCGCGCTAAGGCGTCCTCGGAGGCAGCTGCCGCGACCGCGGCGTACGAGGTACTGCGGTACTACTTCCCGGCCTCGGCCACGAACCTCGCCACCGACTACGCCGCGTCGCTCGGCACGATCCCGGACGGTCGCGCCAAGTCACGGGGAACCGAGGTCGGCCGGCACGCTGCGCAGACGCTGATCCAGGCGCGGGCCAAGGACGGCCGAGGCGCGAACATCCAGCTGACGGTGACGCCCGCGCCCGGAGTCTGGCGCCCGACACCCGACGCCTTGGCGCCGATGCTCGCCCCGTGGCTCGGGTTCGTCGTACCGCTGGCGCTTCGATCGCCGACGCAGTTCCGGCTGCCCGGCCCCGACCCGATCACGTCGAAGGCCTATGCCCGCGACTTCGCCGAGGTGAAGTCGATGGGTGCGCTCGTCGGATCCGCGCGGACGCCGGCGCAGACCGAGACCGCGCTCTTCTGGAACGCGAACGCCGTACTGCAGTACCAGACGGCGCTCCGGAGCCAGGTCACCGAGCGCGGGATGGACATCGTCGACAGCGCCCGCGCGTTCGCGCTGCTCAGCACGAGCATGGCCGATGCGCTGATCGCCTGCTGGCGGGCCAAGTACGACTACGCCTACTGGCGTCCGATCACCGCCGTACGGCTGGCCGGAACCGACGGGAACCGGGCCACCGAAGCCGACCCGAACTGGATGTCACTGCTGCAGACGCCGCCCTATCCGGACTACGTCAGCGGGCATGCATCGATCACCGGCGCGGCAACCGGGACCTTCAGCTACCTGTTCGGCGCCCGGTCGCTCGATCTGGACATCCCCGCCTTGGTGTCCACTGCTTCGCGGCACTTCGACAGCGCCGCGGCGCTCGACGCGGAGACCATGAACGCGAGGATCTGGCTCGGCTTCCACTTCCGGAAGGCGATGACCGACGCGAACCGGCTCGGTCACCGCACCGCCTCGTGGACGATCGGCCACGAGTTCCAGCCCCGGCACCACTGAGCGTTCCTCGCCGCGCGCTCCGTCAGCGGTGCATCGCGTAGTGCGCGGCGAGGAGGTCGGTGCCCCAGTCGTTGCGGAGGTCGCGCCAGACCGAGTGGATGTGATTGGCGTTGTCCTGGGTGTTGTCGTACTCGGCCAGGAAGCTCGGGCCGGCGATCGAGTAGTAGTGCCGGTGCCCGATGCCGGGCTCGGTCTCACCGGCCCACGCGAACGTCAACCGCTCGATGCCGTGCTCGGTGATGTCCTGCCAGGTCTGCAACCCGATCGGCCCGGCGGCGCGTCCGACGTACTGGCCGATGAGGAGGCTGAGGAGCTGGCGCTGGTCCTCGTTCATGTCGCCGTATGCCAGGCCGCGGTGCAGCAACGACGCGTCGGCGACCGGGTCGTGGCGGGTCAGGATGTCGTCCGGCGCCTCGTCGGAGACCAGAGCCGTGGCCAGCTGACCCGGCTCGAGCGCGTGCAGGAGCTGGAAGCCCAGGTCCTGCTCCGCGGCCAGGAACCGCCGTCCGGCCTTCGGGCCGCTGCGGACCTCGGCCGGGTTCGACCCGATGAACTGCGGGGTGAACGCGATCGCCCCGTCGACGAGCGTGACGTGCAGCGCGAGGTGGTGACCGTTCAGCCGCCACGCCCACGGATCGGTCCCGTTCGGGTCGCCGAGCACCCGGAGGAAGTACCGGTCGGCGACCGTCGCGCCCTCCCACTCCCCCGACGGCGGCAGATCCGGCAGCTCGCGTACGACGACCTCCGCGTCCAGGACCGCCCAGACATCGGCCGCACCGCGGTCGCTGCAACCGGTCGCGACCAGACGCTCCACCAGCTTCTGCTGGGTCGGGTTCAGCTCGGTCAGTGCCAGCCCCGGCACCGGACCCGGCAGGTACGTCCACTGCTGGTGGTCCGGAATGTCGAACGGGGCCCGGATCTTCTCGAGCTGGGCCGGCGTCAGGCTCGCCAGCAGTTCGAGGACCGTGTCCCGCGTCTGCGCTACAACCATGCCGATCGCTCCCGTTCCGTCGGTTCGTAAGGCGTCCACTGTTCGAACGGCCGGTCCAGCTTGTACCGGAAATCCGGTTGCCGCAGCAGGACGCGTGTTTCCGCGTTACCAGGATTGCGCAGCGACTCGAAGAACCGGACCGACCAGTGGAACCAGCGCGTGCAGAACAACCGCATGGTCAGCCCGTGCGAAACCAGCAGCACGTTCCGCGGCGCGTCCGGCTGCTCGAAGTCGCGGTGCATCGTCTCCAGGAACGTCGAGACCCGGTCGTACACGTCCGCACCCGACTCACCGTGGGTGAACCGGTAGAAGAAGTGCCCGAACGAGTCTCGCAGCTTCTCCTGGCGCTCGATGTCTGCAGTGTCCTGCAGGTTGTCCCAGTCCTGCTCGCGCAGCCGCGGCTCCTCGCGCGGAAGCTCGATCAGATCGTCCAGCCCGAGCGAGTCCAGCGTCTGCCGCGCCCGCAGGTACGGCGAGACGTACACCCGCACCGGCTCGTTCTCGAACAGCTCACGCAGGTCCTTACCCGCCTTCGCCGCCTGCTCGTGCCCATGCGGCGTCAGAGGTACGGCGTGGTCCGGGATGCGCTCGTAAACCGTCTTGTCCAGATTCGCCTCGGACTCCCCATGCCGGATCAACGCGATCCGCACCGGCCGGTGGCTCAGCCCCATGTGTACCCCTTCTTCATGCCGCGCGGTGTTCGGCCGAGGAGAGCTGCGAGGGCGGCGACGCCTGCTGTAGCTACGCCGACCCGGCGGGCCAGCGCGGCCGTCCGCCGGACGTCGGCGACAGCCGGAGCGGGCCCATCACCCAGCGTGCCGCGGTCCTCCTGGTAGCTGCCGTAGTCGTTCGTCCCGCCGAGCGTGAGGTCGAGCGCGCCCGCGAAGGACGCCTCGACCGGGCCGGCGTTCGGACTCGGGTGCTTGGCCGCGTCCCGCTTCCAGACAGCTATTGCCTCACGCGGCCGGGCGGCCGCAACGCCGGTCAGCATCGCGCAGACACGCGCCGGCACGAGGTTCACCAAGTCGTCCAGGCGCGCCGACGCCCAACCGAAGTTCTGGTACTTCGGCGACCTGTAGCCGACCATCGCATCCAAGGTGTTCGCTGCGCGGTACCCGAGGAGTCCGGGGATGCCGAGGACTCCGCCCCAGAGGAGCGGCGCCACGCAGGCGTCCGAGGTGTTCTCGGCGATCGACTCGACCGTTGCGCGGGCCAGCTCGTCCGCCTCCAGGTACGTCGCGTCGCGGGCGCACAGGTGGCTGAGGCGGTCGCGAGCTGCTGGGATGTCCTTCTCCTCGAGGAGCGCAGCCATCGTCTCGGCTTCGCGTTCGAGGCTGCGGGCACCGAGCACGGTCCACGTTGCCGCGGCGGTGGCTGCTGTGTAGAGGATCGGATGCTTGCGGGTCAGTCGCTCGATGGCGACACCCAGGAGTGTGGTGGAGCCGACGAGGATCGCTGTGTGGGCCGTTCCTGCGCGGCGGGAGTCGGCGTACAGGCGGCGCTCGACCCGGGCCGCGGTCTGGCCGAAGCCGGCGACCGGGTGGAACCGGCGGGGATCGCCGAGCAGACGATCTGCGGCGAACCCGAGAAGAATCCCCAGAGCCCGCGACGTGCCCGGGTAGGGGCGGCGGGGGTTCGTCGGGCGCACCCTCAGCAGTCTGCCAGGTGGCTGCCTGTGATTGGGTGACGGCATGGGAATCGCGGAGCTGCTCCAGGGGGTCGACGGGAGCGGAGAGTTCGGGGTGTGGCTTGGCCGGCTGGACGGCGTACCGGTGTTCGAGCACGAGGCGGAGCGGCCGCACTACTCGGCCAGCACGATGAAACTGCCGGTGGCGATGGCGATGATGCGCAAGGTCGAGGCGGGTGAGCTCGCGCTCGACCAGCCGGTGACCGTGCACAACGACTTCGCCTCGGCGGGCAGCGGCCGGTTCGCTGTGAACGCGAACGAGGACGAGGCGCCGGCGACCTGGGAGAAGCTGGGCGCCGAGGTGCCGCTCGGCTGGCTCGCGACCGAGATGATCACCCGCTCCAGCAACCTGGCGACCGATCTCGTGCTCGAACAGGTCGGGATCCCGGCGGCCCACGCAGCCCTCAGCGAGGCGACGCTGCCCAGCTCGCCCTCCCCCGCGTCGAAGATCCAGCGCGGTATCGACGACGGTCCCGCGCAGCGCGCCGGGATCAGCAACCTGATGAGCCCGGCCGGCCTCGCCGGCGTACTCGTTGCTGTCGGCAACCAGAAAGGTGCCTCCGGCGACTACCTGCGCGACCTGCTGGCCGGCAACCAGTGGAACGGCGAGATCCCGGCGCTGCTGCCGCCGGGGACGCGGGTCGAGCACAAGAACGGCTGGGACACGCGGATCCGGCACGACGGCGGGATCGTGCGGCCGGACGACGCGGACCCGTTCGTGCTGGTGGTCTGTACGACGTCGGAGTTGCCGGATGCCGACGCGCAGAAGCTGATCGCGGCGATCGCCCTGGAAGGCTGGAACAACAGACACGACCTCGGAGCCGTGCGGTGAAGATCACGACCCATCGGGTGTCGGCGCCGCTGCACACGCCGTTCATCACCGCGTTGCGTACGGCGACCCATGTCGAGTCGCTGCTCGTCGAGGTAAGTGACGGCGAGCTGAGTGGCTGGGGCGAGGCGCCGCAGGTGTGGAAGGTGACCGGCGACTCGCTCGCCGGGTCGCAGGCGTGTATCGAAGGCCCGATCACGACCGCGCTCGACGGGCTCGGTCCGGCCGATCTGACCGAGGCCCTGCGGCGGGTGCAGGGGGCGGCGGTCGGCAACTTCGGCGCGAAGGACGCGATCGACGTCGCACTGCACGACCTCGCTGCGCGGCGGCGCGGTCAGACGCTGCACGGGTTCCTCGGATCGACGGTCGACGTCGTACGGACCGATGTGACGTTGTCGGTCGGGGATGCGGCAGCGCTGGCGGCCGCGGGGCGGGATCGGGTCGCGGACGGGTTCGACGTACTCAAGGTCAAGGTCGGCACGGACGCGGTCGGCGACATCGAGCGGGTCCGGCGGGTGCGCGATGCGATCGGGCCGGAGCCTCGGCTGCGGCTGGATGCCAACCAGGGGTGGACGCGGCGCGATGCGGTCACGGTGATCCGGGCGCTGGAGGATGCCGGGTGCGCGATCGAACTGGTCGAGCAGCCGGTCGCCGCGGCAGACCTCGACGGGATGGCGTGGGTGACCGACCGGGTCAGTACGCCGATCCTCGCCGACGAGTCGGTGTTCGGCGTACGCGATCTGGTCGCCGTGATCCGGCAGGGTGCGGCTGATCTGGTGAACGTGAAGCTGGCGAAGTGCGGTGGGCTGGCGCCGGCGCGGACGCTGCTGGAGCTGGCTCGTGAGCACGGGCTGGGCGCGATCGTCGGCTGCATGATGGAGAGCCACGTCGGCGTCGGCGCGGCGGCCGCGCTGGTGTCGGCGTACCCGACGACCGCGGTCAACGACCTGGACGCCGCCTGGTGGCTGCGGGAGGCGCCGGTGGCCGGCGGGATCCGGTACGACGGCTCGCTGATCCACCTGCCTTCTGCTCCTGGACTCGGCGTGACAGGCTTGACCGCATGAAGTTAGCCGCTACCAAGGTCCCGATCAGCACGGTCTGGACCGCGCCGGACGCGCCGCGTGACATCGACGCACCGGCGACCGCAGTACAACCCGATGTGGCCGCCTGGGCCAAGTCGATGGACACCGAGACCCGGCTGGGCCTGCACGGCCGGACCCTGACCCAGCTGCTGTTCGCCGAGCCCGTGCTGGTGCGGACGGAGCGCGACGGCTGGTCCGAGATCCTCGCGCCGTGGCAGCCCTCGTCGCAGGACGAGCTGGGGTATCCGGGCTGGGTTCCGTCGAGCCACCTGGGTGAACTGCCGCAGAGCGCGACCGATCCGGTTGCTATCGACGTACCGACGGCATCGCTGCTGGCCGAGCCCGGTGGTAGCCCGCTGGCGGAGCTGTCGTTCGCGACGGTGCTGGCGTCGGTGGAGAAGGCCGACGGGTACACGCGGGTCGCTACGCCCGACGGTGGGTCCGGCTGGCTGGCGGACGACGCACTGCGGTCTGTGCTGGAGCCGTCGGGGCCGGAGGACCGGCTGCGACTCGGTGAGCTGTTCCTCGGGCTGGAGTACCTGTGGGGCGGTACGTCGGCGCACGGGCTCGACTGCTCCGGGCTGGTCCATACGGTCAGCCGGGTGCTCGGGATGCGGACGCCGCGGGACGCGCACGACCAGGCCGACACGCTGCCGAACATCCCGATCGACGAGGCCCAGCCCGGCGACCTCTACTTCTTCGGCCGCCCCGGCAAGCAGATCCACCACGTCGGCTTCGTCTCCCCCGAAGGCATGCTCCACGCCTCAGAAACCGGCAAACGCCTGGAAAACGGCCCCCTCACCGACGACCGCCGCTCCACCCTCGTCACCGCGGCCCGCTTCTAACAGACGCACGTCGCCCCGGATCGCTTGCCGATCCGGGGCGACGTACGTTTCAGGACTCTTTGTGGTGCAGCTCCGGCTGCTCTGCGGCCGGCTCCTCCGCCTCGATGGTGCGGGACTTGCGCAGGCTCAGCGCCGTGGTGATGCCCAGCGTGACGATGATGAAGCCGAGGGAGAACCAGATCGGGATCTCCGGAGCCCAGTCGATGTGGTGGCCGCCGTTGATGAACGGGAGTTCGTTCACGTGCATCGCGTGCAGCACCAGCTTCACGCCGATGAACGCGAGCACCACCGACAGACCGAGCGACAGATACACCAGCCGCTTCAGCAGATCCCCGAGCAGGAAGTACAGTTGCCGCAGACCCATCAACGCGAACACGTTCGCCGTGAAGACCAGGAACGGCTCCTGCGTGAGCCCGTAGATCGCCGGGATCGAGTCCAGCGCGAACAGCAGGTCAGTGGTGCCGAGGGCAATGATCACGATCGCCATCGGAGTGACGAGCCGCTTACCGTTCTTCTTCAGCGTGAGCTTCACGCCGTTGTACTCGTCGGTCGCATTCAGCCGCTTCTTCGCGAACCGGATGACCGCGTTCTCCTTGAAGTCGTCATCGTCGTTCTCACCCTGCTTGGCCAGGTGGATCGCGGTGTAGACCAGGAACGCGCCGAAGATGTAGAAGACCCAGGAGAACTGGTTGATCGCGGCGGCGCCGACCGCGATGAAGATGCCGCGGAACACCAGCGCCAGGATGATGCCGACCAGCAGCGCGGTCTGCTGGTACTTCCTCGGCACGGCGAATCTGCTCATGATGATCAGGAAGATGAACAGGTTGTCGACGCTCAGGCTGTACTCGGTGAGCCAGCCGGCGAAGAACTCCCCGGCGTACTGCCCGCCGGAGAAGAACCAGACGCCGAGGCCGAAGACCACGGCCAGACCGACGTAGAACGCGATCGCGGTCGCCGACTCGCGGGTGCTCGGCTCGTGCGGGCGACGGCCGATGACGAAGACGTCGAACGTCAGCAGCGCGAGCAGCACGCCGACGGTGATGTACCAAACGTAGTCAGCTACGTGCACAGAACCCTCCGGAGCTCAGATGAAATATCGACTCCGAAGGTCTCTTCCGCTGCACTCAATCAGTGAGTCCAGCCGAGGGCACCGGGCGCGGGGCACAAGCCCTTGACCGTGATGACGATGCCGCCGCGAAGGAATACTCCCCTTCTCCACCATCATTGTGACGGGTGAACACCCCAGTCACCAAATCCCCGACACCGTGTCGGACCGTCGAAATGATCACAGCCGGTCCAGGGAATAGTTGCGGTGAGTGATCACTCGCGGACTGCGGGCCGCCTGCTCTTCGGCAGCTTCGCGACGATCGTCTCGTACGACGCGTCGATCAGTTCGAGGATCTCGTCGTCGGGCACCGCTCCCCCGAGCCGCACGGAGTTCCAGCCGGAGCGCCCGATGTAGGCCATCTTGCTGACGTCGTCCGGGTAGGTGTCCACCAACTCGTCGGCCTCTTCCCGGTCGGCCCCGCACTTCAGGCCGACCCCGCTGCCACTGCCCAGGAACGCGAAGATCTTGTCGCCCACCTTCGCGACCACGTCCCCGTCCCACGGCTCGTCCTGCCACGCGCCGGGCTTGCCCAGGCAGTACTCGAGGAGTTCGTCCCCGTTCATCCGCGCCACCGCAGGCCTCCGTCAGCTGTGAGAAACGACCTCGCACTGCACCGACACATGATCCAGCATGCTTCACCGTACCGCCGTCGTACGCTGCGGAGCATGGCATCTGTGGTGGTTGCTGCGGTCCAAGCCGGATCCACGCTCTTCGACACACCCGCGACGCTGGTGAAGGCTGAGCAGTACATCCGGGAGGCCGCGGCGGCCGGCGCTCGGTTGATCGTGCTGCCGGAGGCGTTCCTCGGCGGCTACCCGAAAGGCGCCGACTTCGGGATCACCGTCGGGTCGCGATCTCCCGAGGGACGCGAGCTGTTCCGGCGGTACCGCGAGGCCGCCGTGCAACTGCACGGGCCGGAGATCGCACGACTGGCCGAGCTGGCGACCGAGCTCGACGTGCATCTGGTCGCCGGGGTGATCGAACGCGATGGCGGGACGCTCTATTGCACGGCCGTGTTCGTCGACCCGCGAGACGGGTTGGTGGCGCATCACCGCAAGCTGATGCCGACCGCGGCCGAGCGGTATCTGTGGGGACAGGGCGACGGCTCGACGATGCCTGCCGTCGAGACAGACCTCGGCGTCCTCGGGGCGGCGATCTGCTGGGAGAACTACATGCCGCTGTTCCGGCAGTCGATGTACGCCAAAGGTGTGCAGATCTGGTGCGCACCGACGGTCGACGACCGCGACCAGTGGCAGGCAACCATGCGCCACATCGCACTCGAAGGCCGATGCTTCGTCATCAGCGCGAACCAGTACCTGACCGATGGCAATACCGTTCTCATCAACGGCGGCAGCACGATCATCTCCCCGCTGGGCGAGATCCTGGCCGGCCCGCTCCGCGGCACGGAAGGCGTCCTGCTCGCGGAGCTGGACCTCGCCGAACTCGATCGCGGCTACTTCGACTTCGACTCGGTCGGGCACTACGCGCGGCCGGACATCTTCACCCTGACCGTGGACGAGACGCCGCGCCACACCGTCGTACGCCGGAGCTGAGAGAGCCGGCGTACGACGGTCCGGGGCTACTTGGCGCCGGCGTTGGTCATCTGGCGGAGCTCCTTCTTCAGTTCGGAGATCTCGTCGCGGTAGCGGGCGGCGACCTCGAACTGGAGCTCGGCGGCGGCGTTGTGCATCTGGTCGGTGAGCTGCTGGATCAGATCGGCCAGGTCGGACGACGGCAGACCGCCGGCCAGTTCCTTCGCCTTCTCGCCGGCCTTCGCCTTGCCGCCACCGGGCACGGGTGCCTTGCCGCGGGACTGCGTACGGCCGGAGCCCAGCAACTCGGCGGTGTCGGCGTCCTCACGGGCCAGCATGTCGGTGATGTCGGCGATCTTCTTCCGCAGCGGCTGCGGGTCGACCCCGTGCGACTCGTTGTACGCGATCTGCTTCGCGCGCCGCCGGTTGGTCTCGTCGATCGCCTGCTCCATCGACGGGGTGATCTTGTCGGCATACATGAACACCTGGCCGGAGACGTTTCGCGCCGCACGGCCGATGGTCTGGATCAGCGACCGGCCCGACCGCAGGAAGCCTTCCTTGTCGGCGTCCAGGATCGCGACCAGCGACACCTCCGGCAGGTCGAGGCCCTCACGCAGCAGGTTGATGCCGACGAGCACGTCGTACTCACCCATGCGCAGCTCGCGCAGCAGCTCGACCCGGCGGAGCGTGTCGACCTCGCTGTGCAGATACCTCGTCCGGATGCCCATCTCGAGCAGGTAGTCGGTCAGGTCCTCGGACATCTTCTTGGTCAGCGTGGTGACCAGTACCCGCTCGTTCCGCTCGACGCGGATCCGGATCTCGTGGATCAGGTCGTCGATCTGGCCCTTGGTCGGCTTCACGATCACCTCGGGGTCGACCAGACCGGTCGGCCGGATGATCTGCTCGACGAACCCGTCGGACTTGTCCTGCTCGTACTGCCCCGGGGTCGCGGACAGGTAGACGGTCTGGCCGATCCGCTCGAGGAACTCCTCCCAGCGCAGCGGCCGGTTGTCCATCGCCGACGGCAGCCGGAAGCCGTGCTCGACCAGGGTCCGCTTGCGGGACATGTCGCCCTCGTACATCCCGCCGATCTGCGGGACGGTCACGTGCGACTCGTCGATGACCAGCAGGAAGTCCTCGGGGAAGTAGTCGAGCAGACAGTGCGGCGCCGTCCCGGCCTCACGTCCGTCGGTGTGCCGCGAGTAGTTCTCGATGCCCGAGCAGGTCCCGATCTGGCGCATCATCTCGATGTCGTACGTCGTCCGCATCCGGAGCCGCTGTGCTTCCAGCAGCTGACCGTTGCGCTCGAGCTCGGCCAGCCGCTCCTCGAGCTCGGCCTCGATCGAGGTGATCGCGCGCTCCATCCGCTCCGGCGCGGTCACGTAGTGCGTGGCGGCGCCGATGTAGACCTCGTCCTCCTCGCTGATCACCTCGCCGGTCAGCGGGTGCAGCGTCATCACGCGCTCGATCTCGTCACCGAAGAACTCCACCCGGACGGCGAGCTCCTGGTACACCGGGAAGACCTCGAGCGTGTCGCCGCGGACCCGGAACGTGCCGCGGGTGCCGGCCAGGTCGTTGCGCGCATACTGCACGCCGACGAGCTTGCGGAGCAGGCCGTCGCGGTCCATCTCGGCGCCGACCTTCACGTGGATCATCCGGTTCAGGTACTCGTCGGCGGAGCCCAGGCCGTAGATGCAGGACACGGTCGCGACCACGACCACGTCGCGCCGGGTCAGCAGTGACCAGGTCGCGGAGTGGCGGAGCCGCTCGACCTCCTCGTTGATCGAGGAGTCCTTCTCGATGTAGGTGTCCGTCTGCGGTACATACGCCTCGGGCTGGTAGTAGTCGTAGTACGACACGAAGTACTCGACGGCGTTGGCGGGGAAGAACTGGCGCAACTCGTTCGCGAACTGGGCGGCGAGGGTCTTGTTCGGCTGGAGGATCAGCATCGGGCGCTGGATCTTCTCGGCCAGCCAGGCGACGGTCGCGGTCTTACCGGTACCGGTAGCACCCAGCAGTACGACGTCCTGCTCGCCGGCGTTGATCCGGCGCTCCAGGTCCGCGATCGCGGCCGGCTGGTCACCCGCCGGCTCGAAGTCGGACACCACCTTCAACGGCGCGACCATACGCTGAAGATCCGAGACCTGTCTCATGCCCTCCACCGTACGGCCCCGCTCCGACAGTTTCTAAAAACCCCAGGTCAGAAGCTCTTGACGACGCTGTTGTTCATGTAGATGAGCTCGTTGACCCGGCGCTGGTAGACGCGCGATTCGAGAGCGGCGTCGGTGGCGGTGACACGGTCGAACTTGTCCTGGTACGCCGTGACGAAGCCCTTCATCGCGATCTTCGCGCCGGTCTTGCCGACCCAGACGCCGGTGTACGACAGCGCGTAGCAGGCCTTGATGTTCGGGTTGGCGGGCTTGCACGCGACCCCGGTCCCGATCTTGACACCTTGCATACTGTTCGACTCGACATCGACCAGGTGCTCGGCGAAGGTCTGGGCGTTGTACAGCTCGGTCTGGCGGACCCAGTAGTACCCGTCGATCAGCCCGCGTGCGCTGAACTGCTGCAGGATCCAGTTCTGCCCCGCGTACGTCTTGTCCGGGGACTTCAGCCAGCCCTTCGACGGGGTGAACCAGATCCCCCAGCCGACCTCGACACCGGCGTCGTTCGGTCCCTTGGAGTCGTTCGGCGTCGGAGTGGGCGACGGCGTGTAGAGCGTCCCGACCGGGTCCGGCGTCTGCTGACTCGCCGGCTTGTCCTTACCGCTGCCGTTCACCAGCAGCACGACACCGGTCGCAACCAGGAGTACGGCGACGATCGCGCCGGCCATGATGATCCACGCCGTACGGTTCGACTTCGGCGGTTGGTGCGGCCGCTGCGGCCCCGGCCCCCACCCACCGCGAGCAGGACCGCCACCACCAGGACCACCCACGCCGGTCGGTCCCCAGCCACCCTGCGCCGTACCGCCCTGCGGAGCGGTGCCCCAACCACCAGGAGCGGGAGCAGGGGCGGGCGGCGGGCCCGGGGGCGGACCGTACTGCTGACTCATAGTGTTTCCTCGCGGTAGTTCCGGTCGTTCGTCACAGGCTGTCGATCACGGACTTCTTCATGATCGCGGCGTCCGCCTCGGCCTTCTGGGCGAAGTCGACCCGGGTCCGGAAGTCCAGTGCGGTGACCACGTTGTCCTTGCGCCGGTACACCTCGACCGAGCCCTGGACCTTCACGTCCACGCCGTTCTCCTTGGCCGTGGAGGTGTAGTCGATCGCGACGCACTCCACCAAGACGTCCTTCGGGCACGGCAGGTTCCGTACGTTTCCGAGCTGCGCGACCTCTTCCTCGGTCTCGCCCTCGACGATGCCGAGCAGATACGCGTTCGCGGTGACGTTCTGCTTCTGGCGCACCCACAGGAACGCCCGCGCGTGCACGTTGTCGTTCGGCGGGTACGTCGCGAGCTGCTTGCCCCGCGTCTCCTTGGTGAACAGGCTCCATCCCTGCACCGGGACGATCGAGACACCGAACCCGACCGGGATCGCGTTCGGCGGCGGCTGGTACGACGACTTCGGCGCGGTCGGCGTGCCCACCGGCGTACTCGGCGTCGGATCGGCCTTGTCGTCGCCGCCACCGGACAGCAGGACCAGCGCGACGGCCACCAGCGCGACCACGATCAGGCCGGCACCGACCGGGATCAGCAGCGGCGGGATCCGGAAGCCCTTCTTCTCCGGCGGCGGGCGCCGCAGCGACGGCGGGCCGACGTTCTCACCCCATGCCGACGACGTCTCCGTGGCCGGACCCGGTCCAGGACCGGGTGCACCGCCGTCGCCCCAGGGCGACGGCGGTGGTGGCACCTCGAGGTTCCAGGGCGACGGCGGGAGCTGTTCCTCCGGCTCGACGTCGTCCGCTTCCGGCCCGGGCTGGTTGACCCAGGGGTTGCTGCTGGAACCCTTGTCGCGCTTTCCGCTCACTGACTCTTGACCACCGACCGCAGCATCGCCGTGGAGTCCGGCTGGATGGAGGCGACCTTGTCCTTGCGCCCATACACCCGGACGATCGTGATCACGCCGTCGTTGCGCTCGATCACGCCGACGAACCCGACCACCGGGATGCTGCCGTTCTGGCTGCTCGAGATCGCGTCGAAGTTCTGGGTGGTGACGACCTTGACCGGGGTCTTGTCGTCCGGACCGGGCTTGGTCACCTTCGGGTCGCCGGTCTTGACCGAGGACAGGTCCTTGATCTCGGCGTTCAGCAGCTTGGGCAGCACGGTGTCGGTGTTCTCACCGGCGCCGGCCTTCCACGCGTCCACCATGAAGTACGCCTCGCCCTGCTTCAGCAGGTACACGCCGTCGAAGCCGCTCAGGCTCTTGCGGATGTAACCCGGCTGGGGCTTCACGTACACGCCCTGCGAGACCTCGATGCCCTCGTCGACGTTCGTCGGCTCGGTGCTCTGGCCGGTCGTCGGCTGGGACGTCGGGGTCGGGCTCGGATCGGCCTTCTCGTCGTCGCCGCCCTTGAAGACGAACGCCAGTACGACGCCGATGACCGCGACCACGGCGAACGCACCGCCGGCGATCAGCAGCGTCTTGCTGCCACCGCCCTTGCGCCGCGGCTGCTGGTTGTAGCCGCCCCACTGCTGCTGCCCGGGGTACTGCTGCTGACCCGGGTACTGCTGCTGGCCCGGGTAGCCCCGCTGCTGTTGGTACTGCTGCTGTCCCGGGAAGGTCGGCTGCCCCTGCGGCGGCTGCCCCTGCTGCGGGTACGGCGCCTGACCGGGCTGCTGGCCGGGCTGACCGTAGCCCGGCGGCGGCGCCTGCTGCGGACGTCCGTAGCCAGGCGGCGGCTGCTGCCCGTAGCCAGGCTGGCCTTGCGGCGGCTGCCCGTAACCAGGCTGGCCTTGCGGCGGCTGCCCGTACCCGGGCTGCTGACCGTAACCAGGCTGCCCGCCAGGCTGCCCACCGGGCTGGCCCGGCTGGCCTCCGTACGGCTGCTGGTTGCCCTGGCCACCGCCGTACGGCGGCTGCTGGTTGCTCATGCCTGCGTCTCCCCAGTCGTCGCGGCGGTCGGTGCGGTTACCCCGCGGGCGGACTTCGGCACGGATCGCACCGAGTTGCCACAGGCGGAGCAGAAGTCGGACTGCGGGAGCAGCGGCATCTCACAGCGCGAGCAGAACGCCAGGTCGCCCGACGCGTGGTTGGAACCGCCCCGCGCGGCCGACTCGAGCGCAGCCTCGAGCAGGCCCTTGTGGAGCACGGTCCGCACCCGGATGATCAGCGCGCCGAGCAGCAGCAGGCCCCAGACCACACCGAGGATCGAACCGATCGTCGAGCCGTGTCCGCCGACGAATCCGAGCAGGTAGACACCGCCCTGGAAGAGCGCGTTGACCGCCATCGCCTGGAGCAGACCGCCCACCCAGCGAGGCGTGAACCCGTCGTACCCCTCGCCGAGGCCGGAGAACTCCGCACCGGCGAGACCGGTCGCCGAGCCGTACACCAGCGGCTTGATGAAGCCGTGCAGCAGCACGATCGAGATCCACGTGCCCGCACTGCTGCCCGGACCGGCGAAGCCGCCGCTGATCCAGCCCCAGTGCAGCACCAGCGTCTCGAAGCAGGCGTACCCGACACCGGCCACCACACCGAAGGTGAAGCCGTCCATCAGGTCGTCGTACCGCGGCCGCGAGGCCAGGTAGAGCGGGCCGATCTGCCGGATCAGCTCCGACACCACCGGCACCAGCAGCAGCAGGATCAGCAGGTCCCGCCCGGACGGACCGGCACTGTTGCCGCCGATCGTGTCCAGCGAGAGCGCCAGCTTGTCCTTCCACAGCCAGGTGAAGACTGCCGCGAGGACGCCGGTCAGCACGAAGGCCGCGGCGACCACCGGGATCGGCTCGTCCTCCCAGAGGTTCACGTCGTACAAGTAGATGATGTAGACGATCGGGATGGCGAAGGCCGCGATCATGATCGCCACCGGCAGCGCGCCGAGCGCGGCCGTCACCACGGTCAGCAGCAGGGCGATGCCCAGCGCGACCTTGTAGGTGTACGGCTGCTGGCCGGATCCCTGCGGCATGATCGTCGAGACCAGTTTGAACGACGCCACCGGTTCATCAGGTCTGGCGGCGTACGCCTTCTTGCGCTCGGCATCCCCGGTACGCATGTCGTTGCCACAGTGGTGGCAGAAATGCGAGACCTCGGGGACGTCAGAGCTGCAGCGCGGACACACCACGCCATCCTCCCTACTTCGGACGTCCGGACCGGCGCGGGGCGCGCCGTCGGTGGCCGGCCTGCAGGAGTCACCCCGGGCCGGACCGGGACAGATTCTCGTACAGCCGGTCAGGGATTCATCATTTACCGCGCGAGGGTCACCTTTTCGTGTCCGGACCGTGGCCTGTGAGTTGTTCCCACACCTGGTCGATCCGGTGGTCCAGGTCGGCCAGGCTGCCGGAGTTGTCGACCACCACGTCGGCGGCCGCCAGCCGGTCCTCCCGGGCCGCCTGGCTCGCGATCCGCTGTTTCGCTTCCGCGTCAGTCATGCCGCGCTGCGACGTCAGCCGGTCGACCTGCAACCCAACCGGTACGTCGACCACGAGAACGACGTCGAACTTGCCGGCCTGACCGGTCTCTACCAGCAGCGGGATGTCGTGTACGACGATCGCGTCGGCCGGCGCCTGGTGCTCGATCTCGGCGGCCCGGGCGCGGACCCGCGGATGGATGATCGCCTCCAGCTTCCGCCGTGCGGTCTCGTTGCCGAACACGATCTTGCCCAGCGCCGGCCGATCCAGGTCACCGTCGCCGGTCAGTACGCCGGGACCGAACGCGGCGACCACCTCGTCCAGCCCGTCGGTCCCGCGCGCGACCACCTCCCGAGCCAGTACATCGGAGTCGATCACCACCGCGCCCCGCTCGGCCAGCCGGGCCGACACCGCGCTCTTCCCGGCCCCGATCCCACCAGTCAGTCCCACTCTCAGCACCCCAGCAGCCTATCGGCGGGCCTAGCATGGCTTATGGGGTGGTGGCGACGGCGTCAGGACGCGCAGGAGCTGAGACACGTCCGGGTGATGGCCGAGGAGGACGCCGTCCAGTTCGGGGAGGAGCTGGCTCGGCTCGGTGAACTGCTGGAGGGTACGACGCTCGATGCGGAGACGCGGCACGACTACCAGACCGCTCTGGACGCGTACGAGACCGCCGAGCGGCTGGTGGATCGGCTCAGCTCGTTCGAGGCGATCAGTGCGATCGTCGACACCCTGACCGCGGGCCGCTACGCGCTGGCGTGCGTACGCGCCCGGGTCGCGGGCGATCCGCTGCCGGAACGCCGTACGCCGTGCTTCTTCAACCCGCAGCACGGTCCGGCCGCGCGGGACGTTGTCTGGACCCCACGCAGCGGCCCCACCCGGAAGGTGCCTGCGTGCGCCCAGGACGCGGCCCGAATCCAGGCGGGCGAAGACCCGCCGGTCCGCCTGGTCCGCTACGGCGAGCAGCAGGTCCCGGCCTGGGAAGCCGGCGCCCCGAACGAGCCCTACCGCATCGGCTTCTTCTCCGCCAGCGGCGCCCGAGCCCACGTAATGGAACTGAAAATGCGCCTCAAAGGCGAAGGCCGCGGCCAATGGGGCACCGACCTGGGCAAACCCCGCATCCGCCGCCCCTACGACTGAAACCAAAGAGAGAGGTAGTTGGGTGCCTGGCACCCAACTCTGAGAACGTACGAAGCCCCCGCATCCAAGGAGGATGCGGGGGCTTCGTGGGTACTACCTAGTTCATCAGCCCTGGCCGGTCAGCTTTTCGCGGAGGGCCTGGAGTGCCTCGTCGGAAGCGAGTGCGCCCTCTACGGGAGCGTCGTCCTTCGGGGCAGCGGCCGAGGAGTACGTCGATGCCTCGCCGGCCTCGACGTCCGCCGTCTTGGCGTCCTCGATCTGCTTCTTGTGGGCCTCCCAGCGCTGGTGGGCCTCGGCGTACTGCCGCTCCCACTCCTCACGCTGCGCGTCGAAGCCCTCGAGCCACTCGCCCGTCTCCGGGTCGAAGCCCTCGGGGTAGATGTAGTTGCCCTGGTCGTCGTACGTCGCCGTCATGCCGTAGAGCGTCGGGTCGAAGTCGTCCGAGACCGGGTCCACACCCTCGTTGGCCTGCTTGAGCGACAGCGAGATCCGGCGCCGCTCCAGGTCGATGTCGATGATCTTGACCATGACGTCGTCGTTGACCTGGACGACCTGCTCCGGGATCTCGACGTGCCGCTCCGCCAGCTCGGAGATGTGCACCAGACCTTCGATGCCCTCCTCCACGCGGACGAACGCACCGAACGGAACCAGCTTGGTGACCTTGCCGGGCACGATCTGGCCCATCTGGTGGGTCCGGGCGAACTGCTGCCACGGGTCTTCCTGGGTCGCCTTCAGCGACAGCGAGACACGCTCGCGGTCCATGTCGACGTCCAGCACCTCGACGGTGACCTCCTGGCCGACCTCGACGACCTCGGTCGGGTGGTCGATGTGCTTCCAGGACAGCTCCGAGACGTGCACCAGACCGTCGACGCCGCCGAGGTCCACGAACGCACCGAAGTTGACGATCGAGGAGACGACACCCTTGCGGATCTGGCCCTTCTGCAGCTGGGTGAGGAAGTTCATCCGCACCTCGGACTGCGTCTGCTCCAGCCACGCCCGGCGGGACAGGACCACGTTGTTGCGGTTCTTGTCCAGCTCGATGATCTTGGCCTCGATCTCCTGGCCGACGTACGGCTGGAGGTCGCGGACCCGGCGCATCTCGACGAGCGAGGCCGGCAGGAAGCCGCGGAGGCCGATGTCGAGGATGAGTCCACCCTTGACGACCTCGATGACGGTTCCGGTGACGACGCCGTCCTCTTCCTTGATCTTCTCGATCGTGCCCCAGGCCTTCTCGTACTGGGCGCGCTTCTTCGAGAGGATCAGGCGGCCTTCCTTGTCCTCCTTCTGGAGAACCAGGGCCTCGACGTGATCGCCGACGTTGACGACCTCGTTCGGGTCGACGTCGTGCTTGATCGACAGCTCGCGGGAGGGGATCACGCCTTCGGTCTTGTAACCGATGTCGAGCAGGACCTCGTCCCGGTCGACCTTGACGATGGTGCCCTCGACGATGTCGCCGTCGTTGAAGTACTTGATGGTCTGATCGATCGCCGCGAGGAAGTCTTCCTCCGACCCGATGTCATTGACCGCTACCTGCGGGGTGCTGCGAACTGCGGGGTCGAGGGGAGCCTCGATGCTGGCCGTCATGTGGTGGGTTGCTCCGTGGACTGGTGGTGTCGTGCGGTTGCGTCATGAACCTTTGGATCGCACCAAACCGCGGGATTGCCTGAAGACGACAGATTCACCACCGACTGCTGCGAGTCACGAGCCTGCTCGGTCCGAGGTCGCGCGGGCCCATAGCGCATCTGACAGAATACCGGTCTTCACGAAGGCAGCACAACCTGGGGCACCCGGTGCCTACCGAGCGCCTGCCGAGGTCTCTCCACATGCCATTGACCTCAGAGTACGACGTCCAGGTCCGGACGGCCCGCGGAGAGGTCTCCCGTGTCCGCCATTCGGAAGACCAGCCGGTGCGCCGCGGCGGCCACCCCGTGCTCCGCGGCACGGCCGGCGAGATCCAGCAGCGCCCACAGATCCGCCGCCCGGCCGAGATCGACGAAGCGATCGGAGCCGAGCAGGCCGCTCCCCCGCAGAACCTCGAGAACCGGCCGGGCCAGCACCGGATCCGTGCAGAACCGCAGCAGATTGCCCAGATCGGCGTACGGCGAGCCCGCGTGGGCGAACTCCCAGTCGATCAGCCCGGTGATCCGGACCGTCTCCGGGTCGACCAGCAGGTTCTTCGGGTTGAAGTCGCTGTGCACGAGACAGAACCGGTCGACGCCCTCGGCCAGCAGGTCCTCGGCGTCCATGAACACGCTCCCCAGGCCCTCGCGCTGCGCCGGCGTCAGGTCGAGATCCAGGCTGTCCAGGTACTGCTCGAGGTCCCCGCGCAGCGGTTCGATCCCGAGGTCCCCGTCGCGGAACAGCCCGAACGAGCGGAACGGCATCCCGCTCAGTCGCGCGAGCAGCTCCCCCAGTTGCTCCCCGACGTACCGCCGCTCGTCCTCCCCGGCCGTCGCCAGGTAGACCTCCAGGTTCACGCCGGGCAATCTCTCGGTCAGCAGGTACGGCGGATCGTCCGGCGAGCCCTCCCGCTTCACGTCGAGCACTCGCGGCACCGGAAGCAGTCCACGCACCAGCTGGAGCAGCGCCGCGTCCACAGCGGCCCGCCCGGGGTCCTTCACATACAGCTTCAGTACGGCGTCCTCGCCGCCCGCACTGACCGCGTAGGTCTGGCCCTGATAACCGCCTGGCAACGGAACAGCACTAGCGGCGAAGTCGCTCATGGTTTCGACACTAGAGTGTGCGGGGTGAACAGGCCGGTACGGGTGGAACTGACCGAGGTGGAGACCTCGCGGGCCAGTCGTACCTACTGGGACTCCGCAGCCGACGAGTACCTGCAGGAGCACGGCGACTTCCTCGGCGACGACCGGTTCATCTGGTCCCCCGAGGGTGTCGATGAGGAGTCCGCACAGCTGCTCGGTCCGGTCAAGGGCAGGCGGATCCTCGAGGTCGGCTGCGGTGCGGCCCAGTGCTCGCGATGGCTGGCCGGCCAGGGAGCCGATGTGGTTGCCTTCGACATCTCTCTAGAACAGCTCCGCATCGCCAAAGACCTCGATGCCCGGACCGGTACGTCGGTTCGCACGGTCGCCGCAGACGCAGTAGCGCTGCCGTACGCCGACAGCACCTTCGACATCGCCTGCTCAGCCTTCGGCGCGCTCCCCTTCGTCGCCGACGTCGGTACGGCGTTCCGCGAGCTCGAGCGCGTGCTAAGGCCAGGCGGCCTGCTGGTGTTCTCGGTAACCCACCCGTTCCGCTGGACGATGCCCGACGACCCGTCGCCGGCCGGTCTGCGCATCACTCACTCGTACTTCGACCGGACGCCGTACGTCGAGGTCGACGAGGCCGGTACGCCGGTCTACGCCGAGCACCACCGCACGACCGGTGACTGGATCCGCGAGCTGACCGGTGCCGGCTTCATCGTCGACGACCTGCTCGAGCCAGAGTGGCCGGCCGGACACGACCTGATCTGGGGCGGCTGGGGTCCCGAACGGGGACCGTACGTCCCCGGCACTGCCATCTGGACCGCACACAAGGCGCCGAGCGCATGACCCGATTCCCAGCGGTGGACGGGCTGCGAGCGATCGCTGCGCTCGCCGTGGTGACCGCACAGATCGGCCTGCAGACGCATGCGCCGCTCGCAGGTGTCGTGTCCCGGCTGGATGTCGGCTGGGCCGTCTTCTGCGCGATCTCCGGCTTCCTGCTCTACCGGCCGCACGTCGTCGCATGGTTCTCGGCCACCGATCCTCCGCTCACGCTGACCTACCTGCGCGGCCGGGCGCTGCGGATCCTCCCGGCGCTGCTGATCACCGTTGTGCTGTCGATCGTCTTCGTCCCACACCCGGCGACCACCTACCTCCGGTGGGCAGTGCTGACACCACTCCCCTTCTACTTACTCCTACCTGGCCTGGGCCGGCTGCTGACCGGTTACGAGCGACCGACTCGTCGCAGTGTCCGCTGGCGGCTACTCGTACTGGTCGCGCTGACCGTGCTCGGCCCGGTTTGGATGGCTGCGGTCACGGCAACCGATCACCCGGAGGCCGGTCTCTGGCTGCCCGGGTATCTCGGCTGGTTCGCCGTCGGCATGGGGCTGGCGCTCTGGCAGGTCGCCCGAGCCACAGGTCGTCTCGGCCCGTCAGTGCTCGACACCCTGACCAGAGTCCCCGGGACGCTCTGGGGAATCGCCGCTGCGCTCCTCCTGATCGCAGCCACCCCGCTCGCCGGTCCTTATGGCCACTCCGCTCCCACACCCGCCCAGGCCCTGCTCAAGAGCCTGCTCTACACAGCCGTCGTCGCCTGCGTCCTCTTCCCGATCCTGACGCCGTCCGCGAAGACAGTCCGCGTGCTGGGCAGTCGCCTGGCGCAGATCGGTGCACGACTCTCGTACGGTGTGGTGGTGTACGGGTTCGTCGTACTGGGCGTGATGCGTGGACCGTTCGCGGTACAGCTGCCGGTGACTCTGGTGAGCGCGGTCGTGCTGGCCGCCGCGAGTTACCGCCTGATCGAGCGGCCGGTCCTGCGTTTCGGGAAGAACACAGCGGTGAGCAGGACCGCCAGCAGCGTGACCAGTCCGAGCAGCAGCCCGGCACGGTAGCTCCGCGCCGGCATGAAGCTGGCCGTCACCACCTGCTCGGGTCCAGCCGGCAGGACCCATCCCTGCTGCCAGCCACCGATCCGGATCGGTGTCAGCTTCTGGCCGGTGCTGTCGTACGCCTCCCAGCCCTCGTTGTAGTTCTGCGCGACCGCCAGCACGGACTGGTCGTCCGCATCCGGCACCTCGACCGTCAGCTCCGACGGATTCGGACGCCACACATCGACGCCCTGCACTGGCGTCACAGACACGTCGCCGAATCCGGCCTTGACCAGCGTGGTCTCGATCGGCACGAGCCCACCGCCGGCGAGCAGCTCGACGCGGTGACTCCCGGACGTCAGCGCGACTGACGTCGCCCCGCACAGGCTGAACGGCACCGGCCGCCGCTGCAGCAGGTCCCGCATCGTCGCCACGACCTGTGTCCTCGCAGGGACGCCGTCGATGCGCACCGCCGGTCCGTTCCCGCAGTACGCCGGGATCCGGCGGTCCGGATCGATTGCCTTGCGCAGCTCGTCCGCACCGAGCACGACGACCTCTGTCACTCCGACCGGGCTGCGATGAGCGTCCTGCAACGGCTTCGTCGCGGTGAAGTCGATCTTGACGGTCTGCACGTGCCGCGCCGCGAACCGAACGTACCCGTCGGCGTCGACCGTGCCCCGGATCGGCACGCCGCCGTCGAAGTGCAGCATCACCTCGGCCGGTCGCGATCCGTCCAGATACGCATCGGACCGGAAGCGCAGCCCCTGCACATTCCTTGCTGCAGGCAACTTCAAGATCAGGCTCGGTTTCGGGTCATCGGGATCGGCCTGCCAACTCGTCCCGGGATCGCGGTCGACCGCTGCACCCGGCCGTCCCTCCGGCGCCGTGACCGCTCGCGAGGACGCCGTCGCAGTGATGGCACCCTGCACCGGCAACAGCCGTTCGAGCACGTCACCGTCCTTCGGCAGCGCCGTACCCCGCAGCTCGTACGACGCCGCCTGCGGCAACTGCACCGTCCGAGAGAGACCACGCGGTTCCTCCGTGGCCTGATCCGGGCCACACAACGCCCGTGCCCCGACATGTAGGCAGCCGGAGCGCCCGATCTGCGGGCTCCGCAGTACCACCGCACTCGGCTGCTCATCGGCCGGCCGGCTGACATCGGTCTCGATCAACGGCAGTCCGTCAATCTTGTTGTCCTCCCGGAGTACTGCGCCTCCACCCCCGCCGAGCGCAGTCACAACCGTCGGTACGTCGTCAGCCGTGCCGTCGACCGCCACGAGCCGGGACCGCGGGATCAGCCGGCCCGGAGTGGTCGCGCCGACGTCGTAGATCTCCACGCTCGGGTACGCGATACGGGTCCGGCCGGCGGGACCGAAGTACGCGACACGTCCGATGCCCGCGTCGGCCAGGCTCTCGTGGATCGCGAGGGTGTCCTCGAGGTCGTTCCGCACGACGACATACCGGACGCCGTCGCGGTTGAGCTCTTGCCGCAGCGTCTGGTCGCCGACACCGGAGTCGACGCGGCGCTTCACGTCATCCGTCAGCGCGGCCATCGGTCGCTTGACCAAGGCTGTGAGCGGTTCCGTCGTAGTGGACAGGAGCAGCACACTGCCCGGAGCGGACTGGTCGTCCAGCCACGACGCCGCTGCGTTCCAGTGCGCCGGGATCGCGGCGGACGCCCCGTCCGGTCGCAACAGGACCACCGGTGCGGCGGCAGCCACCGCCAGACACGCGACCGCCGCCGGTACGACGCGGCGACTGAGCCCCCGGGACACAGACAGATTGGCCAGGCGGCGCAGGTAGTGCGCTCCGGCGAGTGCGAGCGGCAGTCCGACAACCGCACCGACCACCGGCAACCAACGCGGGCCTGGCGGCGCAGCGCCGTACTGGAGCAGCAGGGCGATCGGCACCAGCCACCAGATCGACGCGGCCACCACAAACCCGAGCCAGCCCAGTGCGAGCTTCAGCTTCCTGTGGCTGACCATCCAGATCGCCGGTACGACGAGCGTCGCGGCGCCCGCGACCGGGTCTGCGCCACCGATCAGTGCGAACGCCAGTGCCGACCAGCTGGCACGCCACCACCCGGAGCGGGCGCGGGGTGAGACGAGGGGCAGCAGGATCCACGGAGCCATGGCCATCGGCCACACCTCGATCGGGAACTCACCGAACACCCGGGGTACGAGCGCGTAGAGCAGTGCGACTGCGAAACGGGTCCACGGCACGCCGTACTCGAGGACGTTGCAGAGCTTCCAGATACCGAGGAAGGCGACGCACAGGACCAGCGACCACCACAGGCGCTGAGTGATCCAGTCCGGTACCGACAGCGCGTCCAGCAGCCAGTGGAACGGCCCGATCGGCAGGAGGTAGCCGAAGGCGTCGCTCTGCACCTGGCCGAAGGCCGTGTGCGGATCCCACAAGTGCAGAGCTCGCGAGAGGAACCGGCCGGGCGCAGCGGTCAGCTCGATCTTGGTGTCCGCGAGGATCTTGCCCGGCGCCTGCTGGAAGCACACGGCCACGAGAGCCAGGCAGCCCAGCACGAGCCGCGCTCGCCAGACCACCTGCTCCGAACTGCCTGCTGTCAGCCTCCCCACCGGCGGGACATTAACGGATCCGGCGGCTTCCGGACGGCATCGTTGCCGTACCGTGAGGTCGGCAATATCACTCACCGAACCACCCCACCGATCGAGGCAGCAGAGAATGACGTCGGGCACCACCCAACCCCAGGCGCCCCGCAGTGCCTTCCTGCGCAGCGCCACCGTGGTCGCCGTCGCGATGGCCATCATGAACGTGGCCGCCTACGGGTTCACACTGATCGCCTCCCGGCGGCTGATGCCGGAGCAGTTCGGAGCGATCACCGCCCTGCTGGGTCTGCTGCTGATCGGCAACGTCGCCTCACTCGGTCTGCAAGCCGCCGGCGCTCGCCAGCTCGCCACGCACACCGGCGACGGCGCTGCCGCGCTGGCCGACGCGATGCTGCACGCGGGCCGTCGGTCCGCCCTGGGACTCACCGCGCTCTGCCTGGTACTGACGCCGCTGTTCATGTGGCTGCTCCACATCGACTCGGTCGTCGCGATCCTGCTGCTCGCCCCGACGCTGGGCAGCCTGACGCTGATGGGCTCGCAGCTCGGCGTACTGCAGGGCAGCAAGCGCTGGACTGAGCTGGCCGCGGTCTACTTCTCGACCGGCGTCGGCCGGCTGGTGCTCGGCGGCGGTGCACTGCTCATCCACCCGTCGCTCGACTGGGCCATGGCCGGTCTCGCGCTCGGCGCCGCCGTACCGGCCGCGCTGGGTCAATTCTTCCTCCGCGGATCCAGTGGCTCGACCAGCCAGCAGGTCAAGACCGTACTGCGGGAGTCGGTGCACGGCACGCACACGCTGCTCGCGTTCTTCGCGCTCGCGAACGCGGATGTGCTTTTCGCCCGCGCCCTGCTCGACGAGAAGGACAGCGGGTACTACGCGGCCGGTCTGATCATCGCGAAGGCCTGTCTGTTCCTGCCGCAGTTCGTCATCGTGCTCGTGTTCCCGTCGCTGGCCAACTCTCCCGGTGACACGGTCCGGCTGCGGCGAGCGATCATGGCCGTCGCGGGCCTGGGTGTCTGCGCGGTCGTCGGTACGTTGATCCTGCCCGGCATCGTCGTCGAGGTCATTGGCGGCAAGGAGAAGTACGCGCCACTCGGCCCGTACACCTGGATGTTCGCAGTCGCCGGCTCCGCGTACGCCGTCCTCCAGCTCGTCGTGTACGCCGCAATCGCGCAACAGGAGAAGCGCGCCGCACTGGCGATCTGGATCGGCCTCGTCGTACTCGCGGCGGCGGCAGGGATCGTGCTCGGCACCGGCATCGCCACCGGCCTGAACGGCGTGAAGGTGCTGGTCGCGATGACCAGCACCTGCGCGCTCCTGCTGTCGGCCGTCCTCGCGACCGGACTGCATCGCCAGGCCAGCGACTAGCTCACCACAGGCTGGACTTGGCGAACCGCCGGGCAAAGGTGTTCGCCAGCACGAGTAACACCAATCCGATCACCGATCTGAACAGTCCGATCGCCGTCGCATAACTGAACTGCGGCACCGCCGACGCCAGACCGATCTTGTAGACGTAGGTGTCGATCACCTCCGCGACGTCGAGGTTCAGGCTGTTCTGCATCAGCAGCACCTTCTCGAACCCGACGGACAGGATCCGGCCGATGTCCAGGATCAGCAGGATCACCGCGACCGGCACGATCGCCGGCAGGTCGATATGCCACATCCGCCGCAACCGCGACGCCCCGTCCACGATCGCCGCCTCGTGCAGCTCCGGCGGCACGCTGGTCAGCGCGGCCAGGTAGATGATCGCGGCGAACCCCATCGTCTGCCACGCGCCGGACCACACGTAGAGGTGCCGGAACATCCCGGAGTCGCCCATCAGGTTGGCCGGACCGAATCCGAACAGACCGATGAACTTGTTGGTCACTCCGGTGTTCGGGCTGGTCAGGACGACGAGCAGACCCACCACGACCACGGTGGAGATGAAGTGCGGCGCGTAGGTGATCAGCTGCGACGCACGGCTGAACCATTTCTTCCGCACGGTGTTCAGGCAGAGCGCGAGGATGATCGGCAACGGGAACGTCGCCACCAGTTCGTAGACGTGCAGGTACACGGTGTTCTTGATCAGCCGCCAGAACTGGTACGACTCCACGAACCGGTCGAAGTACTTCATCCCGGCCCACGGGCTGCCCCAGATCCCCTGCACCACGTTGTAGTCCTTGAACGCGATGATCACGCCGTACATCGGCCAGTAGGCGAAGATCGCCAGCCAGAGCAGCGGCAACGCCAGCATCGCGTACAGCTGCCAGTTGCGGCGCATCCGCAGCCCCAGGCCGACCGCGTTCTTCGCGCTCCGGGTCCGCTTGTGGGTAGCGGACCGGACGGTCGAGCGAGCTTCTGTCGAGGTCGCCATCGGCTATCCCTTCAAGGAGCCGACCATGGCTCCCTTGACGAAGTGCTTCTGCACGAACGGGTAGACCAGCAGCGGCGGGATCATCCCGATCACGATCAACGAGTACTTCAGCTGCTGCTGCAACTCCTGCATCTGCAGCAGCTTGCTGGTGTCCTGCATCTGGGACGGGTCGACCTTCGACTGGATCAGGATCTGCCGCAGCACCACCTGCAGCGGGAACAGGTGCTCGTTGGTCAGGTAGATCAGCGCGTTGAAGAACGAGTTCCACTGCCCGACCGCGTAGAACAGCAGGTTCACCGCGATGATCGGCTTGCTCAGCGGCAGCACCACCCGCCAGAAGAAGCTGAAGTCGCTGCAGCCGTCCACCTTCCCGGCCTCGACCAGCTCCTCGGGGATCGTCACCATGAAGTAGGTCCGGGTGATGATCACGTTCCAGACCGCCAGCGCGGTCGGCAGGATGATCGCCCAGCGCGTGTTCAGCAGCCCGAGCTGGTCGACCACCAGGTACGTCGGGATCAGGCCGCCGTTGAACATCATCGTGAACACGAACGCGCCCATGATGATCCCCTTGCCCGGCAGGCCCTTCCGCGACAGCGGGTACGCCGCCAGGAGCGTCAGGACCGTGGCCACCAGCGCCCCGGCGACCGCGTAGTACACCGAGTTCCCGAAGCTGCTGACGATCGCCTTGTAGTCGAAGATCGCCCGGTAGGCGTCCAGCGTGAACCCGACCGGCCACAGCCAGACCTCGCCGGCCGACACCTTCCTGGTGTTGCTGACCGAGGCGCTGAGGACGTAGACCAGCGGGTACAGGATCGCCAGGCAGAAGAGACCGAGCGCGGTGTAGATGCAGGCCATCGCGATCTTGTCGCCGCGGGTGTCCTGGATCGACGCCCCGACCGCCGGCCGCGTCTCGTCCGGCGGCAATGTTCCGGCGCTCATCGACGTCCTCGCTTCGCTCCGGGCGCCGATGAGACACGAGACGCACTGTGCTTGATGATGAGCTCGCTCCGCTCGCTCATGCGTTGTACGTCTCGTAGGCGGCCTGCTGGAGCTCCAGATACGGCTTCACGCCGATCTTGCTGACCCGGTCCTTGTAGTCGTTCCAGGCGCCGTCGTCGTTCGGGTCGAGCTGTCCGGTGAGGAACTTCGCGAACGACTGGTTCACCTCACCCTTGAGGTTGGTCCGCAGCTCTGCCTCCTGCGCGGCCTGGTCCTGGTCGAGCGTGACCGGCGGGAACTGCATCTCCTGCGGCTGCTTGAGCGGGAAGAACCGCTCCTTGGTCTGCTCGTAGAGCGGCTTCTCGAAGGTGAGGTCGCCCGGCACCACCCGCTCGCCCAGCCGGAAGTCCTGCGAGCGGTACATCGGGTTGTCCTGGCCCCAGTTCAGGTTCTTCTGCGAGTTCCAGGTCGCGTCGAAGCCGTAGACCGCCTGCTTGCCGTTGATCCCCAGGTCACCCTTCTTCGCCCACGCGAACTTCGGGCCGCCGTACCCGCGCAGGATCGCCTCCAGCTCGTACTGCGCATCGGCCCACTGGACCAGCAGATCCGGCTTGGCGCACTTCTTGGTGATCACCAGGTGCGCCACCTCGACGCCGACGGTCAGGTAGTCCCAGGCGGCGTACTGGACGCCGTTCGGTCCCTTCAACGGCGGGCAGGCCTCGTACTGACGCCAGCGGGCGTTCGGATCCTTCTGGTCGATGTCGAGGAAGTTGCCCCAGTAGTTCGACCGGGCGCCGCCGATCAGCGGCTTGCCGGGCGCGTTGCCGTAGCGCTTCAGCTGGTCGCCGTCGGCGGTGAAGACGTCGCGGCTGATCAGGCCTTCCTTGTACAGGCCGTTCGCGTACTTCAGGCCCTCGCGCCACTCGTCCTTGTCGAACGCGACATCGACCTTGCCGTCCCTGACCACCAGCCACGGTTCGCCCGGGTTGTAGAGGAACGCGTTCATGAAGAACGGGTCGATCGGAGCCTCGTTGTACCCCGCGAACGGGATGGTTTTGCCGTTCCCGGCCAGATCCGCCTTCTTGAACGCGCGCAGTACTTCGCGGAATTCGTCGGTGGTCTTCGGCATCGCCAGTCCGACCTGCTTGATCCAGTCGACGTTCAGCCAGGCCCGGCCGTCGATGGCCCGGCAGTGGAAGCAGTCGTTGATCCCCGGGAACGAGTAGATCTTCTTGTCCGGCGCCTGGATCAGCTTGCGGGTCTCGGGGTAGTCCTTCATCGCCTGCTGCAGGTTCAGCGCGTAGGCGTCGATGTGCTGGCCGACATCGGTGAAGAGCCCCTGGGCGCCGTACAGGAAGAGCTGGGAGCGGGTGAACCCGATCCCGAGGAACGCGTCCGGGATGTCGCCGGCCGCGATCATCGCGTTGACCTTGGTCATCACGTCGTCGTCGGTGCCGCCGATCTGGCTCCACTCGATGTGCACACCGGTCTTCTGCTCGAGCCACTTCGTGAAGGCGTTGGTCTTCCAGTCGCCGATCGTCACGTCCTGCTTGACGACGATCTTGAACGTGACCTTCTCGGTGGTGAGCGGCTTCAGCGTGCGGGCGACCGGCCCGACGTACCCCTCCGGGTACTGCACGGTGGTCAGCTTCGGGCCCAGCGTCACGCTCGGGGCAGCCTCACCGGCGCCCGCGGCCGCGGCGCCGGCGTCGCTCTTGCCACTACACCCACTGAGCAGGCCGCCGCCGGCAGTCGCCGCGGTCAGGCCGAGTGCCCCCGCGATCAGTGATCGACGGCTGACTCCAGGGCGCGCGTCATCGTTCGGCATGGTTCCTCCTGGCGGCTGGTCGGAACAAAAGACGAAATATCCGAGAGCGATATCCGATAGGATCTCGGATCTTTGCCCCGGAGAATGACATAGAAAGCGCTTGCACGGAAGACCTCGCCGAGCACTGACCGAGATCGGTTCATCACTGTCGGTATCTTGCGCGGCAAGCGCTTACCACTTGCGCTCGACCCTTCAACTTTCTTGCGTCAAGAAACCCGCGCGGTGCCGTTCTATAGGGTGCTGGGCATGCCGACACCGAAGTTCATCCTCGACCTGCGAGCGAAGATCGGCCACGACCTGCTCTGGCTCACCGGGATCACCGGCGTCGTGCTCGACGACGTGGCCGATCCGGCCGAGATCCTGCTGGTCAAGCGTGCCGACAACGGCCGCTGGAGCCTGGTCGCCGGCATCCTCGAGCCGGGCGAGCAACCGGCCGTCGGCCTGATCCGCGAGATCCAGGAGGAGACCGCCGTCGAGGCCGCGATCGACCGCCTGGTCAGCATCGAATCGCTCCCGCCGGCCAGCTACCCGAACGGCGACCAGGTCCAGTTCCTCGACCTGTGCTTCCGCTGCCACGCACTGCGCGGCGAACCGCGCGTCAACGACGACGAGTCCCTCGACGTCCGCTGGTGGCCGCTGACCGACCTACCCGACCTGACGGACCGGGAGCGAGCGTCCATCAAGAACGCCCTCTCCCCCGACCCGACGCCGGTGTATGTGACCGCCTAGGTCGAGCTAGTGGGCGGCTTCGTGCCAGGTGCGGCCTACGCCGACCGAGACGTCCAGTGGGACGGCCATCTCGACGGCGTGGCCCATGTCGTGGCGGACCAGCTCCTCGAGGGCCTCGCGTTCGCCGGGGGCGATCTCGAAGACGAGCTCGTCGTGGACCTGGAGGAGCATCCGCGACTTCAGGCCGGAGTCGCGCAGGGACGCGTCGACCTTGAGCATCGCCATCTTGATGACGTCGGCGGCCGAGCCCTGGATCGGGGCGTTCAGCGCCATCCGCTCGGCCATCTCGCGGCGCTGGCGGTTGTCGCTGGTCAGGTCCGGCAGGTACCGCCGGCGGCCCAGGATCGTCTCGGTGTATCCGGTCTTGCCGGCGTCGATCACGATCGACCGCAGGTAGTCCCGGACGCCGCCGAAGCCCTCGAAGTACTCGTCCATCAGGCCCTTGGCCTCGTCGACGCCGATCTTCAGCTGCTGGCTCAGGCCGTACGCCGACAGGCCGTACGCCAGGCCGTAGTTCATCGCCTTGATCTTGGCGCGCTGCTCCTGCGTGACCGCGGACGGCTCGACCGAGAACACCCGCGACGCGGTCACCGAGTGGAAGTCCATCCCGGAGTTGAACGCGTCGATCAGGCCCTGGTCCTTCGACACGTGCGCCATGATCCGCATCTCGATCTGGCTGTAGTCGGCCGACATCAGCGACTCGTTGCCCTCGCCGACGATGAACGCCTGCCGGATCCGGCGGCCCTCCTCGGTCCGGATCGGGATGTTCTGCAGGTTCGGGTCGGTGGAGCTGAGCCGCCCGGTCGCCGCGATCGTCTGGTTGAACGTGGTGTGGATCCGGCCGTCGCGGGGGCTGATCGTCTTCAGCAGGCCCTCGACCGTCTGCCGCAGCCGGGTCGCGTCCCGGTGCGCCAGCAGGTAGGCCAGGAACGGGTGCTCGGTCTTCTCGAACAGCGCCTGCAGCGAGTCCGCGTCCGTGGTGTACCCGGTCTTGGTCCGCTTGGTCTTCGGCATCTGCAACTCGTCGAACAGCACCACCTGCAGCTGCTTCGGCGACCCGAGGTTGATCTCCTTACCGATCACCTCGTACGCCGAGGCGGCGGCGTCCCGCACTCCGGTCGCGAACCGCTCCTCGAGCTGCTCCAGGTACGGCCGGTCGACCGCGATGCCGTCGCGCTCCATGGCCGCGATCACCTGGATCAGCGGCAGCTCGACGTCCGCGAGCAGCGGAGTACCGGCCTGCTTCTCGAGCTCGGCGTCGAGCGTGTCGGCGAGATCCGCGATCGCGCGGGCACGCAGCATCGTGTGGTCCGCGGCCGGGCCGCCCTCGACGTCGTCGAAGCTGAGCTGGCCGTTGTCGGCCTCCTCGTTGCGCAGCTCGCGCTTGAGGTATCGCACGGTCAGGTCGGCGAGGTCGTACGCACGCTGGTCCGGGCGGACCAGGTACGCACTCAGCTGGGTGTCCGAGCTCAGACCGCCCAACATCCAGCCACGCTCCAGGAAGCCGAGGAGCGGACCGTTCACGTCGTGCAGCGCCTTCGGCTGCTTCTCGTCGGCGAGCCAGGCCTGCCAGGCTGCCTCGTCGTCCGGTGTCATCATCGTCGGGTCGAACCAGGCCGCGGCACCGGAGGTGTTCGCCAGCGCGAGCCCGGTGATCTGGCCGGTCCCGCCGCCCCAGCTGCCCTGCACGGCAACGCCGACGCGCTCACCCGTGCTCACGTGCTCCTTCAGCCAGGCAGCGACCTCGCCCGGCTTCAGCTGCGCGCCGTCCAGCTCGAACCCGTGGTCGACGGTCGCGTCGACCTCTTCGTGCTCGGCGACGAGCCGCTCGCGCAGTACGCGGAACTCCAGGCTGTCGAACAGCGTGTGCACCTTGTCCCGGTCCCACGGCGTCCGGACCAGGTCGTCGACCACGACGTCCAGGGTCAGGTCGCGGACCAGCTCGTTGATCTGCCGGTTCCGGATCACGTCGGCGAGGTGCTCACGCAACGACTCGCCGGCCTTGCCCTTGATCTCGTTCACCCGGTCGACCACGTCGTTCAGCGAGCCGAACTGGTTCAACCACTTGGCCGCCGTCTTCGGACCCACGCCGGGCACACCCGGCAGGTTGTCGCTCTGCTCGCCCACCAGCGCGGCCAGATCCGGATACAGCCGCGGGGGAACGCCGTACTTCTCCTCGACCGCGGCCGGGTCCATCCGGGCGATCTCGGACACCCCGCGCTTCGGATACAGCACTGTGACGTCGTCGCTGACCAGCTGGAACGCGTCCCGGTCGCCGCTGCTGATCAGCACCTCGAAGCCCTGCTCCGCCGCCTGCGTGGCGAGGGTCGCGATGACGTCGTCGGCCTCCCAGCCGTCGATCTCGGTGGTCGGGATCCGAAGCGCCTCCAGCACCTCCTTGACCAGCGAGACCTGCCCCTTGAACTCGTCCGGCGACTTGGAGCGGCCCGCCTTGTACTCCGCGTACTGCTCCGAGCGGAAGGTCTTGCGGGACACGTCGAACGCGACGCAGATATGGGTCGGCTGCTCGTCGCGGAGCATGTTGATCAGCATCGAGGTGAACCCGTACACCGCGTTGGTGTGCTGCCCGGTGGTGGTGGAGAAGTTCTCCACCGGGAGCGCGTAGAACGCCCGGTACGCCAGCGAGTGCCCGTCCAGCAGCAGGATCCGCGGTCGCCCGGTGGCCGGGGTCGCGGTGTCCTTGGTCATCGTCGAGGTGTCGGTATCTGGAGCCACACACCGACTCTAGTGGGTCCCACGGACAGTTCTGACACACTGCTTCCGTGACAGATGAAACGAACCTCGGACCGGGTATGGGCATGGAGGGCACGCTCCTCCAGCTGATGGGAATCGTTGTCAGCGAGGCGTCGCCCGAGCGGGTGGTCGCGACGATGCCCGTCAAGGGCAACACACAGCCGTACGGTCTCCTCCACGGCGGCGCGTCCTGCGTCCTGGCCGAGAGCCTCGGCTCGATCGGCTCCGCGCTGCACGCGGCGACGTACGGGAAGGTCGCCGTCGGCGTCGACATCAACGCGACCCATCACCGGGCGGTCCGCGAAGGAGTCGTCACCGGGGTCGCGACCCCGATCTACCTCGGCCGTACGACGACGTCGTACGAGGTGATCGTCACCGACGAGCGGGACAAGCGGGTCTGCACCGCGCGGATCACTTGCCAGCTGATTCAGGCTCCGCCGGGGAGCTGACCACGGTGCCGCCGACGGTGCCGCCCACTGTGCCGCTGAGCTGAGCGCGGCGGGCGAAAGCGGAGCGGCGCGACGAGAGCAGGGCCAGCAGGTTCGGCGCGTGCTCGGCCGCGAGCCGGCGACGCACCGTGTGCGTGTTCGCGAACCGCAGTACGCCGGCCTGGCCGAGACCGAGCCGGGCCAGGAACCGGTTCGCCTCGCGGGCGATCGCGGGCGCGACGACGGCAAGGTGGGCGCAGCTCTCGTGCTCGGCCCAGGCGACCGCCTCGGCGATCAGGGCCTTGCCGAGCCCGTGCCGGCGGGCCGAGTCGCTGACGTGCAGGTACTCGACCGCGACGGTGGTGTCGTCGTGCAACGGGCTGACGGCGGTCTTGCGCAGGTAGGCCATGCCGTGGATCTCGCCGTCCAGCTCGACCACCACGAGGCGGCCGAACGGGTCGTCCAGGTGCTTGCTGATGGCAACCTCAGCGGCGGCCGTCGACGGCGGTGCGGGCAACCGGGACGGCAGCCCGGCGGTGGTCAGCTCACGCCACAACGCGACCAGGGCGCCGGCGTCACCCACGCGTGCGTCCCTCACCTCGACGGCAGCCACCACAGCGACCTCCTGGGTCCGGTCCACCCCCGAGGTGAACGGACGGGCAGATACGCTCGTCCTCGCGCAACAGTAGGCCCTCGGGGGTCACATGCAAAGCTGACCATCGCAGTCCGGAGGGACGAGTTTGTTCATCGGAATCGGGACCGTCGTGAACGTCGCGACGGTGCTCGTCGGTTCGGTACTCGGCGTACTCGTCGGACACCGGCTCAGTCACCGCACCAGGGATCTGGTCACCGACGCGATCGGTCTGGTCACGCTGCTGATCGCGATCTCCTCGGCACTCACCGTCGGCGACAAGGCACTCAGCGACGCGGTCGGCGACAGCGCACCGGTGCTGATCGTGCTGGGCGCGATGCTGATCGGCGGGATCATCGGCTCGCTGCTGCACATCGAGGAACGGCTGGAAGGTTTCGGCGCCTGGATGCAGCGCCGGTTCGACCGCGGCGAGGGGCAGAGCACGTTCGTCGAAGGGTTCGTGTCGGCGTCGATGGTGTTCTGCGTCGGGCCGCTCACGTTCCTCGGCTCACTGTCCGACGGGCTCGGCCGCGGCGCGGATCAGCTGTATCTGAAGGCGGTTCTCGACGGGTTCACCTCGATCGCCTTCGCCGCATCGTTCGGCTGGGGCGTGGCGGCGTCCGCGCTCGTCGTACTCGTCGTCCAGGGTTCGATGACGGCAGTGGGCGCGGTGCTGGGCGACGTACTGCCCGATGCTCATGTGACCGCGCTCGGCGCCACCGGCGGCGTGATGCTGATCGGCGTGGCGCTCAGACTGCTGAAACTGAAGCAGGTAGCGGTCGCCGACCTGCTACCCGCCTTGATCGTGGCGCCGCTGCTGGTCCAGTTGCTCGTTGTCATCCGCAACTGAACCAGCAGCGACGGCCTCTCAGTCCTCGCCCAGATAGGCCTTACGGACCGAGTCGTTCACCAACAGATCGCTGCCGGAACCCGACAGCACGATCTTCCCGACCTCGAGCACGTAGCCGAAGTCGGCCCGCTTCAACGCGGCCTGCGCGTTCTGCTCGACCAGCAGGATCGTCGTCCCCTGCCGCTGCAGCTCGGTCACCGTCGACATGATCCGCTTCATCATGATCGGCGACAGACCCATCGACGGCTCGTCCAGCATCATCAGCTTCGGCCGGCTCATCATCGCCCGGCCCATCGCCAGCATCTGCTGCTCACCGCCGGAGAACGTGCCGGCCGGCTGCTTGCGCCGCTCCCCCAGGATCGGGAACAGCTCGTACGCCGCCTCCAGGTCCTTGCGGACCCCGCCCGGGTCCCGGCGTGCGAACGCGCCGAGTATCAGGTTCTCCTCGACCGACAGCCGCGGGAAGATCCGCCGGCCCTCGGGCGAATGCGCCAGCCCCCGGGTGACGATGTCGTGCGCCGCCACGTGGTCGATCCGCTCGCCCTGGAACCAGATCTCGCCGCCGGTCGGCCGGAGCAGACCGGAGATCGTCTTCAGCGTGGTGGTCTTGCCGGCGCCGTTGGTGCCGATCAGCGACACCACCTGCCCCTGCTCCACGCTGAAGCTGATCTTCTTCACCGCAAGGATCTTGCCGTAGGCAACTTCCAGGTCCTTGACCTCGAGCATCGCGCTCATCGTGTCTCCTCCCCGGTGTCGTCCTGCGGGGCGTCCTCGTCGTCCTCGCCGGTGCCGATGTAGGCCTCGATCACCCGCGGGTCGGACTGCACCTCGTCCGGGGTGCCCTCGATCAGGGCCTGCCCCTGGACCAGACACAGCACCCGGTCGCACAGGTTGAAGATGAACCGCATGTCGTGCTCGATCACCACGACCGACAGCCCGGAGTCCCTGATCTTGAAGATCAGGTCCATCGCCTGCCGGGTCTCCTGCGGGTTCATACCGGCCGTCGGCTCGTCCAGCAGGATGAGCTTCGGGTCGGTGGCCAGCGCGCGGGCGATCTCCAGCCGGCGCTGGTCGCCGTACGGCATGTTCCGGGCCAGGTGCTCGGTCGAGCGGCCGAGGCCGACGAACTCGAGCAGCTCCTGCGCCCGGGCCCGCGTCGCCTCCTCCTCGCGACGGAACTTCGGCCCGCGCAGCACCGAGGTGAGCGCGCCCGCGCTGGTCCGGCAGTAGCGCCCGACCATCACGTTCTCCAGCGCGGTCATGTTCGCGAACAGCCGGATGTTCTGGAACGTCCGGGCCATCCCCGCGCGGACCACGGCCCGCGGCTTCGGCGGCAACGGCGACAGCGCGGCGAGCTCCTGGACCGGCACCGCCTCCAGATCGAGCTCCTCGCCCTTCTTGCGCTTCGGGGCCTTCGGCGCCTTCCGCGGTACGCCGGCGAACCGGACCTGCCCGCTGGTCGGCTTGTACAACCCGGTGAGGCAGTTGAAGAACGTCGTCTTGCCGGCCCCGTTCGGGCCGATCAGACCGACGATCTCGCCCTCACGGACGGTCAGGTTGACGTCGTTGACCGCCAGCAGACCACCGAACCGCATGGTCACGCCGGAGGCTTCCAGGACCGGCTCGCCGATCGGCCGGGTGGCCGCGGGCCGGGACTCGGTCACTGTCATTTCGCCTCCCCGACGGCCAGGCGTTCCTCTTCGACCTCGACGGCAAGCTCCTCGTCCTCTTCGTGGAACTCGAGCTGCCTTCGTCTGCTCGCGACCAGCCCCTCCGGCCGGAACCGCATCATCAGCACCAGCAGCAACCCGAACATCAGCAGCCGGTACTCCGAGAAGAACCGCAGCTTCTCCGGCAGCAGCTTCAGGATCGTTGCTCCCAGCAACACACCGGCGATGGTGCCCATACCGCCGAGCACGATCGCGGCGAGCAGGAACGCCGACTCGATGAACTGGTACTGGTCCGGGCTGACCGCGGCGTCCTGGTGGGCCTTGATCGTGCCGGCCAGACCGGCCAGGAACGCGCCGACCGCGAACGCGAGCAGCTTCAGCCCGAACACGTTCACGCCCATCGCCTCGGCGGCCTTCTCGTCCTCCCGGATCGCCACCCAGCCGCGCCCGATCCGGCTGTTGTTCAGCCGGGCGAAGACCAGGATGACGAAGCCGATCAGGATCAGCAGGAGGAAGTAGTAGTTCGAGAACCGGCCCAGCTCGATGCCGGCGATCGCATGCTCGTCACCGAAGTTGAACCCGCCGATCTCCAGGTCCGGGATGCCGGGGACACCATTCGGGCCGTTGGTCAGGTTCGGGCCGTTGTTGCCGTCCAGGTTCCCCATCGAGAACCGGAAGATCTCACCGAAGCCGAGCGTCACGATGGCCAGATAGTCGCCGGAGACCCGCAGCGTCGGTGTGCCGATGATCAGACCGAGGACCGCCGACACGCACGCGCCGACCAGCATCACGACCAGGAACGGCGGCTTCCAACCGACGGTGGCGAACGCCGAGTTCGACAGCACCGCGGCCGTGTACGCGCCGGCGCCGAGGAACGCGATGTACCCCAGGTCCAGCAGACCGGCCAGGCCGACCACGATGTTCAGACCCATCGCGGTCGCGCCGAAGATCAGCACCTGGTTCGCGATCGACATGTTCGCGTCCGACCCGTTCTGCGTGAACGGGAAGAGGAACGCGACCACGAACGCGGACAGCGTGAGCACCTTGCGGTGCCGTTGCCCGACGTGACCGACGAACGACATCGTGCCGGTGCGGAACAACGCCGTCGCGACGACGGCGATGAACACCAGGCAGAGAATGAACGACCAGGCGTCCTGCAGGCCGAGCGCGTACGCCGCGGCGAACAGCACCGCTGCCATCAGGATCGCGATCGAGAGGATCTCGAACCAGCCCGGCAGTCTCGCCTCGCTCATGTCGCGCAGCTGCCGCAGCGGCAGCATCCAGCCCGAGACCGCGATCAGCAGCGCACCCACGAGAGAGATGTACGCGCCCGGGTTCACGTTGATCAGGCCGTCGGACTCGGTGCCGATCGCAACCAGGATCAGCACCATGTACAGCGTCAGACCGGCGCCGAGCGTCCGGAGCCCGAGCGTGACGTCCAGCCAGGCGCCGAGCCTGGTCAGCGGACCCTTCTCCGCGAGCAGCAGCACGAGCGACAGCACCGCGCCGATGATCGTGAGGATCTGCAGACCGCCGGGATAGAAGTTGATCGACAGGTCGTTCAGGATCGTCTTGTCGTAGCTCCAGGACAGGAACGAACCGACGATCAGCAGCACCGCGCCGGCCACACCCAGCGGCCACGCGATCGGATTGCCCGGCTTGGCCGGTGGGGCGTCCGTTGCCTCCGGCACCGGAGTCTTCACGTCCGTCATGCCCGGTCCACCACCCTCGCGCCGAGCAGGCCCTGCGGCCTGAACACCAGAACCAGAATCAGGATCACGAACGCCCAGACGTCCTTCCAGGTGCTTCCGCCGAACTGACCCGGGATGTACTGCGTGGCCATCGCCTCGACCACACCGAGCACGAGACCGCCGACGACCGCGCCGTACACGTTGCCGATACCACCGAGGACGGCCGCGGTGAACGCCTTCAGACCGGCCAGGAAGCCCATCCGGAAGTCGATGTTGTTGTTCTGCAGACCCTGCGAGACACCCGCGATCGCCGCGAGCACCGCACCGAGCGCGAACGCCACCACGATGATCCGGTCGACGTTGATACCCATCAGCCGGGCGGTGTCCGGGTCCTGCGAGACGGCCTGCATACCGCGACCGAGCCGGGTCCGGTTGATGAAGAACCACAGCAGTACGGCGCAGACCACCAGTGCGGCGACCGTGAAGATCGCGGACCGCTGGATGGTCACGCCACCGACCTGCAGCGCCGTACCGGTCACCACGTCGAGCTGCGGGAACGGGATGCGCTGCTTCGCGCTCGGCCACTCGACCTTGTCGATCAGCTCCTTGAAGATGATCCAGCCGAGCTCCGCGGTCAGCGCGGACGCGACCGCCGTGGCCGCCACGGCCTGCACGCTGACCTCGACCCGCGCGCCCTTCTTCGCGAGCCGGCCGGCCAGGACGCCGATCGCCGTACCGACGACGGCGCCGCCGACGACGGCCGCGACGACGTACAGCGCCGACACGTCGCCGCTGAGCAGCCGGACGACGATCCACAGCGCGACCGCACCGATCGCGCCGCCGAGCAGCGGGGCCCGGTCGTGCCACTTGGACACCGGGTGGTTGAGATTGACCTTGGCCTGCCGCGCGCCGACGACGTAGCCGACGGCGATCGCCAGACCGGCGAACACGACAACGGTCCAGCCCGGCTGCTCGTAGAAGAGCCGGATGAACTCCTGCAGGAACACCGAGATACCGATCGCGGTGATCAGCGGCGCCAGTCGTGGCGCGTTCCGCAGGGGACGGTACGCGACACGTTCCATCAGCACCGCCGTACCGACCGACGCGATCATCGCGCCGATGATCATGATCGGCAGGATCCAGACGCTGGTGTGACCGTTGAAGAACAACAAGTACGTGGTCAGCGCGCCGAACGCGCCGATCATGAAGACCTCGCCGTGGGCGAAGTTGATGAGCTGCACGATGCCGTAGACGACGGTGTAACCGACCGCGATCAGGGCGTAGAGCGAGCCCAAGGTCAGCCCGTTGACGAGCTGCTGGAGGAACTGGTCCACGTCGACCTCCCATCTGCCTCAGTTATGACACGCCACGGGGGTGGGAGGATCGCTCCCACCCCCGAGACATGAGGTCGACTTCGCTTACTTGTCTTCGAACGCCTTGGTCTCGACGGTGGCCCACTTGCCACCGGCAACCTTGTAGACGGTCAGCACCTTGGAGGTGGTGTCACCGTACTGGTCGAAGGAGACCTTGCCGGTCACGCCGTCGAACGAAACCTTGCTCATGGCATCGACCGTCGCCTGACGCGCGGACTCGACGTCCTTGGCGTCCTTCAGCGAGGTCTTCAGCGCCGCGATGATCGCGTTCGCCGCGTCGAAGGAGTAACCGCCGTACGCCGCGTACGGCTCCTTGTAGCCCTGCGCGTTGTAGTCGGAGACGAACTTCTTCGCCGACTCCAGCGAGTCCACCGGCGCGCCGACCGAGGTGGCCAGGTCGTTGTCGGAGGTCTTGCCGGCCAGGGTGATGTACTTCGGGTCGAAGATGCCGTCGCCGCCCATCAGCGGGACGTTCAGACCGGCGGCCTTCATCTGCTGCGAGAGCGGACCGGCCTGCGGGTACTCACCACCGTAGTAGACCGCCTGCGGGGCGGACGGCTTGATCGCGGAGATCACGGCCTGGTAGTTCGAGTCGTCCGGGTTGATGGTCTGGGCCGCGACGACCTGACCGCCCAGCTTCTTGAACTCCTCGGTGAAGGTGCCGACCAGACCCTGGCCGTACGCCTTCTTGTCGTGGATCGTGGCGACCTTGGTGATCTTCGCCGTCTCGTACAGGTACCGGGCCGCGAACGGACCCTGGACCGCGTCGGTGGTGCAGGTGCGGAAGTACGTCGGGTACGGCCGCTTCGGGTCCGTCTGCCAGTTCGCACCCTGGGTCAGGCCCGGTCCGGTGTTGGCCGGCGAGACCTGGACGATGTTCTTCGGCGCGAGCACCGGCTGGACCTGCTGGCTGACGCTGGTGTTCAGCGTGCCGACCACACCGATCACGTCGGGGTCGCCGGCCAGCGCGGTAGCGGCGTTCTTACCGGGGTCCGGCTTCGCCTCGTCGTCCTTCGGCACGACCTCGAGCTTCCAGCCCGGGATCGCGTTGGAGTCGTTGGCCTGCTTCACGGCCAGCTCGACGGAGTGCTGGATACCCAGACCCAGGGCCGACAAGTCTCCGGACAGCGGCGCGATGACGCCGATCTTGGCAGTCTTCGTCGAACCTCCGGAGCTCCCCCCGGAGTCGTTGCCACTGCGTGAGCCGCAGGCTGTCAGGGCCAACGACGCAACGATCAGCGACGCGCCGACCCTTACTACGGAACGCTGGTGCACTGTTCCTCCCATGTCTGGATAGTCCGGCAAATCCCCGGACTCTCGCGTTTGCCGCGAGCATCCGCAGGTTAGACCTCGGTTGGCTCTTCAGGCGATGTGACAGAGCGTGTGTTGTGAGGTCGTTACAGCGGTAAGCAGCATGAGGAGAAGTGGTTACTGTACGCCCGCTCAGCTCGATGAGCGGAGAGTGATTCAGTCGCTACTGCCAGCCTCGTCAACGACCAACTGCGCGACCTGCCGCATCGAAACTCTTTTGTCCATTGCGGTTTTCTGGATCCACCGGAACGAGTCCGGCTCGGACAACCCGAACTTGGTCTGCAGGATCGACTTGGCCCGATCCACCAGCTTGCGCGTCTCCAGCCGCTCGGCCAGGTCCGCGACCTCGCGCTCGAGTTCGGCGAGCTCGACGTACCGGGACGCGGCGATCTCGATCGCCGGCAGCAGGTCGGCCTTGGAGAACGGTTTCACCAGGTACGCCATCGCGCCGGCGTCCCGCGCCCGCTCGACCAGCTCCCGCTGCGAGAACGCGGTCAGCATCAGCACCGGAGCGATCCGCTCCCCCGCGATCTTCTCGGCCGCACTCAACCCGTCCAGCTTGGGCATCTTCACATCGAGGATCACCAGATCCGGCCGCTGCTCCTCGGCCAGCCGGATCGCCTCTTCCCCGTCACCCGCCTGCCCGACGACGTCGTACCCCTCTTCCGCGAGCATCTCAGCCAGATCCATCCGAATCAGAGCCTCGTCCTCGGCGATCACCACACGCTTAGCAGTCACGCCCACACCTTAGCGACCTCACCCCTTCGCCCCCACGAACCCGTCCAACACCGAGACCGCCTCTTTCCGACTGACCGCGATCACGTTCCGCCTCGGCCGCCGCCAGCCGATTCCGAGCAGATCCAGCGCATCGGTGAGAATCTTGCGAATGTCGTCCGACTCGTTCGAGAACATGTAGCGCACGTAGTAGTACCGCTTCCCGGTCGCCGGCTTACTCGCCCAGTTCACGAACCGGCACCCGTCCGAGTGAAACAGCCCCCGCAGCAGCTGTTCGGGGTATTTGGCAACAATCTCCCGCTGCCACCCCTCGAGCTCGATCTTCCGCAGATGCTTCCGCCCAGGACCGTGCTGAGGAAACAAACACGGCCAATGCTTCCAGCGCGCCTCGACCCGAACCGCTCCTCCACCTCCGCGGAGGCATGGGCTCGCGTTCGGCTTCACCCGCTTGATCGTCTCCGCAATCTCTCGGATGAGATCCACGTACCTCGCGTCGTTGATGATCTGCAACGTGAACACACCCCGCCGCGCTCGCGCAATCGACCCATCACCGAGATACCAGCCGAGCAGCAAGGCGTACGCCGCCTCGTCGAGGTCCGCACTGTCGCACCGAGGACACGGCGACGCTGGATAACCGCTACCGACCCGGATCCACCCGTCGCGTTGGTACCGCCGCCGCCACGTCCTGATCGTCTGCAGCGCCACACCGTGGATCTCCGCGTTGACCCGATCAGGCACACCCTCGTCGGACATCCGCAACGCCGACTCAACCGTCTCCCGCGATCTGAAGTGACGCACGCCACCAGCCTGTCGGCAGCCACCGACATTTTGGTGGTCGACCAGCCTCGTGGGTAGGATCTTCCAAGTCGGAATGCCCTGGTACCCCAACGGCAGAGGGAGCGGATTCAAAACCCGCACAGTGTGGGTTCAAATCCCACCCAGGGCACAAAAATCTGTCGGCGCCGCCTGCGAATCTCTCGTCATGTACGACGCGCAGGTCCGCGCCGCCGCGGTTGCCGCGATGGCTCGAGGCGAGAGCCTCTCCTCGATCAGCAAGCGCTTCGGCATGAATCGTGCGACGCTCCGTAACTGGCACGCCCGCCCGGCCCCCACGAGCGACCCGACCGGCTGCCCACGCTGCTCGAACGGGCACCTCCCCGAAGGTCCGTACGCGCACCTACTAGGCCTCTACCTCGGCGACGGCTGCCTGTCGAAGCACCGGCGCGAGGTCTACGCGCTGCGGATCGCATGTGACGACTCCTACCCCCGCCTGATCGACGAGGCGGCGGATGCGGCTACCGCCGTACATCCGAACCGCCCGGCCCATCGCATCCAAGCCGCCGGCCACACGTCCGTCGTCTCCTACTGGAAGCACTGGCCGTGCCTGTTCCCCCAGCACGGCCCCGGCCCCAAGCATCAACGGAAGATCGAACTGCATCGCTGGCAGCAAGAGATTGTTGCCGCGAACCCCGAACTCTTCCTCCGCGGCCTCTTCAACTCCGACGGCTGCCGAGTAGCCAACTGGACCACTCGCACAGTCACCGGCCACCCCAAACGCTACGAATACCCCCGCTACATGTTCTCCAACGAGTCCACCGACATCATGCACCTCTGCCAGCAGGCCCTAGACCTCCTCGACATCCCCTGGCGCATGTCCCGCCCCAACACCCTCTCCGTAGCCCGCCGAGAAGCAGTCAGCCGTCTAGACGCATTCATCGGCCCCAAGTCGTAACCACCGCCGCACGTCTCCCCAAGCCCCCGCACGCTCCCAACAACCCGACAGCCGCACGTCCGGCCAGCCACTCCTCAAATCCTTGTTCTTTGCTCTTTGTCTTTCCCTGCACGAGCCCCGGCCGGCCCTCAGCTCCCTACCCAGGCCAGCCACATCTCAGAGGTCTGCTCTTTGTTTTGTTCTTGGGGTGCATGGGTTGAGGCGGACAGTCGGTCGACTGTCCGCCTCAACTACTTCTCTGAATGTCTGTTGTTACGGGTTTTGGCTGCGGTAGGCGGGGGCTATGCCTTCGATGGCGTCGCCCATGCGGTGGACTCGGAGGGCGTTGGTGGAGCCGGGGATGCTGGGTGGGGAACCCGCGACGATTACTACCAGGTCGCCCTTCTGGAGTTTGCCCAGTTCGAGGAGGCGTTGGTCTACCTGGCGGACCATTTCGTCGGTGTGTTCGACGGTCGGGACGATGTGCGTCTCGATGCCCCACACGACGCTCAGCCACGAGCTCACCGACGGGACCGGTGTGAAGGCCAGCAGCGGGACCTCGGTGCGGTAGCGGGCCAGCCGCAGCGCGGTGTCGCCCGACTGGGTGAAGGCGATCAGGTACTTCGCGTCCAGCCGCTCCGCGACATCCGCGGCCGCGCGGGCGATCACGCCGCCCTTGGTCTTCGGCTCCCACTCGATCGCCTGGACGCGGCTGAGGCCGTGTTCTTCGGTGGACTCGACGATCCGCGCCATCGTCCTGACGGTCTCGATCGGGAACCGGCCGACGCTGGTCTCACCGGACAGCATGACCGCGTCCGCACCGTCGAGTACGGCGTTCGCGACGTCGGACGCCTCCGCCCGCGTCGGGCGCGGTGCGGAGATCATCGACTCGAGCATCTGGGTGGCGACGATGACCGGCTTCGCGTTCAACCGGGCCTGGTCGATGATCAGCTTCTGGACCAGCGGGACCTCCTCGAGCGGGAGCTCCACACCGAGGTCACCACGAGCCACCATGAACCCGTCGAACGCCTCGATGATCTCGTCGAGGTTGGCGACCGCCTGCGGCTTCTCGATCTTGGCGACGACCGGGAGCCGCAGCCCCTCCTCGTCCATGATCTTGTGCACCAGCTGGATGTCGGCCGCGTCCCGCACGAACGACAGCGCGATCATGTCGGCCGGCAGGTGCAGGGCCCAGCGCAGGTCCTCGGCGTCCTTCTCCGACAGCGCCGGAACGCTCACCGACACGCCCGGCAGATTGATGCCCTTGTGGTTCGACACCGGGCCGCCGACCGTGACGCGGCAGACCACGTCGGTCTCGGTGACCTCCTCGGCCACCAGCGCGATCCGGCCGTCGTCGATCAGCAGCTGGTCGCCCGGCTTCACGTCACCCGGCAGGCCGTCGTACGTCGTTCCGCAGATGGTGTGATCGCCCGGCACCTCCCGGGTGGTGATCGTGAAGCGTTCGCCGTAGGTCAGCGTTGCCTTCCCCTCGGCGAACTCGGCCAGCCGGATCTTCGGACCCTGCAGGTCGACCAGGATGCCGACGTTGCTACCGGTCTCCGCGGCTGCTGTGCGGATCCGCTGGTAGATGCGCTCATGCTCGGCATGGGCGCCGTGGCTCAGGTTGAGCCTTGCGACGTCCATACCTGCTTGGACGAGTTCCAGGATGCGCTCCGGGGCGGCCGTAGCCGGGCCGAGCGTACAAACGATCTTTGCGCGACGCACGTCACAAAACCCTACTCCTGCAAACCACTGCCCCTGCTGGTCCACCCCCGTTACTGGACAGTTAACAGCTGATGGCAATCGCCTACATCGCCTGAATCGTCAAGAACCCAAGGGGGTGTAGGGCCCGACGGTCACATCACCACTGGGTTGCGCGGTGACCGTCTGCAAACCGACCGGCAGCCCTTTCTGGTACGTGATGAGGGTGACCTCACCCGGCTTCCGCAGGGTGTAGCCGAGGGCGAAGGCGTACGCCGCTCCCCCGGTCGTCCCGTTCGTGTACGTCGTGACCGCGCGCCCGTCGACCACCCTGGTCGTCGGACCGACCTGGCGGTGCAGATGACCGGACAGCAGCAACGTCGCGCAGCCGCGCTCGGCGGTGGCGGCGAACGAGGACGGGTCGTGCACGACCATTGTCGAGATCCGCTTGTCCTCCGGCTGGTCGCAGGCGACGTCGGCCAGCCGCTCCGACTGGTGCTCGATCGTCTCGTCACCCGGCGTGTCGGCGCTGCCGAGCCCGGTCTTGGTCGGGTCGCTGTCGCCGAGGAACCGGATCCCCTCGACCTCGACCGGCTTGCTGTCGAGCACGGTGAACCCGCTCTTGCGCATGAATTCCTCGACGTGCCCGCCGGCGTCGTGGTTGCCGGCCACCGCGACCACTTTGAAGTCCTTGAAGTGCTGCCGCAGCGAGTTGATGCTGAACGCTTCCCAGCTCTGTCCCGACGACGTGTCGTCACCGGCGTCGATCAGCAGCTTGGCGCCGCCGGCCTTCGCCACCTCGGCCGCGAACCCGTCGATACCGATGTTGTCGTGCCGGTCCGACACCAGCAGGGCGACCTTCTCCTCCTTGTTCGGCTGGTGGATCTGCGGAGCGACGTCGGCGACCCGGTCCTTGAGCCGGCCGTACAGCTCGGTCGACTTCCGGTACGTCTCGACCAGCGTCCGGATCACCCCGACACCACCCGTGGCGGAGAACCCGGACGCGACCTCGACCTTCTTCAGCCGGTCGTCGAACGACATCTCCGGCAGCAGCTTGAACAGCGGCTGCCACTGCGTCGGCGGTACTTCGGCCGGCCGCATCCGCCCCGGACCGTAGATCGAGGCGATCGTGATCAGCATCGCGACCAGTACGACGATCGCCCGGTGCTCGAACCGGCGTTCGTGCCGGTGGACCAGATGCCACAGCTCGCGTCGCCGACGTACGCCGAGGGCCGTCCAGAGCGTGGCGACCACGACGACCACGAGCAGGCCGGTACCGGCTCCGGCGACCGCGTTGTCGACGGCCATCTCCTGGATGACCTTCTTGATCTGCCCGATCTCACCGTCGGGCTGGGAGGCGATCAGGGTGTCGCGGGTGAGCAGCTCGGTGAGGTTGTCGGCGTCGGTCTCCTGTACGTCGATGTTGACGCCGATGCCGCCCGGCGTGTCCGCCGGGATCCGCAACCGCGGGAGTACGGCGCCGAGGTCGAGCGTCGCGTACCCGTCGAAGGTGGGCGACACCGTCGCCGCGTGGGCGCCGATCGTGACCCGCTCGGAGTCGTTCACGAATCCGAGCAGACCCACCACGACCGTGGTCAGCACGAAGAGCAGACTGAGCCCGGCCCACGGCGCCACCGCCCTGAGCCGCGCCCTGTCGACGAGCCGCCCTACCACTGTCCCAACCTATCGAGCCGGGACTCCTTGAGCACCGACCAACCGTTTCGCGTCGCGAATTCCGGTTGGTGGGTGCACAAAGCACTGCACGTCATACCGCCAAGGGGCGGGCCGTCGGCGGGATGGGGGTGGGAAGGGTGGACGAGCCGGTCAGGTGGGTGTCCACGCCGTTGGCGCAGGAGCGGCCCTCGGCGATCGCCCAGACGATCAGCGACTGACCGCGACCGGCGTCGCCACAGGCGAAGACGCCCTCGACCGAGGTCTGGTAGTCCTTGTCCCGCTTGACGTTGCCGCGCTCGTCGAGCTCGACACCGAGCTGCTCGAGGAAGCCCTCGCGCTCCGGGCCGAGGAAGCCCATCGCCAGCAGCACGAGCTGCGCCGGGATCGTCCGCTCGGTCCCCTCGACCGGGTTGAACTTGCCGTCGGCAAACTTCACCTCGACCAGGTTCAGCCCCGAGACGTTGCCGTCGGCATCGGCCTCGAAGTTCACCGTCGAGACCGCGTACACCCGGTCGCCGCCCTCCTCGTGCGCGGAGGCGACCCGGTAGATCATCGGGTACGTCGGCCACGGCTGGTGCCCTGGCCGGTCCTCGCCCGGTCGCGGCATGATCTCCAGCTGGGTCACCGTCCGGGCGCCCTGCCGGTGTGCCGTACCGAGGCAGTCGGCGCCGGTGTCGCCGCCGCCGATGATCACCACGTCCTTGCCGGTCGCAACGATCTGGTCGTCGACGGTCTGCCCGAGTGCGACCCGGTTGGCCTGCGGCAGGTACTCCATCGCCTGGTGGATGCCGCCGTACTCTCGGCCAGGCACCGGCAGGTCGCGCGCTGCGGTGGCCCCGGTGGCGATCACGACCGCGTCGTAGCGCTGCTTGAGCTGGGTGCCGGTCACGTCCACGCCGACGTTCACGCCGGAGCGGAAGACCGTGCCCTCCTCCTTCATCTGCTGGATCCGGCGGTCGACCTGGATCTTCTCCATCTTGAACTCGGGAATGCCGTACCGCAGCAGGCCGCCCGGGGTGTCGGCGCGCTCGTAGACCGCGACCGTGTGCCCCGCGCGGGTCAGCTGCTGCGCGGCGGCCAGGCCCGACGGACCGGATCCGACGACCGCGATCGTCTTGCCGGTCAGCCATTCCGGCGGCTGGGGCCGGACGTCGCCGGTCTCCCAGGCCTTGTCGATGATCGCGACCTCGACGTTCTTGATCGTCACCGGGTCCTGGTTGATACCGAGCACGCAGGCGGTCTCGCACGGCGCCGGGCACAGCCGCCCGGTGAACTCCGGGAAGTTGTTGGTGGCGTGCAACCGCTCGATCGCCGACGACCAGTCGTCGCGCCAGACCAGGTCGTTCCACTCCGGGATCAGGTTGCCCAGCGGGCAGCCGTTGTGGCAGAACGGGATACCGCAGTCCATACAACGGCCGGCCTGCTTGGTGATGATCGGCAGCAGCGCCTTGCCCGGCCCACCGGGGTAGACCTCTTTCCAGTCCTGCTTGCGCTCCTCCACCGGACGCCGGTCGGCGACCTCGCGCGGGGTGGTCAGGAATCCCTTGGGATCAGCCATCAGATGGCCTCCATCATCGCTCGCGTGGTGGCGTCCTCATCCAGCCCGTCGCGCTCCGCGGCCGCCTTGGCCGCCAGCACCCGGGCATAGTCGCGGGGCATCACCGTGGTGAACCTGGCGGCCGCGGCGGGCCAGTCGGCGAGCAGCTTGGCCGCCCGTTCCGATCCGGTCTCCTCGAAGTGCCTGCGGACCAGGTCGTGCAGCAGTTCGGACTCGTCCGTGGTGACCGGGTGGAGATCCACCAGCTCCGGGTTCACCAGGGTCTGGTCCAGGTCGATCACGTGGGCCACGCCGCCCGACATGCCGGCCGCGAGGTTCCGTCCGACGGCGCCCAGTACGACGACACGCCCGCCGGTCATGTACTCGCAGGCGTGGTCGCCGACCGACTCGACGATCGCGGTCGCGCCGGAGTTCCGGACGCAGAACCGCTGGCCGACGCCGCCGCTGATGAACAGTTCACCGGACGTCGCGCCGTACGCGATGACGTTGCCGGCGATGATCTGGTCGGCCGCGTCGAACCGCGCGCGGCGGTCTGGGCGGATGACCACGCGACCGCCGGACAGACCCTTGCCGACGTAGTCGTTGGCGTCACCCTCGAGTCGCAGCGTGACCCCGCTCGGCACGAAGGCCGCGAACGAGTTGCCGGCCGAACCGGTGAAGGTCAGGTCGATCGTCCCGTCGGCCAGGCCGGCCGCGCGGTACCGCTTGGTGATCTCGTGGCCGAGCATCGTCCCGACCGTGCGGTTGACGTTGCGGATCGCGAGCTGCGCGCGAACCGGTTCGCCGTTCTCCAATGCCGGCCGGCAGATCTCGATCAGCTCGTTGTCGAGCGCCTTGTCCAGGCCGTGGTTCTGCCCGACGACCTGGTGCCGCGACGCGCCTTCCGGCAGCGACGGCACGTGCAGGATCGGGGCCAGGTCGAGACCGTCCGCCTTCCAGTGGTCGACCGCGCGCTGGACGTCCAGCACCTCGGCGTGACCGATCGCCTCGTCGAGGGTCCGGAATCCCAGCTCCGCAAGGTACTCCCGGACCTCCTCGGCGATGAACTCGAAGAAGTTCACCACGAACTCTGGCTTGCCGGAGAACCGCTCCCGCAGTACCGGGTTCTGCGTGGCGACGCCGACCGGGCAGGTGTCCAGGTGGCAGACCCGCATCATGATGCAGCCCGACACCACCAGCGGCGCGGTCGCGAAACCGAACTCCTCCGCGCCGAGCAGCGCCGCGATGATCACGTCGCGACCGGTCTTCAGCTGGCCGTCGGTCTGTACGACGATGCGGTCGCGCAAACCGTTCAGCAGCAGGGTCTGCTGCGTCTCGGCCAGACCCAGCTCCCACGGACCGCCGGCGTGCTTCAGCGACGTCAGCGGCGCCGCGCCCGTACCGCCGTCGTGACCGGAGATCAGGACGACGTCCGCGTGCGCCTTGGAGACACCCGCGGCGATCGTGCCGACGCCGACCTCGGAGACCAGCTTCACGTGGATCCGTGCGGACGGGTTCGCGTTCTTCAGGTCGTGGATTAGCTGGGCCAGATCCTCGATCGAGTAGATGTCGTGGTGCGGCGGCGGCGAGATCAGGCCGACACCCGGCGTCGAGTGCCGCGTGCTGGCCACCCACGGGTACACCTTCGGACCGGGCAGCTGCCCGCCCTCGCCGGGCTTCGCGCCCTGCGCCATCTTGATCTGGATGTCGTCGGAGTTCGTCAGGTACTCCGCGGTGACGCCGAACCGTCCCGAGGCGACCTGCTTGATCGAACTCCGCCGGGACGGGTCGTACAGCCGGTCGGCGTCCTCGCCGCCCTCACCGGTGTTCGACTTGCCGCCGAGCTGGTTCATCGCGATCGCCAGCGTCTGGTGCGCCTCGGCGCTGATCGAGCCGTAGCTCATCGCGCCGGTGGAGAACCGCTTGACGATCTCGCTGACCGGCTCGACCTCCTCGATCGGGATCGGCTGCCGGTCGCTGCCGAATCCGAACAGGCCACGCAGTGTCATCAGCCGCTCGGACTGCTCGTTCACGCGCGACGTGTACTGCTTGAAGATGTCGTAGCGGCCGGTCCGGGTGCTGTGCTGCAGCCGGAAGACCGTGTCCGGGTCGAACAGGTGCGGCTCGCCCTCGCGGCGCCACTGGTACTCGCCGCCGATCTCCAGCTTGCGGTGCGCCGGCAGGATGCCGTCGGCGGGATACGCGCGCAGGTGCCGGCGGCGTACCTCCTCGGCGATCGTGTCGAGTCCGACGCCGCCGATCCTCGACGACGTACCGGTGAAGTAGATGTCGACCAGGAACGGCGACAGCCCGTTCGCCTCGAAGATCTGGGCGCCGGTGTACGACGCGACCGTCGAGACACCCATCTTCGACATGACCTTGAGCACGCCCTTGCCGAGCGACTTCACCACGTTGCGCACGGCCTGCTCGGGCTCGATCCCGGGCAGGTAGGTGCCGTGCCGGCAGAGGTCCTCGACGGACTCCAGCGCCAGGTACGGGTTGATCGCGGCCGCGCCGTACCCCATCAGCAGCGCGACGTGGTGGACCTCGCGGACGTCACCGGCCTCGACGACCAGGCCGACCTGGGTGCGGGTCTTCTCCCGGACCAGGTGGTGGTGCACCGCGGAGGTCAGCAACAACGACGGGATCGGGGCGCTGTCGGCGTTCGAGTGCCGGTCGGACAGCACCAGGATGCGGGCGCCGTCACGAATCGCTGCGTCGGCTTCGGCGCAGATCTCGTCGAGCCGGGTCCGGAGCGCCTCGCCGCCGCCCTCGACGTCGTACACACCGCGCAGGACCGTCGTGGCCAGGCCGGGCATGTCGCCGTCGAGGTTGATGTGCCGGAGCTTGGCCAGCTCGTCGTTGGTGATCACCGGGAACGGGATCACCACCTGCCGGCAGGACGCCGGGCTCGGGCTGAGCAGGTTCGACTCCGGGCCGAGGGACGACGACAGCGAGGTGACGAGCTCCTCGCGGATCGCGTCCAGCGGTGGGTTCGTGACCTGGGCGAACAGCTGCGCGAAGTAGTCGAACAGCAGCCGCGGCCGGTCGCTCAGCACTGCGATCGGCGTGTCGGTGCCCATCGAGCCGATCGGCTCGGCGCCGGACTTGGCCATCGGGGTGAGGATGAGGCGCAGCTCCTCCTCGGTGTATCCGAAGACCTGCTGGCGCCGGGTCACCGACGCGTGGCTGTGGACGACGTGCTCGCGCTCGTGCAGGTCCTCGAAGCGGATCAGGCCGCCGTGCAGCCATTCGTCGTACGGGTGCTCGGTGGCGAGCGCGTTCTTCACCTCGGCGTCGGTGATGATCCGGTGCGCGTCGACGTCGACCAGGAAGATCCGGCCCGGTTCGAGGCGGCCCTTCTCGGTCACGGTGGCCGGGTCGATGTCGAGGACGCCGGCCTCGGACGCGAGGACGACCAGGCCGTCCTCGGTCACCCAGTAGCGCGAGGGGCGCAGGCCGTTGCGGTCGAGGACCGCGCCGACCTTCGTACCGTCGGAGAAGACGACCGACGCCGGGCCGTCCCACGGCTCCATCAGCGTCGAGTGGAACTCGTAGAACGCACGCCGCTTCGGATCCATCGTGGTGGCGTTCTCCCACGCCTCCGGGATCATCATCAGCATCGCGTGCGGCAGCGAGCGGCCGCCGAGGTGCAGGAGCTCGAGGACCTCGTCGAAGGACGCGGAGTCCGAGGCGCCCGGCGTACAGATCGGGTAGAGCTGCTCGAGGTCGCCGGGGATCAGGTCGCTGGCCAGCAGGGCCTCGCGGGCGCGCATCCAGTTGCGGTTGCCCTGGACGGTGTTGATCTCACCGTTGTGGGCGATGTACCGGTACGGGTGGGCCAGCGGCCAGGACGGGAACGTGTTCGTGGAGAACCGCGAGTGCACGATGCCGATGGCCGAGGCCAGATCGGGGTCGGTCAGCTCGGGGAAGAACTTGTCCAGCTGGTCGGTGGTGAGCATCCCCTTGTAGGTGATGGTCCGGCCGGACAGCGACGGGAAGTAGGTCTCGGTCTCCTTCTCGGCCCGCTTCCGCAGCCGGAACGCCATCCGCTCCAGGGCCAGGCCGAGCACCCGGCCGCTCGTCGCGGTGACGAACAGCTGCTTGAAGGTCGGCATCACCGAGCGCGCGGTCGCGCCGAGCAGGTCGGGCGTGGTCGGGATGTCCCGCCAGCCGACGACCTTCAGCTGCTCCTCGGTCGCCAGCTCCTCGATCCGGTTGATCGCCTTGGCGGCGTCGTCGGGATCGGCGGGCAGGAACGCGATACCGGTCGCGTAGCTGTGCGGCGCCGGCAGGTCGAACTCGCACACCTTGCGATAGAAGGCATCCGGGACCTGCAGCAGGATGCCGGCTCCGTCGCCGGAATCCGGTTCGGCGCCGGACGCGCCGCGATGCTCGAGATTGCGCAGGGCGGTCAAGGCCTTGGCCACGATGTCGTGGCTCGGTTCACCGGTCAGGGTCGCGACGAAGGCAACACCACAAGCGTCGTGCTCGTGCTGCCCGTCGTAGAGACCCTCGCTCGGGAATGGGGGGCGACCATACATTCAGGGGCTCCCGTCGTCCTACGGTCAAACAACTGGCCGCGGGACAACATTGGCCCAAGCCGGGTGTCCCGAGACTACCTCATGACGCCCACCAGCTGGACTTCCCGTCCACCGTGAAACGCCTTGATGACCCACTGTAAGCAAGCGCTCACTACTAGCCTCCCATCTTCCCAGCCCACCGCTCCCGCAACCACCCGATCCATCGGAAATTCACCTGCTGAGACCGCCCGATCCTGATAGGCCGTCCCTATGCCCTGGCAGCCCTCCCCCGACTGGCAACCACTCACCTCCGGCACCGGTCAGGCCACCGGTGGGGTCTGGCTGACTCCCGACGGTCAGGTGGTCAAGCGCCTGCTCCCCGGCGTCGAGGATCCACGTCATCACGCCTACTGGGAGCGGCAGGCGCTGGTCGCCGAATCCGGCGTCGTGGCTGGTACGCCGGGTCTGCGGGCGCCGGCCTGTCTGGGGGTCGAGCGTGATTCGGCGGGGATCACGCTGCGGATGGCCTACACACCTGCCGCGGAGTGGACCGGAGAGGGGCTGGCTGAGGCTCTGGGGCGGTTCGCGGGCTCTCCGGTGGCCGAGCCTGGCTGGGGTGCTCGGGACGTACTACGGGACCGTCTGCGGACCGTGGAGAGGCGTGGCGGATGGCATGCGCTGGCTCGGGCCGGTCTGGGTTCACCGGCGATCGACGAGCTCTGGGGACGGCGGGAGGCCGCGCTGACAGTGCTGGACGGGCTGCCGCGGGTCCCGACGCACGGGGACGCGCATCCGGTGAATCTGCTCGGTCGAGACGGCGAGGACGTCGTAGCCATCGATTGGGAGCAGTTCGGGCTCGGGCCGGCTGGCTTCGACCTCGGGTACTTGGTGCTCGCCGTGGATACGCCGCTGGACGAGCTGGTTGCCGCGCACGGTGGCGACGTACGGCGTGGGGCTGTGTTGGTGGCGGCGTACACCGGGGTGTCACGCGCTGCGTGGGCGCTTGGGCAGGTGGACGCCGGGGATCACGTTGAGCGGTTGGGGAGGTTGGCGGGGATTGTGGACGAGGCGGTCAGCCAGGCGGTGTGGAACGAGGCATAGGTCGGGAAGCGGGTCGTGGTGGCTTCGGTGAGGACGTCCTGGAGAGGTGGGGGTGTATCGGTCAGGAGGATCCGGGCGGTGCGCGCCATCACGTAGGCAGTGGTTCGGGTGTCGATCGGGGCTCCGAGGACGTGCTCCTCGGGTGCCATGAAGCGGCTGGAGCCGAACATGCGGCCCATCGTGTTCACGAACGGGCCGCGGTGGTAGCTGTCGAGATCTATGACCGTCAGGCGTTGCGTCGGGAAGTCGTAGAGCATCGAGGAGTGGTAGAAGTCGCCTTCGACCCAGCCGGCGGCGTCGAGGGCGGCGTGGAGGTCGTACAGCGTGTCGAGCGCGGTGAGGATCTCCTCGGTCGGGAGCGCCGTGAAGCGGTCGAGGACGGTGCCCAGGAGATCGCCGTCGCGCCAGTCGTAGACGAGCACCGGGCCGGCCGGCGATTCGATGACCGCACGCAGGGTCGGCAGGGCGGAGTGGTCGACCGAGTGTGCGATCTCGGCGGCGTTTCGGAGGAGGGCTACCCGACCGTCGAAGTCGAGGAAGGCCTGGGTGTCGGCCGGGTCGCCGGCGGTTTTCACGAAGTACCGGGTGTCGGCGGTCTGGACGCCGTACGAGATGTTGCCGGAGTCCTGGGCGCCGAAGTGGGCGAAGCGAGTGCCGAGTTGTTCGAGATAGGCGGGCGGTGGGACGTCGATCTCGCGTGGAAACACCCGGGCGACGCTAGTGCAGCCGTGGTTCCTGCGCGATCGATTTGGCCGATGCGCGACCGTCCTCGCGCCGTACCGGCTGATTAGGCTGGGCGGCATGACTCTCGCCGACTTTCCCAGGTATCCGTTGCTGTTCGGGCCCAGCCCGGTGCATCCGTTGGAGCGGTTGTCGGCGTATCTGGGTGGGGCGAAGGTGTGGGCGAAGCGGGAGGACTGCAACTCGGGGCTCGCGTACGGCGGGAACAAGACGCGGAAGCTGGAGTACCTGATCCCGGACGCGCTCGCGCAAGGCGCCGACACGTTGGTGTCGATCGGCGGCTACCAGTCGAACCACACCCGCCAGGTCGCCGCGGTCGCCGCGAAGGTGGGGCTGAAGGCGGTGCTGGTCCAGGAGAACTGGGTGGATTGGCCGGATGCGCTCAACGACCGGGTCGGCAACATCCTGCTCAGCCGGATCATGGGGGCCGAGGTGCGGCTCGATCCGGCCGGGTTCGGGATCGGGTTCAAGGACAGCTGGAAGCAGGCGCTCGAGGACGTGCAGGCGCGCGGCGGTACGCCGTACGCGATCCCGGCCGGCGCCTCGGACCACCGGCTCGGCGGGCTCGGGTTCGCGCAGTGGGCGGACGAGGTGGAGCAGCAGGAACGCGAGCTCGGGGTCTTCTTCGACACGATCGTGGTCTGCTCGGTGACCGGGTCGACGCACGCGGGGATGATCGCCGGGTTCGCCGGGCAGGACCGGCCGCGGCGGGTGATCGGGATCGACGCGAGCGCGAAGTTGCGGGAGACGCGGGATCAGGTCGAGCGAATCGCCCGGGCGACGGCCGCGTTGATCGGGTTGGGACGCGAGCTGCGCGACGACGAGATCACGGTGCTGGAGGGCTGGGCCGGGAACGAGTACGGCATCCCGGTGCAGTCGACGCTGGACGCGATCCGGCTGACCGGGCAGCTCGAGGGCATGATCATCGACCCGGTGTACGAGGGGAAGTCGATGGCGGGCCTGATCGACCTCATCCGCAACGGCGACATCCCGAAGGACTCCACCGTCCTCTACGCCCACCTCGGCGGCCAGCCTGCTCTGAACGCCTACAGCGGGCTGTTCACGCAGAGCAGGCCGATCGTCCAGCAGCTACCAGCCGCCGGCGAAGAAGGATTCCAGGCCGGGTAGCGGGTGGGCGGCCGTGGTCGCGTTCGCCACCACGATGACGGCCAGCGTCAGCGCCAGCAGCGGGACGACGACGCCGTACGCCGCCAGCAGGCGCCTGGACCGGCGTTCGGTCCGATCCGTCCTCGTGAAGCCGCGCCACAGCAGGACGCTGAGAACGACGAGCAGGATGACGACGATCGTGCCCTCGACGGCCATCACCGCGTGGAACTTGACGTAGTCGCTGCGGATCATCTCGAGGGCGGGTGAGCTCTGCCCGTCGGCGAGCTGCTGCCGGACCTGGGCCAGCGCGTCCGGGAGCGGGCCTGCTGAGGCTTTGGGAGCGCCGAACAGCATCGGCAGCAGGGCGCCGAACGGGGCCGCCATCCCATGGATGTTGGCCATGACGGCTGCCAGCGAGACGACCGCGAGAGCGGTGGACAGGACGCCGCTCACTGCGAGAGCCGCTGCCCGAAGACCGCCGACGCGAAGAAACGCCCGCCAGCTCAGCGAGCCGAGGGCGATGAGCGCTATCAGCAACGCAGCGGCGAGCAGCGCCTTGGCTACGTGGTAGCGGAACCAGTAGTCGACGACCGGCTGCAGTTCGGGGCCGAAGTCGGCCTTGCCGGTCTGCCAGTAACCGACGAAAGCGCTGCGGAAGGTCGCGATGAGGTTCGCCTCGCTGCCGAGGCCGCTGGTCGCCCGGGTGCTCGCCAGCGCGGCGGGAGCCAGCACGAAGGCGACGACGAGTGCCGTGGTGGCGGTCGCGGCGGAGGTCAGCGCCTGCCACGGGCGGAGGAAGGTGGTCGACGTCATGGGCTCACGCTAGGTGGACCTGCCAGGCGCGAACCATCACGCTGGATCGACTGTTGGGGTAGCGCCGGCGATACCCCGTGGGCTGCGCGTCAGCCGATTCCGGGGCCGACGAGAGTGCCGACGAAGTACGTGAGTCCGGCTGCGGCGGCGCCGAGGAGGAGTTGGCGGAGCCCGGAGTACCACCAGGAGCGGCTGGTGACGCGGGAGACGACCGCGCCGCAGACGAACAGCGCGGTCAGGGACAGGATCAGGGACGGTACGACGCTGCCCGCGCCGAACAGGTACGGCGCCAGCGGGATGAAGGCGCCGATCGCGAAGCAGATGAACGACGAGGCGGCCGCGAGGACCGGGTTCGGGAGGTCGCCGGGGTCGATGCCGAGCTCTTCGCGGACGTGTTCCTCGAGGGCCTGCTCCGGGTTCGCGTGGAACTGCTTGGCGACCTTGCTGGCCAGGTCCGGGTCGAGGCCCTTCGCGCGGTAGGTCTCGGCGAGCTCGATCTCTTCGTCGATCGGGTGCTTCTTGATCTCTTTGCGCTCGACCTCGATCTCGGCGTGGGCGAGCTCGCGCTGGGAGGCGACGGAGGTGTACTCCCCCGCCGCCATCGAGAACGCACCCGCCGCCAGCCCGGCGAGGCCGGCCAGGATGATGAACTTCGAGCCGGAGCTGGTGCCGCCGTCCATGCCGGCGATCAGGGCGAAGTTCGACACCAGGCCGTCCATCGCCCCGAACACCGCGGGTCGCAGCCAGCCGCCGTTCACATCACGGTGGGTGTGGTCCCCGTGATGCTCAGCCGACACATCAGGCGTCTCAGTCACGAGCCCCATCAGACTCGGAACCGTTCTTGACTTCAACCTTTGGCGCTTCGGTCGAGCTTTCTGCCGGGCTCACATCAGGAGTTTCCTCGTCCGCATCCACCTTCGGGGCTTCATCGACAGCCTGCTCGGCGTCCGTCGGCTGCTCGGTGGGAGTGGGCTTGCCGGCAGCGGGGCCGGTGGAGATGTCTTCCTGGCCGGGGTGGCGCTTGGCGCTGATGATGAAGGCGGCTACGGAGAGGACGAACAGGATGAGGGCGGTCCAGACGTTCAGGCGGAGGCCGAGGAAGTGGTTCACCGTGTCGATGCGCATGTTCTCGATCCAGGCGCGTCCCGCGGTGTAGCCGGCGACGTACAGGAAGAAGGCGCGGCCGTGGCCGAGTTTGTAGCGGCGGTCGACCAGGATGACGAGGGCGACGACGCCCAGGTTCCAGACGGCCTCGTACAGGAACGTCGGGTGGAAGGTGGCGAAGTCGGCGTAGCCGGCCGGGCGGTGTTCGGGGGAGATCTCCAGGCCCCACGGCTTGGTGGTCGGGCGACCGAAGAGTTCCTGGTTGAAGTAGTTGCCGAACCGGCCGAACACCTGCGCCAGCGCGATCCCCGGCGCCATCGCGTCCGCGACCGCCAGGAACGGCACCTTCGCGCGCCGACAGGCGATCCAAGCACCGAGCGCGCCGAAGCCGACCGCACCCCAGATGCCGAGCCCGCCGTGCCAGATCTTCAGCGCGTCGATCGGGTGCCGGCCCTCGCCGAAGTACAGCTCGGCGTCGGTGACCACGTGGTAGATGCGTGCGCCGACCAACCCGAACGGGATCGCCCAGAACATGATGTCGGCGAGCACCGGCGCGGACCCGCCGCGCGCCACCCAGCGGCGGCGGCCGAGCCAGTAACCGACGAAGATGCCGGCCAGGATGCACAACGCGTACGCGCGGATCGGAAGGCCGAAGACGTGCCAGACACCCTGGCTCGGGCTGGGGATGAACGCCGGAACCATCACGGCGGGAATCAGACTAGACATGGCAAGGGGGAACGCTACTCGACCCGCCAGACCACTGCCAGAAACGCACGGTCACGATGGGGCCTCAGCTTGCGACCGCGTCGACGGCGTCCTGCAGGCCGTCGGAGCTCAGCTGGTCGGCCGGCAACTGCTTGCCGTTCACGTAGACCGTCGGAGTCCCGGTCACACCGCGATCGTCGGCCGCCTTGCCCACCGACTCCAGCCAGCCCGCGTAGGTGTTGTCCTGCAACGCCTGCTGGAACTTCTCGTCGCCGACGCCGAGCTGCTTGCCCAGCTCGATCAGCTGGTCCGTGGTCCACGACTTCGAGAAGTCGCCGTACATCTCGTCCGCGAAGCTCAGCGCCTTGCCGTTCGCGGCCGCGGCGGCGAAGGCGTTGGCCAGCCGCGGTGAGGCATCCGGGTTGACGAACTGCAGCGGCCAGTAGGTCAGCGTCGCGGTACCGTCCTGGACGAGCTTGTCGATGGTCGCGCCGCTCGCCTCCTCGAACTCCGCGCAGTGCGGGCAGCGGAAGTCGAGGTACAGGTCGATGTTCACCTTGGCGCCGGCCTTGCCGACCGTGACGCCCTTGCCGGACGTCCCCGGACCGGTGATGACCGTGGGCTCGGGCCGGCCGTTCGAGCTGACCTCGACCTTGGAGTGACCGCGGTAGTACTGCACGCCGACGCCGCCGACCAGCGCCAGCACCAGGACGACGACCACGATGATCCCTGGCGAGATCCGGCGCTTCTGCTGCAGCAGCGGATTGGTGTTGCTCACGACGCGGTGACTCCTTGTGGTCCTTGTGATTCAGCTACGACAGCGAACTTACTGACGGGCTGCCACCACAGCCAGACAGCCAGCGCCAGCAGGCCGACGTCCCGGAGGATCTCCTGCAGGTACTTCGTCTGGCCCGCGGCGACCTGACCGCCGCCGCCGAAGCAGCCGCAGTCGATCGACAGGCCGCGAGCCCAGGCGGACGACACCGCGGCGATGAACACGATCATGAAAACACCCGCGGCCACGGCCGAGGCGCGGACACCGAAGCCGACGATCAACAGCAACCCGATCGCGATCTCCAGGAAGGGCAGGCCCCAGCCGACCGGTTGCACCAGCGCCGACGGCAGCAGTTCGTACGCGCGGACCGCCTGGGCGGCCGTCTCCGGATCAGTGACCTTCAACGCGCCGGCGACGAGCATCACGCCGCCGAGCACAAGCCGGGCAGCGAGCGAGATCCACGGGAACCAAACCTTCACTGGTTGTCCGCCACCAGCTTCCCGAAGTCGTGCGCCAGGTCACCGATGGCCGCGTTCGACAGCCAGATCACGGTCGCCTTGTCGTCCTTGCCGAAGCCGATCACCTGCGCTCCGTGACCGACCTCGTACCCTCCGGAAGGAAGCTTCTGCATCCCTTCCACCGGCACGCCGACCGCCTTCGCGACGTCCTTGATCGACGCCAGCGACCCGGTCAGCCCGGTGAACGACGGGTCGAACCGGTCCAGGTACTTGCGGATCACCGGGCCGGTGTCCCGGGACGGGTCGGTGGTGATGAACAGCATCTGGATCTGATCGCGCACCGACTGGTCCAGCTTGGTCAGCGCGGACGCCACGTCGGCCATCACCGTCGGGCACACGTCGGGGCAGTTCGTGTACCCGAAGAACACCAGCGTGACCGGCTTCTTCGTCGACGTGACCAGGTTGAACGGATTCCCCCCGGTGTCGGTCAAGGTGGTCGCGGGCATCGCGTACGGCCGGTCCAGCGTGGCGCCACGCAGCCCGTTCGGGTCCTGGCTGCTGCGGATGATCGCCCCGCCCGGGTTGTCGGCCTTCTGCTCCTTGCCACTGCAGCCCGCGAGGGCGAGCAGAGCCACCGCGGCCAGCAGAACGACCGCGTTCCTGGTTCGACTCACGGCGGTTCTAACGTTCGGCGGGCGTGCGAGGTTCCCGGCGGACGCCCTCGGCGAGGTCCTCGGTCAGCGCGCGGACACCGGCCGGGCCGCCGTCCTCGAGCGCCTTGACCAACGCCGCGCCGACGATCGCCGCGTCCGCGAACGCCACCACCCCGGCCGCCTGGTCGCCGTTCGAGATCCCGAGGCCGACGCCGACCGGCAGTCCGGTCGCCGCCTTCGTCCGGGCGACGAGCGGTGCCGCGAGTTCCGACGGCTTGTCCCGGGCGCCGGTGACACCCATCACGGCGGTCGCGTACACGAACCCGCGGCAGGCGGCCGTGGTCATCCGGATTCGCTCGTCGGTCGACGACGGCGACACCAGGAACACCTTGTCCAGGTCGTGCTTGTCCGCGGCCGCGATCCACTCCGCGGCCTCGTCCGGGATCAGGTCGGGCGTGATCAGCCCCGCTCCCCCGGCGGCCGCGAAGTCGGCCGCGAACCGGTCCACGCCGTACCGCTCGATCGGGTTCCAGTACGTCATCACGAGCACCGGGACGTCGGAGTACGCCGCGAGCTTCTCGACCGTGCTGAGCACGTCCCGGGTCCGCAGTCCGCCGGCCCGTGCGACCTCGGTGGCGCGCTGGATCGTGACACCGTCCATCACCGGGTCGCTGTACGGCAGGCCGAGCTCGATCACGTCGGCACCGCCGTCGATCATCGCCTTGACCCCGTCGACGGCCCCGTCGTACGTCGGGAAGCCGGCCGGCAGGTACCCGACCAGGGCACCGCGACCCGCGTCGTTCGCCTTCCGGATCGCCACCCCGGCCTTGCCCAGGGCAACCACATCACTCACCGGAGGCCTCTTTCCCGCCGAGGCCGAACCAGGTGGCGGCCGTGTCCATGTCCTTGTCCCCGCGACCGGAGAGGTTCACCAGGATAGTTGCCTCAGGCCCCAGTTCCTTGGCGATGTCGAGTGCGCCGGCGACCGCGTGCGCGGACTCGATGGCCGGGATGATGCCCTCGGTCCGGGACAGCAGCTGGAACGCGTCCATCGCCTCCGCATCGGTGATCGGCCGGTACGACGCGCGCCCGGTCTCGGCCAGCCACGCGTGCTCCGGCCCGACGCCCGGGTAGTCCAGGCCCGCGGAGATCGAGTGCGATTCGATCGTCTGCCCGTCCTCGTCCTGCAACAGGAACGACCGGGCACCGTGCAGTACGCCGACCTGCCCGGCCGTGATCGTGGCCGCGTGCCGACCGGTCTCGAACCCGTCGCCACCCGGCTCGATGCCGTACAGCTTCACGTCCTCGTCGGGGATGAACGCGGTGAACAGGCCGATCGCGTTCGACCCGCCGCCGACCGACGCGACCGCGGCGTCCGGCAGCTTGCCGAGCAGTTCGAGCGACTGCTCGCGCGCCTCGTCGCCGATCCCGCGGACGAAGTCGCGCACCATCGCCGGGAACGGGTGCGAGCCGGCCGCCGTACCGAGGATGTAGTGCGTCTTGTCCACGCTGGCGACCCAGTCGCGCAGCGCCTCGTTGATCGCGTCCTTCAGCGTCCGGCTGCCGGTCTTGACCGGGATCACCTCGGCGCCGAGCAGCCGCATCCGGGCCACGTTCAGCGCCTGGCGCTCGGTGTCGACCTCGCCCATGTAGACGACGCACTCCAGGCCCAGGTACGCGCACGCGGTCGCCGTGGCGACGCCGTGCTGGCCGGCGCCGGTCTCGGCGATCACGCGCGGCTTGCCCATCCGCTTGGTCAGCAGCGCCTGGCCGATCGCATTGCGGATCTTGTGCGCGCCGGTGTGGTTCAGGTCCTCGCGCTTGAGCAGGATCCGCGCGCCGGCCGCGTCGGACAGCCGGGTCGCGTCGTACAGCAGGCTCGGGGCGCCGATGTACTCGCGCAGCATCCGCTCGAACTCACCGGTGAACTCCGGGTCGGCCATCGCCTCGCGCCACGCGGTCGTGAGCTCGTCGAGCGGCGCGATCAGCGCCTCCGGCATGAACCTGCCGCCGAAACGGCCGAAGTGCCCGAACTGGTCGGGCAGCACAGTAGACATCCGACAAAACCTTCCAACCCGGCCCAGACGGCTCGGGAGAGTCACTACCCCTACCCGTTTGGACCGGGAGGAGAGGTCAGTGCCGCTGCTGGATTGCGGGGTGCGATCCGGCGGCGACGAGATCGGCGACCGAGGCGCGAGGATCGCGGCCGGTCACCAGGGTTTCACCGACGAGGACGACATCGGCCCCGGCGCGCGCGAACTCGATTACATCATGCGGCCCGCGGACGCCGGACTCGGCCACCCGGACCAGCTCGGTCGGGATCGTCGGCGCGACCCGCGCGAACGTGTCCCGGTCGACCTCGAGCGTCTTCAGGTTGCGGTTGTTCACGCCGATCAGCTGAGCGCCGGCGTCCACCGCACGCCGGGTCTCCTCCTCGTCGTGTACCTCGACCAGCGGGCACAGCCCGATCGAGTGCGCCCGCTCGATCAGCGAGACCAGGGCCTCCTGCTCCAGCGCGGCCGCGATCAGCAGCACCATGTCGGCGCCGGCTGCCCGGGCCTCCCAGAGCTGGTACGACGAGACCACGAAGTCCTTGCGCAGCACCGGCACGTCGACCCGGCCGCGGACCGCGCGCAGGTCGTCGAGGCTGCCGTTGAACCGGCGCTCTTCGGTGAGGACCGAAATCGCCGCGGCGCCACCCAGCTCGTACTCCCCGGCCAGTGCGGCCGGGTCGGTGATCTCGGCCAGCGCGCCCTTCGACGGGCTGGACCGCTTCACCTCGGCGATCACCGCGATCCCGTCACCACGGAACACGGGCATCGGGTCCTTGGCGTCGGGCTTGCGCTGGGCCTCCTGCTTCAGATCGTCCAGGCTGACCCGCGCCTGGCGCTCCGCAAGGTCCTCGCGGACCCCAGCGAGAATGTCGTCAAGCACAGTCATGTCCGTCCGCCCCTCAGTGGTCGCCGTCAGTCGGGACCCCGAAGCCCAGCAACTGCAGCACCTTGCCGGCCAGCGCACCGAGCACCGCGATCGCGACCGAGATCCAGAACAGCACCCAGTTCGGCCCGAGCACCATGGCGATGGCGCCGAGCGTGAACGCGACCAGCACGATCACCACCGCGGTCCACGCCGCGGGGCTGTTGCCGTGCAGATCGTGAGGGGCCTCCTCGTCGATCCGACTCGCTCCTTGATCCGCCACCGTATTGTCCATAGTTGGCGCCACTCCTCCTCGTCGTCCCGTCCTATTGTGGCGGTAGCCCGCCGCGATCAGAGAGTCGGGTCCTCCCCGGCGTCGATCGCCTTCCACTGATCCGCCGGTGAGGCGGCCGGATCACGCTCGTATCGTGCAGTGGGTCGCCGCCACTTGTGCGCCGTGAGCACCGTCAGAAGCCCGGCCGCGACCAGGGCGATCCCGCCGGCCAGGGCGAACCACGGCGCCACGCCGAGAGTCTGCGTGACCTGGTCGGCGAGTACGTCGCTCAGCTCCGGCCGCAGCCTGCTCAGCTCGGCGCCGTCGGGTCGCACGAACAGCGCGACGACGACGGCGATCGCGCCCAACAACGCGACAAGTGCGCCTAGCACCCGGCGCAGCGCCGTACCCGCGAGTTTGGTGACGACCACGGCGACGACCGACGCGAGCGCCAGCGTGACCGGCGCCTTGGTGATCGTGTAGCCGTTGAACACCACGTCGGCGCGCCCGTTGCCCGGGTTCGCCGAGACCCAGGTCAGATAGCCCGACAGGCCGAGCAGCACCAGCGCCACCAAGGCGAGCAGGTCTACCGTCCGTTGCGGCTTCATACGTCGCTGAAGGTTCCCGCGACCGCGATCGCGTTCAGTACGGCGGCCGCCTTGGTCCGGCACTCGGCGTCCTCGGAGGCCGGGTCGGAGTCCGCGACGATCCCGGCGCCGGCCTGCACGTACGCCGTCCCGCCACGCAGTACCGCGGTCCGGATCGCGATCGCGGTGTCGGCGTCGCCGGCGAAGTCCAGGTAGCCGACCACGCCGCCGTACACGCCGCGCCGGGTGACCTCGAGCTTGTCGATGATCTCCATCGCCCGCGGTTTCGGTGCCCCGGACAACGTTCCGGCCGGGAACGCCGCGGTGAGCGCGTCGAACGCGGTCTTGCCGGCCGCCAACTGCCCGGTGACCGTCGACTCCAGGTGCATCACGTGGCTGTACCGGCGAACGGTCATGAAGTCGACCACCTCGACCGTGCCGGGCGCGCAGACCCGGCCGACGTCGTTACGGCCGAGGTCGACCAGCATCAGGTGCTCGGCGCGCTCCTTGGCGTCGGCGCGCAGCTCCTCCTCGAGCGCGTGGTCCTCCTCCGGCGTAGCGCCGCGGCGGCGGGTGCCGGCGATCGGGTGCAGGATCACCTTGTTGTCGGTGACCTTGACCAGCGCCTCCGGGCTCGAGCCGACGATGTCGAAGCCGTCGAGGCGGACCAGGTACATGTACGGGCTCGGGTTGGACCTTCGCAGCACCCGGTAGATGTCCAGGGCGCTCGCGGTCGTCTGCAGCTCGAACCGCTGCGAGACGACGATCTGGAACGCCTCGCCGGCCCGGATCTCCTCCTTGGCGTGCTCGACCGCCTCCCGGTACTCCGCGCTGGAGCGCTGCCGGTGCGGGTCGGGCTGCGCCTGCCGGTCGGCGCGGACGACGTACGACGGGGTGGGCTGCGCGAGGTCGCGCTCCATCTCGTCGAGCCGGCGGACCGCGTCGGCGTACGACTCGTCGACGCGCTCGTCGGAGTCGTCCCAGTTGACCGCGTTCGCGATCAGCCAGATCTCGCCGGTCTCGTGGTCGAGGGCGGCCAGGTCGGTGGCGAACAGGAACGTCAGCTCGGGCAGGCCGAGGTCGTCGGTCGTTGTATCGGGCAACCGCTCCAGGCGGCGGACGGCGTCGTACCCGAGGAAGCCGACCATGCCGCCGGTCAGTGGCGGCAGGTCGGGCAGGCGCGGCGTGTGCAGGATCTCGAGCGTCTCGCGGAGCGCCTTCAGCGGGTCACCGGTCTGCGGCAGGCCGACCGGCGGGTTGCCGGTCCAGACGGCCTCGCCGTCGCGCTCGGTCAGCGCCGCGGCGGAGCGGACGCCGATGAACGAGTACCGCGACCAGACCCCGCCGTTCTCCGCCGACTCGAGCAGGAACGTGCCCTCCCGCTCGGCCGCAAGCTTGCCGTAGACACCGATCGGCGTCTCGGCGTCGGCGAGCAGCCGCCGGGTGACCGGGATGACCCGGCGGTCCTTCGCGTACTCGCGGAAGGTCTCCAGCTCCGGAACCGTCACGCCGCCACCTCGATCTCGCCGTTCTCGAAGCAGCTGCGAGTGCCGGTGTGGCAGGCGGGACCTTCCTGGTCGACGAGGACGAGCAGGGTGTCGGCGTCGCAGTCGACGAGGATCTGCTTCACGTGCTGACGGTGGCCGCTGGTCTCGCCCTTGACCCAGTACTGCTGCCGGCTGCGGGACCAGAACGTGCCCCGTTTGGTCTCCGCGGTGCGGCGCACCGCCTCGGCGTTCATCCAGCCCACCATCAGGACCTCGCGCGTGTCGTACTGCTGCACCACTGCCGGTATCAACCCGGCCGCGTCGAAGGTCAACTCGTCGATGTTCACCGACCCATTGTCCCCGATCTGATCGGCAGCACCGACCACGGGCTGACCAGCGCGCTGACAGGTCGGCTGACAAGATGGTGGGATGACGAGTGAGTACGTGGTGATCGACGGGCACAACGACCTGCCGATCGCGTTCTACGAGCTGTGCAACTACGACCTGGACGCCTACGACCTGGGCGGTTCGGTGCCGGAGTTGAACACGGACCTGCCGCGGCTGCGGGCCGGGCGCGTCGGCGCCCAGTTCTGGTCGTTGTGGGTGCCGCAGGACGAGCACGCGGTACGGCGTACGTTCGAGCAGCTCGATTTCGTCCGGCGATTCGTCGAGCGCTTCCCGGACGACCTGCAGCTCGCGTCGTCGGCCGATGACGTGGACGCGGCGATCAAGGCCGGCCGGATCGCCTCGCTGATGGGGATGGAGGGCGGCCACTCGATCGGCGAGTCCCTCGGCGTACTACGGGTGATGCGGGAGCTCGGCGTGCGGTACATGACGCTCACCCACAACGACAACGTGTCCTGGGCCGACTCCGCGACGGACGAGCCGGTGCTCGGCGGGCTGAACGACTTCGGTGAGCAGGTCGTCCGCGAGATGAACCGGATCGGCATGCTGGTCGACCTCTCGCACGTCTCCGCGGACACCATGCGGCACGCGCTCCGGGTGACGAGCGCGCCGGTGATCTTCAGCCACTCGTCGGCGCGCGCGGTCTGCAACGTTCCGCGGAACGTGCCCGACGACGTGCTCGAGACGCTGGCCGCCAACGACGGCGTCTGCATGGTCACGTTCGTCCCGTACTTCGTCTCGCAGGCGTACGTCGACTGGCTCGACGGCATGCACGCGCTGGCCAAGGAGCGCGGGCTCGAGGGCAAGGAGCACCGCGAGGAGGTCGAGAAGCTGTACGACGTACCGCGGCCCGACATCACGCTCGCGGACGTGGTCAAGCATGTCGAACACGTCCGCGAGGTGGCGGGTATCGACCACATCGGCGTCGGCGGTGACTACGACGGCTGCCCGGAGTTCCCGGTCGAGCTGCCCGATGTGTCGTCGTACCCGGTGCTGTTCGGCGCGCTGGCCGACCGCGGCTGGAGCGACGAGGACCTCGGCAAGCTTGCCGGCGGCAACATCCTGCGTGTGCTCCGGGCCGCGGAGGACGTCGCCACCGCCTAGGCGTTGCGGTTCTGCGCCCGGATCTCCGGCTGGGGCTCGAGACCGGCGGCCCGGTACGTCGCGACCGCGCCCTCGTTGGAGGCCGGCGTACAGGTGTAGATGCTCGACGCACCCAGCTCCTGCAACGCCCGCGCGCACGCAAGCACCATCGCCGTCCCGTAGCCGCGCCCGCGGTGCAGCCGGTGCACGCCCATCGGCTCGAGGTAGCCGGGACGCCCTTCCCCGGCTGACCACACGGTCGCGGCCGCCACGGACTCACCAGTCTTGTTACGCGCGATCAGACACCGCGCATCGGCGTACGGCAGGCCGTCGGCCATCGCGAACCAGCGGTCGTCGGTGAACGTCGACCCGTCGAACGACGCTCGCTGCACGGCGGTGCGCTCGTGCGCGTCCTCCGCACCGACGACGTCGACCCGCAGGCCGGGATCCGGCACCGGCCCGCTCAGGCTCCGCTGCAACGGGACCCACGGCTTGTCAGCGTCCCACCCGTCTTTGAAGAGCAGGTCCTGAACCAGCGCCCCCATCGGCGTCTCGACCGCGACCCTGCCGTCGATCAGTACACCGGTCTCCGGCGTCGACACGTCCTCCACGACCCGCCGCGCCAACTCGTCGTCCCGCTGCAGCTCCGGCGCGATCGACATCCGCAGCCAGTCAGGCTCGTCGAGCATCCCCACCGCGACGATCTCCCCGTCCCGCCGCCAGACCCGCGTCGCGGCCGCCGTCGCCTCGTCACCGAACCGCCAGAACCATCCCAGATCCCCCGGATGCAACTGCAGCGGCATGTCCTCGCGCTGCCACTCCCGCAACACCGCTACGACCTCGCCCAGCTCACCGATCCCCGCCGTCTCCAAAGCAATCGCCATACCCCGATCCCACACCATGCCGCCGACAGTTCGCACCCCACTTTGAGCACCCACCAACCACCCCTCCCCGACTTTGAGCACCCACCAACCGATCTGAGCGGCGAAAGTTGGTTGGTGGGTGCTCAAAGTGGATATCCACAGGCCGGCGTTGGTGGGGTGCGGAGGTGGGGGTGGGGCGGCAGGGTGGTGGGATGGATCGGCTGGGGTACGACGTCCGCGCACGGCTGCTCGTGGTTGCGCGGAATCCACAGCGGCGCGCGGCGCTGCGCGACCTGGGACTGAGTGATGCCGATCTCCGGCGGCTCGTCCGGCGAGGCGCGCTGAGGCACCATCACGGGCACTATCTCGACGGACGAGTCGACGAGGACCTCGCGGCGATCGCGTGCGCCCAGGCGGCGTACCCAGGCTCGGTCGTGAGTCATTTCAGCGCGGCCCGCCTGGCCGGTCTCGCCACGTGGACCGACACCGGTCGACGGTCCGCAGCGCCGGTCGACGCTACCTGGCTGACCCGTCCGCCCGACGCCAGGCGCAATCATCGCCGTACGGACGTCGTCGTACGCCGTGCAGGTCTGCCGACTGCGGATCTGTCGCGTCACGGGTGGTTGCCGGTCACCAACATGGCCAGGACCACCTCGCCCGTGAACTGCCGCTGCGTGAATCGATTGTCACTGTCGACGACGCGTTGCGAAGGGGTACGTCGGTCGACGACCTGCTGGCGGTCGCGGAACGCCAGCAACGCTGGCCCGGGATCCGGCGCGCTCACGCCGCCATCGCGTTCGGCGACCCTGCGTCGGAGTCCGTGTTGGAGTCGATCGCGAGGTCGGTGTTCGCCGCGGCCGGACTACCTGCCCCGCTGTTGCAGGTGCAGTTCTTCGACGGGGTCGGATGGATGCTCGAGCGGGTCGACTTCTGGTGGCCCTGGTTCCGGACCGTCGGAGAGGCTGACGGGCTCGCGAAGTACGAGGCGAAGACTCCTCAGGAGCGCAGGCGCCTGCTGCGCAAGAGCCATCGCCGGGATCAGCGGCTCGCCGATCGCGGTGTCGAACTCGTCCACTTCCGCTGGGAGGACGTGGTCGATCCCCGCTCCGACCTGATCGCCCGCCTTCGATCGGCCTTCGCCCGCGGACAGGCCCGCCCCGGCGATCCCCCGCGCTGGCGCGTAGTACCACCCCCGCACGCCGACGCAGCCTGACTTTGAGCACGGGTCAGCCGATCTGGTGGCGTGTTCGTGGTTGGTGGGTGCTCAAGGTTTGCGGATCGGCGGTGGGGGCACGGGACGGACTCAAGTGTTAACCGACGGATGGAGTGGCTGTGCTGACCCTGACAGAGAACGCGACGCTGGTGATCAAGAGCATCACCGGGGTCGAAGGCGCGCCGGAAGGGGCCGGGGTGCGGATCTCGCAGGAGAACCCGGCGGATCCGGCACTCGCGGTGACCACGACAGAGGCTCCGCAACCGGGTGACCAGGTCGTCGAGGAGGCGGGTGCACGGGTATTCCTCGAGCACAACGCCGCGAACGCGCTCGACGACAAGATCCTGGACGCGGCGGTCGACGACAAGGGCGGTGTCGAGTTCCTCCTGGTGCCGCAGCCCGGCGCCGGCACTGCCCCGACTCCCTGACCTACCCCTGATGCATGTGTCTGGCTGACCAGGAGATTTCCTGGTCAGCCGGACAGTCACATTGCGCTTCGCTGGGCGATCCAGCTGTCGTGCAGATGCGTGTACACGCCGCCGGCGCCGACCAGCTCGGCGTGCGGTCCGCGTTCGACGATCTCACCGTCGTCGAACACCAGCACCTCGTCGGCCGCTTCGGCCGTCGACAACCGGTGCGCGATCGTCACCGAGGTACGCCCCGCCATCAGCCGCTCGAGCGCGGCGTTGACCCGTACCTCGGTGCCCGGGTCGACCGCGGAGGTCGCCTCGTCGAGCACGAGCAGATCCGGGTCCGCGATGTTCGCACGGACGAGCGCGACGAGCTGCCGCTCCCCCGCCGACAACGACTCACCGCGCTGCCCGACCGGGGACTGCAGTCCGTCCGGCAGCGACTCCAGCCAGTCCGTCAGTCCGAGCGACTCGAACGCCGTGACCAGCTCGGCATCGGTCACCTCGGGCCGGCCGAACCGCACGTTCTCGGCCAGTGACGCGTCGAACAGGTACCCGTCCTGCGGCACCATCACGACCCGCTCGCGCAGCGACTCGAACGAGATGTCCTTCGCGTCCACCCCGTCGAGCTTGACCGCGCCCGCCGTCGGATCCATCAACCGGGTCAGCAGCTTCGCGAACGTCGTTTTCCCGGATCCGGTCTCGCCCACGACCGCGACCCGCCGGTGCGGCTCGATCCGTACGTCGACGTCACGCAGTACCAGCTCGCCTTCCGGATAAGCGAAATCGACGTCCTCGAACTCGACCGTGATCGGCCCACGGGCCTGCTTCACGCCTTCGTCGCCAGGGTCCACGACGTCGGCCGGCGTGGCGATCACGCCGAGCACCCGCCTCCAGCCGGCGAACGCGCTCTGCGCGTCGGTCAGCACCTGCGTCGCGATCTGCACCGGGTCCGAGAACAGCGAGACCAGGAACATGAATGCGAGCAGCTCGCCGAGCGTCGCCTTGCCGTCGACCCCGAGCAGTACGCCGACCGTCAGGACGCCCGCGTTCGCGAGACCGGCCGCCAGGCCGCCGATCGAGAACGTCAGACCGGTGATCGCCTGCGCCTTGGTCGCGGTCTTGCGGTAGTCCTCGATCGACGCGTCGATCCGGTCCTGCGTCCGCTTCTCGATCGCGTACGAGCGGACCACCTGCGCGCCGACGACCGGCTCCGAGATCGCGGACAGCATCTCGCCGACCTTCGCCCGGACCACGCCGTACGCCGCCGACATCGCGCGCTGCAGGTACTTCAGGCTGGCGAACAGCGGGATGAAGCAGAGCAGCACGACCAGCGCGAGCTGCCACGAGTAGAAGAACATCACCACGGTCGCGAGCGCCATCTGCCCGAGGCTGACGATGAAGATGAACCCGCCGAACTGCAGGAACTGCGACACCGTGTCCACATCGGACGTGACCCGGCTGACCAGCGCGCCACGCCGCTCGGTGCTCTGCGTCAGCACCGGCAGATCGTGCACGTGCCGGAACGCCTTGATCCGCATCGTCGCCAGCCCGGACTCCGAGTTGACCGCGAGCCGGACAGTCGTCAGGTACGACGCTCCCGCGGTCAGGATCACGCCCAGCGCGCAGACGAGGCACATCCACGCGACGTACGACATGTCCGGACCGCCGGCGCCGGACAGCCCCTTGTCGATCGTCTGCTGCACCGCGATCGGTACGACGATCCGCCCGGCCGTCATCGTCAACGCGAGGAGCCCGGTCACCCACCACCCGCGGGCGAGCTCAGGTGAAACCTTCAGTCCGTCTTTGAGGGTCTGCAGCCCACCCGCGTTGTCGCCGTGGTCCAACCGACTCGCTTCAGCGGCGCTCACGCGGACGCCTCCAGTTCTTCCTCGCGACGCTCGGCGTCCTTCTCGTAGGCGTCGACCAGGTCCCGATAAGCGGGCGTCGACGCCTGCAGCTGGGTATGGGTGCCGTGCGCCTGGATCCGGCCGTCGTCCATGAACAGCACCTCGTCGGCGAGCGAGATCGTCGCCTTCCGGTATGCGATCACCAGCACGGTCGTCGCCGCTCCGGCATCGTCCTGCACAGCGGTGCGCAGTCCGGCCAGGATGCGTGCCTCGACCTGCGGGTCGACCGCGCTCGTCGCGTCGTCCAGGATCAGCAGTCGCGGCCGCCGTACCAGGGCGCGTGCCAGCGCGATCCGCTGCCGCTGCCCACCGGACAGCGTCGTACCGCGCTCGCCGACCTTGGTGTCGAGACCATCCGGCAGCGACTTCACGAACCCGTCGCCCTGCGCGATCCGCAGCGCGTCCCAGACGTCGTCGTCGCTGTACTCCCCGCCGAGCGTGATGTTGCCGCGGATCGTGTCGTCGAACAGGAACGCGGTCTGCGCCACCAGCGCCACCGAGCCGGCCAGTTCGTCCCGCGCCAGGTCTCGCAGATCGACACCGTCGACCTTGACGGCGCCCTGCTCCGGGTCGACCAGCCGGGTCAGCAGCGTGGTCAACGTGGACTTGCCGGCACCCGTCGGCCCGACGACCGCGACGGTCCGTCCGGGCTCGATGGTGAAGTCCATCCCGGCGAGTACGTCGCGCTCGGGCAGGTACCCGAACCGCACGCCGGCCACCTGCAGCCTGGCCGCCTTCGTCGACGTGAGCCGCGCCTCGCCGTACTCCATGCCACCTTCGGCGGTCAGCACGCGCTGCACCCGGTCCCAGCCGACGACCGACCGGGGCAGCTCACCGAGCACCCAGCCGAGCGCCCGGATCGGGAACCCGATCAGCGTGAACAGGAACGCCACCTGCACCACGTCGCCGGCGTCCGCGCCGCCCGACCGCACCCGTCCGACCCCGACCAGCAGTACGGCGAGCACGCCGAGCCGGGGCAGTCCGTCGATCACCGGGTCGAACATGCCGCGGGCCTTGTTCACCGCGATGTTCGCGTCGCGCAGCTCGTTCGTCGGGCCGCGGAAGCGCTCGGTCTCGGCCGCCTCACGCCCCAGCGTCTTCACCACGAGCGCGCCGTCGAACGACTCGTGCGCGACCTCGGAGACGTCGGCGCGGAGCTGCTGCGCGCGGGTCGCGAGCGGCTGCAGGTAGCGCTGGAAGATCACGTTCGCGACGAAGACCAGCGGGAACACCAGGCAGCCGACCAGGGCCAGCCAGACGTCGGCCGCGAACATCGCGATCGTGGCGAACACCAGCATCGCGATGACCCCGATCGCCATCGGCAGCGGCGCGATCACGAACCAGGTCGACTCCACGTCGGCGTTCGCGTTCGACAGCAACATGCCGGTCGAGTGCTGGTGGTGCCACTCGAGCGGAAGCTTCAGGTACTGCCGGGTCACCCGCCGGCGGTACGTCGCCTGCAGGCGGAACTGCATGACGCCGGCCCCGAGGCGCCGCCCGACCACGCCGATCGCGTTCAGGATCGCGATCCCGATGAACAGCGAGATCAGCGTCGCGATCGCCCCGCCGGTGGTCTCCCCGCTCTCGAACGCCGGCCGGATCACGTGATCGGTCGACCAGCCGAGCGCCCAGCCGCCGGCCACCGTCATCCCGCCGTACAGCATGCTGGCGAGCACCGACAGCGCGAAGATGCCCGGCTCCTCCCAGATCGCGACCCGCAGCACTCCGAACCCCCGCCGGGTGACGCTGCCTTTGTCGGGGACTTTCGGGACAGGCAAGACACACTCCAGGGCAATCAGGTGCAAACCAGGGACACAGGCATGACAACGATTGACATTCTGCCATTCCCACCCGACAACTACGATCGAGAATGTGACCGACTACAGCCGGGTAGAGCGACTCGCTCTGTGTGATCTGTTCGACCAGCTCGGGCCTGCTGAGCCGACGCTCTGTGAGGGGTGGGACACCTACGATCTCGCGGTCCACCTGTACGTCCGGGAAGCCGATCCGATGGCCGGTCCGGGGATCATGATCCCCGCGCTGTCGGACACCACCGAGCGGAGGATGAAGCGGGCCAAGGAGCGCTACAGCTTCACCGAGGTGGTCGGCAAGGTCCGCAAGGGCCCGCCGCCGGTGTCGATCTACGCGCTGCCGAAGCTCGGCGCCCAGTTCAACACGGCCGAGTACTTCGTCCACCACGAGGACGTCCGCCGCGCCCAACCGACCTGGGACGTCCGCACGCTGCCGGCCGACCAGCAGGCCGGGCTGTGGAAGACGGTCCGGCTGGCGTCGAAGACGATGAACCGGAAGTCGCCGAGCGGCCTGGTGCTCAGGCTGCCCGACGGCACGACGTCGGTCGCGAAACGGCCCACCGAGCTCGGCTCGGTCACCGTGACAGGTCAGCCGAGTGAGCTCGTGCTGTTCTGCTTCGGCCGGCAGCAGGTTGCCGATGTCGAGCTGGACGGCGAGGCGGAAGCGATGGAACAGCTCCGCAACGCGTCATTCGGGGTGTGACTTCCGGCGGGCACGCTGGATCAGGCTGCTGACGACGGTGGTCAGGACGACCAGCACGATCGCGGCCAGCACGCCCTGCCACGGCTCGTCGAAAAGCGCGTAGCCGAGCAGTCCGATCGCCATGTAGACCGCGGCCCACAGGGACGACGCGGTCAGGTCGACCAGCGCGAACCGCTCCCACGGGTAGCCGGCCAGCCCGGCCGCGAGCAGCACGGGCACGCGTCCGCCGGGGATCAACCGCGAGGTCAGCAGTACGCCGATCTCGTGCTCCTTCAACCGCACGCGGAGCGCGTCGAGCGACGCGTTGTCGCGCAACCAACCGACCCGCTTCGCCAGCCGCTCACCGCCGAACCGGCACCCGGCGTACACGATCAGGTCGCCGACGTACGCCCCGGCCGCGCCCGCGATCAGCACACCGACCAACCCGATCGGATTGCTGTGCGACGCCAGTACGGCGCCCGCCGACACCGCAGCGCCCGTCGGCAGCACGGGAAGCACCGCCCCGATCAGCACCGCACCGGCCAACGCGAACAGGTACCAGAGGTCGAACTTGGTGTCGCCGCTCATGCGGACACCTCGACCGATTCACCTGGCACCAAGAGCTTCACCTTCACCGAGGGGTCCACCTCGGCCATCGCGGCCCGGAACCTGTCCCCCGGTGGCAGGAACAACTCCGGCTTGACCCAATCGAACCCGATCGGCCAGAACGTCCCGAAATGTACCGGCACCGCCGTCGAAGCGCCGACTCGCCGCACCGCCTCGGCCGCCCGCACCGGATCCAGATGCCCCGGCCCGAGCGAAGGTCCCCAGCCGCCGACCGGCACCAGCGCCAGGTCCACCTGCCCGGCCTCCGCGGCCAGCCCGTCGTACAGATCCGTGTCGCCGGCGAACCACACGCTCGGCGAGCTGTCGATCCGGTAGCCGATCGCCTGCGCGGAGTACGACGACCAGGGCAGCCGCCGGCCGTCGTGATGAGCGGTGACGGCGGTGATCTCGAGCGACCCGATCTTGATTTGATTGCCTGGAGCAACTTCAATGCAGCGGTCCGAGTAGGCCGGTCCGCTGTCGGCGTGGATCAGCTTCGCCGCACCGCGCGGCACCACCAGCGCGGCGTCCGGCGCGACCATCGGCAGCGAGGTCAGGTGCAGGTGGTCGGCATGCAGGTGCGATACCAGGACCGCGTCGCAGTGTCCGGCCTCGGGCGACGGGTTCGGACCGCGCCGGCGGCGCAGGTGCGCGATCCTCGACGTCAGCACCGGGTCGGTCAGCAGCCGCGTGCCGTTCGCCTCGATGGTGGTGGTGGCGTGCCCCCACCAGGTCACTCGCATGTGATTCGCACGCTCAGGCCTCTACCTTCGACTCGACCGGATCCTTCAGGTCCTTGCGGTGCCCCAGCTGCTCCAGCCAGCCGATCAGCACCTCGTGAACCGCATCGGAGCCTACGGGAGCCTCGTGCAGCTCCCAGCGCGACGGGTGCACCAGGACCGCGTCGGTCTGCCAGCCACCGATTCCGCCGTGGCAGCCGACCAGTTCCTCGAACGCCGCCACCTCATGCGTGTAGTCGTCCAGCCGGCTGACCACGACGACGTCCCCGTTGTGCGCCATCTCCGCCTGCCGGAGCACGGACGCCGCCGCCAACTCGCCGTACGGCGTCAACGGGTCCTCCCCCTCGACGCGGCCGGACCGCAGCACGTGGACTCCGGCTCGGCCGATCGCGACCGGTCCTTCGGCGAGCGAGTCGACCACCACGAACCCGATGCCGGGATGGGTCGCGAGGCCCGGGATCAGCTTCGGGTGCAGCAGCTCGATCTCCTCCAGCGGCACCCGGCCGGGCGTGGTGGCGAGGTAGATCAGCGCGAGGTTGCCGGACGCGGTGACGACCATCTGCTCGTCGGCGGCGACCGGCGGCTCGCAGTCCTTCGGGCCGAGCTCGACCTCCCCGCTCTTCACGTGCAGCGCCTTCCGCGTCACCGAACCGGCCACGCTGCGGCGCATCGACAGCTCGGTCAGGAACGCGTTCACCGGGCCCCAGCCCTCGGACTTGCCGACCGCCGCGACCGGCTCCTTGGTGGTGTCGACGAGGTCGTCGACCACCTCGGTCAGCGTCCGGCCGTACCGCTGGTGGAACGTCGAGCCCTGGCTCTGACCGTGGTCGGACAGCACGACGATCTCGTACGAGTGCGGCAGCAGGTCGATGATCCGTTTCAGGGCACCGAGCACCCGGTCCAGGCCTTCGAGGGTCTGCAGCGACTCGGCCCGGGTCGGTCCGGCGTGGTGCGCGACCTCGTCGTAGTCGACGAAGTCGCAGTAGATCACCGGCGTGCCCTTGACCAGCTCGTCGGTGATCAGCGAGACGTTCAGGTCGCGGAGCAGGACGTTGGTGATCGCGCGCAGGAAGATGTACCCGCCGCCGCGCTTCACCCGCGGAACCAGGTGCCGGACACGCTGCCGCCGGGCCTGGTGCAGCTCCTTGATCATCTCCGCGACGCACAGGATCAGCCCGCGAGCCGCGCCCTGCGGACTGGAGAAGAACCGGACGTAGCCGCGGCTGCGGCTGTTCGGCAGGGCGGCCCGGCTGAACACCAGCTCGCACTTGTCCGCGTCGCCGGACCAGTTGTTGCTGATGCTGACGCCACCGTCCGCGAGCAGACCCCGGCCGGTCGACATCCGCTCCTCGAGCTCCGCCGCGTCCCGGCCACGGTTCGTGACCATCACCCGGCCGGTCTCCTTCTCGTACCACCGGAACGCCGGGATGTACTTCGAGCCGCCGTGCAGGATCCCGGCCTGGCTGGCGGGCGTGGTCGCCGGTACGCCGGTGTGCCACTCGAGCATCGAGTGGTGACCGTCCCGGATCCAGCCGCCGAGGTTCGGCAGGTTGCCGGCCAGCACCATCCAGTTGAGCAGCGGCGCGGACAGCCCGTCGATCTGGATGATCAGCAGGCCGGTCTTCGGCGCGGGCTCGATCCGCCGGGCCCGACGGTGTACGACCCGCATCACCTCGGCGACGTACGCGTCGTCGCTGCCGGCGTACGCGACCCAGCCGACGAAGGCGCTGATCGAGGACATCCAGATAGCCACCAGCACCGGCGCCTCGACCCCGCCGTGCAGGTTCACGCCGGGATCGGCGGTGATCGCCAGGTAGACGACTCCGAACTGTGACAGCAGCCCGCCGACCAGCACCCCGAGCGAGCCGATCAGCACCGCGATGCCGGCCAGGATCCAGCGCATCAGCACCGAGAACACCGCCAGCAGCACGACCAGCCGGAAGATCGGCAGCCGGCCGTCGCTGCTGATCTGCGGCAGCGTCCAGAACGTGATCACCAGCGAGATCAGCGACGCGAGACCGCCGTACAGCATCGCCTGCAGGCCGCGACCGGTACGGCGGAGATCCAGCCACACCGGTCGCCGCCGCCGGTCGTCGTACACCTGTTCTGGTGGTTTCGCCATCGCCTGCTTCCCCGTAGTGCAATCTGCCACTACGAGACTACGGGGTCTGGCCGAAGGGTTTACTGCACCTCGAGGTAGTCGACCTCCGTGTATTGATCGCCCTTCGTCAACCGGATCGTGTTCCAGCCCGCGTTGAGCGTGACCGTCACCGAACTCTCGTGCCAGTTGTCCCAGCCGGTGACCGGATAGCTGACCGAGCCCACGTTGTTGCCGTTGACAACGAGACCGTGGCTCGCGGTGGATGCCGATCCGTTGGCGTACCCGACGTGCAGGGAGTAGCCGCCGGCGACCGGCGCGAAGACGGTGTTCTCGACCCACGAGTCGGCATAGTCGATGTACGCGACCACCTTCCCGTCCGACGCGCCGGCGGCGTTCGCCCGGACACTGCAGTGGTTGAGCGTGCCGCGCTCAGCTTCGTAGCGCACCCGGCTCCCGCGGACCACCGGGTAGTCGTTCGCCCAGCCGATATCCGCGACGTACAGATGCCGCTGGTTGCCGACCCAGCCATGCAGGAAGATCTTGTTGTCGACGACGTCAGCACCGCCCGGTCCACAGACCGCGTTGTCGAACGTCGCCGTCGTCATCAGCGGTCGGTACGCCGTCGTCCACGGGCCGCCGAGGCTCGTCGAGGTCGCGTACGACGTGAGGTAGTTGCAGTCGTTGTACCCGCCGCCGGAGAAGAACAGCACGTACTGGCTGCCGCGCTGGACGAGGTCCGGGGCCTCGATGACGCCGCTCGACGTGAGCATCGCTGTGTTGCCGCCGACCAGCGTGCGGCCGTTGTCCGCCGTCCGGGTGAGCCAGAGCGTCGACGGTTGCCCGATCGCGTTGCCGTCGTTCTTCCACACCAGGTAACGAGTGCCGCCGTTGGCGACGAACGTGTTGGGGTCGATCGCGCCGCCCAGGTCGAGCGGGCAGATCAACGGCGTCGTACCGACAGGCTGGAACGGGCCGAGCGGGGAGGTCGCGGTCGCAACACCGATGCACTGGTGGCCGGATGCCTTGTGCCAGGCGGTGTAGGTGAGGGTGTAGGTGCCGTCCGGGTTCGGGTAGACGTCGGGCGCCCAGGTGCGGCCCGGTTGGGCCCAGTCGGCGGACGGGCCGCCGGGCATCGCGTCGCCGCGGATGGTCCACGGTCCGTTCGCGCTCGGGGCGGTCGCGACCGGGACGGTGCCGCGGCCGTTGTTCGTCGAGTACGCGTACCAGGTGCCGTTCTGCTGGAACACGTCCGGATCGGGGAAGTCCTCACCGATGATCTCGCTCGGGAACACGCTGCCGGCGGCGTGAGCCGGCACGGACAGCAACGCGGTGAGGCTGAGGGCGGCGACCAAGGCCGCCAGAAGTCGTCGCATGGGTGACTCCTCAGGTGGGGGCGGATACCTGTGAGAGCAACTTTTCCATCGATTCACCTGGAACGCGACCCCTCAATCCTGCTGATCCCTGGACCCGGGGCTTCTGGAGGTGTTGACTCCGGCTAGTTGTTTTCCGCCTGGTTTGAGGGAGTGTCTCGTGAGTCATTTACCGAGAGTGTCGGGGCGCGGGTTGGTCGCCGCGGTGGCCGCTGTCGCGGCCGTCGCCGGTGGCGTGGTGGGACAGTCGGCCGGTGCGCCGGCCGCAGTACAGGAGACAGCGCTGCAGCAGCGGCTCGACAGCCTGCTGAACGACAGCCGGTACGACGGTTCGCAGGTCGAGCTCGTGGTCCGCGACGCGGTCACCGGCGAGACGCTGTACAACCGCAACGGCGACCAGCGGATGCTGCCCGCCTCGAACACCAAGCTGTTCACCTCGACGGCCGCGATGCATGTGCTCGGCCCGTCGTACCGCTTCCACACCGACGTACTCGCCACCGCACCCGTCCGCGGTGGGAAGCTGCGTGGTGACCTCTACCTGAAGGGGTACGGCGACCCGACCGCGCTCGAGTCCGACTACGTCGGCCTGGCCAAGCAGCTCAAGGCGGCCGGCGTACGGCGGGTCGACGGCGACCTGATCGCGGACGACTCGTACTTCGACCACGTCCGGCTCGGTGACAGCTGGGCCTGGGACGACGAGCCGTTCTACTACAACGCCCAGATCTCCGCGCTGACGCTCGCGCCGAACACCGACTACGACTCCGGTACGGCGATCGTCGAGAGCCTGCCCGGCGCCACGGCCGGGGCGCCGCTCAAGCTGAACATGGTCCCGGCGAACGGCGTACTCAAGGTGATCAACACCGCGACGACCGGCGCCGCGGGTACGTCGAACACGCTCAACGTCGAGCGCGACCACGGGACGAACGTCGTCCGGGTGAGTGGCTCGATGCCGCTCGGTGCCTCGGTCGACCAGGAGTGGGTGACCGTCTGGGAGCCCGAGCTCTACGCGGCTGACGTGTTCCGCCGGGCGCTGACCGCGCAGGGCATCTCGGTCAGCGGCCACATCAAGAACGCGACCACTCCGACGGGGGCGTCGCGCTTGGCGCGGGACGAGTCGATGACCGTGGGCGAACTGCTCACGCCGTTCCTCAAGCTCTCGAACAACATGCACGCCGAGACGCTGGTGAAGACGATGGGCGCCGTCGTCGAGGCCGACGGCAGCTGGCCTGCCGGCCTGGACGTGGTGACGAACTACGCCAAGAGCGTCGGCGTCGACACCAGCCGGATCCGGCTGTCCGACGGCTCCGGCCTGTCCCGCAAGGTGAACGTGACCGGTGACGCGATCACCGACATCCTGATCGCCGCGCGGAAGGAACCGTGGTTCCAGCAGTGGTACGACGCCCTGCCGATCGCGGGCAACCCGGACCGATTCGTCGGCGGCACCCTCCGCAGCCGGATGCTGAACACGCCGGCCGCCAACAACCTGCACGGCAAGACCGGATCGCTCACCGGCGTGACCGCGCTGTCCGGCTACGTCTCCGACAAGGACGGCCGCAAGCTGGTGTTCTCGATGATCAGCAACAACTACTTGAACAGCCCACGCTCGATCGAGGACGCCGTCGGCGTCACGCTCGCGTCGTGGTCCGACCAGGGCACTCCCCCGGCCGCGGTCACCAACAACCTGAAGACCGCCCAGCCCACGTGCGACCTGGAGTGGGACAAGGCCTGCTAATCGGTTCGACAGTACGGCGGTCGTTCACCACCATGAGTGCATGACCGCCGTACTGCCGTCCTCGTACACCGTCCGCCCGCCGTCGAGGGAGGACGCGCAGGCGCTCCTCGAGTTGGTGTCGGACTACAACACCTCGGTGGTCGGGTTCGCCGACTACACCTTCGAGGACGCCGAGGATCAGCTCACCGAGCCTGGGTTCGATCCTGCGCGGGACGGCTGGCTGGTCTTCGACGGCGACGCGCTGGTCGGCTACGGCGCGGTCTTCGGCAAGGGCGACCACAGCCAGCTCGACCTGGACATCGTCACCATGGATCTCGGCGTGGAGACCTATCTGCTCGAGAACGTCCTCAGGCGGTCGGCGGAGTTCGCGCGGGAGTACGGGCATTCGTCCGTCCAGCTGGATGCGGTCAACTACCAGGCGGATGTCGCGCGCCGGGATCGCTTGGCCGGTCACGGTTTCCAGCCTGGTACGACGTTCCACCGGATGCGGATCGATCACGACGGAGCGGTCGCGACGCCGGAGGTTCCGGCCGGGGTGACGGTACGGCGGGGTGCTCCGGACGAGGCGATTCGGCGCGCGGGGCACGCCGTACTGAATGAGAGTTTCGCAGGGCAGTTCGGGTTCACCCCGCGGTCGTTCGAGGAGTGGCGGGCGGCGCAGGAGAACTTCTCGGCGTTCGACTGGTCGCAGCTGACGTTGCTCGAACTCGACGGTGAGGTCGTGGCGATGCGGTCGTGCACGAGCCAGTTCGTCGAGGACGAGAACTGCGGGTACATCGGACGGCTCGGCGTCCTTGAGAAGGCGCGTGGGATGGGCCTGGCGAAGTTCCTGCTCCGTGACCAGTTCGCGCTCGACGCGGCGGCCGGGCGAGCCGGCACGATCCTCCACGTCGACACCAACAACCCGACGCCGGCGCTCGGCGTCTACCTCTCGGTCGGCATGCAACCCACGCTCGTGATGGAGGTCCTGCGCCACGAGGTCCCCGCATGACCCTGCCCGCCGGCCACACGTCCCGCCCGATGGTCCTGGAAGACGCCAAGCCCATCGCCGAGCACTCCGCGGCCTACACGTCCACCCTCCTGGGCTTCCCCAAACACAGCCCCGAAGACGTAGCCAACTACCTCCGCGACCCCGCCATCAACCTGACCACCGACGGCTGGGTAGTCCTCGACCCCAACGGCAACTACACCGGCTCAGCCACCGCCATGCCGGTCGCCGGCAACACCCAACTGAACATCGACATCCTCAGCAACAACCCAGCCATTCTCAACTGGCTCCTGGACCAAGCCGAACACCGAGCCCACGACCTCGCCAATCCCGCCGGTGGGGTTGTGTTGCGGGTGGGCGTGGTCCGGCAGGATCGGCTGCTGCCGGAGGTGCTGGCCGCTCGGGGGTTTGCGATCGGGACCTCTGTGCAGCGGATGCGGATTGGGTTTGACGGGGCGGTGGTGGCGCCTGCGACTCCTGAGGGGGTTGTTGTGCGGCGGGGGGCGCTGGGTGAGGAGAGCCGGCGGGCGGCGCACGGCGTGCTGGTGGAGGCGTTTGCGGGCCAGCCGGAGGCGTTGCCTCGGCCTTTCGAGGAGTGGGTGGAGTCTCGGGAGAGTCGGTCGACGTTCGACTGGTCTCAGGTGACGATCGTGGAAGTCGACGGGCAGGCGGTCGGCGTGACCGAGTGCAACGACAACTTCGTCAGCACCGACAACTGCGGGTACGTCGGCCGCCTGGCCGTCGTACCGTCCGCCCGCGGACGCGGCCTCGCCAAGTTCCTCCTGCGCACCGCATTCGCTGCCGACGCAGCGGCCGGATGCGACGGCACGATCCTCCACGTCGACACCGGCAACCCCACCCCGGCCGTCGCCCTCTACACCGGCGTCGGCATGCGCCCCGACCTGATCAGCGACATCTGGCAGAGAACGATCCAGCCGGCCTGAAGCAGCCGCGACCCTTCAACACAACACGCTCCCCGGTCGAACCGGCGTACACCGTCCGACTCCCCAGCGGCGTCTTCAGATCAACCTGAATCGTCGTCGGCGCAGGCCCGGGATTCGCGCACTGGTGCCCCTCGTTCTGGTCCGGCCCGACCCCATAGCGGTACGCCGCGATCCGCACCGAGCCGCCGTCCTGCGACAGGATCCGGACCACCGTGTTCGGCTGACACGGCTCGATCGCGACCTCGTCCGGCTCCACCCCCACGATCAATGTCGAGAGGTGATCCGGATCCAGCCGCGCCGACGTCACCGCGATCTCGCCCCGGAGCAGGATGACCGTCGTACCGAGCTTGTACTGCCGCGGCGCCGGCCCGTCGACCGAGTACTGCGGCATCTCGAAGCCGATCGTCGGCTCGGTCTCGGCTCTCGGATAACCGAGGACGCTGGCGATCCCGGCCACGATCACGATCGCCACCACCGCGGCAGACACGACGTACCGTCGCCGGCGCAGGTCCCGCGCGGCCCGTTCGAGCTCCTCGAACGGCGGCGCCTCGTCCGGCGTCCGCTCGGCGACGTACTCGATCAGCCGGTCACGCATCCTCATGCACCAGCCCGAGTGCCCGCCACGCCCGCGCCAACCGCGCGTTCACCCCACCGATCGGAAGCTCCAGGTCCACAGCGATCTGGTCGACGGGCAACTCCATCACCTCATGCAGTACGACGACCGCCCGCTGCTCAGGCGTCATCCCGGCCAGCGCGCCGGCCACATCTCCAGCCGGCCCTCGACGCGGGGCACCGCCGTTGAGCCGCGCCAACGCCCGGGCCACCACCTGCCGACGACCCAACCGACCGACAACCGTCCGCACGGCGACCCCGCGCACCCACGCCTCCGGATCCTCGAACCGGCAGATCGCGTCCCAGCGACCGAACAGCTTCGCGTAGGCCTCCTGCGCTATCAGCTCGGCGTCCACCCGCGACGCCCCGATGGACACCAGTACGCCGATCAGCCGCGGCCAGGTCTGGCGGTACAGCGTTGCGATGTCCGCTCTCGGGTCATCCACCCAGCCAGTGTCCCGCCGTACCCGGACCGGCGCGAGAGGTTGCCTCCAGGAGATCTGAGAGATTACTCTCGAAACATGTCTCTCAGAAATCCGTACGGCGATTTCGAGATCACCGACCCGCAGGCGATGCGCGCGTTGGCGCATCCAGTCCGGCTCGCTGCGCTCAGCTACCTGCAGAAGAACGGCCCGGCCACCGCGACCCAGCTGTCCGAGCACGTCGGCGCCTCCCCGTCGGTGACCAGCTGGCATCTGCGGCATCTGGCGAACTTCGGCCTGGTCGTCGACGGCCCGCCGCCGAGCGGCTCCGACCGGCGGCAGCGCTGGTGGAACGCGGTCGCCCACGGATTCCGGTACGCGATGCCGGATACCCCGGAAGGCGCCGAGGCCGGCCGTCTGCTCCGGGCCGAGCTGATGAACCAGGCGCTCGAGGCGGCCCAGCACTGGCTGGTGGAGACCGAGCCGCACCTCGCCCCGGAGTGGAGCCGGCTGGCGGGATCGGCGAACACGCTGCTGGTGATCACCCCCGAAGAGGCCGAGGAGCTCGAGTCCGCGATCGAGCAGCTGTTCGCGCCGTACGTCCAGCGCCGCGATGCCAACCAGACGCCCGACGACGCACACCCGGTCCGCTACGTCCGCATTTCCTTGCCTGAAGCAACGGACTCGCAATGAGCACGCTCTCCGCCACCAGCCTGTGGCGCGACCGCCGCTTCCGCACGTTCTGGTCGGCACAGACCATCTCGGAGTTCGGCGACCGGGTGACCGAGCTCGCGCTGCCGCTGATCGCCGTCACCTTGCTCGACGCCTCCCCCAGCCAGGTCGGGTTCCTGACCGCCGCGGTCTGGCTGCCGAACATCGTGTCGCTGTTCATCGGCACCTGGGTCGATCACCGCCGCGACAAGCGCCGGCTGATGATCGTCGCCGACCTCTCCCGGAGCATCCTGCTCCTGACATTGCCGGTGGCTTACTGGCTCGACGTACTGACGCTCGGCCAGCTCTACGCGATCGCGATCCTGGCCGGCACGGCGGGCGTCCTGTTCGGGACGGCGTACGCAGCGTTCTTCGTCCGGCTGGTCGATCGGGACCAGTTCCTCGAGGCCAACACCAAGATCTCCGCGACCCGGTCGATCTCGTTCATGGGCGGACCCGCTGTCGGCGGCCTGCTCGTCCAAGCGCTCACCGCACCGGTCGCGGTCGTCGCCGACGCGCTGTCCTTTGTGTTCTCGGCGGTCCAGATCAGCCGGCTGAAGGTCACGCCGGGCGCGCACGAGGAGTCGACCGAGCCATTCCTCGAACGGGCCCGCGCCGGCATGCGCTACGTGCTGAAGCATCCGTACCTGAGCCGCAGCCTGGGCTCCGCGACCACCGTGAACTTCTTCAACCTGATCGGGATGGCACTGCTGATCCTGTTCGCCAGCCGTGACCTCGGACTGTCCGCCGGGATCATCGGCCTGGCCTTCGGCATCGGCGCATCGGGCGGACTGCTCGGTGCGGTCTCCGCGGCACCGCTGAGCCGGATCTTCGGGGCCGGCCGGGTGATCGCCGCCGGCGCGGTGGTGTTCCCCGGCGGAATGGCGTTCGTCCTGCTGGCGCACGGACCCGTCTGGATGCGCGCCGCCGCTCTCGCCGCGGGCGAGTTCGTCGCCGCGTTCGCGGTGATGTGTTTCGACGTACCGCTGAACTCGCTGCAGGCAGCGGTCACTCACGACCACATGCGGAGCCGGGTCGTCGGCGCCTTCAGCAGTATCAACTACGGCATCAGGCCGCTCGGCGCGGTCGTCGGAGGGTTCCTCGGCACCTGGATCGGTGTCCGTGAAACCCTCCTCGTCTCCGCAGCCGGCGGCATGCTTGCCGTGCTCTGGCTGATCGGCTCACCGATCGTCCGCACTCGCGAACTGACCGGCCTGGAGCCGCCTGAGCTTTAGCCGTGCTCTAGTCGTGTACTGCGCGGTCCGCCAGGTCCTCGACGTCGTCGACCTTGCTGACGGTCTTCCGCAGCGGTACCTCCTTGATGAACAGCACCGCGATCAGCGCGACCGCAGCACACGCGGCCGCGATCAGGAAGATCCGCCCGGTCGCGTCGCCGTACGACTGTCGCACCAGCTCGGCCAGCTGCGGCGGCAGGTGACCGACGTCCAGGAGGCTCGTGCTGCCGGACCCGCCCTCCTGCAGCTTGCGCGCCGCCTCGGCCCCACCCGGACCGGCGAGCAGGCCGGCCACGATCAGCGTCTTCACGTGAGCGGCGAGGACTGCGCCCAGCGCGGACACGCCGACCGCTCCACCCAGGCTCCGGAAGAACGCCACGGTCGCACTCGAAGCGCCGATCTCCCGGACGTCCACGGTGTTCTGCACGGCGAGGACCAGGTTCTGCATGGTCATGCCCATGCCGAGCCCCATCGCCAGCATGCCGAGTCCGACGTACCAGTACGGCGAGGTGTGGTCGATCGTGCCGAGGATGAGCAGACCGATGAGCAGCAGTACGCCGCCGGAGACCAGGTACCGCTTCCACTTGCCGTAGCGGGTGATCAGCTGGCCGGAGCCCGCCGACCCGACGAACGAACCGAGCATCATCGGGATCGTCAGCAGGCCGGCCTCGGTCGGGCTGTAACCGCGGGCGATCTGGAAGTACTGCCCGAGGAACAGCGCGCTGCCGAACATCGCCACGCCGACCGCGAGGCTGGCGACGATCGCCAGCGCGGTGGTCCGCTCCCGCACGACCTTCAGCGGGACGAGTGGCTCCTTCACCCGGTTCTCGACCATGACCGCGACGAACCCGACGAGCAGCGTGCCGCCGACGAACAGCGCGGACTGCCACGACATCCAGGCGAAGTCCGTGCCGGCGAACGTGACCCACAGCAGCGGCAGGCTGGCCGCGATGCTGATCAGGACGGCGCCGACGTAGTCGATCCGGACCTCACGCTTGATCAGCGGGAGGTGGAGGTACTTCTGCAGGATCACCAGGCTGATCACGGCCAGCGGGACGCAGACATAGAAACACCAGCGCCAGCCGAGCCAGGAGGTGTCGACGATGACGCCGCCGATGAGCGGGCCGCTGACGGTCGCGACCGCCATCACGGCACCCATGTAGCCGGAGTACCGGCCCCGCGAACGGGGTGGGATCGCGGCGCCGATGATGGCCTGGGCCAGTGCCATCAGACCGCCCATCGCCAGGCCCTGCAGGACGCGGGCGCCGATCAGGAACGGGACGCTGTGGGACAGGCCGGCCAGCGCGGACCCGATCACGAAGACCGAGATCGCCAGCTGGACCAGCAGTTTCTTGCTCACCAGGTCTGCGAGCTTGCCCCAGATCGGCGTGGACACCGTGGTGGCCAACAGGCTCGCGGTGAGGACCCACGTGTACTGCGTCTGGGATCCCTCGAGGTCGGCGATGATCGTCGGCAGGGCATTGCTGACGATCGTCGAGCTCAGCATCGCCGTGAACAGCGCGGCGAGCAGGCCGATCAGGATCTCGAGGATCTCGCGGTGGGTGAGTTCCGGCGCAGCGGGCGTCTGCGGCCGGGTCTCGGTGACAGTCATCAGTCTCCAGTCGATTGTGTGCGCCTCACGACCTGGTTGATCTCGGTGATGGCGTGCGCGATCCGCTGCATGGTCTCCGCAGCGGACAGCAGCGCGTCGTCGTCGAGATCCGCCAGGGCGGCACGAAGGTGCTGGGTGTAGGACGAGTAGAGGGCCTCCAGGCGGGCCTGCCCGGCGGGTGCCAGGCTGACCAGCCCGACCCGGGCATCGGCCGGATCGGGTCGACGGCTCACCAGTCCGTCGGCCTCCAGCGCGGCCACCTGCCGGCTCACCACCGACGCGTCGACGCCGAGCTTCGCGGCGATCTCGCCACCGCGCTGCTCACCGCCCTTGTGCAGGATCTTGAGCACACTCGCGTCGGACCGCCGCAGCCCACCGTCGGGCATCAGATGCCGGTGTTCGATACATCGCACCGCGCGGATGAGCGAACTGACCCCTTCGAGAACCTCCTGCGCCGGCGCGTCCCGCTCTACCCCCGGGACAAGGGGTTGCTGAGCTAGTTGCATAACCCAACTATATACCCAAATAGTTGGTTTCCACAACCATATCCCCAGCCTGTGGATAACTGGTTACACGGGGTGAACCGCCTTCAGGTCCATCGGCCGGCTCCGGCCGCGACCGCCTCGTCGGTCCCGGGCCAGGGCGGCATCGTGAGCAGGATCAACTCCAGGTCATCCAGACCGGTCGCGCGGAACTGGAAGGTGACGCCGAGCGGGATGTCGACAGCGGCGCCGGGCCAGAGCAGATCGACCTGATCGGTGCCGTCGGGGCTCTGCCGCCACAGTTCGCCGTGCCCACTGACGACGTACCAAAGCTCCTGCACGGTGCGATGACGGACGGGCGACGAGACGGCCCCGGGGTGAAGTAGACAGTGTGCGAGGCTCCCCCGCTCCACACCGCCGAGGAGCCGGATCTCCGAGCCGTCCGGCGCGGTCTCATCCGGACCCCGCCGGACGTCCACCGTGAGCCAACTGTCGTCAGTCGGCTCGGCCGGTCCGTCTGCACCGACGGTCCAGGGACCCGCGTCGTTCGTGTGGAAGAGCTCGGACTTCCACGGCGGCATGACGACGACCAGGAAGACCAGGCTCGTCGTCTGATTCGCGCGGTACTGGAACTGAGTCCCTGCCGGCATCCACACCGCACGCCCGGGACGCATTCGGGTGATGGCCTCCCGGCCATGGAGACTGCGCCAGATCTGGCCTTCTCCGGCCAGGACGAAGTAGGCCTCGTCGAGTTCCGGCAGGTCGTGGGTCGGGGCGACCTCACCAGCCCGGCAGACGGCGTGAGTCAGGTCGCCCAGCGGCGACCGTACGACGTGCCTGATCTCCGCACCACCACCGGGTGAACTCGAGTCGGGGGCGCCTCCGAGCGTCTGCCATTCGAGCGCCATCTCGACCTCCGCGACTGTGCTGCCGTCTCGACCACCACGCTAACGAGACCTTTGTCGGCTGTGATGTCGCTCGTTCGAGGCAGTCCGAACGGACTATCCGAGGTCGGTGTTCAGGCGGGCGAGGAGGCGGCCCAGGTCGGAGAGGTCGGTGGGGTTCCAGCGGTCGAGGATGGCGCGGAATTCGGTTTGGCGTTGGGTGCGCATGGCTTCGTAGCGCTCGGCGCCGGTCGTGGTGAGGCGGAGCAGGCGGGCGCGGCCGTCGTCGGGGTCGCCGACGCGTTCGATCAGGCCCAGGGTCTCCAGCTGGGTGATGCCGCGGCTGACGGTCGACTTGTCGAGGCCGAGGACCTCGGCGATGTCCGAGGCGCGTACGCCGGCGCCGTTGCCGGTGCTCATCTCGATCTGGGAGATCAGCGCGTACCCGGCGGCGTCCATCTCGGGGTGCACGCGCCGCGCCAGCCGGAGCGAGGCGGAACGCGAACGGCGGAACAGTGCGGACAGCTCCTGCTCGATGGCGGCGACCATCTCCTCCGAGCGCTCGACGTGCGCCGGCGTGCTCATCGGACCACGATCCCCGCGTCGCGGAGGGCCTTCTTCACGTCGGCGATCCGGAAGTCGCCGAAGTGGAACACGCTGGCCGCGAGTACTGCGTCCGCTCCGGCCTCGACCGCGGGCGGGAAGTGCTCCGGTGCCCCCGCTCCCCCGCTGGCGATCAGCGGTACGTCGACCACCGCGCGCACAGCTTTGATCAGCTCGAGGTCGAACCCCTGCTTGGTCCCGTCCGCGTCCATCGAGTTCAGCAGGATCTCGCCTGCGCCCAGCTCGCACCCCCGCTTGGCCCACTCGATCGCGTCCAGCCCGGCCGACTTCCGCCCGCCGTGGGTCGTCACCTCGAACCCGCTCGGCTGGTCCGCGGACCGCCGTACGTCGAGGGACAGGACCAGGACCTGGTTGCCGAACCGGTGCGCGATCTCGCGGATCACGTCCGGCCGAGCGATCGCGCCGGTGTTGATACCGACCTTGTCCGCCCCGGCCCGGAGCAGCCGGTCGACGTCGCCCACCTCGCGGACGCCGCCGCCCACGGTCAGCGGGATGAACACCTGCTCGGCGGTCCGGCCGACCACGTCGTACGTCGTCTCACGCGAACCGGACGACGCGGTGATGTCGAGGAACGTGAGCTCGTCGGCACCCTCCGCGTCGTACACCTGCGCCATCTCGACCGGGTCGCCGGCGTCCCGCAGGTCGGCGAAGTTCACGCCCTTCACGACACGGCCGGCATCGACGTCCAGGCACGGGATAACTCGTACGGCAAGGCTCACGCGGAAAGGGTACCGTCAGCCTCCCAGGACCCAGACGTCGTCACGCAGCAGGACGACCGGCCCGTCGGGTGTCGCCGCGGTGACCGTCAGTCCGTCGCCGCCCAGAACGACGTCGGTGTGAACGGTCGCGGTGTTCAGTCCCCGCTCGGTCCGCTCGTCGGGTGTCAACTGCATGCCGTCGGCAACAGCGAACGGGAAGCTCTGTCCCCAGGCGATGTGACTGCCGGCGTTCTCGTCGAACAGCGTGTTGTGGAAGACGACACCCGCCTGCGCCACCCGCGAGTCCTTGTCGACCAGGGCGACCTCGCCGAGACTGCGGGCTCCGGGGTCGACGTCGAGCTGAGCCCGGACCAGATCGGCGCCGGTCGTCGCGTCGACGTCCGTGATCCGGCCGCCGGCGAAGGTGAGCTGCAGTCCTTCCACGAGTTGGCCCGCGATGACGACCGGCTTGGTCACCCGCGCGACGCCGTCCGCGCGCCGGCGGTCGGGGCTGGTGAAGACCTCCTCGGTCGGGATGTTCGGTAGGTACGCGATACCCGCCGGGTCGGTCACCGACCCGCCCGTCCAACAACAATCGGGCAGCAGGCCGACCGTCAGGTCCGTGCCTTCGCCGGTGTAGTGGAGCTCGGTGATCTGCAGCTTGTCGAGGGCCGCACACCGCTCGGCCAGTACGGCGGACCGCTCCCGCCAGGCGGCGACCGGATCGGCCTCGTCGAGCCGCATCGCCCGAGCGACCGCCTCCGAGAGCCGGTCGACGTCGGGTTCGCCGTACACCTGGGTCGCCCAGCCGGCGTTCGGCGCGGCGATAACGGTCCAGCGCCACCGTCCGCTCATCACCGCCTGCTGCCTCGCGGACATTTCCTGCTTCCGTACGGCGGCCACCCGCGCGGGATCGATCCCGGCGTACAGGCCGGAGTCCGGCGTACCGGTCAGGGCGATCGTTGCGATCCCCTGCTCTTTCCAACCGCGGATCCGCTCCAGCGCCCACGGGCGGTCGGCCGTCAGCGTGTCCAGGTCCGAGTGGGTCAGATCCGAGCGGCGTACGAGCCCGTCGGTCCAGAGCACCTCGACCCACTTCGCCCCGGCGACGTAGGCACGCTCGACCACGGCCCTGGCGATCTCAGCCTGGGCGATATCGGCGTTGATGACGACGCCCTGCCCCGGTTGGACGTTCACGCCGACGCGGACGACCAAGTCGGCGAAGCGCTCCAGCAGCTCATTGTCCATCCATGAACCATAAACTAGTTGCACTGAAACTAGTGGCACTGCCACTATCAATTCTCCGAACGAGAGGATTGAGATGCGTACCAGGAAGTACTTGGGTGTTGGTCTGGGCGTCGTGGCTCTGGTGGTCGCGGGGATGGGTGGAGCGTCGGCGGAGGCGCAGACCCAACCGACAGGCTGGTCGGCGGGCTCGGGGGCGGGCTCGGCGGGGAGCTGGTCCGCTGCTTGGGCCAGTGCGATGCAAGCGCCCACCGCCGCGGACGGCAATTGGAGCCAGGCAGGCTTCGACCACCAGACGATCCGGCAGACCGTCCGTCTCAGCACCAGCGGTAAGAGCCTGCGGATCCGGCTGTCCAACCTGTACGGGACCAAGCCGCTCCAGATCACGGGCATGACCGTGGCCCGGACCGACGTGACCTTCCACGGCTCACGCCGTACGACGATCGCCCCCGGCCGGACGGCAACGTCCGACGCCGTGGCAGTCCCGACCGTCGCCGGCCAGCAGCTCGTCGTCGCGATGTATGTCGACGGCGCGACCGGACCGGCGACCTTCCACGAGGACGGCCTCACCGCGACGACCGCGATCGCCGGCAACCACCTGCACGACAACAGCCCCGGCACCGCCACCAGCCACGCCTTCTACTACCTGACCGGCGTCGACGTGACCGGTGCGGCGGGCACGGTCGTGGCGTACGGCGACTCGATCACCAACGGCCACAACTCCACAGCCGGTGCCGACCACCGCTACTCCGACGACCTCGCGCAACGACTCGCAAAGACGAGGCTCGGGGTAGCCAACGTCGGCATCAGCGGGAATCTGCTGCTGCACCAGTTGCCCTGCTTCGGAGACGTCGGCGTGACGAGATTCCGGCGCGACGCACTCGGGCAAACCGGAGTCCGCACGGTGATCGTCGAAGAAGGCGAGAACGACATCTGGGACAGCGAGTTTAACTTCGGTTGTGGCCAGACGCCCAGGATCACGGCGGACCAACTCATCGTCGGCTACCGCAGCATGATCGCCGCCGCGCACGCCCGCGGGGTGCGGATCATCGGCGGCACCATCACCCCGTTCAAGGCCGACTACATGCAACCGGCCGACTTCGCCCGGGCCGAGGCGATCCGAACGCAGGCCAACCAGTGGATCCGGACCTCAGGTGAGTACGACGCGGTCGCCGACTTCGCCCGAGCGGTCGGGGATCCGGCCGACGAGCAGCGACTCGACCCGGCCCTCGACTCCGGCGACCACTTGCACCCCGACGACGCCGGCTACGCCGCGCTCGCCGCCGCGGCCGCCAAGGCCCTCGGCCACTAAAAGGGGCCGCAGGCAACTACTGCCTGCGGCCCTTCAAAGGGAAAGCTACTTCCAGGCGCGGCGGCGGCCGTCGGTGGACCTCATCGGGCGGGTCGACTCCCAGACGCGCCGCCAGCGGGCAGCCTCGGGGCCGGTCTGCGACGGCGAAGCGCCGATCGCTGCTCGGCGACGGGACTCGTACCAGGTGGTCGACTCCTCATCGAGCAGCGCCGAGACGGCAGCGGCGATCCGGGGCGCGAAGTCGCGGGGGCTCTCCCCCTCGGCGGCGCGCAGCGGGTCGCCGTACCGGACCGTGACGGCCGGGCGGCCCGGGATCGGCCAGCCGCGACCACGCGGCATCGCGGCGAACGAGCCCTTGATGCCGACCGGGATCACCGGCACGTCGTGCTCGACGGCGAGGTACGCCGCGCCCATCCGGAACCGCTGGATCCAGCCGTCCGGCGACCGCGTCCCCTCCGGGAACACGACCACGTTCCAGCCGTCGGCGAGCAGGTCACCGGGGGTCGAGCTCAGGTTGCCGCCGCGGCGCTCGATCGGGAACGTGTTGAACACGATCGCCGACCCGGCCGCGCGCCACCAGGTGTCGAAGAAGTAGTCGGCCGCCGCCGCGAACGCGGTCTTGCGGCGCATCGCGTCGGGCAGCGACAGCAGCAACAACGGGGTGTCGAGGTGCGACGAGTGGTTCGCGACGATGATCGCCGGGCCGTCGAGCTTGAGCAGCGAGTCCAGTCCGCTCACCTGCGGGCTGACCTCGAAGTTCAGGACAGCGTTAAGCGGACCTTTCTGGATCAGGTCGCGGACCGCGATCGCGGCCGGCGTCCGGGCCCACTTGGTCGGGAAGACCGTGGACTCCTTCGGGATCACGTACGGCTCGGCCGACCGCGGCACCTGCGGCCGCCGGCCCCACCGCCACCCGCGCGCGACCTGCTTCACGTCGCGCGCGGTGTCCCGGCTGAACTTCACCAGGCTGGTACCCATCAGCGCACGTCCGCGAGCAGGTGCGGCGGGTTGTGCAGGTACGTGATCGACGGCGACCGGCCGACCGAGTGGCTGACCATCTCGAGCGCGTCGGACAGCGTCGACGCGGACCGGAAGCCCATCCGCTCGACGGTCTTGCGGTTCGCCCCGACCCAGACGATGTCGCCGCAGTGGTCCAGCGCGTGCGAGATCCAGTACCACATGTAGAACGGGTGCACGCCGTGGTACGCGTACGACGTCCGGTACAGGTGGATGTACCACGGGTCCTCGGCGTACTGCTTCTCGAACTTCGCCTCGATCGTGGCCGGATCGGTGCTCTCGGCAAGCACTTCCTCGAAGAAGTCGACGTACGACGGGTGGTGCAGCTGGCTGAACTCGTAGTCGACCGGGTGGTACAGGATCACCGCGCCGTCCTTGCGGACGACCGGGTTGCCCCGGTACGAGTTGAAGTAGTACCCGAGGCCCATGCAGGCGGCCAGGATCGGGTTCATCACCGAGTTCACGTTGTACGGGCCGATGAACGGCACGCCCATGATCGCGACATCGGACTGGCCCTGTACCTCGACCATGTGCTGGCGGTGCACGTTCTCCAGCGTCTTGTCGTGCACCGGCTCGATCTTGCCGGCGTGTACGCCGGTCAGGCCGTACGTCGACCGGACGTCGGTGAAGATCTTGTGCCGCAGCTTGCTCGGCGCCGCCGCGAGCGCGCGCTTGGTGCCGAGCATCGAGGCCTGGTCCTTGAGCGACCACTCCCACTCGCGCTTCTGCAGGAACTCCAGCGGTCCGCCGAAGATGTCGTTGTTCAGCGTCGTCTCGATCTGGAAGACCTTGACGTGCTGGGTCAGCACCTCGCCCATCCGCCAGGCCGAGTGGTGCATCTTCGAGGCCTTGTGGTCCATGAACGACCGCGAGTGGATCATCGTGTGGCTGTTGTGGTGGTGCTTCAGCGACTTGTACGACGCCAGACCGATCGACGTCGACTTGTGGCCGCCGTCCATCGCCACCAGGTTCACGTTCACGTAGACGAGCAGGTCCGACTCGGCCGCCCGCTTGGAGATCTCGACGTCCTCGCCGTGCTTGGTCTGACCCAGGTGGGTCAGGTTCGCGCTGTCCTCGGCGTCGAAGTTGTAGAGCTTGCCGTCGGGGAAGAACGACCGGAACACCCGCTCGCCGACGATGTCGCGCAGCTCGTTCGGCGTGAGCCGGCGGTGCAGCGCGTTCGCCGAGATCAGCTCGACGTCGTCGACGCCGGCCTGCGCGGCCAGCTCCAGCACCGCCTCGATGATGCGCTGCCGGATGTCCGGCTTCTTCATCGGCGGCAGCGGGATCGAGATGTCGTCGAACGCGATCGTCAACCGCATCCCGGCGCGCAGCAGCTCGGGCAGCGGCTCGGACTCGAGCGGGTTCAGCAGCGCGTTCTGGATCGCTTCGTCGACGTCCCGCACCGGCGGCAGCGCCTCCGGCGGGTACACCACCCGGGTGCCGAGCGGGAACCGCTCCAGCAGGAAGCCCTCACCGTTGTGCACGAGCAGCGGCGGGGTCCGGTCGTCCACCTCAAGCACAAAACCTGGCCGAGACATGTTCAGAACCTCTCTCGTCGTACGTTCAGCGCCCTCATGAGGCCCTCACATCGAAAGCAACCTTGACCGTGCCGAGTCGGCCGGCCGAATGTGCGTGGTCCAGCGCCTCGCGCCAGCGGTACAGCGGGTAGCGCGCACCGACGATCCCGTCCAGCGGGGCTCGTCCGGCCAGCTCCAGCGCGGTCTCGAACGCCGGGCGGCCGTTCGGCTCCTCCCGCGCGGACGCATAGGTGCCGGTGACCTCGAGCTCGCGGAACCACACCGGCGACAGGTCGGCGCCGCTGGCCGGCATCCCGGACAGCACCACCCGGCCGCCGGCCTTGGTGACGCGCAGGACGGTGTCGATCGAGTCCTTGCTGCCGACCGCGTCGACCGCGACGTCCACGCCACCGAGCAGGAACTCGCCCGCGCCGAAGTCCGGCTTGAGCCGGAACGCGCCGGTCGATCGCCGTACGCCGCGGAACACCTCGTCGGGAGCGACGACGTCGCTGGCGCCGAACGCCCGCGCCAGCTCGCGCTGCTTCGGGTGCTTGGCGACCACGGTGATCCGCCCGGCCTGCGTCAGCTCGCGCAGCGCCAGCGTGGCGAACAGCCCGACCGCACCTGCGCCACTGACCAACACCGACTGCCCCGGCTGCACCTTCGCCCGCAGCGCCGCGTGCACGGCGCCGGCGAGCGGCTCGACCAGCACTGCGCGCTCGTTGGTCAGTGCCTCAGGTACGGCGTACAGCTGGCTGCGATGGGCCACCAGCATGTTGCCCCAGCCGCCGCCGGTGTCCTGGCAGAACCCGGTCTGCAGACCCGGCGCGACATGGCCGACCGTGATCCGGTCACACCGGTTGGTGTTGCCGGACACGCAGTTCTCGCACAGCTCGACGCCGCGCGCTTCGCAGGTCAGCACGGAGTCCATCACGACCCGGGTGCCCTTCGGCAGGTCCTCGCAGTCGTCGAGCAGCTCGCCGACGATCTCGTGACCGGGCACGAACGGCAGCGACACCACCGCGGAGAAGTACAGCTTGGTCGAACCGGTGACCATGCCGAGGTCCGAGCCGCAGATACCGGACAGGATCGGCCGGATCCGGGCCCAGCCCGGCCGCTCGGCCTTCGGCTCGTTGATCGTGACCAGGCGCAGCGGCGCGGCCGGTCCGGTCAGGATGCCGGGGATGCGGCCGCCGACGGCCTTGGCCGCCAGGAACTTGGCCGGCGACCGGTACATCTCGAGAGCGAGCATCATCGGGCGTTCACTCCAGGGAGCTCCAGACGGGATGACGTGGACGGGGTCTTCCAGTCGACGATCTGCCAGCGCGCGGCCCGGGCGGCCCGGAACAGCGACACGTCCGGCGAGACGGCGACCGGATTGCCGACGGTCTCCAGCATCGGCAGGTCCGAGTGGCTGTCGGCGTAGGCATACGACTTGGACAGGTCGATGTTGGTCTGCCGGGCGTGGTGCTTGATCCACGCGGCCCGCGACTCACCGACCAACGGCGGACCGGACAGGAAGCCGGTGCAGCGACCTCGGTCGTCGACGGCCAGCTCGGCCGCGACGATCTCGTCGAACAACGGCTCCAGCGGACGGGTCAGCGGCCGGACCGCGCCGGTGATCAGGATCGTCTTGTGCCCGGCGACGCGGTGCTCGCGGATCCGTCGTACGGCGGCGCCGCTCAGCCGTTCGAGGACGTGCTCGGCGAGGATCTCGTCGACGATCTGGTTCAGCTCCTCCAGATCCGCACCCGCGTAGCGGCGGTAGATCGTGCGGAGGAACGTGCCGCGGTCCTTGCGCTCGGCCGCGATCAGCTTCGGCAGCTTGCGGAGCATCGCGCCGATCTCGCCGACCCGCTGCGGACCGTCCAGCTCGGGCAGTCGCATCCACAGGTAGGTCTCGATCACGTTCGAGGACAGCAGCGTGCCGTCCATGTCGAACGCGGCGATCACCTTGGACTCCGACGACGGTTCGACCTTCTTCAGTACGCCGGCGGACTCGGCGAGCGCCTTGTTCCGCTTCTTGCGTACGACGTCCAGCCGGCGCATCGACTCGGTGACGCTCGGGCAGTGCAGCTCCTGCAGGTAGTACTGCCAGTCGACGACCGCGGTGTCGCAGGCGAACTTCTCCTTGTCGTCACCCTCGAGCGCGTTGTGCAGTGCGAGCACGTTGTCGTCGATGAACTGCAGCTCGGCCTGCGCGTACTCCGAGTACAGGTCCATGTAGCGGCGGAGGAAGTCGAGCCGGCGCTTCTGTACGTCGAGCTCGCGGGCGTACTTGCGGACGCGTTCGCTCCGCGGCACGGTCGTGATGATCCGGTCCGCGATCTTGTGGGCCTTCTCGCCGTACCGCAGCATCGTCTCGACCGAGTCGCCGCCGGGGAACTTCCACACCGGCAGCCGCACCGCGCCGCGCTCGCCCAGGTCGAACGGGTGCTTGGAGAAGTACGCGCGCACACCGGCGTACAGCTGCTCGAAGGTCAACGGGTTCCGGGCGCCGGAGCCGATGTGGTAGTACTCCGGCTTGCTCAGCTCGGGCTCGGTCGCCATCACCGCGCAGATCGCTCCGACCACGTGGTCGACCGGGATGATCTCGATCACCGAGTCGGGGCTGGCCGGGAACTCGGGCAGCTCGCCGCGGCCGTAGGCCAGGATCAGCGGCTCGGCCATCTTGAAGCCTTCGATCCAGCCCGGGTGCGGGGACTGCAACGCGGACTCGATGATGGCCGGGCGGACGATCGACGTCGGCAGCCTGCCGGCGAACTCCTCCACCACGCGCTCGCCGAGCGCCTTGGTGAACGTGTAGCAGTCGGTCCACCCGAGGCTGCGGGCGCGCTCGGTGCCGGTCTCGACCAGCTTCTTCGCGACCCACTCCATCCGGCGCCGCTCGGTGTCGGCCGCGGCGGTCAGGTGACCGGCGCGGCGGTGCAGCTTCTCGGCCTCCTTGCGGAACTTCGCCAGCATCGGCGCGGACCGCGACTGCTCCTCGATCCGGGACTTCATCGCCATCCCGGCCTCGGCCTCGGTGCGCCAGTCGACCAGGTGCTCGACCGGCGCCTCCGGGATCGCGCCCCGGCGGCGGCCCGCGGTGTAGGCGGTGGAGATGTGGACGTAGTGGATCCGGCGGTCGGTCCCCTGCCGGCTCTCGTCGATCCGCTCGAGCAGGCTCTTGGTGCCGAGCACGTTGGTCGTGAACGCCTCGTGGATCGGCGGGTCGAAGCTGACGTCGCCGGCGCAGTGCACGACGATGTCGAGATCCGTCGGCAGCTCCGGTACGTCGGACAGGTCGCCGTCGATGACGTGGATCCGCGCCGCGGACAGCGCCTCGGCGTCGGCGTACTCGGTGCCCTCGCCGTAGAACGGCTTGAAGATGTCCTTGCGGAGCAGCTGCGCCATCCGGTCCGCGCCGCTCAGCGAGCCCTTCGGCCGGATGATCGCGGCCACCGTGGTGCCGGGCAGCTCGCCGATGATCCGGTGCAGCAGCGCCTCACCGACGAAGCCGGTGACGCCGGTGACAAGGACCTTCTTGTCCTTGAGCTTGTCTTTGAGCTTGCCGCCAAGACTCACTTGTCGCCTCCACGCGTGAGCTCGAGTGCCTCGGTCAGGGTGAACGCGCCGGCGTACAGGGCCTTGCCGACGATCACGCCTTCCACGCCGTCCGGGACCAGCGTGCTCAGAGCCCTGAGATCGTCGAGGCTCGAGACGCCGCCGGACGCGATGATCGGCTTGTCGGTGCGCGCACACAGGTCGCGGTACAGGTCCAGGTTCGGGCCCTGGAGCATGCCGTCCTTGGTGACGTCGGTGACCACGTAGCGCTCGCAGCCGGCCGCTTCGAGCCGGTCGAGCACCTCGTACAGGTCGCCGCCTTCCTTGGTCCAGCCGCGGGCGGCCAGCGTCCGGCCGCGCACGTCCAGACCGATCGCGATCCGGTCGCCGTACTGCTGGATGATCCGGTCGCACCACTCCGGGTCCTCGAGCGCGGCGGTGCCGATGTTTACCCGACGGGCACCGGTGGCGAGCGCGGCTTCCAGGGAGTCGTCGTCGCGGATGCCGCCGGACAGCTCGACCTGGACATCCAGCTTGCCGGTGACCTCGGCCAGCAGTTCCCGGTTGCTGCCGCGGCCGAACGCCGCGTCCAGATCGACCAGGTGGATCCACTCCGCGCCGGCGTCCTGCCAGGCCATCGCGGCCGCCAGCGGATCGCCGTACGACGTCTCGCTCCCGGCCTCGCCCTGCACCAGCCGAACCGCCTGCCCGTCCGCCACATCGACGGCAGGGAGTAGCACCAGGTTGCCTGACCGGGGCGGTGGGGTGGGGACCGAATCTGACACTGACATGGCCCACACCCTAGAGGGCGATGCTGAAGGATTCGTAACCCGGAGGGCTGCTGAGTCGTTCATATCCGATCTGTCTCAGCAATACCAGTATGGTAAGTGGTTCTATCATTACGCTGGACGGGTGGCGACTGTCGAGCAACTCGAAACCGACCCGCATCCCACGCTTGCCGCGATCCGGCCGATCGGGTGGATCGAGGTGCTGAACAGCTGGGTCGTCACGTCGCGCGCGCTCGCGCTGACCGTCCTGCGCGACCCCGACACCTTCACCGTCGACGATCCCCGCTTCTCGACCGCCCAGGTCGTCGGCCCGTCGATGCTCTCCCTCGACGGACCGGTGCACAAAGCACACCGCGACCCGTTCGAGTCCCCCTTCACCCTCCCCGAAACCCGCCGCCGCTTCACCGAGCCCGTCCAGCAAACCGTCAACAACCTGATGGACGCTCTCGATCAACCTGCAGACCTTCGGACAGGGCTCGCCGGTCCGTTGTCGGTTGCGGTGGTTGCGTTGTCGCTCGGGCTTCCGCCGGCGTCCGCCTCTACCGTGCTCGACTGGTACACGGCGATCTCCAGCTCCGTGTCCGGGGTCTCGGCCGGGCACCCGGTGACCGCCGAAGGGGCGGCCGCTTTCGGCGAGTTGCACAAGCATGTTGCCGCAGGCATCGACTCGTCCGACTCGCTGATCGCCGCGGCCGCGCACGCCGGGCTCGGTGTCGACGAGGTCGTGGCGAACGCCGCCGTGCTGATGTTCGGCGGCATCGAGACCACCGAGGGCATGATCACCAACGCCCTCTGGCACTTCCTGACCAACCCCGACCAACTCGACCTGGTCCTGGCCGACCCGTCCCTCCTCCCCAACGCCATGGAAGAGTCGCTCCGCCTCGAACCAGCAGCGGCCGTCGTCGACCGCTACGCCACCCGCGACATCGAGCTCGCCGGCGCACAGATCCGCGGCGGCGACATGGTCACCGTCTCCCTCGCCGGCGCCGGCCGCGACCCCGACGTGTTCGAGTCGCCCGACAAGTACGACGTACGCCGACCCAATGCGCGCCGCCACCTCGCCTTCGCCAGCGGACCGCACATCTGCCTCGGCATGCACCTGACCCGCCTCGAGACGCTCACCGCCTTGGAAGCAGCTCTCCAACTCCCCGGCCTCCAACTGGCCGCGGACTCACCCCCACCGCGCGGTCTCGTCTTCCGCAAGCCGTCCGCGCTCCGCGTCAGCTGGGACGTGTGAGCACGAGCATCGTCGCCGAATAGACCGGCATGGCGCGATCCGGATCACGCTCAGCGTCCGCCGCGAACCGCGCGAACCCACGATCCATCTCATCCGCCGGTAGATGCTCGAACGTCGACAGCGCGCGATGACTCAGCCGTTCGTAGCTCTGCTTGAGCGTGCGCGGCTCCTCGGCGGAGATCCGTACGACGTCCTCGTCCGGAACCAGCCCCGCCTCGACCGCGAGCTCCTTCGCCGCGGCCCGCGTGATGTACATCCCGGCATCGACCTCCCGCGCCGACGGGAAGTACTCGTACCAGAACAGATCCGGCATCGCGTCCGAGAACTGCGTGCGCAGCAGCGCGACTCCCCCGGGCCGCAGCACTCGTCGGACCTCGCGGAGCCCCTGCAAGGGATCGGTCCAGTGGTGGAACGTCAGGAACATCAGCACGCCGTCAACCGATGCCTCAGGCAACGGAATCTCCTCGGCGCTGCCCTTCAGGTACGTCACGCGCGGATGCGGCTCTGTCGCCGCGCGCATCCGGTCCGACGGCTCCACGCCGTACACGTGGCCTTGGAACTCCTCGGCCAGCCCCGGGGTCAGCCGACCGGTCCCACTCCCGAGGTCGAGCACGTCCAACGGCCGCCGCTCCGGCAGGTACTCCGCGAACGCCCCGGTCCATCGCCGCACCTCAGCCGGCTGGATCCCCCGGCCCGCGACGTACACACTTCCCATCCGCCCGTCGTAGTCCACCATCCCAGGACCCTACCGCCACTCCTGGTGCCATCCCGCGGCCACGACGCTGGTCTGCTTGAGCACCGCGTCCGGCGCGGGCTCGGCCGGCCAGAACTGCAGTAGGTACCGATCCACGACCGGCTCGTCCGCCGGTACGACGTCGACGGCCTTCCCCTCGTCCATCCCGCTGGCGCTGTAGCGGGCCCGGTAACTCCGTACCGGCAGCGAGAAGTCCGCGTACTCCGACCCGTCCAGCCCGTGCACCCGGATCGCCGGCGCCTCCGGCTCGAACGGCACCTCGACGATGTCCTCCCAGTCGTCGTCCAGCGCGGGCTGCTGCTCGGAGCGCTCGATCCGAAGCTCGACGTACCCGGTGTGCAAGCCGGTGAACAGCAGCAGCCGCCCCGGTTCGGCCGCCCCACAGATCCCGTTCGCCTGACCGAGCCGCGAGTCGTCGAAGTCCGGCCAGTCCGTGTCCCCACTCATCAGATAGATCTGCCCGAACGTCAGATCCAGCTTCCCCTCGAACAACACGTCGGTGTCCATGCCGCGACCCTAGGCGGCCGCCGGGTCCTGAGTCCGCCGATGGACCCGACTTGCAGCTATTGACATCAACCGCCGAAGAAGACGTCGTACGCGAGCCGCAGGATCAGCGCCGACACGACGACGAGGAAGATGACGCGGACGAAGCGGCTGCCGCGGGCCACTGCGGTGCGGGCGCCGAGGAGGCCGCCGAGCATGTTGGCAGCGCCCATGATCAGGCCGAGGCCCCACAGGGGTGCGCCGTGAAGGGCGAAGACGAGGATCGCGCCGAGGTTCGTGGCGACGTTGGCGATCTTCGCCTTGGCGCTGGCCTGCAGGAAGTTGTAGCCGAGCAGACCGACCAGCGCGAAGATCAGGAACGAACCCGTCCCCGGCCCGACCGCGCCGTCGTAGAAGCCGATGAGTACGCCGACCCCGCTCGCCGCCAGGTAGTGGTCACGGCCGTCGAAGCGTAGTGCGGTCCGTGCACCGAGTGACGGCTTCATAGCGGTGTAGATCGCGACCACGATCAGCAGCACCAGCACGATCGGCTTGAACCACGACATCGGGATCTTCGTCGCCACCAGCGCACCGGTCGCCGCGCCGAGTCCGGCGAGGATCGCGAGCGGCAGGACCGTCTTCTTGTCGGGCCGGACCTTCACGCCGAACGTGACCGCGCTGGTCGTCGTGCCGCAGAGCGACGAGATCTTGTTCGTCGACAGGATCTGCGCCGGCGAAGCGTTCGGCAGACCGAGCAGCATCGCGGGCAACTGCAGCAGTCCGCCGCCACCGACCACGGCATCGATCCAGCCGGCCGCGAAGGCGGCGATCACCAGGAACAGCAACGTCCACAACGAAACATCAGGCACAGAGCCCGATGATCAGGTAAGGGCGTAGTACCGCTCAACCCTTACACCGCCGAGTGAGAGTTATGACACTCGATCCGGGAGAATGGCGGGGTGAAGTTCCTACTGCTGATCCACAACAACGTCGAGGCCATCAAGCAGTTCAGCGAGCAGCAGCTTGTCGAGATGTCCGGCGGTCCCGCCGCGATCGCCGAGACGGCGCGCGAGCTGCTCACGACCGGAGAGCTGGTGTCGGTCCTCGGCTTGAAGGACCCGGGCGAGGAGAAGGACATCCAGCTCGTCGCCGGTACGCCGGTGATCTCGGACCGTCCGCTGCTGGAGACCAAGGAGTTCCTGGCCGGCGCGATGGTGCTGCACTGCGAGTCGGTGGAGCGGGCGCTGGAGATCGCGGCACGGATCCCGCTGGCGAACTTCCGTCGGGTCGAGCTCAGGGAGATCCGCCTCGACCAGGACGACTTCCTGAACCAGCTCGACGACTTCACCGGACCCGGCGCACCGTGACCGGTCCCGCGGCGTCCGAGCTCGAAGCGGCGATTCGGGCGGCGGCGCCGCGGGCGTTGGCGGCGCTGGTCCGGCGGTACGACGCGTTCGACCAGTGCGAGGACGCCGTACAGGAGGCGCTCGTCGACGCGTTCGTGCAGTGGGGCGCGAACGGCGTACCGGAGCAGCCGATCGGGTGGCTGATCAGCGTCGCGACCCGGCGGATGATGGACGGCTGGCGGCGCGACAACGCACGGCGACGACGCGAGCTGAACGACTTCCTGCGCGCGCCGGCCGAACAGTACGACCCTGACGAGTACCACGAGGACGCCGACGACACGATCCGGCTGCTCGTGCTGTGCTGTCACCCCGCGCTGACGCCGGCGTCGCAGATCGCGCTGACCTTACGCTCGGTCGGCGGTCTCACCACCGCCGAGGTGGCTGCCGCCCTGCTCGTCAGCGAGAGCACCGTCGCGCAGCGCATCAGCCGGGCGAAGCGGTTGATCAAGGACGCGCGGTTCGAGCTCCCGACGGCAGAGGAGTACGAGGAGCGCCTGGCCGCCGTACTCCAGGTCCTGTATCTGATCTTCAACGAAGGCCACACCGCGAGCGCGGGCGACTCGTTGCAGCGCGTGGACCTCGCCGAGGAGGCGCTCCGGATCACGCGACTGCTGTGTGAGGCGACCGGCGAGGCGGGCGAGGTGGCCGGCCTGCTGGCGTTGATGATCCTCACCCACGCCCGCCGGGACGCGCGGACCGGACCGGGCGGCGACCTGATCCCGGCCGACCGGCAGGACCGGTCCCGCTGGTACGCCGACGAGATCGCCCAGGGCACGCGCATCGTCGAGGAGACTCTGCGGACCGGCGCCGTCGGCCCGTACCAACTGGAGGCTGCGATCGCGGCGGTGCACAGCGAGGCCGACTCGGTCGAGACCACCGACTGGGAACAGATCGTCGGCCTGTATCGCCTGCTCGAGAAGGTCGACCCGAGTCCGATGGTGACGCTGGGCGCCGCCGTCGCGATCGCGATGACCGAGGGTCCGGACGCCGGCATCGCGATCGTCGAAGGGCTGGCCGACGACAAGTACCTCGGCGAGCACCATCGCCGGCTGTCCGTCCTCGCTCATCTGCACGAGCTCGCCGGTCGCCCGGACCTGGCCCGGTCGAACTACCTCGCCGCGCTGGAACGCACCCGGAACACCGCCGAGCAGAATTACCTGCGTGACCGCATGGCCCACCTCATCAAATGACGGCGGCCGCCGGTCCACTCAGGCCGTGGCGGAACACTCAAGGCGCTGCGGAACACGTGCCCCGGATCGACCGCCTGCTTGAGCGCGGCCAGCCGAGTGCTATGCGATTCCGGATAGCAGCTGCCGAGATCCGCGTCGGTCGGGTCGGACAGGAAGTTCACGTACGCGCCGCTCGGCCGCAGCGTCTGCCAGAAGGCGTCGAAGTCCTGAGCGGTTTCTGCGTCGGGCGTTCCCATCACGACCGAGTTGACCATGAACTGCGCGTCGCGGTGGGCGAATGCGGTCGCATCCGCAGGCATCTCACCGAACGCACCGCCGAGCGCCCGGATCTCCATCGCCATCGCCGGGATCTGCTGACGGGCTTCGAGCAGACGATCCGTGAGCTCGGGCGACCAGGAGTCGAAGAAGCCGTTGCGGATCCGCGGACGCCATTCCGCGGGCATCGACATGTCCGAGAACACCTCGGCATACGGCACCTCGGCGACCTTGTCGGTGAGCAGCGTGCCGAGATTGCGCAGCGGTTCGAGGACGGCGGGGTCTCCGGCGACGCACACCATGACGGCGACCGGGACCTGACGGTCGGCCATCATCGTCGGCGCGAGCTGCAGCGACGAGGTGACACTCTCGGGCGCCTGCGCGGCGTACTCCGCCCAGCCCTTGAGCACCTCCGCAGTCTGGGTCCACGGGTAGAGCAGCGTGCCGAAGTGCACGGTCGGCTGACGTACGGCGCTGATGTCGTACGACGTGACGACGCCGAGGCTGCCCGCCGCGCCGCGCAGTCCCCAGAACAGCTCCGGTTCGTTCGCGGCGTCGACCCGGCGTACCGCACCGTCCGCGGTGACCACCTCGGCCGACACCACGTTGTCGATCGCCAGCCCGTGCTTGCGAACCATCCAGCCGATGCCGCCGCCAGCCATCAGCCCACCGACGCCGACACTGGCTGTGTCCCCCGACGAGATCGCCAGCCCGAGCTTCCCGAGCCGCGCGGCGACGTCGCCCCAGGTCGCTCCGACACCGACGCGGACGACATCGTCCGGCAGCACCTTGACCTCGTCCATCGGCCGTACGTCGATCACCACGCCACCGTCGTTCGTACCGAACCCGGCGGCGCTGTGTCCACCGCTGCGCACGGCGACGGGCAGGTCCTGCGCCTCGGCGTACCTGAGGGCAGCCACCACATCAGCCGCCCCCGCACACCGCACCACGACGCCCGGCCGTCCCTCGGCCATCATCACCCGCCCGGCATCGGCGTACCCCGGGTCGCCGTCGACGAGGACCTCCCCCGTCACCACCGCGCGAAGCTCGTCGATCCTCCGGCCAACCACTGCAGATTCCGTCATCGCCAACTCCCTAGTTCCGAGACACCTCCTCTGGCGTCTCACCCGGGATCGGAGCCGACCGACGATCCTCGACACGCTGGACCGAAGAAAAAGCAATCCGGCCCCACCCCGTTTCGGAGTGGGACCGGTTCTAAGGCTGGTTCAGCTGCGGACGGCCGCCACCAGGTGGTCGACGACGTCGGCGACCGGCACGTCGGTGCGGTCGCCGGAGCGACGGTCCTTGACCTCGATGGTGCCGTCGGCGAGGCCCTTGCCCACCACTGCGATGGTGGGGACGCCGATCAGCTCGGCGTCCTTGAACTTCACGCCCGGGGAGACCTTCTCGCGGTCGTCGTAGATCACCGACACGCCGCGAGATTCCAGCTCGGCAGCGAGCTCGGCCGCCTTCGAGAAGACCTCGGAATCCTTGCCTGTGGCAACAAGGTGGACATCGGCCGGCGCGATCTCGCGCGGCCAGACCAGACCGAGCTCGTCGTGGTTGCCCTCCGCGATCGCCGCCACCGCGCGGGTGACACCGACGCCGTACGAACCCATGGTGACCGTGACGAGCTTGCCGTTCTGGTCGAGGACCTTGAGGTCGAGCGCGTCGGCGTACTTGCGGCCGAGCTGGAAGATGTGGCCCATCTCGATCCCGCGCGCCGACTCCAGCGCACCCGAACCGTCCGGCGCCTCGTCACCGTCGCGCACCTCGGCGGCCTGGATCGTCCCGTCCGCGGTGAAGTCGCGACCGTGCACCAGGTTGATGACGTGGAAACCGGACTTGTCCGCACCCGTCACCCACGCGGAGCCCTCGGCCACCCGAGGGTCGAGCAGGTACCGGATGCCCGACGTGTTCTCCTTGCCGAGCACGCCGGGGCCGATGTAGCCCTTCGCCAGCGACGGGTACTTCTCGAAGTCCGCCTCCTCGAAGGCGACGACCTCGGCCGGCTCGACCTGCGCACCGAGCCGCTTCTCGTCGATCGCCCGGTCTCCCGGGACGCCGATCGCCAGCGGTTCGCGCGACCCGTCCGGGTGCACGAGCATCACGAGCACGTTCTTCAAGGTGTCCGCAGCGGTCCACTCGCGACCGTCGGTGCGCGCATGCTTCGCGTTCAGCGCGTCCACGAGTGTGTCGATCGTCGGCGTGTCCGGCGTGTCCACGACCTCGGACGCGGGCACCGCCGAGGCGTCGACAGCCGGCGACTGCGGCACGACGACCGCCTCGACGTTGGCGGCGTACCCACCCGGGGAGCGGACGAAGGTGTCCTCGCCGTTCTCCGCGATGGCGAGGAACTCCTCGGACCGCGAGCCCCCCATCGCGCCGGACATCGCCTGCACGATCACGTAGTCGAACCCGAGCCGGTCGAAGATCTTGATGTACGCCTCGCGATGCTTCTCGTACGACGCGGCGAGGCCATCGTCGTCGATGTCGAAGGAGTACGAGTCCTTCATCACGAACTCACGCCCGCGCAGCACGCCGGCCCGCGGCCGCGCCTCGTCGCGGTACTTGTTCTGGATCTGGTAGATCGACAGCGGCAGGTCCTTGTACGACGAGTACAGATCCTTCACGACCAGCGTGAACATCTCCTCGTGCGTCGGACCGAGCAGCATGTCGGCGCCCTTGCGGTCCTTCAGCCGGAAGATGTTCGGACCGTACTCCGTCCAGCGGCCGGTGGCCTCGTAGGGCTCGCGGGGCAGCAGCGCCGGGAAGACGAGCTCCTGCGCGCCGATCGCGTCCATCTCCTCGCGGACGATCCGCTCGACGTTGCGCAGCACCCGCAGGCCCAGCGGCAGCCAGGTGTAGATGCCGGGCGCGGCGCGCCGGATGTACCCGGCGCGGACGAGCAGCTTGTGGCTCGGGACCTCCG